>NZ_CP174301.1:1167500-4000000 GCF_052467165.1 Microbulbifer variabilis
TTATGTTTTAGTGGAAGGTTCTGGAAAGTACCGCGATACAGGGTGATAGCCCCGTACACGAAAAGGCATTTAGAGTGAAATCGAGTAGGTCGGGACACGTGTTATCTTGACTGAATATGGGGGGACCATCCTCCAAGGCTAAATACTCCCAGCTGACCGATAGTGAACCAGTACCGTGAGGGAAAGGCGAAAAGAACCCCGGAGAGGGGAGTGAAATAGAACCTGAAACCGTATACGTACAAGCAGTAGGAGCCCTTCGGGGTGACTGCGTACCTTTTGTATAATGGGTCAGCGACTTATTGTCTGTAGCAAGGTTAACCGCTTAGGGGAGCCGTAGAGAAATCGAGTCTTAATAGGGCGTTTAGTTGCAGGCAATAGACCCGAAACCCGGCGATCTATCCATGGGCAGGTTGAAGGTTGAGTAACATCAACTGGAGGACCGAACCCACTAATGTTGAAAAATTAGGGGATGACCTGTGGATCGGAGTGAAAGGCTAATCAAGCCGGGAGATAGCTGGTTCTCCTCGAAAGCTATTTAGGTAGCGCCTCGCGTCTCACCCTCGGGGGTAGAGCACTGTTTGGGCTAGGGGGTCATCCCGACTTACCAACCCCATGCAAACTCCGAATACCGAGGAGTGCAATCGCGGGAGACACACGGCGGGTGCTAACGTCCGTCGTGGAAAGGGAAACAACCCAGACCGCCAGCTAAGGTCCCAAATACCAATTAAGTGGGAAACGATGTGGGAAGGCCCAGACAGCTAGGAGGTTGGCTTAGAAGCAGCCATCCTTTAAAGAAAGCGTAATAGCTCACTAGTCGAGTCGGCCTGCGCGGAAGATATACCGGGGCTAAATTGGTAACCGAAGCTGCGGATGCCTTCGGGCATGGTAGAGGAGCGTTGTGTAAGCCGTTGAAGGTGGATCGGGAGGTCTGCTGGAGGTATCACAAGTGCGAATGCTGACATGAGTAACGATAAGGGAGGTGAAAAACCTCCCCGCCGGAAGACCAAGGGTTCCTGTCCAACGCTAATCGGGACAGGGTTAGTCGGCCCCTAAGGCGAGGGCGAAAGCCGTAGTCGATGGAAAACAGGTTAATATTCCTGTACTCGCTATTGCTGCGATGGAGTGACGGAGAAGGCTAGGCCAGCATGGCGATTGGTTGTCCATGTTTAAGGTTGTAGGCTGGGGACTTAGGCAAATCCGGGTCCCTAAGGCTGAGAACTGATGACGAGTCTCTTTTAGAGACGAAGTGGTTGATGCCCTGCTTCCAGGAAAAACTTCTAAGCTTCAGGCAATAGTGAACCGTACTCTAAACCGACACAGGTGGTCAGGTAGAGAATACCAAGGCGCTTGAGAGAACTCTGGTGAAGGAACTAGGCAAAATGGTACCGTAACTTCGGGAGAAGGTACGCCGGTTTTGGTGATGGGACTTGCTCCCTAAGCTGAGGCCGGTCGAAGTGACCAGGTGGCTGCGACTGTTTATTAAAAACATAGCACTCTGCAAACACGTAAGTGGACGTATAGGGTGTGACGCCTGCCCGGTGCCGGAAGGTTAATTGATGGGGTTAGCTTCGGCGAAGCTCTTGATCGAAGCCCCGGTAAACGGCGGCCGTAACTATAACGGTCCTAAGGTAGCGAAATTCCTTGTCGGGTAAGTTCCGACCTGCACGAATGGCGTAACGATGGCCACGCTGTCTCCACCAGAGACTCAGTGAAATTGAAATCGCTGTTAAGATGCAGTGTACCCGCGGCTAGACGGAAAGACCCCGTGAACCTTTACTACAGCTTTGCACTGAACTTTGAGCCTATTTGTGTAGGATAGGTGGGAGGCTTTGAAGCAGCGACGCTAGTTGTTGTGGAGCCGTCCTTGAAATACCACCCTGGTATGTTTGAGGTTCTAACTCTGGTCCGTTATCCGGATCGAGGACAGTGTATGGTGGGTAGTTTGACTGGGGCGGTCTCCTCCCAAAGAGTAACGGAGGAGTACGAAGGTGCACTCAGCATGGTCGGAAATCATGCAATGAGCATAATGGTATAAGTGCGCTTGACTGCGAGACAGACATGTCGAGCAGGTACGAAAGTAGGTCATAGTGATCCGGCGATTCTGTATGGAAGGGTCGTCGCTCAACGGATAAAAGGTACTCCGGGGATAACAGGCTGATACCGCCCAAGAGTTCACATCGACGGCGGTGTTTGGCACCTCGATGTCGGCTCATCACATCCTGGGGCTGAAGCCGGTCCCAAGGGTATGGCTGTTCGCCATTTAAAGTGGTACGCGAGCTGGGTTTAGAACGTCGTGAGACAGTTCGGTCCCTATCTGCCGTGGGCGTTGGAGATTTGAGAAGAGTTGCTCCTAGTACGAGAGGACCGGAGTGAACGAACCTCTGGTGTTCCGGTTGTCACGCCAGTGGCATTGCCGGGTAGCTATGTTCGGACGGGATAACCGCTGAAAGCATCTAAGCGGGAAGCCTCCTTCAAGATAAGATCTCCCTGGGAACTTGATTCCCCTAAAGGGCCGTGGAAGACTACCACGTTGATAGGCTGGGTGTGGAAGCGTTGTGAGGCGTTGAGCTAACCAGTACTAATTGCCCGTGCGGCTTGACCATACAACAGAGATGGTTACTAACGACTAGCTAAGCTAGCGGATTGTGAGTTAGAGACATACGATCGCTTGCGGTGTATTACTACAGATTGTTTTACCGACTTATTTGGGGTTATCGCCGGTCAACAACATGACCGAGGCAAACAGCGATAACGCGGCAGGCCAAGCACATTGCTTATAAGACCAGCGCCAACCCAAGCCAGTTTGCCTGACGACAATAGAGTTGTGGAACCACCTGATCCCTTGCCGAACTCAGAAGTGAAACGCAACATCGCCGATGGTAGTGTGGGGCTTCCCCATGTGAGAGTAGGTCATCGTCAGGCTTCTAATCCGAAAGGGCCACCCAATGGGTGGCCCTTTTTTTATGTGTGAAAAAAACAAACAAAGACCTAAATTATGATTCCGTACTCTGGGAAAGGCCGTAAAGTCCGGATGTGGGTTGTGTTTATCTATTTTTAGGCTTCAAATTACTTGATTAGCTTCACTAAAAGATAATACTTAACTGGAATACAATAAGTAACATGTGGGCTGTAACTGACTATTTCAGTCGCTATGAAGTAATAATCCTTTTGAAAATAATAAATAGGGTCAAGGGGGCTTTATGCCAGGTAGGGTGAGATTTTTAATAATTGCTTTAATTATGCTGCTATCTTCTTGTGCAACTGTGGAATTAACAGATGCAGGAAGAGATATACAAATTGTGCAACAGATATCTATTTCTGATCTTGATAAATATTATGAAGTTGGTGAGGTTGCTTGTAACTTTGGATTTAATGCACGATCAGCAATCACTAATATAAAGCAATGCCGAACTGATTTGAAGAATCAAGCGGCACAGTTAGGGGGGCATGTGATTGTTATAGAGCACCAGCAACTCGGAACAGGAGGGGGAACATCCTATGGTAAGGGGTATTCTGGCTGCCCAAACTGTATTTCGATGGTGGGAACCACCTATAAGGAAAAAGATACTGCTACAAACAATAAAAACTAATTCGATTTAAATCAGATAGTGAATCAGGTGCTCTTTTAAAAGTTATATTAAAAGAGCATTATTCTGTCAGGACGATTTTACTTTCATTAAATGGCTTTTAGGGGCTGTTGTTTTGAATTTATAAGATTTATCTCTTATATTTTCAACTTTCACTAGATGTCATTCATTACTTTATATTTATATATAAAGTCGATATGCAAAGTATCGATTATAGCGTTCCTTCACTTTAATTCTAACAGTATTGACTATTAAAGACCATTGCATCGTAAATATGGGATGTTAAATTTCTGCTGAATGCGGTGCCAAAAGGTAAGCTTAGTTCCCACTTCTATAAATTATTTCTTAGAAATTCTACCAAGTAAGGCTAGAAAATATCTTCCCTGGTAACATAAATAAAACACCATGAGGATATAAACCATGTGGAAGCTTAAGTTTCTTTATGTAGTCTTGGGAGCTTTGACCACTTTCACTATTTTTAGTGGTTATTCAAAGTTTTCTGATTTTCCTTTAGGTTATGAAAAAACGAAGCATCGAGAGATTGCAGCTCGGGTAGGTAAGCATGAAATTAGCATTGAGGCACTGGATAGCGAGCTTCAATTTGCTCTATATGATATAGCTGAAATGCAATACGAGTTACGATTAAATAAGCTTCATGAATTAATAGGTAGTACGGGGGAGGGTAGAGCTGATATCGAGATATTATTACCTTTTCCACAGCCGCCTCGTATCGAGCTGACTTATAGTGCACGAAATATTCGAGGAAATCCCCGGGCGCCTGTCACCATCGCAGTATTTTGTTCTTTTCAGTCGCCACATTGTAAATCCACTCAGCCTGTGTTTAGGCGCTTAATGGTTGAGTATCAGGAATGGATAAGGCAGGTTAATTTCGATTTTCCTTTGAAGTTTCATAGAGAGGGTGTAATGGCTGCAGCTGTAACACGTTGTGCAGCAGAGCAAAGCAAGTTTTGGGAGTACCATGATGCATTATATACTCTGGCTCCAAGCGTTAATAAAAACGAATACGTACGCTTGGCTAAACAGCTTCAAATGGATAGTTCACAGTTTGATCGTTGTAGAGCTGACGGGCTATATAGATCTCAGGTGCTTGAAGACCAAAAACTAGCCATTGCTCTTGGACTAAAAAATGTACCCGTAGTTTTTATCAACGGCTTATACCTAAAGGGACCTCGCACTTTTGAACAGTATTCTTTCTGGATTGAAAAGGAATTGTATTCTTTGGGAATAAACCCAAAAGATGAAGCTGTCCAGAAAGATAGCAATAATATCAATGAGCGAAATTTACCCTTAACTAAATTGCCGCTTCGACTGCTTGGGATTAGCGAGTCGAGTGTCAAAAATAGATCAAAAGCATTAATTGAAGTGAATGGGGCAACGGCTCAATATTTCACTTTGGGACAAGCGCTTTTAGAGGGAGTCTCGCTGCTGCGGCTCTATTCCAAGTTTGCCGTCATTGAGAGCAATGAGGGATTGGCGAAACTTCCCCTTGAAGGTGAAGAGGGCACTGATATTTTATTGACCCAGTCATATATACATAGTGAGAAACTTAAGCGTCGTATTGAACAACCGATGGGACCTGGAACCCGTCAGCTAATCTCTCCATCTGGAGTGCTTACCCTGGGGCAGGAATGGTTGAGTAGACAATTGGAGGAGCGTGAAATCCTGGAGTCTAAGTTTACAGAGGCAGAACTGGAAGTCGAAGGGTATCACCTGATGCGACTGGAAGGCGTTGCTGATAATGAATTCTTTACTGCATTAGGCTTTCAGGAAAATGATGTATTGCTGAGGGTTAATGATAGCTGGGTTCATAGTGGTCAAAATGCCCTATGGGATGCGCTGACCAGCGGAAAGATAATTGATGTGGCATTCATGCGTAAGGGATTGCCACATCGATTACAGTACGTTGTTGAAGAGTTAGGATACTTTGAAGAAGAGCCGGATAGCGAGAAAGAATAACAGAAATAAGAAATGAGCCTGCTGTAACAACAATCTAAAAAAGCAACAGGCTCTATATCCACCGAGCAGTAAAATTTGAACTTAATTACTTATCTGTATTGCCTTGCCACAAAAGATCAGCCACTATATTCTGGCCTTGGACACTGGGATGGAAGCAGTCACCGCCATCAATATCGTCCTTACCAAATTGGAAAGTACCGGCATTTACCTCACCTTCACCAGTGTACTCGGCTATTACTTCAACGCCATTGGTGCCATTATAGCTTTCTGCCTCCTCGGCAAGTATTTCGTTATATCGACGTTGGGCTGCGCTAATACCGTTGTAGCGAGTGGTAAAATCCTCTCCATTCATAGTACCGCCATTGGTAGCAATTCGGCAGATACCAAAGGTAGACCAGACACTTTCACAGTCTACCCGAGAGTTTCCGGCTTGCTTTTCCAACCCTGCTGCGCGCAGGTCTTGTACACGGGGTACCGAACCGAGAAGAATAGTAGAGCCATTGGGCAGGCCTTCGACCAGTTTGTCTAACCCCGCGCGAATTGCAGAGCGCCATTCACTATCAGTGTAAAGTGGATCATCACAATTCGCCGGATCTACACACTCGCGGTTACAGATATCATTACCGCCTAAAACTACTTCTACGTGGTCAGCTACATTATTCTGCGAAAGAATCCGGTCGGCTTGAGTAGAGAAATTGTCTCCACCACTGAGCATTTCCGCTCCAGATTCCGCCGCATTTTTATTAGCGGCCATATTTGGTGAATTAACTTTATACTTGTCATGAATACTTTCAACTGAATTGTCATCACCATCAAACCAGGAGTGCTCTGGTTGGTCTCCACCAAGGAGACAGAAAAGATCCCAGAAATACTTATTGCGGGTACAGTCCGCTCCGAATGCCATGGTAATACTGTCACCCGCGGCGACCGACTTGGAGGGGGCTGCCATTGCTGGCTGTATCGACAAAACGCACAAAGCCAGGGTTATTACTACTCCATATTTATTCCACATTGTGTTTTCTCCCACACCGACTTTCGTCGTAGATAATTATTTTTTTGGTACTGCATCGGTGAACCAGTGGAGTGTAGGTCGGAGTGGAAAAGGGAGAGAAGTGAATGCTTCCGACTAATTAGTCAGAGTTTAATAAGTTGAAGTGGGTTGGGGTTTTGTCGTCTGTAACATTTCTTTCTGCAAGGCCACTTCTATTAAAGATCTATGCGATGATATTTATCCGCCCGGGTGACCTTCTGTTCATATCTGTTAGCTTCCACTATACTGCGCTCTACTTGTCGGAGTGCCTGTGGGCTGAGATCGCTGATGCGAGATCCGTTGAACCTGATCGGGGTAACCCCCGCGTAGGGAACAAGATCTGAAGTCGCCTGTTTTTTTACAGTTTGGCGTCTTTTCTCTTTGTATGTGCCCTGGATGCTGCGACCTTTAAATTCCCAAGTTTTAAGGTTACGCATGTCTGAGATCATTGAACAATCCGGTAAAGCCGGAAAGTCCTCCCGCGCTGCCAGTCGCGATTCCGCTAAAGAATTTCTTGAGAATCTTACAGTTCAGTCTTTCCCCAACTCGAGCAAGGTGTATTTGCCCGGTGAAACTCCCGACATCCAGGTTGGTGCCCGCCAGATCTGTTTGGGAGATAGTCTGGTAGGCGGGGATGAAGAGAATCCGGTGTTTGAACCCAATGAGCCCCTCACTATTTACGACACTTCGGGCCCCTATTCTGAACCCAATTTTAAAGTGGATGTACGGGAAGGGCTGCCCAAATTGCGCCAGGGCTGGATAGAGGGCCGCAGAGATACTGAACTGCTGGACTCTCGCCAAGCGGCCTACAGCCAGAAGCGTATGGCGGACCAGGGGCTGGATCATATCCGCTTTGAAAACCTTCCCAGCCCTCGCCGGGCCAAACCGGGACAGAATGTATCGCAGATGCACTATGCCCGCCGCGGCATTATTACCCCAGAGATGGAATTTATCGCAGTGCGCGAAAATATGGGGCGAGCCAAGTTGGCAGCGGAAATGAGTGAAAGTGAATACCAGAAGGCACGTGATGGTATTTACATCCCCGAGCAAATCACGCAGGAATTTGTGCGCCGGGAAGTTGCAGAAGGGCGGGCAATTATCCCGGCGAATATTAATCACCCGGAAGTGGAGCCGATGATTATCGGGCGCAACTTCCTGTGCAAGGTGAATGCAAATATTGGTAATTCTGCTGTGACTTCTTCCATTGAAGAGGAAGTAGAGAAACTGGTTTGGTCTACCAAGTGGGGCGCGGACACAGTGATGGATCTGTCTACCGGCGCCAATATCCACGAAACCCGCGAGTGGATTCTGCGCAACTCGCCAGTGCCCATCGGTACTGTGCCAATTTACCAGGCGCTGGAGAAAGTAGACGGAATCGCCGAAGAACTTAACTGGGATGTGTTCCGCGATACCTTGATTGAGCAGGCAGAGCAGGGGGTGGATTACTTCACTATTCATGCTGGCGTGCTTTTGCGCTATGTGCCGCTCACTGCCAAACGTATGACCGGGATTGTTTCTCGCGGTGGTTCCATTATGGCCAAATGGTGCCTCGCCCATCACAAAGAGAATTTCCTCTACACCCACTTCGAGGAAATCTGCGAGATTATGAAGGCTTACGATGTGAGCTTTAGTCTCGGTGATGGCCTGCGCCCGGGCTCAATTGCGGATGCTAACGATGAAGCCCAGTTTGGCGAGCTGCACACGCTTGGCGAGCTGACTGAAATTGCCTGGAAGCACGATGTTCAGACCATGATCGAAGGCCCCGGCCATGTGGCTATCCATAAGATCAAAGAAAATATGGATGAGCAGCTAAAGCACTGCCACGGCGCACCTTTCTACACTCTAGGTCCGTTGACCACGGATATTGCTCCCGGCTACGACCACATTACTTCCGGCATCGGCGCTGCACTTATCGGCACCTACGGTTGCGCCATGCTCTGCTATGTGACCCCCAAAGAGCACCTGGGTCTACCCAATAAAGAGGATGTTAAAGAGGGCCTTATGGCCTATAAGATTGCGGCTCATGCCGCAGACTTGGCCAAAGGGCATCCGCGGGCACAGAAGCGCGATGACGCCCTATCAAAAGCCCGCTTTGAATTCCGTTGGGAAGACCAGTTCAACCTCGGCTTGGACCCGGAGCGGGCACGCACCTATCACGATGAAACCTTGCCAAAGGAATCCGGCAAGGTGGCTCACTTCTGCTCCATGTGCGGCCCGAAATTCTGCTCCATGAAAATTACCCAGGATGTGCGCGATTATGCGGCCAAGCAGGAAGCGGCACAGGGCATGGAGGAAATGTCGATTAAATTTAAGGACATGGGCAGCGAGATTTATCACAAGGGCTGATGAGTATTTTGGGGGAGAGTCCTCTCCCCCAAGAATCGGATAGCAAAAGTACGGCGAGTGCACAGAGCTTATCGCCGGGTGTCGATTTGGATTTGCGAAGATAGGTGGTCTGTGACAAGCGAAACCAAAGCCAAAGTAGCTATTGCCGGTGGCGGCCTGTTAGGTCGCTTGCTCGCCTGGCGGCTCTGCCAACGGGAACTGGATATTACCCTGTTTGAAGCGGGTGATTTGTCGGCACCAGTCGGGGGAGCCTGCTGGGCGGCAGCGGGAATGATCTCACCACTATCGGAATTGGTGCACAGCGATAAACAGGTTTACAACCTGGGGCTGAAAAGCCTTGAGCTTTGGTCTGAGTGGGTCCGGCAGCTGGAGGAGCAGAGCGGGCAGGACGTGGAATACCGCCGAGCGGGCTCAGTGCTGGTTGCTCATGGCAAGGATAAAAGTGAGCTGCTGCAATTCCTGCGGGACCTACAGGGCAAGTTGGGTGAATCTGCCAGGGAGCAGGTGCAGCCCCTCGATTGCAATACTTTAGCGAAATTAGAGCCCTCCTTACACGGCTTTGAACAGGGGCTTTACCTGCGGGGTGAGGCGGATATCAATAATCACCGCCTACTGCCCGCGTTACTCAGCGCATTGCACCGAGGTGCAGTCACTCTGCGAGAGCACAGCAAGGTAAATTGCGAAGCCGGGTATATCTCTGTGAACTCGGAGCACGAACAATTTGATTGCGTGATCGACTGCCGTGGTCTCGGTGCCAAGGGGCAGATTGAAGGCTTACGCGGTGTCCGTGGTGAGGTGATGGTGGTGGAATCCCGGGAAGTGGTTTTGCAGCGTCCAGTGCGACTGCTCCACCCACGCTATAAGCTCTACGCTGTACCACGCAGCGATGGACGCACTGTAATCGGCGCCACAGAAATTGAGAGCGAAGACCAGTCGCCCATTTCCGTGCGCTCCAGCATGGAATTGTCTTCCGCGCTTTACTCTCTCAACCCGGCTTTTGCCGAGGCTCGTATTGTTGAGACCCGCGTAAATTGTCGCCCCGCCACTATGGATAATATGCCTTATATCCACAGCGAGGATGGGCTGATTAGGGTGAATGGCCTTTACCGTCACGGTTATCTTTTAGCGCCGGCAGTAGTGGAGCAAGTGGAGAATCAAGTGGCACAACAACTGTTACAGGTGGTTTGATGCAGGTACTAATTAATGGGGAAACACAGAGCCTTGAATCCCCGCTAAAACTCTCTGCGCTTTTACAGCAGCTCGGCTATCGCGGAGAAACGTTTGCCGTTGCGATCAACGGTGGATTTATTCCCCGTACGGAATATAGCAATACACAGATAAATAACGGCGATAGCCTGGATATTGTTGCTCCGGTAGTGGGGGGGTAAAGGTGAGCGATCTACTAACACTGTACGGAAAAACATTTAACAGCCGGCTCTTGGTGGGCACCGCCCTGTATCCCTCCCCAGCGATTATGCGCGAATCCGTGCAAGCCTCAGCTTCGGAAATTATTACTTTGTCTCTTCGCCGGCAAAATCCGGCACAGCAGCAGGACAATCGATTTTGGGATTATATTCGCGAGTCCGGTTGTCAGTTGTTGCCTAATACCGCCGGTTGTAAATCGCCGCGAGAAGCGGTGGAGCTGGCAAAAATGTCCCAGGAAATTTTCCAGACCGATTGGCTCAAGCTGGAAGTGATTGGCGATGATTACAATTTGCAGCCAGACCCCTTTGGTCTGGTAGAAGCTGCGCGGGAATTAATTCAGTTAGGCTTCAAGGTTTTGCCTTATTGCACAGATGACCTGGTGTTGTGTCGAAAACTTTTGGATGTGGGTTGCGAGGTATTAATGCCCTGGGGGGCTCCCATCGGTACCGGGCAGGGCCTGCTCAATAAATATAACCTGCAAACACTGCGCGAGCGCCTGAGTGATGTACCGCTTATTATTGACGCCGGAATCGGTGCGCCATCACAGGCGGCAGAAGCGCTGGAGATGGGCTTTGATGCGGTGTTATTGAATACCGCGATTGCAAAAGCCCAGGATCCGGTACTGATGGCTAATGCCTTTAAACTGGCTGTGGAATCCGGGCGCGCCGCCTTTAATGCCGGCTTGATGCTCAGGCGTCAAACTGCCAGCCCCAGCACCCCCACCCTGGATATGCCTTTCTGGCAGCAGGCAGAGAGCATATTGCAGGATTAGTATTTTTATGCGCGATCAACTCCAATTGAAAAAGCCAATTGTCTGGACCATTGCCGGCAGTGACTCCGGCGGTGGCGCCGGCATTCAGGCGGACCTGCTGACTTTTGCCGATCTCGGCTGCCATGGTTGCAGTGCTATCACGGCCAATACCGCACAGAATACGGTGGAAGTCACTGCAATTAATGCAGTTTCCCTAGAGGTCTTGGCTTCACAATTGCGGGCCTTACAGCGGGATCTATTTCCTGCCGCAATTAAAATCGGTCTGCTAGCGAATGCTGAACAAGTTGTTGCGGTGGCAGATTTCCTGCGCCAGCTGAAAGCGGTGCAGCCGGTTCCGGTTATATACGACCCGGTTGCTGTTGCCACCAACGGAGCCGGGCTCACCGAAGGGAATATTACCGCAACGGTGTTGGCTCAGTTGATGCCACAGTGTGATCTGGTCACTCCCAATTTACATGAATTGGAATGGCTTACCGGAGCCAGTGTCACGGGTGCGGAATCTATTGTGCAAGCTGCGCGTCAGTTGCACGCCCAGGGCGGTACTGCAATTTTAGTTACCGGCGGCCATACGCAATTGCATGCGGGAGAAGTTTCCGACTTACTGTGGGATGGTGAAAAGGCCGATTGGATTATTGGCCGGGAAGTGTCCAGTACAGGCACACATGGCACTGGCTGCACCCTCTCCTCCGCTATTGCCGCCTGTCGCGCTTTGGGCTACCCGTTGCGAGATGCCTGCGTTGTGGGTAAAGCCTATGTACAGCGGGGCTTGCGTCGGGGAAATAATGCACATATCGGCGCTGGTGCTGGACCTGTAGGCCACTGTGGCTGGCCCCTGGATTTAATCGACTTCCCGGAGATTTTGGTGCCGGGAGAAGAGCGTGCGCTGGATTATGGTTTTGGTGCGGCCCAGCCTCTTGTTCAAGGGTTTGCCCAAACAGACTCTCAAGCATTGGGTTTATATCCGGTTGTGGATACAGTGGAGTGGTTGCAGCGCCTGGCTGAGCTGGGGGTGCGTACTTTACAGCTGCGAATAAAGAATCCGGGTGGGGACCTGCGCGCACAGATTGAGCGTGCAGTGGCTATTGGCAGGACGTATAACCTGCGCCTGTTTATCAATGATTACTGGCAGTTGGCGATTGAGTGCGGCGCCTACGGTGTGCATTTGGGCCAGGAGGATTTGCAGTCTGCTGATCTGAGGGCAATTCAAGCGGCAGGATTGAAGCTGGGTATCAGTACCCACGGCTTCTATGAATTACTGTTGGCCTACCGTTATCGCCCCAGCTACCTGGCGATTGGTGCAATTTATGCGACCAACACCAAGGATATGTCGGATCAGTTGCAGGGCGTGCAGAAACTTGCGCGAATGGCAGCACTATTGCCCGATTATCCACTCGTGGCAATTGGTGGTATTAATATGCAGCGGGCCGGTGAGGTTATCGCTAGTGGCGTTGGCAGTATCGCCGTGGTCAGCGCTATAACTAAAGCGGAAGATTACAAGCAGGCGGTTGCCGATTTTAATGTCCTGTTGAAAGGTAAGCGTGCGGAAGTAGAGCCATGTTAAGTAGTAAGGAATTACAGCGTTACAGTCGCCAGATAATGTTGCCCCAGGTGGGTGAAGAGGGGCAGAAAAAACTGTCTTCTGCTCGAATTCTGATTGTTGGTTTAGGTGGGCTCGGCAGCCCGGCAGCGATGTATCTGGCCGCAGCCGGTATTGGAGAGCTGCACCTGGTAGACGGTGATCATATCGATCTCTCCAATTTACAGCGCCAGGTTTTGTACAAAACCAATCACCAGGGAAAATCCAAAGCCATGGTGGCTGCACAACAATTGGCTGCGGCCAATCCAACTATTCGCATTCACCCCCACAACCAAATGGCGAATGAATCCTGGCTGCGTGAGCAGGTAAAACAGGTGGATCTGGTGTTGGACTGCACCGATAACCTGGAAATCCGCCATACGATCAACCGGGTTTGTTATCAGGCAGGATGTCCGGTGGTAATGGCATCGGTGCAGGGGTTTTCCGGCCAGCTGATTAGTTTTGATTTTTCTGAAGGAAAAGGTCCCTGTTATGCCTGCCTGTTTCCGCCCCAGGAGCAGGCTGAAGTCCAGAACTGCTCTACAGCAGGTGTGATCGGTCCTGCGCTGGGTGTAGTTGGCAGTATGCAGGCTCTGGAGGCCATAAAGTACTTGGTAGGGTTGCCGGTATCGAGCTTGAATAAATTGCACTTAATCGAGACGGAAAGCTTAGCTCTGCAAACTTTGCAGCTGCCGAGCCATAGTAATTGCCCGGTTTGTAATACCTAGCAACTTTGTTTCCTCTTAAATTTTTCTTTCAGTAGATTTATACAGGGCTGGCAATATGAGCGTATGCATAGCCAATATGCTTTATTTTTGCTCCTTTTTTGGCGTAATAATTATCTTTTTACTTTAGACCTACAGTTGCTCTAGAGCAGGGTTCCGCCAGACTCAAGGTATATTTCGAGTTAGTTGCCTGGATAAATATGTTTGCCTTTTTAGTGTCTTATAAACTTGGCTCGGCTATATAGATAAGCTATCAACCCGATAGCTTGTGAGAAATCTTTAAAGCTATCAGAATGGCATCACAACCACTTCGGTGACAAAAGTATTGGAAGAAGGATTTGTTTAATGAAAAAAATCGATATTGGTATTAGCGAAAAAGATAGGGAAAAGATCGCTGGTGGTCTCAAGCACTTGCTGGCGGATAGTTACACTCTGTACCTGCAAACGCACAACTTCCATTGGAATGTTACCGGGCCATTTTTTCGTGAACTGCACCTGATGTTTGAAGAGCAGTATAACGAGCTGGCCACCGCGGTAGATGATATTGCCGAGCGGATTCGCACCTTGGGGGTTTCTGCGCCAGGCACCTACCAGGCTTTTGGGCAGTTGAGCTCTATTAAAGAAGTTGTGGAAATTCCCGCAGCCGAGGATATGGTGAAAATTCTCACCAAGGGCCATGAGCAAGTGATTAAAACTTGCCGCGATGTATTAAAAGCTGCGCAAAAGGGTGAGGATGAATCGACTATTGCCCTGGTATCCGATCGTATGAGTGTCCATGAAAAAACTGCCTGGATGCTGCGCGCCACCAGCAGCAAGTAGTGGCTGGCCCTCTGGGCAAGTTACTGTTCCTGCGGTGCTTACTGCTCGGTGAGCAACTCCAGGAAAGCACCGGCGGGTGCAGAGAGGTTGCCGCGGCTTTTGAGCAGCGTGCCAACTTCCTGTGTCACCGCCGGAGCGGAGAGAGGCAGACAGGTTAAACCATGCTCTCGCATTTGTGCCTCACAAAGACTTGGTACGGCACTGACTCCCAAGCCTGTCCTGACCAGCTGCCCGATAGTGCTTAGTTGGTTGGCTTCACAAACATATTGAGCGGCTTTCCCACACTGGTTAAAGGCAGTATCCGTCCAGCGCCTTACCGCTGATCCACGGTTCATCGATATAAAAGGGTGAGTGGCCAAGTCGCGCCAGCGTATTGTCTTTTTTTCCGCCAATATGTGCTCTTTGGGCACTACTGCGATAAAACGATCGCGTTCAAAGGGCACAAACTCCATTCCGCCCAGTTCATCCGGGCGAAAACTGATACCCAATTCCGCGCGTCCCTCCTGCACCGCCTCTACAACCCGTTCCATAACCACATCTTCCAGCACAATATTGATTTGGGGAAACTTCTGGTGGAAGTCAGCCAATAGAGAGGGTACCCGGTTTAAGGCAAAAGCGGGGATAACCGCCAGCCGTAGCTGGCCGCGTTCCAGGCGGAAGCGCTGCTGTATAGCATCCAGTGATTGGTCCCAGCTATTAAGCAGTTGTTCCGCATGAACCAGGAACTCGCGTCCTTCTGGGGTCAAGACCAGTTGGCGACCATCGCGACTGAATAGGGGGCCTCCGGTGGCTTCTTCCAGATTACGGATGGCTATAGAGAGCGCCGGCTGGGAAGAGTGTAACTGGGCACTGGCCTGCGCCAAGCTGCGGCTGCGCGCTACGACAACGAAGGCACGAAGTTGTTTAATAGTAGCGCTCACTGGGGCTCCAGATACTTCAGGGAATGTTAAATTTTATTAAAGAAACCATCGAAAGATTAAAATAGTTTAAAGTCGTCGGGCAAGGCATGATTGCCGCTTTCGCCCTGGCGAAGGTCAAACAATCACCGAGAATAATGAACCTACAAGGTCTGTTGAGATGAAGGACAATGCACAACCCCTTTGGCAACCGAGCCCAAAGGCCATAGCCTCAACCCAAATGGATGAGTTTCGCCGGCTGGTTAATGAGAAACACCAGCTACAGCTGGAAAACTACAACGCGCTATACCAGTGGTCTGTTGAAGAGCGCGAGGACTTCTGGAGCGATTTGTGGGATTTCTGCGAAGTAGAAGCTGGTGTGCGCGGAGAAGAGATCTTGGGCCGCGACAGTATGCCGGGTGCTGAGTGGTTCCCCGGTGCACAACTTAATTTTGCTGAGAACCTGCTGCGCTACCGCGACGATAAGGCGGCTTTGGTTGAGCGCCTGGAGAATGGTAGCCGCCGCCAGCTCAGTTACGCGCAGCTGTACGACCGGGTAGAGCGCTTGGCTTCAGCCCTGGCCAATCAGGGCGTGTCCAAAGGGGATCGTGTGGCTGGCTTTATGCCAAATGTGATCGATACCGTAGTGGCCATGCTGGCAACTACTAGCCTCGGTGCTATCTGGACTTCCTGTTCGCCGGACTTTGGCATTAATGGTGTGTTTGACCGTTTCGGCCAAGTGGAGCCGAAAGTGCTATTTGCCTGCGAGGGCTATCTCTATAACGGCAAAGTGATCGACTCGCTGCCGCGCCTGCGTGAGATAGTGGCCCGTATCGATTCTATTGAGAAGCTGGTGGTGGTACCTGTCGCCCGCTCTCAAGAGGAAACGGCTCAAGTACTAGCGGCAGAACCGCTGGATAAAGTGGTGTTACTGTCGGAGTTCGAAGCTGCAGCGCCCAAGCGCGAACTTACCTTTGCCCAGACCGCATTCGATCACCCCCTGTATATCATGTACTCTTCGGGTACCACTGGAGTGCCGAAGTGCATAGTGCACGGGGTGGGTGGTACCTTACTCCAACATCTGAAGGAGCATCGCCTACATTGCGACTTGCGTCGTGAGGATTCCCTGTTCTACTTCACCACCTGCGGCTGGATGATGTGGAACTGGCTGGTAAGTGGCCTGGCTTGCGGTGCAACTCTGGTGCTGTTTGATGGCTCTCCCTTCTATCCAGAGGCCAGGGGCCTATGGGATATGGCAGATGAGGAAGGCATTAGCGTATTCGGCACCAGCGCCAAGTATATTGCCGCCCTGGAGAAGAGCGGCTGTAAGCCTCGGGAAAGCCACAAACTGGAGAAGCTGCGCGCGGTGCTGTCTACCGGCTCGCCACTGGCCCATGAAGGCTTCCGCTATGTTTACCGAGACATAAAGAAAGACTTGTGCCTGTCTTCTATTTCCGGCGGCACCGATATTATTTCATGCTTCGCCCTGGGTAACCCGACTTTGCCGGTTTATGCGGGAGAACTTCAGTGCCGCGGCTTGGGTATGGCTGTGGAGGTCTGGAATGACGATGGTAAACCAGTAACTGCAGCGAAAGGGGAGCTGGTGTGCGCCAAATCCTTCCCCTGTATGCCGATCGGCTTCTGGAATGACCCCGATGGGACAAAATATAACAGTGCATATTTTGAAAACTGGCCGGGCGTTTGGGCGCACGGTGACTATGCGGAAATTACCTCCCATGGGGGGGTGATTATTTATGGTCGCTCCGATGCGGTACTGAATCCCGGTGGCGTACGCATCGGCACCGCCGAGATTTACCGCCAAGTGGAGAAGGTGGAGGAAGTGCTCGATAGTATCTGCATCGGCCAGCAGTGGCGGGATGATGTACGCGTGGTGCTCTTTGTTGTGCTTCGTGAGGGAGTGGAACTGGATGAGGATTTGGTGCAGAAAATCCGCTCCACTATTCGCGCTAACACTACCCCGCGTCATGTACCGGCCAAGGTAATTCAGGTGGCGGATATTCCGCGTACTATTAGCGGAAAAATTGTCGAGTTGGCAGTGCGTAATGTGGTGCACGGCAAGTTGGTCAAGAATAAGGAAGCCCTTGCTAACCCTGAGGCTCTGGCACAGTTCGAAAACCTGCCGGCTCTGGCTGAGGACTGAAGCTATTAATTAAGGGGGAAGGGTACGTAGGCGGGCGTCATTTTGTTTACCCGCGTTCTGCGCTACCCTTGCCATATAGTAATACCAATAAATTCAAGGCAGAAGAACAGGTATGGTTACTTATCTCTATTGGGCGGCGGTTATCGCCCTGGTCATTCTCTCCCTTTTTGTTGGCAGCCGTATGGGCAGCTTGAAAATTGGCGCTATTGCGGCCGCAGTTTTCTTCTTTGCGGGTTGGTTGGCGTATTACTTCCACTACGAACAGGTCTTTGTAAAACGCTTCGGTGGGGTGATGCGTATTTCCGTGCCCGATGGTTACCGACATATTGGCGCCACCTGGAAAGAGGACAATCTCTGGATTGAGAACTACGACCCCAAAACCAATCAATGTATTTTTACTGAATACTCCAAGGGAAATATTCTCGAAGGGCGAGTGATAATTCAGGATTGTAATCCGTTACTTGGCAATCTCAGCTCCCAGCCATAAGCTACTTGTTTATTCCTGGCCGGCGATTGATGCAATGTGAAGCTATCAATTGCTTTGCTTTTCGCCGGCAAACTTCACCTGGACATTACCAGTTCTGGGGCAAAATCGTATGTGAAGGGAATGGATACCTGGAAGTGCGCGGAGTAGCCGCTGCGGTCAACGGATTAATATTTTGCGAACTCTCTTTATCTCCCTGCTTATCGGTTTTGCATTGCTGCCTCTGCAGCAGGCAATAGCTATCCCTTTTTTCTCCAAATTACCTAGCTTTTCATTGTATGTACAAGGTGATTCCCAGCTGCAAGAAAAATTGAGTAAAGAACTCAATGAACTTCGCAAGAACAGCAGCGCCCTTGAGAGCTATGAAGACCCACAGGATGTAGCCCACTACGAACGCGGCAACCTCGCAAAATTGCTGCGTTCGGAGGGGTACTATGACGCTACTGTACGAGAGTCTGTACTGAGCAATGAAATTGTTTACCAGGTTGTACCAGGCCCACAGTACCTGATCAAAAGTCTGGATATTGAAATGCCTGTAGAACTGCGTGCGGGCTTTCCCGGCTTGCCTATCTCAGTTGGCGACCCGCTTCAGGCCGATGAGGTACTCGAAGGCGTGCAGAAGATAACCACGTACCTCAACAATAATGCCTGTCTGCTCAATGTCGATGTTACCTACCAAGCTACAGTGATCCACCAGGAGGCCGCTGCTCGCCTGGTGTACCGTGTAGCGCCGAGCCCGGAGGTAATGGTGGGCGATGTACAAATTCTCGGCGCTACCTCAATTGAAGAAGACTACTTGCGCAGCAAGTTGAATATTAGTCCTGGAGACTGTTTCAGCCGCAGCAAATTGGATGCAGCCCAGTTGCGATTATTGCGCACGAATTTAATTTCCAATGTGACTCATCAGGTATCGGAACCCTATAACGGCTTGGTGGATGTCATATTTATTGTGCAAGAACGAAACCACCGTACAGTTACATTGGGGGTGGGATACACCTCTGATGAGGGCCCCGGTGTGTCCGCCAGTTGGGAGCATCGCAATATTTTTCATCGCGGTGAAAAGTTGGAAGTTGAAAGCAAGGTAAACAAAGTCAAGCAGACTTTAGAGAGCAAACTGACCATACCGCGCTTCTTTAGGGACAAGCAGCGCTTTACCGCGAGCGTGGCCCTTACCGGTGAAGATGTAGATTCTTATCGCTCCAAAGCATTGACTCTCAAGGGGCTGGTATCGCGAAAATTGAGCAAGCACCGTACTATTAGCGCAGGGGCTGAACTCAAATTCAGCCGTGTGGATGAAAAAGTGGATGGTGCTGTGGAGGATGGGGATCCGGATGAGAACTATCATCTGCTGGCATTTCCCCTTGGTTTTAAACTGAATACTACAGATAAACCACTAGATGCTCGTCGTGGGGCTACCACCGCATTGGAAATTAAGCCCTATCTGGACTTAAACAAAAACAGTACGTCCTTTGTAAAAAATATCCTGCAACTGACTGCTTATAAAACGGCAGAGTCTATGCGCTACGAACCCACACTGGCCTTGCGTATTAAAGCGGGGGCTATTACCGGTGCGGCCAACCTGGAACTTCCTGCGGATGAGCGCTTTTATGCGGGGGGCGGCGGTTCGGTGCGTGGATATGGCTACCAGGAGTTGGGGCCGCGTATTGTTGAAATTAATGAGGACGGCGAGGAAACCCTGTCCGACTCAATAGGTGGACGCGGTCTCAGTGAGGTTTCTATTGAGGGGCGCTTTCGTTTTACGGATACCTGGGGTGGGGTCTTATTCCTTGATGGTGGCAATGCCTACGAAGATCCGAGCCCTAACTTTTCAGACCTTTTTTGGGGCACAGGTTTTGGTGTGCGCTATATCACCTCTTTTGCCCCCATTCGTTTCGATCTCGCCTTTCCCCTGGATCGCCGCGATGGTGTGGATGATCGTTACCAAGTCTATATCAGCCTGGGGCAGGCTTTCTGATGGCCAGGTTGAACGCATTTGCAATGGGTTTGGCCCGGGCGCTGGGTGCTCTCCTGCGTGGTCTGTGGCGATCCTTTGGTGCTGGGGGATCGCTTCTAACCGGCCTGTGCTTACTGATTGTACTTTCATTGATTTATTTCTTGGGTACTGAACAGGGGCGGGTAAGTCTTACTCGCACAGCTTTTTATGGGGCGGAGCAGGTGATAGACGGCCTCTCTATTGAGGCGGAGGGAATTGGTAGTGAGCGCCTCGGCGCATGGTTTTTCGAGCGTCTTCGGGTAGATTTTGAGAGCAATACCCTGGCGGAGGGTTATCAACTGGAATTGGAGCTGCAAAGTTTTTCCAGTAATCCTGTCAATATTGATCGAGTTGTAGTCAAGGACTTTCTATTAAATATTGATGTACTCGATGAACTACTGAAATCCCTGGCTCGAGCGGAAGAGAAAACCGCTCAGGATTTACAGGAAGAGGCTGGTAATAGAGAAGCCACCACTTGGGAAACCTTAGTACCTAGGTTCCGCCTTGGGGAGCTACGGCTTGAGCGATTGCAATTGATCAGCAGTAAGATAACCGATATCCCTGCGATCTCTGTGTATGGCAACAGCCTCTACCGGTGGGAGGGGCAGCCCACCCAATTGCAGCTGGAAATTCGCGAATTAAGTGGTGGTGATTTGCAGTTTATTGCCGATGGGCGCGAGCGTCAGCCCGGGCGATTTGTTTTGGATTTCTCTGCCAGTGAAAAAGCACAGGGATTTGTTGGGCGGCAGTTGCATTTACCTCAGGGGCAGGGGCTGGATGCGCGAGGAAAAATTTCCCTACGCCGTCGCGATAAACAGATACAGGTTGATATTGAGTCTCTTTCCACACCTTTTTCCCAGCACAAACTGGCGCTGACAGGCAGTTTGCTTTTTGATTTGTTTCCCTGGCGGGTGCATACCGATGGCATCTGGTTACAAGTGGATGGTAAACGCAGCACCTTGTCTGGCAATATTAGCGCTGACAATATCAGCGCAGAGCTTCATCTCAATCGCTTACCTATTACACTTTCCCGCCCTTGGCAAAATGTCTTGCACAGCGGTTGGTTCAGTGCTGGCTTAACAGTTTCCGGCACATTACCGCTGCCCGATATCTCTGGCCAGGTAAAACTGAACAGTAGTTATCGGGAGCAGCCCCTGGAGCTGATAGGCGAGGTAAATACCATACAGGGAATGATTCACCTGGAGTCCCTGCGGCTGGAATTTGCTGGGGCACAGATGCGTACCGCGGGCAGTATAGATACTGAAAATAAAACCCTGGATATGAGTGCGGCCGTGCAGGAGCTGGGAGTTGAGGAGATTCGCCGCCTTCTATTTTCCCTCCCGCAAACAGAGCAGCTGAAAATCCCTGATGACTTTTCCGGTACTCTGCACCAATTACAGCTAACCGCACAGGGACCTTGGGATAACCCGGATTTGCAGGGAGATTTGAGTGCTGTATCGGTTTACCGAAATTTACAGAATGAGTTGACAGCCCGAGTCAATGGAAACTTGAAGGGGCTAACCATTACGGATTTTTCCCTGGTGGGGGACAAGTTAAATATCCTTGGCGGTGGCACTGTAGATATTGAGTCTGAAGCACTGAACTTGCAGCTGCAGGTAAATATTCGCAATCTCAACCCAAGTGAAGATCTCGGTCTCGCTTCAGCTAAGGGTGTTAGCTTGGGCCTGCAGGGGCAGGTTGGTGTGGAAGGTCCCTGGTCCAATCCGCGCCTGAATACTAGCCTGGAATCCGATGGCCTGGTTCACGAATACCGATACAACCTGAAGGGTGATGCCAGCGGCGACCTCGAAAAGATTAATCTGCAAGGGTTGCGTGTGGAGTTATATGCCAACGGATCCATAGACCATTTCGACATGGGGCAATTCCGCGGCCCCCAGTCACCGACCACTATCCCGAGTATGCAAAAAGGGGCGAGTCAGCCCGAGCAAAATGCGAGCCGTCTCACCGAACTTGCAAAGGAAGCCCAGCGCCTGGGGCGCGAGGGAATTGCACTGATTGAAGCTGAGGGAGCACTTGAGCCAAAGCTGGGTCGGCTTGAGCTGGGGGTGAGTGCGCGCAACCTGCCGCTACCCCTGTTCGAGGTGTTAGGGTTGCCGCTACCCAAGACCCTGGAAGGCGAGCTTAGCCTGGATGGCGAGATCAAGGGAGCACTTACCAACCCTGAAGTACGCGCCAGTGTGTTGGCCCAGGGTGGCTATCGCCATGAACCCTGGCAGTTGCAGGGAGTGCTTGATTATGCGGATAAGAGTCTGGTTGTGGACGGGCTGGAATTTCTGTGGGCGGGGCGCAACCAGTTGTGGGCCCACGGTAGTCTCAACGAGCAGCGGCTGGATCTGCAGCTGCAGGGCAGGGCCTCACTGGAAGATCTCTCACGAGAGTTACCGTTTAATACACCTGAGCAGGGTGATGTCGTTTTGTACTCAAGTATTACTGGCAGCCCGCGCCAGCCACAGCTTGAAGGGGAATTGCGAATCAGTGGTTATACGCTCGGCCGTGAGCAAGGGCGTGTGCAGGTGCAGCCTCTCTCAACAGTGCTTGAATGGCATACCGAAGGTGGGGAATTGCAGGTATCTCTCGTGGCTGAGCACGATGGTCGCCGTGCAATAGATAGCAGTGCCAAGTTATTGATTTCTCCCATTTTTGAACGGTTGTTTTCTGATAGTTCAGCGGGGTCTGTGAGCGATATTCCTCTACAGCTGGTGAGCAGTGGTTCCGCAGATCTGTCTGTCGTTGCTGAATTTATTGACCCCAGGATACATGTAATGCGCGGTTTGCTGAGTTTCTCAGCGGATGGTGTCGGCACTTTGGGTGAGCCTCACCTTGTTGGTGGGATAGAACTGAGTGGAGCAAGCTATGAGCACCGCCCAAGCCACACCCGTATTACCAATATTGATTTTTATACACGCTTGACCCCGGGAGAGTGGCTTGTCGAAAGAGGCAGTGCCACAGTTGTTGATGGCGGTACGATTAGTTTGGGAGGGGCCGTGTTTTTTCCCGAGCAGGCACCGCCACAGATGAGCTTAAGCTTAAATCTGAATAGGGCACACTTACTGAATACTCCGGGAGTACGCGGTGCAATCTCTGGAGAAGCTACCCTGTCGGGTTCGACTGAGGATGCGCAAATCACCGGTCGTTTTACCCTGCGACCATTGGCAGTACAGATTGAGCAGTGGATTGGCAGCACGGTTCCGGAAATTCAAGTAGTGGAGGTCCAGGTGGATGGCCCACAGGTGGAGCGTGCACCGCTGCTGCTTAGCAAGATCAGTTTGGGAGTCGAGGTGATTCTGGATCAGCAGTCCTATGTGCGCGGACTTGGACTTAACTCGCAGTTGCGCGGTCAAGTGGATATTCACGGAACTGCGGCCAAACCGGAAGCCTCAGGTGAGCTGACTATCGTGCGCGGCAGTTTTGACCTGCTAGGTAAGAAGTTTAATCTTCAGGAGGGAGAGATTCGCTTCGAAAATAATGAAGTGGCAGTGTTTGTCGAGGGTGTTTATAGCTATCGCGATGGTGAAATCACAGCAAATATTTCAGGCTCTGCAACTGACCTGGATATTACTTTCAGCTCAGATCCTTCAGCCTCTCAGGATGAAATTTTAGCGCAATTACTATTTGGCAAGTCTCTTTCAGATATTTCACCGCTACAAGCCGTACGTCTGGTGAGCGTGGTGCGTAGCCTACAAACCGGTCGTGCCGTGCTCGATCCGGTAGCAAAAACCCGTGAATTGCTGCGTCTCGATACCCTTAATATTGAGCAGGAGGAAGGAGATGAGGGCGAAGAATATGCCCTTAGTTTGGGTAAATATATTACCAATCGGATTTATGTAGAGTTGCAACGCAGCACCGATCCGCTGAGCCCCTGGCAGGCGGAAATGCAAATAGAATTGCGTGAAAACCTAAACTTGGAGTTCAAAACCGCAGATGATGGAGATAGTGGTTCTGGCAGTGTAGAGTTGCAGTGGAAAAAGGATTATTAGTTTATAGCCGCCTGCAACCTATATTTCATTTTTTCTCAGACCTCAAAAATATCTCAACTGGATCGCAGAACGATCCAGTTTTGTACCAGCTTCTGGCTACTGATCCTCAGCTAATCTATACGTATGAATAGATTACCGAGTTGCTCTCTTTTTTCTTTTTTAGGTACTTCTTACACGGATAATACAATGTGCCGATAAGTACAATCCAGAATAAGTAGGTTCGCGCCAGGTTTGGCTCATAGCCTTCTGGCCATACTTTAGTGCCATTGAAGAAGTTGGTTGCAACTCCAAATTCCAGATATGTCCAAAGGTGAGCGGCTAAATTGATAATCGGTACATGTAAGAGATAGAAAAAGAGTGATGCCTGGCCGAACATAAGAAATATATTTAATACCTTGTTTTTTCTGTTTTCTACTAATGCCATTGTTAGTAATACTATACACATAGTCATTACTATATAGTTAAATGACATTGGATATTTGGAAGTATTGATAAAGCCGAGAATACCTTCATCAGGATTCCAGACATGGGGGTCCCCAAAGCCAATAAACCTTGAACTAAAGAATAGGATCGCTAGTACTGCTGCTGCCATTAGGAGAAAGTGTACCCTTTTTTTTGCCTCCAGTTCATATAGAGTGCCAGATGCATACCCTAGGTACATAAGGGCAAATAGAGGGATGATATTGTAGGCGGCGAAAATTCCGGTATCAAACTCAAATAGCCTGAATCCGCTGCGAACATGAGCCAGGATCCATATCCACTCGTAACTTCCCAGTAGTTGGCGTATGTAATTATCGTTTATATAGCCATGCAATCCAACTAAGGCCAGGCAGGCTATAAGGGTCAACTTATTGGGGAGGTAAATCAGGCCTGCTAGTAGTATCATTGATAGCCCCAGCGCCCATATAACCTGAACAAAGGCATAGTTGTAATCAAACTGCCAGGAAAGATTAACTAATGTAAGCTCCAGGAGGATTAGTACCAGGCCCCTTACCAGCAAAAACTGAGAGAGTTCCTGCTTGGAGTTTAACTTTTTACCATGTAAATAGGCACTTAGCCCGGTTAAAAAAATAAAACCAGGGGCGCAAATATGTGTGATCCAGCGGGTAAGAAATAGCATCACAGAGGTTTGGGATAGGTCGAGGGGGTCAAACTGGATGGCCGTCCAGAAATCTCGAGTGTGATCGAGCGCCATAACAACGACTAAAATACCTCTGGTAATGTCTATTGCTGGGTATCGCAAGTGGTTATCTCCAAGTTCGATTATTATTAAAATATTCGATTTTTCTTTGTAGGGGACTGGTGACTACTATTTGCAATTATGATTTTATATTAAGGACTGCTGTCATGTTGAGATATTTGTTTCCTTCAACAGTATCACATCTTGATATCTTTCCGACGCCCATTCATGGCATAAATCTGATAAATACTGGGCTAGTTCCCCCTCGGTAATCTCAAATGGTATAATTATCCCTGCAGGTCTTCGCTTTCCTTCAGGACCTTGGAAGAATGCCAGCCAGCCGTCATTATGCCTTTCAATTATAACTTCTCGACCAAAAATACTGTAACTATAAACTTTCATTGTAAAAATTCTACTTTCTATTTTTTTTCGATGTTAATTGCCCAAATTGGTACAGGCTCTTTTGGCTATGTTTCTGAGGCCACGCTTAGCTAGAGGCTCTCTAGATTTTCTGGGACTCTTGCCCAATGAGGAACTCCAGATGTGAAAACCTTATTGGATGGGTTAAATATATCTGGGTTGTCTAAAGTGCCTGCTCCAACACTAATCAGGCCGAACTCTGTCTCACCCCAAAGATTTGAGCCACAGTTTTTGCAGAAATGTTGTTTTACGGTCCGCCCTTCACTTGATACCTTTTTGTAGATTTTTGGAATACCTAGTGAGCATAAGAAATCTGAACTCCTAACCATAAATCCTGGCCAGGCATCTGATCCGGTTATCATTCTACAATCACTACAGAAGCAAAAAAGCTGTAATACAGGTTCCCCCTTGATTTTGTAACGTACATTGCGACAAAAACATCCACCTTCTTGTAAGTAGCTCATTTATTTTTCCTTTATTTCCTATGAGAGTTTGATTGGCACAGCGTGCAACTTGATCGTATATTGGGGGGAGAGCTACTAATATTACATTTAAACCTGTGAGTGAGTAAATTTTGAGTCGCATTTTTCTTTGTCTAATAAATTGTTTGTGTGTAAGTCTTGGTTTTTTTGAATTTATTTTTAAGTCGATACGTTGGTACCTTCGTTTAGAGTTGTCTGAATAAATTTCTGGGTGTTTGGTTGGATGCCAGTGTGCTGGTGATGATGAAGAGGTGCCAAATTCGGAGGGTGTGGTGTGGATGGTCACTACGATGATGACAGATAACTTTTTTCGCTCCATGGCTACCGTTTGCTGAGATCATTTCTCTCCTTTTATTGGCCGCCTAGTACTAGTAGGTGTGTCTAAGTCACTTCATATAATTACAAGTTGTGATCTGGTAAGATCTCCCAGGTATCAGTGTCATAATAAAGAAGAGGTGATTGTAAAAAACTTGGAAGAGGGTGAGAGAGAATAGGTAGATGATTCATTGATGGGTTGAAGCTGACTGTTTCCGTATTTTTGAATCTCTCGGTCATAGATTGATTGCTGATGACAAAAACTATACTCTCAATAATATCCAAAAGATTCGTAGTTCCATAACCCTAATAAGATCAGTGATGATAAATCTGGGAGGATATTACCCTGATTGTCATTCTGTTAGATTCCTTGCTCAGGATTAAAAGAAGATATGCTCGAACAGTTCTCTATAAATATTTCCTCTTGGGCTATTGTGCTCATTCTGGCTATAGTTTTCCTGCTGCCAAAAGCCATTGTTATCGTTAAGCCAAAGCAGTACCACTTTGTGCTATTTCTTGGCAAATACTGGAAGACCGCTACTCCTGGATTCAACTTGATTATTCCCTACCTCTCATGGGTTGATAAAAAGGCATCCACAGCTCTGCACGAGACGCCGGTGGATCTTAACCTGAAGACCAGCAATCATGTTACCTTCGGTTTAGTACTTAAAGTACAGCACCAGGTATCGTCCGATGTGAAGCTTGCATATAAAGCGTTGTATGATCTGGAGAATTACCAATCTCAGCTGAAGTCTTTTGCCACTGATGCTGCAATTCCGGTAGCGAATGGCATTGAACTTGAAGATGTGTACAACAAAAAAGAACAGATAGCTGATAAAGCCAAAGAGCGCTTACGTGATTTTTTTCACGACTTTGGCGTTGAGATAGTCGATGTGCTTTCGGATGAGCCGCGTCTGCCCAAGTCTGTCGAAGTCCAGGCTAACAAGGTAATGGAAATGCAGCGGGAGAAGCAGGCGGCTACCTATGAAGCCGAAGCAATCCGTGAGCGGGAAGTGGGCAAGGCCAAAGCCGACGGTGAATCGGTTAAGATTCGTATGGAGAAAATGGGTGAAGCGCGTCGAGTTTATGCCGAGAGTGCCGCTGAAGCAGTCAAAGTGTTAACTAATGCCGGCACCAGTGCCGATGAGGCTTTACGATTTATGACTGCTATCGCCGACAATGATGCACTGGTGAGCGCCGCTCGCCACGGCAGTACTGTGGTTATGGCCACTGGCCAGTCGCAACAGGTGCCTGTTGCTCTGCCGATGCCGGAGAAACCTGCTGCCAAAGCTAAGTTTCGAACTCTAGAAGAAGTGCAACCCGTCTAAAAATAGTACTTTTACAGTGTGGGACAGGCTGGGGCTTTCGGCCTGTCTTGCAGCTCCCTTGGTCAGTGATGCATCGCTAATTATTATGTAATTTGTCTTAGTTTCTGTTTAGACCCACTTTGCATCAATTTCTTTGGCTTTGAATTCCTCCAGAATTTTTGGATTTTCTTCATTGTAAAAAGGGATAAGCTTTTTCAGGTTAGGTAGGAGATTCGTATCTGCAGTTGAGCGTATGTCAAAATCGTCTGTTGTTCCGCACCAAAATGGAATGATTTGAGTTCAGATAGGGTAACCGCCTTCCTGACGAAGTTCTGTGATATCTGTGAGCCACTCTTTCTTTACTTCTATTCTTCGAAAATAATCTTGCACTTCATGGATCGGGTCATAACCTTCTTCTTCTATATCTATTGTTCTCCCTAGATGATTGGCAGCAAACTCGAAAACATTAAATTCCGGTTGGATGACTTTATGGAAATACATCAGTTTTTCCAAAACTAGAAGCCTAAAGTTCTCGTCAGTAAATTCTGCGTATTCACTCACTATGATTTTTCCCTGTAAGTAATACAGATATGGATCTATTCTCGGTACTTTCTGAAGCACTGGGCTGGAGCACTGGGTAGTAGATTTTCCATCCTTGTTAGTCGTAAATAATCTCTTCTCTCTTTTTTAATACTGGAAGAAATTAGCTTCACATTAACAGGAAAAAGTGTGTATAAGTAGTCGTTGCGGAAGTTTTGACTATAAGTAAGTAAATACTCTAAATATTTACATGTTCAGTTTCTATTGTGCTTCTAGGTGGCTTTCTAGGGGTTTATAAGCCTGGAGTCACTGCACTTTTTCCACTAAGAAGAAAGGCGGGATCCAGCCGGTAGAACCGGCTTAGTTCTGCGTAAAGTTCAGGGTGTAACGCCCTCATGGCGATGGGAACCGTGTAGAAGCTTTCAGTTGCTACCGCAAAAAATTCGGCTGGAGATTGAGCGCCGTATAAATCCAGCGCAGAGGGGGTATCTCCCGGGATTTGGCCATACTCGGCTCTTTGCCGGAGGCGATGAAACTCCCTGCTCATTACCTCGGCCCAGTTGGCCCCTTCGTCTACCTTTTCAAATAGAGGGCGACCATCAAAGAAACCATCTTCCTCATCTACCTTGTGGGCGAATTCATGCAGAGCAACATTGTGTCCTCGTTGAGGAAATTGCAAGTCTTCTTCCAGGTCTCCCCAGGAAAGTACAACTGGTCCTCGGTAGTGGGCCTCGCCTTCCCGAGCACTGCGCTTGGCTGTTTCTATAAAGCCTTCCCTGCGGGTCTCGTGAGCGACATAGGTATCCGGGTAAAGCAGTAAACTGTACAAGTTAGGGTAGCATTCATTCTTACGTCCTAGCAGCAGCAGGCAGGCATGAGCGGCGATTGCAACTCTCATTTGCTCGGTAACCTGCAGGCCATCACAACCGACAAATTCCTTATCGTGTAGAAAGAGTGCAATATTACCACGCAGTTCTTGTTGCTGGTCGGCATTTAGGTAGCGATATAGGGGGAGCATCTCACGAACCAGCTGCAATTGTTCCGGAGTGAGTGCTTGTGAGCGACGGTGTCTGATACGCCAGCGGCGATAGAAGTGGGGCACAAACCAAACTGCTAGGGCGAGCAGGATAACAATGATAAAAGCGCTCATAGATTTATTGCTGACCGTTTGGTGGAGATATTCTCGCCAATTTCAAAAGCTTCACAACGAGTGCCTTGATGGTAAATCATTTGCCATTGATCATTATTGAGTACCCAAATAGAGGAACGCTTGCAGAAGTCTGAATAGTTACCCTGTTGATGGCGGTGAGCGCTGCGATAAAGTAGCAGTCGTACAGATTCAGAGAGTGCTGTACAGTGGTAATCCTGGCTGTGGATTTCCCCCTCGCTACTTTCTTTGGATTGCATCAGTGTAATTATCGAGTTGAGGTCAAAACTGCGCCCAGACTTCCCTACCTCATAAAAAGCTGGGTTTAATAGCTTCTCCACTATTGTCCGATTTCTACGGATTCCTGCACAGTGTAAGGCGGTTTCGTACTCAATCAACAGCTCTATATCGGACATCATTCCGCAGTTCCCTTTCTGGATTTAACCTCGTGGATTTTCTTGCAATTATTGGGTATCCCAACTCATACACTTTGCAAGTTTGACCTTACAGTCTGCCTGAGAAATAGACCTTTGGTTAAGATTCAGGTGATTTCTATCTGTTTTTCGGTTTCTGTTTCAATAATTTCAGAATTGGGGAGTTAGGCGCTTCTTTCAAGCCTCTTGGTTATTAAAGTTTTACCATTTAGTTGATTGCAGCGACTTGAAAAATGGCCTTAAGGTGCCAACACTTATGACGTCAGGGTGATTTTTCTATCACTGTGGAGATATTTATGCGTATGCGTTCCCTAATTGCTGCTCCCATATTGATATTCGGTGTCCTGCTCCAAGCGGTAGCCCAGTCGGGCGGTACGCCTCTGAAAGTGGCGATTGCCGGCGATGCTCCGCCTTATGTGATCAATAATGCTACCAGTGGCCTGGAAATAGATATTGTGCGGGAGGCACTTCCGGGATACTCCTTGGAATTTGTCCAGATGGGGTTTGCGGAAACCGCTCCGGCTCTGGAGCAGGGCAAAGTACAGGCGGCGGTCAATGTGATGAAAAAAGACGATGATCTTTTTTATTCCAACAATATGATCAGCTTTGCCAATTACGCCATTACCAAAGCCAGCGATAAAATGAAGATTGACAGCATTGCGGACCTTGCTGGTAAGAAGGTAATTACCTGGCAAGGTGCTCCAATGGATTTGGGGCCTGAGTTTAAAAATATGTATGGTCCGAACGGAACGCAACGTCAGAATATTATTCAGGCGCCAACTGCCCCCGACCTGGTTGCACAGTTTTGGAAAATGAAAGATGTGGTGGCGGTTGTGGATATGGAGCTGTTCAAGTTTTTCAGTAATAAAATGGGGCACAAAATGGATCAGGTCAACCTTTTCCAGATTTTTCCCCTAATGACAGATTTCCGTGTGGGGTTCCGAGATCAAAAGGTACGAGATGATTTTAATCGTGGATTAGCAGAGTTGTGTCGTACTAGCCGCTACAAGGAGTTATTGAAAAAGTACGATGTGGTGCAGAAGCAGGATATCTGTAAGTAATTGACAGGCCAAATTACTTTTTACTGGTAATATATACATGAAGGGCCGGGATCATCCCGGTCTTTTTTAGGTTAATACTACTTTTTATCTTGTTATGAAAATAGTTTCAAATTTTCTCATTTGTTTATCCGTTTGTGGCTGTTAGTTTTAAATTATGTCTACTTTGCTGGAATAAAAAGCGATATGCCCTTTAAGGAAACGGCATTCATCATACGGATCTTTATATTGCCAAGCAGCATCGCTAATGTTGTTACTATCAACCTGAATTGACCAGTAGCTGGCTTGGCCTTTAAATGGGCAGTAGCTGGTAGTTTTGCTTTCTATTAGCATTTTCTGTTTTACGTCGTCAAATGGAATATAAAAGACTTCAGGTAGGCCGGATTCTTTTACAGAGAGTGCTTTATCTGTCGATGCTATTGTTACCCCCTGAGAGTGTATTTGCACCTTTCTATTTAGTGGTGAAATCTCTACTTTGTGGTAGGGGTTCTCTTTAAATCCTGGTGCGGGATTGGTCATTTTCTGTAGCTCTCCTATTAACCCTGACATCAATCTTTAAATTGACTCTTTTATAGCGCACTTTTTATGGGCGAGTGGATTGTCAGTACGGGTCAAAGCAGACAAGTAGCGAGATTGTGGTCAACCCGAACTCTTACCCTGAACATTATTGTTAACTAAGACTCCTCACTACATAATTGATAAACTTTTTCCCTGATCCAAATATGTGCAGGGCTATAGTGGGTACGTTCATGCCAGGCCATTATTTTGCTGAATCCTGGAATATCAAATGGCAGTTCAGCTGTTGCAAGACCATCAATGCCGATTATGAGTTTCCTTGGAACTACTGCACATAGTTCACAGTTTTTCAGGACTTCTATCAAAGATAAAAAATTGGGGACAGAGATCGAAACGTGTCGGTGTCTGCCCAGGGAATCCAGAACAGTGTCTGTAACTCCGTGGAAAGCGTTGCCGGAAAAGGAAACTATTCCATGTTTCATGCTACAGAAATTACCTACAGTCAGTTTTTTGCCGGCCATTGGGTGACCGTCTGCCATAATGCAGATATAGCTTTCCTCGAATAGTGTTTTTGCCCGTAGCTCCTTATGCGCGGCATCGGGCGTAGTGATTGCCAAGTCCAGCTGACCCCGCTCCATTAGGGCAAACAGTTGCACATCATTTATTGGCTGGATTGAGATTTGAATATCTGGAGCTTCTTCCTGTAGGGCGTAGATTAGTGGTGTGACGACTGCCTTTAGTGCGTAGTCGGTGGCCGCAATGGAAAACGCCATGGTGCTCCCTTTTGGGTCAAAAGTTGTAGGCGCCAGGATGCTCTCTATTTCACTTAGAATTTTCTTAACCGGATCTGCCAGTTCCAGTGCCCGAAGGGTGGGGTTGATGCCATGTTGCGAACGAGTAAAGAGAGGGTCATTGAGGCTGTTGCGCAATCTGGTGAGCATGCCGCTAACGGCTGGCTGGGTAACGGATAACCGCTCAGCCGCGCGGGATACATTGCGTTCGTCCATCAGAGTATCAAAGGCCCTGAGTAGGTTTAGGTCGATGTTTCTGATATTTGCCATTGCTATTTGCAGCTACAGGTCTCTACGTTAATGGGTGGTCTCATTATAAATTCTGTGACTTTATACGATAGCTTCGTGCTGGGTTTTTAGTGCTAGGCACTGAACTCAATAGGAAAGGTTGGGGAGGCGAGCGCTTACTTGGGCTTGGATGCAGCATCAGAGAAAAGAAAAAGGGCTTATATCTTGCGATATAAGCCCTCTTGTATGGCGCGCTCGGGAGGATTCGAACCTCCGACCGCCTGGTTCGTAGCCAGGTACTCTATCCAGCTGAGCTACGAGCGCGTTGTGGTTGCGAACTATAGTCAGTTGATCCTGTTAAGTCAACTAATTTTTAAGGAAAACTCTTTAAAAATCCGCAGCTTACCGAACTTCTTCGCTCTCTAGGAAGTGACTTCGAAGATCGATAGGGCGCGCATTCTGCCGCGTGGTTAGGGAGTTTGCAAGCCCTATTTTAAAAATAGTTGCTCCGACGCCTGTAAGTAACAATCTTTGGACTTGCGGGGGAGGGTACTTACATCCGCCTTTGCTGGCGGGGAACTATACTTAGTGCTCCAGACTATGGTGGTTGCTTCAGTTTAGGAAGTTGTCCGTCCCAGATTTAGTGAGATCCTATGGCAATGGCAGACGACCAGGATAAAGGGCAAAAGCTGCCGCCAGAGGACCCGCAATCCCCTCTCTCAAGTAAACCCCTCCAACAGAGTCCTCTAAGTTGGTTGCAGTACTTGGTCCTGATCTTTCTGGTCATTATGACCTTTCAATATTGCTCCAATGGTCGCTTCGGTAGTCCTAAGGAGCCCCTTGCTTACAGTGAATTTAAGAAGTCAGTCAGTGAGGGCAAGGTTGCGACTGTGGTTTTTGAGGGCGAACGAATTATTGGAACTTTCAAAGAACCCACTAACAAGGCAAAGCTTGAACAAGGCAGGAAGGGGGAGCCTCGCGAGCCCCAGCGTTTTATTACTACCATACCCTCGGTACAGGACCCTGAATTACTTCCGTTATTGGAAAAGCAGAAAGTTGAAATCCAGGCGGAGTCGTCCCAGGGAGGTATTTTACAACGCTTGCTTATTCTTCTTCTTCCCTGGATCTTAATAATTGGCCTACTTATCTGGTTAGGGCGTCGTATGCAGGAGCGTATGAGTGGCGCTGCACCTGGAAGTCCTTTCGGCTTTGCACGCTCTCCGGCTAAACGCTATGAACGCAGTGAGTCCCAAGTGACCTTTGACGATGTGGCGGGTCTAAGTAATGCCAAGAAAGATCTACAGGAAATAGCCGGTTACCTCAAAGACCCGGAGCATTATCGCAAGCTTGGGGCGAAGATTCCCAAAGGCATACTCCTGATGGGTCCTCCAGGCACAGGTAAGACATTAATGGCCAAAGCCTTGGCGGGGGAAAGTGAGGCTCCGTTTTTCAGTATCAGCGGTTCAGAATTTATCGAGATGTTTGTTGGTGTCGGCGCATCGCGGGTGAGGGATATGTTTGCCGATGCAAAGAAGGAGGCACCCGCGATTATCTTTATTGATGAGATTGACTCTGTCGGGCGCGCACGGGGGACCGGTCTTGGCGGTGGGCACGATGAGCGCGAACAAACCCTTAATCAGATACTGGGAGAAATGGATGGCTTCGATCCCCAGGAAGCGGTAGTTGTGGTCGCAGCCACCAACCGGCCAGACGTGTTGGATGCCGCGCTCCTGCGCCCAGGGCGATTCGACCGCAAGATTACCCTGGACTTGCCGGATAAAGTGGCTCGGGAGGAGATACTGCAAATTCACTCGCGGGAAGTTCCCCTTGATAAAGATGTTGATTTGGAGCGCCTGGCTGCACTGACTGCGGGCTTTGCCGGAGCAGACCTGGAAAACCTAATCAATGAGGCCGCCCTATTGGCTGGCAGGGAAAATAAGTCAACGGTGGACATGGATTGTCTGTTACGTGCCAGGGATAAAGTAGTGCTCGGTGGCGAGCGGGAAATGGTGATGGGAGAAAATGATAAGAGAACAGTTGCCTACCATGAAGCCGGTCATGCACTGGTAGCTAGCCTGCTACCCAATGCTGATCCCCTGGAAAAGGCCACCATCATCCCCCGCGGGCATAGTCTTGGGGCAACGGAACAAATTCCTGCTGAGGAACACCACAATATGCGAACCAGTTACCTGAAGGATCGCATCGGCGTAATGCTGGGGGGGAGGCTGGCTGAGCGTGTGGTTTTTGGTGAGGTCAGCACTGGAGCAGAATCGGACTTGAAGCAGGCTACGCGCCTGGCCCGCCATATGGTTACTCACTGGGGAATGAGTGACAAATTGGGGCCGGTGGCCTTTCGCCGTGGAGAAGAACATATATTCCTGGGCAAGGAGATGGCCCAGCAAAAGGATTTTAGTGAGCATACTTCAGAAATTATCGATGATGAAATTATTGCTCTAGTGAGTGGCATAGAACGAGAGGTCGAGCAACTTTTGAGGAAACATCGCAGGCAATTGGACGCACTTGCGGAGGCTCTATTGGAAAATGAAACTCTGGATGGGAACGAAATGCACAAGATCATTGCGCAAGTGGACGATGCAGATTCATCAACACACTAATTATCCAAAAAAATCTTTATAAAATTTACAAAAGTACAACCGGACTTAGTGGTCAGTACTTTAACATTCTTTGGCAAATCAAGATAAGTCTCGATGAATTTTGGGTATTAGTTAAATATCTACAAGTACCAGTTTTTAACTTTTCTCTATTTAGGGTAAGTAAATTAAATATATGACTAATTAGTCTGTCCAATTGGTTTTAATCCGCTGCGGCAATGGATATTGTTTTCTGTGCATATTGCGAGCTGTTTTATTTTGGCATTTTCAATGGATGTCAGATTATTACTATTTTTATTAATAGAGGGTCGATCGAGGGTGCGATTTATAAAAGACTGCTAGCAGCCCAAGACAGAATTTTTTGCACTCAAACAGTGCGTTTTGCAATTTTTATATCCGTTACTTTTTTATTTTTCTGTTGAAAGCGAACTTTCCAGACTTATTGAGTTATTTTTATCGTTATCCACGATAAATAGACTTCCACCCAGGGGTATGAGCCTGTAACCTGTCTGCGTCACAGAAATCATGCAAATTCTGTGTCTCTTTATCAGCACGGTCTTAGATCGGAGCTCCGTTAAAGTCGGAATCTCATAAGAGAGTAGAGCGGCGGGGCCAGGTAGTACCGATTGCGATAAGTCCGTTGTTGTAGATAAAAAAAATAAAACAATGGAGAGAAAACATGGGAAGTCCGTCAAGACTCAAGCAGCATACTGCTCTGCTTTCCGCCTGTTCAGTAGCAACTCTTTGGTTAGCCAGTGGTGCAATCCCTAGTTTTGCCGCTGAGGGTTCGGTTAGTACTCTTATGGAAGAGGTGCAAGTCACCGCACGTAAACGCGCCGATGCGGAGATATTGCAGGAGGTTCCGGTAGCGGCAACTGCCTACTCCGGCGATCAGCTGGAGGCCTTGCATACTAAAGATCTGCAAAGCCTTTCATTCAAAATGCCCAATGTTCAACTGGAGGATGTGGGCACCGTCAAAAATACCGCGAACTTTACTGTGCGTGGGCTTGGAATTAACAGCTCCATTCCATCTATTGACCCCACTGTTGGGGTTTTTGTTGATGGAATGTACCTGGGGGTTAATGCGGGTGTTGTTACTGACCTGTTTGACCTGGAAGGTATTGAGGTTTTACGAGGCCCGCAGGGGTTGTTATTTGGTCGTAATGTCACCGGTGGTGCTGTGGTAATAAAGACCGCACGCCCAACAGAAGAATTTTCTTCCCGAGTCAAGGTCTCGGTTACAGATAACCTGGATACAGTAACTGCAGGTTCCATCAATGGAGCTATCGCGGATTCGGTCAATGGTCGCCTGACTGTTTATTACAATGATGACCGGGGCTGGTTCGAGAATGTGGCAACAGGCAATGATAATGCCGGAGCCTCCGACAGTTGGTTTATTCGTCCAAGCTTTAGTATCCAGTTGGACGAGACCGCGGAGTTACTGGTGCGCATGGAGCACGGCCGCATGGATTCTGATGGCGTGGTGGCGCAAAACCGCGGCTACGAATCGACCATGGTTCAGACTTTAGAGGGGCTGCAGTTCGCACCAAGTGCGCCCATATTTGCTGCAGCATTTGGCGTGGATGATTGGGATAACGGCAAAGATTCATTTGAAGTGGCTCAGGATGAAGAGGGCTACCAGAAAGATGAGTGGAGCCAGATAATTACCGAGTTCAATAAAGATGTGGCCTTTGGCGATGGCACCATCACCAATATACTCGCCTGGCGTGAGTACGAGGCCCGTGGTATTGGCGATATTGATTCACTACCGGTTACTCTTTTCCATGCAGATTCCAGTGTGGACCAGAGCCAGCTTAGTAATGAGCTTCGCTATGCTGGGCGTTTTGGTCGCACGGCCCTGACCACCGGAGTGTACTGGTTCAGTCAGGATATAACTTATCTTGAAAACAGACTGTTAGAGTTTGGGCAAACTAGTATAACGGGGGGAGGAGAGCAGGATCACAGTACCTATGGCATCTTTGCACAGGCAGATATTGATCTGAATGAAGCCTGGGTACTGACCTTGGGCGGACGCTATTCGAGCGAAGAAAAAGATGCAAAAATTGCCTCAATTCCATTGAATTTCTGCACTCTGGATGGTTGTGCGGCCTATGACTTTGAGGACAGCCAGAGCTGGAATGCCTTTACGCCAAAGGTTGGACTGCAGTGGACTGTATCTGAAGATACCCAGCTGTATACGTTCTGGACCAAGGGCTTCCGCAGTGGTGGTTACAACTTCCGCAACGCAGGTATTAATCCGAGTACCGGCAGGCCCTATACCCCTCAGGTAACTGATCAGGAAGAGCAAAGTAGCTTTGAGATTGGTGCCAAGGTAGATTGGCTGGATGGACGTTTGCGGACCAATATGGCGGTTTTCCATAACACCATTGATGATATGCAGAGGGAGGAAAACCTGCCTGATCCATTCACTGGTGTTGCACAGATAATCCGTAACACCGCCGATGCCACTATTCGGGGAGCTGAGTTGGAGGCCATGGCGGTTCTAACTGAGAACCTGCTGTTTACTTTTAATGTCGGCTACGTGGATGGTGACTACGACAAAGTACTGGGAGATCTCAATGGGGATGGTGTTGTAGATGGCACTGACCTTGGTCTTGAGATTCCTCGCCTAGCTCCATGGACATATGGTGTCGGATTTGTCCATGATCTGCAGTTAGGCGCCTATGGTAGTTTGACCTCCCGCATTAATTTTAATCATCGGGATGCGGCGCCTTATACCGATGATAATCGCGGAATGTTGTCCGAAGTCGATATGCTGGACTTCAGTATTGGCTATACACCGGATAGTGGCAGTTTCACTGTCTCCATGTTTGGTAAGAATATGCTGGATGAAGTGACAGAGGGTAACAATACTCAGCTGCCGCCTATTATGGGAGGGGTTGGTGCGAGCTTTACTCCGCTCAATAAAGGGCGTGTTATGGGGCTGGAGCTTCTCTACGAGTTCTAAGTTGCCATAGTTTATTGACCCTTACTCTCAGTTAGGTAAATCGTTTTCGCCGAAATGGTGAATAGCGGCCAGGCAGTCTTTTGGGGAGTTCTAGAAACTTCTTGGGAGATTTCCTGGCCGCTTCTGGTTTGCAGCTTATAGACTGTTTTACTCCCTGATTAAAGAAGCAGGACTTTTGGGCTGGTGCCTTGATAGATTCTCATACTGCCCCATTTTAAAAAAGTTGAGACAGCCCTAGGGCAATTTTAAGAATAACCCCTGTTGAAGGAGTGAACATGCGCGCAATTGATCTGCCGGAGTATGGTGGCCCAGAGAAAATGCAGGTCGCAGACCTGCCTACGCCAATTCCGGCCGCAGATGAAGTGTTGGTGAAGATTTCTGCCGCGGGGGTGAACCGGCCTGATATTGTTCAGCGCAATGGTCTTTACCCGGCTCCACCGGGAGCTTCTTCAATCCTTGGCCTGGAAGTGGCTGGAGAAGTGGTTGCCGTGGGGGATGAAGTCAAGCGCTGGAAATTGGGCGATAAAGTTTGTGCTCTGACTAATGGCGGTGGTTATGCGGAGTTCGTAGCAGTTCCGGAGGGGCAATGTTTATCCATTCCTGTCGGTTTGACCGAGGTTGAAGCGGCGGCCCTGCCTGAGACTTTCTTTACTGTATGGAGCAATGTATTCGACAGGGCAAAGTTACAGAGCGGTGAAATTTTGTTGGTGCATGGCGGCTCTTCGGGGATTGGTACCACCGCTATTCAGCTGGCACATCACTTGGGTTCCAGGGTTTTTGCTACTGCCGGCTCTTCCGAAAAATGTGAGGCTTGTGAGAGGCTCGGTGCCGAGAGGGCAATTAATTATCACGAAGAAGACTTCGTGGCGGTAGTGCGCGAAGCTACGGCAGGCCATGGTGCCGATGTCATCCTGGATATGGTCGGAGGGGAATATATAGAGCGTAATATTCGTATGGCAGCCTATGACGGCCGGATTGTAAATATTGCCTTCCTCAAAGGTTCTAAAGTTGAGGTCAATATGCTGCCGGTGATGCTTAAGCGCCTCACACTGACAGGTTCTACACTGAGAGCCCGCACCGCTGAGGTGAAAGCGGATATTGCCTATTCGCTCGAAACCAAAGTTTGGCCGTTAATTGAGGCAGAAAAAATTCGCCCGCAAATTGCAGCTCAATTCCCTCTCGAGCAGGTAGCTGAAGCGCATCGTTTATTGGAGTCCGGTAAAGTTATTGGAAAAATTGTATTAACGCTTTAACGCGCTTTTTTATACGGTTTCCTTTTACTCATTGTGATGGGGGAGGGGAGACCTGAACAATCATCCCTTCGGGTGTGTTGCTTGGAGAGCAAAACCTGTCGGGTGTTTGCTGTGTTGATGGCCGCATGGATACATCATCACTCATCATCTCTACATAAGCCTTGTAGAGGTTGCTGATATTGCGCACATACTGTACCGGTTCGGAGCCTCGCACATAACCGTAACGCGCCCGTTTAAAGTACTGGGGTTGGGCCAGTTTCAGCATGGCCACCTCGACGTTGTCGAACCAGACATTTGGGTCCAGCCCCAGCTGTTCGGCAAGCCGTTGCGCATCGAGTAGATGCCCGTAACCTGCGTTGTAGGAAGCGAGGGTGAACCACAGTTTGTTCACCGTGGGCAGGGCGGGATTAAATCTGTCTCTTACCCAGTCCATATATTTTACGCCCGCTTTGATACCACGCTCTGGCTCAAACAGTGGTGGGGGGAATCCCATTTCTTCTGCGGTTGCTGGCATCACCTGCATCAGGCCCTGTGCGCCAACTGGGGATACCGCTTTGGGATTAAAGTTACTTTCTTGCCACATTTGGGCGACGATCATGCGCCAGTCAAAATCGTATTTAAAGGCGGATTCTTTAACCAAGTCATCGTAGGGAGATAAGTTTTCCCCCGGGATAACCCGGGTGCTTACTCTTTGCATAAAACGTTTATTTGGCTCGAAATATGCTGCGTATTGCTTTTTGTATTTATCGGTTTTTCGGTAACTTGTCAGGAACTTATTAAGATTTTGCAGCAAGTGCCAGTTTTGACGCAGAACCAGCCAGCCCTCTGGTGTTGGATCGCCTAGTACTGTGCCTAGCACTAAGTTCGGTTGAACTGATGCTTCAATTTTTGCGCGACCGGAGTGGGCGATAGTGGCATCCACCAAGCCCTCCGCAATCATCGAAAATATCTGAGACTGGGAAATATCTGGTGGTGCCACCCGTATATCCACGTCGATGCCCGCATTTTGTAGTGTTTTTGCTGTTTCAATAAATGAAGAATAAGCACGTAAGGTGAGTTTGCGCCCGTTTAAATCCTGAATTTGTTTGATGGGCGGAGTTCCCCTACCACTCACTACTTGCTCAGTAGATTCAACGACAGGTTTGGTAAATACCATTCCCTGTTTTTCTACCGCTGATGTAATATTCATTTCCGCTCCGGCAAAATCACCGCGACCTGCTCTGAGCCAATCTGCCAGGTTTTCCTCATAGGGCACCACGATAACTTGCAATTGGAGTTTGTGTTTGTCTGCAAAAGCCTTAGCTAGATCGTAGTCAAAGCCCATCAACAACCCCTTCCACAGGAAATAGGTGGTGGGGCCATTGTAGGTGAGCAGGCGGATTACTCCTGATTTTTTAATACCTTTCCAGTCAGTGATTCGCTCTTCTTGCGCTTTCACCAAATTACGGGTGAGAAAATTATCTACAGTGGACTGCAGGCGCTTGGAGGTTTTACGCATTCCCCAGGCAATGTTCTGGGGTTCGCTTACATAAGCACCAAGGCGTAAGTCGTCGCGGTAATTACGCAGGTCTTGTGCTGAATAATCCTCGAGAACTGCCACCCAGTTATTTTCCTCGTTCATCTTATCTACAAGACCATCGCGGTTACCGTGGATTTTATATTCCCGCATGCTCAGGTTGGCATCCGGAAATTCCGCGATTAGCTGCTGAGCAGTCTCTACATTGGCGGAACCTTTAGGGACAATAAGCTCGACATTATTTAATTTGCTCGGTTCGGTGATATCTGGTCCTGAGGCGCCGGTTACCAGTTGCCGCCGGGCCTGGCGAATAGGTACGCTAAAGTCAATTTGCTCTTCACGGGAATCGGTGACTGTCAGATCATAGGCGATGATATCTGCCTCTCCGGCGAGGAGCATTTTAATGGCATCGTCAGGGGTTTCTGCCTTGATCCATTTGGCTTCCAGTTTTAGCTTGTCGGCCAGTTTATTTGCCAATTCAAAGTGGCGAAGGCTGACCACGCTATCCCGGGGCAGCATATTTTCAGATGCACCGGTCAGGTTTACAAAGCGGATAGTGCCGTGTTTTTTTATTTCACGCAGATCACCGGTTTCAATGTAATTGACCTGCTGCTCTTTGGCGGGGATAACAGGGGGAGTGACGTTTTCAGGCTGTATGTTTTCTTGGCTCGTAGCAACCCCTGCCGGGCTGGCAAGGTCGCTTTCTTTTCCCTCTTTACTACATGCGGCAATGGCCAATACAAGTATTGAGAGGAAAATCACAGCCCAACAGGTGGGTCTGACTGCACTGTTAGCAGATCCCATAGATCGCTCCATAAGCTCTCTACAGGACGATTATAGTGTCGTGCCTAGGGCGCTTTTCTATTCTGGACTTTAGTCTCCAATACTTTCCACCCTTGCAGAAAAGTTCCCGCGGGCCAGTTTAATATTGACCTCCTGGTCTGCTTCCAGAGTACGGCCGTCTTTAATGGCTCTGCCGTTGGTGTCCATAGCGATAGCATAACCCCGTTGTAGAACCGCCAGTGGACTCACATTGTGAAGTAACTGTGCCAGGAGGTTGAGTTTGTCGTTATTGTGCTTCAAACGAAATTCAGTAACGCGTTGCAGGTTCGATTCTGCTTGTTGCAGCTTTTCACGTTTCTCCTGAATATGACGCTTTGGTTGGTAATGGACAAATGACCGTTGGGCCGAGGCCAGTTGGGCTCGACGCTGCTGGGTTTGCAGCTGTCCGGCGGCAAACAGGCGCATTTCAATGTGGTCCAGGTGCTGGGCACGATTCTGTAACTGCTCGCGAGGGTGGCGCAGGCGGTTGCGCTTCAACATGACCAGTTGCTGTAAGTGGCGCATCTGGTGTTGTATTGCTCGATATAACCGAACTCTGCTATTTTCGAGCCGTTGAAATAACTCCGCTGCATTTGCGCTGGCGATCTCCGCTGCGGCTGAAGGGGTGGGAGCGCGCAAGTCGGCGGCCAAGTCTGAAATTGTGGTATCGGTTTCGTGGCCTACTGCGGAAATTGTGGGGATGGGGCAGGCAGCCAGTGCCCTGGCTACGACTTCTTCGTTAAAAGGCCACAGGTCCTCCAGTGAGCCGCCTCCACGTCCCACAATCAGCAGCTCATGGCGGCCGCTGCTACCGGCTTTTTCAATTGCCGCGGCAATTTGTTGTGCCGCCCCCTGTCCCTGAACAGCTACCGGCCATAGCTCGATTTCCGCGGCTGGGTAACGGCGACCTAATACATGGATCATATCGCGAACGGCGGCACCGGTTGGTGAGGTAATAATGCCAATATTGGTGGGCAAGTAGGGCAGGTTGCGCTTACGTGATGGATCGAATAATCCCTCGGCCTGCAACTTTGCTTTGAGTTGCTCCAACTGGCGCATCAGTGCACCGAAGCCGGCCTCTTCCATATGCTCGATAATGAGCTGGAATTCCCCGCGTCCTTCATAGAGGCTTACCCGTGCGCGGATCAGTACTTCGCGACCATTCTGTGGGCGAAAGGCCACATTGCGGTTACGTCCGCGGAACATGGCACAACGCACCTGTGCGTGTGCATCTTTAAGGCTGAAATACCAATGGCCTGAGCTGGGCACAGTAAAATTGGATATCTCCCCGCTGATCCATAATAGGGGTACGTTGCTCTCCAGCAGGTGTTTCACCTCGCGATTTAGTTCGCTTACAGACAGGACGCTGCGCTTTTGGTTGGGGGAGCTGGATTGCATCTGGGTCTCACTGGGAATAACTGGCGGAGCAATATTGCAGTATCCCCCCTACAGGTAAAGGGCTTTACTCGAGAAAACCACTTTTCTGCAAATTGACATTTGCGCTTTGGGCGCTGAGAGGTATAATCGCGCCGATACCCAATCCCGCCTATTCGAGGTTTGAGTGTCAACAATGTCTGAATCCAATCTGCGCATCGCGCGCGAAGCCCTCACTTTTGACGACGTCCTACTTGTGCCCGGTTTTTCCGAGGTTACCGCCAAGGATGTCAGCCTGAAAACCCAGCTTTCCCGCAATATCACCCTGAATATTCCCATTGTATCCGCCGCTATGGATACGGTGACGGAAGCACGCCTGGCTATTGCCCTGGCTCAGGAAGGTGGTATTGGTATTATCCACAAGAGCATGTCTATTGAAGAGCAGGCTCTTGCGGTTCGAGCCGTAAAAAAATTCGAAGCTGGTGTGGTAAAAGATCCTATTACTATTGAGTCTGATGCCACTGTACGCGAGCTGATCGCACTGACAAGCCACCATAATATTTCCGGTGTTCCGGTAATGGATAAAGGCAATCTGGTTGGTATCGTAACCAGCCGCGATGTACGCTTTCTTACCGATCTGGATGTTAGCGTCGCCAGTGTGATGACTCCGAAAGAGCGTCTGGTAACTGCTCACGAAGATGCCTCTTCAGATCATGTGCGCGAATTGCTGCACAAGCACCGCATCGAGAAAGTACTCGTTGTGAACGATGACTTTGAGTTGCGTGGTCTGATTACCGTTAAAGACTTTAATAAGGCCGAGCAGTATCCGAATTCCTGCAAGGACTCCGATGGTCGCCTACGTGTCGGCGCATCTGTCGGTACAAGCCCTGATACTGATGACCGTGTGGCAGCTCTTGTAGAGGCTGGTGTGGATGTGTTGGTAGTCGATACTGCCCACGGCCACTCCCTCAACGTGATTGATCGTGTACGCCGTATCAAAGAAATGCACCCCCAAGTGGATGTCATTGGCGGCAATATTGCGACAGGGGAAGCCGCTCGTGCATTGGTTGAAGCTGGTGCGGACGCAGTGAAGGTAGGTATTGGGCCCGGTTCTATTTGCACCACTCGAATCGTGACTGGTATCGGTGTGCCCCAGGTAACGGCAATTGCCGAGGTTTCCACTGCACTTAAAGGGACAGGCGTGCCTATGATTGCCGATGGCGGTATCCGCTACTCCGGTGATATTTCCAAAGCGATTGTCGCTGGTGCTTCCTCTGTAATGATGGGCTCCATGTTTGCCGGTACCGAAGAGGCGCCGGGTGAAGTGGAGCTGTATCAAGGACGTACTTATAAATCCTATCGGGGCATGGGCTCTCTCGGCGCTATGGCGCGCACCCAGGGATCTTCTGATCGCTATTTCCAAGATGCCAGCAAGGGCGCAGAGAAACTGGTTCCGGAAGGTATCGAAGGGCGCGTCCCCTACAAAGGTCCTCTGTCTGCCATAGTGCACCAGATGCTGGGCGGCCTGCGCTCAGCTATGGGTTATACCGGTAGTGTGGATATTGAAACCATGCGCACCCGTCCGGAGTTTGTGCGAGTAACTGCCGCCGGCATGGGTGAGTCCCATGTGCATGATGTACAGATTACCAAAGAAGCGCCCAACTACCCGGTGGGTGGACGCTAAGCCTCCCGGTGAACAAGTTTCAGTACCAAGCCGCAAACGGACCTTTCAGGTCCGTTTGCCGTTATTTATTCTGTTAATGAGTCAATCATGAGCCAAGATATCCACTCCAGCCGAATTCTGATCCTCGACTTTGGGTCCCAGTACACCCAGTTGATCGCCCGCCGTGTGCGCGAGCTGGGTGTTTTTTCCGAAATTCGCGCCTTCGACATGAGCGAAGAAGAGATCCGCGAATATAACCCGAAAGGTATTATCCTGGCCGGTGGGCCCGAGTCTGTACCGGAAGAGGGCTCTCCCCGCGCGCCAGAAGTGGTTTACAGCTTGGGAGTGCCGGTACTGGGGATTTGCTATGGCATGCAGACCATGGCACACCAGCTGGGCGGCGCAGTGCAGGGCAGTGATGTCCGTGAGTTTGGCTATGCCCAGGTAAAAGTAGAGGGCACTTCGAATCTGCTGCGCGATATCAGAGATCATCTCAACGATGAAGGTGAGGCACTGCTGGATGTATGGATGAGCCACGGCGATAAAGTTGTGCAGATGCCAGAAGGCTTTGAACTTCTGGCTTCCACCGATTCCTGCCCCATCGCCGGCATGTACTCCGCCGAAAAGAACTTCTTTGGTGTGCAGTTCCACCCGGAAGTGACCCATACCCTTCAGGGAATGCGTATCTATGAACACTTTGTTATCGACATCTGCGGTTGTGAAAAGCTCTGGACCCCGGCCAATATTATCGAGGACTCCATCGCCAAAGTGCGAGAACAAGTGGGCGATGGCAAGGTATTGCTGGGTCTTTCAGGGGGTGTCGACAGTTCTGTTGTGGCGGCACTGCTGCACAAGGCGATTGGTGATCAGCTGACCTGTGTTTTTGTGGACAACGGCCTGTTGCGCAAAAATGAGGGCGATCAGGTGATGCAAATGTTCGCCGACAATATGGGCGTACGGGTTGTTCGCGCCGATGCGGAAGAGGATTTCCTCTCACGTCTGGCAGGTGTGGATGAGCCTGAAGCCAAGCGCAAAATTATCGGTAATACCTTTATCGAGATTTTCGATCGAGAAGCTTCCAAATTGCAGGATGTGAAGTTCCTGGCGCAGGGTACTATTTATCCGGATGTGATTGAATCCGCCGCGGCCAAAACGGGCAAAGCCCATGTGATTAAGTCTCATCACAATGTGGGTGGCCTGCCGGAAGATATGCAGTTTGATCTGGTAGAACCTCTGCGCGAATTGTTTAAGGATGAGGTGCGCAAAATCGGCCTGGAGCTGGGTCTGCCCTACGATATGGTCTACCGCCATCCCTTCCCGGGACCGGGTTTGGGAGTACGTATTCTTGGCGAAGTAAAAAGGGAGTACGCTGATATCCTGCGCGAAGCAGATGCGATCTTTATCGAGGAGCTACACAAGGCCGATTGGTACCATAAAACCAGCCAGGCGTTTGTAGTATTCCTGCCGGTGAAGTCTGTCGGTGTCGTGGGGGATGGTCGTCGCTACGAATATGTGGTGGCACTTCGCGCAGTGGAAACCGTGGACTTTATGACCGCGCGCTGGGCGCATTTGCCCTACGAACTGATTGAGAAGGTTTCCAATCGCATTATCAATGAGATAGAGCATATCTCGCGCGTAGCCTACGACGTGTCCAGTAAGCCGCCAGCGACTATTGAATGGGAATAAAATAAGTAATTACTTCCCCGCCGCTTGTAGGGGTGTTTGGCACCCCTGCACCACTTTTTTCCCGCCAAGCGTGCCACTTTCCACAGCCGTGTCTCTTCCTGTTATTTCGGTCATTTACTTAGGGGATCTTTTAAGCAGGATTTACTTTCATTCGTAACTCGTTGATTTTTTGAACATTTCCAGCTTTGGTTATTTTTTCTTCAGATTGTCACAATGACGTAACCATGGGCCTTTGCGCCGATCGCTTGAGAGTTAATCACAGAGATATCCACAGAATCTGTGAGTAGAGGTAGCTAGTGGATAAAGTGCAGCTGCTGTCGTGGAGAGGTGCCCAAATGCGGGAGCTTATTGGGGGTTAAAGAGTTTAGCGGGAGTTGTTTAACCCCCGGGGAAGCTTCAGAGTTGGTGGCGGAAGCTAATTAGGGCGGCGGTAACCGCTACATTCAGGCTTTCGACATCATTGTGCATGGGGATGCGGAGTAATTCATTACACTGATTCGATACGGCCTCGCTGACACCGCGTGTTTCATTGCCGAGAACAAAAATGGTGGGGACTTCACCTGTAACCTCTGCCAGGGTCAATTGCGCGTGAGAGGAGAGGCCGCAGACACGGGCTCCCGCCTTGCGGAATTCTCCCAGTGTGTTCGCCAGTGTTTCACAGCGCAAAATGCGAGTTTTAAACAGGGTGCCAGTACTGGCCTTGATCACCAGTGGGTCAATCTGTGCGCAGCCTTTGCGCGGTAGGATTATGCCATCTATGCCGCCTGCACAGGCGGAACGAATAATCATGCCCAGGTTCTGTGGATTGGTAATACCATCGAGTGCCAACAGCTCGTAGGGCTTTTTATTGTTGTCGCCTTGACGCTGCTGAAGAAATCCTTCGCAGGTGCTGTAGTGGGGGAGGGCCAGGTCAAGTGCCACTCCCTGGTCCTGGCGGGAATTCTTCGAGATTCGTGAGAGTCCCTTGCGGTCCCAATGGACAATTTCCACCTGGCGCTCCTCGGCCAGCGCCTCCATACGACTGATTAGTTGATCGCGCCGGTTGCTGCTTGCCAGGTGTAGTTTATGCACCGGTAGGCTGGGATCTTCCAGGGCTTCGAGAACCGGCTTGCGCCCATAAATGGTTAGAAGACTGTCGTAGAAGGCTCTTTTTTTCAGGTACTCAGAGGAGTCTTTCACCGCATTGGCTCACTCAATAATTCGATCAAACTGGCCGCGCTCTCATCCGATAGCTGGCCGCGCCGCGCCAACTCTACACAGGCGAGTCCCAGTTGGCGATAGTGAAGTGCCAATTGTGGGTCCACAGAGGCAAGATTCTCCACTTGAGTGGCAACTGTCTCCAGGTCACCTCGGGCAATAGGACCTGTGAGGGACTTTTCGGGGCCTAGGGACATATTGTTCTGTGCGGTCTGCAGGACAATAGGTTCAAGCAGTTTGAGGGCGCTGTTGCGCTCGATACCCGCCGCGGCAAAGCTGCGTAGACTCAGGTCAATCAGAGCGGTGAGATAGTTGCAGGCAATTACTGAACCAGCGTGATACAGGGACTTGTGTTGAGCCTCAATGGTAAGGATTTCGCAACCGAGGGCGGTGAAAGCATTTTCCAGAGCACTGACAGCAAGACTGTCTCCCTCCAGTGCGACACTGCTGCCGGGGAGGGTATCCAGGGAATGCAGGGGCTCGGCAAAACTGTGAACCGGATGGGCACTGGCGATAGAGGCGGGGCGCAGAACTTCGAGAACCTGCGAGCTGAGAGCTCCGCTGCAATGAAATGCGATAATGTCGTTGCGCTCTGCAAGTCTATCGGAGAGGCGCTGGGCAAACACAGCAATCTCACCGTCAGAGCAGGAAATCAGCCAGCAGTCGGCTTCGGCCATGGATTCTATAGACTCGGCAGCCTGGCCTGCACCGATAAATTCAACCGCTGCCAGTGCACTGTCGTAGCTGCGATTGAAGATGGACTTAAGTTGGAACAGTCCTTTTTGCTGCCACAGGCGCCCGAGGGTTTTCCCCAGGCGGCCAGCACCAATAATGTTAAGTGTCTGCATCAGTTTCCGGCGAGGCAATCGAGGTAGGCTTTTACGGCATTCTCAAGCCCCATACTTATGGCATCCACCGTGAGAGCGTGGCCGATGGAGACTTCCTGTAGCCCCGGCAGGGTACGATAGCGATGCAAGTTAACGAGATTGAGGTCGTGGCCTGCATTAATACCGAGGCCCAGCTGACGTGCGTGTTCGGCAGCGGCGCAGTGGGTGGCAAAAATGCTATCCAAATCCGGGCTCTGTTTGGCAACAGCTTCCGCGTAAGGACCGGTATAAAGCTCAATACGATCAGCGCCAATATCTCTGGCCAGGCTGATCTGTTCCAGGTCAGGGTCCATAAACAAACTGACGCGGATTCCTGCCCCCTTCAATTTCGCAATCTGTGGCACTAGGCGCGGGCCGTCGAGCTTGAGATTGAAACCGTGGTCTGAAGTCAGTTGGTCATTGCTGTCTGGTACCAGGGTGCACTGATCGGGCTTGGTTTCCAGTGCCAATTCCACCAGGCCTGGATAGTCCGCTAAATGTGTAGCGAAGGGGTTGCCCTCAACATTGAACTCTATGCCCTGTCGTTCCCTGCACAGAGTTGCAAGTTCGCGTACATCGCCAGGGCGGATATGGCGCTGATCCGGACGCGGATGCACAGTAATTCCCTGTGCGCCAGCATCTAGGCAGATCCTGCCGTGGGCGACAACGTCGGGAAAGTTGCCCTCGCGGGAATTGCGAATGAGGGCAATTTTGTTGAGATTTACGCTGAGAGCTATCACTGCTTATTCTCCCTTAGTGTTGTTGGCGATAGTTTTATCGCCGACATCGATTCTTTTTGCGTCGAGGATACGGATAGGCACGTTGGGTGCACTCGGGTGCTTTCGATATAGGCCACGAGGCTCCCGCACAATTTTTTCTACTACATCCATGCCTTCGATCACCTTGCCAAATACGGCATAGCCCGCCTGGTCTTCTTTTGCATCGAGCCTGGTGTTGTCCACTAGGTTGATAAAAAATTGTGAGGTTGCACTATCTGGATCGTTAGTCCTCGCCATCGACAGGGTGCCACGCAGATTCTGTAAGCCATTGGTGGATTCGTTGACAATTGCGTCGCGGGTTTCTTTCCTTTGGAAATCAAAAGTGAAGCCGCCAGCCTGTACTACAAAACCGGGCACGACCCGGTGAAAGATAATCCCGTTATAAAACCCGCTATCGGTATAGGCGAGAAAATTCTCCACTGTGGCCGGAGCCTCTTTAGCGAACAGCTCAACCCGGATTACGCCCAGGTCAGTTTTCAGTTCAACCTGGGGATTTTTGGCCAGTGCGGGAAGCGCAAAGAGAGCACAGAGAAAACACACAAAAAGTTTACGCATCATCCTTGTCCTTTTGGGGTTGTTTTAGGGATCTGATTTAACAGCGCGCCCGGTCCAATGCTGGATGAAGGGCTGCGGGGGGCGGCAAATGCCGCAACCCCAGCTCTTAATAGTATGCGATTTCTTTGCCCGGAAGTGAGATCAGTTGGCCCACTCGGAGTGGCGTTTGCGGGGGCGAACGCGGGGGGCAATCATTGCGAGTATGGCACCGACTGCCACAGATAAGGCACCAAACAAATACCATCTCTGGGATTCACTGCCGGAAAGACGTTGGATCTCGGCCTCTGCCATAATTTTTTCCTGCTTGAGTAGCTCGTGCTGGTGCAGAAGTTTCTGGTGACGCTCATTGAGGGATATAGCGTCCGAGGACAGGGTCTTGAGTGCTTTGAGTTCAGTAGTAAGGTCTTGTGTCTGTTGCTGGGCCGCGCTCAGGGAACTATTCAACTGGCTGTTCTCCTCTTCCAGGCGGCGGACCTCGCCACCGAGATTTCCCTCCATCTTTTCAAAGCGGGCCAGGTTGGCTTCGGCACTGGCCAGTTTGAGCTTTGCTACCGGTTCGGATACCAGGTATTGGCGCCTGACCCAGCCTTCAGTGCCGCCCGGTGTCCGCACTCGTGTCCAGCCTTCAGATGCAGCGTCCTCCAGGACCGTAAGCTCGGTGCCACTTGGCAGCCCCCGGTGGAGAATGCGAAACCCGTTACCCTTGCCGGAACGCATGGGTACGTGAAGTTGGTCGGTGATATAGCGGGTTTCAGCGCTTACTAAGGCTGGAACCACATTTAATAGTGCCGCAGCAAGCAGGCCCGACATTAGTTTTTTCATGGTCATACAGCTTCTATTTTTATGTTGTTATCAGGGCAGCACTAACTTGAAGGGTTTGACGGTTATTGATGCGTAGACCCCTGCTTCGATATAGGGGTCTCTGTCAGCCCAGGCTTTTGCATCCTCCAGCGAGGGAAACTCTGCAATAACGAGGCTGCCACTGAAGCCTGATTCACCTGGCTCTTCACTGTCTATGGATGGATGGGGGCCGGCGGCGAGCAGGCGGCCTTCATCTTTCAGGCGGCCGAGTCTAGCCAGGTGATCAGCGCGCGCTTTTTTGCGCAAAGGGAGACTATCGCTAACATCTTCACTGATGATTGCGTACCACATTGTATTTAATGCTCTTGTTAGTTCTTTAAAGTGCTATTGCGCGACCATCACTTCTTCCAGTTTCAACCCGGTCAGCTTGCCGATGCGGGAGAAAAGGAAAAAGAGGGCACCCATTAAGATCAGGGTTGATGGGATTGCAATAACCAGATATCCATATGCCGTCATTTCACCCAGCTCGGTGTTGTAGGCTTCGGTGCCGGGTGGGCTGGTGACGATCATTTTGGCGAGAATGTAGTTCAGCGCCGAGGAGAAAAAGAATGACCCGGCAACAATCCATGAGGTCTGGCGCAAAGTGCGCTCAAAGGCCGGCTGGTTGCCATTTGCCTGTAATGACTGGGCAATTTTTGCCGTATTCAGAATTTGATCGTTGTAGAGGAGGGTTTTGACCAGGGGCCAGCGGGTATAAACGGATAGAGCCGTTGCAACACCCAGCAGGCCGGGGATCGCGGCTTCCTTGATCGCGATGTATTGCGGGTCCAGCTTTAGCAAGCTGATACCGCCGGTGAGAAGGATGCCTATAAACCCGAGGGCCGAGAAGAAGTTGACCTTGCCCAGGCGCAGCAGGTCGCGAAGACCGTATCCCAGCGGGAAGGCCAGGGCCACGATTAACGCCCAAGTTGGGCCCAACCAGTCATCCCCGGAAAGTTTGGTCAGTATCAATGTCGGAATGATGACATTGAAGGTGATATTGCTGAGAAACCCTTCCTTTTTAGGTTTCTCGGGAGATGTTGTGGTCGAATTCGTTTCGGTCATACTCTATTCCGGTGATAATGCCCGCAGGAAATCAGTCTGGAGGCGATATCTCTATAGTCCCTCCAAAACAATTTCTTCCCCACTGACAATACTGCTGTCAGACTCCGGCCCCGAGGTCACATAGGCTGACCATTGGTCCGGGCCTTATCCCTGAAAACGCCGGGTGCCGCTGTGACAGCATTGCCGGGTAATTGTTCCAAAATAATGGATACTGCGACGATCACTGTCGCCAAACTGAGTGAGAGCCCACTATTGAGAGCCCTGTCTGCTGATCTGAATACCGATCTTGTCGATCTGCACTGTCACAGTACCGCTTCTGACGGTATTTTAAGTCCTGCACAGCTGGTGTCGAGGGCGAAATGCCAAGGTGTGACACTGATGGCACTCACGGACCACGATACGGTGGATGGAGTAGCACAGGCACAGGAAGCTGGTGACCAATTGGGCATCACTGTGCTGGCAGGGATTGAATTCTCCAGCCTTTGGGGGCGTCGCTCGATTCACATTGTTGGTCTCAATGTTGATCTGACGTCGCAGGAGCTGCGTAATGCCATAAGCTTGCGCGAAGGGCTTCGCCTGGAGCGTGCCGAGCGTATTGCTGAGCGACTGCACAAGCGCGGCTTCATCGGTGCTCTAGAGGGTGGGCGTGCTGTTGCTGGGGAATCTGTATTGGGCAGGCCGCATTTTGCCCGATGGTTAGTAGAAGCGGGTCATGTAGAGGATACAGCGCGGGCTTTTAAGCGTTATTTAGGCGCAGGTAAGGTAGGTGATGTGAAGGTCGAGTGGCCCCAAATGGTGGAGACCATAGAGACAATTCATGCGGCTGGTGGCAGTGCTGTATTGGCACACCCACTTAAGTATGGGTTTACCCGCACCCAGTTGGTCCGGTTACTTGGCGAGTTTTCGCGCTGCGGGGGCGATGCGATAGAGTTGCTGTGCGGCCGCCAAAATCCTACCCAGACTAAGGAATTGCGGAGTCTTATGTCTTCGGTCACAACTGAACTTAACGGTCCGCAATTGCGCTGTTCCCTGGGAAGTGATTTTCACCAGCCAGACCAGCCCTGGCGGGAATTGGGTTGCGTGCGTCTACCAGAAGACGTCGAGCCGGTATGGAATCTGTGGCACACTCTGCACCGGGATCGACCCGGTCATGCCATGACAGCCTAGCCAAGCGTACTTTTTACGTATGTTTTGTAGATGCTGTCGAACCGAGATCCCTTGCGGGTCAGTCAAGGTCTGCAAAGAGGTTTCAATTCATTAAAGGCTTGGGGGGCTTTTGTGGCGCAGTTTTTTCAGATTCATCCGGATAATCCTCAAGGGCGCCTGATTTCTCAGGCTGCTGATATCGTGAATGCAGGAGGGGTTATCGTCTACCCCACAGATTCTGCCTATGCCATTGGCTGCCGCCTTGGAGAAAAGTTGGCCGTTGAGCGCATTCGCGCATTGAGACAGCTGGATAAACAGCATAATTTCACTCTAATGTGTCGGGATCTATCGGAGCTGGCTACCTATGCCAAGGTAGATAATCAGATGTTCCGCCTACTCAAGAATCATACACCTGGCCCCTATACATTTATTATGCCGGCTACCGCAGAAGTGCCACGTCGTCTTATTCACCCGAAGCGTAAGACTATTGGTATCCGTGTACCCGACAATGCAATAACTCTCGCCCTGATTGAAACAGTGGGTGAGCCCCTGATGAGTTGCAGCCTGATCATGCCAGGTGATGAGCAGCCCCTGACCGACCCCTACGATATTCGCGATACCCTTGAGCATCAGGTCGAGCTGGTGATTGATGGGGGGTTCTGTGGTATGGAGCCAACCACTGTTGTAGACCTTACCGGCGAAGAGCCGGAGCTGATTCGCCAGGGTTGCGGAACGGCTGATGAAATTCTGGGCTGAATAGTGTCACGCTAGTGTATAATCGCGCGTTTGCGCTTTCGAGGGTGGGGCAGGGTGTCCAGTGAAGAATTACTAGCCGAGGTGGAGGAGCAGGTGCTTGCCGAGGTCGCGGCGAGTGAAGGCGACTCTACCGAAGCTCCCCCTGAGAGTGTAGATACGCCAGGTCATTCGGAAGATGCGCCTGTGGCACTGGTATTAGGCGAGGCTTTTACTGACCTGCCACCAGACCTGTTTATTCCGCCAGATGCTTTGGAAGTGATTTTGGAGGCCTTTGAGGGGCCCCTGGATCTGCTTCTATACCTGATTCGTCGCCAGAACCTGGATATTCTTGAAATTAATGTATCAGACATCACCCGCCAGTATATGGCCTACGTGGAAATGATGACGTCGATACGTTTTGAGCTTGCAGCCGAGTACCTGGTGATGGCAGCCATGCTCGCAGAGATCAAGTCGAGAATGTTACTGCCGCGCCCGCCGGAAGCTGAGGAAGAGGAGGGTGAAGACCCTCGGGCCGCATTGATCCGCCGCTTGCAGGAATATGAGCGTTTTAAGACTGCGGCGGAGGATCTCGACGAGATTCCACGTATGGGGCGAGATATTCACCAAGCCAGCGCTGAAGGCCCCGATCGCAGTATCACCCGACCCGACCCGGATGTGGATCTCAAAGAGGTATTGGTTGCTCTGGCAGATGTATTGCGTCGTGCGGATATGTTTGAGAGCCACCAGGTCGAACGGGAGAAGCTCTCTACCCGTGAACGTATGACCCAGGTACTGGATCAGATTCGCCACGGCCAATTTGTGCCTTTTGTGAGCCTGTTTACCGTGAAGGAGGGGCGCCTTGGTGTGGTGGTTACTTTCCTTGCAGTGATGGAGTTGGTGAAAGAGTCCCTGGCGGAACTGGTACAAAACGAGGCCTTCGGCCCGATCCATGTACGGGCAGCCGGGCAGAGTGGCTCCGGAAGTGTTGATAGTCATGACGAGTACCTCTCGGGTCCTGAAAGTAGCTTGGAAGGAGACGACGATGCTCAGCCAGCTGAAGCACCAAGTGGTGAATTACTGCCAATTGAGAGTGAGCTGGAGGGTAATGACACACTGGTTGCTGAGGATGAGCAGTCGGTAGTAGAGCAGAATGGGCAGCCAAGCGAAGAGTTAGCTGGTGCGTAAAAGTGGGACGTGCCGGATGAATTGCCGAGAAAGCATCAGAGTTAGAAAATAGAAGATGACAATTGCTCCGGAATTACTGCGCAGAATTGTAGAGGGCGCCCTGCTTGCGGCAGGGCAGCCTCTGAGTGAAGAAAAGTTATTGTCGCTGCTTGAAGAAGAGGAGCAGCCCTCCAATACAACCTTGAGAGATATCCTTGAGGAGATAGCGCAGGATTGTATTGGGCGCGGCTTTGAACTCAGGAAGGTGGCCACGGGCTGGCGTTTCCAGGTGCCTGAAGATTTGGCGCCCTGGGTAAACCGCCTTTGGGAGGAAAAAGCGCAGAGGTATTCCCGCGCAACTTTGGAAACCCTGGCAATCATCGCCTATCGCCAGCCGGTAACCCGCGGAGATATCGAGGAGATTCGCGGTGTAGCGGTGAGTTCGCAGATTGTTAAAACCCTGCTTGAGCGCGGTTGGGTCAAAGTAGTTGGCCATCGTGATGTGCCTGGCAAACCATCGCTGTATGCGACCACGCGGGAATTTCTGGATTACTTTAATCTAAGCTCCCTAGATAATTTGCCAACCCTGGCTGAGATTCGCGATATAGAGAGTCTCAACAAGATCCTTGAAGCAGAGGGGTTGTCCCCAGAGGAGATTACTGCGGCAGAGACTGATAGTGCAGATATTGAGGTGTCGCAAATCAGCGGTGAGGTTTCTGCAGAAAGTGGAGAGTCGGAGGTCCAGGAGGGTTCTGAAGAAGAAGTTGTTGATATTGCGGCTGAAGAGTCAGTGGGCGATATTGATAAAGAGCCTGATGATATTGATGGAGATGTGCGGGTTGAAGTGCTGGTAGAGGAAATTGTAGCGCAGTCAGAAGACCAGCCTGCTGAAGAAGTTGAGCCTGTGTCGCCAGTGGAGCGAGAGAAAATTGATGAGAAATTAGATGAGGGCGATCGGGATGATGCGGTTGAGGCTGCGGCATCGCTGGTTGCGATGGAGATTGAGCGGGAGCAGGAAGAAACGGTATTAGAGAATTTGGGTGCCGTTGACACAGGTGATACTGAAGCCGCCCCCCAAGACGATAATAGAGAGACTGAACTGGTAGCGGAGGCGCATAGCACAGCCCCGATAGCGGCGACCCTGCCGCCTAGTAGCCTGTTTGGTGATAACGACACAGCGAGCGAAGTCGGACTGGAAGATAGGGCCGAAGGGAATGCTGATGTCGATGATGATTCCCAGGATGTAGTGCAAGTGGAAAACACCACCCCATGAGTGATGGCACCTCGCCAGCAGGCGAAAAATTGCAGAAAGTATTGGCACGCAGTGGCCTTGGTTCACGGCGAGAGATGGAGCGCGCGATCGATGCTGGCCGCGTGACAATCAATGGAAAAGTGGCGGAGCTAGGTGAGCGGGTTACCGGCCAGGACCGCATTGAATTTGATGGTCAGCGACTGCCATCGACCGAGGAGAATCGCTGCCGCGTCATTCTGTACAACAAGCCGGTCGGTGAGATTTGCTCACGCCACGATCCCGAAGGGCGCCCGACAGTTTACGATCGATTACCAAGGTTGAAGACGGGGCGTTGGATTTCTGTGGGGCGCCTGGATTTTAATACCAGTGGACTCCTATTGTTTACCAACAGTGGTGAGCTGGCCAACAAATTGATGCATCCCTCCTCGGTGATCGATCGCGAATACCTGGTACGAATCCAGGGCGAAGTGGACGATGAGATGAAAAGGCGCTTGGTCAAAGGGGTATTGCTGGATGATGGCTCTGCGCGCTTTACTGATATCGTCGAGAGCGGCGGTGAGGGTAGGAACCGCTGGTTCTATTGCGTGGTAATGGAGGGGCGCAACCGTGAAGTGCGGCGTTTGTGGGAATCTCAGGGTGTGCGAGTGAGCCGCCTCAAGAGAGTTCGCTACGGTAGTGTATTTATCCCCTCCCATGTGCGTGTGGGCCAGTGGATTGAGATGGAGCCCCGCGAAATTGATGATCTGTGTGTTACTGCGGGTCTGCCAAAACTTGGTCAGAGACCGCTCACACAGGGAGAAAAACAGACTCTTGAGCGCCAGCGCCGAAAGCTACGCAAGTCGCCGGTGCCGGCGCAGCGCCGCAACAAGTCCAGGTAAGCCCCAATAAAAAAGCCCGCCATTAGCGGGCTTTTTTATTGAAAATAGTAATGAGGCTGGTAGCGCGGTCTATGGTGATTGGGGTTCATTCTCCGGTGTTTCCCCAGCTTCCTCCTGCTGTTGGTTTTGCATTTCCGATTGAACACCCTGCGGGCCTCCCCCCATAGCATCATCAACATCCGAGGGAATATCTGAGACGGAGTCTGTAGTATTACTGCTCCCCTGGTCTGCTCCGCCGGGCGTCGGACCCTCAATTGCGTCAGTACTGGATTCCAATAAATTCTTAAGTTTTGACAGTCCGTGTTCGTAGGACTCGCCCACCATTTTTTTCACAGCCAGGCCCATCCAGCGTTCCCTGGGGCCGCCTCCTGTATCGCTCATAAAGGCCCAGGTTATCTTGGTGCCTTCACCCTCGGGTTGCAGCTTAAACTCCGCCTCCGCAGTGCTACCATCACCGAAAGCCAGTTTGGTGCGGACCATAGAATTTGGCGTGCTGGCGGTGATAGTCTGGCTGCCGCTGCCTGCCTTCGAGTTCTCGCCACGCCAACTCATTTCCGCGCCCACGCCCTCTTCAGGTCCGCTGTAATCGTATTGCATAGATGGGTCTATATTGCGCCAAGGGGACCAGCTATTGAATTTGCGAAAATTATTGACGTAGGGAAAGACGGCCTGGGGAGGCTTATCGATATAGACGCTCCGCTCAAGGCTTACCTCTCGAGGGAACAGATATCCGGCGAGCAGTAACAATACCAGGAATATGAGGATATAGATGATCCAGCGCATAGCAGGGTCCTTTGCTATTGGCGGTCAAATAGTCATGATCGCCAGCCCGTGCTGGCGATAGATTGTTTATAGCAGTTTTTGCGCCGTTCAATCGTCGGTGATATGCAGAAGTGGCAGCTGAATCTCGACACACAGGCCGGCACCAATGCTATTGCGCGCAGTGATACTGCCTCCATGGTGCAGCAGAGTGCGTTGGGCAATAGCCAGACCCAGGCCAAAGCCACCACTCTCCCGGGTGCGTGCGCTGTCCGTTCGATAGAAGGGGCGGAAAATAGCCTCCAGTTCCTCCTCCTCGACCCCTGAGCCAGAGTCGATTACAGAGATGCTACAGGATTCTCCGGACTCCTCTACCAGTACTCGTACGAGGCCGCCTGAGGGGCTGTATTTGATGGCATTACGCAGAATATTCTCCAGTGCTGCGGTCAGTGAGCTGCCGCGAGTAGCGATTAAAAGCTCTTCGCCAGTGGTGCTCACATCAAAGCTCAGGCTTTTTTCCTCAGCTTCTATGTGCAGATCATCAATCAATGCCGAAAGCAGGCTGTTCAACTCGACCACATCATCCAGTGGACGCTGCTCCTGGCTACTGACTGGCAGGGACAATACATCGGCAATGATATCCTCCAGGTAATCCGCAGCCTTGCCGATTTTGTCCAGCTCGGTGTCAAGCCCTGCCACCTGCTTTTGGCGGGCGATAGCCAAAGCTACCTGGAGCCGAGCCAGGGGGGAGCGCAACTCGTGAGAAACATCCTTGATCAGGCGGCGCTGTTCGGACATGGACTCCTGCAGTTGTGCGGTCATTGAGTCAAAATCGAGGGCAAGGTCTGTCAGTTCATCGTTGCGGGTGCGCAAACTCGGAGCAACCCTGTAGTCCAGCTCACCGGCAGCGACTCGTCTGGTGGCGGTTCGGAGCTGTTCAAGGGGGCGGCTCAAGTAGCTGGCCAGCCAGTAGCAGGCAACTCCGGAAGCGATCATTGAAAGCAGCAGCATGGGCCAGAAATTGCGCCATAGGAAGCGCAGCAAAAGGCCTTCCTTGCTATCGCCGGCAACCAGGGCGATGCGTAGAGGGTCCCCTGTGCGTAGTGGCAGGAAGAAGCCCACGGTGGGTTTATTGTCCACTAACATGTGCGCTTCGCGATTGCGGTAATCCAGGCTGTTGATCAGAGGCTTCATATCGGTAGGAACCTGGCGCCCAAGCAGATCGTTGCCCAGGTGGTCCACCGCGTAGACGCGGCGTTGGACTTTCTTAGGCGCTCGCTCCAGCCAGTGCTGGAACTGCTCAGGACCATGGCGGCGGGCTATACGCATATTGCGCATGACTTCTCGAAATAGTGCGGGCCCCTCCCAGCGCTCCTCCTGGCGTGGGTCGCCAAACTCGCCAAAATGGGTAATGTAAATGGCGGCAACCACCATCACCATGGCGGTGATCCATGCGCCAAAAAACATTTTCCAGAAGAGGCTGCGCATTTTGATACTACCTACTGCTTGGCCTGGGTGAGCATATAGCCAGCGCCGCGAATATTGATAATCAGATCGCGGCTGGCGCCTTTGTCGGCGAGCTTCTTACGGATATTGCTCACATGTACGTCGATTGAGCGATCGTAGGGCATAAGCTTGCGCCCTAGTGCACTTTCGGTCAGAACCTCTTTACCAACCACATCCCCGGCGTGCTGCACCAGCACTTTGAGTACTGAGAATTCAGCGCCAGTGAGGGATAGGGCCTGTTCGCTCCAATAGGCCTGGTGTTCAGCTGGTAAAAGTCGCAACTGACCGCTGCTAAGACTGTCGTCATTTTCTTCTATTTCAACCCGCCCACGGCGCAATATAGCGCGCAGGCGCGCGGCCAGCTCACGTGGATTACAAGGTTTGGGCAGGTAGTCATCGGCCCCCATTTCCAGGCCCACAATGCGATCCACGGTATCGCCTTTGGCTGTGAGCATGATGACAGGCAGGGATCTACTCGTTGGGGAGGCCTCTTCGCGGAGTTTACGCAGCACGTCAAAACCGTTATGTACTGGAAGCATTACATCCAGTACCAGGGCGTCAAAGTTTTGGCTCTGTGCCAGCTCAAGCCCCCGGCCGCCATCATTGGCCGCTGTTACTTCAAAGCCTTCGCCGGTGAGGAACTCCCTCAGCAGGTCGGTCAATTCTGTGTCGTCATCGATCAGGAGGATTCGGCTCATGGCGTTCTCTCTGTTGCTGTGGTGCCATTATATGCAAAGCACTGGCGCTAGTTATCGCAGCCCTGTGGGCTTTTTACCGTTCTTAACAATTGTTTACCCCGGTTTGCCCCTGTTTACACAGGCCACACTTACTATGAAATCACTGAATGCAAACGAGAGGACAGAATGATGAAGAACTGGAAACTGGCGGTAAGCAGTTTGGCCCTGGCGGGTGTTTTAGCTTTCCCCGCAGCGACGATGGCGTCTGGCGGGGGTGGGGATCACCACAAGCGCGGCTTTGAGCACATGGCCCGTGAGTTGCAGCTGACCGAGGGACAAAAGGCACAGCTAAAAGCCAACCGCGATGGTACCCGTGAGGCGAGAAATGCCCAGCGTGAACAGCTGAATGCTCTGCGAAAGCAAATCCATGCTGCGATAGAGTCCGGTGCTGACCAGGCTACAGTGGATCAGCTGGGTGCCGAACTGGGTCGGCTGAAGGTACAGCAAATGCAGAGTCACTACCAGATGCGCCAGCAATTTGAGGCGATTCTCACCGATGAGCAGAAAGCCAAGTTTGAAGAGCTAAAAGCTGAGCGCAAAGAGCGCCGAATGAAATGGCGCGAAGGCCGCCTTGAGCGCCGCTCTTCAGACTCCTGATTACCCTTCTATAGACTCCTTGTGCGATCCACCGGGCGCGCCCTTCCCCAGAGGCCCGGTAGGTTCATAACCCTTTGCCCCCGTTCAAGGGGGCCTTTTTGTTTCCCCTGCTTTTGCTTTTCAGAGTCAGCTTGCTGCATTCCGCTATTGCTGGGAGAATACGCCGCCCCGCAAATAGGTGTCTAGTGTGGCCCGGTTAGGGCAGAGAGGAGTGACTGTGAGCAAAATCGGCTTGTTTTATGGCAGCGACGAAGGCAACACTGAATCTATAGCCCTGCGTATCCGCGCCCGCCTGGGTGAGGATAGGGTAGATCTGTTTGATATTGCCGATGTCACTCAGCTGGATATCGCCAACTACGAGCAGCTGATTTTTGGTATTCCCACCTGGGATTTCGGCCAGATTCAGTCCGATTGGGAGGAGTTCTGGGAAGATGTGCAGGAAATCGACTTTAGCGGTAAGACCGTGGCCCTTTACGGTTTGGGCGACCAGTTCGGATACGGCGATTACTTCCTCGACGCTATGGGCATGTTGCACGATGTGATTGTCGGGCGAGGAGCGACCATTGTCGGTTTGTGGTCCACTGAAGGCTATGAGTTTGAAGCTTCCAAGGCGGAGGTCGAAGGTGAGGGCAAATTTATGGGCCTCGCTATCGATGAGGATCAACAGGAAGAGTTGACTGCTCAGCGCCTTAACCTGTGGTGCAAACAAATTGCTGATGAATTCAATCTTGATGGTGGTGCTGACAGCATCATTGAGTTGGATGATTAAAATTGCATGCATCAGGCAATACCCTTTAAAGAATTCTGGGCTTGGTTGGCCGAACATCCCAACTGTATCCTTCGTGCCGGGAGTACAGACTCAGTAGTTTACGATGATGATGACTACTATTGGCGCTTTGCTGAGGAGGATGCCCGCACCTTGCTCGTTCAGGTTATCCGAGGAAAGCGCCCCGTAGCAGAATTCTTTATCGAACCTGCGCATGTATCCACTGTTCGAGTGAACCCTGGTGAACGAGGGGAATTCAATTTTGATTTGGTTACCGAATTTCAAGGGCAGATGCAGGTAATTTTTTATTTTGTATTGTCACATGGCTTTGACGAGCAAGTCAGTCCAGTCGAAGAGTCTTTCAAGTCTTCAGGGCACCTCCACTAAAAGCCAGGCTGTTCGGCTGTGTGTTGGCGACACCAGTTGATAACTTGACTGGTGTCGAAAAGATTTGCGTTAGCTCGTTACTGTTTTTTCGTTGGCGATTTTTCTGCGGACCCAATGCCGATATTTTTATCAAGGAAGGCGAGCAGTTCGGTATAAAGCTTCATCTTGTTCTCCTCGCTATAAAATCCGTGCCCTTCGTTGGCAACAATAAGGCTTTTTGCAGGCTTCCCTTCTTTTTCAAGTTTTTTCAGTAGCTCCTCAGCATGTTCAACAGGTACACGCTCATCTTTCTCACCGTGAATAATAAACAAGGGGATATTGAGTTTATCGGTGTTGTGGATTGGAGAGTTTTCCTTTAAGAAGTTCTTATCTTTACTCAGTTCCCTATTAAGGTAGGCTAACCCTCTATCACGACGCTTGATATCCCCTTTCTTGTACATCATCTCCAAGTCATAAACACCCACATAGCCAGCTGCACATTTATACAGGTCTGGATATCTGATCGGATTCATTAGGGCAGAGTAGCCCCCAAAGCTGGCACCGTAAATACAAACTTTTCTTGGATCTGCATAGCCTTTCTCTACTGCCCAATGAACTGCATCGGCTATATCCTTTTGAATTTTTCCTCCCCACTCTTGCTCTCCGGCAGTGTAAAAGTGGTCGCCGTATCCTGTTGAGCCACGAAAGTTTACCTGGAGAACCAAGTAGCCATTTTGGGAAAGTATTTGTGCTTCTTGGTCATATCCCCAGTAGTCACGAGCATGGGGGCCTCCATGTGGTACTACTACCATAGGCAGATTTTTAGTTTGTCCTTTGGGGAAAGTCAGATAGGTGCCTATTCTCATGTTGTCCGTGGTGACGAATGACTCAGCTCGCATTGAGTTTAGAGTTTCAGGGGCAAGCCATTCTGATGATGATAATAGAAAGTCTACTTTCTTAGTCTTCAAATTTGCTAAGAAATAATCCCCTGGGAGTCGGTCTCCATAAACTTTTAGTATTCCTAAAGAGCCGTCATTAGTGAAGCTTGTAAAGTTGATTCTGTAGCCCTCAAAAGCCTTTTTTAAGCCACGGAAATAAGCTGCAAACCCATCTCCCTCATCAAAAAAGTGCTCTTCAGGATAGTCGGGGTTTAAGTAGACACCGATGGGGTTTTCACTTACAGGGTGGTGGATTATTCCGCTAATGTCGGAGTTATCGTGGGAAAATATTGGAGCTAGTTGGTTTGTCTTGTTATTAAATTTAACTAGTTGCTCTGTGTTATTGGGTCGGTCTATTAAAAAGTAGAAGTCACCGGTCTCAGAGTCTCTGCCTGTTGGCCAACCGCGGGTCAAGAGAGGATTTTCAAGTTTTTCCCACCCTTTTTGGGATTTCTTATAGATTTCACGAATGCCTTTTCTATTGCTGCCTGTGGCGAAAACTACATTGCCAAGTCCATCACTATGGGCTCGGCCCACCTGAGGCAGCCCTGTTATTCTAGTTTTAACACCACTATAAATATTTACCTTTAGGATTTCTCCTGTTGTTTCCCAGTCATTTGCCCAAGGTGATGTCGAGAGTAAGATTTTGTTTTTATCTTCTGGAAGAGTGTCAATAATTGTTGCATGCGCATATGTTGCTTTGGCTCTTTTTAAACGTGTGCCAGTCTGCATCTCGCTTGCTAAATATCCAAATATATTTTTTGCTTTGGATCCATCGAAGTTTACTGCAAACAGGGTTCCATAGAAGATTGGAGTTTCTAAGGCAGCTCTGCGCGACATAACTTCGGTGATAACTCTTTCATTGTTGGCCCAATAAAAATGTCCAACTTCATCCTTTCCTTTGAGCCGTAAGCCTCCTGTAATTTCAAAGTCATCAAGGGATAAAAAAAGTAAAATTCTCTCGCCTTTATGGATTTTTCTGATGGCTAAGTGGGTGCCTTCTGGAGATATTTTCACCTCCTCAATTTCTGCATGACGTATTAGGTCCGATAGAGGTACCTGAGTGCCAAATGCGAAAAGCGGCCAAAGAAAAGCGAAAAATAAAAGCTTGCGCATATATGTTGCCCTTGTATTGAAGGTTCATAATTATGCGTGATAGGGCTATTAATGGAAATGGTTAGGACGGGTCTAGAAAGTTCGTCCTAACCTAAAAAACAGGAAATTAATCTTAATTCACTACTAAGTCCTGACTCTCTCGCTCAGGCTTGTGCTGTTCAAACCAGTACAAGATAGAGGCTACCTTAGCAATCATCTGGCTGGGTCGCGCGGCAATACTGTGAGAGGCGCCTGGGATACGCACCATTGCAGCTTCCACATCGTTCAACTTCAGTGCCTGGTAAAACTGCTCTGTTTCAGACATCGGTGTGCGGTAGTCCTCCTCTCCAGTAAGCAGCATGGTTGGCGTAGTGACATTGCCCACATAAGTCAGCGGTGAACGGCGGCGATATTCCTCCGGTTTTTCCCAGGGCATGCCTGAGAACCAGTACTTAGTAAAGAACCTGGAATAATCCGCAGTCAAGACGAAGCTTTCCCAGTTGATTACTGGTTTGGCAACGACCGCAGCTCGGAATCGATCGGTTTTGCCGATGATCCAGGCTGTTAGGGTGCCGCCCCCGCTGCCGCCGGTAACAAACAGTTGTTCCTCATCGATAAAACCCTGGTTGATGACTGCATCCACGCCGGCCATCAAATCGTCGTAATCCTGGCTCGGGTAGTTGTGGTGAATCAGATTGGCAAATTCATGCCCATAGCTGGTGGAGCCTCGAGGGTTTGTATAGAGAACCACATAGCCTGCGGCAGCAAAAAGTTGCACCTCTGCGGCGAACCGGGGGCCATAGTTAGAGAAGGGCCCGCCATGAATTTCCAACAGCAAGGGATATTTTTTCTTCGGGTCGAAGTTGGGCGGGTAGGCGACCCAGCCCTGTATATCACGGCCATCAAAACTGGACTTGTAATTGATCTCCTCCACGCGGGCCATATTGCGCAGCGGCATCACATCGTTATTGAGGCTGGTCAGCGCTTTTACTTTGCCATTGTGGGCCAAAGCCAGCTCTGCCGGATGTTGCGGATTGGTTTGCGTGTAAGCAATAGCTCCGCGCTTGGATGTGGCAAAGTGAGTGCCCGAGTAGGGTCTCCCCAGCGATAGACCGCCAGCATCACTGGCGATTACAGTGTCACTGCCACCAATTTTTTTAATGGCAATTTTTGTGGAGCCCTGATCGTCGTAGCTGTAAGCGATACGTTTACTGTCGCCTAGCCAGTGGTAGCTGGAGATACTGCGGTCTTTTGCGGTTTGGACTTTGCGAGACTCGCCGCTGCCGAGATCGATGATGCGCAGGCTGTGTTGTTGGTACCCGAGCCGTTGATCCTCAAATCCCAGGTAGGCAAGCTTTTTACCATCGGGGGAGATCTGCGGATGGTGATCAGGCCCGAATCTTTCGGTGATCTGCTCAATGTCGCCATCCTTGAGATTTACTCTATAAATTTCAGAGTTCATCAGTTCGATCTCGTGATCGGGGTGGCGGTTTGCAGAAAAGTAAATAGCGTCGTTGTTTTTACTCCAGGCGAGACTACTGTTGTGGTCGAACTCACCGCTGGTAAGCTGACGCGGCGTGCCGCCCTCACGGGAGATGACAAATATTTGGGTGTGCCCCTGCTTGAGATAACCCATACCGTCCGCACGATAAATACTGCGGTCGATAAACTGGGGTGATTTTGCCCACTCGGCGCCCTCGGGCGCTCCGGGCAGTTCAACCGGCAGAGGTTTGCTCTCTGGCACAAACATGGTGAAGGCAATTTGTTTGCCGTCCCTTGACCACTGAATATTTGAAGGGGATTTTGGCAGGTGGGAGATCTGCAGGTTTTGACCGTTATCGAGCCACAATAGGTGTATCTGGGGGCTGCCGCTGCGGGAACTGATAAAGGCGATTGTTTTACCGTCCGGGGATAGGCGCGGCGAATAATCAGCGTAATCTCCTGAGGTCAGTGGGCGGTGGTCCTTGCCGTCGGCACTGATGCGCCATAGGTTTGCCCGCTTGTTGTCCGCCATTTTGTTCATGGAGTTGCGGACGTAGTAAATACTCTTTCCGTCGTTACTGAACTGAGGGTCGCTGGCATACTCGAGATTGAATACATCCTCATAGCTGAAGTTAGTGGGTTGCTCTTCAGCAAGGGCAGGACTGGCGATTAATATCGCCGCGGCTATTTTCAAGAATCTGTTCATTATCTGCGGGCTCCTCCATTTTGTTATCGGAAGGAGCATACCGCAGAGACGGTCGGGCAGGAGGCGAATAAGCCGATCCGTGTATTTAGTGGGATAGTCCGTGCAATTAATAAATAATTATCGTCTGCGGCAGTAAGCTCAGGTTAGAAGCTCCCTAAGTACTTCCCGATAGATTTCCTTGAGTATATCCAAATCGTCGGCTTTGACTCTCTCATCAACTTTGTGAATAGTGGCATTGACCGGCCCCAGCTCCACTACCTGCGCTCCTGTTGGAGCGATAAAGCGGCCATCGGAAGTGCCCCCTGCCGTCGATAATTCTGTTTCTTTTCCTGTGATTTTTTGAATCGCTTGCTCTACAGCGTGGACCAGTGGACCCTCGGCAGTGAGGAAGGGGTGCCCGGACAAATTAAAGTTCGCTTCATATTTTAAGTTGTGCTTATCCAGGATTGCTCGGGCACGGGCCTCCAGTTCTTCGGCGGTGGATTCTGTAGAAAAGCGCCAGTTACAGAGCAGATCCACCTCACCGGGAATCACATTGGTTGCTCCTGTACCTCCGCTGATATTGGAAACTTGGAAGCTGGTGGCTGGGAAAAATTGGTTGCCCTGATCCCACTCTTCTGCAGCCAGTTCAGCGAGAGCTGGGGCCAAATTGTGAATTGGGTTTTCCGCCAGATGTGGATAGGCCACATGTCCCTGCATACCGAAGACTTTTAATTCAAGGCCCAGGGAGCCGCGTCTTCCATTTTTGATAATATCGCCGACGCGCTCGCTGCTGGAGGGCTCACCGACAATACAGCAGTCTATTTTTTCTCCCTGCTCTTCGAGCCACTCAACGACTTTGACTGTACCGTTGATTGCCGGCCCCTCTTCGTCGCTGGTGATCAAAAAGGCGATGCGACCTCTGTGATCAGAGTGTTGGTGGATAAACTCCTCACAGGCCACCACCATTGCTGCCAGTGAACCCTTCATATCGGCCGAGCCGCGACCATACAAAAAGTTATCGCGGATTTGTGGTTCGAAGGGTGGGCTGCTCCAGTTTTCCTCCGGCCCGCTCGGCACGACATCGGTGTGTCCGGCGAAGGCGAGCAGTGGGCCTTTGCTTTGCCCGTTGCGCACCGCCCAAAAATTATCGGTATCGCCACGGCACAGCTTTGCCACTTTGAACCCAATTTTTTCCAGTCTCTCAATCATCAGGTCCATACAGCCTGCGTCCTCGGGGGTTACGGAGCGACGGCGGATGAGTTCAAAGGCCAGTTGCAATGTGGGGGTCACGGAGTAATCCTCTTAGTCGATAAGGTGCGCTATTATCGGAATTTATGCAGGCGAAGAGTGGGCGGGGTCGGGGCCCCGCCGAGTCAGGTCTTAATTGCTGTGCAGTGCTGCATTCAACTCAATGGCACTCTTATTCGTTAAACATTCAACGGCGCCATTGGTGGAATTTCTGCGGAACAGCAGGTCGGATTTTCCGGCCAATTCGCGCGCTTTGATGTACTCGACCAGTTTGCCGCTGTCGTCCAGTAGGGCCACTTTGGTCCCGGCGGTGATATATAAACCCGCTTCCACAGTGCAGCGATCTCCCAGGGGGATGCCGATACCGGCGTTGGCACCCAGCAGGCAGTTGTCGCCCACAGAAATCACTATGTTCCCACCGCCGGAGAGGGTACCCATGGTGGAGCTGCTGCCACCCAGATCGGAGCCCGCGCCGACAAATACGCCGGCCGAGATGCGGCCTTCGATCATGCCCGGTCCCTCGGTGCCCGCGTTAAAGTTGACGAAGCCCTCGTGCATGATCGTGGTGCCCTCGCCGAGATAGGCGCCGAGGCGCACACGCGCGGTGTGGGCGATACGCACTCCCGTAGGTACCACGTAGTTGGCCATCTTGGGGAACTTGTCGATGCAGGAAACTTCCAGGTGCTCTCCTTTTAAGCGCGCTTCCAATTGTCGCTGTGGTAGTTCCTCCAGATCGATGGCTCCCTGGTTGGTCCAGGCTACATTGGCTAATTTACCGAAGATGCCATCGAGATTAGTTTCGTGGGGTTTTACCAGACGATGGGAGAGTAGATGCAGTTTCAAGTAGGCTTCGGGAAGCGATTGTGGTGCTTGGTCAGTGGAGAGCACTACCGCCGCCAGAGGCCGCTGGGTGATAGTAAATTGTTGCAGGATGTCTGCTTGATCGTTGGCACCCAACTGGCGCAATTTCTTTTCCAGGGGATGTAGTTGGGCTGGGTCCAGAGAAAGGCTGTAGTTGCCTTCGCCGATCTTCAGGGTTTCCTTGATTACAGCAGCTACACCCGTATCGGGCTTAAACAGAGGCCTGGGGTAGTAGACTTCCAGCCATTCCCCCTTATTGTTACAAGTGCCTACGCCAAACCCAATACTGTAAATATCGCTCATATTTTCCTCCTAGTTGGATTTGCTGGCGAGTTGGGCGAATTCGGTCTCTTTAAAACCGAAATGGGTGTTGTTACCGCTGGTGGTTACCGGGCGTTTGATCAGGGTTGGGGTTTCGCTGACCAATGCTAGGGCGATGTCATTATTCATGCCGTTTTTCTGGTCGTCAGTAAGTGCGCGCCAGCTGGTGGAACGGCGGTTTAGTACTTCCTGCCAGCCAAAATTTTCCAGCCAGTCTTTAAGGGGTACATTATCCATTCCATCTTCTCGGAAATCGTGAAATTGATAATCAACCCCATTTTTTTCCAGCCATTTACGGGCTTTCTTTACAGTGTCGCAGTTTTTAATTCCGTACAGAGTAATCACAGTTACGCCTTTTTGGTTTTCTTGGGATTTTTGCGGTTGGGATAACAGGTAGTGCAGATTTCGCATACGGTGCCATCACAGCCTCGTGCGGAACAGTATTCCCGGCCGTAGAAAATAATCTGCAAATGTAACTTATTCCACTTTTCCTTGGGAAACAGCCGCTTCAGATCCTTTTCAGTTTGGGTAACATTTTTTCCGCTAGTGAGCCCCCAGCGCTGGGCAAGTCGGTGAATATGGGTATCCACCGGGAATGCCGGATGTCCAAATGCTTGCGACATCACCACACTGGCGGTTTTATGGCCGACACCGGGCAGGGTTTCTAGTGCAGCCATATTTTCAGGTACTGCGCTATGGTATTCATTGACCAGAATTTGCGACAGTTTACTGATGGCCTTGGATTTCTGCGGGGACAGGCCACAGGGGTGGATGACCTCTTGGATTTTTTCCACCGGTACCTGTGCCATGCTTACCGGGTTGTCTGCCAGCAACCAGAGTGCGGGCGTTACCTGGTTGACGCGCTCATCGGTGCACTGTGCCGAAAGTAATACGGCCACCAGTAATGTGTAAGGGTCTTTGTGGTCAAGGGGGACCGGAGTTTCCGGGTAGAGTTCTTCTAGGCGCTGTAGAATAAAATCCACTCGCTCCTGTTTTAGTAAGTTTTTTACTGCCATTCTTTGTTGTGCCTGGGGCTCCGGGATGTATTTTTTGTGTCCGAGTGTTTGTGCTAGCTGCAAAAGGTTTTGATGCGCCGAGCGGCTTCCACGCACTCCTCAAGCGTCGCTACCAGGGCCATGCGTACGTATTCACTTCCCGGGTTTAAGTGCTCGTTTTCGCGTGCGAGGAAGGCGCCTGGCAAAACGGTAATGTTCTGCTGGCAAAATAGCTCGCGGGCAAAACTCTCTCCATGACCGACGCGCGGCCAGAGGTAAAAGCTTGCCTGAGGGAAACTCACTTCGAGGCAACCATCGAGAATATCAAGTACCGCATCAAATTTCTGTTGATAGAGTGTACGGTTTTGTCTTACATGCTCTTCATCCTGCCAGGCTGCGATGGACGCATACTGGTTTGGCAGAGGCATAGCGCAGCCGTGGTAAGTGCGATAGAGCAGAAATTTATCCAGCAGTTGCGCGTCGCCGGCTACAAACCCCGAGCGGAGGCCGGGCAGGTTTGAGCGTTTGGAAAGGCTGTGAAATACCACACAGCGGCGATAATCGTTGCGGCCGAGATCTTTGCATGCCTGCAGTAATCCGGTGGGTGGTGATGCTTCATCGAAATAGATTTCTGAGTAGCATTCATCTGAGGCGATAGTGAAATCGTAGCGATCAGCAAGCTGGATCAGTTGCTGTAAATCTGTTACTTCCAACAGCGCGCCAGTAGGGTTTCCCGGTGAGCAGATATACAGCAGTTCGCATTGTTGCCAAACTGACTCGGGGATGGAGGCAAAGTCGGGTTTGAAGCCGTTGGCCTTCACACAATTTATAAAATGTGGCTGAGCACCGGCAAGCAGTGTTGCGCCTTCATAGATCTGGTAAAAGGGGTTGGGCATAAGCACTTTACTGCCCGGTGTCACTATGGCTTGGGCAAAAGCGAATAGCGCCTCGCGGGTACCGTTTACTGGTAGCACCTGAGTTTCCGCACATAGCTGGTCCAGGTGGAAGCGTTTGCGCAGCCATTCTGCGATTGTCACACGCAGTGATTCCAGTCCCTTTGTGAGCGGGTAGGAGGAAAGCTTGTCCAGGTGTTGAACCAGCTTACCGCGGACAAAACCGGGTGGGGCATGCTTTGGTTCACCAATAGAGAGGGCAATATGCGGCTTGTCTGCTGCCTCCAAGCCCTCTTTCAGTGCTTGCAGTTTAGTGAATGGGTAGGGCTGCAACTTTTCCAGGTTGGGGTTCATAGCAGTCTCATACGCTCTCTCAATAGTTATTAGTGCGGTGTGGTGTGGTCGTCCAGTTCCCGGCAGATTGCCTCCTCCAGTGAGCGATTGATCTCGTTGTCACAGAGAGCTCGTCCCTCTGCATCGGTAATATGGAAAATGTCTTCCACTCGCTCGCCGAGCGTGGAAATTTTAGCGTTGTGCAGGCGCAGGTCATGGGCGATAAAAATACGCGCAATACGGGCCAGCAAGCCGGGCCTGTCGGCACTGGTTATTTCCAGGGTGCTATACAGGTCTCCGGGTTCGGCTGATAGGTGCGCCTGGCTCTCCAGTTCAAACATTTTTAGGCGGCGGGGGGTGCGACGCTGGATCACCTTGGAGTAGTCCTCCACCAGGGCCAGCTCCTCCTGCAACGTAAGCCGAATTTGCTGTAGTCGCTGCGGTTCGTCAAGCAGGGGTTGGCCGGACTCATCCAGTACGTAGAAGGTGTCCAATGTGTATCCGGAGGCGGAATTATAAAGTCGGGCGTCGTGCACACTTAAGTTGAGCATATCGAGTCCGGTCACAGCGGCAGCAAAAACATTGGCCCGGTCGGGAGTGTATACGAATACTTGGGTGGCACCGTCGTGCTCACCGGGGCCGGAATTGCGGGTCAACACCAAGGTGTCGCTTTGCTCCAGGGGGGCATTGCTGTGCAGCTCATGGATAGCGGCAGTGTGCCAGGTAATGTTGTCTGCACTCTCGCGTACAAAATAGTCCTCGCCCATCTGTGCCCAGATATTAACTACTGAAGCTTCGGGCAACCCCATTGTCTGTAGCTTTTCTAAAGCAAGGCTGCGGGTTTCCTCGATAATTTCTTCCCGATCTATAGGGTTTTCCAGGCCGCGGCGCAGGGCATGTTGGGTAGCTTGGTAGAGCTGACGCATCAGGCTCGCGCGCCAGCTGTTCCACAGCTCCGGATTGGTGGCATTGATGTCGGCCACTGTGAGTGCGTATAGGTAGTCGAGATGCTCGCGGTCACCAACTTCGCGGGCGAAAGCATGTACTACTTCGGGGTCGCTGATGTCCTGTTTCTGGGATACCTGGCTCATCAATAAGTGTTTTTCTACCAGCCAGCAGACCAGTCGCCGGTCGCGGGCGGGCAGTTGGTGTCGCTGGCAGAATTCAGTTGCATCTACTACTCCCAGCTTGGAGTGGTCGCCGCCGCGGCCTTTGGCAATATCGTGGTAGAGGCCCGCGATATAAAGCAACTCTGGTTGACGCATGCGACCTAGTATGTCCGCAGCGATGGGAAATTTTTCCCTCGCTTCTGGACTGCGGAAACTGCGCATATTGCGCACTACCTGCAAGGTGTGGGCGTCTACGGTGTAAATGTGGAAAAGGTCGTGCTGCATCTGACCGGTAACACGTCCAAACTCCGGTAGATATCGCCCTAGAATTCCGTAACGAGTCATGCGCGATAGCTGCGTGGATAGCCCCCGCGGGGAACGTAATAACTGCATAAACAGTTCGCTGTTGGCGGTATTTAAACGGAAGTCTCGGTCGATCAAATGCCGGTGTTCGCGAATCAGGCGGATAGTAGAGGCGCGCACCCGGGTGATCTGCGGATTTCTCGCCATCAGTACAAAAATTTCCAGCAATGCTGAGGGGTACTGGCTGAAAACCTGTGGGTGAGTAACTTCAATCGCACAACCGCGAAGCTGGAAGCGTTCGTTAATGGGGGTGATATCCTGCTCGCCGCCGGGTGCCAGAATTGCTTCGCCGAGATATTGGAGAAGTACATCGTTCAGTTGGCGCAGTGCCATTACAGTGCGGTAGTAGCTGTGCATAAACTGCTCTACCGCCAGTTGGTTATTACTGTCCTTGTAACCAAACTGATTTGCCAGCTCCCTTTGGTAATCAAACAGCAGGCGTTCCTCCGCACGCCCGGCAAGCAGGTGGAGTCCATAGCGAACACGCCAAAGAAAACTCTCGCCAGACTGGAGGATGGCAAACTCCTCCTCAGTAAAAAAAGCCTTGCCTTGCAACTGTTTAAGTGTGCGCACCCGAAAGAAGTACTTGGCGACCCAGGCGATGGTCTGGATGTCGCGCAATCCCCCGGGGGAGTTCTTTATGTTGGGCTCGAGAATATATTCCGCCGCTTGTTGGCGGTTGTGGCGCTCTTCCTGCTCAGCGAGTTTTGCGTGGAAGAAGTCTACAGTGGACCATAGTTTGTTGCGCTCTAAAGAGGATGCCAGGTGTTCTCCTGGTGCGGCATCGCCAACCACCGTACGCGACTCTGTGAGGTTGGTCATCACGGTTATATCTTGGGCGCCAAGTTCCAGGCACTCCTCGACACCACGTACCGAGTGGCCGATATCCAAGCCCAGGTCCCAAAGGAATGCCACAAAGCGCTCAATATTGTCGATTGTCTTCGAGTCCGAGCGGCCATTAGTAAGTATTAACAGGTCGATATCTGAGTGAGGGTGTAGCTCACCACGTCCATAGCCGCCGACTGCGAGCAGCCCTGTGCCGGGTTTCCATTCGTACTGATGCCATGCGTAGTGCAGTAAACAGTCCACGAATAGGGCTCTTTCATGAATCAGAGTGTTTACATCTTCGCCCTCGCGAAACCGCTCTGTCATCTGATGCTCGGCAGCGCCGACGGCATCCTTAAAAACTTGCAGGGGTGGCTTTTCGCCGGCGGCTAAATCTCGGCGAAATCTGGCCTGATCAAAGAAAAATAGAGGCCGTTCAAAGTGGGGGATGTGGGCCGGCTGCATGGGCGGAGTCCATTTGACTGTGTCCCGCCGCTTGGCGGCGGGTCTTTGCATCTTTTACTGAGGGCGCAAGCTAGGCGCACGGGCTAAAACTGTTCCTCACTGCGGGCGGTTAAAACCTCAACACCATTGCTGGTGACCGCCATAGTGTGCTCCCACTGGGCGGACAGGCGGCGATCTTTGGTGATTGCAGTCCAGCCGTCGCCGAGAACGCGGGTGGCGGCTTTGCCGGCATTGATCATTGGCTCAATGGTAAAGGTCATGCCCTCCTGCAGCACTTCGCCGGTTCCAGGCTGGCCGTAGTGCAGAATTTGAGGCTCCTCATGGAATACATCGCCGATACCGTGACCACAGAAGTCACGCACTACGGTGTAGTAGTTTTTCTCGGCATGTTGCTGAATCACATGGCCAATATCGCCAAGGGTAGTGCCTGGACGCACAATCTCTATAGCTTTGTACATGCACTCCTGAGTTACCCGCACCAGCCGCTCGGCATGTGCGGCTGGCTTGCCAACAAAGAACATCTTGCTGGTATCTCCAAACCAGCCATCTTTGATCACGGTGACATCAATATTGATGATGTCGCCTTTTTTCAGCACTTTACTTTCGGAGGGTATGCCATGGCAGACCACTTCGTTGACAGATGTACAGATGGACTTTGGGAAGCCGCGGTAGCCGAGGCATGCGGGTATGGCCTTTTGCACGTTAACGATGTGTTCATGGCAGCGCCGGTCCAGTTCTTCCGTAGTGACACCGGGAACGACATGCTCGCCAATCATCTCCAGGACCTCTGCTGCGAGGCGGCCTGCGATACGCATCTTGGCAATCTGTTCCGGGGTCTTAATGGCTGAAGTCATGCGTGTCCTTAGGTCAGTAGTTGAAGGCGGGCTGTACCCACCGCGGCGCGATATTGTAGCGGATTGCCGGCGGCTGGGCATAGCTCACAGGCATGGAGGCGCTGCGTGCGTTGGACACAACCCCTGCGCGCCAAATTCTCGACTGTCCTTCACTCGGGTGCTGGATTGTGGTATAAAGCGCGCCGCTCCGGGATGCTCCCGGGGTGAAAATGCCGCACACGCATCGGCACATGTGTCTGGGTGCCTCAGAAGGGGTTGACGCATGGGATGTGTGGAGGACTAACCCGTATATTTAGAGGTTTATTATGCCGCAAGTAAGCATGCGCGATATGCTGCAGGCTGGTGTTCACTTTGGTCACCAGACTCGTTACTGGAACCCGAAGATGGGTCAATACATCTTTGGTGCCCGCAACAAAATTCATATCATCAACCTGGAGCACACTGTACCGGCTTTCAATGAAGCCCTGCAGGTGATCAAGGGGATGGCTGCTCAAAAGAAAAAGATTATGTTTGTTGGCACCAAGCGTGCTGCACAGAAGTCTATCAAAGAGCAGGCTGAGCGCTGTGGCCAGCCATATGTCAGCAACCGCTGGCTGGGTGGTATGCTCACCAACTATAAAACCATTCGCGCTTCCATCAAGCGTTTCCGCGACCTGGAAGTTCAGTCCCAGGACGGTACTTTCGAGAAGCTGACCAAGAAAGAAGCCCTGATGCGTACTCGCACCATGGATAAGCTCGAGCGCTCCATCGGTGGTATCAAGGATATGGGCGGCCTGCCCGATGCGATCTTCGTAATCGATGTTGAGCACGAGCGCATTGCTATCCAGGAAGCCAACAAGCTGGGCATCCCCGTAATTGGTGTTGTTGATACCAATAGCGACCCGATTGGTGTTGACTACGTAATTCCCGGTAACGACGACGCTATTCGCGCGATCAAGCTGTACACCACTGTTGTAGCCGATGCGGTTCTCGCCGGTGCAGCTGAAGCTGGCAGCGCAGTGAATAAAGACGAGTACGTCGAAGCTAGCGATGACGAAGCTGCTGCAGAGTAATTTGCAGGGCGAAGTGGTGTAACCCAATAGCGTTACATTGCGAACTCAAAAAGGGGCCCAAATTACGGCCCCTTTTTTCTAATTTTTAGTGACAGAACCCCGAGGAAAGAATCATGGCGATTACCGCGTCTATGGTAAAAGAACTGCGTGAGCGCACCGGCCTGCCAATGATGGAGTGTAAGAAAGCACTCACCGCAGCGGATGGCGATATCGAGAAAGCAATCGAAGATCTGCGCAAAGCCTCTGGCCTGAAGGCTGCAAAGAAAGCTGGCCGCACCGCTGCCGACGGCGTTGTTGCCGCTAAAGTTGCTGAAGATGGCAGCTTCGGTGTGTTGATCGAGGTGAACTCTGAAACTGATTTCGTTGCCCGTGACGATAACTTCCAGGCTTTTGTTGCCAAGGTTGTTGATAAGGCATTTACTGAGCGCCAACAGGATGTCGCTGCCCTGATGGAAGGTGAGCTGGAAACTGCTCGCGAAGCACTGGTTCAAAAGATCGGCGAGAACATTGGTGTGCGCCGGATCGAGCTGGTTGAAGCCCCGGTCGTGGGTGCCTATGTACACTCCAACAATCGTATTGCGGCTCTGGTCGCTCTGAGCGCTGGTGAGGTTGAGCTGGCAAAAGACGTCGCCATGCACGTAACCGCAGTTAACCCTCAGGTAAACAAGCCGGAAGATATGCCTGCCGACGTTCTGGAAAAAGAGAAGGATATCATCAAGGCCCAGCCAGATATGGAAGGCAAGCCGGCTGAAATCGTAGAGAAGATGATGGGTGGTCGTATCAAGAAGTTCCTGAAAGAGAACAGCTTGGTAGAGCAGCCGTTCGTTAAGAATCCAGACGTGAGCATTGGCAAGCTGGTTAAAGATGCCGGTGCTGATGTAACTTCTTTCATTCGCTTCGAAGTGGGTGAAGGTATCGAAAAAGAAGAAGTTGATTTTGCAGCGGAAGTTGCCGCTCAGGTTAAATCCTCTTCCTGATCGAATAATGTGGGTGCCTCGGTACCCGCTCACGGTGGGGTGCTTCCGCTGGAGGTCTTATGCCTACAGCGGGGCACCCCTCTGTGTAATTGACTGAAAGTGTTGTAATGTTCGGCGGCAATACTTGGCCACTAAACAGGTACATTTGAGAGGACCGACGAATGCCCGGTATTAAAGACCGCAAATATAAAAGAATTCTGTTAAAGCTCAGTGGCGAAGAGCTGATGGGCGACCAGGGCTTTGGTATCAGCCCCAAGGTGCTGGATAAGATGGCCCTGGAAATTGGCCAGCTCGTCGGTATTGGTGTTCAGGTTGGTTTGGTTGTGGGCGGGGGTAACCTGTTTCGCGGAGCGGCGCTGAGTGCTGCGGGCCTTGATCGGGTAACCGGCGATCATATGGGAATGTTGGCCACGGTGATGAATGCCCTGGCCCTGCGCGATGCCCTGGAGAGATCCGATATCTCTTCGCGAGTTATGTCCTCAATCCAGATGAGCGGCATTGTGGATCACTATGACCGCCGCGCAGCAATTCGCTATCTGGAGCGTGGCGAGGTGCTGATTTTTGCTGCGGGAACTGGCAATCCGTTTTTTACCACGGACTCTGCAGCCTGTTTGCGCGGGATTGAAATTGAGGCTGAGCTGGTATTGAAAGCCACAAAGGTGGATGGTGTTTACTCGGCTGATCCGGTCCTGGACCCGAGTGCAACTCGCTATGATCAGCTCACCTATGACGAGGTTCTGGATAAGAAGCTAGGCGTAATGGATTTAACTGCAATCTGCCTCTGCCGGGAGCACAACATGCCTGTGCGGGTGTTCCGCATGGATAAGACCGGGGCGCTGCTCAATATTGTTGTGGGCGGTGAGGAAGGCACGCTAATCGAAGAGGAAGTGAAATCGTGATTGAAGATATCAAAAAAGACGCTAAGACTCGTATGGGCAAGGCGCTCGACGCACTGGCCAATAATTTCAATAAAATTCGCACCGGCCGCGCGCACCCGAGTATTCTCGACGGTATTCATGTTTCCTACTACGGCTCCGATACTCCACTGTCTCAGGTTGCCAACGTCACTGTTGAGGATGCGCGTACCTTATCGGTAACTCCCTGGGAGAAGAATCTGGTTCCGGATATCGAGAAGGCAATCATGAAGTCCGATCTGGGTCTGAACCCCAGTACTGCCGGAGCGGTTATTCGTATTCCGATGCCGATGCTGACCGAAGAGACTCGAAAGAACTTTATTCGTCAGGCTCGCGGCGAGGCTGAGACTGCGCGTGTATCTATCCGCAATATCCGTCGTGATTCTTTGGCGGAAGTGAAGTCCCTGGTAAAGGACAAAGAAATCTCTGAGGACGACGAACGTCGTGCTGGCGATGATATTCAGAAGATTACAGATCAGTTTGTTGCGGATGTTGATAAATCACTCGCAGTCAAAGAAAAAGACCTGATGGAAATTTAATGAGCATCGGTGGTACCGAGCTGACTAGCCCCAGGCATATTGCCATTATCATGGATGGCAATGGTCGCTGGGCCGCCCGCAGGGGGCTGGCTCCCTCAGCGGGCCACAAAGCCGGAGTCGAGCGTATTCGCGATCTCCTTTCTGCGTGTAGGAGCCGCGGGGTTGAAGTTCTGACATTGTTCGCCTTTTCCAGTGAGAACTGGCAGCGCCCGCCCAAAGAGGTGGAGCTCTTAATGAGCCTGTTTCACTCATATTTGCGCAAAGAGGCCCGTCGTATGTGCGATGAAGGTATTCGTTTGCGGGTGATTGGGCGTCGCGATCGTTTCTCCCCCCGATTACAGCGTGCAATAGCTGAAGCGGAGGAGATTACTCGAGAGGGTAGTCAGGGTAACTTGGTTATTGCTGCTGACTATGGCGGGCGTTGGGATATTACTCAGGCAGCACGCCAATTAGCGGAACAAGTGTTAAAAGGTGAACGCTCGCTCGATGCTATCGACGAAGAGGCAGTCGGTAGCAATATACAACTCGCCGATTTGCCTGCGGTGGATCTGCTGATAAGATCCAGTGGAGAGCAACGTATCAGCAATTTTATTTTATGGCAGGCCGCCTACAGCGAACTCTATTTTACAGATACACTGTGGCCTGACTTTGGTGAGGCCGCTCTGGATGCGGCAATTGCGGCATTTCAACAGCGCGATCGTCGTTTCGGCGGCCGGGCTGGCGAAGGGGACACGGCTGCGCAGGCCTGATTGATATTGGGCCGGAGGCGCGGCTATTTTTTTGCCTGTGTGAAATTTAGGAATACTACACCGGGGTATTCCGGGTCGCGAGAAGAGTGCGATCTGAAATGCGGGTCCAGATGAAAGGGGTTTTCGGTGCTAAAACAAAGAATAATTACTGCGCTGGTATTGCTGGTACTGTTTGCAGGGGTGCTATTTTTTCTGCCGATACAGTGGTATACGCTGGTTTTTGTCGCTGTAGTATTGCTGGGCGGCTGGGAGTGGGCCAATCTTTCTAATCTGAATCGCGCTCTGCGTTTCGTTTTTCTCGCATTACTGGGTGGTACTCTTGTTCTAACCGCACAGTATGTATTTTCTATGGAGTTTGCTTCACCGGATATAGATCGAGCCCGTCAGATATTGGCGGTGGCCTGCGGCTGGTGGGCTCTTGCTTTCCTTTGGGTCCAGAGCTACCCCGCCAGCGCTATGCTCTGGGGCAATCGCTGGGTGCGCGGTATGGTGGGACTGTTGGTTCTTGTGCCCAGCTGGCTCTCTCTTGTGATTCTCCGAGGACTTGATCACGGTGCCTGGTTGGTGCTCTATGTAGTCGCTATTGTTGTGGCGGCAGATGTGGGCGCTTATTTCGTAGGACGCAAGTACGGTAGACGCAAACTGGCGCGCGAAGTCAGCCCAGGCAAATCTTGGGAGGGCTTTTTTGGTGGTCTTGGGGCATGCCTGATCCTTGCACTTGGGACCTCATTCTTATTTGCACTGCCTTTAAAGAACACTCTTCTCTTTACCTTTGGTGTCCTTGTCACTGCTCTTGCTTCTGTAATAGGCGATCTCCTGGAAAGCATGTTCAAGCGACATCGGGGTATCAAGGACAGCAGCCATATACTACCAGGGCACGGGGGGATTATGGACAGGCTCGACAGCCTTTCCGCTGCTCTGCCGGTATTTACTATGGCCGCTCTCGCCAGTGAGTTACCCAAGTATCTGTAATGGGCTCATTTGCCCTTTTGAACTCTTTTCCGGTGTTATGTCATTTTGTTCGCACTGCCTCAGGTTGGCGAGGTGCGAGTGGAGTGATGGCGCCAACAGTTTCCCAGGTTTAGCGAGCGCTCATGCAAGGTAATTCCCCGCAGGCGGTAACCGTACTAGGCTCCACAGGCTCAATCGGAGTTAGTACGCTGGATGTACTTGCCCGCCATCCGCAGCAGTACTCAATATTTGCCTTGACCGCCAATGAGAGAGTGGCGGAGCTAGCTCAGCAGTGCCGCAGATTTAATCCCCGCTATGCCGTGGTTAACGGTGCTGAAAAGGCTGAAGACTTACGGGCGCTGCTAGCAGAGGGAGTGGATACTGAAGTGCTATCAGGTGCTGAGGGCCTATGTCGGGTAGCCTCAGAGGATGAGACTGATGTGGTGATGGCGGCAATCGTCGGTGCTGCCGGCTTACGCCCGACACTTGCGGCGGTTGAGGCTGGGAAAAAAGTGCTGCTCGCCAATAAAGAGGCGCTGGTTATGGCTGGCCCTGTATTCCTGCGAGCCCTGCATGCCAGCGGCGCCCAGTTGTTACCTGTGGACAGTGAGCACAACGCAATTTTCCAGTGTTTACCATCTCCGTGTGAGAGCTTGGAAGAGGCGGGTGTGGAGAAAATTTTACTTACAGGTTCCGGGGGGCCTTTCCGTACACGCGATACCGGCGATTTATATAAGGTGACACCAGACGAAGCTTGTGCACACCCAAATTGGTCCATGGGGCGGAAGATTTCGGTGGATTCCGCCACCATGATGAACAAAGGGTTGGAATTTATTGAGGCCTGCTACCTATTCAATGCACGACCGGAGCAAATTGAGGTGGTGGTGCATCCGCAGAGTATTATTCACTCTATGGTCCAGTATAGGGATGGATCACTGCTTGCTCAGATGGGGAACCCGGACATGCGTACGCCAATAGCCCATGCTCTAGCCTTTCCTAAGCGGATTGATGCCGGGGTGCCTGCTCTCGACTTAATTACTCAGGGGCGGTTGGATTTTGAAGCCCCTGACTATCAACGCTTTCCTTGCCTGCGCCTGGCCCAGGAGGCTATTGACATGGGAGGAAGTGCGCCTACGGTGCTGAATGCAGCAAATGAAATCGCGGTTGAGGCGTTTTTACAGGGGCGCATTGCGTTTACTAGTATTGCAGCTGCTATAGAAAAAGTGATGAATAGCACTGCGGTAGTTGAACTGACGGGGCTGGACGCAGTCGAAACCATTGATCTCAATGCGCGGGAGCTGACTGAGCGAACCCTTGGGGCGCTCTAATAAGTCGGTAGGCGTATAATGCCGGGGTTTGCGCATGAAAAGAGACTGTAACTGAGTATGGATTTAATTCAGACGGCAATCTGGGCCTTGGTGGCTCTCGGTGTACTGGTATCCTTCCACGAGTTTGGACACTTTCTTGTAGCACGTCTCTGTGGAGTCAAGGTGCTGCGTTTTTCCGTGGGCTTTGGCCGCCGCCTCATTTCCCGTTATGACCGCCACGGTACAGAATTTACTATTTCGGCTATTCCTCTTGGCGGTTACGTCAAGATGCTTGATGAGCGGGAGGGCAAAGTTGCCAGTCATGAACTGGATCATGCTTTCAATCGCAAGAGTGTCTGGGCGCGAATGGCAATTGCTGCTGCAGGGCCGGCCGCAAACTTCCTATTGGCAATAGTACTCTTTTGGGTAGTGTTTATGGGGGGCAGTGCCGGCCCAGTACCCATCATTAGCGCGGTAAAACCCGGAAGTATCGCCGAGGTAGCAGGGCTGGAGTCCGGTCAGGAAATTATTGCCGTCGATGGTCAGAGCACACCAACCTGGCAGGCTCTGAATTGGCGCTTAGCGAATCGCCTAGGCGACAGTGGAAGCATCGAGTTTTCCGTGCGCTATCCAGATTCCAATCTTGAGTACCAAATGGTCGCGGATATCAACCGCTGGCTGTCAGGCAAAGAGGTAGCTGACCCGTTGTCTGAGGTGGGTTTGGAGCTCTGGACGCCGCCTGTGAGTATGAAACTTCACAGTGTTTCCGAGGGGAGCCCTGCCAGTGCCGCGGGGATTCGCCCCGGAGATGAGATAGTGGGAACTGATGGGCGGGCCTTTTCCGGTTGGAAAGAGTGGAGTGAATATGTTCGTGCCCGCGCCGGTGTGCCTCTCCAGGTAGAGGTTGATCGCCAGGGGCAGCGCTTGGCGCTTTCGGTAACTCCAGCAGAAGTGGCACTGGATAGCGGTGAGCGAATCGGCCGTATAGGGGTTAGCCCTATAACTGAGCGCTGGCCGGAGGAGCGGGTGCGGGTTTTTCACTACGGAGTTCTGGGGGCTTTTTCAAAGGGTTTACAGGAGACCTGGGATAAAACTGTATTCACCCTGAATAGCTTGAAAAAGTTGATATTTGGTCAACTTTCAACCAAAAACTTGAGTGGTCCAATCACCATTGCTAAAGTGGCGGGTACTTCTGCAGAAGCTGGATGGCAGTCATTCTTGTCACTTTTGGCTCTGCTCAGTATCAGTCTCGGTGTACTCAATCTGCTACCTATTCCGGTACTCGATGGTGGTCACCTTCTTTACTACGGTATTGAGGCGATCAAGGGCTCTCCTGTTTCTGAGAGGGTTCAGATGATCGGGCTGCAGGTAGGTATGGCTCTCGTGCTCTGCATTATGGGGCTTGCGCTATACAACGATATTTTGCGCTTGTAATTTGAGAAAAAATTCTGACTCACCGATTGGGTGTGAAAAATTGTGCTTGGGATAGGGAGCTCTCTTGTAATGCTGAAACTCCTGAATTGCAGTTAGTAAGGTCTGGAATAGTAGATGAATTACTTCCTGAAAGCGGTCTCCCTCGGCCTGATGCTGGCAGTGAGTGCTATGGCACAGTCGTTCGTGGTCAGCGATATCCGTGTGGAGGGATTACAACGCGTTTCTGCAGGCACAGTTTTCTCGGAACTTCCGGTGCGCGTCGGCGATGAACTCGAAGCAATGGAAGTCCAGGGCTTAACGCGTGCGCTATTTCGTACCGGTTATTTTGAGGATATTCAGATAAGTCGTGAGAACGATATCCTCGTTATTATTGTTCGGGAGAGGCCTGCTATCTCCAGTATCGAGATAAATGGGAATAAGGCGATTGCCACAGAAGACCTGCTGAAAGGTATGAAGGAAAATGGTCTGGCTGAAGGGCACATCTTTAAGCGGGCAACTCTCGAAGGCTTGACTAAGGAGCTTGAGCGTCAGTATGTGGCCCAGGGCCGTTATGGTGCCAATGTGGAGGCGGAGGTGAAGGAATTACCGCGCAACCAAGTGAAACTTCGCGTAACCGTTGATGAAGGTTCTGTTGCAGCAATTAAGCATATCAACATCGTCGGGAATCGGGTTTTTTCAGATGAAGAGCTTAAAGGGATCTTTGAGTTGCGGACTACCGGTTGGCTATCCTGGTTGCGCAGAGATGACAAATATTCTCGTGAAAAGCTGACTGGCGACCTGGAGCGCCTACAGTCTTATTACTTGGATCGCGGGTATTTGGGATTTCAGATTGATTCTACACAAGTATCCCTGAGCCCGGACAAGAAGAGCGTGTTTATTACAGTCAATATGACTGAAGGCGATATTTATACAGTTGGTGAAGTGGAACTCGCCGGCGACCCGGTAGTACCTGAGGAGGAAATCAGGCGTCTGCTGCTAGTGCGTGAAGGAGAGACTTTTTCCCAGGTGAAAATGACTACAACTTCTGACTTTATTGCACAGCGATTGGGTAACAAAGGTTACGCTTTTGCGGATGTAAATGGTATTCCAGAGGCGGATAAAGAAGATAAGACGGTAAAAGTTACTTTCTTTATCAATCCGGGTAAGCGCGTTTACGTACGGCGTATTAGTTTTCGCGGAAATACTCGTACAGCGGATGAAGTTTTACGTCGAGAGTTGCGCCAGATGGAATCTGCTTTAGCTTCTTCCGCCCGTATTGAACAATCCAAAGCGCGTCTCGAACGCCTTGGTTACCTCAAGGTTGTAGAAGTTAAGACCGTTGAGGTACCTAGAACCTCAGACTAGATTGATATCGAATGGACGTTAGAGGAAAACCCTCAGCTGTTGGGGGAAACGGGGCACTAATCGGTGCCATAACTTCTGGATTGCGAATAAAAAGACCTGGAATTAGTAGATGAAAGATTTCCTGAAAGCGGCCTCCCTCGGCCTAGTGCTGCCACTGAGTGCTTTAGCACAGTCGTTCGTGGTCAACGATATCCGCGTGGAAGGATTACAACGTGTCTCTGCCGGCACAGTTTTCTCTGCACTGCCAGTTAGGGTGGGAGATGAAATCGAGTCTGTTGAGATTCAGAGTGCAACCAGGGCACTGTTTCGTACAGGGTATTTCGAGGATATCCAGATAGGTCGCGAGAATGGCGTCTTGGTAGTGACTGTCCGGGAGCGTCCGGCCATTTCAAAAATAGAGATTACTGGCAACAAGGCAATTTCAACTGAAGATCTGTTGAAGGGCATGCATGACAACGGTTTGTCGGAAGGGCAGATCTTTAAGCGCGCTACCCTCGAAGGGCTTGCCCAGGAGCTTGAACGCCAGTATGTGGCTCAGGGCCGCTATGGTGCCAGTGTCAAAACAGAAGTGAAGGAGCTGCCACGCAATCAGGTTGAGCTCCGAGTGATCGTTGATGAGGGATCTGTCGCGGCGATTAAGCACATCAATGTTGTAGGAAACAAGGCTTTCTCCGACGAGGAGCTTGCAGAGATTTTTGAGCTGCAAACAACCGGTTGGCTGTCCTGGTTGCGCAGTGACGATAAGTATTCCCGAGAGAAACTGACAGGTGACTTAGAGCGCCTGGAGTCTTACTATCTGGATCGCGGCTATTTAGATTTTCAGATCGATTCCACCCAAGTTTCTCTGAGCCCTGACAAGCAGAGCGTTTTCATTACTGTCAATGTAATTGAAGGTGATGTTTACACGGTTAGTGATGTAGAGCTTGCGGGTGATCCGGTAGTAGGGGAAGAGGAAATCAAGCGCCTACTTCTGGTGCGGGAAGGGCAAACATTCTCTCAGGTGAGAATGACAACAACTTCAGATTACATTACCAAGCGGCTTGGCAACGAAGGCTACACCTTCGCTGAGGTGAATGGCATTCCCGAGCCAAACAAAGAAGAAAAGACGGTAAAAATCACCTTCTTTATTAACCCAGGCAAGCGCGCTTATGTACGCCGTATTAGCTTCCGTGGGAATACGCGTACCGCTGACGAGGTATTGCGTCGTGAATTGCGACAAATGGAATCGGCTTCGGCTTCTTCTGCCCGTATCGAGCAATCCAAAGTGCGCCTTGAGCGCCTTGGTTATTTCAAAGGGGTAGAGGTTGAAACTACAGAGGTTCCGGGTACCTCGGATCAGATTGATGTTGAGTATACTGTTGAGGAGCAGCCCTCTGGCTCTATTGGAGGCACCCTAGGCTGGGCCCAGAGCAGTGGCCTCGTTCTCGGGGCAAATATCCAAGAAAATAACTGGCTGGGCACGGGTAAGTCGGTAGGAATCGGGTTGAATGTATCTACCTATCAGACAGCACTTAATTTTTCTTATGCAGACCCTTACTTTACGCCGGATGGTGTTAGCCGTGGGTTTAATGTCTTCTTCCGTGAGAATGATTACTCAGAGGTAAACCTCTCAGACTACAACACCACAACTTACGGTGGCGGGGTAAGCTTTGGTTATCCTGTTTCAGAAATTTCCCGAGTGGGGTTGAATGTTGGTTTTAGCCACTTGGAGCTTTCTGCCTCAAGTAGCTCGGTTCAGGAAATAAGCTCTACTCCCCAGCCGGTTGCTGGAGTTAACGGAGTAATTACCGAACAAGAGGCAGATGAGGTAGTCGCTGCATTAAACTCTGATCAGACCCTTGATCTTGCGATGCCACTTACTGATGGTTTGTTTGGTGCGGATGGTTTTATCGATCGTTATGGAGATGCATTTAATAACCTTACTTTGACTGCTTCCTATGCCCGCTCAACTTTGAACAGGGGCATATTGGCTACTAGGGGAGCCTCACAAAATTTCTCAGCAGAGTTTACGGTTCCAGGTAGTGACTTGGAGTACTATAAATTTGTTTATACCGGCCAATATTTCCGTCCTCTCACTAAGAGCTTAACGCTACGACTGCGTACGCGCTTGGGGTATGGGGATGGGTATGGCGACCTGGATAAGCTTCCTTTCTTTGAGAATTTTTATGCGGGTGGCTTTGGCTCAGTACGTGGGTTTGAACGTAATACTTTGGGTCCGCGCTCTACACCCGCTGCAACTTATCAACCTTATACTTACGAAGTATCGGAAGGGAATTTTGTCTCCGGTTTTGCTCCTTGTGCAACTGAAAATGGAGAGGTTACCCAGTCATGCTATTTGATAAATGATGATGGTACCTTGGATACCACTCCAATAGATGATGCCGATCCATTCGGAGGTAATATTTTGATTGAAGGTAGTGCTGAAGTAATCTTCCCGTTACCTTTTATCAAGGATCAGCGCTCCTTGCAGTCTGCCTTCTTTATTGATGCGGGTAATGTTTTCGATACCAATTGTGATGAAACCCAGATCAACTGTTACGATGTGGATTTTGGCAAGATGAATGTTTCTGCAGGTGTGGGCTTGACTTGGGTGACAGGCTTTGGTCCCCTGACGTTTAGTTTGGCTAAGGCCCTGAAGAAAAACGAGGATGATGATGTGGAAGTGTTCCAGTTTACTCTGGGTAATAGCTTCTGATTTCATTAGGGAAAATTAAATTAGGCGCGTTAAAAGCGCATATAAAATAAAATCAATTGGAGAGACCAAAGTGCTTAAGAATGTAAAAGTTATTGCAATCCTGCTGGCCGGTATCACCTTGTCTGGAGCTGCCTTGGCGCAGACCAAGGTAGCTGTATTTAACCTGCAGGCTGCGATCATGAGCACCGACGTAGCCAAGACAAAGGTCAATTCTTTGAAGACCAGCTCTGAATATTCCAAACTGCAAAGTAGTGCAGAATCTATTCGTTCCGAACTGCAGAAAATGGCTGAAGATGCACAGAAAAACAGTGTCACCTGGTCCGATGAGCAGAAGACCGAGTATCAGCGTAAAATGAATTTCAAGCGCTCTGATTTTGAGACTACGGTCAAAAAGTTGCGTGCGATGGAGGCTCAGGTCGGTCAGGAAATCCAGGGCTCCCTTGGCCCTAAAGCCAAAACTGCACTGGAAGCAATTATTAAAGAGCAGAAACTGGACTTGGTTCTTGATGCCTCTACCGCCTACTTCGCAAACCCTGAAGTTGATCTAACTCAGGATGTTGTAAAGCGCATGAACGCAGCCAAGTAAGTATTATCCCTGTATGAGACACAATTTGTCCTTGGCCCAGCTCGCACTAGAGCTGGGCGCTGAGTTGCGTATGGCACCAGATGTCAGTCAAGACCAGGAAATTAGCAGCCTTAACACCCTGCAGGATGCCGTGTCTGACCAACTGACCTTCCTGGCAAATCCCAGTTATCGTCGCTTCCTTAAAACCACTAGCGCTGGCGCGGTATTGGTTACAACTGAATTTGTCGATGAGTGCCCGGTTTCCACCCTGTGCGTGGATAACCCCTATTTGGCTTTCGCACGTGCAAGTGCCTTATTTAATACGGCACCAGAAGCTGAAGCCGGTGTGCATCCAGCAGCGGTAATTCACCCAAAAGCTACGGTTGATCCCTCGGCCAGTGTGGGTGCTGGCGCTGTTGTGGAAGCTCATGCGTCAGTAGGTCCCCGCGTTACTGTGGGAGCCAACTGCTTTGTGGGGGAGGGAAGTATTCTTGAGGAGGGGAGCTGCCTCTACGCTGGTGCTATCGTGCATCACGGCTGCAGGGTTGGGCGGGATTGTATTATCCATAGCCAAGTAGTGATCGGCGCTGATGGTTTTGGCTTTGCACCCCATAAGGGAGAGTGGATCAAGATCTATCAGCTCGGTGGAGTCGATATTGGTGATGAAGTTGAAATTGGAGCCAATACTTGTATTGACCGGGGAGCTTTGGGCGATACGGTAGTGGGTCGCGGAGTCAAGATCGACAATTTGGTTCAAATCGCGCACAATGTGCGAATTGGTGACTACTCAGCCATAGCCGCCTGTACCGGTATAGCAGGCAGTGCAATCATCGGAAAGCATTGCGCTCTGGGTGGCAGTTCGCGTATTGCGGGGCACGTAACGGTAGCTGATGGCTGCCAGGTTACGGCCAATACTTTTGTGACCAAATCCATTGATAGCCCGGGCATTTACTCCGGTGGTTTGCCATTCTCTGATAGCCAATCCTGGCGTCGCAACGCTGTGCGTTTTGGGCAGCTGGATAAAATGGCCCGCAAAGTGAAGGACTTGGAAAAGAAGTTGGATGAATTGTCCCGTCGAAGCGGCAAGAATGAGTAGTCCAGCCGGTAAGAATTGATCAAATATTGTTTTTGTTGTTTTCGGGGCGTTTAACGCCCCGAAGTGGTTTCTGGGGGCGTTTAGAATGATGGATGTATGTGAAATTCGCGAGTATCTGCCGCATCGTTATCCATTTTTGTTGGTAGACCGGATCGTGGAGTTGGAGGAAGGGAAATATATTAAAGGCTATAAAAATATTTCTGTGAACGAAGAGGTCTTTAATGGTCACTTTCCACAGATGCCAATCTTTCCCGGTGTTATGATCGTCGAGGCCATGGCTCAGGTATCTGGGATACTAGGGTTTAAGACTTTTGGTAAAAAGCCTGAAGATGGTTATTTATATCTGTTTGGCGGTGTCGATAAAGCGCGCTTTAAGCGTCAGGTAATACCCGGTGATAGACTGGATCTAGAGTCTGAGGCTGTTTCTGTACGCCGAAATATCTGGAAGTTTGCCTGTAAAGCCAGTGTGGATGGTGAGCTGGCAGCTTCAGCGGAATTGCTGTGCGCTGTAAAGAAGGTATAGAACCCAGAACCCCTGCGCATTGATTGATCGGCTAGATGCTTAGCTTTCTTCAAAGTCCCAGTTTCGCTATTTATTTGATGCTGTAGTGCCTAGATTTCACTACCTGAGGAGTAGATTCCAGAATGCAGACAAATATCCACCCCACAGCTATTGTCGATCCGACAGCTGTTATTGGTTCCGGGGTGAGTATCGGAGCCTATTCCATTATTGGAGCTGGCGTCGAGGTTGGTGATGCCTGTGATATCGCATCACATGTTGTTTTAAGTGGGCCCACTAAGTTGGGGAAAAATAACCGGATCTACCAATTTGCTTCTGTAGGTCAGGACACACCCGATAAGAAATACCGTGGTGAGGAAACCACCCTCGTTATCGGCGATAGCAATGTTATTCGGGAAGGTGTCACTATCCACCGTGGAACAGTGCAGGATCGTGGAGAAACTACGATCGGAAATGATAACCTGATTATGGCTTACGCTCACATTGGGCACGATAGCGTCGTGGGTAACCACACTATATTGGTTAACAATGTGGGTCTTGCCGGTCATGTGATTGTTAAGGACTGGGCTATTCTCAGTGGTTACAGTTTAGTCCACCAGAACTGCACCGTTGGCGAGCATGCTTTTTTAGGAATGGGTGCTGCTATTGGTAAAGATGTCCCTGCCTATGTCATGGTCGCTGGGAATCCTGCAGAAGCCAAAACCATTAATGCTGAGGGGCTGAGGCGCCGGGGCTTCTCTCGTGATGATATTTCATTGATCAATAAGGCTTACAAAACGGTCTATAGGCGTGGTCTTACTTTGCAGGAGGCACTGCAGGCTCTAGCTGAGTTGCGCGAGCAGTCTCCCGTGATTCAGCCATGGATAGATTCTTTGCAATCCTCTTCTCGCGGTATCGTTCGCTAACCTCGGTTATTTGGGGAGCCTTAATCTTTTGGGCTCTCCAAGTTAGTCTTTGCGTAGTTTGCGCGATTTATACATATAAAGGGTTGCTCCCAAGTAGGAGGGGTTTTTAGGCGTGTCACAAAATAATAAACCGGTGCGTATTGGTATTGTTGTTGGTGAGGCTTCGGGAGATATTCTTGGGGCAGGTCTGATGGCTGCATTGAAAAAACGCCTCCCTCAGGTTCAGTTTGAAGGCATTGCGGGTCCACGAATGTTGGCCCTTGGTGCGGAATCTCTTTTTCCCATGGAGCGCCTCTCGGTAATGGGATTGGTTGAGCCTTTAAAAAGGCTACCTGAGTTGTTAAAGATCCGCCGATCGTTACGTCAGCATTTTTTAGATAATCCGCCAGATCTTTTTATTGGTATTGACTCCCCCGATTTTAATCTATCTCTTGAGGAGTCTCTCAAAGTAGAGGGAGTGCGGACTATGCATTATGTCAGCCCATCGGTTTGGGCTTGGCGTCGTGGCAGAATTAAAAAGATTGCCCGAGCGGTAGACCATATGCTGACGCTATTACCATTTGAGGCAGACTTTTATCGGCAGAATCAGGTTCCCGTGACGTTTGTCGGGCACCCTTTAGCGGATGATATTCCCTTACAAGTGAGTAGTATTGCCGCGCGTAAAGAGCTGGGATTTAGTGAAAGCGATAGGGTAATAGCCTTGTTGCCGGGTAGCCGTGGTGGTGAGGTGCGCTTGCTGGGCCCTTTGTTTTTACAGACTGCCCGCTGGTGTCACCAGCGCAATGCCGACCTGAAGTTTGTGCTTCCAGCGGCGAATGAGCAGCGCCTGGCTGAGTTGCAAGAACAGCTGAAGGACTTTCCAGGTCTTCCGGTAACATTGTTAGAGGGAGACTCTCATAAAGCGCTGAGCGCTGCAGATTCTGTGCTAATCGCTTCGGGAACCGCGACATTGGAAACAATGCTGTTAAAGAAGCCCATGGTGGTTGCCTATAAATTGGGTCGAATCTCTTATGTAATTGTTTCTCGAATGCTACACACTCCTTGGGTTTCTCTGCCCAACCTATTAGCTCAGCGGGAGCTGGTTCCAGAAATACTGCAGAGTAATGCTACTGCAGAGAATCTTGGGGCGGCTTTAATGCGTTATTTTGAAGACCCATTACTCGGAGATCAGCTACACAGAGAGTTTGATGACCTCCATCAGCAGTTGCGCCGAAACGCCTCTGAGCGCGCTGCAGATGCTGTTTGTAGTCTGTTGGATTCGACTGGAAATCAATTATGAGCGCTAAAAAAGAGCTTCCTCCCTATGTGTGTACTTACCAGGGAGATTTACTTGCTGGTGTCGATGAAGTGGGGCGCGGTCCTCTGGCGGGAGATGTTGTTGCTGCGGCAGTAATTCTGGACCCTGCCAAGCCAATAGTGGGATTGGCAGACTCAAAAAAGTTAAGTGAAAAGAGGCGGGAGCAGCTTTTTGGGGAGATTAAAGAGCGTGCCCTGAGTTATTCCATAGCTCGCGCCACAGTGCAGGAAATTGATCAAATCAATATCCTGCAAGCTAGTTTGCTGGCTATGCACCGGGCGGTAGAACAATTGGCAGTGCAGCCGGAATTTGTTCTGGTGGATGGTAATAAGAAGCCAAGTTGGGGTTATCTCTGCGATACAGTGGTTCAGGGGGATAATCGAGTCGCGGCGATTGCAGCGGCCTCTATTCTTGCCAAAGTAACCCGAGATAGGGAGATGGTGGTGCTGGATATGGAGTACCCCGGGTATGGAATGGCCGGGCACAAAGGCTACCCTACCAAGGCCCATTTGCAGGCACTGCAAGAGTTGGGGCCGAGCCCTGTTCATCGGGTGAGCTTTGCCCCAGTAAAGCGGCTATTGGTGGACTTCGCCTAATACAATTGAGTGGTGACGACCTAAGGCCAGTCACCGGTCTATTTTTTTGATCCTGGCTTTAGTAATCATTTTTTCAGAAACCTCTTCAATTTCTACCAGGTAATTGAAAATATAGAGGCTGATATTGCCATCAGGGATGCTCTCCAAGTGTTCCATGGCCAGACCATTAAAGGTTTTAGGGCCATCGGTGGGTAAGTCCCATCCCAGCGTGCGGTTGATATCCCGAATAGAGGTGCCACCCTCTATCACATACCAGCCGTCGCCGGAAGCAATAATCTCCTCGTCATCACTAGGTACCTGGCTAGCGGTAAAGTCGCCAACTATTTCCTCTAGCAGGTCTTCCAGGGTGACAATACCCATCACTTCCCCGTATTCATCCACAACCAACCCCATACGACGCTTGGTTTTTTGAAAGTTCATTAACAGAGTGGGGAGTGGGGTGGCTTCCGGAACAAAATAAGGCTCATCGGTAAAGGACTTGAGGCGCTCGGCGGTCAGGTTATCGGGGCCATCGCGAAGGATCTGCGCGGCGCGGCGCAGGTGCAATATACCAACAACCTTGTTGATATCACCTCTGTAAACTGGCAAGCGAGTGAAGCTGCTTTCAGCCAGTTGTTGGAGAATCTCTTCGGCGCCGTTTTCAAGGTCAACCCCCATCACTTCATTGCGTGGGATCATAATGTCTTCAACTGTTGCTTGATCCAGGTCCAACACATTTAGCAGCATGCCTTTGTGCTTGCTGGGAATTAGTGCGCCGGACTCAAATACCACAGTCCTGAGTTCATCTGGAGCCAGGTGTTCGGCGTCACTATTGGCGGTTGTTTCTACGCCCAGCAAGCGCGCAAGCCCATTGGAAATACCACCCACCAGGAGAACAACAGGAGTAAGCAGCCACTGCAGTGGGCGCAAAATAAATGAGGCGGGAAAGGCAATTTTTTCCGGGTGCAGTGCCGCAATGGTCTTTGGGGTGACTTCCGCAAAGATCAACAGGGTGATAGTTAATACTATCGTTGTGAGTATCTCACCATACACTTGAGCAAAGACAGAGCCAACAATAACGGAGACAAGTACGTTAACGAGGTTATTGCCAATAAGAATTGAGCCGATCAGCTTATCGGGTCGAGCAAGAAGCTCCATAGCCCGCTTGGCTCCGCGGTGGCCGCTTTTTGCCTGGTGCCGCAGGCGATAGCGGTTGAGTGCCATCATGCTGGTTTCGGAGCTGGAAAAGAAAGCTGATATAACAATCAGCAGGGCCAGCAGGCTAAATAGCAGGCCCGGGGGCATCTCGTTCAAGGGAGAACTCTTTTTATTTGGGAGCGGAGATATTGGAACAGAATGCAGACCTCCGCAAGTTTTCCGGTCACTTTTAAGTTGTTTTATCCATTCACGTTACCCGCGCTGCAAAATCACTTCCATTACCAGTTTGCTGCCAAAATAGGCCAGCATCAGTGCAGCAAAGGCGCTCAGCGTCCAGCGGACTGCGGTGTTGCCCCGCCAGCCCCACTGCCAGTGCCCCCATAGGAGGATGCTGTAGAGTACCCAGGCGATGATGGAGAGTATGGTTTTGTGAAGTGGGCCCTGCTCAAAAAGATTTCCCACAAATATAAAACCTGTGATTAGTGAGGCGGTGAGTAACAGCTGCCCGAACGCGACCAAGCCAAATAACAGGGATTCCATGCTCTGAAGCGGCGGTAGCAGTCGGGTGGCGCCCACAGGCCTGTGGTTGTGCAGCTGCTGGTTAAGATAAAATAGGTAAATAGCCTGTAGGGTGGCCAAGGTCAGCAGGGAGTAGGCCGAAATTGAAAGCAATGCGTGTACGGCAATGCCTGCGGAGAGCTGCTGGTGTGGCTCAACAGAACCCCAGGTGTGCGATGCCGCGAACTCTGTAAGCGCACCCATGGGAGCAAAGATTAGGATTAGCAGGGTTAGTGGGCGACCTGCAGCCAAAATAAGCAGTAACAGATTTACCACCCAGGCGATCAGGGAGAGCATCGCCAGTAAGTCGAAGCGATATCCTGCGGGTGAGAACAGGGTGTGTCCCAGGGATATCGCATGTGTGATCAAAGCACCTGCGAGAAGGCCCAGCAGCAGTTTATTATTTGGCTGCCGCTCGCGGGCGAGGGCACCTGCTGCGACTGCAGTTGTAGCTATGTAGAGAGCGATTGCCGTCCAGTGGGCGAATGCCGCCATTGAATAGATCCGTATCTTTTATTGCAATAGAAGAGGAGTGTGTCACAGCCCGCTGGAACAGGGAAGATCTGGTGATATTTCTGCTGTGAGGGTACCTGGGCTATACTGCCGCGCCTCAAAGTGGGAGTTAGAAGAGGCTCCCTCAAATTTCGCGGCCCTCCGCACTGGGGTCCAATCCGCAATCGGAGACATCGAGACGAATTTATGTTCGATAACCTGAGTGACCGCTTATCGGCGGCCCTAAAGAAAGTCACCGGCAAGGCGCGCCTGACCGATGACAATATCCGCGACACCTTGCGTGAGGTACGCAAGGCTCTGCTAGAGGCGGATGTCGCCTTGCCAGTGGTTAAGGCTTTCGTGCAGCAGGTGCGCACGGCAGCTGTGGGGCAGAAGGTTAGCAAGGCTCTGAATCCGGGGCAGCAGTTCGTCAAGATTGTTCAGGATGAGCTGGTTAAGGTGATGGGGGCCGCTGCTGAGCCACTTAACCTTGCTGTCCAGCCCCCAGCAGTAATCCTGATGGCGGGTTTGCAGGGTGCCGGTAAGACCACCAGTGTTGCCAAACTGGCCAAGTACCTGCAGGAGCGGGAAAAGAAAAAGGTAATGGTGGTGAGTGCGGATGTGTACCGCCCTGCCGCAATCAAGCAATTGGAGACTCTGGCGGGTGAAGTGGGTGCATTGTTTCACCCGTCGGAGGCTGAGCAGAAGCCTTTGGATATCGCCAAAGGTGCTGTAGATGCTGCGCGCAAACAGTTTGCTGATGTGCTTATCGTCGATACCGCTGGTCGTCTGCATATTGATAGTCAGCTGATGGACGAGATTCGCGAACTACACAGTGAGCTAAACCCTGCAGAAACCCTGTTTGTGATTGATGCGATGATCGGTCAGGACGCGGTGAACACTGCTAGTGCCTTTAATGAAGCCCTGCCGCTGACTGGGGTTATCCTGACAAAAGCTGACGGTGATGCCCGCGGTGGTGCGGCGTTGTCTGTGCGTCATGTGACTGGTAAGCCGATCAAGTTTATCGGTGTCGGTGAAAAAACTGACGCTCTGGAGACCTTCCACCCAGATCGAATTGCCTCCCGTATTTTGGGAATGGGCGATATTCTGTCTCTGATCGAAGAGGCTGAGCAAAAAATCGATAAGGAGAAGGCAGAAAAGCTGGTTAAGAAAGTCCAGAAGGGTAAAGGTTTTGACCTTGAGGATCTTCGCGATCAGCTACAGCAAATGCAGAATATGGGTGGCTTTGGTTCATTGCTTGAAAAAATGCCGGGCATGGGAGGCGTTGCCCAGGCAGCCCAGCAGGCTGATATGGGCAAAGAGTTCAAGCGAATGGATGCGATTATTTCCTCTATGACCCCCGCTGAGCGCCGTAACCCTGAGCTGCTTAACGGTTCGCGTAAGCGCCGCATTGTGGCCGGTTCCGGCACCCAGTTACAGGATTTGAATCGTCTGCTCAAGCAGCACAAGCAGATGGGTAAAATGATGAAGAAGCTCAAAGGCGGCGGTATGGGCAAAATGATGCGCGGCCTTGGCGGCCTGCCTGGCATGGGTGGCGGTATGCCCGGAGGTGTTGGCGGCATGGGCGGCCTGCCTGGTGGTTTGCCTCCTGGTTTTAAGAAGAAATAGTGCCTTTTGGGCCGCTGTTGCGGCCCGATGAATCGCTATACAAATCCCCTGCGGTACATTAGAATACGCCGCCTTTCGCTGGGTGAGCTGCCGGCGAAGTTGTATAGGTGGCTGCTCAACACAGCCATCCAGTATTTGAATCTACAGGAAAGTTACATGGTAACCATTCGTTTGGCTCGTGGCGGCGCTAAAAAGCGTCCGTTCTATCACCTGACCGTAACCGACAGCCGCAATTCCCGCGACGGTCGTTTCATTGAGCGTGTTGGATTCTTCAACCCGGTTGCTCGTGGCCAGGAAGAGCGTCTGCGTATCGATCGTGAGCGCGTTGACTTTTGGCTGGGCCGCGGCGCACAGGTTTCTGACCGCGTCAGCAAGCTGCTGAAAGAATCCGCTTAATTTGCGCGTAAGTGGTGCGCCTGTGACGAATAGCGGTGAGAACTCCGATCAATTGGTCACTGTAGGGCGCGTGACTACCGTTTATGGTGTGCGCGGCTGGGTCAAGGTTCACTCCTATACCGAGCCGATGGACAACATCCTGCAATTCCCCAATTGGTGGTTGCGGGGGCCGAAAGGCTGGGAGGCCCTGGAAGTCGACGCTGGTAAGCGTCACGGAAAGGGATTGATTGTACATGTGAAAGGCGTGGATGACCGCGATTTAGCGGCTCAACTTTGCCAGCGTGATATTGCTGTTGCGCGTGATCTTATGCCGGAACTGGGGCAGGGCGAGTACTACTGGCACCAGCTCGAAGGTTTACGGGTTATCAGCCGTTTCAACGGCGGAGAGCACGACTTTGGTATTGTCGCACGCATGATGGAAACTGGCGCCAATGATGTGTTGGTGGTGCGCGGAGGTGATGATAAGCGCGAGCGCTTGATTCCCTATTTGCCAGACCAGTTTATTGCAGATATTGACCTGGAAGCCGGTGTAATTACCGTCGACTGGGACCCGGCTTTTTAAGGCGTTTGGGCGATGACAAAAAGAATCGCTCTGGTAAGCATTTTCCCGGAAATGTTTGCCGCATTGACCGAGTATGGCGTCAGCGGCCGGGCTGTGAAAGATGGCCTGTTGGAAGTGCGCTGCTGGAACCCTCGGGAGTTCACCAGTGACAAACACCGCACTGTGGATGATCGACCTTACGGCGGTGGTCCCGGAATGGTGATGATGGCTGAACCCCTTTACCAGGCTTTACAGGCTGCTCGCAGCTGGGCCGGTGAGGATGGTAAGGCTGTACGAAGTATCTATCTGTCTCCCCAAGGGCGGCAACTGGATCAGCGCGGGGTCGAAGACCTTTCCGAAGCTGGCAATCTGGTTCTGCTGGCTGGGCGCTATGAGGGGATAGATGAGCGCATTGTCGAATCAATGATCGACGAAGAGTGGTCTATTGGTGACTATGTCCTTAGCGGTGGCGAATTGGCTGCTATGGTGATGGTGGATGCGATTACCCGCCTGATTCCCGGTGCTTTAGGACACGATCAGTCTGCAGTTGAGGACTCTTTTTCCTCGGGGCTGCTGGACTGTCCCCACTACACCCGGCCAGAGCAGTACCGGGGCGTAGCGGTGCCGGAAGTGTTGCTCTCGGGCAACCATGAAAGAATACGCCGTTGGCGCCTCAAGCAGGCACTGGTGCGCACACAACAGCGCCGCCCTGACCTTTTGGAAGGGATGGAGCTGAATAAGGAGCAGAAGCAGTTGCTGGAGGAAATTCAGCAGGAGCAGAAGTCCTAAAAAATTGATGCCGGATTCGCCGGGAGGCGGGAGTAGTTCGGTGAACTAGCTGAGAAGCTACACAAACTCTATTTGGGAGCAAATCCAAATGACTAACAAAATTATCCAACAGCTGGAGCAGGAACAGCTGAAGAGCGAAGTACCTCCTTTCGCACCGGGCGACACTGTAATCGTTCAGGTAAAAGTAAAAGAGGGTAACCGTGAGCGTCTGCAGGCGTTTGAAGGTGTGGTTATCGGTAAGCGTAACCGTGGCCTGAACTCCTCTTTCACCGTGCGTAAAATCTCCCATGGCGTTGGTGTAGAGCGTACTTTCCAAACTCACAGCCCGCTGGTTGACAGTATTAAGGTGAAGCGTCGTGGTGACGTGCGTCAGGCTAAGTTGTACTACCTGCGCAACCTGACTGGTAAAGCGGCGCGTATCAAAGAGAAGCTTAACTAAGTACTTCTCTAGCAGCTCACGAAAAAGCCGGGGCCAAATGGCCCCGGCTTTTTTGTGCCTGATAGATTTTGAGCGATGGGACCCTTAGGTCATTTACCCTCTAATCAGCTCTTGTGGGAGTGACCGCCAACCTGGCAGGGTAAGTGAGTGGCCAGCCGGTGGTGGATAAAGGCTGGTGAGGCCCGGAAATCCCAATCCTCACATAAAAACAAATATTTGTAAGTTTCGGTTGTTCAGCTCACAACCTTGGTATTAGGGCGTAGTTCCCTGTGCCTGAATATGTTAAAACGCGCCATTGAGACCGGTTACGGTAATTAGCTGCCATACTGGCTGGAACTGAAGGCCGACGTTTGAGTCGAAGCCCATTGAGAATTTAAGGAGCAATCGGTAATGATGCTTATCAAGAAGCCACTAGCATTCGCTGGTTTACTGCTCGGCCTGCTTGGATCTGCGGCCCTGGCGGAAGTCGACGCAAATGTTGCAAAAGCCATAAAGGCTCGCCTGGAGACTGGTAACCCCAAGGCCACTTATGGCGATGTGCGTAAGAGCCCAATTAGAGGACTCTATGAGGTGGATGTAGATGGTGGCAACACTACCCTATTTGTCTCAGAAGACGGCGGTCATTTTATCTACGGCGACTTGTTTCAGGTGAAGAGTGGAGGTGGCCTCGCTAACCTCTCTGAGACGCGTAGGGCCGGTCATCGGGCCAAGGTGATGGGCAATCAGGATGTTAAGGACATGATTGTGTTCTCTCCGAAGGGGGAGGCCAAGGCGAGCATCTATGTATTTACCGATGTGGATTGTGGTTATTGCCGCAAGCTGCACCAGGATGTGCCTGAGCTGAATAAACGTGGTATTGAGGTGCGCTACCTAGCGTTCCCGAGAGGTGGTTTGCAGTCTCTGGGGTACCGCAAGCTCGCTACCGCATGGTGTGCTGACGACAGTAATAAAACATTGACCGCTCTGAAAAACCGGGAGAATGTGCCCCTTAAGGTTTGCGATAACAATCCAGTGGCGGCTCAATACAAGCTCGGCAATGAGGCGATTGATGTCCGTGGTACGCCTACTATCGTAATGGAAGATGGTCGAGTGGTACCGGGTTATCTACCGCCGGCATCTTTAGTTAAGGAGCTGGGTATTTAATCCTTTCCGAGCCTGATAAGCCGGCAGCTGAGCTGCCGGCGTCTCTCTATTAAGCAGGGCTTTTCAAGGATACTTTCCTGGGTTGGGTCATATTTTCCGGAGCAAGAATATCATTGAGTTCCTCCTCGCTTAGCAGCCCATCTTCTAAAATTAGCTGTTTCACGCTGGCCCCGGTAATCAATGCTTGTTTGGCTATACGGGTCGCATTTTCGTAGCCGATAAATGGATTTACCGCAGTGATCAGGCCAATGCTGTTTTCCACCATCTGCAGGCAGTGCTCCTCATTGGCGGTGATGCCACTGATACAGCGTTGTGCCAGGGTATCCATAGCTTGAGTCATCAGTCGCATAGACTGCAGCAGGTTAAAGGCGATTACAGGTTCCATAACGTTTAACTGTAGCTGGCCGGACTCTGCTGCCAGGGTAATGGTCAGATCGTTGCCAATTACCTGGTAGGCGACCTGGTTAACCACTTCTGGAATTACGGGGTTTACCTTGCCGGGCATAATCGATGAGCCGGGCTGCATTGGTGGGAGGTTGATTTCATTGAGGCCGGCGCGTGGGCCGCTGGATAATAAGCGCAGGTCGCTGCAAATTTTTGAGATTTTTACCGCGATACGTTTCATCACGCCGGAAAACATTACGAAGGCGCCCATATCGGAAGTCGCCTCAACCAGATTTTCTGCGCAGACAAAATCTATGCCGGAAATTTCAGAAAGGGCTGAAACAACTAACTGGCGGTACTCGGGGTCAGTATTGATGCCTGTGCCAATCGCGGTACCGCCCATATTGATTTCTGTAAACAGTGTCACCAGCTCCTTGACTCTGGCGACATCTTCACGAACGGTTGCGGCGAAGGCAGCAAACTCTTGCCCCAGAGTCATGGGGACAGCATCTTGCAGCTGGGTACGCCCCATTTTTATAACCTGAGCGAATTCTTCGGCCTTTTTATCGAATTCGACACAGAGAACCTCCATAGACTGTACCAAATCGTTGTAGCTAAGCAGTACGGCCAGGTTGATGGAGGTTGGGTAAACATCGTTAGTGGACTGTGACAGGTTTACGTGGTTGTTAGGGTGGGCTTTTTGGTATTCGCCTTTACTATGCCCCAACAGCTCCAGTGCGCGATTAGCTATAACTTCATTGGCATTCATATTGGTGGAGGTGCCGGCCCCCCCCTGAATCATGTCCACAAGAAACTGGTCGTGCAGTTTGCCGTCGATAATTTCATCACAGGCGCCCGCAATGGCTGTTTGCAGGTTGTTTTCAAGATAGCCCAGTTCCCGGTTGGCCTGTGCCGCAGCCTTTTTGACCATCGCCAGGGCTTTTACCAGGTTGGGGAAGTGATTCACGGTAATTCCCGTTATCTGGAAATTTTCCAGGGCGCGCAGTGTCTGGATGCCAAAATAAACATCTGCAGGCACTTCACGCTCCCCCAGCAGGTCGCGCTCAACTCGTGTTGCGCTGCCGGCGCTGAATACGGGCATGGGTTTTAGTGTATGGAAATCATTGGTCATATTGATTCCTGTTTTCTCTTTATCTGCATGTGGGCGAGCGCGTAGAGAGCAAGGTTTACTTTGCTCTGAGGTTCGCCTTTTTGTTGTGGTAAATTGCCCCCTTAAGTGAAAAGGGGCCTTGTTGTTTAAAGTGGGGTGGCAAAAAAATTCTGCGGGCCTTCAGTAGTTGAGGTCTGGATGTTTTCACGGATATTCGGGTTGATTTCACCTGAGTCCGGACCAAAAACGCCGCAAAGCTTCAATGCATTTTTAATACTGATATTTCGTCCAAGGGACTCCAAAACCACTTTGGTGCAGACGGGTTCCCGCCTGTCATTGGCGGAAGCACCAAGCTTGAGGCCTGATAAATAACTGACGCGGCTCTTATAGGTTGGGTAGAGAATAGTTTGTGCTATCTCATTTCGTGTCAGGGCTTCGTAACCAATCAGGAATATGCGCTCAGAAAGAAAAAAGAGCATTCCCTTATAGCGGGATTTGTACCATTCCTCCCTGTTTGGATAGCGCATACGCTCAAAGCGCTGGAAGTAATAGCCATCTCCATCGGACTCTATATGTAGCAGGCTGCGAACAATATGATCCGGAAAGGTCATGGAGTAGTGATACTCAAAATAGAAGCCCAGGTACTTATCCGCCCGGCCCTGGGATTCACGCATGAGAATGTCGATATCCGGACTGTATGGGCGTATTGCTTCTTTTGTACTTGAGGGTGTGCTGCGTACACGAACAATCTGATCAAACTGTTCATGAGGCATCATAATTTCGTGAGGCTCAACCCCAAAAAAATGGCAGATTTTATTGAGAGTGTACTGCGAAGGTTGGGTATGACCATTCAGATATTTATTAAATTGTGCCCGATTAACCTCCATACGCCTGCACACTTCGGCGATTGAGCGGTAGAAACTGCACAAAAGGCGCAAGTTTTGTGAGAAGTCGTTACTCATCGATTATCTGCTTCTGGTTCCAATGCCCGGAAAATCCTTCCCAATATTTTGTTAACCACTCCCTGGGTATGCTGATTTCGTACTCTATTTAACTGGGAGTACACTCTCCACACAGTGAAGTTTCCATCAGTTCTTTGATTTTATCGGTTGGATAGCCCATAGCTAATAAGTGATTTAACTTGGCAAAACAAGCTTCGCTGGTCATATCCAATCCACCAATAACACCTGCACGTAATAAGGCAGAGCCCGCTGCATACTTGCCTAGGTCTACTACATTTTCGAGGCACTGGGATACGGCTACACAGATAATGCCCAACTCCGTAGCTTTCTCCAGTTGTGAGGTAAAGGCACAGTCATCGGTGGGTGCATTACCGGTACCATAGGTCTCTATCACCAGGCCTCGCGGGCGATGTTCAATGACCTTACTGAGGAAGAGGGAGGAAATGCCGGGGAAAAGCTTTATTAGTACAACATCGCCATCAGCGGATTCCGGGATTTGGAATTGTGTAGCATCACCGGGTTCCAGTAGGGCGTTGCGATCAATATTGATCTGAATGCCCACTTCACCAAGGCATGGATAGTTCGGGCTGGTAAAGGCATCCAGTGAGCCTGAACTCACTTTAACAGCGCGGTTGCCTCGCAACAGTTTGCCGTTGAAGTAGAGGCAGGCCTCCTTGATTTCATCGGAACCACTGAGCAAAAGGGCGGCAATCAGGTTGTTGTAAGCATCGCTTCGCATCTCCCTCAGGGGAATCTGCGAGCCGGTAACCAGTACTGGTTTGGCCAGGCCCTGAAGCGCAAAAGAGAGTGCGGATGCGGTATAGGCCATGGTGTCGGTACCGTGCAACACGACAAAGCCGGAGTACTGGCTATAGTTGTCGCGTATCAGGGTGGCAATACGATACCAGTCCCGAGGCTGCATATTAGCGCTATCCAGCAGTGGGTCGAGAGCCTGAAAGTCATAGCTTGGGAGCTGGCCAATGGCATCTTGTAAAAGGCGTCCTAGAGCGCCTTCCAAATCGGCATCCGGGATGTAGCCGGACTCGCTTCGACGCATGCCCAGGGTTCCGCCAGTGTACAGGATAAGAGTTTTTTTCATTACTCGACCGCTATCTGAGTCAGTTTTCAGGGCGCCCATTTTTCTGGAAAAGGCGCGGTATATGCAATTTCGCAGGTTGTTGGCACCTGATGCTAGTAGATGCTTATATAGCATCTACTGAGGATGGTATCTGTTTCAAGAAGTGTTTTATGGTGACAGAAGTGTCAAATACTCTTATTTGAGGATGCCTAAAGCCGGTGCGCAATTTAATTGGATTTATTGCGTATCTCTCGGTAAGGTTGTCGATCTTTTGTCGACTTTGTTGATATTTATTGCGCTGTGCCCCGGAGTGATATTTTAGTGTGGTTACGTTGGGCCGGGAGCAAATGCGCGGAGGGAATTTGTGAGCGCAACAATTGAAGAGTCTGCGGGGGCAGTTGGTCAGGTGGTTGCAGGAAAAACGCAGCGTGCAGTGAGAATTGGTGTGTGCGGCCTGGGCACAGTGGGTGGTGGGACGATCAATGTCCTGGCACGCAATGCGGAGGAAGTGGCCGCACGCTGTGGGCGCCCGGTGGCTATTGAGCAGGTTGGGGCGCGCCGGGATAACCCGGACTGTGACACCAGCCGACTGAATGTAACGCGGGAAATTTTCGATGTTGCCAACAATCCCGATGTCGACATTCTGGTGGAGTTAATCGGTGGCACTACTGTGGCCCGTGAGCTGGTATTAGCAGCCATAGAGAATGGCAAGCATGTTGTTACTGCTAACAAAGCGCTGATAGCCGAGCATGGCAATGAACTGTTTGAGTTAGCTGCCAGCAAAGGAGTCACTATTGCCTATGAGGCTGCCGTGGCTGGGGGTATTCCGATTATAAAATCCTTGCGCGAGGGGCTGGTCGGCAACCGGATTCAGTGGCTCGCGGGTATTATAAACGGCACGGGTAACTATATTCTCACCGAAATGCGCGATAAGGGCCGCAGCTTCGCTGAGGCGCTGTCCCAGGCGCAAGCGCTCGGCTATGCGGAGGCCGATCCCACTTTCGATGTGGAAGGTATTGATGCAGCGCACAAGCTGGTGATTATGGCTTCTCTGGCATTCACTATGCCGCTCGCTTTCGACAAGGTGTATACCGAGGGCATCAGCCGCATCTCCAGCGAAGACATCCGCTATGCCGATGAACTCGGCTATAGAATCAAGCATTTGGGTATTGCCCGCCGTACAGATCAAGGGGTGGAGCTGCGAGTACATCCGACACTGATCCCCCAGCGCCGCCTGATTGCCAATGTAAATGGGGTTATGAACGCTGTGCTTGTGAATGGTGATGCGGTTGGGCCGACCCTGTATTACGGCGCTGGTGCTGGTGCGGAGGCCACAGCTTCAGCTGTGATTGCCGATATTGTCGATGTGGCGCGTACCCTCGATGCCAGGCCAGACCAGCGAGTGCCCGCTGCCGGGGTGGCACTTACCGAGCAGGGAGATACTCAGGTGCTGCCGGAAGAAGAGGTGGTTACCAGCTATTATCTGCGCATATCTGCCCATGATAAGCCCGGTGTTATGTCTAAGGTGGCCACTATTTGCAGTGATCAGGGTATTAGTATTGAGGCCTTGATTCAGCACGAGCCTTCGGAGGGTGAGGAGTTGGTGCCGGTGGTGATCCTGACCAGCCGCGCCAGGGAGGCCTGCCTGCGTGAAGCAGTCGCTCAGATTGAAGCCCTGGATACGGTTGAGGGTGATGTGGTGCGAATTCGCGTGGAAAGCCTTGGCTGATCCTTACCTTTGTCGCTTATTTGGTGCTGTTCCCGAGAGGAGCGTTGCCAGTTTTCTGTACATCCCGCTAAGTTTGAGAGCCAATTAACACCGTGAAATTTATCAGCACTCGCGGCCGCGCGCCGTCTCTCTCTTTTGCCGATACTGTTCTCACCGGGCTTGCCAGTGATGGCGGCCTCTATGTACCGGAGTCACTGCCGCAATTTTCCCGAGAGGATATTGCGGCTATGGCGGGTCTGGATTACCAGCAGCTGGCTTTTGAAATTATCCGGCCGTTTGTGGGAGAGGATCTCAATGAGCGGGAGCTACGCGATATTATCGAGCGCTCCTATGGTTTGGGGCAGGGTCAGTTTCGTCACAGGGCGGTAGCGCCTTTGGTGCAGACCGATACCAACGAGTGGATTCTGGAGCTTTTCCACGGCCCAACTCTGGCCTTTAAAGATTTTGCCCTGCAGTTTCTCGGTCAGTTGTTCGACCACCTGCTGAAAAAGCGTGGTGAGCGCGTGGTGGTGATGGGAGCTACTTCCGGGGATACCGGTTCGGCGGCGATTGAAGGCTGCCGCCACTGCGACAATGTCGATATTTTTATTTTGCATCCCCATAACCGGGTCTCAGAGGTGCAGCGCCGGCAGATGACCACGGTGTTGTCGGACAATGTGTTCAATATCGCCATGGAAGGTAATTTCGACGATTGCCAGAATATGGTGAAGGCCAGCTTCGCCAACCAGTCCTTTTTACCCGATGGGCGCCGTTTAGTGGCGGTGAACTCCATTAATTGGGCGCGTATTATGGCGCAGATTGTCTACTACTTTTACGCGGCCTTGCGCCTGGGCGCATCAGATAAAACGGTAAATTTCTCCGTGCCCACTGGCAACTTTGGCGATATTTTTGCCGGTTACCTGGCGAAGCGGATGGGGTTGCCTATCGATCAACTGGTGATCGCCACTAATGCCAACGATATCCTGCACCGATGCATCAGCGATAACGACCACACCCCTAAGCCGCTGATACACAGCCTGTCGCCCAGCATGGATATCATGGTGTCGAGCAATTTTGAGCGCCTGCTGTTTGATCTCTACGGCCGCGATGGTGCCGCAGTGGCGGAGTTGCTGGCAGATCGCAGTGTACCTATGCACTTGAGCGAATCGGCCCTGGCGCAGGCCCAAAAGACATTTTCCAGCTATAGGGTCGACGATGCGCGTACTATTGAGGTGATTCGTGAGCAGTACCAGGCGACCGGCTATCTGCTCGATCCCCATACCGCTATTGGTGTCGAGGCCGCAAGAAGGGTGCGCCGCTCTGCTGAGCAGCCAATGGTTTGCTTATCCACTGCACACCCGGCAAAATTCCCCGATGCTGTGGCGCAGGCACTGCCACAAACTAAAATTCCCTTACCGGCACATATGCAGGACCTCTGGCAGCGCGAAGAGCGATTCAAGGTGCTGCCCAACGACTTGTCCCAAGTGCACGACTATATGGCGACCATGTTGTCCGAAGGGCACTAGCTGGCGCAGCGAGGGACTTGGCGGCCGGATTAAAAATAGCTGAGAGAGAATGAATACAACAATTCAGCGGCGGCCAGTGGATTTTTCCACTGGCCGTTTTGCTTCTGAAACTCCCAAAATTTTGCAGAGGGTGCTGCTTGGTCGCGGTATCGTCAGCGAGGAGGCCCTGAACCACAGTCTCGCCAAGCTGCAGCAACCTCAGTTGATGCGGGGGCTGGATACAGCGGTGACACTGCTGGTGGAAACCGTGCGAGCGCAACAGAAGATCTTGATTGTCGGTGACTTCGATGCCGATGGTGCCACCAGCAGCACGCTCGCCGTACTGGCGTTGGGGGCCATGGGAGCGTCGGGTGTTGACTTCCTCGTGCCGAACCGCTTCGATTTCGGCTATGGGTTGACCCCGGAAATCGTTGAAGTGGCCAAAGATTATGCCCCGGATATGCTGGTCACAGTAGATAACGGCATCAGCAGCATCGATGGAGTTGCAGCGGCCAAGGCGGCGGGGATGACGGTGATCGTAACCGATCACCACCTGCCGGGCAGTGAGTTGCCAGAGGCTGATGCCATCGTCAATCCAAACCAACCGGACTGTGATTTTCCCAGCAAGAATCTCGCCGGTGTGGGAGTGATTTTCTATCTGTTGAGCCGCCTACGCAGTGCTCTGCAGGAGTGCGGCTGGTTTGAACAGAGTGGCATAGCCCCGCCGAATATGGCTGAGTACCTCGACCTGGTGGCATTAGGCACTGTGGCAGATTTGGTGCCTCTGGATCATAACAATCGCATCCTGGTGCACCAGGGTATCGCCCGTATCCGCTCCGGCCGTTGCCGGCCCGGGATTTCCGCGCTGTTGGAAGTGGCGGGGCGCGATCAGCGAAGGCTTTCCACTACAGATATCGGTTTTACCCTGGGGCCGCGGATCAATGCTGCCGGGCGCCTGGATGATATTGGTACCGGCATCCGCTGCCTCCTGACCCGCGATCCCAATGAGGCCCGAGAGCTGGCGGGGGAGCTGGATAGGCTCAACCGGGACCGCAAGGCAATAGAGCAGGGTATGCAGCGGGAAGCCCTGGCGGCGTTGGAAGAACTACAGCTTGAGGGGGAGATTCCCTGGAGTCTTTGCCTCTACGATACTAATTGGCACCAGGGGGTAGTGGGCATCCTCGCCAGCCGTATCAAGGAGAAATTCCACCGCCCGGTAATTGCCTTTGCAGAGGGGGATAATGGCCTGGTGAAAGGCTCTGCGCGCTCCATTCCCGGGTTACATATCCGCGATGCCCTGAGCGATGTGGCTGCAGCCAATCCTGAATTGATCAGTAAATTCGGCGGTCACGCCATGGCCGCGGGTTTGAGCTTGCCGGCGGAGCACCTCAGTGCCTTTCGTACCGAGTTTGAGCGGGCAGTGCGCAACCGCCTGGATGAAAATCAATTACAGGCAGTGATCGACTCTGATGGTGAATTGGATATTGCAGATTACACCCTGCAAACTGCAGCCTTGTTGCGCGCCTGCGCCCCTTGGGGCCAGGCGTTTCCCGAGCCGGTCTTCGATGGGGAGTTTCTGCTGCTGCAACAGCGAATCGTTGGTGAGCGCCACCTAAAAATGGTGGTTGCCCCACCACAGGCTCCGCAACTGGCACTGGATGCCATCGCCTTTAATGTGGACATAGATCAGTGGCCGCAGGCTGCCGAAAGAGTGCGTTTGGCCTACAAGTTGGATGTCAATGAATTTCGCGGGCGGGAATCCCTACAGTTAATGGTGAACCTGCTGGAGGCGGTATAAGAGTCACCTTTTCAAAAATCGCGAAGTGCGGGGAGCGTATTCGCGGCTGTGCTTAAAAACGTCGTTGGAAGTAGAAGAAGTGAAACGGAAACAAGTCCAGGCTGAAGTCCTGCTGTTATTGGCCGCCCTGTTCTGGGGTGTCGCCTTTGTGCCACAAAAGGTCGCTATGGCGGATATTGAGCCGCTGGCATTTAACGCATGGCGCTTTATTCTCGGTGGCCTGATTTTGGTGCCGATCGTTTATTGGTTGTCTTCTCGCAGGGATTCCCAGCCCGGTGAAGTGGGCGGCAAGCATGTTAATCATCGTTGGAAAGCCTGTTTGCCCGGCGGTGCTGTGCTCGGTTTCTGGTTGTTTCTTGGTGCGGCGCTGCAGCAAGTGAGCTTGCTCTATACAACCGCTGGTCGGGCTGGGTTTATTACCGGTTTCTACCTGTTATTGGTGCCAGTGATCGGTTTGTCCCTCGGCCACAAAACCAATCGCTGGACTTGGGTGGGCATTGCTCTTGCCCTTTTCGGCCTCTATTGGCTGGCGGACTTTGCTGAAGAGTCGCAATTAATCGGTGACTTAATGGTGTTCGCGAGTGCCTTCGTATTCGCTATACAGGTGTTGTCGGCCGATCATCTGGTGAAGCGCTACGATGCATTGCGTCTCGCCTGTATCCAGTTCCTGGTATGCGGCTTGTTGTCAGCCCTGGCGTCCCTCTTCACTGAAGAAGCTACAATACAGTCGGCTGTGGATGCAGCCTGGCCCATCGCCTATATGATGATTTTTTCCACGGCACTGGCCTTTACTTTCCAATTGCTGGCCCAGCGCTATGCGGCGCCTTCCCACGCCACGGTAATTATGAGTCTGGAGGCGGTGTTTGCTCTGGCGGCGGGCTGGCTATTCCTCAATGAAGTGCTGAATGCCCGTGAGCTTATCGGTTGTGGCCTTATGTTGGCAGGAATGCTTGTTAGTCATTACGGTAACCACAATGGTACCCATCACTAGGAAGTAAAATGGAGCTGTCTGTACTCGCGCTTTTTGTCCCAGCCAGTTTTTTTGCCTCGGTAACACCGGGATTGTGCATGATGTTGGCGCTCAGCCTGGGAATTACACTGGGGGTGCGCCACACCTTGTGGATGATGGTTGGTGAGCTGGCGGGAGTAGCCCTAGTGGCTCTGGCTGCAGTGCTTGGGGCTGCAGTGCTGATGGTGCAGTACCCGACAGTATTTCAGGTTTTCAAATACTGTGGCGGTGCTTATCTTGCCTGGGTGGGCGTGCAAATGTGGCGCTCGCGAGGGCAATTGGCCGCCATTGATGGCGGAGGCCGGGGGGCTATGCGTGTACGGCCTTCGCCTAAAGCGTTAGTGGCCCAAGGGTTTGTTACTGCTGTGGCCAACCCTAAAGGATGGGCTTTTTTCATTGCCTTATTGCCACCCTTTATCAATCAAAGTAAACCTTTGGTGCCGCAACTCTCCGTGCTGCTTGCCACAATACTGTTGCTGGAAACCCTGTGTCTGCTGATTTACGCTGGAGGTGGTCAGGCACTCAGTCGTCTGCTGGAACGTGCTGAGAATGTGCGCTTGATCAATCGCATCTCCGGTACATTGATGTTACTGGTGGGAGTCTGGCTGGCACTGTCCTGAGTTGGGCTGTCGTCGTTTTATGGAGGAAGTTCGATGGTAAAAACAACACTATCTGCATTGATTGCATTGACCCTGGTGGTGGCCGTGGCTGCCTGCGGCGGTGCCAAGGAGGAGCAGGCAATGGAAAATCAAGTGGAAAATACCCCGGGGCCTACCCAGCCGGAGGTAGCGCCAAGCGCTCCCGCGCCGAGGCCGGGGGAGTTGGTTTGGGTCTATCGCAAAAGCGGTCGCAAGCAGTGTGAAGGTGGAGGTATGACACTACAACAGAGCCTGGCCAAATTACGAGAGAATGGCATTGCGGTACAGGAGTCCCGCTGTGGCGTGCGAACTGACAGGATGTACCCGGCAGTGTGTGGGGCCCCTACCGGAGATATATTGCTGCATCTCGTTGGTATGGATGCTTTAGATGCAGCGTTGGAGTTGGGTTTCGATCCCGCCGAGCAGGTGCAATACCAATTTGCGGCATGTCGCGATAACAGCGCCTAGAAATTGTTGAATAGTGCTTGCTGTGGTGTTTGGTGAGCCTTGGAATCCGTAGGTGCTATCGGTGAATATATCTCAGGCAGCCCGCAGCTCGGGCCTAAGTAGTAAAGCCTTACGTCACTACGAGGAAATTGGCCTGTTGGTTCCCAGTCGTGGGGCTAATGGCTACCGCCAGTACACTGCAAGTGATGTAGAAACCCTGCGCTTTATCCAGAGGGCCCGTGTCAGCGGTTTTTCGACTGGAGAGGTTCGGGCTTTGCTGGAGTTGCGCGAGAACCCCGACAGGCGCAGCCGGGAAACCAAGCTGCTGGTCAGTGAAAAACTATCCCACCTGGAAGAGCAACTTCGAGACCTGCTCGAAATGCGTACAACCCTGTTGGCATTTGAGAAAAGTTGTGCCGGCAACGACTCACCCGAGTGCGCAATCCTGGACCGGTTATCTGGTCAGCTTCCAGGCTAATCCAATGGGTATCTCATTAGCTGTCGACTGGCAGGACCCCCGCGCGCTGCGGTAGAATGCGCGCCGCTTTTTATTTTGTCCGGACACCGAAAGTTCATGGAAATCAATCCCCTCCTCAATCAATTAAAAGACCTCGAAGAGCGCACTGACGTTCTTAGGGGGTATCTTTGACTACGCCAGCAAGAAAGAACGCCTTACCGAAGTAGAGCTGGAGCTGGCCGAGCCGAGCGTTTGGGACGACCCCAGCCGCGCACAGGAACTGGGGCGCGAGCGCTCCTCCCTGGAAACGGTGGTTAATACCATCGAAAACCTTGACTCCGGCATTGCCGATTGCCGCGAACTGTTGGAAATGGCAGTCGAGGAAAATGATGAGGACTCCGTAGGGGAGGTCTCCACTGAGATCGAAGGTCTCCAGCAGCAGCTGGGGATTCTGGAATTCCGCCGTATGTTCTCCGGCGAGAATGACGAGAACAATGCCTACCTGGATATCCAGGCCGGCTCCGGTGGTACCGAGGCCCAGGACTGGGCGGAAATGATCCTGCGTATGTACCTGCGCTGGGGTGAAGCCCACGGCTTCAAGACCACCCTGGAAGAGGTCTCTGCTGGGGAAGTGGCCGGTATCAAGAGTGCCACCGTGCACTTTGCCGGCGACCATGCCTTCGGCTGGCTGCGCACAGAAACCGGTGTACACCGCCTGGTGCGCAAATCGCCGTTTGATTCCGGCAACCGCCGTCACACTTCTTTCAGCTCGGTATTTGTGTCACCGGAAATCGATGACAATATCGAGATTGAAATCGACAAATCCCAGGTGCGTGAAGACACCTACCGCGCATCAGGCGCCGGTGGTCAGCACGTCAACAAAACCGATTCTGCGGTGCGTTTGACCCACACAGAATCCGGGATCGTCGTGCAGTGCCAGAGCGAGCGCTCCCAGCACCAGAACCGCGATAAAGCCTGGAAAATGTTGCGCGCGAAAATGTACGAGCAGGAAATGCTCAAGCGCAACGCAGAGAAGCAGGCCATGGAAGACAGCAAGGCCGATATCGGTTGGGGCAGCCAGATCCGCTCCTACGTGTTGGACGACCAGCGTATCAAGGACCTGCGTACCAGTGTCCAGACCAGCAACTGCCAGGCAGTACTGGACGGAGACCTGGACCAATTTATCGAAGCCAGCCTCAAAACCGGCCTCTGATTTAAAGTCTCCACTCTCACCGCGCCCCTCGTCTCTCACTAATGGGACGAGGGGTAATATCACTCACAAAACTGATAGATCACCATGACTGATATCCAGCAAGACGAAAACAAACTGATCGCCGAGCGCCGCACCAAGCTTTCCGCTCTGCGCGAGAAGGGCAATGCTTTCCCCAACAGTTTTCGCCGCGAGAACCTCGCTGCCGACCTGCAAGCTGAGTTCGGCGATAAACAGAAAGAGGAGCTGGAAGAACTGGGTAAACGGGCGTGCGTAGCGGGGCGAATCCTGGCTAAACGCGGACCCTTTATGGTGATCCAGGATGTGTCTGACCGCATCCAGCTCTACGCCGATAAAGCGGCACAGAAAGATATTAAAGAGCGCTTCGGTGCCTGGGATATCGGCGATATCGTCGGCGTAAAAGGCACACTGCACAAATCCGGCAAGGGCGATCTCTACGTCAACTGTGAAGAGTACAGCCTGCTGACCAAAGCACTGCGCCCGCTGCCGGAAAAATTCCACGGCATCGCCGATCAGGAAATGCGTTATCGCCAGCGCTATGTGGACCTGATCGCCACGCCGGAAGCCCGCGAAGTGTTCCGCGTGCGCTCCAAAGTGATCGAGTACATCCGCGACTTTCTCAACGGCCAGCAGTTTATGGAAGTGGAAACGCCCATGCTGCAAGTTATTCCCGGCGGAGCCAGCGCGCGCCCGTTCGTCACTCACCACAATGCGCTGGATATCGATATGTACCTGCGTATTGCCCCGGAGCTGTACCTGAAGCGCCTGGTCGTGGGTGGTTTTGAGCGGGTTTACGAGATCAACCGCAACTTCCGCAACGAGGGCCTGTCCACGCGCCACAACCCCGAATTCACCATGCTTGAGTTTTACCAGGCGTACGCGGACTACAACGACCTGATGGATCTCACCGAGAAGATGCTGCGCGGTATCTGTGAGGATGTTCTGGGCTCCACCACTGTGGAATACCAGGACAGCAGCTACGACTTCTCCAAGCCGTTCGCGCGTTTGTCTGTATTCGACTCCATCCTGCACTACAACCCGGAACTGACTGCGGCCGATATCGACAATATTGAATCCGCCCGCGCCGTTGCCGAGAAGCTGGAAATCCCACTGAAAGACAGCTGGGGCCTGGGTAAGGTACAGATCGAGATCTTCGAGAAAACTGTAGAGCACCGTCTCGACCAGCCGACCTTTATCACTGAGTATCCAACCGAAGTGTCTCCGTTGGCTCGCCGCAATGATGACAACCCGTTTGTCACCGACCGCTTTGAATTCTTCGTTGGCGGCCGCGAGATTGCCAACGGTTTCTCCGAGTTGAATGACGCGGAAGATCAAGCCGAACGCTTCAAGGCCCAGGTTGCGGAGAAAGATGCCGGTGACGACGAAGCCATGCACTACGACGCCGATTATATCCGCGCGCTGGAATACGGTCTGCCGCCCACCGCTGGTGAGGGCATCGGTATCGACCGTCTGGTAATGCTGTTTACCAACTCTCCATCGATTCGCGACGTACTGCTGTTCCCGCATATGCGTCCTGAAACGAACGATTAAACGGCTCACCGCGCTACTAGCAGTGTGCTCTGCCGTCGCGTCAATATTTCGGCGCGACGGCCCTCTCCGGATATCCTCTTCTAAAGTCGGGCATTCCTGTACAGGAATTTCATTGGCCTTTTCCCGTTTGTCGCATCTGTGTAACTGATGTTACGGCCGCGATCTACTCTAAATAAATCCATCGACGAAATTGCAGAGCTGTAGAAAGTGAGCAATAAAAGAAGGAGAAAGTGTTGGCAACTAAGGCGGCGCAATGTATTTGTGGGCTGGGGAGTTTGTTTATCTGCTGTACTGCCCTGGCTCAGTCGAAGTTACAATACCCTCTATCACAGGAACTAAATGCTAGCTCGGTACCAATTGAGTTCCAAAACCTGCCTGTGCCGTATACGCCTTCCCTTCCTAGAGTCTCGACTCAAAACGGCTGGCGCTTTGCCGTCACGCCATACTTATTCCTGCCCTTGCGTACCAAGGGTGAGTCTACAGTGGCTGGAACCACAGTGGATGTTGATCTCAACCTGAAGAGAACCCTGGAACTTCTAAATGTGGCTTTTTCTGCCCGGCTTGAGGCCTGGAAGGGACGCTTTGGCGTAGTTACCGATCTTTATTATGTACACCTGAATTTAAAAGAGGGGGCTAGTATACGCCCTCCCAGAAATCCACAGTTAGATATAGACATCAATATTGATGTAAATGTGGATGTACATCAGGGGTGGGTTGCTGCATTTGGTGCATTTCGTTTATTAGATGGGAGTTTTGCCACTGGTGACCACCGTTATTTTTGGGATGTCGGTGCGGGTGTACGCTGGAACCGTCTCCGGCAGGAGGTGAAAGCCAGGGTAGGAATTGATATTGCCCCGATGCCTGAAGTGCGAAACCGGCTGGGAGGCCGCAAGAGCTGGTGGGAACCAGCTATAGGCACCAGAGTGGGGCTCAGGCTGAATGATTGTCTTACTCTGGGGGCGCGCACTGAAATCGGAGGTTTTGGTGCCAGCGGTGACGAATTGCAATGGAATCTACTGGTCGGACTTGACTGGCGTGCTTGGGAAGCAACATCCTTACGTTTGGGTTACCAGTATTACAGTATCGACTATTCCAGTAGACTTCCAGATGGAAAATTTGCCTATGATATTGACCAGCATGGGCCCTATATAGCCGCTACATGGCGTTGGTGATCCCTGATTATTAGGTTTGGATAATATATAAATACTGACTGGAGACTCCGTTTTCCTGGTACTCCTATGATGCTTGTTGGTGAAGTATATTCACTTCTATTCTGTTTGTGATTTAATCGTGAACCTGGCAATAATATTCTTTTTATAAAACGTTCCCCCTGGAATAGATCTTCGAATGAGATGCCTGAGTTTTTTGGGTGTATTTATATCTGGCTTGATAGATAAACAATAAAAAAATAAAAATTTAAAGGCGATTTTCTTATGGAGTCAGGGTTGATAATGGCTTTAAATTTTTGAGATTTTTAAAGGTTGAATTCTGGTGTTAATATGCGGATCTAACCTCGCTAAAAAGCCTATCAATAGATGAGGGCCCCGGTTTATCAGAAACATTACTGGGACGGTTGTTATAAAGTTTTTGGTTTTACTTCGTTGACAGCATTGCTGTGTGAAGATAAAAATCTGACCGTTAAATAATTAACCTGGAATAAGGTAATTGTGGTGACAGGACTGTTTCGCCAGCAAGTTGTAGAAAGGCAAGTGGATCGCTTGCACGGTGGGGTTTTACTCCTGCCGCGTTTTTCACATACCGCTATTCTCGCGCTGCTACTAATTTGGATAGCAGTTGTCTTTATCTGGTTAGCTATTAGCAGTTATGCTCGCAAGGAGAGCGTAACTGGCTGGTTGGAGCCAGCCTCTGGATTGGTGCGGGTTTATGCTGAGCGTTCGGGCATTATTAAACAGGTTCTGGTGCGCGAAGGTGATAGGGTGATTAAAGGCCAACCACTGCTAGTGGTAAATGGAGATCGGATATTAGCTGACGGAAAGAACCTCGAGGCCTTATTATTGACTGAATATGAGAGTCAACAAAAGCTAGTCAATGAGCAGCTTGAGCGCGGCGATAAGATTTATCGTCAACAACTCCATGATGTAGATGAGCGTATTAATGCTAGTAGGGAGGATCTGGCACTACTTGAAAAACAGATAGAATTGCAATCCCGACATTCTGCGTTAGTGGCTGAGCAGGTAGAACGTTACCGTGTTCTAAAGCTAGATGGTCATGTATCCTCTTCAGAACTGGATGCCACCATTGCCCAGGAGTTGGAGCTATATGTCGATCGACAGGAGCTTGAGCGGAGTCGGGTTAATTTACGCAATCAAATTCAGAGGCTTGAAAGAGATCGATTACTACTCCCCGAAGAATACGCTAATAGTAGTGATCAATTGCGAACAAGGCTCTCAGACCTAGCCCAGCAAATAGCTAAATTGCATGGTCAGCGAGCTTATATCGTTAAAGCATCCCGATCAGGAGTGGTTAGTAATTTGCAGGCGTTTGAGGGGCAACAGACGCAAATCCATATTCCAGTTTTATCACTGTTGCCGGAGGGGCATATACTAACGGCACAATTGCTGGTATCTGTACGCTCAGCGGGCTTTCTCAGTCCGGGCCAGCAAGTGAAAATTCGCTATGATGCCTTCCCTTACCAAAAATTTGGTCTCTATGCCGGCACTGTACTGGAAGTGTCAGACACTGTTCTTCTGCCTGATGAGTTACATCGTGTACCTGTAGCTGTGGATGAGCCGGTTTTTAAGGTCATTGTAGAGCTGGCTGATCCTTCGGTTAATGCCTACGGGCGACGCTTTCAACTCAAGCCAGGTATGACTTTATCTGCCGATGTGAATCTGTCGGAGAGAAGCTTATTAGAGTGGTTGCTGGAACCAATTTATAGTTTAAAGGGGCGGTTGTAATGGAAACCAGCGCATGGTCATCGGTAAATAATGGGCGAGCGGAAACCCATTTGAATTTCTCTGTACATCGCCAATTGCCGGTAATTTTGCAGACGGAGGCTGCGGAGTGTGGATTGGTATGTCTGGCGATGATTGCGGGATTTCATGGTTATGATACTGACCTTGTTAGTCTGCGCCACCGATTTCATATTTCCAATCATGGCATCAACCTCAAGACCCTGGTAGATATCGCTGATCGCTTACATTTAGCGGGCCGTGCACTGCGACTTGAAATGGAGGAGTTGGAAGAGTTGCAGTGTCCCTGTGTACTCCATTGGGATATGAATCACTTTGTGGTACTCAAGTCATTACAGCGCGGTACTGCCGTTATTCATGATCCAGCAATGGGGGAGCGGATACTGTCCCTTGAGGAGCTTGCCCAACACTTTACTGGTGTTGCTCTGGAACTTTTGCCGACAGATGAATTTCAACTGGGGGAGGACCGTCAACAGCTTAAGCTACGTCATTTCTGGTCGTCTATCAGTGGGCTAAAACGTAGTTTGGGCCAGATATTGATACTGTCATTGATACTGCAATTGTTTGTTGTAGTTTCCCCTTTCTATATGCAAACCGTGGTGGATGATGTCATCTTGCGAGGGGATGAAAGCCTGCTATTGGTATTAGCTATGGGTTTTGGCTTGTTACTGGCGATACAAGTTGGTACGAATGCGTTAAGGGAATGGGTCATTCTGCATGTTTCTAGTCGGCTTAATGTACAAATGGCAGCAAATCTTTTTCGCCACCTGATTCGTTTGCCGATGAATTATTTTTTTACCCGACATATGGGCGATATAGTCTCTCGCTTTGGTTCCCTGAACAAAGTACGTGAGTTGCTTACCACAGGATTGGTTGCTGCAGTTGTGGACGGAATAATGGCTCTCATTACACTCGTCGCTATGATATTTTATGATATGAAGCTAACGTTAATTGTGCTATTGGCGGTTGCGCTTTATATTATCTTACGAGTATTGCTGTATCGCCCATTGCATCTCCTTACTGAAGAGGAAATTGTTGTGCAGGCAAAGCATGATTCACACTTTATGGAGTCGGTGCGGGCCATACAGACAATTAAATTATTTCAGCGTGAAAATGATCGTCAAAGTCAGTGGCAAAACTATTTGGTCGATGCCATTAATAAGGATATTCGCATCACTCGCTGGAATATTGGCTATAAAACGGCGAACCGTTTGTTGTTTGGTATAGAAAATCTTTTGGTGATTTATTTTGCTGCAATAGCAGTGATGGGTAATATTTTCACTATTGGTATGCTTTATGCCTATATGAGCTACAAGAACCGCTTTGTACAATCCATGGATGCATTAATCGCAAAGTGGATAGAGTTGAAAATGCTTGGTTTACATTTGGATCGATTGTCTGACATTGTCTTTACTAAGACTGAGTCAATGGGAGAAGTATGTAATCGTAGAGTGGAAATTGATCGGAGTGGACCTCTGCAAGGTAAAATTGAGGTGCGTAATCTTACTTTTCAATATGGTGAAGCGGAAACACCAGCCTTTCAAAATTTGAGCTTTACAATAGAACCCGGTGAAACTGTTGCCATTGTAGGCCCAAGCGGGTGCGGTAAAAGTACTCTTTTAAAGTGCATGATGGGTTTGCTGCAGCCGACAGCGGGGGAGATCCTGATCGATGGTCAGCCTTTAAAGCAAATACCTCACTATCGAAGTCAGATAGCTGGAGTTTTGCAGGATGATCAACTGCTTGCAGGTAGCATTAGCGACAATATCGCCTGCTTTGAACCCAAGATAGATATGCAGGAAGTAGTTCGTAGTGCGAAAAAGGCATGTATTCACGATGAGATAATGTATATGCCCATGCAATACAATACCTTGGTTGGTGATATGGGTACCAGCCTTAGTGGTGGGCAAAAGCAGAGAATTGTGCTGGCACGCGCACTCTATCGTGTACCACGCATTTTGTTCATGGATGAAGCAACTAGTCACTTGGATACGGCTACAGAATCTTTGGTTAATGACCATATCAAAGGACTTGCCATAACCAGAGTACTGGTTGCTCATAGGCCGGAGACGGTCAGGTCTGCAGGGAGGCGGATTGTATTATCCAGTGCATTTTCTGGAGTTGCTTAGATAAACGGAAATACCCTTAATTTAAATATAGGACTTTACTTATGAAAGAGCTCACGGTCAATGAAATGCAGGAAGTTAATGGTGGCCTTATAAAAACTATTATTAAGATTATTGATAAAATAATAAATGACAATGGGGATGGCGATGCTGAAACAGCTTCCTATACCTCTGAATCAGGCTGAAACAGGAACAGGTGATTATATAGTTAAATCTGCGCCCATATGGGCGTAGATCTTTAGCTGGCTTAGGTGGTAAGTGTTGTGCTCAATAAAAAGTGACTGTTTTGGTTAACGTATAGAAAGAGAGGTAAATGCGAAAATCTTCCAGTGCTTGTCTGACTGAATAACTTCAATATTTGCCCTTATTTCCCGCGTTTTTTTTTCTATCTGCCCCCAATTGTAACCCTCTGCAGTTGCTTGCCACTTGCTGGTGATTCTGAACGCCTTATTCCCATTGATAACTATATGTTTAGCATATTCTACTTCAAGATTATTGATTGAGCGCAACGAACCCGAATTTCCGCTAGAAGTCACTGGTTGAAAAATATGTGAAAGGTTGGTAGTGGTGTTTTTGAAATTTTCGTCGCTAATAAGATTAGATAAGCGGGTGTTTAATGCTTCAGTTTGGGGTTCTTCATATGCAGCGGCCAGCCTCTTAAGAAGTATTTCTACCATTTGTTCAAGTTCTTTTTTGTTGACCGTCCCAGGCAAGGGGATGCGTAGCTCTCCTGGGAGGGTATAGTAAATAGCTCCTGCACAAATAAGTACAATACTGTAAAATAGGATAGGGTGCTTGTTTTTCGCCTCTACTCTTCTAGTGCGAAGAGTCAGGATGAAGAAAATAAAAATGCAAAACCCGAAGAGCACTGCCATTGGGATTACGGCGCTGGGGTTTTTAATGAGTACTGGACCGCTATTGGGAGCACGGTAGTCGTATAAGTAGTTGCGCCATTGTATATCTGGAAAATCAGGCGCAACATGGGTGGGAAAGGGGCCTGCAGGGTCTTGAATCAGTGTTGGTACCGAGTTTATAGCATCGGTAAAAATAGTCCAGTCGATACTGACACTCTGAGGCAGCTCTTTAATTTTGAATCTTTCCCTGTAGCCGATAAGTAGGGAGCCGATTTCTATTAATTCATCTTCAGTTATTTTCGTATAGCCTGCCTCATTGGCTTTGAGGAATATTATTTCAGTGCTGATTGGTTCGGATATCTCACGGTCGATAGTAGTTGGGTTTTTGCCCCGTAGGTATTTCAAGGTTGTGCGGCGAAGAAGTTCACGTTTTTTGGTGGTTAATGGCTGCCAGGCATTGAAATTTTGATCAGTCCACCGTAGTAAATCTTTGGGGCGCAATAGTATTTCGTGTCGAATTTGGCGTGGCTCTACATAGAGGAAAGATTGCAATGGATAGCGGTTTTGGCGGTTGAGGCTGTGGTTGGAAAATTTGGTATTCCAGGGGTCTTTCCAGTCAATGTTGAGAGATTCTGTCCGAGATAAGTATTGAAAATTACTGACTGGAGTTTTACCGTGTTGACTGGTAAATCCGATTGTAACTGTTGCCTCTCCATCATTTCCTAGCGGGGGTTGGATATCCAGATGACTTACCCCCTTGATAGGATATTCTATATTTGCCAGTAAAATAATTTCATCATCTGGGAGCTTGGGCGCTCTAAGACCAGTGCGTGGATCAAGCTTGCCAGCGAAGGGGGAGTTTCTTGGTTTTCTTTCGGCGATGCGAATTTCGGAATTTGTCGGTTTGATTTCCCTTTTTTCGGTAAAAATTTTAACAGCAAATTTTTTGTGCTTTTTGACGGCTATAGCCAGTTCATAGATACTTTCTGTGGGAAGGATTTCAGGCCAGAACTTTTCGGCATCTTCCGCTGATATTTCAAATCTGATTTGCAGTTTATCTCCAGTAACTTCAATTTCAGCGATATTTGGAGCAGTCTCGGCACCGGCGTAACCTATGAAGTTGGCATAGGTGATAGATGGTGTCAAAATGACCAAAAAAATTCTGACTAGAGTTCCTATTTTTTTGATAAGTCCTGCTTCTATTGTTCTGATTTGAATCATTTTTAGTAAGAAACTAGTGGGTTGGCTTCATATTAATTAGAACTGGCCAGTTGAGAGGCCTTATTTGTTGTTCAAGGCTCCGTTAGTCTTGACATAGACGTAGTAATTAAATTTTCGAGTGCCGTTCCTATCAGTATAGATTGAACATTCCTCTGACTTGTCCTTAATCAGTGCATGTATTCGTAATTTTACTTATCGAGTTGATTCACACTGTTTTTTTGACGGATACTTCCTTCCCCAGTTATACGCTGAAGCTGTCGATGAATATGTTGGCAGATATGATGTTCAGGTTAGTTAATTAGCACTAAATGATTGGGCAGCTCGTCTTTTACTGCACTTCTAGGTGCGGCCTCTCTCAATAACTCGCCACATTGCGCTATACATGAAAGTAAGGCTTCCCCAGCCTTGCCCCGCTTGATCTCCTGTATAAAGCTTTCGATAATCACCTGCCAATTGTCATTGGTAATATGCTGGGCGAGGCCGCGGTCTGCCAAAATCTCTACATAGTGCTCTGCCTCGCATACAAAAATCAAAAGTCCAAGCCGACCTTTGGTACTGTGTAATTCCTGTTCGAGAAACTGGCGACGGGCGAGGTTGGATGCTCGCCAAAATTTTATCTTTTTGGGGACCAGTCGCATTGTGATGGGGCGCCAGCGGAAAAAAATTGCTAGGGCAATAAATAGTATCCATTGCAGTATAAAAGCCTGTTGGAAGCTAATCCACCAAGGCAGGTATTGGAACAGGGGGGAAAGTAAAAGTGCGAGAAATGCAGCCCACAACGTGGAAATGTATAAGTAGTTGTCCGCTTCTTTTGCTACAACAGCCATTACTTCGGCATCAGTATGGGTTTCCACCTCTTTGATCGCTTCGGCTACTTGGCGTTGATAACTGTTGCTGAGCATTACCATCCTCCCGACGCGCCTCCTCCGCCAAAGCCGCCACCACCTCCGCTAAACCCGCCCCCCGGTCTGCCGCCGCTGGAGTAACCGCCTCCAAAACCACCCGTTCCATAGTAGCCGCCGAAGCGGCCTCGCTTATAGCTACGCCTGTGTACGGGTGAACTGAGCATTGAGGTGCCAAACAGGTGCAGCATTACTAAAATCAGGAATATTCCTGCCAAAAAGGCGATGCGTCGGTCTTTTTTATTTTCTATGGGTTCGGCTACATACTCATTTTTTGTGGCTGCGATGATAGACTGCACGCCAGTTTCTATACCTTCCGAAAAAGCTCCACGGCGAAATTTCGGCAGTACTTTGGTATGGATAATATTGGCAGCCAATGCGTCTGTCAGTGCGCCCTCCAGACCGTAGCCGACTTCAATGCGAACCTTGCGCTTGTTAGGTGCGATTAAAAACAAAATGCCATTGTTTTTATCCTTATGACCCAGCTTCCATTCTCGTGCCAGCTGGTTGGCGTACTCCTCTATAGTGAGCCCTTGTAGATCTGGCAAAATTGCGACTACGAGTTGATTGCTGCTTTCAGATTCGTATTGCTGGATCTGCTCAGTCAGTCGGTATCGTTCTTCTGATGATAAAAGCTCTTCCTTGTCTATTACGCGCCCCGTCAGTATGGGAAACTGTACATCTGCCCACAGCGACATAGTCATCCATGAGGTGATTAAGGCTAAGGCAAGCAGTGCGGGGCGAATCATAAATTTGACACCTGCCTATTGGAAATTCACCTCTGGAGCCTTCTCCGCCCCCTCAGTGGTAGCTTGGTAAGTCTCACGCAGAGGCATATTGCGGTAAAGAATTACGTGCCAAATCTTACCGGGAAAAGTGCGGATTTCCCGGTTGTAGTGCTGCACAGCCTGGATATAATCCCGCCGCGCCACGCTGATTCTGTTTTCAATTCCTTCCAGCTGGGATTGAAGATTGAGGAAGTTCTGGTTGGCCTTAAGGTTGGGGTAGCTTTCTACCACGAGCATTAGGCGGGCCAGGGCGCTGGAGAGTTGGGATTGGGCAGCTTCGAATTGTTGCAGCTTGACTGGATCATTGAGTAGGTTGCCATCTAGCTGCATAGAATTTACCTTGGCGCGAGCCTCGGTAACCGCTTGCAGTGTCTCACGCTCATGGCCCGCATAGGCCTGTACTGTTTTTACCAAATTGGGTACCAAGTCTGCCCGGCGCTGGTATTGGTTCTCTACTTGGGCCCAGGCGGCTTTTACCTGCTCATCATAGGTAGGGATGTTGTTGATGCCGCAGCCACTGAGCAAGGCCACCAGCAGGCAGAGTAGGATGCAGTGCCAAGAGGGTAGACTGTTGCCAGCGGCAGAGCTCATGCGGGGTATCCTTATTCTCCTGTAAACCAACCAAGAATAGTCCGCCTTAGTCTCTGTGCTGGGGACGGCACAGAGATGGAGCCGAAATGGCACTAAAAGCAACAATTTTTAAGGCCAAAGTACAAATCGCCGATATGGATCGGGATTATTATGCGGAGCATCAGTTAATTTTGGCCCGTCACCCATCGGAAACCGATGAGCGTATGATGGTGCGCTTGCTGGCATTTGCCCACAACGCTGCGGATTCCCTTGAGTTCACTAGAGGTCTCTCTTCAGATGAGGAGGCGGACCTGTGGCAGAAAAGCCTCAATGGTGAGATAGATCTATGGGTGGAAGTAGGTCTTCCTACTGAGGAGCGTGTGCGTAAAGCCAGCAATCGGGCTGAGCAAGTTTTAGTTTACAGTTACGGGCGGCGTACTGCGCCAGTGTGGTGGCAAAAGCTGGAGAGCCAGCTTACACGTTTTGATAACCTCAGGGTTTATCATTTGGCTGCAGACGCTACTGAACAGCTGACGGCGATGGCCGAGCGAAATATGGAGTTCAGCATTTCCATTCAGGATGGTCATATATGGCTAGCCGATGGTACTAACAACGCGGAGATTACTCCGGAAATCTGGAAATAGGAGCAGAAAAATTAATGCCTTCATTTGATATTGTATCTGAAGTGGATAAGCATCAGCTGACAAACGCGGTGGATCAGGTGAATCGCACAGTCACCAACCGTTTTGATTTTAAAGGCGTGGATGCTGAAGTGGAGATGAGTGAATTCTCTCTGGTGGTTCGTGCTGAGGTGGATATGCAGGTTGACCAGATGGTGGATATGTTACGTGGTGCGTTGATCAAATGTGATATTGACCCCTTGGCGATGGATGTAGGAGAAAAAGAACAGTCTGGGAAGCAGGTTAAAGTAGGTGTGACCTTGAAGAACGGGCTTGACAAAGATCTGTCAAAAAAAATCGTTAAACTGATCAAAGATGAAAAGCTTAAGGTGCAGGCGGCTATTCAGGGTGAGCAAGTACGAGTTACTGGTAAGAAGCGCGATGATCTGCAGCAGGTAATTGCCTTGCTGCGTAGTAAGGAGTTGGAACAACCGCTACAGTTCAATAACTTCCGCGATTAACTGGGTTTGTAGTTTTTATGCGTTTTTTCTTCAGTTTTATATTTATGTTGCTTTCACCACTGGTGGTAGTGGCAGAAGTGAGCTCTGCCAGGTTAAAGGCCAGCTATTGGGTGAATAATAGCGCGGGCCTGGATATTTCCGGCTTAAGTTTTTGTACCGGCAGGCTACTTGCAGTTTCTGATAAAAATTCTGGAGAAATTTATACACTAAAGTTGCGCGACGGGGATGCCGATCTGGTATCCCATCTTCAACTAGATGGCTTAGGTGTGCCTGAGCATGATGAGCCTGTGAGTTTCTGGGAGGCATTTAAGGAACTCTTTCGCCCAGCTGATGAGCTGGACTTCGAAGGAGTTAGCTGTGATGGAAGCACCATTTATCTTGTCAGTGAGCACTATAACCGTATTGCTGTGGTGAGCGACCAGGGAAAAGCAAGCTGGCAAGAGTACCTATGGTCACCCGCCGCGAAATCTCAAGGCTACTTGCAAAAAGCCAATGCTTCCAGTGAGGGGCTGGTAAAGGCCGGTGACGTCTTCTGGGTAGCTATGGAGCGCGAACCGCGGGGCTTGCTTAAGTTGAACTCGAGCGGTGGTGCCAGTGTGTTTTCTTTACCATCGGTAGCTGGCCTCGACTTTAGAGGGCGCTCGGAAGACCTGACCGGCTTGGATTATTACGACGGGGCTTTGTTTACCCTGGAACGTAATGCGCATGCGGTATGTCGCAGGGCTCTGCCAAGCCTGAAGGCGGAATGGTGCCTGGATTACCATGCCCTTGAAGTGTCCCCAGAACGTGTCTACGAAGAGACTCGCTATGGCAAGGGGGAGGGATTGGCTGTCAATCAGCAAGGTATTTTTGTAGTGCTTGATAACAATAATGTAGGCCGCGCTCTGGCTCCCGATGATAAACGTGCACTACTACTTCACTTAGCTTTCCCCAGAGATAATCAATAGTTATTCAATTTATATGGAATGAGTTCAGTTCATCTCTGAGGTTATTAGGAGCTGCCTAGCCAATATGGCGCATAATTTGCGTTATATCTGATTTTTTAATCCCGAGGTTGGCAATCTCCAAACAATGGCCTTCTACAAAAGAGCAAATTATCGACAAATTGCTGATAAGTGTTGGGGCTACTATGATGAGCAACAGCCGACTTTGCATATCGTATCTTAGAAGCCGATGTGAGTATGTCGCCAGTTTCCTGGTAACGCTTAGATCCTGATTCTACTGTAGGAGAATTTTTCTGATTAATGAGAGGACAGCTTAGCGTTAAAAACTTTATCGATAATGATGTAGTTCTAGAGCTTTATTGTTTCCATAGTAAATGGAATTTACCGTGAAAAATCGTTTTTTATCTGGTGCTGTTGGGATATTGCTCTCACTGACAGGGCAGGCAACTGAAATTATTCCCGCAAAAAAAATCACGCACTACTGGGTTGATGGTAGTGCTGGGTTGAGTCTTTCTGGCTTGAGTTTCTGTGGTGATAGCTTGGTTACAGTTTCAGATAAATACTCAAGAGAAATTTATCGAATTAAGATTGAGGGTGGAAGTGCAAAATTGGAAACTTTCTTAGAGATTTCAGGGTTGAAAGTTCCAAAGAAAGATAAACCAAAAAATTTTTGGCATTTTTTTCTTGAGCTGACCCGTCCGGCTTCCGCGATGGACTTTGAGGCAATTAGTTGCACTAATAAATCCATTTATTTACTGAGCGAACGTTACAATCGTATTGCTGAGGTAAATATGCGGGGCAAGGGGCACTGGCTGGAAAATATGTGGTCCTCAATGGCAAAAGCTCAGGGTTATATGCAAGGGTACAACCTTTCTGGTGTTGGATTGGCAAAGGTAAAGGATTATTTTTGGGTGGCTATGGAGCGTGATCCTCGTGGTTTGGTAAAACTTGGTCCTGATGGGAGTGTCCAGATATTTACACCGCCACCAGTAAAAGATTTGGATTTCCGTGGGGAGTCTGAAAATTTGGCCGGTTTAGATTACTACGATGGAGCTTTGTTTACTCTTGAGCCAAATGCTTATGCGGTGTGTCGAAGGGCTCTGCCAAGTCTAAAAGCAGAATGGTGTTTGGACTATCGAGAAATAGAGGAATCCTCTGAGCTTAAGTATGAGGCTTCTCGCACGGGGGGTAAGGGAGATGGCCTAGCTATCGGAGAAGGGGGCATTTTTATCGTGTTCGATAATGATAATATTAGTCGTAGTGCTGATCCACAAGACCGACGTGCCCTCTTTTTACAGCTGGGTTTCCCGGAAGTTATTGATTAGATTGAACGGAGACATATGAATTGGCTATAAAGCTAAGCAGTAATTTGGGCCCGTTATGATTAAGAGCTTTCTTTATGTAATTACCGGCGTATTACTCTCAGTTACGGGAGTAGGAGCTGAAGTTATTCCCGCAAAAAAGATAAACCACTATTGGTTGGATGGTAGTGTGGGAGAAGGTATATCTGGTCTGAGTTTTTGTTATGGGGAGCTGCTCACGATTTCTGATAAAAATTCAAGGGAAATTTTCACCCTAAAACGAGAAGGCAGACACGCAAAATTAGCTTCTTATTTGCAGCTTTCAGGACTAACTGTTCCCCAAAAAGATAAGCCTAGAAATTTTTGGCATTTTATCTTGGACCTATCCAGGCCAGTGGGTGCAATGGATTTTGAGGGAATTACATGCTCCGATAAATATATCTATATAGTAAGTGAGCGTTACAATCGTATTCTTGAAGTGGACCGGCAGGGGAACGCTCACTGGTTGGATGCTATGTGGACCACCGAGGCCAGAGCTCGAGGTTACATGCAGGGCTTCAACCTTGCTAGCGAGGGCTTAGTGAAAATTGGTGATGACTTTTGGGTAGCTATGGAGAGTGAGCCTCGCGGTTTGGTAAAGCTTAGCCCCAATGGCGATGTTCAGCTTTTTACTCCACCACCGGTTGCCGGATTGAACTTTCGTGGAGAGCCTGAAGATCTGGGAGCGCTTGATTATTATGATGGCGGGTTATTTACTCTGGAGCGAAATGCTTATGCCGTATGCCGAAGAGTTCTGCCAAGCCTCAAAGCTGAATGGTGCTTGGACTACCGAGAAATTGAAAAATCTTCTGAGTTACAATATGAGGGGCATCGCACTGGAGGCAAGGGAGATGGGTTGGCTGTAGGGAAAGAAGGTATATTTATAGTGTTTGATAACGATAACATCAGCCGCAGTGCAAATCCTCAGGATCGCCGCGCGCTCTTGTTACATTTGGCCTTTCCTGAGCGTGTCCAGTAAAGCCAGATTTGGGGAGTGTATCTGCTACTTGTGGTTGGTTTTTTGTAGATACCCTGAAGGTTTAACCAGTCAAGATTTATGTGGTAAGGCCTTGAATATCTTAGAGTGTAATCCTTACCCTCTTTTCCAGAGATCCCTGCTTACCCAGCAAGCGAGGTTATGGCTGATTTGCCATGCTTGGTGAGTTGCTTGGAGATCTATTCCAGCGACGATAGCCATAAGGTCGCTGTCTAAAACTAAAGTATATTTGTGATGTTTAACAGCCTTAATATCAGTTGGGCTAGAGCTTCCAGAGTTCGTTTGGGACTGATGTTGTGTCTGGTTTTCCTGAAGGTTGAGAATTAGTGGCAAAGAAGAAATTATCTACATTGCTGGAAGAAATACGAGCTTGTCGCTTGTGTGAGGAGCATCTGCCACTGGGGCCCAATCCTGTTCTGCGTGCAGCAGAGTCGGCACGTTTGCTGATAGTTGGCCAGGCGCCGGGTACCAAAGTCCATGCTTCCAGTATCCCTTGGAATGACCCATCCGGCGACCGCCTTCGAGATTGGTTATCGATAGATAGGCAGGTGTTCTACGACGAATCCGAGATTGCCATCATTCCTATGGGTTTTTGCTACCCTGGTCGTGGCAAGGGAGGAGATTTACCTCCGCGTCCTGAATGCGCCACTACCTGGCATCAGCGCCTGCTGGAGCAGCTGCCAAACTTGCAACTTACTCTATTGGTGGGACAATACGCCCAGCGCCACTACTTGCCGCATTGGTATGGCAGTATTACTGAGAATGTGCGCCATTATCGCGATGCCTTGCCGGCCCGCTATTTCCCTTTACCGCACCCCAGTCCACGCAATACCTTATGGTTGCGTCGCAGACCTTGGTTTGAGGAAGAAGTGGTGCCGGAGCTGCGAAGACAAGTTAAGAAAATATTCAAGGTTTAATAATGCCGGTTCCGGACAATATCAAAATTCATCCTTCCTGGTACAGTGTGTTGGGCGAGGAGTTCAAGCAGCCTTATATGGCCCATTTACGTCAATTCCTGAGGGGAGAGAAAGAGGCCGGTAAGCGGATTTACCCTCCTGGTGGGCAGATTTTCAATGCTTTTAACTCCACCCCCTTTAATCAGGTGAAAGTAGTGATTCTTGGTCAGGATCCCTATCACGGACCTGGCCAGGCTCATGGCTTGTGTTTTTCTGTAATGCCGGGTGTCCGTATCCCGCCCTCTCTACAGAATATCTATAAAGAGTTGCATTCGGATCTGGGTATTGCTCCTGCCCATCACGGTTGCCTCCAGCCCTGGGCGGAGCAGGGTGTACTGCTGCTCAACGCTACCCTTACCGTAGAAGATAGTAAGGCCGGTGCTCACCAGGGCCGTGGTTGGGAGCAGTTTACTGATGCCGCCATTCATAAATTGGCGGAACAGCGAGAAGGTTTGGTATTTGTGCTGTGGGGTAGTTACGCGCAGAAGAAGGGAGGCTTTATTGATCGCAACAAGCATTTGGTGTTGCGCGCTCCACATCCATCTCCCCTATCGGCTCATCGCGGCTTCTTTGGCACCCGACCTTTTTCTCAAGTCAATCATTGGTTGCAACAGCGTGGTGAAAAGCCGATTGAATGGGCATTGCCAGAGGCTAATCGGTTGCAGAGGGTTGCTGTAGAGATTTAAGTGTCTGCTAATTTATATTGATTATGTTAGTTGGGGATCTTGTTTAGGGTTATTGGTTTATAGTTGGTTAGCCTTAATTTTTCATAAAATAAGCACTTTGGGGTGGTCGCTTGAATATAAGGGCTGCTCCTTTCTTTTGGTGCTTAAACTCTCAATTTAAGGTTTATTTACCGCTCTTTATCCTATAAAGATTATTTTTGCGTCTTAGCAGTTAAGCCTTAAAGCTATGTGGAGAGAGTGGTTTATGAATTCTTACTGAATTTATATTGTTTTGTGTTTTGGGGTCCGTCGCGCATTTAATTAGATTGATATTTTTTGTCTGTATTGTTCAATAATATGTGTCAATTCTGTTTGCGCCTTTTTGGGGTTGGGTTGCCGTCTGATTGATCGTGGTGACTGTTTGGTAGGGGGTATTTGTCTATAGCATTCTTATCCATTGAGAAGAAAAAAAGTGTTCTTGGCTTTATACTGGATTTTTAGTCTTAATATCATAAATTCTTGTGGCCAAATTACTTTGAGTGGTGGGTGCAGTGGAATATCTGTTCTTGGATACTGTTCTAGATTGGTTGTCTGCTCCATTTGTTGAGGCGGCCTTTACCACATTGTTTATTGGTACGGCAGCGTTTTGTAAAAAGAAGTTTGATGCGAAGTCTTACCGGGCCCTTTGGGATAGATTTTTGGGCGACTCTAAGGCTGATATCCATGTTGTTCTTCCGTTAATCAAGCAAAAAACTCTATATTCAGATATTACGAAGACGCAAAGTCTTATCCCGGATAATGTATTATTTATGCCTTATGACGAATCTCTCGCAATACAGCTTTTGAAAGATAGGATTAAGAAAGTATATCCTAAAAGGAAGGTGGTTTTTCACGATTCACATAATTTTGTCCATGATCAAAAAACATTTATATGTATAGGTGGTCCAGCTATCAATGTTGTAAGCCGTGATTTGTTGCTGACCAGGAAGATTGACTCAAAATTTAAAGTGGATTTTTTGGGACGCTTTGCGAATGATGAAACTGATGGGCGGGTATATATGTCAAACACTTTAGATGGTTCTATCACTGAGGATTATGGTTTTATTTTCATAACGGAGAACCCCTACCAGCGGGATAGCTGTGTGTGTTTAGTTTTTGGGATATGGTCTCATGGAACTTACTCTGCGATCCAGGCATTGTGTGGTAAGGGTACCCATCTACCTGAGCTTGCAAATAAGTTAAAGATAAATAAGTCACTTTTTGCTATTACAAAGTCCACTGTAAGGGGGATGGTAACGGGCTTTCCATCTGTAGAAAAGGTAAGGAAGATAGAGAGTGCGATTTCATCAAACCCTAATTAGATTTGCTGTTGTGGATATGTTTTTATTAAAAAAATAAATAGAACCTGCTAATTATGTGTTGGAGTGGTCTGTCGGATCAAGTTGAAGGGTAGGTTGTCTTTGGGTATTTTATTTTTAATGGCTGGTTCTTGGGTGCAGAGTGGGTGATATTCAGGGCGTGAAAAGATTATTGTGTAGTTACGAGTTTTGTGCAAAATTTATTTTCAGTTTTTTTGAATAATTAAATAAGCGTGTAGTTCTGGATGTTGATCGTATTCGAGGTGTCTGCACGTACAGTCTAAGCTGAGGGTTAATTTAAGAAACCCAACTATGCCCAGCGTTGAGTAATACATTTCTGGGCCCATGGTATTGTTTCTGTGCTCGCTGGGTTCATCTGTGCCGCCGAAGGAGAAAATTAACACTCCACCCCTGTTGAGTCTTTTGACTAGCCTTGTTAAGACATCCTTTTGGTTTTCAAGAGGAATATGCCAGATACTATCCCAGGCAGTAATAAAATCGTATTGCTCCTGACTTTCCCATAGACATATATCCTGATGATGGAAGGTGATATCCGGGTGGCGCTTTTTTGCTAAAGTGATCATTTTAGCAGAAATATCAATTCCTTCTGGCGCAAAGCCTTCAGTTTGAAGTAGCTCTATAAACCTCCCAGTACAGCCGCAACCAACATCAAGTGCCATACCTCTGTTCTTTACAAAAGCCAAGGCTCGTTTATGTTGTTCAATTCCGTTTGCCGCATTAAACACTTTACGCTCCCATAAATGGGTTATTTCATCGTAGGCTTTTCCGGTTTCTTGAGGATTCATATTTTTAAATTCTCAGGTGGGTAGTCTGAAGCTTGTTTGAATATTCTTTGGTTTGACTTGGTTGAAATTATTGTTTTTATGTGCTGAGTTATTCTGAACGTTTTAAGGGCGAGTTGTATTCCCCTTTTTCAACCCTTCCAAATATTAACAATATTTCCATTGTTATCCAGCTCTATATTTACACGTTCAGGGCGAAAATCTTCAGTCAGAGCTTCACCAGTTTTATAGATACGTGAATATTTTCCGATGATGCTAGATATAGGGAGTTTCTTTATTTCATGGTTTTTTATTTTCGCTTGGTAAGGTGAGAAATTACCGATTTCATTAGTTAGTCTAAATGTCGATGAGCCATCAAGTCCCAGTTTTTTTCTGTCAAAAGATAAGTTGACACCTTCCAGGGATAGCGCTTCACAGTGGTCAGGTTTAATGCGTGTGACTGTGACTTGATAGGGCGGCAGCCCTGTGGTCCCTTTATTAACGTCAATATTGAAATCTTCTTTCTTGGTGCACCCTCCAGATGCGACGTGTAAATCAAGTGTTTCGGGGCGTACAGTTATCCCCAATAGCACTTCTTCAGCTGATTCGGAAAGTGCTGTAGAAGATGTAAATAGGACTGCAATTAAAATTGCAACAGAAAAGGGTTTCATATTTTATCACCTTGTGATGTTTGTAGGGTTTCGTTATAGACATGAATTTAAAGGGTCGTAGAAGGATTGGTTGATCTTGTGTGAAATTTCTTGGTGGGAGGAGAGGGGCTGATTAGATTCATTGAAAAGGGCGGCCATAAACCGCCCTCGGAGTATTTACTTCGGCTTTAGCTAGGCTAGAGGATCGGCATCTGCATCATAGGGGAGCTCCTGAATTTCCAGGATGCGGCCGTCTTCCAAATGAAGCTTTTCACCGGATGCGACTTTGGCAATAGTAAGGACAGCGAGTAGCTCTATGCCGTCTTTACTGTGACACGCCTCTACCAGGTTGCCAATGCTTTGCTTGCCATCCCCGAAAACTTCCAGGCCGCTGATGGGGAGATCGCCTCCTGTACTTTTTGCGCGATACAAGCGGCGTTTTGCGGCGCCGCGAAATTGCATACGTGCAACCACTTCCTGGCCGGTGTAACAGCCTTTCTTAAAGCTGACGCCGCCCAGTAAGTGTAAATTAGTCATCTGAGGGATGAACATTTCTGAGGTGGCGGCATCAACTTGGGGAATGCCGGCCTCTATCTGCCCCTTTTGCCAAAGGTCATAGCCAGTCGCTTCACACTCTGGGGAGAGGTTTTGCCAGAGCTGCTGTGCTTTGGTGACTGGCACCAGTAGCGCAAGCTGGGCTTCATTAACCGCCTGGGCGATGCAGCGCTCGCCATCGAAATCAAAAGTGACTACTTCACCGGGGGAGGGAGGGGCGAAGCCAAGTAGCTGTGCTGTTTGCTGTGCGACGTTTTGACCTTGCAAGCCGAGCCAATGGCTGTCATCGCTGATATCTGTCAATTCTGCTTTAAAAAACACTGCGTACTTACTTAGGGCCTGTTGGGCAATCGGAGCGAGGTTGCGAGGAAGACGCAGAATAAATTCGCTCTGGGACAGCTTGAGGGCACTGAAAGCGCTGATCATACGGCCTTTAGGATTGCAGTGGGCGCCTAGGGTGCTGTGCTTGTCTGGTAGATTTACCAGATCGCAGGTGAGCTGGCCCTGTAAGAATTTCTGGCTGTCCGGGCCTTTGATCGAAACAGCGCCTTGGGGGCCAAGATCGATAAGGTGCAGTGCCTGCGGGTCATCCGTGCTGGTTAGAGGGAAGTGAGCTTTGCCGCCTTCCCAAATGGCGCCTTCGCTGCTGAGAAAATCCTGCCACTGTTGCTGGTCCATAGTGCTGCCACCTCCGGTTGTCTTGGTGGCAATATCTGGGGGTTGGAGCGCCCATTTTCAAGTTTGGCCAGGCTGCAGGTATACTGCACCCTTTAACTTGGTTGGAAAAGAAGTATGGATCGCAACCGCCTGTTTTGGGCCAGTCGCCGCGGAATGTTGGAGCTGGATCTGGTGCTGCTGCCATTTTTGGAAAATGTATATGAGACCCTGGAACCTGAAGATCAGCAGCGTTATATTCGGTTGTTGGACGAGCAGGATCAGGACCTGTTTGCCTGGTTCCTCCGCCGTGAAGACCCGGCCGACCCAGATCTCCAGCGAATAGTACAAATTATCCGTGACAACACCGGTTTGCGCGAGTAAAGGTTCCCCTCTCTATTTTGAGCGCAGCGCCCGCCTGAGTTGTGTCGTTGCGCCATCCTCTATCTTATTTTTTCTTCTTTCAATGGCTGTGCTTCAAGCTGCAATTCTATTGTGGCTCTGCGGGCTGCCCTCCTGGTTATTCTGGATCCTGCTGACTGTTATCTTGGTATTTGCCTATTGGGAGGTACGCAGTTTGGCGCAGATGGTGGGTATATTATCTACTCGAGAGCGTCGCTGGTTTTGGCGGGTGGTTGGTGACGATGAGCGCCAGTTCTATTTCCGTGGTGAGCTGGTCTTATGGGGCTGGTTAGTGGTTATTAATGGGAGAGACTTCCAGGGCAGGTCGTTGCGTTTGGTGTTGGCACGGGATGCAATAAGCCCTAACGACTGGCGCAGGCTGCAGGCGGCTCTGCGGTTCTCCCGTTAGGGGGATCGGTAGTCTGGGCCGCCTCTATTCTAAATTGCTAGATAAATTGTCGCTGATTGGCGAAGTTCTCAGGTACCAGAACGGTATCCATAGCCAGCTCCCTTAGGTCTGGGTAGTCTAGGGAATAGTGCAGGCCACGGCTTTCGCGGCGGTCCAGGGCTGAGCGAATAATTAGTTCTGAAACCAGTGCCAGGTTACGCAGTTCCACTAAGTCGTTTGTGATGCGGTAGTTGGCGTAAAACTCGCGAATCTCTCGCTGCAAGAGTTTTACCCTATGCTGGGCTCGTAGCAGGCGCTTGCGTGTGCGCACGATTCCTACGTAATCCCACATAAAGCGACGCAGTTCATCCCAGTTGTGCGAGATCACAACATCTTCATCTGAATCTGTTACCCGTGAAGCATCCCAGCCTGGTGCGCGGCGTGGTACCTGTACTGAATCGAGGTGCTCCTCAATATGCAGTGCGGCAGAGCGCGCATATACCAAGCACTCCAAAAGCGAGTTACTGGCTAGGCGGTTGGCGCCATGCAGGCCAGTAAATGTGGTTTCGCCAATGGCGTACAGCTGGTCCAGGTCTGTGCGGCCGTGATGGTCCACCATAATGCCGCCGCATGTGTAATGGGCGGCAGGAACCACTGGGATTGGTTCCCGGGTAATATCGATGCCGTACTTCAGACAGTTGGTGTATACCGTAGGGAAGTGTTCCCGCACAAAGTCGGGGTCTTTGTGGGAGATATCCAGGTACAAGCAATCTGCACCCAGGCGCTTCATCTCATGGTCAATTGCCCGAGCGACGATATCCCGAGGGGCCAGTTCGCCACGCCTGTCGAAGCTCTCCATAAAACGACTGCCGTCAGGCAGCTGCAATTGTGCACCTTCGCCGCGTAGAGCTTCAGTTATAAGGAAGGCTTTGGCTTTTGGATGGTACAGGCAGGTGGGGTGGAACTGATTAAATTCCATATTGGCAACCCGGCAACCGGCGCGCCAAGCCATGGCAATACCATCGCCACTGGCTCCGTCGGGGTTGCTGGTATAGAGGTAAGCTTTGCTGGCACCTCCTGTGGCGAGCACCACAGCCTTGGCCTGAATAAGCTCGACCTCTTCAGTATTTTTATTCAGAACATAAGCGCCAGCACAGCGAAAACGCCCCTTCTCGGGATCAGGCTGGCGGATCAGGTCTATGGCGACGCGGTGTTCAAAACAGTCGATATTGGAGCTGTTAAGCACCTTTACCAGCAGAGTGCCGTGTACGGCTTTACCAGTGGCGTCAGCGCTGTGAATGATGCGGCGATGGCTGTGTCCCCCCTCTTTCGTAAGGTGGTAATCCTCCCCCTCGCGGGTAAAGTCTACGCCCTGGTTGATCAGCCAGCGAATAGCAGCGGTACTCTCCTCCACCGTGAAGCGTACAGACGATGGGTGGCAGAGTCCTGCACCCGCGTCTAATGTGTCTGCAATGTGCGACTCCACCGAATCCATCTCATCTAGCACTGCAGCGATGCCTCCTTGGGCGAACCAGGTGGAGCCGTCCTGCAGGCGCTGCTTGGAGAGCAGAGCTACGCGATACTTGGTTGAGAGGTGCAAGGCCAGGGTAAGGCCGGCGGCACCGCTGCCGATTACGAGAATGTCGTAGTTTGCCTGGGCATTCATAGATTTCATTTATCTTTTAGGGTCGCGTAGTATAGCGCCTCCTGATTATTCGTCGATTTGACGTGGAACTTATGTCCTATTGTCAGTGTCATCAACAAAGTAAAAGAAACGCCTGCGCCGGCAGCCCCTTAATAATGACAAGTGGCGCCCGCAGTGTGGCTGGATATGGGAGTTGGGGATGACAGCGCATCAGGCGTCAACGAGTGACCGTGAGCTGGTAGAGCGGGTTCAAAAGGGAGACAAACGCGCTTTTGATCTTTTAGTACTCAAATACCAACACAAAATTGTTGCCGTAGTCAGTAGGTTTATCAAGGACCACAGTGAGGTACAGGATGTAACTCAGGAGGCTTTTATAAAGGCCTATAGGGCACTTGCCAATTTCCGTGGCGACAGTGCTTTTTACACATGGATGTATCGAATCGCGATTAATACCGCTAAGAACCACTTGGTTTCCCGCAGTCGCCGGCCGCCGTCCTCAGATGTGGATCTTGAGGATGCCGAGTTCTACTCGGGTGCCGATCTTTTGCGGGATAACGAGACTCCCGAGAATCAGATGTTTCGCGACCAATTGGAGGGGGCTGTTCATCGCGCTATTCGCGCACTGCCAGAAGATCTGCGCTCAGCAGTTACGTTGAGGGAGCTTGAGGGATTGAGCTATGAGGAGATCGCCGAGGTAATGGGATGCCCGGTAGGCACAGTGCGCTCTAGGATATTTCGCGCACGGGAAGCGATTGACCGGACAGTCCAGGCCGTGATGGCCGGTGAGCCGGAAACACTGGGTGACAGAGGCTAATTTTGCGGAAAATTTTCCCTGCCGGGGAAACCAACCGCCGAGAGCCCGGTCATAACTGATACCAATTATGGTGCGTGTGGGCACCGAATAAATGATTGCACAAGAGGGTTAACCCCTATGTCCCACGGGAATCATCAGGAACGTCTCAACGAATCGCTCTCGGCGCTTATGGATGGCGAAGGCAGCGAATTGGAGTTGCAGCGGCTGCTTAAAGCCTCTGCTGTCTCTGAAGAGTTGGGTGAGCGCTGGTCACGCTACCAACTGGCCGCGAGCGTAATGCGTCGCGAGCATGTCGCCCCTGTAGATAGTGGCTTGGCTGCGAGCATCTCTGCAGCGATCGATCTCGAAGAGCCTCTGTCTCAGACTGGAAGTGCTTCTGTAGCCGCCAACGAACTGGTTAACAGTCGTTGGTGGCGTCCGCTTTCGCGCGGTGCAGTGGCAGCCACTGTGGCCTTCGCCGCAATCCTTGGGGTGCAACAGATTACCGATACCCAGCAGAACCTAGTGCAGGGTATAGATCAGGTCGCCGAAATCGAGCGCCCGGCGCAGCCGGTAGCCCAGTCGGCGCCACAACCTTCTGGTTTTTATGTTCCAGCCCCCTCGACTCGTTCAGTAAGTACGGCCACACCGCGCTTTGTACCTGAGCAGCGCGGGCAGGCAGTGATTCAGCAGGCACCTACGCCGGAGCTGATGCGCCATTTAAACCGTGTGATGATTCAACACTCCGAACAGGCCGCGCATGTTGGTAGTCAGGGTATGGTGCCCTTTGCCCGAGCGACCTACGGCGAACAGGTTGGAATGTAGTGTGACGAAAGTCGTTTACCGGGGGGGTCTTATCAATAGCGCAACCCTTAGTGCCAGCAGCCTGCTGTTGGCCTCCTTCCTGCTGGCCCCGCTGTCATTCGCACAGGAGGCTGCCGGTGGTGACCCCAATACCCCCAGTGCAGTAAACCTCGATATGGCCAGCTCTCAGGGTTCTCCTGTAGCGGAATCTGGTTTGGTCGCTGCAGGAGGGGAAGCCAGTTCAGCAACTACAGCTGCTGTAATTGACCCTTCTGCACCAGTGATGGCGGAAACGGCTGTTATTGAGCCTTCGGCAGCTGCCCCTGGGGCACTTGTTGGTTCCAATATGGCTAGTGCCCAGGCTGCCGGAAATGAGGTAGAGCAGTGGTTGAACAAGCTCGCCAAGGCTGTCAGCGAGCTGGAGTATAGCGGGCTGGTGACTTTCGAGCATGCCGGCATGTTGGAGACCCTACAGGTAGTGCATGCGGTGCGTGATGGTGAGCAAGTTGAGCGGGTTCGCTATTTGAGTGGCGAACCGCGTGAATTGATCAGTCACGGTAGTGGTGGTAACTGCGAATTCGGTGCGTCCCCCAGCGCGAGGACTACTTTATGGAATGCGGTGGGGCAGCAACAAGTTCAGCGCGCTTATCAGTTTATCTTGCGTGGTGAAGAGCGTATTGCCGACCGGGATGCGGTAGTGATTGAGGCCAGGCCCCGCGACCGCTATCGACTGGGGCTGGTGGTAAGTCTTGACCGTGAGACAGGCTTGCCCTTGAAAACAATGCTGGTGAGTACCCAGGGGCGCGTCTTGGAGCGCTATCAATTTGTACAGCTGGATTTGTCTCCAGTAGAGGACTCGGCCCTGCAGACGGTTTCAAACGCAGCACGACGTATCGACAATCGCAGCACTTGTGAGACTTCACAGAGCCGCTGGCAGGTGCGCTGGTTGCCCGATGGGTTCAAAGTGGTTTCGGTAAAGCCGCTATCAGATGGCGATATGATGGTCTTTAGCGATGGGCTCGGCGTGTTTACTGTGTTTGTACAGCGTCTTGGCCCTGAGCTGGAGAACTTTAAGGGGCGGGCGATCCGCGGTGCCACTGTCGCCTATATGGACCGGATGGAGGTGAAGGGAGTGGCCTATACCGTCACAGTTGTTGGAGAGATTCCCGATGCCACAGCACGTAGAGTGGCCAGCTCCATTATCGAAAAAGGCTGAATTGCTTGCTAGAAGAGCGGGGCCGAGTCGTGGCCATAGAATCTGATGCCGTCTGGGTGGAAACCATCCAGCGCAGTGCCTGTAATGGCTGTGAGGCTAAATCTGGCTGCGGAACTGGTTTGCTCGGAGACTTTTTCTCCTCTTCCACACGTGTGCGGGCGGCTTTAAATGGTTTCCCTGCCGACAAAATCTCTCTGAATGATACAGCGGTTATTGGAATCACCGAGAGTGCTCTGACCAGTAGTACACTACTGGTATACTTGTTGCCACTGCTTTCCCTGGTGCTGGTAGCGCTATTGGGAGATTACCTTTTCGCTGAAACTGGCGCCGTGATTGGCGCAGTTCTCGGCTTGATGGTGGGAGCTTTGGGGGTACGCTGGTACAGCCGCCACCAGTCTTCAAATCCTGCTTACACTCCTGTATTGCTGCGTATCGAGCCCGGCAGCGACCGCTCCTAACCTAAACTGATAGCTCCATAAACCCGATTGGAGACTCTCCATGCTGGCCCGCTGCTACGCTGAGCGCTGGCCCCTGCGCACAGCTTTCGTCATATCCCGGGGTGCCCGCACTGAGGCTGAAGTGGTCGTGGTGGAGGTGAAGTGGGGCGGCATTGTCGGAATTGGTGAGTGCACCCCCTACGCTCGCTATGGAGAGAGCCCAGACTCAGTGATGCACCAACTTGAACCGCTGTTATCTGAGTTAGCTGCGGGCCTGGACAAGGCGCAATTACAGTCACGCCTGCAGGCAGGCGCTGCGCGTAACGCTCTGGATTGTGCATTAGTGGACTGGGAGAGAAAGTACAAAGGGGATGGCTTCGCTGGTCCCGATTCATTGCCTACCGTACAAACCCTGGTTATCGAGAGCCCAGAGGCGATGGCTGATGCTGCCAGTGTCGCTGTTTCCCAGGGAGTAGAGGTGTTAAAGTTGAAATTGGATGACCAGCTCGTGAGCGAAAGGGTGGCCGCGGTGCGTGCCGCCGCTCCTGCCACTGAGTTGGTCATCGATGCCAACGAGGCCTGGCGTAGCGATGGCCTGATTGAGCGCTGCGAAAAGCTTGCTGAAATGGGGGTGGCCATGCTGGAGCAGCCACTGCCCGCGAGTGATGATGAATTCCTGGAGGCCTTCCCTCATCCACTGCCGATCTGCGCGGATGAAAGTTGTCATACCCGTGCTGACTTACCACGCCTGAAAGGCCGCTACGAGATGGTCAATATCAAACTCGATAAAGCTGGCGGAATCACTGAGGCGCGGGCACTGGCCGATCAGGCTGTTGCTGAGGGGTTTGGGTTGATGCTCGGCTGTATGCTCTGCACTTCTCGGGCTATCCGTGCGGCTTGGCCCCTGGGACCAAGGGCGCGCTATCTGGACTTGGACGGCCCCACTTGGCTTGCAAAGGATGCGGAACCCCCTTTACGCTTTGGTGCAGGTCGGGTTTACTGGTCGTAAGTGAGTAGTTCAATGAGTATCGCCAGATAGTCTTCGCTGGCAGCGTCAGCTGAAATCGGTGGAAATTCCACAGTGATGCAGGGCAGCTCCCGTTCGGCGCACCAGGTGCCAAAGGAGCCTGGAGTCTGATAGCCGATTTCCTTAATTAGTTGTAACCGCAATCCTTTGGCCAGCCAGGCACCGAGTTCTGTTTCCTTAGGATCTTCGACGCAGCCAAGAGGCTCGTGGATAGAAACTGCCCAGGCGGGGTTAAGCTTGGCGATCAATTGACACAATGAAGCGGTTTCGCACTCTGAGGCGGGGCCATCGCCAGTGCTGAGCCTTACATCGCGGGCCTCGGCGGAACTGTTCCAGCGGTATACGTTGCCGCTCGCATCCCAGTTCTTTGTGGCAAAGTTACGGTTGAGGTCTACCCCGCAGGCGTTGCAACGGGTACCTAATTGGCAGCCATCGGGGTTGACCGCCAGTATGACATGATGTTTCAGCTGGCCCGATGCCAATGCGCGCAGAGCGCAGGAGAGGGCGACCACAGCGGCGACTTCATCGCCGTGAGTGCCGGCCATAACCAGTCCGTGGTTGTGACCGGATTGCGCGGGAAAATAAAAAAGTGGAGCGCCCAGTGCGCTGTATCCATACACCTCCCTGGGGAGGTGAAATTGGCCGCGCTCAGGGCGCGGGCGCAGTTTAGACATCGCTGGCCCTTTACACAGATTTACACACGGCGGCAGAACTTTCGTAGCTGCATCGCCACTAAATCGTTACAAAATGTCCCCCAAGGGGCCGGAGCCGGTATAGAAGGCATGCCCTGGAAGGGACTCAAAATCCAATGGTTTCATATTAGAAGGGATCACTAGGGGTAACAAACCTATGGTTAAACGCTGTACACAATATTTCTTGGTGCTCTGTCTCCTCATTTCAGGCGCTGCCAGTGCCCGAGGGCTACCTGAACTTACTGAGCTTATTGAGGATAACTCTCCCGCGGTGGTGAAAATCAATACCGTGGACCGCAACCGTGTGGCGCGAGGGAATAGCTCCCCCCAATACCAGCAGGAAATTCCAGACATTTTCCGCCACTTACTTGAGCCGCGAAGGCGTCAGCAGCGCCCGGTTGCCAGTATGGGGTCTGGTTTTATTATTTCGGACGACGGTTATATCGTGACGAATAACCATGTGGTTGACGGTGCCGATAAGGTGACGGTCACTCTGACTGATCGCCGTGAATATGAGGCAGAGGTGATTGGTACTGATGTTCGCTCCGATCTCGCTTTACTCAAGATTGAGGCGGATGACCTGTCTGCTGTGCGTTGGGGTGACTCCGAAGAGCTGAAGGTGGGTGAATGGGTGGTCGCTATCGGCTCGCCGTTTGGCCTCGATTATTCCGCTAGTGCCGGTATCGTGAGCGCTATGGGACGCAGTATCCCTAATGAAAGCCGTGAGAATTACGTGCCATTTATCCAGACGGATGTGGCCATTAACCCCGGCAACTCAGGCGGTCCACTGTTTAACCTCAATGGCGAGGTTGTGGGTATTAACTCGCAGATTTATACCCGTAGCGGCGGTTCTATTGGCCTTTCCTTCGCGATTCCAGCAAGCTTGGCCCAAGATGTGGTGGCGCAGCTAAAAGAGAAAGGGCGTGTCGATCGCGGATGGTTGGGTGTAGGTATACGCAATGTAGATCGTGATATGGCCGAGGCTCTGGGGCTTGGCAAGCCGTCTGGGGCGCTAGTGGAGCAGGTGAGTCCTGGCACGCCGGCAGCGGAAGCGGGTATTAAAGCCGGTGATGTAATTACCAGCTTTGATGGCCGCAAAATCGGCGTACATGGCGATCTGCCCCATGTAGTCGGTCAAATTCGCCCGGGTACAGAGGTTCCTGTAGAGCTGATGCGTAAAGGCAAGTCTGAGAGACTGAGAGTGGTTGTTGGTGCTTTGCCCGGTTCTGACGGTGAACGAACCCAGGCTGCTAGCCACCCAGCTACCAGTATTGGTGGCCGTCTTGGGGTAGTAGTTGAAGAAATCCCAGATGGAATGAAGCAGCGCTGGAATGTTGAGACCGGTGTTCTCGTTAAACAGGTTATTCCTGGCAAGCCTGGAGCTAAGGCAGGACTGCGTAGTGGCGATATCATTGCCCAGCTCGGATTTGAGGAAGTAGGGGATATAAAAGACTACAAAACTGTGGTTAAGGAGCTTCCCGAGGACGAGCTACTGCCTATCCGATTCTTCCGTGCCGGCCAGTCAACTTTCCGCACTATCAAGATAGAAAGCTAAGGGTGAGAGGCGAATGGTGGCCCAATGGGTCACCTGCCTCTCACCTACATCCATGAGTTCTGTTAGACTTGCGCCACACAGTTGGCATGGTTGCCAGCTAATCAATTGATTTTTCAAGGGTTTTTATTCCGCAGTGGCCACAGATCTCTCTCATATCCGCAATTTCTCCATTATTGCCCATATCGACCACGGGAAATCTACCCTGGCTGACCGCTTTATTCAGGACTGTGGGGGACTCTCCGACCGGGAGATGGCCGAACAGGTTCTGGATAGTATGGAACTGGAGCGCGAGCGCGGAATTACCATTAAAGCGCAAAGCGTAACGCTTGATTACAAGGCGCGGGATGGCAAGACCTACCAGCTGAATTTTATTGATACGCCAGGACATGTGGACTTCTCCTATGAGGTTTCTCGCTCTCTGGCAGCCTGTGAGGGTGCGCTCCTGGTTGTGGATGCGGCCCAGGGGGTGGAAGCTCAGTCAGTTGCCAACTGCTACACCGCTATTGAGCAGGGGCTGGAGGTTATTCCAGTTCTCAATAAGATGGATTTGCCCCAGGCAGACCCGGAAAAGGTTGCTGAGGAGATTGAGGATATCATCGGCATTGATGCCGCCGATGCCACCCGGTGCAGTGCCAAGTCAGGCCTGGGTGTGGAAGATGTCCTGGAAGACTTGGTGCGACTGGTACCACCACCTGAGGGTGATGTAGATGCGCCTCTTCAAGCCTTGATTATTGATTCCTGGTTCGATAGCTACCTGGGAGTTGTATCCCTGGTTCGTGTAGTGCAGGGAACCCTGAAAACCAAAGACAAGATTGTTACCAAATCTATTGGCCGCGCTCATGTGGTGGACAGTATCGGCATCTTTACCCCTAAGCGCCACGAAACCGGTGTTTTGCGCGCTGGTGAGGTAGGTTTTGTGGTGGCCGGTATTAAGGATATTCATGGTGCGCCGGTGGGTGACACCCTGACTCATGCCAAGGGTGCCGATGAAATTGAAATGCTGCCGGGCTTCCAGAAAGTTAAGCCACAGGTCTATGCCGGCTTGTTCCCCGTAAGTTCAGACGACTATGAAGCCTTTCGGGATGCGCTGGAGAAGCTATCCCTAAACGATGCTTCTTTGTTCTATGAGCCCGAGACATCTGATGCCCTCGGATTTGGTTTCCGTTGTGGCTTCCTTGGCATGTTGCATATGGAGATTATCCAGGAACGATTGGAGCGCGAATACGACCTGGACCTGATCACCACTGCCCCGACGGTAGTCTATGAGGTTGAACAAACCGATGGCGAAGTGGTGATGGTGGACAACCCCTCGCGCCTACCTGATGTGGGCAATATCGAGGAGATGCGAGAGCCTATTGCCGAGGTGAATATCCTGGTACCGCAGGAGTATTTGGGCAACGTAATTACTCTCTGTGTGGAGAAGCGCGGAATCCAGAAAGATATGCAGTACGTTGGTTCACAGGTATCCCTGCGTTACGAGCTGCCAATGAGCGAAGTGGTGATGGACTTCTTCGACCGCCTCAAGTCTGTGAGCCGTGGTTTTGCCTCTCTTGATTACAGTTTTGTACGCTTCGAGGCAGCAAAACTGGTGCGTCTGGATATCCTGATTAACGGTGACCGGGTTGATGCCCTGGCCCTGATTGTTCACCGCGAAAATGCGCAGCAGAAGGGCCGCGCTATGGCGGAGAAGATGAAAGAGCTGATTCCTCGTCAGATGTTTGATGTGGCGATCCAGGCGGCGATTGGTGGACAGGTAGTTGCACGGACTACGGTGAAAGCCCTGCGTAAGAATGTGACCGCAAAATGTTATGGTGGTGATGTTACCCGTAAGAAAAAACTGCTGGAGAAGCAGAAAGCGGGTAAGCGCCGTATGAAACAGTTAGGCCGTGTGGAAGTGCCGCAAGAAGCCTTCCTGGCTGTATTGAAGGTGGACCAGTAGTGGGCGTGCCTGCTATTGAGATCAAGGATAATAGAGACTCGCAATGGATATTAATTTACCTCTGATTCTGCTCTGGTTGGTTTTAATCAGTGGCGGGATCTGGCTGGTGGACAGTCTGTTTTTCGCTCGTCGTCGCAAGAAAGAGGCTGGCGCTCAGCAGGAAGACCCTGTTGTTGTTGAATACGCTAAATCATTTTTCCCGATTCTGGCTATCGTATTTGTATTGCGCTCCTTTATTGTCGAGCCTTTCCAGATTCCGTCTGCTTCTATGGTCCCCACCTTGCAGATTGGCGACTTTATTCTGGTGAATAAGTATGAGTACGGTCTGCGCTTGCCTGTATCCCGGACGAAAGTGGTGGATATCGGTGAGCCTCAGCGCGGAGATGTGATGGTGTTTTTCCCACCACACATGAACGATACCTATTTCATCAAGCGAGTGATTGGCTTGCCCGGTGATAAGATCGAATTGAAAAATAACGTGCTCTATGTAAATGGAGAGCTGGCACCACAGGAGTTAATTCAGGCGCTCCCACCGGTTAATCCTAAGGTTGAGATTATGTGGGAGAACCTTTACGGCCAGCGTCACCTAATGGCGAAAAATGTTAGCCCCGGAGAGTATGGAAACTTTAGCGGCACAGTGCCTGAAGGCCACTACTTTATGATGGGCGACAACCGCGATAACAGTCTCGACAGTCGCGCCTGGGGGTTTGTGCCTGAGCGCGATGTGGTAGGCAAGGCTTTTGCTATCTGGATGCATTGGGACAAACTGCTCAGTTTGCCCAGTTTTAAACGTGTAGGCTCTATCCAATAATGAGAACTGGCCGACAGTGCGTCGGCGCTAAGGATTGAGGGCATAATTATGGGTAGTGCTATCCGGATTTCAATGGAGCGCCAGCGCGGTATGAGCTATTGGGGTTGGTTATTGGTTATTGCGGTGCTTGGCTTTGCTCTAACCTGTGTATCCAAAATGGCACCGGCTTATGTGGATGCGCGCTATGTTAACGAAGCGTTAAAAACCCTGGGTGAAAACCCGGAATTGGAAAATATGACAGCGGGCCAGATCAAAAAAGAGATGGGTCGCTACTTTCTGATCAACAATGTGCGAGGAGAGCCCACCAAGGCTCTGCAAGTCGTTCGCGGCGCTAAGAGTACTGTGGTCAGTATAAATTATGAATTGCGGCAGCCGTTGATTTACAACATCGATGTCGTGATGAAGTTTAACAAGCAGCTCGACACGGCCAAGCCGGAGCTTTGCTGTGATCCACTGGTAGATCTGGAGCAATTCCGTAAACGTGACTGATCTTTTACTGGAGCGCCTGTGTACGCGTCTCGGCTACAAGTTTGAACAAGGTGATCTGTTAGAGCTTGCGCTGACACACCGCTCCCACGGCAGCCGCAATAACGAGCGTCTGGAATTCCTTGGCGATTCTATTCTCGGTTTTACCATTGGGGCTGCGCTTTACGAACAGTTTCCCGAGGGCAGGGAAGGGCAGTTAAGCCGTTTGCGTGCGCAGTTGGTCAGCGGAGAAACCCTGGCAAAGCTAGCTCGTGAGCTGGATATTGGAGACTGCCTGCGCCTTGGCGAAGGTGAGATGAAAAGCGGCGGTTTTCGGCGCGCCTCAATTCTGGCTGATGCGGTGGAAGCCCTGATCGGTGCTATTTACCTGGATGCTGGTCTAGAGGCTGCGCGCACCAGGGTATTGGAGTGGTTTGCCCCGCGGCTGCAAGGCCTGTCCCTGGAAACTGTAAAGGATCCGAAGACTCGTCTGCAGGAGTGGTTGCAGGGGCGTAAGAAGCCACTGCCGGAGTATTCTGTGGTGGATGTCTCCGGCGCTGAACACGCCCAGCACTTTATCGTTGAATGTCGGGTCAGCGGTCTGGCACAACCAGCTCGAGGAGAGGCTAGCAGTCGTCGCGCCGCAGAAAAGATCGCTGCTGTAGAAGCTTACAGGCAGCTTACCGGCCAGGATTAACCTTACACTAGTTGAGAAGGCGTAACCCCGCCTGTCTCGAAATGACAGCCCCCTGCACTGGGGGTGAGCTGGTTCCGGACTTCCCGGGCGCCTCCAAACTTTTTCGGAGAACTTTTTTGAGCGAACAACCCTCTCGCTGCGGCTATGTCGCGATTGTAGGTCGTCCCAATGTGGGCAAATCCACACTTTTGAACCATTTGCTGGGACAAAAGCTGGCGATTACTTCACGTAAGCCACAGACCACCCGCCACAATATGCTTGGTATTAAAACCGAGGGCCCCAACCAGATTATTTTTGTGGATACGCCAGGCCTGCATTCGGATCAAGAGAAAGCGATTAACCGCTATATGAACCGGGCTGCATCCAGTGCTGCGCGGGATGTGGATGTGGTGGTTTTTGTCGTGGAGCGCACTCGATGGAGTGAGGGCGATCAGTTGGTGGCCGATAAGCTACGGGGTTTGAAATGCCCTCTGATTATTGCAGTTAACAAGGTAGATCAGTTGGAGGATAAGGGAGAACTTTTGCCACAACTGCAGACTTTGGCAGAGCAGCATCCCAAGGCAGAAATCGTACCTATTTCGGCGTTGCGCAATGTCAATCTAGAGGCTCTGGAGGAGGTGATTCTCAAGCACCTGCCAGAGGGACAGCACTTTTTCCCGGAAGATCAGGTGACCGATCGCAGTTCCCGCTTTCTTGCTGCGGAGATTGTGCGTGAAAAAATTATGCGTCAGCTGGGAGCGGAAGTTCCTTACCAGGTGACTGTTGAGGTTGAGGAGTTTAAACAGGAAGGCAAAATTCTGCATATCAGTGCCGCGATCCTGGTAGAGCGCTCTGGGCAAAAGCGAATCATTATTGGGAACAAAGGTGAGCGTATCAAGCAAATCGGCAGCCAGGCACGTGAGGATATGGAGCGGTTGTTTGACAGTAAAGTTATGCTGAATTTGTGGGTAAAGGTGAAGTCCGGTTGGTCTGATGATGAGAGAGCCCTGCGCAGTCTCGGCTATCGCGATGAGTAACAGGTCTTTGCCTGGCTGCTGACAGTATGAATACACCTCCGCCGGCACAGCCGGCGTATATCCTGCACTCCCGCCCCTATCGAGACTCCAGTCTGATTTTGGAATTACTCACACCAGATTTTGGGCGAATCAGTTGTGTTGCTCGTGGTGCGCGTAGGGACAAGCAGCGACGCCGGCAAGCCCTACAACCATTTTCACCTCTGCTGGTCTCCCTGCTAGGTAATGGGCCACTGAAGACCCTGGGCCCGGTAGAAAATGCCGGTGGTCCACTTTGGCTGAAAGGGCGGGCCGTATACGGAGGCCTTTATTCCAATGAGTTGCTGGTAAGGCTGTTACCGGAAGGGGAGGCTCACTATGCATTGTTTGCCGCTTATCAGGGGCTGCTGCAGATACTGTCTAACTTGGGTGGCAGTGACAGCACAGAGATGGAAGGCCCGCTACGTAGCTTTGAGCTACGGTTGCTCACTGAGCTTGGTAGTTGTCCGCCGCTGGATCAATGTGCTGGTGGTCAGGGGGGGGTGGTTGCGGATAGTTGTTATCGGTTCGAACTTGAGCGGGGTTTTGTTTCAATATTTCGGCCTCAGGGCGGAGTGCTGTGCGATAGTGAATTTCGTGGAGCCGAGTTGCTGGGTATTGCAAGGGCGCAAGATGATGGGCACTGGCCGATAGGGTTGTTGGCCCCCGCGAAGCGTTTGACTCGCTTATTACTACGTAGCTTACTTTGTGATAAACCACTTCAGAGCCGCGAATTGTTTAAACAGGTCTATGGGAAGTGATTGTTAGTATCGGTACAGATATCTGTAATTACCAGCGTATTGACGCGGTCTGGAAGCGCCATGGTGGGCGCTTTGTTGAGCGTATCTTGAGCGATGGTGAACGCTGTGATTTTGCTGACCTGGCTGAGGTTAATCGTGCGGCCTACTTGTGCAAACGCTTTGCCGCTAAAGAGGCTTTGGGCAAAGCATTAGGTACAGGTATTGGTGAAGGCGTCTCCTGGCAGGATATTGAGATACGCCGGCGTAAAGGGGCAGCCCCTCAGGTTTTGCTGAGTGGCGCAGCGCAGCAACGCGCTCGCGCTATGGGGGTTGACGTGATTCACCTGTCTCTTTCCGATGAGAAGGATGCAGCTTTAGCTTTTGTGATTTTCGAGAGGCATTAGGCCACCTCGAGTCCAAAAAGCGTATCCAGGTCTTGCTCCGAGGCCCACTCACGCAGAGCGCGAATCTCCCTCAGTACAGCATCCAGCTTACGACGATCAATCCCTGCCGGCTCATCATCTTTTTGTGTGCGCAACTCTTCCTGCAGAACACAGGTGGCTTCGCGCAACCTGGAAACGCCGCAATAACAGCACCCCCCGTGCATTCGGTGGGTTAGTTCAAACATGCTTTTGAAGTCACCGATGACTTGTAGGCGTTCAAGTTCACGCTCATCGGAAGCCAGCCCATCCACAAGCATCTGCAACATATCCCTGGCCAGCTTGGCATCGCCATTGGCTAGAGTCAGGCTCTCGCCAATATCTACAAGCCGCATATTGTTGAAATTCAGCTTTTCCACCACTTGCGGTGTGATAAGTTTCAGCCAGCGTTTGATCATGTGGGATAGCTGGGCCTCGCTCACGGGCTTACTAAGATAGTCATCCAGTCCTGCGGATAACAATCGAGCTTTTTCCTCGGCACCTGCGTGGGCAGTGAGGGCGATAATTGGTGTCCGTTTGCCGGCTTCCCGTTCGCGGATACAGCGAGTAACTTCAATACCATCCATACCGGGCATCTGGATGTCCATAAAGACAAGATCGAAAGTACTCTGTTGCCAGTGTTGCAGGGCCTCCTGACCGCTAGCGGCAATAACCACCTCGACACCCTGGGCACGTAGTAGTTCACCAACTAGGCGCCGGTTGGCTGCGTGATCATCGACTGCGAGGACCCGTGGCGGGGCGGGCCAGGGGAGGGCGGGTATGGCTCCGCTACTGGAGCGCTGCTGGCTTTGTTGCGGCACTGACCTTTTCAATGCGCGCAACAGATTTTCCCTAGTTACCGGCTTGCCCAGGAAGGTAAGTGTTCGGGTGCGAAGCTGCTCGTAGCAACGCCGAAGCTCAGCCGGGGCTCCAAGAACAATAACTCGACATTGGTAAGCATCCACTAGGGATTGCACCTTGACACTGAAGCTGTCGAAATCCCCTTTGGCGATGGCAGTATCGATAATCACTGCATCAGGCAGTGCGTCGTGTCGCCACATTTGTTCAATGGCTGGTTGAAGCGTGTCGGTATCGGTGAGCTCCACGGGTTCAACCTGCCACTGCTTGAGCAGTTGTGCTACCTGGGTGCGGGTGAGTTCGTTGGGGTCGGCAATCAGGATGCGACAATTGGGGAACATTACCCTAGGTGGTATGCCGCGGTTGCGTTCCGGGACCAAAGTCAGCTGTACCCAGCAGGTACTGCCGTCGTTAGCCGCTTTCTCCAGGCCGGTGCTGCCACGCATGCGCTCAACCAGGCTGCGGGCAATAGACATGCCGAGGCCGTTGGCGCTGATCTGTTGTGCATGTTGCGGTGTCTTGGTATTGAGAATCTGCTGTAGCTCGCGACGTCCAGCATCATCTATGCGGTTGCCGAGATCGGTAACACTGATACGCAGCACCAGTTCAGAATCATTGTTGCTTTGTACCGTAAGGCGTACAGGTATATTGCCATTTTCAGAGCTTCGTACAGCATTGCCCAACAGGTTTGTCAGTATTTGCTTGGTGCGTAAAGGGTCGCCAACCAGTGTAGAGGGTAACTGGGGGTCAATCAGTGGCACTAGTTCCAAGTGATGCTCGTAGGCATAAGGAGCGAGGATCTGTAGAGTTTCTTCCAATAGTTGCCCCAGATCCATGGGAATATGATCGAGCACCAGGTTGCCAGATTCGATGCGGGAGAAATCCAGGATATCATTGATAGTGGTGAGCAGGTTTTCCGACGAGCGCAGGATGGTTTGCAGGTAGTCCTGCTGTAATTCGTCGATCTCGGTTTTCAGCAGTAAATTGGTGAAGCCGATGATGCCATTTAAGGGGGTGCGGATCTCGTGACTGGTGTTTGCCAGGAAGGTAGACTTGATTCGACTGGCCTCTTGAGCTCTCTTTCGAGCCAGATCCAGCTCAATATTTTGCTCCTCCATACTATCAAGGGACTGTCGCATATCGTCCATAGCCTGCATTAAATTAGACTTGTACTCGAGTTGATAGCTGGAAAGGCCCTCGGCCATTTCATTAATCTGCTTCGCCAATTGGGCGAGTTCCCGGTTCTCGATTTCGTGAGTGCGGCGGTCGAACTCTCCGCGCCCAATGGCCTGTAATACTTGCCCCATCCGGACGAGGCTGTGGGCAAATCGCTCAGAGAGGATTACCGACCAGGCCAGCGCTGCCAGGGTGCAGATAATCAAGCCGACCAGCCCTACAAGAATCACTTGGTAAGTGCCCACCAGGAAATAGGGGCGGTGCAACTCAATACTAATCCAGCAGGTGGTAATATCACCCTTTAGGGGCTGCAATACCTGCAAGCTTTCGTCATCCTCAAAAATAAATGGCTCGCGCCTTTGCAGCTGATCACTTGTTATTGGGGTTCGTGGGCGCGGGCCGACGCTAGCCAGTAGACCCAGTCCCGTCGCCAGGTCCAATGGGAGTTTCTTGCTCGCTTCGGTGGAATAGATATGCACCGAACGCACCATGTCCTTCTCTAGCATTAAGGCCAATAAGCTTTTGCGCAGCCATTCCATGCGCAGTTCGGTCGGGTGCCCTCCGCTCATCTCGATGAGTTCTGCAAGTTGTTCTGCACTGGCCCGCCCGTGGCTGAGTAGCAGCTGGCGCCGGTCATGCATCTGTTGCAGAGTAAAGACCAGTGCCAAAGTCATTGCCAGGATCAGTGCCGGGGCAACCGTAAAACGGAACATAGTGGAGCGCAGTGAACGCAATTCCCCGGGGGCTGGCAGGGATGGAATTGAGTTTTTGGGGGCCATGGTGAAAGAAGGGCCTTGTGCGATTATTTTTTCCCCATTTTACCTATATGGATCAGGTGGTGCACTCTCATGTAAAGAGTTGAAGAAATTGTTTCTCCTCGAGAGTGTCATTTCGTAATAACCCGACTATATAGTCCACATACAGAGTTGGTATTTAGCGATGTGTAGGCGTTCAGGTAAACTGTCCGGCCGCAATATCTGTCTGGAACTGAATGCACTATGGATTACCCCACAATTGCTGACTGTGTAGGCAATACTCCACTGGTTAAATTACAGCGCCTGCCTGGTGATACCAGCAATACGATTTTGCTTAAGCTGGAAGGGAATAATCCTGCTGGTTCTGTCAAAGACCGTCCGGCACTTTCCATGATTAACCGGGCTGAAGCCAAGGGACAGATCAAGCCTGGTGATACCCTGATCGAAGCAACCAGCGGCAATACCGGCATTGCCCTGGCGATGGCGGCAGCTATAAAAGGCTACCGTATGATCCTGATTATGCCTGACAGTGCTACAGCCGAGCGCAAGGCATCCATGACTGCCTACGGAGCGGAATTGATCCTGGTCAGCGCGGAACAGGGCATGGAGGGCGCACGTGATTTGGCGCTAAAAATGCAGAGTGACGGTATGGGGCTGGTACTAAATCAGTTTGCCAATACTGATAACCCTCTAGCCCATTACGAGGGCACAGGCCCAGAAATTTGGCAGCAGACAGGAGGAGAAATAACACATTTTGTTTCGTCTATGGGAACAACCGGCACCATTATGGGGTGTGGTCGTTTTTTGAAAGAGCAAAATCCGGAGATCCAGATTGTTGGGTTGCAACCAACCGATGGGTCCAGTATTCCCGGTATTCGCCGTTGGCCTCAAGCTTATCTGCCAAAGATTTTTGTCCCTGAAGAAGTGGATCTGGTCATCGATATGGATCAGAGTGAAGCTGAAGATATGACACGGAGGTTGGCGCGAGAGGAGGGTATTTTCTGTGGTGTCTCCTCGGGTGGCGCTGTAGCTGGTGCGCTGCGACTTTCCACCCAGGTGGAAAACGCTATTATCGTTGCCATTATTTGTGATCGAGGAGATCGCTATTTATCCTCAGGACTGTTTAACCAGTAAATTTTTTTCAGGCTGGTGAGACCTTATTGCCAGCCTAGCTGTTCCTCAGCAAACATTACGCGTATATTTTTCCTTTTTTCCCAATTAATTTTTCTCACAAAATAAAATTTACTCCTTTTTAGTAAATTCGGTTTTACCTCCTTGGTTGCATTCCCAATTTTTTTAACTGAGTAATTCCTCACTTGCTGGACTTTTTTAGATGAAGCCATTTTAGGCTGTCTGGGGGCATTTGTTGAGTGTTTAATCTTTTGGCAGAAACTTTTCGAAGGGCCATTTCTTAGTTAATGCTGGTTTTTGAAAATCTACAAAACAAAATTTTATTGCAAATGGTTTGTACTGTGGGTCGGCTTTTACTTTTACACGTGGGCATTTCTTTACAAGTATTTTATGTGACTGTCCAGCCAGAGGGCTGGTTGTATTCGCAGCTATTCTCTTGTCAAGTTTGACAAGCTGCTGCGAAAGAATGCTGAATTTCGCGCAGCTTGTTGAAAAATATAAAGAAAATCGTGGACTTTAGTGTGTTCAAACCTATGATAGAAGCGCTCCTTTAAGGGCTATACACACTTTATTTACCTGGCACTGCAGTTTCGTAGTTGGGTGGGGAGTGCCAGTAAGTTTCCAAATACCTGTTTCGGTCCGGTAAGACATGGTTCAAGTCAGAAAACATCATTCCTTCGGAGGTGAGAGCGAACTCGACCTGGAGTCTTGGCTTCGTCATGTACAGAAATTGGCGGGTCTGGATGGCGCTGCGATAGTAAAACTGCGCCGCGCCGCTGAAGTGAGCGCGGAAGCGGAACAGCGGGCTATTGAAGCGGAAAACATATGGGCGGAAGGCGCAAGTAGTTTTGCTACTGGCCTGGAAATGGCAGAGATTCTGGCGGATCTGCAAATTGATTCAGAAGCTCTGGTCGCAGCTGTTCTTTATCGGGCTGTGCGTGAAAAGCGCATGCCAATTAAAAGTGTCGAGGAAGAGTTTGGTTCGACAGTAGCCAAGCTGATCCGAGGGGTGTTGCGAATGGCGGCAATTCGCAGTCGCAGCGCAGATACAGGAGATGAACGTAAAAGTGGTGCTGTAGAAGAGCACTCTGAAAATATCCGCCGCATGTTGGTAGCTCTGGTGGATGATGTTCGAGTCGCTCTGATCAAGCTCGCGGAGCGAACCTGTGCAATTCGTGCAGCGAAGAATGTAGAACAGGCAAAGCGTACTCGAGTGGCGCGGGAGGTGGCTGATATCTATGCGCCGCTTGCCCATCGGTTGGGTATTGGTCATATCAAATGGGAATTGGAAGACCTCTCTTTTCGCTACCTGGAGCCAAACGATTACAAGCAGATTGCCCGCTTGCTGGATGAAAAGCGGCTGGCGCGCCAGAAGTATATTGATGAGGTGTTGGAGCTTCTGCGCAAAGAGTTGGCTAAGGCAGACATTGAGGGAGATGTCTACGGCCGTGCAAAGCATATCTACAGTATCTGGCGTAAGATGCGCCGCAAGAATATTGGCTTTTCCCAAGTTTATGATATCCGCGCTGTACGTATCCTTGTACCTACAGTGCGAGATTGCTATGCGGTATTGGGTATAGTGCATAACCTATGGCGCAATATCCCCAATGAATTTGATGATTATATTGCCTCTCCCAAGGAGAACGGCTATCGCTCTCTGCATACAGCGGTTATTGGCCCAGAGCGCAAGGTGCTGGAAGTCCAGATTCGTACTTTTGCTATGCATGAGGAAGCCGAATATGGTGTCTGCGCCCATTGGCGCTATAAGGGTACTGACCTGAAAAGTGAGAGCAAGGATAGCTATGAGCAGAAGATTTCCTGGCTGCGCCAAGTGCTCGACTGGCACGAAGAGGTGGGAGGCAACCCTCTGCAGGACGATCTGCAGACCGGCGAAGGGGACTCACGTATTTATGTGTTCACCCCGGATGGCCATGTGGTGGATTTGCCCCGTGGGGCTACGCCGCTGGATTTTGCTTATAAAATCCATACTGAAATTGGTCATCGCTGCCGTGGAGCAAAAGTGGACGGGCGGATTGTCCCTCTAAACCACGAATTGCAGACTGCCAACCAGGTAGAAATCCTGACCAGTAAACGTGAGGCACCGAGTCGTGATTGGCTGTCCTCGGGGATGGGCTATATCACTACCTCGCGTGCCCGTGCCAAGATTATTCACTGGTTTAAACAGCAGGCACGTGACCAGAATATTGCCGATGGCCGCAGCATACTTGATGGCGAGTTTAAACAACTGGCCCTGAGTGACTTTGACTTTGAGAAGCTAGCAGCGAAACTGAACATGCACTCGCTGGATGACCTCTATGCAGCGGTAGGCGCGGGTGATATCGGTGTAGGGCAGGTATTAAATACCGCCCAACGTATGGTCAAAGTTGATTATGCTGAGCGCGTGCCATCTCTTACCGCATCGGTCGCGCGTGGTGAGGGTAAGACAGATGTTTATATTGATGGAGTAGGTAATTTACTCACTCATATTGCCGGTTGCTGTAACCCGGTGCCCGGTGACGAAATTATGGGGTATATCACCCTCGGGCGCGGGGTTTCCATTCACCGCAAGGACTGCGCCAATATGTTACGGATGCAGGCGGAGGAGTCAGAGCGCGTTCTGCAAGTAAACTGGGCGGAAAAGCCGCGTGAACTCTACGCGGTAGAAATCATTATTGAGGCTTATGACCGCCTTGGTCTGCTACGAGATGTCACCGCCATGCTGGATAGTCAGAAAATTAATGTCACGGCTATGCAGACTCATTCCAATAAGCATAAGCACACCGTTGAAATGGTGCTGACTGCTGAAATTCACAACTTTGAAGAATTGAGTTACGTGCTGCATCGCATTAATCGCCTGCCTAATGTAGCGTTGGCGAAGAGACGCATGTTGCGCTGAATAAGGGGGGGTAGGTGCAAGATAAATACAAGGTGGAGGACCTGCTTCACCTGATGGCCCAGCTGCGTAACCCGGACGGTGGCTGCCCTTGGGATTTGAAGCAGACTTTTGCCAGCATAGTTCCTTCTACGGTCGAAGAGGCCTACGAAGTAGCTGAGGCCATTGAAATTGAGGACTACGAACACCTCCATGAAGAGCTCGGTGATCTGTTATTTCAGGTGATTTTCTACTCACAGCTTGGTTGTGAGCAGGGCTATTTCGATTTTTCACGTATAGTCGATACTCTGGTGCGCAAGCTGGTACGCCGTCATCCGCATGTTTTTCCCAGTGGAGAACTCTATGGGGACAATGACTCTGGTTCTGTGGATGAAGCCCAGGTAAAGCAGAACTGGGAAGCGATAAAAACTGAAGAGCGTAATGCCAAAGGCGAGTCTGGAGTTCTAGCCGGTGTTACGGTAGGGCTACCAGCATTGACGCGTGCGGCCAAATTACAGAAGCGTGCGTCCCAAGTGGGTTTTGATTGGCCGAATATTAGTGGCGTGCTGGACAAGATCGAGGAAGAAGTTGCAGAGCTACGCGAGGCTGTTGAAACTGGAGATCGTGAGCATGCCAGGGAGGAGCTTGGCGATTTACTGTTTTCCTGTGTAAATGCTGCTCGTCACTTGAAAGAAGACCCGGAAGCATCACTACGTCACTGCAATCGAAAGTTTGAGCGACGCTTTGGAAGTGTAGAGGCAGTCCTGAAGGCTCAGGGGCGTAGACCAGCTGACGCTAACCTTGAGGAGCTGGATCAGCTTTGGGATAGAGCCAAGGCGGAGGAGAAACCGGGCTCTGCTCAATGATTCTCTCTCGAAAGGGGGGCGATATCTTGCGGGATTAGCCTCGCATTAGCAGCAATCTTGCCCAATTTGGGGTCTGCGTGTAAGGTAGCGCTCTTTTGGCACGGCGGCTCTATTGGTGCGTCGACAGTTTTGGAGGCTAACTGAACATGCGAATTATTCTCTTGGGGGCGCCGGGAGCCGGCAAAGGCACTCAGGCACAATTCATAACAGAGAAGTTCGGCATTCCGCAGATCTCCACCGGCGATATGCTTCGTGCAGCGGTGAAGGCAGGCACACCTCTCGGCTTGCAGGCGAAAGATATTATGGAAGCCGGCAAGCTGGTCTCTGATGACCTGATTATTGCCCTGGTAAAGGAGCGTATCGCCCAGTCAGACTGCACAAATGGATTCCTGTTTGACGGTTTCCCTCGCACTATTCCTCAGGCGCAGGCCCTGTTGGATGCAGATATCCATATCGATCATGTACTGGAAATCGCTGTTGACGATGAGGAAATCGTTAAGCGCCTATCTGGTCGCCGTGTGCATGAAGGATCTGGCCGTGTATATCACATTGTCTATAACCCGCCCAAGAGTGAAGGACTGGATGATGTGACTGGTGAGACACTCATACAGCGCAGTGATGACACTGAAGAAACTGTGCGCAAGCGTCTGGCTGTTTACCATGAGCAGACTGCTCCTCTGGTTGGTTTCTACCGCGAGCTGGAAAGCCGCTCTCCCGAGGCTGCTCCCAAGTATTCAAAAGTAATGGGAGTGGGCAGTATGGATGATATACGTGAGAAGGTTTTTGAAGCTCTGAGCTGATTGCTTCAGTGACAGTTACTCTAAAAGGCCCCCACCTGGGGGCTTTTTCATTTCTTCCCGACAGCTCCTTTGCTGGTATTTAGGAAAGCCTTTTCTCTTGTAGTTATTTCTTCAGTCATTAACATTGCCGGCAGTTTTTCTTGGCAAATTTGTTTTTCAGACAGGCCCCTCTATGTCCAGTGCGATAATTTTGATGAATTTGGGCACTCCTGCACAGCCAACTGCGCCAGCGGTGAGAAGTTTCTTGAAGGAATTCCTTTCCGATCCCCGGGTAGTGGAAATTCCTCGTCCACTGTGGCTTGCGATACTGAATGGCTTCATTTTGCCATTTCGCCCCAAGCGCATTGCGCCCGCCTATAAAGAGATTTGGAATTGCAGTGCTGATGGTGCTGCAGTTGAAGGTTCGCCACTTCTTTACTATACGCGTCGTCAGGCCGAGCTGTTGCAGGGGTATCTGCGTGATAATGGCCATGATCTGGTGGTCGAGTATGCGATGACTTATGGAGAGCCGCAGTTAGACAATGTGATTGGTGATTTGCGCAAAAAAGGGTGTGAAACTTTCACTGTTTTACCGCTATATCCACAGTATTCAGCTACGACCACTGCCGCAATTTACGATCAAGTGGCGCAAATTTTTCGCAAAAGTCGTGATATTCCGGATATTTCATTGATTCGGGATTATTACCACCACCCCCTCTATATTAAATCCCTTGCGAACTCAGTCAGCGAGCATTGGCAGGCTCAAGGGCAGGCAGAAAAGTTACTGCTGTCATTTCACGGAATTCCAAAAGCAAATGTTGATAAAGGGGATCCCTATTATCGACATTGCACTGAAACTGCCCGACTTCTGGCAGAAGAATTACAAATTGAACAAGAGCAGTGGCAAGTCACTTTCCAGTCAAGGTTTGGTAAGGCTGAATGGTTGCAACCCTATACCGATAAAACGCTGATTGAGTGGGGTAAGGGCGGAGTAAAGAGTGTTGATGTTATTTGTCCGGCATTTTCAGCAGACTGCTTGGAGACTCTGGAAGAAATTTCGGTAGAGAATCGCGCTAATTTTATCAATGCTGGAGGCAGTGAATATCGTTATATTCCTGCTCTAAATTTGCGTGAAGATCATATCGAAGCGCTTGCCGCGATCATTGAAGAAAAGTTGTTTGGGCCAAAATAATTTCTATCAGCGGCCTGAAAAAGCCGTTTAGGAGAAATTTGATAAGAAAAACATACTTTTTTGCTGAAAAATTTCTCATTTTTCGCTTTTTTACTTGCAATGCCGGATATTTTTATTAACTTTGATAAAGTTGTATCGAAATTGGCGGTGCGGCGCTCTGCATAAGTGATAAAAACAGCCCGTTGCAGTTTTTATTCGATAGCAAACAGGCAATGCTGCCGGCACACTTTTGGATGTACTTCTTCTTTTCAGTGAGGAGACAAGGGATGGCAAGAGTAGTAAAAAAGAGTACGCGTGCAAAGAAGGCAACTGGTTCGACTGCAGCGTCGCCAGTAGTCGCGAAAGCGCAAAAGGCGGTTGATGCGGCGAGTAAATCACTTGATGGGCAATTAGATCGTGTTGCGAAAGCAAAAGCACGGGCCCAAAAAAGTAATTCTGCAGCAGCAAAAACATCATTGGCTACTGCCAATAGCAAGGCAAAGGAATTACGCGCCAAGCTGGCAATGGCTAAGATGAATCTCGCCAAAGCCAAGGCTATGGATGCTGTGCGTCTAGCAGAGGCTGCGGCCAAAGAAAAGGTTTCCACTCTGGCTGATAGCCTGTCTGCCAAGGCGGATAAAGATCTGGCTGCCGCGTTAAAGGCGTTTGAAGCGCGTTGGAAAAAGACTCGCGATAAGGCCCACGCCAAGAAGATCAAGGCTGCGGAGAAGAAGGCAGAGGCTAAGGTAAAGGCTGCGGCGAAGAAAGCCGCAGCCAAAGCCAAAGAGTTTGAGAAGAAAGCCGCTGCCAAGCTGAAGGCGGAAGCACAAAAAGCCAAAAAGGCGGTCGCCAAGAAAGCGACTTCTGCGAAAAAAGCAGGTCGGCCTAAGAAAGCCACTGCAGCCAAGACGGCCAAGCGTGTAGGGCGCCCAAAGAAAGCTACTACCGCGGCCAAGCCGGCCAAGAGAGTAGGGCGTCCCAAAAAGGCTACAGCTGCAACAGCTAAGAAAGCACCTGCCCGCCGGGGCCGTCCGCCTAAAGCGGGTGCTGCCCGTCGCGGCCGTCCGCCAAAGAAAGCGGCATAGCCCGAGTTCACTTAAACCCTACTTTATAGCTGGGCCTAAACAGCTATCTCAGACCCCGGCTCCGTCCGGGGTTTTCTATTGAAGGTACCCTGTAGTTTTTGGCTCTTTGTTAATTTACATGACTCCCCCTTGCGACCATGCCACAATCCCTCTCTTTGAGTTACCTGGTCTGAGATTGTTGTGAAGATTCTTGCCCTGGATACGACTTCTGGTTCTTGCTCTGTAGCGCTCTACAGCAATGGCCAGATTTCTGAGCGTTTTGTTCAGGCTGAGCGGGACCATACCCGTAGGCTGTTGCCGATGGTGGATGAAGTGTTGGCTGAAATGGAGCTGACTTTGGCGGGGCTGGATGCTTTTGCAGTTAGTCGAGGGCCAGGCTCATTTACCGGCCTGCGCATTGCTATCAGTAGTGTGCAAGGGCTGGCCTTTGCAGCGGATAAGCCGGTGGTTCCGGTGTCCAGTTTAGCTGCTTTGGCCCTAGGGGCCAGGCGAGCGCATCCTGAGTGGGGTGAAGCTTCAATAGTGCCCATGTTGGATGCGAGGATGCAGCAGGTATATTGGGGTATTTACACTGCTAGCGAACCACATCAAAGCCAGGTGCCTGAGGCGGTACAGCACCCTGAGCAAGTGCTGATGTCATTAAAAGAGTCCCACATATCGCCCCCTATTTATGGTGCTGGACCTGGTTGGCATTATAAGGCTCTGCGCATGGCGCACATGGGTGGGGTTGACTTGGATACCCTGATACATGCGAGGGAGGTTGCCCAGCTGGCTGTGCCACTATACCTGTCTGGTAAGGTGGTGACCGCACAAGAATTAGAGCCTGTGTATCTTCGCAATGAGGTCACCTGGCAGAAACGACAAAAAATCCGATCTAAGAAGTAACCCATGGAAATATTTCAAATTGTTGTCTTGGCCTTGATCCAAGGGCTTACTGAATTCTTGCCTATCTCTAGTTCAGCGCACTTAATCTTACCTGCCGAGGTATTGGGCTGGCAGGACCAGGGACTTGCATTTGATGTCGCTGTGCATTTTGGTTCGTTGATAGCGGTTGTTTCTTATTTTCGTAAAGATATTTGGGCGCTGATCCGGGATGGGCTTGGAGGGTTAGCCAGCGGGGACTTTACCGATGAGGGCAGACTTGCCTGGTTGATTGTATTGGCGACTATTCCGGTAGGTTTGGTTGGGCTGATTTTCAAAGACTTTATCGAAGCCAATCTTCGCTCAGCAGCTGTTATTGCCACGACCACAATTGGCTTCGGCATTCTTCTCTGGTGGGCGGATGTGCGTGGGGTGCGCACACAAACATTGGCTCAACTCAATTGGAAAAAGGCATTGCTGATTGGCTTGGCTCAAGTATTAGCACTGATTCCTGGTACTTCCCGCTCAGGTATAACCATGACAGCGGGGTTAATGCTAGGAATGAAACGAGAGGCTGCCGCACGCTTTTCTTTTCTCTTGTCGATACCAGCAATTGCACTGCCGGCGCTGTTACTGACATACGACTTGCTTTCACTGGAAACTGTGCCCTGGGGCGATATTCTGCTGGGTGCTGTGTTGTCGTTTATTAGTGCTTACTTATGTATTCACTTTTTTCTGCAGTTTATTAGTCGTATCGGTATGGCACCTTTTGCAATTTATCGCCTGATACTGGGTGCGGTCCTGATTTGGATGATATGGGGGTAGGTAATATGGCAACTGTAGCGTTTATTGGCTTGGGGGTGATGGGCTACCCGATGGCTGGGTATTTATCAAAAGCTGGTCATCATGTAAGGGTATACAACCGCACCGCTAATCGAGCAAAAAAGTGGTTGGAGGAATACAAAGGGGAAAGCTTCCCATCCCCGGCTGAAGCGGCTAAAGGTGCGGAAGTCGTCTTCGCCTGCGTGGGTAATGATAACGACCTACGTCAGGTAGTGGTTGGAGAGCAAGGTGCTTTTTCCACTATGGAGAAAGGTAGCTTATTCGTAGATCACACTACTGCTTCGGCGGATGTTGCTCGGGAGCTGGCAGCCATTGGCAGTGACAAGGGGATAGGCTTTCTTGACGCCCCGGTTTCTGGTGGCCAGGCAGGCGCTGAAAATGGGGCGTTGACTGTTATGGTTGGCGGAGATAAAGCCGATTTTCAGCGAGTTAATCCGTTAATTGAAACTTTCGCCAGAGCGGTAACCTTATTGGGCCCGGTAGGTAGCGGCCAACTGTGCAAAATGGTCAATCAAATCTGCATCGCCGGAGTAGTCCAGGGACTTGCTGAAGGCCTGCATTTTGCCAAGGCATCCGGGCTGGATGCGGAGCAAGTAGTGGATGTAATTTCCAAAGGTGCCGCGCAGAGCTGGCAAATGGAAAACCGCTCCCAGACAATGCTGGCTGGCGAGTATGACCACGGCTTCGCAGTAGATTGGATGCGTAAGGATCTGGCTATTGTCCTTCAGGAAGCTCAGCGTAATGGTGCATTGCTGCCAGTCACTGCATTGGTGGATCAGTTCTACAGCGAAGTGCAGGCAATCGGTGGTGCCCGCTGGGATACTTCCAGCCTGTTTGCGCGACTGATGAATGTGCGTTCTTTCGATTGATACTCTCTACTTGAAAGCTGCTCTCGGGGTTGGATGCAGTTATTTCCAACCCTGCATTCCTAATTTATATTGTTTAACTCTCGATGAAAGTTCTATTGCTCTCGGCCTATGATGCGGACAGCCACAAGCGCTGGCGTAAGGGGCTGGTTGCCGCTTTTCCCGAATGGCAGTGGACAGTCCTTACCCTGCCCCCACGATATTTCAGTTGGCGCATTCGTGGAAATAGCCTGACCTGGGCCAGAGGGGAGGCTGCGCAAGTCCTCAAGCAGGATTGGGATCTTGTTATTACAACTTCAATGACGGATCTCAGTGCCTTACGCGGTTTAGTGCCAGAGCTGGCTGGGATTCCCACTGTTGTTTATTTTCATGAGAATCAATTTGCTTATCCGGTGAGTACAGATGCGTACCAATCTATTGAGCCTCAATTACTAAATATTTATACCGCATTGGCTGGGGACCTAGTTCTTTTTAATTCAGAATTTAATCGTCGCACTTTAATTGAGGGAGCTGTTACATTACTCAAGCGTTTTCCCGATTGTGTACCTACAGGAATTTGCGAGGAAGTACAAAACAAATCTAAGGTCTTGCCTGTACCCTTGGAAGATGCGCTCTTTGTCAAAAAAAGCGCACAAACAAATTTTTGTTGGGATCACCGGTGGGGACAGGGTTATCAGGGAGAGGTAACCGAGGATACATTGATCATCAGTTGGGCTGCCCGCTGGGAGTATGACAAGGGCGCCGATCGTCTACTGCAGATTCTTCAGGTCCTAAAAGAGAAAAAGGTAAAGTTCTTGCTCAACTTGATGGGCCAGTCGTTTCGTAACAGCCCGGAAGAGTTTAAGCAGATTAAGCAGGAATTCTGCCAAAATCTTTTGGTGGTGGGGTATGTGGAAAGCGAACATCTCTACCGGCAAACCTTACGTGGTAGCCATGTATTTCTATCTACCGCTTACCACGAGTTTCAGGGGCTAGCGGTAATGGAGGCCGCAGCGATGGGCTGCACGCCATTAGTGCCGGATGAGCAGTGTTACCCGGAGTTTTATCCTGAGCAATTGCGTTACTTGGGGGTGAGGAATGCAGTTACAAAGCTTGAATCTATGGCCAAAAGAGTTCAATGTGCGGAAACGTTAGTAAAATTGGACTTTCATAATATTTCATGGGAAAGCTATAAAGATAAATATTTTTGTGCTCTGAGCAGATGTATCTCCGATACAGTCGGCTATTGTAAATAAAAGTATTATTAGCCAAACCTACTGAAAAACTTCACCGACTAAGCGACTTTAGTGGGGTTGTATAACGCTTTTTTAGGTATCTAAAGTTCATATCAGTAGGCCTGGATCTGGGATCGGCCAGCCGCTCCCTGGCTTGAAAAATACTGCTAGCAGCCCTATAGCTTATGGGCCCTCACTAGTCTTGACTTTTATACTCCACAGAATAGAGATGGCAATAGATAGAGGTTTTGGTATTATTCCATAAGTCAGCAGTATCCCCCCTCACTCTGAGAAGGCCGCGTGCGTGGTATGCTGCCACGAATATGCTCATATTAGCAGAATAATTTACGCTTTGACTTGATGCGGAAATCATGGTGCCTTTTTATTCTTTGTCCATTGTAAGGCGCGCAGAGAGAAGTGTTATATCTTGCTGTCTTGCAAGTAGATCAAGTCATCGAAGCTTTTCCTTGTTTTTATATCAATGTTATATTCTTTAGCTGCGGATTTCATATGGAAATTGATAAGGATATATCATGAGTAAGTATTTTTTGGCCCTGGCAGTTCTATTTTCGGTGCTAGCTATTGGTTGTACATCCGTATCAAATAGGCCGGGGTCTGATCAAGACGATCAAGTTGAAGAATTGGCCTCTAACCTCGATAAACAGGAGGAACCAAAGAGTGAACTAGTGTGTAAGTATCGCGAAGGGACGGGATCGAGATTCAAAAAGAAGGTCTGCATGACAGCAGAGGAGTGGGCAGGTGATTCAGTGGAAACGGCCAGAAATGTTAATAAGCTAAGAAAAACAGTCGTAACGGGGCAATCACAAGGGCGTTGATGGTTTTTATTCTTAAAAGCCGAAAAGAGAGTTTATGCTAATTATCCTTTCGGCTTTATTTTCAGTTAAGGATTTAATTGGTGTGATTTAATAAAGGCTCAATTTATCCATACTCTAGTGTAAACGCGTTTTTGCTCGGATGTGTCAACAAACTCATCCCGATCGTGAAGAATCCGAGTGTTGTCGATAAATATCATGTCTCCTGAGTTCATATAGAAGCTGACAACGTTTTCTTCATTGTTTAGCTCCCCGTCGAGCATGTCTAAAGCCTGCAATACCTCCTTGGTTAGCGGTTGATCGACCCGCTGGTGACCTTTTTCAATCCAGTAGCGCATATAGCGAATTGATAACTTACCCTTTTCGTAGCTGAAAATGGGGAAGTGATTGTTAAGGATATTCTGTAGGTTCTTGTCGCTGCCTGGGGTGACAAGATCGCGTATATAGTTATCATAGAGTAGAGCGAGCTTGCCAGGTTCTCTTTCTCTTAGGGCTTCGTGGACCTGTGCTGCGGAGACCACTTTGGATTTTCCACCTTTTATCGCAGGGGTGATACAGCACAAGCCGAGAATATTGGGCTGGATTGTACGTTGCGAGCTGTCTGTATGTACCCCGGTAGCTGCATTAGTTTGTGATACCGGAATTGCTTCATCTTTATAGCTTCGACCTGTATCCAGGATACCGTACAACCTGCCATAGGTATCAATAGTTTGCCCCATTGCCAGGCTGATATTTAAGAACAAAAGATTGAGTGTATCTTGATCGAAGCCATCAATCCCCTGAATCCAGGTTATACCGCTTCCGTGTGCAATTTCTTGCTTGATCTGTTGGGCAAGTTGATCAAACTGTGGGGTTGGTACTGAGCCGGCTCTCAAGGATTCAACAGGATGATCCTGATTGGAAGCCCAATCTTGAAGAGCTTTTACTTCCTCTTGCCAGCCGGAAGGCCAAGCAAACTTCCAGTTGGATTTTGAGGCTATTTCTGCAGCCTTCCACGCTTGAGCGCACACCTCTTCTCTGGGAGCCAGTTCAATCATTTACTTGTACCTTAAATAAAACATGCAGAGGGTAACCTTTCAGAGGGCCAAAGAATTCAGGGTCCAATGCCAGGTGTTCGTCTGTTACCGCAAGCTCATTCACCTGCGGCAAAAGATTAAACCCGGCTGCTTTGAGTGCTTCGAAGTAATGTGAAAAGGTTTTGTGTACACAACGCACAGATACTGGAATTCCATCTCTGCGCCAGATTTTTCCTTCGAAAGTTTGATTGATGCCATCGAGATAGCTTTTATCTCCATGCTCAAAGTAAAACGGTGGTGTTTCTTCACGCATAAATGGTAGGCAAGGGTGGGGCACGGTAAAAACAAAGGTCCCGGTGGAGGCTAACAGTGATCTAACCTTTGTCATGACCTGAGTCATCTCTTCAATCGTGAGATAATTAAAAAGAAATACAGCAATGGCCTTGTCGAAGCTCTTTTGTGGGAATTGGTCAAAAGTCACAGCATTAGCAGCCGTATAACTGGCAGTGGATAGTTCGAGCTCTGCTGCCATTGCCTGTGCTTGACTGATCATCTCCGCAGAAGAATCGATGCCAAATATCGAACGAGCACCATTTTCCAGAATCATACGTGAGACGTAACCTTCGCCACATCCAAAGTCCAGAATGTCTTGCCCAGCAATATCTCCTAACTCCTCAAGCACTTGAGGTCTTGCAGTAAAGTCACTTAAAAGGACCTTCTCAGATCGCAACCAGTTGCCTGCTTGGGCGTTATAGATTGTTTCAGTTGATAAGGGCTGGTTCATCCTGAGCCACTCCAGATGCTTGTTGAGTATAATTATTTAGATTTTCGAGAGGCTTTTGCGGACCCCTAATTGCACGTTCCAACATGCCATCCCAGAAGGCGGCCCTTAAGTTCAAGGCTTTAAGCACTCCGTGACGAAGACGCTTGCGGCCCTCCTCGGTATTGGCAAAATCCAATGCGATTTGGTTTAAGCTTTCTGCATGGTCATCATCAATGAGTGTATGAACAGAGAAGAAGCAATAATCCTCCGGCTGAAATTCGGGTAGGCTTTTTAAGCCTTTTTCAATGAAAGGATAAATAGAGCTGACGATATGCTCTGTACCTAATCCTAAAGCCCCGATAGCTTCTTCAGTAGAGCCATAAAGCAATACTCCGGAGAGCATGTCATACCATATAGCAGGATCATCGGAAATTCCTATTTCTGGTGTTCCGCGTAACGCCCTTTTTCTGAAGCTCTCAAACAGCTGTGCGTGTGGGATGTTCCGGACCCAGCTTGCACTGATCCCGTGAGTCTCCAGCTCTATAAGCTCTTTTTCTTCATAGTGTCCAGACTCTTCTGCGAGATTTTCCAGAAGAATGTTCCGGTGCTTCGGGGTAGTCAATCTGGAAATCACAGCAGTGAGCAAGTTTACAAAACGGGATGAATAAACCCCGTACTGTTGAGCAAAATCCGCGACCGCATAGCGAAAGTTTGGAAGGGATGCACTGCTGAATTGTTTGAGATATGGGTGGTTGATAGCCCTGTGCTTTAGCGCTTCTTCAGAGAGTTGCTCTAGCCAGGCTCTTTTATGATTATTCATCTGAAGCCTTAAATTCCATCTGTTGAGCCGAAAGTTGGCAACCGTAACAAGTAATTATTTCAGTTTGCTAACGAACATCCTGTGTGAATAGCGTTTAATGGTTGCTCGACCAGTAAACGGATTTTGAGTATACGGAGTAAAATTTTTTCTAGCAATATAATGATTATTATTCACGGATGCTGGTTGTTTGTTGCCTCTGTTTTCTTGAGAAAATTTAATTAGTTTTTGGCTGCGGGGTGTGTGGCTATACCTACTTGTAGGTATTTATTTTCTGATATATTGAAATTTATGGGCTTTCGCCTCTTGTGTTTCTCTTTTCCATTTATTTGTAATTGCTTTTAATTCAAGAAAATTTAAATTTCTTTTTGTCAGCTTCTATATTTTGTTTATGTGTGTGGCGTAGGGTTGAAGGATTTATTTGGTGTTGAATTTTTTTGTGCTCTTATTGTTGTAAAGCCGAATCGAAGTATAAATTGATATAAATCAATTCAAGGGTTATTTATTTGTGATTGGAGCTTGGAGCTTAAATTGAGTCCCAGTATGAGTAAAAAAGCATAAGTTTGAGTGGTACTGGAAGGATGTTTTTGCTTAGAAGGTTAGTGGAGATTTTGTGATTTAAGGTTTTCTTTACTATTTATATGGTTGGTACCATTTGGATTTTCTTGGCAGTATCATGATTTTATGTCGATAAGTAGGTGGTGTGATTTCAGAGTAGAGACTGCTAACGAGGCAGTAATTGGAAAGAAAATTCTCTGTTAACTAAATGGCTTTTGAGGATTGAGTTACTGGCTAGGGTGGGGCGAGAGATTGTATGTAAGAAAAAAATTGGCATACTTAGCTACCGCAAATGTTCACTGATGTAGATGTAATTGGTACTTTTTATATGGGACGCTCAGTCATCTGACCAGGGGCCGAGTAAAGGATACCTGCATTCTCTATCAATTAAGTTGACCTAGAAGGAAATAGCTACTAACTAATAGCTCATTAAGCCCCGAATGCTATTGTCTATTCTTCTTTGAGAAATGACTGTTTGTACCGCTAGTCTCGCTTATTAGCAATCTCATTGCACTACCAGCCCGGGCGAATTCAAAGGACCTGCAAGCTTTGCCTTGGTTTTTAGAGGTGAATCGTGGCAGCAACTCTTATTGACTCAGTAGTTTTCTGTGATCTTTTCAGCACGCAGGCAATGCGAGATATTTTTTCAGATAAACAGAGAGTTCAGTACTACCTGGATGTCGAGGCGGCCCTGGCAAAAGTTCAAGCGCGATTGGGGATCATCCCCGAGGAGGCGGCGAAAGAGATTTGCAGCCACTGCAACGCCGATGAGATTGATTTCGTACGCTTAAAGGCACAGACAGAGTTGATTGGTTATCCCGTTTTTGGGGTTGTACAACAGCTGGTAGCACTATGCGATAAAGGGCTGGGGCAATGGTGCCACTGGGGAACTACAACCCAGGATATTACTGATACAGCTACCGTTTTACAGATTCGTGCAGCATTGGAATTGATAGAAACTGATGTGGGAGCAATCTCAATTGCATTAGCTAAATTGGCGAAAGGGTATCGGGATACGCCGATGGTGGCGAGAAGTAATTTGCAACAGGCTGTACCAATAACTTTTGGTTATAAAGCGGCTGTATGGCTGGCTGGTTTCCATCGACACCAGCAGCGCTTAGAAGAAATTAAAAAACGTGCACTGGTTGGGGAGTTTGGTGGCGCAGCGGGAAATCTGGCCTCGTTAGGGAGCCAGGGATTGGCGGTACAGGTGGGGATTATGGAGGAGCTTAAGCTAGGGAAGCCATGTATTGCCTGGCATACCATGCGAGATAGAATCACTGAGGTAGCCTGTCTGCTGGGGTTGATCACTGGCACGCTGGGGAAGATCGCTCTCGATATTAAATTAATGGCGCAGACAGAAGTGGGTGAGGTTTCAGAGCCATTTACGTCCGGGCGAGGAGCTTCCAGTACGATGCCACAAAAACATAACCCTGTCTCTTCAGTCTATATCAGTGGCATTGTGCCGATTATCAGGCAGCAGGTGGCAGCTCTGCTCAATGCTATGGAAGAGGATCATGAGCGAGCTACGGGTACCTGGGAAATTGAGTGGGTGGTACTTCCTGAAATATTTTGCCTGTCGGCTGCAGCCTTGGCACAAGCGCGCTTTGCTTTAAGTGGACTTAAAGTGCACCCGGAAAATATGATGCGAAACCTAAAACTGACTGGAGGCCAGGTTTCCTCTGAGGCAGTTATGATGGGGTTGGGTCCTAAGATTGGACGCGAGAAAGCCCATGACCTGGTATATCAGATCTGTTGTAATGCGGTGGAAAGCGGGCAGTCATTTGCCGAGTTATTGAAACAAAACCCGGAAATATCTGCAAATCTCAGTTCCAGTGAGGTGGATGAATTATTGGATCCCAAGAACTACTTAGGATTGTGTGGTGAGATGGTTGATCAAACCCTGGCCGGGAAGGAGCGGTAAAGATGTTTATTTGAATGGTAAATCTCTTCAGGCTGGGGTTTCTTGAGTTATGAAAAATTTAATTCGCTCTGAAGCTATACAGAGATTATGTCTTAAGTATTTATCGGCTTTGGAGCAAGGTGATTTGGAGGCTTTGAAGGCTGTTTTTACAGAAGGTGCGAGGGTTTATTCTCCGATATTTGGGGAGTGCCAGGTTGATGATTTTTACTCCTATGTCACTCAGGCAACAGAAGAACGTCACTTGGAGTTAAAAAATATTATGCAGGGAGTGATGAATCCAAATCAGGTTGCTATTTATATGACTTATACGCGTACTATAAAAGGCAAGGAGCCAGCTACTATTAACACGGTTGATATTTTTGACCTTGCTACTGACCTAAGTGGATTCTCTTCCGTAGCTATCATTTATGATACTGCTCCAGTTAAGAGTGATTTTAATTGAGAAATTCTTATGGGTTAGATTTTTCTGTCTAGAGGCATGGCACAAATTTATGTGCCATGCCGCCATCCTGTCTTTTTATACAACTAACTCTTTATTTAATCGTAGTATAACTAGTGAATGACGCTTTCTAGTGCTTTCACTAAGCCAGAAGTTGGAGTACTGTCTGGTATTGGGCAGTTGAAGCTCTCAGAATGCCCATAGCTATAACCATACAGCAGGTTGCAGGCCATGACCTTGTGACCTGCTGTAGTGGGATGTACCGAGTCACCAGTAGGGATTATTTTGCCCTGATCTGCCAGGAACATATTAAAAGAAGCTCTGGCATTTTCTACCGCATTTTTAATCTGGGCATTGTAGTAATCGGTGCAGTAATTTTGGGGGTCTTGCCCGTCAATATTACTTCGGCGAGGAATCATCGAGATTACAAAGGCAATATTTTTATCGGCTATGCCTAATGAAGAAAGGTGACTATATATTTTACCCACCAGAGTAGAGTTATCCGTAATATTTGCTGGTGACAATATGCCGGCAACAACCTGCTCCAGTCGACTGGCTGTGATACTTCCTATATCAGGTGCGGCACTACAATTGGTGGCGCCATTCATATTTAAGAAAGTAATGTCGTTGGTTCCCAGTTGGATAGGTATCACAACGGCATCTGTGTCGGAGAGGCTTTGACTCAGCTGGCAGGCTTGGTTACCTAGCCATCCGGCACTGTTACTGCCTTCCCGGCACATTTCGGTAGCTACCGAATTGAAGTTAGCAATGGATTGAGCGCAGTTGGCAAAATTATAGCCAGATGGAACTTGATGACCTGTAGGGTTTAGGAAGCAGAGCATATCGCTTGTGGTGGCTCCTGGGATTCCCGAATGCCAGTAATTCCTGCTTTGTTGTGCCAAGTCCTCTGGGCCAGTTGGACCATTTACAGTTCCGATAGTGTGTATGGGCTTGCCACTGTAGAGAATTTGGAGGGAGCCATTGCTCTCACTTGCGGTAAGCGGGAAACTGGATTTGCCATTGGAGGCATCGAAGAGATGTTGCCAAATTTGGGAGCGGAAGCCATTGGAGTTGAAGGGTAGTGTTGTCATGCCATAGGTGATCGAGTCCCCAATAAGCCAGAGTTTTATGCTGTTGGCATTGCCTTTATTGGGATTGGACGGCTCAGTGGGCTGGGGCTCTGGTTCTGTAGGTATAGGGGTACTTGGCGGAGAGGGTTCTGTTACGCTATTGGACTGGCAGCTAGTGGTCAGGTTTGGCTGAATATTTTCACCCGTGTACTCACCATTAAAACCAAATGCCCGAGCCTCGCCTGGAGGAATAGTGTCCTGGCCGCTGGCAGTCACTGTACCGCTATTTTCGCTTATCAGAGCATTCCAGTGATGGGCCACTTTTTGGTTACCTGGCCATTGCCACTGTACCTGCCATTTCTCAATGGGGGTATTTCCAGTGTTGCGGATAACCACATTAGCCATAAAGCCATTGCCCCAGTCATTTTGGACAGTGTATTCCACAGTACACTGGCCAGAGGATGACAGTGGGGGGGCAGGTTCCGGGCTTGGTGCAGGTGTTGTGTCTGGTGCTGGAGTTGGCGGTGTTGTTGGGGATTTAGTGGACTCAAACCACTTAAGTGCGTAGGCGCGGAACTCTTGCTCTGTAGGTAGGATACCCTGCTTTGCCTGAAAATCGATCAGGTATTGTTTGGCGTCCCGATAGAACTCTTGGTGTGTTTGGTAAATCTGTTTTTTGTTCCCCTCGTTGTCGATCAGCCAGTAGCCGACAAACTCATTAGCCCAGCTGTCATACTCATTACCATACATCTGCCAATACAAGATAAAAGGAGTCCCCCACTCCAATGAAGTTTTAATCACATTGCGCGAGAGCATATCCTGTGCTTCTCCGGAGCGGGTGCCCCAGTCTTTGAACCAGGATTCACCGTATCCGTACTCGCCAATAAATACTCGTTTTTCAAATGGCAAGCCTGCCTTGGTGGGAAGCTTTGAATTAATGAAATCTAAAGCTTTGGTTAACTCGGTATGTAAGGTGGCGAAGTCTGAGTGTCTTTCCTTGGTAGTCAGGTCATAAGCTGAGTAAGACACCAGATCCACATTAGTGTGGGGCAGTACGGCATTGGTAATACGCTCCTTCCCCTGCATTGCTGATTCAACCCTATTGACTTCAACATAGTGATACAGGTTGACATCGGAGTGGGCTACATTGGCTTTAGCATCATCTATGGCCTTCTGACGAATATTGAGCCAGTCGATTAATCCCTGGATACGTATGGGGTCGATTTTTTCCTGGTTGTCATCACGGGTTCCGTCTGCCTTTTGCACCAGGTTCCAATCCCCTTCCCAGTGGCCGATCATAAAGGTTTTACCAGATCCGTTATATTGCGTTAGCAGGTATTCAGCCAGGGCATAAATTTTATCGTACTGCCAGGTTAGTTCATCTTTGGACATGCCCTTGTTGTCCATCCAGGAGCCTGAATCTTCCACCCAAAACATATAGTGGGAAAAATCCATTTCCAGGACCTCACGATAAGCGGGCACTTCTTCAAGCATGCGTTTGAATTGGTAGTCCAGCCCTTTGCCTCGTAGTTCATCATACAGGCCCGTGGAGAGGGCAATCTTAAGAAAATTCGAGCCCATTGCATGAATGGCCTTGGCAGACTCCACAAGGGAGCCTTCTCCGGTAAAACTGTACTTGGGACTGATTGTCTGGGTACCGAGAATGTAGTTGTAGCGCTCAATTGGGGATAGTGGAGTGCTTGTTGGCGGTTCAGTAGGTGTTGGGGGCGAAGATGCTTGCTTATTACAGCTGGCATTTATCTTGGATGGGATCTGCTTGCCCCCAGAGTAGGAGATATTAAACCCAAAGGACCGCGCCTCGCCTGTTGGTATGGTGGCAAAATCGCCAGTTCCCTCCGCGGTAACGATATTGCCGCTTTGACTAATCTTGGCATTCCAGGAGTGATCGATGACTTGGTCTGCGGGCCACTGCCAGTCGACTGACCAGCCATTGATGGGTTCATTGCCAGTATTTCGAACGACTACAGCGGCCATGTAACCGGTATTCCACTGGCTCTGAACAACCAGGTTCACGTCGCAGCTTGTAGCTGCGAGCGCCTGACCAGAAAGCCCTAATAAAAGTAAAGGGACCATGCTTGCTTTGATGAGTCGGATATGCATCAAGAAACCACTAATTATTAAATTTGTACCAACAGCTAAGGCTCCTTCCTGGCGATAAAGTTTCGTTTAAAGGAGTTATGCTGAATAAATGACTATTGATTCACATCTTCTGTCGGCTCGTGAGTGCTTCAAAATTTATCGGAAGCTAGAGGCATCTCGGGTAGTTCCTGATTGCGCTCCAAATTGGTGCGCGTTTTTGTTGGAATAGTCATAAATTCATCAAAGCTAAACTAAAAACGTTCTGGTCATCTCCGATGATCCTCTCAAAGTAAGTGGAAATTACATCGACCTCGGTCTATGAATGATATCTATATTTAATAAATCCTAATTGCAGATCTGGCATTGCGAATTACCCTGGCTTTTGGTCTGTTGGGAGTTATTGCAAACCTGTGGATAGCGTAAATGAAGTATCATGGAACCCGCGTGCCAAAGTATTAACTTAATAAAAAGGTGCGAATCAAGGAAGAATATTGTCATACCTGTCTAAGCTCTATTCACTGTATAGGTTTGTCTCTATCAGGAAGAAATAATAGAAATAATAAAAGTACAGTCATGTAGTTGTACTTCGTAAAGCTGGCTATCGAGCCAGTTTCTTTCACTGCGTTATCAGAATAATTTTTGCAAGTAAGGTCAGCCTTCTTTCCATGGCTCATGCTATGTATAGGCATCGCTATAGCAAATTATTTGGAGAAAAAATGAATAAAATAATAATCAAGATTTGTGTGGTGCTCTTGGGGCTAGTAGGCGCTACCCCTCTTGCATTCGGTGCGGACTGGTTGCTGGGTACTGGTAAATACGATATTACGGGCCCAGCCGCCGATGTTGGTATGGTTGGCTATGGTGAGACAGGGCAAACAACAAAGGGAATTCACACCCGTTTGTGGTCCCGCGCGTTTATTATCGCGAATCCACAGAATAGTCGGCGCCTAGTATTTGTCTCTGCGGATCTGCAGGGCATTCCCCAGGGCGTTAAACAGGGTGTAATCGCCAAACTTAAAAGTAAGTATGGCAATAATAGGTTCACTGATGAGAATGTCATGCTCACAGCAACTCATACTCATGTGGGGCCTGGTGGTTACGATCACTATGTAATGTTGAATATGAGTGCATTGGGTTACGCAGGAGATAATTATAGCGCGATTGTGGAGGGTATTTACCAGTCTATTGTCTCAGCGAATAACAGCCTGAAGGAAGGCGATATTTATCTCGATCAGGGTACCCTGCTCAATACCAGTGTTAATCGCAACCCAGAACCTTACGCACAAAATTCCGATATTAGTAATTACCAATACGATACTAATAAAACCATGAGTCAGCTCAAATTGGTGGGATCGGATAATGAGGCAATGGGGATTATCAATTGGTTTGCTGTGCACAATGTTTCCCTCGGAACCGAACAACGCCAGTTGAGTAGCGACCATAAAGGTGCGGCCAGTTACCTATTTGAAACCTGGGCTGCTGGCCAGCCCAATACCTCAGATGGTTTCGTGGCGGCTTTTGCCAACAGCAACCTGGGTGATGCCTCTCCTAATGTGTGTGGCCCCAGAGATGGCTGCGGTACTAGTGAATATGCGAGTTTAGAGCTGGCTGCAGAAAAGCAGTTTTCCAAAGCGCAGTCACTATATGAGTCAGCAGCTAACAAGTTGACAGGGGAACTGGACTATCGTCATCAAATCATCTACTTCCCAGGCTACACAGTGGCGGGACAGTACACTGGAGTAGGACAGCAGGATATATGTGAAGGCGCGGTTGGCTGGTCCTTTACAGCGGGTTCTACCTGGGATGGCCCCAGTGGAATTGACGGTATCTTCGAAGGTATGTCTGTAGATAATGAGGGTACAGAATGGGATCGCAGCGAAAGCCTGTTTGAATCTGTAATTGATGGATTCCCGATATTTGGATTGATGAACGCTTTTTCTGTGGTGGCTGTTTTCAACGAGACTCAGGATGATCCCTGCCAATATCCAAAGCCAACCTTTGTAGAGCGTAAAGTGGTGGGGCAAGAGCTGTACACACCCTATTTACCATTTCAGATGTTTCGAATCGGCTCCCTTGCCCTGGTTGCTGCGCCCAGTGAGATGACTACTATGGCGGGGCGCCGTTTGGAAGAGCAGGTGCTCTCAGCTATGCAGGGTAATGGAATCTCTACGGTGGTGATTGCCGGTCTGGCGAATGCCTATAGCGGTTACGTGACTACACACGAAGAATTTGATATGCAGCACTATGAGGGTGGCCATACTATCTTTGGCCCCAACACCCTTGCAGCTTACCAGCAAATCTACACGGAGATGGCCTATGCCATGAACAATAATCTGGAAGTCGATGCAGGCCCAACACCTGCAGATTTATCTAATGACCAGGTGATTCATGTTATCGGGGTGGTTTATGATGATAAGCGTCTTTGGGAATCTTTTGGGCAAGTCTGGAATGATGTCGGTAACAGCTACTCTGCCGGAGACATGGTGAGCGCCTCTTTTCGCTCTGGACATCCTCGCAATAATTTCAGGACTGGCGGCACGTTTATTGAGATTCAGCGAAAAGTGAATGGTAGCTGGGAAACCTATCTTACGGATAATGATTTGGATACCCGTTTTATCTGGACCAGGGATACCGCTATAGATTGTCTGGCTTGTTCCTTTGCTGAAGGGCAGTGGACAATTGGTGAAAATACTCCAGCTGGCACATATCGTATTAAGCATTACGGAAACTGGAAGAGTGGGTGGACAGGAAAAATTTCCAGCTATAGTGGCACCTCAAGCAACTTTACTGTAGCTAATTAGCAGATTCCTGCACCAATTAGATGGCATTACCGAAACTGTGATATCGACATCTAGGTAATGCCATATTTTCTATAAATGCCCTAAATATACTATATTTGTGTGCCATTATAAGTTGCTTGTTCTTCTTTTTATTCTGCTTCTACTATGTAATTCATTTTCCGCTTTTCCATCAGTATAATCGCGATTTCTCCATTCTCTAAAACACATGTAGTCCGCCTGGTAATACGCAATATAGGGAAAGTTTTTTACTTTACTGATATATGAATAACTAGCTGTTCTTGCTATTCGCAATGTATGGGTTGGGGTTATTTGCAGATGCAGTGCTTGCCGAAAAGCAGGCTTAGCTAATCCCCAGAATCTATAAAGAACTATGGAAAATTATTGCTCGTGAACGGGGTGAGGCTGATCTAATTCAATAGATTCATTTAGGGACCTCACTGGCCCAGCACGGGCAATATGGTTTGTTGCGAAGAAACATAGGGCAGTGGAGCCTATATAAACATTGCCAATGCCGAGCTTAAATATTATCAATGAGATAGAAAGGCTCCTTCTCTGATAATTGATGTCCTAATTTGTCGGCTTTATGTCCTTTGCGACTAATGCTATTAATTTATGCTTTCAACTGCCTCGACTGGAGGCGCCCTATTCATATAGCGGAATTTTTATGATGTGTCTGATCAATTGTCGAATAAACCTTTGCTCCTGCTAAAAATAACTGACTTTCGAATTTAAGGTTATAACCATGAAAATATTTTTCTGGGCTGCCCTGTGCTCATTACTTTTAAGTAGTAAGGCTTGGGCCCACTCTATATCTAAGGACGCTTTCCATATTGGAATATTATTGTACGATGGTGCACAAACTATTGATTATGCTGGCCCTTATGAGGTTTTTGGTCAGGCGCGTTATCGTTTGACAACCATCTCTGAAGATGGTGAAACCATTACTTCAGCGATGGGATTACAGGTGGTTCCAGATGCCAGTTTTGATCAAGAGAATCAATTTGATGCGGTAATTATCCCTGGGGGTGGCATCAATAAAGCGATGGAGAACCCGGAGATATTGCAGTGGATTAAGGAGCAGTCTGAGCAGGTGCAGTATGTGCTATCGGTATGTAACGGTGCCTTTATTTTGGCGAATACCGGGCTGCTTCATAGTAAGAAAGCAACCACTATTCGTGGAGCCTTCAATTCGTTCGAGAAAAGTTTCCCTGATATCGAATTGGTAAAGAATAAAAAGTTTGTAGATAACGGGAAGATCATTACTACCGCCGGTCTTTCATCCGGAATAGATGGTGCTCTATACCTGGTAAGCAAGATTGATACGATGGAGAAAGCCAGAAGTGTTGCGGCGAAGATTGAGTACCAGTGGCAGCCGCAGGGCGGTTATATCCGGGGTATAATGGCAGACAAAATTATGCCGAATTTTGGTGACTTGCCTGAGTCAATTCAATTTGTTTCTAAGGAATATAGCTATGGCGACTTGGAAGATTGGTATACCGCATTTCAGGTTTCCGGTGATGTGGAGACTGTAAAAGCCTGGTTAAGTGAACAGATGAAAGAGAATCCAGATTGGAAAATTAGTCAGGGAAAATTTATTGATAATAAATGGATATATCGGTTTTCTGATGATGGTATTGTACTGCAGATTGATTTTGTTTCTCCTTCTGAGGTCAATCCTTGGATGATTAAGTTAAGTATATTGGATCAAGCGTCGTAACTTGGCGGTTGTGGCTATTAGTGCGTATGGAATCTCCGTTAAAATTTAAGTTATATATTTAGTTTGCGCTATGAGTTTGCAATGACATTTGATCCAATCCTATTTTTCAAAAAATCAGAATAGCGGGAAAGTGTTGCTCTTGGGATCATCCGATTCAACATATCTTTTACAGCGCCACAAAGTCATTTTTGAGTTACACTGTGAGGGCTCTTCATTGCGACGGTAGCAAATTTGGTAGGGGCGCTCAATCTCCCAGCCCCGTCTTACATTTTTGTAGGTTTGGAAATTTGTGAATGAGGGGTTCTTTCCACCAGTTACTTGCACTTTACAAATGCTATCCCAGTCCATTAATTGGACCCTGACAGAGGATGCCAGGGAGTAAGTGGAGAATAAGCTTAATAAGAGAAGGAGGGCCGCTTTCACAATTATCCTTCCTACCTGGCTTGGCGCCACTCAGGTTTAAAACACCGGAAATGATAGTGTTATAAGCTTCCATTTGCGAAAATTTATTGACTTATTTGAATATAGACTGAAAAGTTATAAAGGCGTATAGGGTCTAAATCTGACTTTTATAGCTATTGCTTTGTGGGGGATTCGGTATCGACTTCCAGGTGATCCCTGAGAATAATTTCTCTTTGTTTTCGCAGCGAATCCAGTTTTTGAGTCGCCTCGTAGAGTTGTTCCTGGTTTATACCAAACTGCTTCCCTAGTTCAATTTGTTGTTCTAGCTCCGTAATTTTATGCTTCGCAGCTGCGGCAAAAGAGGCATATATGGCCTGTTCCTGCCGAGCTTCAAACTCTCGGTAGAGATCGCGAGATGCAAGTTCTTCAGTGCTTGGCTTTGTGCGTGGATTATTTTTAGGGGCAAGTGGAGGTGTACGTGGATCGCCAGTTTTCATAGTCTCTGCTAATGATTGCACAGCTACGCTTTTAGGGTTTGAAGAGAATGCGAAGTCATTATTTACATTGAGTTCTGAATACTGGGTAACTACGGTTTTTGTCGAAGGTTGGTGAGCTTGGGTGGAATAAGGGAAATTTGGTTTAGGTTTGTCCCTATCGACTATCCCATCCAAAGCTATGCTTTGATCATTTAGAGCCACTGCAGTAATGATCAGTCCAACTAATGTTAGAGCGACTACAATTAGCAAGATTCGCAAGACAGCAACCTCTGATTTAATTGTATGGATGCATTCTTTTTAGCCAGTGATATCAGTGTATAAAATTTTTCTTGGAGTTTTTTCTGAGCAATAGCATTAGTGGCTCTATAGTGCACCGATTCGCTCTCGATTGGCTGATAGCTAACTTCCCGCTGGTCTATCCAGAGTATTTCCCAGTGCACATCCCCGGCTTTTTGGGGGCTGCGAAAGGGTTTTGAGACTGTATTTCCAGGGAGGCTAAATGCCATGGCGAGTGTCCAGTGATCGCGATGGTTTTCTCGATCAATCCACCCCAGGCTGCCGTTGGAGTTACGGTCTGTTGCGTTAGAGTATTTCTGAATTGCTTTATGAAAGGGCAGGCCGGCTTTGATTTCCTTATAGACAAGATCGGCCTTTTCTTGTGATTCCAGGCGGATATGATAGGCGTGAACCTTTTCAATACGCTTGAAGTTCTCTTTGTGTTTTTTATAGTACTGATGGACTTCTTTCTTTGTCACAGATTTTACGAGAGCTTGGAGATGTGGGTTTTCATCGTGAATATCATGAATCAATCCCATATTTTGTAATAGAAGATCACGTTGTAGGGCATATTCTATACACTGTTTGACGGTTGCGCGGGATACCTGGTCCAAGGATGAGCCGATTTCAAACCAATCTAACACATAGGCGCTAGTGAGCTGTTGCTTTATGGCCTCGCGGATGAATTCCAAATTCAAGCTGTGCATCTGTACCTTAAGCTGAATATTCTGGCGACGATATAAGTCCCATAAAGTCAATACTTGTTCAGCTTGTGTATCTCTGAACTTGTAGCGAGCAATCACTAGCTGCTCCGCTGAATTCCGTTGGTCAGTTGTCATGGAGCTATAGAGCTTTTGCTGTAACTGAAGAATTGGTTTGAGTTTGTTGATATTAAGTGTCAGAGGAGCTGTTAGAAAATCCAGACTGCTGTTTACGTTTGCAGATTGCATGGTCTTTTCAAGCGGGGTCTGGTAAGCGCTGCGAATCAGTTTGAAGAGCTGTTGCTCAACCTGCGTATGGTAGTCGTAGCCTACAGTGTTGTGGTTATCTATTACAGACTTCGTGGTGTTCATCGTGGCTAGTAGATGGCTTTCTAGAAGCCCTTTGAGAACTGACCGCCTGTTGGCCTCTTTATCGTGGCGACGTGCTGCTTTTACAAATACGTCTAATGCCGCTAGAGATATATCTTCGCCATTAACTCTTGCTGCAACACTATCTGGTAGCGTTGTAGGTGAGTCCGCGAAAGCCAGAGTGGTCACTATCAGTACGGCGGCCAATACCCAGATAACTCTCATCAGAATATCCTTAGACCACTGGCTGCGGGCGCCAGTGGTGAGCGCTTAATTCTTGTTGTTATTCACTGACTTTTTGAGCAGCGTGATTGAGGATATGAACCACCATTGCAATGGCATGAGGCACGACCGTTTTGGCTACTTGCAGCCTGTCGTTATGATCGGTACTGGATAAAACAATACCACCATTGGCATAGGCGAGGGCGCCGCCTTGAGTCAGTAAGGGGCGAATATCATCGCTGCTTTGCCCTATAGCAGTAAAGTTAGACATGGCCTGAGCAACCAGTGCTTCGTCATTGAGGTTTTCGCTATCGTAGTAATCTGCAACCCAGCCCTCCCAACCGCTGTGGTTGAGCCCTGAGGTGGTCCACACATGGTGTGGCTGAAGCAGGTCAGTGGTATGCATTACAAAGCCGAGAGTTTGTGCGGTTGGTTGGGCAAGGAATTGGCTGTACCAGTACTGGCCGAGGTTGTCGATAGGTTGAAAGGGGATCTCCTCAAAGTCGTCATACATCGATTTGGAGGAATGGCTACCCTGGCGATAGTTGGCTTCAGTAATACCATAGGTATTGTATTCTGAGTCATCGGCTGACCACCAACCGGTCATTCCCCCATTACCATCATCCAGATAGTCGCCAACCAGCCAGGTAGCTGCCATATTATCAATGCTGTCCCATACGGTAAGCAGGTCGTAGTTGTAGCCGCCGAGATCGTTCCCGTGAACATCTGAACCGCGGGTATGATTTTGGAAATGCCAATAGCTTGTGTAACCTACTAGTGAGGCTCCGGCGTTAAACACTGGAGCGTAGACACAGTCACCAGTGATTGCCCCGCACAGGTAAGTATCTTTGAAGTCGTCAACATCATAAGCGCCCTGGCCAAGTACTTCCGCAAACTCATCTACACTAAATCCGGCCGCATTTACCCAAGCTTTGAGTTTATTGTATTCGGTAGTCTCTGGGTTGTTGCGCATATAGGAAACAGCGTCAATTGCAATGCGCTTATGGGTGATCTGTTGGAATGCTTGGGTAGAGGATGCACTTAAGGCCGCGAGGACTAGGCCGGTGGTGATAATTTTCTTCACGACAGCTCCTGATATGGTTTTTATGTCTTATAGAGAGCGCCTGTGGAAGCCCAAAGGCGAGCGGGCGTAAGTATGCTGGCGAGAAATGACAGTTTTAATGCGTTTCTATGAAGATAATCAATTGGCTCGGTGTAAGCGGTCAATCTATGCGATGGATCTCATATAAGGAAACATGAAGAAAAGATTTATAGTTTTTGGATACTTTAAATAACTAAGATTATTTCGGGCGCTTTATTACGTAAATTCTCAGGTGAAAGTGTTGATTGTTTATACAATATGGCTGTCTTTAATGATACAGGCTGAGTCCTCAGTTGAAATTTCTTTAAGACTCTTTTTTTAGTATTTTTAGTCATTAAAGTTTTTGATGTGTCGGGTAGATCTCGTACACACTGAGAATGCGATAATCCCCCGTGGTTCTGTCATGTTTCTGCGCGTATATTTTCCAGCTAGTACCTGTACGTATGCCAATAACTGAAACGGTACGATTTGCCCCATTGTAAAACCCCCGTTGATTGCTGGTGCCATAAACAAAGGCTGTCCCGTAAGTAGCTGCTAGGTTGTTGCGAAGGGTATCGCCATTAACAGCCGCAGGTTGTACATGAGCAACATCAAGGGCAGTACTGCCTATGACTGGGCGGATGACAAAAGAGCAGGCAGATAGTTGGCCGGTTACCATCATTGAGGGCCCAGTTGCGCTGGGTAAACGATAAAAACCCAGGTTTGCCGCACCGACATCCATATGTATGGAGTGTGTAAAAAACAGGTGTGGATTTGTCGCAAGATAAAAAGCATTACCCCTTATGTGGAAAGATTCAGTTGAGTGCATATTGTGTGTTCCCAGAATGGTTCCAGGACGATATGAATTTCCGCCATTGCCGATGCAGTATTGAGTTATTCCTGATGCTCCAGGATCACCATAAATTCTAACTGGGTAGGTTTTCAGAAAAGTTGATGTATTTGTTTGCAGTTGATTGAATGCGGTTGCCGGTAAGATTGCCATGTTTATTTTCCTTTTATAGGCGTATGAAACAAAAATACCCATAATGTGGCATCTGCCACTTGGTTATGAGTAAAAATAGAAGTTTATTTCCCCCGAAAGCTGCTATTTTTTGTGACCACTCGCTAGATCTGATTGCCAGATTAACATGTGTTTATTAAGGGACTCCGCAGACATTGATGCCAAATTATCTTCTTGTCTCTTTTTTAAACTTATAACCATCAAAGATGGAAAGAGGCTTTCGCTTATACTAATAGCTATTACCGGAAGATATCCGGTATTTCTTATTCTTTGTGCAGATCTTCGGCTGTATTGTTCTCCGATAGTTAGGCTGGTCAATAAACCTGATAGATCTGATTATCTGGCGTAACCCTTTGATCATGTATAGTTGCGGGCAACGACGGATGCCTATGAGGAAGTTCGTCAACCAATGATTTAGATAGTGAGGCAAGATGGACTATCAATCTTCGAAAAGCCCCGTGTTGCAATTGTGGAAAAAGTTTGGGAGCTCGGCACTCGGGCGCTGGGCAGTTTCTAAAGTAGTGGCCTTCAAGGCTCCATATTTCAGGTCTATCAAGCCATGCTTTGCCGAAGTGTCCCCAGGACATGTCGAAGTGCTCGTAAAAAAGCGCTGGAGTGTTACTAATCATATTGGAACTGTACATGCTATTGCCATGTGTAATGCCGCCGAGCTAGCTGGTGGCGTTTGTCTTGATGTATCCCTTGATCGACGATTTCGTTGGATACCTGTAGGGATGGAGGTTAAGTACTTGAAGATGGCTAAAACTAACTTGAGAGCCGTATGTGAGTACCCTGAGTTTGAATCTATTGATGCGGGTGATGTAATCATGCCAGTCGGGGTTTTCGACCAGAACGGGGAAGAAGTTTTCCATGCAGATATCACTATGCGCGTATCCCAACGGCCCAGCGCCAAATAAATGCTGTTCTGGAAGGCTTGGAGGTTCTTTACTCCTAAGCCTTGCCTAAGAAGCCGGCTAACCAGCCATCTACCTGTATGGAAAATGTGCACCTGTACTAACCTTGATTTCAACAGGTGTGGATTGGTTGAGGAATCCGTAAAATACCCGGCTTCTTAAACTGTATCTATCTGGAGGAATTATGGGCTTAGAGTGGAAGTTGGGTCGATCATCAGGCCTGCTTGATTTGGTCAGTGATGACGGTGCGGAATACCAGCTGTACCATGCGAAGAGCAATGCTATTACAGATAGTGATGTATACCAGGACTTAACCGAGACCTTGGGTATGGCCGTATCCAAGCTCAATGAGAGTATCAATGACTCTTCCCTCTACTTCCTGATTCGCTGGGAAAGTGCTTCTTCTACATTGACAATCTCTATTACTGACGATAGCAGGAAGAAGGATTCTGATATTGTCGTGCGGTGTCATTTCCTTGCGCTGGAGCCATCGGAGGCATTTACGGAGAACCTGAGGTTTTGGTGTAAGGAATATCTATCTACGGACCAGGGATTTTCCCAGTTTTCCCTTGTGGCACTTTTTGCTGATAAGTCCAGGGACAGCGCTGTTATCCTTTAATACCAAGTCGTACTTGAAGGCTCCTAATGACTGCCGATGAATTGCGGCAGGGTGCAAGATATGAATCAATCGCCTCCGCCTATGTGGGTGAGTAACAGAGTGAACTTATGGATGTTTTGCTGATTATTGATATGCAGGAAGCTTCCTTTGCGGAGCGTAATCAGTTTGATGTAGACGGTACCATAGCCCGCATAAACAGGCTCGCTGCCTGGGTTAGGGAGCGAGATGGAAGTGTAATATTTATACAGCATGATGGGCTTGAAGAAGAGGGACTCCTGCCCGGATCTACGGGCTGGGCACTGCTGGATGATCTGATAAAAAGTGAAAGTGATCTTGTAATTAGAAAAAAAACCAATGATGCTTTTTATCAGACAGATCTAAAGCACACCTTGGAAAAGCTTAATGTAAATCGTCTGATTGTCAGCGGATGGGCGACGGATTTTTGTGTAGATACCACTATTAGGTCTGCTGTGAGCCATAAGATCAATATCTTAGTAGCTTCTGATTGTCATACCTTGAAAGACCGTCCACACCTTAAGGCACAAACTGTAATAGCCCACCATAACTGGATATGGAGTGAGCTGATTACCGACGACACAACTATTCGGGTGGAACTGCTGGAGGAAATTCTGCAATAATTTTCCCTCTATAACTGTTTGCTTATATTAAGGTTTTTTACCGAATTATCAGCTTTTGAAAGAAGTTCAAGGAATTGCCAGGATTTAATTTGGTTTTTTATTATACCAATTAGTCGACTCGATATATTGCTAAGTAATTGTCAGGCCGATTAGAGAGGAAATTTTTATGAATGTGTACTAGTTATGTATTGGATTTCTAGTCGCATTATCGCTTTTCCTTAGGACTCTTGTCGCTATAGGGCATAGTAAGTAAAAGATGGGGCATTCCTTTGAGCTGGATAACACTTTACATAATTGGGTGAGAGCCCATGCCAATACGGTCGAATATGCGTCTTTCTTAATGATTCTTATTTATCTCGTCAGCCTCGGGCAGCTGGGCGCCCTAAGTCTGGTGGTTTGTAGTTCTAGTCACAGCCTGCCGTTTTCTTTTCGTTGTTGGAGTTCTACTCCCCCTCTAGCATAGCCAGGCCTAGTCCTATGCGTTTTATTGGCGCTGTGTGAACTTACTTCTTTAGGTTTAAAATTTTTTGCGATATTTGCCCAGCAAGTGTGAGTTAATTCCTTGAACCCCCTTGCTTTTATTATGCATAAAAAGGGCAGGAGTAAATTCAGCCTTCACTATCATTCTATGCCCGTTTACCGCTTTGTCCCGTTATTACCGCGGCACCGATCATATGTGCTAACCGCAGTGCTTCGGGCACGTTGCCATTATCCGTTGCCTGCTCCAGTACCCGGGCAGCGATATCGGGGTTGCAGCCCTGTACCTGGAAATAAAAATTCCTGAGTGAGTGGATTTCGCCGGCTTTTAACAACGTCTCTTTGCGGAGCCGGTAATCGGGGAAGTTTTGAAGGGCGCGATCTATGGCTGCCATATCCGGCAGCTTACGCATAACGGCAATACAAGGGCGATCGATAGTTTTTGAGAGTTCAGGTAAATCAATAATATTAAAACCACCGACAGCAAGGCCATCCGTAAGGATTACGTTTATTTGACTATAAAACTTACTGTTTTTTAACAGTTCAGCAATGACCTGGGTGGCCTCCATACCATCTTTTTTCACTTCTCCCCATAGCATTCCCTCGAAGCGTGTATTGGAACAGACGATGCCGCTAACCTTTACTGGCGTGCCCCGCCCTTTCTTGAAAGGGGCATCGTCAAATCCGATCAGGCGGATCAGCTTGTTCAAGCGCAGTAGTTCTTCCAGGGATTTCATCACTTGAGATTTTGCTATCGGAAAAGGTAGGGGAAGAGTCGCAGCTTTTCTTCTTGATTCAGTGATTCAACCTGAAGAATATTATTTTCAGGAATGCTCTCTGGATTTGGGTAAAGCTCGATCATTTTTTCCAGGTTATCTTCACGCAATAGATGAAGGATAGGAAAAGGGGCCCGGTTAGTGAGATTTTCAGCATCATTCGGATTTGTTCCGGCAAATTGGTAGTCCGGATGGAAGCTGGCCAGCTGATAAGTGCCTACATAGTTGTAGCGTTCCAGTAGCCATTCGGCCTGATCGAGAAATTGATTGTAGTCGGCAAAGTCTTGCAGATGATCGGGAATAATCAGCAGGGTAGTAAGGAGCTCACGCTCTGGCGTACTGTCGAGTCGTTGCAGTTCTGTATGTAAATCGGCCAGCAGGGCCTGGTCGTTTTTGCTTTCACTGGCTATGTAGCGTATCTGGCCTGCGCGCATAGGTTTGCGCGCAAAAGGGCAGAGGTTTAAGCCCACCACCACATCGGTGAGCCATTGCTCCACTACCTGGACAACATCTTGCTTCATTGCCAATTACCACATAAGGTCATCGGGGATCTGGAAATCTGCATAGGGGTCGTCTTCATCTACCGGTGCTGATGTTTCAGCAGGTTTAACGATAATCTCAGTGTTTCGCTCGGCAATCTTGTCGGCGATTATCCTGGGCACCAAATCAAAACGCGCATCCTGGGCGACAATCACCAGGCGACCGGCTATTAGGTGATCGCGTAGTTCATCACTGACGTAGATGGTTTTGATCTTCTTGTCGAAAGTAAAATTGTAAGCCGTTTCTCCAGAGTAGGGCTGGCGGTTTGTTTCCACCAATTGCTTGATCTGGGCTGCGATAGCTTTCTGTTGAGCAGCGGCATCTCGCTCGGCATTCAGGGCGCGATCTCGAGCAGCTTTCTCTGCGAGAGTCTTTTGTGCGGCCAGCTTGGTTTCATCTATCTGGGGCTGCGCAGACTTCTTAGCAACTTTCTGCTGTTTGCGCTTTTCCTTGCTAACTTGTTTGGCTTTCTTCTTGTCAACAAGTCCTGCTTGCAGGAGTTGGTCTTGCAATGAGGCCATAGTGTGCTTCCCAAAAGTTACATTGGAATTGGTGTCGCAATAGGCGACTATTCGGTCAAAAAATATTCAGAGGCTTTGCCTGAATGTTGGTGATGAGCATTTTACCTGAAGTTGGCCTTAGCATTGATAAGGAATTTTATTCAGGGTGTCCAAGGTTTGCCTGAGGTTGCAGTGGCAATAATTTCATCTGGCTGTTTGCCATCCGCAAGCATCTGAGCACCGCCGGGGATAACCAGTGCGGAACCAGTGGCAATAGCCACGCGCTTACCGCTGGGCGTATCAATATTGCAGGATGAAACCCTTAACTGCCGGCCTCGGTGAAGTACCTGGGACTCTAAGATCAAATCCCCACTGTTGAGCTTTGCTGGTCGTGCAAAGCGAATATGCATATCTAGAGTGGCGAAGATAGATCCGGCAGGTAGAGTGGAGTAAACAGCTCCGCCCATGGTGAAGTCTGCAGCCCAGGCCAGAAGCCCACCATAAATGGATAAAGTTCCATTAGAGAACCAGGGGGAGGAAGGCATGGTAGAGATACAGCGCCCATTTTCTATCTCGACTGCTCGATAACCAGTAAGTAACCAAACTGGATGCATTCGCCCTTCATTGATCGTCAACCGCTGAAGTTCAATGGGCACTTGTTCTGGAAAGTGTGCCATATCACAAAAGAAGGTTTCAGGAGGAGGGCGTAAATAAGGATCAGGTGGCTCGGTGGGCCCTAAGTCTGGTAGAGGAAGCTCTTGATCTGGGCTGACTGGAAAGTCTGCTATTAAGCAGCGGGTACTCCCATAAGCGAGAGTCCTGCCATTTTGGTCGTTGATCTGCAGGCTGGAGAGGCCAACCTGGCTACCGGAGTGAATCGTCGTTGCCCGGCCGACAATGTTCTGAGTACTAGTGGTAATTGGCCGGATAAAGCACATGTTCAGTTCAGAAGTGCTCAGTACTTTACCTGCGGGTAGGGTAGTCCAGATAGCAGAAGCCAGGGGAGCATCAGCGAACATTGCATAGATACCGCCCCAGTAAATGCCGGTACCATCAGCTAACCAAGGTGTAATAGGCATGGAATAGGTAGCTTTTCCAAGCCCTGCCTCAATAGGTTGCATGCCAGTTAAGCGCCAAAAGGGAGGTCCTGGCAGGCTACCGCGAATATATTGCTTGAATGTCTGCAATCCAGGTTGCTGAAGTGCTCGCAGGTCACAAATGGCGCCGCGATGAACTTCGTCGGTGATATTGGTCATCCCCGCCTCCAGTTGCATCTATAGCAAGGTTAATGTGCGGGGGTGGGGGATACGAGATATTGTGTAGTGGATAGGTAGCGGCAAGAATGCCACTACCGAAAACCTATAGAGAGCCTCTATTTTATAGCTAGAGTGGGCAGATCCACTGTAATCGTTGTCTTTTCAATAGGGCGCCCCTCCAAAAATAAGTTTATGGTGTCTTGAACCTCTTCGGAGGCCATAAACAAGTTGTGACCGGCATTTTTTACGGTTACTAAGGTTGTATTTGAAAGACCTGAAACGGCTTCGTGTTGGCTTTCAATATAAGTTCTGCCATCTAGCGTACCGCTGAATAATAATACGGGCACATCACTTTGCGGGTTTGCCCGGAAGCGATTTCCCAAGTCCAGCTCTGGCGCCAAGCCGTCATAATGGTATGAAAAGTTTAAGTAGTCCCCCAGCAGGCTAGCTTTAGCTTGTTCGGCCACCTTGGCTTTGCGTCCTTTATCGATACCGGATGCAATATCCATAGCAGTGGGCATCGGTCTGAGGGTAATGGGAGCTCCAGGCTGTAGGAACCCATCAGGAAAATAACGGGAAGGAACTTTGTCGAAGGCCGGTACCTCTCTCAAGTCTATTGCACGATAAAAAGCGAGCAGTTGGGCTGCACTTTTGGGGTCTGCAATAAATGCAGAGGCTATTTGTTGCATATCTCTGCGTTGTAATAGGATATCCAGCTTACTCCCATCCCTTTGCGGAAGCTGAATTTTTAGAGGTTGCTTTTCCAGCTTTGCATGGACGCGATGTATCAAGCCTTTAATATCTGGGTAAATCGCCTTCGCTTCGGGCTGCTGATCGATGGCTTTTTGAAGGCGATCCAGATAGGATTCTGTACGGGAAGGTAGCTTAATCGTTTGGTTTAGCCCCTCAGCACTGGAAAGAATAATCCGATCAATAGACCCCTCTATCTCCTTTAAGGCTGCTAGTGCCAAATGGCTGCCGTAAGAAGTGCCCCACAATACAATTTTCTCTTCTCCCAAATGGTGCCGTAGAGCCTCTAGATCACGAGCACTTTCCAATGTGTTATAGGCTGCGAGATCAACACCTTGATCGCGCCAGAAAGAGAGGCATTCAAGAAGGGCACTTTGATGCAGTTCAACATATTTCGAATCGGAGGTGGAGATGAGCGGTGGAACTATCTGCTTAGACTCGCAGTTAGGCAGGTCATTGGAATGCCCGGTGCCGCGCTGGTCCAGGGCAATGACATCACCGTATTCCCGCAATGCCATAAACATTTCATAGCGATAGTTGACTGCCATAATTCCGGATCCGCCGGGGCCCCCAGCCAGATAGACAATAGGCGGACCCGCCTTTTTACCTGTCGAAGGGAAGCGGATATACTGAATTGAAAGGTTGCGGCTATCTTTGATAGCGCGATTTTCTGGGACCTTAAAAAAACCTCTGTAACCATCTGCAGTTTTTTTATTCCAGGTAGTCAATGTATAGGGCTTTTCATTATTTATTGCTTTTGCATGCCCGAGAGAGGAGGTCAATAGGAGGCCAGCAACTGCTGAACTCCAAAAAAGGGTTAGTCTTTTAAGTCCTTTCATACAAACTTGCCTGTTTGTTAATATGCTTGCTTTGATTGTCTGTGATAGAAAAAGTCAACTCAAGCCAATTAGCTATCCGGTTGTGGAACTTATCATCGGAGCAAGTTCGACTTTTCGTTCTGAAGAGTTATTTGGCATCTTGGAAAGGTTTTTGTTGGCCAGATAGTTCTTCCGAAAAAATGTACAGAAGAAATTATCTACATGGTTATTGAGCAGATTTTCTGGAATTTCAGGTTGTTGTAAAAACTGGCTATAATCTGGTTTATCTGTGATTTCTTTTATTGGCAAATCCATTGCTGGAAGTTCCTTTGGGTGATAACTGTGCGGAGTACCAATATTTGTCAATCCAGCATGGCGCCCGGAATAGAGTAGGACCATAGCATCAACGACAAAACCTCCCCAGTCGCATCCGCAAAATCTTGCTTTCTGCAATCCGAAATGGTTCATCATACCTGTAAGGGCATTATTGTGTTCTTTCCCAGCACCTCTGAAGGTAGGCTTGAAGCTGTAATAATGGAGTACATAGTTTAAGGGAGTCTCTCCTTTTTATTATTTTTCCTTGAAAAAATAGAAAACCACTATTTGTTTTTTAAGTGGGTATTTTCAGGCTCAACTCTCCAAGTTTTTTTACTGCGATACGAGGGTTGTGAAAAAGTAAAGAATTTAAAAGTTGTCACTAAAGTCATAGAGGTTATCGAATAAAGTATATAAAGAAAAGAAAATTTTAATTAATGAGCCTAAATTTGTTTGATGTGGGGTGCTTATGTTTGATCTTTTTGTGCCAGTTTGATTGGTTCCAGGGCGTCTATTGGACGGCGATTAGGCAACTAGAGGGCAAAGTATTGGATTTGTTTGAGCTGCCATGCAGAATTCTGACTCTTCTACTGGTTTTTAAAGTGCCCAGTGGGGAATTGTTTTTCTGGTGAGAGGCTTTTTCTATGTTATTAGAATGATGCGGGGGAAAGTCAAGTGGCCTTTGAATAAACTGCAGTAGGCTTTCTTTAGTACCAGTTACAAATTTATGAAGGTTTGCGATGCTAGCTGTGGTGTCGCTCAATGAGTGATCAATGCCTCTCAGGCTAGCTAAACTTGGAAATCTTGTGGCGTGTAATTCTAGAGATTATTCACTTATGAAACATATAGGCGTTCTATTCACCATTTAGTTTATTGAAGGCGTTTATCAATAAGTGTGGTGCAGTTATTCTAAATTTTCTGGAAACCGAATAAGTCAAAATAAATTTAAGAAAAATTTTCCAGAGAGAATTCTTTTAAAGTGTGTTTTTGACCTAGCAGTCTGCATTTTTGATTGGTTTCGTGAATTAATGGTCATAATTTTATAAGTCTCTGAAAGCTTTGTGGTAATTCAAATAAGTTTTTTTGGTGTTCGTCCAGTTTTAATTACCGGCTTAGCGCTAGTCGAGTTAGTGATGAAGCTCTAGGCGGTTGGCACACTTTCAATTGACCAAATACTTGTTTGCCTATGAACAAAAGCTGCCAAAAAGATATGGCTTCATGGGTCGGGGAGTATCGTTTGGGGTTGAGGCGATATTTTTCTTCCAGGGTGAATATTTCTGATGTGGATGACTTGGTGCAAGAAGTTTTTGCGCATCTGCATTTTCAGATGAAGAAATCTAATACGAATATTAGAAATCCAAGGAGTTATATCTACACAATTGCGAAAAATCTTTTGGTAAGCCATGGCCGCTACCAGAAGTCTCGCTGCCGTGCATATCATGAGCCACTTAGTTCTGAGATAGATATTCCAGATGTGATCACACCTGAGCGAACGGTTATAGGGATGCAGGATTGCCGTCGTGTCTGTCAAGCTATCCTGAGATTACCGCCAAGAGCAGGTACAGCATTTAAATTTCATCGCTTTGAAGGTTTAACTTACCAAGATATCGCCGAGCGCATGGGAATCTCCAAGGAGTCAGTGAAAGAACTAATTCAACGTGCATTAGTTCGAATTCGGAAGGTAATGGAAGAGGCCGTTTGACGTTGCCAATTTTGACTAGGCTAAGTGAGACATCTTGAGGGAAATTTCAATAGATTAGTTTTTTAATCTTGGTGTTTAAGGCGTTGTTGATTTATTTGTTGTTTTGTATGGGGGGTTCATTTTTATCAGCTACTATTTTCTAGTTGGAAGTTGGAAGTTGGAAGTTGGAAGTTGGAAGTTGGAAGTTGGAAGTTGGAAGTTGGAAGTTGGAAGTTGGAAGTTGGAAGTTGGAAGTTGGAAGTTTATATCAATTAAAAATATAAGTTTTTGTTGTTCTTGATTTATGTTTGATGTTCTCTGGGCGGGTAATCTTAATCCCCCCTACCGCGAGTGTGTTGCGTCTTTAACTTGGTTAGGCCTGAGATAAGGTGGTGTTTGGCTGACTTAAAAATAATAGAGAAAATAATATAGAGAGACTCAGTATGATGATGAGCCTTCGTAAGAAAGAAAAGTTGATTGCACAAGCGATTCGTACCACTAATCCAGTCAATAATCATACCCCTTGGTATAGCGTTGCGATTGCCTGCATGATAATGACTGCGACGCCATTGACAGCCTTATCCCAGGATGACCAAAGCGAGGATAAAAGTAGTCGAGCAAGGCAGCCTATCGAAGAAGTTACCGTAACAGCACAAAAAATAGAGGAGAGTATTCAGGATGTTCCTATCGCTGTCTCTGCCTTGTCGGGGGACAATATAGATGCCCTGAAGATTGAACGGGGTGAAGAACTACTTCGTGCGGTGCCTAACGTAAACTTTTCCAAATCAAACTTTAGTACCTATAACTTCTCAATTCGTGGCGTTGGTACCAAGGCTGTCTCTGCTGCAACCGATCCGGCTGTGGCGGTGAGCTTCAATAATGCACCACTTATTCGTAACCGGTTGTTCGAGCAGGAGTTTTTTGATGTACAGCGAGTAGAGGTGTTACGAGGACCTCAAGGTACTTTGTATGGCCGAAATGCGACTGCTGGCGTGGTTAATATGTTGCCGGTGATGCCAGAGGATGAATTTGCTTCTGAGATTAAAGCTGAAATAGGTAGCTATAACTCGAAGCGCACAAGTGGCATGTTTAACTTGCCCGTGGGCGATACCATGGCACTGCGGCTTTCAGGTGCTATGACCAAGCGTGATGGCTTTGATACCAATACCTACACTGGGAACGATGTAAATGATAGGGACCTTTATTCCACGCGTGCCATTTTTGAGTGGGAACCCAGTGAAACCTTTAGTGCAAACCTGATCTGGCAGCACTTTGAAGAAGATGACAAACGCTCACGTACTGGCAAGCAGCTTTGTACCACCGACCCTGGACCATCGACGATCGGGGATACTGAGCTAACTGAAATTACTTCCATTTTTTTTAGCCAGGGGTGTATGCCGGCATCAATTTACAGTGATGATGCCTATAGCGCGCCGAATGGAAGAGGGTTTGCTTTTGTGTTGGTACCCCAGTTTATCAATTTAGATACTGGATTTCCGATTATCGACTATTACAGTAATCCCTATGGAAATGCAGAGCAATCAAGGGATTTACGTGAGATTGCCACCAGCTATGATCCAGTTTTCCGTGCTGAAAATGATTTAGTGCAGCTGAATTTTGAGTGGGAATTGAGTAATTCACTCACTTTTTTCTCCCAATCAACTTATGCAAAGGATGATTACTACTCTTCTCAAGATTACAATCGTTATGTATCAGACCCAATTTTTAATGATTCTGCTGAATTTGTTCCCACCCCTGGAGGAATTTATACTGATCCACAGTTAGGCCCCTCTGATGGAATATTAGCAGTAGATATTAGCCGCTCCGATAATAAACAATGGAGCCAGGAATTCCGGTTACAGACATCTTTTGATGGGCCCTGGAACTTTTCATTAGGTGCTAACTACCTGGACTTTAAAACCCAGGATGATTATTTTGTATTCAATAATATGTTTAGTTTGATTGCAGAATATTTTTATAACGGTACCAGAGACCCTGATACAGGTTTATTGATTTCTGAAAAATGTATTGATCCAGAGGTCGGTGCGGGTGATATGGATTGTATTTATGTAGATCCAAATTCACTTGAGAATATTGATGAGGAGGGGCATAACTATTTTCTTAGCAGGAACTTAGTGGAAACTCGCTCATGGGCCCTGTTTGGTGAGGCCTATTGGCAGATCACAGAGGATGTAAAACTTACCACAGGTTTGCGCTACACCGATGACCGTAAGCAATCAACTCCTGTACCTAGCCAGTTACTGTTAGGTACAAGCTTTGATAGTGAAACAGGAGAAATAATATCGGGCCAGCGTTCAGGTGGGCTTGTTCACCGAGGATATCCAGAGGGAGATCAAGTTACTCAGAATTGGCAGGAATATACAGGCCGTGCGGTACTAGATTGGCGAGTAGACACCCCCTTTACTGACGATACCATGTTTTATTTATCTTTTGCTCACGGTTATAAGGGGGGCGGCACTAATCCACCTCGAGCAGAGATTGATCCAACCGTAGTGCAGTATCAACCCCTGGAGGACTCCTTTGAACCGGAGTTTGTTAATGCGATAGAAATCGGCTCCAAGAATGTAATGTTAGATGGAAGTCTGACATTCAATGCCAACGCCTTCTACTATGATTATACAGACTATCAAGTTTCCCAAATTGTTGATCGCATTTCTTTAAATGAGAACTTTGATGCGGAGAGTATGGGGCTTGAGCTTGAGCTGGCGTGGCAGCTTACAGATAGCACCAGAGTTGATATGAATATGGGCTACCTGAAGACTCGTATCGCAGATGGTGAAGAGTCTATTGATGTTATGAATCGCACTCAAGGAAATGAAGATTGGATGTTGGTAAGACCTAGTATTCAGGTTCCTTCAAACTGTATTGCACCAGTGGATTTGGTTGAAACAGTTGCCGCCACCGGCAATGTGCTTGCCATTTGGTCACTCTGTGCAGGCTCTGCGCTATACGGTTCATTTACGCCAGAGATAGAGGGCTTTGCGCGCTGGGACTTGCTTTATGGTGTAGACCCTTATAATCCACTCACTGATGCTCCAAATGGAGGGCGGGGCTTTGCTGCTGATCTGAGTGGTAACGAGCTACCTAATGCTCCGCGTTTTACTGTGAATTTTGGTGTCGAACATACTATTCCTATTGAGGACTGGGATCTGACGTTGCGGGCGGATTACTATCGCCAATCTGAGAGCTATGCACGTGTTTATAATACAGAATATGATCGTTTGAAGGCATGGAGCAACCTTAATGCTTCTGTGAGCTTGAACAACCCGAATTCTGAACTGTATATGCAGCTCTATGTGAAAAATATATTTGACGATGCGCCGATTACAGATATGTTTACAAATAGTGATGATTCAGGTCTTACTACAAATGTATTTACTTTAGAGCCTCGTATTGTTGGGTTTAGTGTCAGTAAAGGCTTTTAATACTTTTACTTTTTAAACCCGGTATCGGAGGCCTGCTGATTAGAGTAGTCACAGTAAGTTAGAATGCGGTATTTCATCTCTTACTTACTGTGGCTTTTCCTTTGTCTTCTTCTGATAGATTGCTAATTTACTATATGTCTAAATTAAATTAATTTTTAGATTAATAGAGCTGACATTTATTCTCTTTCAAGATTAGGTTGGTTGTAGGGAATATCTTCTCTAGCGTATTCTACTATGAAGGTACTGTAATTGCAGGGCCTGATTTCCTTTTGAGGGATTAATGTTGCATGACATTATAAGAGGATTTGAATAGTAGTATTTTATATAAAGGTAAAGGTAATAAGAAAATGCTTTGAAATGAAATTCATTAGTTGTTTATAAAAAATACCGCTAGCGGTTGCCGGCGGTATTTTAAATTGGCTACCTCGAGGGTTTTTTAGGGTACAGTGAATGAGGATTGTGGGTTGGTTGATACAACGCCATTAATTACACAGGCACTACCTGAACCTACACTCGGAATTTGAGCATTATTAAAGGTGATCCTTCCTGTTGATTGATCGAAAGAACCTGTTAAATCCCCGGCGCAGTTACCAGTTACGGCGGCAACAGCAACATTCTTTAAGGTTACTGTATTGTTTGCGTTTCCTATCAGGTCATAGGGAAGATTATTGAAGGAGACACTGTTGCACATATTGAGGAATCCGCCCGATAGCGCAAGACTGCCTACTGAAGCATCTGCGCCGGTGGAATTTACACTGCCTGAAAGTGTGCAGTTAAGAGAAATTCCTTTTTTAACCGTTAGGGTGCCAACATTTGCCAAGGCGATAGCACCCGGAGGGGACCAGGTTTCGGCGTTGGCTAGACTGGTAACCCCAATGGAAACGAGACAGATAGAAGCAGCGGTAAGGATCTTTTTCATAATAATAATATTCCTAGTAGCTTTGTAAGTTACGGCAGGCGTAGTGTCAATACTTGGGTATTTATAATCCGCCGCCTTTTAATAAGCGCATCATCGCTTGGAGGTGATTCCACTTATAGCCTAGAAAAACTGAATAGGGTTTAAGTATCAACACCATCCATCCTTAAAGACGAACAGGGACGATTATTGGGGGGAGGGATAATTCAAATAGACGCGATTTTATCGGTAAAGAACATTCTTTATCCTCAAATTTAGTTGATTATAGTCAGAATATTTTATATTAAGATTTCTGTACCTAATAAGCCTCTACCACAGTGGGATTTGGTTATCCTCAATATTGGATCTGTTGAGCGATAATGATTTCCATTTTAAACATTTTGGAGTTTATATTTTTTATACGATGAGTTCATACTTCCTGGAAAATTAAAAGATGTAGCCTGGGGGATCGAAGGGATGAATGAAGGCTGAATGTTGGCGAACTGCCAAAAGTGGTCTGAAGTGACTATGATAGTACATCCTGCATGTTCAAATTTATTTAAAAATAAGTTGGGATATAAATTTTTACGGTTTTCTGTGGTGCGGTAAATAAAAGTCGTGAATTATTTAAGATAATACCACTCTTTGTTTTGAGGATTTAATTGAACTTGGTAATGGGGACTCTAACATTTTTAGAAACTTCCCTCCGGTGGATTGGTTGGAGTTACCTATCAGATCTCCGACAGTGTGCCTCAACGAAAAGTTAAAACTGGCATAGCCGATCTTCTGGTTGTCATCTCTCTTATAAATGGAATCTACTTCCTGCCGCTATCTGAAAGCTGTCTTCTGGATCTGATTTCTAAGGTTATATCAGCCATTTGTAATGGTTAACAGAATGACTGTTCCTGGTGAATGTGGACAGGGAAGAAGGCTATTGTACTTGCCTGTGATCAGGGCCCTGGCGCTAAAAGATATACCGGGCTGGTCCAACCTAATCCCTCTAGGAAAGTACCTACTCCATGCTGAGTTTTTGTCAGTGAGTAATATTTTGTTGGTTGTTTTTTGTACATTAGGGTGATGTCGCTGGATCTTTGCTCTCCCGGCCTCGTATGCATATTGCTATACTCCGCGCCCCTGAAAGACCCCTATCTTAGTACGGAGAACTTGATGTCTGACTCACAGTGCGATATTGGCTTTATCGGCGCCGGTGTGATGGGTAAGAACCTGATCCTGAACCTGGCTGACAACGGCTACAAGGTTTGTGCTTTCGATCTGGATCACAATCGGCTCAATGCACTGCTGGAGCAGGACAAGAAAGAGCGCGGTGATCAGCCGGCACGGGTGGAGACCTGCAATTCGTACACCGAGCTGTTGGCAAAAGTAAAGGCGCCGCACCTGATTATTCTGTCTGTGCCAGCGGGTGCACCAGTAGATGATGTTTGCTGCAAGCTACTGGATGCAGGGCTTAAAGCAGACGATATCGTGGTGGATACCGGTAACAGCTTGTGGACTGACTCCGTTGAGCGCGCCAAGCGATATGAAGGTAAGCTGATCTTTTTTACCACGGCAGTATCCGGAGGCGAGGTTGGTGCCCGTTTTGGCCCCTCTTTGATGCCTAGTGGTGACCGTTATGCCTGGAGCCGTATAGAGCCGGTTTGGCACTCCATTGCAGCCAAGGTCGATAAGGCCAGTGGCCAACCTATCGAGCGCTTTGAGCCAGGCAATCCTGTGCGTGAGGGAGAGCCCTGTGCGGCCTATATTGGTCCCATTGGTTCCGGTCACTATGTAAAGATGGTGCACAATGGTATCGAATACGCTGATATGCAGATGATCTGTGAGGCCTACCATGTGATGCGCAGTGCCCTGGAGATGTCACCAGCCGAGATTGCTGAAGTGTTTCGAGAATGGAATCGCGGCCCACTGAACAGCTACCTGATCAATATCAGTGCGGAAGTTCTATCCACCCTGGATTCTGTCACCGAGCAGCCGCTGGTTGATGTGATTCTGGATCGAGCCGGCCAGAAGGGAACAGGGCTGTGGACGGCAATCAGCAGTCTGGAGGTGGGATGTCCGGCACCGAGTATTGCCGAAGCAGTTTATGCTCGTTCCCTGTCTACGCGTAAGACCCTGCGCTCTCGTGCTGCTCAGAAACTAAAGGGGCCGTCAGTATCCCCGGTAGCGGTGGAGCAGCGTGATGAGGTAATCCAGGAGCTGCACGATGCCCTGTACTGCGCGAAAATTTGTGTATACGCCCAAGGCTTTGATCTGATGAAGCTGGCTGCGCGAGAGCAGGGCTGGCAGCTGAATTTTTCTGAGATTGCGCGTATTTGGCGGGCGGGCTGTATTATCCGTGCAGTATTTCTTCAGTCTATCAGCGATGCTTATGAGCGCGATGCCAAGCTGTCCAATTTGTTATTGGATGACTTCTTTACTCAGCAGATTGCCGAACACCAAAGCAATTGGCGTCAGGCGGTTGCCAGTGCCACGTTGAATGGTATTCCGGTACCGGCACTGTCTTCGGCTTTGAGTTACTACGATGCGTTCCGCACAGAGTCCCTGCCAGCTAATTTGCTACAAGGGCAGAGGGACTTCTTCGGCGCGCATACTTTCTCCCGTGTGGACCAGCCTGAGCAGAGGAAATACCACGTACTCTGGAGTGAGCCAGGTCGCCCTGTTGTAGAGATATGATCTGATAGAGAGTGAGGGGAAGAGCCCACATATATTCTGAGGGTAGGAGTGGGCTTCACCCGGTGGGCCTCCCGGTGCGAATGGCACCGGGTAAGTACTCAGAACGCTACTTCTTCCACTTCTCGTACCCGCTCATCGACTTCTCCACGTGAGGCTTTGGCTACTATTTCCTCCACGCTGGCAGCCTCCATATTTACTCCGCCAAAAGCGGCAAGCAAGTCCTTGAGCAGAGCTGAGATTTCAAGGGTCATTACGGCAAAATCGGCGTCAAAGCGCAGAGCTGCATTATCTGCATCGGCGCTATCGGCTTTTTCCAGTAATTCATCGTTGAACTTGACGCGTTTCAGGGAGAGCTGGTCGTCAACCAGGAATTCAACTCCTCCACGCCAGACCAGTCCCAGCTTGTGGACTTGAAGCCCCGCCACCAGGTGGTTGTGTATCTCCTCCGCGCAAAGGTCTTGGTTTTTGCAGCGGATCACACTACCGCTGTCTTTAGGGTCTCGAAGCTCACATTCATGGCCAAAATCAAACTGTATTGGCGCTTCAGGTGCGGTGAGCCAGTGGGTCATGGTTTGCTGTGGCAAATTTTTGGCGGAAAGGGGGATTACCGCAAGGCTGCTGATCGCTTCGCGGAGGTTTTCCAGCAATTCCTCTGCGGCAGATGCTGAGGAGGCATCTACTACGACCAAACCATCGTGGGGCGCGATATAGGCGTAGTGTAGGCGCGAGCGAGCAAAGGCTTTAGGCCGCATTTCAAGCAACACTTCATCCTTCAGGTTTTGTCGCTCTTTGCGACCAACCTGGCGGGCCTCTTTTGCGGAGATAGCTTGGGCCAGCTCTTCGACTTTTTCATTGACGACTGCCGCGGGCAGAACCTTTTCCTGTTTTTTGGCACAGACCATTAAGTAGCCATTGGTTGCGTGGACCAACTGGTTACCGTGGCGTCCAAGGGGGGGGACCCAGCCATAGCGAGAGGAGTCCTGGCTGCCACAGGGTATAAATGCCTGTGGCTCCAGTAGTTCGTTGAATTTTTCAGCATCCAGGCTGAATTCTTTGGTTAAGCGATAGACACGAAGGTTTTTAAACCACATACATCAGGCCATTTGTATTTAGTTACGAGTGCGGCCGACAATTATGCGGAAACTGGGGCGGGGCAGCTAGTGAGCTGTTTCCAAATGCCAGATTGGAGACGATTGCACCAAGTTCTATTGCTGAACTGACTGGGGCCAGCCATAGTGGCCCCGAAGCAGAAAAGGCTATTTCTTCACTAAGTTATCTATGGCTGGACCGGCGTCCCTGGAAAAATCTGTGGGAGTGAAACCCAGCAACTGTAATGCTGTGGCGGCAATCTGATTCTGGTACAGAGTGGGGCCCCCTGATACTTCACCATGTGCTTTGATATCCGGGCCCAGTGCTGCAATCCAGATTTCATCTGATCCGGGCATGCCATTTTTGTGTGGGTGGTCTTCCTTGCCAAAATATTGAGTCAGTGCCGGGCCGCTGGCGTGGTGTGGCCAGGCTTCGGCAATGTTACCGCGGCCATGGTCCACGGTTATTATCAGGTTAGTATTGTTTCGGTAGCCTTCGATAGATTGCAGGGTACTCCATAGGTCTGCGAGAATTACATCACTGCGATGGGCGGAATCGAGGTATTGGTGGTACTGTTCATCGTGGGCGAAATCATCGGTCTCACCCAGGGCTATATAGAGCATCTTTGGCTTATTATGGATTAAATATTCTTTGGCGAGCCCATAGGTGAAGGCGTCCGGGCGTACATCCTGCCAGAAAACTGGCAGCTGGCCTTGCAGTTCATTCAGAAATTGAGCACGCTGGGATATTCCAGGCCAGTTGGCGGGTTCCAATCCTGCATTGACAAAAACACCGCTTCGATCCCGGTTGATAATAGCTGAGAATACGCCCCAGCTACCAAAAACAGCTACACTTTTTTCAAACTCTGGTTTGTTATTTAACCATTCCAGGAAAGTGATATTGTCATTGGGTAGTGGATCATTGCTGTTAATTTTTGGATCGGCGCGCCCGGTGAGGATTTCATTGTAGCCAGGGTAGGAAAACCACCAGCCGTTAGTGATATTGGCAAAAGATTCCTTGTCACGGTTACCGGCCAGAAATCCGCCTTTTTCTATTTTATTCCAGATAAAAGGAAAAAGTTTTTCTCGCTTTACCTTTGCTGATTCGCCTCCAAATTGCTTGATCAATTGATCTTTATTCTCCGTAAACTTTTCGTGATTCAATATTTCCTGGTCGTAACCGGAAAAAACTTCCTGCCAGCGCAAGCCATCAATAGTTACCAGTACCAGATTATCGGCAGCCTTAGAGTGGGCGCAAAGTGTTATAGCCAGTATTGCCGTGAGAAGGGCCTTCATAGAGTGTATCCTCTGTGGGCGTTGCCCAGTGTTATTATTTGTTATATCGCGCTATATCTCTTTATGGTTTGAGCGATGCCAAATTTTACCGAAAAAACACGGTAAGAAAAAACTACAAGCTTATTCAGCTTTATTTTGCGAAAGGGCAACTGTTTAGGTGAGCCAATTTAAGCATCCAAGCAGCGCTCATTGGGAGCTGCCTGGATGCTTATGGAAAGTTACTTAGAAATCCAGGATAACTGATGGTGATATTGTGCACGGAGCGCCCCCCCCCAGGCAACGCCTGAAACTACACCACCCAGGTTGTCTTCATCAAACGGGTTAAGGGGAAGCGAGCTTAGTATTCTGATTAGAGGCTCAATAAATATTCCGTTCTTAGGGAGTCAAAATTAGGGATAGGCTCTGATAGGGCACAAAACATGAGAAAATGGGTTGTACATTGATGAATTGGAAGCCCCGGAGCTTTACGATAAAATTTCGGGGCGTGAGATGGAAAAATTCATTTAGGGTCAAGAGGCAATTTTCAATGAAATTCCAGTGCAGGCCTCTATTGCTGACCAAATAATACCGATAACCGCATTCCAAACCTTTTCAATAGTGACTGCGAGAAGTCCACGTAAAGTTTTGGCAAAGTTTAGGGCCATATCTTCCAGAGAGTCTAGAAAGTAGTCTCTGAGGTCATCATCAATTTCCTCGGCCAAAATTGCGTTGGCGATGAGCTTTGCTTGCAGCGCCAGCGCAGCCAGTTGGCGTTCTGAAAAACCGCGAATCTCGGTGATATCGTGATTGATAACTGTGGAAGCTGCATCTTTGATATTGGAAATCAGCTGGTTAACGTCAAGTGACATGTCTAATTCCTCAGCGGTTTAGAAAAGATTCATAGGTCAGGGCCTGGTCCATGGAGATTACAATTTCATTTTTGAAGAGAGCAACAGCAGTAGCACGCAGTCCCTTATCTTCATCTTCCTTTCGCATTCGATTTAGACTGCTGGAAATTTTTTCAAGGGAAGCAACACTTGGTGGTGCAGATTCAAAACTAATATTGCTATCTGTAGAGTCAAGGTAATTGTTGATTTTTCTCAAAGTAACCTTGCCGGGGACAGGTCGGGTATTTGATTGCATGGCCAGCGCATCAATTTTACCAATTAAGGAGTGATAGTTTTGGCTTCTCTCGCTATAGGAGCCTTTGTTGGTGCCATGGGAAACCGAGGAAAAGAATTGCATCAATTCAGCATTGACTTCGGTTAGGCCTGAATAAAGCTCCGCATCATACCTGGGAGCAAGCTGGGTACAGCTACTGACAAGAATCGCCAGAAATAAGCACAGAGTCGATGCTCTTTTCATTGGCTGGTTGGCTGACATCTCTACTCTCCTTGCTGTAAGTGTATTGTTGGTGACTGTTGTGTTCTGGAAATTTCTTACCGGCACGAGCAGTGCGCTTTGTTATTGGTTCAGGCTGGCTCTATGGCTATTTTTTCGCTAGGGCTAACGATACTATTTTGTCGCTCGTAATAAGATAGCAGTAGCCTCACGGCCTCCTGATTGTCAAAGTAACGAGAGTGTACCCTGGCAGCCAGCTTGTCTGGGAAAGTGCCATATGAGCCAATAATACGCTCATAGCAATGATGGGCATCTGGTACTGCCGATCCGCTGGCAAACCAATCTGAGTGAGACTTGATATCAATCCACTCAATTAAGTCTTTGCGCTGGGACAGTTCAAGTACTTCATTCTGCAGCCAGGGTGCTTGCTTACCTAATACTTCAATTAGGGAGCCCATTGTGAGTATGCGAACAGGGACTCCAATGGGGGGAAGGTCAGCAAACAGGTCAACAGTGACAACACTACCGAAGCTGTGTCCGACAATGGTCACCGACTGGTATTTTTCTTGTGCAAGGCTGCTTTCCAATTGTTCACGTACTCGTCGGATTATTTCAAAACGTACCGCAGGTTTGCCCCTGGCCGCCGGTTCATTGGTGAGGTAGCGCTTACAAAAATCAGAGATGTCCACTAATAGGGAGACCGGCATTAATGCCACTATTGCCGTGGCTACAGCCCATATTCGCCAGCCACCAATGTACTCCACGGAGCGCTTCAACTTTTCCACCAGGAAGAAGAAAGGGTTGTCTGTGGCTGGCTCTATGGCCTCAACAAATAAAATAATGGTACCTAGGTACCAGACAATAAAAGCAAGAGCCGATAGCGTCAGGCCAAAAGTTAAGTATTTACGTCTAAGTACCCCTTTCCAGATGTGAAGATTGGCAAGCCAGAACCAGATCAATGAGAATCCTCTGGCAAGCCGAGTTTTCAATGTTTGCTGAGTAATACTGGGAACCAAGTCGTTCCAGTATGCCTCCACAAGATCCAGCTCCTGGGGCTGTCCGCTCGAAGCTACTCGTAAGCGGTGGACTCCAGGGGGAATAGAGGGATCTGCAATGGGAGTGAGCGGCATGCGCTCGCTTGCTGCGATAAGTCCTTCGGTGAATTCGGACAGCTGAGCAGTGCTGGTGACCCTCGTTAAGCCAGGAACCAGCAAAATCAGGCTTCTATTCATGATGCTTCCAAATGATCGGTAACGGTAGCGTGAGCACTCCAAATTGATCGAAGGCCAATAGCCAACTAAACTTTTGTTGTTCGGTGCTGCTTTGAGAAACGAACTTCCTTATCTTTAGGTGTATGCTGGCAGAAAGTCAGCAATGGCACATTCCAGTGCCGAAAATTTGTTCTATAACCGGGCTCACGCAGTGATCGTGATTAAGGTGGCAGGAACTTGGTACCCAATGAATGAGTCTTGTCCGATTTATATGTGATAGGGCAGGAGAAGTAAACAGGAAATTTTCAGGAAAGTATCGGGTAATCCAGAAGGTTCTAAGAAATCTGAAAGTCTGTTCGGCATGAGGGCAACCGCTTCACAAATCGGGCCCAAGTGAGGGAATCGACAAAGGCCCATAAAATTTACTCAGCAAGCTCGGTTTTCAGTTCAACTAGGACAAACTCATTGCCATATAAATCTTCAAAGTGTGCAAATTCTGCACCAGCTTCAGACCTGTGGGGCTTAGTAAACTGAACACCGTTATCCACCAGGCGTTCATATTCACTCTGAAAGTTATCCGTATAAATGACGGCGCATGGTTGCCCGGCAGTTTGTTTTCCGACACTCTTCTCCTGATTTTCTGAGGAAGCTTGAAGTAGCCAGATTCCTACATCTTTCTGTTTTGGTAAGCGGACATGGACGAACCGAAGGGGAGGCGCTTCGGAGTCGACAAATACCTCAAAGCCCAGCTTATCTCTATAAAACCTGATTGCCTCTTCGTACTCCCTGACCAAAATTACCAGTCTACCAATGGAGTTCATACTCTCCCCCTATTACATTTTACATTTGGATCGGCGTGAGTTTTCTTTCCTACATAGTGTAATCATTTTCAGTAACGGGGAATTTTACTTAAAAAGAAAGGGGCGTGAATCCGGTTGGTTGGAAAGCACGCCAGAAATAGGAGGTTAAACAGAGTTTTCGTTAGATTTGAGGTTATACACCTCAATTTCTACATACTGAATACCTCTGATGCGCTAAAACTATTCTACATATATTTTCACTTTTATTATGTTTGAGTCTGTTAGGTAAAGTGAGCTTTTCAGATGAAGGGTGGATTATTGAACACCTAAAGCAAGCGGAGAATATCTGTGAGATTGCATAGTTTAAATGAAGTCAAGCCCTTGTTTTACTGGATTGCTCCAATCCTCTTTTTTTCCCTCTTACTGGTTGCTGCATCTTCACAAGCTTGCACGCGGATATTATATGGAACTGGTACAGGGAACTATATCACCGGAAGAAGCATGGACTGGAGTGATATTAAAGCTGCTATGGATTTCTGGGCATTTCCAAAGGGGATGCAACGCAACGGAGGGGTTGGTAGAGGCTCTATTGAGTGGACATCCAATTATGGTTCTGTTGTGATCAGTATCTATGAGTCTGCGACTTCAGATGGGATCAATGAAGCTGGTTTAGTGGGAAATCTTCTATATCTGGCTGAAGCGGATTACGGTAATCCGGAAGCACGGGGTAAGCCAACAATTTCGGTTGGGGCCTGGTTACAGTATTTTCTGGATAACTTTCGTACAGTTAGTGAAGCGGTAAATGCGATGAAGCGAGAGCCTTTCACCGTGGTTGGTACAGATCTGCCCAATGGCAGGCCGGCTACCGCACATATTGCTCTTTCTGATCCATCTGGTGATTCTGCAATATTTGAATATATAAAAGGGGAGTTGCAGGTTCATCATGGGAAACAATACACGGTAATGACAAACTCGCCAATTTATGGACAACAACTAGCTATCAATACCTATTGGGACCTTATTGGTGGCCAGAATTTTCTGCCTGGTACTATTAGTGCAGCTGACAGGTTTGTGCGAGCTAGCTATGCCTTGGAGTCATCCCCGAAATACAATGCGCGTAGGGATGCATTAGCTTCCGTGTTCTCACAAATACGCGCTGTTAGCGTTCCTCTGGGGATGAGTAATCCAGAGAAGCCTAATATCGCCTCGACACTGTGGCGTTCAGTGATAGACCAGTCTGCCAAACGCTACTATTTTGAATCGGTTATCAATCCCTCAGTCATTTGGGTGGATCTTGATAAGTTAAACCTTAGTCTCGGTGCTCAAGTAATGAGTATGAAACTGGATGTTCCTGAGAATCTTGGGGGAGAGGTTGTTTCTGAATTTAAGCCGGCGAGTCCTTTCAAATTTCTTGCACCAAAATAAGACCTACAATTCATGATGTTAGAAATATCTCTCACTTCACCTCAAAATAGCATCTAGTCAATATAGGGGAAGCGGCTTTTGAAAATGATGATAAAATTGTCTGTTCAAGCGGCGGAATATGCCCTTTTAACAGTTTAATAATAAAAAGTCTCTTATTGGTGCGATTTTGCTTGACTAGTAGATGGGATGTATTTGAACGGGGTGTTGTGAGTGGTGGTATATATCAAACACCACAAGCGGATTTAGTGGTAAGTAAATTCAATTCGAAAAGTGCATCAGAGAGATTGACTCATTCGCGAAGGAATATTGAGAAGGCTGTAGCACTACCTAGAATAAAAGTTGCCTGGGGATTTCGCCTTGCTGGTAATTTTCTATTCTTTACCGTTATTATATTTTCTATCGTTCAGGTATCCACTCTGGAGCTGGATGTTGGTCTGATAGTGCTGGGAGTATTTCTTGGGATGTACATATTGGAAAGCTACGTAATAATTGCTTTCTTTTGTAAGCAAGCTTGGTGTGTAATTCCTATGCATGTGTTTTCAATTTTATCTCTGTTAAGTATTTCATATGGAGCAATGCTTTCAGTAATCCACTTTTTAAATATGGGGAAAATTCAGTTTAATAAAGGCTCTCTTGCAGATTTGATGTGATGTTGAATGTAGGATGTTTAACATGTGGCGAAAAAGGAGGAAATAATGTCTCAAGAGCTTACTATTCGCCCAATGACAAGAGGGGAAGTGGATTTATTGGTGGATTGGGCGGCAGAGGAAGGCTGGAATCCTGGGTTAAATGATGCGGAAATATTTTGGAATACCGACCCTGAAGCATTCGTTGCAGCATTAAAAGATAAGGAGCTGATAGGAGGTGGAGCGATTACTTCCTACGATGGGAGGTATGGATTTATGGGTTTTTTTATTGTGCGGCCAGAATTTAGACATCGTGGCTACGGAAACTACTTATGGCATATACGTAGAGATAAAATGTTGGCGCGGCTCTGTCCTGGGTCTACTGTTGGATTAGATGGCGTTTTTGACATGCAAAGCTACTATGCCAAGGGCGGATTTTCTTTCTCGCATCGTAACCTGCGTTTTGTTTGCCGGCCCTCAAGCAGGGTAAAAACCCTTGAAGGGAATGTTGTTCCTCTATGCCAAGTGCCTTTTGATCATCTAAACCAATATGATCGCGCTTGTTTTCCTGCCTGCAGGGGTAAGTTTCTACAGGGGTGGATAGCTCAACCTGAGGCGCTGTCTTTGGGGTACTTAAAGGACAGTCGCCTTGAAGGGTATGGAGTAATGCGTCGGTGTAGAAAAGGATTCAAAATTGGACCTCTATTTGCAAATGATCGACAGGTAGCGAAGTCCCTTTGTGATCAGTTATTGGTACATGCGGCAGGTGAGGAAGTATTCTTGGACGTTCCAGAAAATAATCCTGCAGCAATGGCATTGGCCCGAGCATACGGTATGGAGGAAGTTTTTGGTTGTGCCAGAATGTATCTAGGGCCCAAACCGAAAATTATGCATAATCGCGTGTTTGGCGTTACAACTTTTGAGTTAGGCTAATGCAAAAGCGAGATTTAATTGGTTATGCCGGTAAACCTCCGCATCCTCAGTGGCCTGATGAGGCTCAAGTTGCCGTGCAATTTGTTCTTAATGTTGAAGAGGGGTCCGAATCTACACTGGTTAATGGTGATGGACAATCTGAGTCTTATTTACATGAAATTTCTGGTAGGCCTCCCCGGGTAGGTGAGAGGGATTTTAGTGTTGAAAGTATGTATGAGTATGGTGCTCGGGCTGGAGTTTGGCGTTTGCTAAACCTATTTGAGGAGAGACGGTTAAAGTTAACTGCGTTTGCTACGGGGTTGGCGCTGGAATTAAATCCAAAAATTGGGGAGGCCCTCTCTGCAGGGGGGCATGAAGTCGCGGGTCATGGCTATCGCTGGTTGGATTATAAGACAGTGCCAGTTGAAGATGAGCGGCAGGGTATTAGGCGCACTATTGAAATAATTAAGCACATAACAGGATGTCCACCTAGAGGTTGGTATACGGGTCGGACGAGCCTTAATACCAGGAAATTACTAAATGATGAGAGTGATCTTATTTATATTTCTGATTCTTATTGTGACGACCTGCCTTATTGGCAGTCCAGTGTATCTGAGAAATTGATAGTACCATACACCTTAGTGAACAACGATATGAGATATCTAATGCCTAATGGTTTTTCATCGGGGCAGGATTTCTTTTTATTGTTGAAGGACGCTTTTGACTGTCTTTGGAAGGAGGGAAAGAAAAGCCCCAAACTGATGAGTATTGGTTTACATGGTCGTATTAGTGGGCACCCGGCCAGGGCTATGGCTATTGCTCGATTTTTAGATTATATCATTACCTTTGAAGCTGTTTGGATTTGTCGTCGGGAGGATGTTGCTAAATGGTGGATATCTAAGCAATCTAAAAGCAATAATATATAGAGTTTTTGGGGAATATCTTGAGGTTCTGAATTTTCCTGGTATTTGTATGATGGTTAGTGCTCTACACTTCACTGAACTCTCTACTTGAGTCTCTGCATAAAGTTGAAGCGATTGATTTTCGATTCGGAGTGCGGATCTCGGCATAGGGGCATAAAAAATTCCTGTTTGCACCTATCTGATAAACAATGCCTTGGATCATGGACCGGGCAAAGAATAGCTACTCATGCGGGGCTTTGAAGAGGCAGCTAATGATTTTGGTATGAATTAAAAAGGAATTGGCTGATATTCATAGCATGCCGCAGAATTCCTTATTAATCAGCCTGGAGTGGATTGCGATGATGTGGGTGCTTATGATGAATCATGGAGTCGCTTACAGGAAAAGCTGCCTGCGCTAATACCCTCAACAAAGTTAAGGATGTGTGCATCCTATCTACTTGATCAAACAGACGTGAGGGTTGCAATAAAGAAGATTGACAATACTGTGGATATTATCTTCAATAGTCCAGCGAGTCAAACCAGCCGACCCCTTAAGCGCCGGCCGATTGAATTGGAAAGTAGCTAGTATCGGACAAGTTAATGTTGGCTACTTTGAACTAATATGTTTCCACTCTTATGCTGCTCATAGATTGTGAAGGGAAGGACAGCTGTGTCAGTGGCTGCGGAGAGAACACTGTCAACAAGATAGGCCCCAAGAAGCGGTGCAAAATTCAAAGATTCGCTATTTGAATGCATTTTGCACATATTGTACGACAGACCGCTATAAACTCTAGGGATGGATTCACAATTAGTTTTCTGCTTTTTTAAGTTTCTTGCAATTTCGAGATCTGTGCTTGATAAGGTGGTAACGGTTCCGCAAGCTGTTAGAGAAAAAATGCTCAATATTAAAATTAGATTTTTCATAAATTATATAACTTCCTTGAGAAATTAATATTCCGGTTTAAAGCTTTTCATCTGTGACTGAAGCGCTATGGTGGCCGGTATCCTTTAATAATTTAGTGCCCACACCTATGAATGTAGTTTGTGACGCTTTAGGGATTGCAGACAAACTTAAATTTTTTATTGCCTCTTCCATGTCATAGTTGAAGTGAATGTATTGACTAGAAGGTTGGATGTAAAGTTCCATATTCTTATTTTGATTGAAATTTAATCTAAAAAGTATCTATCTAGCTCCCAGTCTAGCCCTTAATCTTTTTAATCGATTTTTTTCTATTAGCACCTGAAAAATGTGATTGCTTCGCAAGGACTATAGATAGTGTCGTAAGAGGGAGTGGGTGAGCAGCCCATCCACCGGGCTCACTCCGATGGATGGTAACGGGATCATTCTATTTATAATTAATAGGCACGAAAGGGAGTTTAGTTTTTAGTTGGGATTGCCTGAACAACTTTAATAAAGTAATCCCAAAAGTTGGCGACACTTTGGATGTGTACTCTCTCTTCTGGCGAGTGGGCGCGGCGAATGGTGGGGCCGAATGAGACCATATCCCAATTGGGGTAAGGTTTGGCTAGAAGGCCACACTCCAGGCCGGCGTGGATCACTTTCACTTCAGGCTCTTCTCCGGTCATTTCTTTGTAAACACCCTTCATCATCGCGAGTAGTGGTGAGTTGGGGTTTGGCGTCCAGCCGGGGTATGAATTATCCAGTTTGGTTTCTGCACCGGCCAATTCAAAAGTAGCGGCTACATCCAGGCTGTGCTGATCCCTAGCACTATCAGAAAGGCTGCGTACCAGGCACTGTATTTGAACCCGGTGTTGGCCGTCTTTTTCTATAGTGACCACGCGGGCCAAATTGTTGGAAGTGTCAGCAATACCTTCCAGTGCGGTACTCATGCGCTCCACGCCATTGGGGCAGCAGCGAATAGCGCGAATCAGCTTTTGTTGACTCGTGATATCCATTGTATTGAGTGGTGTATCGGTGCTCTCCAGGCTAACTTCCAGTGCCGCTTCGTTATCCAGCTCCCGCGCAATTTGTGCGCTTTCAGTATGGACAACTGTTTGTAGTTGCTCCCGGTTGTCAGCAGGAACTACGAGGGTACTAAATGACTCTCGGGGAATGGCATTGCGCAAGCTTCCCCCATCTAATGTAGCGATTCTCAAAGTAGGAATTTCACGTAGGGCGGCATCGATAATGCGGTTGGCAATCTTATTGGCATTGCCACGTCCCTTATCAATATCCAGCCCTGAGTGGCCTCCGCGCAGGCCGCGTACAGACAGTTTATATGCCTGACTGCCAGCTGCTACAGGTATTGCCTTGTAGGGCAGAGCTGCATTGACATCGATACCACCGGCACAGCCAATGTAGAGCTCACCTTCGTCTTCAGTGTCGAGGTTTAACAGCAGATCGGCTTCGAAGTAGCCTGGCTGCAGGTTCTTAGCACCGGTCATGCCCGCTTCTTCATCGATGGTGAGCAGAGCTTCCAGGGCGGGGTGGGGGATATCTGTAGACTCCATCAAGGCAAGAATGGCGGCGACGCCGATGCCATTGTCGGCTCCAAGGGTAGTGCCTTCGGCGGTAATCCACTCACCATCAACATGCGGTTTGATAGGGTCGGTGAGGAAATCGTGTTCAGTATCCGCATTTTTTTGCGGCACCATGTCGACATGGCTTTGCAGCGCCAGAGTTTGATGATTTTCCATGCCCGGTGTTGCCGGCTTTTTGATAATAACATTGCCAATCTCATCCAGCTGCACATCCAGGCCGCGGGCTTTGGCGAAATCGACAATGTGCTCAACAACTCTATCTTCATGCTTGGAAGGGCGGGGGATTTCACAAAGTTTGGCGAAGTGTTTCCAGAGAGGGGTAGGGTTCAGCTCAGCAATATTGCTCATTGGTGGCCTCAAATCATTCTTATGGGATTAATTGTCGTTTCCTGTAAAACCTGTTTATGGGGTCGACCAAGAGGTAACAGGAAAGAGCCCGGCATTTGCCGGGCTCTTTGGATGTTGCTCGTCGTTACTTTTGTGGGGCCTCTTCAGTTACCGAGCTCTCTGACAAAAGCTCGAGTGCAATGCGGCGTTTATCTATGTCCACCGCAGTAACTTTGACATTGACGGTCTGCTCTAACTGAAAACTTTGCTCATTGTGGGTGAGTGTTAAGTGTTTGCCGTCAAATGTGGGTAGATTCTTTTTATCGCCGTTCAAGCGGACAAATCCATCAATGCCGTATTGGTCCAAGCGTACGCCCAGCCCAGCTCCATTAACCAGGACAATCTTGCCAGTAAAATCCTGACCTACTTTATCCTGCATAAACTGAGTGTAAAGCCATTGTTCGAGGGCTCGATTGGCTTGGCGTCCACGGAGCAGGCTATCTTGCAGGCTCTCGATTTCTGTGTCGCTCAGTGTTTTCGCAGGACTATTCTCAGATGCTGCGCGCAGTACGCGGTGGTTATACAGGTCGTTGTACTTGCGAATGGGTGAGGTTACGGTGGCGTAGGCCTCAAGTCCCAGACCCAGGTGCGCACCGGAGTTGTTGTTGAGCTGGCCGGGACGCAGCATGCGCTTCAGCACTGCGAGAAGGTTGCGCATTTGCGCATCTTCATGGCTCTCCAGGTGTTTAACCAGCGCTAAATAGTGCTGCAATTGGCTGAGATCGTTTTCCGCATGTTCTGGGAGTAATTCCTTTAGAAGGCTTCTTACTTCGCCCATCCGCTCTTCGCGAAAACCCAGGTGTACTGAGAAGCAGCCCTGTTGTAATTCTGCCAGTTTTGCTCCGATGCAGATATTGGTGGCGAGCATAGCTTCCTCAACCATGCGCTGGGCAATATTACGCTCCTGCTTCTCAATACGCTCGATTTTGCGCTCTTTGTTGAGGTGAATTTCATAGTCAGGGCGCTCTTCCATTGCCAGGGAGTGCCCTGCGCGATATTTGGCGCGGGCCTCATACAGAGCGGCAAGGTTGCGCAAGCTTTCTTTTTGCTCTTCCGGTACCGCGGACTCATCTCCCTCTATGAGTTGGCTTACCTGGTTGTAGCTCAATTTATATTGGGAGCGAATTGCGGCAAATTCATAGCGGCTTGAAATAATTTTACCGTCGCTGTCGATATCGATGTGTACTACCAGTACAGGGCGCAACTCATTAGGTATCAGGGAAAAAAGGTCCTCACATAGGCTGCGCGGCAGCATAGGCAGAGTTTCGCCAGGGAGATACTGGCTGTGGGCGCGCTTAAACGACTCGAGATCCAATGGGCTGCCCTCGGTGATAGCACTTGAGGGGTCGGCAACGGCGATATGCAGGGTCCAGCCGTTTTCGCTAGGCGTAACGGCGAGGGCATCGTCCATATCGCGGGTGGTTTCCGCATCAATAGTGACAAAGCCCAATTCGGATAAGTCGGTGCGCTCAGAGGTATTGGTGACAATCTGTTCAGAAATGGTTTTAGCCTGTTTCTCCGCTGCCGGACCAAACTGCTCAGGTAGCTTGTATTGGGCCACTACATAGGCATGCTCAATGCCAGGCATTTCTGGTTTACCGATAACAGTCTCAACTTTTGCCTGGGCGCGCCCGTCCTTAAAGGGATGACGATTGACTTTGCAGGCGATAAATTCGCCTGGCTGTGCCTTGCCCCTTGCTTTAGGAGGCAGGAAAATCCATCGAGACAGGCCATTCTGAGTGGGCTGGATAAAGTGCCCTTGACCTCGCTGTACATATTGGCCAACCAGGTAATCCAGCTGGCTGTCGAGTAGGGCATCTAATTCGGCTGTCAGTTTGCCTTTGCTCTCCTTTGTAATGCAGACGCGAACCCGGTCACCTGGGAAAACACGTTCCATTTCGTTGGGTGGCAGAAAGGCCTCCCGTCCATCCTCCAGCTCCACGAAGCCAAATTTGCCATTGCTGCCGCGTACCCGGCCTTCGGCAAAGTCCTTACTGGAGCGAATATCTGTTTTCAGTTGTGAAAGTTGTTTCAGAGCGTCGGCATTCAGCATCGAGTTTATCTCTCGGGTCGATTTGGGCGCGGATTCTACCAGACCATGCTGACACGATGTAACGGAGTCCGGTAGTGGAAGAAAGTATCCCTGTGCTAATAGGGCCGCGCGGTGGGTTGAAGGGGAGGTCAGGATTACTGACCGCTTAGGCGACTATATTTTCGCAAGGTCGTTTATCCTAAAAAAATATGCTTTATGTGACAATTTAGCTATTGCTTTGTGGTTATGTGCAAAATATGCAAACTTTATCTGTCGAAGGTGGATATAATCTTACCCCTGAATAAAAACAGATAAGGGCTGTGGTTGTTCCCCAGCTGTAGAACCGGCCTTCCGGAGAGGAACAGTTAATGAGTATTTTTTCCCATTCCGCCTACGATAAACACGAACAAGTGGCGTTTTACCAAGATGCTAAGAGCGGACTCAAGGCAATTATCGCGGTACACAATACGAATTTAGGTCCCTCACTGGGTGGCTGTCGCATGTGGCCATACGCCGATGATGGTGAGGCACTGAATGATGTATTGCGCCTCTCCCGAGGCATGACTTATAAGTCTGCAATGGCGGGGTTAAAGCTCGGCGGCGGGAAATCTGTGATCATCGGTGATCCGCGCAAGGAAAAGACTCCTGAGTTGCTGCGCGCCATGGGCGAATTTATCAATACCCTCGGTGGTCGCTATATCACCGCTGAGGACTCCGGCACTAGTGTCGCTGACATGAGTGTGATTGGTGAGACCACCGAATATGTATCCGGACTGTTTGCGGGCTCTGAATACGGTGGTGATCCGTCTCCTTCTACAGCCTACGGTGTATTTGTGGGCCTTAAAGCTGCGGTGGAACATCGCTGGGGTAAAGCTGACCTTGCCGGCCTGAAAGTTTCCATCCAGGGCGTTGGTAATGTGGGTTTCCGCCTCGCTAAACTGCTGAAAGATGCCGGTGCGGAGCTGTTCGTTACCGATATCTTCCAGGACAACATTGATCGCGCAGTGACTGAGCTGGGCGCGATTGCTGTAACCGCTGATGAGATCTTTGACCTCGATGTGGATCTATTTGCTCCCTGTGCCATGGGTGCGATCCTCAATGATGACACTATTTCCCGTCTAAAAGTTGGTGCGGTGGCCGGTGCGGCAAATAACCAGTTAGCTGAAGAGCGTCACGCAGAAGCATTGCGTGAGAAGGGAATCCTCTACGCCCCGGACTATGTAATTAATGCCGGTGGAATAATCGATGTGTACTACCAGCAGAAAGGCGACTACAACGCTGATGAGGTGCGTGCGCACATTGAAGAAATTGGCAGCACTATGAAAGAGGTGTTTGTACGTGCGGATGAGACTGGTGAGACTACGGCACATGTTGCTGACCGGATAGCCGAAGAGCGTTTTGGCCACCATTCTGTGACTGGCGATACCGAGAATAAATCCGGCACTGTAGCCGCATAACAGCAGTTTAACGCAAGAGAAGTGTCGGTGACCTGATCGCCACAGGCGATTGCTATGATCATTTCTCTCTGTGATGTATTTTTTGGGCACTTCGGTGCCCATTTTTTTGTCTGATATTTGTCCGATCGATCTGGCAACCGGGTAAGATGCCAGATCCACTGTTTGAATGTGCTGAGGGTTTAGCAGATATCAGGAGTGAATCCTGGCCTAAACTTGCCATCCTGAAGCCGCGGTTATTAAGAGGGAGTGACAATATGGACTTGCGTCCAGTACTTATCAGTGTCGTTATTGCCACTGCAGGTCTTGCCGGTTGCGGCAAGTCTGTCGACGATACACCCCATGCGTTATCTGTGGATAAAGAAGCCGCTGCCAGCAGCAAGGCAGCAGCCACCGATAAAGAGGCCTATGTACCGCCGCCGGAGCTGGATATCCCCTATCACAAAGAAGTTCTGCCCAATGGGTTGACGGTGATAGTGCACGAGGATCGCAAAGCCCCGGTTGTCTCCACCAATATCTGGTACAAAGTGGGCTCCAAGGATGAACCGCAGGGCAAAACTGGCTTCGCACATCTGTTTGAGCACCTGATGTTCAACGGCAGTGAGAACTATCCAGGTGAATACTTCGAGCCTTTCCAGCGCTCGGGTGCTACGGATATGAATGGCACCACTAATAATGATCGCACCAACTACTTTGCTACTGTGCCTAAAGGTGCCCTGGATATGGCTCTGTGGATGGAGTCTGACCGAATGGGCCACTTCAAGGGCGCTATCACCCAGGAAGTTTTGGATGAACAGCGTGGAGTGGTAAAAAACGAGAAGCGCCAGGGGGAGAATGCTCCCTATGGAAAGGCTTTCGACATTATTGCCAAGAGTACTTTTCCGGCAGATCATCCTTACTCCTGGACGCCAATTGGATCAATGGAAGACCTGGATAATGCCAGCCTGGAGGATGTGAAAAAGTGGTTTGCAGATCACTACCAACCGGCAAATGCCACTTTGGTAATTGCTGGCGATGTCAGTGTTGATGAGGCTATGGACAAGGCGCGCAAGTATTTTGGCGATATACCCAGCACAGGAGTACAACCGCGAATTAAAAACTGGGAACTGCCTACCCAGGTTAAAAAACGGGAGGTGGTACGAGACCAGGTGCCGCAAACTCGTATTTACAAAGTTTGGAATGTTCCTGCGGTAGGTAGTAATGAGGAGCACGCACTTGAGCTGATGACCTCCTTGTTGGCTAACCGAAAAAATTCACTACTTTATCGTCGCTTGGTGCGGGATGAGCAAGTAGCGACGAGTGTGAGCGCTTTTTATTATGGGCGCCAGCTGGCTGGGCAGTTGATGATTATTGTCGATGTGAAACCTGGGCAGTCCCTCGATAAAGTTGAAAAACTTTTGAATAAAGAATTGAGAGAATTTGCGAAAAACGGGGTGAGCGCAGAGGAGCTACGCCGAGTTAAGCAGGGAGAATTTGCCGGGTTGGTGAAGGGGCTGGAAAAAACCGGTGGCTTTGGTGGCAAGAGCGATATTCTTGCCCGCTCTGAATTTTATTATGGGGATCCTGGGGCCCTGCTTAAAGGTGTGGAAGATTATGCCAAAGTTTCCGCGCTTGAGGTGCAGGATGTGGCAAAGCAGTGGCTAAAGGATGATTCCTATACCCTGATCATTGAGCCCGAGAAAAAGTACACCGCCGCCACAGAGGGTGCCGACCGCAGCAAATTGCCAGAGGTCGATAAGAATGTAGAGTTGGAGTTGCCCAAGCAGCGCGAATTTACATTGAAAAATGGCCTCAAGGTGGTTCTGGCGGAGCGTCATGATACGCCTGTGGTATTGATGAACTTGCAGTTCCGCAGTGGGGCCTCTGCCGATCAGAATAAACCTGGTCTCGCCTCTGTGACTGCTCAAATGTTAAATGAGGGTGCTGGAGACCTGGACAGCCTGGAGTTTAGTGCGCGCTCTGAGGAGCTTGGGGTGAGTATTGGCGGGGGGAGCGGACTGGATTACAACTCCATCAGTATGAGCGCCCTCAAGACCCAGTTGGAGCCCTCTTTGAAGTTGTTTGCCAAAGTGGTGACTGAGCCCCGTTTCCCTGAGTCGGATCTTGAAAGGGTAAAATCCAACCGCTTGGATGCCATAGCCCAGGAAAAGGCACAGCCCCAGGGCTTGGCTCTGCGTGAGCTGCCGCCATTGCTGTTTGGTCCAGATCATCCCTACGGTTCACCGTTGACCGGTTCCGGTACTCCCGAGGGGATAAAGTCAATAACCCGGGAAGATCTGGTGAACTTCCAGAAAACCTGGGTGAGACCGGATAACGCCACTCTGACGGTTGTGGGGGATGTAACGGAAAAAGAAATTGAGCCATTACTGAACGAAACTCTGGGTGGTTGGAAGGCACCTAAAACTGAATTACCAAAAATTGAAGTGGCTAAAGTTGAGCGTCCCGAAAAAGCCCGAGTGTATTTGCTGGATCGCCCAGGAGCGCAGCAGAGTTTTATCATGGCCGGTTTGGTTATGCCTCCCTGGCAACCCCAAGGTGCTGAGGCCTTCGATGCAATGGCCAATATTATCGCAGGGAAATTTACTTCCCGAGTAAATATGAATCTGCGTGAAGATAAGCACTGGTCATATGGAGCTCGCGCTGTTTCTATGGATACAGAAGGCCAGCGTCCCTACATTTTGTTCGCGCCAGTGCAAACGGATAAAACCGCACCAGCAATACAGGAGTTGGTGAAAGAGTATCGGGATTATCTCAGTGATCGTCCAATTACGGAGAAGGAGCTCGAAGATTACCGAAATGATGAGGTACTCAAGCAGAGTGCACGCTTCCAAACCAAGGGGCAATTGCTTTCCAGTATTAATTGGCAGGTAGAAAAGGGGCTGCCGGAGGAGTATATCGCTGAGTACCCACAGCGGGTGGCCGCGCTTGATACCGATAAAGTTGAAGCCTCGGCACAGGAATTCCTGGCCCCCGAGCAATTTACCTGGGTCATTGTTGGAGACCTGGATAAGATCAAGGGAGAAGTAGAGGCGCTGGATATTGGCCCGGTAGAAGTTCTGCCTTCAAAGGATTAGGGCTTTATCAGACTTTTGAAAAAGGCCTTTTATGGCCTTTTTCAACCTGAGTTTGTAGCGCATATTTAAAAACTTTCTACGATAAAAAAGTACTTGAATGCTTGATTTGCAATTCGAATATCTCTGCTAGAACCGATTAGTGAATGGTTATGGGGGGGCGAGCTCAACCAAAGCCTGTGAAATGAATAAATGCCCATCGATTTTACGCGGCTTTGATGCCAAACAATTTAACAGAAGCTGTAGGGTTAGTTTGGGTGCCTTAACTTCTAGATGTATTAAGAGGCTACTATAAATTATTTTTTGCATTACAGGTGTTTCATAAGTCTTATTATTCAACTTGCTTAGGTTGGTTGTTATGCTGCCGCCCCCATCTACTCTGGAGGAAGGCTGGGTGAATCAACGGTAGCATGGGATATATCAATATCTACGAATGCAGTCCATTTTCAAGGTGCGGATAGTATCGTACGCGCAGTTTTCCAGGCGGTCAGCTTCTTTGTTGGCTCTGAGAGGGGCTGAAAATCTCCTCTCCACAGCCGGTTACCTTATAGATGTTAAGCCTGGTCACAGTCCTATTGACATAGATATGTGCAAAGCCTGGGGGCACGAGCTTTCTCTGGCGGATTAACTTGATTACTAGTAATCCGCTGCTGGATGGGCATTCATCTAATTTTTTCGGAGGTAAGTGTATATATTTTCTGTTTAACATCAAAGTCTGTATAAATCACCACTTATTGATTTCGAAAGCAGATAGAAGAAGGAAATAATATCTATTTTTTACGGGGGTGCGAACAGGGTTGGAGTTGCTGAAAAAATAGTATTTTAATTCACGTAATTTCAATGTGTTCCTTTGGTTGGGCACTATATGGTTTAAAGACCCTGATCATCTCTTGGAGTTATTATTCAACAATGCAGGCTTTCATAAATATAAATCCTATTGAGGGTGTCGGTATTAATAGTGAGCAAAATCAGGAAGTATGGGTGGCAGGATAGCGTATAAGTCCCACATGAGGCAGGGAAAACCTTTGGTGATCACTTGCCAAGCAAAAGGGATAATTTTCTACCTCAGAATAGAGTAATAACTGTATATATAGTTGTCAAAAGAACTCTTTTGATTAAGAGTGTCACGATTATTTGATTTGCATACCATTGATAAATGAAATGATTGTCAAATTGAAAGAGGGATTTGCCTTCCCGGAAAGGTCGCGCAGGCTGGATGATTGTGAATCCTGTGTCAAAGCATATTATACATTCTGGGATAGTTTATCAGACCTGTTTTAACTTGCTTCATTGTTGTCGATCAGGAATCCTACTACTTCTTGAAAAAAACAGTTTGAGATCCAAGCTGTCTTTAATTAACCAGAACCAGGGGCATGCAAAGGTTGGTTATGCTATTTCCTGGTTTGCTAAAAGATGAAGCCACTGGCAATGATATTGTGGGGAGCAATAATACTCCAACTTTCTAGTGAGTCCAACTGATATACAGGTCGATAATTAAAACTTTGCTATTTTCGAGTTGGTCCTTCAGGTAAGAAGTCTATCATTTTTGAATGTATTGTCCGATTACAAGGTTCTTAAATGAATCATTTGATGGTTTAAAGGTGTACAATTGTTATACAAGTTGTTTTTTGAAGTTCGGAACGAGAAAGCTGCTTAAATCAAAATTGATACGATCTATTTTTCCAGGAAAATTTATCTCGTTACGATGTTGGTGTTTAAGGTTGTATTTGCAAAGTAAAATAGCCAACTTTTCAGTTGAGCCTGCCAGATTGAGATAAATGCTAAGGGCGGCCAGTTAGCTGTCTCTAAATACTATTTAGTTGAGGGTCATTCGAGGGTGTTATTTAAGTTTCCATCCAGCGAAGTTATGAATTGCTGATTTAAAGCGTTGAGGGGGTCTGAGGTTTATTAAGGGACGGCTTTCAGGGGTTGGCAAAATTAACGGAATAATAAGCTAGATTCTGTGCAGTGGCCTGAAAATAATTTCTGTACTTATTTTCTATTTATGGTAGTCAAGCTCTGTGTCTGCACTTCAGTTTGATTTGCGCCGCTAATTCAATTCTGATGGCGCTTAAGATTATTTCTCGTCATCAACATGCTAAGGCTTGTGAGGAATTTCCTACCTAGAGTGTCTAGCTTAAGATAGTTGGGGTCATATTCAAATTAGGAGCGCAATCTGAGAGCCCTGTCCCCTTGCTTGTTGATTCCTATAATTAGCTTAACTCTAGTGTCTTCTATAAATTTTATCGTGGTTGGGTAACATCATTTGCACCTTAAATTAAATAGTAATTTGTGATGGTGAAATTAAGGGGGTGAGTCTGTAAGGGGGGCTTGAAGGATGCTTATATTTATCATTCTAGAGCTTTTATGTTTAGAATATCCAGGAGTTTTTCATTTCACTTCGCCTATTAGTGTGCTACGAAATCGACTCAAAGCAAGAGGTATTTTGTACATGGCGGATATAAAAATGAAGTTCACAAAAAGGTATGATTTGAGGGTTCTGCTTTACTGAAATTGAAATAAATTAGGTGGAAGTGGCTAAAATGGTTCCTCGTGAATTTTGGGGTGCCAATTATGGGGGGTGCTGTGCGGAAAGATAATGGGATTCGTGGCCAGCATAATTTCTGTTCCGTTAAAGCTTAAGGTTTGAAATGGATAATTCCCGGTTGTCACCAGTATATGATTGCGATATAAAGTTCGACATGGTTTACGATGGTTGTTCGGCTGGTATGTAGGTGGGAGGGTTCTGGAAATAAGTCTATCTGTTAGAAAGGTTGTCATGATGGAATTTAATATTACCCATCGTAAAGCTGAGTTTTTGCGAAGGTCTCGCACATAATTAACCTTTACATTTTTTTATGTGGTTGGTAAGTTACGGCCCGGAAAAGTTACTGTTAACTTTTCTTTGGTGCAAAAATATGATTATTCAAAGGAATTGAAGTATGAAAAATTTAAGGCTAATTGGTACAACGTTTGCACTTTTGCTTGTTGTATTTTCTCAGCAGGTATTTTCTAAGGATGTTTCTTTAGGTGCTCAAGAGAACAGTGCTCTCCTTAAGCTTCAAGAGGAAATTTTGTCTTTAAAGAGGCAGGTTGAATTCTTGAATGCTCCAATCAAAAGTGAGTCAGACTTAAATCATTATCTGGTGGCTAATCCAGTGGAAAAGACGCCCCTCGGGAAGTTGCCAGAAATAGAGCGAGAGCTATTTATCAACAGCTTAAAATTCACCGACAAGGGTTTGGCTGGGTTTGATTACGGGATGTTAGAATATGGGCCAACAGCAACAGAAGTACATGATATCCTTGAATTATTTGGTTTGCAGTCATTTACCTTGGCGATGAAAAATTTAACTGTGGAATCAGAAAAAGACAGAGCGATAGCAGAGCGAGCTGAAGCTGCACTCTCTCTTAATTGGGAGTGGGTCGAAGATTATACTTGTAAGTCTGACGTAGATATGGGTGGCTGGCCGATTCGTTATTGTGCAAAGCAGGCGCGCTCTATGTGCAATTCACGGACGTGTAATTATCCCTAATCTGCGGATTTAAAGCTAGCTTATTAGGACGCTACTAATCTACACGGTTTATCCTGCCTTCGCCCAGTGGTTGGGGCAGGATAGTTTCTCTGGAGCTGTCATAGGATCGGCCTACCTTCTGAGTTCAATTTTTGCTGTAGATTGCTAGAAAAGCTATAGCAGGCTAAAGGTTCGAAAACTACGTCAAAACACATGAATGTTGACAGGTGCAGTTCAAAGGCGGTGTTGCTATAGATTCAAGGCTAGGGCTGCTATTGCTACTTGAAAATCAGTGTTCCAGTTGTCTGCATCTTTGTGGAAGAATCTTGGCGGGTAGTAGGGTGGCAGGACTGGACTAATATTGTAATGACAATACTGTGAATTACAGTATGGCTTTAAATCGAGTGCCATCTTAACTTTAGATGTTCAGTAGCCAATAGATAATTAGCGTTGGTCGAAAGTCAATCTATGCTAACGAGATATTCATTGTTGAAGATCTTTCAGTGGCTAAATAAAATAGCTTCGAGTGCATATTTCCACGGAAATATAGTAGCAAGGTGAATTTTGATACAGGTTTGCATTGCTTTAACCAATTAGGTGTTCTGGGCAAGAAAATTACAGTTTATAATAAAACTACCAAAGTATTGTTGTGCTTGGCTGGTAGAAGGATGCTGATTGCGTATACAGGCGAAGATAGAAAAATTAGTTTTCCTGTCCGGAATAATTAAGAATCTATATATTTCGGTAGAACACCTTAGTGTAATTTAAATTATGTGTCCATGTATTGGTGGTTTGGTTCTATGGATGAACTTTTCTTAAAGGTGTTAAATGTTGTGTCACACGCTCAGTCTTTGAAAGGCTTCCTTTTTCAGGGCTATATATCAGACGCAGTCGAAAACGGATTTCTGAGCCGGAAGGGATTATCATAAAGCTAGGACATCATAATGAAAAAAACACCCGTAATGATACTGTTTATGCTGCCCTTTTTAAGCGTGGTGGAGATATGGGCAAGTAGTAACACTTCTATCAAGGATCGTTACGATCAGTTGAATGAAATTTATTCTAATGTAGAGCTTGGCTCAATTAAGGAAAGAAGGGAGGTAGCTGAGAGTCTATATCTAGAGAATTTTAAACCAATTATAGCTAACCTTGGTGAGCAGCAGCTAAGGCAGCTGGATCTAGAATATTTATTTAGAGCTGTAACGGTTGTCAATTTTTATGATCCTCAGGTTAATTATACCCGTGATTTGCGTAGGCTATTGGAGTTTCTTGAAAGAAAAGAATTTGTAAAGAAACGGCATTATGCTGATTTGCAAAAAGCCTATGTTGCCGCTGGGCAGTTCGAATTAGCCAGGAGTATGGTTGAAGAAAAGAAATTAAACTATTTGGAATATTTGCCTAAAATTAACAGGGTTAATGACCTGGCGCTCGAAAAGCCATTTATTTTGGAATTTGAAAATTCGTCGCTTAAGCAGCGTGCTTTTGAGATTCCTTCACAGGGTCCTTTTATTTTAGTTATTTCAAATCCTGGGTGTCGTTTTTCCAGGGCTGCAGCAAATTATATTAGTGATGATTTACAATTTAAAAAGATGTTTTTTAAGCATTCTGTTTGGCTTACCCAGCCAGGCGGAAGTCTGCAAGTTGAGCAGCATAAAAACTGGATGCAAACTTATCCAAAATTACCGGTCGGCTTGATATATAATTCATCATCGTGGTCTTTCTTAGATGCTAATTTGGGTACACCGGCGTTTTACTTCTTTCACGACGGACAACTAAGTCAGTCAATATTAGGTTGGTCTTTGGATGATAATCAGCAGGCACTGAAGGATGCTCTTACTGATATTGGTTTAATATAGGTTTTTTTGGTGAGCGTATTAGGCAAATTCTGTTAGTAGCCACCCTCCTCAGGAGTTTCTTAATAGATTTCAATACATTGGAAGTTTTCGTACATTCATAGCCTCACAGTTGCTATCTTATTGGGCAATCTCTTACAATTTTCAATGTCTGGGTTCAAGTTAATTTTGTCGAAAACTCTATCCATAATCTGTCGACTGAACTTGCGACGTTTCCTCTATATTTGTTGATGGTAACTTATGGAGACCTGAAGGTGGTGAAATCTAGAGAAGCTTAATTGTTAGAGTAACCCTAAATATTAGTCGGATGATGACTTGTTTGTTTGAATGGGATCTATGCTGTTGTAATTTCAGGTTCTTTCTCGATAAATTCGCCCCACGGCATTTATATGGGGCGATAGTCTTTATCTTTGTGAAGTGAAATTAGTTGTGTGCTGCAGTCATACCTTAAAGCTGGGGCGCTTCTTGAGCTGCTCGCGCCAGCGAATCAGGTGGGGGTGCTTTTCTTCATTCGGGCGCAGATTTTGAACTTTGCCGAAGTCCAGACTACAAACCATACTGATGTCCGCGACTGAAAAATAGTCGCCAACCAGGTATTCACTATCGGAAAAGTGATCGTTTAAAACGCTCATAAACTTCAGGGCGCGTTTACCTGCATCCTCACCAAACTCTGGGTAGACATTCATACGGTCTTTAAAAAATCCGGAAACATGCTGAAAGCACATCCCAACGGCGAACATCAAATTAAAATCAGCGCGACGATTCCACATCTCCACCAGGGCTTTTTCTTTAGCATTTCGCCCGAAAAGGGGAGGGGTTGGGTGTAATTCCTCGAAGTAACGCTGGATAGCCACAGATTCGGCAATGTGGGCGCCATCGTCCAACTCCAAAACCGGTACTTTTTTATTGATATCCTTGCTGCGAAATTCTGGGGTGAGATTTTCCCCCTTTGTAATATCCACAGGAGCAAACTCTACATCAATGCCTTTTTCAGCCAAGTACATACGAACTCGGCGGCAATTGGGTGCACTCGCAAACTCATAGATTTTCATAGGGGCTTCCTCTCGCCTTGGCGATTACGGTAAATTGTACGATTTCCAATAAAAACAGTTCAAATCTAAGAGAGACTTACTGGTGAGGACAATGACCACAAGTGCCAAGAGAAACAGCTTCTTTCGCCGCACCGCCACTGCCGTGGCGGTTTGTGTAGGATTCTTCAGCCTGCCGGTATCTGCAGAGAGTATCGCTATTTATGCGGGGAAAATGTTCGACAGCACTAATGGAAAATTATTGGAAAATCGCACCATTCATGTGGTGGATGGCCGGATTGAATCGGTACAAAAAGGATTTGCCAAGCGGGATAGGGAGTCCCTGGTAGATCTGCGCGAGTACACCGTATTGCCAGGGCTTATGGATATGCATAGCCATCTTACTTATGAGTTTGGTCCTCGCGCTTACGTGGAGTCCTATACCTGGAATCCGGCAGACTTTGCTCTGCGCAGTGTAGATGCAGCTAATCGCACATTACAAGCGGGTTTTACTACTATACGCAATCTTGGTGATCACGATAATGTAACCGTGAGCCTGCGCCGGGCTATTGAAGCTGGCACGATTGAGGGGCCGAGAATTTATACTGCGGGTAAGTCAATTGCTACCACCGGTGGCCATGCGGACCCCACAAATGGACGCCGTGAAGATCTGGTTGGCAATCCCGGCCCGGTCGATGGTGTTGTCGATGGCCCAATCTCTGCTCGTAAGGCAATACGTCAGCGCTATAAAGATGGTGCAGATCTAATCAAGATTACTGCAACCGGTGGTGTCTTGAGTGTTGCCAAAAGCGGACAGAACCCACAGTTTATGCAGGATGAGCTTGAGGCCATTGTTGCAGCGGCTAAGGACTATGGTTTTACCGTGGCGGTGCATGCCCATGGCAAGGAGGGGATGATACGTGCGATCCGTGCTGGAGTGGATTCAATTGAGCACGGCACCTACATGGATGAAGAAGTAATGGACCTGATGCGGCGCAATAGTACCTGGTTTGTACCGACACTCATGGCGGGGGAGTGGGTGACTGAAAAATCTGCAATCGAAGGGTTCCTGCCAGATATTGTGCGCCCCAAGGCAGCAACTATGGGCCCGTTAATGCAGGATACTTTTTCCAAAGCTTATAAGCGCGGTGTCAAAATTGCTTTTGGCACCGATACAGGGGTCACCAGGCACGGAGAGAATGCTCGGGAGTTTGTACTGATGGTGCAAGGTGGTATGACGCCAGCAGACGCTATCCGTTCGGCCACGTGGAATGCGGCTCAACTTCTGCAGGTACAGGATGAACTGGGTAGCATCAGCGAGGGTAAAATTGCCGATATTATCGCAGTCGCGGGCAATCCCCTGGAGGATATTTCCGAATTGCAGCGGGTGCAATTTGTAATGAAAGGGGGCAAAGTATTTAAGGAGCCCAGCGAACCTGCGGTTGAGGTATTTATCGAGGGTGTGGGCGAGAGCTGAAGGGAACAGATTTCCGGCCCCATAAAATATTGGTGGAGCCGGAAAGCTTGTCTTAGTCTTCCAGTTCGAATACCAGCTCAAGATTTACGGAAAGGGTCGTCTCACCGGGAGAGATTGGGGTTGAAGCGCTTTCCTTTACCGCCATGTCACTGCGCAGCATCATCGGGCGGGGCATACCGCCATTGCCATTTTCAGAAATACTAACAATTCTTCGAACTTTCATTCCCAGGGCTTTTGCATAGATAGTAGCTCGCTCCTGGGCATCTAAGAGGGCCTTTTCACGGGCTTCCGCTTTGACCGGGCCAGGTTCGCCGATTTCAAAACTTGGGCCGTGAATTTGGTTTGCTCCAGCAGCTGCCAAACCGTCCAGTACCTGGCCCAGTTTATCCAGTTTACGCACTTTAACGCTCACCGTATTCCGCGCTGTATAGCCCACTATTTTCGGGGTTTGATTTTGTTGGTAGCGATAGCGGGGAGAAAGGCTGATACCGCTGGTTTGGATATCTTTCTTGGCGATACCCGCTTTCTTTATCGCCGCCATCAGTGATTCCATTTGTTCAGCGTTATCACTCATGGCCTTTTTGCTGTCTTGGGCTTCTGTTACCACGCCCACGGAAATATTGGCTACATCTGGTATCTGGCTGGCTTCACCGTGAGCCGCAATAGAGACCAGGGTTCCCCGTTCGGAGGGAGCCTGCCCATTTCCGCAAGCGGCGATAAGCAGAGTAAGCACTGTGATTGTCGAGAATTTTACTAACTTCATGATTTTTCCTTATCAATCGCTATGGATTTGGCATCACTCCGATGCATTAGGCGCCAAATACTATCAGTGCCTTTCTGAACCGCAGCTGAGCAAGAAGGTCAGCATAACGGATCATCGGGGAGCTGTAGACAAGCTGCTTGGCAATATTGGCTTGCCACTTGGCCGGGAAAGTGCTGCCAACTTAATCAGAGCTAAATTTCTTCTGATAAGTTTCATCTTTCTTGGTAGATAACAAACCCCAGGAGAAGAAGGTATCGACATCTGTTGGAAACACGTGGCTGCATGTGTTTTTAGGATGCTCAATCGCAGGCTGTACCTGGCAGGCTAAATCCAGCCGCCGTAATTCTATGAGTCAGAGCTGTCGGGAGAGTAGAGATTATTATAAGGAGGGCTTGGAAGAAGCTCAGTCAGTGTGCTCTATTCGCCTGGCGAGGCTATCGGGGAGGCCCAATGTGTCTTTCGCGGGCGGACGGGCGAAACCACCTACGCGGGCAATGCCTGGGTTGAGCCGTACAAGACCCTCTGCTAGCACGACAGCGGCAGGGACTGGATCGACTACAGGAATCGGCAGTCTGCCAGAAACCTTTGTGGCAAGACCGGCGAGTGGCCCTCCAGCGAGGATGGCGACATCTGCCCGGTCAGTATATGCGGCTTCTTCTACGAGCTGAACCAAGCTTTCGCTAAGCTCTTCCTGTACGGTTTCGATCGATTGGAAACGCTCGCTAGGTAGGCGAATGCCGGTGAAGCGATTTTCGAGACCGGCACGCAGCACACCATCGCGAAACCAGTCCGCCAAACTATCGCTAAATGTGATTATCGAGAAGCGCTGGCCAAGCGCACAAGCGGTCAGCATTGCCGCCTCGGCAACACCGATCACGGGAATGTCGAATAACTGACGCGCACCAATAAGACCTGGATCCCCGAATGCAGAGATAATGACTGCGTCTACCTGTGTGTGGTGTTCAGCAATTGTCTCGAGGATATCACTAGCAATAATTTCGGCCTCGACCCGGCTTGAAATATAAGGAAAGCCGATCTTGGCGGTGGTCGCTACGATTTTGGTGCGCGGAGATGCAACCCTTTGTGCGGCGCCCGCCATTAGTGACGTCATAGATTCTGTGGTATTTGGGTTGAGGAGAAGCAGCTTCATGATCAGGTCCAGACTCTCTTATTTCTAGATTATATCGCCCGCTAAAGTATGGATTAGAGTATGGATCAATAGAGGCTGAGCGGGCCGCTGGCTAGCTTGGTATGTTAATCAGCAGAACGGTGCCCGCGAATTTATTTAGGGAGAGTCAAAAACCTGCTGATAAGTTTCATTGTCGTCATGGTAGATAGCAAAGCCCAGGCGCAGCAGATGTTGGCGCCTGTCGCAAAGGACTGCTCGGGCTTTCAGCTCTTTTTGTAGCTTTTCTGAGTTTTCTGTTGTGCCGCAATCGAACGTGAAAAAGTGGCCATGGCCCTCCTTCAGGTCGTGGTGAATCAGGCGCTCCCGGTTGAGTAGCGGGTGGCTGTTTTTGTCCATTGTGTTCAGGAAGCGGCTTTGGGCATTGAGGACATAGCGGTGGATTTTATCTACGGTGATACCTTCGCGTCGGAATAGATCGAAAATGGCAAGACCCTTGTACAGGCAGGAATAGTCCATAGTGGCGCCGGCAAAACGCAGCCAGTTATCCCCGTAATTGACACTTCCAGGGCGATTTTCAAGTTCTGCCATTTCGGCAAACCAGCCAGTGTTGAGCGGGCGCAAGCGACACCGGGATGGAATACTCATAAAGCACAGACCTTCACCGGCACCTAGGTATTTATAGGAGCCTGCAGTAAAGAAGGCCTTATCTGCGACCTTGCTCAGGTCAATGGGGCGAGCAAAAAAACCATGGTAGCCATCAATAACAAACTCGGTTTCCTCGGGTTTTTGCTCAGTAATACGTAGCAGCTCGGGGAATACCACGCCAGAATCAAAAAATACCAGGCTGGCATAAGCCAGCTGGTAGTTCCGGGTATGCAGCTCTCTCTCAAAGCGCTCGGCTAGTGTCGCATAGGGGGTCTTTGGAATACGCGTTACTTCCACATGAGGCAATTCTTCGAGTCGCTGTAATTGGCGTGCAAAGCTGTAGAATTCGCCATCGGTGGTGAGTATGCGCAGTGGCTTGGCGGGATCCAGGGCGCTGATCAAGCGGTAAACCAATTCGTGGGTGTTTGGGGCAATAGCGATTTGCCCGGCATCTGGAATTTGTAGTGTGCGCGCGACAGCATTTTGCCAGGCGGGTATTTTCTCGTGAAAAATGGGTCCCCATTTATCGTCGGCAAGCAGTGCCGCATCGTGCCAATATTGTTGCACCGCCTCCAGAGTGATATCCGGCCAATAATGATGGGAGTGGCAGGCCATATGCAACATGGCAGAGGGGCTGCCGCTAGGGGCTTGTGAAAAGGCTCGATAGAATTTCTTATACATTTGCTTTTCGCCACGCGAGGCTGAATTATTTATTATTCCGCGATTTTAGATCCTGATAGCAGGAAGGAGTAGAGGGTGAGGTATCTGCATACAATGGTCCGCGTGGCCGACTTGGAAGAATCTTTAAAATTTTACTGTGAAAAGTTAGGGCTACAGCTTGTAACGCGTAACGATTACGACAAAGGTCGCTTTACTTTGGTGTATCTGGCTGCACCGGAAGATGTAGATGCCGCAAGGGAAAATAAGGCCCCTATGCTGGAGCTTACCTACAACTGGGATCCGGAATCCTATGGTGGCGGGCGCAATTTTGGCCATTTGGCTTACGGAGTTAATGATATCTATGCCGTTTGCCAGCGGATGATGGATGCGGGCGTGACTATCAACCGGCCTCCCCGTGATGGACATATGGCATTTTTTCGCTCTCCAGATGGTATCTCGATAGAGCTACTACAAAATGGAGAGCCGTTGGCGCCTCAGGAACCCTGGCAATCAATGGAGAATACCGGAGAGTGGTGATCCCCTCAGGATTCAAACCCGGTACACTTCCGCCTGAATGGATACCTTAAGAGACGCTTTGTGAAGAATACCAGTTGCATATTATTGGCCGGCGCAAATGCGGCGCACCAGATTCGTGAGGAGGGCTTACGCCAGGAACAGTTTTCCACCCTGGTGGGGGCCTCAGGAGGCCCCAAGTGGCTGGTCATCAGCCAGTTGGACCGGGTACTGATGGGGGAATTTTTTAAGGGGCGTCGTGATCCTATCGCGACACTGGGGTCTTCAATCGGTAGCTTTCGCAATATGTGTTACGCCATGGCGGAGCCATTGGAGGCCCTGGAGTGCTTGGAATATGGTTATATCCATCAGAGTTATGCCTCAGACAAACCGACACCGGCGGAGATCACTGCTGCCGGGGAGCAAATCCTGCTCAATGTTTTAGGTGAAAATGGTGCAGGCGAAGTAGCAGGCAACCCGTTGTGGCACAGCCATTTTGTCACTGTGCGTGGCCGCGGTCCTCTGGCTAGTGAAAAGCGCGCCTTCCTGGCCCCGGCGTTGTTTGCATCGGCCATGGCCAACGCGCTCTCCAGGCACAGCCTGAGCGCTTTTTGGGAACGGGTGGTTTTTCACTCTGGCCGTGATGCCGCAGTACGGTTTGGCAACCTGAGTACGGTGGATACGACGCTATCCGCGGACAATGTTTGTGCAGCGGTCCTGGCGAGTGGTTCTATTCCATTGGTGATGGCGGGAGTTCGCAACCCCGCTGGTGCTCCACAGGGAAATTATCGTGATGGTGGTATCACCGACTACCATTTTGATTTACGTTTCAGTCACCCCCAGGGTTTGGTGCTCTACCCGCACTTTTTCCCGTTTATGGTGCCGGGCTGGTTTGATAAAGGGCTTTCCTGGCGTCGTGTGCGAGGTGATGCTATGTCATCGACACTGTTGGTGGCACCTTCTCCTGCATTCGTGGCGAAGCTGCCCTATGGCAAAATCCCTGATCGTAATGATTTTTATAAGATGGGCCGCGAGGAACGGATTCGCTATTGGAAGAAGGTTGTGGAACTGAGCAAATGGGTTGCCGATGATTTCCATGAAGTCTGGCAGAGTGGCCGTGCAGCGGACCATCTCATAGAGGTTGGCTTCGATGATATTCCGCACAAGTTACATCAGGTCAGGGCCGCATGAACATGGCGCTGGAGTTTAATCATCCGCAGGAAGAGTTTCGCACCACTCAGGAGAGAGTCTATTTCCAGGTGCGAGATGCTATTTTACGTGGCAAATTTTTGCCGGGGCATGCGATTACCATTCGCGGCTTGGCTGCGGAGCTGGATTGCAGCCCTATGCCGGTGCGTGAAGCCTTACGGCGCCTGACTTCTGAGCGGGCCTTGGAGTTATCCGATACCCGTCGTGTCACGGTACCGACAATGACTCCTGAGAAGCTCGATGAGATCTGTGCGGCGCGTGTTGCGCTTGAGTGCCAGGCTGCAGAGCAGGCCCTGCCGTTTGTACAGGAGGAAGAACTGCAGCAGCTACGAGCCCTGGATGCGCGGGTGACGGCTGCCCTCGAACAAAAGGATATTGAGCAGTATGTCACTGCTAATCTCGATTTTCACTTTACTCTCTATCGCATGGGGCGGCCGCATATCATTCTCTCGTTGATCGAGAGTTTGTGGCTGCAGACAGCGCCTCTTCAGCATCTTGTATTTCAGCGCTTTGGTGTTCAGGAGCTGCCGGATCGCCACGAGGATTTGTTGGATGCCATTGCAGACAGAAGTGTAGAGAGGATTCGCCGCGCCATTCGCCAGGATATAGAAGAGGGGCTCGGCTCAATCTCCGCTGAGGAGTTGCTCTAGCAAGCCGCCGTGACTGTTAACCCGCTGTACATCAAACCGCGCGTGGCAGGAGACGTCGCCCAAACAAAATGACCATCTGGTTTTAGCTTTCCCTCAGTTTGCCCACTTGGCCTCATTCGACCTTAAGGTTGCTGTGAGGCATAGATAGATCTTGCGCTTCTGTGAGTCTCGCTACTAAAATGTGATCACAAATTTGGTAGTAATAATTCGCCTTGTGATACCCATTGAGCAGGGCGGGTGACAGATTGCGGGAAAACCTCCGCCCGACAAGCAGAGGCTGATTGTCCGGAGCGGCGGGAAAGCCCCAGAGCAAAAGCCAGGAGCGAAATATGAACAAGAGTGAGCTGCAACAACACGACCGCGAGCACCTGCTGCACCCCTTTACGGACTTCAACGATCTGGGCCAGCAGGGTACCCGAGTGATTACCAGCGCTGAAGGTGCCTACATCACTGATATCGATGGCAATCGTATGTTGGACGGTATGTCTGGATTGTGGTGTTGTAACCTGGGTTACAGCCGTAAAGAAATTAGCGATGCCATCTATGAGCAGTTGAATACCCTGCCGTTCTATAACAGCTTCTTCCAGTGCACCACTGTGCCTTCTATTGAGCTGGCTGATGCTCTGGCGGAGGTGACCCCGGCCAATATGAGCAACGTTTTCTTTACCGGCTCCGGCTCCGAAGCAAACGATACGAACTTGCGTCTGATTCGCCGTTTCTGGGATCTTCAGGATAAACCTGAGAAGCGTATCGTGATCTCCCGTAAGAATGGCTATCACGGCTCTACCATTGCCGGTGCTAGCCTCGGTGGTATGAGTGGTATGCATAAGCAGTTTCAGCCGCTGGACTACATTGAGCATGTGCAACAGCCTTACTGGTTTGCCGAGGGTGGCGATATGTCCCCGGAAGAGTTCGGCATTCATGCTGCGCGCAGCCTTGATGAAAAGATCCAGGAACTCGGACCTGAGACAGTTGCCGCTTTCATTGCAGAGCCTATACAGGGTGCTGGTGGTGTAGTAATCCCACCGGAAACCTACTGGCCAGAAGTGAAGAAGGTGCTGGATCAGTACGATATCTTGCTGGTGATGGACGAAGTGATTTTTGGCTTTGGTCGCACCGGTGAGTGGTTTGGCGCAGATTTTTACGGCCTCAAGCCCGATCTGATGACTTTTGCCAAAGCAGTAACCAATGGTTACTTCCCGCTGGGCGGCACCATGGTGGGTGATCGTGTTGCTGACGTGATTAAAAGTAAGGGTGGTGAATTTACTCACGGTTACACCTACTCAGCGCACCCGGCAGCTTGTATGGCAGGATTGGCGACAATTAACATCCTGCGCAATGAAAAAATTATTGAGAATGTGCGCGATGTGACAGGCCCTTACCTGGCCAAGCGCTGGGCTGAGCTGGCAGAGCATCCGATTGTCGGTGAAGCCCGAAGTCTGGGTATGGTTGGAGCACTGGAGCTTGTAAAAGATAAATCGAGCCGTGCCCGCTTCGATGACGACTGTACCGCAGGTGCAGTGTGTCGTGATCTCAGTATCAAGCACGGTTTGGTAATGCGTGCTGTGGGCGATGCAATGGTTATCGCGCCGCCGCTGATTATTACCACTGAGCAGGTCGATGAGTTGGTGGAGAAGGCGCATCGCGCCCTGGACGATACCGCAAAAGCACTGGCGTAAACTCGCGGTATCGCATCTATTTATGAGAGCGGCCCTAGGTCGCCCCTCATCGTCTGTCGGTGGCGGATGTGAGTGGTGGCTCAAGGCCGCTTTTGCGGTTTGACTGGATTACCTCAGGCAACTTATGTCTCAAGAAAAAGAATTCACTGCCCAGCCAGAGCTGCTGGAGCAGTCGCGTAAATTCCTGGCAGAGCACCCGGACCTAAAGTGGATTGAAGGCTTTATGTTCGATATTAACGGTGTGCCCCGTGGCAAATGGCTGCCTGCCGAGGCGGCAGAAAAACTGCTTAAAGGCAGTCTGCAGATGCCGCGCAGCGCTGTCAGCCTGGACATCTGGGGGCGGGATATCGAAGACAGTCCCCTGGTCTTCGCCAGTGGAGACAGCGACGGTGTCTGCTTGCCGGTTTCGCCGATCAGCCTGGCGCCATGGCACAGAGAAGAGACGGCCCAATTGCATATGCAACTGCATGAGGCGGATGGAAGCGCACTGTACGCAGATCCACGCGCCCAGTTGCAGCGAGTGGTGGATCGATTAAAAAAACTTGGTTACACCGCAGTTTGTGCCACCGAGCTGGAGTTTTACCTGTTACGTGATGAGGTGGATCACCTGGCACGACCGCGCCCGGTTAGTGATAACGACGCTGAGTTGGTGCCTTCCACAGACGTATACGATTTGTCTGAGCTGAATGCACAGCGCCACTTCTTTGCTGATGTTCGTGCTGCTTGTGAAGAGCAGGGGATCCCGGCTGATTCTGTACTGTCCGAGTGCGCGCCAGGTCAGTTTGAAATTAACTTGTTGCACAGTGCTGATCCGGTGAAGGTTGCCGATCAGACCCTACTGTTCAAGCGACTGTTGAAAGGTGTGGCCCGCAGCCATGGTTTCCGGGTGAGCACTATGGCCAAGCCGTTTGGGGATCAGGCCGGTAACGGTATGCATGTGCATATGAGCTTGATCGACAGTTCGGGAAAAAATGTTTTTGACGACGGCAGTGAGATGGGGTCAGATCTGCTGCGCCAAGCGGCGGCTGGTATGTTGGCAACCGCAAACGATGCGATGGCATTTTTCGCGCCGCATAGCAATTCTTATCGTCGCTTCCAGGAGGGCTCACATGCGCCGCTAAATCTTTGCTGGGGCTATGATAACCGCACGACGACCTTGCGGATTCCGGCAAGTAACCCCGAAGCTCGGCGTATTGAGCACCGCATTGCCGGAGCAGACGTAAACCCCTATCTGGTTCTGGCGGGAATTCTTGTTGGCGTCTGTCATGGCCTGGAAAACCAGCTGCAACCGCCAGCTCCAGTGGAAGGCGACGCCTATCAAGTTGAAAGTGAGCAATTGGTTAATACCTGGAGTGGCGCACTCAAGCGTTTTGAGCAGAGCCAGCTATGGCGTGAGTACCTTGATCCACGCTTTATTGAATTATTCCTGTTACTTAAGCGTCAGGAACAGGTGGAAATTGGTTCACGGGTTACAGATGTGGAGTACCAGAGCTATTTGCACCGCGTTTAGCGATGACTTAAGAGGTGATACAGCACCGATTGTATGAATACTGAACGGCTTTTACGACAGGGCAGATGGAGAGCTGTAATACTCTGCTATACCTAAATTTAAGTGCGTAACGCGCTTGAAACTCTCCTCCTGAAAGTGTGTTCGAGAAACCTGGCCCGCCTCTGGCGGGCATTTTTTTATCCTCGCAAAACGTTTCTTCAGTTATCCATTACACCATCGCAGATGCTTAGGATTTCCTTCGGTTCTTTTTCCCAATGATCAGTGAGTGACTGTCAATACATAGATTGGGTCGATATGGAATAGGCTCTCCTGAATCCAGTCGTGTTTGTTTTCACTCTTTGGGGGGAAAGCATTGCTGTATGTGGCTTTCAGTTTGGCTCGTCAATCTACATGGCAGTCGGGTTGGCCAATAGTGTGGACAGCTTCTGCCTAGCAGTCATTTCCACGCCAGTGTATTCTTCCGCTTTACTAGCGTAAGGCCCCCGATTTATCAGTCGACGTAACATAGCTCCACGACGCGGTGTTACCGGATTGGTGAAAGATAGGTGGGCCTCAGAACAAGCAGATGGGGAATCTATGACCGCCTTGGGAAATTGTGCAGACGGTCCAATGGCTGGCAAGACGCGGCCGCTAAAAATATGTTTATTAGGTTATCGCAGCAATCCACATAGCGGTGGTCAGGGAATCTACCTTCGCTACCTGAGTAAGGCATTGGTTGATGCTGGCCACTCTGTGGATGTTATCTCAGGCCAACCCTATCCAGAGTTGGATGAGCGGGTAAATTTGATAAAGATGCCGGGACTGAACCTGTATGAGGTTGAGAACCCGGTGCGAGCTCTTAAGGCTAAACACCTGCTTTCCTGGGCGGACTTTTTTGAGTGGTGGAGCAAACTCACCGGCGGTTTTGCCGAGCCTTACACCTTTGGTCGCCGCGTGGCCAAATACTTGCGTAAACACGGCCGTGACTATGACATAGTGCACGATAACCAGTCTCTTTGTTATGGATTGTTGGATATTGAAAAAAGTGGGCTGCCTGTAGTAGCTACTATCCATCACCCCATTACCCGTGATCGCCAATTGGCGTTGGATGCGGCGCCGGATTGGCGTTTTCGCCTGCTGGTGCGTCGCTGGCATAACTTCCTGAAAATGCAGATCAAGGTTTCACGTAAGCTGCGCCATATTGTGACAGTATCACGCCAGTCAGAGCGGGATATCATCGAACAGTTTGGCGTGAAGCCAGAACAGATAAACCTGATCTATAACGGCATCGACACAGAAATATTCAGCCCCAGCGAAAGTGTTGAGCGCCTGCCACTTAGAATTATGACAACTGCCTCAGCAGATCAGCCACTCAAAGGACTGGGGGTGTTATTGCTGGCACTTGCCAGCTTGCGCCAGAGGTTTAACGGTCTCGAGTTGTTGGTGGTGGGGAAGCTACGGGAGGGGGGGGCAACGGAGGAGCTGCTTCATCGGCTCGATTTGCAGAATGCAGTGCAGTTTGTCTCTGGCATTTCCAATGCTGAATTAGTGGGGTATTACCGCAGTGCCACAGTGGTAGCCTGCCCATCTTTATATGAAGGATTTGGACTGCCTGCTGGTGAAGCCATGGCCTGTGGGGCACCGGTAGTTTCCAGCGACGGTGGCGCGCTACCAGAGGTGGTAGGGGATGCTGGCATAGTGGTGCCGGCTGGTAACAGCCAGGCATTGGGTGAAGCCCTTGGTCGGGTTTTGTCGGACATATCTCTTCAAGCTGAGCTGAGTGCTAAGGGTAGGGCACGAATAGAGGATAAGTTCTCATGGGGGCTGGCAGCTGCGAGCCTCGTGGCTTATTACCGTGAAATACTGGGTGAATCTGCAGTGCAGCGTCGACATGAAGATGAGATAGTTGGCGCAGATGTCAGCGGTGCGGAGGCGGCTTGATGATTACTGTAGATCCGAAGCACCTGAGTCTTCGCCCAGGACAAAAAGTTCTGGATCTCGGGTGTGGCGAAGGTCGCCACTCCATTCACCTGATGATTACTGATGAAGTGGATATCTTCGGCATAGATTTATGCCTTGATGATGTGCGTACAGCCAGTAAGCGGGCTGAGCCTTTTAAAAGCCCGGAGCATGCCAAAGGGCGCCTGTTACTTGGGGTTGCCAATGGCCTGCGGCTACCTTTTGCCGATGCCACTTTCGATGTGGTGATTTGTTCAGAGGTATTGGAGCATATTGAGGATTACAAAGCGGTCCTAGCAGAAATCGATCGGGTTTTGAAACCCTCCGGTATTTTTGCTGCCACGGTACCATCTTACTTCCCCGAGTGGGTCTGCTGGAAACTGAGCGATGAATACCATGAGGTGGAGGGGGGCCATATTCGTATATTCCGTGAGAAAGAGCTGAGGGGAAGTATTGAGTCCTTGGGGCATCGCTATTTTGCGCGCCATAAGGCTCACGCTTTGCACTCCCCGTATTGGTGGCTGAAGTGTCTGTTCTGGAATCAGCCGGACTCCCGCTTAGTTGCAGCCTATCATCGCTTGTTGGTTTGGGACTTGATGAAGCAGCCAATGCTTACTCGTGCCGCGGAAAAGATACTGAATCCGCTGTTAGGTAAAAGTATCGCGCTTTATTTTGTCAAAGCTGAGCAGGAAGCGCCGGAGACTTTGCGCTTGGTGGGGGAGGCGAGTTCGTGAGTGAGATGGTTATTCCTCCGGTAAAAAACACAAACCTCTTTCCCGATGGGTTTGTCCGTGACAGTGCTGCCTATATTCTCTCCCAGCAACTGCCCGATGGCTCTATTCCCTGGTTTAAGGGACATTATGCCGATCCCTGGGATCACGTTGAGGCGGCCATGGGCTTGGCAATCGCAGGTGAATTTGCCGCCGCAGAAAAAGCTTATCGCTGGTTGGCAGATATTCAGTTGGCCGATGGCAGCTGGTGGGCGGCATACAAAAACGGTGCTGTTGATAATCGTGAGCGCCGCGAGACAAATTTTGTTGCCTATGTGGCCACCGGCATTTGGCACTTTTATCTGATTAGCGGAGACAAAGGCTTTTTGCGCCGCTACTGGCAGATGGTTGAGCGTGCAATTGATTTTGTTTTGGCACTGCAGACGGAGCACGGGGAAGTTCACTGGGCGGTGGATGCAGAGGGAGAGCCAAAGAAAGATGCCCTGATAACTGGCTGTTCTTCGGTTTTTAAGAGCCTCGAATGTGCCATCAACATTGCCAGAGAGCTGCGTGTTGACCGCCCCAGTTGGGAGCAGGGGCGCCAGGCTTTGGGGTACGCTTTGCGGCACAAGCCGGAACGTTTCGATCGAACCTGGGAAAGTAAGGCACGCTTTTCCATGGATTGGTTTTATCCTGTGTTAACAGGGGCCTTTTCTGGAGAAGCTGCTCGCACTCGCCTGCATCAGCGTTGGGATGAGTTTGTCGTGGCGGGACTGGGTTGTCGCTGTGTTAATGATGAGCCCTGGGTAACTGTGGCGGAATCTTGCGAGCTGACAATGGCACTATTGGCTGCAGGGCAGCGTTCCCGTGCTGAGATTATATTTCGGGGGCTTCACCGCTGGCAGGACAGTGATGGCGGTTACTGGACTGGTTATGTCTATCGGGATGAGGCAGTTTGGCCGGAAGAGAAAACTACTTGGACTGTGGGTGCTATGTTGTTGGCGGCGGATGCACTCGCCGACCTGACGCCGGCGAGTAGTTTGTTTACATCGGTACAACTGTCTTCAAATACGTCTCAGGATACCCAGGGTGTCTACAGTTTCGACGAGCTCGAACTGAGCGGAAGCCAGGGCTAGCTTGTAAATATCGTAAGGGGCCTGGCCGCCGTCGGCCGGGTCCGGGAATATATCGTGGATGGCGAGGTAGCCACCGGGAACAATATGGCGGGACCAGCTGCGGTAGTCGGTCATCGCAGCTTCCAAAGAGTGGCCTCCGTCAATAAACACCAAGCCGAGAGGTGTATTCCAGTGGCGTGCAGCGATAGCAGAGGGTGCCACGACAGGAACTACCCAGTCCTCGAGCTCAGCTGCACGGATATTTGCGCGAAAATTGCGAAAGCTGTCCATTAATTGGGCTCTTTCGTCAAAAAGGTCCGGGTCGTGGTACTCCTCGCCGGGTTGATGCTCCTCCGAGCCGCGGTGGTGGTCCACAGCGAAGACCACATTGTCTGTGAGTTTGCAGGCGGTAGCTAGGTACACTGTCGATTTTCCGCAGTAGCTGCCGACCTCCAGGCAGGGCCCCAGGCCGCTGGCCTCCGCGGCCAGATGGTAAAGTGCTTCACCTTCATGGGCAGCAAGAAATCCTTTGATAGCTCGAATATCGATAGATAATTTAATGGACATGGGTAACCGCTTGCTATTTTTTGTGGACCAAACACTAAACCGCTGCTTATACAAAAGCAATTGCGATTTGTTTTATATGTAGTGCTAAATCAAACAGAATTTAATGTATGCGCAAGGACCATAGGCCCTATTGGATGAAGCGTTTACAGTTGCGTTGGCGCAACTGGCGCACTGAGTACTTTCTGCTGCCACAATTTGATGCCATGGGGGTCGAGCCTGAAGTGATGGATCCCTCTTCGGTCTATGTTTTTGGCAGTAATGTCCGTATTGGTAATTATCCCCATTTAATTTCCAATGCAGAAAAATGTATTCGCTTTACGACATTTGGCCATAAGGGTGGCGAGGCATTTATCACCATCGGTGATTATGTGCTGATTTCCCCGGGTGTGCGTATTTCCGCTGCACAGTCCATAGAAATTGGCAACGCCTGTATGATTGCCGCGAATGTATATATTTCGGATTCGGATTGGCATGGACTCTATAATCGCACCAGGCCTTTTCGCTGCACTGCACCAGTCCGCTTGGGAAATAATGTCTGGATTGGTGATAGTGCGACGATTTGTAAGGGGGTGAGTATTGGGGATAATTCGGTGGTTGGAGCAGGCAGTGTGGTTACCAAGGATGTTCCGGCAAATACTGTAGTTGCTGGTAATCCTGCAAAGCCTGTAAAAAGTATTAATCCCAAACGCCGAATGATTACTCGTGAGGCATTATTTGCCGATGCTTTTCGCCAGGCCCATAATCTGGATGAGCTTGACAAGATGATGCTCAAGGGCAACAGCGTCTTAGGTTGGTTGCGTTCGGTAGTTTTCCCTCGCCGTGGGGATTAAAAAGGTATGCACGATTTATTCTCGAACATTTGAACTGATGAAAAAAAGAAAAAGTATTGTTCTGATTGGTATGCCTGGTGCAGGCAAGAGCACCCTGGGTGTGTTGCTGGCAAAGGAGTTGGCTCTGGATTTTGTCGATACCGATGTACTGATCCAAGCCAGGGAGGGGAAAACCCTGCAGGAGATCATGGCAGAAAGCGACTATTTGAATTTGAGGGCTATTGAGGGAGAAGTGATCGCGGCTGCCCATCTGCCCAGCCATGTCATTGCTACGGGTGGCAGCGCTGTCTATAGCGACGAAGGTATGGCCAATTTAAAAGAACTTGGCACAATCGTGTTCTTGGAGTGCTCTGCTGAAGAGTTGCGCCGCCGTATTCACAATTATGAAAGTCGCGGGATTGCCAAGGCTCCGGGGCAGACTTTTGAAGCTCTGTTTACTGAACGCCAAGCTCTGTACCGGGAATATGCGGACATTACGGTAGACTGCGACGGTCTGACCATGCAGCAGGCTTTGGATCGGTTGTTAAGTCAACTGCCACGATAACCCTAGAGCGGCAGTAGAGCCCCTTGATTGTTGGGGCTCTGACTTATATCTTTCCTCAGAGGGGAAGCTGGGTAGTGTACTTCACTTGCTTTAAGGCAAAAGTAGAGTTCACCGAGGCCACGTTGGGCAGGTGCACCAGAGAGCGCTTTAGAAGTTGCTCATAATGCTCCACGCTGTCCACGACAACACGTAGAACATAGTCTTTGTCACCACTGGTTGAATAACACTCTACAACTTCCTGGACATCCTGGACCGCAGACTCAAAATTGTTCAGGGATTCTTCGTCATGGTTGTGGATAGTGACATAGCAGTATACTGTCACTCCCAGGTCTAACTTGCGGGGGTCCAGCAGGGTTACCCGGCCACGGATAATCCCTTCCGCCTCCAGCCTTTTGATCCGGCGCCAGCAGGGAGTGTGGGAGAGGCCGACTTTGTCTCCTAGCTCCGCCATGGAATAATCGGCGTTCTCCTGCAGCGCTCGCAGAATCTTACGGTCAAAATCATCCAGGTCTGTCGAACGCTTCATAAAGACTCCTATCCTATAAAAATTTGATCGATCGAGATTTTCATCACAAATTTACGCACATTTACGTAAATAAAGCAATGCTCTGTTGCGCTTAACGAACTAGTATGACCTGACCAATCCGTCTCAGGGCGGATGCTTTTTGTGATTGCCCGCCAAAGGATTCTGTGGGCCCATCACGAACCCGGCATCCGACTGCTGATACGAGGCGATTCGGAAGAATAATGACTTAAAACTCGAACCGAGTTTCGAGAAGAATAAACGACCGGAAGTTAGGTGTATGACTGATAACGTAACCAGTCCCCAGCGCGCGGCGGACAACCAGGTAAAGAAGCAAGTATCCCTGGACGATCGCTATACCACCCTTAAAGGCCGTGTGCTTCTCTCTGGCATCCAGGCGTTGGTGCGCCTGCCGATCGACCAGATGCGTATGGATCAATCCCGCGGTCTCAATACCGCGACTTTTATCTCTGGTTACCGCGGATCACCGCTGGGTGGCTATGATTTGCAGCTTTCTCGCGCCAAAAAACTACTGGGGCAGCACAATATTCGTTTCCAGCCGGGCGTCAATGAAGAGCTGGCTGCGACTGCGGTATGGGGTTCCCAGCAAGTGGGTCTGTTTGAAGGCGCTGAGGTAGATGGCGTCTGTGGCATTTGGTATGGAAAGACACCGGGTGTGGACCGCTCCTGTGATGCTTTCCGCCATGCGAATGCTGCAGGGTCCTCTCCAAAGGGTGGAGCCCTGATTGTGGCCGGCGACGACCACGGCTGTAAGTCATCTTCATACCCGGGCCAATCTGAATTTGCTTTCGTAGATATGCATATTCCAGTGCTCAACCCCGCCACTGTGCAGGAGGTACTGGATTATGGTCATTATGGCTTGGAGTTGTCCCGCTTCAGTGGCTGCTGGGTAGCGATGATCACTCTGGCGGAAAATATGGACAGTTCTGCCACGGTAGAAGTGGGCTCGCAGCGTGTGCAGTTCACCTATCCGGAAATCGAGCGCCCCGAGGGGGGCTTAAATATTCGCAAACAGGATAACCCCCTGGAGCAGGAGGAGCGCCTGTGGCGTTATAAGCGTCCGGCAGCGTTGGCTTTTGCCCGTGCCAATAATCTGAACAAAGTTGTGCTGGAAAATCCCGAGGCCAGTCTCGGCATCGTCACTACCGGCAAGGCCCATCTTGACCTGATGCAGGCTTTTGAGGATATGGGGATTGATGAAGGCCAGGCTAAGCAGCTTGGAATTCGGATTCTCAAGGTGGGTATGACTTACCCGCTGGATGTACCTGGCATTCAGGAATTTGCTCGAGGCCTGGATACCCTGCTAGTGCTGGAGGAGAAGCGCAGCTTGATGGAAGTGCAGCTTAAAGAGGAGCTGTATAACGTCCACGTTAAAGACCCTAATTTCCCGCGTATTCTCGGTAAGGTGGATGAGCATGACCAGCCACTGATGCCCGCTTACGGTGAGCTTTCACCGGCGATTGTTGCCCAGGTTTTGGGCTTTGTGTTGGGTGACGACAAGTTGGGTGAGCGTGGTCGCCATCGCCTGATGCGCCTCAATGCCCTTTCCCAGCGGATTTCCCAGCAGGCGGGCTCCAGTGTTTCACGCTTGCCCATGTTCTGCGCCGGTTGCCCCCATAACCGCTCAACAAAAGTGCCTGAAGGTAGCCGTGCTCTCGCGGGAATTGGCTGTCACTATATGGCCCAGTGGCTCGATAGGGAGACTTTTACCTTTACTCAGATGGGCGCCGAGGGCGTCAACTGGGTAGGCCAGGCGCCTTTTACCAGTGAAAAGCACGTATTCGTGAACTTGGGTGATGGCACTTATTTTCACTCAGGAATCTTGGCCATTCGGGCGTCTGTCGCAGCCAAGGTGAATATCACCTACAAAATTCTGTTTAACGACGCTGTCGCTATGACAGGTGGCCAGCCCCATGACGGAGAGCTGGCACCGGATATGATCTGTCGCCAGGTATTGGCTGAGGGGGTGCAGAAAGTTGTACTGGTGATGGATAACCCGGATAAATATAAGGGTGCTCTATCTTTCCCTGCCGAGGTGGAGATCCGCCATCGCGATTATATGCCGGCGGTTATGGAAGAGCTTCGCGAAGTTGAAGGTTGTACAGTAATTATCTACGACCAAACCTGCGCTACTGAGCTGCGCCGCAAGCGCAAACGCGGCCTGTTACCCCAGGCAGAGGGGCGCCCGTTTATCAATGAGCTGGTGTGTGAAGGCTGTGGTGACTGCGTGCAGCAATCCAGCTGTATCGCGGTAGAAAAAGTTGCTACTGCCCTGGGGGATAAGCGCCGGGTAAACCAGACTGGTTGCAATCAGGACCTCTCCTGCATCAATGGTTTTTGCCCATCGTTTGTTACTGTGAAAGGTGGGCGCCTGGCCAAAGGTGCCGGGGTTGGCGATGTGTTACGCACTGAGGCGGATAAATTATCTGCACCGCAACTACCCGCCCTGGGTGAGCCGTTTAACTTCCTGGTAACCGGTGTAGGTGGAACCGGAGTGGTTACTATCGGTGCTTTGCTGGCAATGGCAGCCCACATTGAAGGTAAGGCCTGCAGTACCCTGGATCAGACTGGCCTTGCGCAAAAGGGCGGGGCGGTTTATTCCCATATCCGCTTTGCTGCAAAGCCTGACGCGTTGCAGGCTGTTCGTATTTCTGATGGTCGAGCAGACGCGCTGATGGCTTGTGACCTGATTGCCGCGGGCAACCTCGCAGCCTGTCTGGCTAAGCTGGATGAAACCCATAGTCGGGCAGTGGTAAATACCCATCTGAGTCCAACCGCTGCTACTGTTTTGGGTCGTGAAGATGCACACTCGCCTCAGGCTGTATTAGACACCTTGAGTAATGCTGTTTGTGAGTTGGAGTCTGTAGAGGCGCATAGGCTCACCAAGTTGGCACTGGGGGATACCCTGGCCGCAAATATCTTTATGTTGGGTTTTGCCTGGCAAAAAGGGTTATTGCCGCTTTCTCAGGAGTCGTTGTTACAGGCTATTGAGCTGAATGGTGTTGCAGTTGAGGGCAACCTGCAGGGCTTTGCCGCTGGTCGCCTTGCCGCTGCTGATTCCAAAACCTTAAACAAGCTACTGGCTCACGACCAAGTCCCTGTTGCTTTACCGCAGGGGTTGGAAGAAGTGGTTGCTCACCGGGTAAAGCATCTCACTGGTTACCAGAATACTGAACTGGCGCAGCGCTACCAAAACTTGGTGGATAAGGTGAAGGCAGCGGAAGTTCTTAAAGTGCCGGGCAATCTCAAGCTTGCAGAGATTGTCGCGCGTAATTACGCCAAACTCTTGGCCTATAAAGATGAATACGAGGTGGCGCGCTTATATACCGATGGCCGTTTTACTCAATCCCTGCAGGAGAATTTCAGCGGCGAAATTGAGTTGGAGTTCAACTTGGCCCCGCCCCTGCTGGCGCGTTTTGACAAGGTATTGGGGCGCCCACGCAAAATGAAGTTTGGCGGATGGATGTTTAAAGCCTTCGGTGTCCTGGCCAGATTAAAATTCCTGCGTGGTACCGTATTGGATGTGTTTGGTTACACTGCCGAGCGCAGAATGGAGCGTGCCTTAATTAGCGAATATGAGGAGTTGGTCGATAAGGTAATGGGTGAGCTGAATGCACAGAACCACGCCGCAGCTATTGATTTACTCAACTATCCAGAGGAAATTCGAGGTTATGGCCACGTGAAAGAGGCCAATCTGGAGAAAGCCAGGCAACAGCGTGATGTGGCTCTCACTCGCTTCGAAAACCCGGTGCGCGATATCAAACGGGCCTCTGAAGTGGAGGTATTTGATCCTGCAAATGCCCAGCAGGTTGGTTAATTATTAATTCTCATTGGGCGGTTTGACGGCTTGCCGTTGAGCCTCCCTCGTTGATAATTACCAAAATCCCTGCATGCGAACAGCAAACTGTCGGGTTTGATCTCCAGTAAAGCGGTTATTTCCTAGAGTCACATTTAACATGAATCGTACTTTGGGATTGAAATAGTAATTAAACCCAAAGACAAAATTTCGAACCGTCATATCGGGAATGTCGCGATTTTCAATTGTGTCGTAACGGGCCGTCACTTCGAAAGCCCCAGCTGGAGGCTGGGGCTTAATTGACTCAAAAAGCCCCTTTTTATAGTTATAGGGTTTGTGCTGCCCGGTTACTGCCCAGCTTCCAGTGATATACCAAGTATGGACACTTTGGTCACCGATAAAACAACCAGTAAGTGGGTCGCAAAAGAAGTTGGGTGGGGCACCAAAAAACTTTTCGAAAGTGAACTCGGAGAGGAAAAAGTCACCGGAGAATCTGCCAATAGCATACTCCGATTGAGCAAAAAAAGGGCCATAAGTACCAGCCAGTTCCAGGCCCAGTATCAGTACATCACCTTCTGGCTTCCCAAGATAAAACTCCTCATCGCCAAATTCCCCAAAGAATAAAGCGTTTCCGCCTGGGCTCAATGCGACTAATTGCTCTGGGCCGCGGCGGCCGGCATATTCGACTAGGGCCTTCCGAGGAGGAGTGTCTTGATTGGCATCTTCATAACTAAGCGAGGCACCCAGATGCAATGTACTTTTATAGTCATCAATCGGAGCCCAGGTAAACCTGGTTGTGGCGCCAACACCTGAATTGCGGGGGTCGCCAGGATTGCGCAAATTTATCAAATCAAAGCCAAAAGTATGGCAGCACCAATAGGTATTCCAGCCGATGCCCTGCTGCCTGCCTCGGTTGTCATAGATGCCGGCAGCGGTAGCAAAGGCGCGTTCCATCATGGTGATTTCGTTGGAGGACGTAAGCTCATTAATGGAACGGTTCGGTTTGTAGTTTCCTATTCGGAGCCTTCCATCGAAGACTTCGGTCGCCAAATAAACATCTCTAAGCCCAGCGGTACCGCTAGTGGCAAAGTCCCGTTCGAGCTTATATTCCCATTCCCATAGCTTTCCTTTCATTGCCAGGCGTACCCGACGGAAATCTGTGGTATTTACCGGTTCTTCAAAGTCGTCAATGAGAATGAGGTCTTCATAGTAGCTATCATCTTTATCAAAGAGGTAGGTGTCAAAATGGATGCGACCTCCAAGTTCCGCAGAAAAGTTCCCGTCGTCGGAGACAATTTTGAGCCCCCCTTTCGATTCGGCTTTGTCTGCCAAAGCAGGGGGCGATAGAAAAGCAAAGGCTAAGGCGCAATATAGGCCATAGCATTTCATATGACGCTCCGTATCAAAGCGGTACTTAGCGACCGCGGCGTGTTGTTGCAGTTTAGCAAGTGTGCATGGACCAGTTGTAAGGGAGTATTAGGTTTTCTCTGTATGTACCCCGCGCGAGATGGAGCAAAGCTGATTGCTGTTAATAGTTGTTGTCCTGGCGGGAAATGGGGGAAGAAGATTGCCGCCCAAAAGAAACTGGCGGCAAGGTTATTAGGAGGGAGTATCGTCTCGTACTACCAAATAGCTCGAATATTATCCGGTGGGGGCTATATCCGGTCCAGCTTGTATCCGTCCTCTTTGAGCAGCTCCACGATGCTGCCCCCCCCAACTAGGTGTCCTGCTCCAACAATAACAAACAGGGATGAATGGTTTGGCGCTTTTAAGCTGATTCGCTTCGCCATATTTTCATTGCGCTTGAAAAACAGCGTATCGTAAAGCGGTTTGTATTCCGGGTTTTCATTGAGTCCGTCAAGAATAATTAGGTGGTGGAGAGTTTTCTCATCGCCGTCCTTCCAAGCCTTGGTGAGCTTGGGGAGGAAGCTGGATATATCTTCCAGCTGCTCAAGGGTTTGTTGTAACAGAAGAGCTGGGTTGTCCAGGCCATTTAACAGTTGGAACTGCTGTAAAACCCCTTCGAGTTCAACGACCGGTTTGTCATCTTTCTTGGCTTTTTGCAGAAAATGGCGATCTATACCCAGTTCAGGATTGAGGCCATGGGCCTGCATTTCGACCATACTCATGGAAATCATGGCAATTGCAGGGCGCTGGCGAATAAACATAGCTTCCGGCATATTGTGCTTTTGTATCCACTTCTGTAGCTGTTTGTACGTTTCCGGGGGGAGGTCGTCACGTAGATTACGTTCACCCTGGTAGACTGATTCCATCATGATTTTCTGCTGTAGCAGCATATTGCCTTCCGCAGCGAGAATATCGGCTTCTACTGCAATGGCATCGCTCTCGGCATAGGCGCGCTCAATTTGGGGGCGCATGGGGTAGAAGTCTTCTGTAGCTAAGTGGATTGAGCCCAGCAGATAGATAGTCTGGTTCTCTTTGGTGGCCTTCCAGAAGATACCTTGGTCAGTTTCTGCGGCATTTACTAAACCGACAAATAATATGAGAGCGAGAGCTATCGACTGTGATAAGTAACGATGAATCATTGCTGGTCCCTGATCTTGTTTAAGCGAAAGAATAGTAACACCCTGGAGTAGGCGCTGATACTGGAGGTGACGGCAAAGATAAACTGGCCATATGTGTAGGTTTTCCCGTTGGCATGTGCGGAATTTACTGGGAAACTAAATCAGTGAGAGTCAAAATAGTGACTTTGTTCCATTTTCGCGGTAAACATTTTGAGAATTGTACAAGTTTGGCCTGAGTTAGAGCCTGGAGATGCAGGGAAGGCCGCATTGGACTTTATACAAGCGTTGAGCCAACAGGGGCATGAGCCTGTTGTGATCTCGGCAGGTGGGGCGCTGGTTGCTCGTCTCAAGCTACATGGTATCCAGCATATTCAACTGCCTTTGAATAAAAAGCCCCTCTGGTCACAACCCCTTGTACGGCGTCTTACTAATATTTTGGCCGGGCTACAAGCAGATATCATTCATGTGCATGGACGGTTAGCCGCTTTATTGACTTCGCGGGCTTGGCGGCGTATGGATGATGTAAATCGTCCAGGTTTGGTAACCCATGTCGATAGCAATCGTGCACCCAGTCGCCGAGATGCTGGTGTGATTGCCGGGGAGCGGGTTATCGCCACATCCCTTGGAGTGGCTAATCAATTACAGGCGCACTACGGAAAGAAGATGGTCTCGCCGGCCAGTGTTATTCCTTGGGGAGTTAGCGCTAAGGAATTTGATCGTAGCAAACCCATTTCAGGGCAATGGCATTTGCGTCTTCTTAATAATTATCCTCAGCTGGAGGGAAAAAACTGGTGGCTGTATTCGGGGGATTTATCCCTGGAAGGAGAGTTAGGCTTTTTTCTACAGGGACTCGCTTATTCAGTGCGAGGTCGTGAGGATATAATGGGCTTGGTTATTGGCAAGCAACAAAAGGATGATTTGCGTTATATCCGCAAGCTGGAGTTATATGCCCAAGAACTGGGTTTAGAAGGGCGCGTGCTGTTCCTTGGGGCTCGCCAGGACATGCGCGAGCTGTATGCCTCTTCCCAGGTGTTAGTTAGTCTTGCTCGCCCGTATGAGCCATGCGGCAGGAATGCTATGGCAGCGCTTGCAATGGGATGTCCAGTGATTGCTTATAAGGATACGTGTGCGGGGGAAGTGTTGGCCCATTGTTTTCCGGAGGGAATCGTAGAGCGCAAAAATGTAGAAGCTTTATCTGAAGCTGCTTTAGCCTTAACCGATCGTTTAGTAAAAATTGAATTTCACAGTTTTTATAATGAGGATTTAGTTAAACAAACTGTAAACCTTTACCATGAATTACTGGATAGGCCTTGATAATCTATTTTTGGCCTGACTAAAAATTGAAGTGCCCATTTAGAGATGCGAAGTCGAAGCCGGGGTTGGGTGTATTGGTCCTGGCATTGGAGAAGTGGCTATAGCGTAAAGATAGTGTATGGCCACCTGAGAAGCGATAGCCCAAAGCAAAATGCAGTGCGAAGTTTAATTTTGTGCTCATTCTGATACTGCCAAAATGATCGTTACTTAAATAGGATGCGCCTACACCAGCTTCTCCAAATCCGCCGCGAGGTTCATTGCGTAGGTACCAGCGCAGTAGAGGCTTTAATTCAAATATATTTTGTTGCTGGCTTTCGTCGCGATATTTTATTCGCATGTGGGAATAACTACCTTGCCCCCACCATTCCCAAAAATTGTTGTCGAGATTGGATGATGCGAGCAGGTAGGAATAGCTGAAGCCTGCCATTTCTGCGGCTGAGATGGAGTGCACTTGCATCAGCTCACTGCCCAGCCCCTTTCCTGCGCTAGCAATAAATTCTGACTCAGCAAAAGTGAAAGGGGAAATTAAGAGTCCATAAATAAAAAAAGGTGCGTAATTTTTAAGGGTATTACCGCACATACATGAAACCACTGGCTTACGCATAACTTCCGATGTTAACTAATTGAGCTTTATTAAGACTAGAGGGAAAGATGGCGATGGCAAGTTTCAATGATGAGGCTTGCCACCGGCTTCTTCCTTTTTTTCAGCGCCATTGCCGCTTCAGTTGTCGAAGTGCGTCGGAATGCAGTTGTCTGGCCCTTTCCTGACTTAATCCCAGTTGTTCGCCGATGACTCGAAATGAGCAGTCTCTATCGGATACCAGCCCATAGCGAAGATTTAAAACAGTTCTCTGTCTGGCAGGTAGTCGCGCGACAGCTTCACGCAATCGCTCGGCCAACTCCTGGTTGGTTACCAGCTCGTCGGTATTGTAGAGTTCGTCGGCTGGCGCGTAGTCGAGTCGCGTGCTGCTTTGGTCATCGGCAACAGGGTCATCTAACGAGCCGGTGGGCCCAGGCAGCTTTAGTAGGCTTTGGATGCGCTCCAGGTCCAAGCCGGTTTGCGTAGCGAGATTTTCATCGGATGCGGGAAGCCCTTGGGCACGGACTTCACCTATCGCCCTGTAGATCGCTCTCAGATCATCCTGGACATTTGCAGGTTGGCGAACCAGGTCCTCATTTCGGCGCAGGGCCAGCTGGATTTCCTGTTGAATCCACCAATAGGCATAGGTGGAAAAGCGATAACCCATTTGTGGCTTAAAGCGCTCTATGGCTTTCATCAGACCGACATTGCCTTCCTGGATAAGGTCGATAAAAGGAACCGATGGGTTGCGAAAACGCTTGGCAATGGCGATTACCAGGCGCAGATTGCACTGGATCAGCTTTTTGCGCTGTTTTTGGAAGCGCTTTAGCACGCCGTTGAGTCTACTGCGCTCTCTGCGTGATAGGTGATCGAGGACTAATAGGGCTTCTGTGCGCTCTATGATCAGCCCATGATCATAGGCCCCTGTACTGCCCCGTTGCTCTACACCTTCACTGCGCAATTGCACTAGCTCGGTGCCGTATTGCTGTAAGATGACAATGAGTTTGTCTTCCAGATCTCTGAGCATGCATGTGGTACTGTGTTCCTCCTCAGGAGTTAGCAGCTCGAGTCGATAAAGGTGCTTTAAGTAGCTTTGCATGGGGGTTGTGCCACTCTCAGAGAGTGGCTCCCCAACAGAATGAATCTCTTCGATATCGGGCCCGGCATCAGTGGCCTGGTCGCGATCATCTGCATTGGAGCAGGAATCGGAGAGGGCGTTGTCTGTATCCTTCAGCCAGTCTTCATCCCTTGAGTAGAAATTTTCTCGGGACAAGTGCTCAAACCTTCTGTTGACTGCGTGAACGATATGTACTGGTTGGTCTCTCCAGGCAGCCTGTGGCGCCCATTTCACCTTAACCATAGATGAAAGTTGATTATTGCGCCTTCCTTTCGATGACTAGAAGGTTCTAATTGTCAGGCTTCTTTGAGGTTGGAAGGGCAGCTGATAGGGTCTGTTACTGCCCTTTAGACAAGAAAGGTTGTTATTTAACCCGCTTTACTCGCATTTTGCGACCGCCGTCTGCTTGTTTCATAAAGAAAGAGCCGAGCATGGCACGCTCTACAGTGACTAGATCGCCAGCCCCCCAAAATATGCGTGCACTTCCGCTTTGCTTCCAGATCTGGCCATTGTCTAGCGTAATAATTTTTTTACCATAAGAGTCATCTTGAATTTTGGCGATTTTGGCTTCGATGTACTCTGGAACTTGAAGGGTCGCTTTATGTTCTTGGCCAAAGTTTTGTTTTGCTTGCTGTTCCAAGGAGCCACTGAGGCTATCGAAGCAAGCCAATCGATCTTCATCTACTGCTATTGCAGAACAGGTTTCCAGCTGTTTTGTCAAGGAGTTAGCATACGCTATTGGGGTCAATAAAATTAAAGCAAGAGAACAAAGAACCGCTTTCATAATCTTTATTTCATATTATTGCCTAGTGTTAGCGTTATTCTGCCCGACCCAGCAGGGCTGGACAATGAAATTTGTGCGATATTTCACGCTTTTGCCTGAATCTGCGTGGAAAAATAGCCTCATTCTTAAGTCTGATTGATCTATTGGCTAAATCTGACTTGGTATCCAGGGGGGGCATATCAACTAAATCCTGGGTATTAATTTATCAATTGGAAAAATTTTATAAATTAAAGCTATCCAGGAGTGGAAAATGAAAAGTCTAGCAACTCCAGCAGTCTTGTTTGCCCTTGTGGCCACCTATTTTTGTTATGAGGGCATGCGACTTTCAGTTTCGGGGGCGGCATTAGCGGTAGCGACGGAGTTGGTAGCAGGTCAGTCACTCGAGGGTGGAGCTCAGCAAAATCTCTTCGACAGCAGTGGTAAGGTAGATAAAAAAGCAGAGATTTTCGAGGGTAATGAAATGATGGAGTTTGAAGGGGATATTTTTGCAGATGCCCCTGAGCATGGTGGTACAGAGCGGGATAGCGATCTGGACAAGAAGTCTCCAGGGCAGCGGAAGGGCTAATTAATTTCTTGATTTATGACATAAAAAAACCGAGCTATGCCCGGTTTTTCCAGTTAGCAATATTATCGTTTTTGTGCACTGAAGTGCTTACCACTCTGGCCTAGGCTGTCATCTCCCATCAAGTAGAGATAAGTGGGCATTATTTCTTCGGGAGCTACCACAGACTGGGGGTTTTCGGCTGGATATGCAGTGGCGCGCATAGATGTCCGTGTGGCGCCGGGATTTAGGCTATTTACCCGTATATTTGATACGCCATCCAATTCATCGGCGAGAACCTGCATTAGCCCTTCGGTAGCAAATTTTGATACTGAGTAGGCGCCCCAGTAGGCTCTCCCTTTTAAACCAACACTTGAGCTGGTGAATACAATCGACCCAGCTTTAGATTTTTCCAGTAGTGGTAGCAGGGCTTTAGTGAGACCAAATGTTGCATTGATATTTACTTGCATGACCTGCTGCCAGGTGGCGAAGTTGTAGTTGGCTAGTGGTGTTCGTTGGCCGAGGAGACTCGCATTGTGTAGCAGCCCGTCCAGTCGACCAAACTCTTGATCAATTGCTTCGGCAAGGTTTTCGAAATTCTCGATCCGGGCCTCATTCAAGTCGAGCGGAAATATTGCTGGTTGAGGACCGCCAGCCGCTTCAATCTCGTCATATACCATTTCCAGTTTTGCTGTGGTTCGCCCCAGCAAAACTACAGTGGCTCCGTGTGAGGCGAAAGTTTTTGCGGCAGTTTTTCCGATGCCGTCACCAGCACCAGTAATGAGTATTATTTTATCTTTGAGCAGGTTGGTGGGCGCAACATAGTCGCCGGCAAATTCTGACATGAAAAATCCTGATGCTATCGCCAAGCACAAGAGCTGGGCGTTACTGCGCGGGTTAGAAAGTTAAATATAATGTTGTTTAAGCAGGGGCCAGATTTCCTCTACAGAGCTGACCAAGTGATCTGCGCCCCAGTTGGCTGGGTTGTCTGATGCATCAATGTAACCATAACTACAGGCGATTGTTGGCATGCCAGCACGCTGCCCCGCAACAATATCCCGCTCGTGATCACCAATATAAACGGCTTCCGAGGGGGCACAGCCAATTTGATTGCATGCCAGGAAAATGGGCTCCGGGTCTGGTTTTGTCTTGCTGACGTGGTCTGGGCAAATCACAGCTGCTGCTGGTGGCAAGTGCTCAAATGCCTGCATTAATGGTAACGTAAATGCCTCGGGCTTATTGGTCACAATGCCCCAGGGAATACTGTTGTCCACGAGGGTGTCCAACAAGTTTTCAATACCCGGGAAAGGCGCTGTTTGCTCAGCCAAGTGAGCAAGGTATAGATCCAAAAGGCGCTGTAGCAGACTGCTGAACTCTGGGTCTCCCTCTTCCTTGCCAAACCCCAGTGTTACCAATGCGCGAGAACCATTGGAAACCGTGCCGCGGATTATTTCATCTGGCAGTGGAGGCAGTTGTTCCTGATGCCGTAGTTGATTAAGTACAACAATAAAATCTGGCGCGGTATCGAGAAGAGTGCCATCCAGGTCAAATAAAGCTGCTTTCATTTTATCGTCCGCTTACTCGGGTTTAATGGCATGCACAAGGTAGTTTACGTCGACATCGCGAGAGTTGAGTTTATAAGTGCGAGTTACCGGGTTGTATGTCATACCGGTAATATCCTTTAACTCCAAATCGCTTTCCCTCAGCCAGGCGCCCATTTCTGAGGGACGGATAAACTTGCCGTATTCATGGGTGCCTTTGGGTAGTAAGCGTAGGATATATTCTGCCCCTACTACTGCGAAAAGCCAGCCCTTAGGAGTGCGATTGATTGTCGAAAAAAATAGGTGGCCACCGGGTTTGACAAGCTTCGCGCAGGCGCGGATCACCGATGACGGATCGGGCACATGTTCCAGCATTTCCAGGCAGGTAACGACATCAAAACTAGCCGGTATTTCTTCAGCCAAGTCTTCGACAGCTACCCGCCGGTAATTTACATTTACGCCGCTTTCCAGTGCATGCAGTTTGGCCACATTCAGTGGTGCCTCTCCCATGTCGATGCCGGTAACGTCAGCGCCTCTCTGGGCCATGGCTTCCGTCAAAATGCCCCCGCCACATCCGACATCCAATAGCTTCTTATCCGCGACTGATGCAAGTCCATCGATATAGTTGGCGCGCAGCGGATTGATTTCATGGAGTGGCTTAAATTCGCCCTCTTTATCCCACCAGCGGCTGGCGAGCTGTTCGAATTTGGCAATTTCTGCAGGATCTACATTACTCATGAACTTCTATGCAAACTCCGTCGCTAGTGGCCGACCCTCGCCGGTAATAGGATCACTGGGGGTTAATTCGCGCTCAGCGCGAATGGCCGGCAATTCTATCACGCCACAGTTGTGCTCGCTGAACTACCTCTATTTCGTTCAAGGTTTGCAATTGGCGTTGCTTTAAAAGTTGTCTGCCGGCTACCCAGACATCACTTACATTATGGCCGCCCCCGGTATAAATCAGCTGGGAGATCGGGTCGTGCACTGGCTGTTGCTCAATTCCCCCCAAATTGATAGCAGTAATGTCTGCACTTTTACCAACTTCAAGGCTTCCGGTAATTTCATCAATTCCCAGTGCGCGTGCGCCGTTGATAGTGGCCATTGCCAAGGCTTGGTGTGCGGGTAGAGCGGTAGCTCGGCCGCTGACTGCTTTTGCCAGAAGGGCGGCGGTATTAGCTTCGGCAAAAAGGTCCTGGCTGTTATTGCTGGCTGCGCCATCAGTGCCAAGCGATACATTGATACCGGCGTCTAGAATCTCTGTCGCAGGGCAGAAGCCGGAAGCTAGTTTGAGATTTGAAGAGGGGCAATGCGCTACATGGGCGCCGCTTTTACTTAGTAGCTCGATATCCCTTTCGTTGGTTGCGACCATGTGCACACATAGAGTTTGCGGCCCCATCAGGCCCAGGCGCAAGAGGCGCTCAGTTGGGCGTTCTCCACTTTTCTCTAAAGCGGTTTCTACCTCGTGAAAAGTCTCATGCAGGTGTATTTGTATGGGAACCTGGGCCTCCGCAGAGCATACAGCGATTTTTTCCAGGGTCTGATCCCCCACTGTATAGGGGGCGTGCGGTGCAAAGACCACTTCGATACGCTCATGGGCGCGATAATCATCTCGAAGAGCTAGACCCTTATGTAGTGCTTCCTCACTATGCCGGCTCCAAGGAGTGGGTGCGTCCAGTACAGGAAAGGCGATATGGGCCCGGATGCCACTTTCCCGTGCTGCACAAGCTACGGCCTCAGGAAAGAAATACTGGTCAGAAAATGTAGTGGTGCCAGATCTCAGCATTTCGGCAATGGCATGACGACTGCCATCTGCGACAAATTCTGGGCCCACCCAGCGTTGTTCTGTCGGCCAGATATGTTGCTCCAACCACTCTTTTAACGGGCGGTCATCGGCATAGCCTCGCAGCAATGTCATAGGGGCGTGATTGTGAGTATTAATTAAGCCGGGAATCAAGGCGTGCTGGTTGAGATCTACTTCCTGGCTTGCCTTAAAACGGATCTTGGCTTCTGAGGAGGGCAAGAGTGCCGTAATTCGGCCGTGCTCAATAGCGAGAGAGCAATCTTCGTACACTTTTTGTTCAGGAATCACTGGAATAATCCAGCGTGCGTGGATCAATGTATCGACGGGCTGTGACATAAGTGCTAAGAGGCGGCGGTTAAAGTGGATTCAACTTTAGCGGCGGGGGACTGTTACGGCAACCAGGGATCTAAATGGCGTGAGTGGCTATTCAGATGCCCCCCTCCAACGGCGTCAAACTATGCTAGAATCGCCCGCTTATCCGGGCTCGGTACACATGCCCGCGCTATAAAAGGAACGCCGTAAGCCATGGGCGAATTAGCCAAAGAAATCTCTCCGATTAATATCGAAGAAGAACTCAAGCAGTCTTATCTCGACTATGCCATGAGCGTGATTGTCGGGCGCGCACTGCCGGATGTACGCGATGGCCTCAAGCCGGTACACCGCCGCGTGCTCTACGCGATGAGCGAGCTTAAAAACGACTGGAATAAACCATACAAAAAATCAGCGCGTGTCGTTGGTGATGTAATCGGTAAATATCACCCGCACGGAGACACTGCGGTCTACGACACTATTGTGCGTATGGCGCAGCCGTTTTCTATGCGTTACACCCTGGTAGATGGCCAGGGTAACTTCGGTTCTATCGATGGTGACAGCCCAGCTGCCATGCGATACACCGAGATCCGTATGGACAAGTTGGCCCATGAGCTGCTGTCCGACCTCGATAAAGAAACGGTTAACTTTGTCGATAATTACGACGGTTCCGAGCAAATGCCGGAGGTGTTGCCTTCCCGTGTGCCGAACCTTTTGGTCAATGGCTCCTCCGGTATTGCGGTGGGAATGGCTACCAATATTCCTCCCCACAACCTGGGTGAGGTGATCAAGGCATGCCTGGCTCTGATCGACAATTCCGAGTTGACCGTCGACGACCTGATGGAGTACATCCCCGGGCCGGACTTCCCCACGGGCGCCATCATCAATGGCCGCGCCGGTATTCTCCTTGCCTACCGCACTGGCCGTGGGCGCATTTATGTGCGTGCCAAAGCAGATGTGATCCGCGATGACAAGACCAATCGCGAAACCATCATCATTACTGAGATCCCCTTCCAGCTGAATAAGGCGCGCTTGATTGAGCGTATAGCTGAGCTGGTGAAAGAGAAAAAGATCGAGGGTATCTCTGAGCTGCGCGACGAGTCCGACAAAGACGGCTTGCGCGTAGTGATTGAGCTTAAGCGGGGAGAGCTGGGTGATGTGGTTCTGAATAACCTCTATTCCCAGACCCAGCTGGAAAGCGTCTTCGGTATCAATATGGTAGCCCTGGTCGATGGCCAGCCCAAGGTATTGAACCTCAAAGAGCTGCTCGAGCACTTTATTCGCCACCGCCAGGAAGTCGTTACCCGCCGTACGGTCTACCTGTTGCGCAAAGCCCGCGAGCGCGGTCATATTCTGGAAGGTCTGGCGATTGCCATCGCCAATATTGATCCGGTAATTGAGCTGATCAAGTCTTCCGCCACGCCGGCAGATGCCCGCGAGGCGTTGCTGGCCAAAGGCTGGCCTGTGGGCAATGTTCAGCAGTTCCTGGAGCGGGCTGGTGCTGATGCCTGCCGTCCAGATGATCTGCCGCAAGAATTTGGTTTGCGCGACGACGCTTACTACTTGTCCCCGGCCCAGGCTCAGGCAATTCTCGAATTGCGCCTGCACCGCCTGACGGGTATGGAGCACGACAAGCTGTTGGCAGAATACCAGGATCGACTGGAGCAGATTGCTGAATATCTGCATATCCTCGGTAGCTTCGAGCGTCTGATGGAAGTGATCCGCGAAGAGTTAGAGCAGCTGTCAAAGGACTTTAACGACGAGCGTCGAACCGATATCGTTGCGTCTCGCCAGGATCTGACCGTTGAAGACCTGATTACCCCGGAAGACAAGGTAGTAACTATCTCCCACGGTGGTTACGCCAAGAGCCAGCCGCTGACCGATTACCAGGCCCAGCGCCGTGGTGGTATGGGTAAATCTGCGACCCAGGTAAAAGACGAGGACTTCGTCGAGCATCTATTGATCGCCAACTCCCATGACACCCTTCTGTGCTTCTCCAATAAGGGCAAGGTGTACTGGCTGAAAGTCTACGAAGTGCCCACCGCTGGCCGAGCCTCCCGTGGTCGCCCAATGGTTAATATGCTGCCCTTGGAAGAGGGTGAACGTATCAGCAGCATGATGCCGGTCTCCGAGTACGACGAAAATCACTTTATTTTCTTCACTACCGCCAATGGCACCGTAAAGAAAACCCCCCTCACCGCGTTTGCCCGCCCCCGCAGTGTTGGTTTGCGTGCAATTGAATTGGAAGAGGGCGATCGCCTGGTAGCCACTGCGATTACCGATGGTGAGCGCGATGTAGCGCTGTTCACCAGCGCTGGTAAAGCAGCGCGCTTCTCCGAGTCCAATGTGCGCTCTATGGGTCGTGTTTCCCGTGGTGTTCGCGGTATTCGTATGCAGGAAGGTCAGCAGGTTATCGCTATGGTTATCCCTGAAGAGGGTGGCTCTGTGATGATGGCTACTGAGAATGGTTACGGTAAGCGCACAGCTATCAGCGAATTCCCCACCAAGGGGCGCGGTACCCAGGGTGTTATTGCGATCGCGGAAAGTGAACGCAACGGTGCCTTGGTTGGTGCCTGTCAGGTGCATCCGGGTGAAGAGATGATGTTGATCTCCGACCAGGGCACTCTGGTGCGTACCCGTGTTGATGAAGTGTCTGTACTTGGGCGCAACACGCAGGGGGTGCGAGTGATTCGCCTGAAGACTGGCGAGAAGCTGGTTGGTCTCGGTCGCATTGAAGAGACCGAAGATGACGGTGAAGAAAACGGTGGGGAAGAGTGACCCACCGCTCCAGACCACTAAGAAAGGCTGCGTTTATCGCGGCCTTTCTTGCCTTTGGCTCCCACGAAAAACGCTAAAGGCGCGATATCTATCCCCCTGAATGGCAATTTGTGCGTAGACACATCTAGTTGTATTTGAAACCTTTTTTGTATTGTGGAAATCAGCTCATGAGGAAGTTTAATTTCTGTGCAGGCCCTGCCGCTTTGCCGCAGCCCGTACTGGAGCAGGCGCAAAGGGAGTTGCTCGATTGGCAAGGGCTCGGTTGCTCTGTAATGGAGGTCAGCCACCGCTCTCCAGAGTTTGTTGAGGTGGCTGAGCGGGCCGAACAGGACCTCCGCGATCTGCTCAGTGTGCCGAGCAACTACAAAGTATTGTTTCTTCAGGGTGGTGCAACTGGGCAGTTCAGTGCCGTGCCCTGGAATCTTCTCGGCGCTGGGTCTACCAAGGCTGATTTTATTCATTCAGGTCACTGGGCGGCCAAGGCGATTAAAGAGGCTCGTCGCTACGGTGAGGTCAATGTAGTGGCTTCCAGTGAGGATCGAAATTTCAGCTATGTGCCAGCTGCAGACAGTTGGCAGCAAACGGAAGGGGCCGCATATCTACACTATACGCCGAATGAAACGATTGGCGGTGTGGAGTTTGATTATGTGCCGGAGGTGGATTGCCCGCTGGTGGCTGATATGTCCTCGACTATTTTGTCGCAACCTATTGAGGTGGAGAACTTCGGTGTAATTTATGCCGGCGCACAGAAAAATATTGGTCCTTCAGGTATTGCCGTAGCCGTGATTCGTGATGATTTGCTCGATCGTTCAATGGAAAATATCCCCCGCAGTTTGAGCTGGAAGGTGGCTGCTGATGCGGGCTCTATGGATAACACGCCGCCTACTTTTGCCTGGTATCTGTCAGGCCTGGTTTTCCAATGGCTGAAGGCTCAGGGTGGTGTTGAGGAGATGGCAAAGCAGGCTGATGCAAAATCCAAAATGCTCTACAACTTCTTGGATAGCAGCGACTTTTTCTCCAGTCCGGTAGAGGTGGGTAGTCGTTCGCGTATGAATGTGCCTTTCGTATTGGCAGACGCCAGTCTTGATAAATTATTCCTGGAGGAATCCCAAGCTGCTGGACTGTTAAGTTTGAAGGGGCATCGCTCGGTCGGCGGCATGCGCGCTTCTCTATATAACGCTGTTCCTCTGGAAGCGGTGGAGGCTTTGGTGGCATTTATGGCGGACTTTGAGGCTCGCCGGGGTTAAGTGTCGGAAAGGGTAAATAATACTGATGAATTCACGGAAAAGTAGATAGGCGAATGACAGAGGAAACTACTAGTGGCGACCAGCGCTTATTAGAGCTGCGCAACCGTATAGATGGCATTGATGCCGAGATCGCCCAGCTTATTAGTGAGCGGGCGCGCTGTGCGCTGGAGGTTGCAGAGGTGAAAAAGGCAACTGGTGAAGACGCGCTGTATTATCGGCCCGAGAGGGAGGCGCAGGTGTTGCGCAAGGCTATGGAGCGCAATCCAGGGCCCTTGACCAATGAGGAAATGGCGCGATTGTTCCGTGAAATTATGTCAGCCTGCCTCGCGTTAGAAGAGCCGGTAAAGGTGGCTTATCTGGGGCCAGAGGGTACTTTTACCCAGCAGGCCGCATTGAAGCATTTTGGCAACTCGGCCAAAAGCCGCCCGCTCGCCGCTATCGATGAAGTGTTTCGAGAGGTGGAAGCGGGGGCGGTGAGCTATGGCGTGGTGCCCGTTGAGAATTCTACCGAGGGTGTGATCAACCACACTCTGGACAACTTCATGAATTCCAATCTGAGTATTTGCGGAGAGGTGGAATTGCGGATTCACCATCACTTGATGATCTCGGATGTAACACGGCCTGAGTCAATCACCCGTATTTATTCCCATGCGCAAAGTCTGGCGCAGTGCCGCAAATGGCTTGATGCCCATTACCCCAATGTGGAGCGGGTGGCTGTGTCCAGCAATGCTGATGCGGCCAAACGAGTTAAGGGGGAGTGGAATACTGCGGCGATTGCCGGTGACATGGCGGCTGATTTGTACGGCCTGAAGGTTCTTTCGGAAAAGATTGAGGACCGCCCGGACAACTCCACCCGCTTTCTGATTATTGGTACGCAGCAGGTTCCAGTCAGCGGGGATGATAAGACCTCCCTGATGGTATCCATGCGCAACGAGCCGGGTGCATTGCATGATCTTCTGGAACCGTTCCGTCGCTACAGTATCGACTTGACCCGTGTGGAAACCCGCCCGTCTCAATCAGGTAACTGGACTTATGTGTTCTTTATTGATTTTAAAGGCCACCGGGATGCAGATGGAATCTCTGCAGCCTTGAGGGAGGTTGGGGCTTGTGCCTCCGACTTGAAGGTGCTGGGCTCCTATCCGCGCGGTGTACTCTGATGGAGCAAGAGCAAATTGGCCGGCTGCTGGTTATTGGGGTTGGCCTTATTGGTGGAAGTTTTGCTCTGGCACTAAAGGCAGCAGGTGCCTGCCGGGAGGTTATTGGTGTTGCCCCTAACGCTGAAACCTGTGAACAGGCTAGAAGGCTGGGCATTGTCGACCGAGCCAGTACCCGTCTCGAGGAAGTACTACCCGAGCTTGAGCCTGGCGACCTGGTTTTTGTCGCGGTACCCACGCTTGCGGTGGAGTCGGTGTTTGCTCAACTTAAAGGGGCCTTGCCAAATGGGGTAACCGCTACAGATGCTGCCAGCGTTAAGGGTAGTGTGGTAGTTGCGGCAAAAAAGGTATGGGGGCGAATGCCCGATTTCCTGGTTCCGGGCCACCCTATTGCCGGGTCAGAGAAAAGTGGCGTGACAGCGGCCAGGGATGATCTTTATCGCGATCATCGGGTTATTCTTACTCCGCTGCCGGAAACCGATACGAGTCATTTGCAGCTGGTGGAGCTGGCTTGGCAGGCGGCTGGTGCTGAAGTGCTTAAAATGCCAGTGGAGGAGCATGATGAGGTATTGGCGGCGACCAGCCACCTTCCTCATGTCATCGCTTTTAGTCTCGTGGACACTCTTGCGCACGATGCAGAAAATGAAAATATTTTTCGCTATGCAGCCGGTGGTTTTCGCGACTTCACTCGAATTGCCTCCAGTGACCCGGTCATGTGGCGAGATATTATGCTGGCTAACCGGGATGCCATTTTAAAGGCAATCGATCTCTACAGTCTCAATCTCTCATCTTTACGTAGTGCCATTGCCTCCGGCGATAGTGCGGCGCTGATGGGTGTCTTCACCCGAGCCAAAGCGGCCCGGGATCACTTTACAAAAATGTTGGCGAAACAAGCGTATTCAGATTCTATGCAAGCACAGGAAATTACTTTTATTGCACAGCCTGCTGCCAAGGTCACAGGCAAGTTCCGGGTACCTGGAGATAAGTCGATGTCACACCGTTCCATTATGCTGGGCTCCCTGGCAGAAGGGGTGACGCAGGTGGAGGGTTTCCTTGAAGGGGAGGACGCGCTGGCGACTTTACAGGCTTTTCGTGATATGGGAGTGGTGATAGAGGGGCCGCACGATGGTCGGGTAATTATCCACGGCGTGGGTATGCGCGGATTGAAGGCACCTCCGGGGCCCTTGTACTTGGGTAATTCAGGTACCTCCATGCGGCTGCTGGCGGGACTGCTTGCCGGGCAGGACTTTGATGTGACCCTTACAGGCGATGAGTCTCTCTCCAAGCGCCCCATGAATAGGGTGGCCAATCCGTTGCGGGAGATGGGTGCAAATATTGAAACCGGGCCGGAAGGGCGCCCACCGCTTTTGATCAAAGGCGGTAGCCAGCTGGCAGGGGTCAACTACCCGTTGCCGATGGCTAGTGCCCAGGTGAAATCCGCTGTGCTCCTCGCTGGGCTCTACGCTGATGGCGAAACCTCTACTGTGGAACCGGCGCCTACCCGAGATCATACCGAGCGTATGTTGCAAGGTTTTGGGTATGTAGTAGAGCGAAACGGCGCTAAGGCAAGTGTTTGTGGCGGAGGGGCTTTGGCGGCCTGCCGTATTGATGTGCCAGCAGATATCTCTTCCGCTGCTTTCTTTATGGCGGCAGCGGCTATCTCTCCTGGTTCAGATATTGTGCTGGAGCATGTGGGGATCAACCCGACGCGAGACGGCGTAATAAGTATTTTGCGGGCTATGGGGGCTGATATTGAGCTCGAAAATGCACGAGAGGTGGGTGGAGAGCCAGTAGCGGACATACGGATTCGCTATGCCCCACTGCAAGGCATTCGCATTCCAGAAGACCTGGTGCCACTGGCTATTGATGAGTTTCCGGCTCTGTTTATTGCCGCTGCGTGTGCAGAGGGAGAGACTGTGCTGACCGGGGCAGAGGAATTGCGTGTTAAAGAGAGCGACCGCATTCAGGCAATGGCGAATGGGTTGGCGGCGCTGGGGGTGTCGGCCAGGGCAACCCCAGATGGTATTGTGATTCAGGGTACTGGCGAGAAAAACGTATTCTCTGGTGGGACAGTTGATAGCCTGGGGGACCACCGTATTGCCATGGCCTTTGCAGTGGCATCATTGCGCGCAAAAGATACAATCCGCATCCTTCATTGCGCCAACGTGGCTACCTCATTTCCAAATTTTGCCGAACTGGCGACGGAGGCTGGCTTAAAGCTTCAGTTGGCTTAGGGGGAATTTGGAAACCTCGCAGTTCGCGCAGTTATTTCAGAAGTAGAGTTTTATTAGAAGATATGAGTGATTCGAACAGGCTGCCGCCGGTAGTCACAATTGATGGCCCTAGTGGCTCGGGGAAGGGCACTATAGCCAAGCTGCTGGCGGACCGCCTGGGCTTTACCTTGCTTGATTCTGGCGCCCTGTATAGGGCTGCGGCTCTGGCTGCTCTTGATAAGGGGGTAGACCTGGCTGATGAGGGGGCGCTCACTCAGGTGGCAAAGGCCTTGGATGTTCACTTTGCTGTGAGTGAAGGTAAGCTGCGGGTGGTTCTTGATGGGCGCGAGGTCACTGATGATATTCGGATGGAGCGGGTTAGTATGGCTGCATCATCTGTGGCTGCAATTCCTGGAGTGAGGGCCGCTTTATTGCAGCGGCAGCGAGATTTTCGTCTGTCTCCCGGCCTGGTTGCAGATGGCAGGGATATGGGGACTACGGTGTTTCCTGACGCGCCAGTCAAAGTATTCCTGACAGCCAGTGCCGAGGAGCGCGCCAGGCGTCGCGAGGCGCAGTTGCGGGAGAGGGGTGTTTCTGTTAGCCTCCGCGACCTGCTGGAGGACATCCGTGCCCGCGATGCACAGGATATGAATAGAAAAGCCTCTCCCCTGGCTCCCGCTGAGGATGCGGTAGAGCTCGATAGCACAGGGGTGGGTATCGATGAAGTTCTCCAAAAGGTGCTCGATTTGATACAGGATCGAATTTCGTCCTGAAGTTTGAGCAGCACATAGTTTACTAACGATAACGGCCGGGATCAGCCAGAATTGCCCGGCCGTTGTTGTAATCCGACCCGCGTGCTGGCAACGCGGTTGGGGTCACGGCTGGCGGTTGACTAAACTCAACAGTTACCAACGGCTGGGCCCAGCACTATAGGTAATGTAATGAGCGAGAGCTTTGCTGAACTATTTGAAGAGAGCCTGAAAAGCGTTGAAATGGCACCGGGCGCTATTGTAACCGGTGTTGTAATTGACGTAGACAAAGACTGGGTAACCGTTCACGCGGGCCTGAAGTCTGAAGGTGTTATCCCTGCCGCACAGTTCGCCAATGACAAGGGCGAAGTTGAGCTGCAGGTGGGCGACGAAGTACAGGTTGCCCTGGAAGCTGTGGAAGACGGTTTCGGTGAAACCCGTCTGTCCCGTGAAAAAGCCAAGCGCGCTGAAGCCTGGAAAATCCTCGACGCAGCCCACGCAGCTGACGAAGTGGTTAAAGGTGTTATCAGTGGCAAGGTTAAGGGTGGCTTTACTGTTGACGTTGCCAATATCCGCGCATTCCTGCCCGGCTCTCTGGTTGATGTTCGTCCGGTTCGCGACACCGCGCACCTGGAAGGTAAAGAGCTCGAGTTCAAAGTTATCAAGCTGGACTCCAAGCGTAACAACGTTGTTGTTTCCCGTCGCGCGGTAATGGAAGCTGCGACTTCCGAAGAGCGTGAAGCACTGCTGGAAAGCCTGCAGGAAGGCATGAGCATCAAGGGTATCGTGAAGAACCTGACCGATTATGGTGCTTTCGTGGACCTGGGCGGTATCGATGGCCTGCTGCACATCACCGATATGGCTTGGAAGCGCATCAAGCATCCGAGCGAGATCGTGAACGTTGGCGACGAGATCGAAGTAAAAGTATTGAAGTTCGATCGTGAGCGCAGCCGTGTATCCCTGGGCCTGAAGCAGTTGGGCGAAGATCCTTGGGTATCCATCAAGCAGCGTTACCCAGAAAACAGCCGCGTGAAGGCGGTTGTAACCAACCTGACCGACTACGGCTGCTTCGCCGAGCTGGAAGAAGGTGTGGAAGGTCTGGTACACGTTTCCGAAATGGATTGGACCAACAAGAACATCCACCCGTCCAAAGTTGTCCAGGTGGGCGACGAGGTAGAGGTGATGATCCTGGATATCGACGAAGAGCGTCGTCGTATCTCCCTGGGTATCAAGCAGTGCCAGGAAAACCCGTGGGATGCCTTTGCGCGTAAATTCGCTAAGGGTGACAAGATCTCCGGTAAGATCAAGTCCATCACTGATTTCGGTATCTTTATCGGTCTCGACGGCAGCATCGACGGTCTGGTGCACCTGTCCGACATCTCCTGGAACGAAGCTGGCGAAGAAGCCGTACGCAAGTTCAAGAAAGGCGACGAAATCGAGACTGTTATCCTGGGTATCGACTCCGAGCGCGAGCGCATCTCCCTGGGTATCAAGCAGCTGGAGTCCGATCCGTTCTCCGACTACGTTTCTACCAGCGACCGCGGCAGCATCGTTGTAGGTACTGTTAAGGAAGTTGACGCTAAGCAGGCAGTAATCACCCTGGCGAACGAAGTAGAAGGCGTTCTGCGCGCTTCTGAAATCAGCCGCGATAAGGTTGAAGATGCTCGCAATGTCCTGAAAGAAGGTGAAGAGGTAGAAGCTAAGATCACCAGTGTGGATCGCAAGAACCGTGTGATCAGCCTGTCTATCAAAGCCAAAGACCAGGATGACGAGAAGCAAGCTATCAAGGATCACAGTAAGAAGCAGTCTGAGCAGGTTCAGCCCGCTACTATCGGTGACCTGATCAAGGCGCAGATGAACAACAAAGACTAATTATCTTTGATTGTTTAGAGCTCCAGATGAAGCATTTGGAGTGACCCGAAAGCCGGACTGGGGTTGCCCAGTCCGGCTTTCTATTAGATGATTGCTGCTCTACTCCAAAATAATCAATGACTTAGAAAGGTTGCGGGGCACATGACCAAATCCGAACTGATCGAAAGGATTGCGTTGAGGTTGGATCAGCTGCCGGTAAAGGATGTAGAGCTGGCAGTCAAAGTTATGTTGGACTCCATGTCTGACGCGCTCTCCCAGGGGGAGCGGATAGAAATACGAGGTTTTGGTAGTTTTTCATTACATTACCGGGCACCACGTACAGGGCGGAACCCTAAAACCGGGGATGCCGTGGACTTGGCGGGCAAATATGTTCCTCACTTCAAGCCTGGTAAGGAACTGCGCGACAGAGTCAATCGGAGTATGCACGATGAGGCAGGGATCGGGGTATGATTACACCTCGGCAGCGGCTGATTGTGATTCGCTCTGCATCATGTGATTTTCCTGAATAGTCTCTGTGGCTTTTAATAAAGCTATCTAGTGGAACGTGGAGGTTCCCTTGTCATTCTTGCGTTGGTTGATGCACGTTTTTCTTGGCTTTGTGGCCCTTCTGTGTGTCGCCCTCGGCATCTATATATCAGTGGAAAATCCCCAAATTATTTCACCGGTTATCGCAGGGTACTCCCCATTTTCTGGCAGTGTGGGAGTTTGGCTTATCGCAATGCTGCTGTTGGGGATTTTGCTGGGAGTTTTGGCTAGCCTACTGCCTCTCTTTACGCAGCGTCGCCGGGTAAGGGGGTTGAGTAGACAGTTAAAGAAAATGGAGCGAGAGCTTCAGGCTGCTCACCGCAAGGTATCCGGAGACTGATTTGCTCGATTTCGCCTATTTCTTTTTCCTGCTGGCAGCCATCGCCATAGGCTGGATGCTGGGGCGAGGCAGCTCCAAAAAGAAGCCGGACTTCAGCGAGCAGGAAGAATCCCTGGCTCGCTCCTATGCGCAGGGGCTGAATTACCTGCTCAGCGAACACCACGACGATAGTATTGATAAATTTATTGACTCGCTTGAGGTCAGCCCGGCCACTTTTGATACCCATTTGGCATTGGGGAATCTTTTGAGAAGGCGGGGTGAGTACGATCAGGCAATAAGAGTGCACCAAAATTTGTTGGCGCGTCCCAGTCTATCCAGGCAGAGTCAGCATAAGGCTCAATTTGAACTGGCTTGTGATTATATTGCTGCGGGGTGGCTCGACCGTGCTGAACGCCTGCTGCAGGAACTGGTAGAAACTTCCCAGGAGCTGCGTACAACCAGTCTTGAGCACTTAGTAGAAGTCTATCGGGATGAGCGCGAGTGGGCCAAAGCAATTCATGCCGTCAACTTGTTGCATGGCCGCCGATTTAAGCGCTTATCTGCTGATTGGGCGCCAGTGCAGGCACATTTTTGCTGTGAGTTGGCAGAGGAGGCGATTGCTGCTAAGGACTACCTCAGTGCGCGTAAACATTTAGATGCAGCCCTGGGGTATGATCGCAGTTCAGTGCGGGCCTGTTTGCTTTGGGCGCGCCTGGAGTATCTACTCGGCAAGCAGCGTGATGCCATCAAGGTCTTGCAGAGGATCCCCAAGCAGAGTCCTGACTATATTCCGGAGATTCTGGAGCTTCTCCTGACGTGTTATGGAGAGCTTGGTGATGGCCGAGGCCTGGATCGGTATCTGGAGTCCCTCCTAAAGGAGCACCCCTCGAATAGCGTATTAATAGCACTGGCTGAGCGAATCCAGGAGCAGGATAGCGAAGCCGCTGCGGCAGCGTTTATGGGTAAGCAATTGGCTTTGCGCCCTTCTTTGCGAGGGCTGGGGCGTTTTCTTGATTTGTATATTGGCACGGCACAAGGTAGAGCGAGAGAGAATCTCTCCCTGTTAAAAACGCTGGTTGATCAATTGATCGCAAACCGCCCCCATTATCGATGTAGTAATTGTGGTTTTTCCGGCAATCAATTGCATTGGCTGTGCCCCAGTTGCAAGCACTGGGACTCTGTCCGTTCGGTCAAGGGTATCGAAGGTGAGTAGTTCCGGCTGCTTGTCTTTTGCTCAATCAATGTACCAATGAAATTTATATGAGGTATTTCTTTGCGCTCTCAAGTTTCCTCTCCAATCGTTGTCGCTCTCGACTATGACAATAAAGAAGCGGCCCTGGCTATGGCGGGCCAGCTTGATCCGGCCCTTTGCCGGGTAAAAGTAGGTAAAGAGCTTTTTACCATTGCTGGACCCGATGTGGTTCGGGCTCTTGTAGAGCGAGGTTTTGAGGTTTTTCTCGATTTAAAGTTTCACGATATTCCAAATACTGTGGCCTCTGCGGTGAAGGCCGCAGCGCGCCTGGGTGTCTGGATGGTCAATGTACATGCCAGTGGTGGCGAGCGCATGATGAGAGCGGCCTCTGAAGCTCTTGAAGAGTTTGGCGATAGTAAGCCACTACTAATCGGGGTAACTGTATTAACAAGCACCACTCCAGAGGAGCTGAAAGCCGCGGGAGTTGAAAAATCACTAAAAGATCATGTAGTGGGTTTGGCAGAGAAGGCCAAAGCCTGCGGTCTTGATGGGGTTGTGTGTTCTGCACGTGAAGCGAGCGCTCTTAAGCTGGCCTGTGGGCCGGAGTTTGCCTTGGTGACTCCCGGTATTCGCCCGGCTGGGAGTGATGCTGGGGATCAGTGCCGCACATTGACACCTTCTGAAGCTATTGCGGAAGGTTCTGACTATCTCGTTATTGGGCGCCCGATAACCGCATCTGCAAATCCGCTAGAGGCACTACAGGGTATTTTGACCGAAGTTTCAGGTAAGTAAGCTTTGATTACTTTGGTCGTATGTGATGTGGTGTAATTAGTGCTAAGTAAGTTTGAGCTCGGCGCGTAGTTATCATGGTGCGGCTTGGGGAAGTATTGGCAGTCCCAATGTGAAACAAAAAACACTTTCACTTGGAGTCAATCATGACAAACTTTCGTGTATTACTTTCTGCTGTATTTGTACTAACTTTTGCACTTTGTCAGCCGGTGATGGTTTTTGCAGATGATGGAGAGGTTGAAGCTGCAAAACAATTGATATCAGAGGTTAATATAAACAGTGCATCAGTCGTTGAGCTGGCTGAAAAGCTGGATGGCATAGGGGAAGCTCGGGCGCAGTTAATCATAGAGTATCGTGAGAAACATGGCCCCTTTACTTCTATTGATCAGTTGTTGAATGTAAAGGGTATCGGCGCGACGACACTTAAGAAAAACAAGGAGAGGATTCGCCTTTAGTATTTGGAAAGCTGTCCATTATTAGCTATTGCCGGGCATTCAACTGGTGCCCAGTTGGGCCCGGTTTTAATTTGGGTGCGCTAGCAGGTCAGGCCTTTTACTTCGGGTTTAAGGGTTGTGTCCTGATGCTTTCCTTGGGCTTCGCTACCATGTAGTTTGCTTAGTCCTTTCTACGGCGTATCGATAGAATATTGTAAATTGTATTGGTGGTAGGCGTTAGCAGCGCCTATTGATGGGTTGGCTGCTTCCTGTTGTGTGTGTAATTGTTATCCGCTATTGCTTGTGGTTGTATCAATGCCTCTAACATAGCGGGTCGTCCGTAGGGGTTGTGGGGCAATTCATCGTGTTCATAACCCTCGCCAGAGTAAAGTATCCTTCTCGGTGTGAGTCTTTGATATCTTTTTCTGGGTTTTTATCACCCGGTGATCATGTGCGTTGCCGAGCCGAAGATTGCCTTGTACCAAAAGCCCTTCAGGTTTTACTTGGCGAGTTGCGTCAGGCCTGTTTGCGGCATGATTGCGAAGAGATCCACCGAATCTTGCGTGAGGCAGTCGGGGATTATTCGCCAAGGCAGAGTTTGGTGGATATGGCCTGGGCGCAGCGGCGTCAGGATTCTCCGCCTGAGAGCAAGGCGCCGGTTAAGCGACTTCATGAGGTGGCTAGGGCTTGCTGATGGTCAGGTCTGCGAATCGCCCTGGCGGTAGCTGGAGCTTTAATTGAGGGATAAGATTTTCAGTTTACAGTAAATAAAAAGCCCCACACAGTTTTTGTACCGTGTGGGGTTTTTGTTTGGCTCCGCCTGCTGGGCTCGAACCAGCGACCCAATGATTAACAGTCATTTGCTCTACCAACTGAGCTAAGGCGGAATTTAATCTAATTTGTATAGCGCAAATTAAGCTGCGCTTAGAAATTTGGCTCCGCCTGCTGGGCTCGAACCAGCGACCCAATGATTAACAGTCATTTGCTCTACCAACTGAGCTAAGGCGGAATTTCTTAACGGCTGTGCCGTTGAGATGGCGCGTATATTATAGAGCACTTTTGGGCAGGTCAACTCTTTTTTTCGATTTAACTAATTGATTTGTCAGGAAATTATTTGTTCGATTTGTACGCAAAAAGATATCGAATAATAGTGGGAGAGGTGAGGTGTGACAGGTCTTTCGGGTTTGTGGGGTCTTTGAGGAGGGCCTACAATCGCATTCTGTTTTTTGGATTGATGGTTGGGTGAGTGTATGGAGTCGCGTCCGTTCAAGGTAGAGAGTAACTACAGCCCGGCCGGCGATCAGCCGGTGGCAATTGAGCAGTTGGCAGAAGGGATTAATGATGGCCTTAGCCATCAGACATTGCTGGGGGTCACCGGGTCGGGCAAGACTTTCACTATGGCCAACATTATTGAGCGCCTGCAGCGTCCGGCGATAGTGATGGCCCACAACAAGACACTGGCTGCCCAGCTTTACGGTGAGTTCAAAGAGTTCTTCCCCAAGAATGCTGTAGAGTACTTCGTCTCCTACTACGACTACTATCAGCCCGAAGCTTACGTGCCATCCTCGGATACCTTTATAGAGAAGGATGCGTCGGTAAACGAGCATATTGAGCAGATGCGCCTTTCCGCCACCAAAGCCCTGATTGAGCGGCGAGACGTGGTAGTGGTTGCTACAGTGTCAGCTATTTATGGTTTGGGAGACCCGGATAAGTACCTCAAGATGGTACTGCACCTGGATCGTGGTGACCTGGTCGATCAACGTACAATTCTGCGCCGACTGGCGGAGCTGCAATACACTCGTAACGATGCCGACTTCCGCCGTGCGACCTACCGTGTACGCGGCGATATCATCGATATCTACCCGGCAGATTCCGATATGGAAGCGGTGCGCCTCTCCTTGTTTGATGAGGAGATTGAAGATATTACCCTGTTTGACCCCCTTACTGGTGAACAGCTCAAGAAGGTTCCCCGGGTCACTATCTTCCCGAAGTCTCACTATGTAACCCCTCGGGAAACCATCGTCAGTGCTATTGATCACATCAAGGAAGAGCTGCGGGTGCGCCTTGATCAGTTGCGCGGTAACAATAAATTATTGGAAGCCCAGCGGCTGGATCAGCGCACCCGGTATGACCTGGAGATGATGCAGGAGCTGGGTTACTGCAATGGCGTAGAGAACTATTCCCGCTACCTGTCCGGGCGTGATGCCGGCCAGCCGCCACCCACATTATTTGATTATTTGCCCCATGACTCCCTGCTGTTTATTGATGAAAGCCATGTAACCGTCCCGCAGATTGGCGGCATGTACCGGGGGGATCGCTCGCGTAAAGAGACCCTGGTGGAATACGGTTTCCGCCTCCCCTCCGCCCTGGATAACCGCCCCCTGAAGTTTGAAGAGTGGGAGCACCTGGCTCCGCAGACGGTATTTGTCTCGGCGACACCGGGGCCCTACGAGGGTGATCACGCAGGGCAGGTGGTCGAGCAGGTAGTGCGGCCAACCGGGCTTGTTGACCCAGAGGTGGAGATTCGCCCGGCCCAAACCCAGGTGGATGACGCCCTGTCAGAGATTCACCGCTGCGCAGATGCAGACCAGCGAGTCCTTATTACCGTGCTGACCAAGCGAATGGCCGAGGATTTGACTGAGTATCTGGCTGAGAATGGGGTGCGTGTACGCTACCTGCATTCTGATATTGATACCGTAGAGCGGGTAGAGATTATTCGGGATCTTCGTATCGGTGAATTTGATGTATTGGTGGGTATTAACCTTCTGCGAGAAGGTCTGGATATGCCTGAAGTAGCGCTGGTAGCCATCTTTGATGCAGATAAGGAAGGCTTTCTGCGTTCAGATCGCTCGTTGATCCAGACTATTGGCCGCGCGGCGCGTAACCTTGAGGGGCGGGCTATTCTATATGCGGATAAGGTGACAGGCTCTATGGAGCGGGCTCTTGAGGAGACCCGCCGCCGCCGTGAGAAGCAGCTCGCCTTTAACCAAGAGCATGGCATTACCCCCAAAGGGATTCGCAAAAGTGTGGCGGACATTCTTGAAGGAGCTGTGGCGCCCGGCGTACCGAAAAGCAAGCGTAAGGTGGCCGAAGGGAAGGGTGCTTATAAAGTTGATGCCAAGCCGTTGTCTGACAAGCAGCGCTGGGCGCGAATCAGTGAGCTTGAAGAGCAGATGTACGAGCACGCCAAGAACCTGGAGTTTGAATCCGCAGCCAAATTGCGCGATGAGATTTCCCGTCTGAAGGAGGCGGAATAGGTGAATGCCGGGCTGTATTCTGCAATCGGCTCAGCCCGATTTGCAGGGTTCACGGCCTTAATTTTAATCATACAAAAGTTCAGTAAGTTGTTGAAAACACTGAAAAGCGGTGCTAAAGTTCGCGCTCTTCGCAGCACTGGGTTCCCCCGCTGCAGAGTTTTAGACCCGTAGCTCAGTTGGTTAGAGCGCTGCCTTGACATGGCAGAGGTCAGCGGTTCAAATCCGCTCGGGTCTACCATCTATAAAGGATGGCTGGCCCATCCGGATCAATAGTTCCATGAACGATTTCATGGATAGTTTCATGCGGTCTTTGGTAGGGATCGCCACTGAGAGAAAGGACATACAATGCTCGTTGTTACTCTCCCCGACGGTTCCCGTCGAGAATTTTCCGCCCCGGTTTCCGTACACGATGTTGCTGCAGATATCGGTCCAGGTTTGGCCAAAGCTGCACTTGCCGGTGTAGTTGACGGCAAAGAAGTTGATACCAGCTACATCATCGATCGCGATGTAAATCTGGCTATCATCACAGATCGTCAGCCGGAAGGCCTGGAAGTGATCCGTCACTCCGCCGCACACCTGCTGGCACAGGCGGTAAAGCAGTTGTACCCCACCGCCCAGGTCACTATTGGCCCGGTTATTGAAGATGGGTTCTACTACGACTTCGCCTACGAGCGTCAGTTTACGCCAGAGGATCTCGAGAAGATCGAAGAGCGAATGGAAGTGCTGGTCAAGGAAAATATTCCGGTTACCCGCCGCTTGATGCCCCGCAAAGAAGCGGTGAAATACTTCCGCGATATGGGCGAAGAGTACAAGGCTGAGATTATCGACAGCATTCCCAGCGATGAAGATATCTCTTTATATCGCCAGGGTGATTTCGAAGATCTGTGTCGCGGACCACACGTGCCCTCCACTGGAAGGCTGAAAGCCTTCAAGTTAACCAAAGTGGCCGGTGCCTACTGGCGCGGTGACTCCAACAATGAAATGTTGACCCGTGTTTACGGCACCGCCTGGGCCAACAAAAAAGAATTGAAGGCTTACCTGCGTCGTATTGAAGAGGCAGAGAAGCGCGACCACCGCAAGCTGGCCAAGAAATATGACCTCTTCCATATCCAGGAAGAGGCACCCGGCATGGTGTTCTGGCATCCGAACGGCTGGACTATTTACAGCACTATCGAGCAATACATGCGTCGTCGCCAGCGCGAATTCGGCTACAAAGAAATCAAAACCCCGCAGCTGGTGGATTTCAGCCTGTGGCGCAAGTCCGGTCATGCGGACAAATTTGCCGATGACATGTTTACCCTCACCAGTGAGGAGCGTCAGTTCGCCATCAAACCGATGAACTGCCCCTGTCACGTACAGGTGTTCAATCAGGGCCTGCGCAGCTATCGCGACCTGCCGCTGCGCCTGGCGGAGTTTGGTTCCTGTCACCGCAGCGAGCCTTCCGGCTCCCTGCATGGCCTGATGCGCGTGCGCGGTTTTGTACAGGATGATGGCCATATCTTCTGTAGTGAAGATCAGATCCAGTCAGAGGTTTCTGACTTTATGGATCTGCTGCACTCCGTGTACAAAGACTTCGGCTTTAATGATGTTATTTACCGTCTCTCCACTCGCCCGGAGAAGCGTGTAGGTTCCGATGAAAGCTGGGATAAGGCAGAGAAAGCCCTGGCCGATGCGCTGGATGCCGCGGGCCTGCCCTGGGAAGAGCTGCCGGGTGAAGGCGCCTTCTACGGACCCAAGATTGAATTCTCCCTGAAAGACTGTCTCGGCCGTGTATGGCAGTGCGGCACCATTCAGGTGGACTTCTCTATGCCGGGGCGTCTGGATGCACAATATGTTGCTGAAGATGGCTCGCGCCAGTCGCCGGTAATGTTGCACCGCGCAGCCCTGGGTTCCTTCGAGCGCTTTATCGGAATTCTGATTGAACACTACGAAGGTGCATTCCCCACCTGGCTGGCACCGCAGCAGGTGGCGATCATGAATATCACCGATCGCCAGGCTGATTATTGTCGCGATTTGCAAGCCCGCCTGAGTGAGCAGCAATACCGCGCCACAGCTGACTTGAGAAACGAGAAGATCGGCTTTAAAATCCGCGAGCACACGCTTCAGCGTGTTCCTTATCTGCTGGTGATCGGCGATAAGGAAGTGGAAAGTCAGACTGTGGCTGTTCGCACCCGTAGCGGTGAAGATCTGGGAGCTATGACGTATGAGTCATTCCTTGAGATCCTTGAGCAGGACGTTAGTCGTCGCGGTCGTTTGACAGAAGATAATGCATAACAACTTGGCAACTGGGAGACCATAGCTATTAAACGAGACACTAAGGGACGGTCCAAAAAGGCCCGCATAAATGATCAGATTGAAGCGTCAGAACTCCGCCTGATAGGTGCTGATGGCGAGCAGGTGGGCATTGTCTCCCTGGAGGAGGCGCTCGAGGCTGCGCAACAGGCCAGCCTGGATCTCGTTGAAATTGCCCCGGACTCCACGCCGATAGTCTGTAAGATCATGGACTATGGCAAGCACGTATTCGAGGCCAAGAAAGCCAAGAATGCCGCCAAGAAGAAACAGAAGCAGCAACAGATCAAGGAAATGAAATTCCGCCCGGGCACCGATATCGGTGACTACCAGATCAAGCTGCGCAATCTCGTCCGCTTCCTGGAAGCGGGTGACAAAGCCAAAGTATCCCTGCGCTTCCGTGGCCGTGAAATGGCCCACCAGGAGCTGGGTATGGAAATGATGCAGCGCATCGAGAAGGACCTGGAAGAGCTGGCCATTGTAGAGCAGCGACCCAAAATGGAAGGTCGCCAGATGCTGATGGTTCTTGCTCCTAGCAAAAAGAAAAAGTGAGGTTTGGGGAAGTCATTCCCGAGGTCTCCTTTTGAGAAGTGGTTGGGCGACGGCTGCCTCCCCACTCTCGCAGTGCCGATAACCCCGGTTATCGGCAGTTACTAAAGGTGCCTGTTTTACAGGCGATTATTCACTTTGGAGTACAAAATGCCGAAAGCAAAGACTCATAGTGGCGCTGCCAAGCGCTTCAAGAAGACGGCTGCGGGCTACAAGCACAAGCACGCTAACAAGAGCCACATCCTCACCAAGATGACCACCAAGCGTAAGCGTCAGCTGCGTGGCACCCAGACTATGAACAAGTCTGATGCCGGTCTGGTCGATCGTATGTTGCGCGCCAAGTAATTGGTCCAAATCGCAAAGGTTTAAGAGGATAGAAGTATGGCCCGTGTTAAACGTGGTGTAGAGGCGCGTCGTCGTCACAAGAAGATTCTGAAGCAGGCTAAAGGTTACTACGGTGCGCGTTCTCGCGTATTCCGCGTTGCCAAGCAGGCAGTTATTAAAGCTGGTCAGTATGCATACCGTGACCGTCGCGTTAAGAAGCGTAACTTCCGCGCTCTGTGGATTACCCGTATTAACGCCCAGTCCCGTGCAGAAGGCCTGAGCTACAGCCGCCTGATCGCAGGTCTGAAGAAAGCGGACATCGCACTGGATCGCCGTGTACTGGCTGATCTGGCTGTTTACGATAAAGCCGCTTTTGCTGCCGTAGTTGAAAAAGCTAAGGCAGCCCTGGCAGCGTAAGCTGTCACTTCAGTTGTAAAACTGAATACTTAAAATAGGGAAGGGCTGTAGCGGCCCTTCCCTATTTTTTTATGGGGTTTCCGCTATTTTTTACCGGTGGCGGTACCTGGGGTAGACCCCTCCGGTGCAGAGAGCACCGGCCGAACAAAGCAGAAAAAATTAATCGAAGTTGGATTCAAACGGGAACAGTTCGATGCAAGATTTGCAGTCCCTCACCGAGCAGGCAATGGAGCTGGTGGAGAAGGCCGACGGCCTCGCCGCACTGGATCAGGTGCGTGTTGATTACCTGGGCAAAAAGGGCCAGCTGACGGCACTGCTGAAAGGCCTGGGTAAGCTGTCTGCTGAGGAGCGCCCGGCGGCGGGTGCCAAGATCAACGAAGCCAAGCAGCAGGTTCAGGAAAAAATTAACGCGCGGCGCAATAGGCTGGAACAAGAGGCCATCAATGCCAAGCTGGCGGAAGAGACCATAGATGTCACCCTGCCGGGGCGCGGTGAAGAGCAGGGCAATGCTCACCCGATTACCCGCACCTTAAAGCGCGTAGAAGAATTCTTTGCCGGTATCGGATTTTCTGTTGAGAACGGCCCGGAAGTCGAGCAGGACTACTACAACTTCGAAGCCCTGAATATTCCCGCGCACCACCCAGCGCGCGCGATGCACGACACTTTTTATGTGGACCCCACCACCGTACTGAGAACCCACACCTCCTCAGTGCAGATCCGCACCATGGAGAAAAAGTCTCCACCATTGCGTATTATCTGCCCGGGCCGCGTATACCGCTGTGATTCCGATGTCACCCACTCGCCCATGTTCCACCAGGTGGAAGGCCTGGTAATCGGCGAGAACATCAGCTTCGCCCACCTGAAAGGCACCATCGACCAGTTCCTGCGTGCCTTCTTCGAAGCGGAAGTACCGGTGCGTTTCCGTCCGTCTTACTTCCCGTTCACCGAGCCTTCTGCAGAAGCGGATATCCAATGTACCGCCTGTGGTGGTGAAGGTTGCCGCGTGTGTTCCGGCACTGGCTGGCTGGAAATTCTCGGCTGCGGCATGGTGCACCCAAACGTCTTTGCCGCCTGTGATATCGACAGTGAAAAATACTCCGGCTTTGCCTTCGGTATTGGTATCGAGCGCCTCGCCATGCTGCGCTACGGCGTTAACGACCTGCGCTTGTTCTTCGATAACGATCTGCGCTTCTTGAAACAGTTCTAAGCCAAGTGAGAGCGCGAATGGCTCAGGCTGTTCGCAGTAGCAATCGAATTGTGGAGGCCTGAGCGGCGAAAAGGCCCCAGGCAAAATGCGCACAGAGCTGCGCTGACGGAATACAGAAAGAGATCAACTATGAAAATCAGCAACTCCTGGTTGCGGGAATGGGTAAACCCGGAACTCACCACGCAGGAACTGGCCGATCAAATCACCATGGCCGGCCTGGAAGTGGATGGCATAGAAAAAGTAGCGGGTGATTTTTCCGGAGTGGTGGTGGGTGAGATTATCGCCTGTGAACAACACCCGGATGCAGACAAACTGCGCGTGTGTAAAGTAGCCGGTCACCCTGAAGGTGAAATGCAAGTGGTGTGCGGTGCTCCCAACGCGCGTGTGGGTATCAAAATTCCTTTTGCCCTGGTAGGCGCCAAGCTGCCGGGCGATTTTAAAATCAAGAAAGCCAAGCTGCGCGGTGTAGAGAGCTTTGGCATGCTCTGTGCGCAAACCGAACTGGAGCTGGGAGAAGACAACGACGGTATCTGGGAACTGCCAGAAGATGCTCCCACCGGTACCGACCTGCGTGAATACCTGCAGTTGGATGATGAGACCATCGAAGTGGATCTCACCCCGAACCGTTCCGACTGTCTCGGTGTTGCCGGTATTGCCCGCGAAGTGGGTGTTCTGAACCGCTGCGCCGTTCAGGGCCCTGAAATTGCCCCGGTACCCCAGCAGATTGAAGAAAGCCTGCCAGTATCCCTGCTGGCGGAATCTGCCTGCCCACGCTATGTGGGCCGGGTAATTCGCAATATCGATATCAAAGCCCAGACGCCCCTGTGGATGCAGGAGCGCCTGCGCCGCAGCGGCCTGCGCAGCATCGACCCGGTAGTGGATGTCACCAACTACGTCCTGCTGGAACTCGGCCAACCCATGCACGCCTTTGACCTGGAGAAACTCTCCGGTGGTATCAAAGTGCGTATGGCTGAGCACGGTGAAGAACTGACTCTGCTGGATGGCCAGGAAGTAAAACTGCAGGAAGGCACCCTGGTTATTGCCGACGAGGAAAAGCCACTGGCCATGGCCGGTATTATGGGCGGCCTGGATTCCTCTGTTACCGAAGGTACCCAGCATATCTTTCTGGAGAGCGCCTTCTTCAATCCGCTGGCGATTGCCGGCAAGGCCCGCTCCTACGGCCTGCACACCGATTCCTCCCACCGCTTTGAGCGCGGCGTGGACTACCACCTGCAAGAGAAAGCGGTTGAGCGCGCTACCCAGCTGCTGCTGGATATTGTTGGCGGCGAGCCCGGCCCAGTACATCTGCGCGAGCTGACTGAAACCATGCCCGCCGAGCGTCATATCACCCTGCGCCGCGCGCGGGTAGAGCAGGGCCTGGGTATTCAGCTGGCCGATGACGAAATCGTCGATATCCTCACCCGTCTGGGACTGGAAAAGATCGATCAGAATGATGAAGGCTGGACCTTCCTCGCACCCAGCTTCCGTTTCGATATCGCCATAGAAGCAGACCTGCTGGAAGAGCTGGCGCGTGTGTACGGCTACAACCGTATCCCCAGCGAAAGCTTTACCGCTGAACTGGAAATTGCCCCGCGCCCAGAGAGCATGGTTGCCCAGGACAACCTCGAGCAAACCCTGCTGAGCCGCGGCTACTACGAAGCGATCACCTTCAGCTTTATCGATAGCGACAACGCCGCCCTGTTTGATCCGGAAGCCGACCCGGTGGCCCTGCAAAACCCGATCAGTGCCGAACTGGCGGTTATGCGTACCACCTTGCTGCCAGGCCTCTGTAAAGCACTGCAATATAACCTCAACCGCCAGCAGAATCGTGTGCGCCTGTTTGAAACCGGCCTGCGTTTTGTACCTGGTGCCGAGCTGCACCAGGAGCAGATGATCGCGGGCCTGGCTTATGGCAACCGTTACGCAGAGAACTGGACGGGCAGTAAAGACAGTGTGGACTTCTACGATGTGAAAGCTGATGTGGAAGCCCTGCTGGCACGTACTGGCGCCGCCAATGAGTTCCGCTTTGTTGCCGGCCAGCACCCCGCACTGCACCCAGGCCAAACCGCCAAGATCATGCGTGGCGACCGCGAAGTAGGGGTTATTGGCGCTCTGCACCCTCAGCTGCAGAAGAAGCTGGATCTGTCCAAGCCCGCCTTCGTATTTGAGTTGAGCCTGGAAGCGATAGGAGAGGGCAAAGTGCCTGCATTCCGCCCGCTATCCAAGTTCCCGGAAGTGCGCCGCGACCTGGCTTTATTGATCGATGCCGATGTTCCTGCCGCCAGCTTGGTGGAAACCGCCGTCGAAGTAGCCGGCGAAACCTTGACCGACCTCAAAATATTTGATGTCTACCAGGGCAAAGGCATTGATTTAAATAGAAAAAGTGTCGCTTTGGGGTTGACCTTTCAGCATTCGTCGCGCACCCTTAATGACGACGAAATCAATGCCGCTATAGATGCGGTGGTCGGTAAACTAGAAGAAAAATATAACGCTAGTCTGCGCTAGCAGGGCATGATGCTCTCGGGTGCAGGCTGAATTGCACCCCGAGAGCGTCTGCTACCGGGTTGAAGCCGCCGCGGTTTGGGCCGCTTCCGATCTGGAGTCGACGCCTCTGAATCAATTGGTAGGATCCAATGACAGAGGCACTGACCAAGGCCGGGCTCGCCGAGAAACTGTACGAAGAGCTGGGCTTTAACAAGCGCGAAGCGAAAGAGATCGTCGAGTACTTCTTCGAGGAAATCCGCAATGCGCTGGAAAATAACGAGCAGGTCAAGCTCTCGGGCTTTGGCAATTTCGACCTGCGCGACAAAAGCCAGCGGCCAGGCCGTAACCCGAAAACCGGCGAAGAAATTCCCATCTCAGCCCGCAGGGTAGTTACCTTCAAACCAGGGCAAAAACTCAAGGCACGAGTAGAAGAATATGCTGGAACCGAGCAATAACGCTCAGCTGCCTGCAATTCCTGGAAAGCGCTATTTCACCATTGGAGAGGTGAGTGAATTATGCGCCGTTAAACCCCATGTCCTGCGTTACTGGGAACAGGAATTCCCGCAGCTGAAGCCTGTAAAGCGCCGTGGTAATCGCCGTTATTACCAGCATCAGGATGTCATCATGATCCGCCAGATTCGTGCGCTCCTGTACGAAGAGGGCTATACCATTGGAGGGGCCCGCCTGCAGATAGAGACCGGCAGCGAGCGGGCGGAGGTGGTACAACTACAGCAGGTACTGCCAGAAGTGATTGCAGAACTCAAAGATGTGGTGGCCCTGCTGGAAGGGGAAAATAATTTCTAAAATCACTAATCCGGGCTTGCAATCCACTGCTAGTCCGGTATGATTCACGCCACATCGGAATACGATGTCTTTAAAAATCAATCACTTAGCGAAGTGAGCGATTTTTCAAAATCGGAGCGTAGCGCAGCCTGGTAGCGCACCACACTGGGGGTGTGGTGGTCGTCGGTTCAAATCCGGCCGCTCCGACCATCTTTCTTTATATCTCATGCGGCTTTCAGCCACTTTTCCCGATTGAGCGTACAAAAACCAATTCTCAAGCGTACAAAAACCCCGTACAAAAACTCTCAATCACTTCCGCATCAGTAATTTCGGGTCGATGCTGATACCCACTTCTTTGTATTCCCGCTCATGCCCTCCGAGATAAAACTTCTCAGTAATTTCTGCATCCGTATGGGCGCATATTTCGGCAATCTCTTCCGGGCTGTGACCGGATTTCTTAAGCAGGTGAGAGGCTAGGGCGCGCACCTCGTGAAATGTCGGCTTGGCGCTGCTGGGTAAGTCCTGGCGAACCTCTGCGGCGTCTCGTGCATCTTTAAATTGGTTTGATAGCCTTGCTGGCATCAATCTACACCAATGCTCATCTTGCTTCGCTCGGGGTTGTCTTTTCTTTGGTTGATATGAAACCGCAAAAGGGCATCGATAATTTTGCAGGGAGAGCTGTCGGGCTTGGTTAATTACTTGGCGTAATCCAGGGTGATGATTGTAAGACCAGCGCAGATATGTAGCTCTTTCTTCGCCGCGTTGATTAATTGATTTCTCTACCCCTTTATCAATCCCTGCATCGGTTACATGCTTGTCCAGCCGTAAGCTGCACACATCACCGCGGCGCATAGTTGTAAGCAGTGATAAATCCATAGCAATTTGCAGACCTGTATAACCCAGCTCGCCAGCTGCGTCGTGTATGCGCCAAAAATCTTGCAGGGTAAGCCGTTGACGTACTTTTTCCGGTCGTTGCCTTGGAATTAATTTAGGGGCTTCGTCACTGGTATTAAATGGATTAAATGTAAGCTTTGGAACCGAGCCCTCCAGCATTAAATAATTAATAAAGCTGCGCAGGGCAGCACGGCTATTTCGTTGGGGATGATAATCTTGCGATTCCCACCAGTCGCGAACCATTGTCAGCGTTAGCTCATGCGGCATAGGGTTTTTAAGCTGTTCGCACATACGCTCAACATAGCGGCGCTTTTGGCTCCAGCGTGCAGCTGTGGCCTGTTTGGGGTGGTTTAGTTCCATCCAGGCAACCCAGTCGCTGTAGCGGTCCAGCAGACTTCCTGCTCGCGCAGTCCAAACGGTATCCATTGTTGCTGGCTGACGCTCATAGAGGTCGCGCTGCCGGTTGGCCTGCTTTGCCTGACGAATCGCTTCGGCGGTGGTGCCGTGGAATGTGAGGCTGGAACCATCAGGGCGAATATAGCGCCAATAGTTTGCCCGCTTTTTGGGGTCGGTATAGAGGTTTTCTGGCAACTCCAGACCGTCCACATACCTAGGTTTCCTTGGTCTAGCCATTATTTTCTTCCGTGTTATCTGCGCGCTAAAAGTGGTGAAATTGGTTCCGCATCTATCGGTGTGCGTTCCTCCGTGCGTATTGTGTTAGGGTCATGAAACCCATTTCGGTAAATATATAATCTATCGCCTAACCAGCGCCCGGCAACTTCACCAGCAGAAACCCACTTAATAACGGTTTCACGTGCAGGCTGAGTGCCGGCGAAACTTTCCCGCACCCAATCCTTCCAGTACATGAGTTGATTATTACTGTGGGTAGTGCGCTGTTGCATATCAAATCCCTTCGATTTCTTTTACGCAGCATATGGGTAAATCAAAACACCATTTATCTTTATTTCTTCTGGCGCCTTAATATCCTTTGCTGCAGCTTTGTTTTCTGTCTGCCTGCGCAGCTGTGCAATTACCGCGCGCTCAGCTTGAAGAAATTTATCCTTACGGATCGCTACTTGTATTGGCTTGCGACTTTTAAGTCGCTCAAATGTAAAAATAAAATTATTTACCTCTGTGATAACTTTACTCGCCTGTATATTAAGAGGCAGTTTTGAAATCTCCATGTGACCCCCGTTAGGGGCCCTTTACTAGCGGCCCAGGTTGGTGGTTAGAATCGTGGTGGCTCACCATGCCGCTGGCTGAAGTCACTTGTTCCGCCCATAGCGTTGGGTGAGCGCTGATTCTGCCGGTGCCCCTGGCCTTGCTGTGGGCTGTCCTGCTGCCCGTCCAGCATCTGCATTTCAGTCGCGACAATCTCTGTGGTGTAGCGGTCCTGGCTGGTTTGCCTGTCCTGCCACTTCCGGGTGCGTAGCGAACCTTCGATATAAACTTTTGAACCTTTACGCAGGTATTCCCCGGCTATTTCTGCAAGGCGATTAAAGAACACCACGCGGTGCCACTCGGTGCGCTCCTGCTGCTGGCCGGTCTGCTTATCCTTCCAGCTTTCGCTAGTAGCTAGGCTAACTTTGGTTACAGCTCCACCGCTGGGCGCATACATAGTTTCCGGGTCACTACCCAGGTTGCCGATAAGAATTACTTTGTTGATTCCTCTAGCCATGATTGGCTCCTTCAAAAAAGCGCCCTGTACTAGCGGCGCAAGACCCACGCGCTAACGTATTTGTAAGGCAGGTCTGGCTTCGGCCAACCGTGCCCCTGGAATTTCCTGGCCTTTTTTCAGGGCGGCCAATATGGCTTTCTTGTCGGGTGTGAATGTGTTTTTCACGGTGACGAATTCACCGGGTAGGGCATCTTCATTCTCAATCTCAGCCTTAGGTGCGGCCTTCTTGAGAGAGATCGTGAACACCGGGCATTCAATTTTCTTGATTCCGCATTCCTGCATATTGAAGCTGAGATATTCGGTGATTGAATTGCGGCGGTTTTGCAGAGCTTTTTTCTTGGCTTGTAACCGCTTAATTTCATCATCAAGCCCCTTTTCGAAGGGGGTGAAGTTCATGAGGAGATTTCCTATCTGGATAGCCTTCTCATTGAATTCAAGTTCGATACCTTCCAGAGTGTCGGCAATGTCTGCCGGCGTCATGTCGTTATCTTCGGCTAGTTGCTTCAGCTCGCGGGCTTGGTCGGTGATTTCATATAGTTTTAAGGTGGTCATCATGCGGCTCCTTTGAGGCTTTCCTTTTGTGCTTCGTAGGTTTGGGTGAGAGCGGTAATTCCTTTTTTGGCGACCTCTGCGAGGTGTGGCATATTTCCTTGCCGCTCAAGGTGTTTGATTGAGGTTTTGAATATTCCGGCGGCCTCATGAAGACGACGAGAGCTTTTCAGTGTTTCCAGGTGTTTCTGGACGTACTCGGTAAGCTCTTTGGTTTGCTTGTCTCGCGCAGAGTCTTTGTCTTCTGCTTTGTCGATTTGGCTTTCTAACTGACGCTCCTGGCGGTATTCGGGGTCATCCCATTCGCCGCTATAAATATCTGCGGAGAATCCGAGGAAGGAGAAGCATTTTTTGAGGGCGTCAGAAAGGGACTTTTTAGCTGCCTCTTTATCTTCGACAAAATACTTATTTTTATGTGACCAATAGATACGAGGTGTATGGCCGTAGTTTTCTACATGACCGCGCACTCCATCGATCATGTACCAGAGACGCAGCCTGATTGTGTGGGTGAGGTTATGGCCAATTTCCTGACCCTCTACAAATATTGGCGCGCCTTTATCATCACGCTCTTCGACAATTTCATAACCCCAGCCAATACCAATTGGCCCCCATATTTCGGTAGCTTTTTCAACCATGGCTATATGGTTGATGCTGGCAGTTTTGCGGCCTTCTAGCGTTGACTCTTTTACAAAGCGAGCGTCAGTTTTCTTTACTCGCTGCCAGATGCTTAGATTCTCAGACATTTTGCTCACTCCTTTGATTAGAGAGGGGAGGGCTTAAAAGCCTTCCCGCTCGTCGAGGTATCCAGTGTTGCGAGCTGCAATTTCTAAATCTTCGCGACACCCTTTAGCCATTTGTATTGCGTATTGCTTGGCCAGCCTTTTAATCTCAACTCCCGCAGCGCAACCATCCTCTTCAGCGAGCTTGAAGATTTTTCCAAGCTCATCTTCTCCAAGTTCGTCGTTCGCTATTTCGGTAAACCGGCTATGGCAGTTGGCTTCGGCTCTAGATAGGCGGCCATCTTTTGTGAGGATACGGCGCAGGAAAAAATCGGCAGCTAGGTTCTCTGTCTTGGCTTTTTGAATTGCCCCTTCATCTGGCAGAGAGTCTTGCTGACGCTCATAACTTCTGAGAGAGTCTTCGGCGGGGGTGGTTGAGCTGGCTGTGTACATTTCCTTGTCCTCATGTAGCGTCTGAGATAAATGTATCACAATGATAAAGTCATGCAACATTAAAGATAAATTATTTTATCTTTCTGGCGTGTAACTTCTTGAGTATTAACGTTGAAATTTCTGGCGCTGCTCGCCCGATAGCCAATGAAAGAGCTTCCTCATCCGAGGTGTCCACATCTGAATGTATGCCGAGGATATCGTTAGGTGTTATAGAGAACTCACGGTAAAGCGTGGAAAACTGCTGAAATGTAAGTGAGTTTTTCTTTCCTCTTTCAAGGTCCCTGATAGCGCCGCGCTCCAGTCCTAGGAGCTTGCCTAGTCTTTCCTGGCTCATTTTCTTTGACTTTCTGGCTCGGTGAATCACCTGGCCGGGTGTGAGGTTTTGCGTCATCCGGGATACAATATTTAGCGGATTTGCGGGATTTATCACGCATAAGTTATCAAAATGATTGATTATGCCTCCTTTTCGATTTTATTTCGGGTGTTAATCTCTTCAGGTCACACGGGGACCTATGGACGGGAGGCAACGTGAGTCGTCTATTCAGGGAGCTGCGAGAGCAGAAGAGGGGCGATAGTTTAATTGTGATTGATGCAATCAAGGAGGGGTTAAGGTGGGCCGGATATCAGTGTGGCGATTGCATCAAATTTCGTAGTTGCACCAAGGTGGCTCAGGAGGAGTTCTGCTTGGATTGGGAGTTCTCTACTCCCCTCGATAAACCATGCGAATCGCAAAAGTCGGGTCCATAACCTCTGTGGACTGGGATTGCTCTGTATAAGCGTAAACAGTGGTGATTGCTCTGGCTCTAGCCTCTACCGGCATACTCTTAATGCCTAGTTCAGTTACCTTCTCCTCTACAGCTGTGATGCAATCGACAAGTAAATCGAGGTTAATGCCTTTGTTTGTAGTTACGGCATCCCCAGTCTCTCTATGTATTACATCAAGCCAACCTTTTTCACGACCACAGGTAGATTCGATTCGCCTAGCGACTGTAGAGCCAATACTGCGGCGGGGATTGGGGCCGATTAGCTGGGAAAGCTGGGAGGGCTGCATATCTAATGCCACAGCGAATTCCTTGAGACTATTGAACTCTTTGGAGAGCTGTCGGGTATTCTCAAGCCTGATATTGCTAACTTCCATTCGTGCGCGCCTGTAGACCATTTTTATTTGCTCACATCATTTTGATAAACCCAGGAAGCCCAATCAATTGGCCAGAATGATTCATTGTGGCGCACTTTACCACAAGTCTAGTTTATCAACGATTGCTTAAAATGTATCAATAAGATACATTTTAAGCATGACACCAATCGAATTCCTGACACCAATGAGCCAAAGAGAACGTGCAAGCTTCGCAGAGAAGATAGGCACGACACTTGGCTACCTGAACCTAGTTCGAGGCGGGCACCGTCGTCTGGGACCAAGTCTTGCCAAAAGGTTTGTATCCGCAAGTGGCGGGCAGGTGAGTCGCCCCGAGGCGCGGCCAGACCTCTGGCAGTAGGACTGATTGGCTTCACTAACAACCGAAGAGCTAAAAGCAACTTTTCAAACCAAGGATGATTCAGGTAACAGCAATGGAGACGAGTTTAAGGAAATGCAATTTAAGGATTAAGCAGTCTGACTTCGACCAGCTTAAGTCCAGAGCTATGGAATTGGGCATAGGCCATGAACAGTTACTGAGAATCATGATTGAAGCCTGCCTTCCAGTTTATACAGCTCAGACTCCCACAGACTTAAAAGAAGCCCTAACGGGTATGGCGGTCCTCTCCAAAGTCCGCGCGTTCTAAATAGATTTAGATTTCTCAGCCGTAGAAGTACCGATAAAAAACAAAAGCGGTGCAACTTTCAAGAGCAAAATAAAGGGGCAATTTATGTCTAATAAAACTCCTAATGCGCTAACTCTAAATGAGCCGCGTATAACAATTCCTGCCCAACCCCCGAAAAATTACAGTGAATTACAAACAGACGAAAAGCGACGCCAGCAGATGGCTGGCTTATGTAGCGATATTGTCGATTCACTTTGTGAGCCTCAGAGAGTCTCAGAGGCTCCCTCTAACTTTATTGAAGTAAAGGGGGGTTAACTGTGAGCGCTGAGGCCACCTTTTGGGCATGGCAGCAGGGCGTGAAGTCTACGCACAAGTTAGTGCTGCTATCTCTTGCCAATTGCCACAATGAAGCAAATGGACAGTGTAATCCATCTATTGCGTACATTGCTCAAGCTACAGGTCTCAACCGTAAAACCGTAATTTCTGCAATGGAACAGTTGGAAGAATCTAGCCTGATTATTCGCCTCAAATCGAGCGGCTCCAGCAATCAATTCACTTTGAATTTTGGCCAAATCACCAGTACCAAAAACGGTACTAGTCCCAAAAACGGACCAGGCCCAAAAACGGACAAAACCAGTACCAAAAACGGGACTGGACCAGTACCAAAAACGGACCACGAATCTAAAAAGAATCTAAAAGAACCTAAAAATATTAATAGGGGATTAGATTTTTCATCTTGGCCAACTGAGCCTGGGAAGGAAGTTCTGGAGGACTGGAAAAAAGTTCGCAAGGCGCCGCTCACTCAAACCGCTGTCAACCAGATTGCTAAGCAGTTTCACCTAGCCAGCCAACACGGCTACAGCGTTGACCACTGTCTTGCCATTTGCTGTGAGCGAGGTTGGCGAGGATTCCAATTCCAGTGGCTGCTAAATCACGAGAACCAAGGACAGCAGCCGCACGCTCAATCCATGCAGCAGGGGCGGACCCGAGACCGATCTGTGACCGAAATACTCACTGATACCAACTGGTAAACCTAGAACCATCAAGGAGTGATACCCATGACCGTAGCCACCATTCCAGAAGCCCTTCAGCGAATCTCAACCACTGAGCCTTGTAGCCCGCTAGCAGTATTCCGCACTAAGCGAGATGACCAAGTAGATGTGATGTTTGCAAACACCATCCGCACCCAGCAGCGCATCGAGTGGGGCGATATCAACTACCTGGGTAGCTTTCACAAGGACTGCTTGCCCGAGGCTCGGCAACGGCTTCGGGATTATTTTGAGAGCATGCAAGAAGTCGCGTAAGGCTTAGGTATCTAGCTATGCAAGGGCAATATTGGGTCGTTCGCACAGAAGAGCAGAAGGCGCACATGTTTGGTGAGCTGGCAAACATTCAGCCGAACAAAGAAAAGCCGATGGCTGTTCAAGTTCAGCAATTCAAACCAAAGAGAACCGACTTGCAAAATAGATTCCTCAATGGGTGGATCTATAAAAACATTGCTCAGCAGCTTGAGGATGCGGGAATTGTTATCTCCTGCGATGACGGGACAGAAATTCCATACACCCGGGATGTTCTCCACAAGTGGGTTTTCGGTAAGAAGTTTCGAGTAATACGGGAGTACCAAATCAAGGGGCGGACCTTCTATGAGTTTGAGAGCACTGCCACCATGAATCGGGCTCGGTTCTCTGAGTATGTCGAGCAAGTGCGCGGGTTTGTTTACCAGTACTGGAATATCACCATTCCTGACCCCGTTAGCGGCTACTTCAAAACTCTTATGGAGGAGCTGCGGTGACAAAGTTGCGCAAATCAGCGCGCGGTGAGGAATGCACCTTAAGGTTGTTTCCTCACTGCAACAGCAACCCTGAAACCGTAGTGCTTTGCCACCTGCCCAGCAATGCAGGTCTAGCCCGCAAGTCTCCTGATTGGTGGGGTGTATACGGCTGTAGCAGTTGCCATGACGTTATTGATGGGCGGAGCAAGACGGACATCTCAAAGGCTGAGGTGGAGCGTAGCAAGCTAAGAGCGCTATACGAAACCCAAAGCAAGATGCGGGAAAAGGGATTGATAAAGGAGTAACCAATGCCTAGCTGGGGAAATACCGAACTAACTCGCAACCAGCAGAGCGCCCTGTTTGAGCCGTCACCATGCGATGGATGCAAGCAAAGGCGAAAGTGTGCCGTTGAAGAGCTTGCTTGTAGTGATTACCTACGCTGGCAAGACACAGGGAAGGTGAGGTATCGAGATAGAGAACCCACATCAAAGATATTCCGAAAAATCTTCAAGGTGAAGCAATGAATTTTCACTCAGCTCGACAGGCTTGGCATGATGCGTTCGATACAGCCACTCAGCAATCTGATTATGCGGCAATGTTGGCTGGGCAGACGGTGCGGAGTCGGGGACCGAAGCATTACATTGATGAGATTCGGGATGAGAATGGAAAAGTCACCGCTCGATTGGCAGGTCAGACTGTTTATGCAACTGAAACTAGAGTGGGGAAGGGTAGTAGCGGTCGAGTAATGGATGCCTATGAAAAGGGTTTGGTGCAGCATGCTATAGCCAAATTGAGAGAAACCGATGAGCTTGCATATTGTTGGGGAATGGCTGCTTATGCACCGCCGGGGAATCGGTATCGGGAGCGGGCCTATCTTCTGAATTATATGATGAAGCGATTTTATAGCTGGGGTGAGCCTCATGACCCGTTGAAAGTTGGTCAGTTGGCTTTCTTTTGTATTCATTCTTTTGCACTTCGAGATGTAACTGGAAAGCGAGCCAATCTTCGTCAAACCAGACAGTTGCTGCGATGTGATAAATATGAGTGGGACCAGTATTGGCGTAAATTATATGCTCGCTTGGGAAGGTTATTAGATTTTCTTCCTGAGCGTGCGCTACTACAAATAAGTCAAGCTCTCAGTGAGCACCGAGAAAGGATGTCTAACATCTTTTTAGAGGTTAATTAGTATTCTTATCTTGTGAATTTGGGTTTTTGTATTCTCTATTACTGAACTGAGATACGATATTTGACACTAGAGCTGGAACTACCGCCAACAAGAATAGAACTTGGCATGTTATTTGTGTGATGACAATTAATCTTGCATGTTCATTTTTTGGAATGAAATCACCATATCCTAGTGTTGTAAAAGTTACGAAGCTAAAGTATGCGGCGTTAACCGGGCTGGAAACTACTTTATCGTAGCAATCATTACTTACGATGCTGCCTGTTACTAAATATATAATGGCAAAAGCTATTATAATTTCAATGATGTTAATCATTGCGCTAAGAAAACTTCTGCGGATTGAGGCTAATTTCCATGTTTTCTGTTGACTATCGACCAAAAGAATGCACATCTGATAGGAAATAATATCTGCAATACGGTAAGTAGCTAAGAGAGTAGACGTATAAGGAAAAATTTGGGCAAGCGACAGGGTCATTAGTAACACCATGAGCCACCCAATAAGGTATAAATCGATAAGAAATATGCTGGTGAACCCTTTGGCTTTAAGAGTGCAACCAAATTAGAGGCCGATAAGCATCGAGCTAAAAGGATAGAGGGGAATAAAAGCTTCTCAAGAAAGCTATGTATCTTTGGGTCACCTTCAGGGTATTCATCTTTCCAGATTTTTATAAGCACGAGGATATTTTGATGATAACAGCGCTTTATAACCTCAACAAACCTCTCTTTTATGTTTCTAGCTAGGCTGGATAGTTTGTTGTAAATGGATTTTGTTAGGAGCTTTAAAGAGTTTTTCATGAGATGTTTAATATATTTTTCACTTGAAATTTAAATGTGTAAGCTGATCCTTGAAAATTGGCCAAATGAGCTTGATTAAACCTTCTCTTAGTTCGTTTTCTGGGTCGGAGTGAATTATAGTGGCTGGTGAGCAGATTCATTGTGTAGTCCGGTTACTTGTTGCCGTTGTCCTGGTTGGCAGATATGACGTTTTTTTATATTGGATCTGATAGGGGTTGCATTAATACAATTTTCCAGGTCTTCATTAACATTTACAAAGGAAGCCCCTCTGTTATTAGGGTGTTTATGGAGTGGTTAAAGGGTGTTTTTCAACAATATTTGAATCAGTTTTCATGGTGTGATTTGCCGTTTTCCAATTGCTTAATATATTTTAATTGCTGTTTTCATTCAAAAATATAATTTTCGTCTTTGTGGGTGATACAGTTATATTGAAGGTAAATAAGAGTGGGTACAACTCTTGACTTTCTTTATGTCAGAACTGTATAAAACCCCCATGCTGGGATAGATATGCAGATCCATGACAAACCTTTTTAAATCAATCAATTTTAACTCTCATAGACTCTGGTAATAGCTTATATGCTCGGTGGTGGCTGTAGGCTGGTGGGTTTTGGGCTCAATGCTAAAAGTTTAGTTGGGAAGCCGCCTTTTTTTCAGGCGGCTTTAAGTGTCAATCGTGAAACAATTATTAAATCAAAATGTATTTATTTTAGACTCGTTATGGGCAGTTTGGTAGCAACTCTGAGCTGCTACTTGCTTCAGAGTTTGCGGCACAGCATTGTGGAGTTGAGATCATTGGTTCAGATATTTCCATGGTGTAATCTTTTAGAGATACACTTGTATATAAAATCATCCGATGCTCATTATTTTTGTGTGTGTACTTTTCGATCTCGCTTTTGATTATTGAATTTATCTTATTGTTGCTTTCAAATTGACCATCATCAATTATTTGAAATATGTCAATTTTTCCTGATTGATTTACTTCTGCGCGGAACCAAAAGTTATGTTTGCCATAATCAATGTTGTCACCAAGGTCTATTTTTATTTCTGGAATTTTGTAATGTGGGATTTCATTCTGATTGTGAACGCCCTCTGCGGTCTCAATAATAAGAATTTTGCCTGATTTAACTTTAATTCCTCGAAAGTTCTCCTGGTTTGATTTCACAAAATTTGAAAATTCCTGTGAGGAGGAACTCGCTACCTGAAAGCCAGCTTTGTTACTATTAATAATGGCCCACTCATCTAAAAATATAGATCTATCATCTCTTTTCTCGAAACGCCTAAGATCGTAGTCTAGTTCGATAAACTTTGAGTCCGCTCCGCCCCCCCAAACTATTGTTTGAGTTGACGATATTGCAAGACAACAGGGAGGCGGAGGCGGGGGCGGTACGGCCGAGCATCCATTACAATTTTGATTGCCCCATAGATAGTCGTCATCTGCCTCCCAATACTCATCAGAACAAATAGAGCCAGTTGCCCATGTGCATCCGCCATGTTGTGAGCAGCAATAATCATGGTCAGCACAGTCTTGTGAATATGTTCCTTTCCCTGAATTATCTGATCCGCACTTTTCTCCGCATCGACCGGGGCAATTCTTTTCTATATTGCAGCCAAGATGGGAAGTAAAGCTTTGAAAGTTATGTAAATCACATGCATCATGAGAACTTTGTTTGAGTTGATAAGTGCAAGTCATATAAAGGATCCCGTCCTCATCTCCAATGTTAATGCATTCGGGTACTGGGGGAGGATTGCACGGAAGTAAAGGGTCAGAGCAGTCCCCAAGCATTCCTCGAATTTTATGACTTTCAGTTGATGAGTTATTTTGTGCTCTTGGCAAAATAATTGATCTGTTATTGGAGTCAGGTTCACCTTTTTTGGGTTTATCTGTTGAGTCAATAGTATGGGTTACCATGCCTGCTGGCATTCCAGCGATCCAGTTGACTATCCTGTATGACATAGATTTGTAAGGGTTTTCGGATTCGCTCCATTTTTTTTCTGTCATTTTCGTAATCATGGCGAAAAGAAGTATTTTTCCTTCGACTCCTAGTTTTGAGCCATATCCTGAAATTATATACTTAGTGTTTTTGGGGTCTAGTTCGATATTGTAGTTAGCGTTAGCAGCCCGGATAGTTATGGTTAGGAAGTTTGGATTACTTTTGGATTTTTCCGTAATAATTAATGCTGACATACCGTCAACGGATAAATCTGCCCTTATATATTCGCTAGATTTTTCAACTTGAAACTTTGATCTATTTGCGAGCTGAGCAATGTCGGATTGGGAAATGTCTGAGTTGACTATTGAGCGATCAGAGATGGATTTTAGAGAATTGTAATCAGAACTCTCCAGTACATTGTTTGTATTTTCATTGGCGATGGTGCTACTTAAAAAAATTAAATTAAGTATTGACGTTAAAATTATCGAGTAGGCCTTCATTGGTCCTCTCCATTTTTTGAGTAAGCGGTATTATTGGGATTAGTTCTGTTTTAGTTAATTATGTCAAGCTATAAAATTAAACTGGCAGTTTAATAATTAACAAAAATTAATGCAGCGCCATGCCATATAGGAGGGGTGGAAACCCTTGACTTTCTCTGTGTCAGAACTGTATAAAAACCCCATGCTGGGATAGATATGCAGATCCCTAGCGAGACACCCCAAGGCCCGCTCAACGTGGGCTTTTTGTGTCCAAAATTCGAGGGTTGAAAATGGCTGCAGGTTCTCAGCTCCCGCACTCTTTAAATATAAGTAAGCACTGATACAGGTGAACTCAATATAATGAATTCAAACTGGACTAGCTTGTTGTCCATGCAGACGAATAGTGATGATTAATATTATTCTTAGTTAACATACGACGAAATATCAATCCAGGCGATACGCCAGATAGGATTTTTACCCTCGGACTTCACAGAAAGGATTAGTTTTGTGCCGCAGGGAAACCACTTTGCATGTTGGCAATCGAATCTCGGATCGGTTACGGCAACTGGAGCCCCAGCTGGGTCGGAATCGTTATAAATAAATATTTGGTAGCTGTCTCCAGTTGAAGAATTACGATTTGACTCAAAAGCGACCCGATTTCCATTGGGTGACCAGGATGGGGCTCGGCCTTGGAAGCTGGGTTCAAAATTTTGGAGTTGCTCCACAGGCTCCAATGACGTAGAGAAGTAAGTTCCATCAACTTTTCTCATGCTCAAGAAGATATAGTTGTAATTTTGGTTATAGCAAACTTCTTTCTTGCCATCTTCGTTAGGATGCCATGTTTCAATTGCCGGCTGCCCGGCAAATGCAACAGTATTGGAGTTCGTGGGGTCTATTGAGGGCATTCCACCGTACATATTATTGTTATCAATGTCTTTGCCATTAATATTGCTAACAGATATTTCCCGTGAGTTGTAACTGTAGAGGCAAGTATGTGGGTGGGGCTTCAAATTTTGATTTTGATTCATTGCAGCCAGTGTTGACCCATCTTGAGACCATGATCCATAAATAAGATTCTTGGTGTTGTTTAATCTTGTTGACTCCAGGCCATCGCACCTGGTCGTATTCAAGTATTCACCTTGACAGTAAACAATTTCACCTGAAGCCCAGCACCAGTCATTACGTGTCTGTGGGGCTGGATCGTTGGTTTTAAGGAAGGGAGTTGGCTCATTTTGGTTAAGGTCATTTATGCAATATAGTATTGCAGATTTATCATTTTTGAATTGTTCCCATCCTTCAAATATTGCTGTACTTCCATCAGGTCCGATGCTTGGTCGATATAGGTTTAATAAAGTGTCGGGCGCAATTACATTTAGAGTGGGGTAGCTAGACATAGGATTCATTCCCTGCTTAGGCTAATGGCCGAAATGCGTGTAATGGTAGAGTAATTTGGAACTTTGCAAATTTAGCATAATAAGTTAGTAACCCTTGACTTTCTCTGTGTCAGAACTGTATAAAAACCCCATGCTGGGATAAATACGCAGATTCCAAGCCAAACACCCTAAAGCCTGCTTAATGCGGGCTTTTTTTGTGCCAGGTTACTAAATATTCGATGGTGGTTTACTTTGAATGGAGAAACCATATCTCAAATGTCAGTTGTAAAGGAAAAATGTAGATTAAAATATAGGTAAGAATAAAGATGTGAGAGCCTCTACGACAGTAATTTAGTTGAAGTGCGTTAACTTGTGTACTTGAGACTCATGCTGACTATAAATGATAAGTATTAGTGCAAAGCATATTTTTTGTTTCCCTTTAAGCTTTCAATCAAATGGACGTCGTTGCATTGTATTGAAGCTTATATGGGGCCATCTAATCAAACCGGGTTCACCATCAAGACGAGGGAAGAACTCAAGCATAATTACTTGCATATATTGCATTACATAAATGGGGCGGCCCTTATCATCTTTGTCGTCTGTCTCCATTACCCAGAACGTAGAGGTCATTTCCGTAGCATTCGCGTGTTTTACGATGAACGGAATATTGACGATACCAGCATCCTCAATACGAGTAGTAACCTAAATTTTGGTGGTTTTTACCACATTTGGAGGAGTGCCTTCACGTAACAAAGCTGCTGGGTCTAATACATCTAGCTTACCTCTAAACTTTCCTTGATTTGGGTCAGGTGCAGGTTTCGATTCGCATATACATTCTTTATCAATGTCGAACTCACTAAAGTGACGATAAGGAGCTAAATATCCTTTACAAACATCCCTAGTGTGGCCCACTGGCAAGCTGTCTGTAAAAGGAATAACTGGGGCGCAATTAAATTCTTCGTAGCTACCAAGTGCCAGCACAGAATTGCCGTGCGGTATGCTTGCAAGACGTGCAATGTTAATATTATTGGTGGTGTGATTGAATATGTGGAGCCATAGCCCAGGCTCATCATGAATGACAACTCCGGGATCACCCGCGCATCCACTGTTTGGAAAATCTTCAGATGCTACTTGAGTAATTGTTTGTTCATATTCCAGGGCAAACAAAAATTGATCTAAGTTTTCTTTTGTTTGTTGAATTACTCCTCTATTAGGTACCGGGCCGTCTAGCGCATTAAATGTCAACTTTTCATTATATTGATTAACAAGAAGTCGATAAGTACTTTCTATTTCGCCACATTTATCCAAGACCAAGAATGGCAATGCAATTATATTCCATCCATGGTTTTTAAAATCACCTGTATTTTCCCATATTCCCGGAAATTCTTTCAGTGGCCCAAGATCTTCATTGCTGGGATCTGGTTCTTTAATAATTTTACGATGGCGTGATAAGATACGCTTTAACGCATCCTGCTTTATTATCATTTTTTATTCTCCTTACTCTCTTTGTGGCGGCTTTAAGTGGCAATGTAATTACCAGTTACGGTAAAGGCAAAAAGCTGGAGTATAATAAAATTTGACTTCAAACAAGGCCATGATTAGATGCGACATCAATATATCATTGAGGTCTAAAAGGAAAATGTTTAGATTGTATGGTTTTGGTTTGTTTTTTTAGGAATAAACTGGGGCGTAAATTTAAATTAGTTAGTGTTGGGTTAAAAGGTTTAGCTTGCCAGTTGGCTATAGGTTTCTAGTTGATTGATATTTTATATCTCGAAGATGAGTTTTCTGAAATGCTTTTTGAGAGGTTGCTACGTCTATTTTCGTGCCAATTATACTTTTTTTCGATTTGCTCCATATTGAATCGGATAGTAGTAAGCTTGGTAAATCAATGAATTGAAAACCCTTGACTTTCTCTGTGTCAGAATTGTATAAAAATCCCATACTGGGGTAAGTGTGTAGATCTTTAGTTGATTACTCTGAAGCCTGTTTAATACGGGCTTTTCTATGCCAGGTAATGGAAATCAAAGCCCTTTTGCTCACCTTCAAATGATACGCATGCAATCTGGAGTCCACACTTAGTAGCTATGTATCCGTGACCGTTTTTTATACCGTAGTACAGAAATAGTTTGACAAAGGTTTATGCGAGAGTCGTACCCTTGGGAGGGTATAGAGTCTTTCAGTTCAGCTAAATGGCCTGGCCGGTGGGAATTATAGTGGTGGCCAAAATGGTTAAGAAGTCGGTGGTTAGCATTTAAACTCTATGTCAAGTCTAGTATTGATACGGAGTACACGATCAAAGATGAGTCTTAGCAAGGGTAGAAACGATACTTATCACTTCATTTCTAGGAGATTAGATGGGGTACTTATTATGCGATTTTGTTCCGAGTGTTAGCTCCTCAATTATTATTGAGAATGAAGACTGATACTGGTCATTTTTCAAGCCCAAATAGAGGTTACACTAAGACCAATATCTTTTGACGGCTATTGATCAATTAGTCTTCGTACTATTTCAGATGATATTTCAGGGGTGTTCTGATCTTTTTCTATTTTTGTTTCTTATTTCAATATTGTTTTTGTGAGATCAGGAAAAATGTATTAGCCTTTTCTAGGGCTGTCTGGCCATTTGCGGTTTTTATAAACTAACATGCTTATGCTTTGAGCAGCCATTTCTATTTTTTAAGTTGCTTTTTGCCCCTGGTTGGCATTGGGCTTCTTCACTACTTGAATTGAGGTGATAAAATGGAAGAGGGCATTCTGAAAGATCTAGCAAATGCAATAGTAACTGCGACTCCTCCCGGGACAGAAGTAGAAGTAACTACTAAAAATGGTGAGCGTCATAGAGGAAAGTTTTCAAGCGTGAGCGATACCATTCTGGAGCTCACTGAGACTAAAACTGTTATTATTATACCTCTATCGGAAGTTTCAGCTTTCCAACCTTTTTTAGACTAGATTGTTCTTTATGTTAAAAATTGGTTGTCTTACAGCGAATTGATCTCAATCAGTATTTGTAATTTTGATTAATACATCCATAGTTGCTCTGGTTTCCATGCAGCGACCGTTCATCCTTTCTTAAACCGGCCCCCCAGCCGGTTTTTTTATGCCTAAAATTTGAGACTCTCATGTTCCAAAACGACTACTTCACAGAGTCGGAGTTGGCCTGTCGTTGCTGTGGCAAAAACCATTTCAAAGATGAAACGCTAAAGCGTCTGATAAGAGTTAGGAAGCGCTTTGCCAAGCCAATGGCTATCAATTCCGGTTACCGCTGCCCAGCACATAACGCCCGGTTAAATGCCACCATGACCCACGCCACCGGGCAAGCTGTTGATGTTCAGGTAGCTGTAGGACGCGCCTATCGGTTAATCCAAATCGCCCAAGAGGAAGGGTTTACCGGTATAGGCGTAAAGCAGAAAGGCCCAATCGGTAAGCGATTCCTGCATCTGGATGACCTTGAATCAATACCTGGCGAGCGTACCCGCCCTACAGTCTGGAGCTACTAATGGCTTTTGACCCACTAACAGCAATTTTTGAAACCGGCAAAATGGCTATTGAGCGTATATGGCCTGACCCGGTTAAACGTGCTGAGGAAGTGCGTAAGCTCGAGGAACTTAAGCAGAAGTGTAACTTGGCAGAGCTAAATGCTCAGGTTCAATTGCTTCTCGGCCAGCTGGAGGTCAATAAAGCCGAAGCCCAACACAAAAGCATCTTTGTTGCCGGTTGGCGCCCCTGGATTGGTTGGGTAGGGGGTATGGCTCTGGCCTATCAGTTTGTTCTGTATCCATTGCTCTGTTGGGTTTGGGCTATCTGCAGCGCTAAAGGCTCGATACCTACCGAGGTGACCCCGCCCCCCGTGCTAGAAACTGGCGCGCTGTTCTCAATGATAACGGCCATGCTCGGGATAGGTGCCATGCGTTCATACGATAAAACATGCGGTACCCAAACGGACAAGATTCGATGACTCAACAAACAGAGCACTGGCACCTGAGTAAAAGCGTATCCATTACCCAGATAGCCAGCATTATCTTATTGGTGGCTGGCTTATTTATATGGGGTTCTGATGTTGAGAAAGGGATAACCGCCAACACTCAAGCAATTCAGCACGAATCAGCTATGCGCGCCCTGGAGCAAAAACACATAGCTGAATTCAAAGACGAAATCAGAACCCGGCTCCAGCGTATTGATAGCAAGCTGGAGCGGTTGATAGAGCGGGGGGAATAGTGGCAAGGCTGACCAGCTATAGGCAGGAGTTTGCTGAGCAGGCCGAAAAGCTCTGCAAGCTGGGTCTGACTGACAAAGAGTTAGGCGAATTCTTCGAGGTAACAGAGCAAACAATCAACAATTGGAAGAATAAGCATCCCGAATTTTTTGAGTCCATAAAAAAGGGCAAAACTTTGGCTGATGCCAACGTGGTCGAGAGTCTCTTCCGAAGGGCATGCGGCTACAGCCATGAAGCCGTAAAGATCATGCAGCACAACGGCAACCCTATCGTTCAGGAGTACACCGAACACTACCCACCAGACACAACTGCCTGTTTAGCCTGGCTTCATAACCGGCAAAGAGAAAAATGGCAACGAAACCCTGACCCAGCCGGTGGCGGTGCCGACATACCACCGACAAAAGTCGTATTCGAGGTCAAGGATGCAAGAACGCGGGAGGGAAGTGAGAGCGGCACTTAATGTTCCGCAAAGTCGGTTTCTTAATTTACCGCACAAGTACAGGGCCTATGTCGCGGGGTTTGGGTCTGGGAAAACCTGGGTTGGCTGTTCAGGACAGCTGGCCCACTTCTACGAGCATCCCAAGATTAATCAGGGCTACTTTGCTCCAACCTATCCACTAATTAGGGATATTTACTACCCCACAATCGGCGAAGTTGCTGAGACTATGGGGCTGCGGGTTAAGGTCAAGCGAGGTGACCACGAAGTTGAGGTATACAGCGGTAGTCGCTACCGCGGCTCTGTTATCTGCCGCTCGATAGATGACCCGGCCAATATTGTCGGATTTAAAATCGGCCATGCTCTGGTCGATGAGCTGGACCTGCTTGCTGAGAAGAAAGCAGAGCAGGCTTGGCGGAAAATCATGGCGCGCATGCGCTACAAGGTCCACGGTGTCAAAAATGGCATCGATGTAACGACCACCCCGGAAGGGTTTAAGTTTGTCTACCGCCAGTTCGTAAAGGCACTTCGGGATAAACCAAAGCTTCGTGAGCGATACGGGTTAATTCAGGCCTCGACCTTCGACAATGAGTCGAACCTGCCTGATGACTATATCGATTCAATGCTTGAGGCCTATACGCCTGAGATTATCCGGGCATATCTCAATGGTCAGTTTGTAAACCTGCTGACCGGAACGGTCTATCACCAGTTCGACCGCAAGCTCAATCACTGCAATGACTCGGTGAAACCCGGTGAGCCTTTATTCATCGGCATGGACTTTAATGTCGGCAAGATGGCGGCAGTCACTCACGTTAAGAGAGAGAGTAAGCCGCGGGCCGTCGATGAAATCCTTGGGGGTTATGACACTCCCGACATGATTCGGAGAATTAAAGAGCGGTATTGGGAATACAAAGATGGGGACTATCGGAAAACCTGCGAGGTTCGTATTTATCCGGATGCCTCTGGTGATTCTCGCAAGTCTGTGAACGCCAGCACCACGGATTTAGCCTTGCTAAGAAATGCTGGGTTTTCGGTACACGCTCCGAAAGCCAATCCCCCGGTGAAAGACCGGGTCAACGCAATGAACGCGATGTTCTGCAATGCCAAGGGTGAGCGCCGCTATTTAGTGAACACCGATAAGTGCCCGGGCTATTCGGACTGCTTAGAGCAACAACCTTGGGCGGAGAATGGCGAACCAGATAAAAGCGGCGACCTCGACCACGCTCCAGACGCTGGTGGCTACTTCATCCACCACGATTACCCGCTCATCAAACCAGCACTAACAATCAACATGGGAATGGCCTACTAATGGCAAATGACGTTACCTATCAGCGCGACGACTTCGCCAAGGCGCTGCCAGACTGGACTCTGGTTGATGATATCTGTGCGGGTGAGCGGGTTATTAAGGCTAAGGGCACCACCTATTTGCCTATGCCGAACCCAAAAGACCAGAGTGAAGCAAATAGAGCTCGCTATCAGCAGTACACAGACAGGGCAGTTTTCTATAACGCAACTGGCCGCACGTTGCAGGGCCTGGTTGGTGCCGTATTTCGCCGAGCGCCTACGGTAGATATCCCGGCAGGTCTGGAATACCTGACTTCAGATGCTAATGGCAATGGGGTAAGCATCTACCAGCAGTCTCAGTCTGTAGTTGCTGCGGTGCTTAAGTCTGGCCGTCGTGGCCTGCTGGTGGATTACCCCAAAACAGAGGGGCAAACCTCCAAGGCTGAACAGCAAGCTGGCCTGGTGCGCGCATCGATTGTTAGCTATCCAGCGAATCAGGTTATTAACTGGCGAACCGTTAGGGTTGGCGGTGTGCACCGGCTGGGGTTGGTTGTTATCCGAGAAAGCTATGAAGAAGTCACTTCGGATGGTTTCGGCATAGAGGAGAAAACACAGTACCGCGCACTCAAGCTGATAGATGGTCAGTACACCGTGGAGATTTGGCGCAGTGGCGATACCGGCACCTGGGTTATTCACGACACATACATACCGTTAGATGGAGTAGGGAAAGCCTGGGACATTATCCCATTTACCTTTGTCGGCGCCGAGAACAATGATTCAAGTATCGACCGGTCTCCATTGTTAGACCTGGCAAACCTCAACAAAGCTCATTACCGCAATTCGGCAGACTATGAGGATTCGGCGTTTTTCGTCGGTCAGGCTCAGCCTTGGATTTCTGGATTGACTGAGAACTGGCGGGACCATCTGGAAAAGCAGGGCATTTATATTGGTTCCCGCTCTCCAATTTTGCTTCCCGATGGAGGCGCCTTTGGATTTTCTCAAGTTGAACCTAACACCCTGGTCAAAGAAGCAATGGACCAGAAAGAAAAGCAAATGGTCGCCTTGGGTGCTCGATTAATTGAGCGTGGCTCAGCAGTAAAGACAGCCACCGAAGCTCAGGCAGAGAACGAATCAGAGCACTCGGTTTTGTCCCTGGTCGCCGAGAACGTCAGTGAGGCATACACCCAGGCAATCCAATGGGTGGCTCAATTCCAAAATGTCCAGGTAGATACGGAGTACAAGCTTAATCAGGACTTTGCTGAATCCAACCTTGATGCGCAGATGCTCACAGCCCTGGTACAGGCCTGGCAATCCGGCCGCTTACCGAGTTCTGACCTCTGGGCGAACCTGCGGAAGCATGGCGTTATTAATGCTGAAAAGACTGACGAGGTAATTCGCGAAGAGCTGGAAGGAGAGGAGCCTGGACCGGGGTTAAATGATGAGTGAAGCCCTTGCCACTTCAAGCACTCGCCATGCTGTCTACCTGGAGCGATTAAAGTCTGGTGAAGTAAATCAGTTTGCGGCATTCCTGCAGCAGATAGACCGCTCCATAAAACAACGCCTATCAAGCCACGATTTAACCGAGTTCTCCCGGGCAAGGTTGGAGCGGTTGCTTACCGCTGTTGATAGTGATCTATCCGAAATATTCAGCAAGTATTACGACCAGCTTGCGGGTCACCTGCTGGACCTGGCCGAATATGAATCGGAATTTGAGGTTCGCAATTTACAGACCGCATTAATTGCCGGGATAGAGACTGTAATCCCTGCACCTGCTCAGGTCCGTGCCGCGGTGCTCTCCACGCCGCTCTCTGTACGTGGTCCCGATGGTGGTCAGCTAATAGAGCCATTTATCAAGGACTGGACTAGCAGCGAGAGAAAGCGGGTCACCGGGGCTATACGGCAGGGTTTCTTCGAGGGGCAAACAACTCTCCAAATTATTCGTAATGTCCGGGGATCCAAAGCCAACAAGTACCGCGATGGAATTCTGGCAATAACCCAACGCAATGCCGATGCAGTAGTCCGAACAGCGATTGCCCATACAGCCACCACTGCGCGGATGGAGACGCTGCAGAACAATGCCGATTTGCTGGAAGGCATGCGCTGGGTATCCACCCTGGATAGCCGTACATCGTCACAATGCCGCAGTTTGGATAACGAAGTGTTCCCCCTCGACAAAGGACCGCGTCCACCAGTTCACATACGCTGCCGCAGTACAGTTATTGCGGTATTGAAGGAAAGGTACCGGGCATTAAGCGAGGGTGCCACACGGGCCAGTAAGGGCGGATATGTCGATGCTAGCTTGACTTATTACCAGTGGCTCAAGAAGCAGCCCCTTAGTTTTATACAGGATGCTATTGGCCCCACCCGAGCAAAACTTCTCATCGAAGGAGGGCTCACTGCAGAGCGCTTTGCAGCGTTAAACCTGGGGCGTAACTTTAAACCTCTCACTCTGGCAGAAATGAAACTGAAAGAGCCAATCGCATTCGAGCGGGCAGGCCTCTAAATACCAAATTAATAACTGGGCTCGCTTCGGCGGGCCTTTTTTGTATCTGCCGTTTATTCGGTAAACAACTAGGGGCTGTGCCCCGAGAAAAGGAGCAGTGCTCAAATGTTAAAGAAGCGTATCAGCGACCTCAGTGAGGTTGAAGAGCAGTATCGCGGCCTCTATGAAAAAAGTGGTGACGGTTTTGTTCTGAAAATTGAGGGTGATGAAGAGGACCGTTATCGAGCCAAGCACGAAGAAGCGGAACGCCATCGCAAAGCTGCTGAAAAAAAGGTCAGTGACCTGGAAACCAGCATGGGCGAACTGCAAAACAGCCTGGATGATTTGAAGAACGGCAAGCATCGTGAGAGCGGCGATATTGAGGCTCTGGAGAAGAGCTGGCAGGCCAAGTATGACCGACTCAAGGCCGATATGGACCAGGCGGTTAGCGAGCGTGATGGCTGGCTGAGTGAGCAAATGGTATCCGGGGTTGCAGGTTCGATTGCTTCAGATATTGCAGTTCAAGGTAGTGCACAGGCTCTTATTCCTCACCTTGAACGCCGTTTGTCGATGGAGGTTCGTGACGGTAAACCGACAACCGTTGTGCTGGATGATTCCGGTAAGCCGAGTGCTATGACGGTTGCAGAACTACAACAAGAATTTTCCAGCAATCCGGTATTTGCGCCGTTGATTGTTGGAAGTAAAGCCTCAGGCGGCGGTGCTGCCGGTGGCGGGGGAGGCGGTGCCTCCAAGAAGTTTTCGGAATTATCCGAAAAAGAACGTGTGGAGCTGTATCAACGTAACCCGGAGGAATATCGCCGGGCACGCGATGCAGGTTAATCGCCAACCTAAAGGTTAAAAATTATGTTAACCCAACTATCCGATGTAGTTATCCCGGAAGTCTATTCCGATTATCAGGCAGAAAATGGACCTGAAAAAACAGTATTTTTCCAGTCAGGTGTTGCTGTCCGCAATGCAATGCTGGACCAGAAAGCGAACTCTGGCGGTGATACGCTGAATGTTCCTTTCTGGAGAGATCTGGACGCTTCTGTCGAGCCCAATTACAGCACTGACAATCCGGCCCAGAAAGCTTCGCCGCAAAAAGTTGTTGCGGGCAAACAAGTCGCACGTATGGCTTATATCAACCAGGGGTATAGCTCTGCGGATCTGTCCGGAGAAATTGCTGGTTCCGATCCAATGCAGCGTGTTCGCAATCGATTCGGCACTTATTGGATGCGTCAGTGGCAGCGCCGAGTAATTCCAGTCCTCAATGGCATCCTGGCAGATAACATCGCCAATGACGATGCGGATATGGTCGAGGATATTGCCATTGAAGATGGTAACAATGCCGGCGCAAGCAATGTGTTTAGCCGTACGGCCTTTACCGGTGCGGCATTTACCCTCGGTGACCGATTTGAGTCCATGTCTGCTATTGGTGTCCACTCGATGGTCTACAAGCGCATGGTGGATAACGATGATGTGGAATTTGTCCCTGACTCTAAAGGTGACCTAACAATTCCTACCTTTCTTGGTCGTCGCGTCATTCTGGATGACGGTATGCCGGTGATACCAGGTGGTACTAGCGGATTTAAATACACTTCTGTCTTGTTCGGTGCAGGTGCTCTCGGCTATGGCGAAGGCCAAGCAAAAACTCCGGTAGAGCTTGAGCGTGCGGCCAGTGAGGGCAACGGTGGAGGTGTGGAAACTCTATGGGAGCGCAAGAGCTGGCTGATACACCCGCTTGGCTTTAAATGGTTGGAGGCTTCCGTTTCTGGAGTGAGTCCTACTTGGGCAGAACTCGCTATGCCGAGCAACTGGGACCGGGTTGTTGATCGTAAAAATGTGCCCCTGGCTTTCCTAATCACCAACGGCTAACCGTGCCGGGGTTCGCCCCGGTTTTTCTGGAGATATCCATGCCCAGTATTAAAGAGCTTCTGACCAGTGCCAAGCGAATAGATCGCGGTATTGCTGCTAAAGCGAAAGAAGTGACAATAGCCGCCTCTGATTTCCCGGTATCTGTCGAACCGCCCAAAGTCCCTGTTAAAGTTATACAGGATGATGAAGAGGGTTTTGTTGTTGAACTGGAAGGCATCCAATTCACACCGGCACGAAATCAAGTGCGCGAAGACGGGACTCTTACATCCGGCGGCTTGAAGGCATTTGAGTCTGCTAAATCTGAGCTTACAGGCGACTAACCCATGGCCCTGATGATAGAAGATGGCAACGGTACTAATCCGAATGCCAACAGCTATGCCAACGTGCAAGACTTGCGCGACTATGCAGATGCACGTGGGGTAGACCTATCTGCGTTGTCGGACGAGCAGTGCGAGCCACTTCTTATCAGGGCCATGGATTTCTTAGAAGGCAAGCGAGATCGGTACAAGGGGCATATCTCTGTGCAGGGCCAGCCTCTGCAGTGGCCCCGCTCTGATGCTTGGGGAATTTCCTATCCAGATGCACTTTTCCCAAGTAATGAGATTCCGCGTGAGTTGGTGTATGCACAGTTGGCCCTGGCAATTGAGGCGAGAGAGAACGACTTGCAGCCCAACCGGCTACCAACCGATACCGGTCCGATAATCAAAGAGCGTGTAGAGGGGGCGGTAGATGTGGCCTATGCCGCGCCTGTACAACAACAGTTTACCCCCGCTTTTGCCAAGGTCGACGCTCTGCTTGCTCCACTCCTTAAAAACAACGGGCTTTTCCTAGTCCGGACATAACCTATGAGCGACTTCTACAACCGTATGGCCGATACGGCTCTACGGCTTATTGCGCGTTTTGGTTCTGAGCAAATCCTTCATGACATTATTCCGGGTGTATCTGATCCGGTTACCGGGCAGAGCTCAGGCGATACCCCCATAAATCAACCCGTCCAAGTGATTCTGCAGGACTACAACCTCAAAGAATCCGGCTTGATGTATGCAGAGGGCCAGAGCATTCAGCAAGGTGACAAAAAACTCATCATCGCTGCAGCTGGCTTGAAGTGGGCTCCAACCCTTACCACTGAAGCTGAGATTAACGGGGTTAAGTGGCAGGTGGTTAACATTAAAGAAGCCAATCCTGCAGGAACTCCATTGGTTTACTTCTGCCAGGTGCGCAAATGAAATTTTCAGCGAGCTTAAAACAATTCAATGAAGATGCCTTGGCCGAGGCTGATCGCTTATATCGGGCAACAAATATCGAGCTGTTTAACTCTGTTATTCGCGATACGCCGGTTGATACAGGTCGGGCTCGCGGCAATTGGCAGACGACTGTCGGCACTCCTGCTCAGAGCTCAAGCTTGCGGTTGGATAGGTCAGGTGCTGAGGCCCAGGCAGAGGTAATTCAGAATGTTAGCGGCCTGGACAAAGTGAATTATCTAATCAACAACTTGCCGTATATCCAGCCTCTGGAATATGGTCATTCAAAGCAGGCCCCAGCGGGTATGGTTCGCCGCAATGTCTTACGCATTAAATCGATCATCCGACGAATAATCAGATAATCCATGTACAGCAAAATCTATTCGGCCCTGGTGCAGCACTATGTATCGGGCGGGTTCGGCTTGCCTACTGGTTATGAAAATGACGGGTTTGAGCCGGATGTGGGTACACCTTATGCGGCCGTGTACAACCTGCCTGCAGATAGTTATCAGGACACTGTTGGCGAGATAGGCAGGGATGAGCGGGTAGGCATATTTCAGATCAGCATTTTCTATCCGGTAGGAAAAGGGCGAGGGGATGCCCTAGCAAAAGCGGATCAAATTCTCATGCACTTCAAAGCCGGTTCCTTTCCGGAGTACTCCGGCCAAATCGTAACTATTCAATCTTCAACCATCTCTCCCGGCAGGGTCGTAGATGGCTGGTATCAACTTGATATAAGCGCGTCCTGGACCGCTACAACTCTACGTTAGGAGCACACTAATGGCAGATGGCAGCCAACACTCAATGGCCTATGCGGCAGAGTCCACCTATGGCGTTACTCCAGCCTCACCTTCATTTAAGGCAATCCGAAATAAGGGGACCACTCTCGCTCTGACCAAAGAAGGGTCAGCAGATGAGGAGCTGCGCGATGACCGCCAGATAACCGACTATCGGCACATGAATAAGAGTGTCGGTGGCGATATCAATATAAACCTTTCCTATGGATCCTTTGATGATCTTCTCGAAGCAGTGAGCATGGGCACATGGACCAATGACAAGCTGACTGTTGGAGCAACACGTCGCAGCTTTACTATTGAGCGAAAGTTTGGAGGCATCCCTGATAAACCTTATCACCGCTATAAGGGCTGTGAGGTTAATACCTTAAATCTTACGGTTGCCCCTGGTGCCCGGGTAAGTGGCAGCTTTGGAATTATTGGGAAGGATATGAATCTTGGGGCTGCAGCCTTACCGGGGTCGACTTACGGGGATGCAACATCCACACAAGTTTTTGATTCATTCAAGGGTGTTATCAACGAGGGTTCAACTGACCTAGCCATAGTGACTGAAGTCACCCTTACTTTGGAAAACGGCCTCGAGTCACGCTATGTGATCGGTAGCGATACTACTGTCCAGCCGGGGGCAGGGCGCTCAAATGTCACCGGGCAGCTTTCAGCCTACTTCGAGAATTCAACGCTCCTTGAGAAGTTCCTCAACGAGGATGCTTCAAGCCTGGAGTTTAGTCTGGTTGATGCTGCTGGTAACTCTTACGTAATTACGCTCCCGAAAATTAAATATACCGGTGGTCAAGTCGATGTTTCAGGGGAGGGTGCAATTATTTTGCCCCTGCCATTCCAGGCAGTGTACGACGAAACTGAAGGGACTAATTTAATCATCGAAAGGATAGCAGCCTAATGAAAGCCAGCGATTTTTATACCCGGGAGAAAGGTAATAAAGGGGTTAAATTACCACTTTACACTCCTGAAGGAGCAGCCACAGAGCATTACCTGGAAGTCTTAAGTGTTGATTCAGATGCATTCCAGATGGCTCAGTCAGAGATGCAGCGAAACCTGGCAACGGCCAATCTAGAGGAAGATAAGACGAAACGGTTTGAGCTTGTGCGGGAGGCTAAAGTTGCTGCAGCGGCTGCATTGGTAATTGGCTGGTCCCTTGAAGATGATTTCAACCAGGAAGCTGTTAAGGAGCTATTAGTTGAGGCACCACAATTAGTTGACCAGATTGATCGCGCAGCCAGTAATCGCGCACTTTTTTTCGCCAGCGGCAGCAAGTCTTCATCGACTGGGCCTGCTGCCAGTTCCGGCTCGACAAAATCCCGAAAGGGTGCAAAGAAAGCCTCCGCCAGCAACTCCAGCAGGTCCAAGAAACAACAGGCATAACGCCACCGGAACTTAAGACCGAAGAACCCCCTGAGGGTTTGATTTACCTCTTCCATTACTACCGCGAGATTCGCGGAACCGAACCCCTCACTTTCACCGAGATTCAGAACTGGAGCCAGCTCACTCAGCGCAATGTATCTGCGTGGGAGGTCTCTGTAATTCGTGCTCTCGATATTAATTACTGGGCTCAACAAAATGCCGATTGATCAAATTGCTCGCCTGGGTATCCGTGTAGAGGCCGAAGGGCCGGATGCTGCCCGTAGAAAACTGGATGCGATGGAACGCTCCGGAGTAAAGGCTGAAAGGACTGTGGAGAGCCTTGGGCGCAGTAGTGGTGAGGCTAGCGGTCGCATTGAAACCATGGCCACGAGCAGTAACTTACTAGCCGGTGCTCTCACGGCTATCGGTGCTGCTCTGTCTATTCGAGAGATCGTTCAGTACACGGATACTTGGACCAATCTCACTAACCGTTTAAGGCTGGTGACTGATAGCACTCAAGAGTTGGCAGATGTTCAACAGAGCCTGGTCGAGATTGCATTTGAGACCCGTGGCTCTTTGGATTCCACCGCCGTTTTGTATCAGCGCTTGGCGCAATCGGCGGGTGAATTGTTTGACGGCCAGGAAGACATTCTTGCGGTCACCAAGACCATTAGCCAGGCCATGCTTGTGTCTGGTGCCTCAGCTCAAGAAAGCGCTGGAGCGTTGCGCCAACTAGCCCAAGGCCTTGCTTCAGGGGTTCTTCGTGGGGATGAGTTCAACTCTGTAATGGAGAACGCTCCAAGGCTGCAACAAGCCCTGATAGATCACCTCAACCTCACTAGTGATGCCGCTGGCTCTGCTGCGGGTAAGTTGAGGAATATGGCCGGGGAAGGGGAGTTAAGCGCCAGGACATTAGTTGAGGCTTTCAGGGCAGCTGCTGAAGATATCAATGCTGAAGCTTCTGGGATGGAAACCACTATCGGCCAGAGCATGCAGCAGTTAACCAATAATATAACTGTTGCTGTCGGTCAATTGAGTAATGCTTCGGGTGCGGCCACATCGGTTGCAGGCGCAATCAGCGGGCTTGCTGAAAATCTAAAAGCATTTGGAAATGATGCAGAAGCGGTGCGCGAAGTTGCTAATGGTATGGAGTTCGCACTGACTGCAGTTGCCGCAATCCTCGCTGGAAAGTTCGCGGGCGCTATTAGCAAGCAAGTTGTTCAGATGGGTCTACTGAATGCGGCCACTTACAAAACCACAATTCAAACCAATGCGCTTGGCCAAGCTATTGGTCGTACTACGATAGCGACTCGAACGGCGACCGTTGCCGCTACGGGATTAAAATCTGCATTTGCATTCATGGGCGGTCCTGTTGGTGTAATAACAGTTGCCGCATTGTCATTAGTTTCTTGGAGTAGTGGAGCTGAGGCAGCGGAAAGGCGAGCTGAATCGCTTTCTGGAAAAATTTCTCAGCTGGAGCGTAAATATAAAGACCTGACCACAGCGCAGCGCGAAGCAATCAAGCTAGAAATTGCTGAAGAAAAACGCTCCATTAATAAAAAAATTGCTTCATTGGTGGAGAGGCGTACGAACTTACAGTATGGGGCAGTCAATAGTAACGATGGTATTCGCCGGGTAGATAATTCTAGCCAGATAACAAAAATTAATAGTCAGATTGACACACTTAACCAGTCGTTGCAGGAGGCCGAAGACCGCTTAGCCAATCTCGGTAAACCTAAGTCTCTCACTGATAACAATGAGCCTACGTCACTCACGTCCGACAGTGGCCAGCCCGGCTCAAGCTCAGTCGATGTTAGAGATGACCTTCCAGCCTTAGAGCGAGCACTACAGGAGCAATTCGAACGCACGGTCCAAAAGCGACTGGATACGGTTAATAACCTGCGCCAGAGCCTAATGACAGAGGAAGAGGCCATTGCTGAAAGCTACCGACGCCGCAATCGAATTATTGAAGAAAATGTGCATGATCCAGAGAAGCGTGAAGAGCTTTTGCAGCGTAGCAAGGAACAGCTTGATGAGGAAATTGATGCTCGCCTTCAAGGTCTAAGGGAATCATGGCTCACAGAAAATGAACTTCTTCAAGTTCGGCACGATGAGGAAATGGAAATCCTCGATCAGGGTTACATCTCCAAACGAGAACTATTAGCTGAGCATCTAGAAGCTACCCGGGCAACCGAAGAAGAATCTCGCCAAGCCAGTTTGGCGCTCGAAGGTGAGTATCAGCGCAACCTAACTTTTCTGGAATCCAAACACGCTAAAGACCGTGAAAAGCTCGAGCAGAAAAGCTCAAGAAAGCGAGTGGGTATCATCACGGGGACATTGCAGGAAATCCTCTCGTATGTAGACAGCAATAACCGTACTGTTTTTTTAATGCAGCGTGGATTGGCAGCCGCACAAGCAGTTATTAATGCGGAAGCTGCTGCTGTGGCCGCACTGGCCCCACCACCGTTAGGGCTTGGACCTGTCGCTGGAGCTGGCTTGGCTACCGCTGTTAAGGCTAAGGGTTATTTGTCAGCTGCCGCTATCGCTGCCACAGCTATTAGCGGAGGTGGTGGCAGCTCTACAAGCTCAGGAGCAACAGCATCCAGCAGCTTGACCTCACCCACTGCACCGCTGGCCTCAAATGATCAGATCTCAACCAGCACTGAGCAACAAACTGGAACTCAGGTCATTTTCAATATTGATGGCGATGTAAATAGCGATAACGCCGAGAGTTTAGTAGAGAAATTCAAAGAGCTGATTAATGAACAAGATGTCGTAATCATAAATGCAGATTCTCGTCAGGCCCAGGAGCTGGCCGGTTAATTCAAGGACCACATATGCCAAGTATTAGTTACACCCCGACACGAGAGTTGGTAGACGGTTCGAGCGGGTCTCTCTCTTTTACTGCGACAAGATGCAATCGCACTCCAAAATCTACTGGTAAAGAGCACACAGCCCTATCCGGAAATACCGAAAGTGTTCTGTATCGGCGAGATATTGAATGGCAAATATCAGTTTCGCCATTCTTCGAAAACCAGTTGCAGTTATGGAGAGAGTTTGAGGCGAGCTGTGCCAATGGTGAAGCATTTGAACTGGATACTTCAGATATTCCAGGAGGCAGAGAGACCGCTGTATGCCGATTAAAGCGTAACGGTTTCCGTGAGATGCGGCAGGGTGCGTTTGAGTTCTATGTGACGTTTACAGCTATTGAGGTGTAGGAGTGCGCAACAATTCTGAGATCTTCGATCTACATAATCAAGCTGCACAGCGTGAGTTGCGCCTGGTCATTGAGATCGGCTATGACCTGCCATTGTATATCACCAGCCATAACAATATTCCCGGCCTTCCAGCCAATGCCATTCATGGGGCACTAAATAAATGCAGTGCAACCAGTCAAAAGTTAGTTCCTGAACAGGGTCGCGCAGAAATTGGAGCTATTTCCTTTGAAGTCGTGGATATCGGTGGTCAGCTGTCTTATGTGCTGCGCGATGAGCTGGAGCAGGGTAAAGGCATTAAGGGCCGCACGGTACGTCTGTATCAGGGTTTTGCCGGACTCGACTGGGCGGATTTTCGCCTGGAACAAACCCAGATTGCCGAGGAATCCATTTCCTACGCTGAGGGCATCTACCGCGTGCGCTGCCGGGATATTCAGCGGGAGATGCGTCACGATATTTTTGTACCTAATATGACGCGCCTGGCTGCTAATTTTGGCAAAGCAGATACCACCCTACAGGTATTCGATACCAGCAGCTTTGAAGCCAATCCGCATACTCTGGCCTATGGTGATGCCCCTGGCCAATCGGTGTATTACCTGAAAATTAAATATCAGGACGGTTTCGAGATTGTGCGCGCAACCGGTAAAACGAGCAGTAGCTTTACCAACTGTACGCGCGGCCTGTTCGGCACCTTTGCCCGAGACCATGAGTTACCTGAAAACAGTGACGACGAAAGCGGCGTAGAAGTTGAAGAATTTATCTACCTGGAAGGCCCTGGCCCCCAGCTGGCCTATGCATTGCTGACCGGAAATATTCTTGGTACCAATAACGTACTGCCTAGCAACTGGCACTTAGGCATAGATCCCGCCTTTGTGGTGCTGGATGAGTTCGAAAATATTGGGGCAGATTGGTATAAGCCCGGCGACCACAGCAAGGGCAAAATCCTGCGCTTTGATGGTCTGGAAGAAACCGACGGCAAGAAGTTTATCGAGACCGAGATTAATTTATTGCTCGGTGCCTTTATGCCGGTTAATGCGGCTGGCCAGCTAGGTTTTCGCCGTATGGCTGGGGTGCTGGCTGAATCCGGCACAGTAGCCACCATCGGCCCCGATGATGTGAAAAGCCTGGGTGAACTCAAATACAACCTGGCTGGAGTGCGCAATATCTTCTCGGTGCAATGGAGCTGGTTTGAACAACCGGGCTTTGATGGAAAGTTTCTGCGCTCGAATAATTTAGTTGATGCGGACTCGGTGGCTATTCATGGTGAGGCCAAGCAACACACGCTAAAGTTTCGCGGCCTGCACAATTCCCGTCATACCTATACCACAATAAAAAACACTTTCGATGCCCTGCGCGATCGTTTCGCCGGCCCACCTTTAAGCCTGCGTTTGGGATTACTGCCCAGTAACAATGACCTGGAAGTGGGGGATATTGTACGGGTGAGCCTGCCGCAGTTGCGTGACCACTCCCAGAACGTAGACAACGGCACTTTGAACCGCGCTATGGAAGTACAGCGCATCAGTATCGATCAGGTGAGCGGTGCAGTATCCGTAGATCTATTCGGCAGCTACCAGCCTGCGGGCATGATTGCCGATCAGGCCGACAGCACCAGCGCAGAATTACCGGATGCCTGGTACAGCGCTGAAGGTTCGGCCATGAAGGCCAGTGGTTTGAGTATCGATGCCAGCGGCTTTTTAACTGCTGACGGCACCTTAATCGGCAATGGCGATAGCCGCGTAATTTATTACTACCCGGGTGATCTTACGATACCTGTAGGACGCACACTTTCTGTGAGCAGCAATATTGAGCTGCGTGTGCGCGGTGTATTGCAAATTGACGGCACTTTACAAGGAATCCCCGCCAATAATGGCGTGGGCTTTCTCGGCTCCTGCTACGGCGGTGCTGGCCAGTTAAAAAATGCACGGGAGATTGTCAATCGAGGAACGGCCAGAGGGGCTTGGGGGAAAACTGTCAGAGGCCGCAATGAAGTAATGCCGCCCCTTAATATCGAGAATAACGGCGGAGATTTACAAGGTATCCCTGACGACATATCCGGTTCTGGTGGAGCTCGCGGTGGTCACTCCTCTTTCTATTCCTTTGATGGCAGTTATGAACCCAGTGGCCGCGGTGGTTTAGGTGGAATGGGCGGTGCGGGTATTGTTGTAATAGCGCGAGGTGTCGCCATTGGTGTCAGCGGCAAAATAGAAAACTCCGGTGAAGATGGCAGCCCCGGTACTACTGGCGATAGCAATGTAATTCAGGTGCCTGGAGGCAGTGGCGGCGGTGGTGCCCCTGGCGGCATAGTGCTGTTGATAGACGGTACTCAAAACCCCATGCCAATCCTCAGTAACAGCAAAATAATCGCATGTTATGGGGAAAGCCCGGATAGCCCTGGTAATGCGGGACACGGGGGCACCTGTTTGGGCACCAATGCCGCGCGCCTGATGTTTGTGCCCAAGTCTCGCATACCCTATACCGACTATGAAGACCCGGCCTTAGATCCTGAAGTACAGGAGGCAATCGACAAGGCCGAAGCCGCTCAGGCGGATGCTGATGCCGCACTGACAGACCTGGATAACATCGCCGCCGATGGTGTTCTGCATCAAAACGAAAAGCTCATCGTGATTCGTGAGTATGCCCAGCTTCAGGCAGAGCAAGCGGGTATTGAAGCGCAGGCAGATGGTGCCGGTTTGGTTATCGAAAAAGGCAACTACTCCGGCAACCTGGCAGCCCTCACTAGTTACCTGGGGGGCTTATCTCCCATCTGGAACGATACCGCAGCCAGCACTTCTATCAGCCGCACAATATGGAATGCTAATTGGGAGGCGGTGTACAGCGCTCGCCAAGTCCTACTCAACGCTATCGCCCAACAGGCACGCGAGGCGGGCATGGTCGGGGCCACGCTGCAGTTTCAGTGGGACGGACGACCTACCGGGTTACTTTGGCCTACCAATACCAACTATGCAGGCGGCACCAAGTATTCTTTTAATGCCACTGCTGGCCAAGGCTTTATCCATGTGTTGGCATACGATGCCGAGGGTGGTCCGCGTGTTGGTTTGAATGGTGCGCAGGTTGGGGTAATGAGTGGGCCGAATGATACAACCCAGTGGTACAGCTTCCCGGTCACTCTTCAAGCTGGTGCCAATGAAATCTCTATCTGGTCTAACGCCGCAGACGGGGGAAGTTATGGCGGTATCGTGGTTACCCTCGGCGGTAGTGGTGACCCCGAGGCATTGTTGGGCGTGTCTGCAGCGGATGCCAAAGCCGAGGCCGCCGCAAATGCTGCTGCTGAAGCCAAAACTGATGCCGCGGCTGCTCTATTAGACCTCAGCAATATTGCCGCAGATGGCAAACTGCACCCAACAGAGAAATTAACCGCAGTACGTGAATATAACCAGATCCTGGCAGAGCAGGGCGATATCGAAGGACAGGCCAATAGCTACGGCATTACCACTGAGAAAACCAACTACAGCGGCGCAATAACAGCACTCTCCAGTTATCTGAGCGGCGCAGGTCTGGGCAATACCTCAACAGTCACCAGCATTGATCGCAGCACCTGGAAAGCCAAATGGCAGGCGGTATACAGCACACGACAAAAGGTGCTGATTAAGATCGATCAGATTGCTGGAGCCCGTGCAGACTGGGAAGAAATTTACGGGACCAATAAACCCGAAGACGGTGCCACCGTTGGCGCTACCGCACAGGAGCGCGCGCAAATCCGCTCAATGCGAAATACCTTTTTAGAGGATTTTTCTGATAGTAATTATCCGCAGTATTGGGAAAATTATGCTAGTGGCACTCAGGCTTTATACACAGACAGTAGCCAAGTAAAGATTGGTGGTAGCGCGGCTCGTCTTGTTGATTCTGTGACAATGTTGCATCAGGAGAAAATCCCTTTTGACCCCAGTAAGTTGTACCGGCTTGAGGCCAGGGTTTATGTGTATAGCAATGGTGATGCTGATCGCACCATGTATGCCGGCGTGGCCGGGTACGATGGTGCGGGCAAGCTCTGTAACGCCACCGGCGTCGAAAATGTAAGCAGCCAGCACTACATTTTGGGTGCAGGTTTAAATCTAGTAGGGCAGTACTGGCAGACGCTGGTGGCCTATGTCAAAGGCAATGCTAGTGGCAATGCTGAATACAGTGGCGCCAGAGGGGCAAACCATATTGGCAACCCGGCCAAGCTGCAGAACAAAGTACGTTTTATTACCCCGATTTTTTATTGTAATTATCCGACTAAAGCGGGCGTTACCTTAATTGATTATGTAAAAATCGATGTGGTGGAAGTGCAGGACCAGCGCAACCTGCCGATGATTCAAGCTAGCATTGCTAGCCTGCCCACCAGCTCTGCGCTGTCCGCTAACGATGCTGGCAGTACAGCAACCATTACCATCGCCTCCCACTTGGTACAGTTTGGTTTCGGCCCTATCAGCTACAACGCCGGCAGCATTACTGGGTTGTCCTTCAACACTACGTACTACGTATACTGCGATGATCCAGGCACTCAGGGCGGTGCGGTGACCTATTACGCAACTACCAACATTTACCAGCTGGCCGGTAACACCTGGCGCCGAAATGTAGGAACCATAAGAACGCCTAGCAATGGGGGGGGAACCACAGTACCCCGAGACCCCTGGTGCGTTGCCGCAGGCAGTTGGCTGCGCGAGGGTTTGCTAGCGGATAACTGTGAAAGCGGCGACCTGATCAATTGCTGGGATACTGGCGACGACGATACCCACTTAAGCCCCATTATTGGCGGGGTAGATGCAGAGCCAGAAATACCCTGCGTATTGCTCACCACAGAAAGCGGTGCCCAGGTAATTTGCAGCCGCGAAACTCCCGTTACTGATCGTACTGGCCAAGTGTACGAGGCTCAAAACTGCGAGGGCGTTGAGCTGGGTGTACTGCATGAAGAAGAACCGCTCACCTGGGAGCGTGTCGAGCGGGTCGAATGTGCCGGCCTGCGTACCGTGTACAAGGTCTCTGTTGGTGGCAAGAGCTATGCTGCTGGCGTAAATCCATTACACCGCATTATCACCCATAACGGCGTACATAAATCTGATTAAGCAAAGGAATAGATAATGCCCAGCTTTTCCCCTATAACAGTGCCAGGCCTGGAGGCCTGGCAGTTCGCCTACACCATCGACGAAGGCCACAGTGCCGGCACTATTGTACGCGCAACGGTAACCCAGACCACGGAGCCTACCAACAACGAAGCTCAGGCTGCTGCAGTACTTAAATGTACGATTGCCGTAATCGACAACCAAAATACAGTACAAACTGATGGTGCCGGCGATCTAATGTCCAGCGTTTATGTAACCACCAAGACTCTGCAGACTGATGCAGGTCAGCCGGTAAACGTTGCTGATCACGCTGCTGATTTAGTAGCGAGTTGTATTGTCGAGGTTGCCAACCGCCTGGCTGTGCATAGCTCTATTGCGGCGATGGCGATACCGAGTGGGTGATTGGAGCTCCCACTTGAGTCCTAGAAGGCGGGGAGGATGTCAGGCTCTGCAGGTTTATCGATTCAACTAGAAGTACCTCTTATCGTAAAAGGTAACAAATGTTGTTTTTCAAACTTTATTCCTAGTAGTTTGGCTATTTAATCTCATGGCGATTTATCAGTTTTCGGTAAAGCTTAAGCCTGCAGTTAGAAGCTGTTTTAACAGCACAGCTTTAAATGTCATATCTCTGTTGCCTTTTGCGTATAAACATAGGATGTTTCGCGTGAGAAGCTGTTACGGAGAGCAGTCAGGGCTTGTCGATAGAAAGTAGAGGATTTACTTATGAAGACATTAACCCCCATCGCCGCAGCTATGTTAGTAGCATTTAGCGTAAATACTTTTGCGGATAATAATACCGCCGTACTATTTCAGGTTGGCAACGGCAATATGGCCACTGCTGATCAATCAGACGGGACTGTCCACAATAACTTAATTGTGCAGGAGCAAATTGGTACTTCTAATGATTCAGATGCCTCTCAAACTACTAGTACTAATAACAGTGTGGCGACGCATTTACAAGTCGGGGAATTGAATTCTTCGTTCTCTGAACAACAGGATGGTACTTCACATAGTAGTATTTTTATCAGTCAAACAGGCTCTATGAACGTGGCTGGCGTTGGTCAAGGTGATGTCACAGGAAGTAGTGTTTTGGTTAATCAAACAGGCTCTATGAACGGGGCTAGCGTTGGTCAAGGTGATGTTACAGGAACTAGTGTTTTGGTTAATCAAACAGGCTCTATGAACACGGTTGGCGTTGGCCAAGGTGTGGTTACAGGAACTAGTGTTTTGGTTAATCAAACAGGCTCTATGAACACGGCTGGCGTTGGCCAAGGTTTGGTTACAGGAAGTAGTGTTTTGGTTAATCAAACAGGCTCTATGAACACGGTTGGCGTTGGCCAAGGTGATGTCACAGGAAGTAGTGTTTTGGTTAGTCAAACAGGCTCTATGAACGCGGCTGGCGTTGGCCAAAGTAATGTCACAGCAAGTAGTGGCTTGATGAATCAGATAGGAGAAATGAATGAAGCGGAGATCAGTCAAGTAAATGGAACCGTCTTGAGCTTTGCCAATATTAATCAGGCTGGCTCAATGAATATGGCAGATATTGCCCAAACGGGTGCTGCTCTTAGCCTTGCTTCTACCACTCAGCTAGGTAGCAATAATATGCACACAACAACTCAAACCGGTGTTGGTCAAACCGCTATAGTCATACAGATTGGCAATGGCAACATGGGCACGATTACCCAATAGCGCCCCTTCTTCCACCTCCTTGACACCCTCTCAAAACAATAGAGGGGGTGTTATGCGACTGATTCTACTGATCGTCTTTTCTGCCGTTTTATCTGGCTGCCTAGAGGTTGAGGCTAACAGTAGTAGCGACTACGACCGCCATGAGTGGCTACCACGATGAACATTTGATAACCAAGCCGGCCGCCATCTTCATGGCGAGAGCTATTTGGGTGTTGAGTTAGCGGAAATGGTATTTAACTTCTAATCTGTAATCGATATTAACATTGACTTAGTCAAAAGGAATTAAAAAATGATTTTAAAAGTGCCTGCCTTTAGTTTATGGCCCATCGCACTTGGCACCCTATCAATAGGAATATCCTCTCAGTCCTTGGCTGTAAGCTGTTATGATGTGATCAAAACACCCGCCATCCTTACGGAAAACCTTCAATGTGAGCTGTCTGATGCGAATCCTTATGCTCTCACTATTGCTGGTCCAGGCGGAAATTTAAGGATGATTGGTGATGGTGGGATTACATGTACTGGCAGTGTCACCAATGAAAAATTCGGAATATTTATTAAGGGTAGTTCTCACTCAGTAACTGGTGGAACTATTTCTAACTGCCCAGGGGGTATTCTGGTAGGGGGGGTAGGATTTCACTCTATCCTTTATGTTGAAATTCTCGATTATTTGGTTGACGATGCTATACAAGTTGACAGTAATTTTAATCTTATCCAGGGAAATACGATCCTTGGAAATAAGGTGGATGGGGATGATGGAATTGATTCAAATGGCGATAACAATTTTATCATTCAAAATACGGTGATTGACTCTGGAGGTGAGGGAATAATAGTCGAAGGTAACTCCGTAACAGTCACCTTAAATGAGGTAGTAGGTAGTGCCTCGGCCGGTATTGATTTTGAAGGTTTAAACGGGACTATCACCTACAATACCTTGCTGGAGAATGATTTACATGGTATTGAGGTCGATACCAGTGGAGCTTTTGTTTTTCAAAATACTTCAAGTCACAATATGGCAGCAGGTATTGAAATTGAAGGCTCCAATAATGTTGTCAGAGGGAATACGTCAAACAATAATGGCACTGTTGGAATATTAGTGAGTGATCAACTTCCTGAAAGCTCCAATAACACTATAAGGGAAAATGTTGCTCTAGGTAATCCCATTGATTTAGAAGACCCTTTCGCTGACAGCTTTTGCGATAATTTGATTAACGATTGGGGTAATAATACTGCGGATTCTTCCTCTCCGGCTTGTCTTCGCTTTTTGCCCTAGTATATCTGGGGCCTCCCTCTAGCTTCCTCATGTACGACTCCTCAAAACAATGAGGAGTTGTCATGCGTCTGATTTTACCTATCATCTTATCTATTGTTTTGTCTGGCAGTTTTGATATAGAGGCTAACATCAGTAAAGGCTATGACCGCCATGAGTGGCTGTCACGTTGGTCTGACTCTGGCAAAGCACCCGTCATGAGTTGCTAGTTCGGTTTTCCCTGGCTCCGGTTATCTTCACCAATGACAAGCGCTGCAGGGTCGATACTGGCCTATGGCTGAACCCTTACATAGGCCAGTTCTTTAGTCTGGCTTCTGACTTAGATGTTGAGCATATTGCTGAAGACCCTGAGAATCTGTGGCTAGTCGACGATGGCCGAAACCAGAGCAAGGGCGATAAGGATCCAGATAAGTGGATGCCACCCTATAAGCCCGTTCAGGCCATCTACGTGCAGAAGTTTATGGTGAGAGCGCCTTTATCTTGAGGGAAGCTGGTGGCAGTATATCGCTTCTAGCTGTAATTATGCTTTTATGAGACTTCCATCAATATACTTATTTAACCACTATTTTTATGAACTTATTTCCTAGTAAATTAAGATTTTTATCCTATGGTTCCTAGCCTAATACTCTGCAAGACTTATCCCGTTGGTTTTGTTTGAGTACGATTTTAGGTGTCAGAATTACTTGATTAACTCAGAGATAGATTTATCCAACCTTATAAATTGAAGTAAGGGTTGGTTTTGCTCTTTCCAGACTCTTTCTATGCGCTGATAGTATCCATAGCAATATATGATTTTACTGTTTGATGAATACAGTATTAGTTCGCTGGCTACTAAATCAATCATTTCGATACGTAGTATTAAATCGTACGAAAATGACTGCCGTGCTCAACGATGACCACAAGATGTATATATGTGTACAACTATTGTATAAGGGTTACTAATGAAGAAGTTAATCTCTCTAGCTACTGCCGTGTCTGCTGTAATTGGTCTAGATGCCTTTGCGGGAAACAATACAGCGATATTAATTCAAGTTGGGTCCGATAATATAGCTAACTCAAATCAAGTAGATCCAACTACTCATAACAATCTCATTACCCAAACACAGATTGGTGTTTCTAATGGTTCGGATATATCTCAAACCACAGGCACCAACAATAGTACAGTAAACCATATACAAGTTGGGGAGTTAAATAGTTCAGAATCTATACAAGAGGATAATACTGCACTTAGTCTTATTTCAATTAGTCAGCTAGGACAAGGAAATATAACATACGCTGAGCAAGTAGATACTACTTTAGGCGCTGCTATCATTAATCAAATAGGTACTATGAATAATGCTGATATTGGCCAAGGTACAACCATAGTCAGTAGTGCTTTGATTAACCAAGTTGGTACTATGAATATGGCTATTTCTGGGCAAAGTGAAACAATGGCGACTAGTGCCTGGATTAATCAGCTGGGCTCTATGAACGATGCTACTACTAGTCAAGGTGCAACTATTGCAAGTAGTGCTTTAATAAATCAAGGAGGGGCAATGAATACAGCCTTCCTAGCTCAGGGGGATACTATTGCTAGTATTGCTTTTATCAACCAAGCAGGCTCACAGAATACAAACTTTCTTGCTCAGAGTGAAGTAACAGCGAGCAGTGCCCTAATTGATCAAATAGGTCTAGGGAATAATGCCACCCTTGTTCAAGGTCAAACAACCGTAAGCGGTACATGAACCACATTATTCAACTTGCTCTGGCAGGCTGTCATGATACCCCCTCCATCAACTTCGGAGGAAAGCCCCGTGAATCAGCAGCAATGGCAAACCCATATCAGGGCCTACGAGAAAAGCTCTCAATCCAAGCGCGCCTATACTCGTAAACACAACCTAAACTACAGCCAGTTCCTCTACTGGTACCGCAATCTGTCCGAACAATCTCCTGTGTCTGATAGCTGTGACTTTGTTCCCGTGGATATCAAGCCCTCTGTAGCCCCTGCGGGAAACCTGGGCGTATTGGAGTTCCCCAATGGCATAAAGCTGGTGATCAATAGTCCGGTGTTGTTGGCGCAAATCCCTGGCCTTATGGACCTGTAAATACGATGTGGCTACCGTTTAACACCAAAGTCTGGTTTTACCGTCAGCCGATCGATTTTCGCAAACAGATTGATGGTATCGTGCTGCTGGTGGCTGATACGTTACATAAAGATCCGACATCCGGTCAGCTCTTTGTCTTTCGCAATAAAAAGGCCGATAAAATTCGTATGCTCTACTGGGAAGATAATGGATTTTGGCTCCTTTATAAGCGAAATGAGAAGTCGAGGTTTATCTTTCCTAGCATTTCAAATGATGCCATAGAGTTGTCGATTTCACAGCTACAGTGGCTGCTTTCTGGGTTGGACTTTACTCAGCAAGAAGAACCAGAAAAACTCTATTTTTCACGCTTTTACTGATACGTATAGAGCATTGAAAATAGTTTCCCATGGTATAATCCACACATAAATTAACATCGGAAAACCCAATGGCTACCGGTGATACGCTACAGTGCCAAGTTGAACAGCTCACACGTGAACTCAAACATTCGCTCCAACGGTGCGAGCAGTTTGAAAAGGCTTACAGTCAGCTATTGTTTCAATTCAAACAACTGCAGCGCTCTCTCTTTGGTCGACGCTCTGAGCGATACGAAGACCCTGATGATCCACAGGGGTTGTTATTCGACAGTGCAGAAGTTCGGGATGAAGGTTCTGTAGAGGAAAATGATGCTGATAGCGACAAAGACCAGGATACTGTGGTTAGTATTGCGGCACACAAGCGTCATAAGAAAACAAAGAAGAGCTTTGCCGAGCACCTGCCAAGAAAAGAGGTGGTAATCCCTGTCTCAGAACAGGATAAAACCTGTGCATGTGGCTGCCAAAAGAATCTCGTTGATTACGAACGTCATGAGCGCTTGAACTACATACCCCCGGTATATGAGGTGATTGTCGAGTTGCGGGAGAAGGTGGCCTGCCCCAAAGGCTGTGCAGGCCAAATAGTTATTGCTCCCAAGCCAAAGCATATCCTACCCAAGGGTAAGTTTACCGAATCCGTTCTAGCCCACCTCATAGTCAGCAAGGTTGATGATCGACAGCCGCTCTATCACCTGGAAAAACAGTTTGAGACCCGCGCCGGCTTTAGTTTTCCCCGTCAAACCATGGCTCGTACTGTTATCGATTGTGCTACTCCCCTACAACCACTGATCAATTTGCTAAAAGACGACGTCATTGGCTACGATATTGGAGCTTTGGATGTCACATCACTGCAGGTTCTTAATGAACCTGGCCGGCCACCAACCCGAAAATCTTATGCCTACTGTTTCCGAGGTGGCCCTCCAGAAAAGGAAGCGATCCTCTATGAATATAATGCCGCTGATCATAAAAATTTCATAAATGACTGGTTTGCCGGCTTTAAAGGCACGCTGCATTGTGATGCTGATCCATTTTTTGAGTTGTTATTTGAGCAGGCAGCTGTAAACCCAAATCATTGCAATGCTCATGCCCGACGAAAATTTGAACCCATAGCAAGAGCGGCACAAGGGGATGGGCTGGCAAAGCAGGCAATGCACTTTTATAAGAAGCTCTATCGGATTGAGAGGAAGGCCAAAGAGAATCAGCTGACCGCAAAGCAGCGACACGATTTACGACAAGAGGAGTCCAGGCCGATTATGACTGCCTTTAAGTACTGGCTGGATGAGCACCATCCGCAAGTGTTACCTAAATCCCCGCTGGGAAAGGCAATGAATTACTGCCTGAAATATTGGGATGGGCTATGTGCATCCCTCAACGATGGCCGCCTAGAAATCGACAACAATTTGACTGAACAGGAAATCAAACCCTTTGTCATGGCTCGTAAGAACTTCCTATTTGCATCTTCGGTCAATGGCGCTAAAGCACTGTGTCTACACTTCAGTTTGATTCGCACTGCCAAACTCCACGGCCTTGACCCCTACAGGTATTATGTGGAGGTGCTTAAGCAGATTCCACACTGTCAGTCCGTTGAGGATTATGAGGCATTATTACCCTGGAACATCCAGCTTGAAAAGGTTGGGCTGGCAGTAGTCGCGTAATGTAGGGGCGTTGCCAGCAAGAAGGCTGGCGCAAGCTGCACCCGCCATGTTTCTGGATTGACGTCACTTCTTGTTTAGCTTCGGTGACTGGCTACTCAAGAACCCAACTTGAGTACCTCGAATAGAGTACTCACCTGTGGCCTAGTAAGATCGCTTACGAACAGTGACTTTTAAGGAAGCTCAAAGCTAGAAAAAGAAACTAATGACAAAGAATTATTAAACGAAGACGTTATTCTACTACTTCAATAGGTGTTGATCTATGTCCAAAACAATTGCAATTATCGGTGGAACTGGAGCAATGGGGCGTGCGGTTGTTAATGCCCTTCTGGGAGATACAGATAATGAGTGGTTAATCAAAATATTAACACGTAATGCAAATAGCGAACGTGCAAATAATATGAAGGAGTCTAGTTCTGATCGAATAAGCTTTGTTACTGGTAACCTGGAAGATAAAGAGAGCCTTGAGACATTAATGAAAGGGGGGTACGGGGTTTTCTCAAATACTAATTTTTGGTCAGCTGGTGAAAAATCCGTGGCACGTGAGCGGTCACAAGGGTTAAGAGCCCTGGAAGTTGCAGAGCAGACAGGTGTGGAGCTATTTATTCACTCTTCACTTGACGCGGCTTCAAACCTGTCCAATGGTGCACTACCTGTTCCACACTATGATGCAAAGGCCTCGGTTGAGCATGAAATAGACTGGCACAGGTCAGAGGAATTCTTTAGTCAAAAAGAAAATGGCTGGTATACAAAGCATGTTTCAGTATTAGTCACAGAGCCCTATATCGAAAACTTTCAGAGTATCTTCCTACCAGAGCCAGGAAAACTCAAAGATGGGCGCGAGGGGCTCATTTTTCGTGGTCCATTGGCGGGAGATGCTATATGGCAAATGGTTGCACTTGACGATATCGGAGCTTTCGCGCGCATTATGTTTTCAGATGCAAAGACATGGGGCGGCAGAACTCTGCGTATAGGATCTGACGCTCTGAAAATGTCAGAGGTGGCGGCTAAGTTTGAGGCCGTTACCGGCATACCAGCCGAATACTCACCTCTGAGCGATGAGGAATTTATGGCCTCTGGTCAACCTAATGCACATGATGTTCTTAATAACTTCCTTTTCTATCGTCTTGGATATGCAGCTCCTCGGGACTACGATGCTCTAAGGAAGATCTACCCAGGCCTTCATAGCTTCGAGAGCTGGCTTCGTGAGACTGGATGGCGCGGTAAAGCTGGGGACGTTCAAAAAGATGCAATCAGTGGTTAAAAAGTTGCTTTCAATGCATCATTACTGTGAGAAATTTCTAGATGAATATACATAAGAAAAGGCGCCTTCTTGTTATAGGTGCCACAGGGAAGGTTGGTGCGGAAGTTGTTCGTACGTTAACTCAGGATACGAATATTCAGACAGTCGCAGCAATCCGCCGGAATGACCAGGCTCAATCCATGCTAGACATAGGCGCCGAACCTGTTCAGCTTGATCTAGATGACATAAGTACCGTTGAAAAAGCTGTAGCTGGTATAGATGGAATTCTTCTAATGACAGGTTATACCGTTGATATGATGAAGCATTCCAAGCGGGTGATTGATTCGGCTAAACGCGCCAAAGTCGACCATATAGTCCATATTGGTGCTTCTGGAGCTGACACAGCTGAAGTCTCCCATTGGGGTTGGCACCAGATGATCGAGGCTTATATCGAGAAACAGGGATTCAGGTTTACTCATTTGCGGCCCGAAGGGTTCATGCAGAACTTAATCAGCTTTGGGTGGCTACAACCCGGTACCTTAACTAACTTGATCGGCGATGCGCGGTGGTGTTGGGTTGATGCACGTGACGTGGCAGCAATAGCCGCGGCGGCACTAATGCGCCCTGACAAGTTTAGTGGTCAGGTCTGGCGCCTTGGCTATGATGCCACCACCATGTCCGAAGTTGCCGAGATGATTAGTAAGCTGGCTGGGCAGCCCATAAAGTTAGAGCAATTGGACCCCCAGGTATTTTATGAATCCGCCGTGGCTTCTGGTGCTGATCCAGCTTATATGGCGTGTATTCGAGATCAGTTTCGCTTGAATGCAGCTGGCGCTATCCCTGATGCTGATAAAACATTTGACGAAACAGCTTTTAAAGCAGCTATTGGCCGCCTCCCCTCAACTTGGCCAGACTTTATCCAGAGAAACGCTGAGGTCTTAAAGGCTGCAGCAATCTCGTAAATCGAAAAATAGCCTCGACTTGGTTTCGTTTGGTCGCCCCTTATTAGCAATCGAGATTATACACTCCGTATCGCTTCAGGAGCACCGCTCGCGCCTGAGGCATCGCGTGAGTCGTGGCACGGAGGTGGCGAAAGTGGCTATATCGATTTTCCCGGACTAAAGACAGGTGCCTAAGCTGTTCTAATTTTTACGTAAAAATGGAGACCCTAAAACCACGATCATAGTCTCTTGGCTGCATGAGCAATCAAAGTACATCAGAAAATTGAATTTTACCGTCGGTGTTTTTCATCAAAGTGTGAATAAGACGCCCGACTGCGACACGATTGACGACCTGTTAGCTAAGGGCTTCACTGATATTGAAATAAAGGAAGTTTCATGTCTGGGGAAATACATTCAGTAAAGTTGTTTGGGCGTAAAGGAAGTACGGAAGGATATAGTTTACGAGAGTTTCTTCAGCGCCATGTTGTTAGTTTTGAATGGATAGAAATAGCTTCTGAAGAAACCTGTTTGAAAAATATTGGTATATCTGATGTGAATAACGTCAGGTTTTCTGTCGTTCAATTTGCAGATGGTTCACTCCTATTTAATCCCTCTGTTAGAGATGTGGCAAATCGTCTCGGATATATTGCTCTTCCTCGCTTGAAAGAATATGACGTCTCCATTTACGGCGCGGGGCCAGCTGGCTTAAGTGCAGCTGTTTATGCTGCCTCAGAGGGGTTAAGCACGGTAGTAATCGAACGACATGCTGTTGGGGGGCAAGCGGGTACCAGTTCAATGATTGAAAATTATATGGGTTTTCCACAAGGTATCAGTGGTGCCGAACTGGCAGATAGGGCCCGTGAACAAGCTTTGAAGTTTGGTGCAGAAATTATCCTTATGAGTGAAGGAATTAAGGGTGAGTTCAAAAATGGACGTATTCACGGGCAATTAGCTGATGGAAGCAAGATGTTAGCTAAAGCCAATATATGTGCCACTGGTGTTGAGTATCGTAGACTTGAATTAGATCGTGAAGAACACTTTCTTGGAAAGGGGGTATTTTATGGTGCTGGAGTTTCCGAAGCACCATTATGTAAAGGTGAAACAATTTATATTGTAGGGGGCGCAAATTCAGCAGGTCAGGCTGCAATGCATATTACGAATTTTGCTGAAAATGTAGTTATGCTTGTACGCGGTTCGAGTTTAAAAGGAACAATGTCGAAATATCTATCCGACCGTGTTGCTAACAATAGTAAGCGGTACATGAACCACATTATTCATTAAAGTATGTAGTTTGCGTACCGCTTACCTTTCTTGCTCAGAGTGAAGTAACAGCGAGCAGTGCCCTAATTGATCAAATAGGTCTAGGGAATAATGCCACCCTTGTTCAAGGTCAAACAACCACAAGTAGTGCCTCGGTCATTCAAGTCGGTACGGGGAATAATACAGATTTGTTTCAAATTGAGACTACTGCTAGCGCCGCTGTTAGCAATCAATTTGGTTCCATGAATACTGTAGGTATCTCTCAAACGGGAGCTACTTTGAGTACAGCGATAACTTCTCAAATAGGTAGTAATAATAGTTACTCAACTACACAGACAGGAATTGGTCAAACAGCTATTGTCGTGCAAATTGGCAATGGAAATATGGGCTCTACGATGCAGTAGTAAGTGGCAGTAAATATTGAAGAGTATTTTAAGCAGCCTCTTGTATTGGCCACAATTATCTCTGAGTAAATTACACGCCCCCAGTAGATGACTGATGTTAGATGGATGATAGCCATGATGAGTATTTAACAGGCAGTCCGTCCTCTATACTCGCAGCAATGGTAACTCTAAGTAGGGGTATCTTCGATAGCAATTTTCGTGCTGCTGACTGATCTTTGGCACGAGTAGTAAGAAACGTTGTGGTAGAGGTACTTGATGGGCAGCTGGCATGCAAAATCTTGGACTTGAAGCGAGGCCGGCTATTGTCGGCCAATGGCAATTACAAGCCAATACCGGTCTGGGAGGGCCAAGAATTGCTAGTTGAGGGGGTGGTTAAGGCGTCAATCCGGTATCACCGTACCGCTTAGCAAAGTAGTGTATGCCTGTACAGTTTCGTCACTATTTTCGACGCTGCTTGCATAGGCGGCTATTCCAACTATAAAATCTTTTAAAACCAATGGGTTAGGTTTTTGTACCAGTGCTTCTGGGGGTGTGGTGGTCGTCGGTTCAAATCCGGCCGCTCCGACCATCTTTCTCTATATCTCATGCGGCTTTCAGCCAGTTTTCCCGATTGAGCGTACAAAAACCCCGTAAAAAACTCTCAATCACTTCCGCAGCGGTAGTTTTGGGTCGATGCTGATACCCACTTCTTTGTATTCCCGCTCATGTCCACCGAGATAAAACTTCTCAGTAATTTCCGCATCTGTATGGGCGCATATTTCTGCAATCTCTTCCGGGCTGTGACCGGATTTCTTGAGCAGGTGAGAGGCTAGGGCGCGCAACTCGTGAAAGGTTGGCCTGGCGCTATTGGGTAAGTCCTGGCGAACCTCTGCGGTGTCTCGCGCCTCTTTAAATTGGTTTGATAGCCTTGCTGGCATTAACCTGCACTAATGTTCATCTTGCTTCGCCCGCGGCTGTCTTTTCTTTGGTTGATATGAAACCGCAAAAGGGCACCGGTAGTTTTGAAGGGAAAGCTGTCGGGCTTGGTTTATTATCTGGCGTAAACCAGGGTGGTGATTATAAGACCAGCGCAAATATGTAGCCCTCTCCTCGCCGCGTTGATTAATTGACTTCTCAACCCCTTTATCAATACCAGCATCGGTTACATGCTTATCCAGCCGCAAGCTGCACACATCACCACGGCGCATAGTTGTAAGCAGTGATAAATCATTAGCGATTTGGCTTTCTAATTGACGCTCCTGATGGTATTCGCACCGCTATGAATGTCTGTAGAGAATCCGAGGAACGAGAAGCATTTTTTGAGGGCGTCAGAAAGAGACTTTTTTGGCAGCCTCTTTATCTTCGAAAAAATACTTATTTTATATGACCAATAGATGCGAGGTATATGGCCGTAGTTTTCAACATGACCGCCCACTCCATCGACCATGTACCAGAGGCGGAGCCTGATTGTATGGGTGAGGTTGTGGCCAATTTCCTGACCTTCCACAATTATTGGTGCGCTCCGGTCGTCTCGCTCTCCACAATTTCATAACCCCAACCAATTCCGGTTGATCCCGATATTTCGGTGGCTTTCTCAACCATGGTTATATAGTTGATACTGGCGGTTTTGCGGCCTTATAACGTTGATTCTTTTACAAAGCGAGCGTCAGTTTTCTTTACTCGCTGCCAGATACTTAGATTCTCAGACATTTTGCTCACTCCCGTGATTAAAGAGGGAGGCTTAAACATCAAGCCGCCCGGACATATCCATATTCAGTTGCTAAAGGCTCCAGCTCCTCACGCAATTCTTTTGCAACTTGCTTTGCGCATTCGTCAGTAAACCTGGAGCTAAGATTTCCGGCTTCACACTGGTCTTTTTTATTTATAGCGAGGAGTTCGCCGAGCTTGTCTTTGTCGTACTACGTGTAGTGCGATGATCCGGATACTCAGGGCGGCGCTGTTACCTATTACGCAACCACCAACATTTACCAGCTGGCCGGTAACACCTGGCGCCGAAATGTAGGAACCATTAAAACCCCGAGCAACGGCGGCGGCACCACGGTACCCAGAGACCCCTGGTGCGTTGCCGCAGGAAGCTGGCTGCGCGAAGGTTTGCTAGCGGACAACTGTGAAAGCGGAGCCCTGATCGACTGCTGGGATACAGGCGACGAGGACACCCACCGAAGCTCCATTATTGGCGCAGTAAATACAGAGCCAGAAATACCCCGTGTATTGCTCACCACAGAAAGCGGTGCCCAGGTAATTTGCAGCCGTGAAACCCCCGTTACTGATCGTACTGGCCAAGTGTACGAGGCTCAAAACTGTCAGGGGGTTGAGCTGGGTGTACTGCATGAAGATGAGCCTTTGACGTGGGAAACCGTCGAGCGGGTCGAATGTGCCGGCCTGCGTACTGTGTACAAGGTCTCTGTAGGTGGCAAGAGCTAAGCTGCTGGCGAAAATCCATTACACCGCATAATCACTCACAACGGCGTACATAAATCTGATTAAGCAAAGGAATAGATAATGCACAGCTTTTCCCCGATAACAGTGCCAGGCCTGGTGGCCTGGCAGTTCGCCTACACCATCGATGACGGCCACAGTGCGGGCACTATTGTGCGTGCAACGGTAACCCAGATCACAGAGCCCACCAATAGCGATGCTCAAGCGGCTGCAGTGCTTAAATGCACCATTGCCGTCATTGATGATCAGAATAATGTACAGACTGATGGCGCTGGTGATCTGATGTCCAGCGTTTATGTAACCATCAAGACTCTGCAGACCGATGCGGGCCAGCCGGTAATCGTCGCCGACCATGCCGCTGATTTGGTAGCGAGCTGCATTGTCGAAGTGGCTAACCGTCTGGCTGTGCATAACTCGATTGTGGCTATAGCGATTCCGAGCGGGTGATACTAGCTGTGGTTTTCAGTAGTGGAGAGGGCGTGCCGCCGGTGCGAAAGCTCAAATTATAGAGCCATGGCTTACATCTTCAGAAATTCCCCCCTAACTTATTGATTTAATTATGGGTAAAATGTGTTCAAGAGCGGGGGGCGAGCCAGGCGACTTGAGCCAATGGCTCACTATCTCTGGTTACTATTTAGACAAAAATTTATAACCTGCTGTATGTATAGGCTTTTCTGTGGAGCTTGGAAGCTCCCTCCCAGAAATAGTGGCCAAATGGATAGTTAGCCATTGGCTCATTAATAAACTGTTAAGCGGTAAACTATGGAATTAGCTGGAGCCGTCATTTCAACCATTTTGCTAGCCGTTACGATAGTAATTGGTGGGTTGTGCTTTTTTAAAGGTATTTATTTTATGTTTAAAGCATCTGTAAATAGAAATAAGGATGTAACTAATCAGAGTTCATTTGTAAGGTTTAACTTTTTTAACTCTCTGTGGGTACCAAGAGGGTTGAATGAAAAAGGTAAGATTTATAGGTGTAAGGCTGCTAAAAATATGTTTGTATTCTTTGGCTTGCTGTTATTAACAGCAGCTGTAAGTAGCTATTTTGGTGTTTAGGTGGCATCGCTTAACAAACGGCTGTAGTCGCCATGTAAAAAGACGCATGGCTGGGTCGGCCTTTCCGTTGTTTGCTTATGTGCTTATCGCTAGGCTAGCACATCACAAAGAACTCCAAGTCCGCCCCTAAGCCGGGCGTTAACCATAAAAAATGATATCGAGCAAAATCACAATAAATGACGCAGAAATCAAGATAGAGCATGAAGAGTGCTCCGATCCCAGTTGGTGCCGAGATAAAGATATATTTATTGAGTCAAGTAACTCTGAAAATAACACTTTATCTACCATTACCTTCAATGATTATCTGACTATTTATGTTTTCTGGGAGTCGTGCTCATCGGGTGTATCTCAGGAAGTGTTGTACGTGCCTGAAACAGGTGTTTTGTTCTTAGGTTGTGGCTCCATTAGTGCCCGGGTATCTACAAGAGACAGCAAACTCATAGGTATTGAGAATATGTGCCTCTTTTGGGGTTTAAGTAGGCATAAAGAGTATGTGCTTGAAACTGGTGAGTTAGAATGCTTCCTTTTTTCATTATCGGGCAAGAAAATATCAGCCACAGCTGTAGATCCGCCTTATGAAATGGAAGTTACAGAAAAAGGTATCAAGTTCGATTCCATTGTTCTTGGTAGCACTTGGCTAAGGTATGAGGGCAATGGTTAACAAGTCAAAGCTGTCCCCTTTTTTGTTCCAAAAAAGCCGCCAACTTCATCATGCCGGTGTTTGAGACGTTACGTGCGATAAGGATATTTAATGAAAATTAGTTTCTTTACATTAATTGCTTTTTTGATTGTTAGCTCACCTGATATTTTTGCCACAAGCTTTGATTGTGAGAAGGCTTCTACCAGTTCTGAATTATTGATCTGTTCTAATAGGCGACTTGGATCTTATGATGAAAATCTATCAGCTGTCTATAAGTCTGTCATGTCGACATTTGCAGGGCAAAAGTCGTTGGAGATTAAGAAAGAGCAGATTAGCTGGATTAAAAAGCGGAATGATGCATGTAAAGATGAAAAGAGTTGCATCTCGGCATACAAGCAACGCACAGCAGAGCTCAGAGAACTTTTATGGAGCGAGAGTGACTTAGAATCGTTTTCGATTGATCGGCAGTCATGTAGGGCAACTAAAGATCAGGAGATTCTAATAAAGTGCATTAAGTTGAATATTTACGATCCATGCGACGATGCTGGTGGTAAATGGGGGGCGGCACAATGTGGTTGGGCTCATAATATGATAGCTGAAAGAAGAATTGATGCTCTAGACGCAGAGATTATTGAGAAACTAAGTAAAGCTGCCGATGGAAACGAATTAATAGAACGCTTTAAATCAACCTCAGCTGTGTGGCGCTCATATAGGGATTCACACTGTGCACTTATAAATGAAATGGACGGACTTGAAAACTTCAGTGGTTACCGATTACATATGGCATTCTGTAAACGCCGATTAAGTGAAATGAGAGTGGTCGAACTAGAAAAAATCTATGCTAGTTCTGAATAAAAACGTAACAAGTGCGTGCATTTGACCTCCGCTTCGCTGCGGCAAATGACGCGGGCGTTATGAAGCTTTTCAACTATGAGCAATAAACAAAAAGAAGTAGTAGATGATGTATTGGTGAAGGATGCCCGCCGAGCTCTATGGGCAGTGGGTTGCATCAATTTACTGGTGTTATTCTTCTTTCTAGTCGAAGGTTTCGAGAATGAAATAGTAATTGTCGGATTGGTGGTGCAGGGAATAACCTTTGTATTTTGGCTAGTGCCAGTATTTCTATACCAGGTATTGAGGCAAAAGCTACCTCTTAAAGTGGCTACTTATAAAACTCTTTCTTCGTACAGGAATGCCATGGATCAAGTCTCGTGGTAGGGCTCCATAACAAGGTCGGGCAATTTGCTCTGGGCCTCCGGCCCTCCGCGGGGCAGCTTACCTTATGCGCCTTTCGCGTGGGTCGCTTTGCACCCATTTTCGCGCAAAAGACGCATAAGGTAAGCTGCCCCTGTCGGCGGCGTTATGTGTAAAATCCATGAGTAGACATCAAGGAAAGCAAGAAGAGCGAGAATTTGAGGGAGAGAAACTTCCTTCAGAATTCAAGCTATCTCGCTCTAAAATAATGTATATCGAAGATAAGTCGGGCGGCCTAGAAGGTGAGGCTCGTATTGGTCGTGTTTACTTATCAAAGTCAGGAAAAACGCTTTACTATCGAGGAATGAAATTTCAAAGCCTTAAAGGTAGTGGCTTTAAAGCAAATTACTTCGAGGTCGAGTCTGGTGACCACTATTGGATATCCGGGCCCCGTAAAGATAAAAATGACCGTCTGTATGGCGGTAACAGAGGTGTGGAAATAGACAATGATGTCCATGAAGAGTACAGGCAGTACATCAACACTTAACAAGTGGCGGCACAATCGCCACACTTCGTGTGGTTGGACAAAGCACTACCTGCTTTGCTTGTACGCCGGGCGTTAAGTGTAAAAACATGATCAAGCACATTTTCAAAATTTTAGGATTGATGCTTCTTTTTATAGGGGTAGGAACTATTGGGTTCTATAAATTGGCAGGAACATATTCCGGTCAAGATGCAATTTGTTTGTCTGGGCTAATTGCAGGTATTTGTGTTGGCTTGTGGTACGGAAAAGCAAATGGAGTTCAAGCAATCTATGCCGTATTAGCGTGTGCTGTTATTTTAAGCCTGCCGCTAGTGATTTTATCGCTCTTCATGGCTTACGCCAATCAAGACTACGCTGAGTCATTAGCGTTTTTTAGCATCGGTTTTGCGTTGCTTTCATCATATGTAGTAGGTCTGGGCTGGGGTAAACACTTAACAAGACAAAGCAGCAAGGGCCCTTCGGGCCGGGACGCGCTACCGCGCGCCCCCGTTTGAAGCGTTAACTGTTGTATGCACTATGAGACTATTTACTGATTTTTATACAAAGGTTGCACTTAAGCTTTATCCATTCAGGTGGTTATTAGTTGTGTCCTTTTTTCTTCCTTTTATAGGTTGGTCTCCTGTCTCGACGGCATTACTGTTAATGCTGTGGGTGTGGACGAATTTAGGACTGTTTATTGTTTTAACTTATGGACCTATAAACCATTTTGAGGGTTCTATTATATGGAGTGACGGGTGGCGGCCTATAGCTTGGGTTTTCCTAATCCCCATCCTACTGGGAGCCTTGGCTGCAACAGTTCTAATTTCATATGCTCTTATACAAAGTAGTTTACAAACCGCAGCAGGCGCTCCCGTTGGTCGCAGGGACAGCCAAAACACTGCGCTTATTTGTCTGCCCCTGTGCGGGGCGTTAGGTGAACAAGGAATATCATTGAAAAATTTGAAAATAGTTTTCATTGTCATTGCCTTATTTCTGGCAGGATGCACGAGTACTGGTAAATTGTATTACTTTGACTCACAAGGAGATCGAAAACTTGCATGTGATATAGAGTTTATTGGTAATCCTACTATTGATAAGTATGCAGTTGAGTATTCTTTAAGTTTGTGTGCTAAAGCAGCTGTCAAAAAAGGCTATAAAATAAACGAAACCTACTTGCTTGAAATTAATACAACGATTCCCAATGCACCATGTGGTCGTCAGTGGTCACATAAACTGGTAAAGGAAAAATATACTATTGGTGAGCTAACAAAGAAGGAATACGGTTACATAATCGCTTATATAGATCTTGGGCTTGCAACAACGGAGCAATGTTCACCTAACAAAAATCCAGGTGACGCCCACGGCGCACCTGATCTAGGCGTTATGTTTTGTCATGAATAAAGTAGAAGCACATAAACATTCCTTCAGCCCAGAAGACTGGCCATCCGATTTTGATGACAATGTAGGGGCAGTTACCACCAAGTTCGCCATGAGCGGAGAGCAGCCCATTGTTGAGGTTCTCCACTGGAAGGATGGTGATTGGCAGTTCATGTGCAATACCACCGAAGATGCAAGTGACGGAATGATTGTGTGTATGGGGTGCTTGTTTACGAAATTTCCATGGATAGCTGGATTTAAAGATCTAAAGCCCGGCTATGTGGCATATTTAGATAAAGGTCGATGGTTAGTTGAGCCCATCGATGAAACATAATAAGCCGCAGCGATCGCTCCCGTTGGTCGCTGGGACAACCAAAACGCTGTGCTTATTTATCTGCCCCTGTGTGGGGTGTTAGGCATCATATGAAAATAATCACCGAGCAAGATGCTTACTTCCTTGTCGCTCTAAATGCATCAGAGGAGTCATCGCTGATAGAGCTAAAATGGGAGTTTGAGAAGTGGGACCACGGTTCTATTGATGTAACCAACATCATAGAATCTCTCATCAATGACGGCACCATTTTGCTAAGTGAGCGAGACGGAGATAGCTTTAGTGACTACTCCATAAGCAACGCCCTAGTTAAGGTAGAGAATTGGAGTAATTCTGAGTCTTGGAGTACCATTCTATTTCTAACCGAGGCAGGCGATAGGCGGTGGGAAATCGACGATTAGGGTATTACCACGAAGCGTGCAAAGCATTTAATGTTTTCAAATAAAGGGAGTGTTACTCGTGTTCAGTAGCTGAGTAGAGAGCATGCCTAACAAAAAGCTTAACTACACTCCGGCCGCATGCGACCTCCGTCGGACAGCCAAAAGCGTGCTTCGCACTGGCTGCCGGTTAGCTCAATGTTAAATGTCATTCAGGATTAAAACGATGTTTTCATGGATAGTATTTATTTTAGGTTTAGTTGCTTCATGGCACTACACCGACCTTCAATCAGAAAGTGTATTTCAAAGTACGATCTTGCCAATTTTAGTAGGCGTATTTCTAATTCTACTGCTAATCAAATTTGTTTTTCTTTTAGGTCCGGATAGTGGTCGTGGTGGTCACAGTGGAGATGGCGGTGGTGGATTTTTTGGTGGTGATGGGGGTTGTGGAGGCGGAGATGGTGGCGGTTGCTAATGCTAACTTTAAAGTGCATGACAAAAACATTTAACAAAAACATTTAACAAAAATGTTAAACACCGCTACATGCCTTCGGCATTCCGCTGGATTCGCTCCTGCGTCGCTTGCCGTTTACATTGGCGTTATGTTTTCTGAACGAGTGAAACATGGATAAGAAGGATGCCCAAATAAAGATTCTTGCTCAGGCTGTTTATGAGATGCGCTTACTGCTTAGTGATCATCTTGGTAGCACTGATAAAGAAATGCTTTGTGAGGCTGTATCTGCGCATTTAGCTTACGCATTACATAATGAAGCCTTGGCAATAATTGAAGGTCGCCCTGAAGATTTCGATATAAATAAGGCAATCGAAAGTATCAAAAAGGTCGATGAAAGATACGGTGAGCAATTCGGGAGTCGATTTGAGGAGCTTGTCAGTTCCACTAAAACATAACAAGCGCAGGTTGTCGGAACGCCTTTTCGCTCCTTCGTCGCTACAAGTCGTCCGCAACTGCAGGGGTTATTGGGCAACATGAATAAATTCAGCACTATGGTTGTCGCTTCTATTTCAGGACTGGTTGGACTGCTTGTCGGCCTAGTAGCATTTTTTATAAATTGGAACGTGTATGGAGGAGGTATGCCGGCTTACAAAGCTCTCTTGCTTCCGGGAAATATATCGCTAATTTATATATGGCATCCCATTTTTACGGAAGAAATCGATTTTTGGCCAAAACTTGTACTCCAGTCGCTCGGCCAATTTGGTATTGTTGCAGTAGTGAGCGGAGTCGGCACAAAGCTAGTAAGGTGGGCTCTGCAATTCCGAGCCCAATAACAAGGCCGAGCAGTTTGCTCCGGGCCTGCGGCCCTTCGCGGGGCAGCTTACCTTGTGCACGTTTTGCGCAGGTCGCTGCGCTCACATTTTTGCGCAAAACGCGCACAAAGTAAGCTGCCCCTGCCGGCGGCGTTAACTGTACGCTATGAATAAACATATTTGGGTGTCCGTAGTTATTATTGCCTTACCGTTTGCCCTTCTAATGATGGGGCGAAGCGATTCTGAGGCAATAAGTAATATTGGTCAGCTGGTTGAGATGCTATATCTCTCTCCTGGACTCATAGCGCCAGACGAATTGTTCGGGTTCCAAGAAGATATAGGGCTTCTACCAACAAAATTAGGTAGGTTTTTAGTTGCAACGTGCTATTTGTTGATTTATTGGGGCACTGTGTTCCTAATAAAGAAAGGCGTGTGTAGTGACGTGCACCACAGTTAACAAACACAGGCTGTCGGACAACCGGGACGGCGCTTCGCGTCTAAAATCGCCCGATTTCCGCAGTTGCGGGCGTTGTGTGCAAAAAACTCCGCCCCTTTCTAAACTAAAATACTCGCACAATGAATGAAAAGCACATCATACCCCTTTATTGGATTATTTTCATTATCATACCGACCTTAATTGTAAGCAGCGCAGTCATAGCATTCTCTATGCCCAAATGGATTATCGTAGTAACAGTCTTTAGCCTTCTTATTGTAGGTGAGCATGGTTTAAGAAAGTGGAAACAAATCTTAAGTAGCAAGAAACCACCCAGATAACCATTACTAAATACACATAACAAGGCGCTCAAGGCGAACTCATTTTCATTACTTCAAATTTGTGCTTGAATAGCACAAATTAAAATCAACAAAAATCAGCCGCTTAGCACGGTGTTAGTGTTCGAGAATAATGAAGAATATCGTAATTTTATTGACATTATTTCTTTCAGGTTGCGTGGTTGTTACAGAAAGAACCACAGAAGATGGTTTTGTGATTGCTTACGGAAAACTTCAGATCGACATACTTCAGTCAAATCTACCCGAGGAAGAAATTAACGTTTCATTTGCAGATAAAGATGGCAATGAGTTGCCAGAAATTGCTCAAGTCCGCAAGTCAAACGGAAAAGTTGTTGTGAATATTGATCAAAACTGGGGCAGAGAATACGGAAATACAAGAGAGTGCTTATTGTATGGCGGAGATAGATTCTGCCGGATACAATCTAATCGCTTAGAGTTTGAAGAGTACATTGTGGTGCGGAGCAAAGGTTCGCCTATTAGAAAGTACCTTATTTCCGATCTGAAAAACTGTAATCTATCTGGTCTTGTTTGCAAAAACCTAGGTGCTGATGGATGGGTGATTACAATGGATATCGCAGTGGTACAATACTAACAATCACAGGCAGTATCCTACGGCCTTTTGGGCCTCTGCGAGACGTTCTACTTTGCGCGCTTATTGCGCCGGTCGCTTCGCTCCCATTATCGCGCAAAAAAGCGCACAAAGTTGGCCGCCCCTGCTGTGGGCGTTATACGTAAGACTTGCCCACGTTTGGTAGACACCCTGTATAGTTAGGTTTAGGCCTAACACGGAGGTGTATCATGGGTAAGAAAAGAACTCAGGCGTATACGGAGGAGTTCCGTAGAGAAGCAGTTAAGAGAGCAGAAAAGCCTGGAGCAACAACGGCTTCTGTGGCTCGAGAGCTAGGCGTCAGCGCACAGCAGATCTACAACTGGCGTCGTCAATTTAATCGACTGTCTGATAAGCAGTTCAATAGTTTAGACGGCGTCAACTATTCCAAGCAGGAAAGCACTGAAGTTCGCAAGCTCAAGAAGGAACTGCATGAAGCACGTCAGGAGGTTGAATTTCTAAAAAAGGCAGCTGCGTACTTTGCGAACCACCAAGAGTAAAGTACGCACTGATACAAGAGCATGTGGGGTCATTCCCGGTTAGCTTGATGTGTCGGTGTTTAGAAGTCTCAAGATCGGGTTATTATCGATGGCGAGGGCGGTTGCCACCTTCTCGCACGATTAGAAAGATACGAACAATCGATAAAATCCGAGAGACGTTTACTGCGTTTAAAGGTCGTTATGGAGCGCCTAGAATCGCTTGCGAGCTTCGAGAGTTAGGTGAGCCATGTTCACGGAACTACGTCGCTAAGCTTATGCATCAGGAGCATATTAAAGCGAGAAACGGCAAAGGCTTTCGATATAGTCAGCCCGTAGAGGGGAGCATTAATGTCTCCGCCAACTTACTTAAGCGTTGCTTTGATGTGGATCGACCAAATTGCCGCTGGACAAGTGACATTACGTATATCTGGGTTCTGGAGCGGTGGCTGTACCTCGCGGTAGTTATGGATCGGTACTCTCGACGTATTGTAGGTTGGGCATTCGACTCCCAGATGACCGATGAATTGACACGCCGAGCATTGAAAATGGCTCTAGAGCGACGACAAATAAAGCCTGGACTAATAGTTCACTCTGACAGGGGTGTGCAATATAGAGTGGTTGCTGCTTAGACTTTATCAACGGAATCTAAGATAAGTATAAATTTTGACAAATAGTGACAGGCATCTTAAGCAATCCCTCTAATCTGCCACTAAAATTCTATTATAGGGGTTCTCAAATTGGTCGACAGCGGTCAAAATATCGACCAGCAAAAGAGTGATTATGATTCTGCCATGTGCTTGGCTTTAATCAGAGATATAAACTATTTGATTTAATGGATTTAGCATGCAAGGTAGATAACATGGCACTTTTTTAGATGCCTTATTATTTATTATTTATTATTTAGATTAGAATATGAAAAAAATATATTTTCTTTGTGCTTTTTTTTCTATTTCAAACAATGCGCTTAGTGCCGAAGTACCAGTGTCTGAGATCACGTACATTGCTCCCTGGACTCCCTTTGTTGATGTACGGATGAGCACGCCGGCTATAGACCCTGAGAATTGTGGTAGTAGCAGTTCATACCGTATTGATCTCTTAAACGATTCAGGAAGCGAGGCTAAACTGTCAACTTTACTTGCAGCTTTTATGGCCGGTAAACAAGTAGGCTTGAGTATTAGTGGCTGCTTAAGTGGTCGCCCAAAAATAAATGCCGTGCGCTTGTCTAATGTGCAATAACCTGTGTTTGTTTTCCTAATCCACCTCCTGTGCGATCCCTTAAAACAACAATGAGGGGTCGTCATGCACCTGATTCTACCGTTTTATCTGGCTGCCACGCTGGTCTGACTCTGACGGTAATTGTCAGAGCACACACCATGAGCTCCTAGTTCAGTTCTCCTTGGCACCTGTAACCTTCACCAATGCTAAGCGCTGTAGATACAGGCCTGTGGTTGGACCCTTATACAGGTCAATTCTTTAGTCTGGCGTCCGACTTAGATGTTGAGCACATCGTGCCGTTGTCTTGGGCACATGAGCATGATGGTGCCAATTGGACCGTTAAGCTGAAGCGTCAATTTGCAGAAGACCCTGAGAATCTATGGCTAGTCGATGACGACCGGAACCAAACCAAGGGCGATAAGGGTCCCTATGAGTGGATGCTACCTTATGAACCGGTCCAGGTAATCTTTGTGCAGCGGTTTATGGCGATAGTGGAGAAATATGGACTGAAGTTCTCGCCGGAAGAGTCAACTCAGATATTGGCACTTCTGGAAGAGTAGGGTAGCCATAGCTCTAAGAGATCGTAGCCAGCCTTGGTTCTTAGAGCTATGTCAAAACAGGATCGTTTAATATGGCGGTTTGGTTAGGAATGTTACTCGAGAGCACCATTACCAATGGGTGGTGGTATTAACAGCTTACGCTTTTTGCAACACACCTGACCTCGTCACCTATTACTTCGCAAGTGACGTCAGCTTTCTTGCACCCTTCCAGGCCTGGCATATTTCCTCCCCAATTATTGTATCCTTGCAGGAATTCATTTATTTGCTCAGGAGTTTCAAGTACAAAAGTTCCAGCGAATCCTTTAACTGTCGTTGGTACAGAGTTGTTGTTGGCGTCTTTGGCGCTGCCTTCTATATACTCAAACTCTATTTGGTTGTTATTAATTTCAGAAATTTTGAATTTTGCAGATGATCCGTCCACAAAAACGATTGTTACTGTGATCTCTGCTTCGATTATTCCTGCAATTTCCGTTGCAGCTGTAGCATAGTTACCTATTTTATTTCTTAGGCCAATGTTTTCAGATAAATAATCTGCGATATCATTTCTAGTCTTACTTTTTCCTGACATGTCCCAGGCGCTATTTCCAATTTCAGCTGGAATTTGTATTGGGTCTGTTGTAGATAAATCTATATAGGCAACCATTAAGTTGTCAAAAAGATTCTCAAATTCGCTATCTACACTAGATGATTGCCCTATTGCAGCGTCTGGCTCCATGCTCGATCCGCTTGAGTTCACACCTATGTATGCTTTAATAACGTCATTGTTAGTGTCAATTATGTAGTATTTCTTACGCCAGTTGTCGAGTGCTACCTCGTTAGCTTTATTTTGATAGCTTTCACAGTTGTTGCACCAATATACGTTTGGTTCATAAAGTTCTGGGGGCATTATTATTATTTGTGCACTAGTGCTGCCAGAAAAAATAAGAGCTAAGAAAGTCAAAAGTCTAGCGATCACGTTAAATATCCTTAATAAACTACTGGTTGAATGGTTCTGTTCCAGAGGCAGCCTGGATTACATAAAAATGAGCCTTCGCATCAAAAATTCAACCACTTCTAAGCATTTCGACAATATTTTACCTGAGGTTCACAGTGTGTGGGCTCCAGATGTATTACTCCTAGGTAGTTAAGCCTATAAGTGTCGATGTGCGCAGAATTATGTCAGCTATTTTGATTTGCATGGGGACTACACTTTGTAGTTATAACATTATGCGTATTCGTTGATGTTGTATTTACCTTATAAATTATTTCGGTACACTTCTTCTTAAGATTCTTTGGCAGCTGATGCTACCAGTGTTTCAAATGTCTATCAATTAAGAGGCGCTCTATTTTTGGTGCAGTTGAGCCATAAAACTCTATTACTCTTAATGGATAGTCAAAAAAGGGATAATAAATACCTTTGCCAGTTTTGACTTAAAGTATTTAGGATGTGTTTTTGTTGCTTTATGTATTCTTAAGATAAAAAGATGTATCTATTGCACAGAATTTTTAGCTAATTTTCAGCATAAGTTAAATTTATTTTCCTAATCTTTGCTTCAGCTCTTTGGATGCAGGCGGTTTAACTTAGCCCTATTTGCCTTCATCAGCATTAAGAGCTTAATGGCCAACAAAGGGGTGCGCCTAGACACCTACATTGGCTAGTTCTTCAGTCTGATCCGTTGAACACACCCTCGCATTTTCCTGAGCTGACCAGTCCAGTGGTTTAGCTTGCTAGACAGAGCTAAAAAGATGTTTGCAGAAGATTTTGGGATCTATGGTTGGTCGATGACGGCCGGAACCAGAGCAAGGGGGACAAAAGCCCTGATGAGTGGATGCCACCGTATGAACCGGTCCAGGCAATCTACGTGTAGCGGTTTATGGCGATAGTGGAGAAATATGGGCTGAAGCTCTCGCCGAAAGAGTCAACTCAGATATTGACTCTCCTGGAAGAGTAGGGTCAACTGCTTTTGTATGGCCTTGCACACATTGTAATAATTGTCTTCAGTCTTGAGTACTTGCTAGGCCGTAAGATTTATGAGACCTCCTCCTTCATTTGAGGAGGTTGACGCCGTTCATTGAACATTACCTTTTAGATTGTTAACTTCAATTTGATCAGATTCAATCTTTCCAGAGTAGTCCTCTAATTCTATTATTAAGTGCCCCCCCTCTACAGACTTAATCTTTTCTTTTTTAACATTCTCGTATGTTTTTATCACAGTTTTTTTTGCGAGAATTAATGCTACTCTGTCTAGTCTGATAAGATTAGATAGAGTGGAAGAAGTAAAGGCCCCTCCATCAAATCTATCAAAAGTATAATAAGTGCTTGGGTTTATTTCGTATGATGATTTTTTTTCTACTGAAAAATAATAAATCGTAGATATTGCCAAAAATAATACGCTATATTTAACCTTTTCTCTAAATGAGACTTTCCACTGTTTCAGTATCGTAACGTAGATTGAAAAAATTATTACAAAGAATAGAAATATATTAAGCAGGGATGGAGAGTATTTCCAGAAAAAATCATACCCAGTAAAGGGGAAAATCATAAAGAATGTGAAGTAAATAATTGCGGTCAAGACAATTTTTATCATAGTGATATTCACTTATAAGTGAGGCCTACCTTGGATTGACAGGCCTCAAAGTAGTTTAAAGCGATTCTACAATGATTACAGTTCTACTACAGCTACCCCAGCAGCCACCAGATCCGAAATACATACCGCCTCCGCTCCAACCTCCACCATACCCTAGACCACCAATACCATAGCCTGGAGCAGCTGTAGTAGGTGAGTTTACAGTTTTGTTCGGACTGCAAGAGTCAGAGTTGCTATCGGCGTTAGCATCATTCTCATATATATCTTTACTATAACTATGCCCGCCCTTAATTGGTGCCGCATCATCATGGTTGTCCCCTTCTCCGGTTGCGAGCGCATGAGCAATATTTCCCACTAATTTTCCAATATCATTAGCGTCGGGGTGGTTTGAGTTATTATAGTTTTGCCACTGTTGTACTACTGCTCCAGCGGTAAGTGCTTCCTGTTCAGTAAAGCCCATTTGATGAGCGGCAGCTCCATAAAACCAATTCCCAAACTCTTGGTCTGCATTGTAATTCGGGTTGTTTTTAAGGTCATAGGTTCGATTAGGTGCAAACATGCTAGCCATAACCGCCGCACTTAACGTGACTTTCCCTCCAGGGAGTTTGCTTGCTGCGATGCCTGCTCTCTTGAATTGCTTCAAGTGCTTATTGATATCAAAATTTGATGGCGGATTTGGGGCCTTCTGACTTGCAGTGCATGCTTGAGCAGAGCTTGAGGTTGCCATGAAAAATACGGGTTCTCTACACATGACGCTGTCACAGCCACCCGGATCAATAGGAGGAATTGTGGTTCCACCTCCTGAGCTGCCTCCTGAGCTGGTTTGTGATTTAACGTCGTAAATCTTTACAATAACCTGGGCTCTTCCATTTACCATAAGGTATGTAATGTCAACATCTTTGTTAGAAGTTAATTTTATGGTTGGAGCAATTTCGACAATGAGAGATTTATTATGTGTATTTAACGAAATTGCGTTAACAGTATCAGTACCTGAGATTGAATTTACGACTAGTTGCTTGGTATTGGAAGACCCTACCTCATATACAGATAATTTATTCTTAGTATCATCAAAAGCAAAGGAGACTATGTCAACTGGTGTTGAAGAAGGGATTTTATCTAGAGAAAAGCAGTTCTGATAAGAATTGGATTTATTTAGTTCAACCTGGACTAGGTCATTTTTTTCAATAACCACACAGTCCATACTGTCAGAGGCGAAAGCTTTACTACCAGCTAACCCCCCAATCAATAGTAAGCCAGAAATAAATCTTGACAAATACATCAATCAATTACCTATTTAAAGTTATCGTTATTGGCCAATAAATATTGACAATCGAAGATTACCAGGGTGACTTTTGGTGCACAACTGTCAAAAGTGACCATTTTCATATGCATGGTTGTTAGGAGTGCATATTGATACGCTCTTTGAGAGCCCCGCATACTGTGTGGATATTATTTAACGGTTAGAGCTAGCGAGAGTCTTCTTGCTGGTTGCTTAACAACCATAGGGAACTGTTATTTCTAGTGGTGCCATGTGTATGGTGGTTTTTAGCAGCTTACTGATCTAAAAGTCTTGGGTGGAAGATAAGGGTCGAAAGGTTGATGTTAGAAAATGATAGATAGTAACCATTTTTCCCCGGGGGAAGTTGGGGCTGTTAGTAGGGTGGGAAGTTGAGGGCAATAGTGGAGAAGTATGGGCTGAAGTTCTCACAGGAAGAGTCAGCCCAAATTTTGGCCTTGTCACAGCAATAAGCCATCGTTATACCTTACTGCCCGCAAAGTAAATAGCTAGGTGATTGTTATTTGATGACTTCAGCATCAACTACTCTGCAACGGTTGGTGCTCGCGCAGTTATCAGCACAAAGCAGGTTAACACTCCTATCAGCCATCATAGCTGCAAGTAGTACGGACATCACTGCGCCATGATAATCCTGGCTTCGATCAAGGTAAGCAATATTATGATTTACACAGGTTCCTTCAATTGAAATAGTTGAACTCAGCTTTACAGATGTTGAGCTCACGCTAGTAACTTTCAGTCCCTCTTCGCTTGACCATTGGTCAGCTATGGAAGCAGAGGATATGAACAATAGAATGATGCTAGTAATTGGAAGGAGTGGTTTCATTTGAATCAAAGCCGTTAAACATGAGAAGGCTGATTTTATCAATTTTAAAAAGTTGATTCTAGATTGTAGGACGTGTGAGCTACGCCTCCCTGTATCTTCTCTGGCAGTAGTTGCTCAATCTCTACCAGTGTTCTACACCGGCTCCCGCCGTCTTCTGTATATTCTGACTCCCTAAGCACACCTATGTGGGCGACAACTTCTTTTTGATATCGATTCTGTGTATGTATACAGTATTTTGGTAGATTGCCTCTGTGTCGACAGAAAGAAGGAGTTGGACCATGACATTCATAGAGCTTGAAGCCGAGATACGCGCTTGCTTGGACACTATTGATATGACCGCAGACACTGCCGACCCGAAGCTAAGGGACATGCTTAAGGTTCAGGTGAACAACCTGAATGCGGCAACCAATGCACTAGTAGATGAGCTGAACAGTCTTAATGAGAGGCAGGCTCAGCTCAGAGAACTATTGAAGTAAAAATACTATGAAATTATCCCTTTATATAGCAGCGGCGTCAGCTGTGGCTTCCCCTCTCCTGCTAATGACCATAAAGAGACAGCCCTTAGCCTTGATGAACATTTAATAACCAAGCCGGCTGCCACTTTCATGTCGAGGGCTAACGGTGACTCTAGGCTGGGCGTGGGTATCTTTGACCGCTCACTGACACCTGTGAATGGTGATGTTGAGGTAGTGGTGCTTGATGGGCATCTAGCTTGCAAAATTTTGGATAGAGGGAGGGGACGCTTGCTGTCTGCAAATGAGAAATACCCACCAATTCCCATCTGGGAGGGCCAGGAACTGATAGTTGTGGGTGTTGTAAAGGCGTCAATTAGGTATCATGGTACTACTTAGTTTGATGCTGTATGTCTATACAGTCCCGTCACTATTTTCGACGCTGTTTGCGTAGGCGGCCATTTCAACTATAAAATCGTTTAAAATCAATGGGTTAAGTTTTTTACCAGTTCTTTTCGGGGTGTGGTGGTCGTCGGTTCTAATCTGGCCGCTCCGACCATCTTTCTCTATATCTCATGCGGCTTTCAGCCAGTTTTCCCAAATGAGCGTAAAAAAACCAATTCCCAAGCGTATAAAAACTCTCAATCACTTCCACATTAGTGATTTCGGATCGATGCTAATGCCTCCGAGAAAGAGCTTCTCAGTAATCTCTGCATCTGTTTGGACGCATGTTTCGCTATTTCCTCTGAGTTATGGCTGGTTTTCTTGAGTGGGTGAGAGGCTAGGTCATGAAAGGTTAGCTTGGCATTACTGGGCAAGTCCTGGTGAACACCTACGTCATCGCTCACCTCCTTAAGCTGATTTGAAAGCCAGTCGGCACCATTGGTCATCTTGCTTTGCTCTCGACTGTCTCTTTTTGGGTTGATACGAAACTGCAAGCGGACAACGGTAAGTTTTAAGTGATAGCTCCGTAGCTTGATTTATTATTTATCGTAACCCTGAATGTTATGATTAGGTAAACCGTAAATAAACAGTGCGCTTTTCACTCCGCTGATTGGTAGGTTTTCTATCCACTTGCAAATACCAACTTCAGTAATGTACTCATTAAGTAAAAGGCGTCTCATAGTGGTTAGTAGAGATGGCTCTATCGCAATTGTAAGCTCTTGTAAGTCAATTTCCCGGCTGCATTATGGGTTAGCTAAAACTCACAAATAGTCAATCTCTGTCGAATTTTAGGATGGCACAGAACTAGTTTGGGAGCTTTGTCACTTGTATTGATAGGACTAAGTGTGCAGTGGTTTTGTAACAACGAAGATACTTTAGGCAGATGTAGGCTAGGGGGTAAGTGCCGTTAATTTAGTAGTGAGCTAAATTTTCGAGGTAGAAAATCATCTGGCAGTGCATAGTTCGATTGCAGCTATGGATATACCAATTGGATAATACTGGCGATTGTTACATTGGTGGGGTAGGCCTATCGCCGGTGCGGGGGCCTGAATTGTAGAGCCATGGCTAACACTCACAGAAAGATCCTCTCTAACTTATTGATTTGATTTCGTGTAAAATACGTCAAAGAGTGCGAAGCTTTACCTGGCAACTTGATCCGGTAGCTCACTTTTTGGGGTTACTATTTAGATAAAAATTTAAATCCTACTTTAAATAAGGGATTTTTTGGAGCTTGAAGGGATGTTTTCATAGAAAGTGGCCAAATAAATAGTAAGTTTCTGGCTCTTTAATAAACTGTTAGAAATCACAAGGCTAAAAGGACAAGAAATTGAAGTATTTGCTTAGGTTAATAATTGTTACTTTATTTATTACTGCGTTAAGTGGCTGTATTTCTTTCTCAAACATGAGTAAAGATTCTTCTTACTCCGATCTTGGTGAAGATTCAGTGATTATATTGGGTATAAAACCTGATTTCAGGGTTCATATTTATAAAGGGGAAGAATTAGATTATGGATGGGAAATGAATAACGTAGCAGTTACATTGAACACGTTTCCTGAGGGTGGGTATATCGTAGCTAAACTAAGCCCAAGAAGTGACGGTATAAATTATGGAGTTGGTGGTGTGTTACCTGAAGGTATTGGGGGACAGCTTTATATGCCCTGTGGAGGGAAAGAGACTATGACATTTGAGGCTCCGGCTGGGAAAGTCGTTTATGTTGGAAGTCTAGAATTTGTTGGAAGTAACGGATCAAAAAGTTTCAAGGTAACGAATGATTTCGATGATGCTAAAAAGTACTTAGAGCAGGAATATCCCTCTTTCTCTAAGCACCTGGAATACAGTGAACCCGCCATTTTAAAAGTAGCCAATATTAGCTGTACTAGAACTATCTATATTCCAGTTGTGAGCTAACCGTTGTTCTAACGATTTTGGCAGGTGACGTCTGCTGTGCAGCCATACATGCTAAAGGCATTAGCTTTCCATCGGAGAACTCATGAGATTACCAGTATTTAAATACTACCCTGATCCAATTGGTACGGGTGCCATTGAGAAAACTAATGAAGAGTGTGAATGTTGCGAGAAGTACAGAGGATATAGAGCAACATCCACAATTTACGCTATAGACGAAGTGGAGACAATCTGCCCGTGGTGTATTTTTGATGGTTCTGCGGTAGCTAAATTTGATGGGGAGTTCTCAAGTTCACATTCGTTGCTATCAGATGCGATTGCGATGGATATTGTAAAAGAAGTGTGTGAAAGAACGCCTAGCTTTATCTCTTGGCAGCAAGAACGCTGGTTATCTCATTGCAACGATGCTTGTGAGTTTCATGGAAATGCCGAGAAATCTGATTTAGAAGAACTCTCCGGTGAAGATTTAAATGAATTTCTAAGCTCCGAGTATATAAGTACAGATATGTGGCCAAGTGTTTTACAGTCTTATGTAAAAGGTGGGGGTTTTGCAGTATATAAATTCATGTGTCGAGGCTGTGGTAAGAATAGGTTTTATACCGATTGTGATTAATAAGAAGATTAAGGACACCGAAAGATTGGAGAGAGGTATCAGTTACACAACAAGCATCAGTTCTGGAGACTCTTTATTTCTGATTTAGAAGTAAGTGACGTGAATTACTGGGGATTAGTGTTCAGGCTTTGGAAAGCTTTGTTTTTGGATATAAAATTGGCAATCGTGACGTTAAGTGTTTGGGGCAGGGCTAGATTGGCAGGGGGGGTAGCAGAGAGGAAGTGCCGGCAGTCGCCCACGCTGTCTACCCAATATTTATTGAGCTGACGACAAGCTTGTTGCACTGCCCCACTGATCCCACCGGGGCTTTAAAGCAGCTTTCAAAATCCCCGGTTGAGATATAGCTAGTGCCTGGGTGAGATACCAAGCCGCTCTAGGATAGGTGGTGTGCTTTTGGCAATACAACCTCGATTTCTGGGATCTAAATACCGGTCACTCTATTCCACAATCTCCAAAAAAGTCTTCCAGCTGAAAGGGTATCCCTTCTGACATATTCAAACGCTCACCACTAACAAACGAAAATAGATCTCTGGGCTGCTCATCATAGACTACTGTACGAGTGCGCCGTTGAATCTAAGTGTAATCAGGTTGTTCAGGTGACTTCGCGATATTGACACAGATCGGATTGAGGTCTACACGGGCTATATAGATGGCGAGGACTCTTTCATCCAGTAAAGCGTGGGGTTTAAAGCGGCATACCCAAAAGCGGTCTGTACAGTTGTCTCCAGTATTAGCTTGACGGGCGATAGACTCATTCTCCATCCACAGTGAAGAAATCTATGTGCGGATCAAAAGGGAACGGAAAGCAAAGGCTTGAATATACTAAAAGGGTGGAGTAACTCCAGGCACCCAATAATTAAAAACGGGATTCCAAGCAGAATCATCGCACCTCTGTTCGTTGGGCGATATACCCGCTCTGATTCGTATGCCTCTTGGGTGCCAAAGGTAATTAGGTAGCGAATTCGAAGTGGCCATGCTGGTGTCTTGGAGGTTTTTAACAAGCAAACCCTCTTAGCCGACTGAAGGAGAGGGTAAGCGAGCTTTCTCAGTCCCACATGACGTGAACTCACTGCCTGTTTTGCTATATACAGATCTGCCGCTTTAATACTACCGAGTTCACCAGCCACTTAAAGCGGCTTTCAGAATCGCACTGAAGACAGAGCCTATGCTTTGCCAAGATACCTAGCCTTCTGATGATGGAGGAATCCATCAATGCCCTCTAGCTCTTGTGAGCCGAGTAAGCGACCAATCCAGCTGCCAGCAACGGAAGTTCCACTTTTGACGGAATCTGAATTTTGGTTTTTCTGCTCCTCGCAGCCCATTCTTTCCTGGGCGGAGCCTAAAGCAGCTTGGCTACCCTGCAAAGTGCCAGTCTGCACCTCTAGCCTTCAACCCTTCACGCTTTTTTGAACCTGTGTAACCAGAATCCCCTCTGATTTGTTGCCGTTATTTATGGGTAAAAACCTGTTGGCACCATATAACAAAAAAATCAGGAGGTTAATAACTTCGGGGAAGAGAGGCGAGTGAAAGTGCTGTGTATCGACTTGTGTGTACAAGGCAGTGAAATGGGTGCATACAGCTTTGGATGGGAGCTATGCCTAGCGATGTGGAGTATATCGTGCCCAAGAGGCTGCCAGGTGAGGGGCTGTTTGGAGGGCTCAAGTAGATGACTAGCCCAACCCGCAGATGATCGGTATTGAGCATGCAAGAACGGTCGATATTGAGTGAAAAATGAACAGCTATGCATTTTGCAGCAAAGATCAGCAGCAGCCTCTCATATCTATGGGTAAAAATTAGTAACTCATTGATATTTAAAGGGTTCCCAAATAGATATAAAGCAGCGAAAATGATGAGATATAAAGACACTGCTTTATATCTATTTTGGTTCATTTGCGCCAAGTACAGGTAACTTACTGATTCCTCGAGATTTTTCTTATGCTCGAAGAGAGAAGGGCTTGGAAATATGGAGTAGGGTAATATAAAGAAACTTCTTTTGAATTAACTGTTAGGGCTGCGCGTATGACATCTAGTGGATCAAAGCTTCTAATATCTTTCCTTCTTATCCCAAGTTCTTTATTTCTAATGAGGATTACAGGTTGGTTCGGATTGCTATTTCTTGTCTCTTTGATTTGCTCAACTCTGTTTTGCTTCGATTACGCAGCTGAACTTAGAGCTTTAGAACGGAAAACGAAAATTCAGGAATACATTTCAGTATTGCTATTTTTCCCTCAAGCAATATTTGGTTTAACATCTTTCTTAATAGGAATTTCGATAGCTGTATGGGTTCTATACAATACTTTCGTCGAGAAGCTACCTGAATACTCTGGAGGTGTTTTAACTTTTGGAATTGCTCCAGCATTGATATTGTTTGGTCTGGCTGCACTAAAGTCAGTTTTCTCAAACAAAAGGAACAAGGGAAATGAGCTCTAACAAGGCCATTAAAAATCGCACACTTCGCGTGCTGGACTCGCAACAAGTTGCTCGCCTTTTATATGGCGGCGTTAAGTGAAAATACATATCCATCAGATTCAGGCGTTTTAGTGAAGTACAAAATATTTATTGTTGCCGCTTTATTCTTATCCATAGCGGGTTGTTCAAGTACTATGGGTGGCTATATTGTCCCAGGAGAATCTATTGATCGTAATTTAGTTTACAAGGTTGAGAAGAATACGACTGATGAGAGGGGGCTAGATGAAATTATTTCACTTCAACTAAAGAAGAAAGGGTTGAAGGTTTTTGCTGAATCGTCAGATACTTCTAAAGACTATGATGTGAAAATTGTTTATGGGGGGCAATGGCAGTGGGATGTGACGTGGTATTTACTAAATGTGGATATCCGTTTTTATGAGAAAGAGTCCAGCCTGCTGCTAGCCTCAGCATATTCACATAGAACGTCCTTAGTCAGGAAAAAACCTTCACAAGTAGTTGATGAAGCTATTTCTGCACTATTTACTTTAAACAATAAGGAAGGAAGATGATTAAAAATACACTGCTACTATTTTCTGCGGTATTACTAACTGCCTGTGTTTCAAGCCCGCCTGTTTTGGTCCCAGACTCACTGAATAATGATTCCATTTCGGCAGTTGGTATGACTTGTAGTAGCCCTCATAAACTGTCGCAAGATTGTTCTGGCTTATCAGGACCTACTAAAAAGATCTCTATATCTGGCATGAAAATGAAGGTGGCTGGAACAAGTGATGGTACGGTTATAGTTATGTTTGGAACAAGTTCGATGAGTCCAAATATGCAGGAAATTAATACCAGCTATGAATTGATAAAGCGTGAATTAGTAGCCAATAAAATTGGCATTATTAAGGTAACCCCTGTTATTTCTTCAAATATTCTTTTTGGATATGCCATAGAAACAGATAAGCCATCTTATAAGCTTATATCCAAACAAAGTAGCTAACAATCACTTAACAAATTAAGGCAGCGGACACAAAACTGTGTTTTTGGTCCGTTGCTTAAAGCGTTAACAGTCAGAGGAAATAATTAACCATGTCATGGTTTTGGGATGCTTTTCAGCAGAGTCAGATCTCGGATAATCAAAAACTGAGTAGTGATGCAAAGCATGATGCTAAAGCGGCGCTTTCATCAGTCCGCGAGCTGGAAGAAAAAGTAGATCGTTTATCTTTGCTATGCCATGCACTATTTGAGGAGCTTGAGCGTTCTACAGGGTTCTCTGAGAGTCAGCTTAAAGAAAAAATGGCTGAAATTGACTTACGTGATGGGAAACTAGATGGAAAATTTGACCCCATATCTGGGAAGAACTGCCTTGATTGTGGCCATAAAATACGTAAGTCGCGCCCAAATTGCTTTTGGTGCGGCGCCAGTCTCAAAAGTATTGGCTGAGCCCCAGTTACCGAAGCAATACAGCCGACGTCTTACTTGGTGCACTTCTTGTACGGTCGCTGTGCTCCTATTTTTGTGCAAAAAGCATACAAAGCAAGTTGCTACTGATTGCGGTGTTAAGAGGCAAGAATAGTAGGTGCAATAATCACAGATTATGGAAGATAAAATTAATTCAGCAGTGAGAACGTTTGCTAGCTCGATAAACTCGGATAGTAAATTCATGGCTGATATGTCTGAACTAATTGAAGTGACGTCTCAGCTGCCTCTTTCGAGTTTTGATCACTGGGAACGTTCTATTCGTTCAGAATTTTCCTCGGCTATAAGGGAGTCTGTTCCCCCGAAGTGTGGGGTATGGTCAAAACCCAAGGAGTTAGTAACTTGGCTCGATCTTATTAGCTGGGATGGTTACAAACGTGAAAAAGCACTGCGAGCCCTTTCTGGGGCTGCGCCGAATACTTTCTTTTTCTCTCTGGCGGTTCGTAGACTCAATGATTGGGTGCCTCAAGTCCGTAAAGCCGCAAGGGAAACGCTTCTTGGGGTAGCTAGATCGACTGATCCAAAATTTGTAGTTGATGCACTATGTGTCACGCTTTCTAATTGGAACTCGTGGGGCAGGATAGAAGAAATAGATAAAGAGGTTCTTCTGAAAATTATCTGCGAAGAGGAAATAGCAAAGTCTCTTCGGTCTAAGTTAATTTCATCGGCTTCTGGACCTATGCTTTCACTCTTTTCTCAACTTGGCCGCACACCGATACTTGATGAGAAAATTGAAGAAATAGCTCAGTCTGCAATTCAGCCTACGGTTCGAGCTAAGGCATACCGCAGCTTATTTGAAGGGCGAGTAGCATGGATCGAAGGCCGAAAATGGGTGTGGACTGATATAAGGTACTGTGAAGGCAAGCTAAAACCTATCGTAGGTGAGCGAATGCTAGAAATTGAAATTCCGCTACTAGACTTATTAAAACGATCATCTGAAGATCGCTCATCCATCGTTAGGCGCCTTTCAGCAGAGATATTGATACGGGAGTTAGGCAATTTAGGTATGAAAGCACGAGTATTCGCTGAGCGCTTTGCTTCAGATAACTCACAGTCTGTATCAGAAAGGGGTGAGTTTGCCTTAAAGAAATTAGACGAAGCTGAGCGTGGCAGCACCTCTTAACATGCGCATGTTATCGGATTAGTTTTCCACTACGCTACAAACAAGACACAAATACGGGCATTAAAACTTAAAAGGAATCGCGCATGAAATATGTTTTATTGGCACTATCTTTAATTATTTCTTTTTCAGTTTTTGCCAATCCAGTACCCGAATTTCCGTTTGTGATTGTCACTGAAAAATTGGAGCAAGAAGTTAAACCTGACTTGGTAAAAGTGCGCTTCAGTCTTTCAGTATATGATAAATCGTCAGATAAGGCGATGGATCAACTAACCAAGTTTTCTACTCAAATGTTAGAAATCTTAAAAAGTAACGAAATTCCCATTTCAAATATCGAGTCAACACAAATCGACAAGACCACTAAGCGAGCAAGAAAAGATGGAACATACAACTTAGATATCTTGGGTTATGAGCTTCAGCAAGGATTCAATTTGCGTATTACTGATCTTACGAAGTACCCTAGCATAATGAATCAGCTAATCCGGTTAGACGGTGTTCAAAATATAGATGCATTCTTTAAAACTACTCGTGAAGATGAGTACAAAGAAAAAATGATTGTTGATCTGAGCTTCAAAACTAGGAAAAAAGCCGATGCCCTTGCTAAGGCCCAGTCTAGAACGGTCAAGAGTGTCTATGGAATTACTACCGAAGAGAATTTTGGGCAGGCATATGCAACTTTTTCATTGGAGTACAGCCCTCAAGCATATGCTTTAGCCATGGAAGCTGATTCCTACGGTATGGATTTAGTAATGGCAGTTCCTGAATTTATCAAAGTAGGCCAACGAATAACCGCTATATATGAATTGAAGTAGGCGTCGTGCCAAGCTGCTGTAGGCCTAGGTATTGCTAACTTGAGTGATGAATACGAGAAGTCTCTCTCCTTGTTTCTTTACGTCAACTTAGAAAATGGTACTTATGGTAGGGGGGACCTTCACACAATCGATGAAAATCTAGCTAGTTCGGAAATTTTTGACCAATAAGAAAATCAATTTCATTCCAACTCTACAAGCTACTTACCATGAGTAGGTAAGTGGTGATATATTAGATCTATGAGGTACCTAGCCTAGGTGTTGAGCTTTATGATTTTATGGTCAATATTGTGTTTCGAGTTAGAATAATTTTATTGTTGTTATTTTTGAAAAGCTCTGCAGTCAGCGCTTGTATTAAAATTGAAAATTTTATTTTTGAGAATATAATTTCTGCTAACCATATTTTTGTTGGTAAGGTAGAAAATTATATCGTTGTGGACAAGAATAGATACACCGGAATGCCAAGGCATGCTCTAATAACTTTTTCAGTAGAAGAGGAGTTATTTGGAAAGCACGATAGCTCTATCGTGGATCTTTTCTGGACTAATTCTACCTTTGGATTGCCCGGTCAATTGGATGAGGATCGCTATTTGGTGGCATCTGCAAAGGTGGATGGTCAGGGTATTATTGAAACCCAATATCCATTCAAGTTATCAAAACTTGAAGGAGTCTTGCAAGCTCCGTGTACTGCACCATTTTTGCTGAAACCAAGTGTAGATAATATTGAGAAAGCTAAAAAAGCTCTGAGTGTTGTGTCTGCGAGACAGATGAAGTAAGGAATATTCTCATCATTACTTCCTAGGTTTTGTTTGCCGAGCTAGCGACTACTACAGTCACCACCAATGGAAGTCCTATTTTTGATCGGATCTGCGCATTGCTTTTTCTACCCCCGTAGCTTATTCGGCCTTAGATAGTGTCTCAAACGGCTTGGCTACCCTACAAAGTGCAAGTCCGCACCTCGTCTTTCGAACCTGTGTAGCCAGAATCTCTGGATTCGTTACTGCCACTTATAAAGATGGTAGTAGTGAAGGACCTGTTGGCGCCGGACGGTAAAAAATCAGGAGATTAATGAGTTCGAGGAAGAGAGGCGAGTAAAGGTGCAGTGTATCGACTTGTGTTTACAAGATAGTGAGGTTTAGGCATAAAGCTTATGTGGAGGCTAGGCAGGTGATATTGAGCACACCGTGTGCAAGCGCCAGGTGGGTAATGGAGCAGTTTAGAGGGCTCAAGTGGATGGTTAGCCATAAACCTCAAATCTTCGGTTTTTGGCTATTTAGATAGACTGATATTGAGTGAAAAATATACAGTTGTGCATTCTATAACAAAGATTAGCAGCAGCTGCTCCTATTTTTAGGTGAAACTCAGTAACTTATTGATACTTTTAGGATTCTCAAATAGATACAAAGCAGCGAAAATAATGAGATATAAAGACGCTACTTTATATCTATTTTGGTGCATTTGTACCAGGTATAGATAATTGATTGAATTTCTTAGTTTTTTTCCTTCTCGAAGGAGCTAGGGTATATAAATATAAAACAGGGTGATACAAAGAAGCTTCTTTTGAATTAACTGTTAGCTTCAAGATGAAATTATGATAGACATCAGTATTAGAGAAGATATATTAAGTCGCCTAGAGAAGACTGAAGAAAAATTTGATGTAACGATTCTTATGGCAATCGAATCAGGAAGTAGAGCATGGGGGTTTGCTTCACCTAATAGCGATTATGATGTCCGTTTTATCTATGTAAATAAACCTGAATGGTATCTATCGGTAGATTTGGAAGATAAGTGGGATGTGATTGAATACCCAATAGTTGATGATATCGATTTAAACGGGTGGGATGTAAGGAAGGCTTTGAAACTATTCTGGAAATCAAATCCTGCATTTGTCGAGTGGATCCAATCTTCAATATCTTACATTGATGATGGTTGTTTTCGTGATAAGTCATTAGAGCTGCTGCCTGAAATATATTCTACTGAAAAGGGTATATATCACTACAGAAGTATGGCAAAAACCAATTATCGAGGGTATTTACGTGAGGAAATGGTGCCGCTTAAAAAGTATTTCTATGTCTTGCGTCCATTATTCTCTATACAGTGGCTTGAAGAATATGGTACAGCCGCTCCAATAGAGTTTGAAAAAGTATTATCGTTAGTAACAAACAATGAGTTGCTTGATACAATTCATGCTCTTTTAGAACGCAAAAGGGTGAGCGAGGAAAAAATGCTGTCTCCGGCTATTCCCGTATTGAATCAGTACATTGAGGAGCAACTCACTCGTTTGGAAGGTATAAAACTCCCAAAAGCTGATAGAAGCATTGAAATGGCCCAGCTAAATGAGCTTTTTCATTGTATTTTAGGTAATAAGCTAACAAGGGGCTCAATTTGACGCCTATCGACGAAAATTAGCTCGGCGTTAGGTGCCCAGAGGAATTATGAGCGTAAATCCAGAAAAGCACCGAAGAATGAAATTACGTAAGGCTACGGGAACTCGTGTTATTAATTCGCCTGAGCCGGTTCCATACCATCGTGGTCCCGAATACTTGGTTGCTCATGTATGCTTCAATTGCCGAAAAAGTTATAAAAGACCTGTTGAGTACTCTGGTAAAAAGGTGACTCGATGTCACCCTTGCCCAGGTTGTGGCGAATGTATGCATGAGATGGGACGTAGCTTTAAGGCACCAAAGGCAGTTGATAAGAGGCAGTGGCGTAAGGTACAAATTCTATTCGCTGCTGGGTTCCGATTCATCAGCTGTGGTTCCCATGAGGGCGCCAAGTTACCTGCTGAGCTAAGTGAACTAGAAGGTTTCTTAATCAATAATCAGGTGCACCCGCTAAAGGTAGCAGCACCTAACAAGCTAATGTTGCCGGACGGTTACCGCGATGCGGCAACCGCCGCAAATTAGAGCGTTATGTGAAAGGAAAATCATGAAAATAGTCAGCATCTTCATAGTCTTTGCTGGGCTCATCGTTACAGGATGTGCCACTACAAATACATCTTCTGTGGCGATAACATCAGCAAAGCCGTCACTTACATTTTCGCAAGAAGAAACTTGGAACCTCATGGTTGGAAAATGGTACGGGAGTCAACCGACTAAGGATGGTGGTAAGAGACAAGAGATAGTTGAGAGATTTCCGCAAGGAACCTACAAGATTACTTTTCGTATTTATGACAAAGACGGAAAAATCAAGGAGCAAACCGAAGCCGGCCAGTGGGGTGTGTCAGGCCCAGTTTATTTTGCAATATTTCGTGGTTGGGTTGAAGACAATCATCTTTTTCCGTCTAACCCCGCTGATCCGTTTAATTATGATGCTTATCGAATCATTAAACTGGATAACGAGATGTTAGAGTATGAGAGCTATAGTTCTGGAAACAAATATGTAATTAAGAAAGTGTCCAATGATTTCCAGTTCCCAGGCTAGTGATTCACATAACAAGCGGCTCAAATATGCAGGCAGCGCCTGCCGGACTTACTGCTGCGAAGCTCGCTGCTTAGTCGGGCGTTATATTTTTCAGGAGGGATTTTTCAGTGGGCTGAGGAAAAAAATCTTCGATGTGACGAGCCCGATGAAATGATAATGGATCTTTTGTTAGCCAACGATGAGGATAAGCAATATAAGGTTTTATCCCAGCTTGATTTTAAATGCGAAAGTGAAGCTTTTGATAGTGTTGCGTCCAGAATTGCGGAATTATATGAGTGTAATAAACTCGATTTTCATGAGGTTCCAAGCAAGCTTATTTTAATGAGTTATCATTCGGTAAATTTAAGCAGTGATCAAGCTAAATGCTGTAGCTGGCTTGATGATGAAACCTGCTTAATTATGCAGGGTATTAAAGAGCAAGGCCCCGCAGAGGTTGAGCTAAAAAGATTCATGGAAATTGTAAAGTTAAAACATAACAGGTGCCTGTAATTTGACTTCCGGCCACTGTTACCTTTTGTGCAAAACCCACACAAAAATCGCCATCAAAAATTTGCTTGGTGAGCCGGGCACTATTGACAATGGAGTATTGATGTCTCAACCAAAAGATAGAATTGTAGTAGCTAGCGATGTAAATTCAAGAGATGGCATTGGTGTCGAGATTTATAGAGACGACGAACTTGTCATAGAGATATTTCGAGATGATACGGAGAAAACCCGTACTGTCACAGTATTCAAAGAGTCAGTAACTCTTGAGCTAATGCAAGAATGTATTGAAATATTCAAAAAAGAAATCCCATGGGATTTTATTGAGTATGATGAGTAAACACATAATAAGCGGTTCCAGAAAAAGAATTAGCGATCGGTAAAATCGGTAGAAAAAGATTTACTCAGACTTGAAGGTTCAAGCAAATGAACATAACTATCACTGGCAAGTTGCTTCGGTCCCGCGGGCCTGTGCGGGTGTTTTGCTCCACCTACTGTGGGCTTTATAAGTTAATTGCGATAAATTCAGTAAACCCAATTTTTAAAAGCTGATCCCGAACACCTATAGGTTAAATAAATTACTTTAAGTTCACGTATTTTTTCTTTACTGGAATTATTAATATCTAAGAAGTAGGTATTAGATCAGGCCTGAGATGCCTCCCTCTGATTGATCATAGATTGAGCATATAAGTGGAGCATCGGTATGATTGGTTCGGCTGATAGAGGTTTATTATTACTTGATGTACTGGCAGAGAAATAGATCTAGCAATCGCATACGCTCAGCATACCGAGCTGTATTTTTCTGACAGAGATTTCAGCTTTTCAGCTGTCTCCAAGTCGGAACTAAACCATATCTGTAGTGGGTAGGACTCAAGAATAACGACATCTTTTACTTGTCCTAGTTGTTCCAGGCGCTGTACTTCGCGTAAAACGGGATCAGGTGTCTTTAGACTGCCTCTCACCATCACACGATGCCATTCGGGCTCATCATCGGCCATTATCCCGCATGCACCTAGAAAAAAGATCAAAGGAATAAGTGTTCTCATATTATTAACAAAGGCGCCCAAGGGCGCCTTTTTCCGAACTTGAGTGTGGTATTTTCACTTTATGGGTAAGTCGCAATCCAATCCTGCAAGGTAGTATACACTGTGCTGGTTAAGCGAGTTCCGCAGTTCTGTGAGGGCGATCCAGTGGTGTGGATTCCGCGAACGGTGTTATTAGTATCTTTAATCCCACTGCCACTTTGGCCACCAGCTGTATCTAATGTATAACACACTCTATAGGTACTTGAGGATGTACTACCTGAGTCAGTCCACATAGTAGCAAATGGCTTATCTCCTGGGTATCCAGTAACACTATGGGTTCCGCTCGAATAGACCCCCCATCCTGAATATCCATTGTGAGGCGGTTCCGCTAATACAATAATCGCATAGTCATAGTTAGTGTCTCCATTATTATGCCATGCGGTGGTAGTTACAGCATTGGTCCAGGTTTCACTGCCCCAGGGTTTATAACTACCAGATTGGGCCACCGTGAAATCAAGAGAACTGAACCAGTTGCCGGAACCATCAGAAACACAGTGGCCTGCCGTTAAGACATGTTTTGCTGTAATCAATGTACCGGTACATCCCACATCAATGCGGCCATTATACCAGTGGGGATTTTGCACAGTATTAGTGATTTGAACTCTGTCGTCAGTGCCTATTACAACTGTGGGTAGCAGTCGTTCCTGACCTTCGACCATAGTGGGTAATTGCCCTTTAGAGGAAAAAACACTTGCATCCAAGCCTTGAGACTCAAAAATCGCTATAGCTTGCTCCAGCAATGAAAGCGATTTCTCATCTACGTCTGCTACATATTGCTTACCGTCTGGAGTAACCGCAATGGCGCTTAAAGAAGAAGTGCGCTCTATTAACGTATATTCTTTCTTTACAGCAGTCTCGTCTACTACCGGCTGCTTGGCAACATTATGCCCGCTGATGAAACTTGCGGCTTGGTCTATCTCAACAAAATTGTAAAGGGGATCTGCATATGATGCCCCTGAGAGTACTGCTAGTGAAAGAAAAATATGAGTTCTATTCATATCTAATCCCTCTAAATTAATAGATGTTTAGTAGCGGTACGACCATTTTTTATTTTCACACTTAATTCTTGTGCGGGCGCATAATATAGTACTTTCGTGCATATTTACAACTCGATGATTGTAAATTAGAAGCTAACCAGCGCCAGTTTTCATACCAAAGAACGCTCTAAGTATTTCAAGAAATAATTAACATTCTTTATATGAAGAATTAAAAAAGCCTGCTGCTGATATTTGTTGAAATGCTAAACAAATGATTAAAGATATTCTTTCAGTCAGACTTTTAAGAAACCATTACTTGTTGTACTTTTACAAATATGAAAAAAATTATCATCAATAATTCCATATAAAATCTATGAAAGTCACACTTGATAATTTAGAAATGCTAAATTAATCGGCTTGTCTGAAATCTGATGTCATCTGTTTAGCTTGTCCTATGAGCAGAAATCACACCTTAATCGTTATATTTATATATATTTTTTTATTATCTTAGAGGGATAAAGCAGGTACTGGAGTGCAATGATTCTGGACGCCCAAAGATTGGGACTCTGCAATTTAGGTGAGAGTTTTATGCAACAGTGTGCTGGATGGCATATTTCCTTTAGTGAAAATAGCAACATGACACCTAAATTTTTTTGAGTGTCATAAAGGGGTAAGTGGAAAATCCAGGATAGGTGTGCTGGAAATTTGAGAAGTTTAGTGGGTAGATTTTGCTTGTTTAGTTGATTGTTTGTTTCGGTGGGTGGTTGGGTAGAGCTAAGAATATATTGACAATCTTGTAGATCATATATTTTGCGCTTACTCTGCTATATTTAGATCTGTCGAATCTGTTATCTGTTTGGAGAGACTTTCAAAGTCACGATTTAGGAGTGTGATATCTTCATTGAAGTTGTTCCAACTCTTGCCGCCAGGCAGTTCTGGAAGGAATTACTAGCTGAATAGGCTGGCGACATATTGGCGTTCTGCCATGAGAGGGGGCAATGATGGAGGGGGTTAACGATTCTACAATGGGCTACTTTGAGCAACCATGTTGCATCGTATCCATATAGGCCTGCTCCAAGTAACTTATGGCCGGATCTGCAATTAAGTAATTTCTACCTTTGTTAATGATCATTTATTTAGAATTTAAGGGATCGTTGGGTACCTTCCATTGAATCCTTACTAGTCATATTCTTATTTTAATAGTGAGTATATGCCCATATCTCTCATACCAACTTATGTTTTTCCTTTCTTGCCCCCGTAAATAGATAGCAACTTAGTGCAATGGTAATTTACACAAAAATTAGGAATTTTGATTTTCCTTAAGGAGTGGCGCCCCTGACTTGATGCGTCTGCAATGTGCATTTTATCGCCTAATTTAGTTTGTTCGACGCTTTGCTTGGTTCAAATGGTTGTACTTCACTTATTAGCATGGTGACAATGGCGGTCTAAAGTAGGAGGGGTCGATAATGATAAAAATAACAGCCAAATGGTTTGGTGGAGCTCTATTGATTGGGGTGGTTGGAGTTTCAGCCTTTGCGGTCAATGCGATTTATTTTAAGCCTTGGGCTATAAATGTGTATTTTGAAAGAGCATTCATCAAAATTCAAAGTACCAGTCTGGAGTAGCCTAAGGCTTAAAAGGTTGGCTGTACCCAGTCCATTATTGTGGCGCTGATCTTTTCATTGACTGGTCATATGGATAGAGGTAAGGGGTAAGAACTTACTTTTCTTATTCTTATTATATTTGTCGTAGCTCTAGCATAATATCAGCTGGTGTGACACCTAGAGTAACAAGGTAAGCCCTTGGGCATCACCACCAAGCATCGGCACAAGGTATGGTGGCTGACTGCAAATTGTTGTGTGAATCCGTTGCTGAATTAAGATGGATTTGGACTCTTACAGCGTCTTGATGATGTTGGTCCAGGTAAGGTCAAGATCTTTATAGGCCATGCAGGCTGCCAGCTCCCTCCCATCCAGCAAAGCTAGAGGCCTCTCCCATTATGGTCCCTGCACTTGTCAGCAAGTGCAGGGACTCATTCAAATAACGTATATACCAGCTGGTATCTTGAGTGGTTAATCTTGACCTGAACACTATTGTGAATAGTGGCCGTACTGGGGTCATAGGGTCAGTTCGAGCGAGTCTTATCTATCTTTCAGAATCTCCAGTGCAGCATTATGCCCAGGTACTCCAGTAACCCCACCTCCCGGGTGCGTACCGGAGCCACAGAGATATAAACCTTGAATCGGCGTACGGTAATCTGCAAAGCCCATAAAGGGGCGGTTGCTCCAAAGCTGGTCCAGCCCCAAGGCACCATGGAAGATATCGCCTCCCATCAAGCCAAACTTGCGCTCTAAATCCAGAGGTGAGTGAATTTGCCGGGCGATGATGGAGTCACGGAAATTGGGAGCATAGTTAGTGACGGTATCGACAATGGTTTGTGCCGCTTGCTCACGGTAGTCGTCCCAGCTATTGCCGTCCGACAGTTCTGGAGCAAATTGCTGGCAAAATAGGCTGGCGACATGTTGGCCCTCAGGGGCTAAGGAGGGGTCGATGGTAGAGGGGATCAATATCTCTACAATGGGCTGCTTCGACCAGCCATGTTGTGTCGCATCCACATAGGCCTGTTCCAAGTAGTTCATTGTAGGGCCAATGACTATTCCAGATTGATGGTGTGGTTGTAAGTGAGTTCCGGGCTTGCAAGTGAAATCTGGTAGTTCAGACAGCGCCACATTCATACGGAAGGTTCCGGACCCTACCTTGAAGCCGCGCACACGGCGACGAAACTCCGGCTCTAGGTGTTGTTCGTCAATCATCTGGGAGTAGAGTAGTTTAGGGCCAACATTGGCAATTACTTTGCCGGCGGTTACGGTCTCTCCATTGCTTAGCTGCACCCCGCTAGCGCGACCACCATCAACCAGGACTTCTTTAACTTCGGCGTCTGTGCGAATAGTGACCCCCAGGCGCTCAGCCTCTTTACGCATGGCTTGTGTGATAGCACCCATGCCGCCCATGGCATGACCCCAAGCGCCTTTCTCACCATTAACCTCGCCAAACACATGGTGCAGTAACACGTAAGCGGAGCCGGGAGTACTGGGAGCGGCATAGTTACCGACAATAGAATCGAAGGCAAATGCTGCTTTGACATGGTCATTTTCAAACCAGGCATCCAGCACGCTGGTAGCGCTCTTGGTAAACAGGTCGAGTGCATCCCGGCGAGCTGCCATACTGAGCTTTTTCGCTCTCATGCCAAAGCTACCAGCGCGAATCAAATCTACAAACCCGCCACCCACGTTGGGGGGAGAGCGTAGCAATTCTTCACGTAAAATATCCGCTACGGTTTCCAGCATGGCATAAAAGTCGGGTAGAGTGGCTGCATCCCTTTCTGAGAAGCGGGCGACCTCTGTCTGTGTATCTGCCAGATTATTATGGAAGGAGAGACTCTCACTATCTGTAAGTGGGAAAAAGTTTGACTGTGGCCGTAACTTGATGTCCAGGCCATGCTCACGCAAGTGAAGGTCTTCGATGATTTTCGGGTTGAGCAGGCTCACGGTGTAGCTCGCTACCGAGTTTCTGAATCCTGGGTGGAACTCTTCAGTAACTGCAGCTCCGCCAACAATAGTCCGGCGCTCAAGAATTGTTACTTTTTTTCCCGCTTTGGCTAAATAGCAGGCGCAGACAAGGCCGTTATGGCCACCGCCAACAATCAAAAAATCCTTCATTATTATTCTCTGAGTCGTTAAAGGGTTTATTGATTGTCGTCAAAAAACGCTCAAAAATAAAGAGCCCCAAACTTGGTTGGTATCGCAAAGTTAATCGACTGTTAAGTGGCTCATTGCTTTAATGAATTGATAGTAAGGTAGCGGCACATATGCTCTAAGTTCTTTTGAGTGGGCCCTAAAAGACCAGTGCTCGCAAATATTTTGGCCAAGATTGTAGAATTTTCGGGAAGAAATCCTACTAAACTCAGTGAATATAAATAGTCTTGAGGTAAGGGCCAGGCAACCTTGCTATTGACATACCAGCATTTCTTACTTTTTATTGTCTTTTTTTATCGAATCAATAGTATAAATTACCATGCCAGTAGGCATTTCAGAGAACCAGTTCGCAATCTTATATGATGCAGATTTGTATAAATTTTCAGATTTCTTCCATCCTTTTAATTCCATTTTTCCGACAATAATACAAAGCAATAATTTCCCTTCAATATCAATTTTTGATCCATGCCCGGAAATAATGTACTCGGGTTTTTGGTTGTTAAGCTTAATGTGATAATTAGCGTCAGCTGCTCTGATCGTAATATCCAAAAAATCTGAATTACTTTGAGATTTCTTAGTGATAATAGATGCCGAAGTGTTATCAATGTATAGGTGGACTTGTGCAGATTCACTTGACTCCTTAAAATCAAAATTGGATCTATTTATTAATTGAAGTATATCTTCGCTGAAAAAAGCAGAGTTGGCGATTGCGCGCTCAGTAACAGATTTCAGTGAGTTAAAGTTAGAATCTTTTATTTTATTGTTCAGTATTTCGCTAGAGGCTGTGTTACTTATGAAGTAGATACAGAGTGCTGATAATAAAATCAGTATTTTCATCGGCCCCCTCTATCTTAATTTAAGAAGCATTTTTGTAGATTGAGTAAGAGAATTAGTGCATGTACAAAATTATTATATTAGATTGACGGCTAACAATTAAGTTCTACTAATCTGGGGAAATCTTAGATTCATTCGCTAAACTTTGAGAAGGCCGTTTAAGATAGGAAGCGTATTTAGGAAGGATAGAAGCTTATTGGAGCGAGTGTTAAAGGCGCCAGATTATCAATTTTATGTAGGTTGGTAATAGCTACTAGATTATATTAGCTGAAAGATAAGTCCATAGGTCAAGTGATTTGCAGGACAGGATGTTACCCCACTTCTCTGGCGCAGATAGATATCTCCCCATATTACAATACGCTTTAATTAGTCTACTCAGGTTTTCTTATTTCATGATTTAGCCTAGCGATATCAGATGACAAAAGTGGGTAGTCTAATGAAAAGTAACAAAAGTAGGGGAAAGTACTTTAATGAGTAATCAAAAGAAGAGGCGCCTCCTCGTTATTGGTGCTACTGGGAAAGTAGGTGCGGAAGTCGTTTATTCTTTAGTCAAGTACCCGGATATCCAAACAGTTGCTGCTATCCGGCGGGATGATCAGGCGCAGTCGATGCTTGATATTGGCGCGGAGCCAATTCAGCTTGATCTTGATGATATGACTACAGTCGAGAAGTCAGTAGTTGGTGTCGACGGAATTCTCTTGATGACCGGTTACACCGTAGATATGTTGAAGCACTCGAAACGTGTTATTGATGCTGCAAGGCGCTCAAAAGTTGATCATATTGTCCATATCGGCGCTTCTGGTGCTGATACCGCCGAGGTTTCCCATTGGGGGTGGCACCAGATGATAGAAGCTTATATTGAGCAGCAAGGGTTTAGGTATACCCATCTACGTCCCGAGGGCTTTATGCAAAACCTGATTAGTTTTGGGTGGCTGCAAAATGGCAGTTTAACCAACCTAATCGGTGATGCTCGCTGGAGTTGGGTTGATGCTCGTGACGTAGCGGCAATCGCGGCTGCAGCCCTTAAAAGCCCTGATAGATTTAGCGGTCAAGTCTGGCGTCTCGGTTATGATGCTGCGAGTATGGCTGAGGTTGCCGAGATGATGAGTGACTTGGTAGGGCAGTCAATAGCGTTAAGCCCACTTGACCCCCAGATCTTTTATGAGGAGGCTGTAGCTGCTGGCGCTGATCCTGTCTATATGGCCTGTATTAGGGATCAGTTCCGTTTAAATGCAGCTGGCGCAATACCTAATGCAGATCGGACTTTTGATGAGGCCGCATTCAAGGCAGCTGTTGGTAGGTTGCCTGCTACATGGAATGATTTTATTCGACGAAATGCAGAGGCCTTAAAGGTTGCCGCAATTTCATAAGGGTAGATAGTGATTCCTGACAGATAGTTTTATAGAGTTACTGGTTCTTGGTAGCAGTTATCTGAAATAGCTTTGTGATTATCAAGAGTTCAAGACAACTGTTATTTCGACTGTAGACATGTGAGAGGCTAAGAACTGGTAATGAGAGAACAAATTCTAACTTCTACGATTACCTGCCCTGAGTGTGGGTATAAACAGGTAGAAAGTATGCCAGTTAATGCTTGTCAATGGTTCTATGAGTGCGGGCAGTGTGGGAAATTATTAAGCCCCAAGCAAGGTGACTGCTGTGTATTTTGCTCCTATGGGTCAGTTCCATGCCCTCCGATTCAAAAAGGCAGTGAATCTTGTTGCTCCTCTTAGAGGATAAGAGATGGAGTGGAAAGGTTTAGCTACTCAGATCTTTGCTTAAGCTGTTTGACAGCTTGGTCTATTTGAGTTTTGTTTGCTTCAGGTAATCTCTCGGCATGGATTTTTAGAGAATCCATAGACTCATAATCAAAGATACCAACTGTTGGGTTAATAACCTTAACGTTCAAATAATCGTACTCAACCTTTCCAGGGCAGATAATAGTTTGGCAATCTTTAGTGTGTATAGTTGCTGGTTATTCATCGATCTTTGCACATCCGTGATAATATCATGAAACCAGCGTAACTGCCCCCAATTTTTTACCTCTTCATAACTAGTGTTTACTCTGCTGAGAGGAGCAGAGCCTGCGCCTAAAATCAGCACATAATAATTTTTATCCGGAAATTCTTCGATGATATCCAGTAATATCATGCGGTGGGATCATTGGCCGATACTCCTGCATCGGCAAAGTATCGGTGGCTAAAATCTCTATTTATGATCATAAAGTCAACTGGGGAAAAACATTTCAGCACTAGAAGCTGCGATTACTAATTGGTAGGGACTGTTCGAAGGCAGGTTGGTGATTTCTTCACCACCAACTCCTCCTCCATCCAGGATTAGGATATTGATAGTTTCCTTTTTCTTTAGGCGATCCTCACTGATAATTATTTCTTCTGTAACGGGGGGGGCTGTTGAATTTTATCTTTTCAGTAAAATGATGATTGTAAATATAGGCGGTGATGCCGAAAACAAAGATTAGTAGGAAAAATATAATTGCTGGCCGCCAAGTTTTCATTGTGCTACCTGATTGGTTCAAACTCATTGTAATGGTGTTCGATTGGAGAAGTAATATTACTTTGTGACTTTTAGATGTATGTATGTTTCATCTACAAGCTTATCTTTTATTAGTTATAAATATTAAAAATCTCATTGAGCACCACTAGATACGGTGTTTTGTATATGAAATTTCAGAGGTAATTCTTTTTACTCTTCTAGCGTGGTGACTGATACTTCAGATGGGTGGCTTCTTATTAAATAAACCAAAAAAGTGAGCTGGTAATTGTGGGGCATTCTGAATACCGTGAACGTATAGTCACAGAGAATGTAAAAGGTGTACTTACCTGAGTATTTTGCACTCTTGGTTAGCACTTTTTGGGATGGTGAGCTAAATAATGTGCAGCAATTGCAGAAATCGATTATCTATCACCAATAGGCCGCACTATGAATAACCATATTTTCCTGAAAATATTTTTATTAGCATCTCTTTTATTTGTTAGCCAGGTTCAAGCCGGCTCTAGTAGAAAAGTAGATGGCGATGATCAGTTAGTTGACGCATTTGACGCTGCTTGGGTAAGAGTTATTAATAGCGGTAAATATCGAAAAATAATCCAAGACTTTGCTGAGCCGATTCCAGGAGTAATTGATGCAACAGATTACATTGTAAATCAAGCTGACTGCCTTCCAAACCCAGAGATCACTCCCTTTCCCGCCAAGCCCAGGGGACGATTTGCCAAGATATTGTCTTCAGGTCAAATACGCCGTGGGCATGTAGCTGGGATGCCCTGGTTTATTAGTTCTGGAGCTAGTACTTCTGATTGGTTTGATAATGGTATGTATGGCTCGAGCATACTTGACGATATTTTTGCAGAAATACTCAGAGAAATTGCCAAGCATTACAGTGTGGAGCAGATAGAGGTAAATTCCATTGAAATTCCATTTCCTTTCAATACAACTTCTGCCTTACAGGATGGGATCTTTGGTACAAACCTTAGCCCGTTTAGTGAAGTCTACGAGATGTTCGAATTCGTTAATAACCCAGGTATCATCGTTGATATTATAGGTCAGTTTAATGCAAAAGGTGGTGAGTCTGAAAATCTGCGCAGGCTGAAGGGGCGTCGGTCAACATGCACCATTATTAGTTCTGGCCAGTTTATTCATATACCTGTTGGCTCTCCCTATGTAGTTAGTTCCATTGACGATTTGCAGTCTAATCCAAGTATAAGAATTTGTACTGGAAACCTTTCAACTCAAACAGCAAATCAGTATTTTCCAGAGAATGTGGTTGTCACTAAACGACAGCTTGATATAAAGGAATGTTATGAAGCAATCAGGGATGGAGAGGCTGATGTGTTCTTTAATTCACTTCCGAAAAACCCCTCCCCTGAAGCGGTTGGTGTAGTTGGTGCACCAATTTTTCAAGCCACTATTGATACCAAAATTGTTGCAGGAACACCTTACTGGGTTAAGGGAAATTCTGTTTTATGCAAGCCTGTCTTTGTTCCTGGCCCCTTTAACTTTGGAACCTTTCGGGAGTGTGTGAAGAAAAAATATAATATTTCAGACTCATAGATCTTAAAAAGTTTTTATATATGGGGACGCGCTATAGATGTTGCTTACTTTGAGGACTAATTTTGATTAAGCTGTGATGGCAATAGGGGCGAGAAGCTATTCCCTCTGAAGCTCTACCGTTTAACTAATTGTGTATGGAACGTGTTAGCTGAAAGGTAGGGATAAGGTTTAACCTTGAGTGAATTTAGATGATATATACGCCCTTAAAATGCTTTTGATGACGGATAAAGACCTGCTTATTTTTGCTGGTACTGAAAAGGTTAGTCTGTGCATTTGTCATTGCATAGTGAAACTGTAAACTGTTCTTATTCCATTATTTTACACAAATCAGCGATATGCATCATACCAAGCGTGGCAAGAAAAAAGTTTCGCTTTTTAGCGCAACATTACTCAGTGCCACCTGTATGATAGGATCAGGGTGGTTGTTTAGTGCTCAATTAACGGCGAAATATGCCGGTAATTGGGCTTTTGCGGCATGGATACTTGCTGCTCTGTTGGTCTTGATGGTAGGGCTTTGCCTTGCTCGTATTGTGGCGACTTACCCAGTGCGTGGAGCCTTGGCCCAAGCTAGTGCCCTTTCGCACAATAGCATCTTTGGTATGCCTTTTGCTTTTGCGAACTGGTTTGGTATCTTGATGGTTGTGGCTACAGAAGCACAGGCTACAACACAGTATCTATCATCTGCTATCGGTTCTGCGATACTAATACAAAATCATACTCTTACTATATGGGGGAAGGTACTTGCACTCAGTATTTTAGCTGTTTATCTGTTAATTAACTTTTACGGTATTCGTTGGCTTACTAAAATTAATAATGTAGTCACTGTACTGAAGATTTTTACTCCATTATTTGCGCTTACTGTGCTTCTCATTGTGGTTTTTACCAGTAATCAAACCAGCTCAAATTTCTCCCTTTCTTACAATCAGCAGTTTGATTTTCGTAGTGCATTTTCTGCCATCATTGGCGCTGGACTTATTTATTCATACAATGGGTTTCAAATTAGTGTTGCATTTGCCAGTGAAATTAGGAAGCCAAGACGTAATATTCCACTGGCTATAACATTGTCAGTAGTGATTATCACCCTGGTTTATCTTGCGTTACAATTTGCTTTTATGGAGGCGATTCCGCGTGACCTGCTGGTTGAGATTGGTGGTTGGCGGGGATTGAACTTTACCTCTCCACTTCTAGATCTTGCTACCCTTCTTGGTCTGCATTTTCTAGCGTTAGTGTTACTCGCTGACAGCGTAACTAGCCCCTCTGCCTCTGGGTATACTTATCTTGGTGCATCATCAAGAATTTTATTCGCGATGGCTACAGTTGGGCAAATGCCTCGTTGGCTCGCGGTTTTAGATCCAATACATAATATTTCCAGACGGTCCATGCTAGTCAACTGGGTATTAGCAGCTGTTGTTCTAGCTAATGCGGATAGCTGGGCAGCACTTATGGTGGTTGTTACTGGGTATCATGTCGTTGGCTATATGGCTGCGCCTATCAGCATGGGAGCACTAGAACCTGAAATGCGGTGGTTTGGACTTATAGTTTTTGTTCTACTGAGCCTGATAATGTTGACCATGAAGTCTTCATCGCTGCTTCTGGTTTGCGCTTCTCTAACTATTTTGATATCTATTTATGCATCATTACATATTACGGGTACGGGTGTACGAAAGTTAGCGCTTATCACGTTACCATTCTTAGCCTATTTATGGACTCTATATTTTGTATCAAGTATTTGGCTGGTACTGATGGTATCAGGAATTTTTTATTTAGTAATATCATCTCGCTCTTATGTCGAGCTCTGTAAGGGTTACGGTAGGGGAGAGGGGGGATAAGAGTAGAGTTAGGCCGGATCTGAAATACAACATCCTTAAGGCTAAATATGATCCTCTAAGCCGAGTGAGTTAGACCTGGCAGGTAAGTGGTACTACCAGTCAGGTCTAACCTTAATGATCAAAACATAGAATTCACCATCTCTTTACTTTTTGACTTACCTGACCCGTGATTACGATCATCCCAGGTAACTCTTCCGGTCGCGAGATCCAGCTTCACACCTTGGTGTCCAACATAGGTATCACCTTGGCGTAGGGACATTTCGGTAAAGACTCCCTGACTATTAAAATTAAATTTTTCCAGGTTAGAGATATTAAAATTAACATCAAACATTCGATTAAAATCCAGTACTCCACGTACCACATCAATCAGGGCTTGAGTATGTCTTAGGCTGGATCCGTTCCCACTCATTGTTTGGTGCGAAGAGTTGCCATTTAGAGATACGCCGCCAAACACCCATCCTCTCCACTTTCTTCCCGGTGCAATAGGGCACACCGCTGCCATTATCTCAAAGGTATCATCCCTTACCTGTGGAGCTTGCATTGAACCAGAGAAGTGAGCGACTACCCCAATCTTTCTGGGAGCGCCACTATAAAGTACCAGTCCTACACAGGAGCCATAACCGTCAGATCTTAATTCTCCTGCATTGGTGCCGGTTACCCAAGTACACTCCGGCCTGAAACGATAAGCCGCATAGCCATCTCCCAATCGAACTGCCATAGCATAGACTCCTTATTGGAAATTTATTCAATATATGACCATTCAGTCTGTACCAATATAACGATAAATTACGTGAGAGCCTTGATCAATATCAGCAGATTACACCTTTGAAGAATGACTATTTGCTGGATAGTTAATGTCCAACCCCTAGTGCGGGAGCCTTTGGTGTTGGTCGCAGAGTTTTATAGGTTAAAGTTTGCTTGACGGGATAACTGAACGGTAATCAAAGTCTGCTGGCAAGCCCTTGCGCCGGGAAATAGATCTTGAAGTAGGGAGCTAGGTATTGTTATGTCTCCCCACCAAGATGCTTGAGAACGTGGCAAATTTCTTCTTTATTATCGTTAATAAGTCTTTCTGATAATATTTTCAACTTGTCAATTGATTTGTAATCGAATGGATCTACAAAGGGGTCAATAATTTCAACATTCAAATAGTTGAATTCTATTTGGCCTTCAGGAGCAAGTGATTTTGCTATGTCAAGTGTGTATATTTGTTGGTCATCCATTGATCTCTGTACATTGGATATGGCATCCTGCATCCAATTCAATCTTCCCCAATTTTTGAGTTCTCGGTAATTTTTCTCCATAGTTTCTAGTGGAGAAGTACCTGCGCCTAAAACAAGTACATAGTATTTTTTTCCAGGGAACTCTTTGATGATTTCACGCAGAATAATGCTTGCAGGGTTGTTTGCTGATATTCCTGCATCTGAATAATAACGATGTTTAACATCATCATTGTGGCTCATAAAGTCTACGGGCGGAAAAAGGGTCTCTGCGGCGGCGGCAGCTGTTACCAGTTGGTAAAGAGTGTCTGTCGGCAGTTCGCTACTATCTTCGCCGCGGTTCTTAAATAGATGTAGCTTACCGGTATGGATATCGAGTGATGGAATAATGACGTAATTATTTAGTTCACTAAAATTCAGTTCGCTACTATAGTGCTTTTGCATGACTTCATGTAGTCGATCTCCCAGAAATCTAGGAGATAAAAAGCCATTTACTGTTAAGATTTTGTGATACCATGGCGAAGAGAACAAATATTCGCTTTCGCTTTTATAGATATCAATAATTTTTTCACTTTTCGAATGAAGCTCTGCTTCTTCATCCTTGAACATGTAGTCTTTCTGATGAGGCATATTTAACCCGGTTGCGATGATGGCACCGGTTGATACCCCACTAAACACATCAAAAATTTCACTGGTAGGCTTACCTAATTTGTCCTCAATATATTGAAGGACATAAAGAGGGATAAGACCGCGAATACCACCACCATCGATGATAAGGATTTTGATAGTATCTTTGTCTTCAAGCCCCTTGTTGCTGACTATTGGTTCATCAGAAACAGGAGTCGCATTAAACTTGATGCTTTCAGCAAGTTGATTGTTGTAGAAATAAACAGTCCCAATGAAAGCAAAAGCTAACAAAGTAATAGTAAGTAGTAAGTATCTGGTTCTCATGCCAAATTCAACCTGTATCCTCTTTATTAAGAAGAGTACTAAGTGGCGTATTAGTTTTGCATTAAAAATACCTTTTGGTGACTGTGAATATATAAATATTTTTTACATTTTATATATCGATTACCAGACAGTCGTAAAGATATTTAATTGGGGAGGGCTTGTGGCTGTTTCACTGGGAAATTATTTGTTTTTTTTGTGGTGGGGAAGATTTATATTTTATCCTCTTTCTTATTGCTTCTCGTGTTTCTATCTCTCGAGGTGGTTTTTGGCTTATATTTTATCTGAATGTATTGGAGCTAAAGGGCTATTGAATTATTCGTTTTAGCCTCACTGTCTGAGGTCTTATATTAATAAGTGGTCTCAAATATAATCGCTTTAGTTCTATAGCTGGCATGTGAAATATTAATGTATATTTAGGGCAAAAATAGTATTTTGCCCTAAATAACTTCCACTCAGTTGCAGCTATGCCCATCTACATCTGCACCGTCTTCAACTCTATTGCAGTTAGGGCATTGGAATCCTCCGCCCGGTTGATTTTTGTAATTAATGTAGCTCCATCCAGTGGGAGGGTTGTCAGGTGTGTACTTGGCTTCTACTGGAGCAGGGTTTGGATTTTGGGGGTCTAAAGTCCCGTCTTTAGTGCTAAGTTCAACTTCCATATTGATTACCCATTTATATATTTAAAAGTACTGATCGATGATGCTGACCAGGCAGATTCAACAAAAGATACTGCTTACTTTTTAGTAAGCGAGTCAATTCTATATGTCCACGTTGTTGCTGTTCTACTTCTGGTTATCACATCTTCTTACATGGTGGAACTTTGGTGCACAATTAGTTAGTTTCTGGCTCAGTTTGTCTGGTAAGTTACGTATTGTCGTTATTTTACGGTTGTATTTTTCAGTGGCTTATGAGTGTGGGTGTAGGATGGTTTCAAGAAATAGCCGGGGGCACTTTGTAATGATTTTTCTGCCAATAGATTGAAAAGGTGCTTTCCTTGATTAATTTAAAGCAACAAGAGTTTATAGCCTTAGCTATTCTCCTGAGCGGGATTAAAGTATCTGTTTAGGGTGAAATCGTGCAGTGCGTGGTGTGTGAATAGATTGGTTGTGTGCCAGATGATTAATCTAAGTTGTTAGATTATTTTTGGTGTGTGTGATTTTACGCCATTTTTTATGAGGTGTGCGTGAAGTAGGAACCTTGGAGATTTTTTAAGGGGAAGAATTACAGGAGAATATCGTGAATTTTAAACCATATAAAGAAATTGAAGAAAACCGATTTCGAGAGGATTTTGGTTTCTATTTTGAAGACTTCGAAGTTGGACTGGTGATAGAGCATCGCCCTGGTAGAACCTTGACACGAACTGACAATGTCTGGATGACACTACTTACTATGAATACTGCTCAGTTGCACTTTGATGCGCACTATGCTGAGCGTACAGAGTGGAAATTGCCACTGGTAGATAGTACTTTAACCTTGGCAATCATAACTGGCATGACTGTTAATACGATTAGTAAAAAGGTTGTGGCCAATTTGGAATGGGATAAAGTAAAGTTGTTAAAACCAGTCTTTGAAGGGGATACTATTTATGCTGAAAGTGAAATTATCTCTAAGCGTGAATCGAAGTCGCGGCCCGCTCAAGGTATAGTTACCGTTGAGACTAGAGGTATCAAGCAGAATGGTGATATATTTATGACGTTCTTAAGAACTGTGCTGGTTTACAGAAGAGGGCACACACCGGATTATGCTATTCTTTAGCAGCCTTTGATTGTAAGGTTGTATAAAATATTGTTACATAAAAAATGTGATTTTACTGCAGTTAGCGCCGGTGAACTGAAGTGCCTACTTAAGGTGGGCCTATATGAGCACCCTGACACTAAATACTTAATTATCTATTTTTGACAGTTTTAAGTTTAGTCATTGAGTGATCAATACCCACGGAAAAAATAGGATAGCAAGTTTGAAATACTGCCTAATATAAGCACAATCTGGCTCCACAGGAGTATCTTGCAGCGAGATCGTGAGTTTCTGAAGGGCTTCCCAATTTGAAAAAAAACAACAACTATAAGCCCCATGATAATTGGCGCTAAGCCTCCCCCTATGCCAGCGGCAATGTTTCCTGTGCGCAAGAATTGGCCGAGAAAGGCTGCGGTAAAGGCGAGTGCTATAGAAAGTAATAGAAATAGAACTAGAGTAGCCCCGGCCTTGTTGGTTTTAGTACCATCAAGAGTATCACTATTTGATATTGATGCTGAGGAAGCATTTTTATTCATAGAATTTTATCCATTTGTTTGTTTCTAATTGGTACGGCGCATATTTAATAGGGTTCCTGGAAAAAATTTCCTAGTAACAACCCACTTAGGGTATCATGCTTGCAAGCCGTTTCTAATACGTCTTATTACATCGAGCCTATCTTGTTTTACGTAGTCTGATATTGCAGGATGAATCAGCGTGAAATTAGAAGTCTGTTGTTTGCGCAGAGCTTTATTGAGGTTTAATAAATAGAGGTTTGTAAAACGATAATTGAGTGCTAATTATCTAGGGGGAATTTTACCTTGTGGAAGTTAGTAATCGTAATTGTCGTATCCAGATCGATATTTTGAATCAAACTTATCATAATAGAAATCTACCCTGTTGCCTTCACGGCAGATAACATCGCAGTGGCTTTGATTTTCAACACAGATATTTTGTGGTCTTTCATTATCACGAATGCACTTGCGGTAGATATCTCTACAGGTATGCTGACAGCGACTGACGATCTCACGTTCGTAAAGAGTTTCGCCCCGGGTGACTTGGGGTATCAGTGTAATAGCGAACCCTGTAAGTAGAATCGGAAGCACTCTCTTCATAACTGTGTTAGCCCCTGCTATGTCCACTCTGGGTGGACTAACACGCTAAAGATAATGTTTATCTGACCAGGGGACAAAAAACTCTAAGATTATTTTGTGATTAGCACGTATTTTGTATGCCTGTTTCTATGAGTATCCTGGTAAATATATTACATAACGTGATTGTTCTGTTAGGAGACTGGCTATTCACTTATCTCTATGTCGGCTTAGTATCGTTGAAGAGTATCCCTGCCTGCTGTTTAAAACACTATTGAACGGAATACAGTTTCAGCACTAGCTGCAGCTGTTGCCAGTTGATAGAGGCTGTTTGAGGAAAGATTGGTAATTTTACCCTGGTCACTCTCCGGGGTGAGCGAGCCTCAAAGAGTTTTGCATTTCGCTGGCTGAGTTTCCCTTACTATGGGAAAAAGGTGTAGGCCGAAGTCAGTTTGCGCCTAGTGATTGAGGATGCGCTTATTCTATTGGCAAGAAGATATCCGTAATCATTTCACTCTCTTTCACCTCTGGAAAGAATTTCACCCTCTCCAGAAAAATCGGGAAGTTTCGCAGTGTGAAACCAGACACTTCCAGCCAGTCTGAATATAGATAGCTTACGGTGATACCTATTGTGTCATCACTGCCGGTATGCCTGATAACCGCACACTTACCAGCGGGAATAGTCTTGCTCTTGATGCCATGGTTATCATTCTTCACTGAATATGGTACTGAACAACAGACATCATACTGGTACTCACCCGGTTCGGTTGTTGCCGGATCATTATAGAGAAGATTGAATGTCCTGCTTGTAGCCGGTGTTAGCCCCTGTGATTTCCTCCACTCAATAAATTTTCTAATGGTTGTGCTAAGTAGATTTGGTGGCCCCTTGTGCTCCAAGGCCGCTACCAAAGTTTCGGGAAAGTCTATGATGGTCACTTGGATTTTGTCCTGGCTTCTCATTATCTGTGTTCTCAATGTCAGAATAGGCTGGTAGTGGGAAAGCCAATGGTCCCAGTTTGGCGACAGCCGGAACTTTGATGGGCTCTGACCAAAGTGCTTTTTGAATGCCCGAGAGAAAGCTTCATGGCTGTCATAGCCATTTTCCAAAGCTATATCCAGAATCCTTCTGTCTGTGCGATAAGCCAGCTGGTAAGCGCTACGCTTAAGCCTTAACAGCCTGACAACGGCCATTAAGGGCATGCCAAAATATGCTGAGCATTGGCGATGAAAGTGATACCTGGATAACTGGGTGAGCCCGCATAGCTGGTCGATATCCAGCTCAGTATCAAGGTTGGCTTCGATATAAGCTAGTACTTGCAGAAATTGTTCCCGATAACTGGACATACTTGCCTTCCTCCCCTTTGGTAATGGAATACTATAACGACAGGGTTACTAAGGCTTGATCAATCTTGCTGAGTAGAGTTGAGGGTTGGTTTGTCTAACTTGAATGGGGGTAAATGGGAAAGTGGTGGGGGCTTAGCCCCCATTTGAGTACTAGCGGATGCCAGTTAGCAGGGGGTGGATGATCGCTTAAAGGTGTTGACCATCATTTTTGCCTCTTTGAGGCTACTGAGATAACCCTTGAGGGAATTTACTCCGGCTTTAACCCCGAGTGAGCTCAACTTCATAACCAGTGAGAGGGCGAGCTCTGATTTGAGATAGGGCGTGAATGCCAGGAATGCCTTGAAGATAGAACAATGTATTCTGTTTAGCAGGTTCTGTATTTCTTTGTTGCTGGTAGAGATCTTTTCAGCCTTTTTTTCGAAAGCCTTCAGCTCATCCAGGTACTCCACAAATAAACGGAAATTGAATACAACGGTTCTATGCTCCTTGTACTCCGCAATGATAGTACTCAGGGCATCGTTGATTTTTCTGAGGGCGATATAATCTGTTCTGGAGAGACTCTCATAGGAGTTAGAGAGATACGTGATGGTATCTCTCCGCAACTGACAAAACTCGAACAGGTGCTGGTCGTGTTTTCTCATTTCCCAAAGCCGATATATCTGGATTGAAATGAAGAAAAGAGCAAGGGCTAACAATATGTAGAGCACTACTCAAACTCCTTTTCATTAATTGGCTTTCTCGGTGCCACTTTTCTGGTGGGCGGGGAATAGGAGAAGGCATTATCCATCAGCTTCAGGAACCTGTCCCGATACTCCCTATTATCTGCCGCTAGTCGATCAATTTCAACTTGACGATCTTTCAGTCGCCCGCTGTACATCCAGAAAAGTAAATAATGTGCAAAGATGAAAAATACGACAAACAGACCATTTTTCAGGCCCATTTCTTGGATAAAGTGGAGTATATCTTTGAGGGTATCGGTCATGTAGTCCCTTAAAGCCAATTTTACAGATTCATGCGCATTTTTAACTATTGAGACTATTGAATCAACTTGATACGAACCACTGTTGCCGATAATGGGGACTCGTGTGCAAATTACTGGGATATGGGAGAGCCGGGGGAGCTACGTCTCGGCCCTCTGTTAATGAGCTGGGTATGGTAAAAAGCGGGGACCTGGGTATTACTGTACTTCTGCCGGGCGTGACTTCGCTGGCTCTTTGTTATCCTCAGCCTTACTCTTTTCGGGATTTTTTATTACGCCTTTCTGGAGCATTAATGTGTTCGGATAGGTGATCAACTCTTCCCCTCTCCTGATTAATACATGGAAGAGCGTGATTTCCTCAATAATCCCGGAAATGTCGTCGTCCTTATCCATTACCTGGATTTTGTCACCCACACGATAAGGAAAACCGAAGAAAATAATCAGGCTGGCGGTGATATTGCTCAGAATTGACCACTGGGCAAAGAGCGCCACGCCAATTACAGCAAATACCGAAGAGAGGAAGATGGAAACCTGGGTATATTCAAATCCCAAAGCACTGATCAGCAGTGCCAAGTGAAATCCCAGTAGCGCAATGCCCACAGTTTTGGAGATGTATTTCAGGCGGTAGGGTTTCACTGCCTTGGCGCCGCCTAACTTTTTGATGGCGGAAGAGCTCAATCTCATGCAGATAAAATAAGAAGCCACAATCAGTGCAGCGACCAATAAATTCATATTTGTGTCTCTCTCTTTGTGCTGGGGCAGGCTTATCGAGGGGTTCCAGTGGGCTATTGATCGAGTAATAACAGGCCCTGTTATCTGGGTTTTGCCTATGGGGCCGGATCATAGTCCCAGAGTGTCACGCTGCCAAGCGGCTTGAGGGTAACTGGTGGGCTGGCCTTTGGTGTCAGACTCTACCTCTCCTTGGCCACCATTGGATGTTAGTGAGCACTTCCCGGCCCTGTGGTCACTTAATTCTCTTGCCGGTGTCACTTTTCAGCCTCTAAACTGTATTTATATACAGTATTGGTGTTCCCTAATGAAACTGACCCCTTTATACAGCCATGGTGTTGCAGCAGGCTTCCCCTCTCCCGCGGATGACCACAGGGAGGATTCACTAAGCCTCGACCAACACCTTATTACCCGGCCCGCTGCCACTTTTATGGCGCGTGCCAATGGGGACTCAATGCAGGGCCTGGGCATCTTTGACCGGGATCTCCTGATAGTAGACCGCTCACTGGAGCCGGCTCAGGGGGATGTTGTGGTAGTTGCCCTGGATGGACAGCTCGCCTGCAAGGTCCTGGACCGCTACCGGGGGCGCCTGCTCTCCGCCAATGATCGCTACCCTCCGATACCTATCAGGGAGGGGCAGGAGCTCGTTGTGGAAGGGGTGGTAAAGGCATCCATTCGCTACCATCGATCTTGCTGAATGCTGGCATTGGTGGATTGCAACAGTTGCTACGCCAGCTGTGAACAGATTTTTCGGCCGGACCTGCGGGGTAGGCCAGTGGTGGTGTTATCAAATAACGATGGCTTTGTGGTAGCGCGTTCCAAAGAGGCCAAATTGCTGGGTATCGGTGATTTGGAACCTTTCTTCAAGATTGAACATTTGCTGCGGCATCATGATGTTGCCATTTTTTCCAGTAACTACCCTCTCTATGGTGATATCTCTCACAGAGTCATGACAACCCTGCGGGACTTTAGCCCAGAGGTGGAGGTGTACAGTATTGATGAGATGTTCCTCAATCTGCAGGGCCTGCGGGAGGACTGGGTCGAGTACGGGCAGGGAATACGTCGAACCCTGTGGCGGGATGTACGTATGCCGGTGGGAGTTGGAATTGCCCCCAGCAAAACCCTGGCCAAGTTGGCGAACAGAGCGGCGAAGAAGATTCCCAAATGCGATGGGGTCTGTGTCTTGGATGGCCCGCAACGTTGGCAATGGCTGCAGAGACGCATACCAGTTGACAAGGTGTGGGGAGTTGGTCGGCGCTTGGCCAAACGGTTAGGGGAATTTGGCATTGTAACTGCCTATGACCTGGGGCAGGCCAACCCCAAAATTTTACGCAGGCGTACCAATATTAATATTGAGCGAACTATCGAGGAGTTGAATGGCTCTCCCTGTTTCAGCCTGGAAGAGCAGCCCGCGCCCAAGAAGCAGATTTATTGCACCCGCTCATTTGGGGAAAAGCTCACCGAGCTGCCGCCCCTGTTACAGGCTATTACACTCTATGCGAGTCGGGCGGCAGAGAAATTGCGTGCGCAGGAATACCTGGTAACAGCGATTCACCTGTTTCTGCATACATCCCCGCATGAGCCCAACTACTACAGCCGCAGCACCGTGGTGCGATGTCCTTACCCTACGGATGACACCCGCTTAATTGCCAGTTTGGCGAAGGGGGCCATAAGGGAACTCTATCGTCCGGGACACCGTTTTATGAAAGCTGGGGTGGGGCTGGTTGAGTTGGTACCCAAGACTTTGGGGCAGGGTGATCTATTCGCCATCGGGCAGCCGGCCCGTGCTGGTATGATGATGCAGACACTGGACCGGGTTAATCAGCGCTTTGGCAGTGGCACTTTGTTTTTAGGTGCTGAGGGTATGCAAAAGCAGTGGAAGATGCGGCAGGCCTATCGCTCACCGGCCTACACAACGCGTTTCGAAGCTCTGCCGGTAGTTAATATTTAAAGGGCAGGCAGCAGCATTAAGGTCTGTATTTGCGGTATGTATATCGGGTGTTCCATTCATATTGCAGTTCTTGATTGCTGTGGGGGTGGTATTTAGTGGGGCGTTTCAGTGAAAACAGAAGGCGGGTCTGAGGACCTTATGGTTTGCCAATTGTTTGGCAGAAATCATGCTGGGCAAGTTAATGCGGTGATAAAGTTTGCACTAACCCTATTGTTGGAAAAGGCCCGAGGGAAAGCTTCCAATTCCATTAGTACAAAATATTAACGCCTTCATGATTAAGGTTGACAGCGAGTAGAAGACGGCAGCAGGTAGAATTAACGCTAAGCTCGTGCCGCTAACTCAATCTTTAGTTTAACCCTGCCTTTAGCATCTGGAAGAACGATAGCAGAAAGGTATTACGAGACCGGTGCACTAATTTTGCTGTTCCAAATGCTTAATAATTCTCTCTAAAGCCGGGCGATTTTCTTCAATTAGCTGGTCGGCATAGGCTCTCAGGTGCCCTTTGGAGCCGGCGTCAAAGATGCCTACAAAAGGTTCTGCAATATCTATATCCAGAAAATCATATTCGATGCGCCCCTTGGATGAGAGAGACTTGGCAATTTCCAGTGTAAAAACCTGCTGGTGATCCATGGACAATTGAATATTAGAGAAGGCATCTCTCAGCCAGCGTAAACGCCCCCAGTTTTTTATTTGGTCATAACTGATTTTCGCCCCCGCAAGAGGTGGATTGCCAGCACCCAGGATCAGTAAATAGTAATTTTTCCCGGGGAATTCGTTAATGATATCCAACAAAATCAGGCTGGTTGGGTTGTTGATAGCCATACCCGCATCGGCGAAAAAACGGTGTTTTGTCTCCCCATCCGGAGCCCTGAAAATTACTGGTGGGAAGGCCGTCTCTGCACTGACAGAAGCTGTAACCAATTGGTAAGTGGTATTGGTTGGTAGGTCGGTGACAGAAGTTCCTCGGTTTTTAAAAAGGTGGATTTTTCCACTGTGTACATCCAGGGCGGGAATAATGACGTAGTTTTTTAAATCAGTAAATGGAAGGTGTTTTGAGTAGTGCTTCGCCAAGGTCTCGTGTAAACGGTCCCCGAGAAAAGAAGGGGAAAAAAGTCCTCCTGCAGTGAGTATCTTATGATACCACGGAGAGGAAAATACATAATCGGTATCCTCCCGATAGACCTTTATCATGTATTCAGTGGCTGACAGGTCTCCGCCACGGTATTCAAGGAGAGATTTAAATGGAACATTAACCCCGGTGGCAATTGCCGCTCCGGTAGAAACCCCGCTAAAAACATCGAATAGCTCACTAACAGGTTTACCAAGGCGGGACTCCAAGTACTGGATTATATAAAGTGGAATGAGGCCGCGAACTCCGCCACCTTCAATAATGAGAATATTGATAGTGTCTTTTTTTTCGATATCTGCCGTGCTTTTTATGAACTCTTCAGTCACGGAGGTTCTTTCAAATATAGCCGTCTGAGTGAATCGGGTATTGTAGATATATGCAATCGTGATATAGAGGGCGACTAAAATTAATAGACTGATGAGTACTTTTTTGGCCATGATTTTTTCATTGCAGCTAAGGATAAAAGCTCCAGCCGTGGAGGTTGCAATTCAGAGTCATTTCATCGGGTTCCTACCAGTGCTTAAATAGTATTCTCGAGTAGTGACGCTAAACAATGATAGATGATAAATATAAGCCAGCTGTGCGGTAGCAGTTAAGTATTTTATGTGGAGTGCGGAGGTTATTCTTTACGCTCTAAAAGTGGATAGTGATAATGTGGGTATTGGTAAGAATGGCGCTAAATAGCCGGGGAGCGGTAGTTTGTAAGAGGTTAGAGAGAGCAAAGAAAAGGGGAAAGCGGACTTTCCCCACTATAACAAACGAAGAGGATTCAGTCTTTAGCGTAGACACATGGGGTTGGCGGATTCAAACTGATTTCCCAGCCAACGATTACTTCCGGTGCAGTTTGGATCAAACAGATCAATCAGGTCAAATTGCTGATTGCCAGATAAAATGTTGCCAAGAATCTGGTAGTTGGAGCTATTTGGGTCAGTCAGGACGATACCACCATAGTTGGGGGAGGCATTAGAGCCGTTGTTTGTTACGAAGTTCGTGCTAATTTTACCACCATTCCCGCCGCTGATATTAATACCAATCTGGCCATTACCGGTCACAGTATTTTGGGTAACTGTGGCAAAGTTACCATTGATGATTACTCCGGTTTGACCATTATTTTCAAAGGTATTTTGCGCAACAATGATATGATCTCCGTCCAGCTCTAAACCGTCTTCACTAAACCCCGCCACATAACTAAATGTCAGCGTATTGCGCAGGCCAAGTATTTCAACGCCTTCGTCACCATCGCCTAAGATGGTGCACCCGGAGACTATATTGTCATTTCCCAACACCTCTACACCATCTGAAACAGTGGAACCGGCGACTCCGGTGATGGAAGTGTCAAGCAAAATATTACCGTCGCTAAATAATAGGACTCCATTCCTAATAACATCTGTCATCGTCATATTGCTGATCTGATGGAAGCCATCGCCCATGGCTACGACGCCATTGAGGCAATTATTAAGTGTGCCATTGCTGACTCTTGCAGCGGTACCTTGTAATTCGACAGCTGTAAACTCTGTGGCGACGGGATCTAGTGTGGAGCAGTTAATTGCGAACCCATTCATATTAAGAATGCCGGCAGGGCCCTGCACGGTAAGTGCAACTGGAGTTGCCTGGCTGAGTTCGCAATTTAGATTACCTGTTAATGTAGTTGGCGAAGTTATAGTGTCGCCACAGCTAACCGCGAATACGTGGAGGGAAAATAGCGATCCAGCAATGAGTACCGCGACACTTTTTATGGCGTTTCCTAAGTTGAAGCCATAACCTTTCATCTGGAACTCCTTTCCAAAAGGGCAAGTGATTTAAATATTTAAAGCATAGCCATTAGTGACCTATTTGCGTGAGTAGCAGTATATTGACCTTTGGTAAGGTGTATGAAGTTTGGGTTATTTGGAATAGTTATATTAGCGGAAGGTATTTTATCTATTGTCGATCGACCAAAATGCTTTTGCCTCTGGGGGCAAAGTATCCAGTACTCGATCAAAGACTGTTTCATCAACATGTTTTCTCAATGCCCAGGCAACGTCCTTGATTGCGTTGTCGGTAGAAAAGTTATGATCCGGGCGAAGGTTCCTGACTTCCTGTGTCATAGTTTGTAAATCTTCAAATGGCTTTTGCTTTTCTGTGACATCCCATTGTTCAACAAAAAGGGCTCGCAGGCATGGGGGGAGTGCTTGGGAGAACCTGATGGCATCCTCCAGGGAAAGGCGGCGACGGAACACCTGAAAGACACCCTGGGTCATTGTGAAAGTAACATGAGTGCTCCATAAGTTGGCTTGATTTCGTGCATCGATAAGATATTCATAAAATTTATCTCGGGAGCGCTGATATTCTGCAGGAACAGGCAAATTCTTATACCCAGAAGTATGAATCGTTAACTTAATATGAGGGTTGTACCGGGAAAAAGGAATTGAATCCCTTTTCCCGGTAAGAATCAAGCGGTGACGCCGTTAATTCAAGCAGCCTGGATTGGCGCTTCCAAACCGATTTCCTTCCCAAATGTTGGTTCCGGTGCAGTCTGGGTCAAAGAGGTCAGACAAGTCATATGGCTCATTGTCAAAAACAATATTCCCAATGATTTGATTTCCGGCTGCTGCCTCATCAGTAACCACAATTCCACCAAACCCCTCTGAGAGATTAGAGCCATTTTCGATTACGGTATTCTGGGTAATCCTGCTACCCACAGTGTTATCAATCTCAATTCCGATTTCGGCATTAGACCTAACAACATTTTGCCCGACTGTGGCGAAATCGCCATTTACCCTGATGCCATTTTCAAGGTTGTGTTCGATAACATTTTGGGCGATATTGGAATAGTCCCCAATTATTTCAATACCCTCTTCATTAAATCCAGAGATATGGCAGAAGGTAACACTATTGTAGTTTCCACCTACTTCTATACCCTCATCTCCACTACCGCTAATCATGCAGTTATTAATATTATTGTTACTTCCCGCTATCATAATGCCATCTGCATTGGTGGAGCCTGCAAGCCCTGTAAGCATTACATTTGTCACAGTATTGGTTCCGCTGGCTAAGCGAATACCATCCCGGTCAAAATCAATAATTTCAATGTTGGAAATAGAGTGAGTTCCGTGGTCTTCAGCAGAAATCCCATTCTCGCAGCCGGAGATCTTTCCTCCTGATACACTAGCACTTGCCCCCTTCAGAACTATGCCAAAAGACTGCATCTCAAATGGAATCTGAATCGAACAGGAAATTTCAGCATCTTCTAATGTAAGGCTGCCGAAGGGCCCAATTACAGTTAAGGCTACAGGGTTCTCTGCAGTTAGCTCGCAGTTGAGGTCCTGTGTGAGAACTCTTGGTTTTATAATGGTGGCGCCGCACTCTACTGCAAATACTTGTGATGAGCTAAATGATGCTAAGAGAATTAATGAAAAAGTTAGAATTTCTCTCGGCAGGTTAAGTATGTTGATCTTCATGTTGAGTTCCCTTTCAGATGGTTATGATTTTCCGGATGTCACTATAAAAGAGGATCGCCTGATACGTGCTTTGGTAGGTTAGACTTTTTTGGAAGAGTTAATGGTGAGGTTATATCAGAAATGTAGATGGGGCTTTTAAAAGCAGTAGTTTAGATTGGTGTTAAGCCAAGAATATTAATGGTGGATATTACTTCGTCGCTCGGGAGCGGAAGCGCTGGACATTTAACAAGCAAGAAATAAAAAAGGCCTACGCAAGTAGCGTAAGCCTTTTCAATATGGCGCGCTCGGGAGGATTCGAACCTCCGACCGCCTGGTTCGTAGCCAGGTACTCTATCCAGCTGAGCTACGAGCGCGTCGAGGAGGCGCACAATATAGATAGGCAAAGATAGAGTCAAGCATTTTCTTCATTCTAGATGCATATTTTGACATTTAGTGACCTGGAGGCCTGTTTATGCGGTCTTCTTTGGAAACTGTAAGGAGCTTATCTAAGAAGGGTAGGCAGGAAGCCCCCCTGTAGGGCTTCCTGAAGCTCATGCGAGACTTGCCAGGTTGTTTGGTGATTACTGATTGATCGTACCGCTATTGTTTGCTCCCAGCTGGGTCACGTTAGCAAGTTGTGAGACACCATTTTGGTTGGCTGTAAGGCTGTTCAGGCTTCCGCTTTGCAGGGAGGTTAAAGTATGGCTCATACCACCCTGATTAGATACAACAGAATTTTCCATACCACTCTGGGTGGTCCATGAGCGAATTAGCGAACCTGCCTGAAAAATATTTTGCGTATTTAGCATACCTTGCTGGTTAATATTTAATTGACTTAAGGAGCTACTGAATTGATTAGCCTGTACTGAATTCTGCTCGCCAATCTGGTCAACAGTAGCAAAATTGTTGCTGCCTCCACCTTGGCCAAGGCTTATCATATTCCCTGTGCCAAATTGCGTGGAGCTGGCAAAGTCAGAAGTGCTTAGACTGTGAGATATTCCACTCTCATTTTGATCCCCGATTTGTAAAATCAGTACGGTACCAAAGGAGCTTTGAATCTGTATCGATACCCCGTTATTGTTGCTGCCGTCCTGGGTCATACTCATAAAGTTATTAGTACTGTCTATTTGGGTGAGCGCTGTATTGTTGGAGTCACCCTGCTGCAAAGAAATGGCTGTATCATTAGATGAATTAATTTGGGTGGCGCTTGTGCCATTATTGGCCCCGAAGAGTGTTTGTGACACCGTAGTTCCGGTGGTATTAATCTGAAAATTTGACAGTATGTTTCCATCGCCACTCTGCAAAATAGTCATATTGGAGGATACGGCATTCTCCTGTTCCAAATTGAGAGAGCTATTTCCGCTGCCTATTTGTGTGTGACTGATAGTGCTATTTAAAGTGGTTCCAAATTGAGTTGCGTCTGAGAAATTATTACTACCATTTTGTATTTGTGAAATGGTGCTGCTGTGAGTACTGAGGTCAGCTTGATCAGCCATGGCCATGTTGCCTGTACCGATCTGTTCAACAATAGACGTATTGTTGTCTGCTAACACATGGACACTGGCAATAACAAGTGCAAATGCTGTGACTAAAAGCTGTGGATTCATAAGGCGATCCTTTGGGTGTAAGTGGCAACAGTAATTTGACAGGTATCAGCAGGGCGCGTGTTTGGCTAGTAATTTGGGCAGGTGAAGGACTCTGTGTGAGGATAATTTCAGAACTGAGGCTGGGTGTTTCGGGACTTCTCACCAAGCAGGTTGGGCGCCGGCACGAATAGACTGCAAATGGCCGTAATCCACGATTACTCTGTCAATTATCTTACGGGTAATCCCGTTGCAGCCATCCTTATCGCGACATCCTGATGAGGTCAATCGGTGCAGGGAAAGTGTTGTTGATATGGGGCAAGGTTGCCATGGGAGGTAAGTGCCAAATCACTAGGACAAAAGTTTACGTTTTGTGCAGCTTGGGAGAGGGCGTCGGCGAGGGCTCTTAAGGGCAGATAACAAAAAAGCCCGAACCTTTCGGTGCGGGCTTTCGTGTATGGCGCGCTCGGGAGGATTCGAACCTTCGACCGCCTGGCTGTGCATAGTTCTTTTGCGGCTATGGCGATACCGAGTGGGTGATACTGGCTGTGGTGTTCAGTATTGAAGTGGGCGTATTGCCGGTGCGAAAGCCCGAATTATAGAGCCATGGCTTACATCTACAGAAATTCCCCCCTAACTTATTGATTTAATTGTGGGTAAAATGTGTTCAAGAGTGGGAGGTCGAACCAGACGACTTGAGCTAATGGCTCACTATCTCTGGTTACTATTTAGACAATAGTTTGTAACCTGCTGTAAATAAAAGCTTTTTTGCGGAGCTTGGAGGCTCCCTCCTAGAAATAGTGGCCAAATAGATAGTGAGCCACTGGCTCATTAATAAACTGTTATGTTTCACAAGAATGAATATCGAGAAATTACATAATATAGTCGCTTGCTTCTGCTTACTTATGATTCCTGTAGGTTTCTATATTGGTGGAGAGAGTGGCACAGATGATGGGGCAGAGTTTATATTTCGCTTGGCGGGCATATATCTTCCGTTCTACTGTATTAAATGCATCAAGCTCGGCCGAGAGAATTTCCTCACCATTAACTGGAGCTCTGATGTAGTAACCAAAGACGGTGAGCCTTTTCTATTTTGGCTTGCTATGTTTATGCTGTTCTCATTATCAGGTGTATTTTTGCTACATTAGTATGAAAAAACATAACAAAGCCAAGCACGATCTGCCAGCAGAGCTGGTTGGACCTACATTCCGCAGCTTCGCTGCTACATTTCGGCCCGTGTTGGCGGCGTTATGAGCACTAGCATGGCAAGACGAATAAAACTTTCAGCGCTAATGACACTACTCGCAATAGTGTTGAGTGGTTGCCCTCGAATCGCAGAGATAGATATCTATAACAATACTGGTGTATCAATATCTTTAAATAGCGGGGGAAGTATCACTCATATTTCCCCTGGCGAAGTAAAAGTTATTGTATTTACCTCAAGCAGTTTGGTTGTCAGTTCCGAAATCGGAGAATGGAAATACGGCCGAAATTTGATTACGTATGGGGGCGAAGATGGTGAATACTTCGACGGCACTGTATATTTGCAAATCAATAAAAGTGGCCAAGTCTTTGCTACTAGAGAAAAAGATAAAAGGCCACAATCTGAATTTGAAGCACAGCCAGAGGGTTTCCCAATTGCACCAAGCTCATAACAAGCAAAGGCAGCATCGCCCTGCGGGCTGGACGCGCTGACGCGCGCCGCTGCTTTGAGCGTTACATGTCTATGAAGTTATTGCTATTTATTATTTTTCTAGCTTTTACGCAGATAGCGCTTGGTTCTGTAAGGTGTCCAGATCCCATTCATGGAAGTAAAGAAACTCTACATTCATAGGAGTTATATGGAGGCCTTGGCCATAAGTTCTATGCCGTAAGCCAATACAAGGGCTTTAAAATAAAGGAAGTGGTTATTTTCCTTGATGCAGGCAATAAAAATCCTGGTGCTTCGATCCCGATGAAATTCACTGTTCAAGGAGGGAAGGCTGAAGGAGAGTTTGATATCTCTGGAAACTGGGAAAGGGTTGAAATTGTTGCTTATTATGGGGAAGGAATCTGTGATCCCAAAATTGCAGTCAGTGTCAGTATGTAACAAGCCGCAGCAATCGCTCCCGTTGGTCGCTGGGACAGCCAAAACGCTACGCTTATTTGTCTGCCCCTGTACGGGGCGCTAAGTTTTATACACAAGTTTTTTCAGTTTTATTATAAAAATCAATGAGTTACAGTTTGTACGGTATAGGAGCTACAGATTTGGCTGGATAATTATGCAGGACTGGGTCAGGGACGAAGTGAAAAATCAGGTTATGGGTGATACACGATTGAATAAGCGCTTATCCAATATTCTCAGTAATTTAAGTACCGACCCAAAGAGTAGTATTCCCTGTGCAAACAAGTCTTGGACAGAAACCTTTGCAGCCTATCGATTTATCGAAAATGATAAAGTCAGCTTTGACTCCATTATGAGTGGACATAAATCAGCCACTCTTGAAAGAATCAAGGTTCAGCCAGTTGTTCTTATCCCTCAGGATACCACTTTCCTAAATTTTGCTACCGATTTAGAAAGCAAAGAAATGGGAACACTCCGACGCAAAGAGACTAATCAGCAGCTCCTACATACGTCTATCGCTATAACACCATCCAGAGATAACCTGGGAATTATTGAGGGTAGCATGTGGCAGCGAGATAAAGAATCTAGTGCTAATTCTCGCTATACCAAGTCGATACAAGATAAAGAGAGTCGACGCTGGTTAGACCATTATGAGTCAGCTTGTGAGATACAAGAGCGCTGCCCTGAAACCACGATTGTGAGTATCGCGGATAGAGAGGGGGATATTCATGAGTGGTTTCAATTAGCTGAAGATCAAAATGAACAGCGGCGTGCAAGCTATATTGTTCGAGCCAAGGCTAATCGTAGTTTAGAGATCGAAGGAGAAGATACGACTTTACTTTGGGACTATTTGACCAAACAGAAGTCCATCGGAAAATACTCAGTAGGTATCCCCAAAAGGAATGGGGAGCCAGAAAGGGAAGCTAAGGTCAGTGTATCCATTGCAGAAGTAAGATTACAGGGGAAAGGAAAATCAAAACGACCTCTTTCTATCTACGCAGTTTTTGCTAAGGAATTAAGCCCACCAGAAGGCAAAAAAGGTATTGAATGGATGCTGCTGACCGATCTTGCAGTTGAGGACTTTAAGCAAGCGAGGATTATCATTGAGTGGTATCGAAGTCGATGGGAAATTGAAACCTATTTTAGAGTGGTGAAAGGCGGATGCCAGATAGAAAGTAATCGCTTTAGAACCGAGCAGCGAATGCTGAACTGTATTGCAATCTATATGATTATTGGGTGGCGTCTACACTCCATGACAACACGAGCACGAACGCTTCCTGATACATCGTGTACGAAAGTCTACTCTGAAAAAGAGTGGCGTATGATATGGATAATGCAAGCTAAAACCTCCCCACCAAATGAAGCTCCAAGTATGAGAGATATAACTCGTATGTTGGCAGGACTTGGAGGCTTTCTGGGGCGGAGCGGCGATGGTGAGCCTGGAGTTAAAACCGTTTGGCAGGGGTACACTAAACTTCTCCATTATATGGAGGCAGCGGAGGCTTTAAATGGACTTAAATGATGTGTATAAAACACAGACGGGGCGTTATGTGTCGCGTGAAGTATGAGTAAACCGCCAAAAGAAATCGATGGTGCTCAGGTTCTGGAATGGGCTTGGTCAGGTGACAAGCCATTTGGCGAGCTTCGTTACGAGTCTGGGGAAATTGCGTCCGAAATATTTGGGCTAGCAATTTGCCAGTACGATGAATCTGATGTTATTTACCGATTCAGCTGCGATTCCAGCTGGGAAAAAGAACAAGATTCAGATTACGGTTCTATTGCTGAGGCAAAAGAAAATCTTCCTGAGCAGTATAAGAAAATCGAAGCGCACTGGCAAAAGTATGAGTAAACACATAACAAGTTGCGTAAGTGGGACAAAATGCTGCGCATTTCACCCCTTCGCAAAGCGTTATGCAAAAGGTTAGATCAGGCATCCAAATAAAATGAATGTTACGTTACCTCAAGAATACATAGAGTTTTTAAAGTCATCTGATCAGCTGTGGGGTGAGACGGATTATGAACTTGGTGAGTATTTTGAGTTGGAGCCACTAGATACAATTGAGAAAATGAATAAGGACATAGGCATAGTTCAAGCAGCTCCAGGATTCATTGCCTTTGCATGTGATGGTGGTGGTGAGGTTTTTGTTTTCGATGAGTCTGGCCAAATATTTATATTGCCGCTAATTGGTATGGAGCCGGGAGCCGCTGTTAAACTTGCCTCATCGTGGTCTGAATTTGAAACACATATTGCGCAAAGTGCATAACAAACGCATGCATTTGACCTCCGCTGCGCTGCGGCAAATGATGCGGGCGTTAAGGCATATGCAGACGGGAAGAAATACGAAATGAGAACTCTTGCTACAGCCTTGGTGCTATCCGTTGTTTTGAATTTGTACTTGATTAATTGGTTTGTTGATAAAAGTTATACGATAGAGGCGGTACCTAAATTGAGTGCCGATGTCCGCATCCTAGGGAAGTTTATTAGCCAAAACAGCACCAAGGAATCAGTAGCCGCTATATTAGAAAGTGATCTACCTGACATCAATTTTGAAGATTCAAAGTCTATGGATAAAAATTACGAGACACAGATCCGGCTTCAAAATCAGATAGTGTTCTATTTTGATGAAAATGAACAGCTTGTTGCCGTAGACCACTGGGGAGCTAAGTTATCTCCGTTATGGCAGAAAAAGCCTTAACAATTGCATGTTGTCGGACTGGTTTTCTGCTGCGCTCCAACCAGCCGCAAATATGGGCGTTAACCCTATCCACGCATTGAGCTATTTTCATGGAAGCAGAGATACTAGATCGACCACCATTATCAGGAGATTTTGAAGAGCATAATTTCTCAAAGTCTGGAAATACTGTGTGGGTTAAATTCTTCGATGAAGAGTATCTAGAATGGGTTGGGGTTTTCAGTCAATCAGGCTGGAGTTCCTTTAATACCGTTCTTCGGGTTCCAGGAGAGAAATTGTTTCTTGTTGTTGCAGGTGGGCAAGGCTACTTTGTCGATCCCAATTCTAGAGAGATTGTTTCAGCCACAGAATGGGATGGTATTGATAATATTATCTACAACGAAGAAACTGGATTCTTGGTAGCTACAGACGGCCTTTGTCTCACCTTGTTCAAAGGGTCTAATCTACATTGGTCCGGTGAGCGAGTATCGGCTGATGGTATTAGCTTTACCGGGCAGTCTGGCCCGATTGTAAAAGGGGTTCTTAACGACCTTACTGACGAAGGCTGTGAATTCACTTTTAATGCAAGTACCTGCGAGTTCAAAGCTGCGTGGATACTAGCAGACAATTGGGGTTAACAAGCAAAGGCAGCCGACGCATAAATGCGCGGCTGCTTTGAGCGTTACAAGCCCTAGCAAGGAATATACAATTGATTTGGGTGGCTCTATTTGCAGGAACCATTATGTGGCTAATTCAGAACTATAAAGATAGTAGTGAGCCGGTAATGGCTTTTTGGATTTACCTTGTTAGTACATTGGTTTTTGGATCAATCATGCTCTTCATCGCTGTAAAAACTAATCATTCCCCGTACGTGGTATTCTCAACTTATTTAGACGGAGGGAGCGGCAAGCTATTCTTATGCTTCTGGGCATTTCTAGCTGCAGCCATATCTCAATTTATTTCAAACTTGCGTAGATCACTGTAGTGCCTTGTAACAAAGCTATCTACACGCCCAACGTTGTTGGGCTGGACAAACTTTCCTGCGATCGAATTTGTGCTGGACGCTTACGCTAGCACAAATCAATCACCAAAAAATTTGCCGTATATAGCGGCGTTAGCAATCAATAGTCGATACTGGGTTAATGGGGAGAGATTTAAATGTTGTTAGAAATCGGAATAGGCGATGCTTATGGAGCAGGGTTTGAATTTTCCCCTAGAGAAAAAGTTGAAGCATACAATAACTTATCTCAGTACTGTGAGCATGAACTAGGGATTGCTCCTGGTTGCTATACAGATGATACTCAAATGTCGCTCGCGATAGCAGAATTGATTATTAGCGACGAAGCTTGGACAAAAGAGAATTTGGCTAATAAGTTCGTTGAATGCTTCAAGCGTGATGAGCGCTTAGGATATTCAAAAGGTTTTTACTCATTTTTGCACTCAATTAGTAGTGGTGAAGAATTTCTTAGAAAAATGAAACCACAAAGCACTAGAAATGGTGCGGCTATGAGATCAGCACCGTTGGGGTATGTCGACAATATTACTAAACTGTTAGAAATGGCTGAGCTGCAAGCGTCACTCACTCACGATACAGAAATTGGCCGTAAATCTTCGCAGGCGGTCGCTTTGGCATCACACTACGCCGTTTATAACTTGGGAGCAAAGGAAAATTTGACGGAGTTTGTGTCACAACATACCAAATATAATTGGCGAGAAAATTGGTCTGCTCCAGTGGCGTGCTGTGCTGAGGAAACGGTCCATGCGCTACTAACGGTTTTGAGAACCTCCGAATCTCTTAAAGACGTTCTTGTAAATAGCGTTGCTTTCAGCGGGGATGTTGATACGGTTGCTGCCGTTGGCTTGGGTATTGCGAGCCGTAGTAAAGAGTATTGTACTGGATTGCCGAGTTTCTTGATCGAGGAGCTGGAAAGTGGGAAGTATGGGAAAGTGTACCTCGAGGAAATAGGTCGCCAGCTAAGTGAATTCGGGGATGCTAACAAAGCTATGAACGAAGACGCCAAAAAGAAGCGAAGCTATTAGGCATCGGCGACCTTGAGCCATTCTTTAAGATTGAGCACTTGTTGCGCGTGCATAGGGTGGCGATCTTCTCTAGTAATTATCCGTTGTATGGCGATATCTCCCACCGGGTAATGACAACCCTACGAGAGTTTAGCCCCAATGTGGAGGTATACAGCATTGATGAAATGTTTATGGACCTTCACGGGCTGCATGAGGAGTGGCTGGATTATGGCCGCAAGATCCGCTGCACACTCTGGCGGGATATCCGTATGCCTGTGGGTGTGGGTATTGCGCCCAGTAAAACCCTGGCCAAGCTAGCTAACCGTGCAGCAAAGAAGATCCCTAAATGTGAAGGCGTCTGCGCACTTGATACGCCAGGGAAGTGGCAGTGGATGCAGCGCCGTACCGCCGTCAATGATGTCTGGGGCATAGGCCGGCGCCTCACCAGGCGCCTGGCCGATTTTGGCATACAGACAGCCCATGACCTGGCGCAGGCCAACCCGAAAATATTGCGCCGTCATATCAATGTGAACATTGAGCGAACGATAGAGGAGTTGAATGGGGTTCCCTGCCTTGGCTTGGAGGAAGAGCCCCCAGCTAAGAAACAGATCTATTGCACCCGCTCCTTTGGTGAAAAACTCACAGACTTACAGCCGATACTGCAGGCTGCCAGCTTATATGCGAGCAGGGCAGCGGAGAAACTGCGAGCGCAAAAATCGCTCGTAAAGTCGATTCATGTATTTCTGCATATCTCGCCCCATGAGCCCAACCACTACAGTCGCAGCACCGTTGTGCAGACTCCATACCCCACCGATGATACGCGAATAATCGTGCGGCTGGTGAGAGAAGCCATTGCCGATTTATACCGCCCCGGCTGCCGCTTTATGAAAGCAGGAGTGGGGCTTGCCGAGATTATCCCGCGTGCGCTAGGGCAGGGTGATTTATTCACTCCAGGGCAATCGATCAAAGCAGGGGTGACCATGCAGGCGATGGATCGGATCAATAAAAAGTATGGTCGTGGGACTTTATTTTTAGGGGCCGAGGGCATCCAGAAGAAGTGGAAGATGCGACAGGCTTTTACATCGCCTGCCTATACCACTCGGTGGGGGGATTTGCCGAGAGTGGTGACTTGATTTAACTGAGGTTGTTGTCCCTTATTTTTGGGGGCATAGCTTGACTTGTGGGGGCCGTTAAGGCTTCGGTTGTAAGTCGGAAGGGGCTGTCTAAATGTACAGTTTTTGAGTGATTATCCTATTTAATTTGCACCACAACAAAAAAAGGCTTACGCCGTGAGACGTAAGCCTTTGATTTGTATGGCGCGCTCGGGAGGATTCGAACCTCCGACCGCCTGGTTCGTAGCCAGGTACTCTATCCAGCTGAGCTACGAGCGCGTTACGGGTGCGGATAGTATAGAGGGTGTTCGCCGAAGTCAACTACTTTTTTACAGAAAAGTCGTTATAAATCATTGCCTTACCTTCTATAAGCCCGGTATCCGAGGGATGTTGGAGGCTGGCGGGAGATAGCGGCCACAACTTCAAGGAAATGAGTCTGGCTCAGAAGGGTCGGTCGGATCATGTCAATACCGGTATTTCTGCATAGAGGGTGGATTCAGTGGTGGGGTGTTGTGCTAGGCCGGGAGGCGTGTCCTCAGTTCAGACAAAGCTGAAGCCAGCTGGATAGCTATGGTAACCATCAAAGTCCCCTTTACTGAGTGCAACACCATGGGCGCGTGCGGTCCCATAGACCAGGCTGATATGGAATAGGAGGTTTGGCAGTATGTATTGGTAGATAAACTCAATTTGGGGCAGCTGCACCTCAATAAAACCGGCTTTGTCAGTGATTATCCTGCTGGTATCAAGTTGCGTTACTTTGGGTAAGGTATCCAGGTACTCCAGTGTTCTCTCGATAGTATCTTGAATATCCTCTTTTATAACCCCTTTCTTATCGAATGAAACAACTTTCCGGTCAACCAATGGGCAGTATCCGCGCAAAGCAAAATTGGCTGCAATTTTTGCATTGTCTCCCATGGAAAACATATCCGGGGAAAGCTGCTTGCCGAACAATGATTGTGGAATTTTATTAGTAATTAAAAGTAACTGGGAGAGGTGATGACAAAGAAGGCTTTTAATGGGTGGTTGCATAGAAATCTATCTGTTAATTGGTCCGGAAGTAGTTAACGCTCAGTAAATGCGTAACTGGCACCGATGCAAAAAAAATCCATTTTCGTTATCTGAATAAGATACTGATGGGTTTTCACCAGTGATAGGCATTTCACCGCTAAACCATTAAGTATCGATGCAAAACTATATCCCAGCCCCAGATATAAAGATTTTTCTTTATCGCATTTACTACATTAAATACTGAGCCAAAGTCTCCCAGTCAAAGCGCCGCGGTTTGCCGTCACTAAACAGTATTTCAATTCGCTGGTCTTCCCATTTCAGCACCCGCCCATGGCCGAGTTTGCGGTGGCGTAGGCCCTCGCCGGGTTCCGGTTTGCGTATGGGCGCACGTGGGGCGCTGATATTGGGGTTGTAATCACAGGCTTCCAGGTAGTGGAGGGCCTGGCGGGAGACAGGGATATCAGTATCTATCTGTTCAGGGCGTTGACGCAGTGAATCCGCCATCAACTTGCTCAGGGGAAGTTGCATTTCACTGATAAACAGTGAAGGCTGGGAGGCTTCGGGGTCTTTTTTATTGGCTGCCTCTGTCGGTGCCAGCAGAAATAGTTTTGACTTTGCCCGGGTTATGGCGACATACATCAGGCGGCGCTCACTCTCCAGGGAGGCGGGGGTGCTGAAATCCCGTTGGGGCTGGTAGGGCATATTGTGCTGGGTGAGAGTGGGAATAATTACCTGATCCCACTCCAGTCCCTTGGCCTGATGCATGGTTGTTATCTGGATGGCATCTGCCTCAGTTTGCTCTCCTTCGCGGTGTTGTCGCTGCAGCTCCTGAAGGTGGGCAAGGGCTTCTATGGGCGGCTGTTTGAGTGTGTCCAAATATTGGCAGAAGGCGAGGATGGTTTGCTGCCGCTCTTCTCCCTGCTGGCGGGTGAAGGCGTCGTCAGCAATTCCGCTGAGGAGTTCCAGTTCGCCGATATGCCTTCGCAGCAGCTCACCGGCATGGCCACGCCAGTTTTCAATTTGGGTTAGCAGATCTGCGCGCTGGCGCAGGCGTTTGGTTTGTGGCTTGCTCAGGTCTTCCGGCAGCAGGTGAACCAGCTGCTTGCCCCAGCCCTTATCCAGGGCGGCGAGGGAGGAGCAAATGGGCTCCAGTACTTTGCGAGGAATACGCACATGGGGCGCAGTTAGCCACTCGTAAAGCCCCTGTTGACGCCGTTTGACGGGCAGCTCGGCAAATCGGCCTGAGGCAATATTCAAACTCCAAAAAAGTGGCCTTAATTCGCGGCGTGATAGCACCGTATTGCGGCTGGCAGATTTGTACGGAATATTGTTGGCCAACAATGCCAGTTCAATGGGGGCCGCAATAGACCAGAGGCGAACTAGCACGGCGATATCATTGAGTGGCTGCCCATGCTTTTGGCAGCGGCGCAAATGCTCTACCAGCCAGCGGCCTTCTTTATCGGTTCTTACCAGTTCGATTTCTGTATGCCGGTCTTCATCGGCGGAAACACAGAATATATCGGCGCGGTCGCGATTATTTTCGATAAAGTGATTGGCCGCCAGGGATAGCTGGTGGCCGTAACGGAAGGTGCGGCTCAGGTGATAAATATTTGAGGGCGGAAAATCGCCATCAAAAAATGTGAGCAGGAAATCTGGCTTGGAGCCGCGCCATTCATAAATAGTCTGGTCCGGGTCGCCAATGGCAATTACGTTGCCGGATTTTCCGTAGAGTACGCGCAATAAAAAGTGCTGTATTTCGTTGATATCCTGGTACTCATCCACCAGGATATCTTCGTAATAGCTACCGTATTGTTCGGCCATCTGCTCATCGAGGCTGAGCAGCATGGCGGGATCGTAAATCAGGTCGGCGTAAGTAACAGCATTTTGGCTACGGCGCCAGGTCTCGAAGGTACGAAACACCTGCAGGAAATACATGTACTCATCGCCGAGTTTCAGCTCCTGAAATGCGCTGAGGTCCCCGGATAGAATGGTCTTGGTGTAGTCAATAAAAAATTCTGCAGCTTCGATCTCCGATTGCTTACGCGCACGGATTTCCTCCAGCTCGTGGGTGGGGGCACATTCCTCAATCGCCTTCCAGATCTGCAGTTGAACAGTGGATTGGGGGAGAGGGGTGAGATTGGCCGCAGCAATATGATCATTGGCGATCATGCGTTGGTATAAGCGGTAGCCCATACTATGGAAAGTGTGTACCGAGGGAATAGGTCCATCCGCAAGGTGCCGCATACGGCGATCGAAATCTTCCCGCGCACTACGGTTATACATCAATACCAGCAGTCGCTCAGGAGAAATACCGGCATCCAGACGGTTTTTCACATAGTGCAGCAGGGCAGTGGTTTTGCCAGAGCCGGCAACGGCAATAATTTTGGCATGACCACCGGCGTGATCTGCAATTGCCTGTTGCTCAGTGGTGAGAGTATTGCCGCCCATCGTGTGCTTCGCCCAAATACTGGATATTTTGCCAGTGTAGGGCCGGCGCTTACAAGTTTATGGGGGATTTCGGTTCAGGCAGGATCAGCGGGAGGGTTGGGCCTGGCAGCTTGATTGTCGTCATCGATCTTATGGTGGCGCAGGGCCAATTCAGCAATATAAGAGGACAGGAACACCCTGCCGCTCAACTCCTGCAATAGCTTGGAGCGCCCCAGTCGGTCCAGTACTGGCCCTTTCACTTCTGCCAGGTGCAGGCAGATATTACGCTCCTGCAGGTCGCGATTGATTTGTTGCAGACGCTCGATGGCAGTGCTGTCAATACGGTTGACCGAAGAGAGAATCAGCACCAGGTCGTGCAGGTTGGGGTGGCGCTTGACCTCCACCAACAGACGCTCTTCGACTGCACTGATATTGCTGAAGAACAGGTTCTCATCGATGCGCAAGAAGAGGATATCCGGCAGGGTTTTCACTGTGTGGCGTAGCACATTGCGAAACTGCTCAGTGCCGGGAACCCGCCCCACCACGGCAATATGAGGCCGGCTTGTGCGCCAGATCAGGGTAGCGAAAGAGAGTCCTACACCCAGGCCAATCCCGGCCTCCACCCCAAACAAGAGTACCCCCAAGAAAGTACCGCCCATGGCAAGGCCGTCGGTGCGGTCGTAGCGCCAGTGGTGGGCCATTGCGCGGACATCTATCAGGTTTGCCGCCGCCACTATTATTGTGGCGGCCAGTACGCAGATCGGCAGTTCGGTAAAAACCTTGGTGGCATACAGCAATACCAGTGCGATCACTATCGCTGCAATAATCCCGCTGAGCGGGGTTTTCGCGCCGGCTTCATCATTAACGGCAGTACGTGCAAAACTGCCGGTTACTGCAAAGCCCCCGGAAAAAGCGCTGAAAAGATTCGAAGTGCCCAGGCCGCGCAACTCGGCGTTGGGGTTGAGTTTTTCTCCCCGGCGCAGGGCGATGCTGTGGGCTACTGAGAGGCTCTCGACAAAACCGAGCAGGGCAATAATCAATGCCGGCAACAGTAGCTCGTAAACCATGCCCAGATTAAAAGAGGGCACCTTTAGGGCCGGTAAGCCCGCGGGAATCACGCCAACCACCGGCAGCTCTTTTTCCCAATGAAAGATGGTGGTGAGCAGGACCGATATCAGGACGATCAGCATAGGTGCCAGTCGCGAGAGCAGTTTTGCCCGCGGTGGGCTGGCCCCCATTTTGCGCAACAGAAATGGCAATCCCAGGCGCGCTGCAATCAGGCTGGCCAGGGCCACAATTCCCAGCAAGGCGGCTTCCGGATCTGTCATAGGGGAATTACTGAGAGTGCTTACCAGAATCTCCAGAGCGGTGTGCCCCTCACCCTGAATACCCAGCAGCGGTGCAATCTGCCCCACCATAATCAATATTGCTGCGCCGGAGACAAAGCCATCCACCACCGGCAGGCTCAATAAATTGGACAGGCTGCCAAGGCCCAGTAATCCCATTATTAGCAAAATGATCCCGCTCAGCAGGGCCAGGAGGATGGCGCCGTTTATATATTCCTCGCTACCTGGGGTGGCGATGGGGGTGAGGGCTGAGGCAGTCATCAGAGCCAGAACGGCTACCGGACCGACGGACAGTACAGAGCTTGAGCCAAATATTGCGTAGCCAACCAGTGGGAGTAGCCCAGCATAAAGGCCCAGGTAAGGCGGCAGGCCGGCAAGTGCTGCATAGGCCAGTGCCTGGGGTATCAGCATCATGCTGGCCAGGAGCGCGCCCACGGCATCGCCTACCAGCCACTTGGGCTGGTAGCGCTTTAACCAGGGTGGGATAAGGTGGTGAGCTCGCATTCCCTTGTCTGCTGAAGATTGGCCTGCTTCAACAAGATAGTTGGCTTGTGCCGCGCTAGTGGTTAAAGCGCGGGGTTAGCTCTGGGCTGCGACAGTTTTACGGGCGCCGAACTGGAAAATACCCATGCCGGTGAGCATTGCCAGCGTAAAAACCAGGGCCTTTTCCTGGCCGGCACCTGTGGCCACAATCGCTGGACCAGGGCAAAAGCCTGCCAACCCCCAGCCCACGCCAAACAGCAGGCCGCCGATTACCAGGGGGCGATCAATATCGGCACTGGTAGGTAGCTGCAGGGGCTCTTTAAGGAGAGAACGGCTGCGTCCCTTTACTAGCTGAAAGGCTGGCAGCCCAACGGTAATTGCACCGATCATCACCAGCGCCAGGGATGGGTCCCAGGCACCGGCCAGGTCTAAGAATCCCAGTACTTTCTCCGGGTTTGCCATGCCTGAGAGTATTAGGCCCAGTCCAAAAATCAATCCGGCCATTAGTGCGATTATTCTGGATTTCACTGTCATTCCCTCCATCAGGCTGCCAGTAAGTGGCGCAAAACATATACGGTGGCAAAGCCCGCACCCATAAACACCAGCGTGGCAACCAGTGAGCGAAGAGACAGGCGGGACAGCCCGCAAACACCATGGCCGCTGGTGCAGCCGGAGCCATAGCGGGTGCCAAACCCCACTAACAGTCCGGCGATAATCAGGGTTGGGTAACCCGCATCAATTTTTATTGGGGGTAGGGCAGAAAAAAGTTGCCAGGAGAGGGGGGCGATAAGCATCCCGGCAATAAATGCCAAACGCCAACCAATACCTGTCCCCCTTTCCAATAGGCCGCCAATAATTCCAGAAATACCGGCAATGCGACCATTGAAAAGCAGTAAAAGGGCGCTTGCGAGCCCAATGAGTGCACCGCCAGCGAAAGCGGTAGTGGGGGTAAAGGCCGTCCAATCGATAGTCATGGGTCTACTCCGCGCAATAAAGTTGGTATAGGGTTTGCAGTAGGGTGAGAACTCGCTGGTCAGCTACCCGGTAATACACGTGTTTGCCCTCGCGGCGGGTGGCCACCAGCCCTTCGCGGCGCAAAATACCCAGCTGTTGGGACAGGCTGGGTTGGCGAATTCCCAGCCTTTCTTCAAGTTCGCCTACATTTAGTTCTTCCTGGCTCAGCTGGCAGAGCAGGATCAGGCGGTCCTGATTGGCCAGCGAACGCAGCATGGCCGCAGCCTGGCCGGCGGATTCGCGCATCTTGTCGAAGTCGAGATTATTGGGGTCTGGCATAGCGCTGAGCCTGTGAACAATTTACAAAATAACAATATATTGTTTTATATATTATCAGAATGTATATTGATAGCATAGTGAGTGCTGGAGGGCATGAAATGCACCAAGAGAAGCAAGTCGCTCAGGTAAAGCCGTTCCTTGATCGGGACACAGAAACCTGGAGCTATGTGGTATACGACAAGGAGGGGGGCTCCGCCGCAGTGGTGGATGCTGTGCTCAACTTTGATGTTGCCTCCGGGCGAACCGGTAGCCAGGGGGCAGAAGAGATAGTGTCGTTTATTCGCGACAAGCAGCTGACCCTGGAATGGATATTGGAAACCCACGCCCATGCGGATCACCTTTCAGCGGCCCCCTTTCTGCGGGAGCAGCTGGGTGGGCGTATCGCTATCGGTGACCAGATTTGCCAGGTGCAGAAAATCTTTCGCGATGTCTTTAACCTGGAACGGGAGTTCCTCGCAGACGGCAGCCAGTTTGATCATCTCTTTAAAGATGATGACACCTTTAAGGTGGGAGCGCTGGAAGCGCGAGTGATGTACAGCCCTGGGCATACCCCGGCAGATATGGTTTGGTTAATCGGGGACGCCCTGTTTGTGGGAGATACCCTGTTTATGCCGGATGTGGGCAGCGCCCGCTGCGATTTTCCCGGCGGTGATGCCACACAGTTATATCAGTCTGCACGCAAGATATTGTCCCTGCCAGAAGAAACCCGCATGTTTATGTGCCATGACTATCCACCTAAAGGCAAGCGGGATTACCAGTTTGAAACCAGCGTAGGGATTCAGCGCCGGGAAAATATCCACTTGCGCGATGGTGTCAGCGAAGAAGAGTTTGTAGAAATTCGCAAAAAGCGCGATGCCAGCCTGAATATGCCGAAGCTGATTATCCCCTCTGTGCAGGTAAATATCCGCGCGGGACAAATGCCTCCGGCAGAATCCAATGGTACTGTCTATTTAAAGGTTCCGCTAAATCAGCTTTAGCTATTTGTTAAAGTGTCCCCAGAGGATTGGATTAAATCAATTTTGAGGCGAACATGAACATTAAAAAACTGGATGACCAGGTCAGCGTTTCCGAACATATTACCTGTGACGCTTTGGCACCCTTGGCGCAGAATGGTATACAGGTTGTGGTTTGTAACTGCCCGGAAGGGGAGAGTGAAGCGCATCCCAGCTATGCCGATATGAAGCTTGCAGCGGAAGAAGCTGGAATTAAGTTTGTGGCAATTCCCTTTACCCGTGGGCGTATGATGCGAGAGCACTGCGAGGCCTTTCGCAATGTGCTGCAAGAGGGAAGTAAAGTGCATGCATTTTGCCGAACCGGAAACCGCTCCAGCCAGGTTTGGGCGGGGGCCAAAATCCTGATGGGTGCAGATAAAAAGCAACTGCACTCCCAGGCTCAAGGGGCGGGTTTTGATATTAGTGCAGTACTGGTCACAATCGAACCTTAATCTCATATATTTTTCAGCAGTCAATTCTGGCTGCTGGTGATTAACTATTCTCTATGGCGGTACAACCTGGTGCCGTCTCTAATCTTTCTTGAGTCCTGCGTATAAGGGGGCCGTGGATAGAGAAAAATGTGAGCAGTAAATGATGGCCAAGCAGCAGTTTTCCAGATGGTTTCCTATTCTCAACACCCTTACTTTTTATGATCGGGACACCCTCATTCGGGATCTTTTGGCTGCAGCAATTGTTACAGTACTGTTGATTCCACAGTCTCTTGCTTACGCTCTACTCGCCGGTCTGCCAGCTGAAGTAGGGCTTTATGCCAGTATGGTGCCCCTTATCGTCTACGGTGTTTTTGGCACTAGCAATACTCTGTCGGTGGGGCCGGTTGCTGTGGTTTCCCTGATGAGTGCTGCCGCATTAGGAGAAGTTACAGCGTCAGGTGCTGTGGACTACCTGAGTGCCGCTGCCGCTCTTGCGCTTTTATCTGGGGCTATCCTCGCAGTACTGGGTGCTTTGCGTCTTGGCATGCTCGCTAACTTTCTCTCCCACCCAGTGATATCTGGTTTTATCACTGCCTCTGCCTTATTGATAGCACTTAGCCAGTTGCGGCATCTGCTGGGTATATCTGCCAGTGGTGATACTGCGCCCGAATTGCTTGTCTCCCTATGGGAAAATTTAAGTGCAGTTAATAACCTGGCTTTAATAACCGGCTTGGGAGTCGTGCTGTTTCTATATTGGGCTCGAGCTTATGGGGCAACACTGCTGAAAACCTTTGGTTTATCATCGGGCACTGCCGAACTCCTATCTAAAGCTGCTCCAGTATTGGGGGTGTTGGCAACGATTGGTTTGTCATTTTGGATGGACTTTGAAGTGCGGCAAGTAGCCTTGGTGGGCCTTATTCCTGCAGGTTTACCATCGCTGACCGTGCCCAAAATATCGTTGCCGTTACTTGAGACTTTACTGGTGCCGGCATTAATGATCGCCATTATTGGCTATGTAGAGTCTGTATCTGTTGCCAAAACCCTAGCGGCTAAGCGCAGGCAGAGAATTGATACCAATCAGGAATTGGTTGCCCTGGGTATGGCCAATGTGGGGGCTGGTCTCTCTGGCGGATTTCCTGTGAGTGGAGGCTTCTCCCGCTCTGTGGTGAATGACGCAGCCGGTGCGCAAACGCAATTCGCCAGCATCTTTACCGCGGTGGGTATTGCCCTGGCCGCACTCTTCTTAACTCCGTTTCTTTACTATCTCCCCAAAACCACTCTGGCTGCTACGATTATTGTTGCAGTTCTCTCGCTGGTGGATTTTTCTATCCTGCGTAAAACCTGGCATTTTGCTAAGGCGGACTTTCTAGCAGTAACCCTGACCATCGCCGTTACGCTGCTGTTTGGAGTAGAGCCCGGCGTTGCCTGCGGGGTAGGTGCTTCGCTGCTGCTATTTATTTATCGAGCCTCCAAGCCGCATATTGCGGAAGTTGGACTGGTGGAGGGTACGGAACACTTCCGCAATATTCATAGGCATCAGGTAAAAACTGTTCCTGAGATTCTTAGCTTCCGTGTAGATGGGCGGTTGATCTTCTCTAATATTGGCGTTTTAGAAGAGCGTATCTATGCAGGCCTCGCCAGTAATCCTCAAGTGAAGCATGTGATATTGATGTGTAGTGCGGTGAATGAAATAGATTGGAGTGCCTTGGAGGTATTGGAGTCTATCAATGGCAATCTACTGGATAGAGACATTCAACTGCATCTGTCGGAAGTTAAGGGGCCAGTGATGGATTGCCTGGAGAGGAGTAGTTTTCTGCAGAAGTTATCTGGAGATGTATTCTTGAGTCAGTACCAAGCATTTTCTTCTGTTGTAGAATATTAACCTTAACTATTCGTAATCCACTTAAATGTTTTTATTAAAAATGGAGAGCGAGGCTCTCCATTTTTAAGTTATTAGTGATTTCTCTATGGCTGAATTAATTAATGCTGTTTGAGTGGTAAATCATCGCTTGCCAAACATTTTGCTTGCCGCCACCGTAGTTGTCATAGGTAGGGTTCTTGATGTATGACCAGGCTACTTTACCGTTACCAAGGAAAATGGGTTCATCTAGGCCACCCCAACCATATTTAGTCAGTTTTACTGGCCCTTCTAACACATTCAGGTCTGCGTCAATCTCCATAACATAATAGGCTTTAGGGACCAGCATACGCATTGCGCCATTCTTAGCTGAACTTCGGTTATATGACAGGTTGTCGGAGATACACTGAAATTGTGCGTAGCCAAACAGGTAGCGACCATTTTTCAAATTGATAAGTTGAGGGTCACTGATTTGACAGTCGGGCTCCTCTACCAGCCATTTGAAGCCTTGCCCCTCGATACTGCCGTTACCATCGACTTTGGCGATGCCAATACGGGTTAAAGAAGAGGCGTCCAAGGCATCGCCTCCGCGTAGGCCCTGTCTGGAGATGGTTGGGTTGGCGCTGCTTGACATATATGAGAAGAAGCAATTTGTACTATCTGAACATTGCTCATCAAAGGGGCCTCCACTACTTGTATCAATGCCGTATTTGCTTTGAAGGAAGCTATTCATTTCCTCGTCATCGATATACTTGGGGGAGACGATAAGCGATAGATTTGTATCTTCATCAACCGGAACTACCGTGTGCCCACCTCCATTGGAGAAGAATGCATTGTCGGACGGGACCAGGTAATTGTAATTTCCTTCAAATCTACTGGTTGAGGAAGTATCCTCCATTTTGATAGCAATAGTGTTTAACCCGCGAGACTGATTATATTTGCCGCCATCGCTGGTACAAATTGCTCCATATTTTTCATTGTCTGGGTTATAGAAAGCCCGGATATTTAATACATGGCCATAGCCACAAAGCCAATACCAACCCCTATTATTGCTGCCACTCATGTTTAGGGACCAGTTATCCCGATCAATGACGGTCATTCCTGCAGAATAGTGGGAGCCACCATAGCTGCTGTCAAAAACTCGCGCTGTCACGGAGAACGCATAGCTGGTACGGCCTTGGCTATCATTATCCACATAGATAAGCTCCTGGGCTCCGGCATGGCCACCACCGTGCATCTTGTTTACAACATAGGCTGCGGGCTTTTCACTGAGCGGTTGATTGTCCCACTCCATTAGCCAGATCTGGTCGTTATATTTATAGCCTCTCTCACGAATGTACTCGACCATCGCGTTATAGTCGGCTTCAGAGAGCTGATCGACGATATAAGCCATCTCCTCTTGCATCTCATTTCCTTTAATTGTCTTAAAGGATGGAGAATCACCAAAATCGGTCTCAGGGAAATTGGCTTTAAGCCCGGGGAGGAAGTCCTCAAATGTTAGGGTTGGATGATCAGTAAAGTAGCCGATGTACTGACTATGATTGGTTGATATCATCAGGCCGATGTCCCTTTCAATACGGGCATCAATAGGGCTGATATTGTCCTCCATTTTCATCCAATCGCTGCCGTATTGCTCTACCAAGTCACTCTGAACCTCATAACGCTTGTTTGCCTGGTATTCAGTGTTGCACAAGACCGCAACCCGGGAGCAATCTGAGCTGGCCGCAATTCCATGCGACTCGTAGCATTGTTTTAGTATCGTTGTGTTACCGGTTTGATCGAAGCTTGAAGTCTCTGGGTTATATTGCAGCTCATAAACAGTGCCATAAGTGACTTCATCATCTCCACTACCCTCGCTTAGGGTCTTGGAAACAAATATCCGAGGCTTATCAGTGTCAGTTGCGCAGGCAGCCGTGTAAGTTCGCATGGGGACCGACTTTAGGGTGTCGTCCTGGGTGCTGTCTGTCCTGGCAATATAGTGTGGGAGCCCGTGAACCTCTTGAGCATTGGATTGGCCATTTGGTAGGGTGATATCCCGAGAAGTAATTCGGGCAAATCCCAAGTCTGCAGTTTCAATATCGCCAACAGTCACTGTGCCGGGTTCATTGTCTGGAAGTGGTGTAGTGCTACCTGATCCGCTGCCGCCCGTACCACTGCCACCTGTGCTACCTCCGGAGCCCTGGCCACTACCATCTCCCCCTGTGGATGGGGATGGATCGGAATCCGAAGAGGAGCCCCCACCGCCACCGCATGAAGCCAATACGACAGTAAGTGTCAGTGCCAAAATTTTCTTGCTAAATAGCTTATCCATAGTCTGCTCAAAGATACATTATTTAAATCGAATGCAATGTGGGAACTTGTGGACCACTTCACAATGTTGAAAAGGCAAAATTGGGGGACCATTCTAGTTCCCTTTATTTACTTTTCTGTGCAGTACTTAATATATCTTCTACTGGGTCACTATATTGAAAGGAAATCTGGTATAGGCCCTCTTCTTGACCAGTTGGAGAAGTTTTAAATGGAATCACTAGAAGTTTTGTCGAAGACTGAATAGGAGAGTAAGAGTGCCTATGGATCAATGCCAGTGTCTAATTTTTATCAATAAGTGCGACTAATTTTTTGACGAGGTCTCACAGTGGAAAAGGTCGGTATCTTAGTTCATGTTAGAGTAACTTCGATTGCGATTGGCAAAAGGAATATATGTATGTCAGGTAAAATCTGCCTGTTTATGAATAGACGATGTGTGCTTGATGCCCACAAATTTATTTGTCAAATGCTTCAATGATTTATGATTCAAGTGTCTTACAAGGTTTGGGTATTACACTTCATAACTGACAGCAAGTTTTGGATTTTTTGCTAGACAGCTTTTGCTCACCAATGCCAGTGGGCTAATTACTGGCATTGGCAGGCTCTTTTTTTAATTTAATAGAAGACTGACTATTGGTATTAAAATAGCTGCAAATTTGGTTTGCGGATTGGATGATGGATCATTTGGATCAGTACCCTCTTCATACTCCTGAAGGTTGGTATATCCATCATTATCTGGATCATACCATGCGTCATTTACAGATAATGGATTAAGGCCATTGTCATATTCCCATTTATCATCAATTCCATCACCGTCTGTATCAGTCAGGTTTACATTCGTACCGATTTGACGCTCATGCCAATTGGACAAGCCATCATTATCGTTATCAATACGAATAGCTACCTCTGTAGAGACCAATTCAATATCGGAATTTAAAACGCCGTGATTGGCACCGCCCGTTGACGTACAACCTGCATTGGTATGTACACCAATCAGGTGACCGGAATCATCTAACACGCCGGAGCCGGAGCTCCCTCCTGTTGTGTCCAAGTTTGCGTAGCGCATATAGCCGACCAAGCCGCCACTCGACTCTACGCCGTCATATTGGCCGGCGTCAACTACCTTTGGAATTCCTGCGGGATGTTGGATAATTGTTAATTGGTCATTCAGATTTGGAATGTCGGCAGATAACGAGGCAGATGGAAATTGAGAGTTAGGGTTGCCTGCTAGCTGGACTACTGCATAGTCTAAACCACCGTGTCTGTATTCTACCAAGTCAACAATGTCAAACGATACTATGGATCTCAATGTGCCATTTGCATCATATTGATAATTAAATTCAACATGCATATTTGTAGCATGTTGTGCGGATGTAATTGTCCGCCCTGTGGTATTGTCAATAGGAGCATCCCATCCGCGCCCGTCATTGGTTTGCTGGTCGAAACAGTGCCCGGCGGTTAAAAACAAATTGTTGGTTAGTAATGTACCCGTACACCACCTAACGTCATTGACATTTCCTGGGTTGTTATATAGCGCATTAAGGTTATTGTTCCATCGAATATGTCCGACAGCACCTTGATGCGTGTTAACGAAGTCTATGGTTGGCCCAAGCGTTCCGTTATAGCTCTCAACATCTTGCCAGTCAGTAGTGGGTCCACAAATAGATTCAGTGATAACTGCATCTGGAGGAGGGGGGATTTCATTCATCATTGATGAATGGCTGTCTTCGGCAAATGAGAATGATCCCGCGGTGACCAGCGCACCGAAAGAGACTATCCCTAGTATTGCATTTATATTCATTATTGCTTCCCTATCGTTTATGTATTCGCAAATGCGAAGCTAGTCGCCGCCCAACATTGGTTCCACTGAGTAGATATATTTACAATTTAACCCGGGCATTGTGCCGGAAGATTCCAGGTAACTATTGGCAATGCATATCCTATAATCAAGGATACCTTCCCCTTTTCTGTAAATGCGCCAATATGAAAGGCAACTTTTGGATAGAATTTTGTGGTTTGCACCAATCTAATTTAGTGATTGATGCTTCACAATGGTTCTGCTGATTTCAATATTCAGCAAGAGTTTGGTGAAGCATTCCTCACCAAACCCTAAAGTTCCAGAAGCATCTTGGTTACTTACTAAAGCTGTTCTGGCAGTTGGTGGTACCAAAATTAAGGTGCTCCCTAATAGTCCTGGTACACATATCTAATATACTGATGGTTTTCCGGGTCACATGATGGAACCCCAAGCTTAACGCTCTTTCCAGTAGTGGCCGCATTTAATAGCATGGCATACCAAGCTTTCGCCGTTTCCGGTTGAGAGTCCAAGCTGAAACGCCAATAGGTATTTCCTACGGTACTCTCTAATTTACAGGCATCATCTTTTAATCGGAAGTTGACGATGTTGTCATGAACATAGATTCTAGCTACTGGACCAACTACAGCATCAGCTTGAACATTCGCAGCTAAAGCTGCAAGACCCAATAATAGGAATTTTTTCATTTTTAAGTGGCTCCTAGCCAAGGTTTTGTGTGAGTGTCCTTCAAGATAAATTGTACCAAATACCTTGATATCCTTTTGTCTCTACAACAGGAAAGCCTGTGTGAGCTTATTGAGTTGGGTGTGAAGTTATATGCACAACTCAACGTAAGGAAATTAATTTTTATTTCAGTATTGGTAGCGCCACTGATGTTATATTTGTAAATATCAATGCGTCAATAGGTTTAATGCTATTTTTTGCGGAGTGTACGTTTTGTGGTTATTGTAATTTGATGTAATTTGCCGTCTTATTGGTGATAGTAGTTTTTAGATGATTAATGGTGTTGAGTTTCTATTTGTATAATTTGAATCTGGTCGTTAGTTTTAAGGTGAGTTGAATTAATAGAGGGATAAGTGGTGTATATTTTTAGCGTAATTTGTTGGCGGTGAATTCAGGACACCTAAAAATTGGAGATAGGTACTAATAAGATTATTGGTACCAGTACAGTATCGGTAGATATTTATTATCAATTTAGGGCTAATCGGCAGTGAAAAACTGAAAGGTATACTTGGGGTTCGAACCTTGTGGTTTTGGGTAATTGAAGTCGGATTATGTATCCTGGACTCAATTTACTCGCGACGATACTCATCGTCAATGCTAAATTCCATATCTGTATCACACAGGAATTCCCATTTTGCATAGCGAGAGGTGCAATGATAATAGGGTATCGTGCTCAAAGAGATCTGAGCGCTACGAGGCAAAGGCATTAATTATATAAATGTGTATATTTGTGCAGCATTTGATTTTGCAGTCTATGCTGTGTCAATATTTATGGCGCTTATAGCTACGAGTTTTGTGGGTGCTCCGAATCTATGCACAAGGTCAAATTAATGAAAATTGTGGTGGTAGTAGTGTTACTAATAATCAGTATCACCTATTTTACTAGACCGGAAAAAGCAAGTGAGTTACTTGCTGAATACTGTCGAGGTTCCTATCCGGATATGTCATTAGAGAAGTGTAGACAGCAAATAAGGACCCCTAAAATCAGGTGTGATGTTCTGAAAGGTACCCTGGAGAAAGATGATGTGTGCGTAAGGTGGGGGCCGCCAAAAGGTTCTCGGCGGGCTCTTGATGACGATATTAATTTATAAATAAATATTTTAGAGGTTTCACTGATTGTAGCCATACGTGATAAATTTCGATACCTGATGTATTTAATAAAGTAGTTCAAACCAAACTCATTTAAAACTAGTACTCAATACGAGCAACTTTCGCAATCTTTTCCCTTAGCCATTTATTTGCCGGATCATCCTTATTTTTTAAGCTCCAATAGGCTTTCATAGAGTATTGGGGAAGGCTGACCGGTGGAGTAAAATGCACAATATTGAATTTTCCGGCAATAGACTGGATAAATTTTCTTGGCGCGGTGAGGATTCCATCACTACATTCTACAATGTAGGGCGCACTGGAAAAATTTGCTACTTTAAATTGAACATTTCTGGACAAGCCAATTTCTTCTAGTGCCTTGTCAACCGTTCCGCGAATATCTCTCCCTGTGCCTGCCATAATATGCGGATATCGACAAAAATTATGAATATTTTTTTTGTCTCTCAAAAATGGATGCTCATTTCGTACCGCGGAGACGAAATCATCTTTATACAAAGTTTTTACCACTAGGCTTGGATGATTTGATTCCATAACACTGATAGAGAGATCCGCTTCACCGCTCTCAATCTGGTTGGCGATCCTGTGCTTATCTAACTTTATAAAAATAATCTGGATTCTCGGGGCGTCTTTTTGAAGTGATGCTATTAGAGGGGGAGCGATACTCTGCTCCACTAGGTCGCTCGTTGCGATATAAAAAGTGTGCTGGGTACTTGCAGGGTTGAATTCTTCTTGATTTAAAATATTCCGCTCAAAGTCATTTAACCAGCGATTTAGCGGTGTTTGTAGGGACTCAGCTCTTGGAGTCAGCACCAGTTGATTACCCTGCCTTATGACCAGTGAGTCATTAAAGCTATGGCGGAGTTTCTTCAGCGTATGGCTTACCGCAGATTGCGTTAGCCCTGCACGCTCGCCTGCTCGGGTTAGATTTCGGGTCTCAAAAATAATCTGCAGGAGCCTAAGTTGGCTTAGCTCAATGTCCGAAATATTGCTCATTCTAACCGGTCTCGGCTATTAGTTATGTTCATAGCTATATTAAATTAATTAATTTCAGTAATAAACCCTAAGGTCCTATTCTGCCGCCACTTCAATTGTTTCAACCCCAATTTCGAGGAAGTGATCATGAGCTTGAAGAAACTGCTTGCGATGGCAGCATTGCTGGTGAGCCCACTGGCGATGGCAGACAACGTTCTGGTTGTGATGTCAGACGTATCGAAAATGAAGCTGAAGGGTGGCAGTGACTACAAAACGGGCTTCTATTTGAATGAGCTTATGGAACCGGTCAAATTGATGATGGAAGCTGGTCACACAATAACATTTGCCACCCCGATGGGGCTGGCGCCGACACTGGATCCGGTTTCGGATGCGCCTGACCATTTCTTGGATACCAGTCAAGAAAACTACAATGCCCATAGAGCTTTATTCAACCAGCTTATGCTGACTGACAAAGATCACAGTCCAGTAGTCAGCTTTGCGCGTATAGAGCAAATCGGGATAGAGAATTTTGATGCGCTGTTTGTGCCGGGAGGTCATGCACCTTTAGGTGACTTGGTATCCAATGATCAACTGGGTAGCTTCTTACGACATTTTAACGCCGAGTCCAAGCCTACCGGTTTAGTGTGTCACGGCCCAGTTGCGCTGCTGTCCGCATTGCCTAACAGCTCTGAATTTGAAGCCCAAATGAAAGCCGGTAAGAAAGCTAAAGCTGCCAAAGGGTGGGTGTATGACGGCTACAAAATGACCTCTTTTAGTAACTCAGAAGAAGCTGTGGCTACTCAATACTACCTGGGTGGTGATGAGCTGTTCTACTGGCCTCAAAATGCACTCACCAATGCGGGCGGTAATTATTCCCGTAGCAAAGAAGATTGGCAGCCGCATGTAGTTGTTGATCGTGAACTGGTAACAGGCCAGAACAACAAATCCTCCATTGCTGTTGCTCAAGAACTTCTAAAATTGATGAAATAGTAGTCTATTTTAGTAACAGGCTTCTTCAGGCAAAGCTTCAATAAGAATCTCAAGGCTATAAAGAATGATTTCGGTAAATAGCCTATGCCTGAAGGGGCGGTATAAATGCCGTATTTTACAAACTCTATTTTATACCTTTGAGTACCGTTGACGATAATCCAGGAATCCCTATGAGCACATCTACTATCTTTCAGCCGAATAATGTCGCAGTTATTACTGGTGGTGCCAGTGGAATAGGTTTTGCAGCCGCAAAGGCCCTATCAAAAATAGGGATGAAGATTTGTTTAGCTGATGTTAACAAAGAAAAATTGGAAGAAGCCAAGCGCGTTTTACCAAGTGACACTTTAATAGTAGAAACCGATGTAAGTGATTTTAGCTCGGTACTGGCACTCAAAGATAAAGTTAAAAAAGAATACGGCCGTATTGATTTTCTTTTTAACAATGCAGGCACTGCTGTTAAAAATGGAAGCTGGGAGAACTTAGATGGTTGGAATAAGATCATCAATACCAACCTTTGGGGGGTCATTCATTGTATTCATGCATTTGCTCCCGAAATGATAAGTCAAAGCAGCCCATCGGTTATCGTTACAACCGGATCTAAGCAGGGAATTACCACTCCACCAGGAAATCCGGCTTACAACGTCAGTAAAGCTGCGGTAAAAGCCACTGCGGAGGCGTTACAGCACTCTATTCGAAATACACCTGGAAGTCAGGTCTCATCCCACTTATTAATTCCCGGTTTCACTTACACGGGTATGACTGGTAGCTCTAGTAAACCTGATGGCGCATGGACTGCAGATCAAGTGGTTAGTTTTATGTTGGAGAGCGTCGAGCGTGGTGATTTTTACATTCTTTGCCCAGATAATGACGTAGATCGTGAAACTGATGTTAAACGTATGAGATGGGCTATGGGGGATATCATTAACAATCGCCCACCACTCTCTCGTTGGCATCCCGATTACCGCGAGGCATTTGAGGCGGAGATGGGTAAACAGTGAGAATACTATTTTCCTAGTAGGAAATATAATCAGAATTATCTAAATGGAATGCAGGTAGGATTTAATTCAATTTTGTAATTGTTTAAGTCCTATACCTGTATGGTACTAGATAACTGCTTTTAAGGTTTTCATTCCTTAGACTGGTTTTTCAAAAATTTCGTATGTTTCTCTTATTCGGCACGATATGTCTGTCTATTTGCTTACTAAAAACTAGACAAAAGAGCTGATAGATAACCAATCCGGCTCTTTGTGCTGAAGTCCTTTTTTCTTATTTTTTTAAAAACTCCCTGATTGAATATCTGATCAATAGGGGTGGCTTATAAAGCCTTTTGCGTACTGGTTTTTTAGCTATTGTTTTTGTTCAGTACTATATACATAAAATTAATTCCATTGATGCGCGTACAAGTTTTAATCTTTGCGGCAGCTGATGTGATGAAAAATTTAAGGAGACAATCATGACTCAAACAGCGCTTATTACTGGTTCAAATAGTGGTTTCGGTTATCTCATTGCCAATACACTTGCAAATAATGGCTATAAAGTAATCGGCACCATGCGAGATCCAAGTGGCCGCAATGCTTCTGTAGCCAATGAGCTTATTGCTAAAGGTATCGTTGTCGTCGATATTGATGTAACCGATGATGAGAGCGTCGCCAATGGTATTGCTCAAGCAACTAAAGAAGTCGGTCCAATTGATATATTAATTAATAACGCGGGAGTCGGTACGCTCGGGTGGCAGGAGAGCTTTACCATCGAGGACTTTAAAAAGGTTTTTGATATCAATGTTTTTGGCGTTCAGCGTTTAATACGTGCAGTGTTGCCGCAGATGAAACAACGCCGCAGTGGAACTCTCATTCAAATATCAAGCATTTTAGGCAAGTTCGTATTACCTTTTCTTGGTTCTTATAATGCCACCAAACATGCGGTAGAAGGAATGGCAGAGAATTATCGCGTAGAGCTGGCGCAATTTGGTATTCAATCTTTGATTGTTCAACCAGGCGGATTTGGAACCGGTTTTGGCTCAAACCTGTTAAGAGCAAGTGATAAAGAAGTGGCTGCGAGTTATGGTGAATATGCAGATGCCCCTGAGCAAATGTGGGCCGGTACTGAGAAGGGCCATGAATCAGAGGATGCCCCCAGTCCGCAATTAGTTGCAGATGCGGTTCTGAACTTACTGAAGACGGAGCCTTCAAGTCGGCCATTTCGAACAACTGTGGACGGTACTGGATTGAACCCTACGATCGAAAAGATCAATCAAGTGACCGAAGAAGCAATGCAGGAAATTTATTCAGCATACGAAATGGGTAATTTATTCCAGCTTAAAAAGTACTAATCTGTTCAAGGTGTAGTAGCAATCTTATGTGCTTGTACAGATATAAAGGTACCTTATATTTTATATATTTAGATTTCACATGCTCTTAAATGTGCCTTGGATTTTTATCGCAGATAGTAAAAGCCCAATTATTCATACAGCCATTAGTACTGAACGGAAAATACTATTAAAGAGGCGCTGTACGCTATTAGATTTCCTGAGATAGAGGGGCGGAATAGTAAGCAATCTGATTTCAATGGGTATTCAGAATTACTATGGATAGAAGTGCATTGGCCTGCAGCCGGTATTCCTTTTCTAGAGCTAAGCATATCATTTGCTGTGGGAGTTTGGGCGGAGTTTGGCATCTGGTAAAGTGAAACCTTGTGCAAATCAGGCTAGCCATTGAAGTGTGTAAATAAAAAATTACTAATTCAATAGTATTTAGGGGTGATGCACGATATAGGCTATTTTTAACTTAATATGGGTGAGCATATAAAATACCAATGCTCACCCATATTTTGCTAGAAATTATCCTGTTGTCTTACCTGATGCCAATTGGCTCCAAAGTCAGTTGACTCATAGAAGTCCCCATTGGCACCATCACAGGATACCAACAGGCGGTCGGCAATCTGAGGGACTATAGAGGTACAATAGTCTGTCGGCGGTTCATTTTCGGTTGCCACCCAGCTCTCCCCACCATCGGTGGTGGTTAGGATTTTGACTTCAGTATCACGAGTTCCATCAGAAAAGCTATTTAACGCAAAGCTTACAATAGCAATAGCATCATTTTTATTGGAGAACCAGGGAACGGATCGGAATGTAAAGCTCTTTTTACGACATGAGTTTTTTGGAGATTTATTATCCGGGCAGCTTCGGATATAGGTTGTTATTTTATTCTGAGCGCCATTTTGGTCGATTTTATGATAGGTTGGCTTTCCACTCAATGACCAAAAGCCAGCTTTTTCAATACCTAGCTGAACAGCACCAGCATCAATAATTGCTGAAAATTCAAAGTCATTAACAGATCTTTCGATCATCCAATTGTCGGGGTTATAAATGAAAATTTCGCTATTGATTGTCGCAAATACGGTATTTTCGTAGATTGAGTGGTTACGGATATTTATATAGTTCTGCCCATTGAGTTCAAATAGTGTTGTGTTGTATATGTGGCGATCTATTTTTTTTGAGTGAGCCTGTTTGTTTTTTATTTCAGCTTCTAATCTATGATCCCATCTTTTACTCGAATTAGTGGAATAGCGGTTAATTAGTCTCCATTGTACATCTGAACCAGATACGGCGCCTCTTAGAATATCTAGCTCAAAGTCACGAGCAACCAAAATCTCGATTTCTCCTGTATCAAGCATTCTTAAATGCTCTACATGAGAGTTGTGCTCTAGTGATATATCTAGCCAGTCCCCAAAAGCTGGACGCCAGAAAAGAGCTCCTTCACTACCCCCTACCACCAGGTCACCATTTTTATTTTGAGCAATGGCGGTTAATTCATGATTAGTGTCAACAGCATCAAGCTCCCACTCTCCTTCAGAGGTCCGCTTGATAAATACACCAATCTTGCCTAGAAAATAGATAGAATTGGCCGGCGAAACATACTGCTCATTGTATGTCACAGGATTCTGTGCAATAGATATATACGTTGATTCACGTTCCTCATCATTTTCATCAACATGCCATCCATTAAGTACCTCGGGGTTGTACTTAAGGAATGGGAAGTATTTCGTAAGCACTTCACCTTTCTCTGATTCTGGGGCTCGAATCAAGAGGTCAAGATACCTATCACCTTGAGGTTTCGGATAATAGATTAGTGTGCCGAGGTCTGTTACCTCTCCCTGGTTTACGGAGAAGGTTCCCAGTTTTTCATTTGCACTGACGAAGCGGCTATACCATCCATTACCATTGGCGTAAAACGCTCGAATGCTACTCAGAGAGTAGTTTCCAGGTTTGACATAGGAGGCAAATACGGTCGTGCCATTTAATTTTGGCTTTGCGGCTAGGAGGCGCTCCGGCTTTATTGACTTTGACTCATTCAGGTTTTCAGGGTTGATTGTAAGCTGATTAAAGGGTAGGGGGTTACCTGAGGCATTGATGATCCGAGCGACTACGATACCCTCTTGATCATTAATAGGAGCGCTCTCTTCCAGAGCAGGCAGTATATTAACCTGCCCCGCACAGCCCTGTATAATTATTATACAGGTCAAAAGTATAAGTGGGTAAAACTTTATACATCTGAAGGGTTTTATCCCGGGCATATTACTCTCCATAATTTTGGTCGATGCCTGCTAATTGTATTGCAACTAGCTCTAAGATAATATTCTCAGCCGTATCATTCATTTGCAAACCTGAACTTATGGAAGCGGTATCTTGACGCAAAATCTGGAGAATAAAAGGCTGATAGAGTGTAACTCAGGCCGAATGGCCCTCTTTTTAAAGAGTGCCATTTTTACTGCGCTTTTTTTATCGGAGTCAGTAATTGCACGAACTCTATCACTGGTATCTTATGAAAATCCACCTGATTTGGGAAGTAGGCAGGGATATGTACTGGTGAAGCTTGATGTGGGTGGAACGGCGCCTTCGATTGAATTTTTTAAATTGTATTCGAACGGAAGCACCTACTTAGAAAGTGGAAAAAAAACCAGGCTGCGAAAAAATAACCGTTACCATATCAGCCTAAAGGGTAAGCCCTCAGGCTATTACTTAATGGCTATCCCCTCAGGCCTTTACCAAATTACTCAAATTAATGCACCTTATTTTAATCTTCCATACAAGCTAGATACGTCTAGTCGACGTACTTGGCGTTTTCATGTGGAAGCAGAAAAGACCAATTACATTGGCAGCTTGTTCATAGGTAAGCAGAGAAAATCAGATTCGATTGAAGTTTATTTAAAAAATCGTATAGCAACAGATTTTAATGAAATCCAAGCATCACTTGGATCGTTAACTGAGTTATATCCTCTAGTGTCTGGCACGGGAGTACAAGATGTGTTCTTTAATAGTTGGCAGGGTCCGCTGGAGGTAGAGCAGTGAAGATTGTTTGTCAGCTAATTCAATTAGCTTTGTTGAGTTTCATAGTAAATGTTGGGTCGGCAGTTGCGATGCCTGCTGAAACTTACTTTAAGCCCGTTGAAACTATGACGGCTCAGATTAGTCCTGATGGGAAGTTTGTAGCCTCTGTAGCTCAGGGTGATGAAAGCCAGAAGTTGGTTATTTGGAATAGTGTGGATGGATCTAAGAGAACATTGATTGATCTGAAAGCCTTAACACCTAGGGATGCGTCAATCCGATTCATTCGCTGGATCGGTCCTAGATATATTGTTGCGCAATTTATGGAGTTAAAAAAAGGTGTTAAAAATTTACTCGATACCAAGCCTGCTTATCGTTTATTGGTGCTCGATGTTTTAGGTTCTAAAAGTTTACCGCCAAAAGTATTTGAGGTGAAAACATCAGGATGGTTAGTTCATGCCTTACCGGATGAGCCTGGGTATTTTCTATACGCCAAGAGTGGGATTTACTCCAAGGTATACAAGATAGACGTATCAAAACTGAACTTGCTTAACCAGAAAGCGAGTAAGCTTGTACGAAAAGATGGCGGTCAATTTACAGCTCAGAATGAAGTAGCCTCGGTTAAGGGCTTTGCCGCACGATGGTTCTTTGACCTGTCAGGTCAGCCAGAATCTGCTCTGTATTTCGATGAAGGGAAGCTTCACCTAAGTAGGATTGCCGATGGTATTTCTTCAACTCCAATAAAGAGTTGGACGAAAGAAGAGTTAGAGGAGAAGCCATCTGCAGGTGAAAAGTATGGTGTTCTTATTCCGGTGTCTATTAGCCCTGAGGATGGTGCTTACTTTTGTCTGGATACAACTGCTGAGAAAGATCGCACTGTTTACCAGTGTAATTTTTCCACTGGGGAAGAAAGTGTAGTTTACCGATCAGATAGCTATGATATTGTTGATCTGATTATAGATGAATCAACGGGTGCATTAATTGGTGTAAAAGTTGTCAGGGATGGAAAGCTTGAGTATCAATATATAGATGAAAGCATACAAGTAAACGATGGCATGACCAGTTTGCTGGAAACAACGGTGGGAGCAAGTATCGATAATACTGTAAAGCTTTACTTTAGTGAGACCCACGATCAGCCTGGACGCTATTTCATCCGAAAACAAGGGCAGAAATCTGATCAGCTTGTTGCTTCTAAGTTTCCTCATTTAGATGGTCGGCTTGAGAGTCGTCAATTTCATGACTGGATTCAAGTAGAGGGAATAGATATTCCTTATGTTTTGAATATGCCGAAGGGAAACGGGCCATACCCTCTTATAGTGATGCCACATGGTGGCCCATTGGGTATTTTTGATCATCAGTATTTTGATTATTACACGCAGTTCTTTGTGGCGAATAAATATGCTGTTCTTAGAGTGAATTATCGAGGATCGAGTGGCTATTCAGCTGAACTGGAAGAGGCCGGTATTCAGCAGTGGGGTAACTTGATGCTTGAGGATATTTATCAGGCTACAAAGGTGGTTGGCGCTCGTAAGGATATTGCGTCTTCACAAATTTGTGCAGCAGGAGTGAGTTATGGTGGTTATGCAGCATTGATGATGGCTATTAAACATCAACAATTATTTCGCTGTGCAGTTAGTATAGCTGGTGTTACAGATGTTAACTTATATCTTAACTCCCCTTACACATCAGAGGCTCAAACTAAGTGGTTACAAGAGAATGTTGGTGACACTGTCAAAAATTACGATCTCTTGAAGGATATCTCTCCAGTATACTTGGCTCAAGAACTTAGTCGCCCAGTGTTTATTATTCATGGCGAGAAGGATGAGGTTGTCGATATAGAGCATATGCATCGTATGCATATGATGTTGAGTAAATTTAATAAAGACTATGAGTGGAAAGTTTATCCAGATATGGCTCATGGCCCTGCTGATAGTGAGCATCACGTAGCTGTTTTTAGCTCAATTATCGAATTCATAGAAAAAAATATGAAGTGAATTATCATTTTGATGGGTTTCTAGGGTGTGTCCTAATTATTCTGTAATATCTTTTTAGCAGACTAGAGTAGTTTCTTTCGATGAAGAGTGATTTCTGTACCTGACCAATTCACGGCTGTCCCTTTGTCGATATAATGTACTCTACGGTATGGCAGTAACTCCCCTTACTGCCTAAATTCTATTGATTTTTAAGTTATTTCATTCTCTGCTAGTACTAGTAGTAATCTAACTATTTAGGTTAATGTGGGGATACCCAGCAGGTTGGGGCTTCCTTGCTGGGGGCGTAGGGTTTCACTGACCGCTATTACTTATTCCCTTTCCTTGTTTAATGCGTCTATAAATTTCTTCACGATGCACGGGTAGGGATTTGGGGGCATGTATTCCTATCTTTACTTGATTCCCCTTAACCTCTAATACTGTGATAGAGACATTTGTTCCAATTCTGAGGTTTTCGCCAGTCCGGCGCTTTAAGATCAACATATTCTTTTCCTACTGATACACATACTATGATTAGGCATTCCGTAACGGAAAGGCTTGAAGGGCGGTGTTTGCAGGAAATTTGAGGTGGGGCACGGGAACGGTAGGCGTAGAAAAAGAAAAGGCAGGCAATACGCTCCCAGAGCTTGGGGAATCGCTCCAAGCTGCTGAATGTACTCCACTTCATTGAAGACGAGCGGGTTTCTAGCGTACTATGCATGTAGCCACTTTGATAGTCTCTGTATCAATTTGGTTAGCTGGCCCCTGGTGTTGGTAGCACCTTGGGTCAGCGCCTTTTACTTTCTCTTATGTCACGCTACCGTTCTCCTATAGGGAAATGGGTTATTTGAAAAGATCTTGGGCCTTTTACTTCTGAGCTATTTAGCAATAGAAGCCTGTTGAGTTGTGGCCCTAAATACCGATAAATATCTACCAATTCTACGCAGCTTTGACACTAAAACAAACTTAATAAAATCCAATAAGACTATTTTCGTGCCTATATTTTGTTCTTTTCAGTTGGATAAATCTGATTTTCCTCTTAAGAATTTCGGATTAAATTCGAGTTCTTTATAGATTCCTGTGATAACCAGCTCCCGATGATTTATCAATTACGAGCATCTGGATGACTTAGGGTTTGTCTGTATGAATGGGCACGCTAGTGACAGACTGGTTATTCAATTGGAAGGCGTATATGGGGAATCAGATTGTTCCTGATTTTCTGTAAAGTCCTCTTATGTAGTAAAGCTCTCAGTGTTCGTACAAACCCCTTATATTGAACAATAGTCATTCTGGAAGGTGGCGCTATACCCTGTTAGCCTCCATTGGATTGTGAATCGGGGACGGTAAGGAATATGCGGGAGTCGGATGTTGCCAATCGGTTGATAGAGGCGGCACGGGAGTGCTTTTTAAACGATGAGTACCACCGGGTAACCACTCGCCAGATTGCGTCTAAGGCGGGCGTGGCGGTATCAATGATCCGGTATTACTTTGGCAGTAAGGATGGCTTATACGAAGATATGATTCGTCAAACCTTGCTCCCCCTGATTAATGCGGTTGAGCAGCTGAGCCTCGATGGCGACTGGGATTTCGGTGACTTCTTCGATCTCTACTATGCCACAATGCAGAAGAATCCCAGGTTTCCAGCCCTAATCTTGAAGGTTATGGCACTTAATGAAGGGCCAGGAAAGAATGTTATTCGCCAACTCTTAGAGCGGGGGCGCCAGCGGGGTGCCAGGAGATTGGCGGAAATTCAGGGCGCTGAACCTTCGGACACTGGCACTGAATATGATTTGCTCAGGATAGCGTTTGTCAGCCTTGCCATGTTACCCATGCTGGCCAAGCCAGTTCTCGAGGAGCAAATGGGCCAGGAAATGGGGCCTGAGTTTTTAAAGCAGCTTGCCGATTTTAATGGCCGAATCCTAAAGGCTGGTTTACAAAATATGTAACCTTTTAAGTCTCTGTTTGTAATCACAGAGATGTTTCTTTTAATGGCTATTTTTATCGGATATTTGTTTCTGAGGAGTTCTTATGCCCAGGTCTATGCAAAAGAATAGGGTTTCTAACTGGATCTTTCAGAGGGTTTCCAATGCGGTTTACAGTTTATGTAATATTCCAAACCGCCTGATCCCGCCTCCCTTTCGTTTGATGCAAATAGGATCTTTATTTTGGCAATCTCGTTGTTTATACGCTGCTGCCTGCCTCAATGTTGCTGATCATATTGAAGATAAAGCCATTTCAATAGAGAAGTTGGCGGATGCTTGCGATGCTGACAAACAATACCTCTATCGATTGATGAGAATGCTCTGTGCAATGGGGGTTTTTAAAGAAGGGGAATCGAAATATTTCTCCCATAATAGAAATTCAAGGGCGCTTCGTACCAACGCTGACAACAGCGTAAAGAGTATGATCCTGATGCATAATTCACCTGAATTCAGTAGGCCATGGTTTACCAATTTTGAGGGGCATATCAAGGAGGGCAGTGTACCTTTTGAAGGTGTGTATGAGCGGGAGATGTTTGATTATATGAATGATCACCCGAAGGTTAGTGATCTATTTTCCGATGCAATGGATACTGTTGATCACCTTACCGGTTTACAATATTTGCAAGACTTTAACTGGGCGAATTTTGGTCGAATTATTGATTTGGGCGGCGCAAAGGGTAGTAAAAGTGCGAGTATCCTTTCTTCGTACAAACACTTAACGGCAGTTATTGTTGATAGGAGCAATGTAGAATCGACTGCGCGAGAGTATTGGCATACTCACCTGAATGATGTTGTCAGGAAACAATTAGACTTTTATCCTGCTGATATCCTAAATGACCCACTTCCAAATGCAGTAAGTGATAAGGACATCTATTTGTGTGTGGCTATTTTTCACTTGCTGAATGATACCAGGGCTAAAGAGCTTTTGAAGAATATTCACCGGGCGATGGGTGAACACAATGCGACTTTAGCTATTGTTGATGCTGTACTGCCAGAGAAAGGGACAGATCTCAATTTAGCGGCAATGGATATGCAGATGCTGATGGGAACACGAGGGCGTGAACGAACGGTCAGTGAGTGGAATAAGTTGTTTGTTCAGAGTCCTTTCTACTTGGCTGAGACTGTCAGTGTGCGGTCTTTTGCTAAGGTGATGGTTTTAAAGAAAAGAGAGGAGTTAAAGCGAGCTGTCAGTAATTAAAGTGAGCTATCAATAATTGAGACATCTCTAATGTGGCCCCTATTCGACAGCAGGTATGTACCAATTGCCTGTAGAGATTTATAAAGAGATTTATAAAGACTAAGTATTAATAGGCTAGGTGGGGCCTGAAATTTCACTTCAGGCCATTCGATACCAGTGGTGGTATCTGAAGCTCAATTTCCTTCGCTATGGCGAGAAGTGTTAAGTCTGCGCCGGGCACTCCATCCAGTTCCAGACCTACCGGTAAGCCATTATTGCCTCGCCCAATAGGAATGCTTATTCCGGGAGCACCGGTGACTGCTGCTGTGGCATTGTTGTGTATGAGTGTATCCAGAGTCGGAAGCATTTTACCGTTTAGTTCCAGTTGGTTAGATGACGTGCTAATGGGTTGAGCCTCGATCGGTGCTGTTGGGAATACAATCACGTCTAGTTGGTGCTGCTGGATGATTTTCAGGTAGCTGTCGCGTACTCCAGGCATTCTCTTTAAAGCGGTCTGATAGTCGGCATTTGATGGTGCCTTGGGGCCCGTTACTGACTCCTGATAGACAGCCTTTACATCTTTACTTTTGATCATTGCAACCAACTCAGCCAGTTGGGTATTAGGCTGGTAGTTCGCCAGGAATTGGGTCATAGCGGTTTTCATTTGATGAAATCCGATAGGAAACCCAACATCAAGGACTGCGCTCACTAACGAGGATAAATCGATTTCTATTAAGGTGGCTCCCGCGGAGCTAAGGGAATGTAACGCAGCTTTAAAAGCTTGGTATACACCTGGTGAGAGATTATCAAATAGCGGGTGGGCAAGCCCCAGGCGCAGCTGATTGAGTGGCTTTGCCTGGGATGGGGCAGACCCGGTTAATATTTCAAACAGATAGGCGGTATCCTCTACGTTGGCAGCCATGGGGCCTGGGGTATCAAACGCTGGCACAGAGGGCACTATTCCCTCGGTGCTCAGGCAGCCAGTGGATGGCCGAAAGCCCACAATTCCTGTGAGGGCTGCTGGCAGCCTGATTGAACCGGCGGTATCCGTGCCCAGGCCTGTAGATACGATCCCGGCGGCAATGGCTGCTGCTGTTCCCCCGGATGAACCACCTGGAAAGCAGCATTTGTCCCAAGGATTCCTGACGGCGCCATAGGCGGCGTTATTAGAGGTTACGCCGAAGGCGAGTTCGTGCAAATTGGTTTTTCCAATGACGATAGCTCCGGCCTTCTCTAGATTCTCAATTATTGGGGCAGAAGCCTTGGCCTGGAAGTTCATACCAGGCGTGCCGGCAGTCGTTTGCATACCTCTCACATTCATATTGTCTTTGACGACGATGGGAGTACCAGCAAGAGGTCTGTAATTGCTGCCTTCTTTCAGCTCGTTATCAATGCGCTGTGCTTTCTGTAATGCGCCTTGCCTATCCAGGCAGATAAAAGCATCCAGCTCTGAGTGGGCAACCGCATTATCGCAGGCTTCTTCAATTAAGGATGTCGCTGTGATCTTTCTTTTACGGACCATCTCAGAAAGCTGGCGTAGAGATGTTGTCATGGTTTGGCTTACTGGCGGCTACTAGTTAACCTGGATATTAGAGTATTCACGGTGGAGTATTAGCGTAAGCATCATTTTCACTGGAAATATTTCTTCTCTCGAAAATCAGCGCCGCGCATCTAGTTGGGCAGTTAATGGAAAAAGCTCGATTGTTTTTCTATCTACCCCTGTGCTTTACCAAGGACAAAATTAAATCATTCAATTTATGACGTTTTTTGAGAAGTATTACCACAGGTAAAACCAAAGCTTTGTTCCAGGATTGGCTGCAGTTGCTCATCAGGAATATAACCCCTGAGCCAGCGCAGTGGCTTGCCATTGGGTGCTATTAGAAAACTGAAGGGGGTGCCGGGAGTTTCACCCAGCACTTGCTGGAGTTTTCGATTCGCCTGGAACATGGGAAATTCCGGGCGCAATTTTCGATACTCAGCCAATAGTGCTTTGCGCGATCCGTTGATACCCAGGGCAAGTGGCTGAAACTGTTGCGAACACTTGTGTGTAAGCCGGTTGAGTGCTCGAACCTGACGAAAGCACCAGGGGCAGTCGGGTTCTACCAGTACCATCAGGCTTGGCTTGTCTTTGAAGTGCTGCAAGTTGATACGCTCAGGCCCGGCAAGGCTGCGCAATTCAAAATCGAATAGGGAAGTGGGAACTTCAGTCGCGCCAGTTGGCGCGAACAGAAGTGTGAAGAGTAAGAGCCAGGCTCGCATTACAGGTTCCAGTCGAAGCCCAGGTAGAATTCACGGCCGCGCAGGGGACCATAGATATAGGCTACGTCATAGGCACCACTGGCATCCCAGAACAGAGGGGTTTCCCCTTCCTCGACCTGCGTGTAATCCGTGAGATTGTTGCCGCCCAGGTACAGACTGAGGTTTTCACTCACATCAAAGGTCAATTTCATATCCAGTGTCCAATAGGCGTCTGCGTTTGTGCTCTTAAGTGTGGAATCGCCCAGCTGGTTAAAGCCTTCGTAGCCAAATTCAGCCAGGTCACGAGATCCGATCCAGGTGGCGCTAGCGTATAGCATCCAGTAATCGGCTTTGTAATCCAGATTGAATAGCGCACGTTGCTCCACTGGGGCAATGGCAAAGGATTCCCGGAAAACATCGTCGTAATCGTAGGTCTCCAGAGTGCCGCCAATAGATAGATTGTCGTTCAGCGCATAATTGAGAGTAATGTCGGCAGCGCCTACAGAGGCACTTTCCTGCATTTGGGTAAGCAGCGGTACCCCGTCCTCGGTTTCACTTAATGCCGCGAGGTTGTCTACTTCGGTAAATGCCAATGACAGGGTACTGTTAAGGCGCTCTCCTTCGAAGCTCAGCGCATAAGTTGCAGATAGAGACTTCTCCAGACTTTCAATGTCGATGGCAAAGCCATCTCCGGCATCCAGGATGCCGTGATCCGTTTCGAAAAAGGATAGGGGGGCTCGGTAGCCTCGCCCCAGCGCTACGCGAGAGGTCCATTGATCGTCGTGCAGGTAGCGCAGGTCTATACGCGGGGCCACCACAGTTTCATCGATCTCAGTACCGGGTTTTTGCTCGGCGACGAAATCGGCTTTGGCATTATCCAGGCGTATGGCTAGTGCCAACTCAAGATCTGGTGAGACTGTCCAGGTATCCTGCAGGTAAAGGCCGGTAGTTTGGTAGTCGAAACTATCTTCGATGTAGTTGTCGCTTTCCGCCCCTGCAGCAGAGTCGGAGCGCATGGATTCATCGCGAAGGTCGACACCAAACGTCAGCATATGCTGGTCGTTCAGGATCAGGTTGTTGCGCAGGTCGAAGTAATTGAGCGTGTCGGTAGCGCTGTAGTCGAACCCCTCGTAAAAGGAGTCCTGTTTATGCTCAGACCAGGCAACTGTCAGCAAAGTGTTATAGGACTCGTTAAATTCGTGTAGCCAGCTGCCGGAAATTTCACTGCGGGTGGTGGCTATCCATTCGGTGGTTTCCCAAGGTTTACCGATATATTGCTGTCGCACATCGTCGTCGACAAATAAGTGGTCAGACTCCACACCATCGTAACCGTGCAAGACTGAGCCAATGCTGTCTCCCTGGGGGCCACCAAAAATATTGGAGTCGGTGTAGGCCGTGCGAAGGATCAGGTTGTCCCTTTCGCCCAGGTCTTGCGAGAGACGCACCACGTAACTGGTATTTTCCTGTAACGGTGCTTCGCTGACGCCGTTATCATCGTTGTCCATCTGGTGATGTTTGTCATCCTGGATGACCAGCGATGTACGGGTACGTTCATCATCGCTTAGATAGCCTGCCATCAAACCAAGAAAATAACTGTCGTTGTCCTCCATGGAGGCATTTATGTTGACGCCAGTTTCTTCTATCTCCTTGGAAATCACATTGATGGTTCCGCCGATTGCTTCGGGTGCCAGCAGTGATGCGCCAGCACCGCGGGCCACTTCGATACGTGAGATGCCGGTGGTGGCCAGTGCATCTACCGCGTAGTAGCCAGCCATCATCGTGTGTAAGGGAACGCCGTCGGTGAGGATGGTGGAGTGCTCCCCGCGCATACCATTCAGCATTACCCGCTTAACCCCGCACATAGAACACTCATTGGAAACCCGTACACCGGGGGATTTCTCAATGGCATCCGTCAGGTTTACCGCTTGTTGGGACTTGATCAGGCTCTCGTCTACGACTTCGGTCTTCTGTATGGCGTCCAAAAGGGCGCCGCGTTCATACAGTCGTTGGCGGACACCTATCACTAGGGTCTCCTCCATTACAGCGTTTTGTCCGGAAGGCGCGTCATTGGCAAAGGAGGCAGGGATTGCGGAGGAGAGGGTGATGGCAATCAAGCTTTTGCGAAACATGGGTTGATTTCCCAGAAGTGAACTTTTCTCATATGGTAATGATTCGTATTTGCAAATCAAGTGGGCAATGGTGGTAGTTTTGGTGTCTTGGGGATTGGAGCGGGCGGAGTATGATTAGAGCCGGGCAGGTAGCCTGTTATTCAATGATTAAAAGTGACCGAAATTTAGGGTGAGGCCGCTTACATAAATTCAGGTCTGCCTAGCCGGGATGGCTGAGCCTCTATTGAAGGGAAAAAGTATATAGCGATTACCTATCTTTCTGGCTTTGCTGAGCTGAGTCACTCCGTATGTCTGAATGATTAATCTTTAATTAATTGCTGATATTAATATTGCCAATCTGGTTAAAGAGGCCGTTTTTATTATTAAAATTTTTTGTACTCCCCACCTTACAAAGGGTGGGGAGTGACAACAGTTGCCCTTAATTACTCATCGCAAGGAACAATTTGTATATTCAAAAGCAACTGTGCTCCAACATCGGCAGAGCGTAAAGAAAATAAACTGTCAGCGCCGATTACTGTTGCAACGGTATCTGCTCTCGCAATAAGGGCCTCCCCATCGCACCCGGAATAGTAGGCAAATGGTGGGCGATCATTGAGGACAAAGTTCTCAAACCCAGAGCTATTCCAGTTATTGTCATGGCTTGGACCTTGGCTGCCAGAGAAAAAGTACTCTCGGTGGAAGTTGATATGTGATCCATCGGCAGAAAATACCGTGCCTCGCCAATCAATATCCAGTATTCCTACTGAAAATCCAGGTTCCACGCTTAAAGGCACTGCCAAGTTACAGTCAGAGCTGGCAATTGGGGTTACAGAGTTTGTAACTGCGCTGTACTTACTAAATAGAATAGCGATATTTTCGTTGTTATCTGTCGCCGTGGCTGTTACAGATCCTACGGGACAGCCGGTACCGTTAACAGCGATTTCTCCAATTTCAATTTGCTGCCCATCAATGAGCAATGTTTTTGCCAGAATTGGACCAGAAAAAACTGAACAAAGTGCGAGTGCTAGAAGTTTTTTAAACATTGATACTCTCCATTCCGTGAAAAGTTAAGAGGCCTGATCTTTATAAATCCTGTATGTGACATCTCGATTAATTGTTCTGTTTATGAGGCTCCTTCTAGATTATTTGCCTCACACTGTAAAATTAAGATTTTTAATGTCAATTAATTGCAGGTGTAATTATTGGTGGTGGTTTAAGTTTGATTATATTTGTGGGCGGGGTCACGAATAGATTCAATGATAGTTAATTAGTGTGATAGATCAGTGAGAGAGATTGATCTGAGGTTAGTTGAAAGCTACTAGAGGAAGCCTTGGTAGTGTGCGCGAGTTAGTGGTTCGTCATTTCTGTAACAGTAATATTTTTATAGAATAATTTTTAAAGTAGTTTTTATAAATGGAAGGCCCTGGCGTAGGATTACCAGGGCTCGATGAGTGATCACATAATATTGATAGACTGAATGGACATCATTTTAAGATACCAATTTGTTTCAAAAAGTCATATTTATCCCAAGTGACCCAGGTTTCAACAATTTTTCCGTTTTCTATCTTGACAAACTCCACGCAGTCCCAGGTGATAGTTTTATTTGTTGGTGTTTCTCCCATAAAAGACCCAACATGCTTGGCGCTAACCGTAACATGAGTGGCTACCATATTTCCCTCAGCTACCTGCATACTATTGAGTACTTTCAAGTCCTTAAATGCGGCACGAAACTTTGTAACTTCAGCTTCAAATTCCTTTAGATTACGCTTTTGCTTTCCAAGATCTGGGCTAACTGCAGAGTCAAGATTATTCACATAGTTAGGTGCGAATATTGTTGACGGATCAATTTTTGAGTCACTTTTCCAAAAGTCAATAGCTTTTAGCGCAATTTTCTTATTTTCTTGAAGATTATCGGATTGTGCAATTACACTGGTGGCACCAGTGAGGCCAAGAAATATCGCCAAAGCCACTGGAAATAAGAGTTTAGGCATAAAATCCTCCCAACAATTGAACAAGTAATTCGATACTAAGTATGAGTGCTAGCGTAAATTGCGCCATCTAAATTGCACTCTGTCTGAGGAGATCTTGACGATCTGGAACTGGTTTCGGCCTTTATATGGAATTATTCTGAATAACAGTGAGTAGATGATTAAGCGGGTGACTGTCTAGAGCAACGGTATATCAGTATTCTTAATACTTGGCGTGTTTTTTATGAGCTTAGAGCCATTCTCGAGGGAGCTTGGCCCCCAAGAAGCACTATTTGTCGAGATGACCAGGCTGTCTCACGGCGGTTTGCAGTTTGTGTCTTTTATAAGGGTTTGCGAACCCTTAAAGGTAGGCCCTCTACGTGAGGGATTGGCTTACCTTCATAAACGCCATCCACTTCTACGTGCTCGTGTGAAAAGGGGGGAGCGACTGCGCTGGATTTGTGATGTTGACTTTAAAGACATCCCTCTGGAGGTATGCCACCTAAAGAGCGACTTAAACCTTGAAGAAGCGTTTAAGACCCATGCGCTGAACTGTCTGGATAGTGAAAAATATGTATACAGTTTGAGGTTGTACCTTAATAAAGAGGGACTGGTCGAGTGGGTCTCTATGATCAATATTCATGCAGTACTCGATGGCAGGTCAATAATGACACTGTTCTCAGATTTAGATAGATTTCTTCGCTCTAACACAAACCTTGAACAAGTTGAATCTCTGCCCCTACAGGAAAGCATAGCGAGCCAATTGGAAGCTTCTGGATATTTTGGAGAGGAAGAGCTTGAACATAAAAGCAAAGGAGATTTTAGCTGGGCAGTAGAGAAAGAAGCCGCTCCCTCTGAACGCAAGGCCTGTGCCATCTCATATCTCATGCCGCCGGAAAAGATTGATTTGTTGGCCCAGCTGGCTAAAAAAAACAAGGTAAAACTTACTGCGGTTTACTGCGCCATAGCATCAATTGCTGCAAGAGCTATACCTGGTTACAAAAAATTAACAGAAGTTATTCTGGCTATGGATGCACGAGGATTGTGCAGTCCTAATATACCTTTCGATCATATCGGCTCATTTTCAGAAACTACCAGTTTGGCTCTTCCTCCCAATGTTGTCTCAGCTGATATTATCGATGTTGCCGGAAGTTTGAATGAGCAGATTGACGCTGTGCTACTCAAGCAGAGACCGATGACAAAAAACCTAAGTTCTGATTACAACATGGAAGACATAACCCGTATGGCTGCTGAAGTTACAGCGCAACAAAGCTCTTTCCCGGCAGGCATAATTGTTTCAAACGTGGGGAATATGCGCTTTTTAGCAGATGAAATACGATATTTTGAAATACAGAAGCCAATGATTACATTAACTAATGGCATAAATCCGCTAATGGTAGTCAATTATACGACCTACCGAAACTCGGTTTTTATTTTTGGTTATTGTGAACCTTTGATAAGTAAGGAAAGTATCTCTAAGTATATCGATGAGTATATGGATATTGTTAATGAGTTAATCTCAGGTGTTTGATCTTCAATCAGCTAGGGCAGGGCATCTAGAAAAAACTGATCTGGCTGTATTTTGGCTACTTTTCTAGAGATTTTTAGGAGTAGGAGCGCCTAGAAATTTCCAATACCGTCACTAAGTTGCAACTTAGAAAGGGTTAAGGGGGCTTGTGTCAATTGTCACAAGCCCCCTAGGTTAATAAAGTAAAAGTTACTTGTTGGGTGGCTTAGCGCCACACTCCCCATTGCCCGGTTGTGCCAGGTTCTTCACCCCTGGTCCACCATCCAGCAGTCCATGTTTGGCCATTGTGGCTTACCTGATCACCTGCGGTGTAGATTTGGTTGCTATCCCAAGCTTGAATATTGGGATCAGTAGGATCAGTAGGATCAGTAGGATCAGTAGGATCAGTAGGAGATGATGGTTCAACTACAAAGGAGTAGACCTCGTCATCCGTAGTAGAGTTACTGCTTACCGTTAATTTGAAGCTCAACTCATGATGTTCATTGGTTAAGCTTGACGTATCAATTACCAGTGCACCACTAGGTCCGGTCGCTGTTTCAACAGGGCTTCCACTTACTTGTGACCACGCGGTATCAGTGATATCTCCTGTGCTTTCCCCCGGTGAGAGTACCAGTAAATCTCCGTGCTCCACCTTTGCTATGTCGAGAGGTTTTAAAACCTTGGGCGTGATAGCGGCTATTAACTCGCTTCCATTACTCGTGATAGTGAACTCTCCGGAAGCGCGAGAATCTTTGGAGTTGAAATAGTTTCCATGTAAATCACCCTGGAAATACATGTAGTGGTTCATCTCCTCATGCCAGCGGCCGATAAAGACATTTCCATTGTGATTTGATTGATACCAGCCGGTAACCTGAGAGGCGAGCAGTCTATCCCAATCATTTTTATTGTCTTCGGTAATTGCCAGTGAAAATGATGAATGTTCCTCACCATTTTTATTGAATACCTTGTAATTGACGGTGTCACCTACATCTACCGAATCGATATTAATGTCTTCTGGAATAAAGGTGTTACCCTGGATGAGGTATGGTTCCGTAGTACCGGGATCAGGTTCGGTAGGCGGCTCAACATCACCATTTACAATGGTGATATCACTACAGTTGTAGAAGCCTTCACCCGCTGCATCTTCTCGCTGCCAGCGTACAAATAAAATTGCATTACCCACTCTATCTTCTGGAATAGTAACATTCATGCGATATTGACTATTCACAACAGGCACATTTCCCACCTCCTGGATAAGCTCCAGGTCATCCCAAGCAAGGGGTTGCGAAAGATCAGCGTTTGGTTTTGTTAGGAAAAATTGCCAGAAAGATGGGTTGTGTGGTGCTGTTGCGTGAAATACGTACTCGAAGGTTCCCGCACTGACTTCAACCCGGGTCCAGGCTTCAGTTGCTGCACCCATGCCCTTTTTCTGGGGGTCATTGGCATAACATAGAGTCCCATCAGGAATGGCATTTTTTACGGCTGTAAAATTATTGTAGTCAGGGATGTTGATAGAAAATTCATTGTGCTGCTGGAAAGGATAAGATCCAGAAATAGTTTTTGCCAGTGCGCAAGCGGGGTTAGGTGGTGTTCCAGACCAGATGTTTCCCTGGTCATAGCAAATTTTTTGCCTGGCCTTTGGGTATTCAGACCAGCCATGAGCTTGAACCTGCATACTGAAAGGCATTAGTAGCATTGTTGCAATGGCACATTTAGTTCTTAGTAGCATGAAATTACTCCAGGTTTCTATATCTTTCTTAGGCCCGTTTTTCTTAGATGAATAAAATTATTCACGGTTATGGTTGAACTGTTAGCAAGAAAATCTTGCTGTTTGAGCGGCTCCGTTAAAAGGGGTTAATTCGGCCTGTTTGGCATTTTAAAAATAATTTCTTAGCATAAACTGTGAAGCAAGTTGGCTTTTCTTTGCCTTGGAATCTTTTTTACTGTTTCATAGATTTGTAGAAAAAAATTCTTGGATAAATTTATGAACTCGTTCACTTACACTAATTGAACTGACCCTCAGCTAGGGTGAGGGTTCCCTTTGATAGATTAATTTTCAGTTTTTCTGTCCGTTTTCTAGAGATGATAGTGAGGATCAACTTCACTTTTAGGCATATCGCGACACCGTTATCCGTCATCAATCAATTGGAGAGGGTAAGGAGGGAGGGAAAAGTTCTGCCGTCTATGGTTAATTTAGATATATGTGCCGAAATATCTATATTCGGGTATGAGCCTCACTTACTGGGGTAATGGAAAACAAAAATATAGATTTATTCGCTTGAAATGAGTTTGCTGGCGTTTCTGGCTGAAGTAAATAGAGATAGGTTTTATAGGGGCCCGTTCTCGCTTTAACTGTGATCTGATGTTTTGATTGACCAGTTTGGTGAAATTCTCTAAGGGTTGTTGGTCTAGATTAAGAAGTCTAATTGAACGGAGTTAATTGTTTAAACGATGTGCTTTATGTTTTACTATCATTCCGTATGGTCCAGATTCGATTTTATATGTTATTCCATCACCATTGAGATCATACCTATTTTATAAGCGGTGAAGTTTTGGCTGTCATAAGATACTCCTTATAAAGTGAAGTCTTCAATTCGTATTTGCTGCGTGATGATGTTTTTTGTGACGTTATAAATTTAGGGTGATCTTCTTGTATTTATCCTGATTTGACGCTTTTTTATTGGACGGGTTTCAGGGCATGTCAAGCATACAGGTCATACATGTAGAAGCAGAATAAAAACACTCGAATTCAGAATAAAAAATATATGTAGGCAATAATCTTCCAGGTGTTTTCAATCTACGCTGCTAGAACCCCCCTATGGGGTTACAGACGGATTTTCTTTGGCGCTGAATGCCTTATATATACAGGGAATTAACTATGAATCTGAAGAGTTTAAATCTGGCAGCGGGTCCTATATTTTCTTCTCTTATGGCGTGTGGGTTTCTTGTGCCACACCAAGCGTTTGCGGTTGAATGCGGTGATAGAATACTTATACCGACATTTCTGACAGAGGAGTTGCATTGCCCTCTAACAGTTGATAGCCCATATGCGCTTACTATCGTTGGGCCTTCTGGGTATTTAAGGATGCTCGGTAAGGGCAAGATAACTTGCGATAATTCTCTAGGTGCTGGAATCGCTGGGGTATTGGTAGAAGGTCTTTCTTCATTTGTAGCTGGCGGTGCAGTTGACGCTTGCCCTACAGGAATCATTTTAGAAGGGGTTGGTTCGCATTCTATTTTGAATACAAAGATTAGTAACTCAACATCGGATGGAGTTGAGGTAATAAGTGATTTTAATTTCATCTCTGGAAGTGAAATAATCGGTTCAGGGCCAGGATCTTCAAGTACAGGAGTGGCAATCACTGAAGGGGGAGAGTACACAACGATTAGCAGTAATTTTATAGATGACAATGGCATAGATGGTATAGCTGTTCGTGGTCAAAATACACTGGTGACGCTAAATGAAATAGTTAACAGTGGTATCAACGGGTTATTGATTAATGCAGAAAATACCACGGTAACCAATAACTTTATCAGTTTTAATTTAGATGATGGTATTGATATAGAGACTGGCTTCAACACAATGTCAGGAAATGTTATCAGGGAGAATGGAGAGGATGGTATTGATGTGGATAATGTCGTAACCGGGAATTTAATCAATAATAATTATGTTATAGATAGTGTTGAGTTGGGGATTGCTATTGAGACAAATGCAGTAGGAAATACGATCAAGGATAATACGGCGCTGGGCAGTGGCATGTTCGACTTAATTGATGTCACAGAAAATGCTTTCTGCACCAATCAGCTGAATACCTGGGAAAATAATACAGCTGATACCTCAAGCCCTGATTGCTTGAAGGGCTTGTAAGTTATTCAGTCAATTGTTGGCCAATGCATAATGCTTTTTTTACTGATTAGGGACCAGCTTTTTGCTGGCCCCTATTAATTACTATCATTACTCAACTGAAGATCGAATTAAGTAATCAAAAGCGCCCAGAGCGGCTGTAGCCCCTGCACCCATTGATATTACAATCTGCTTGTAGGGTACGGTAGTGGCATCACCAGCGGCGTAAACGCCGGGGATAGAGGTTGCTCCGCGCTCGTCGATCACAATCTCACCCATAGGGTTCATCTCTATATCGGTTTCCTTAAGGAATTCCGTGTTCGGTACCAGGCCAATCTGCACAAAGACGCCGGCCAGATCGAGCTTTTTGCTCTCGCCTGACTCTCGGTCAGTGTAGGCAAGGCCGTTGACCCTGTTGCCATCGCCCAATACTTCCGTGGTTTGTGCATTGACAATAATATCGATGTTGTCCATCAGCTGTGCTTTGCGTACCAATACTTCATCTGCACGCAGTTTATCGGCAAATTCTAGTACGGTGACGTGTTCAACGATTCCGGCAAGATCGATGGCTGCTTCGATACCGGAGTTGCCGCCGCCAATAACCGCTACGCGCTTGCCTTTAAAGAATGGGCCATCGCAGTGGGGGCAGTAGGCTACGCCCTTGGTGCGGTATTCTGCTTCTCCAGGAACGCCCAGCTCTCTCCAGCGTGCACCCGTGGCCAGTATTACTGAGCGGCTGGATAGGGTGGCGCCACTTTGTAGTTCAATGTCTACCAGCTCGTTGCGCTGTAAATTTGCTGCGCGCTGGTCGGTAACAATATCTACACCATATTCTTTAACATGCTGCTCCAGGCTGGCTGCGAGCTTGGGGCCCTCGGTGTAAGGTACAGAGATAAAGTTCTCAATACCAACAGTGTCCATCACCTGGCCGCCAAAGCGTTCGGCTACCAGTCCGGTACGAATGCCTTTACGTGCGGCGTAGATGGCTGCCGCTGCGCCCGCCGGCCCGCCGCCAACTACTAGAAGGTCGTAGGGGGCTTTTTCATTCAATTCTCCAGCTTTACGTTCTGCGGAGCCGGTATCCAGTTTGCCGACAATTTCTTCAAGGGACATTCTACCCTGGCCGAAATGTTCGCCGTTTAGGTAGACCGCAGGTACGGCCATGATATTGCGTTGCTCGACTTCCTTCTGGAACAGCCCACCATCGATCATCTCGTGGGTGATGTTCGGATTAAGGGTGGCCATCAGGTTCAGTGCCTGAACAACATCCGGGCAGTTCTGGCATGAGAGGGAAATGTAAGTTTCAAAGTGAAATTCACCTTCCAAGTTACGCACTTGCTCCAACAGCTCGGGATCTAACTTGGAGGGGTGGCCACCAGCTTGTAGTAGCGCCAAAACCAATGATGTAAATTCGTGGCCCAGGGGAATGCCGGCAAAGCTTACACGGGGTTCCTCTCCAGCAGGGGCGATAGCCATGCTTGGTGTGCGCCTGGCCTGGCCCTGTTGTGCGGTAATCTTGCTAGAGAGCCCTGAGATTTCATCTACCAGGGTTTCCAGTTCTTTTGATTTTTCGCTGTTATCAGTGGACACACGAATCTCGATCGGCTTGACGATATTCTGCAGGTAAGTGTCCAGTTGTTTTTTCAGGTTTGCGTCCAACATCGGTGTGTCCTTTCTCTAACTAGTTCAGATTGGTTGTGGCCCACCGGTTGGTGGGCCGGGTCAGAGGTATTTGGTTTAAATTTTTCCTACCAGATCGAGGGAGGGCGCTAAGGTCTCTTCACCTTCCTTCCACTTAGCTGGGCAGACCTCCCCGGGATGAGCGGCGATGTACTGTGCTGCTTTGATCTTGCGCAATAGCTCGCTGGCGTCGCGGCCAATTCCTCCGGCAGTTATCTCGACAATCTGGATACGGCCTTCGGGGTCGATCACAAAGGTGCCGCGGTCAGCGATACCTTCCTCTTCGATCATCACTCCAAAGTTACGAGTGATGGTGCCTGTCGGGTCGCCAATCATGGGGTATTGAATCTTGCCGATAGTGTCGGAAGCGTCGTGCCAGGCCTTGTGAGTGAAATGGGTATCGGTGGATACGGAGTAGATCTCCACTCCCAGTTTCTTGAACTCTTCGTAGTTATCCGCCAGATCGCCCAGTTCGGTGGGGCACACAAAGGTGAAGTCTGCGGGATAGAAGAAGAACACCGCCCACTTGCCCTTTACATCGGCGTCGCTGATATCGAAGAAGTCGCCGTTCTGGTAAGCCTTGGCGTCAAAGGGCTTTAGTTGGGATTCGATGTAACGTGACATGGATAACTCCTTACTCATCACTGTCTTGTCAGTCGTTGTTTGGGGAACGGGATCTATACTATTGAATCGTATTCATTGATAAAAATTATTAATATAAATGTATGTGATAAAAATTTTTAATTTATCTGCATCTTCTGATAGCTGGGGGCTGATAGGTCGAGGTGGGAGGGAGCAGGTGGCTTTCAGGCAATTAAAGCCTGTAGGCGGCAGGGATTGGTGAGGTCAAGTAGTACAGTGCAAAGTTAGTCAAGTAGTTGGCCGAGAGAGTAAGAGTAATGTTAAGCGGGCGCCTTATCGGATTGGGCATGTAAGCAAGGGCAACCTAGGCTGAACTAATACGCTCTGCATTTATTTGCATGAAGAGGTTTTGAGGCGGGTTAGTGAGGATGAGATGAATCTATCGGTTGATTTTGGAGATTTGAGGGAGAAGCTCAAGAAGGATAAGTATTTGTATCTAAGGTTAGATTCACATCCTCTCACCCAGGATAAGTTAAAAGAAATAGATTCCATTGCTAGCAACCTGGATTATGAGGAGGTTTTAGATGGAGATGCTGGAGATAAGCATAATCTTCTAGTTGGTAGGCTAAGGAATGATATTGACCTCCCTGAGGACTGCTCAAACTATATGCAGCAAGTTGATCTCATTATAAATAATGAGCAGATGCAACAGTTTTATAAGGGAATAACCGGGTTTGGCAATGTGTGTATTCGAAGATGCCAGGTAAACAGGCTCAAGGTGGGGAATTTTGTTGGCTTGCACTCTGATATGCAAGGTGATCCAGACAAGCCAGATAGCCATTTGGACTACCAGTTTGCAATAGTGGTGCATATAGATTCCTATCAACAGCAGGGGGGAGAAACCATTCTTCATTTTGCTGATGAAGATAAAAGAATAAATATAGAGCCCGGAGCTATGTTAATTACTGATGGTAATCTTCTTCATGAAGTGACTCGGATATCAAAGGGCTATCGGGAGACCTTAGTTTATTTTTTGTCGGACAACTTTGGGTTTCGTCGAGAAAGCTGCTTATATAATGATCAGCTGTTGAGTTTTAAGCATGAACTCTTACATCAGCCCATGGTTTTCCCCAAAAAAGAAATTCCTTTTACAGAATCAGAGTGGCAAATATTAAGGCGTATTTCCAGCGACGTTAACTATGAAAAAGTAACACTCAGTAATGCTGGTGATACTCATGAAATATTTGTTAGCAGGGTGGTTTATGATCAGTTTAAAGACTATAAACCCAAATTAATGAATACAAAAATTGCACCAGAAATACTTTCTATCTTACTGTCAGAAAAAATGAGAGCCTTCTATAAGGAAATTATAGGAAGTGATCAGTTTATTATGCCAAGGTGTCAATTTACTATTTTAGAAAAAGGAGGTTTTATTTCTGAGCATCTGGATACAGATACTAATCCAAATTATTATGCCTCGATAGTGCTGCATTTCTCCAGTGGATATACGGGAGGGAGCTACACCTATACGAATTATCTAAGGGATGCTGAGGTTGAGTTAAAGACAAAAGAAAACTCAATGGTTGTCGCTTTGAGCTCAAGGTTCCCTCATTATGTCCAGGCTATGGAAGGTGGGGAGAGACGCACATTAACTTATTTTTTATCTTTTCCATACTGCCAAATGGACCTATAAATGTAAAAGCTCTAAGAATGTTGCGCTGCCTGGCTGTGTAGGCTATTGGTGGTTCAGGGTCAACTTATTGCATGTTTCTCAGTTCTTCGCAGTCTGTCAGGCCTCACAGATATTTATTAATAATTCATCCTCTGGTTTTTCTATTGAGGCAGTGATGCGGCCTAAAGATATTTGAAACCAGAGTGATTAATTTACTTTGTACCAATGACTCTTGCACACGTTCCCTGCCCACCGCAATAGTTAAAAAATGGCAATGCCCACCAAATGGTGGGCAACGCCAGTTCCAATCCTGTGAGGGTTTGGGAAATCTTAGATCTTTCCTACTAGGTCGAGAGATGGTGCCAGGGTTTCTTCACCTTCCTTCCATTTAGCTGGACATACTTCGCCTGGGTGTGCTGCGATGTACTGAGCAGCTTTAATCTTGCGCAGCAGCTCGCTGGCGTCACGCCCAATACCGCCTGCGGTGATCTCAACGATCTGGACACGCCCTTCTGGGTCGATCACAAAGGTGCCTCGGTCAGCGATACCTTCCTCTTCGATCATCACGCCGAAGTTACGGGTAATGGTGCCGGTGGGATCGCCGATCATCGGGTATTGGATTTTTCCGATGGTATCGGAAGAGTCGTGCCACGCTTTATGGGTGAAGTGGGTATCGGTGGATACGGAGTAAATCTCAACACCCAGTTTCTTGAACTCTTCATAGTTGTCGGCCAGGTCGCCTAGCTCAGTGGGGCAGACAAAGGTGAAGTCGGCAGGATAGAAAAAGAATACAGCCCACTTGCCTTTGACATCGGAATCGCTGACGTCGTGAAACTCACCGTTTTGATAGGCCTTGGCGTTGAACGGCTTGAGTTGGGATTCAATGTAACGGGACATGGATAGCTCCTTTTGAAATTCCGTTGTTTGTCTGTGTTCTTTGATGGTTTAAATACTATGGGTTGGTCAACTTTAATAGAAATTAACAATTTAAATGCCGCAGATAGCCTTTGACTATCTGCGGTTGTTCATTGAGGGTAAGGGCGACTTTAGGGATACTCAGCGCTGACTCAGGGTGCGAGTAGTAGATCGCACCGGGATGGATACTTTTCCGCAGGATAGTGGTATGCGACTGATTCGATTGTTAAAGCACGACCTGGCACAAGAGACTGGGGAGTGGGTAGATGATGGACTGATCAGTGAGGCGCAGGCCGAGTTGATCTGTGCTCGCTACGAGGTGGACTACCACAAGGCGCGCCAGCGTTCCCTTGGGTATAACGTATTGGTGGGCCTTGGCTACTTGTTTATTGCCCTGGCATTAATCACTTTGATAGGCGCCAACTGGGATGAGATTCCCCGCGCATTGAGAATGGGAGGTTTGATCGCCCTCACTGTTGCGACCCAGTGTGCTGCATTGCATGTATATTTCAAGCGCAACCCCCGTGCAGGCGAGGGGCTTTTCCTATTGGGGAACTTCTTTTTTGGTGCCTCGATAATTCTTATCGCCCAGATTTATCACTTAGGTGAGCATATGCCCGATGGGCTCTTGTGGTGGGCGCTTGGCTGTATCCCATTTGCCCTGATTACAAGGAGCCCCTGGATAGCGCTACAAGCCAATATCCTTGCGCTAATTTGGTTCTACCTGCAGGTAGTGATGGGATATTACCCAGCACTATTTCCGTTATTCATTCTTGTTTCCCTTTTTGTTCTGCTACGTGGACGGGCGAGTGTTTTATTGCTGCTGGTGATACTGGGAAGCATTGGCCTTTGGATTGAATACTCACTGGCGGAGATCTGGCGCATACAAGAGCAGGGCTTTAAGCTGGCTCTGCAGGCTGAGAGCTTACCGGTGGCAATTGCCTTGTTTGTAATGCTGTATGTATTCAGTCATTGGCTGGCCTTGAAGCAATCCTCCGTAGCTCGGGATTATTCGGCGGTAATCTCCATTTGGTGCTTGCGTTTTGCGTTGATCACCTTATTGGTTTTCAGCTTTGAATCTCCCTGGGAGTCCTTGATTGAAGCGAATTGGGATCATTTGTGGTCCATGTGGCTGGTGGTTGCAGCCATGGCTGCAGTAACCGTGGTATTGGCGATGCCTACGCGAAGGTTGTTATCCAGTAGTGCCCTCCTTGTTTTGTTTGCTGGAGTCCTGGCTTTGGTAACTACCATTGATAATATAGATCTGGCAATTTACCTGCAGGTGGCTGCCAACTTTGCCTTGATTGGCAGTGGTATTTGGCTGATATATCGCGGGGTTCACGATGGTATTTCACATTATTTCTTCCTTGGAGTGGTGGCGATACTGCTCACCGCCTTGTTACGTTATATTGACCTTATTGGAGATTACCTGGGGGCAGCTCTGATTTTCATCCTGTTCGCCGGCCTTTTGTTGGGGGCGGCCAAGTATTGGAAGTTCCATCAGGGCAGGGAGGAAGCACGATGAAGAGAGGGGTTTTCTTCGCCTTAGTTGCAGCGATTGCTGTACAGTTTTTGATTCTTGCTGGCCTATACGTGAAGGCTCAGGTACCGCTTTGGTCTGGCGAGCCAATTCGGGTTAAGACTATCCCGGTGGACCCCCGCTCCATGTTCCGAGGTAATTACGCCCGCTTGAACTATGGCTTTTCCGAGATTAAGAAATCGGCACTGTCTGCTGGCAGGCAGGTGCGCCAGGGAGAGGTGGTTTATGTCTCCCTGAAGAAGTCTCCATCAGGACTTTATGAATTCTCTTCGGCGAGTTTTGATAAGCCCGATGAGGGTATATTCCTGAGGGGGCGTATATCCAACACAAGGCCTTGGGGTAATGACGATAGCTATCGTGTTAAGTTCGGCATAGAGGCTTACTTTGCTCCCAAGAAAAAGGCGCTGCAGCTTGAGAAGGATCTACGAGAAGGGGGGGTGGCAGAGTTAATGGTGGCGCCCAGTGGCCAGGTAAGCCTTAAAACTGTTGTTGGTGAAGAGCGGGCTGGCGAGCAAGGGGGTTGATGGAGCATGTCCTGTGTCGGAAGACAAAAATTCAGTGTTTAAGAAGACAGCGGATAAATTGAGCAGCAGACAAATTTTTTCTGTCATGATGTGGATTGAGGCAGGGGGTTTGCTATTTGCCCTTGTTGCGATTGGCTTCTCCGGTATTGAACTTCCTATACCTGGCGACTCTCCATTTTTGTCAGTAGTTTGGGGAGTCTGTGGGGCACTATTTAGTTTTACCGCTGTTGTAATTCTTACCCGCTCTCCTACATCTTTCGGTTGTACGCTGCGCGGCCACTGTGCGCAGCTGACTCAATTATTCTCAGGAATATCTACTACGCAGATTATTCTGTTGTCTATCGTTGCAGGTATTTGTGAGGAGATTTTTTTTCGGGGATTTCTACAGGTATGGCTATCACAGCTCAGTTCCCCTTTAATCGGGTTGCTGGGTGCTTCACTAATTTTTGCCTTTCTGCATTGGGCATCATTTACATATTTCCTGCTGACATTTGTTGTTGGATTGGTTTTGGGGGTTGCTTATCAGCAGACAGGCAGCTTATTGGGGGTGATTATTTGGCACGCAGTTTATGACTTGCTCGCACTCATGGTACTTTCAAAATATCCTCGTATGTTAGGCCTGGAATTTCCACTGGACAAATAGAGATTTGGGAAACTATTTGTCTGGGGCAGCACCTTCCGTCTGCCCTGGAGAAAACAAAAAAATTATTTAAATACAGGTGGCTTGTTGATCGATTTTAGGCCTGATGATTCGATTTTGATTATGCGGTAGCCAGTTAACAATAGGGAAAATGTTAATTTGGGCCACCGCATAAATATATTGTTATACAATCTCAAAAAAGCCTATGACCTGTTCATCATTATTTAAATTTTGGACGTAGAATCTCCATTTGTTATCTTCGCCGCGCACACCAAAACAGCGGGCAAGGCTGTCGTAGAAGGTAGTACCTCCTTTCGCGAGTACTTTTTTCATCTTTTTGGGTCCTGATACTCCATTCATTTTAAAGCCCGTAACCGAAAGCCTTCTTTCGAGCTTTACTGGAGCAGGAATATCTACCTCTTCTTCCAGTTTATCCCTTTGTTTAGAACCATTCCAGGTTGTCCCTGAACTAGTATCACCGGCAACATGCATGACTGTAACGCTATGTCTTGCGTCATCGTGAAATTTAAGGGTCATTCGGCAGCCGCTAAGGTGCGATGTCATAAAGTAGGGAGGGCTCTTACTATCTAAAGTTACTGATACGGCTGATTTACGAGCCCAGGTCATATATGTCGCTTTTTTTTCGGATTTGTCATCCTTTTTCATCAGGATTATATTTGGGTCCCTGAATACAAAGTCGATTCCGGTTTGATACACTCCATTCTTAATATCAAATTCCTGAGTATTGAAATCCAGTTTATACTTTTTGAAGGCCGTCTCAATATCGTTGTCCAATTCGCTTAAGAAATCGTCATAACTTGGCATATCTCTATTTCCTTTTCGTTAGATTTTAACTATGCGCGATATCCGGTTGTTCGCTAAGATGATAGTGTTTATAGATTATTCAAATGCAGGTCGATAGTCGACGATTTCTTCATTTCACTAGATAATAAAATTAATTTGATAATTGATGGTGTAATGTAGCTTCGAATCTTGAACTTAGCATGCCAATTTTTTGGTAACTACCTAAGTTGGCGAATTAAGCAAAAGTTCCTTATTTACTCCTTTTTTGCTCCACATTTCTTACACGATTTGTGGTTCTTCAGGTATTTTCGATGCCCCAAAGGGCTTATTCACTTAAAGGCTAATCTATGATTTGCTGGTAGGTTAATGATTGCTGGCAGAAACAGCTTGAGCGAGATCAGCTACTGATCATTTATTGTCGGTCAATACACTTTAGTAGTGTGGAAGCAGGTTCGGGAAGGATCTGTCTCGCTTCTTCAGCGGAACATGAACTGTCTTTGTACATCTAGCGAGGTGTTTACTGAGTGAGGAGGCGTATTCTGTTGATATTGGAGGAGGTGCCGCACAGGTTGGGGTGGCCGGCAAGCCCTAAGACGTTCACTTAAAAAAAAGAAAAGTAGCCAGTAAAAACTGGCCATTATCTGAATTACTTTGCCGCACCATATATTTGCTCTGCCCGATTGAATAGGACCCAAGAAGTTAATATATACTTATCTCCTGATTTGGGTACGTTACCCCTATGAGTATGGGTAAAGCCTGCTGGAGCAATCACCATTCGGCCAGCTTTGGGCTTTACTGTTTTATTTTGGTAGTGAAATTCAGTATGCCCACCTTCATCAACATCATTTAGATAAAACATAAACAAGAGGACGCGATGCAAGGCCTCATTGTGCGGCATTTGTGGAAAAACTTCACTGTGCCAATAGGGGTAGCCACCTTCCCCCTTATTGTATTTCTGGGCGTTAATATGCCCTAAGCGGAACAACTGCTGCATCAAAATGTGTGCTTGCGGAGCGCCGACTTCTTCATAATTATCCTGGGTGAGTTTAACCGGCTCCCCCGTTTTGGGGTGGATGACAGTAAGTCCAAAGGTACCTATAAGCAGAAAGTAATACTTTTTAAAGTACTCGGTTATATTTTCTGAGGTATAGTCAATGGTTTGCGCTAAGATATCTTTAAATTCAGGGTGTTGATTTAAATAGATATCTTTGCTTAGTTTTTTAGACGGGTCGACGCCTCCTCCGGTTACTCCCTGTACTTGCCTGCTTGGGCTGCTCTCAAAAAGTTTGATCACCTGCTGACAGAAATCTAAGGGAAGGGCATCATCATATACTTCGATAAAATCTGTCATGTGGGTTGTCCAATGAAACTGCATGTTAGGCGCTCAAGTTTAGGATTGCTAACAGTAGGGGTCAATAGTAAATACAATTTTGTTTGTATCAGGTCAATCTATTTATAAGCTTGTTTTTTAAAGGCTAATTCATATCGGGTTTGTTTTTGTTTGTGTCATTAAGCGGGGGATAATTTTTTAGAATTGATGAAATGTACTTTCTGACATGTTTGGGTAAGGTCGTGTTGGTAATAGTGTGTTACTGGTCTGGTTTGATGGTGTGTAAGCTATTTTACGTTAATCACCGCTAAACTTGATGTTTAAAATTGAAAACTCATTCATGCGTTTTTGAAAAAGCTTATGCTGGGCTAAGTTTTTAGAGTTGAGTTTAATAAATCCGTTAAAAGCGACAAGCCTACAATTATAATACCGGTGCATAAGACGACGGTGCAGATGGCTCAATATTTGTCAAAGTAGGGTATGGGCGAGAAGCCAGGTGAGTAGCACGGTAATTATGCAGGCAATCAGTGCGAGCAGGCCATCGTGGGTAACGAGCGCCAGGCCGAAAATGGTGAGGGCAAAACCTGCTGTGGTTGCGGAGAAGGGCACCAGTTCCAGCAGTGGTATGGTTAATGCAATCAGTGAGCAGATAGTGCCTATCGCATAGGTGCCACTGCGCCGCACCATAAAATCCAGGCGCGGCCGCATCCAGCGGTCGGCAAATGCTGCTGGCCGCCTCAGCCATTGTAAGGCGTCATTCATTTTTTTCCGCGAGATGGACCGACTCAGTAACCACTGTGGCAACCAAACGTGCCTACGGCCCAGCAGCAGTTGTATAGCGACGAGCAATAAGAGAGTGGCCATTACGGTAGATAAGCCGGGTACTCCGCTTAGGGGAGAGAAGAGGATTAACCCCACTAATAGCAGGAAGGGCGCGAATGACCTGCGCCCGATGGATTCCAGTACCAGCTGTAGGGAGATGCGCTCGGTGTGCTGGCAACTGGATTTTATCTGATCCAGTAACTGGCTAAGACCGGTAATCTCTTGTGACATGATGGGCTAGCCCTCAGCGCCCTGGCACACAGAGTTTCGCCGTGCCCCGTGCGCAGCTTCCCTGGCACTCAACTTTCTGTTTGCTATCGCGCCCAACCAGGCCACCCCTTTGTTTTGAACACCAGACTTTGCCGAGGTAGTCTTTGGTGCAAAACCCTACACCACAGACAATATTGCCATTGATATCAGAGAGGGCTCCACCTCCGGAGTGAATAGCGCAATAGACATTTCCATCGCTATCTCGCGCACACTGGCCGGGGCCGCAGCGCTTTTGTTGCTGTCGATCTAGGCGACAGTCTGCCATGGAGGAGCTGGGAAATAGGGCCCAACAGATAAAAAGCAAAGGGGTGAGAAGGCGCACAGACAACAACATAGTGCTTACCGGAAAGCGGTTACCTATTGATAGTCTGTGCCCCTGTGGCGCTGATCGCCAGTCTTGATGCCCCGGATGCAGAAATAAAAGTCAGGTGTAGAACAGCTCATCCAAGGTGAAGGTTTCTACGCCAGTTCCCGCTTTTTCGCATACGGCTACCATTTTCTCGGCTACCTGGGAGCCCGTAATAGGACGATAACGATGTAGTCCGGGTAGTCGGCAGACCCAGGGTAAGATAATGGCGCCTATTTTCTCTGCAGGGCGGAGGTCGGCCCGTTTACCGATGAGCAGAGAAGGGCGGAAAATACTGATGCGGGCAAAGGGCAGTGACAGGATCTTTTGTTCCAGTTCCCCTTTCATGCGCAAATAGGCACTGTTGCTTTTCGTATTGGCACCGCTGGAGGATACCAGCAGGTAGTGGGCAACCCCATTATCTGCTGCCAGCTGTGCAGCGCGAAATTGATATTCCACGTCCACTTTGAATTGTTGCTCCAGGCCGCCCGCTTGCTTCTTGGTGGTGCCCAGGCAGGAGAACAGCAGGTCACCATGAAACAGGTCTGCGTATTCTTCTAAGTGTTCAAAATCAACCTGCTCATTGCGAACTTTTGGATGGGAAAAGGACAAGGGGCGGCGGGTCAGAGCGACTATTTCGCCTATCGATTTTTCCTGTGCCAGCTGCTCAACCAAGTGGCTACCAATCAGCCCAGTTGCACCTATAACAATTGCTTTTTTAGCCATAGCTTCCGACTTCTTTGTTTGGAATGCGTGTGGATGATGGCCTGCCAGGGGTGTTGCCTTCAAGCTTTTTGTGGGCCTGGCGTTGTAGAGAATCCTTAAATCACCGGTATTAATGACAAATTGAACTGTACTTCATGCTGGGGGGAATTAGTCTGAAGAGTAGTCGTGAATTGAATACTGGAAAACGTAATGCCTTGAGTAATACTCCTTCGATTGGCGGCCTAATATTTTGGTTATTAGTCATAGGGATTTGTATAAGCAATGCCATTTAATTATTCGAACGTGCGTTATCCTATTCGCGATGATTTACGCAAGGCAAATCTAAAGGCTTGGCAGTTTATTGGAGAAACGGGCAACTGGTGGTCTTTAGAAGATCATATAGCTATTGCCAGGGAAGTGCGTGCGGCCTACGACTGCGAATATTGTCGGGAGCGAAGAAAGGCGCTCTCCCCTTATCAGGTGGAGGGGCTGCACGACAGCCGCTCGGATCTTCCCACAGCGGTTGTAGATACTGTTCATCGAATAGTGACTGACCCCTCCCGCCTGAGTGAGGAGTGGTTGAAAAAGCTGGTACCTTCGGAAATCTCCATGGGCCAGTATGTGGAGCTTGTGGCGGTTGTTGTCTTTGCCATGAATGTGGATACCTTCCATCGTGCGTTGGGGTTGGATTTAGAAGAGCTCCCCAAGGCGTTGGCCGGGGAGGACACAGTGCCCTCCCAATACATACCCGCAGGGTTGGAAGAGGGTGCTGCCTGGGTGCCTATGATTGGACAGGGCCAGTGCACGGGTGCCGAGCAGGATCTGTACGAGGATATCCCCAGACCTACTAATGTACTCAGGGCCCTGAGCTTGGTGCCGGATGCTGTGCGTTGCCAGCGCTATATGGAAAACCGCTATTACTTTATGCCCTTTCAGGTCATGCAAGTGGGAGAGAATCACGATCGCGCTCTTTCTCGTACTGAGATAGAGTTGGTGGCCACTAGAGTGTCGATGAACAACGAGTGCTTTTACTGTGCGGCCTCACACGCGATGTTGCTCCAAGTGAGTAGTGAAGTGCAGGGAAAACAGGAAGATATTGCCAACCTGCTTATTTCTGAAGATTCTGCAGGAGGCAATGGCGGTGGAAGACATCACCCCCATGGAGCAGAGGATTATGCGCAACTTCTCGCTTTTGTGGATGCGGTCATGGGCGAGGATGTACATCTGATCCCCCCCACCAGGGAGAGACTGGAGCAGGAACACGGTAGTTCCGCTTTAGTGGATGTGGCGGCACTAATCGGCAGTTTCCAGCGCATGAATCGTATTGCCAACGCCACAGGAATAGAGCTGGATAAAGAGGTCGACCTGTTAAGTCAACAAGCCCAAAGTGAGCTGGCACTGAATAAATACGCCCAGGCAACAGAGACTACAGCTGGTGGCAAGGCACTGGGTTGGTTGGTAGCCAAAGTGCGCCCGGTGTTATTCAAAATGGCCGGCAAGAGGGCAAGGGATAGCGTATAAGCTTTGTGTGGGCTTATAGCTAAAGGGCCGCCTTCAGTGTTTTTGCGTGTGGGCGCCAGTGATACCTTGGGGGTTAAGGAGAGGAGCCATCTTTTGTCTCTTGCTGGCGCATCGGCATGCTGTCGATACGCCGCAAAATTTCCATGGGGGCATACTTGACAGCACGATATTTCACGCCACCGTCCTTTCCTATCAAGACTACCTGCTCGCCATCGCCCTTGAAATACTGATCCTTGATATTGGTGTTGAAATCGCTGGTGATTTTCCCTGGATAATTCGTCTCGATATTGCCCTTGGAAAAGACAAACCACAGTAAGTCCCTTTCTGCAAACTGAGGGCCCAACTTCAGTAGAGACTGCATAGTCTCTGTCTCATTGGCAGGGTTGTTGAGGAGTAATACGCGTTTCTGCCACTGGAAGCTGCTTAGATTGTTCACAGTGTCTGCTTCCGCAAATTGATTAGGGGCGAAGATTAACAAAATAAGAAGAATGTATTTGCGCATGAGAATATCTCTGCTATGGGCCGGTTGGTGACTTCAGCATCTCTGCTTACGTTGTTTAAATAGCATAAAGAGTTGTTTGGTAGCGTAGAGAAAACCTGGCTTGGATGGGAAGAATCACCAATATCTATATTTTAGCCGAGTGCTCTCAACTAAACTAATTGCTACCTATTGTCTGTCTCGGTTGGGGTGGAAATTTATAAATTGCCGTCACGGCTGAGGCTATAGCGTACATCCAAGGGTGTGGGGTATAACTTGGGACTTTCCGGGAACTTAACTTGGAATCTGGTCGGATTGTAATTCCAGGCTGAAACCCTTGGAGTTGTTAACGTCCATGTCACACATCCAGGAGCAGGACCCCAATTCCCCCCGTCTAGGCTTGCTGGCCATATTCGTGGCCCTATTTATCATTGCTATTGATATCACTGCATTCTCTCCTGCGATCCCGGCGATCGAGCGGGAGATGGGTATGGATATCACCACCTCCCAGTGGGTTATCAATGGCTATGGTCTTGTCTTTGGTGTACTGGTGGTTACCGGAGGGAGAATTGCGGATATCTTTGGGCGGCGACGGGCATTTATTACTGGAGCAGGAATTTTCCTGGCGTTCTCCTTGATGGGCGGTCTCGCCCTGAATGTGCCGATGCTTCTCGCCGCCAGGGCATTCATGGGGGTGGGGGCAGCGTTGATGTGGCCCTCCATTTTAGGAATGGCATATAGCCTGATGCCTGAAGAGCGCGCCGGAGAGACCGGCGGTCTGATTATGGCTGTTTGTGGCTTGGCGAATACCCTTGGACCTGTAATGGGCGGGTTATTGGCGGATATGTTCAGCTGGCGATGGATTTTTTTTATAAACCTGCCAGTAGCGTTTGCCGCTGCACTTATGTGCTGGAAATTTGTTCCCCGAGATGTTCCCTTTGATCCCGATGAACGTATTGACTATCTGGGTGTTATCACTCTGACTGCTTCTCTGCTGAGTTTTCTCCTGGCCCTGAATTATGCATCGGGGGTTGGTTTTATGCACCCGTTGGTAATCGGGCTATTGGTGGGATTTCTGGTATTTAGTGCAGTTTTTATTTATATAGAGTCTCACCAACGAGAGGTAGCTCTTATTCCTGAGGATGTTATTAAAAATAAGAGGTTCTCTGCGGCCGGAGCCGTTACTCTTTTTACTTCTATTACTTTCTTTTCAGTTATTTTATATCTGCCCCAGTACCTGACAAATGTGCGTGGATTTACCACTATGCAATCGGGTTTAACGCTTGTTCCCTTGATGATTGCCTTTGCGGTTTTTTCATTTATAGCCGGTAAACTCTATCAAAAGACCGGGGGGAAGATTCTGGTTTGTGTTGGGATCCTGGCCATGAGTCTGGGGATGTTTTATATCTCCAGGTTAAGTGATGGCCGTGAGTATATCTTTGGATTGATTATCCTTGGGGCTGGACTGGGGTTATTTAATCCATCTACAACCACAATGGTAATCGCTGTAGTAGACCCCAGTCGCGCGAGCCTGGCCAGTGCGATTATCTATATGTTGAAAATCACTGGCGGTGCGGTGGGACTCGGTGTTAATGCCGCTATTGTAGGATTTGCACCCGATATTACTACAGGTATTAGTAGGGCTTTTGAAGTAAATGCCTGCTTTGCATTTGTAGGGTTTGTTATTGCTTTCCTGTTTATGAGTGCACCCACTGTGACTGAAAGTGAGAGAGGTAGTATTGAAAGATAAATATTTTTTGTGACTTGGTGGAGGTTGTATTGGTTTTTCGGTTGAAGGGGCTTCATCGCTGAGTTGACTTGAGGTTTTTGGTAAGGCTGCTGTTTATGTCATATTTCCAGATGACGCTCTCGAAGTCTCAGAAATTGGGTTTTATTGCAGTCAACCTCGCTTTATTCCTTGTCACTGTTGATTTCACGGCTTTTTCTCCCGCAATTCCCGCGATTGAACAGGAATTTAATATTGATATCACTACCTCCCAATGGATTATCAATGGCTATGGGCTGATGTTTGGGGTATTGATCGTTACGGGTGGACGTCTTGCTGATATCTATGGGCGCCGTAGGCTATTTTTTATTGGTAGTACTATTTTTCTGTTATTTTCGTTGATCGGGGGCTTATCCTTTAATACGCCAACCTTGCTGATTTCTAGAATTGTTATAGGGGCTGGGGCTGCACTGATGTGGCCATCAATTCTGGGAATTGCCTATACATTGGTGCCACCCAGCAGGGCTGGCCAGGTAGGTGGGTTGGTGATGACGGTATGTGGTTTGGCAAATGCAATAGGGCCAATTCTGGGAGGAACACTGTCTGATCTATGGGGGTGGCGGTGGATTTTCCTGATCAATATACCCCTAACCCTGTTATCTGTATTTCTTTGCTGGAAGTTTGTTCCACAGGATACGCCAACTAAATCATCGGTCAGGGTCGATTATGCCGGTGTAATTATGCTAATGGTGTCAGTGTTTAGTCTTTTGTTTGGTATGTATGTTGCCGCGGAGATCGGGTTCAATCGCTTATATACATTGTATTTTTTCTTCGTTTTTTTTGTTTCTCTTGTGGTCTTTTTGTTTTTGGAAGTAAAGAAAGGCAGGGATGCATTGATTCCCGGTGATGTAATCACTAACGCAAAATTTACAGTGGTGGGTGCCATCAGTTTTGTTACATCGGTTGTTTTCTTTTCAGTGATTCTTTATTTGCCCCAGTATTCCTCTAAAGTGCTCGGATTCTCGGCTCTTGATTCGGGCTTGGCGCTACTGCCACTAATGATTTCCTTCGTCTTTATCTCGTTTTTATCGGGGAGAGTCTATTTAAGTTTGGGGCCGAAACTTATAATTTGTGTGGGGATTTTCCTGATGGGGGCAGGTATGGCATCGCTTTCTGCTGTATCGGGTGAATCACGTTACATAGATGTTGTTCCAGGTTTAGTATTGTTGGGGCTTGGCCTGGGGTTGTTTAACCCTGCTGCAACAACCCTGGTTGTAACAATAGTCGAGCCTGGACGGGAGAGCCTTGCCAGTGCAATCCTGTTTATGTTAAAGGTTGCGGGTGGCGCTTTGGGGCTGGGCCTGAATGCCGTGGTGGTGGCATTTGCTCCAGATATGATCACTGGTATTGGTCGGGCCTTTTTGTTAAATGCATTTTTGGTTTTTGCTAGCTTGATAGTTGGGGTATTTTTTATTGCCAGGGGCACCCCGGAAAGTCGTGTTGAGTAAATTTCTCGATATTTTTACAGCTTGCCCAAATTTGAATATATAAAGTCCACGCAAAGTTTAATTTTGGGGATCTGATATTTGCTGCGTTCATAGAGTAGAAAAATGCCAATGTCCCCTCCGGGACTAACCGATACCTTGCCCTCGGTAGGCACTTCTACCAGCTCGCCAGAGTCTATGTGTTCACAAATACTCCATGAGGGCACACAGAACATACCGCGATGATTTAAAGCGGCAGCCAGTAGGGCTTTGCCATTATTACTGATCAGGTGAGTGGTAAGCTCGATTGGCTCCCAGTAATTGCCGTTGAAATAGTGCCAGTCAATAGGCCCTTTGGGGCCCCGGTACTGCAATGCGTTTGCGGACTCTATGGCTTGCTTGTTTAGGGGAAATTCTTGCTTCAGGGAGCTGAGATATTCAGGTGAAGCGGTTAGTGAGAATTCGTTTTTTGACAAGCGCTTGGCGATAACATGTTCGTCAGGAGCGTAGCCTCCGCGTATAGCGATATCAACCGGGTCCTTACCCAGCTGGGTGAGATCGTCGCTATAGTGCAGGTCAAAGACAATATCCGGATAGCGTTGGGCAAACTGCTCCAGCAGGGGAGTCAGGTGTTGCTCACCATAGGAGGGGAGGCAGCTGATTCGAACAAGTCCACTAGGAGCCTCAAAAGTCTGGCTGACCAGTTCATCAGCTTGTTCCAGTTGGCGAATGGCTTCGCCGATCATGGAGTAGTAGAGTTTCCCCAGTTCAGTCACCTCAACCTGGCGAGTGCTCCGTTGTAGCAATTCAATACCCAGGGAATGCTCCAGATCGCGGACTCTGCGCGAGATGGAGGAAGCTGGTACGTCAAACTCCTCGGCCACGGCAGTGAAACTACATAGTTCTGCTACTCGCTTGAAGTAACGTAACGCCCTGATTTTGTCCATAATTACCTCCCCAAGTGATCATACCGCCCAGTATTTCTCCTTATTGTTGTCAAAAAGACAAAAGACTTCCACCTATTGTCATCTGTTTCCCAAGGTGGGCGGGGGGCACTATCGCTGACATCAAATGAACGGATGACCAGAGATATTTATGAAAGCACTTAAAATAACTCGCTATGGTGATATCAATACGAGCCTGGCTTTTGGTGAGGCGAGTGTGCCGATACCAGGAACAGGTGAAGTATTGATACGAATCCATGCAGCGAGTATCAATCCGATTGACCTGATGGTGATGCGTGGCGACATGAAGGCCGTCAAAAAGCTGGATCTTCCGGTAGGGATTGGTCGCGATCTCAGCGGCGTAGTGGTTTCTGTAGGCGGTGGCGTTACAGCGTACCAGCCCGGCGATGAGGTTTTCGCCCGCGTTGGGGAGGATCATGTGGGAACACTGTCGCATTTCCTGAGCGTGGATGCCTCACACCTGGCGAGAAAGCCAAAAAATCTGACGCATGAGGAGGCTGCCAGCATCCCCTTGGTGAGCCTGACTTCCTACCAGGCCCTGATCCAGGTTGCCGGCCTGAAAAAGGGCGAGAGAGTACTGATTCATGCCGGTTCCGGTGGTATCGGTTCTGTGGCAGTTCAACTCGCCAAGGCCTATGGGGCCTATGTCATTACCACAACAAGTAGCGCCAATGTTGAGTGGGTACGCGAACTGGGCGCGGATCAGGTAATTGATTATAAGAAGGAAAATTACCTGGATCTCCTCTCTGATATTGATGTGGTCTATGACACCCTGGGTGGGCAATACACGCTCGATGCTTTTAAAGTTCTGAAGCGGGGCGGAAGGGTTGTCTCAATCTCCGGTGTATTGGACCCCCAGACGGCGAAGGAATTTGGTATCGGCTGGCTCCTGCGCAAGCTGCTCAGGCTTAAAGCACGTTCTGTAATGAAGGCTGCAAAGGAAAAGACAGCGCTCTACCGGATGGTGATTATGGAGGCAAACGGATCGCAGCTTGAGGAATTGGGCTCCCTTTGTCGGGACAATATTATCAGCCCTGTTATTGATAAGATTTACCCCTTTGAACAGAGCCTTGAGGCGCTTTCATACCTGGAAACCGGTCGTGCGAAAGGCAAGGTTATTGTATCCATGGGGGAGTCAGCTAATGCTTAAGTGGGTAGTAAAGCTCTTAAAATAGATAATTTGATTTGACATCAATACCGCCCCAAAAACAGGGGCGGTCAAGTTAAGGGGTCGGATAAACTCGTACAGTACAAAAGTTTTATTATTGTGGGTTTATCAATAAGTGGTACAATCTTAAGGTAATGCAAGCTGTTTTATAGTAATCAGAGCTTGGCCATCGCATAGATAAAATACGTGATTTTCTTCACACTTTCCTGCCCTGTGCCCCTCTAAAATCGGAAAAATTCCCACCTGTCTGTTTCGCTAGATTTGACTTTCCTCACATCTGCCGATTCCTGTATTCAATACAATGCCGCTGGCTGAAGGGTCCCTGTGTACAGGCATTTCAATGTGGCCCGCAAGGGTCTTCCGCATCGCTGGTTTCATTGTTAAAGGTAGGGTCAGAGGTAGATCACATGTTCAGAATTCTACAGGTAACAATCCTGCTGCTATTGGCAAGCGTGGTTTCTGCGCAAAATGTCAGTCGCGATGATATTCGTGGTCTGGATGAGCAAATCCAGGATGTAAAAAAGGATGTGATCGACCTGACTGCGACTCTCTCGCAGCTGGAAGAGAAACTACTGTTTCCCTCTAACTCACAAGTGGCCTTTTTTGTCTCTGTTGCCGATGAGCATCCCTTTGAGCTGGAATCTGTAGAGGTCAGGCTAAACGGCGAAATTGTTGCGCACCATTTATATACCTATCGCGAAATCGAATCCCTACAAAAAGGTGGCGTGCAAAAATTATATACCGGTAACGTCCAGACTGGCGCGCATCCTTTGCAAGTCCGCTTCATCGGTAAAACACCCTCCGGCCGCGAGTATCGGGCCGAAGCTTCTTACCAGGTAGATAAGGCTGTGGGGCCGAAATTTGTTGAGATCAGCATCTTAGGAGCCGAGTCTGAGATTAACTTCAAGGACTGGTAACCATGTGTACATCTCTGCTGTCGCTACTGCCGGTCCCGGCTAAAGCAATACTGCGAGCTTTGGCGGCCTCCCTGTGTACTTTGCCTATCCTCGTAGGTGTGGTTAATGCCGAAGAGCGTGAGGAACTGCGCGACCTGTTTTTTGGTGCTGCCATGTTTCATGCTCACCAGGAAAACTTTTTTGATGCGATTGTGGCTCTGGATACAGAGCTGGCCCAGTTTTATCGATTGGATCAGCCGGAGCTGGACCCATTCAGTGCGCATCTGGGGCAGGCAGAATTTTCCGTGGGCGACCTGGAGCTTTCCTATCGCATGCATCGGGAGGCTGGGCGCGCAATTGAAGCCGTGCTTAAAGGTAATGTTTCTCAGGCGGTACGCAATGAGGCTGCCTATCGCCTTGCCAAAATTCATTACCACAAGCAGCAACCAGTGAATGCCTTGCATGCTCTGGAAATGATAGAAGGGCGTGTACCCGAGCGTGTGCGTGCGGAAGAACAGTTCTTACGTGCACGGGTATTTATGCAGTTAGGGCGCTTTGATGAAGCGGTGGAATTACTAAAAGACCTGAAGGGGGAAGAATCCCTTGCCGGGTTTATTGAGTTCAACCTCGGAATCGCCCAGTTAAAGTCTGGCGAAGAAACCCGTGGTGTACTGGAACTGACTGCCTTGGGTAAGAAGAGCAGCAGCAAGCCCGCCGCGCAGGCGCTGTATGATAAAACCAATTTATTGCTAGGTTCGCATTTAATGGAGGCCGGTGAATTAGAACTGGCTCGCCCATATTTTGATCGCGTCAATCTCGAAGGACCGTTTTCCAATCGCGCGTTGCTGGGCGCTGGTTGGGTCGAGGCACGTGCCGGTCGCTATGGGAGAGCATTGGTGCCCTGGAAAATGCTGCAAAACCGCAAAGGCACCAATGAATCCGTACATGAAGCCATGCTCGCCGTACCCTATGCCTATGGCAAGCTGGATGTACACAGTACAGCCGCAATTAATTATGGTCGTGCGTTGGACTCATTCGGCAATGAGATTGATACGTTGACCGCTTCGATCAACAGTATCCGAGAAGGCAAGTTCCTTGAGGCATTGCGCCGCAAAGAGGCAACCCAGGTACAGAACTGGGTGGTGGCACTGCGCAACCTGCCTGATGCCCCTGAGACTCATTATCTCCTCGACTTGATGGCATCCAATGACTATCAGGAATTCCTGCGTAACTACCGCGACCTAAACGATCTCTTTGAGCGCAATGAAGAGTGGCTCAAAAGCCTTAGCGCCTACGAAGATATTATCAGTATCCGCAGGGCTTATTACGAACCCCTGCTGCCGCAGCTCGACGAGCAATTTCGCAAGCTGGATGCCCGTATCAAACTACGTATTGAGCAGCGGGATATATTTGCCAGCCGTATTGAACAGATGCTGGTTTCTCGCCGCCCGGAATATCTTGCCACCGCAAATGAGCAGGAGGCACGCCTGGAGTTGATGAAGTTGCATCAACAGATCACAGAGCGTCCGCAGGGCTTCACTGAGGCGACGAGTAGCCGGGTAGAGCGCCTGCAGGGTGTTTTAGATCTTCGCCTTTCCACTGAATATGACCAGCGGCTTACAGAAGCTTATAAACACCTGCAGGAACTCAATATAGAAATTGAAAAGCTACAGGTGGTTTACCAGTCCTATGTGCGTAGCCGCCAGGCGGCCACACATAGTTACACCGGCTACAACAAAGAGATTACCCGCTTGCGTGCGCAGATCCGCAGCAGCCAACAGCGCCTGGAAATGTTGATGGCACGTCAGGGTAGTATGTTGGAGGCTTTGGCAATCCAGGAGTTGGAGCGCCGTCGTACCCAGCTGGAAAGCTATCAAATCAAAGCGAGATTTGCCTTGGCCGACAGCTATGACCGTGCCAATGAATTGCAGGAGCAGCGTGAGGACCAGCTCAAAATTGAGCAGCACCGCGAATCCCTGCCAGAGGAAAATCCTCCCGAACTGGATGCGGAAGTCGAAGTGAGTGATGGAGGGGAAGCCTGATGCCTTGCTTTAATTCCAGTCTGCTGAGTATGACTATTGCGCGTCGATGTGTACTGGCTTCCACTGCTGCACTGATGCTCAATGCCTGTGCCGTGAATAGCGGCAAGACTATTGGCAGCCTGCAAAATGTCGATATTGAAATTAAAGAGGAGTATATCGACGGAAGCCTGGAGAAAGCCCTCGCCAGTTACCAACGTTACCTACAGGAAACGCCTGAATCGAATCTCACCCCGGAGGCGATGCGTCGAATTGCCGACCTGAAAATTAAACAGGCGCACCGGGCTGAGGATGCTGCTATTGATGGAATCGCCAGTGGTGCCGGCGCGGTTAGTACGAGTGGAGCGGTAGTTGCTATAGAAGCAGCGGAAATTTCCGCGGAGAATACCCTTGATGCACCCGCCGAAGTCGCCGCACCGGTTACTCGGGCCCAACAGGTGGCAGGGGAAAACTCAGGTGCGATAGAGTCTGATGATGAATTTGAGGCGCGTGCCAGTGGCAATGTTGAGATTGCCTCAGACAATTCTGCATTGCCACTGCCTGCGGATGATCCCGATGCGCTGATGTCTGCCAATGCCCGGGAAGCAATTAACCTATATCTCGACTTACTTAAAAAATACCCGCTGTACGACCGCAACGACCAGGTGATGTATCAGCTGTCCCGAGCCTATGAAGAGGCGGGACAGATTGAAAATGCAGTGGATGTTTTGCGACAGTTGGTTGCCAAATATCCAGACTCCCGTCACATTGATGAATCCTGGTTCCGCCTGGGAGAGTATTACTTTACCCGTAAGAAATACCTGGATGCTGAGGAAGCCTACGGTAAGGTGATCAATATCGGAGTGGTTTCCAGCTTTTATGAGCTGGCCCTGTACAAGCGCGGTTGGTCCCTGTTCAAGCAGGACATGTACGAGATGGCGTTGGATGATTATATCGCCATGCTCGATTACAAAGTTTCCCAAGGTTATGACTTCGACCAGCAGACCAACGAGGTAGAGCGAAAGCATATCGATGATACCTTCCGTGTGGTGAGCTTGAGCTTCTCTTACCTGGAAGGTCCCGATTCGATTGTCGACTATTTCTCCCGCAAGGGGGCGCGCCAGTACGAGTACCTGGTGTACAGCCATCTGGGCGAATACTACCTGGATAAGCGTCGCTATCAGGACTCGGCAAAATCCTACACTGCTTTTGTTGAGCGTAATCCCCTGCACAAGGTTTCTGCAGATTTCTCTATTCGCGTAATTGAAATCTACGCGAAGGGTGGCTTTCCCAAGCTGGTACTTGAAGCCAAGAAATCCTTTGCCAACACCTATGCCCTCAAAGCTGAATACTGGACAGTATTCGATATCAATGAATACGGAGAGGTGGTCGAGTTCCTGCAGGCAAACCTGATTGACCTCGCCAGCCACTATCATGCGGCTTACCAGAACAAGAAGCTGAAGGATAAAAAGTCCGAGCACTATCGTGAAGCAATTCACTGGTATCGCAGCTACCTGGAATCCTTCCGTGAAACTGAGCGTGCACCGGAGATTAATTACCAGCTGGCCGGCTTGATGCTGGAGAATAGGGATTTCCATAGCTCCGCTTTGGAGTATGAGCGCACAGCTTATGAATATCCGGCCCACAAGGATTCCAGTGAGGCGGGATATGCGGCCGTCTACGCTTACCGCGAACACCTGGCAAATAACCTGAAAGAAGCTTCGGCAGACCAGCGTGCTCCTTTATTACGCGAGATTATCCGTTCATCTCTGACTTTTGCTGATACTTTCCCTGCGCATGGGAAGGCACCGCAGGTGATGTTAGGTGCAGTAGAGGACTTGTATGGCCTCAAGGACTATACCCCCACTATCGAAAACGGCCGATCATTGCTGGAGAAATTCCCGGCGGCGGAACAGGAGATTCGCCGGTCCAGCTGGATGCTTGTAGCACATGCCTCGTTTGATGTTCAGGCGTTTGAGGATGCGGAAGTAGCCTATGGGGAAACCCTGACTCTTACCGCTGCGGATGCTAAAGATCGCGCTGGATTGATCGATAACTTGGCAGCATCGATTTACCAGCAGGGCGATATGGCCCGTACGCAGGAAGATCATGCGGCAGCTGCTGGACACTTCCTGCGTATTCGTACCGCTGCTCCCGGGGCAACCCTGCTGGCTACGGCAGAGTATGATGCCGCCGCTTCCCTGATTATCCTGAAAGACTGGACCCAGGCTGCGACAGTGCTCAACAATTTTCGCACTAACTTCCCTGAGCATGAACTGGCAAAAGACGTAACCAAGAAATTAGCAGTGGTGTACCAGGAGAGTGGTGAATTACTGCTGGCTGCGGCGGAATTTGAGCGTATTGAGCGCGAGTCTGAGGATGAGGAAATCCGCCGCGAAGCCCTGACCCAGGCAGCGGATTTGTACAGTGCAGCAAAAGATAGCAAAAAAGCTCTGGAAGTGTTGCGCCGCTATGTGGGCCTTTTCCCCAACCCCATGGAGCCTGCTCTCGAAACACGGCAGAGAATCGCCGATATCTATAAAGCAGGTGGGAATGAAAAGCTCTATATGAAAGAGCTTCGTGAGATGGTCCGTATTGAATTGCGCGGTGGCTCACAGCGTACTGATCGCACCCGCTACCTTGCAGGTAATGCAGCACTGCAACTTGCCGAGCCGAGTTACGCTGCCTTTACCCAGATAGCCCTGGTGAAGCCCATTGAAAAGAATTTGAACTTGAAGCGCAAGCGGATGAAAGCAGCTATCAGCACTTTCACAGATTTGATTGATTACCAGGTTGCAGATGTCACTGCCGCGGCGACTTATTATCTTGCAGAAATCTATTTGCATTTCAGTCAGTCTCTCAAAGATTCCGAGCGGCCTACTGATTTAAATGCGTTGGAACTGGAGGAATACGAGCTGGCTCTGGAGGATCAGATTTACCCATTTGAGGAAAAGGCGATCTCGGTCCACCAGAAAAATGTCGAGCTTTTGGGGGTAGGTATCTATAACCCCTGGATAGACAGGAGTATCGATAAGCTTGCTGGATTGATGCCGGCCCGGTATGCAAGGGCCGAGGAAGCAGGGCAGTATCTGCAAAGTATTGTACCGCTGCCGCCAGCACCTGAGCAGCTGGGCCCTGGTGAAGCGGTCTCCGGTCAGTAAGGGCAACTGCCGACGCGGTAATAAATAAAAGGTTCAAGCTAGTAGCATTAAGGTGCGGGGCTGAAGGTTATGCATACAAAATTGAGAGTATTTTTTCTACTGGGGCTTGCACTGCTTTTCACAGCCTGTGCGGGCACCCAAACCAAGACGGGAAAAATCTCTGACTATTCCTCGGTGAAGGTTTCGGGCAGTGTTAATAGGGACTTTGAGCGCTCACTGGAATACTTGGCCGAAAAGAGGTACGAGCCTGCTATTGAGCTTTTGCAGTCGGTGGTGGAGCGGGAGCAGCGCCTTCCGGCCCCTTATATCAACCTGGGAATTGCTCACTATCAGGTAGGAAGTGAGAAAGACGCGGAGACAGCTTTTCTGAAGGCTCTCGAGCTGGATACGAAACACCCGGTCGCAACCAATGAATTGGCAGTGCTCTATCGCAAGCAGGGGCGTTTTGCGGATGCGCGGAAAATTTATGTGAATGCATTGGCAGAAAACCCCGAATACCTGCCTTTGATAAAAAATCTCGGCATATTGTGTGATCTCTATCTGCAAGATCTCCAGTGTGCTCTGGCACAATTCCAGCAATATGTACAACTGGAGCCAGAGGACCAGGATGTTTCCATCTGGCTGGCGGATCTTAAGCGGAGAGCGGGCAAGTGATATTGAAGTTTAAATGGATTTTGCTATTGGTTGTCTGTTTCACAACTCTCCCCGCTGCCTTTGCGCAGTCCGGGAGTGAAGAAGAAAATGAGTCCAAGGAAAAGAAAGTGGACTCCAAGATCAAAGAGCTATCGGGTATTTCCATTATCGGTAACAAGGAAGCTCCCAAGTCTCTCTATATTGTCCCCTGGAAAAGTTCCGAAGTCGGTGTCGAAAGCGATCTTGTCTCCAGTCTGATGGATGACAAACTTAAGCCGCTTGACAAGGAAGTTTTCATGCGTGAGTTGGAGTTCTACCAGCTCAGCCTGTCCGGCGATTAACGCCGTCCTTTCTCCGGGTAAGACTGGAGCAGCAACAAATTACTGCAGTATTTCTCAAGAGGGTTTGTAATGGACTTTTTTAACAGCGTCATCGAGTTTTTCCAGACGGGCGGTACTTTTATGTACCCCATTCTTGTCGTTGCCGCTTTGGGCGGCGCCGTAGCGATTGAACGATTTATTCGCCTGCATTATGAGCGCCATACAAACCGTGCCATGTGGGATAAATTACAACCCGTTCTCGCCTCCGGGGATTTTGATCGCGCGCGCAACTTGGTTAAGCAGGATAACTCCAGTGTGAGTAAACTGCTGTCCATGGGTCTGGCACGCCAGGGTGCGGTGCGTCGTCGCGAAGATATCGAGATCGCGATGGAAGAGAGCATGATGGAGATAACACCTCAGCTGGAAAAACGCACACCTTATGTTGCGCTCTTTTCCAATATCGCCACGCTGCTGGGGCTGCTCGGTACCATCATGGGTTTGATCGAAGCCTTTACTGCGGTAGCCAATGCCAACCCGGCGGAAAAAGCTGATTTACTTTCTGCCAGTATTTCCGTAGCGATGAACACCACCGCCTTTGGCCTGATGACCGGTATTCCCCTGTTGATAGTGCACGCACTGCTCAACTCCCTGACCGGTCAAATTATCGATAGCCTGGAAATGGTCTCTGTAAAAGCTTCCAACCTGATTGACAGCTCAACCCGTCGTCGCTTCGAAATGGATGCACCCAAGCCAGAAAAACAGCCTGGCGAGCAATCTGCGAATGAAGTCGAAACCGAAGAATTGCAAACGGAAACTGCATAATGAGAAGGCGGCGTCACGGGAGAGACAAAGAAGCCCCGGAGCTGGACATTACCGCCTTCCTTAACCTGATGGTGGTACTGGTACCTTTCCTACTGGTGTCGGCGGTGTTTTCACGGGTAACAATCCTGGAACTGAATATGCCGAGCGGGGCTGGCGGTGGTGCACCGGATGACCCCACAGTGACCGTGGAAGTAGTGGTGCGAAAGCAGGCTCTGGAAATCAGCGATGGTGAGAAAGTAATTGCGCGTTTCCCTAATTTGAATGCCACTGAAGAAAGCGAGACTGTCCAGCCGGATGTGACTGTAGTGGAAGCCGATGGGCAGAATACGGACCTCGCAGTATTACCGACAGCTGAAGTGTACGACCTGAAAAAACTCACTGAGTTTTTATTGCAGGTGAAAGCCAGCTACCCGGAAAAAACAGACTCCATTTTATTGATGGAGGCGGATATTGCCTATGAGCACCTGGTGGGTGTCATGGATACCGTGCGCGGTGCTGAAGTCCGGGTTGAAGGCAGTGATCCCAATGATCCGTCAGCAGTGGAGAAGGTGATTTTGTTTCCTGATATTTCCATAGGAGATGCGCCGTGAGACATGAAAGCCGACGTATGAAGCGTATGGCTCGCAGCCATAAGCGCAAAAAAACCTCAGGTATGAATCTGACGTCCCTGATGGATGTGTTCACTATCCTGGTATTTTTCCTGTTGACCAATACTTCCAGTAACGAAGCGCTGGAGCCCCCCAAGGTGATTACATTGCCGGATTCGGTGGTTGAGACCAAACCCAGGGAAACCGTAACCCTGATGGTGACTGCAGAGGAGATCCTGGTGGAATCCAAATCTGTTATCGCAACCAGTGAGGTGCTCGAAAGTGAAGAGGTTGTGATTGATGTTATTAAGCAGGCCATGACCGCAGAGCTGGGTAAGGCAATCGGTATAGCCCAGGCCTCTGCCGCAGAAAATGAGGGCGAGGCTGAAATGGAAGGTGAGCAGGGACCGGAACCACCCGAAGTGAATATTCTTGCGGACAGGGGCATTCCGTTCAGTTTGCTGAAAAAGGTGATGTCCAGCTGCACCGAAGCGGGCTACACCAAGGTATCACTGGCGGTAATTCAGAAAGCATCTCAGGGTTAATGGAAGTTTGTGAGTAATTTTCTTCAACAACAGCAGGCGGTCAGCGAGGCGCTTGATACGGTTCGCCAGCGTATGCATCTGCTCGAGGATGAGCAGCGGCAGATCGAAGAGAAGCTGGCTGAATTGCAAGTCGATGGTTCCAAGTACCAGTTGCTCGATGAAATTTCTGAGCGCCTTGGAAAACTCGAAGACATCGGCGCAGGTGAATTGTTTTGGGCTGAGAATTATCGGGCCGATGCTTCCCAGCAGGTTATCGCACGGATTGGGGCGTCAACTCGTACTTATAACGAAAGCCTGGATCAGCTTCATCAGAAGCGTAGGGATATCCTGGATAATATCGAATACTGCAATGAGGAGATCTTTGCCCTTGATGAGCGCGCTGATGAGCTGCGCCGTGAGGAAGAGGAATCCAAGTTTGAATTCGAGATCACCCGTGAATATGAGCAGCCCACTTTTCGCCCGATGGAAATGCCTTGGCATACCAAGGGTGAGGATGAAAAGCGCTTCCGTATTTGTGTATTTGCATCACTGTTTATTGCGGCACTGTTGGGTTATCTGGTTCCTCTATATACCTTGCCTGAACCCGAAACACAGATAGTGGAGATACCCGAGCGCCTGGCCAAATTGGTAATCGAGAAGAAGACCAAACCCAAGCCACCACCTGAGCCAGAAAAAGCCAAGCCCAAGAAAGAGGAGAAAAAACCTGAAACCAAGCCTGAGCAGAAAGTGGCCAAGCAGGATCCGAAACCATCCAAAGTGGAGAAAAAACAAGCGCGTAAGAAAGCTGAGCGTGCGGGTGTTCTCGCCTTTAAGGATAATTTCCAGGATCTTATTCAGGATGACCTGGACAATCGTTTGGGCCAACAAACACAGCTCAGCACTGCAGGTAAGAAGGAAAACCGTAGTCAGCGTTCGCTGATTACTGCAGCGGCAACTGCGGGTAGTGGTGGTATTAATACTTCAGAGCTTAGTCGCAATGTGGGTGGTACTGGATCATCCCTGGGTGGTGTAGCCTTCTCGCGAGTGGAGAGCTCCATTGGCACCGAAGGTGATTTCGCCGGCGAGGACCGACCGCTCAGTGATGGTGTGGGTCCGTCTCGTACCGACGAGGAAATCCAGATTGTCTTCGACCGCTATAAGGCTTCGCTGTATCGCATTTACAACCGTGAACTGCGTAACAATCCCGCCTTGCAGGGTAAGATGGTCTTGAGGATTACCATTGAGCCTGATGGCTCGGTATCCCTTGCGGAAGTGGAGTCCAGCGATATGGATTCGCCTGCACTCAACGCCAAGATTGTAGCGCGGGTGAAGCGATTTAATTTTGGCGAGAAGGCCGGTGTTCCAACGATCACCATTCTTTTCCCAATCGACTTCTTCCCGAACAACTAGGTGGTATTGCCTCCGCCTCCTTCTCGTTTAAGTGAGAAGGAGGCTGCTATTTTAGAAGGCGCCGAGGAGTTGGGTTCCTTCCCCTCCACTTGATCAGTCTTTTCTATCCCCCAGCCTGAGAACCACTTGGCAATCCCCAAAAAAGTTCCCTTACCTGACTGTTATTTATGACCTGCTTCACGGCCACTTTTTCGCCCTGTATTTAAAGTTCGCGCACCGGACTGTGTCTGTTCGGCGGCAGTGTTCTTGGACATTGTCAAGGGTTTTGAAATAGAAAAGTGGCGGCTATAAGTGACGATGATGTCAGAAGTAACTGGACGGAAATCCTGGAATAATTTGCTTGCTGGCTTGGTACTGCTATGTATCTGGGCAATCATGTTCGCGCCGCAGGCCCTGGCTGACCATAATTGTCCCTCTTTTCCCGATAACCCAGTTAACTTTAATATTCTGGATCACCGCTTCAGTGATAGCTGGTGTGAACTCTGTGGAGATGGGCAGGTAACGATAGAGATTGATGTGCCTGGAATCTCCAGTGGTTTTATGGGAACCCAGCATATTGAAAATATTATTGTGACGGAAAATCTGGGTAGTTCTGAGTTAGAGTATATTCCGGGTTCTACTCGAGTAAGTTCAGGCTCTGTATTGAGTGAGCCTACCATAAGCGGGACGGTTATTCGCTGGGATCAGAATGATCTCTCCGCACTTGCCGCGCGCAATGAAAACACCACGATGACAATTACTTTTGGTGTACGCAGTAAGGTCGACCGAGAAGAGGATCTGGTAAACAACAATCGTACCCTGAATGCTACAGCGACTTTTGAATATTGTAGTTATCCCACTACAACAGATACAGACAGTATTGAGCTGGACATACGCGAACCCCTTCCATCCATGGATAAACGTGGAAGGAATATTGATGCGGCGCAGACCAACTATACCAACGATGTTTACGGCAATATCAATGATGATGTGATCTGGCGTATCGCTATCTCTAATGGTGGAGATGCCGATATGCAGGATGTGCGATTCGATGATTTGATGACCAACCCCAATATGGATATCAATTATGCCTGCCCCAGTGAAAGTGCAGCACTTTCAGTTGCAAATAATAATGGAGTAAACCCGGTAGGTTCTGGATGTGTATCTGCGAATAACAGCATTAATAATTTTGAGTTGAGTGGAGCTTTCTCCAATGGCCCCGGACGTACGGATATTCCTGCAAATTCAACCTTAAACATTTACCTGGTGGGTAAAGTCAATACTTCTTGCAGCAATGGTACAAATACTGTCTCTGACTTGCAGTGGGGTTGTGAAATTGATGATGATACCGGAGTAGGGGGGATCTCTGATCCGGCCACGGCAAATGCCCCAAGACCTGACTCCGAAGAAATGCGGGCCCTGGTAACTACCGACCTCAATATTACCCAGGCGATAACCGGTACAAACCTGAACCAGCCATTGGGTTCGGCTGGTTTTGTGACTGTTACTGTCAATAACCGGACAGGTGGATCAGTTAAGGATATCCAGTTCGTTAGTGATCTGCCTGATGAGTATGTGGTAGATACCACATATACACCGCAAATTGTCCGCGAACGTCGCGGTGAAGATAATCATAGTGCAAGTTATAGTGCCACTTATCCGGGTAAAGCAGATACTCTCGAATGGCGCGTGGGGAGCAACTGGAATCAGTGGGATACAGACCCTCTAAAAAACAACAAACCAGAATTTCGCCTATTGAGTAGCACTGTACATCCCAACTATTCAGATCAGCAAAATATGATGCGTTATGGCGATGAAATTCAGATTCGCTTTCGTATTGTCACCACCGAACCAAATTTCTATGACAAGATTGCCGATCTTGATGTTGAAGAGGAGTCGGCATCAAATGGCAAAGATCCGAACAGCAATATCCGTTTATCTGATAATGTTCTAACTATTGATTATGAAGATTTCTGTCCTGGCACCAATCCGCCTACCCAGGTTGAAAATCAATCGGTGACACCAGATCCAGAAGATCTTGATATTAGTACAGTACACCCTTTGTATATCGTACGGGACAATGGCACCTCCGAGTTAACGGTGGATGTGACCAACAACGGTGGTCATGATGCGGATAATTTTAGTGTGTATGTGACTTTCGGTGAGGCAATGAGAGTATTGTCCAGCGATCGTGCCTGTACTGCGATTGGTAGTCCAAATCCAGGTACTGTACCTGGGCATCCTGTATGGAATCAGCCAGATTACCTTCCTTCTTCAGCAATTGTTTATCGATGTAATACCACCAACTTGGGAGGTGTTATTGAGCCCGGAACAACTGAGCGTATCGTTTTTCAAGTGGAAAAAAACCACGCGGCAACCGATGACGATCTCACTTTCCGTGCCGATGTGGTGGGGGAGATCACATTATCGGATGATACACCCCTGAACTTTCCTGAACCGGCCACTCTGACTGAAACAACACCAGGTAAACAACTGGCTAATAACTACACCCTCGATGGCATGCGCGCTCGTGTAATGGGTTTTAATCTGATCAAGGAACGCTCTGATCAGTGTAATGAATTGACTTCTGAGGCAGCATTCCCCAATAGCAGTGTTCTTATTGGTGAAGAGTGCCGCTTTGAAATCCAGGCCGGTGGCTGGTTTGGCTTTGACACACCCGGATTTACTCTGATTGAAGTGCGCGATATTGATGTGCGTGATGACTTACCGGATGGCCAGGGTTATATAGCAGATGCGCCGCTAAACTGTGTAGATGTAACTCTGCCGCATCCGGTTTCTCAGGCTAACTGTGTTGTAATTTCCTCTGGTGATATTGTAGAAGGTGGAGGCCTGAATATTCCCCTTAGCGAGACAGATTTTCTATGGGAGGTAACTTCAAAAATTACCGAACGGGATCGTTGGTTCCTATCGGATATGACCACGCGTCTATTAAATGATCCTATAGATACTGAAAGCGCTGACCCCAATCAGCATGCAAACCCCAGTACCGACTATGCTCGTGCGCAATTTACCGCAGTATTTGATACCGAAACCATCGTGGTAGATAATTATAATACTAGTGGGGTGCTGACCAATATTGATGGTGTGCCTACAACAGTACCCGGCTTTCCCGATATTTCCGAGTGGTCCGAATCTGTTACTGTTTCTGAGCCCCACATTGAAATCGATAAAAAAGTCTGTAACGAAAATTTGCATGGTATAGGCACCAGCTGTGCAAATTTCGTTGATTTTACTAACGAGGGTCATCGTGACCAAACTTATGTTTTCCGCCTGACTTTAACTAATCGTACGTCCGATGGCGGCGTAAATCGAGCCCCTGCTTATGATTTGGTTGTAACTGACACACTAGATGTTTCCGGGCAAATGTGCGTGCAGCCCTTGGATAGTGATGGTTTGGACAACGATGGAGATGGTTCCTCAGAGACCATCGCAGGCGATGACGGCTTGGTGGGTATAACTACTGGAGCAAATGACTACTCTGAAGCCCTCCACTGCAGTGATGGCGGGACACCGGCAGTAATTACCTTCTCTTATGAACATTCTACGGCCCTTGAGCGTATTAACCCGGGTGACTCTGTCACTCTTTATTATCGAGTGAAACCACATCGTTCCGTAGCACCGCTGCAGACATTTACAAATACCTTCTATGCTCGTTATGATAGTTTGGAAGGAGACTTTGGTAACCAGAGTGCGCCACAAATCGACAGCGATGCGGATAATGATGGTATCGGTGATGGAACTCCTGCAGCAGGGCGTGCACGCCACTATAAATCTGCAGACGCCGAAGCGCGTATGCAAATTATTGAAGTTAAGGCGGAGCCTAAACAAGCCTTGGAGTTCTCTAATGGCACTGCCAGTGGCACCAACAGCGATACAGCCGTTGTCGGAGAGGAAGTCCGCTATAAACTGACAGCGAAAATTCCCGCGGCCAAATTGCGTAACTTTGTAATTCGTGATGAGTTGCCGGCTGGTATGCGCTGTATCGAAGGGCAAGCGGTTAACCTGAATACGTCACCTTACGATGCCGCCGGCTTTATTCCCGGTGGTACATTTAATGCTACCTGTACGAGCACTGGCACAGCCGACTATGTACAGTGGGATTTTGGTGATCAGGAGCTTACCACTGTCACGGGCAGCCTTTTTGATTTCCCGGTGGAATTTATTGCACGTATTGAGAACAGCAGCAATACTGATGACGGCGATGTGCTTGGGAATGGCGGTAGCTATACCACTGCACAGGTGAGTTATGTTGATGAAGCAGGGACTACCGTAGTTGTACCCTTTGATTCTCACGCAATTACTGTACAGGAACCGAAAATACAATTAAATAAGTCATTTTCAGTTGCTAACAGCGATGCAGATGACATTCTTACCGTTACTGTAACGGCAGAAAATACTGGTACTGCGGCAGCTTACAATCTGCATGTGCTCGACGATCTCACAGGCACCAAGCTGGTTTACCTGGGCAATATCGGTGGTACTGATCCGCCTCAGGTTGTCGATGTCACTACTATCGGAGCCAATGCGCCCATCTTCAGCTGGAATCGCAGCAATGCGGATTACACCATTGCTGTAGGCGAGACTAAAACCTTTACATTTGATGTCCGGGTAGAGCAGGGCGTAGAGCCCCATGAAATCCTGGATAACACCATCCAATCCCGCTGGCAGTCCCTGCCGGGCAATGATATTGCTTTAAACAGCAGTAATTCTATCGGCACCGATGGTGCAGACGATGGTATGCGTATTGGTGTATTACCCAATACCGGCGATCCGATTAACGATTACGAAACTACAGCTAGTGCCCAGACAGAGGTGCCAGCGTTACAGTTGGTTAAAACCGATCTTGAGCCCACTGTAGTTCCTACTATAGGTGCGCATAAAAAATTCCAATTGGAAATCCGCCTGCCGGAGGGCATCAGCCGGGATGTGGTGATTACCGACCAGCTCGGCAGCCCGGAAGGCTATGTACTGAGCCACAATGCAGATTTCGATATTACCTATGATTTTGTAGGTCTTGAAACCATTAATGGTGCGGCCCCGTCTGAGGGGGTATTCAACAGTTTCCCTACTGATAATACTTCCGGTAACGCTGTATGGAATATTGGTACAGTCGATACTGCCAGTGAAAATGATACTGCCGGCAGTACTCTGGACCCCTTAGTAAGAATTACTTATTTCGCTCGCGTGGAGAATGACCTTGCGACCAATAATGGTGACACGCGTCAGAACAGTGCGGGGTTGACATATAGTAACGGTGAGAGTGGGGCGACAGAAAACTTAAATGACAATACCGCCGCAGTTACGGTGGTAGAACCCTTACTTACTATCAATAAAGCGGTCAGCAATGCGACTAACCCCGGCAATTTACCGGTGGGTGGCGATGTACTGGAGTATGTGATTACCGTTGCCCATGATCCCGCATCTACTGCTGCGGCATTTGATTTGAATTTAGTGGATACACTGCCATCGGAGTTGCAGTTTGATAGCAGCTTTACCCCAACTGCATTAATTAATGGTGGTGTAGTTACTGGTTTTGTTGCAACACCTGCGGCAGCACCCACTGGCCCTCTGGTTTGGGGGCGTGATAATGGCGATAACACTCTGGACCTGCAGCTTGGTGAAACTTTAGTTATTACCTATCGAACCCAGGTAACAGGAGTATTTGGTTCGCCGATTAGCAACAGCGTAATGCTTGACTGGACGTCCCTCGACGACAGCAGCATTAACCAGCTGGCTTACGAGCGTGATGGTGACGGCTGCCCGGCAGTATCCGCACCAGACGATTACTGTGAGGGTCCGGCTGAAGCCAGTATCGATACTGTGGACAACACCGGTATTGTGAAAACGGTTGTTGCAGATTCTGATACCGCTTCTGTAGTAGGCACGCTGAGGGTTGGCGATACGGTTACCTATCAACTGGCCCTGAACCTGCAAGCGGGTACGACACCGGCAGTGACTATTAATGATGCACTGCCGAGCGGATTGGAATTTAATTCCATTGTCAGTGTGAATGGTGATACTGCTGCGCCCTACGACGACAACCTGAATGATTTTGTTTATTCAGCCATTGCTGTGCCCGCAGCAGGGGACACAGGTACGGTCACCTGGAACCTGGGAGATATCCTCAGCAACTTCGGCAATACCAATAAATTTGTTATCGAGTACACCGCCAAAGTAGTGGCGGGTTCGGGTATTGCAGCGCCGACTGCGACCCTGACCAATACAGCCGTGCTTAATTACACCGGCGCTGTCAGTACCTTGCAAGATAGTGCCGACATTACGATATTGCAGCCGGTGATCGACAGCCTGACAAAAACGGACGCTACCTGGCCAAGCTCCCATATGAATGTGGACCCGGCCAACGATGTGATGCAGTTTACTCTGCACGCCTGTAACTCCGGTTTGGCGCCAGCCTACGATCTGTCCCTGACTGATGACCTGGCTACTCAGATGGATGAGGCCTCCATCGCCAATCTGCAGGTCACTTTGGATGGCACACTCCTCACACAGGGCACCGAGTACACCTACACAGCGCCAGGTAATCGTGGCGACGATATGCAGTTCACTTTCCTGGTGCCTGTCGAAGCGGGAGCCTGCCTGGATATCAATTACGAAATTGGCTTTTATACTGATATTGGCGGTGGCGAAAACTGGGTAAATACCTTCACGGTCAATGAATTCTGGTCACTGCCGGCAAAAAGCGGAGAGCAATATGCTCCTGTTCCACTGGGTACACCCTATCCGATGGGAACTGTCGCCACCACAGTCACTGCGCCGCAAAAAACTCTGCAGAGTGCTGCTACGGCAGCGGTGGGCGAGGAAGTGGTTTACCGTATACAGGTTCCAGGTAGTGCAACCACATCGGCCATCTATGATGTGGAAATTACCGATGTACTGGACCCGAGCCTGGAGCTGATCCAGCTGCAGGAAATTAATGGCCGTGCATTTACCGATAACACCACTAACAACAATATTGCCCTGACCCTGGATATTATTCCGGCTGGTGCTGTCGCTATTTTCGAGTTGCGTGCCCGGGTTGCAAACAATGCAACGGCACAGGCGGGTCATAATTTCAATAATGAAGCCAGCTATTCCTATGCCGCTACAAGCGGTGGTGTGATTCAAGCCGGTGGCACGGGTACTGCACCGACCTTAACTATCGTGGAGCCGGATTTGTCTGCGACAAATTCTGTGGCTAACCAGACTAACCCTGGTAACGACCCGGATGCTGGCGATATCCTGCGTTTCACATTGGATCTCACCGCCGCAGGTAATCCGGAAAACACCGCTGCTTACGATTTGTTGGTCAGGGAGCAGTTGTCCCTTGGCCTGGCATTTGTTCCGGGCAGTGTGATCTTTGCCGGTGTCGCCCAGGCTGATCCTACTGTGAGTGGGGATGGTATTAATGCTGCGCAGTTACTGGAGTGGAATCGCGCAAACAGCGACCTGGATATCGCTGCTGGCACTAACAGCCTACTGGTATTTGATGTGCTGGTGCTGGATGAAGTGCTGGCTGAAGCCTCGCTGTCTGCCTCTGCCCGTATTGAGTGGACCAGTTTGGATGAGGATAACAGTAGCCCCTACGAGCGAAACGGTGCCGATGGTATTGGTGGTTTGAATGATTATGTGCTGGAAAATATTGCCGCTCAGCTAACCGCTGCCAATGACAGCACAATCAGTAAGACCCGCGTTAACGACAGTTACGGTAGTGCAGATGCACAGCTGCGTGTCGGTGACTTGGTGGAATACGAGCTGCGTTTGTCCCTGCCAGAGGGCACCGCTCCCAATACCTTAATTGTCGATACCCTGCCACAGGGGATGGTGTTTGTAGGTACCCAATCAATTAATGGCGTTACTACTGCACCCTTCGCATCGGCGGCACCCTTTGCTCATAACGATATTGCCGAACCTGTGCAGACCGGTGATCCCGCTACCGGCCCGACAACACTGAGCTGGAATATTGCACAGCTGATCAACAGTGGTGATAACAATCTCACTAACGATGAATTTATACTTCGCTATCAGGCAAGGGTTCTGAATAAGGACGTACACCCCTGGCCGGCCAGTAATACAGCGCTAACCAATAATGTGGAATTCACTTTCGATGCCGCCGCCGGTGCCGAGCTGCGAAATGATAGTGATACCCTGGACCTGTTACAGCCGGATCTCATTGCGGCAATCAGCGCTACCCCTGCTGGCGGCACTACCTTGTCTGCCGGTGATATTGTCGATTACACCATAACGATTACCAATAACGGATCAGCGCCGGCCTACGATCCGGTCTTCCGCGACATGATCCCCATTGGCCTGCGCCAAGGCGGTGTCAATGTGCAGTCCCTTACTGTGAATGGGGCTGCAGCAACTATTGTTGCCCCGACTTTTGACAACGCCACTGGTGCGGCAGTTTGGGATTTCTCTGCGGGCACAGGTTATGCCATTAATCCTGGCCAGGCTTTGGAGATGGTGTATCGCGTTCAGGCAGATGCCAATCTGGGGGCAGGTCTCAATCTGCAAAATGCCGCTTATGTCGAGCTGTATTACTCATTGGATGACGATAATTTGCCATCCCTGGGTGCGACCGCGGTTACCACAGATATGCGTGAGGACTACGGTCCTACAGCACCAGTCAGTGTGCAGTTCAATACGCCCAATGCAGCGCCGTTGCTTATTGAAAATACCCAGCCGACATCTTCGATTGGCGAACCGTTTAATTACCGCATCACTATTCCGGAAACCGTGCAGCCCACAGCCCTGCACGATGTCAGTGTGCTGATGGACCTGAGTACTTCTGCAGCCGACCTGGAATTTGTCGGCGCGGCAAAAGTATCGGGCAGCAACGTATTCACTCCAGAAAATAGTGGATCAGGCACTGCGCTGGTCATTGCCGATGCCACTAGCGGCATTGATGTACCGGCGGGTGAACAGGTGGTTATTGATGTGACTCTGCGCCTGCGCGACAGCAATCCACCCAATGTGGATGGGTTGGCATTTAATAATAGCGCCAGCTACAGCTATAACTACGACAATGATAATGCGGCCGCGGGGCAGGGTGCCGGTGCCGGAAACACGACCCTTGATATGCAGGTAGTGGAGCCAACGGCCATCACCCTGACTAAAACCGGCCCTGCCAGTGTGCAGTCTGGATTGCCAGGTACCTTCACCCTCGACCTTCACAATGTTGGCACTGGCCCCGCATGGGATATTACAGTGACCGATATTCTGCCGGATAAAGATCCCGGTGGTATGTGTGAAACTCCTCCGAATAATTTTGCTGCGCAAATTATTGATGGTGCAGGCACTGCGGTTGCCACTCTGGTAGCAGGAACTGACTTTAATACGGTTTTTGATGAAGCCAGCTGCACTCTGACGATCACCTCCATGGGTGCGGCGGCTATGCTGGCTGCGGACCACCACCTGTTGTTGAGTTATGATGCCACCCTGGACGTGGATACCATCGATGGCGATACACTGACCAATATTGCCGGTGTGGAACTCTGGCACAGTTGGGATAGTGGCTTACCGGAAGCTCGCCAGTACACACGCCCGGCGCCCACTGATGGCACGCCAGGCGTACTCGATCACGAAGATGCCTATATCGTAAGCGCCTCTGTGCCCAAGGTAACTTTCTACAAAACCGTTGAGAATGTTACCCGTGCAGAAAATCCGGCAACTTTGGCCACTCCGGCAGATGTACTGCGCTATACACTCACGCTTACCAACCTGAGTGGTGCAGATGTTAGTGGTATTGAAATTACTGATGATCTGGGTCGCCTGAACAGCCTGCCATTGTTCCAGTCGGGTTCACTACAACTGGTGACAGCGCCGGTGGGTAGCGATAGCAGTAACTCTGATGCGTCTGCTGGCACACACGGCAGCGGCTTTTTACAGGTGAAAAACCTGGATTTGGCGGCCACAGGAAATACTGGTGATTCTGTTCAGCTGGTATACGAGGTCACTTTGGCAGCTGTGATCGACAGCGGTACGCCGGTGTTGAACCAGGCTCAGGTGCAATTGCCTGGTCAGCTGCTGAAAAACAGTGATGATCCCAATATCAACGGTACTGACGACCCTGACGTTGCGGATGATGAAGATCCTACCCAGATATTAATTGAGTCCGAGCCACTGCTGGTGATTCACAAAACCTCAGCAGATATCACCGGTGACCCGGATTTACTGATGGTGGCGGATACCCTGCGCTATACCATTCGCGTGGAAAATGCCGGTAACGAAAATATCGTTAATGCGATGTTGCGCGACCAGATCCCGGCGAATACCACCTATGTAGCTGGCTCTACGACCTTGAACGGTTCAGCGCTTTCAGATGTGAGTGGTGCTTCGCCTCTTGAAGCTGGTATGAGTATTCATACACCTGGCCAGGCCGATGGCTTTATTGGTGCAACTGCAACTGGCGCCGCGGCTTCTGTAATCACCTTTGATGTCACCATTAATGATGTCAATGACGGTACCATAATTTCCAACCAAGGCTTTGTTAATGGCGAAGGTGCAGGCAGTGGACCCTTCGATGAAGCGCCATCGGATGACCCTGCTACAGATGCTCCCAACGACCCGACTATAGATATTGTTGGCGATGTTCCCCTTTTAATCGCTCATAAAACGGTGGCAATTGCCGTGGACAATATCTCTATGGGGATTGTCGATCCCGGTGATGTACTGCGTTACACCATTGCAATATCCAATATGGGGGGCGTTGATGCACTGCAGGTGGCACTCACTGACCAAGTGCCCGCAAATACCACTTATGTTGCCGGCAGCACCACCTTAAATGGTATGGCTGTCGCTGATAACGCCGGTGGTATGTCGCTTTTAAATACTGAATTGCCGGTAGCTTCGGATGACCTAACGCCACCCTTGCCGGGTGCCAATGAGGGTGTGATTACTTCTGCACAAACTGCCACCGTAACTTTTGATGTGATGGTGAATGTGGATGCTGCCAGGGGTACTGTGATCAGCAATCAGGGCAGCGTTACCGCAGAGGAGTTGCCACTGGTACTCACTGACGCGGATGGCAATCCGGCCAATGGTGCACAGCCGACACTTGTGGTTGTGGGCGATGCGCAGCTGTTGTCGATTGTAAAAGAAGTTGCTGTTGTCGGTGGCGGCGCAGCAGAAGCTGGTGTGGTGCTTGAATACCTGGTGACCATCGAAAATATCAGTGGTGTACCGGCGACCATGGTGAGTATTACTGATGATCTTATGGTTGCTGGCGATGGTGTCCTTACCTATGTTACAGACTCCGCCATGCTTAATGGTCAGGTAGATGGAGTCAGCATAGCCGGTACCGTAATTACTGCAGATTACTCCGCTATTTATGGAGATTTGTTACCGGGTGAAAGTGCTGTATTGCGTTTCCAGGCCAAGCTCTCCGATAACCTGGAAATTGGTTATACGGTGTTGAACACCGCGGAAGTGCATTGGAATGATCCACCTTCAACCAACCAGGCCAGCGTTGCTCTTGATGTTGGTGGCACACCGGGAATCGCCAATCTGGCAGGCTACTTGTGGCACGATGTGAACTTCAATAACCAAGTCGATATGGATGAACGGTTATTGTTGAACTGGGCCGTAGATCTCTACTTCAATGACGCATTGTTGGAAACCATTCAGACCGATGAAAATGGCTACTTCCAATTTCAGGGGCTAGTACCTAATAGCTATGGTGGACTCAGTTATGAGATGCGTTACACCGCTCCAGATGCCGGCGAAAAAACAGCATCCCTGGGTAATCCGGTTTCTGATTTTATCAATGGTCCTCAGCGTATCAGCGAGATCTTTGTGGAGTCGGGAGCCAATCCGCAAGACCTGAACCTGCCGCTCACGCCTAATGGAGTGATTTATAACTCTATTCTGCGTGCTCCTATCACCGGAGCTACGTTGACTATGCTGCGCGCCAGCTCTGGTCAGGAGCTGCCGGATCGTTGCTTCGATGATAAAAAGCAGCAGGGGCAAGTAACCCGTGCAGGTGGTTATTACAAATTCGATATTAATTTCGATGACGCCGCTTGCCCGGCCAATGCGGATTACCTGATTAAAGTGGAGATTGCCGATGAGGATTATGTCGGTGGTGAATCCCTGGTAATTCCTGCACAGACCAATGAGGAAACTGCGGGCTTCGATGTGGGTGCGTGCCTCGGCAGCAATGCCGATATGATTCCTGGCACGGCTCAGCATTGTGAAGTACAGCTATCTCCAGCGCTCCCACCGTTGGATATAGAAGCACGCGATACAGCTACCGACTATTACCTGCGCCTGACACTGGACGATGATCAGGTTCCAGGAGACAGCCAGCTGTTCAATAACCATATCGCCATGGACCCGCACCTGGAAGGTGCACTTTCCATTACCAAAACTGCGGCGATGTTGAATGTAACCCGAAGCCAGCTGGTGCCTTACACCATTACCTTTGGCAATACCTTGCCTATACCGCTTTCGGATTTGCAGCTGGTGGACTTCTTCCCCGCAGGCTTTAAATACGTGGCTGGTTCGGCGCGTATGGATGGCGAACCAGTGGAGCCGGTGATGAATGGGCTACAGCTGATCTGGTCCGATCTGCGTGTGGAAGCCGAGCAAACACGTGAACTGAAACTATTGCTGGTAGTCGGCTCCGGTGTAGGCGAGGGTAAGTATGTCAACCGCGCGCGTATGTTTAACCAGCTATCCGGCCAGGTTGCGTCCGGTGAAGCCTCAGCCACGGTGCGCGTGGTGCCGGACCCCACTTTCGATTGCACTGATGTCATCGGCAAAGTCTTCGATGATAAAAATATGAACGGCCACCAGGATGCCGGTGAGGGTGGCCTTCCTGGAGCAAGGGTAGTTACTGCAACCGGCTTAAATGCCACAGCTGATGCTCACGGGCGATTCCATATCACCTGTGCAGTAGTACCAAATGCTGATCGCGGTTCCAATTTTGTGCTCAAGCTCGACGACCGCAGCTTGCCTAGCGGATATCGTCTCACTACTGAAAACCCGCGGGTGATGCGTGCAACTCGAGGCAAGATGGTGAAGTTTAACTTCGGTGCCAGCTTGCATCGGGTAGTACGCCTGGATATGGCCGAGGCGGTATTTGAGCCGGGCTCTACCGAGTTGCGTCCCCAGTGGCAGTCTCGTATTGAGCTGTTGTTGGAAAAACTCAGTGAAGCTCCATCAGTATTGCGCCTGTCCTACCTTGCGGAAAATGAAGATCCGGATCTGGTGGAAGAGCGTTTGCAAACGATCAAGGCAGAGATTGCCGATGAGTGGGCGCGTAGTAATGGCGACTACGACTTGAATATTGAGACTGAAGTGTTCTGGCGGCGTGGAGCGCCGCCCAGTAAGGGAGGATTGGAGTAATGTCCTCGGTCAAGCGCAGCAATATGGGTCGGTTACGCAGCTCTGGCAGCTCAATGGAAACAATGACCAGGGCTTTCCGTCGTCGCGAACACTGTCTTGCCACAGCGATTGCCCTGGCTTTAACTCTTCCCGTGCAAGGTCAAGAGAAAGCTGCAGCGCAGGACACTCAGTACCAGGAAGCAAGCTGGTGGCAGGTATGGCAGAAAATTCCCGGCTTGGCTTCGGAAGTGGAAGGGCCCGAAGTTGAGTTTGAGGAAACGTCTATCGGTAGTAATACCGAAGGTATGTTGCTGCGTGCACCTACTAATCAATGGCTGCAGGATGCCACCACTTTTATTCCACCGCTTGACCCGATTATTGTAGAAGACTTTATTGAACCAATATCGTTTTACACAGTGGATGACGAGGTTCCGGCAGAAACTGTGGAGTTATTGCGGGCAAAATTAAACGAACTGGGAGAGACGCCGAACTTCAAATTGTACTTTATCGGCCACACTGATTCTGATCCCATGCAAAAAGAACTGGTGGCAGATTTCGAGAGTAAGGAAGATTTTACCCTGGCTCGTGCTCAATTTGTTGCAGATTTCTTCCAGCAAGCGCTGGAATTACCGGAAGAAATGATAGTGGTGGAAGGTCGCGGTGATGTAGAGCCGATTGCCGATAATATCACCACCGCGGGGCGGGAATTAAATCGTCGTATTCAGGTACAGGTGACTTATGACGCACTAGACGAGGAAGCCATGGCTGCACATGCCCGAGCAGAAGCTTTGGCATTGAATCGAGTAAAAGTGTGCCGCCAGGAAACAGTGTGTAGACTTAATTACACTGCGGGTAGTGAGCAACGTGCACGCTTGAAAAACCTGGTTATTCCCCTGCGCCTTGAGCCGGGACAAACAGACTTGCCTGAAGCATTTATTCGGCGTTTAGGCGAAGTGCGGTCAAATCTCGCAGATAAAAATAATCTGGTAATGCACTTTGTTGGGCACACCGATGCACTGCCGCTGGATGTGAATCAAAGTTCCGAAGATCAACAGGTAGCTTACCTGGAAAAATCCCACGGTGAAGCTCGCCGTGTTGCCCTCGCCGTGCGCGATGCACTGGCCTTGCCAGATGCGATGATTACTAGCAGTGGCAAAGGAGCCAGCCAGCCCATTGCCGCAAATGACACACCTAAAGGTCGTGCCCTTAACCGGCGGGTGGAAGTGGAATTTTGGTATGACGACCCGTTGGAAGTTACAGCGGATGGTGTGCAGGCCTGCCCGGAAGCTGCAGCCGCAGAAACTATTACTATTGCCTATGAATCCCTTCGCGGTGCGGTAGCACCGATTCGTTTTGACAATGGCGACCCCATCATTACCCAGTCGCAACTGATGCAAATGCGCAGTGCCATGTCAGAAATTTCCAGCAAGGCCAATGTGCGCTTAAGTTTTATTGGCTATAGCGAAAACAAGCGTATGGATCGCCGTGAGGCCATGGTCTATGGGGATGATATTGGCTTATCTGGCGCCCGTGCCCAACGCGCAATGGAACAGGTAAAAGAACTGCTTGGCCTCGAAGATGCACAGGTGGAGTTTGAAGGGCGTGGTTATGTGCAGTCAGACGATGTGGTGACCAACGGCTTTATCCAGGAGGAAGGAGCGCGTGTTGAAGTGCAGGTGCTCTACGATGAACTGGCAATACTGGCAGAAAGTGATCGCTTAGAAATCGAGCGCATTAACCGTGAGGCTATCGCCAATAATCCTTACTCATTGAATTTGATGCGTATTACCGTGGATGGCAGCCCGGAATACGACCCTTATAAAAACTCCGCTGACCTGCAGCGCTGTACGGACGTGGCTCTGGATAGTGCCAATATCCAATTCCGTTTCGATAACAAAAAAATGCAACCACGGCTAAATGTCACCGCGTGGCCCAATACCATTCGCTATGCGGATAATCCAGATACTGACCTTAGCGAGAATCGTGTAGTTTTTCGCAGTTACACCAATTACCCATCTTTTGTTGATCGGGCCGAAGTGCGGCTGTTTGAAGAGGAGCAATCCCTGCGCGATACTCCCATTGCGATTGTTCCGTTAGACCAGTATGGAAAAGGGAACTGGCAGGCAGAATTTACTGAATTCCAGGCACCACTGAAAAAGCTCCACTATGTGCTGCGGGTATATGACAAAAAAGGCCGCTTCGATGAAACCGCTGAGCAAACTTTGTGGTTGGTAGATAGTATCGAAGAGTCTGATGAAGAGGTGGATATAGCCCAGGAGCTACTGGTGGGCTATGGCGAGAACCGCCTCGCACGGAGAAATATTCCCCTGGACGGCAATAGTGTGCTTGTCAACGGCGCTCAGGTGCCGCCGGGCCATACTGTATGGCTGGCGGGCAATCCGGTACCGGTAAATGATCAAGGTCAATTCGTTGCTGAACAGGTTTTTGACCCTGGTATGCACACTGTAGAAGTGGCAATCCTGGATGAAGAGGGTAATGGTGAACTGTTCCTGCGTGATCTGGAATTTGCTAAAAATGACTGGTTTACCGTAGGGATAGCCGACCTAACTGTCGGTTACGATAAAACCAATGGCCCCGCGGCCCTGGTGACGGGCGATGAAACCCACTACGACAACTCTGTAAGCTACGATGGTCGTCTGGCGTTTTATACCAGCGGCGGTTTTGGAGAGGGTTGGCGCTTGGCTGCCAGTGCGGATACGGAAGAGGGGCCTGTCGATGATTTGTTTTCCAATTTTATGGAAAAGTCACCGGATGCACTTTTTCGTCGACTCGATAGTGATCTTTACTATCCCACCTTCGGTGATGATTCTACGGTAGTTGAAGATGCGCCCACTTCCGGCAAGTTTTATGTGAAGTTATCCAAATACGATGACTACGGCCTGTGGGGTAATTTCAAGGCGACCTATTCTGACAACGAACTGGCGCAAATAGACCGGGCACTTTACGGGGCCAATGGCCACTTTGAAAGTGATGCCATGACCAGCTTCGGGGAAAAGCGATTCCAGGTAGATGCCTTTGGAGCGGAACCCGGCACTATTGCCGGTCGCGATGAATATCGTGGTACCGGCGGCTCACTATATTCCCTTCGTCACCAGGATATTCTCAGTGGCTCTGAGCGTCTGCGTATAGAAGTACGGGATAAGGATTCCGGCCTGGTTTTAGGAGTAAAAAATCTCTCTCCGGTGATCGATTACGATATCGACTATATCCAGGGGCGTATCTTACTCAATAAGCCCCTTTCCGCCTTGGCCAATGATAATTTATTGATTCAGGATGGTTCCTATAACGGGAACCCCCAATACCTGGTAGCCCGCTACGAATATACCCCCGGCTTTGAGGAGATGGACACTCTGGCATTTGGTGGCCGCGCCCACTATTGGTTTGGGGATTACGTAAAGCTGGGTATCAGTGGTACTCAGCAGGACGAGGATGATAATGAAACGGCCCTCCAGGGCTTTGATCTCACCCTGCGGAAAAGTGCCGGTAGTTGGTTAAAGGTTGAAGTCGCAGATAGCGAAGGCGGTAACCTGGATAGCTTTAGCTCTCTGGATGGCGGTTTTACTTTTGATGATGGGCAAAACCTGGACCCGGAAGCTACAGCAGGCGCAACCAAGGTTGAGGGTAGCCTGCAGATCGGGGATTTTTTTGAAAGCCTACGCGGTTCCGGGAATTTCTATCATCAGGAGCGGGAAGCAGGTTTCTCGGGTCCCGGTCAATTTGTACAGGGTGATACCACCCAGTATGGAGCCGGTATTAATCTACCCCTTGGGGAGAGCTTTGATGTGGGCCTCAAAGCGGATAGCAAGGAAGAGGAGTTTGGGCTGCATACCAGTGCTACAGACCTGATGCTCGGCTATCGCCTTAACGATCACTGGCGGCTCAGTTCCGGAGTGAGGACGGACAGCCGTGAAGATTTCTCTGAAGTTGTTGCAGCCACCCAAACCCAGGGTGACCGCACCGATATGGCAGTGGAGGCCAGTTACGATTCCGGTGAAAGCTGGAGTGCTTATGGTTTTGTACAGAACACTATGGAGGTCACCGGTACTCGAGAGGAAAATAACCGTGTTGGCCTGGGAGGCGCCTATAGAGTGAGCGATCGACTCACAATGGATAGTGAACTGTCCAGCGGCGATACCGGTATGGCAGCACGTTTGGGCACAGATCTCCTGGTTAGCGACAGAACCAGTGTTTATCTCAATTACACCCTGGATAATGAGCGCAGTGATACTGGCGTGCGTGCGCGCAAGGGGAATATGAGTACCGGTTTCCGCAGCCGCTACTCCGATACTTTGAGTATGTACGGTGAGGAGCGTTACAGCCACGGCGATGTTTCCACCGGCCTAACCCACGCCTTGGGAATGGATCTGGCACCTAACGACCGCTGGACCTACGGCACCACGGTAGAGGCGGGCACATTGGAAGATCCGCGTACTGGTGCCAAAACCGAGCGCAATGCCCTGGGCTTTAATATGGGCTATAGCCTGGACACTATTCGCCTGGCAACTGCGCTTGAGTACCGTACCGATATTATGGAAACGGCATTAGATGAAGAAACCGTAACGGAATCTGAGCGGGACACCTGGCTGCTAAAAAATACCCTGAGTTATCAGCTCAACCCGGATTGGCGTTTGGTAGGTAAGTTAAACTATTCCGACAGCAAAAGTTCCCAGGGAGAGTTTTATGATGGCAAATTTACCGAAGCCGTGATGGGCTATGCTTATCGCCCGGTAAATCACGACCGTCTGAATACGTTATTGAAATACACTTATTTTTATAATGTACCGACTCAAGACCAGGTTACGGTGGAAAATACCTCAGCTGAATTTATACAGAAGAGTCATATTTTCTCTGTGGATACCAACTATGATCTTACCCGCCGCTGGACTCTGGGAGCCAAATATGCCTATCGCCTTGGGCAATTAAGTCTCGATAGAAAAGACCCTGAGTTCTTCGACAGCCGTGCCAGCCTCTATGTTCTACGAGCAGACTGGCACTTCGTAAAGCGCTGGGATCTGTTGATCGAGGGCCGCCTGCTTGACCTTCCAGACGCCCAAGATAGCAAGAGTGGTGCTCTGATTGGCCTATATCGCCATATCGGGGATCACCTGAAACTGGGTGTAGGCTACAATTTTACCGACTTCTCCGATGATCTTACCCAACTTGATTACGATAGCCAGGGGGTGTTTGTGAATATTATTGGGAAGTTGTAAAGAATGGGCGTATTGACAGAGTGCCAGATTCTCAACGAGGTTAGTTCGCTAGTAAGATGCTAGAAAAGCCCGCATTTGCGGGCCCACTTATTTAATTTCACTTGATTTTTAATAGCTCCACCCACTTATTAGATACTCCTAAAAAGTAGCAGGGTCTGTTAGTTTCTTCGTTAGAGGAGTTTGGAGAGCAATTTGCTATCGACTGGATGTCAATACATATTTCCCAACTCTTACTTTAAATAAAATAGGTTCGCCTATAATTGTGTTGATTGGTGAGAACTCATTGATATTTAAATCGTAAAAGTCATATGAGGGTCAACTAGCAAGTACGCAAAGCAATTCCCTCTATACCCTAATTTAATTTTTACTACACTACATAATTTGCGGTTAGTTGTTATCCTCAAAAATCCTGTCAAGCTACTACATAGTAGTGTCTGATAAGCTTTACTGCGCACTATAAGCACCGTCAGTGTTACTGATTTGAAAATTAATCTCCGGTAGGGACCATTGTGCACTACGATTTAGAGATCATCATCTAAATAGCGCACACGAAATACTTTCAAGAAAGTGGTTGGTTTACTTTTCTCGATAATTTGCAATAGCTCTCTTTTTAGTGTATTGGTCCTAATAACCAATCGACCATCTCTTATAGACCTAAAGTGTCAAACTTGATATTTTATTTTATGGGTCGCACCCAAAAACTGATTTGTTATTTGGCGACAGTATCAAGTAGATAGGGCAAATCTTTCAATCCCTTTAACGACGAATTTGACTATAGCTCGAAGTAGATATGAATAGTAATTTAAAGAAATATATTGTGAATCCTGGAAAGCTTGCCATGCTGGGATTTATTTTTGCTACTGGAAATGCTTACTCTGGCACTGAATGTACTGGTAAAGTAACTTCAGTAGAAGTTGCTGCAAACGGAAATGTTAATGCTGGTATAAAAGATAGCGGAAATGGCACAAATTTTCATAGTGTCGCACTTTGCAGAGTCACAGAAGATATAGAGGGTGGATTCAAGCAAGAATCGTGTAAGGTTGCTTTTTCTCTTCTAACCACGGCTCATGCAACCGGTAAGAGTGTGACTTTATGGTTTGACGAAGAAAAGTTCTCTTCCTGCTCACAGTCATGGGGTGAGATTTGGTCTCAAGGATTATACCATGTTCGCCTTAAAGAAAACTAAAGAGGGGCAAATATTATTTTTATAGCAAAGCAGAGAAGTTCGATGCTTTGAAATCTGCTCTTGCTGTTTCTTCGAGTGCCTGGGGAGCCTCGTGATTTCTATTGCTGGATAGAAGCTGACGTGGGCTCTCAGGTCCCGGCCAAATTGCTTTTGGCCTTAATTGTGGAAGTGATCGGTACTCATGTGAAAACTGCCAGGTTGCTGTGGATGACGTATAAAGGGAGATCGACAGAACCAGTGGTTACCTCAATTACCCCCCTGGACAATGAACGCAGTGATACTGTCGAGCGTGCATGCAAGGGGAGTGAGTCATGTTTTCTGCAACCGTTATTCCGACATTTTAAGTGTGAGCGGCGAGTAGCATTACAGTCATAGCGATTTTAACTTCGATGTGTCACGTCGAAATTTATGAATAGTTAATGCATTTATTTGGTTTTATATTAGGCCGCTAGGTTTTCCTGATTTCAATCTGTTGGTGTGTTGTTCTTGTGAAATCCTCTTTTATCTCCAGTAATGCGCTGTGGGGTCTTGTCGTTCTTTTATGTGAAATTTTAAAACGGTAGTGGCTTTCATTTATAGCGCTAAGTTGATTTTATATCTTGTCTGCGGGGAGTTGTTTGCATAGTTTATGTGTTTGTTTAATTTCCATTGGCGAGATATCGTGTTATTGGTATCTGTACATAAAAGTTAAAGCAATTATTTTTAACTGGGAGGAAAGGGTGGTGTAAAATGTTTAAGATATATTGAATGGTTTCTAGAGCAAAGTGATGGGGCGTTATAATAGTCCGTTGTCACGGCAGCACTATTGGGGGCTGTCGGTACTTTTTCTGGCCGTTGTCCTTGTGGCGGGTGATTTCACTGCGTTCTCTCCAGCACTCCCGGCTATTGCTCATAGCTTTTCTAGTGATATTGCGACAATCCATTGGGTAGTTAATGCCTACTCTTTGATTTATGGCGTAATAATAGTGGCGAGTGGCCGTTTTGCAGATATTTATGGCCGCCGACGTATTTTTTTTGTGGGAGTTTTCATTTTTGCTATTTCTTCTCTGGCAGGTGGCTTGGCGGAGAAGCTTTGGGTGTTGTTTCTCTGTCGTGCCCTGATGGGACTTGCAGGAGCCCTGATATGGTCCGCAGTCCTTGGGATGGCGTACAATCTTTTGCCGCAGGAGCGGGCGAGTTTTGCCGGGGGGGTTATCCTGGCTGCACTTGGCCTGGCTACTGCTTGTGGCCCTGTGTTGGGTGGTTTTTTCACGGAGTACTTAAGTTGGCGCTGGATTCTATTTATTAATGTACCTATCGCATTGCTAGTCTTTCTTCTTGGGTGGAATAAGTACCCAGTGGATACGTTTGGCAAGGTTAATAATCATATCGACTACTTAAGTATGCTGGCACTTTCCATTTCACTGTTTTGCTTTCTGCTGGCAATGGATGTACTGGCGCAATACAGTATTAAAAACTTTCTGGTTTTACTTTTGCTGTCGGCTTTCATATTGTTATTTTTGGCTTTTGTTTATACAGAGAAAAGGGCAAAAACTAATGCTCTTGTGCCGTTGGGTTTAATTGAAAACGCCAGCTTTTTATCCGCCGGATTTAGCGTAATGCTAGTGGCGGCAGCTTTCTTTGCAACGCTTGTTTATATTCCGTTACTTTTTATTAGTGTGCATCATTACAGTGCTCTTCAGGCGGGGGTTGCGCTATTGCCAATGATGGTAACTTCGGGAGTTTTTGCTTTTATTTCTGGATTCCTGCATGAAAAGTTGGGGGCAAGGCTGTTGATATGCGTTGGAGCTTTAGGCATGAGTATCGGCCTTTTTTGGCTGTCAACGCTCAAAGGGGAGATGAGTTACTTTCAGTTTGTGCCCGCGTTACTTTTGATCGGCACAAGTTTGGGAATCTATAGCCCTGCGGTAGTAACTGCTGCTGTTACCGTTGTCGATCCAGCAGAATCCAGTCTTGCGGGTGCTGTAATTTATATGTTTAGGTTTCTTGGTGGTGCAATTGCTCTTGGTATCAATGCCACTATTCTTGCCGTTGCTCATGACCTTGAAACCGGTATTTATAGGGCCTTTTTTGTAGATGGAATTGTTGCTTTTATCGGTTTTCTTATCCCATTGGTTTTCTATAAGAATCAACTTATAAAAATTTTCAGGGAATAGTCATTTAAGATAATGGCGAAAGGAGAATTCACCATCTCACAGGCCCGCCCTTTTCTTGATTTTCTCACTGAAAGGTAGATGTTTCATTCAATATATAGCTGTTACTTGTTTTTGAGTATTGCTGAATATTGAGGTGGACCTCTGTAGCCGAGGTGACCTGTCAGTTATTGGAAGCAGAGAGATAGCCTGTGGCAGGGCGTAGTGGGAATAAGCAGTGGCTGCCTGAATAGCACCCTCTCATTGTTGGCTACTGATTGTTAGTACTGTAGGCACAAACAAAAAAGCCCCGCCAAAAATGACAGGGCTTTTCCATAAGGCAGAGCTACTGCTTAAACAGCAACGTCCTGGATCTCAGTAGCGGCAATGCGCTTGCCTTCTTCGGCAGACTTCTGGAAGTCTTCAATCTGGTCGAAGTTCAGGTAGCGGTAGATTTCGCCGGACATGGAATCCAGATTCTTCGCGTATTCCTGATACTCAGCCGGAGTCGGCAGTTTACCCAGAATGGCGCCCACAGAAGCCAGCTCGGCGGAGGTCAGGTACACGTTAGCACCGTCGCCCAGGCGGTTGGGGAAGTTGCGGGTGGAGGTGGACAGCACTGTGCTGCCAGGGGCCACACGTGCCTGGTTACCCATGCACAGGGAACACCCGGGCATTTCGGTGCGGGCACCGGATGCACCATAGATGTTGTAGTAACCCTCTTCCATCAGCTGATGCTCGTCCATTTTGGTGGGCGGAGCGATCCACATACGGGTGGAAATGCCACCTTTGTGTTCCTGCAGCAGCTTACCGGCAGCGCGGAAGTGGCCGATGTTGGTCATACAGGAGCCGATAAAGACTTCATCTACTTTATCACCGGCAACGTCGGACAGCAGGCGAGCGTCGTCTGGGTCGTTCGGGGCGCAAACGATCGGCTCTTTGATTTCGGCCAGATCGATTTCGATGACTTCCAGGTACTCCGCGTCGGCGTCCGCTTCCATCAGTTTCGGGTTGGCGAGCCACTCTTCCATGGCGCGCGCACGGCGCTCCAGGGTGCGCTTGGAGCCGTAACCTTCAGCGATCATCCAGCGCAACAGAGTGATATTGGAGCGCAGGTACTCAGACATGGTCTCTTCAGACAGCTTGATGGTGCAGCCAGCTGCGGAGCGCTCGGCGGAGGCATCAGACAGTTCGAAAGCCTGCTCTACCGTCAGGTTTTCCAAGCCTTCGATCTCGAGGATGCGGCCGGAGAAGATATTCTTCTTACCTTTCTTCTCTACGGTCAGCAGGCCCTGCTTGATGGCGTACAGAGGAATGGCGTGTACCAGGTCACGCAGGGTAATGCCAGGTTGCATTTCGCCCTTGAAGCGCACGAGTACGGACTCAGGCATATCCAGTGGCATAACACCGGTTGCGGCAGCGAAAGCTACCAGACCGGAACCTGCCGGGAAGGAGATACCCATGGGGAATCGGGTGTGGGAGTCACCGCCGGTACCTACGGTGTCCGGCAGCAGCATGCGGTTCAGCCAGCTGTGGATGATGCCGTCAGCCGGGCGCAGGGAAACACCACCGCGGTTCATGATGAAGTCCGGCAGGGTGTGCTGGGTGTCGATATCGACGGGCTTGGGGTAGGCCGCAGTGTGACAGAAGGACTGCATCACCAGGTCGGCGGAGAAGCCGAGGCAGGCCAGGTCTTTGAGTTCGTCACGGGTCATGGGGCCAGTGGTGTCCTGGGAGCCCACAGTGGTCATTTTCGGCTCGCAGTAGGTGCCCGGACGGATACCTTCAACGCCACAGGCTTTACCAACCATCTTCTGTGCCAGAGTGTAACCCTTGCCGGTGTCGGCGGGCTGTTCAGGCTTGCGGAACAGCTCGGAAGGCGCCAGGCCCAGGGCTTCACGGGCTTTGCCGGTCAGGCCGCGACCGATAATCAGGTTGATACGGCCACCAGCCTGAACTTCGTCCAGCAGTACATCGGACTTCAGCTGGAATTCAGACAGTACTTTGCCGTCTTCCGCCAGGATCTTGCCGTCGTAAGGGCGGATCTCGATAACGTCGCCCATGCCCAGTTCGTCAACGGGAGCTTCGAATACCAGCGCGCCGGCATCTTCCATGGTGTTGTAGAAGATCGGGGCAACTTTACCGCCGATACAAATACCGCCACCCTTCTTGTTGGGTACGCCCGGCATTTCTTCACCGAAGTACCAGAGTACGGAGTTGGTGGCGGACTTACGGGAAGAGCCGGTACCCACTACGTCGCCAACGAAAGCAACGGGCAGGCCCTTGGCTTTAACTTCTTCAATTTGCTTCAGCGGGCCGGTAACGCCAGCTTCTTCCGGCTCCAGGCCATCGCGCTTCATTTTGTACATGGCCAGCGCGTGTAGGGGGATGTCTGGACGGGACCAGGCATCGGGTGCCGGGGACAGATCGTCGGTGTTGGTTTCGCCGGTTACCTTGAATACAGCAACTTTGATGCTCTCAGGCACTTTGTTGCGTTTGGTGAACCACTCGGCATCGGCCCAGGACTGCAGTACTGCTTTGGCGTGTTCGTTGCCGGCTTTGGCTTTTTCTTCCACGTCGTGGAAGGCGTCGAACATCAGCAGGGTGCCTTTCAGCTGCTCTGCAGCCAGCTCAGCCAGCTCTTTGTCGTCGAGCATTTCAACCAAGGTGTGGATGTTATAGCCGCCCAGCATCTGGCCCAGCAGCTCTACAGCCTGCTTGCGGTCGATCAGTGGGGTTTCCGCTTCACCCTTAATGATGGCGGACAGGAAACCGGCTTTAACATAAGCTGCTTCGTCAACACCTGGCGGTACGCGGTGAGTGAGCAGCTCAACTAATTCTTGTTCTTCGCCTTTTGGCGGATTTTTCAGCAACTCAACCAGGCCAGCTACTTGCTCGGCGTCGAGCGGCTTCGGTGGAATGCCCTGTTCGGCGCGTTCTGCGACGTGTTTACGATAGGCTTCAAGCACGGATAAGTCCCTCTCGGTGTGTGGGGTGGCACCATCAGCGGGTGTAATTCCCAGTCTATGCATCACAGGCTGCTGGGATTTTTTTTTCGAGGCCGCTGAAGGCGGGTGGCGAATACTACAGGAAAGCCTTACTGCTGTTAAGTTTATCGAAAAATCAATAATTTAAGTGAATTACGACTATTAATGGAGTGAATTTTAGTAGGTATGGTAGTAATCGTCTTAACACTTTTCTTGCCGGTCGAAACAAAATAGTCTACGCGCAATATTGATCCAGGCCATGGGGGCCTGGATGGCTGCAACTGGTTAATCGATGTACAAAAAAGTCCGCACACCCTGCATTGGGGTTTGCTCAACGGGAATAGGCGACGATGTTTGCCGAGGCTGTAAGCGATTTGCCCACGAAGTGATCGACTGGAATGCCTATACCGAGGAGCAGCGCCGTATTATTGCTGAGCGGCGTGAGGGCTATTTGGTGAATGCGGTGCGCAGCCAGTTAGAGATTGTTGATGAAAAGCGCTTTGTGGCGCAGCTGTATCATCAACAAATCCGATTTGATGACAGCCAGAGCCCTTATTGCTGGGTGTTCGAATTGTTGCGTGCGGGCGCCAGCCAAATTATTGATTTACGAGAATACGGCCTGAGCCCAACGCCCCAGGCACGTGGCGTGCCCCTGGTAGAGGTGCGCCAGCGTATTGATGAGGATTTTTACGCTTTATCAGTTGCCTACTACCAGCGTTTTGTTGCTCCCGGCGTCATCAAGAGCTGATATTGCGTGGTGGGGTGGCAGTACTTCTCGAAAATACACGGCCTGTTCAAGTAGAACTTGTAGCGAAACTGAGAGCTGGGTTTTCTATTGGGTTGTTATAGTTTCTAAAAATGAAAAAGCGGCCTCCCAGGATTTTACCTTTGCTCCCGCAAGAATACCCGCAGTGCGGGAAGGAATGCCTCGGTAGAGAGCGCCAGATCGCGCCTTTGGCGGCGCCGACTCAGGCTGGGCTGGTGATCTACCCGGGTAAACTCTGGCAGCTGTCCGGCCTCATTTCCCTCCACCAGGATCGGCATGGATGAATAACCAACCTGATGGTATTCATCTTCTTCTCCAGGTTCATGGCTATAAAAAATCTCTGCCACCTGAAGGTTGGGGCGGCTCTGCACTTGTACCTGGCGCAAATCATCCTGTTGGCTCTTGTGCAGGCCAGCGAGTAGCTGCCGCTGGTATTGAATACCGGGATCAGACCCTAGCGGGTCCAGCTGTACCAGTTTCTTTTCACACCACTTTACACTCACCTTGCGAATCGATTTGCGTGCCTTTATCCAGGAAAGGGTGATGGCATCGGGCCGCCTGGCGCAAAGCAGTACCAGCCGATAGCACTGGCGCAGGTGGGCGCGGGGGAAACCGGCATCTGCCAGTACCTCCCGCACCGTGCGATCTCTCTCTGCCACTGGTCGCTCCCCAAGTACCGCCCGGAAATCGGCAATAGCCGCACTAAAGCTCTCTTTATGGGTATTAAGCTGCTGTGCCAGCCTCAATGTCTTTTGGGGTACTGCGAGAAGTCCGGGAAGCTGCAGGGTTGCGCGGGCATCGCTGCCAGAATCCACTGGCTCTGCATAGTCCAGCTGGGTATAGAGAGCACCAGCCAGTGAAAATGGCCGTTCGAAACTTTGCCCTAGAGCCAGGGCTGTCTCCTGTGCGAACTGAGGTTGCAATAAGTAATGCTGCCAGGGTTTGCCCGCACTTTGCAGTTGCTCCAGAGATTCGCGCAGTTGCCCTGCGCTACTGTGGAGCTGCTCCAGTAAAGGGGCGATTGTGCGGGCCATTTCGCGGTGATCTTTCATTGACATTGTTTTGGAGGGTTTTTGAAAATCTATATTAATTCACTTAATAAACCGTTATCAATCTGAATATCCTGAGCTGGGTACCAATTTGTACCTTCTGTCGGTGTCGGTTGTGGTCAATAGTAGGGGGAGTCAAAGGTGACTTAGCGGATAAGCCTGCGTTTCTTTGAGCAGGCCGCTATAATCCCGCGCCAAGTGATTTACTCCAGTTGAAATATCTATCTTATGAGTGCCCAAGTCCCCGACCTTTCCCCTATCCATGAATTCCTGCTGTGCTCAACCCCGGATGCCTGGATTGAAGCGGCGCTGGCCGAGCCAGAAATGATGTTGGTTGACCACGCGAACTGTGAAAAGAAAGCGGCGGGCACTGCGCTCAACTTGATGTTCCGCTACCTGAATGACTTTGAGTTGCTGAACAAAATGTCGCGCTTGGCTCGCGAAGAGTTGCGCCATTTCGAGCAGGTGCTGGCCATCATGGAAAAGCGTGGCATTGCCTATCCCCATGTAAGCGCTTCCCGCTATGCGGCGAGTCTACGCGCGGAAGTGCGCACTACTGAACCGGATCGTTTGGTCGATACTTTGATTTGTGGTGCGATTATTGAGGCGCGCTCCTGCGAGCGCTTTGCCAAGATTGCCCCTTTCCTGGATGAAGAGCTACAGAAGTTTTATCTGTCTCTGTTGAAGTCCGAGGCCCGCCATTTCCGTGACTATCTGCACCTTGCCAAGAAGGCCGCGGGTGAAGATATCGAGCACCGGGTGCAGGCCCTGTTGGAAGTGGAGAGGGATTTGGTCCAAAGTAGCGATGGTGAATTCCGCTTTCACAGCGGAGTGCCGGAGCACTGACTCTCAGTTATTATCGAGGCTGGCGATTAATTTAAGAAACTCCCCAAGATCTCTGCTGTTTTCATAGTCTACCGAATATTTGTTATGGAAAAAGACGGTTAGTTTTACCTTGGGTGAATTGATAAAAACCGTATAACCGTCAAAGTCGGTGCTCATCGTCAGCCCTTGGAAATGCCAGCCATCGGCCTCCTTTTGCCCTTCTTTGGTGGCTCGATCGAAGACCCGCAGTGCCTGTTTGACGTCGACTTTGTGTTCTTCTTCCATAAGCTTGATCTCGTGCCACTAAACTAGTTGTTCTAATTGGAGATTTCTTGCCGGACTGAACAGGAAGCTTAGACAACATGGATAGTCATGGCTATCAACAACCTGTAGTGGATACCCGCCTGTTTGATGCCCTGGCATATTTGGGGCTTGCTCCCTTTGTCATAGGCATATTGCTGCAGTCGCTGGAAATTTCACTGCTGGGTATTGATGGGCGCCTGTTTTTTTCCGCATATAGCGTGGTTATTCTCAGCTTCCTCTGCGGTATTTGGTGGGGAGGAGCACTGAATCGCCCTGGCCATCCTCACCGAATTGCCCTGGTGTTACTCAGCAACCTGGTAGCTCTATTTGGGTGGGTAGGGATGTTGCTATACCAAACTTCTTGGGGGCTTCCTGTTCTGGCTATCGGCTTTGCTTTTGTTGCCTGGATGGAGGCGCGGCTGAATCCAAATCTACCCGGGCGCGAACAGTATTTTCGCACCCGCAGCAGGGTGACCTGGCTGGTGATTGGGTGCCACTTGATTATGATTTGGGCGCAGTAGATTACAATGCGGGCTTGGCCACCATTAGGTAGACAATAGCTACCGTTATTGGAAATGCGGTAGCCCCAAGCAAACACCAGATGCGCATAATTTTACCGGTTTTCCTCTTGCATGACCCACTGTCTGTATGAGCGCGTAACTGATACTGCAAGTACACCACTGGTAACCACAGCAGGAACATAACTGCAGTGAGCCCCGTAGCAACTTGCAACCAAGCTTGCTGCATCCAGACTGGATTGATTGTCAGCATACCAATAGCGCTGCCCAATAGTCCCAGTACAGCACTACCGGTAAATATCCAGTCGGCGGCTACAGTTTCCCGGCTTACCCAGCGGAGGACCTGTGAGTCTCCGGATAGCCAGCCGCGAAAGGTATACCAGGCAATGCCGGTACCAGTACCCAGGATGATAATCGCACAGAGGATATGCAGAGTTTTTAGTATCAGATAGTAGTTCATGAGTTTGCCTAGCGTAATGCTCGCCTAACGTAGGGGGTGCCGATAAAGATTTCAACGGGGAGGTAGATCTGAAATTAGTAACTTCTGAATAGTTTCACAATATCTTTGTGGTTTTTCAGATCTGCTTGGCGGGGTTATTTAGCGGTTCACCTTTTCTATTATGGATTCTAGGCGGTGAAATTAAGTCTCTTACATAAGCAATATCACAGGCTTTTTTATAGCCTGTAGGACGATCTAATACTGCTATATTTCACCTATGCGGAAACCGCCAATAAAGGTTGTGATTGTTAATAACCCTGAGTGGGGCCCGATCTATCCTTAAAAACTGCTTGTATACAAATATAGCCAGGTAGAAATCTGTTTTTTGCCTGCTTAATTTTCCCATTGGTAAAATGGTAGGTTTTCTCTATCTCTGGGTATATTTTGAGCGACGTACATGATCGGGCTAGGTGGGGTGTCACCGTCGCCCGCCTGATGCCAGGCACAATCATGTGATTGAACTATTTTTTCCTATGCTTTTAGCATTCGTCGCGTATTTAGTTTCCTGCAAGTTGTATGAAAATCAAGTCGCACCCTGGTGGCAGGGTTATGATTATAGGGAGGCAGAGTGATATTTCGTTTACTGTTTGTAGTGGTGTTTGTTGCGATTGGTTTTGTTTTAGGCGTGTTATGGAAGGGCATGAGCTTCTAAATGATCCCATGAAGCTCACAGAGTCACTGAGGCTGTAAGAAACACCTGAAGCTGTCGGATCTCTCCCGAAAGGTACTATTCTATATCGTTACACGTCTGGTCCATCTACTCCTACATATATAGCTTTTGTAAATACGAAGAATGTGAATTTACTAGAAGCCATTGAATTTGAAAACTCAATAACGGTCTCTCCAATGAGTAGCTATGTCGAGTAGCGATGGCAGCGAGTAACGGTAGAGTAATACTTCGCGTATGAATTAGCCCTCCGAGAGTGATTTCTTACTCCTTTTGGGGGGTGTGGATTTCATACGAAGCTGCGCCTTACTTTTAACCGATTAGATGGCTATAAATGTCGTTGGTTGTTTGTTGGCTCCTGAATATGAGAGGAGGTTCAATTTATGTTTTGGCCAAAGAAAATTATCAGTGGGGGGCAAACCGGAGCAGATGTTGGTGGGTTGATAGGCGCCAAACGTGTAGGGATTCCTACTGGAGGCTGCGCACCACTGGGTTATTTGACTGAGGAAGGTGCCAGGCCAGAGATGTTGAAATCTTATGGGTTGGTAGAAAGTCATTCGGCAAACTATGAGGAGCGCACCGAGGAGAATGTTAAAAACTCTGATGCAACTCTGATCCTTGCGACAATGCCCAGTAGTGATGGAACTGCCCTTACTCTATATTACTGCCAGAAATTGGGTAAGCCCTGTATTTTGGTGAATCCATGGCGAAATTGCATTGTTGAAGTCCGCGATTTTATAAATTCTGTGAGGCCGCAAGTTCTTAACATTGCCGGTAACAGGGAGTCTATTTCACCTGGGTTAGCTGATAAGACAGCAGACATAATTCAACGGGTTTTTTACTGACCTAAGTACTTTCGCTTGTTTTATGGTCCGAATGAATCAGTCGCTCGATGGGTTGTGGTGCCCGCAGGCGCAGATCCAAATTTTTATATTGCCCGACCGATATCCAGAAGAAAATACATAGTGCACCGATGGTGACAGTCAAAGTGAAGTAATGTACCCAGGCGGGTTCGGGACCGCCAGGCAGCAAATGCTTTTCTTCCACGCTGCGGCGACGATTTAATATCAGTGCATAAAAAATGACGGTGGTGATGACAAAAATTAAAGACCAGCGTGTTTGTTGTGCGTTTGATCCAACCAGTGCGATCAGGCAATAAACTGCAGCTATAAGCAAGATAACGGTGAAAATACTGTATTCATGATGTGGCATTTTGCCGTATGCGAGTATCTTGAGTGCCACTGCAGAATAGATATAGGGCAATAGCGTCATTATTACCGCTACCGAAGCGATCTTGCCAAACTGCTGGCTGGCGCTGGGGGAGATAGTAGCGAGTACCAGTAGTGACATCAGTATTGCGACAAGAGTAAGGCCCGCGGAGGGCACCCCCTTATTGTTGGTTCTGGCAAAAATACTGGCAAACAGCCCATCGTCGGATGCGGCTTTAGCTGACTGCCCCACAAGTAGAATCCAACCGCCAAGAGAACCGATACAGCCGATGGCTGCACATATCGCAACTATATTCGCGGCGGTGTTACCGAGTGCCAGACGGGCAGCGTCGGCAAATGGGGCTGAGGAAGCCAGCAGTTCTTTATTGGGGACCATTCCCATAATGACCGATGAACTCAGCACATAAGCCACTGATGCAATCAGGACGCCACCTACGGTTGCGATAGGTACATTTCGAGTAGGATTTTTAACAACAGCAGCAGATACAGAAGCTGTTTCAACACCGATAAAGGCCCATAGGGTAAAGGTGAGGGTAGTCATTACTGCGCTGATATCACTTTTGCCGGATACGTTCCAGCTTGAACTAAAAGTCTGGCTATCGAACCAGAACCAGCCAAATATGGCCGTGCCCAGGATAGGGATTAGTACCAGGCTAGTGGTCAGGGATTGGATGCGTCCTACAGTGCGTGGCCCCAGGATATTGGCATAGGTAAGTAGCCAGATTAGTGCTACTTGGGCCAGGGCGAACGTAAGAGGATCTTTGAGTGGGGGAAAGAAGTGCGTGATGTAACCTAACCCAGCAGTAATCAGGGCGACATTGCCAATTACGTTGGCCAACCAGTAAACCAGGTTGGTCTGGTAACCGATATAGTCACCGAAGGCTTTGCGTGCATATGCATACGGGCCACCAGCGGCTGGATCTAAGGCGGCGAGGCGTGCAAAAACCAATGCCAGGGCTACAGCGCCGACAACAGTTACCAGCCAGCCTATCAGGGATATGCTGCCCACTACGGCCAAATTGGCAGGTAGCATAAAAACCCCGGAGCCCATCATATTGCCTGCCACCATGAGGGTGGCTGGTAGCAGGCTGATCTTACTTACTTCGCTGGGGAGCTGGGCTATGGCTGCACCTCCGGCCTCAGGGCATAGATATGATAGCGCCCATTGCGAACTTCCACGCCGTGATTGTCATGGCTAAAACCGGGAAATTCGCGATCGAAGGACTCCAGTACCTGCAAATATTTCAGAGCGGGGCTATCTGCAGTGCCAAAGTTCTCACCCGGCATCAGTAGCGGAATGCCGGGAGGGTAGGGGGTTACACCGGTTGCCGCAGTGCGCCCAGCCAGCTGGTTCAGTGGCAGCATCTCCACATCCCCACGTACCAAAGCCTCGTAAGCCTGAACGGGGCTGCAGTCTGCACCGGGTAGGGCGGAAAAACCTGCTGACATTGTTGCGGTGCTACGCAGCTTTTTCATGCCGGCGAACATTTTGTCGGCCAGGTCGCGCAGGCCAATATCGCCATAGGTTGGATGCTTTTTAAGTAGATTTGGCAAGCATTGGCTGATGGGGTGATTGGCGTCGTAATCCCGCTTAAATGCGAGTAGGGCGTTAACTAAAGTGCCCCACTTGCCTTTGGTGATGCCAATGGAAAACAAAAACAGAATGGTGAAGTCTGTAGTTTTCTCGACGATTATTCCAAGATTATCAAGATATTTACTAATGATACTGGCTGGTATGCCCCATTTATCCAGCTCTCCATTGCGCTGCATGCCGGGGGTGGTGATAGAGACTTTGATGGGGTCTAGCATGCAATAGTTTTTTTCCAGGTTGCCGAACCCGTGCCAGGACTCACCGGGATCTAGCAGCCAGCAAGCTGCTTCCTTACACAGCAATTCAGCGGGAGCTGCGTGAAATGCATAATTGTGTCCGCTACTGGGATCGGTTACCCGATCCGGTTGCCAGCCATCAAAAAACCACTCGCCTTTGTCCTCATACTCCCTTTTTAGACGCGCCAGTACCTGGCGAAAGGCCACGGCTTCGGCAATGGATTCACCAGTTAAGGCGGTGCCGCCAGGACCATCCATCATGGCGGCACTGACGTCGTTGGAGGCCATGATGGAATAGAGCGGAGATGTAGAGGCGTGCAGCATAAATGCCTCGTTAAAGCGTCCGTGCTCGATGGGACTGCGCCCATCGCGAATATGTATCATGGAAGCCTGGGAAAGCGCGGCGAGTAATTTGTGCGTGGACTGGGTGGCGAATTTGGTGGGTTTCAGGTTGGGCTCTGGGTCGTCGCTGTCGTACATGGCGAATCGATTCCGGTATATAGGATTGAACCGCGCATATGCGTACCAGGCCTCATCAAAATGCAGGCGGTCTACCGATTCCCCCAGCAGTTCTTCCACCCTACGCACGTTATAGCAGAGGCCGTCATAAGTGGAATTGGTAATCACCGCATGCACTGCCCGCTGGCCATCCGCCATTTTGGAGAGTGGGTTCTCTTGGATGGCCTGGTCTACCGCTCCCTTGGTCAGTTGCTCAGGCGGTATTGGACCAATCAGGCCGTAATGATTGCGCAGTGGCACCAGGTAGGCCGGTACGGCGCCAGACATGGTGATCGCATGTTCTACCGATTTGTGGCAATTGCGATCGCACAGCGCCAATTGCCCGCGGGTAACGGAAGCCATCACTATCACCCGGTTGGAAGTGGAGGAACCGTTGGTGACATAGTAGGTGCGGTCTGCACCAAAAACCTGCGCTGCGTAGTGTTCCCCTGCAGCGATAGGCCCTGTGTGATCAAGCAGTGATCCTAACTCGGTTACCGAGATAGACAGGTCGGAGCGCAGCATATTTTCGCCGAAGAAATCGTAAAAAGCACGGCCGGCGGGGGATTTTAAAAAAGCGGTGCCGCCGGTATGCCCCGGTGTATGCCAGGAATATTCATGCACGCGGGCAAAATGAGTGAGGGCAGAAAACATGGGCGGCAATACCGCCTGGCGATAGCGCTCTATGGCCCCTTGGATACGCCCGCTGATAAAGGTGGGAGTGTCCTCCAGCATCCAGATGAAATCGTTGGCCAGTTCCAGTGCGCGGCGCGGCATATTGCCAACTGTCTCGCGGTCGGCGAGTAAAAAGACAGGCAATTGCAGATTGCGCGCACGCAACTGCTCCAACACGTGCAGGGCGGGGTAGTCGCCGTCACCAGGAAGTTCCCAGTTCAATAGCAGACACTGGATTGCGGGATTGGCTCGCAGCATGGCGCTGGCATCGTCACTGGAGACAGTGGTGATTAAGTCAATGCGACGAAGAGCCAGCTCCTCCTCAAGACGTGCCGCTGCGCGCCCAGGAGCGCTGTTGCTGGCGATTTCTCCACTGGCGAGAAGTGCCAGCAGAGAGTTGGGGACCTTTTCTCCAAGTTTGTGCATCACTTCCTGTCCCTTAGGCGCCTACCCAAAACGGCGGAGGGTGAAAAATATAATTTTCTCCCACAGATAGAGTTGTGTGATAACGCCGGCCTACTTCAGGAAGTTATCTTTTAACAAGTCGACCACTTCATCGGCGCGTCCATTGAGAATGGCCTTAAGCCCAAACAGGGCAGTTGAGGATACCTGCTGGGCAGTGACTTCTGGCGGCATCACCAATTCCAGCCGGTTTACGGTTACGTCGAGCAGCGCAGGGCCCTCTACTGCCAGCCAGCGCTTCATAGCGCCCTCAAGTTCTCCCGCCTCTTCGACTTTTTCTCCTGTAAGGCCAATCACTTCTGCCATACGACCGAAGTCGGGATTTTTCAGACCGGTGAAACTGTCCAGTATCCCTTCGATTCGCTGCTCCATTTCTACAAAGCCCAGCGAGTGGTTATTAAATACCAGAAGCTTGAGCGGTATCTTTTCCTGGACCAGGGTTAGCAGGTCTCCCATCAACATGGTCATACCGCCGTCACCACACATGGCGATTACCTGGCGCCCGGGATAGGCTTTAGCCATGCCCAGTCCCTGTGGGTATGCATTGGCCATGGTGCCGTGGGATAGGCTGGTTAGGAATGACCGCTTTCCGTTAGCGCGCAGCTGGCGCAGCAGCCATACCATGGGAGAGCCACCATCTGCGGTAAATACGGTGTCCTCGTCAGCCAGCTTATCGAGTGTCTGCGCTACAAACTGGGGGTGGATCAGTTTGGGGTCAGGTTCATGACCGCGCTCTTGCATTTGCTCAAGGTCTTTTTGGTAGCGCGCACGTAGGTCATCAAGGAATTTACTTTGCTTACGCGCTTTTAATTTTGGCAACAGAGCTTCAATGGTTGTATTTACGTCGCCAACCAGCCCCATATCAACCGGAGTGCGTCGGCCGAGATGAGCTGGCTCGATATCCACTTGGATAATGGTGGCTTTCTCTGGGTAAAACTGGGTGTAGGCAAAATCGTTCCCGAGGCAAAGTAATAAATCACAGGTTTGAATTGCGCGATAGCCTGCGGGATTACCGAGGATGCCATTCATACCCACATTACAAGGGTTATCGTGTTCCAGGAATTCCTTGGATTTTGTGGTGTGTACTATCGGAGCGGCCAGGTGTTGACCGAGATTTACCACTGCATCATGGGCGTTGCGGCATCCAATGCCACCATAAATAACAATATTACCAGCTTGGTTAATTTTCTCTGCCAGGGCATTCAGCTCTTGATCGGTGGGGCGCGTCAGCCATTGGGGACGGTGGACAGACCAGGGGACCGAATCTTTCACTTTGGTTTTAAACATATCGCCACTGACTACCACAACTGCCACGCCACGGTGATTGAGGGCGGCCTGTGCTGCCTGGCTGAAAATACGACGGGCCTGGTTTGGGTCTGCCAGTACTTCACAAAAAACTGAACACTGCTCGTAGATTTTTCTCTGGTCCACATCTTGTGGGAAGCCAAGCCCCTGTTCGGCACGGTCGATACAGGAGGCGACCAGCAGTACAGGCGCGCCATTTCTGTGGCTTTCAAAAATACCGTTAATAAAGTGCAGGCTGCCGGGGCCTGCGGTGCCTGCACAAATGCTTAGTTCACCACTCAGGTAAGACTCACCTCCGGCGGCGAAGGCACCGACCTCCTCGTGGCGTACATGTATCCATTCGAGATCTGAGGTGCGTACGGCTGAAGTGAAATGATTGATGGTATCGCCGACGATTCCATAGCAGCGCTTGGCCCCGGCTTTTACCAGGGTGTCGACGACAACCTCCGAAACGGTTTTCATTTTAATCTCCACAAAAAAGGGTGTGGTAATAGAGTTGCTTATTCCGAAATACGCCGGATGCCTCTGTCCAGACCGTGCTCCAACTTAAATGCAGGTTGGAAAGAATTCGCTTGGGCGGCTAGCCACCAGCGCCCGTAAGGGGTTTCCTCAGGTGCATCAATCAGGGAGTTTTCCTCGATAAAGTGCCAGATGTGGTGAATGGGCAGGGTCTCGACCGCATTGATATTGTGATATAGGTGGTAGGGTTGCAGGTCTCGAGGATCTGTCAGCCCGGCGGCAGCAACAATATCCCCGAGAGCTTCCAGGGTTTTTGCTTGGAAGGCTGCTGCGCGCTTGCTCTGCACATCTACCACCAGTCCGCGTTGTCGCTTGGGATCCTGGGTGGTGACACCGGTGGGGCAGGTATCTGTGTTACAGCGTAGAGACTGGATACAACCGATGGAAAACATGAAAGGACGTGCTGCATTGCACCAGTCGGCGCCAACTGCCAAGCACTCAGCCAGCCCTGAGGCGGAATAGACTTTGCCGCTGGCAGCCAAACGTATTTTGTCGCGTAGCCCGGCGCCCACCAGAGCATTGCGCATTACGATCAGCCCTTCAATTAGGGGCATGCCCACTCGGTTGGAGAGTTCCAGTGGGGCTGCTCCGGTCCCGCCTTCGGAGCCATCCACCACGATAAAGTCCAGCAATATTCCTGTTTCATGCATGGCTTTCATAATGGCCATGACTTCATAGATATGTCCGACACAAAGTTTGATGCCCACTGGCTTGCCACCAGAGAGGGTGCGCATCTGCTCTGCAAATTCCAGCATTTCAATGGGGGTGGAAAACATTGAGTGTGCGCGTGGTGAAACACAGTCGACCCCTGGCTTTACCTTGCGGGTGGTAGCGATTTCCTGGGTGACTTTTGCACCGGGTAGGACTCCGCCATGGCCGGGTTTGGCGCCCTGGCTTAATTTGATTTCGGTCATCTTGACCTGGTCATTGCAAGCCTCGCGAAACAGGTCGGGGTCGAAACTGCCATCATCCTTGCGCGCGCCAAAATAGCCGGAACCCAGCTCCCATACCAGGTCACCGCCATGTTTTCTGTGGTAAGGACTTATGCCGCCTTCACCTGTGTCGTGATAGAAGCCACCGATTGCAGCGCCTTTGTTCAGAGCTTCAATCGCTGCGGCGGATAAGGCTCCGAAGCTCATGGCGGAAATGTTGAGTAGGGATGCGGAATAGGGCTTAGAGCACTGCTCAGTACCCACTTTTACTCGGACACTCATATCCGCTTTTTTTGCTGGTGTAATAGAGTGCGTCAGCCACATCTGCTCGCCGGAATAGACATCTTGCTCTGTGCCGAAGGGGTGCATATCAGATGTTCCCTCGGCGCGGGCGTTTACTAATCGCCTGGCCTCATAGCTAAACGGCCTGCCTTCCTCATCGCCCTCCACTATGTAGGCGCGAAAGTAGGGACGGAGGTTCATGAACATCCAGCGAATACGGGCGGCCACTGGAAAATTGCGGGTAAGGGTCCACTGGCGTTGGAATATGTCGTAAAGACCCAGAAATACCAGGAACAGGCTCGCTGCCAGCGGGATTAACCACCAAGCGCTTCTGGAAAAGGTGAGCACCAGAAAAATAGGTGTGAGCACCAGGCCCGTCAGCGGAATAATTGCGCGCTTAATTCCGTTTCTACTGGCATAAGCACGCCAAGTACTAATGATGATCATAGGGGGTGCGGCTCGGTATCTTTACAGGGAGTTCTGATACTGAACCTAGATCATCTTGGGGTATTTTGCCGCTATCCCGAGCTATCAAACGTTAAACAGGCAGTTAAGAGAGCGGTTGCCAGTATAAAGTTAATGATGGGCTTAAGAGTGAAAACAATTTGGCGGATTTATCACAATAGGTGTCCTGCGTGATCCATAAAAAGCTAGCTTCCACTGGCGGTAATTTTTTAGTGAATAGCGATCGGACAACTTGTACTTTTTCAGGGGGTACATCTAAGCCTGGCTGTGGCCAATTTTGGCAGTATATTTCTGATTAAATAGACAAAAATGAGGTGCGGTGGAGTCCTTTAATGGAGCAAAAGATGCCGGATTGGGAAAGTTATCAAAATGTGCCTCTGTCGATTACCGAGAGGAGCATTTACAACCTTCATCGCCGTAGGGCTTTGGCAGATATGATTGCACGAGCTATGTGCATAGAGGGGCCCATCAATACCGGGTTGTTTAAGGACGCTATTCGGCGAACCGTGAATCGGCACCCAGTTTTTCTTTGTAGGTATACCAAAGAGCCTGTGACGCGTTTTTTTGAAAATTTTGAAGTGGATTCTATTGATATCCGCGAATTGAATATTTCTCAAAGAGAGAGCTTCTTGCGGCAATACAGTAATGCCCCAATGACATTGGATACCGACCAATTATTAAACCTTAGTCTGCTGCGTACAGGAGAGAACGAATATATTTTTTTGGCAAAATGCCACCATATTATTGCTGATGGTATTAGTTTGTCATTACTTTGGTCAGAAATACTGACTGAGTATCGGCAGCTCGAGGAGGGGAAAAGCTACCAGCCATCACCCGACCCCGTCAATTTTGCTGACTATATCAGATTTGAAAATAGATATGTTCTCTCCAGGCGCGGTGAAAGAGCTCTACATAGCTGGCGGGACAAGTTAGCAAATGAAAACGATGCAATAGAGAAGGCGTCCAGCGGAAAAATGGTTTCTCTTTGTTGCGACGTGCTGAGCAGCGATATAAAGGCTCATCTTCTTACCCAAATTCGTGCTCGGGCAGATGCTGCAGGAGTTAGTCTTTTCGCATATTTGTGCTCTAGTTTTCAACAGGTCCTGATTGAAAAGCTAGATAACCATTTCTGGCTTAATACAAGTCTGTCCCTGCGGATAAAGCGTGAGCATAGGAGAGTGCTCGGGCCAATGTTTCGGTTGGGCAACCTACTGGTTCGGAGGGAGGAAACCTGGGAGGTGAAGTTAGCTCGGCTATCCAGAGAAATCCATCATGCAATACGGACGGCTTATGTTGCCGACTCTATTGGTCCTCATGGTAGTGTGGGCAATAACCTCTCGGCTCATTTTTGTTACTTAATCAATTTTTTCAACGTAGCAAGGGATCAAGAAGATTTTCAGGAAATCTATACTGGTGATGTTTCTAAGTGGGTCCGCCTAAATGAAAACATAAAAATTCGTACTATTAATTTGCCTGCACGAATTACGCCCTATGGAATTTATCTTTCTCTTGCCTGTTACGGGGAAATGCTGCGCGCCAACTTCGTTTACAATGTAAATTGCTTTAACCGCGAGAAAATTGAGAGTTTATTTGAGCGATGGCGCTATCTTTTGCTGCATGGGTAGTTAATGTACTCAAGAAATTTATAAGGGCTGCCTCTGGAGTCAATGTACCTAGTACGATGTCTAGTGGCAGTTCCTCAGTTCCAGAGGGGATATTTTTAATGGGCAATTGCAGGCATTCGTTCCCGGGAATGTGTTTCCATTGCAGTGACTATGGAATAATCATTCAGTTCCACCAGGATTTCATCAAGGGTGAGAAGTTGCCAGCAGGCCTGGGCGCCGGGCGAGGGCCCATTGCCTGCGAGGAATTTCCGTGCCAATGCTGCTGCCGGTGCAGCCGGAATCCAGGGGCCGTCACCATTTAGACCGAGAACCTGCCATTGTCGCGTAGCAGTTTCTCCATGTTGGTTTTCACCTTTTGCACGAACAATCATTCCACCATGGGGCGTGCCGCCGGGCCAACGGGGTGCCAGCTTGTGACCCAATTGAGCCAGGCGTGCGCTGGTGGCCGGCAGATGAATACGAGCCAACCTGGCGCAGGCGGAAAGGCCCACCTGCAAAGTAAGCGGCTGGAGCCCTGTTGCAAAACGTGCACTGCGCAGCCCGGGAAGATGCTTGGGGCAAAGCTCCAAGTCGGGCACATCGAAATCACACAGCCAACGCTTTCCCACCGGGTGCGCCAGGGTTATCGGGCGCAGGTTCTTCCCGGCAAAGGATTCACGCCAGTGACCTTCCTGAAGCTGCGGAAAACTGTGCCCCAGGGATTCGAAACCCGCGTATACCGTAGCCAGACCCCGGTCAATTCGATGTGCCGGTGCAATGGCAATCTCTAGAGAGTGGATCACCGGCAATTCCTGACCGATTTCCATCAGTGCCGCAGAACTCAGCCCGGGTAGGCTGCTGGCACCGGAAACCATGGCAATGCCTGCGGCTTCTGCAGCGGGCGAGAGCCGATGAAAGTCACATACAAAACGGCGCCCATCGGAGATGTCGATATAAGGTGTGTGGGATTCGATGCAGGCTTTGGCAACCCGATAATCAACTTCCTTTTGGAATGGTCCGGCGCAGTGGATCAGCAGATCCAAGTGCAATGCCCTCAGTTGTGCAGCCAGGTTGATGGAATCCCGCTCAAGGCGCAATCCCTCGGCAAGACCGCCAAGTTGCTCTGCACAGCGGTCTGCCAATCCCTTGTTGCGCCCGGCAATAATCAGTTGGATATTGGGTTCGGATTTCAGCATTTGCGCAATACGCTCGCCAAAATTGCCGTAGCCGCCAAGTATCAATACACGTTTGTTTAGGTTGTTGATCACTTGGATCGAACTCCTACCTTGAGGTCTACAAGAATCATGCAATGGGCCAGCATTGTAAATCAAGTAGATCTGATGCGTCTGGGGGGTTGTTTTTCCGCCAGTGCGATTTTCTGGCGGGGGTATACAAGCGGTAAGTTTGCGGGATTTGTATATCCTTAACTCATACTTTCGCTGGAAGTATCAGTATGCAGTCAATTGGAAAATCTCGCATAGTGACAATTGACAACGGTGCCTTATACGACAGATCCATCGCTTTGTATCGCTCAGGTGTAGATGTTTGTGAGCGGTCATCAATGTACTGGGCGTCCGGATTGCGGTCCAAGGGCCAGCTGGTTGCTCCGAAACAAGAACAGGCCAGGAGAGTACCGTGGCTGGCTGGAGTTCCTCATTCAGTGTGCCGCTTTCGATAACTGAGCAGCGCATCTACGATTTGAACCATCGCAAATCATTAGCGGACCTGATTACACGTGCGATGTATGTGAAAGGGGACGTCGATATTGAGCTGTTCGAGAAGGCAATTCCAGGAGTTGCTAATTCCTACCCTATCTTTCGCTGTCGATATGATTCATCCCCCACTCGCAGCTTTAAAAACATAGAACTGGATTATTTAGACATTCGCCATATGAGCGAAACACATATAACCAGTTTTTTACGCCAATTCAGCAGCTCTCCGATGGATCTCAATGCAGACCAGTTACTGGGGCTTAGTCTGTTCCGTACAGGTGAAGACGAATATATTTTCCTGACCAAAAGCCACCATATCATTACGGATGGAATTAGCTTGTCGCTTCTTTGGGCAGAGTCTCTGAAAAATTACTTAAGCCTTGCTGCTGGAAAAGGGTTTAATCCCAGAGTGGAAGATACGGATTTTGCCGACTACATCAATTTTGAGGAGGCCTATCTGGATTCCGAACGGGGGCAGAAGGCGCGCTACTACTGGCTAAATATGCTTAGCGAGGAAAAAGAAGCCGTTGAGCGGGCATCTCATCAGGAGATTGTCTCGCTTAGTTGTGATGATGTGTGTGACATGATTGAAGGGGAGGACTTAGTCCGAATTAAGGAGCAGGCGAATTCGGCAAATGTCAGCCTTTTTACTTATTTATGTGCCGCTTACCAGCAGACACTTTGTGAATTCCTGCATTTTGATTTCTGGATGAATACGAACTTATCCCTGCGCCTCAAAAGAGAACACAGAGAGGTGTTCGGTCCAATGTGTCGCTATGCATGCTTGAGAGTGCGTAGAGATGAATCCTGGAATGAAAAACTGAGTCGGCTTTCCCTGGAAATAAAGCGTGCGGTTCGTACAGTATATGCCGCCGACTCTATTGGTCCCCATGGTTCTTTGGGTCATAGCTTGAATGCTTCCCGTGCCTATCTGATTACCTTCCTGCAGGCAGAAGAGCATCAGGAGGGTTTTACCGGTGTTTATACCGGTGAGAATTCAGACTGGGTATATCTCAGCGATGACTTAAAAATACGTACAATACCTCTACCGACACGCCTGACACCTTATGGCATATACCTGTCTATGGCTGCCTATGGCGGACGGTTGCGCTCCAGTTTTATCTACAATGTTAATTGCTTCACCCAAGAGCAAATGGAAAGCTTCGTGGATCGTTGGCATGCCCGTGTGATCTGTGGAGATGGGGATAGGATGCCCCCACTTTAATTGGCTTGTGCCCAAGCTGTACTGGTAATAGTCGTACTGCCTCAAGTTTTGACAGTTGTTGCTATGTCACGATGTGCCTTTGTTACCCTTGTAAACAGTCCAGATTATGTAATCGGCGCCACTGCTTTGAAGCGCTCCCTGGATCGGGTTGGCAGTATTCATCCCCTGGTATGCATGGTGGTTGCTGGCAGTTGTGACAGTCGTCCTCTTGAGCAGGCGGGCTGTATTGTACGGGAGGTGCGCCCTCCTTCACTTTCTGATGAATTTACCCTTCGGCATGGACGTGAGGCCTTACATAGGCGCGCTCCTTTTAATAAAGGGAAAAAGCCCGAATTTCATAATCCCTTGAATAATTTCTGCAAGCTGGCACTGTGGGGGTTGACTGAGTACGAAAAAGTTTTTTTTCTCGATGCAGATATTTTGTTGTTGCGTAATATCGACCACCTGATGACATTCCCGGAGTTTTGCGCGGCCCCCAACCTCTATGAGGGGTTGGATGGCTTCCACCGAATGAACTCAGGTTCATTCACTGCCGTACCGAGTGAGGCAACCTATCAGAGAATGTTGGCAGAGCTGGATCGCCCCGGTGTTTTTTGGCGGCGCACAGATCAAACCTTTCTTGAGACTTTCTTTTCCAGATGGCATGGACTGCCTTACATCTACAATGCCCTGCAGTATTTGTACCTGAATCTGCCACAACTATGGCAGTGGAGCAGTATCCATGTGATTCACTACCAGTACGAGAAGCCTTGGCAACAAGCACACCCTAAAGCTAAGCAGCTCAAACCACTGATTGATTTGTGGTGGGCGGTTTATGAGGGACGGGATATCAGCGGTCAATTGGATCAATTGAGTCGTGCGCAACAGCTTCAGCCTAATGGAGGAATCTCGTGAGAATTGGTATCACCGGCGCCAGTGGATATGTGGGGCAATTTATTGTCAGGCATTTCCTGCGGAGAGAGTGCCAGGTGAGAGGATTGTCACGCTCCTTATGGAAATCTGAGATTTTCGGCGGTGACAGCAGGCTTGAATGGACCTGCGGTACTATGTCGAGCGATCAGGTACTTTCCGGGTTTGTCGAAGGGCTCGATGCGGTGGTCCATGGGGCTTTCGAGCATTTGCCGGGGCGATATCGTGGTGGGGAGGGGGGCAACCTTACCGGCTTCCTGGAGTCGAATTTAAATCGCACTCTGGCATTGATGCAGATGGCTCACGATGCCGGGGTAAAAAAATTCATATTTCTTTCCAGTCGTGCAGTCTATGCCACAGGACAGTTACGTGGCGACCTATGCGAGGATGGTGCAACCCAGCCGGAAACTTTCTATGGGGCATATAAGTCTGCTGTAGAGGCTATGGTATCTGCTTGGGCCGGGCAAAGAAATTGGCACGCGGTGTCCTTGCGCCTGACTGGTGTTTACGGTGTGGTAAATCCGTTAGTGCGCAGTAAGTGGTATGACATTGCTTGTGCGATTATCAGAGAGAAGCGCTATTCCCAGGGAAGGAATGCCACCGAGGTGCACGGCACAGACGTAGCCAGGGCAGTGGAATTATTACTGGAGGCGAAAGATGCTCGCGGCCATGCGATAAACTGCAGCGACCGAATAATAAGCAATCGCGAAGTGGCGGAAATTATCCAGTCGATTTCGGGCGCGCGTGGGCCACTGCCATCAGCAGCACAGGGGATGGAGCCGGCAGTGTTGGATTGTGCCTATTTAAGATGCAAGGGATTTCGCTTCGGGGGAGAGAAGCGCTTGTGGGAGAGCCTGCGGGAGCTGGTTGAGGCCGTGCGGGAAGAGCATAGCCTCAAGCAGTGCTGATCAGCCTATAGGCCAGTGGATCAACTCCAGCGAGTCCTTGCCCGCTTTCAAGCACCAGCCATTGCGGTCCCAGTCCCCAAGTACGATGCGCTCTGCCGGAGTTCCGTCAACGTCAAGGCTGTGGCGCCCGGGCCTGTGAGTATGGCCGTGGATCAGGGTGTCCACATTGTGCTCGCGCATTACCCTTTCCACCTCCTCAGGAGTTACGTCCATGATGTCTTCCGCTTTGCGGCTGTTCATCGCCTTGGAGGCGGCGCGGATCTGTGCGGCAATAGCACGACGCTCTTCAAGAGGCTTGGCCAGCAGCGCCTGCTGCCAGTTACTGTCGCGGGCCTGGCGGCGAAACGCCATATATTCCTCGTCTAAAGTGCACAGGCTATCGCCATGCATCAGTAGAGCCTGGTGGCCGGCAAGGGGGAGAGCGGTAGGGTCTTGTAAAAGCACTGCACCAACACGCTGGGCGAAATCAGTACCTAGCAGGAAATCGCGGTTGCCGTGCATCAAGTACAATTCTACACCGGTATCAGTGTAGTGGCTGAGTTCCCGGACAACCTCATCAATCAGCGGGGCATCGTCGTCATCGCCAATCCAGGCCTCGAAGAAGTCGCCGAGAATATACAGTGCTTCGGCACCGGCGGCTGGACCGCGCAGGAAATCAAAGAAAGCCCTGGTAATATCTGGGCGTCCCTCGTCGAGGTGCAAATCAGAAATTAAATAAGTAGACAATGTCCCCGCCTTAGAGTCTGAATGGACCCGAGAAATTACTTGCCGGCGTAGTCGTCAGAAATGCTGACACCAGTGATCTCAATGGTTTCCATGGGTACATCTTGATGGAAGCCTTTGCTGCCGGTTTTCACGCTCTTGATCTTGTTTACAACGTCCATACCATCGGTCACCTTGCCGAAAACGCAGTAGCCCCAGCCCTGTGCATCTTTGCTGCGGAAATTCAGGAAATCATTGTCTTTAACATTAATAAAGAACTGTGAGCTGGCGGAATGTGGATCCATAGTGCGTGCCATGGCCAGGGTGCCAGTATCATTTTTCAGGCCGTTGTCGGCTTCGTTCTCGATGGACTCGCGGGTTTCCTTCTGCTCCATTTCGGGGGTCATACCGCCGCCCTGGATCATGAAGTTGTCGATCACCCGGTGGAAAATGGTCCCAGTATAAAAGTCATCACGACAGTACTGCAGGAAGTTGGCAGCAGTCTTTGGGGCCTTGTCGAAATCCAGTTCGATAGAGATATCTCCGTGGGTAGTGTGCAGGGTGATCATAAAGTGTCCTATAAGGGTTGATTTGGGGCGGCATGATACCTTGTAGTCCGTAGCTGTAAAATGCTGCGATAGCAGATCGGTGCCGATTGCCTAAAAAGTGAACGCCGCCAACCAATTGATTGGTAGCAGCCTTTTCAAATTCGATATTCTGTGGCCCAACTAGGCTATAATCGGCCGTTTACATTCGCACAGCTGTAACGAGAAACCTATGACATCCGAGAGCAAGCCCGCTCACTTTTTACAGAACCTTATCCGCGAAGACCTGGCCGAGGGTCGGGTGACTCAAGTGGCAACCCGCTTTCCACCTGAGCCGAACGGTTATCTGCACATTGGCCACGCCAAATCTATTTGTTTGAATTTTGGTCTGGCACAGGAGTTTGGCGGTACCTGTAATCTACGCTTTGACGACACTAACCCTGCCAAGGAAGAGGAAGAGTTTGTCGACGCAATCAAGCGCGATGTTTCCTGGCTGGGCTTCGAATGGAACGGTAAAGCTAAATACTCTTCGGATAATTTTGACCAATTATATGAATGGGCCCTACACCTGATTAAAGAAGGCAAGGCCTATGTCTGTGACTTGTCTGCTGAAGAGGCTCGCCACTACCGTGGCACGCTCAAGGAGCCGGGTAAAAATAGTCCCTACCGTGATCGCTCTGTGGAAGATAATTTGGCGCTGTTTGAAAAGATGCGCAATGGTGAAATGGAAGAGGGCCAGTGCAGCCTGCGCGCCAAGATCGATATGGCAGCGCCCAATATTAATCTGCGCGACCCGATCATTTATCGTATAAAGAAAATGGCTCACCACCAGACCGGTGACAAGTGGTGCATTTATCCCAGCTACGATTTTGCCCACGGCCAATGTGATGCGATTGAGGGCATCAGTCACTCTATCTGTACCCTGGAGTTTGAAGATCACAAGCCGCTATACGACTGGATGATCGAGAATCTGCCGGTGCCTTCACGCCCGCGCCAGTATGAATTTGCACGCCTGCACCTCAACTACACGGTGGTATCCAAGCGCAAACTCAAGCAGCTGGTAGACGAAGGGCATGTAGACGGCTGGGATGATCCCCGTATGCCGACACTTTCCGGTATGCGCCGTCGCGGCTTTACGCCAGCTTCAATCCGTAATTTCTGCGAGATGATCGGCGTAACCCGCTCTGATTCCGTCGTAGATGTGAGCATGTTGGAATACAGCATTCGCGACGACCTGGACAAAAATGCCCCCCGCGCTATGTGTGTGATGGAACCACTGAAGATCACTCTGAAGAATTACCCAGAAGGCCAGGAAGAGATGCTGTCAGCACCCGGCCACCCGGTACGCGATGACCTGCCGGCTCGTGAGCTTCCGTTTGGGCGCACCCTCTATATCGAGAAAGACGACTTCCGCGAAGAGGCCAACAAGAAGTACAAGCGCCTGGTGTTGGGCAAAAAGGTACGTTTGCGTAACGCCTATGTGATCTTTGCCGAAGAAGTCGTGAAGAATGATGCCGGTGAAATTGTTGAGGTGATCTGCTCAGTTGATCTCGATACCTTGGGTAAAGACCCGGCCGACGGTGTTAAGCCAAAGGGCGTTATTCACTGGGTATCTGCCGATAACAATGTCGGTTGCGAAGTGCGTCTCTACGATCGCCTGTTCAATGATGCATCGCCGGATGCCGGCGGTAAGAATTTCCTCGACTGCGTAAACCCGGACAACCTGCAAATCCTAAAAGGCTGTAAGGCAGAGATCGGCCTGGCCAAGGCGGAGCCGGAGCAGGGCTACCAGTTCGAGCGCAACGGCTATTTCTGTCGCGACAGCAAATATGGCAGTGCGGAAGCACCGGTATTTAACCGTACCATTGGCCTGCGCGACAGCTGGGCGAAAGAACAAAGCAAGTAGTAGCAAAACCAGTAACTGTCTAAACGGCAGTTTCGTTGGGTGGGTCAGTGAGCGGCCCGCCCCAGGCAGCAAAAAGAATTCGAGAGAAAAGATGTCTCTACAGGTCTACAACACGTTTTCCGGGAAGAAAGAACCCTTCGTACCATTGGTGGAAGATCAGGTGCGCATGTATGTGTGTGGCCCCACCGTGTACAACCGTGTGCATATTGGCAATGCCCGCCCTGTGGTGGTGTTCGACACCCTGTACCGGGTGCTGAAAAGAAACTTCAGCGATGTGATTTACGCGCGCAATATCACCGATATTGACGACAAAATCATGAAAACCGCGCGGGATAATGGCGAGGAAATCGGCGTGCTGTCGGCGCGCTATGCCCAGGCTTACTACGAGGATATGGCCGCGCTCAATAACCTGGAGCCGGATATTGTACCCTACGCCACCCAGCACTTGCCGGAAATGATCGCGATGATCGAAAGCCTGCTGGAGAAAGGCCATGCCTACGCTGCAGAGGGGCATGTGCTGTTCGCAGTGGAGTCCATGCAGGAATACGGCCAGCTTTCCAAGCGCTCCCTTGACGATATGCTCGCCGGTGCGCGTGTGGAAGTGGCACCTTACAAAAAATACGCCGGTGACTTCGTACTGTGGAAGCCTTCCTCAGATGAAGAGCCCGGTTGGGACAGCCCCTGGGGGCGTGGTCGTCCGGGTTGGCACCTGGAGTGCTCGGCCATGATCAAGAAGCATCTGGGTGATACCATCGATATCCATGGCGGTGGTCGCGACCTGACTTTCCCTCACCATGAAAACGAGCGCGCCCAAAGCTGCTGCGCCAATGGTGTCGACTTTGTGCGCTACTGGATGCACAACGGCTACGTCAATATCGACGGCGAGAAAATGTCCAAGTCTTTGGGCAACTTCCGCATGGTTAAAGATTTGCTTGAATTGTACCCCGGTGAAGTTCTGCGTTTTGCGTTGCTGTCCGCTCATTATCGCTCTGAACTGAACTTCAGTGCTGACTTACTCGATCAAGCTTGGCGAACCTTGGACACCCTCTACGGTGCCCTGCGTGAAACCGAAGCCGTTGAGGCTGGAGCTGCAGATTTGGGTGGCAGCGCCTTTATCAAAGCGCTGGAAGATGATCTGAATACGCCCATCGCCATCAGTGAACTGCATCAGATCGCCCGTGACCTGAACAAGGCTGAAGATGCTGACAAAGCGCGCTTAAAAAGTTTACTGCTGGCTGCCGGTGAAATGCTCGGTATTTTGCAGCAGGACCCGGAAGCCTGGTTCAAGCAGGCCCGTGGTGGAGAGGAGTCTGTTTCTGCTGAGGAAATTGAAGCGCTGATTGAAGAGCGTGTACAGAGCAAGAAAAATCGAGACTTTGCCCGTGCCGATGAGATTCGGGAGGAGTTAAAATCTAAGGGTGTAGTACTAGAGGATAGTCGAGAAGGTACCAAGTGGCGCCGAGAGTAAGGTGCCTCTTAATCAATAGGAACACTCAAGCTCTTTCCCGCCCTCATTTCAAATAGGTAATTGGGGTTGGGGTATCATCCGAATTTCATTTGTAGAAGCAAACTATGAAAAAAGTATTTGTCTTGATCATCTCTATTGTCGCAGTGGTAACCCTGACAGCTTGTGAACCCAAGCGTGGCTCCGATGCCTGGTGTAAAAAAATGGACAGTGTGCCTAAGGGACAATGGACCATGAATGATGCGGGCGACTACACCAAGTACTGTGTCTTCAACCAAAAGCCGGAAGAGGAATAAGCGGGCCTATAGTCGTTGTTCTTCGTCGATTCCTACCAGCACTTCTTCCGCCCGCTGACCGGTAAATACCGCGAACAGGTGGTTGAATGCTTGCGTCTTTTGTATGAGCGTCTGTACACCGCCAAGGCTGACTACGGTGAGTCTTTGCTGCGCGAACAGATTTTGGAAATTTTTGCCGAGGCCCTGACCCGCGCGCCCCAACTCGATAGTGAAGATGGAGTGCAGGACCCCGAGGGCCGCTTCCGCAACCTGCGCGACCAGGCCGTCTGGGTATTGAACAGCCTGGTGGAATTCGGTTGGCTGGAGAAGCAGGTAGATAGTGCCACGCTCACCGCCACCTATCCGTTTAGCCGCCGGGGCCGCCTTTTTACTCAGCCGCTGGTTGAAGTGAACGGCACCCGCGTGCGCACCCGTCACCGCAATACCCGCAACACCTTAAATGCCCTGGAAGCCTTTGCCAGCCGAGGTGAAATCCACGACTTGATCGATGCCTGGGAATACTCCGAGCGTATCGTGGCGGATTTCACCGATATGATCGCCGAGCTGGAAGAGCGCAAGCGAGAAATGGTGCGGGAGGTGGAGGCCCAATTGCTGGTGCAACAGGCCACCGATGAGTTTTTCTCCTTTATGGAGAGCCGCTTCCAGCCGGACCTGGCTATCCGACTGTCTGCGGACAGCGTGGAAAAACATCGCGACTCCATCAACCGGGTGATTGACTGCATTCGCCGCAAGGAGGATGTGCAGAAAGCGGAGTGGGAGAAGCGCCTGCGCCAGCTGCTGCCGGAGTTGATGCAACCGGGCCAATCCCTGTTGTGGCTGATGCTCGATACCATCGAGGACCGCATGCGCCGCGCCTGCGAGGTGAAGTTGCCCGCTTTGCGCCGCGCACTACAGGGCTTTACCAAGCGTGCGGATATTATTATCCGCCAGCTCAGCTACCTGCACAGCCAGGCCGAAGGTGAATTTGCCGACCTGTGCCAGCGCCTCGGTGAAAGCCAGCAAAAAACACAAATTCTCGAGCAGCTGGGCGAACAGTTAGGTGGCTTCCAGCTGCGCCTGTTTGACCCCAAACAAACCCAGCTGTGGCAGCGCAATCGCCGCCAGCCGGTGAATACCCGGGTCGAAGATGAAACCCCCATCGGTGAAGAAAACCGTCGCGAGATCGAGCTGCAACAACTGCTCGACCAGGCGTTTAATTTCAACAACAGTAACCTGCGCGATTATCTGAGTGATGCCCTCGGCACCGGCCGCCAGATCAATAGCCGCAACCTGCCATTGCGCGATGCGCGTGATCTGCTCGCTATGAGCCATGTGATCGAAGCGGCGGCGGTGAACCAGAGCGGCGCCGCCGACCTGCAGGTGAAATTTACCGGTGAAATCGCCAGCAATGATTATTTCACAGAATTTGACGAATATATCCTGGAGCTGAAAAACAGTGATTGAACAGGCTTTGGAAGAGGCCCTGGCGCAGTGTCGTCTGAACCGCAGCGAATTTTCCGAGCTGCTGGTGCGCCTGTTGGATTACGGCGTTATCTGCCGGGATGAAAGCGTAATTGAGACCACGCTTTACGATCGCTTCCAGCGCTGCGAGCAGCTGGTGCGCGAGTGGTTGGCCCCGCTGGGGTTGCGTTTGCAGCACGACAGCCGCTTCCAGTTTATCCGCGTGTATCCGCCCGGCGCCGAAGTGCCGGGCCTGCCGGACCAGGAAGAGCCGCACCACGGTGGCTTCCGCGCCCGCCTCAGTCAGCAGGAAGTGGCCGCGATTCTCGCCTTGCGCGTGGAATACGATAAAGCGCTGCGGGAAGGGCAGGTGGATGAGAGTGGTTGCGCGGCGCTATCGATGGAAGCCCTGGAACTGGGCATGCGCAACCTGCTGAAAATGTCCCTGCCGGATAAGCACGCCGAGCGCAAAAATCTGTTGAAGAAATTGCGCCAGCTGCGTTTGGTGCAGTTCAGCAGCGAAGAAGTGGAGACCAGTGCGGAAGTCTGGTTGCGCGTACGCCCGACCATCGCCCACTTTGTCAGCGAGTCGGTATTGCACCAGCTGATCGACAGCGAAGTCCCGCCCGCGGTGGAGAGCGCGGCCGCTCAAGTTTATGAGGTTGGCGAGGTTGAAGAGGCGGAACAAGAGCAAGCGCTCGAACGCATCACTCCAGAAGTCGAAGATAACAGCCTGTTTGAGAGTGAAGCCGCCTCCTAGTTGAAAATAGAGGCCGCACTAGCGGCTATAAAAAATCGAAAACATTCGACCGCCCGGGTTTGCGTAAATCGCGCCCGGGAGCCTCGGAGAGGGGTGCCGGCCTCCCGCCGGCCAAAAGACCCTGCTTTTGAAAAGACCGTTTTTTTGAAAAGACTATGTTCCTAAAAAAACTGATCCTGATTAACTGGGGCAATATCCCGCAGTTGGAATATGATTTCGGCCCGATCAACCTGTTTTCCGGTGGCAACGGTTCCGGTAAAACCACGGCGGCCGATGCTATCCAGACTTTGATGACCGCCGCCCACGACACCCTGTTTACCTTTAACCCGGGGCAGGATGAAACCACCCAGCGCGGGCGCGGTGGCAAGCAGGTGCGGACACTAGCTTCTTATGTACTGGGTTGTGACGACGGCAGTTACGCTCGGGTAGAGCCCACCGACTGTTACATTGCCGGTATTTTCCATCCCACCAGCGGTGAAGACGACGCTGAGCCTTTTACCGCAGTGATGGGGATTCGCGCGCACCTGGATAGCAGCAGCAAACCCGCCCAGGCTCGCCAAAGTGATTTGCGCTTTTTCGTATTCCCCGGTGAACAGTTGGTGATGGGAGATTTTGTCCGGGATTACACCGATGGCAAACACCTGTTGCCGCTGGATAAATTCAACCAGGTCCTGAGCAAGCAGTTCGAAAAAGTAGAGCAGTACGACAAGAAAAAGGCCTACCTGCGCCGCCTTTACGGTGCCCTGCGCGGACGCCGCGATGCGGTCTCCGATCGCGAGGCCATGCACGCCGCGCGCACCTTTGCCAATTTTATGGCCTACAAGCCAGTAAAAAGCATCAACGATTTTGTCGCCCAGGAAGTGTTGGAAAAACGCGATCTGGGTGATGCCATCCGCTCAGTCTCCGAGCTGATGAAAACCATTCACAGCATGGAGCAGGAAGCCCGCCAGATTGTGGAGCGGGTCAGTTCCCTGGAGGCCATCGCCCAGTCGGTAGAGCTCTACCGGGAGCAGTGGTTGCAGTTGCGGGTACAGGAATATTTATGCGCACGCCACCGCCAGCAGCGGGTACAAAAGAGTTATCTGAGCGGCAAGAACGACCAGAAAAAACTGCGCAGTGATCTGGACAACAATGAGCGCGAAGTGCGCGTCGCCTCTGAACGCGTCGAGCAGCTCAACGGCCAGCTGGTAGAACTTCAAGCCCAGCGCCTGGGTATCGATGCGCTGCGCAATAAGGACGAACTGGAACAGCGTATTAACAATGCCCTGAGCCTTCTGTCCCAGCAGCACACCCCCATGTCTGCCGAAGAGGCCCGCTGGCGCGAGAACCGTGAGGCCGCCGAAGAATTATTAAACCTGCTCAACTCCACCTCCGCCGAGCTGGAAATTCCCGCTTTCTCTGATAAAGCACTGGTGCAGGCGGTCAAGCAGGTGGCCCGCGAGGAAGACCTGCCGGATCTGCACAAGTTATTGGGCAAGGACTGGATTGACCTGGCTGCATTGGAGCCACTGCGCGAGCGCGCTGCCAGCAGTGAGGCCCTACAGAACCGCCTCTTCGACCTGCTGGATAGCAGTGGCAAAGCTGGCGTCGGTGATGAGGTTTCCCCCAAAGAGCAGATTGCCCAGCAGGCCTCCCGCTGGGAGCAAAAAGTACAGCAGCTGCAAAAGCAGCTGCGCACCCAGGAGAGCCGCATTCAGCATCTCCAGGCCAACCGCGTGCGCTACCCCCAATCGGTGGAAGCGGCCCTGGCCGCAATTCGCGAGCAGTGCCCTGAGGCGGAGCCCCGCGTCCTGTGTGATTATGTGGAAGTGCTGGATGAGCGCTGGCAGATGGCGATTGAAGGCTATCTGGGCGGTGCGCGCTTCTCGATTATTGTGGAGCCGGAACACGAGGCCCGCGCGATTCGTATCGTGCGCGGCCTGCCCGGGCGCAACAACCGCGCCCGTGTGATCCAGGGGGATAAAGCCCGCCGCGATGCGGAGCGCCTGGATACACCGTCGGGCTCCATTATCGAACTGATGGAGTTCACCCATAAAACTGCCGAGCACTATCTGCGCGCCTCTTACGGTGCCGTGGTGCAGGTGGAGGATGAACACGAGCTGCGCGGCACCCGCCGGGGTCTGACTGCCGACGGTATGGCCAGTGGCAACTACAGCATGTGGCGCTGCGATATGGACGATGCCGAGTTGGTCTTCGGTCAGGGCGCCCGCGCTCGCGCACTGGCGGCGCAGCAGCGCGCTATGGAGCAGTTGCTGGAAGAGGCCGCCCACGTCAACGAGCGCCACCAGCTCTACCGCCGAGTCACCAACGCGGTGCGCGGACTGGCGAATATCAAGCTGTTGTCCATTGTGGATTCCGCCCTGGCGGCCCAGCGGGAATGGCGCAGCGCCGAGCGGGCTTTAGAAAACCTGGACCTGAAGGACTTCGAGCAGTTCGAGCAGCAGGTCGATGAACTCAAGGCCCAGCTCAAAGACCAGCAGAAGCAGCTGTCTGATCTCCAGCGCAAGCATGGCTCTCTGGAGACCAAGCTAAGAAGCAACGAAAAACTCTTATACGCCCTGTCTGGCGAGCTGGAGTCCCTGGACGATGCTGCCAGTGACAGCGAGGAAATGGTAAGGCGCATTACCGCCATCGACCCCACCTTCGATGCCGAGCAAGTGTTGGTTACTGCCGACGAGCAGGTAGAACGTGCGGCCGACAACTTTGACTTCTCAGCGGATATCGAAAGTTGGCAGGGACAGCTGGAGAAATACAGTCGCCAGTTGGATCGCGCGGTGATGGAGTACAACGCCACCTGTGCCAGCGTCGATACGCTGGTGTTTGAGCCCGACATTGGTGGGGGCCATAAAGATGGCCTGTTCAAGTTAATCAGCGGTCTCGGCGATCAGGTAGAGACCCTGCGCAACCGCCTCAAGAACAACCTGCTGGTGGAGCGCCACGATCAACTGCTGGGATTGAAAAAATCCTTTAACACCACTTTTGTGACTCATTTGTGCCACGCTATTTACCAATCCATCAATGATGGTAAGCGCGTTCTCGATGATCTCAATAAAGAACTGGAGCACCACCGTTTCGGCGCCGATCGGGAAAGCTTCCGTTTCGACTACCAGTGGGTGGCGGAATTCAAGGAGTACTGGAGCTTCTTTAAAGCGGTGATTGAACTGCCGAATCTGGGCGAAGAGCAAAGCCTGTTCGATACGGATCTGGCGCCCAAGCACCGCAAGGTACGGGATCGCCTGTTGAGTATGCTGCTGAGTGAGGATGAGCAGGTGGCGCGGCGCGAGCTGGATCGAATCAGCGACTATCGCAACTACCGCAGCTATGAGATCTATAAGGAACCGGAAGGCAAGGAGCCGATTGCGCTCAGCCAGTACGGCACCGGTTCCGGCGGCCAGCTGGAAACGCCGGCTTATATTATCCGCTCTGCAGCGGTCACTTCGGCTTTCCGCTTTGGTGAGAGTGGCAGCCATTTGCAGATGGTGCTGGTGGATGAGGCCTTCTCCAAAATGGATGAGTCCCGCTCCAAGGAAGTGATCCGTTACCTGACTGAAACCCTGGGCTTACAACTGCTGTTTATTATGCCCAGCAGTAAATCGGGGCCTTTTATGGACCTGATCTCGAATCAGTTTGTATTCAGTAAGTGCCCCAGTGCCAAGCCCATCGGCCAGCTGAATACCCGGGTGTATGTCGATCGCAAGGTGTGCAACCAGGAGCGTATCGCCGAACTCTGGGCCAACCACCGCCGCACGATTCGCCAACAGGCGTCGCTGGATTTTATGGACCTGGTAGAAGTAGAGGGATAGGTATTTTCGGGGGAAACCCCTCCATTGGCAGGGAGGCAACCGATGGAAAAGGCATTGCCCTATTGGGTAGAGGAAAACCCGCTGTTAATCGGCATCCTGAATTTTATTCTGGATCGGCGGGACAGCCAGCTGGAACGCGGCAAGGAAGCCCGCATTAGTTTCAGGCTGGATTTGCGCGCTGGCAGTAAGCGTTGGCTGGAAGTGTTGGAGCCCCTCAGGGACCCCGACCAAGACGAGCAGGAGCTGTGGAATGAATTGCAGCACTTTGCGCGGGAATACCAGTGTTTTACGGTGAAACCGAATCCGAAAAGGCGGCCGGGTGTTGCCGAGTGGCAGGGGGCCCAATTGATTTTTCGGGATGCCAGCGAGGAACAGCTGCGCCTGTGGCTCAATCGCCCATCCCCCACCGTTCGCCAATCCACCTGGACCAGCCTGCTGGAGCCCTATGTCGATCGCTTTGAGAATCCCTCTGCTTTTCCCTTCGAAGGGTTGGAACTCCAACCGGGGTTTGAGTCCGTCGAAGAAATTATTGCTTGCTGGGTTTCCGTCGGCAAAGAGCTGATCTTTGCCGATAAAATTTCCTGGCGACAATTAGCCGCGCGCTGCTTTAAGGGGGATTCCAAATACCTGGAATTACCCAGCCGTCAATCTCTGGTGCGCAATCTCTATCCTGACCTGAGCCGTAAAATCCAGGAGCGCCAGCTTTTACTTCACGCCTACCTGCCCAGGCAATTTGAGCAGGTCATTTTTATCGAAAACCAGGACACTTTTATTAGCCTGGCGGAGCTGCAACCCAGTCGTGCTGCGCTGGTTTATAGCGAGGGCTACCAGGGCGGCGCAGAACGGATTCGCAATGGGGCGAGGGTGCGCTTCAGCACTATTAATGTGGTTGGTGAAAATATCCGGCAGCAATTCCTAAGCTGGTGGCACGATAGGGAGTCCCGAACGGTTCCAACATTTTTCTGGGGGGATCTGGACTACGAAGGATTGCGGATTGCCGCAGCGCTGAGAAAGAGCTTTCCTGACTTGCAGTGCTGGCGCCCGGGCTACGATCTGTTACTGCATTTTCTGCGCACGGGAAAAGCCCATGCTCCGGAGCAGGCAGAAAAGGTGGGGCAAAAGCTGGTGCAAGCGATTGGTTGCCAATACGCAGATAGCACGCTGTTGCCAGCAATTTCAGACAGCAATCGCTATGTGGATCAGGAGGCGGTTGAGATTGGGGAGCTGGCCGGGACATTGGTGTGAATATGTCGCTATCCGATAAATTTTAATTGCTCGTTTTTATGGAATGGTGACTATCAAGGCTTTGGCAGGCTTTTGAACTTGTTTTTTATGCGCAATATCTCGGAAGATACAGAAAATTTGCTGTAAAAATGCCCTTCTAAAATAAGAAGGGATGTTTCTGGAGATTTTATGCGTCAGTTTTCCATTTTGGTCATTTTCGTTTTGGCCTTTGGCGGCGCCGCTGTTTTGTACGAGAAGGAAAGTCGTAAAGTAAAAGGCGTCCTGACCCAGATTACTGAGCTACAGGCGCAGATGGGCGACTTGCAAGCGGAGGTCAATCGACTTAACAGCGAGCTGGAGGCAGTGAAGCTTGCCGAGCGTCGCCGCCCGAATCTGAGAACTATGGCCAGTCGTATCCGCCGAGAGAGCACACCTTCCACGCCGCCTAAGCCTGTGGTGGAAAAACGATATGAAAGAAAGTCCAGCGGCTTGATTACCTCCGATGTCACTACAGCACCACCCGCCATCCAATCTAATAATGGTAATGCAGAGCAGGGCAGCGAGTGGTCCCGCCCGACCATAGATGCAGACCAATATCAGGAGGAATCTGGGGGGCAGGAGGTACTGGACCCTTACCAGTAATTTGTTCTCAGCTATTGATTCCAGATTGAAAGCCCGCAAAATACCTGCGTCTTGGCGCGCATAGCGCTAGGTATTTTGCGGGTTTGCTGTTTGTAGCAGACTCAATATGTAGCCACGGTTTGTGAGAGGCGATACGGCCAATGTCGTTAGATAAATTTTATGCATCTCTGAGTGGACAGCTGGAAGGCCTGCTGTCAGCTGAAAGAGACTGGCTGGCCAATACTGCCAATGCCAGTGCACTGCTTTTTATGGAGCTGGAAGATATCAACTGGGCCGGCTTCTACTTTCTGCATGGCGAAGAGCTGCGCTTGGGGCCCTTCCAGGGCAAACCGGCATGTACTCGCATCCCGGTAGGTGCCGGTGTCTGCGGTACTGCAGTTTCCACTGGCGAATCCCAATTGGTTGAAGATGTGCACCAGTTTCCCGGGCATATCGCTTGCGATGCGGTTTCTGCCTCTGAAGTGGTCATTCCGCTTTACGATAATAATGGCCATTGTCTCGGTGTGTTGGATATTGATAGCCCCACCGTTGCCCGCTTTACGCGAGAAGACCTGACAGGTTTGCAGTCCTTTGCACAGGTGCTGCTGAAATCCTCCGATTTGCCAAGCTGATGGCATTACTGTGGCAGAAGCAGGTAGAGGGTACCTGTTATCAGGTGCGTAACCATGGTGCCAGTGTGCGCCTTTACAGTAATGGGGTTTTTCACTCCCAGTGGAATCCCCGAGACCCTCTCAAGGGCTCCCTTTGGGAGCTGCTTCTGCTGCCGGCATTTTTCATTGATGAAAAGCGCTTGAACTCGGTGCTGCTGCTTGGTGTAGGAGGTGGCGCCCTGATTCGCTTACTGCAGGCTTATACCTCGGCAAAGCGTATTATTGGGGTTGATCTGGACCCTGTGCATTTAGAGATTGCCCGGCGTTTCTTCCGTGTGAGTAATGTCGATCTGGTGTGTGCCGACGCCACTGAGTATGTGGCGGATCATCTAAATGATCCTTCCAATGAACCATTTGATCTGGTTATCGATGACTTATTTGGCCACACTCAGGGAGTGGCGCAGCGCGCGGTGCTCGCAAATAGACAATGGTGCTCCAGCCTGATGCGCCTGTTACACCGGGATGGCGTGCTGGTGAGTAACTTTGGTGACAAACACGAATTGCAGGGCAGTGCTTGGCGCCAGCAGTCTATGCGCCAGAGATTAAAAGGTGCCTGGATGGCGTATATGCCTCAGTATGAGAATCATATTTTGGCAGTCAGTCGCAAAGCTTTGCCTTTGGCGGATCTGCAGTGCCGCGCACCAGATAAGATTAATCCAACCAACCCCAACCGACGCCTCAATTTCAAGATGAGCCGGCTGCGTTGACAACTAATTTTTGCCCGCCTTAGGACTCAATTCCGGCACTAGGGTGACAAATATGGGAATACTTACCAGTCACCTAAACGCTGTCACCTCAATACTGATATTGATTGGCGCCCTTTGACACCGGCTGCCTATACTTAAGTCAGCGACGTAGTTTTTTTGGGACCGGTCGATGCGGTACAAAACTGTTGAGGAAGTGATCCAGGAAGGAAGGGACTTTCATGCCAAGCTGGCGCTGCAATATGAAGAGTATGAGCAGCTCGCCACCAATAAACGGGTCGAGCTACTTTTGGATCAGCTTCGACGACGGGAAGACTCCATGAAGCACTCGCTGGAGAACTTCCATGCAGATCTTCCCCCAGGTGCTCTGCATACTTGGGTGCAATTTGCTCCCGAAGGGCGCGAGAAAGAATTCCTGCAGCGACTGCGAAGTATCGATATTGAAAACCTCGACGACATTGCCAAATTGGCTATGGATATCGAGATTTACCTGGCGGATCAATATCGTGACTTGGCGCAGGGTGCAGAAACGCCCTCGGCACGGGAAGCTTTCGAACGTTTGCGCCAGCTTGAGGAGCTCGAGGAACACACGCTTTCGATGAACCTCTTCAATTTACGCGATTATTAGGATCGCAATCCTGCCCTGGCGACTGCTTTTCCTGTTATCCGTATCGCCTGCGCTCTAAGGGCGGAGGCGGTACACGCAGAACCCTTTCTCTTTGGTGATTAGCCGCACATCAGAGAAGTAGTGCGGTCCCTTCTTTGCCAAAGGAATAAACTCATTCACCACAAAAAGTGCTGAGCCGGTAATTTTAAGTATCCGCGCGCTGTGCTGTAGGAAACGGTCAGTGAGGTCGCCTTCAACCTGGAACCCTTGGTGAAAGGGAGGATTACAGAGCACCAAATCTGCGATTCCGCCTTCCAACTCAGAACCGGCATCTGAAGGCAATACCACGCCCTTTATACCCAGCTCGCGGAAATTCTTTTCGCAGGCCAGTAGAGCAGCGGCATTGTTATCGGTGCCGGTAAAGTGGAATTCGCCTAAGGGGGCCAGCTGGGCACTGAGATAGCCGTAGCCGCACCCCAGGTCCACGACGCGGGCGCCAGGTTTCGGCAGTTCGGTGGTGAATTGTTGGGCCAGCAGCGCGCTACCTTTGTCGATCTTGTTCCAGCCGAACAGGCCAGGTTTGCTGTACAGGCCGTTGAGCTCCGGCAGACTGCGTAGTTGCGGGTAATCCAGTTCGCCAACTAGCTCCTCTGCACTTGGGTGATCCACTCGGTTAGTACTGGAATAGTCATTGCCGTGTTTTTGCAGTTGTTTAGCAGTGCCAAGGCGCTCAGCTACTTTAGCCGCATAGCTTTTGATGCCGCTCTGTTTTCCCCCAAGCAATACCAGCTCGCCGCCTTCGCCGAGAAAGTGTGGAGCCTGGTTGATGATGTGATGAACTACCGCCTTTTCTTTGGAGACCGAATAAACGATGCGGCGATAGTTGCGGTCCAGTTCCCCAAAGTGGAAGTCGTTAAAGAAGCTGCGGGCCACTTTGCCCTCTGCCTGTTCAGCAATATCCCAGCGATTACTGAGCAGGTCACCATCAAAGTGAAATCCCGGCTGCAGCAGGGATTTACTGTTTTCATCGGCGATCCACAGGGTTTCCCTGGGTGCCTGGAGGAGTTCCTGTAGGAGAAGGGCAGACATATTGTTTATTGTACCGAGGCGATTTCTTCAGGGGTTAGGAGGCGATAGTCGCCTTCTTGGAGTTCTTCATCGAGGGAGATATCGCCGATTCTCTCCCGGTGTAGCTCTAGTACCCGGTTACCCAAAGCGGCGAACATACGTTTTACCTGATGATAGCGGCCCTCGCCAATGGTGAGGCGGACCTCGTTGGCATAGAGAATCTCAAGCTTGGCCGGTTTGGTTCTCTTCTTTTCGTTGTTGAGCCAGATGCCCTTGGCAAACTTTGCCACCGCATCCTCCTCAATCCTCTCTGCCAGCATGGCGTAGTAGGTTTTATCACAATGATGGTTTGGTGAGGTTACTTTATGGGACCACTGGCCATCGTCGGTGAGCAGGACCAGCCCGGTGGTATCGATATCCAGGCGCCCGGCAATATGCAGTTTGGATTTGTTGGGCTCGTCAATCAGGTCCAGTACCGTGGGGTGTTCGCCATCTTTGGTTGCGCTCACATAGCCCAGAGGTTTGTTTAACATAATGTAGCGTGGCCCCGGCTCGTGCAGGGGCTCGCCATCCAGGTACAGTGCATCGCCGGCCTGTACCTTGGCGGCTGGGTCGGTGACTATCTCGCCATTTACACTGATGCGCTCCGCTTTGGCGGCGCGCTTCACGTCGGAGCGGGAGAGGTCGGTCACCTGGCTGACCGCCTTATCCAATCGTATAAAACTAGCCAATCTTACGTTCACCGGAATCGACAGATTGGTAGATAAGGGTATTGATGGTCATAGGGCCAACACCGCCGGGCACCGGGGTGTAGGCGGCAGCGCGATCAATCAACGGGCCAAGCTCTATATCGCCCACACCGCCTGGATGGTAGCCGGCATCGACAACCACTGCGCCGTCCTTAATCCACTCAGCCTTGATAAATTCCGGCTTGCCTACGGCGCCCACTACGATATCTGCGCGGCGGATATGATCGGCCAGATCTTTGGTGCGCGAATGACAGATGGTGACGGTAGCGTTGGCGTTTAGCAGCATGGCCGCCATTGGCTTGCCTAAGATGGGGCTGCGACCTACAACCACGGCATGCTTGCCTTCCAGTTCAATATTGTAGGCTTCCAGCAAGCGCATAATGCCTTTTGGAGTTGCACAGCCATAGGCTTCTTCGCCCATGGCCATACGACCAAAGCCCAGACAAGTTACGCCATCAACATCCTTATCCAGGCTGATAGCGTCGAAGCAGGCGCGCTCGTCGATCTGTGCCGGAACCGGGTGCTGCAACAGAATGCCGTGGACGTTGGGGTTGGTATTCAGTTCTTCGATTTTGGCGAGCAGCTGCTCAGTAGTGGTGGAGGAGGGCAGTTCCACCTGCATGGAATCCATGCCGATACGGCGGCAGGCATTGCCTTTCATCTTTACGTAAGTGGCGGAAGCGGGGTCATCACCCACCAGGATGGTAGCCAGGATTGGCGTTTGGCCACCACTCTTCTCCTTCAGTGCGGCTACCCGAGCCGAAAGTTCCTCTTCAGTTTTCTGTGCCAGGGCCTTGCCGTCCAGAACCAATGCAGACATAGATGCTATCTCTAACAATAAAAAATCGAGTGCTAAATAGACCGGAGTTTGCTCCAGCACCTACTTTATATAGAAGGGCGGAAGCAGGCGGCTTTCGAGCTGCTTACTTTTTATCCGGTCGGATTCGCGAAGTGCGCCATTTTCGCACAGGTTGGAAATAATTTCGCCACTTCAGGCCCTTGAGAGGCAAAAGGATAAACTTCTTAAAAAATAATAGCTTAGAAGCGTTGACACAGGCCTGGGGTATCAGTACTATGCGCGCACTTCGCAAATGCAGCGATCTAAACAACCACCCCAAGGGCGGTAAGCAAGATCAAAGAAGTGCGAATGATTGGAAAAACGGGGCATAGCGCAGTCTGGTAGCGCGCCTGCTTTGGGAGCAGGATGTCGGGGGTTCGAATCCCTCTGCCCCGACCAATTTTCCGGGTTCACCTTGCGCCCGTAGCTCAGCTGGATAGAGCATCCGCCTTCTAAGCGGATGGTCGCAGGTTCGAGTCCTGCCGGGCGTGCCATCTTCACTAGATGGTGCTGGTTTGGCAAAAAGGACTCAGTCTGAAGCCAGATTGGCTGCAAGAGATATCCGGAACTCAGTACTGCCACAAGGTGCTGAAGTATATCACTACTATGGTGGCCGTAGCTCAGTTGGTAGAGCACAGGATTGTGGCTCCTGAGGTCGCGGGTTCGATCCCCGTCGGCCACCCCAGATTCTTCCTTGTTTATCAAGGACTTAAAACCTCGCCTAGTGCGGGGTTTTTTAGTTTTGGGCGCCAGTGTGGTAATTTTTACCACAATCGATTTTTTCAGCGCGCCCAATTGGATACTTATCCAGTGCTCTTGTATCTGAAGGAGTTCCTTCAGGTGCGATCGCGCTTGTAAGTAGTGAGTGTTCTGGAAATAAAAAATGCTGCCATAACTGAGCGTTGCGTAGGCACCCGCCCGAGACTTCCTTCTTTGGGCTGGTATGTGCTTTCTAGGAATCTCTATATTTTTCCACGGAATGTTCAGAGACTTTGGATCGTTTTTCTTATCTTTACTTTCTCTCATTGGTCTATTTTGCGTGGTTACAGCTATTGTTGCATCAATCCGGTATCCAAAGATTAATGCACTATCAGTTTATTCGGCATCACTTGGTATTGCGGCAATAGTAGTTGGTGTATACATTGGGGTTCCGTTCGCACCGCTCCTGCTAGCTTCGGCGGTTAGCTTAATGGTTGGTGAAATTTTCCTTGTAGTTGAGTACGTTAGGGGCACTTAACCAGGCAATGCAGCCGACGGCACAACTTTGTGCACTTTTTGCGCGGTCGCTGCACTCCCATTATTACGCAAAAAGAGCACAAAGTTGGCCGCAGCTGATTGCGGCGTTATGAGTAATCCATGGACGACGATCTCTGTTACGAAAGTGACTTGATGGAGCTGTCGCCTCAAGACCTTGAGGAATACTATGGCCCATTTGACGATATAGATAGGCCAGATAGTTATGGTGATTCTTTGCTGCTAGCAGCATGTAAGAATAGAAACTTAGCGTACGTAAAGTATTATTTGAAGAAAGGGGCAAACCCCGATTTCCGAAATGACTGTGGCGATACTCCCTTACTTGAGGTTATTGATACTGCTGAAGATGATGAAGAGGTCGCAATACCAATTATTCAAACTTTGATTGATGCTGGCGCAAACTTAGAGGTTCGAGGCTATATGGATAAAACGCCATTTCTAAAGGCGTGCTCTAGAAACTTAATCAGCGTTTTAAAGCTATTGGTTGAGTCTGGCTGCAATACTAAAGCGGTTGTTTCTGAGTACGGTGAAGACTTGAACGGCTTATGGTTTGCGAATTGCTTTGGCCTAAACAACGACCTCAAAGAGTATATTGGTATTACTGTCAAAAACTCATAACAAGCAGCGGCACAATCGCCCGCAAAAAGCGCGGGCTGGACTCGCAAGACTACGTTTTGCTCGCCTGTACGCTGGGCGTTATGATTACAGAAGAAAATATAGATGTGTTTTATGAAGAAACTTTTGATAGGGATTTCTGTTCTCGCAACGGGTTGTACTAACCTTTCCACTGACTTGAAATTGGTCACTGAAGGTTCCGAAATATCAGAGCTAAAAGTATTTCGGGAATCTGCATTTCAGAATGGAGCAATAAGCATGTATGTTGGCGAATCAGACAAATATTTCCTCAGGCTGAGTAGTGGGCAGCATGGTTCAGTCAAGATGAATTCAGGTGTTCATACCATTCAAGCTAAGGCTGATGCTAGCCCGTCTTCTTCGATAGAAATAGAGCTAAAACCGAACGAGACAACGTGTTTGAAGGGCAGCCCTAATAAAGCGGCTCTAGGTGCAGTAGTAATTCCGATTATTGGCAACATGGTTCCATCATTCGTACTTACAGAAATAGAATGCCCTACCGATCAGGCAGAAGAGGCCAATGGTAGTAGAAATTCATAACAAGCGACTCAAAAACCACTCCACTTCGTTCCGCTGGACGCGCCTTTTAGCCGGGCGTTATGCATCTTCTGGTGACTCATGAGCTGGTTTCGAAGACAGGACAGTAAAAAGAACAGTGGCTATCTTCTCGAGGGTTTGCTCGCAGGGATGGCAATCTCTCTTGGAAGTTCATTATTAGTCATAGGAACTATGGGTGGCTGGTTAGGGTTTGTATCCTTTGTCGCTCTTTGTACTGCTACCTACTGGTGCGCAAAGATATTTATATACAAAAAGAAGCTTTTATCGGGTATCGGAAGAAGCGAATTTTGGTGGCTAGGTTTTTTCGCTGGCGGCCTTATCTTCATGGGCTACGGTTTTGCCGCATTGGGAGTGGTAAATGCATAACAAGGCGCTGTTGTCGCAGCCTATAGCTGCTGGGGCGGCCCACTGTGTGGTCCGCCCCAAAGCTTGGCGTTATGTTTCGAATCATGGTTAAAGAAGAACTTAAGATCGCATTACTTGAAGCCGCTAGTTACTTTCGGTCTCGTGGTATCCCCGAATGGGAACTTGAAGCCCTAGGGGCGGTAAATAAAATAGAGAGAAATGACTTTAGCTTTTTAGAAGATCTTTGGATTAAATATGCACCAACTTGTGATATTGACGATTTGCTGGTCACAAAATATGCAACTGAAGATGAAGATAAGGTAAATAAGCTAAACACCCAGTTAGCAGAGATCGCAAATAAAGTGTTTGCGTTACTAGAAAGAGTAAAGTGTGAAAAAATATAACAAACAGCAGCACGATCGCCCGCAAACTACGCGGGCTGGACGGCCTACGCTTCACTTCGGCCTCCCGTGTGCAGGGCGTTATATTTCAGAAAAATCATGATAGATAGCAAGGAAAATCCAGTTGAATGGAGTCAATTAATGAGTGAGCTAGAAGATGCGCATGAGCATCTAGGTGATCTCATTAAACAAATGGGATCTAAGGGGAGCGTCGATATCGAGGGCTATTCTATAGATATAGCCCATATATATGCGCACTTAAATCGAGCGTGGAATTCCCGTGATTTCAAAGGTGAAATGAGTGAATCTCAATGGGAGGAGTTTCGTTCTTTTCCCTCTGATTTAGAGCCAATCGCGTAATGAAATATAACCAGCGGCGGCACAATCGGCCTTCGGCCTGGACTCAGTACTGCGTACTTCGCCTGTGCGCCAGACGTTAGGCTTCTTGGTAGATCGATGAAATGTTAAGGATATTGTCTCTCGCTTTTTCTATCTTTGTGTTATCTGGATGCGGCGGTGTTGAGTGCTCGGAAGAATCTAAAAGGGTTTCTGTAGCAAAGGCTTTATCACAGCATCAGCTTGAGTTTCTCTTCAATGAAGCTACAAAACTAATGTCACAAGGCGCTCAACCTCTACTAACTGGAGGCGAGGTTCCGGAAGAGTTCAACTTAGTTAGTCCCAGCGTGATTAGAGTTAGATCGAAATCTGTTTGGTTGTACTTAGAGAGCTGCAGTTTCGATAATAAAGTGATCATGTTTATAGATAAGAAGAGCCCTAGCCAAGGTAATATAGTTTTAAAATGGGGTGAGGGTCCTGAGATGCAATCAATCGAGTTATGGAGCAAAGCCTAACAAGTGACTATGGTTGCTCGTCAAGCTTTTAAGCCATATTTTCATCCCAGTAGGTGTTGTTTTTCACCATGGTATTCAGGATGGTAAGTTGCTTTCTCATACAGGCAATGAGGGCTACTTTTTTAGGTTTACCAGCGTCGACTAATCGCTTATACATTGGCTTTAATTTGGGATGATGTTGAATAGCCGACATGATGGAAACAAACAGAACGGTGCGTACGCGATGCCTTCCGCCTCGAATATGTCGCTTGCCATGGAAGCTACCGCTATCACGGTTCATTGGGGCGATTCCTACGAGTGCAGCGATTTCTTTACGGTTCAATTTTCCTAGCTCAGGAAGTTCGCTCATCAGTGTATAAGCCAATACATTCCCGACTCCTTTAGCGCTCAACAATAGGTCGCGTCTTTGCCGCCACTCAGAAACACTGTTAACGAGCTTATCCAGCTGTTTGTCGATTCTTTCTAGTTCTTTCTTAATGGTATTTAGAATAGTTTGAATAGGTTTGTGCACTGATTTAGGCATCCGCTGAAGCCGGTTCTTTTGCATCGTGCTCATCTCTAAACACTGACTTCTTACAGTTAGTAAGTCACTGATCTCCCTTAGTTTCTCTGGCTTCAGCACCTGCAGCCTTGGCTTCATGGCCTCACCAAAGTGTGCGATATCAATTGCATCTAGTTTGTCAGTTTTGGCGAGGCGCCCTGCGGATTTGGCGAAGCTTCTGATCTGAGAAGGGTTGCAAACAACAATAGGCAATCCCGCTTTGTTTGCTGCACAAACAAACTCTAATTCAAGTCTTCCTGTAGACTCTATTAGTACTCTTTTAGGTTTAAGAGGTTGTAGTTGTTTAATGGCATCCTTAATACCATTTTTATCATTGGTAACACTAAAGAATTGGCCAGTAGGTCTCACATAAATATCGAGTTGTTTACTACTGGTATCGATACCGACATTGATCTCTTGAGGTTTCATAAGATAAGCTATCTCCGCCTTGCTATTCGGGCTCGAGGCCCACATGACCATTCGAGTTATGCCTAGTGAGTGCTTATCACGTTCATACTTGTTATCGGTCTTTTACGAACCGGCCAGGCAGCGAACTGTGATAAACAAGGCCTTCGGTGGCCGCCGAAGGTGGGTCTCAATTTACCCGTTAGCGAAAAGGATTTTCAACATCAGAATCGGGCAAGAACAATCATACAAGGCCAAGCAGCATCGCCCCTCCGGGGCTGGACCTCGCTACGCTCGGCCGCTGTTGGCAGCGTTATATTCCCTAGAGAGGGTCGCAGAAGTTGAAAATCTTTAGCACATTTTTAATATGGTTGATATTTATGTCTAGTGCAGTTGCTGAAAATATATATTTCACTGCAACCGGTGAGCAAGAAGGGAAGCCTGTTATTTACAGGAGTATGCAAAGTGTCCCTAAGGGGGAAAAGGAAACAGATTTCCCTACTTTGATAAACATATATTGGCCATTTGAAAAGAAAGAAAATAATGGCATGCCTGATCGAAATACGAACAAAAAACAAATCGTCTTTGAAGATGCAATAGCACCCTTAGACGTAAATGGTGTGTCACATTTAATGATGGTTGTTACTGGCAATGGACGCAAAGAATGGATTTGGTACGTTAGAGACTCCGACGAATGGATGGAAAAACTTAACGAACTTTTAGTGGGACACGACGTATATCCGATACAAATTGAAATGGAAAATGATCCTGAATGGTCTACCTACCATAACTTTGTTTCTGACGTTAAAGGAATATAACAAGTTGCTGTACGCGGACACATACTGCTACGTTCGTTTTTGTGTCTGTCGCTGCGCTCCATTTTCACACAAAAACGTTCTCCGCAGTATGTGCCGGTGAGCAAAGCGTTACACGGCAAGGAGAATTAGTGCTCAATCGAAAGTTAGTTGTAGTATTTTTTGTATTAATGCCATGCCTAGTGCTTGTTTTTTTGCCGATATACTCTGTTGTGAGTGGGTACTTGAATCCAAGTTTAGAGCACGTAGAGAGAGCAAGAAATTACCTTCCAAACTCTAAACTGCTTCAGATCGGATTTGGTTCTGGCAGCTACTCCTGTATCAATGGAGAATGTGATTACAGTAATACCTATGATCAGAAACAATTTATAAGTGTTTCTAGCGCCAGTAAAATTGTTACAATTCGCAGGTCATATGAAGGTGAATGGACAGAATCTGTGGAAGAAACCAATCTAAAGTTAGGGCTTTCACTTTTAGCTATTTATACGCTAGCAATATTTGGTTTGGGATTTTCACTAAGAGAGCTAAGGCGTGTGTAACAAGCCGCAGCAACCGCTCCCGCTGGTCGCTGGGACAGCCAAAGTGCTGCGCTTATTTGTCTGCCCCTGTGCGGGGCGTTATGTAAAGTGCGAGAAACTAGATCGTGCAACTTATTAAGAAATATCGAGATCGGCTTCTGTATCTGATCGTAGTGCTGACACTGCTTTTGATTACCTTGGTAGGGCAGAGGGCATCGACTAACGATGATATTATTTACGGTGCACTTATCTACATTTTTGGAATGTTCCTTTTTTCACCAATTGCCTTGGGGGAAACAATGTACGTCCCCTATTCAAATACCGAATTAGTTAAGGGTAGAGACACTGTTTTACGTAGTGTTTTTTCTATCATATTTCTATTCATCGCGATTATTGGTTTGAGTTTTATTTCTTGAGTGGTATGCAAGTAAGATCACATAATAAGTGGGTGATGTTCGTTCCAGCTACTGCGTGGCTTCCACCGGACCTCCTCTGCTTCGCAGCTCCGGCCGCATACCCAGGGCGTTAGGCCCCGATCAAAAATAATGAAGAAGCTAATTTTACTTTTTGCACTTTGCTTTCTGGATGTTCAGTCGTTAGCTTCCATAAGCTTACTTCGAACCTGATAGGTAAAATCATATTTAATGGTGATCCCGTGTCGGGAGCCAAAATTATCTTTAAAGCTAAGTCACACTGGTACGGCGAATGGGAGACAAAAGAAGTTGTTACAGGTAAAGATGGAGAGTTTGAAGTTCCATAGTGGAAAAGATTAGGCCATTTGTTTTTGTTCATCAGCCGGTGATTGAGCAAGAACTGATGATAATATACCAGGGAAAGGAATACGAAGGGTGGAAATACACCAGAATGAGTTATTCTGACAAATATGATGGCGCTAATAATTCTTTTTTACAGTGTGAGTTAAAATCTAGTATGTCTACTCAAAAAGTCGATGGCTCTAGAACTGCTAAAGGGGTATGCATTGTTGTTCAAGCCTAACTGGCACAGGTTAGCGAAAAATTTCTCCGCTGCTTCGCAGCTCCAAACTTTCCGCAACTGTGAGCGTTAGGTGTTGTACGTACTATGAGACTATTTACTGATTTTTATACAAAGGTTGCACTTAAGCTTTATCCATTTAGGTGGTTATTAGTTGTGTCTTTTTTTCTTCCTTTTATAGGTTGGTCTCTTGTCTCGACGGCATTATTGGTAATGCTGTGGGTGTGGACCAATTTAGGATTATTTATTGTTTTAACTTATGGACCTATCAACCATTTTGAGGGTTCTATTATATGGAGTGACGGGTGGCGGCCTATAGCTTGGGTTTTCCTAATTCCCAATTCTCTTATACAAAGTAGTTAACAGAATGAATAACGAACACAGGGCACGGGATTGGATTAACTTCATTTTAGAGAGATGCCAGTTCCCTGATGCACAAGTATTAAAGGAGCACCTCGACAAAGCCATGGTTTCTGAGTTTTGTCAGTGCGGTTGTAATAGCTTCAAAGTTATGGTATCTGCTAATACCAAAGCGATTGCAGCTCCAGATAAGTACGGTGTAATTTTTGAAGCAAACTTTAATCTTGAAGAAGCAGGTAAAACGTTAGAGATCCTAATTTTCTCTGGAAAATCAGGAATGGTTGAATATATAGAAATAGACTGTTGTGGTAACAACTTTCCTGTTCCAGAAGCAGTTGAAGTTGTTGGAGAGCCGTTTCATGTCAGTGCCGGTAGTGTGTTAGCTCTCTAACAAGAGCCTGCACAAGCGCGCACTTCGTGCGCTGGACTCGCAACAAGTTGCTCGCCTGTGCGGCGGGTGTTCTGCATCGAGAGAGTAGATGAAAAAAGTATTGTTCCTATGCAGCAAGAATAAACTGAGGAGTCCGACAGCTGAAGCGATCTTTAGTGGCGTTGATGGCTGGGAGGTATATTCGGCGGGAATCAGCAACGATGCTGAGGTTCATGTTGGTCTTGAAGACATCGAATGGGCTGACCATATATTTGTTATGGAGAAGGTCCATAAAAAGAAACTGAGTAGCAAATTTGGCCGAGCTATAAAAGACAAAAAGGTGATCTCGTTAGATATCTCCGATAATTACGATTATATGGATAAAGAATTAATCGATATACTTCGGTCTAAAGTATCGGGGCTTGTAAACTAGCAAATACAGAACAAGCGCTGGCACGATCACACACTTCGTGTGCTGGACCTCCACCGCATTGCGGCTCCGGCCCGTGCTGCTGACCCCTCTGTACAGGCTGCTATCGAGACTGCAGAGCTTGCTAAGTCCAAAACGAAGGTGGCAGGGTAAGAGTTGACTACGTCAAAATTGATTTAGTCGAAGTGCCGGATCAGTGCAACTGTAAGCAGCCAGCACTACATTTTGGATGCTGGTTTAAATCTAGTGGGGCAGTACTGGCAGACGCTGGTGGCATATGTCAAAGGCAACGCTAGTGGCAATGCTGAATACAGTGGCGCCAGAGGGGCAAACCATATTGGCAACCCGGCCAAGCTGCAGAACAAAGTACGTTTTATTACCCCGATTTTTTATTGTAATTATCCGACTAAAACGGGCGTTACCTTAATTGATTATGTAAAAATCGATGTGGTGGAAGTGCAGGACCAGCGCAATTTACCGATGCTTCAAGCTGGTATTGCTAGCCTGCCTACCAGTTCCGCGCTGTCCGGCTCAGATAATGGCAGTACCGCAAAAATCACGATTGCCGCGCATTCGGTGCAGTTTGGTTTTGGCATTGTTAATTTTACAACAGTGGCAGCATTACTGGGTTGTCCTTCAACACTAGGTATTACGTATACTGCGATGATCCAGGTACTCAGGGCGGTGCGGTGACCTATTACGCAACTACCAACATTTACCAGCTGGCCGGTAACACTTGGCGCCGAGGTGTTGGCACCATTAAAACCCCGAGCGGCGGCACCACGGTACCCCGAGACCCCTGGTGCGTTGCCGCAGGCAGCTGGCTGTGCGAAGGTTTACTAGCGGACAACTGCGAAAGCGGACAACTGCGAAAGCGGCGACCTGATCGACTGCTGGGATACCGGCGACGAGGAAACCCATCTAAGCCCCATTATTGGCGGGGTAGATACAGATTCAGAAATACCCTGTGTATTGCTCACCACAGAAAGCGGTGCCCAGGTAATTTGCAGCCGTGAAACTCCCGTTACTGATCGTACTGGCCAAGTGTACGAGGCTCAAAACTGTCAGGGGGTTGAGCTGAGTGTACTGCATGAAGATGAGCCTTTGACGTGGGAAACCGTCGAGCGGGTCGAATGTGCCGGCCTGCGTACTGTGTACAAGGTCTCTGTAGGTGGCAAGAGCTACGCTGCCGGCGAAAATCCATTACACCGCATAATCACTCACAACGGCGTACATAAATCTGATTAAGCAAAGGAATAGATAATGCCCAGTTTTTCCCCCGTAACAGTGCCAGGCCTGGAGGCCTGGCAGTTCGCCTACACCATCGACGACGGCCACAGTGCCAGCACTATTGTGCGCACAACGGTAACTCAGGCCACAGAGCCCACTAATAGCGATGATCAGGCTGCTGCAGTACTTAAATGTACGATTGCCGTAATTGACAACCAAAACACAGTACAAACTGATGGTGCCGGCGATCTAATGTCCAGCGTTTATGTAACCACCAAGACTCTGCAGACCGATGCAGGCCAGCCGGTAAACGTTGCCGATCATGCTGCTGATTTAGTAGCGAGTTGTATTGTTGAGGTGGCAAATCGTCTGGCCGTGCATAGCTCTATTGCGGCGATGGCGATACCGAGCGGGTGATACTGGCTGTAGTTTTCAGTAGTGGAGAGGGCGTGCCGCCGGTGCGAAAGCCCGAATTATAGAGCCATGGCTGACATCTACAGAAATTCCCCCCTAACTTATTGATTTAATTATGGGTAAAATGTGTTCAAGAGCGGGAGGTCGAACCAGACGACTTGAGCCAATGGCTCACTATCTCTGGTTGTTATTTAAGCAATGGTTTATAACCTGCTGTAAATAAAGGCTTTTTTGCAGAGCTTGAAGGCTCCACCCAAGAAATAGTAGCCAAATGGATAGTGAGCCATTGGCTCTTTAATAAACTGTTAGGTTTCAGGTTCAGCAATCATGCTAGATATCGAGAATATAAAAGAAGAATGGAATAAGTATCTTGATGCTAGAGATACAGGAATAAAGCATGTTTGGAAACCTTTGCTATCAAAACAATTGGAAGAAATTAAATCTTTGAATAAAGAAGATTTAAATGACTATCTTTTAGAGATTTGTAAACTTCATTTTGATGTAGGTTTAAATATTCCTGTGGAGCATCCAAATATTTGGCCTCAAATTTTGGAATTATGGAAATGTAAGCTGGATAATCCAGATGAAAAAATATTTCTATGGTTGTTTAAAGCAAAGCTCTATAAGGATGCATATCTTTTGTGCTCAGGTGAGCCAAAAGAACTTTTAGAGTCCGCTTTAACGATTAATCCAGAAAGTAAAGAAGCAAAAAAATTATTATTCATTGAGAATTTAGATTTGCTTGATTTTGCAATGCATAGCTTGCCGTGTGGCCTTCACTTAGAAGTAGACACCTGCAAGTCAGCTATTTCTGAGTGCGAACAAATGCTAGTTAAGAATCCTGAATTAAAAATATACAAAACAAGATTCAATATAGGCTTTTCACATTATAAGGAAATGTTTTTTGCTTGGTTGGAGTATCAAGAAAAAGGTATTAAACTTGAATTCTTTGATTGGTACAAACCAACTGAAACCTAACAAAAAAATCCAGGTGACGCCTACGGCGCACCTGATTTTGGCGTTAAGCGACTAGGATATCGATGAGCAAGGAAAAGTTTGATTTACTCATTAACGCGGTAATGCAGGACAAGTCTCTAGCCGAAAAACTCATCTCGGAAGACCCGGAGATAGTACACGCTAAGAATGGGATTGGAGAGACTGTGCTTCATTATTTAGCAGTTGAAGATCATCTAGATGAAGTCGCATGGTTGTTAGCGCGTGGATCTGAAATCAATACGGCTAATGAATTTGGCAACACTCCTTTGTCTGAAGCTGCAAGCCTCGGTTATTATGAGCTGTGTGAATTTCTACTCAAGGAAAGTGCCAATCCTAGGCAGAAGACTCCAGATGGAGATACTGCTTTAAGTGAGGCTGCAATTAACAATGAGCATAACGTGGTAGAACTTTTACTAGGCTACGTTGAGCCAGCAGAGACTCTGCAGGACTACTTCTCTTATGTGGGGTATGAAGTATTGCTAGATAAAGAGAGTCAGTCAGCAAAACTTATTAACCTAAAAGGGTTAAAGTGGTGAGGCGCCTAACAAGTTTAGGCAATCGGACAAATTACGCCGCCTTCGGCTCCGCAATTTTCCGTTGCTAAAGACGTTAGTGGTAAGCAAGAATGAGATTTCAGTGCCCACATTGCAAAAATTTTGGAGTCAATGCTTTTTCAAAGATTGGGGCGCATTCACTTGGTCCTGCACGATGTTCAAGCTGCTGTTACCACAGCGTTGAGCCAACACAGTGGCAAAAAGCAAAAAAGGCTTTGTGGGCAATAACTGGCCTATCTGCGTTTATTTCAGTGTTTATGGTAAGTGTACTACCGCTTCTTATCTGTTTTTCCGCGAGCGTTATACTTTCTCTATTCACACTATTTACGGTAAAGCTTCAACCAATTACAAACGCAGAAGTACACAATGGCCAGCTAAAGTTTTTAGTCGTGGTGCTCGCAGTGTTAGGGTTAGCGATTTACGGATACATCTTACAGTGATTGCCACTAACAAGCGCAAGCAGGTTGCTCCGGCCCTTGGGGCCTCCGCGGGACGCCCAACGCAGTGCAAATTTTGTGCAGGTCGCTGCGCTCCCAGTTTCACACAAAATGTGCACAGCATTGGTCGCCCCTGTTGCGGGCGTTATGTGACTAAAAGAGTAAGCTCAAAATGTTCAGGCAACTAAGCCGTAACAGAAAGGTACTTTCCGTATTTAGCATCGGAGTAGCCGTGTGGTGTATTTCTATGCTTGGCTATCAAATAAGTTATGCAGAACGGGTTATGTCAGTACTAGAGAGTTGCATAATTGAATCGCTCGAACTTTGTGAGAAAGTAAATGAGGTCGAGCTGTATCGAAGCCTATGGAATGGGTCTGCCAGGTACTATGCTCTTGCATCGGTATTCTTCTGCGTTATATATGGTGCAACCTCTTTTGGTGAGCGAAAGAAAAGAGTGGAGTAGATGCCATCACATAACAAGCGGCTGTTGTCGCCCCTGCGGGGCTTGGACTGCCTTTCCGCTGCTTTGCAGCTCCAGGTCAGCCCCAAAGCCGGGCGTTATATTCAAGACTTGCCCACGTTTGGTAGACACCCTGTATAGTTAGGTTTAGGCCTAACACGGAGGTGTATCATGGGTAAGAAAAGAACTCAGGCGTATACGGAGGAGTTCCGTAGAGAAGCAGTTAAGAGAGCAGAAAAGCCTGGAGCAACAACGGCTTCTGTGGCTCGAGAGCTAGGCGTCAGCGCACAGCAGATCTACAACTGGCGTCGTCAATTTAATCGACTGTCTGATAAGCAGTTCAATAGTTTAGACGGCGTCAACTATTCCAAGCAGGAAAGCACTGAAGTTCGCAAGCTCAAGAAGGAACTGCATGAAGCACGTCAGGAGGTTGAATTTCTAAAAAAGGCAGCTGCGTACTTTGCGAACCACCAAGAGTAAAGTACGCACTGATACAAGAGCATGTGGGGTCATTCCCGGTTAGCTTGATGTGTCGGTGTTTAGAAGTCTCAAGATAGGGTTATTATCGATGGCGAGGGCGGTTGCCACCTTCTCGCACGATTGGAAAGATACGAACAATCGATAAAATCCGAGAGACGTTTACTGCGTTTAAAGGTCGTTATGGAGCGCCTAGAATCGCTTGCGAGCTTCGAGAGTTAGGTGAGCCATGTTCACGGAACTACGTCGCTAAGCTTATGCATCAGGAGCATATTAAAGCGAGAAACGGCAAAGGCTTTCGATATAGTCAGCCCGTAGAGGGGAGCATTAATGTCTCCGCCAACTTACTTAAGCGTTGCTTTGATGTGGATCGACCAAATTGCCGCTGGACAAGTGACATTACGTATATCTGGGTTCTGGAGCGGTGGTTGTACCTCGCGGTAGTTATGGATCTGTACTCTCGACGTATTGTAGGTTGGGCATTCGACTCCCAGATGACCGATGAATTGACACGTCGAGCATTGAAAATGGCTCTAGAGCGACGACAAATAAAGCCTGGACTAATAGTTCACTCTGACAGGGGTGTGCAATATCGATCGCAGAAATACCAGGATCTCTTGTCCGAAAGCAAGTGCAAGCCGAGTATGAGTCGCCAGGCTAACTGTTGGGATAATGCGGCAATGGAATCATTCTTTAGCAGGTTAAAAGTCGAGCTGGTCTATGCCGGAACATTCGAAAGCGAAGAGCAAGCAAAATCTGAGGTGTTTGAATACATTGAGATTTTCTACAATAGGGTTCGTAGGCACTCTGCATTAGGCTATGTAAGTCCAGCAGAGTATGAGCGAAACTACGCATAGTTAGAGTGTCTACTTTTTGTGGGCAAGACCAACGTGAGTAATACACAAACATATGAAAAATATAATTAATACAATTAATAATGCCTTTGACATTGAGTTACCATCTTTCTATACCGATGCTCTTATAAATTATCCATTTCCATCATCTGATGATCCAGACTGTATTGAGGGACAACTTGTAAAAGACCTAGACTGGCTTATAAAAACTAATCGGAAGCTTCGTGAAGATGGTTTCTGTTATCAAGATTATTGGCCAAATCATTTTTTTGCAATAGGCTTTGACGGCTTCGGAAATTATTATTTTATCAATTTACTCCAACAAGATACTTCTATATATATCACAGACCATGAAGAAGATTTTAATCACAAAGAAATTTCAAATATGGAACTAGCTTCAAACATTGAAGAATATATCAATGACTGTCTTGAAGAGTAGAAAACTTTTACTGAAAACATATAACAAAGCCATTAAATACGTTCCGGCCAAAAAACGGCCTCCACCGGACTACCTACGCGTTGCTTCGGCATCCGTTTATGGCGGCATTAGGTATAAAAGTATGTATGTAGAAAAATTAGTGGAGCTAAATCTACTTTGTATATTGAACCAGTGTCGATACCAAGCCTATGAAATACGGACTTTTCATGAAAAGTACCATAATCAACTTGGTGAAGATGAAGTAATATTTCGTGATGCAGTGTGTCAACTTTCGACGTTAAAATCGATTGAAGAAGCACTAGCTCGACATCACGAGAAACTTCCGATAGAAGAAGCAGAATTGATTATGACAAGCTTGTATAGAGTATCTTCTGGCTTCTCTTTTGTCTCGAAACTGAAGTATGAATTTCTATATGAGCATGATCAAAAAGCCTAACAAGTTGCTGCTGTACGTTCCGGCCCTTCGGGCCTCCACCGGACTGTCGTCGCTTCGCGCCGCCAGCCGTAGAGCAAGACGTTAACCGTATATGAGCATTACCATTGAGCAAGAAATAGCACGAACGAAAAAGTTGGTATCTGCCGCGAAGTCAGTAGTGTCTGGGCAGGTAGGAATTACTATCGGTTCTAAATCAGTGTCGAACAAACTTTACTGGCTAGGGCCGGAATGGGAAGAAAGATATCCAATATTTAAGGAGTTTCATTCAGCTTTGCCACTAGATATTCCAGTGGGTGTAGAGCGTCTTGAGTGGAACCCGGACCTTCTTCTTGAGCTAGACCCAGTTTTAGCCGAAATAGAATTTAAATTTCGTCCGCGTATACTTGAGGCTTGTATAGCCATTATCAAGCAACACGATTAACAAGTTACTGCATCCGACAACCTACACTCCGCTCGCTTTGTACTGTACGCTACGCTAGCACAAAGCGGCTCCATTCCGGTGGCGGCTGAGTAAGGCGTTATTGCTGTGACAGGTTGTATTTGTCCCAATAGTTGGCTTTTTGTACGATCCTTCAAAATAATAGAGAGGGGGTGTCATGCGCCTGATTCTACCGATCGTCTTTTCTGCCGTTTTATCTGGCTGCCTCGAGGTTGAGGCTAACAGTAGTAGCGACTACGACCACCATGAGTGACTACCAGGCTGGTCTGACTCTGACGGCGACTGCCAGAGCACCCGTCATGAGCTGCTAGTTCAGTTCTCTCTAGCTCCGGTTACTTTTACCAATGACAAGCGCTGTACGGTCGATACTGGCCTATGGCTGGATCCTTACACCGCTCAGTTCTTCAGCATGGCTCCTGACCTTGATGTTGAGCACATCGTGTCGTTGTCTTGGGCGCATGAGCACGGTGGTGCCAGTTGGACCGTTAAGCTGAAGCGTCAATTTGCAGAAGACCCTGAGAATCTATGGTTGGTCGATGATGGCCGAAACCAAAGCAAGGGAGACAAAGGCCAGGATGAGTGGCTGCCACCCTATGAGCCCGTCCAGGCTATCTATGTGCAGCGCTTCACGGCGATAGTTGAGAAGTATGGGCTGAAGTTCTCAGAGCAGGAATTAGCCCGGATTCTGGCACTCTTGAACGAATAAGCCGTACCCCCAGCTTCTACCAATCCTTTAGGGTGCCACCCTGGCGCCCGCCGTTTCCTGTATATCCTGACCCCCTAAGCACATCAAGGATACCATTAAGTATTTATCAATGATTAACCCTTTTTGGCCCCTCTATAGCTTTGCCGAAGGGGAGGGGCCTTCAGTCACTCATTACTCTTGTTCGCTGAGCGCCCAAGATAATTTCCTGTAGTTAGGCTAAGTTGCCGTGTATGTGTAAGAGGTTACAAATTGATCAACAATTTGATCTCCATTTTGATTATTTTGTAAAGCTATGAGGCCATTTGCTACTAAACTTGAATGCTCTAAACACTCCAAAACAATCCCGCCGCGTTCAAACGTTGATGTAATAGCTACTAGAGTACCTGTTGTTCGGCTGCCAGTTATGACACTGCCTTTTCCTCCTAAAGATTTAGTCCCGATAACTATTCCATTGCTACACCCTTCGAAATGTAGTGTGTCACCAGATAAGATATCACGCTCCATATATATTCCTCGAGTAATAGAATTTTCATTAGCTGCTTCAATGGTGACATGTGACACTTTTAATATCATTCCACCTACTGCAGAATGAATTCCATTGGTTATATTACTTATAGCTTGTATGTTTACAGAGCGTACTTCTACTATTGACGGACCTCCACTCCCACTATTTTCCCCATCAAAAACTATACCGTCCACATTCTCTAAACCATCCAGTAGTACATTAAATAAACCGCACTGCTGATTCATAGCATTTGAATAGACGATAGACTTTCCAACAGAAGCCTTGTTTTGATGAATGCGCAGGTTACTTATTTGTGTGTCAAATGCATTTCCATTTACCGAACCTAATCTAAGTATGCAGTCCCCACTAAAATTTTGCTCATGTGCACGAATAACTGAAGATATGCCTTCCCCGACGATATGAGTCTTATTAGGAATCACGAGTGGTCGGCTAATTGTATATACGCCCTTTGGGAAATATAGAGTTCCACCTTCGGAGGCATTAACAACACTGCTAATGTAATTTAAGGCATTTTCGATGCTAGCTGTATCGTCTGTGTAGTGATCTCCCTTGGCACCAAAATCCTTGACTGAAACAAAGTCGTTGAGTTTTCCACCAAGATCTCTTGAGGATGCACCACTTCCATCCGAGAGATAGGAATTTGGAGTAGAGGTTGTCCCGGCATGTACGGCAGTTGTTGCTAATGCACTTGCAGCCCCAGCCCCAAGAGCTCTCTTGATGAATCGGCGCCTGTTATCAGTTTTGTTTTCCATTACGTACTCCTTGGTAGATTTTATAGACGACAAATTTTTAAGTCTAAATGCCTATTTGGGTGTTGATGTATTAGAGTGCCTTCATATCTATTGGCGCGCAAAACAATACTTTAAAAGCTCGAAATGCAGTATTGAGAGATCAATAGATAGGATGTAGGAGCAAAAAATAGACGGCTCTTATGTTGAAGCTGTTAGTAGCGAGGGGGGAGTGGCAATAGTGGAGAAGTATGGGCTGAAGTTCTCACAGGAAGAATCAGCCAAGACTATGGCACTCCTGGAAGAATAACTGATTTAAACGCCTGCTATCATTATTGCTAGATTTTCAAACCCAGCTTTAATCTTGCAGCGTAGAGGGCTCTCATGTGTTACTCCTTTGCTGTGCCCAGCAATAGATTGCTTTCGGAATTACCAATTAATTTCCAGAATGATGGATTGTCGTGGGAGCAGCTGCGTTTAGATCAAGAGTGGGAAAAGTCCTCCAGTAAGGATGAAGTTAAACATGTGCTGGGACTAAAGGGGCAACCCCGGGTGAGTCAATTCCGGCTAGCAGGGCCTGGTCAGCGTGTATACCCGCGGTACTTTGCTCCAGGCATTGTGAGCGATGGGGGTAAGAATTGGTTGCGTCCGCTACGTTACTCGATACGCCCGTCTAACTCAGTTTGGGATCTGGCAACAAAATACAGCCTTTATAATGCTCGACTAGATAAATTGCTTGAAGCAAAAACTTGGCGGCCTCTGATAGGTCACCAACATGGAATATTGCCGTTCACTAGCTTCTTTGAGTGGGTCGAACACAAGGGTAGTAAGGCTCAAGTCCAGTTTACGCCAAAGGGGAAAGACTTGATGTGGGCACCTATCCTTTGGGACTACTGGGAATCTTTGGGAAGTGAGGTTGGTTACTTTTCATGTACCTTGATTACTGATGACCCAGCACCTGAAGTTAAGGCTGTCGGGCATGATCGAAGCCCAATCTTTTTAGGGACAGACCATATATTGACCTGGTTAGATGCAGAGTCTCAGTCAGCTGATGACTGGCAGGAGTTCTTAAAGGGCCACCGAGAGCCGGTAACCTACAGTCACTACATGATTGCATGAGTAATGAAAGCTGTTTGGTCAGGAGTTTTGCTTGATTGAGGAGTTCTTGTATTCATATGCTGTGTATTTTAGAAACCATGCACCGTATGACTGCTGCCGGCACCATGGCCAGCTTTAGCAGCATTAGCAAAAACTACAACGGCACCTACAGTTCTCAGCGCCAGGAATTGGTAGGGCAATGGACAAACTACGAAACCCTCAGCCTGGAATTCTGTGAGGAGATTGTAGAGCCGGTCACCAGGCGCTGGGTGCAAATGGATCTTAGCAGACGCCTTTCAAGTGTCCGCTGATGTGGACCCCGCAACCCTGATGCACGTCGATTTTATTACCCCGGTCATGCCCTGGATTAATCCAGCCCATGAAGCCAGCGCCGATGAAACCCTACTGGAAAATGTTCTGGCCAGCCCACAGCAGACCACTCGTCGGCGCGGCAAGAAGCCTGACGATGTGATTAAGCAGACCGCTGCCTGGCAAAGAAAGCTGCGAGAAAACAAGATCACCACCCCAACCAAACGCACCGCTGTTCCCCCACAACAAGCTGAGCCTGAGCCTGAATCTCAATCTGAACCTGAATAGGAGGCAGCGATGCCCAAAAAATCTTGGTACAGCATTACCGCTGCCGCAAATAACACGGAAGCCGATATCTATCTGTACGACTCCATCGGCTACTGGGAGTTGACCACAAAAGATTTTGCCCGAGATCTCAAAGCACTCGGGGATGTCAGCAAGATCAATCTGCACATTAACTGCCCCGGTGGGGATGTGTTCGACGGTACCGCCATATACAACCTGCTGAAAGATCACAAAGCCGAGGTGGAAACCTGGATTGAAGGCATTGCAGCAGTATGGGCAGTGTGATCGCTCTGGCCGGGGATACCGTCCATATTGCCGAGAACGCCTATTACATGGTGCATAACCCCAGTGCGGGTGTTCGTGGTGGCGAGCGTGCCCTGGAAAAAACCAAGAGCCTGTTGGCCAAAGTCAAAACCACCATGAAAAGTCTGTACTCCTCGCGCACCGGCATGTCCGATGAGGAAATCAGCCAAGTGATGGATGACGAGACCTGGTATACCGGCGCAGAGGCAGTAGAGGCAGGCTTCGCCACCGATACCACCGCCGAGATCGAGATGGCTGCCAGCTTTAACGGCGACCACTTACACCAATTCAAAAATACCCCTCAAGCCATTAGTACATTGGTTATGCAGGGGTCCACTGAATTTAGATTCCCGTCTGCGGTTGCAGGCACTCAAACCCAAACTCAAATCCAAACCCAGGAAGAGCAAGCCATGACCATATCCACCTCTACAAAGCCAGCTGCAACCGCTGCGACCGAGGTCACCCCGGAAATGAAAGCCCAGATTGCCGCCGATGCCAGAGCGCAATTTGCAGCCGATGAAAAGCAACGCAAAGACGATATCAAAGCCGTATTCAAAGGCTTCGACGCTCATAGCACAGTGATGCAAATCTGTCTGGATGATATGGACTGCAACGCTGAGAAAGCCAAAGACCAGCTGCTCACCGCGCTCGGCAGTCAAACCCCAACCCCCGTGCAAAGCTACAGCCTGGTGGTGCAGGAAGGCGAAGGCATCAAGCGCATGAAGGCTGATGCCGAGAATGCCATTGCCATGCGCGCCCTCGGTGAAAAGCGCACCGAAGGCAACGAGCTTACCGGCTACACCATGATGGAGATTGCCCGCATTCTGATGCAGGCCCACGGCCAGAATTTGGCGGGCTTGGATAAGATGGGTATCGTCGCCGCCGCCTTTACCCACAGCTCCGGGGACTTCGCCACGGTCCTCGGCAATATTGCGAATAAATCCATGCTGAAAGGTTATTCGGAAGCAGCAGAAGTATTTCCGCAGTTTACCGCCACCGGCAACCTTAGTGACTTCAAGATCGATACCCGCACCGACCTCGGCACCTTCCCCTCACTGCGCCAAGTGGCACCGGGTGCAGAATTTAAATATGTCAGTATTGGCGAGCGCGCCGAAACCGCCGCACTGGCCACCTACGGGGAAATGTTCTCCATTAACCGTCAAGCGATTATCAATGACGACCTGGGGGCCTTCACCCGTATCCCACAAAAGATGGGCCTTGCTGCGGTCCGTACCGTTGGAGACCTGGTGTTTAGTATCCTGCTCAACAACCCACAAATGGCCGATGGCAAAGCCCTGTTCCATGCCGACCATGGCAACCTCGCCACTAAGTCTGGTATCAACACCGCCAGCATCGATGCCGCACGGGTATTGATGGGCAAGCAAAAGGATGGCACCGCCTTCCTGAATATTCGCCCCAAATTCCTGTTGTGTGATATCGCCGATGAGGGTGCTGCAAAGGTTGCCCTGGAATCTGAATTTGAAGTAGGTGCTTCTGAGAAATCCAACACTGTACCCAATAGCGTGCGCAATATTGCCAGCGTGATCTCCGATGGTCGCCTCAGTGGGCACAATGGCTGGTACCTCAATGCCGACCCGGTAGCGCACGACACTATCGAAGTGCTTTACCTGGACGGCCAGCAAGCGCCAGTACTGGAACAGCAAAACGACTGGAGTACCGACGGGGTGGAGTTCAAAGTACGCCTCGATGCCGCAGCCAAAGCTTGGGACGCAAAAGGCATGGTGAAAACGCCCAAGACCTAATACCCAGCTCAAACCGAACCAAACCTTAAAAAATCCGAAAAGGGCTGCACATAGCGGCCTTTTTGCTTTCAGTAATTTACTCAATTGAGAGAAAGAGAATGGCTACTAATTTTGTACAAGACGGGCGCATGCTGGATTACACCAATAGCACTAGCGCGGTAATTACCTCTGGCCAGGTGCTAGCAGTAGGCGCAGTACTGGGTGTGCGATGGATGATATCGCCGTGGGCGCATCTGGTGTGATCGCTATTGAAGGCGTTTTTATAGTGCCCAAGGTATCCGCCGCAGAGATCAGGCAGGGGGAAACCCTCACCTGGGATGTATCCGTAGCAGCCTTTAATAACAGCGCCGCAACAGCCGCAACCGGCGATATCACCGGCCCCACCGCCTTTGCCGCAGAGGCTGCCGGTGATGGCGTTACCAGCCTAGCAGTCAAGTTTACCGGGGTGCCGGGCACCGTGAAGGTCTAGGTGATTTATGGACCTGGACCAAAGAGCCACAGAGCGCGCATTTCGTAAATGGGGTAAGCCCGCTACCTATACAGACGGTAGCGGTGCTGAACCTATTGATTGCAAGGTGATTTTTGAGCAGGAGATTGACGAGTTCGAGGATGAGGGACGTGTGCGGATACCCCGTTACTGGTCGGTGAGGTTGGGACCCATAGCGTGGGGGATCTGATTTACCACGCTGGTAAAGAGTACCAGGTGAGTACTTTATTGGAGGATGATGGGATTGTGAGGCGGGTGCAGGTGGTAGGTTAAATAATTGTATAAATCGACATAGTCACATAAAGTGTATAAAGGAAAGAATTTAAACTGCTCATCAACCAATTTTTTTATTTAACTTAATGGGTCAAATAATAAAGCTTTTTTATTCTGATTAATTCAGGAGAAAATCTAGAAATACAAATCAATATAAAATTTAGGTGCTCCTCATGAAATTTTTCAGGTTTTCCTGGTTGTATCAGTATTAATGGTTGGTTGTTCCCAGGTTCCTTCCCAAAGAGCATATCTAAATACAATTAAAGTTGCTGCAAAGCACCAAAATTATGGGGAATTCGTGCTGGCTGAAAACTACCATCAAAAAGTATTAAATGAAATGAGGGAGGGCTCGTCAGTTAGTCCTGATTGGCTTGCTATACAGATGGATAATTTGGCGTCCGCAAAGAATCTAAATAATAAGTCTGATGAAGCCAGAGTTTTATTAACTCAAGCCTACGAAATTTTGAGTACGAAAGAGCAATCGGATGATGGTGATATAGTTTTAATAGAAAGTAACCTGGCAAGAACTGAGGAATTGTTGGAGAATTATGAGTGTTCGGAATTGTTGTATAGGAGTTCCTTAGAGAGAAAATTAAAAATTGAAGATGCGCGACTTTCGTTTATAGCTGCTGACTTAGCAGGAATTGCTCGTATGCTTGCACGCAAAAACAAAATGGATGAAGCGATGGGGTTCCATCTAAAGGCAAAAGATATGTATGCTAAGAGTCTTGGTGTGAATAGTCTTCAGTGGCAAAGAAGAGTAAAGCTGTTTGAAGCAATAATGAATACCCAGGGTAATAATAAGTAGGTTTTGCAACCATTGATGGAGGAGGTCAACTTCCAGTAGTGATGGAGGCGGCGGAAAATCTCTTGTTTGCAGCGCATCGAGTTGGGTCTACTGGTAAATGAAGTGGTGGCTACAACTCTAATTACCCTTGGTGGTGTGGATTATACAGTGCGCAAGCGGTTGCCGGATGATGGAGTTATATGGCGGGTACAGGTGGATAGTTGAAACCCAGAGATCTTTGGTTTTGGGGATATTAAGGGAGACTGGCGTGGAGTAAAAAATATACAGTCGTGCTTTTAATAACAAAGATCAAAAGGCGCTTCTTCTTATCGGTGAAAATCAGTGATCTATTGATATTTATAGGGCCCCAAGCTGATATAAAACAGGGTGATATAAAGAAATTTCTCTTGAACTCACTGTTAAGTCACAGGAGAGAAAGTGAAAGAACAAGAATGGGCCAAAACGGTAGCAGTAGAAATTCATAGGCACCTTAAAGGAATTCCTGCAAGATTGCTTAGGTACGGTGACAGATTTGATTTTATGTTCGTGTGGGAATGTTATAAACCCAAGAATGAAGAGAGGAGTGTATTGGTGAAATAATTGAAAGAGAAATTGAAGCCTCCCAGATTATGGAGGAAGTTCTATTTAATAATCGGTCGAGAGGCAGGCAAAAGTATTTTGCATTTCATCGGCCATTAGTTGCTAAGAGGGCTTAGCAGGTCAAAGATTGATATATAGTTGGAGAGTTTTGATGATTGAAAAAAGTGGTTACATAGAAATCTGTGGATCACCAATTTTTTACGAACTATCTGGTAATCCAAATGGTGAGCCGCTACTAATGTTGCATGGAGGCTTAGGTTCGGGGAAAGACCTAGCTCCTTTGCATGAATATATTGCTCCGGACTTTCATTTGATTAGTATCGATCTTCGTGGTCATGGAAGGTCACCATTAGCAGGGCCCTCGTTGAGTTATGCTCAATATGAAAGAGATATCCAAGAAGTGCTTTCTCATTTAGGCGTTAAACGGTATTCAATATTTGGTTTTAGTGATGGCGGAATTGTGGGCTACCGGTTGGCGGCGCAACAATCAAAAAATGTTGTTTGCTTAGTCACACTTGGTTCGCAATGGCGATTGGAGGCTAATGACCCATCTATCGAGGCCCTGGGTGGCCTGACTGCTGAGTTTTGGAGTGAAAGCTTTCCTGTAGATGTGGAGTCCTATAATGCCTCCAATCCCAACCCGGATTTCAAGAGCCTTGTAGAATCAGTAAAAAAAGTGTGGCTTGATACTACAGGGGCCGGTTATCCATGGGGCCTGGTCGAAAGAATAAAGTGTCCGACCTTAATTATTCGAGGTGACAATGATTTCCTTTTCTCATTAGATGAGGCTGTTGCGCTGAAGGCAAAAATACCTGATGCCAGTTTTGCCAATATTCCATTTACGGAGCACGCTTCTCATCAGGAGTCACCAGAATTGGTAGGTATGATTCTGAAACAATTTTTGTCTCTGCACAAAAATTAACAAGTTGATGATGCTCGTTCCATCTCTACAGCGCGCTACCGGACGGCGCACGCCACGCTTAGTCCGCCGTATTTCACGGTGTTAGGCATCAAGGATATTTAAAATGCGGGTACTCTTCATATTCTTTCTCATTTCTATATCAGCTTCTGAATCTTGAGGAGGAGCTTGATAAGTGCGACAAATTCTATTTACGGTGAACTCTACTCAATTACCCCCTGTCGCAGAGCCAGCCAGAAATGGAACTACTAGCTTAGCGGTGAAGTTCACCGAAGCACCTGGCACAGTGAAGGCCTAGGTGATTTATGGACCTGGACCAAAGAGCCGCAGAGCGGGCGTTTCGTAAATGGGGTAAGCCCGCTACCTATGACGATGGTAGCGGCGCTGAGCCTATAGAGTGCCGCGTGATACCCGATAAGAGTATTGATGACTTTGCTGATGATCGGGTGCGAACGCCGCGTGATGAGTTCAGCCTGCTGATTAGTGAGGTTGGGTCTCACAGCCCGGATGCCTTAATCAGCTTTAACAGTGTGGAACACAAGGTGCGTAGCTGCTGGAAGATGATGGCATCGTGCGGAGGGTGCAGATGGACGGTTGAAAAATACACACTTGTGCATTTGGTGACAAAGATCAGCAGCAGCTTCTTCTATTTCTGGGTGAAAATGGGTAACTAATTGAAATATATAGGGTTCCCAAAGTGATATAAAGCAGCGAAAATACAGAGATATAAAGACGCTGCTTTATATCTATTTTTGTAAACTTGTGCCAATTTAAGCTAACCTATTGATTTAATAGGCTTTATTTCGTTTTTCAGGAAGGTGGGGCCAAGAATTATATAGCAGGGTGATATAAAGAAGCTTCTTTTGAATTAACTGTTATGCAGTAAAATCAGTAATCGAGGAAAAAAATGATTCAAGCATTATTGGCCAGCGGTATTGTTTTCGGCCTATTGAAGTTATTTGAGCGGGGTAAAGATCGTGGCTTAGATGGGTTTACCTCTATTGCCTTTGTTCTTGTTCCTGAATTGCTGATTTTTCTGGCAACAATTGGTACGGGCATAGCTGGAATTAATCAGCAATTTCTGGTCGCCCTGGTAGCGCTGTACTTTATCGTGCCAACACTCATGTTGCGGCTTCAGTTCGAGCTTTCATGGAAGCAGTCGGCACTTTATGGCTTACTGGTTTTGCTTGTAGTAGTAGCGGTAGATACCCTGTTCTATCTCCTGCTCAGTGCTGCCACTGCATAACAATCACAGGTAGTTTGCTACGGCCCTTCGGGCCTCCGCGGGACGTCCTACTTTGTGCGTTAGGTGAATAACTATGAATCAAGTTCTTATCAGTCTTGTATTTCTATTTGCTTCTAGTTTGGCGTTCGCCTGTACTGCCCCTAAAATGGGGCCTGAGTTTGATAAGCTCATCAAGGTAGAAAAAGTTGCATCGAATACGTTTCAGACGACTATTTCTATGAGTGCTGAGGGTTTAAATTACGGAGCTGAAGCAACTGTAGAGTACTATCCGGCTAATTCTGAGCACAGATTCGGTGAATATTCAAAAAGAGTTCATTTAAAAGAAAAAGGTACTGAGTATGTTTCTACTTTCGAGCTAAAAAAGATTGAAGGGCATATTCCATTCTTGCAAGTATTTTGGTATCCGGAAGGATGTTGTCTATGTGGTGCTTTCGGTAAATCAAATGACCTTACACTTGAGTGAACCACCTAACAAGTACATGTTGTCGGACTGGTTTTCCGCTGCGCTCCAAACCAGCCACAAATGCGAGCGTTATACGTAGAGTATGATTACAAACGTACTATTGACAATTTTAAGCAGCGCATTTCTGGTGTATCTCATCTCCAACTTTGTGATTTTGTTTCGTTTACTGAATGAAGAATGTAGTAATAGTTGGTTCATCCGAGCAGCTGGATTGTTTCTATTTTCAGGTAATTTTTTAACAGAGAAAGGAAAACCATTCCTTCGCTACTATTGGTTTTCTTTGCTTGGCGCGTTCATTTCGGTATCCCTAATAGTCGTAGTTGTCTACTTTGGAATTCCGGAGTTTAGAGAAGAGGTTGATACGATTTTTAGTCTGAGTATCAGGCCCAACGTATAACAATGCCGGGCAAGATGCTTCGGGCCTTCGGCCCTCCGCGGGGCAGCTTACCTTGTGCACGTGGTGCGCGGGTCGCTATGCTCCCATTTTCGTGCAACACGTGCACAAGGTAAGCTGCCCCTGCCGGCGGCGTTAAGGTTCACAATGATTCGAGCAAGTACTATCGTCATAATTCTTCTGCTTTCAGGGTGTGCGAGCACAAATGAGTTTGATGGCCACAATAATCATCACATCAGAATCGATGATGGGTTGTTCTATGTTAGGGAAGTCGCAGCTGGCAGAGTCTTTGAAAACTCTAAAAAGGTAAAGCTAGACTGGGAGTCCAAAGCAGCGGGGCTCTGTGGCGGCAAGTTTGAGAAAATGATTTATCAGGATGGCGAGCATCATTACATGGTCACGGATGCGGAAACATTCTTTCTGCCATTTGTAACAATGGCTGGTGCCCCAAGAATTGAGGGCGTAGTAAGGTGCGAGAGTTCGCCGTATACAACAGCTCAAGCAACGGAGGTCCTTGTTCGTGAAATGTACCTACTCCCAGAAAGACCCTAACAAATCAATCAATGTCACCCCGTTGGGGCTGGATCTCCGCACTGCGTGCTCCGGCCCATTATTGAGGCGTTATATGAGAGTGAGGGCCAAATGAGCATGGAATTTCTAGACAGTTTAATTTCGTATCTATATTACCCTTCTTTGGTAGCGCTGCTGTTATCCGCATTTCTAGCTCCTATTAGATTGGAGGGGCTATCAGCAGTATCTAAACTGGCGCGCTTCTTCGTCGGTATTTATTTGGGTATCACAGTTGCTGCCTGTTCTGCATTGTTCTCATTTTCATATGATGGCTGCTTCGAGAATTGTTCTGATAAAGTGGATGGTGAAATTGGTATCATATGGGCTAGCATAATCAATTATATGGGTTCAGTATTAATATTTAGTTTCCTCTCAAAAAGCTCACATAGCAAGCAAAGGCAAAGCGATGTATAAATGCGCGCTTGCTTTGTGCGATAAGTATCATGAGGGCAAATACTTGAATTCTAAAGTTCTCTTTGCTTGGGTTTGTAGCCTATCTACTGTAATTGTTCTTGGGTTTGCTCCAAGTTATTTTATGGCTTACGAGACGTTATCGTCTTTGCACCATATTCATGGACTGGTTGCATTTCTTTGGATTTCACTGCTATGTATTCAGTCATATTTGATAAATAGAGGAAGTTCCCTGATTCACAAGTATTTGGGTTGGTCCTCCCTTGGTGTAGCAGTCATTTTTATTATCACTTCGTCAAGGCTATATTTAAGTACTATAGAATTAGCTGTTCAGAAAGGGATTATTTTTCAATATGTGTATTGGGTTGATCTATTCCTAATACCTCTATTCGTATTTTTCTTGGTTTCCGGCTTTGTGTATCGAAAATCCCCAAAAAAGCACATGCTTTGTATGCTGCTAAGTTTAGTAGCAATATTTCCGCCAGGCCTGGGTCGGTTAATCTATGGGTTATTTCTTTATCCATTCAACGCTCCGATTAGGTATTTCTACGAGCCAATGATGCTTGTTACCTTAGGTATATTAATCTTCTTCGGCGTCCGAGAGCGCTGGAAGTATAGCCAGATTAAGGTGGCATTGACGGTAGTATTGGTCTCGTTTGTATCTTCATATTGGATAGTAACTTTCGGGGCTTTTGAGGTCGGGGCACGGTGGCTCGTCGGCATTTAACACGTGACTATAAATTGTGTTTTATGTGCTCCTCTTAAAATGTTATAAAGAAGCTTCCTTATGTGTGCTCGACTCGCAACAAGTTGCTCGCCTTTGCGGCGGGCGTTGTGTGTTCAAGTTTTAAAAGTGGTAACTTTCTGTAGATATGAAAAAATTTTTCCTTATTATAATTTCACTCTCCGTTGTGGGTTGTAATTCTGTCCTTGTAACGTATAAGCCACCTCAAAATAGTAATTTGACTAAATTGAAATTGCCAAAAGATGACAATACTTTATACAAGCTAAGTGAGCTAAACGAGAAAGGTTGTGCTGTCAACTTTAGAACTGTAAGGGCTGAAAGCTATTTGGATAGCGAAAATGTATATGTTCAAGCTAACAAAAGTATTGTGCTTCATGTGAATAAATCAGGTAGAACAATCTGTAGAGGCACTGAGGCTATGAGCCTAGAGAGTAATAAACACTATGAAGCGGATATATTTCCAGTTCGTCATTTTTGCCTCGTCTCCATCTACGATATTACTGATGGTAAGAAAGGCGAAAAGGTAGAGAATGCGAGTCTTAACGGTTGTGTGAAAGAGTAAATTTTAATTTTCTTTACATAGCTATTTGAATCGTCGATATCAAAAAGATAGCTAGTTAAAACCACAGTAGTTTTTTCAAACCCGCACCAGCGGGTTTTTTTATGCCCGAAATTCCTGGAGCCATCCCAATGACCCAACGCATCACCATCCGCGATGCGGTACTAAGTAAGCTAAAAACTCTATCCTGCTACAACTTCCCCCCGGCCGGTACCACAGAGAGTATCTGCCCGGAAAAGTTACCGGCGATTATTGTGGGCTTTGCGAATGAACCGATCGACCACCAAATGGACGGCGGCACCAGTCGGCAATTAGATCTCACTATTGCCGCTGTGGTGAAGAGCAGCGGAGACATTTATGTCGCACTGGATCAGGCAGCTGTAGATATTGAGAGCACATTGCAGGATTCCACTTTGGGCAGCACCTGTGACTTATTCCTACTCAGCCAAACCCAGTTTGCGCTCGATCAAGATCACCCGCTGGGCGAGGTGCGGCTTACCTACAGCGTCCAGTATTCCACCGAACCCACAGACCTTTAATTGAGCAACCCACAGAAGGCACAACGATGGCACAAGGTTATAAAACAAAATTTTCCCGCAGCGATGATGGCAACTCCTATACGCCAGTGGCGGGCATGTTGGATATCGACCCCGGCGAGGAGTCGCGCGGTTCTGTTGAGATGACCCCGATTGATGGTACCAGCGGGTATATGGATTACGACCCTTTTGGCTTACGTGATGCCGGTGAGGTCTCCATTACCTTGATCTGGAAAGAGAGTGATAGTGGCCAGCAGGCCCTGCGTGCTGATTACGACTCCGATACCAATAAACATTACAAAATCGAGTATCCCGAAGGTACAACGGTGGAATTAATCGCCCACATTACCGGCTGGGGTAAGGCGGTGCCCAAGGATGACAAGATTACCCGCACCGTGAAGTTCAAAATTTCCGGCAAGCCTTCGGTAACGGCAGGTGGTCAATCATGAATTCTATTCCTGCGCCTATTTTAGAATCCGAAACTGTTTTATTTGGCCAGCAGAAAGTAGAGCTGTTTGAGCTGAGCGCTTACCACCGCTGTGAATACATGCAAAAGACCACCGAAGATATTCCACTGCCACAGAATGAAGAGCTGCCGGAAACTGAACTGGAAAACTTCGGTCAGCTTTGGGCTTTCCAGCTGGGAGAGGTGAGCAAGAAATTGCTACTGGTTGCCTATGCGATTTGGATGAAGCCGGATTGTCAGGAATCACTGGAAGATATTCATCAGGGATTGATCCGCAGCGTTACCCCTAAGCTAATTGATGTGCTTTATGTACCTGCGACCAAGTTATCTGGTCTCTATGTAGAAGCATCCACTGAAAGAGAGAGCGGCGAACCAGAGAGCGAGGACAACGAAAAAAAAGGTTAGTGCCGGGCTTCCTCTTTGCCCGGCAGCTCGCGCGGGATTTTAACCGTCCCGACTATTTCAATATGTTGCGCTCCATGAGTTCTACCGAGTTCGACCACTGGTATGAATATCACTCTGAGCGTCCCCTAAATACCGAAGTCCAGCAGTGGCAGCTAGCCCACATTGCCGCCGGCACACTGGGTGGCAAAGTCTCTAACTTCCTACCTCAGCCGCACAAGCCAAAAACCGTGCAGCAACAAATCGCAATCTGGAACTCCATGAGCTGAGCAATGGCAAAACAAACTTCCATGGCCACCATGGTGGCAAACCTGGAGCTGCGCTCCACTCAATATAAGCGGGAGATGGCCCAGGCCGCCGCACGCAATAAGCAGCTCACCTGCGAGATAAAGTCCACCAGTGCCGCTGGTGATATGTTTGGTCGCTCGATGCGCGGTGCTGCTCAGGGCGTCGCCGCGATTGATGGCCCCTTAAGTGGGGTTTCCGGTCGAGTCGGTGCGCTCAATGGTCTGCTGACCACTGGTGCGGCCAGCTGGGTACTGCTTGGTGCCGGGGTGGCTGGTGTTACCGCTGTTTTTTACAAGAGCATCCGGGCTGCTGAAGCGATGGAGCGGCAACAGCTCAAGATTGAGGCGCTGTTAAGGGCCACAGGTAATGCCAGTGGACGCACTGCCCAGGAGTTGGATGAGCAGGCGCGCTCGGTGGCTCGTAATACCCTGGCGAGCGTTTCCGGTATCCGCGATGCGCAGGGTGTGCTGCTTACCTTTAAGTCAGTGCAAACCGACGTGTTTGACCAAGCCATTGTGCTATCGCAAGACCTGGCAGCAGTAATGGGTGGCGATGCCAAAAGTGCAGCGTTACAACTTGGTAAGGCGCTGGAAGACCCAGCTAGCGGCCTGACAGCACTGAAGCGTTCTGGTGTCTCGTTTACCGAGACAGAAAAAGAACAGATCAGGACCATGCAGGCGAGTGGCCAAGTTGCCGAAACGCAGCGCTTCATCCTGGCCAAGCTGGCACAACAGGTAGGTGGGGCTGGCTCCGGTGAGGCGGGCGGGCTTGCCGGGCAGGTCGATACTCTAAGCCAGAACTGGCAAGAGTTTCTGGAGGCAATGGGCAGGACCGAGGAGGCCTCCAAGAGTGTGGGTTTTGTCGCCGACACTGTGAGCAGGTGGCGCACCGTGTTGATGCCAACGGAAGCCGAGAAGAGCGCAGATAAATATTTCGAGCTGCAAGATAAGTATGTCGCGCATCAGAAGCTATTGGAGAAAGCGACCGCTCAAGGCGTAACGGCCCAGATTGAACAGCAGAGTTACTGGGTAGAAAAATACCGTGTGCAGCTGCAGAAATGAAAGATGCCGATCTAAAAGCGGCAATGGCGCGGCGGGAGGATCAGAAAAAAGCGGCAGAAGCAGCAGCGACGGCCAGGGAGCAGGCAGAAATTGACCGCGCTGCAGCTGAATTGAAGCGTCAACAAGATGCGGGCTCTCTGCAGTTGAGTCAGCTGGATCAATTTCTCGCCGACCAGAGTGGCAAGATTCAACTCGACCATGAGCAGCGGCTGCAACAAATAGCCGCGTTACAAATTTCTGAACAAGAACTTAGAAAGCGAGGTTTCGAATCTACCGAGGCATTGAGGGCTGAATATGCTGAGCGCGAGAAAGCACGCTATCAAATGGCCCTGGCTGAAGAGCAGGGGTGAGGGCGGCGGTAACCAAGCTGGCGCCGATGGCCTTACAGATGCAGAACGTCAGCGCATGGTGGCCCGTCTGGAAACCCTGCAGCTTTCCTGGCTTACCGAGATGGAACAATTACAGGTTCAGCAGGATGAAGAAATGGCCCTACTGGATCAGGCCTATGCCAGCAAAATATTCGCTCATGATGAATATGAACGCAAACTCACCCTTTTAGAAAACAAACATCGAAAGTAGCGCGAAAAGCTTGAGCAGGCTTCCAACAAAAGCGAGCTGAAAATGTTTACTGCCGGTGCCGGGCAGATCTTGTCTGCAGCCGCTGCCTACAACCAAAAAGCGGCAAAAGCTGAAATGGCTATGGCTGTTTTCTCTACTGGGGTTTCGCTAGTAAAGAATATTGCCAAGGCTTCTGAGATCGGTTTTCCACAAAATATTCCAATGATCGCCGGCGCTATCACTCAAGGGGTGCAGATTGCCGGCATGTTGTCATCGCTGAAAGCACCCGGTGGGGTTTCCGGTGATGCGGATCGCACCATGTATGCAGGTTTGGCTGGTTATGATGGTGCTGGCAAGCATTTGTAATGCTAGCGGTGCCGAGACATTTAGCAGTCAGCATTACATCCTTGCGTCCAACTTAAACATAGTGGGGCAGAGTTGGCAGACGCAGGTGGCCTATGTTAAAGGCAACGCTAGTGGCAATGCTGAATACAGTGGCGCTAGAGGAGCGAACCATATTGGCAACCCAGCCACGATGCAGGCGAATGTCCGTTTTATTACCCCAATTTTTTATTGCAATTATCCGGCTAAAACGGGTGATACCTTAATCGATTATATAAAAATCGATGTGGTGGAAGTGGAGGACCAGCGCAATCTGCCGATGATTCAATCTGGTATTGCCAGCCTGCCTACCAGTTCCGCGCTGTCCGGCTCAGATGATGGCAGTACCGCAAAAATCACGATTGCCGCGCATTCGGTGCAGTTTGGTTTCGGCATTGTTAATTACAACAGTGGCAGCATTACTGGGTTGTCCTTCAACACTAGGTACTACGTGTACTGCGATGATCCAGGCACTCAGGGCGGTGCGGTGACCTATTACGCAACTACCAACATTTACCAGCTGGCCGGTAACACCTGGCGCCGAAATGTAGGAACCATTAAAACCCCGAGCAATGGTGGTGGCACTACGGTCCCTAGAGATCCTTGGTGTGTTGCCGCAGGCAGTTGGCTGCGCGAAGGTTTACTTGCGGAAAACTGCGAAAGCGGAGACCTGATCGATTGCTGGGATACCGGCGACGAGGAAACCCATCTAAGCCCCATTATTGGCGGGGTAGATGCAGAGCCAGAAATACCCTGCGTATTGCTCACCACAACAAGCGGTGCCCAGGTAATTTGCAGCCGTGAAACCCCCGTTACCGACCGTGCAGGGCGGGTCTACGAGGCGCAGCACTGCCAGGGCGTTGAGCTGGTGGTTTTGCATGAATAGGAGCCGCTCACCTGGGAGCATGTCGAGCGGGTCGAGCGGGTCGAATGCGCTGGCCTGCGTACCGTGTACAAGGTCTCTGTAGGTGGCAAGAGCTATGCCGCCGGTATCGATCCCCAGCACCGCATCATCACCCATAACGGCGTACATAAATCTGATTAAGCAAAGGAATAGATAATGCCCAGTTTTTCCCCGATTACAGTGCTAGGCTTGGCAGTTCGCCTACACCATCGACGACGGCCACAGTGCCGGCACTATTGTGCGTGCAACGGTAACCCAGACCACAGAGCCCACTAATAGCGATGATCAGGCTGCTGCAGTACTTAAATGTACGATTGCCGTAATCGACAACCAAAACACAGTACAAACTGATGGTGCCGGTGATCTAATGTCCAGTGTTGATGTAACCACCAAGACTCTGCAGACCGATGCAGGCCAGCCGGTAAACGTTGCTGATCACGCTGCTGATTTAGTAGCGAGTTGTATTGTTGAGGTGGCCAACCGCTTAGCTGTGCATAACTCGATTGCGGCGATGTCGATACCGAGTGGGTGATACTGGCTGTGGTTTTCAGTATTGAAGTGGGCGTATTGCCGGTGCGAAAGCTCGAATTATAGAGCCATGGCTTACATCTACAGAAAGTCCCCCTAACTTATTGATTTAATTATGGGTAAAATGTGTTCAAGAGCGGGAGGTCGAACCAGACGACTTGAGCCGATGGCTCACTATCTCTGGTTGTTATTTAGGCAATAGTTTATAACCTGCTGTAAATAAAGGCTTTTCTGCGGAGCTTGGAGGCTCCCTCCCAGAAATAGTGGCCAAATGGATAGTGAGCCACTGGCTCATTAATAAACTGTTAAATGCCAGAGATAAAATGAGAGAAATTATCGATTTAAGTACGCTGCCAGAAATTGAGAGAGATATTTGCCTCAATGACTCTTGGTGCGACAAGTGCAACGAAGCAGATCTCGGCATCGTTAACCCAGAGTTGTACGTTGAAAATGGCCGCAAGTATATTAGCGGTAGTTGCAAAATTTGCGGCACAGAGTGCATTTCTGAAATCATAGAAAAACGAGTGGAGTAGCTGGCTATGTGCCACCAGTATTTAACAAGTTTAGGCAGCATCGCCCCTTCGGGGCTGGACCTCCGTTTCGGCGCTTCGCGCCTGCACTACGGCCGCAGCTAAAGGCGTTATGAGTCTTAAGTATGGATAAAGAGCAGAAAAAGAGATTAAAGGCTCAGTACAGACAGAATGAGCAAGATGAGATTTGTGTGTCTATCCCTATGGAGATTGACGAGTTAAAGGATTTACTTTCCTTTTTAAACCGTGAATCTGCTCCAGAATGCGATCACACTCTCAAAGAGACAGTTGCATTTCTAAAGTCTAAACAGATAGACCCAAAGGTGGTTGTTCCCTGGCTTGGTGAGCACGGCGGTTTCTGCGACTGCGAGGTTATTTACAACGTCTACGATGATGTTGGTGATATCGTAGGGTGGCACCTTGACGAAAACTCATAACAAGTTGCTCAAGTTCACTCCGGCCTTAAAAAGCGCGGCCTCCGTGGGACAGCCTACACTGCGTTTCGGCTGCCCCTTAGCAAAGCGTTATGCTCAAGTAGGAATGAAATGAATCGTATATTTCTCGCAATAATTTTGATTACCATTGGCGGTTGTGCGTCCCAAGAGGTGAGGGAAATAGAACTTCCTGAAATTATGAGTATTGAAGGAAAGAATTTCATTTCCGCGGCTGCATTCAAAGAACACGAATTAAGTATCACCAGGCCGGAAAGTGGCGAATTAGTAGTAAATATCCCTGAAAAAGAAGCACCATTTTACTGGACCTGTGGTGGAGTTTACTGGGATGGGCTCATTCAAGGCCAAAGCATATTGGAAGAGGCAGATTTAGTCTTGGACTTTAAAGGAGTCAAAGAGGTTTGGGTCCCTATGGAAGGTAAGCCCAAGAAACTTTATATTTTCGAGGTTCGCTAGCATAACAAGGCCGGGCAATTTGCTCCGGGCCTGCGGCCCTCCGCGGGACAGCTTGCTTTGTGCACCTTTTGCACAGGTCGCTTCGCTCCCATTTTCGCGCAAAACGCGCACAAGGTAAGCTGCCCCTGCCGGTGGCGTTATGAATTCATGAGAAATACTAAATCAATACTACTACTAGTTCTCTTGGGGCTGACCGCTTGTAGTAATAAGCCGTTCGGCGGGTTTATGCGAGGAGATGTGCCTATGGTTGTCGGTATGTTTGAAAATTACTATGGCAAGCATGTTCAAGTTGTCGGTTATATGTACAAACCGCCTAGAGGCAATGTTTTAGTATTAATCCCGTCAAAAGATCATATTAATTTACAGACACAGCCTCCAGCTAACATATTGAGTTTACTATTATTCTCCGACACAGCAATTAGAAATGGCAGCGTTCACTTAGAGATGGAAGGGTGTATTGGTAAGACTACCTATGTGTCTGGGCTAGTCGGCATTTTTTCTGGGTTACCTGCAATTGAAGAGATTCGTGAAGTGGCATGCTAAATGCATAACAAACGCAAGCAGGATGCTCCGGCCCTTCGGGTCCCCGCGGGACGCCTAACGCTATGCACATTTTGTGCGGATCGCTGCGCTCCCAGTTTCGCACAAAATGTGCATAGCATTGGTCGCCCCTGTTGCGGGCGTTATGTGTAAAAATGAGTATTCGGATGAAAGATAAGATATACGTATTTCATGGAGAGTCTGCGAGGTACACTTCGGCTGTATTTAGTGATCTCCCCAAGGCAGAGCAATGGATATCAGAAAATGAATTAACAGGAATGCTTACGCTTTATCCGCTTAATCAATCAGCATATGACTGGGCAATTGAAAACCAGTATTTTGAGCCTAAAAAAGAACATCAGTCATCATCAAAATTCATTGCCAGCTTTACATCAGCTTCTCAAGAGCATTATCACTATGAAAATGGCAAAAACTCATAACAAGTGGCGGCAATACGCAGCTTTTGGCTGTCGGACTCAGCACTATGTGCTTCGCCGTTGCGCCAGGCGTTCTGTGCAATTGAGAGTTCTGATATGAGATTTAAGAATGTATTTTTAGCTTTGGTACTTGTTTTAATGTCTCATAGCTCAATTGCTGCTGGTAACTTCGATACTTTAGTCAACGGATGTAAGGCTTACAGCTCGATTTATTTATTGAAGTCTAGGGTTCCAAATGAGGCAGATTTGATTGGTGTAGGATTTTGTTTCGGCTTTATCTCAGGCATCGTGGAAGGAGTAGATTTTTTTGATGGTAACTCTGACAATCCTCTGACTTGTCTTCCTGAGCAAGATATTTCAAATAAAGAGATGGTTAGTGTGGTTGTCGAATACATCAACAATAATCCTGAAACTGTTACTAAGTATCGTGAAAGTGGTGTCGCAGGTGTTGCTGATTTAGTCCGAAAAGCTTTTTACACTAAGTACCCATGTGCAAGTAGCACAGAACAAGGCAATTAACTCAGACCTCCGCTGCTGTGCAGCTCCGGCCGGTTATTGCGAGCGTTATGTGCTCCTAAAAAATTAGAAAGAGAAATATTTAATGAACGTGATATTTAGGGTAGTACTCATTGTCGCTTGCTTCTTTACAGCAGTAGCTTGCTATGTCTTCGGTGTTCCCGTAGGAGGCATATTCTTTGTCATTCTCGGGGTAACTTTCGAGGGCCTATTCTGGGCAGGAATATTTGGAAAAAAAAGAAAGTATCAAACCCGGAATCAAAATAGATAACGCCAGACCGATGCAAAGATCTTTAGCGTCAATGCTATAAACTGAAAATAGGTAGTTCCAATGGAAAGTCAAGCACATAACCAGGCCCAGCAAAAGGACGCGCTGAAAAGCGCCCGCCTTTGTGGGCAGCGTTAACTGCTAAGGAGAGTTGATGGACTTCGGCAAGATTGTCAAAGATACTGAAGGAATCGATCTTGATCTGTGGAGCGAGGTTATTTCTAAACATGAACTTCTTGAGCAAGCCCCGGATAGAAAGGGAGTCAATCCATTTACTCATGAAGAAGTAATATTTTCTGGTGTAGGGGTGGCATTCTACTGCGAGGGTGGTGAGAAAGCTGGCAATATCTGTTTCCAAGAAGGAGCATTGCTAACTACGGGAGTACCTATGTCCGTCTGTTCTGAGCTAGCCAAAATATTCAATGCGGTTGCATCTGAGGATGATCGCAGTTAACAAGCCGCAGCAATCGCTCCCGTTGGTCGCTGGGACAGCCAAAACGCTGCGCTTATTTGTCTGCTCCCGTGCGGGGCGTTATGCGAACTATTGCAATGAAGCTTGTAGTGATCTTAATTTCGGCTGTCTTTGCCATAGGATGTGACACTATACGAGGTGTCACCAGGGTCGCCTACTTCGAACCTGTGCCTGCCAGTGAGTGCGTCATCACTTCAGCCAAGTCCATTGAAGGCCTCACAGAAATAGAGTACGTCACAGAGAGCGGAGGAAGACCATTGACTCTCCATGGCATTGAGAAGGCGAATGTAATTCATCGCTACTGGTACACTTACAAAGGCATTGAAAACGACTTTTATTTCGTCGAATCGTACAATGGTGAGGTAGAATTCAGGCATGGGTACGGTTGTTTAAACTGTTACCCACCGCAGGAAGCAATAGACACAATTTATCCATTTATTATTGAAATGGAAAATCGGCTTCAAGAGCAATGTGGCGTAAGTAGTCTTTCATCCGGTGTGCAAGAGTTTTGTAGCGGTGTTAAATGTCCGAACGCGTAACAAGTTGCGCAAGTGGGACGTATTTTTAGTTGCTTCAATTTGTGCTTAAATAACACAAATCAAAACAACTAAAAACGCCCCTTAGCAAAGCGTTAACCCAGAGGAGTATTGAGTGAATTATGTGTTGATTTCAGCAATTGCTGGTTTTGTACTTGTGCTGATGCTTGGAGCCTCAAAGAATGCCAAGCCAATCTCTATGGAGAATGGGGATGTTTTTCTTACGTATGCGAATTCAATTAGAGGTGCCGGTCTCGCCCTTTCCATTATATCTATAGGTGGTTTATTTCTTACTCTTATCTTCGTTCCAATAAAGACAGAGTCAGATGCGCGAGCAGTTATTTGGCTATTCTCGGCAGCTTTTATCTTTACAGCTTATTTTTATATTGAATTTTTTACGGTAAAGATCACCCTGAAAGCCGGTGGCATTGCAGGAACATCAGGATGGCGAGGGCTCAGAGAATATAAGTGGAGCGAAATAGAAGAGATAACGTATTCACCGGTATCGATGTGGTTTACTATTAAGGCTACAGCCAAAGAACCTCTAAGAATTCACGCCTGGATTAGCGGGATAGATGAGTTTCAAAAGCATTATATGGCGAATTTAGAAAAGCAGATCTGGGTTTCAGCTTATGAAAGTGCATTGAAGGATGAAAGGGTTAACAAGCAAAGGCAGTCGGACCGCTAAAGCGCCCACTGCTTTGGGCGTTAGGCAGTAAATGAGTATGAGAATAATATTTCCGGCTGATCCATTAGGCGAAAAGCAAGCTGACGGCCCCTTTAGGGATGAGTATCTTTCACTCAAGTCTAGGGGAGTCGATTGCTCCCTATTTGATTACGACTCAGTTGAATTTGATGAGTTTCGCCCAAAACCGCAATTAAATAAGGGAGAGCTTATTTTATATCGTGGATGGATGATGAAACCGTCCGTCTATGAAAAACTCACATCAATGGTGGAGCGTAAAGGTGGAAAAATGCTCACCCCGCCTCAAAGCTTTATTCGCTCACACCATTTACCCTGCTGGTATGAGAGTTGTAAAAAATTAACACCAGAAACCATTTTTTCTGATTCAGAAAAGGATTTAGAGAAATTAGCCGATGATTTAGGTTGGGGGCGTTTCTTCGTTAAGGACTTTGTAAAGTCGAACTATAACGAGCGTGGTTCGATAGCTAATTCACCATCTGAAGTGCTAGAGATTGTAAGTCTTATTAAAGAGCACAGAGGAGAGATCGAGGGAGGTATATCACTAAGAAGAGTTGAGGAGTATCTCCCAGAAACCGAGCAAAGATATTTCGTTCTAAATGGAAGGGCATATTCAGCTGATGGAAATGTGCCTGATTTGGTCTCAGAGATATCAAAAATTCATGCGGCACCATTTTACTCAGTCGATGTAATTCAAAGGTCTGATGGTGTGTTACGGTTAGTAGAACTAGGTGACGGCCAAGTTTCCGATAAAAAGACCTGGGATCCAGATGTGTTTTGCCAAATGATCGCAGAAAATGCCTAACAAGTCAGTGATGTGCGCTCCAGGCTTGCAGCCTTCCGCCGGACTCGCTACGCTCGCCGCATACTGAGGCGTTATGAATACAGAGGAAAATATAGATGTGTTTTATGAAGAAACTTTTGATAGGGATTTCTGTTCTCGCAACGGGTTGTACTAGCCTTTCCACTGGCTTGAAATTGGTCACTGAAGGTTCCGAAATATCAGAGCTAAAAGTATTTCGGGAATCTGCATTTCAGAATGGAGCAATAAGCATGTATGTTGGCGAATCAGACAAATATTTCCTCAGGCTGAGGAGTGGGCAGTATGGTTCAGTCAAGATGAATTCAGGTATTCATACCATTCAAGCTAAGGCTGATGCTAGCCCGTCTTCTTCGATAGAAATAGAGCTAAAACCGAACGAGACAGCGTGTTTGAAGGGTAGCCCTAATAAAGCGGCTCTAGGTGCAGTAGTAATTCCGATTGTTGGCAACATGGTTCCATCATTCGTACTTACAGAAATAGAATGCCCTGCCGATCAGGCAGAAGAGGCCAATGGTAGTAGAAATTCATAACAAGCGACTCAAAAACCGCTCCACTTCGTTCCGCTGGACGCGCCTATCGGCGCGCCTTTTAGCCGGGCATTATGCATCTTTTGGGGAAGAATGTTGATTTTCTATTTTGTTGTTAGTTCTATAGCCTCAGTTATCTGGCTCGGTGGACTTGGTTATTTGCTGAAAATATCTTTAAATAAATCGAATACAAGAACCACGCATAGCTCAGGTTCGATATCCGTATTTTTTTCTGCTTTCGCTAAAGCTATATTCTTACCTACCAAAATTGGTAATTCAGCAGTAGAAATTAACGTTGCTAGGTTTAGCCTAGTGGTTCTTATTGTGTTTTTAGTAAGCTTTTATTTGTGTGTAAGGGAATTCATTCATATATATGCATAACAAGCCGCTCAAAGTTAAGCCGCGTTGCGGCTTGAACCTCCGTTTCGGCGCTCGTTTTTGGGTTAACGCTACGCTACACAAAAACGTTCGTCTTCACTTCGGCCCTTTAGCAGGGCGTTATGCGTAAAGGAAGTACCGAGTGAGTAATGAAGATTGGTATAGGAACGAAGAGTGGAGTGAAGAAATTGAAAGCATGTTCTTCGAGAAGCTTAAGCGTGCTCGCCGAAAAGAACAGTATTTGCGGATCCAGGCTTGTACCATTGCCAGCACAGAGCCTGATGTTGCACTTTCACTACTAGAACAATACTTCCAGCTAAAAGATGACTTCGATCATGCTCAGGCTTACTGTGATATGGCGACTGCATATATCGCTAAAGGTCAAATCAAAAATGCAATCAACTCTTTAATTAAGGCCTTAGAGCGAGAGTCGGTATTTCCAAATCTAAAAACCGAAGCATATATTCTCTACCCAATGCTCATCGTGGAGTATAAGCTTACTGACTTGTATCAGTCTGCCAACGAAGCCCTAGATGAGCATCAGGGGCGGGTAATGTTTCCCGTCGATCATTTTCGGTGGCATGCTGCAAAGGCAATCATTTCCGCGGATAGCGGTAACAACGAGCAGGCAGCGAATCATGCCGGCCAGGCACTTGACGCTGCTCAAATCAAAAAGTCAGGTTTTCGTTTTCATCAAAGCCTTGGCTTGGTGGGCAAAGAATATAAAGGCGTGGTGAATGAGCTTCGTGCCATATACGCATAACAAGGCGCTCAAACAAGGACGCGCTAACGCGCGCCGCTTAGCTTGGCGTTAGAAGTCAATTATGAAAATACATAGAATAGCTCCAGTTTTGTTTATGTTGCCTTTTACAGAGGCTATTGCGTGTATTGATCTAGCAATAAAGAATAATACTAAAAGCAAATTGTCAGTTGGGTTTGATGCTGCTCAGCTAAAACCATTGGTGAGTGGCGGTTTCGCTAAATTTGAAAATCCAGAAAAATTGCCCGTATTCATAGATAACAAGCATCAATTTTGTCTGTATATGGCAGAACCGCTCATAGAGGTGGTTGATACAGATAAACCTGGACAATATGAAGTACTATATGGCGAAGAGGTTCTAAAACCAATTCAATGCAAGTAACAACTTCTAACAAGGCAAGGCAAAATCGCCCTGCGGGCTGGACGCACTTCGTACGCCTTTGCTTGCGGCGTTATGTGTAAACGATGAAGAAAGTATATCTCTACGGTTTTAACGGTACGTACTCAGGAGAATCGAAATACAACTGGAGTCCTCCCGAGAAAGGAGATAGTCACGACTGTCTTCTTTTTCTTCGGCAAACCGAAGATGCAGTTTATTTCGAGGCCGCCACACTCGAAATTGCTAACTTCGGCTTTGTGGGTGTCAGCGATCTAAAAGGTAACAGCCTAAAAGTCGAGGCTTTAAATTCTGATCTTCATAGAGGGTTTAGGGGTTTTTACGAAAGTGCTCTTCACGATGGTAGTTGCCTTGTATTCTACCCAAACACATAACAAGCCGCAGCAATCGCTCCCGTTAATCGCTGGGACAGCCAAAACGCTGTGCTTATTTGTCTGCCCCTACGCGGGGCGTTAGGTGACTAAAGTGCGGAGTGTAATCATAGTTCTAGCATTAATCATGACTGGATGTGTACCAATGCCCCATTACAGTAATCTGACCCCTGAAATGACAGGAGAGGTAAAGGAGAATGGAGTACCAGCAAATAATCTGCCAATTCATGTCATATCAGGGAATGATTCGGATCACTGTGAGGGTAAAAGTGCCGAAACAACTACAAATGCTCAAGGAGAATTTTACCTAGCACCGCTTCAGCAATTTAATTTCACTTCTGTGATTATGGCTCATAGTTTCTTTCCATGGTCTGTTTGTGCAAAAAAGGATGATACATGGTTTCTTTTAGCAAAAGGGGAGTCATACGCACTTGTTGATAGTGGCCCTATGCAAAAATATCAAATAACTTGTAACAAAATACAGCCAGCAACTGAGTGTAAAGTCAATGAAGTTCTTCTCCAGAAAGCGTCATCTAACAAGTGACTATGGTTGCTCCATTTCCGTTGCTTTTAATTTGTACTTAAATGGCAAAAATCAAAAGCAACTACAATTCGCCGGTTGGCACGACGTTATGTGTAAGAGGATTTTATGGCACTTTTCGTATTGGGCCTTCTATCGGTGATAGTATTTTCCCCGTTAGTATTGCCTTGGGGTAAAAAACTACTGATCTATTCTGCTGCCGTATGGTTTTTATTGTGGCTTATGTTTTTCTTGCAGGCGGAGCGCGAAAGTAATCCGGCTTATGATTCAGGTATAGTAGGTGATAGTGCTGCGTTAGGTATTTCAATCTTGGTCTTTGCTATCGTAGTATTCGTACGTAGCTTAACTCATGTTGTCATGTATAAAGTTAAGGCTAATCGTAATCACACATAATAAGTGCGGGCACGATCGCAAATACTGCGTATTTGCTGGACCTCCGCCGCTTTGCAGCTCCGGCTCGTGCCGCGAATGTTATCGCCGAGTCTTCCATAGCTGCTCTCTACAACCCTATGGATATGCCGTCGAAACTCCAGTGGAAGTTGAGCATAAAGTCTGGCAATAAAGGGAGGAAATGGAATCTGCACGAAGTGGTACTTTGTTAGCCAACAGAGCAGCAATGAAAATCCCCAAGTGTGATGGGGTTTGCGCTCTGGATACACCAGAAAAGTGGTAATGGATTCAGCGCCGTACCGCCGTTAATGACGTCTGGGGCATAGGGTGGCGACTATCCAAGCGCTTGGCGGATTTTGGCATACAGACAGCCTATGACCTGGCGCAGGCCAATCCGAAAATATTGCGCCGCCATATCAATGTGAACATTGAGCGAACGATTGAGGAGTTGAACGGGGTTCCCTGCCTTGGCTTGGAGGAAGAGCCCCCCGGCGAAGAAACAGATCTATTGCACCCGCTCCTTTGGTGAAAAGCTCACCGACTTACAGCCGATACTGCAGGCTGCTACCTTGTACGCAAGCAGGGCGGCGGAGAAGCTACGGGCTCAGAAATCGCTCGTAAAGTCGATTCATGTGTTTCTGCATACCTCGCCCCATGAGCCCAACTACTACAGCCGCAGCACAGTTGTGCGGACACTATACCCTACCGACGATACGCGAATAATCGTGCGGCTGGTGAGAAAGGCTGTTGCTGGCCTGTACCGGTCAGGGTGCCGCTTTATGAATGCAGGAGTGGGGCTTGTCGAGATTATCCCGCACGCGCTAGGGCAAGGTGATCTATTCACACCAGGCCAATCGGCAAGGGCTAGGGAGACTATGCAAGCCATTGATAGCATCAACCGCAAGTTTGGACGGGGGACTCTATTCCTGGGGGCTGAAGGCATTCAGAAGAAATGGAAGATGCGGCAGGCCTTTACATCGCCTGCCTATACCACTCGGTGGGGGATTTCCCTAGGGTGGTGACTTGAAGCGACTGTGGAAGTTTAACTTTTAGCAAGTAACGCCTAAATCAGGTGAGGTTTATGGCTCACCTGATTTAAAGGTATAACTAATAATCTTTAATTGTTGACTTCTTAGAGGGGCAAGCTTTTCCAGCCTGATGATGCGCAAACATATAGCAACGAATCATATTTGTGCATTGTCATGCGGCCTACATCTGATGAGCTATTACAATCAGAGTCAGGAGGAGTTCCTTCTGAAGTATCTAATTGTATATACCCCGGTGAATCATCATTTTTAATAGGATTTTGAACCGAAAAATTTCCTGTAGACGTAATTCTTACGATTTCATTGAAATCACCATCAATACTTAGGTCGGCATCTACTGATTCGGCTGAAGCTTCCCATGTTCCCATCGTGAGATCTTTCTCAGGCTTCCATGCAATATAACCTTTAGTGGAATCATCTCTTTCGATATAAAGTGCAGGCTCATCTTTATTTTCTTCTGCCTTTTCTTGTTCTTTTTCATCATCAATAATGATATTAAAGCGTCCTTTATAATGATTTTCATAATCCACAAGGAGATTTTTAGAACCTATACCTACTCGCCCTTGCTGATTTATACTCAGCCTTGTCTTGCCTCCTGTAAAAAAACCAATCCAACCGGCATGCTGGCTATCCATATCTCCGTAAAAGTGAGCGCCGGCCCCATTACTATCATCGCTAACGCTGTCAGAATGCGCTTTCAATGCAAGTTCTTCTCGATAAGGGATGTAATAACATTTCTCCCTATCCTCCTCCTTATCCGACTCACAATTGTCCTCGTTCTTTTTTCTCTCTATTATAGATATGCCAGAGTCATAGCCTGAATAATGAAATATGGTTGAATGACTGTTGTCGCCAATAAGTTTCATTCTGGTCTTTGTGGTTTCATCCGCATAGTTATTATTGGCAGAGGGGTTAACATTTGAAGTGTCAATCGATAGCCACTCAATATAAGTTTCAGTGGAATCTATCCAATTGCCAATTTGCAATGTGTCATTATTCAGAACTGCTATATCACCTTCTTCAGAGCTGGCACCAGAAATAAGAATTGCTGGATTAGTTGTTCCTGAATCTTTAATGTGTAATGTAGCTTGAGGGCTTGTAACCCCAATGCCAACATCTTCATGAAAACTTTCCGCAACGGCCACACCTGAAGTGAAAAGGCCAATTAAAAATGTGACGTGTACTTTATTCATTCAACATCCCTTATACCTTTTTTATAAGCAGCGGATCTAATTTTACCTGACAGCTTGTGTCCCAGCATAATTTCAGCGATATGGGGCTCGGTCAGTTCGGAAAAGTTTGTCCATGCCGCCTTGTGCGAGTCATACATCGACCAGTATTTCATTCAATAACCTCTGTGCCGGCGTAGCCACTTAGCGGAATTGTAAACTATGAATAGCGGTAGAACATGTTACTGCTCCAGAATTAGCTTGGGAGCGATACAAGCGCAGGACCGATTCAACAAAACGTTTGGTTGCGGATTACTATGTCTGGGTGTTGAGAGTGTACAGGAAAGTGGCATAGGCAGGCGTTTACATTGCTTGCCTATATCCTTCGTTGAGATCAAGAACCGGTGATTGCAGTCTAGTTGCTGTGTAAGTGTACAGCTTTCAAGTGTGTCAAAAACTGACAAGCTGAGTAATCATGGGGTTTATTGTGATGCTGAACCACCTTGATATTTACACACAAAGGTCTGTAAATGTATGATAGTTGCAGAGATTTAGGTTTGATTGTGGCTCCTGAGTTCGCGGATTCGATCCCCGTCGGCCGCTCCAGATTCTTCCTTGTTTTTCAAGGACTAAAAACCTCGCCTAGTGCGGGTTTTTTCGTTTTGGGCCTTGCGGTGCCAATCTTTGGTGCCAATTCTGGTTTTATCGAGTGTATCTACGTGGTCTGGAGTGCGATTGTAGCGCTCAGCCATAGACCTTGTTTTATGCCCAGAGAAGCGTTGAGTGTCACCCTCAAAATCGGGGATTGCCTTAATTTTGAGGTCATGAAACCGAAAGCGCTCCTTGATTGCCCCACTCTCCAGAGCTGTGCGCTGTTCCCTTTGCCGTACCGCATTGAAGCCAGTGCGTGTATATCCGCGACCGGTACGGCCTCTTAGTATATGGGAAGTCTGCACCTTGGTTTGAGTATTGGTAGACAGGGCCATTTCAACGGCCTCTTTTAGCCGGGGTGACCATAACTTTATCTGTTGCTTTTCCGTCTTGGCTTGAACAATTAATACCTCCTCTTCACGAATATGCTTCGTCGAGAGCGCGAGAACGTCTTCATGGTGCCGCTGCGCACGTGTTAATGCGATCACTGCATGTTTACAACTGGTTCCACCTCCAAAAAAACCAGCCGCAGCCGTTTACTGCCATTTGCCCACACCAGCGCGGCCTCACACAAGATCGGTTTATTCATATCGGCGGTAACAACTTAGGCCCGGGGCGTCCACGTCCCTGGCTGTGGACCTATTGAGGGGCTGCAAGTTGGGGGAGCGTATCAGCCCTGAATTGATAGAAGCCCTGGAAGACGAGCTTTACCTCTGTGGCTCGGCGGCCCTGGATCTGGGCGGGGTGAGTGGCAGCAGCGTGTTGTGTTCCATCGAGGTTCACGCCGCGCGCAGTGGTTCACGGCTCAGACAAAAACAGCGCACTGCATTAGCCAACGCCAGCCGGGGCAACCCCTGCAACGGCCTGGGTATTAGCGACGAAATTGCGGCGCCGGTAGAACAGGCCATGGCAGCGATTAAACGCGAAAGCCCGGAGCTGTACGAGGTGCTGAAAGTGGAGGCCCGTGCGCTACTGCTGCATGAAGGATTAGACGGACAAAGAGCACGCGCTCGCTATCTGCGCATCAGTCTGCGCACCTATCAATCCCGCCTGCACAAGGGGCGGTTATTTCTCGCTGGCCTGTTGTTTGGGCCGGCTATCGCAACGTAAAACATCGACGGAATGATTGACGGAATGGGGGTGAGCCAGTGAGCCGTAAAACCCCTGAGCACGGGGAGTTCTTTTGCGGTGGCTGCAGCAAGTGGAAAGCCCAGGACCTTTTCCCTATTCGCCTAAGCCCCTGCGGTCGTGCCAGCCGTTGCAAGCGCTGCAAGGCCGACTACCGCAGAGACTACCGTGTCCGCCAGGCCAGTCGATCGAATATCGCCGCGCTGCTACAGCGTAGGACACACCAATTTTTTTAAGTCAGGGAGAGCAACAATGAACAGATTCGCCATATTTAGCGGTACTTACAATCTAATGATGGGCGGGGCTAAAGATTTTATAGAGTCCCACCCCACTAAAGAGGCAGCGCAGGCAAGGGTAAAAGAAGTTGCCAGCAGTGAGCCGTTTATCTACTGGCTGCAGGTCTTTGATAAAGCCACCGACACCTTGACCACTTATCGCGTGGTTAACGGTGAGTTAAGGGAAGAGGTGGACGAGTAATGGCTAGGGGAATCAATAAAGTTATTTTGATTGGCAATCTGGGTAACGACCCGGAAACCAATTACATGCCCAGCGGTGGGGCGGTAACCAATATCAGCCTGGCCACCAGTGAGAGCTGGAAGGATAAGCAAACCGGCCAGCCCCAGGAGCGCACCGAGTGGCACCGGGTGGTGTTTTTTAACCGCCTGGCAGAGATTGCCGGCGAGTATTTGCGCAAGGGCTCAAAAGTTTATATCGAAGGCTCGCTGCGCACGCGCAAGTGGCAGGACAAGCAAACCAGCCAGGACCGCTACACCACCGAGATCGTCGCCAGTGAAATGCAGATGCTAGACGGCAGGGGAGAGCAGGGCAGCTTTCCCCAGGGCGCAGCAGGTTTGCCCACTCCTCAACAAACCCCCAATCAGCCAGCTGTACCGGCTGGGGGTGAAAATTCCTTTGATGACGATATTCCGTTTTAGCCTGGGGGTGCGATATGACAGCAACAAACTGCCCCCAGTCTGAGGCCTTGCGCAAGGCGCAGGCGAGTATTGATAGCAAGGTGGCCGCATTTCTGGCCGGCGGCGGAGAGATTGAACAGATACCGCGCGGCCAGTCCGGTCTGTGCCTGCGTGTAGTCCCTAATACCTCCGACAGTACCCGTCGTAGTTGGGTGAAGGTGCAGAACAAACAGCAGATTAAAGTGACAAGCGAGAAGAAGAGGGCAGGAAAATGAGCGGCTATTCCGAAGGTGGTCCAGCTTATGAATTGAATGATCCAAATTATCAGCGCCTGTATGGCGTTTTAGAGCGGGCATACGATCAGGCCGCGCGGGGTAAGGGGGTGGAGCGGCATGCGAATGGGCAGCGCTTCGAAGATCAACCCATGCAAACGATTAGCGGGCTATTGGATACCGATGGAGGTATGGCTTTTCAGGCGATCAAAAAGATTCAGGAAAGTCGTCGTTTGCCAAATTTAGAGCGCAGCGTGGCTGAATTGCTTGGGGCGATCAATTACATCGCGGGCATGATCATTTATGAGGAGAGTCATAGCTTCAACGAAACAGAATAATAAATTTAGGAAAATGGTACATAAATGAGGGGCATTACAGTCGCTTAAAATCCAATCCAGCTAAAGGTAATTTGTCTCAAATTATTTATTTATATTAGATTTTTTTCCCAAAATAGTTTGACGATATAGTTTTGTTGGATTATAAATTGCGCGCTTCTTATATTTTATAAAGTTTTAAGGGTTATTAAATGTTTAAGTATCTTGCCGTTGCTGCAATCGCTCTTTTTTCTCAGGTTACATTTGCGGACAATACTATAGCCAAAGTAGATTCTTTCTTGCTGGTTGATAGCACGAAACTTGTCTATGTCTATCCAGAGGGCGGGGTCAAAAATCCACCTGCATGTCATGGTGCAAATGGTGATTACATTTCATTCAGCATGGATAGACCAATGGCCAAGGAATATCTGAGCGCAATTATGTATGCGCACGCCACAGGAAAGACAGTAAATTTTCGCACTCACGGCGCCTGCGTAGATCAGTCAATTTCTGATACGCTTAATTATTTAAGCGTGCTAAAAGACTAAGAGTATAGATATTCTCTTAGGGGAATTGGATCTGCTTCTTTTTACATGAAATGGAAAAGACCTGGATGCAATACCCTATAAATATGAATACTGAAATATGTACGAAAAGTCCGCGCTTGGACTTTTCGTCAGTCAATGGAAAGTATTATGTACTCTAAGTATCTTTTTGTGGCAATAGCCGCAACCTTATGCTTTAGCGCCAAAGCTTCAGCAGATGAAGTTCTTTTAATACCGTATGAGGATATTAATATCCCAGTGGTAGTTGCTTCGCCCGAGCCCGAGCCCGAGACAGTAGAAACAATATTTAAGGCGAAGGGTTGGGGATATTGCACAGCAGATCTATATGTAGATGGGAAATTTATTCTGACAATTAACTCCCTAAGAAATTACCAATTTTCGTACGATTTGCGTCGTGGATCTCACACTATGAGCTTAAAAAATTGGGCCTCATCGTGTGGGGTGGGTAATGGACAAGTAAATGCGGTTGAGGCAGAAGTCAGATTAAATGGTGTGCAAGTGGGGTATGTTAACTACCAGTACTGGTACGACTCGTTCAAGATTTAAAGGGCTGACTAAGTCAATACGGCTGATTTTGTCTTGAAAATTACAACCAAATATATGGTGGCTGTTGGGTTAACGGCTAAGTGCAATATATAAGTTAGCTTTGCTCCCAAGTCTAACCCATTACTATTTTGGGGTGACACGTTTTAGGCGCTTTTGCGTTTGGGAGGTATAAATAGGGCACGTTGCGATTGTTGCCTCTACCGGGAACGAGCTGTACGAGCAATGCGAATATCATCCTCTTAACCGGTCCACCCCAGGCCGGTTTTTTTTCGCCTGTTAGAAGGAGATCGCCGTGGAATGAAAGAGCAGGTAGCCGGAAGTGCAGGCGTAACCGGTGCCGGAATTGGTCTAACGCAAACCCCTGTTGATTGGTTACAGGTGGTTGGCATTCTGATCGCCGGCCTGGGCCTGATTTGGAATATCTATGCGGTGATTACCCGCAACCAGCACAACCGATATATGCGCGAGAAGCGCGACAAATCAGACGGCAATACCCCCCCTAACTTTTTTCGCCACCCGGTGCTCCCTCCCCCATACCACCGGCACCGGGTGGCCCCTTATTTGGAATAACGGCATGAAATGGAAAGCTCTGGTAAAAACCATTGCCCCCACCATTGGCATGGCTTTGGGTGGCCCCGCTGCTAGGGTTGCCGTCAAATTTATGGCTGAGAAACTTCTGGGAGATGGACTGGCCGGCGAGCAAGAAATTGCCGATTTTGTGCTGGGCAGTAGCCCGGAGCAGCTGGCGGAGTTGCGCGCGCTCGACAATAAATTTCGTCTGCAGATGCGTCAACTAGATATAGACGTTTTTGAGCTGGAGGTGCGCGACAGAGATAGCGCTCGCGGCCTGGCTTCAAAAACTAGCCTTTTGCCCCAAGTGGCGCTGTCAGTCTTATTTATCGGTGGTTATTTCGCCCTGTTGTTTTTTCTATTTGGGGGCGAGTCAGCACTGGATGGGACACATCGAGATATCGCCGTTTGTCTGCTGGGCGTTATGAAGGGGGAGATTCCCCGCATTATGTCTTTTTGGTTTGGTAGCAGCTAAGGCAGCAAAGACAAGGATAAAGTGTTGCGCGTTCCAACGTGATCACAATCAAAGATGATTTAGCCAAGCTTGAGAAGAAGCTGGGCAAGATGGAACGCCGCATGATACCCAAGGCTGCAAGCCAAGCAATCAATAGGGCGGTGCGCTCAGGCCGCTATCAAAGAGGTCTCAACCGAGACCAACATCAAACAGAAAGAGATTAGGCAGGCCTACCAGTTACACCTGGCTAAGCGTGACCGACTGCGCTTAGCTATTGATGCAAAGAAAGCGGGAGCAAGAAGCCTTATCAACTTTGTACGCCCCAACCAGCGTAAGGCGGGCCACTTCAATGCACTCAATAAGCGTGGCGCACACAAAGCGCCAGGCGTGAAGGCCAAGGCCTGGGGCAAGAGTAAGATCTATAAGTACACATTGATCGGCAGCGCACCACAAAGCCAGCTACTGGTCTGCGCACGCAAAGGCAAGGGCCGTACACCAGTGAAGGGCATCACCGGGCCAAGCTCTCGCGGTGCATTCATTAGCCAGCGCCTGCAGCAGGTTGTGGAATGCCAGGCCAGCGGCAGAGTCCGCGTCGAACTCACCCGATCAATCAACAATTAGCTGCGCAAACTCAAGTGAACACCTCGCACCGCACACCCGCGCGGGTCCTTCCTGGGCCCTGAGCCGTACGGGTCCGCAGCTGCGCGAGGTTTCGCTATTTATGAGGCATTTTAGGCGGGGGTTGGTGGTTGGTCATTGAGGTACTAGGGCATGGCTGAAACCAAACAAAAACCCAAAAAAACAACAGATTCAAACGGCTGCCTCTGCCGCAGGAAAAAAGCCGGCAATGACCAACTCACCCCCGTTCCTGATTACTGGCTAAACAAGCGGCAGGTGTGTGATTCGCTAGGTATCACCGCAACTGCTTTTGACAAGTGGAAGGTGGAGTCCACTTCCCTCTAGGGAAACAAAAATTACTACACTCTGCGCGGCGTTCTGGATAACCGGGAAGAGGCACTAGTTAAGAAAATGTAGCTTGAGCGCCCAGCCTAACCCGTTGGCGATCTGGATCCGATGCGGGAATAGGCGCGGTTAAACAGGGCCAAGGCGGAAGCCCAAGAGCTAATTTTCCGGCGGATACCAGAATTTCTATATCAGCGGTTACCTAAAAGTTGGTGGTGGCGCGGCTCGCCTTATCAATCATGTATCGATGTATCACGCAGAGAAAATACCCTTTGATCCCAGTAAGCTTTACCGGATAGAGGCTCGGGTTTATGTGTATGCCGCAGGTGATGCGGATCGCACCACATATGTGGGTTTGGCTGGTTACGATAATACTGGTAAACGCTGCAATGTGCCGGTGCAGATACCATGAGTAGCCAGCACTATGTCCTTGCCGCTGGCCTAAACATAGTGGGGCAGAGTTGGCAGACCCTAGTGGCCTATGTCAAAGGAAATGCTAGTGGTAACGCTGAGTACGGTGGCGCTAGAGGGGCAAACCATATTGGCAACCCGGCCAAGATGCAGGACAAAGCACGGTTTATTGCCCAATTTATTATTGTAATTCCCCGACTAAAACGAGCGATACCTTAATCGATTATGTAAAAATCGATGTGGTGGAAGTGCAGGACTAGCGCAACCTGCCAATGATTCAAGCTGGTATTGCCAGCCTGCCTACCAGTTCCGCGCTGTCCGGCTCGGATGATGGCAGTACCGCAAAAATCACGATTGCCGCGCACTCGGTGCAGTTTGATTTCGGCATTGTTAATTACAACAGTGGCAGCATTACTGGGTTGTTCTTCAACACTAGGTACTACGTGTACTGCGATGATCCGGGTACTCAGGACGGCGCTGTTACCTATTACAACCCCGAGCAATGGCGGCGGCACTACGGTCCCTAGAGATCCGTGGTGCGTTGCCGCAGGCAGTTGGCTGCGCGAGGGTTTGCTAACGGATAACTGTGAAAGCGGCGACCTGATCGATTGCTGGGATACTGGCGACAGCGATACCCACTTAAGCCCCATTATTGGCGGGGTAGATGCAGAGCCAGAAATACCCTGCGTATTGCTCACCACAGAAAGCGGTGCCCAGGTAATTTGCAGCCGCGAAACTCCCGTTACTGATCGTACTGGCCAAGTGTACGAGGCTCAAAACTGTCAGGGGGTTGAGCTGGGTGTAATGCATGAAGATGAGCCTTTGATATGGGAAACCGTCGGCGGGCCGAATGTGCCGGCCTGCACACCGTGTACAAAATATCTGTAGGTGGTAAGAGCTACGCTGCCGGCGAAAATCCATTACACCGCATAATCACTCACAATGGCGTGCATAAATCTGATTAAGCAAAGGAATAGATAATGCCCAGTTTTTCCCCCGTAACAGTGCCGAGCCTGGAGGCCTGGCAATTTGCTTACACCATAGATGATGGCCACAGCGCCGGCACTATTGTACGCGCAACGGTAACTCAGGCCATTGAGCCCACCAATAGCGATGCTCAAGCGGCTGCAGTACTTAAATGCACCATTGCCGTCATTGATGACCAGAACAACGTAAAGATCGATGGTGCCGGCGATCTGATGTCCAGCGTTTATGTAACCACCAAGACTCTGCAGACTGATGCAGGCCAGCCGGTAAACGTTGCTGATCACGCTGCTGATTTAGTAGCGAGTTGTATTGTTGAGGTGGCCAACCGCTTAGCTATGCATAGTTCTATTGCGGCGATGGCGATACCGAGTGGGTGATACTGGCTGTGGTTTTCAGTATTGAAGTAGGCATATTGCCGGTGCGAAAGCTCGAATTATAGAGCCATGGCTTACATCTACAGAAAGTTCCCCCTAACTTATTGATTTAATTATGGGTAAAATGTGTTCAAGAGTGGGAGGTCGAACCAGGCGACTTGAGCCGATGGCTCACTATCTCTGATTGTTATTTAGGCAATAGTTTATAACCTGCTGTAAATAAAGGCTTTTCTGCGGAGCTTGGAGGCTCCCTCCCAGAAATAGTGGCCAAATGGATAGTGAGCCACTGGCTCATTAATAAACTGTTATACGAGAAGAGTATGAACAAAGAAGAAATACAGGGAAATATCAAAGAATATGGATGGCACTTCCTGTTTGTCTTTGATCCAAATGGAGAGTATCAAGACTTTTCATACACCATAGGTTTAGAGGAAAGCTTCGGGCATCCAGAGATTATGATATTTGGCCTCAAGAAAGATTCCGCTCACGCGATTCTTGCTGATATTGTCGAAGACATTAAGTCCGGTGTCAAAATGGAGCCAAACAAAAAACTAGGTAATGTTATTGGTGGTGATTTTAAAGTTATGTTCAAGCCTATTAGTAGCAACGCGTACAAAGAGTATTTAGGTACGGCTGTTAACTACTACGGCAAGCCTTTTAGAGCACAAGTCATGTTTTGGCCAGACAAAGCTAATATTCTACCCACCGAAGAAGGGTGTGAGCTAACTATTCAAAATGAAGCGCTTGCAATCGTATAACAAGGCGATGAATTTCGTTCCGCCCCAATGGGGCTCCACCGGACTGTCACTGCTTTGCAGCGCCAGCCGATTATCGCGGCGTTATACGCATATCGAGTTATGGAAGTAAGCGAGTATTATCGAAAAGCTAAAGAGATAGCTGAGAGTCCCGAGCTGCACGACACTGGTGAGGCGAAGGAAGTTCAGCAGGCTCTCGATTACGATCGTTTAGATGATCACCCGTCATGCTGGGTTCCAAATGTTCAAGCGGCTCTATTAGTATGTTTTAGTTCAAGGCCAAAGCTTTCTGCATCTAAAGCAGCTCTAGAGCTCTATATACAAGGCTCTATCATGGAAAGTAACGCAGAGAGGAACACGGTAGTAAAAGTAGGTTTTACGTGCCTAGTTTTGGGTTTCATAATCGGGTGGGTAGTATGGTCGTAACTACGTATAACAAATACCAGCAGGTTGCTATGGGCCTTTGGCCCTTCGCGGGACGGCCTACTCTGCGCTCCAGCCGCCCCTGCTGTAGTCGTTAAGCAAAGAAATAGAAAAGCATGAGAAAGTCATCACCTGAAGCATTATTAGCTATTACTACGATAATATTACTTACCGTCATTCCAATTTTAGTGGGCTGGGTTCTAGTGAAGGTCTATAGGGTATTTCGACCTTTCCCCAAGCAGGAACTCTCTGGGCTTGCAAGTATTGGAGTCCAAGAAAAGGATAGCTTTTTCAAGTTTGTTCTCGTTGGCTGGATTGTATGCGGGCCAATCTATTATTGGGCATACAGTTCCGGTGTTCTTGGCTAGCGCCGAGCTTAACGAGCGCCGGCATAATCGCGCACTGTATGCGCTGGACTCGCAACAAGTTGCTCGCCTGTGCGGCGGGCGTTATAAAAAAAGGACTATGGCCGGACCAACTGTAGGAATACTATTAAAAGAAAAGTTGGGCGATGACGCCAAGAGAGAGATCTTGGCTTTCATTCAATCTGTTTCTAGTGAAATTCGAGGAAACGATTTTTGGGTTTATGGCGGTTCGTTTGGGTATGAGTTTGGCCCAGATTATCCCGAAGAGATCGAGGAATATGCCGGGGTAAGCAATTTATTGGGTTGGCTTCCTAAAGATATAATTGGTCTATATGCGATGTGTAATGGAGATAGAGACCATCAATCTCTCGGAGAGGTGACGCTTGGTATTGCCGAGATTGTAAATGGTAGTATTGCATTCTGTCATGTACTTAGCAGATACACATCTGATCCAGAAATATTGGAACATCCTGGGGTTGTTGAATATGAGCATGAGTCAATAATTAGCCGTGAGCTGTTTGAACAATGGTTAAAACATCCAGATTTTCGTATGGTGAAGTAATGCATAACAAAATGCTGCTAGGGACAAACCTACGCTGAGCTCCGGTTTGCCCCAGAGCATGGCGTAATGTGTCAAAAGCACCAAAAATATGAAACGAATTAAAGATGATGAAGTAAAGACCCAAGTTGTTTCAGATTTTGGCATGACCATGGAGCTTTACATTGAAACTGGTAATGCCTCTATTGATAAGAGGGTCGATTATCCTTTGTTCAAAGTCTATGCCGATGAGGAAACCGAAGAGAAATACGTTGAGATTTCATCCGGGGGCCAACTTATTCAGCTGCCAATTGAAGCAGTAAAGAAATTTCTATTAACAGCAGAAACGGAAGTTCACTCTGAGGCTTGGTACGATAAAAATGTTTTCAATCAAGAGTGAAGCACATAAAAAGGCGGTGCTGTCGCCTTTGGCTGGGACGCGCTAACGCGCGCACCAAAACTTGGCGTTAGGTAACCTACGAACTATGTCAGTAATTTCTAAATTAATGGAAGCTACAGAAGCGGATACTGATGTTCTTCGCCGCTTAGATTCCAATGGTGATGACTTTAGTAAATTCAGAGAAGTAGATTTCACCTTCAAATGCGACAGCAAAGAAAAAGCAGACGCTGTAGCGGGTTTTCTGGGTGATTTTCAGTACGGGGCAGCGAATGTTATTGATGAAGAGCAGCAATACATGGTGCAAGTACTAATAGATATGCCTGTAACTCAAAACATCCTGCTTTGCGTATCAGGCTTTATGACTCGCATTGGTGAATTAATGGTGTTGAAGTCGAAGGCTGGTGATGCATCGCGCAGAACGGTACCTAACAAACGCTTGCAGCCGAGGCCAAATACTACGTACTTTTTGCGTTACTTGCTGGGCTCAAACAATAACACAAAAACCGCTTCGCATTTGGCCCGACTGTAGCGGACGTTATGCATCAAGCAAGAAGAAATGAAAGACAATAAAATGCCCAAGGTGCAATTCCGAAAAAATAGATGAAGTAGCACCATAGCGAGTGCCTGAATGTGGATGAAGGTGTTAATTTAGTCATACTGTTGTGGTATTGATATAAATTTATCTTTTTTGGCAGGTTTTTGCTTGATTGGTCTAGGCTAAAAGCGAGATGTACATTTGGGGCCAGGTGCACTCTATTAAGATTTGGCCCTTAAGGTCGAGCTGAAATCGTTCATATTTAGGAAGTACTTATGGTCCATGTAAAAGGTGGTACAGATCCTTTACCGAAAAAAGGTGGCGATGGCCCTTTTCCAATTAAAGGTGGTAAATCTGGTCAGTCTATCACTCAGTCAGGGAATAAATCTGAGCAACACAAATTAATTGACTTCACTAAATTTAAAGTTATCAAAGGTCATTCAGGGGATTACGTACTAACTGTATGGGGTAAAAACGACCCTGATATAATACCGTCCCTAGAACCGCATATATACGTAGTAAACCCTGATTACTATGAAATAGAAGTAATAGGAGTTCCTTCAGGTGATGTTCCTTCAAAGAACGTGGAAAAATTCCCTCTTAGCTTAGGCCTTAAAAACTATATGGGTGAAAAAGGCATAGAGGTTATTGGTGCGACCAAGTCTGTTAAATGGGACTTGCCCGAGAGTTAGAGAGACCTTTGCTATTGAATCGCCTAGCCGTTCATAGTTCTATTGCGGCTATGGCGATTCCGAGTGGGTGATTGGAGCTCCCACTTGAGTCCGAGAAGGCGGGGAGGATGTCAGGCTTTGCAAGTTTATCGATTCAACTAGAAGTACCTCTTATCGTAAAAAGCAACAATTGTTGTTTTTCAAACTTTACTCCTAGTAGTTTAGTTATTTCATCTTATGGCAATTTATCAGCATGCGGTAAAACTTAAGTCTCCAGTTAGTAGCCGTTTTAAGAACAAAGCTTTAAATGTCATACCTCTGTTGCCTTTTGCGTATAAACATAAGGATGTTTCGCATGAGAAGCTGTTACAGGGATCAGTCAGGGCTTGTCAGTAGAAAGTAAAGGAGTTACTTATGAAGGCATTAACCTCCATCGCCGTAGCTATGTTGGTAGCATTTAGCGGAAATACCTTTGCGGATAATAATACCGCGATATTGTTTCAGGCTGGCTCTAATAATATGGTCGTCACAACCCAGGATCCCTCTACTCACAATAATTTAATTGTACAGGTTCAAGTTGGAGATTCTAACGACTCAGAAGCCTCTCAAGCTTTAGGCGCTAGTCGCAATTTGGCAACACATTTACAAATTGGCGAATTAAATGTTTCGCGATCTATCCAGGATGATAATTCTTCACTTAGTAGCCTTACGATCAACCAAGTAGGTTCGATGAACGATGGTTATGTTGATCAAGAAGGAGGCACTGCAAATATAGCAACACTATATCAAATGGGTACTATGAATGAAGCTGATATCGAACAAGAAGATGGGGCTGTATTAAGTATTGCCGTTGTTAACCAGATAGGTGAAATGAATGACGCTGACATTGATTACGACGATGGTGTTGTCTCAAGTGTTGCCATTATTACTCAGATAGGTGAAATGAATGAAGCTGACATTGAGCAAGATGACACTATTGCAAGTACGGCAATAATAAATCAAACAGGCTCTATGAATGATGCTGACATCGAACAAGAAAATGGACCTGTTGTCGCAAGTATGGCCATTATTAATCAGCTGGGCACAATGAATGATGCTGGCATTGAACAAGGCGATGGAACCGCCTTTAGTACTGCCATTATTAATCAGCTGGGTGAAATGAATGATGCTGACATCGATCAAGACGATGGAACCGTCTTAAGTATTGCCACTATTAATCAGGCTGGCTCCATGAATATGGCAGATATTACCCAAATGGGCGCTGTTATTTCCCTTGCTTCTACCACCCAGCTAGGTAGCAATAATATGCATACAACAACTCAAACCGGTGTTGGTCAAACCGCTATAGTCCTACAGATTGGTAGCGGTAATATGGGCACGATTACCCAATAGAAGCTTACCTTTGCCCGCCTCAAGTACGACCTCTCAATACAAACTGAGGGGTCGTCATACGCCTGATTCTGCCTATCATCCTATCCGTTGCTGTTGTCCGGCTGCCCCGTAGTTGAGGCCAAAGAGGAGCACGGTTATGATCGCCACGAGTGGCTACCCAAGTGGTTCGACACTGACGGCGACTGCCAGAGCACCCGCCATGAGCTGCTAGTTCAGTTCTCCCAGGCGCCCCGGTTACCTCCACAAATGAAAAGCGCTGCATGGTAGATACAGGCCTCTGGCTAGACCCATACACCGGCAACTTTTACACCCTGGCTTCTGACCTGGATGTTGAACACATCGTCCCACTTTCATGGGCGCATGAGCACGGTGGTGCCAACTAGACCGTTGAGCTAAAGCGTCAGTTTACAGAAGACCCTAAGAATCTATAGTTGCTCGATGATGGTCGCAACCAAAATAAAGGCGACAAGAGCCCCGATGAGTGGATGCCAGCCTATAAGCCCGTTCAGGCCATCTAAGTGCAGAAGTTTATGGTGAGAGCGCCTTTATCTTGAGGGAAGCTGGTGGCAGTATATCGCTTCTAGCTGTAATTATGCTTTTATGAGGCTTCCATCAATATACTTATTTAACCACTATTTTTATGAACTTATTTCCTAGTAAATTAAGAGTTTTATCCTATGGTTCCTAGCCTAGTACTCTGCAAGACTTATCCCGTTGGTTTTGTTTGAGTACGATTTTAGGTGTCAGAATTACTTGGTTAACTCAGAGATAGATTTATCCAACCTTATAAATTGAAGTATGGGTTGGTTTTGCTCTTTCCAGACTCTTTCTATGCGCTGATAGTATCCATAGCAATATATGATTTTACTGTTTGATGAATACAGTATTTAGTTCGCTGGCTACTAAATCAATCATTTCGATACGTAGTATAAAATTGTACGAAAATGACTGCCGTGCTCAACGATGGCGACAAGATGTATATATGTGTGCAACTGTTGTATAAGGATTACTAATGAAGAAGTTAATCTCTCTAGCTACTGCCGTATCTGTTGTAATTAGCCTAGATGCCTTTGCGGGAAACAATACAGCGATATTAATTCAAGTTGGGTCCAATAATACAGCCAACGCAGATCAAGCAGATCCAACTACTCATAACAATCTCATTACCCAAACACAGATTGGTGTTTCTAATGATTCGGATGTATCTCAAACCATAGGCACCAACAATAGTACAGTAAACCATACACAAGTTGGGGAGTTAAATAGTTCAGAATCTCTCCAACAAGATAACAGCTTTTTTAGCCTTAGTTCGATTAGCCAGCAGGGCCAAGGAAATATTGGGTTTTCTCTTCAAACTGATACTACTTTGGGTTCTATTTTCGTAAACCAACTGGGATCTACGAATTTTTCTACTAATGGCCAATTTGAGTCTCTAGATACAAGATCCTTTACTAATCAGGTCGGTCTTATGAACGCCGCTCAAACTGTACAAACTTTGAGTGTTGGAAGTAGTCATGTAATAAATCAATTTGGCTCCATGAATATTTCCATCTCTCAACAACTTGAAGCTAGTGCAGGCAGTACTTTTAGCAATCAAATAGGGTCAGATAATTTTAGTTCGATTTTTCAAGGGGGGGGAGTTGGGGCTAGTGCCTTGAGTAGTCAAATAGGTTTAGGAAATGATGTCATTATTGGTCAGTCGCTAACCTCTTTAAGTAGCGCCGTGGCCAATCAGATAGGCGTAATGAATGGTGCAGAAGTACTACAGCAGAACACCACTGCCAGTACGGCTGTTATCAATCAGACTGGTTTTGTGAATTTTGCAGAAATTTCTCAAATGGGAGCTACCTTGAGTACAGCGATAACATCTCAAATAGGTAGTAATAATAGTTATTTAACTACACAGACAGGAGTAGGGCAAACAGCTATTGTCGTTCAAATTGGCAGTTTAAATATGGGCTCTACGATGCAGTAGTAAGTGGCAGTAAATATTGAAAAGTATTTTAAGCAGCCTCTTGTATCGGCCACAATTATCGCTGAATAAATTATGCGCACTCCTGTAGGTGACTGATGTTAGATGGACGATAGCCATTTTCGTGCTGCTGACGGATCTTTGGCACGAGTAGAAGGAAACGTTTTGGTAGTGGTATTTGATGGGCAGTTGGCAAGCAAAATCTTGGATAGAGGGCGAGGACACTTGTTGTCTGCAAATGAGAAATACCCACCAATTCCCATCTGGGAGGGCCAGGAGCTGATAGTTGAGGGGGGGTAAGGCATCAAATCCATCTGAAAAAATGATGTCTTAATTTCTATGTCTGAACTTGTTCTCTATAGCTAAATGGTAGCGAAAGTGGACTAAATCTAATCTGGAATATCTTAGTCATTCACTCTAATAAGATTGACTCTAGGGACTTTGCGCCTAAAGGGCACTTCAGTAAAGCCTCCTTCAGGTCTGCCCCGGCATCAGTGCTTTCTGAGCTGGGAACTAAGTAAGCACTTTTCACGGTTGGCGTGTCACCAAATGGCAATCTGGGTGTTGCCAATTTAAATGTATAGTTATTGAATGATGGGTCACGGTATAAACACTGAATATGTGTGTTGCCGAGATGTATATTTAGATAATAAAAATAGAAAGTGGTGAATATGGCAGGATTGTCTGATATTAGAAGTGGGCGAGAATATGAGCTTACTGAAATTGTAAAGCAGAGGCACTTTGTGTATGAGGGGGGAGTGTCTGTTCTTTCAGAAATTAAAAACCTTCATGGTTTCTCTGTAACTATAAAAACAGGAAGTATTTCAGGATCAAGGGGGCAGTATGTATCAGCTATCAGTGATGCCTTTAAGATACTTTCTTCATTTGATTTTCATAAAGGTCTTAATAAGAAGATCATAATATATCTTAGTGATCATAAAATGGTAAAAAATATTGCCTTCATGAACGGTGAAAATATCACTATTTTTCTAGGATCAAGAATCAAGAATCATATGTCGGCAGCTAAGCCAAGCAAAAAACCTCCAATTGTTTCAGTTAAAGGTGGAGTTACCGCTGGAGTGGGGCGTGCTCGTGGTATTGCGGACTATATGTATGATGTTACTTCTCGACAGCTTTTCAAAAACCCTAAAGAATCTGCGATGATAAAAACGGTTGTGATACATGAAATGGGACATGCATTGCATGAACATTTTCATCCTGAAATTTTTTGGGACTTGAAGAGAGAGTCGACAGCTCAAGCTTATAACTCTTGTGGATGGATAAATGCATCTTTTGATGTAAGCCAATATGCGACCACGAATGCTCTTGAATTTGTGGCGGAAACTTTTACTGGTATGGCTCTCGGAGAAAAATATGGCAAGATTGTAGCGAACGCCTACTCAGCGCTTGGAGGGCCGCAATAATCTTTGGCTAGTTAAATATCCCTATAATCTCAAGGCCCGCTCAATGCGGGCTTTTTTGTGTCTGAAAAATCCTGAGGCCCCATGTTCCAAAACGGCTACATCACAGTGTCGGAATCAGATTGTCGTTGTTGTGGAGATATCATTTTAAAGATGAAACGCTAAAGCGCCTGATTGGAGTCAGGAAGCGTTTTGGTAAGCCAATGATTATCAATTCCGGTTATCGCTGCCCAGCACATAACGCTTGGTTAAACGCCACCATGACCCATATCACTGGGCAGGCTGTTGATGTTCAAGTGGCCTTGGGTCTAGCTTACCGGTTGATTCAAATCGCCCAGGGGAAGGCTTCACTGGTATAGGGGTAAAGCAAAAGGGACAGTTTAAAAGGCGACTTCTTCACCTGGATGACCATGAGGCAATAACTGGCGAGCTAACCCGACTAACTGTCTGGAGCTACTGATGGCTTTAGCCCCACTAACGGCAATTCTTGAAACCGGCTCATTGGCTATTGAGCGTATATGGCCTGACCCGGTTAAACGTACTGAGAAAGTGCGGAAGCTGGAGGAACTCAAGCTAAAGGGCAGCTAGAGGTCGACAAAGCTGGAGTCCAGCACAAAAGCGTATTTGTCGCTGGCCGGCATCCCTGGATTGGCTGGGTTGGGGCTTGGCTCTCGCTTATCAGTTTGTTTTATATCCATTGCTCTGTTGGGGCTGGGCTATCTACAGCGCTAAGGGCTCAATACGTACTGGGGTGACTCGACCGCCAGTGCTAGAAACTGGTGGGCTGTTCTCAATGATAACGGCCATGCTCGGGATAGGTGCCATGCGTTCATATCACAAAACGCATGGTACTCAGACGGACAAACCATAAATAGTGATTTTTAAGGGTTGTCAGTTAATCAGGCTTCACTTTTTGGTTTATAGTTTTGCCAGATATCAGGGTATCTTTCCCAAGGAGGGGCTTCAGGACTGAACGCGCTATCAGGGTTAGCGGTATCTCGATACCAAAACTGTATTCGTTTCATGAAATCTGCGTCATTCCTGTTTCTAAAGATAAATCTTATTTCTGCATATGTAATAACACGGTTTTTTAAACCTTCACCGAAGTCATACTGATACATTGTTTTTCTTTCAAATGGAAATTTTGCTTCTACCATACCTTCTCCCTGTCCGGGTTTGGTAATTACGGCATTCCAATCCATATCATAGTCAATTGCAAAATGTATGAAGTGATGGTGTTTTACTAAGAATTCGATTCCAGCTTTGCTCTTTCTTCTGAACCTTTTGTTGTCTACAGATTCCTCCCCTGTTTGGGGTGGCTCTATACTGGAATCATCTGATACAACACATTTATATTTCTCTTTACTACGACAGAAATTATTAAAGTCTTCATTTAAGTAATGACAATCGTGTACAGCAGTACCGGTTAGTAATTGGTCAAGCCATGCGACCGTGTTGTTACTGGCAAAACCCTGCATGGTTCTTTGCGTTAGCTGCTGAATTAGCCTCGCTCTACTTCCCGAAAATCCATAAAAAAAGTCTCCGGAACAGTATCTTCTCCATGGCTCGCTGAATGGCATAGTAATTCTCCTATGTAAAGCAAAACTAAGTGGCAATAGTAGGCTTTCTCTCTTACTTCCCAAACCTAGCTCTAACATGAGGAATGTACTTGGATATTGCTTAGTTGATTTTATGAATTGGACATAAATTTTTAGAGTTTGGCCATTTGTTTTAGAACGAGAGCTGCCGGAAATTTCGACATCTGAAGGCCTGCAATTGAGGCCCTCTTTGATCCCAAAACAAGCCTTATATCGATCAGATTTTGTTAAAAATTAATTCTACCTGGTAAAGCCTATGACCCAAGCAGCAGAATATTGACACCTTAGTAAAAACATATCGATTACCCAAATAACCAGAATTATCTTATTGGTGGCTGGTTTGTTCATATGGGGCTCTGATGTTGAGAAAGGTATAACTGCAAATCCTCAGGCAATAGAACATGAACCAGCCATGCTCGCCCTGGAGCAAAAATATATAGCTGAATTCAAAGATGAAATCAGAACCCGACTCCAGCGCATTGATAGCAAGTTGGAGTGTTTGATTGAGAGAGGGAGAATAGTAGCAAGGCGAATCAGTTATAGGGAGGAATTCGCTGAGAAGACTGAGAAGCTCTGCAAGCTGGGTCTGACTGACAAAGAGTTAGGCGAATTCTTCGAGGTAACAGAGCAAACAATCAACAATTGGAAGAATAAGCATTCCGAATTTTTTGAGTCCATAAAAAGGGGAAAAATTTGGCAGATTCTAACGTGACGGAGAGTCTCTTTCGAAGGGCCTGCGGCTATAGCCATGAAGCTGTAAAGATAATGCAGCACAACGGCAACCCCATTGTTCAGGAATATACTGAGCATTATCCACCAGATACAACTGCTTGCTTAGCCTGGCTTCATAACCGGCAAGGAGAAAAGCGGCAACGAAACCCTGACCAAGCCAGTGACGGTGCCTACATGCCACCGACAAATTCGTATTCGAGGTCAAGGATGCAAGAACGCGGGAGGGAAATGAGAGCGGCTATTAATGTTCCGCAAGGTCAGTTTTTAAACCTGCCGCATAAGTGCAGTGCTTACGTCGCAGGTTCCGGGTCTGGAAAGATCTGGGTTGGCTGTTCAGGGCAGCTAGCTCACTTCACGGCGTGCATAAATCTGATTAAGCAAAGGAATAGATAATGTCCAGCTTTCCCCAATAACCGTACAAAATCTTCAGGCTTGGCAATTCGCCTACACCATCGGCGACGGCCACAGTGCCGGCACTATTGTGCGCGAAACGGTAACTCTGTCCATCTAGCTCGTCAATAGCGATGCTCAAGCGGATGCAGTGCTTAAATGCACCATTGCCGTTATTGATGATCAGAACAATGTACAGACCGATGGTGCCGGTGATCTGATGTTCAGCATTTATGTAACCACCAAAACTCTGCAGACCGATGCAGGCCAGCCGGTATATGTTGCCGATCATGTAGCAGGCCAGGTATTTGACTGCATTGTCGAAGTGGCAAATCGTCTGGCTGTATATAGTTCAATTGCAGCTATGGCTATCTGAGTGGGTGATTAAAAGCATCGTCTTACCGGGGATACGGTTAGCGAATTAGCCGAGATGGTTACACAATTGTTATCCGCGTTAAATAATACTCAATGGAATAACTGATTAATTAGTAGGTTTTCTTTATTTTTGTTTTATTTGGTACGGTTAAAGAGGAAAAAATTTTGGATGGGTATGAAAGGGTGAAATACAATGCTTCCGACAGTATTAGTCCAGTAAACCTATAAAAGTAATTTTTCGCAGATTGGAGCTACCAAGACATACGGAAAATATAGGTTGTCAAGGAACAGGTATTGATTTATCAGCATTTGGTCCTAAAAAACTGTCCGAAATATTGTCGTACCTTATAATGTATGTAATGGATTGTAATTTTGAAAAAACTAAATAAGAACAGTTCTTTGCAAAGGACTGTATTTAAAAATTCCATCGCTGGCTTCACTTTAATCTGCACATCGACATTAGTTCAGGCAGAAGCGATTAGTACAAAAATAGACCTGGGTGAGCCGTTTCCATTTAAAATGGAAGATGGAATTGAATACGAGGTTAAATTAGATGTTGGCTATCAATTCGATAGTATTGAAAAAATTTGTATCAACACGGAAGTTAAAGATGGAGATGCAAGCGCAGCATTTTTCAGAGTAGAAAGTGAACCAGCAGGACCTTTCACTATGCCTATCTCTCAAGCGTATGCGCAGCCACTCCTTTATTTTATCGATGCTCCAACTCCGGAAAACCCCAATCCTGTCAAGCAGATGGTAAACATTAGCTTCTGTGAAGGTGAAACTAGCATTTTGGCGAAAAATTTTCTTGATGGAGAAGGTAAATTTACATTCAATGTGTCCGGTGGTTATGTGGAGTTCTGGGATTTTGAGCTGGTTATAGAGGGTGATGTCTCTGCCACTCAGTTGGCGATTGTGCTTGATGAACCTGCCGGATTTTCAGTTCCTTCCTATGGAGGAAGAGTCAATTATGATGCAAGTATTCGTAATTTAGACTCTTCACAATCGTTGGTGACACTTGAGCAATGGAGTGTGCTCAAATTTCCTGACGGCGATAATTATCCCATTCATAAATCACGGGATGTCGTGCTGAATTATTCTGAGGCAAAGGACTACACTCGAAATTATTTAAACATACCTGCTTGGTTTGAGGCTGGAGATTATGAGCTGACTTGGTATGTAACTGACCCAAATACCGGGGTTCGGGTGAAAGACAGCCTGCATTTCACAAAAAGTGCTGACTAAGTTTTAAACCGCTGGCAGGCTGGGGCGCCCTTGTGTCCCAGCCTTCCCTTCCGGCCGTCGTATTCAGTGGTGGAATGGCCGTATCGCCGGTACGAAGGACCAAACTATGGAGCCATGGCTGACATCGACAGAAAGACCCTCCTCTAATTTATTGATTTAATTATGGGTAAAATGTGTTCAAGAGCGGGGAGTTGAACCAGCCGATTTTAGTCAATGGCTCACTATCTCTGGTTACTATTTAGACAAAGATATATAACCTGCTGTAAATAATTGATGAGACTACTTCAGTTGTTTCCTGTCAAACTAAGTCTGATGGGTTACCCTATGCTGAGACAAGAGATACTAGGCCGTCATGCCCGACCTGAAAGAAAGAGCTGACTTTTATCGCCCAAATTCACAGTGAAGCAAAACAACAGCTCTTCGTTTTCTATTATTGCAATGAATGCTTTCCATGGGAGCTTGGCGATGAAGAAAAGGGGTAATGGTTAGTGAAGCTGTACAATGAATCTTTAATTAACGAAATAACTAGAACTAAGAATGATGAGTTCGCGCCCACACCCTGTAAGGTAAAATATTCATCTGTTGAGGTTCTCCCTGACCGGGAAGGACTTGATTCTGCCTCCGAAGAAGTAAGTGATTTATATTGCAAGATCAATGACGATTCGTCTTGGGGAGAGTATGAAGAAGCTGTAGAGAGAGCCGGTTGCCTAAATGACTATGCGACGCTTTTAGGCGGTTACCCTCGCTTCGTTCAAGGTTTCTGTACTGAGTGTAACTCAGAGATGATATTTTACGCTCAAGTGGATGCTGAAGATGAAGCGAGTATCAGGTGGAAATACGTTAGACTGGTTTATTTCTTTAGATGTCCAGAGCATAAAAATCAATTCCAGCTGGAGCTACGATGCCAATAATGGCTAACAAGTGCAACTGCTCGGACTGTGATCTTGCCCCGTTTTAACGGACACCAAAGTCAAATAGACGAGGTGTCTTATGCCAAAATATAACAAACCTAGAAAGACTTGGCAGTATTCAAACGAATTCAAAGTGAAAGCGGTAATGCTTAGCTTGATAGAGGGCATTCAAGTTAAGGAAGTGGCTAAAACTCTCGACATTCACCCTTTCATGCTGTCACGATGGTGAAAAGCGTTTCAGGAAGGGAAGATTTTGGCAGATAAGCGAAGAAAGCTTACTGATGTAGTCTCTAGAAAAGAAAAGGAACTTTCTAGGGTAAAGCGTTTGGAGGCGGAGAATCGTAAATTAAAGCAGGAGCTTGATTTGCTAAAAAAGTGGCAACGGTTTCTTGCGGAGGAACATCAGCAAGATATCGATTTATCCAGAGGTTTGGATCAGAACTAGGTATCAAAAGAACTTGTCAGTGGCTAGGAGTATCGCGCAGTGGCTATTATGATTGGCTGAAGAGGCCGCGATCGCACCGAAAACACCAAGATGATGATCTAAAGGTTCAGATTCAAAAGATTAGGATGACTCTGCAGGGCGCTATGGTAGTCCAAGAATTTGGAAAGCCCTGCTGACCAAGGGCTATGAAGTTAGCCGTAAGCGCGTAGCCCGGCTGATGCAGGAATTAGGAGTCGTAGCCAGAGTTACGAGAGTGACACGTAGGGCACCAGGCATAAAGCGTTTCCTAGCCTCTGGGGAGAATCTTAGATCGGAAGGAGCTGTGCCTAAAAGCAATAATCAAGTTTGGGTTCCTGACATAACTTACCTTAAGGTTAAGGGTCAATGGCAGTACTTGTCAGTGGTGATGGATTTGTATTCTCGCCAAATACTCTTAGCTACCAAGGAACTGATAGTCCTAAGAAAACATTGAAAATTTGGAAGCCTCTCGTGTGACCTATCTTTAAAGATAAGTTGAGGATTTCCTGAAGATGGTGACTTTATTGCTAAGTGTAGGCCATATTCATAAGTATTTAACTCTAGGCAGAGACGACTGGATCTCAATACAAGTCGCTCTGCTCAAAGAGTCTCTGTTGTCGAGGTTTGTTTTGCTATTCGGTTATGTAGGTGGCTTTAATTTTTTATCCAGGAGCCTTGGCAGCCTTCTAAAAGTAACTTTACTTTTCTCTTTGCTATACTAGCTGACAGTAAAGTAGGTTTTAAGATGGGGTCAGCGGAAGTGGATGTACCTGTAAAACCATTGTAAGTAAGGCGCTTACTTTTCGCGGCATCGTTAAACCCTTCTTCTAAACAGAATACAACATTACCTTCTTCTTGGGAATAGAGGCGTTCAATTCCCCCTTCTGTCGAAGCCCCTGAATGTGCCAGTGCTGATGTGAACATTATAATAATTGAAGGTAATATTATAGATATTTTCATATTTTCTCCTATTTATTTTGGTTGACCGTGAGAGGTAGCTAATGAAGTCAATAACCAAAAGTTGTCCTAGTTAATCTATGGCCGTAATGTCATTGATGCTACTCTTGCATGTCCCTCTGAGTCGCAACCGGCAACCCAGGTATCAATTCCTTTTCCTGTGGCCAATGCTGTTAACGCCATGGAAACCATTGTTTCATAACCTGGCTGTGTGCAAGATAAATTAACAATTCGAGGGTTGGAGCAGCTGTCAGGGTTTTTGTGATCAGTTTTGAACGTAATCTCGAAGCCTTTATTCTCCGATGAGCACTCCCTTTGCTGTATCATTTCAATATCCCGAATTCCGCTCCAGCCATTTGCTAAGGTTTCCATTGATAGGAAAAGGCTAAATAAAATAATCTTTCTCATCAGTGTTTCTCCATTTGTTAGTTTTGATAACGTATTTTCAAATATTTCCGGGGCTATTTTTTAATGTAGAGCGTCTGTATTATTGGGTTGTTTAACAGGCACTCTGCTGAGCTTGAATCATCGTATCCTATATTGACTGTTTTTGAGCTAGCAAAAGCAGTTAATGCAGCTGAATACACTTCTTTAGCAGTGAAGCTGCTGGCAAGAGAAATTCTTACTTGTGAGCTTCCACTGCATGGGGTATCAGAAATGCTTGGATAAACGCCTATATAGACAGTTTTCGTAGATTCACTTATGCCTATACCTGTTATTTCAATATCCTGAGAAGCTGATAAAGAACTCATAGATATCCCGCTAATCATAAAACTAAAAACTAATTTTTTTAACATGTTCAGATTCCTAAATGTATACAATTTGAGATTACACGTGTGCCGCGCTGTTAAGCAGAAAAGTAGCACTGACCTAATCTGGGGCTGCTTGATTTTAACTGTCTGCTATGCGCAGCTTATGATACCAATTAACCCAATGGTAATTTCATCATTCCCAATTGTTAATCCATTCAATTTCATGTGCATTTGAAGATATATCGCTTGATTCTTTAACATTTACACTTACTTTTTTCCTGAAGCTTGTGCAGATAATATTGTAGATAAAACCCTTGGGTAAGAAGCTTTTGAATTTTTAAGGTAGGTATACATAACCCCGCTACAATCTCCCTGATAATTTACGTGTGTACGTAATGTATTTACAAAAGCACTACCATTATCGCGAGTTGCTTGCACTGTGATACCTTTTACATCGATGTAGCCACATTCTAAATATGCATATGATTGTGTAAAGAGAGCTGAAAGGGTTGTCATTATTGAAATAATAAAAAATTTCTTTTTAAACTTTATAAATACTTTAAATTAGCTCTCGATGATGATTTTTTATGCTGGCATAGATAACTGAAAGATAGATATATCTATTTGTAAATATAGCGCCCCTGGGATCGCGGGCAGCTACAGCTGCCATCTAATACTATTTCTGGTACAGCCTAACAGCTCTAATCATACAATGTGTCTTTCCTTCCGAAGCATACCATTCATTGCTTTTATAGACCTGAAGCTTTACTGGAGTTTTAGAATGAAAGGCACTCAAAAGTAGCGATGTTAATTCCATACGGTTAATGGAGTCTTTAGCAACGAACCCACCTTCTGGACACTCTTCAAACCCCGTGTCAACGGCGACGACTAGTTCAGCCTGGTGAGTGTATGTTCGTATTTCAGTAACTTCTGCACTAGTCGACATAAGGCAGCCATATTTGCAGAGAGGGTCGTCGCCATCTCCATACGCTAGTATATTGCTTGAGCCTAATAGAAAAGACAAAGCTCCGATTGAGCTACCAACTAGTTTCATCATACCTCTATTTACCCTCGATTTATAATTAGACACACATAAACCCCTGAATATGGACGGCAGAAGTATAACGTGAATAAGCTCGTGAAGGCTATCTAGCGAAAGGGGTTTTAAGTAGGTTTCTTTTGATTTTAAAGAAGTAATATCCATGGTTAGTGGGAGACCCTTACCGGCTTCGCCATAGTAATCTGTATGACTTAATATGCAGACAGCTGATTAAGGGTGGGGGTTGCTTAAGGTATCAATCAGCCCTATATGTACGTCACTGTATTTTGGGTTAATAAATATACAGGGTTGTTTGTCTATGCCGGGAGGTCCTAAGAGTATCTTATTAATCAACCTTAAACTTTCAGTTATTGGAAGATGGGGTATGGATGATTAAATTTTGAGTTAAGTGGTGCTTATATATACAGTTTGTTTGTGTGCTAAAAAATAGAACTCTCACCAAGTGCAGAGTGAAACACTTTGATAATATAGCATTTTGGGCAAAAAAGTGCTTAAAAATTAGCTGAAACCTCGCAGTAATCATAAGCTAAATATAGGCTTTTTGAAGAGGCGTACCCTGAATTTACTTAAAATGGTGAATATTTATAACCTCCCACCTTTTTTAGTGCAACCTAATGGCTGCTAATTCTTTCGTAGAGAATAGCTCCAGAAAAAAGGTTTACCTTCAGCTCAAATCTTTGGTAGTTTTTATAGGCTTTAATGGCCCAGTGGTCATCCATAAACTCTATGTCTATTGGTGTATAATCATGCTGCTCTAAAATGGTAATTATAGAGGATAGTGGTAGGGCATTGTTAGGCAGCTTACTGTTATAGAGGTTGTTTGAATGTAGAGGCCGAGCAGCCAAAGCCTCCGATGGGGAGGGCTTATTAGCAGTAGCAAAATTAGAAACCATCGCAGTGATTATAATCAGTAAAAATATATTACTATTTTTCATCGAATGATACTTCCTATTGATAAAATTTTATAGCTGCTAACAAATGGATAGCATACTTTCTACCAACTTTCAATCTTTATGGTTGAGATTTATATGTAAACTTAAAAGCTATTTGTGATTTGGACAAGTGGAAGTAGTTGTTAGTTCGAAATATTTCCATTAATTAAAAGCCTGTGCCGGTCTGCTAGATTCTGGCTTGGTTACCTGAGACTCCGATGCAGAGTTGTGAATAGGTGCAAATAATCAGGCAATTATATGAGAAACAGATATGTAGGGGATTGAACAACTGCACATAGCTGTAATCAAAAGTAGATTTTACTTCGACTTTACTATATTCATCTTAAGCCAAGATAATTGATCAATAAGGTGAATTGGGTGGTTCCTTTTTTGATCTTGAGCCATCTATGGCGGTATGCACTTAATCTGATTTTTTGGATATTTCTAAGTCTATCTTCCAAATTGACATGCTAACTGGCCAAGCTTGCTCTTGTGGAAGCTATCTAAACATATTTTTACATTATTCATCTGGCTTGGATAATTGATGATATCGGGGGTGGGATCCTGAGTTTTTTCCAAAATTTAGGAAGTCTGCACTATTTTGGGGTGAGCGAATCATGCTTACAGAAAGATGGTGTAACGTTTAATTTTTAATGGTAAAACGAAATTAAGAGTGTTTAAAATGTCAATTAGTTTGATCTGAATTTAGCGAACGACTGTTAGATTGACGGCACAGAGAGCCTGTCGAGATGTTTGGGTTTGGGGTTGATACTGAGATGGCAGGTGAGGGGATAAAAGCTGTGAGGGATCTTGGTTAAAAATTGCTCACAAATCTTAGTGTTTTGATTTAGGTGAGAGCAGGTGGTGGCAAAAAGCTTGAATTTTATAGAAGTGAGTGTTTCGATGTTTTCGAAACCGGAAGGCAGGAAGAGCGAAGGTTAATCTAAAATATTTACTTTCCCTGGATATTTTCGATTTAGGCATGATAAACATATCAGCTGTTGATTGTATTTCTTTGTATAGATATGGGTTTTATGCCACTTCCCTTCTGAGGTCTATCTCTAACATCACTGGCAGCTTTAACTTTTGATCCATGAAGCCTGATTGCCAATGGTTGTTGTAAAATCAGCGGGCCATCTTCATAGAAGTCTGTATGGGTGAGAGTACACTTTGCAATATAGATACGCAGTGGTAGGTGGTTTTATTGGTATTTTGGTGCTGTTGGCTCCCGGTCTAGGAGGTATATTTTCTCGCGGTTTGCGGCTCATTAATTACGCCGAGATGCCTAAAGCTATAAGCTGCCTTTAGGTTTAAATTTACTTTCTTTAAGGTCGCAAGTCTATATACTATGCCTCTCGATATAACCTTGATGATGTACGGCATCTTAATCGGGTCTTATCTATATCAGGCTTTATGAAGTCAGCGCTCTCGGCTTATCTGATTTCATATTTGTGAATAGAGAGTCTAGTTAAGAGTGGAAAACTCCTAGGCTAGGCATAAGTTTTCTTGACGATAAATACTTCTCTGCTTGGCTTTTGCGTTCAATAGTAATGCTGTAAGCTCTAATCATAATTGCCTCATCCAACTTACCCTTCTCTATATTGCTAAAAACTCAGTTTTTTAGCAGGGAGTAACTTTTTGTTATTGCTCTAATTTTAACAAGCTTATACTGTTTTAAGCCTACATGATATTCTTGGTTCAGGATAGTAAAAGTTTCATAGGGGTTTTAGTTTCGAGGTGAATGTCCAAGCAGCGATGATTTTATTGCTGAAGTCGTTTTATTGTTTTTGGCTAATTAACTCGTGATTTTGATCTAATGATGATAAATTCTACATGATTTCCAAGGGGGTTATAGAGGGAGGGGCGGTCAAATTTTGACTGGTTAATGTACTGGTAATTTTGATTTTGTGGTTTTGTTTAGGTGTTTTTTCCATGAAGAGCATTAATATACCATAGGAGATTAAAAGATGTATAAGAGCATTCTATGTGCTATAGAGGCATCACATGAAGGCAGGCTTGTTCTTTCAAAAGCGGTAGAGCTTTCGAAGAAATTTGAAAGTAAATTGTTTGTTCTAAATGTGTTGCCTTATGGCTTCTTGCCGAGGGATTATCAGAAGGAGTTAAAGGAGAGTGCTCTGCCGAAATTTGAAGATATCGTATCCGATTTTGGTATTTCCAAAAAGAACAGGGCTCTTAAGGTAGGAAAACCTTACGAAATCATATGTAAGGAATCTGTGAAGAGGAAGGTAGATTTAATCGTGCTGGGTACTCATTCCAAGAAAGGGTTGAGTTCTATTATTGGATCTACGGCAAATGGTATAGTGAATCATGCGCATTGTGATGTAACTTTAGTCAGAATTTAACTTCCTGGAGCTAGAGAAATACTGTGCGTATAGCTTTGTCGGGGTTTAATCTATTGGTTTAGCTTGGCCTTACGTAGAAAGGTTTTGGGCAGGTTTGGAAAATCTGAATGCTACTATGGAAGCAGCGATGCTGGTTTTATGGTTAAACCTTGCTAAGTGGTGATCTCGATCATTAACTTCAGCGTGCGCTTGTTATCATGGTTAATTATTACAGAACGTAGAATTGAAAGGCCGAGTAACAAGGATTTACTCGGCCAAAGGAGTGCTTGATTCAGTTTTTCTAGGTTGCGCTAAAGCTAATGTTTACTGGGATAAAGATTGAGTTGGATAATCGAAGTCGTCGCCTTGAGCCTCTTCATCATCAGTGGTAGTGGTCGCAGGAGCATTGCGTAATACTAGAAAGCCCGCGGTTCCAGCTATTACAGAGGCTAGTAGAATGCCAGCTTTGGCCTGAATTAGTAGCTCATACTGGGAGCTAAACGCAAGCTCGGCGATAAAGATTGACATGGTAAAGCCGATACCTGCGAGCAATGCCACACCGATTATATGTTGAAAATTAGCTGCCTTGGGTAATCTCCCCCATCCTAACTTCCAGCCAATCCAGGTTGCGCCCACAATACCCACGAGCTTACCAAAGACCAAGCCTCCTATAGCTCCAAGAGTCACTGGGTTAAAAACTGCCGCTGAGCTACTAAAGCTATCGAATGGGATGCCAGCATTAGCGAGGGCGAATATTGGGATTACAAGAAAGCCAACAGGGATATGTAAACGGGTTTCCATACGCTGCAGGGGGGATTGGGCGAGGCTCACGCCATTACCCAGGGCCATAACACGCGCGCGTAGTGCATCGTTGGCAATAATCTTGTCACCTGGGCGGAAGCAGCGGTCAAAGCTGCGGATAATATCCTTTACAAATGTGCTAAAAGCAACAGGATCATATTTTGGCTTGGCAGGTAATGCCATAGCGGTAATGACGCCTGCAAGCGTGGCATGAACGCCTGCTAAGTAAAGTCCATACCACAATAGTATCCCAAGGAATACGTAGGCTGATGATCGACGTACGCCGGCAGCGTTAAGAAGCCCCATTATTACAATTAGGCTTCCAGATGCGATTAGAGCTATAACGTTCACCTGCTCGGTATACCAGATGGCGATCACGAGGATTGCGCCGAGGTCATCAACAATAGCTAGGGCAACCAGGAAAGTGACCACTGCACGGGGAACTCTGTTCCCTAGTAACGCAATGCATCCTACTGCGAAAGCAATATCAGTAGCCATGGGGATACCCCATCCACGCCCTGCCTCTCCGCCAATATTAAAAGAGGTATAAACTAAAGCAGGTACTAGCATGCCGCCGATAGCCGCCATTACAGGCAATACAGCTTGACGCAGGTCGGAGAGCTCTCCTACAAGAAATTCACGTTTAAGCTCCAGCCCTACTAGAAAAAAGAAGATGGCCATCAGGCCGTCATTGATCCAGTGGTGTAAAGACAGAGAAAGCTCCCAATCACCTGTACCTAAGCTGATAGGCATATGTAGTAGGTGTTTATAGGTATCTTGAAGAGGGGAGTTAGCGATAATAAGCGCTGCCAGTGCTGATAGCATTAGCAAAATCCCACTACTGCTTTGGCGATGGATGAACTCTTCAAATGGAGTAACCAAGCGGCCAAATGCTTCTTCCAGCGGTGCCTCAAAAACCTTTCCCTTGCGAATCTTGAACCTATCCAAAACGCTCTTTGCCATTGGCTAATACCCCCTTTCTCAAAGCCAAACCCCATGAATTGTAGGGTTTTTCAATTACCTATAGGAGTCAGAGGTTAGCACGACCCCGATATCTTTAACCAGATTAACGGGGCTTTATTGCACTTGTTTGCTTGAAAGACATATTGCATGATTGCTCTAATTTCCAACGACGTGGATAGGCGGCTTAAGGCTGATTACGAGTTTCTCTATGGGAGCCTTAAAGAGCCCATACATAATGCAGGGCTTAAGAGATTAGAGCTGTATTAACTCCGGTTTGGCGGTGTTGTCCTTGTGATAAGTGGTTAATTGATTACGGATGGTTTGGATTCCAATTAAATATCCAGTGGGAGGCGGCAGGGGTGGGGTTGGAAAATAGATGAATGTTAGAAGGGGCCGCTTTTGGTTTATAGTCCACCATACCTCACAGGTTATTTTATTAGTTCAAGGCATTGCAAGATGCTCAAGAGGGATTCGAGTCTGCATAGCTATATCGAGGATATGCAAAATTCTATAACTTTTAAGAAATTTAATAGTTTTTGTAAAGGCTAGGCCTAGAGTGAGAGGAATGATGTGGCCGATTTGAGTCTAGGCCACATCAATAATTTAACTTGCCTACATGTCAATTATGCAAATTTTGGGCTGATACCCCATTTATTCTCCTCTGTACTATCAAGTACTAGAAAAATAATTAGAACTATTCCGCCAATAAGTGGTATCAGACTCAAAAGCTGCCACCAACCACTTCTACCAGTGTCATGTAGGCGGCGTGCAGTGATGCTGATAGTTGGGACTAGCATTGCAAGGGCAAATAAGATTGCAAGGAACCCGATACCAAGCACAACATCTAGTATGCTTATACCGATGGAAAGTACAAAATAAATCAGGGTAAACATCCAAAATTCAGTGCGACGGGCACGTCCAGAGAAGTCTGCATATTTACTAAGCGCATCTAGGAAGTACTTCATTTTATTCCTTCGTTGATAATAGATTATTTAATTTTTTGGGTGACTCAAAAGGCAATTCTTTTCCTCACCTGTAGCCGAAATTTGTCCACATAAAGCTACGAGTTCCTAATTGGAAGCTACCTTATTTGAGGTGCCCAGCTGAGGGCTGGCTCAACATGTTATGGCTTAGAGTACCTTCGATCAGACGCGCAATAGTAATTATATTTCAGATAGAATCAATGGGTCGAGCCACACACGCTGTTACAGGGTCCGTGTTGGATAAGTTGATTTCTATAAAAGCTCGAGAGTAGCTCGATCTTTTCATCGGGCAGCGATGGCCAGTCAGCAAGAGATAAGATAAGAGGCTTTCTCTAGCACTCACAAAGATACTTAAAATGGGTTTACCTAGTTGTTAGCTGGGAGACTCACTCTTTAGAGCTGTCCGAATATCACGAAGCCATGCGTATAACCCTGGCCATTCTGTGCCCATCACGAAATTCTTGTTAACAAGCGTCTCATCAAAACTCAACTTTTTCCAGTGTGCCCCTGCTAAGCTTGCCTCAGCCTGGCATACAGGGTGACCAGTTACTGATAGGTCTTTCATTAGGCCCGTGGCGAGTAGAATCTGGAGTCCGCGACAGATTGTCGCTACGACTTTCTGGGATTCTGCAAAAGCTATTACTAGTGATTTGACGAGTGGATCGTTTCTCAAGGTTTCGCAGGCGCGACCTCCGGGAAGTATGATAGCATCGTAGTCATTCGCATCTACCCCATTTAATGCTCTATCAACCATAAATCGGTGCCCCTCCCACTCTGTAACCGCTTGATAGCGATCGTTGAAGTCGTGGATGCATGTAGTGATGTATTGGCCGTCAACTTTGCCAGGGCTAGTGGTTTTCACTTCATGTCCAAGCATCTTCAGGCAATGGAATGGAACTGCCAGTTCATAATCTTCAGTAAAATCACCGCATAATATGATGATTCGCCCCATCTTGGACCTCTCCCCATAGCTTATGGATACTGCGACCTTATATTAGGTGGGTGAAGTCTAGCTGAGTTGGTGGCTGAGCCTGGGAGAGTAATTTTGGGGCTATCCAATGGAGTTGGGGAATTTCTCCCTTTCTAAGTAGTCGTTTTTTCCTTTTTTTTGGCTTTTAGGGCAATTTAGTTCGTCATTTATTATTCACTGGATGAACCTCCGCCCCCAAAATAGCTATAAGCAATCCCTTTACGTCATCCCCTTGAATCCTTGATAATTGGCGCCCAAACTTCCCCGCTAGTTGGTACTTGGTGCTAATGGTGGGGTGCATAGGAATGGTATGTGAAATCTTGGAGTGATCGGTGACTACTACAGTTGAACGCAAAGCGACCAATGTTCATTGGCATGAGGGTGAAGTGACTAGGGAGAAAAGGGCGAAAATCCTTGGTCATAAAGGCGCGACCCTTTGGTTCACTGGTTTGTCTGGTTCTGGCAAGAGCACTGTGGCAGTTGCTGTAGAAAGGGCTCTGGCCGCTAGGGGCGTGCTAAGTTATCGCTTGGATGGGGACAATATTCGCCTGGGTATCAACTCCAACCTTGGCTTCTCTGCTGAAGATCGACAGGAGAACATCCGTCGGGTAGGTGAGATCTCCAAGCTTTTTGCAGATACCGGGGTTGTGGTATTGAGTAGCTTTATTAGTCCATACCGTGATGATCGTGACATGGTCAGAAAAATACACGAATCTGGCGATCTTCCTTACCTAGAAGTTTTTGTGGATTGCCCTCTTGAAGAGGCTGAGTCGCGGGACCCGAAAGGGTTATACAAAAAGGCTAGAGCCGGAGAGATCAAAGGTTTCACAGGCATTGATGATCCCTATGAGGCCCCGCTCTCCCCTGAATTACACCTAAACACTGCTGAAATGACTCTTGAACAAGAAGTGGAGATAATTATCTCTACATTGCAGGAGAAAGGCGTCATCACTAAAGGCTAATTTATTTCCTTAAGTTCGTCTTGAGAGGGGGCCATAGCGCCTCCTTTTTAACTTTCAATAAGTACTTGATTTGACTTTCCATAGATAAGATATCTGCTTCCGGCTACTGATACTTTGGCCCTAGATGTCCTCACCGGCGCCAACTAGCGGCTGCCTTGCTTATCCCTTCATATAATCAACCTGTACCAGATACAGAAGTTGACGGCTGTGGAGGCGTTTATGTCGACAAGGGGAGCATGGTTTCTCTCAGTTTTTTTCTTGTTCTTGCTGGCTGTGTTGGGAGCAGTTGCGTGGGTTGCGTATGAGAAGCTGCCAAAAGTACATGGAAAAGTAGATGCTCCTGTACTGGGGGTGCCTAGTGGCGCACTAAATTATGACCCTACACCTGCATATACTGGCCCTCATCCGAGGATGATGTCTCGCCCGCCAGAATACTTTCCATTTCCGATCTCGATAGGTGAAGTTGGCCCTGTGGAGACCCTGTTTACCGGTCCATCCAAGTATCCATTCTTTTGCGGAAGAAATGCCATTACGAATAAACAGCCGTTGGTCGATAACCAGGTCAAAGAGGGGGTACCTGTTTTTGCGCTGAATGAGGCAGGCGAAAAAACAAAGGAAGTTATTGGGTATAGTCGCGACTGTAGTCATGCAACTGAGGTTACCTATTTCTATCGCAGTACAACTGATGGAAAGTTTCGCTATCTGTTTGAGGCGCGAAATGATATTGATAAAGTGACTGTAAATGGGCGCCAAGTGGATTTCATTATACGCGTAGAGACAGGCACTATTAATCGGCATTTCTATGCGATTGCTGCTTTGCGGGGGGATGGGGAAACTGCAGAGGCACCTAATGGCAGCAATTGGAACCGGCGGTTAATTTATCAATTTAGGGGAGGTGTCGGTATTGGGGGGCGCCAAGGTAACCTCAATAAAGGCGATGTAACCAGGCGGCGAGTGGATCAGTTGGCGCGTGGATATGCAATTGTTTATTCGACAGCAAACCAAACCCGCAACCACTACAATATGTGGCTGGCGGAGGATACAGCGCGTCGATTAAAGAAGCAGTTCGAAGCCCTTTATGGCGAGCCAATGTATACAGTGGGTATAGGTGGATCGGGGGGGGCTATCCAGCAGTACTTGTTTGCCCAAAATGCCCCTGGTTTATTGGATGCTGCAATCCCTCTCTACTCGTATCCGGATATGGTCACTCAGACTATCTACGCATTCGATTGTGAGCCGCTGGAATACTTCTTTGATGTGCAGGATGCCGATAATCCTCGCTGGAAGAGTGTAGAGGAGCGTTCAATTCTTCAGGGGCTCGCTGCTAACCCTGAAGTGAATAGTCGCTTCCACATGATCAACGTTGCAGCTTCTTTATTTGATAGCCGCTATAGGAACCGAGCTCGAGGGGCAACGGAGTGTGTGGAAGGGTGGCGAGGGCTAGTGCCCTTGGTTAATAACCCTAACTTTGTACATTTTTTTAAGAGTTTTTCTACCTCTGTTGTAGATAATGTCCACTGGACTCATTGGGAGAACCTGCGTCAATTCTATGGCGCTGGAGAGAATGGTTATGCCAATAGTACTTGGGATAATGAAGGTGTTCAGTATGGTTTAAAGGCACTGGTAAATGGGGATATAAGCATCGATACCTTTTTAAAGGTGAATGCATCTATTGGAGGGTGGAAGGCACAGGAAAACCAGAGTGATGAAAAGTTGTGGTTTCTAAACGGAGGCTTATTGCCAGTGAAGCTATCTGTTTGGAGCGAGCAAAATTTAAACTTGGGTACAATTGCAAAGCCGGCAAAACGGAGCCGCGCAAGTATGGAGGCGATTAATGGGATCTACCGGTCGGGCCATGTTTTTCTAGGAGATGTTGAGATTCCGATAGTGGATATGCGCCACTATCTGGATAAAGAGCCCGATATGCACCATAGCTCAGCTTCTTTTTCTGCACGTGAGCGTATTCGCCGTGCTCGGGGTCATGCAGACAACCACTTGATCTGGGTGAGTCACAAGGACCACAACCCAGTGGATGAAGCGCTCGATATAGTTGATCGCTGGATGCAGAACATTATTAATAATCCTTCGAAGGGTGTGGTAGGCAATCGGCCTGAAGGCGCCAACGACCGCTGCTTTGACCGGGAGGGCAATGTACTAGCGGCTGGTCCTGAAGTTTGGAATGGTGAATGGAACGGCTTGGCTTCCGGGAAATGTATGCGCGAGTACCCGATTCATAGCACTTCCAGGCAGGTGGCCGGTGCACCGATTACTGATGATATTTTCAAGTGTGCATTACAGCCTGTAGAGAGAGCCTTGGCAAAAGGCGTATATGGTCCTCACACGGAAGAAATTACTGGACGAATTGATGATTTGCTGCGCATTTTTCCTACTGGGGTGTGTAACTTCAATGAGCAGGATTTGGCGCGCCCTAAGGAGCAGTTAATTCCAATGGAAATCCCTGTGAAGATAGCTGGTCACTTGATTGATCCCGACTATCGGCAGGGCAAAATTATGCAGGAGGTGAGTGTGGATGAGGTGGATGTGATGGCTGCACCGGTTTCTGCTCCCTCTGAAGAGGCCCAAGATTAGTAACTCTTACTTTTGGCGCGAAAATTGTTGACAATAAATTCCAATCCGGTAATATGCGCCTCGCTCAAGGGGGCAAGGCCCTTAAAGAAAAGAGCATCGGGTGGTTAGCTCAGTTGGGAGAGCGACGGCCTTACAAGCCGTAGGTCACAGGTTCGACCCCTGTACCACCCACCAACTTCTTTCTAAGAAGTTTACTACCGAGGACCGGTAGTTCAGTTGGTTAGAATGCCGGCCTGTCACGCCGGAGGTCGCGGGTTCGAGTCCCGTCCGGTCCGCCAGATTAAAAAAAGGCCCGCACGAAAGTGCGGGCCTTTTTTGTGGCTGTTTAGGCTGGGGAAACATTTCTGTGGTCGCCGATATTGAATAATTTTCGACCTTCAGCTGTTCATATACTCACAAGTCATATCGGTTATGTGGCAAGCTTCTGAGTTTCTTGCTCTGCCTATAAAGGCCTGAGTTCTAGTTAAATACCGCCTGCTAGCCGGAAGTATCATACCTGCCGACAATCTTCACCCCCATCCCCTATTAGGTAGATTGTTCCTTCAGGGGGCTTTGAGGTGTATGGTTATGGATATATAGTCATTTTACTGGCTTAAGGTGGGTTCATATTCCTTGTTGATTTGAGGTGACTACAGAATTGGACCTGGTGCAAGATAGGGGCTGCAGGTCAGTCTCCCCCGGAAGTAGGTTTATGCGGAAGTCGCATTGCGAGGCTAGCTGTCGTTACTGCACCACATGAACCTGGCTGAAGCTTTTGCATTTTGTAGTTATTTTTATGTATTCCGACAATTGTTAGGCACGGCATCTGCTCGAAAAATTATTGTATGAACTACTGCATTTAAATTGAAGCCGCTTTTTGGATATGGTGATATTGGCCCACTCGTACCGAAGCCTTTTTCAGTTGAAATGCAGGCTATAGGCTGACTTGGTTATGATGTAGAGGCTTGTCCTTTAGTACACCTCAATTTCTTTTGGATTAATTGTCGCCTCATGGTTTTAAAAACATTGATGTGTGCCTAATTAGAATATTGATGTTTTGGTTTAAATTGGTAAAGGGGAAATGCTCTTGGCAGAGCGGATAATAAGTTTAATGTATCTGATAGGTGCCCCCCAAATAGGCATAATAGTTTTTTATAAGGTTTGTCCATGATGCCCCATTTTTTAGACCGACTAGATCTTCAGGTATTTACTGATGCGGCTTTTCGAATTCCATACCAGCAGGTTAGAGGCGGCTTGTTTCCTGGTTTGGATGTTTGGGTCAGGCGTGACGATTTGATCGATCCACTAATATCAGGAAATAAGGCTTACAAACTTATCCATAATTTGATTGAGGCCAGAAATCAAAGGGCTGAGACAATTGTTACATGCGGCGGGGCTTGGTCAAACCATATACACTCAGTTGCAGCCTCTGGAACTCGCTTTGGCTTTAATACTATAGGTATTATTCGCGGTGAAAGGCCGCCGGTGCTTAGTGCTACTTTACGGGATGCTGAACGCCTTGGAATGAAATTAATTTTTGTAACAAGAGCGCAGTATCGACGACGCTATGAATCGGGCTTTATAGAGGAGTTGGGGCTTGAAAATCAAGGCGTCTACTTTGTACCTGAGGGGGGGGCTAATCTGGCTGGCGTGCGAGGTACTCAATTATTGGGACGTGTAATAGAGCGCACGGCGCCAGTAGATTTTGATCAAGTTTGGGTAGCCTGTGGGACTGGAGCTACCTTTGCTGGGCTTAGTTCAAGTATTCAGAGATCGTCTGTTGTTGGGGTTGAGGTTTTAAAAGCAGGGGAGAGTGTTCGGAAAAGCGCGCAACATTGGCTTACTGTGCTTGGCCAATCTTCAGAGATTAACAAGAGTATCCAGGCCGGAGTGCAAGTGCCTCACCTCTTGTCTAATGAAAGAATGGGGTGTTTGTTAGGGGGATATCATGGAGGAGGCTATGGGAAGCTCTCAGCGGAATTAAGAGAGTTACAGCGTATACTCGAAGATCACTCTGGGATCCCGATTGAGTCTGTTTATATTGTGAAGTTATTTAATGCCCTTCAAAAGATTAATAATAGTGGAAATATCTCTCATGGGGAGCGTGTTCTTATAGTTCATTCCGGGGGCCTTCAGGGAAGGCGCGGTTATGAATAGGAGTTGCTCAAATATTAGGTGAGGTGACGTAGTGAACCTCATAAATCTACAAGTTTGTCGGGAAAGTGTGCGTCGTAGTCTATGATGACTTTGTGCTTTCTCCTGACTTCTGCAAGTTCGACTGAAAAGTTAGTCTCCGGCATAATGGGGGTTTGGGCTCTCGGGGTTTCACCTAGCCAGTTAGTATCGACTGAGCGGGTATTCAGCTGGCTGTTGAGGGGTACTAAATATGTATAGGGGGAATGGTGACTGAGTTTCAAAATATAGGTCTAATTGGTCGTACAGAAAGTGAGAGTGCAGTTATATCACTCGAGCGTTTAATGTCATTCCTTCAAAAAGAAGGTTATTCAATAGTTCTGGAAACTAATACGGCAGAGGCGCTATCAGGGCACAATGTTAGAGTGTCTTCCAAGGAGCGGCTTGGCGAATTGTGTGATTTAGTTATTGTTGTTGGTGGTGACGGAAGTCTTCTTGGGGCAGCGAGGGCGCTTGCTAAGTATAGTGTTCCGCTATTGGGGGTTAATCGGGGACGTTTAGGTTTCTTAACAGATATTATGCCAGGCCAGGTCGAAGAAAAGGTTGGGGAGGTGTTGTCTGGGAAGTATATGGCTGAGAGTCGATTTTTATTAGATATGTCTGTCACGAGAGCCGGAAAGCAAGTTGGCAAGGGGGCTGCTCTCAATGATGTGGTGCTCCATCCGGGTGAGTTTATTCGGATGATTGAATTTGATTTGTATATTGATGGTCAGTTCGTATATACACAGAGATCGGATGGTTTAATCGTTTCCACTCCAACAGGCTCAACAGCCTATGCGCTTTCTGGTGGGGGGCCTATTATGCACCCTAAGCTAGATGCAATTGTCCTGGTGCCTCTTAATCCTCATACCCTAAGCAGTCGTCCTATAGTTGTGGAAGGTAGCAGTGAGTTTAAACTCATAATTGGTGAACATAATATTGCTAAGCCATATGTCACTTGTGATGGACATGATCAGGTTATTACGCGGCCTGGAGATGTAATTAGAATTCATAAAAAGCCACATCGATTAACATTGATTCATCCTTTAGATCATAATTTTTATGAGATTTGTCGCTCTAAATTAAATTGGCAAAAAACTAGTTAGTGTGTATTTAAGCTGCGGGTCTAGAACTCTAATTTATTTATAGTTATAGAGTTAGAAGGTTTTCAGCTAGGTAGGGTGATGGGCTATAGATTTTTAAGATTTGCACCAATGGAAAGTTATCCCGAGGTTCTGTTTGTTGCGGCCTGAGCAACTTCTCAGTGGTAAGCTTTTTAATATGGATGCTATGATTCGTATGGTCTGTCCTGTATTTTTTCAGTTAATTAGATTTCCCTGATTGGGATTTATCTCTGTACTCCAAAAAATTATTGAAAATGCCACAGGAAAAGAGGTGCACTTTTAACATAAGTTCTTTTTGTTGGTGCTTAGATAGGTCACTCTAAACGTTAAGGTCAAGAGTGTGTTTAGGGGGCGTCCGCACCAGTGGTGAGATTTTATAGTGGTTTGATTCCTTGTTGCTTGATGTTATGAGTAGATAAACTTCCTTTATCAAAAAAATATTAAGTGATAATAGTAGAGCTCACCCCTCTTTTTGGAGGGGTGTATGTTTGCAGTCTTTTTTGTGGGCGCAGGTATTACTTAGGTAAATAATTTCGGTAAAGATTCTTCTTCTGTGCTTTCCGAAAAAGGCAATTGCTTTTCCAGCAACCGTTCCACCAAAACTTTGACTTTCTGTTGATTCAACGGCCGTGGCTGTTCTTGATATATAGCTGCGCTTAAGAGTCCATGAAGCTCTTCAAGCTCTTCAAAAGCTAATTGTTGGGTACTTTCTGTGAGGTTGCTGCCTCTTAGCTGGGGCCAGCGTACATGAATCCAATCTAAAAGAGCTTTTTGGATGTATGACGGTGTTCCACTATCCACAGCCCTCCTTAGAGCTGATTCTCGCTGTGCCGTCGTATTCCTCGGAGTTTGGTGGCTGTTTGGCCTGTGGCTGTTCCAGCGAGTTCGGTAAAAATAGATAACCCACAGTAAGTGTGATGCGATTGCCGCTATAGCCAAGTTGCGCCAAAAGTAGTCCTGGATTTCTAGGCTTGTAGTGCTGGAGGCCGGGGAGAGTAATTGACCAGGTTCTTGATTTTGCGGTGAGGTTGCTGCTGTACCACTGACATTAAAACGAAAAGCTGGTAACTGAGTGGCCCGCTGTTTTTTACTCTTGGTGTCCCACCAGGTAACAGTAATAGCGGGGAGTTGGTAGTCACCAGGCTGGGTGGCAACGATTGCAGTGGTTTCTATACGGCTGCCGGTTACTCCATTTGGGCCAATCTGGTCCTCTTGTTGGGGTTGGTCTGGATAAGTCTTAAGCCCTTCTACGTCAAGCTTGGGCAATGGTGGGAGTTGGGCGGCTCTCAGACCTTCAGCGCGAATAGTGAGGATGCGAGTGATAGGCTCGCCGACAGTAAATGTATCTGGGTCCTGACTCCAACTCTGCACGATCCCCAGGCTCGCAGCTGGTAGCCAGTCAATTCCACTATAACTATCCGGCTTCGGAAGCACTTCTATTGTTTTCGCTTGTGAGCGCAGGCGTAGGCGTTGGCTATTTCGATTAAACAGAGAGAAGGGATCTCTGCGCCCAGCAATGGCTACATAAGTCAGGGCAGGGATGGAGAGTTGACCGGAGCTATCTGGAAAGACCGCATAAGTAAGCTCGTATACCGCATGGCTAATACCATCCAGCTTGCGCTCATAGCGCTGTTCATCAACTTTTTCTACGTGAGCACCGGCAACCTGGAGAGGCTCTGTGGCTATATCGTGTAAGCCAATAGTGGTGTACAGGCGTACTTTGACCAGTATCTGTTCTTGTACATAGGCTTTATCTTTATCCAGCTCAATTTCCAAAAATGCCTTGCGGTTGGTGCCATCAGGAGTATTGCCTGCTTCACTAACCGTGACTGGAATCGCATCTGATACTTGGCCTTTGTAGTGGAAAGATGGTACGAACAGTTTTCCTTCACGCTTGGGCGCGAGTGTAAGCGTCCACTCTACAAAGCTTTCTGCGCGGCCATTTATTACCCGGTATTGATTGGATTGCTGTCTGGAGAGGATATCGAAATCCTGCTCAAGTTGCTCAAGGTCAGGCTGCCCGCCGTTTTCATCGCCGGAGTAGCGCACACGTAAGTTGACAGTTTCATCGATGCCTATTTTATTCCTGTCGACAGTGGCTGTTAGGTCACTGGCGAAACTAAGGTTGCTGCTACCAAGTAACAGCAAAAAAAAGAACAAGTGATAGAGGCCAAGTTGGCTGAATACGCTGTTTATCATTTGCTTTTCGTTTACGTGTACCATTAACTTTTCCGAAATTAGGGCACTCAGAAATCCATAAGTGGTGAACTTTTACCACCTCTGCGTAGCGCCATTTTCTGGGGGCTCCCACTCCCCACTGCGATAGGCCCGGCGTCTTTGCAGGCTTTCATACTTGAATTTCTCACGCATCAAACCAGCGGGATCGTCAGGGATTTGCCGCAGCCACTGATCCAGCGCTTGCTGGGTTTCTGGGTCCAGGGTGTTTTCCTTCGCATTAGCGGGTTGCTCTTGTTCCCGCCCCTCTTCTTGTTCCTTTTCATCCTGCTGAGCTTTTTGTTGTTCCTGTTCCTGGTTTTCCTGCTGCTCGCTTGCAGTCTGTTGTTGCTGTGCCGATTGTTCTTGCTCCTGTCCCTCGGATTCCTGCTGCGAGGCTTGGGATTCACTAGTTGACGGTTGTTGCTGGTCTTCCTGCTGCTGGTCCTGTTGACTTTGCTGTTGTTGATTTCCGGACTGTTGTTCTTGCTCTTGTTGTTCCTGTTTTTGTTGTTCCCCGGATTGCTGCTGAGCTTGTTGTTGCTGGCGTTCGTGCAGCTCCTGCAGCTTTTTCGCGATCTCCCGATTATGCTCTGCGTCGGCAAATTGAGGAGCCTGTTCCAGAGCCTTATCGTAAGCTTCGATTGCCTGCTGGTAATTGCCCTGCTGGACGAGACTATTGCCGAGGTTGTAGAGCGCTTGAGGATCGCTATTTAAGGAGAAGTCTTTTTGGGCGGCTGCGTAGTCTCCGGCCCGGTAATTGGCGGCGCCGCGCCATTGTGGGTTGCGGAAAGTTTCTGCCGCTTGGCCGGGCTCCCCCTCATTAAGCAGTTTCTGGCCCTGCTGGTCCTTCCGCTGCCACAAATCCTTCCATTCCAGCGCATAGCTGTCGCTGGGAAAGCCTACTAGCAATGCAAAGGGTAGAGCACAGGCTAGGGCCCCCTTACGAAATAAAAGCGCGGCAAATGGCAGTATGAGCAGAATGAGCAGAGGGCCCTCATCCCGCCACTGGTCGAATTCCCTTTCGGTCAGTTCAGCTTTTTGGGGGCTCTCAGAGTGGGGAAGAAGGTGCTCGATATCAGAGTCGTTCACGGTGATTTTTGCATAGCGGCCCCCGCTATCTTGAGCGAGCTGGCGGAGTTCACGGGGGTCGAAATTGGAAATGACGATCGCCCCTTTACTATCGGTGACAAAGCCGCCGCTATTTCCCCGGGGAATGGGGCTGCCTTCGCCGCTACCGACCGCGAGAATATTTAGCTCAACGTTGGCCTCCGAAAGAGACTTTGCCACAGCATCCGCTGCGATAGGGTCAATGCCGTCAGTGACAGCCAGGAGCTGACCGCGCCCGGTAGCGCCATCTTTTAATAACTGAATGCCTGTGGTGACTGCCATTTCTATATTACTGCCAGGCACAGGCATGATTGCTGGGGATAGGGCAGGCACCAGGTTGGCAATCGTAGCAGTATCTTCGGTGAGCGGTGTTACTACATGGGCCTCGCCGGCATAGGCGACCAGGGCTGTCAGCCCATCCTGGCGCTCGCGTAGGATATCCAGGATTTTCAAGCGTGCCCTGGTTAGGCGGTTAGGGGAGAGATCTGTCGCCATCATGGATGGAGACAGGTCCAGGAGTATGACTAGGGCATCCTGACTGCTGTATACCGGCGTTGGTAATTTTCGCCAGGTTGGCCCGGCCAAGGAGATGATCATTGCCGCCAATATGGCAAATATCAGGGCAAACAGCCACGGACGCCTGGTGCCGCCACGCATTAAGAGATGCGGTAGCAAATCGGCATCGATAATCTTTTGTAACTGTGCGCTGTTGAGAATGGTCCTTCCCAATCCCCAACAAATCAGAGCGGCAGGAATTAGTAACCACAGCCAGTAGGGGCGTAGGAAATGAAAGGTCTGGAGAAGGTCTGGAATACTCACAGGGCCTTGCCTCCGGTATTAAGTCTCTGTTTGGTGCTGCTTTGCAGCTCTCTCATATTGGTTGCTAAAGGGAGGATGGCCCAGGTTCCTGCAAGCAGTAGAGCTATTCCTAGAGGCCAAATAAACAGCGATTTTAGCGGTCGATAACTTTCCGCTTCCTGTTCAACTGGCTCCAATTCGTCCAGCTCAGCGTAGATTTTGGCAAGCTCCTGAGGGTTGTGCGCTCGGAAATAGCGCCCTCCGGTTTCATCTGCAATAGCTTGAAGGGTTTTGCTATCCAAGTCTCGGGAGGGGTTAATACGGCGACTGCCAAAACGACTGCCGAGCAACCCGGGCTGCACCATCTCCTCCGCTCCAACGCCAATGGTATAGACAGTAATCCCGGCCTGTTGTGCCAGCTCTGCCGCTTTTAGTGGCGATACCTCTCCTGCGGTATTGGCACCATCGGTTAGGAGTATGAGGACTCTTTGATCCGCGGGGCGCTGTGTAAGCCTTTTTACAGATAAACCTATTGCATCCCCGATAGCAGTGCCCTGGCCTGCAAAACCAATCTGGGCTTCGCGCAATAATGTGCCCACGGTTTCCCGGTCGTAAGTGAGAGGTGCCTGGAGGTAAGCGCGGGTACCAAACAACACTAGTCCCAACCGGTCTCCCTGGCGGCGTTCTACAAAATCTCCAACTACCTGTTTGACGGCGTTTATGCGCATCGCTGGCCGGCCGCCCAGCATCATATCCGGGGTTTCCATGCTGCCGGAGATGTCTACTGCGACTAAAAGATCACGGGCGCTACTGGTCTGGGTGATTGGCTCGCCGTACCACCGGGGTCGAGCGGCGGCACTTATTAGTAGCAGCCAAATCACAATGAGTAATAGTAAGCCGAAGTAGTTGCGCTGCTCGCCGCCACTGCGCTGGGATAGGTCAGCGTAAAAAGGAACCTTTAAAGCGCTGCTGATAGGCTTGGCTCTGGGGAGTAGCCAGCGGGCAAGTAATGGCAAAGGTATGAGAATGAAAACCCACGGCCAAGCGAATTCAAACACCGGCAGCCTCCTTGTGTACTAATGCAGAGGGCTGGTGGGACTGCAGACCGTGTATTTTCACCCAGGTGATTGCATATTCGCGTAGTGCCTGGTTATTTCGAGGGTCAGAAACTCCACGGTAGAGTTGCTCCAGTAGAGCTTGGCGTGCATCTGGAGGGCACTTATGGGCTGCAGATTTCTCCAGGAAGCTCAGCCATTGATCACCGGTGAGGTTTCCACAATGAGATCTACCAAAGGTAGTTACGGCAACACGCTTGAGGATCTCATTAATTTCTGCGGTAGCTGTTGCCTGAGTATTATCTACAGCTTCCAGCAGTTTAATAGCCTCAATACGGTAACGATTGCGCGCCGCTTTTTTACGTTGGTAACTGACTAACAGGGTGATTCCCAAAACGCTTAACAAGAGTATTGCGGCGAGAATCCACCAACCGGGAGCCGGTGGCCACCAGCTGATGGGGGTCGGTTCCTGAATATCGTAAAGTTGCGCCAATAGCTCCTGGGCTTCCGGTGAAGGACTTTGCATTTGTTGCTGTTTTCTCAACATGCTTCCCCCATCGAAGGCTTTGCCATCTCACCTGCGAAATAGAGTTCTAGCACCAAAAACACATTTGCATCCTTATCCTTCACAGCTACTGCCTTTTATTCTTATGCCAACCATTTTGTTGGCGTGAGCCGTAGAATGATATCAACTCAGGCACTAGGGGCTTGGTGTTATCAAAATCCAGCAATGGCAATCGGTGTCGGCGGCAAAGCTGTTCGACGTCGGTCCGTATTTGCGCCTGCTTTTCTGCGAAATGATCGCGCAGGGGCTTGTTGCCTGCATTCAGAAATGTGCGTTGGCGACCATCGGATATCGTGAGTGATTGAGTCGGTAAATGTAGCTCTAGTGGATCGGTAATCCGAATCACTTGTAAATCCGCATGTCGCGATAGTAGGTATAGGGATTGAGAGCAGTGGGCATCCAGATCATGGCAGTCACTAATCAGAAATAAAGCGCTACCGGGGCGGGCGATACGCCGAGCCTCTTCCAGAAGGTTTTTCATGGTTTGGCTGCCGCTTTCCGCTACAGGACTGCACAATTCTGCAGCTCTGGCCACGGTACTATGTATCATTGACAGCACTGCGTGGTGACTGCGTCGCGGTCTGACTGTATCTATTTCGCGGTCGGAAAAAAGTAGGGCGCCAATGCGGTCGCTGTGCTGGAGCCCAGCCCAGCCTAGTGCTGCGGCAATTCCACTTGCAGCGACAGACTTGAAGGCTCGATGGCTGCCAAAAAACATTGGCGAACGCAGATCCAAAAGGATTATAACGGGCCTTTCTCTCTCCTCCTGATAAAGCTTGGTGTGGGTTTTTCCTGTGCGGGCTGTTACACGCCAGTCGATAGAGCGGACATCATCGCCAGCCTGATAGTCTCGCACCTCTTCAAAATTCATCCCGCGTCCGCGGTAGCGAGTCAGCAGGTTGCCTGCTTGGTCGCTACGTACAAGGCGCGGCTTGAATAATTGCAGCTGGCGTGCAACATATCGCATTTGTACAAGTGAGCCCACCTCTGGGTAAGCCCCGCGTAAGTCGAATTCCGTTGGGGAGGTTGCCGCGTGCATTAGATTGCCGGTACCTGCTGCAGAAGGCGTTGGATGACATGGTCGGTCGTGATACCAGCGGCCTCGGCCTCAAAGCTAAGCAGCAAGCGGTGACGAAGAATATCTGGTGCCACGTCCATAACATCATCGGGTGTAACATAATCTCGGCCTGCGAGCCATGCTCGTGCGCGTGCACAGCGGTCGAGAGCAATTGTTGCTCGCGGACTGGCACCAAAATCTAGCCATGAAGCCAGCTCGCTGTCATACTTCGCCGGTTCGCGCGTAGCAATGACAAGTTGGACAGTATAGGTCTCCACAGCTTCAACCATCTGCATTTCCAGAATCTGGTTGCGGGCCTGGAAAATTGTCTCCTGGTTAATAATATCTGAGGGGCGATTTTCGCCAAGAGTAGCCTCGGATCTGGCCAGCCGCAGGATTTTTGCTTCCGCCTCTGCGTTGGGGTAGGCAAGATTCACCTGCATCAGGAATCTGTCCAATTGGGCTTCAGGTAGAGGATAAGTCCCCTCCTGCTCAATAGGGTTTTGGGTGGCCATCACCAAAAATAATTGCGGTAGCGGATAGGTTTTTCGGCCTACACTGATCTGTCGCTCGGCCATGGCCTCCAGCAGTGCCGACTGTACTTTGGCCGGCGCGCGATTTATCTCATCGGCCAGGATCAGGTTGTGAAATACCGGTCCGGGTTGAAAATGGAACTCTCCGGTTTCCGGCCTGTAGATGTCGGTGCCGGTAATATCTGCCGGTAGCAGATCTGGCGTAAATTGAACGCGATGGAAGTCTCCCTCAATAGCTTCACCCAATGTTTTAATCGCCTTGGTTTTGGCGAGGCCTGGGGCGCCCTCAACCAGCAGGTGGCCATCCGCAAGCAAGGCAATCAATATGCGATTAACCAGTGTCTCCTGACCGATAATCTGCTCTTCCAGCCAGTTGCCCAATGCGATAATGCGATCTCTGAAATTCCGGTTTGCTTCCATAGCGTCTCTTCTTTTGCGATTGCGCCTACCCTGTCGATTTGGGTGGCTATCTACCATCTTTTATATATAGTCGCCGCCAAGAAGGTGGGGCACGTCGATTTTAGCGGCATCAGATGAAGAGGCAACCACTGAGCACGCACACACTTGTTAAGCGACATAATTCGAGGAGGCTCTGGTGCCTTCCCGAAGGCTAAGTGAAAGTTTAATTTTTAGGACTCTCTCCTGCAGCACACAGGGGATGAGATGACTATCTTTTCGGATCTACAGTCTTTGGATTCGATGTGACAAAAATGAGATTGGGAGGTTCCCCGTGAATATGGCGACGGTGATTACCGATAGCCGTGAGGAATTGGTGGCACAAATTTGTGAGCTGATTCGTGACAAGCTGGCGAGTGAAGCGGAGCCTGTTGTGGCTTTTGCGCAGCAGTTCCTGCACCAGTATCCACTGGAGGACCTGGAAGGCCGGCGCTTGGTGGATGTTTACGGTTGCATCTATTCCTGGTGGAACTTTATTCAGCAGCGCTCAGATGATTTACCTAAGGTGCGTATCTTCAATCCGCGTCTGGAGGATGATGGCTGGGAGTGTTCACATACGGTGATTGGCATCCTTGTACGAGATATGCCATTTCTGGTTGACTCGGTACGTATGGAGGTCAACCAAAGAAATACGGTTATTCACTCGATCAAGAGCACAGTCTTGCATCTTGAGCGCAATGCCGGCGGTAAATTGAAGCACTTGCTTCCGCCCCGCGATGAATCTCTCGATCTCTCTTATGAGCACGTTTCAGGAAAAGAGCACAAACCCGCCAAGGGCTCTAAGTTGCTCAATGAGGCGCTGATTTATATTGAGGTAAATCACGATACCTCAACAGAGTTTGCCTCCAGTTTGTCGTCGGCATTAAAGGATATACTTGGCGATGTAGAGCTGGTGGTCGATGATTACGCGCCAATGCTCGAGACCTGTAGTGCGATGGAGGGCCAGTTGCGTGCGGGGCTATCCGAAGATGAAACTAATTTGCTGGAGGCTTGTGCCTTCATGCAATGGATGCGAGATGGCAACTTCACGTTTCTTGGGTATCGGGAATATGAGTTTAGCCAGGTAGGCGATAAGAAAATTCTCAGCGAGGTGGAAGATCGCCGCCTGGGGATTTTCAAAAAGCTGGAAGAAGCTGCAGCCCCCATGCCTGAGACAGCGTTTAGCGAAGGTAAGCAGCGCTTTTATCAAGGCCCCAACTACTTAACTTTTGCCAAGTCCTCAGTTAAATCCCGAGTGCATCGCAGTGCTTATTCTGACTATGTGATGGTCAAACGCTATAACGCTGAAGGTGAGGTGATTGGAGAGTCTGCCTTTATGGGGCTCTATACCTCTCCGGTTTACACTGAAAGCCCGGCGAAAATACCGATTATACGCCGCAAGATGGCTTCTATGATTGAGTCCAGTGGTCTTTCCGGTCATGGTCACGACGGTAAGGCACTGCGTAGGATTCTGGATACTTTTCCCCGCGATGAATTGTTCCAGGGCAGTACCCAGGAGTTATTCGATGTAGTCATGGGGGTGCTGAGCTTAAATGAACGCGCGCATATCCGCTTGTTTATGCGTCGCGATCCATTCGGCAAATTTGTCACTGCAACAGTGTATGTACCGCGGGAGCAGTTCAGCAGTAGTGTACGTGAACTGATTTGCTCCCATATTGCCAAGGCGATCAAGGCCAAGGATTCAGACTTCACTACCTTTTTTTCCGAGTCGATTCTCGCCCGGGTGCACTTTGTTTTCCGTGTTTCACCCGATGAGCCTGTAGATATAGATGTGGCGCTGTTGGAGGCGCAGATTGTGGATATAACCCGCTCCTGGGAAGATGTATTTCAGAGATCACTTATTGACAGCAGCGGTGAGGAAGAGGGCAATCGTCTTTTCCGCATCTTTGGCCGTGCCTTCCCCGCTGGCTACCGCGAGGATTTTGAGCCGCGAATTGCCGTACAGGATGTAGCTGCGATCCAAGGGCTCAGTGAAAATAATCGGGTGGCAATGAGTTTTTACCAGCCGGTTGGTGCGGCCCAGGGCAGCCTGCGTTTTAAAGTGTTTAACTGGGGTAGCGGCCTCACTCTTTCCGATGTAATCCCTGTGTTGGAGAACCTCGGCTTAAGGGTAATTGGTGAATTCCCCTATACCATTCGTCCCTGTGGTGGGACCGATGTATGGATGCACGAATTCCACCTGGAGTTCGGTTTGCCCACCAAGATTGATGCACAGGCATCCCGGGGTTTATTCCAGGACGCCTTTGCCGCTATTTGGAATCATACCGCCGAGAGTGATGCCTTTAATCGCCTGGTACTTGCCGCGCGTTTGAACTGGCGCGAAGTATCCATGCTGAGAGCTTACGCTCGCTACCTCAAGCAGACCAAATCCAGTGCCAGTCAGAGTTATATTGCCGCGACTCTTGCCAACCACGTGGAAATCACCCGCAACCTGGTAGCTCTTTTCCGTGCCCTGTTTGATCCGCGACTCAGCACAGGCAAGCAGGAGCAGACACGGGTTGAGCGTTTGATTAGCAAGATTCACGACAATCTCGATAGTGTCGAAAACCTGAATGAAGACCTGGTGTTGCGCCGCTATCTGGAGCTGATACTTGCGACTTTGCGTACCAACTTCTTCCAGACTGACGCAGAGGGTGAGCCTAAAGATTACATCTCAATTAAATTCAGCCCGCGGGATATTCCCGGTATCCCGGAGCCACGTCCTGAATTTGAAATTTTTGTCTACTCGCCGAGGGTAGAGGGGGTGCATCTACGTGGCAGTAAGGTGGCGCGCGGTGGCCTGCGCTGGTCGGATCGCTTGGAAGATTTCCGTACAGAAGTGCTAGGGCTGGTTAAAGCCCAGGCAGTAAAAAATGCAGTGATTGTGCCCAGCGGAGCGAAGGGAGGCTTTGTGATGCGTCGTCCGCCGGCGGACGGCAGTCGCGAAGCTCTGATGGAAGAGGGTATTGCCTGCTACAAAACATTTATCCGTGGATTATTGGATATTACCGATAACCTGAAAGATGGTGAGATAGTGCCGCCTAAGCTGGTGGTGCGCCGAGACGAGGATGATCCTTACCTGGTCGTGGCTGCCGATAAGGGAACTGCAACTTTCTCTGATATTGCCAATGGCATCGCTGAGGATTATGGCTTTTGGTTGGGCGATGCCTTTGCCTCAGGTGGTAGCCAGGGGTATGACCATAAGAAAATGGGAATCACCGCCCGGGGTGCCTGGGTGTCGGTACAGAGACACTTCCGTGAAATGGGAGTGGATGTCCAGCGAGAGGACTTTTCCGTAGTGGGAATCGGTGATATGGGAGGGGATGTGTTCGGTAATGGCATGTTGCTGTCTGAACATATTCGCCTGAAAGCCGCTTTCAACCACATGCATATTTTTATTGACCCAAGCCCGGATGCCGCCTCGAGTTTTGAAGAGCGCAAGCGCTTATTTGATTTGCCGCGCTCAAGTTGGCGCGATTATAACCGTGACCTGATCTCAAAAGGTGGCGGTATCTTTGAGCGCCGTGTAAAGGCAATCAAGATTTCTCCGGAGATGAAGGAAGCCTTCGATATTAAAGAAAATCAACTTACACCCAATGAGTTGATTAGTGCGCTGCTGCGAGCACCGGTAGATTTAATCTGGAACGGTGGTATTGGCACTTATGTTAAAGCAGCTACCGAATCAGATGCAGAAGTTGGGGACAAGTCCAATGACCACTTGCGCGTGAATGGTCTTGAGCTGCGTGCCAAGGTCTTTGGTGAGGGTGGTAATTTGGGTATGACCCAACGCGGGCGAATTGAATTTGCGCTTAATGGTGGTCGCTGTAATACCGACTTTATTGACAATGCTGCCGGCGTGGACTGCTCGGACCACGAAGTGAATATCAAGATTCTGCTCGATAAGGTTGTGGCTAGTGGAGACCTGACCGACAAACAGCGAAACCAGTTGCTGCATGGCATGACTGACTCTGTGAGCGATCTTGTGCTGCACAATAACTATGATCAGACTCGAGCCTTGAGCGTGGCTGAGTACCAGGTTTCCAAGCGCTTGGATGAATATCGCCGCACGATTAACACGCTTGAGGATGATGGCCGTCTGAATCGCGCATTGGAGTTTATCCCTGACAATGAACAGATTTCTGAACGCGTGCACAAAGGGCAGACCCTAACAAGGCCAGAACTGTCGGTATTGATCTCCTATGTGAAGGTGAAGCTCAAAGAGGAATTGCAAGGCGCAGAGATTACCGACAACCCCCGCGTGCGCGAAGCTGTAGAGTCCGCCTTCCCGCCAGAGCTGGTTAAGCGCTATAAAGAGCAGGTTTACGAGCATCCACTCTTGCGCCAGATAGTATCCACCCAGGTGGCCAACGAACTGGTCAACAGTATGGGTATTACCTTTTATAACCGCATCAGTACGGCTACCGGCGCAGATGTAAATGATGTTGCAGCAGCTTATGTCAGTGCCCGCGATGTCTACAAAATGCCGGAGTTTCAGGAGCAGCTGGCGGAACTGGATTACAAAGTGCCCGCTGAGCTGCAAACTGAACTGCTGAATTCAATGATCGGCCGGGTTCGACGCGCTACGCGCTGGTTCCTGCGCAATCGTCGCAGTGAGCTGGAGCCTGCACAAAACTGCGAGTTGTTCCAGGAGTCGGTGCAGCGGGTAATCAAGGCTTTGCCAAAAGTCTTGAGCGGCGACCCTCTCACCGAATGGGAGCAGCGTTACCAGAAGCTGCTGGAGGCAGGGGTACCAGAATCTTTGGCGCTATTGTCGGCATCACCCACTTATCTGTACTCAGCCCTCGGTATTTCCGAGTCGGCCCGCGCCAGCGAGAGACCGGTAGAAGAGGTGGCCACTGTCTATTTCAGGCTCTCTGATGAGTTGAATTTGCACTGGTTTGGTAATCTGATCGTGGATTTGCCGGTGGATAGTTTCTGGCAGGCACAGGCCAGGGAAACCAGTATGGATGATCTGGATAGCCAACTCTCGACGCTGGCAGTGAACATTATGCGCTTGGCCGGCGATGAGAAATTGGATGTAGATAGTGCAATGTCGCGCTGGAGCGCTATCATGGCGCCAGCTATTCAGCGTTGGCACAATATGATTGCCGAGTTGAAGGCTTCCGCTGTCAGTGATTTTGCGATGTTCACCGTGGCCCTGCGCGAGTTAATGTACCTCGCCCATGCCACTGCTGATCGCGAAGATCTGGCAGAGTAAGCTAGCCAGGCTTGCTGAGAGGCCACCCTTGGGTGGCCTCTCGTTTGTATGCTAAAACACATGGCTCCACTTGTTGCCATCTGGTGGGTGGGGCTGGCTCCTATTTAAGGAAAGGTATGTATTCGACTCTGCGTAAAGCTTTGTTTGCGCTCGACCCTGAGCGGGCCCACCACCTCTCATTGGATGCGATCGGTGCCGCCGAGCGCCTCGGCTTAATGTCCCTGTTTAAGAAGCCGATAGCGCACGATCCGGTAGAGCTGATGGGGTTGACCCTGCCCAACCCTGTGGGACTGGCCGCAGGTCTGGACAAGAATGCGCAGGCTTTCAACGGATTAGGGGCTTTGGGCTTTGGTTTTGTAGAGGTGGGGACTGTGACTCCCCGGCCACAGCCCGGCAACCCTCTACCGCGATTGTTTCGAGTAGAAGAGGCTGACGCCATTATTAATCGCATGGGGTTCAATAACCTTGGCGTTGATTACCTGATCGAGCGTGTAAAACATCGCCGCTACAAAGGTGTACTGGGTATCAATGTGGGCAAGAACTTCGATACACCGGTGGAGAAGGCCGCAGATGACTACTGTCTGTGCATGGAGAAAGTCTATCGCTATGCCGATTACATTACTGCCAATGTATCCTCTCCCAATACCAAGGGACTGCGCGACCTGCAGTTTGGCGACAGCCTCAACCGGTTACTGGGAAGTATCAAAGACAAGCAGATGCAGTTAGCTCAAAAGAGTGACCGCTATGTGCCGGTGGCTGTGAAGATTGCTCCGGATATGGATGGTGATGCCATTGCGCAGATTGCCGAAGCGCTGTGTGAATACAGCATTGACGGTGTAATCGCGACCAATACGACTATCGATAAATCATTGGTTTCCAATCTGCCGCATGGTACGGAGGAGGGGGGACTTAGTGGCAAGCCACTGCAGCAGCGTTCCACCCAGGTGATTGCCCAGCTATCCGAGGCCTTGGAAAAGCAGATACCAATTATTGGTGTTGGTGGCATTTTCGATGGGGATAGTGCTGCTGAGAAAATTCGCGCTGGGGCTACAGCTGTACAGGTATATACCGGATTTATTTACCGTGGGCCTAGGCTGATTCGTGAGGCAGTGGAGGCTATTGCGCTGGAGCGCCGCCGTCGCTCGGAAGATGATTAGAGGTCGAAGCGCCCAGCCTGAGAAATTCTGATTGAGCTGGGTGGTGAGCAAATGTTTAGCGCGCCTGCATAGAGGCGCGCTATCTATTTTGGGCTTGGTTTTGTAGATAAACGCTCAGGTTATGTGTTCTAAATAGTACTCCACCCATCGGGATACTGAATATCGGTGGAAATAGCGCCATAGATCTCCAATTTTTGCGCCTTTGTAATCCTATCAAAGCCGTTCCAGTAGTCTTCCCGCCCTTCACGCCAGCCGTTTACCCATTCCTGATGGGGATCGCTTTCGACAAAAGGGCAGCTGTCAATGGACTTATTGTTTAGGGCGGCCAAATAACCCTTGTAGAAGGCCCTGTCGGCGTGATTGCGTTTTTGGCGTCTCATCAATACGGCACCTCTGCTTGTAGATGTTCGGATTGCTACGCGGCGTGATGGATGCTCGTTACAGTTTTATTGCATCGATATTTTGAGTCTAGTGAATCTTTCCTTCGGGCAGCCACGTACGATTCCTGTCACTCCTCCACATTCCAAGAATACTGTGAAGGTGGGGCGATCGGAAAATCTGACTCAGTAACCTGTGAGTGGTATTAATTTGGGCATAAAAAATCATATGACTAAATGGACACTGTGTTCCAGGAGGCGCCTGGCGTAGGCGGAGCCGAGCCAAAATGGGATAATCGCGCCAGAAAGGTGGCGATTTTAAATAGCTGAGAGGAAGGTGACCCCAATTTTCTGATGGCTGCGCAACCTCTTTTTCAAATTGGCACCTACAGGTGCGAAATCCCCCATTTTGCCGGGGTTAATTGAGTAATAGTTTTGACAGACCCTCATATGGAAGAATTTCAGTTTACTGCGACTTGTCCCAAAGGCTTGGAGAGCTTACTTGTCGGGGAATTGCGCACTCTAGGTGCTGATATCAGGCGGGAGCAGCCTGCGGCAGTGCATTTCTCTGGCTCTCTTGAGGTAGCCTATCGTTGTTGCCTCTGGAGTCGCCTGGCGAATCGTATTTTGTTGCAACTGGAGCAAGTTCGTATCAGCAGTGCAGATGACTTGTATCGGGCCGTTGCTGCACAGCCCTGGGAACAACATATCCGGCCGTCTGGCAAGCTTTGGCTGCAGTTTTCGGGGACAAACCGTGAGATTCGCAATAGCCAGTTTGGCGCACAAAAGACCAAGGATGCCATTGTCGATCGCCTGCGTAACCAGACCGGTGCCAGACCAACAATTGATAAACATCATCCAGATCTCACGGTGGCTTTACGTCTCAACCGCGACAGGTTAGATATTGCTGTCGATCTCAGTGGTGATAGCTTGCACAAAAGAGGTTATAGAACCCATATTGGCGCGGCACCCTTGAAGGAAAACCTGGCTGCGGCGTTGCTTTTGCGTTCTCGATGGCCTCAGATCGCAGCTGATGGGGGAGCTCTGCTGGATCCAATGTGTGGTTCTGGCACCATTCTGATTGAGGCAGCCATGATTGCGGCAGATATCGCTCCAGGGCTCTTTCGAGAGAGCTTTGGTTTTGAGCGTTGGCTCAATCATCAAAGTGATATCTGGAATAACCTGCGGGAGGAAGCACTACAGCGCCGCGCCGCAGGCATGGAAAAGAAACTGCCGGAGATTCGTGGCTATGATGCGGATGCGAAGGTGCTATTTGCTGCCGAAGCTAACATCGACCGGGCGGGCCTTGAGCGCCAGGTTAGAGTTAGCTGTCGCCCTGTAGGGTCCTTTAAGGTGCCAAGCCATCGAGAGGTTAAACCCGGTTTGGTGCTGACCAACCCGCCCTATGGCGAGCGCCTGGGTGAGCAAGAGGCCCTGCGCGAAACTTATGCGGAGCTGGGTCGCCAACTAAAGTCGGAATTTGCCGGTTGGCAGGTTGGTGTTTTCACTGGTAATCCCGAATTGGGCTACTCCACCGGGTTGCGTTCTCATAAACATTACCAGCTATATAACGGCAGTATCCCCAGCCAATTATTGCTATTCCAAGTACACCAGCAGAGTGAATCGGGCCAAGCGACTGACAGAGCGCGTAAGCTGTCCGTCGAGGCTGAAATGGTGGCCAACCGCCTGCGTAAAAATCTGCGAACTACCGGCAAATGGGCAAACAGAAATGGTGTTGATTGCTACCGCCTTTACGATGCAGATTTACCTGAGTATTCAGCGGCGGTGGATTTGTACAAAACCATAGATGGAACTCTGTATGCGCACCTTCAGGAGTATCGCCCTCCGGCCAGTATTGATGAAGGAAAAGCCCGTAATCGACTGCGTGATTTGCTTCGAGCTGTTCAGTGTGTTCTGGAGTTGCCCCGTGCAAATATCAGTATCAAAGAGAGACGTCGCCATAGTCACAAGAGTGGACAAAAGGGAGGTGGCCAGTACCAGAAGCAGGCAAAAGCGGGAACTACTCTGTGGGTGCGAGAGTATGGTGCAGAGTTTGAAGTCGACTTGTGGAGCTATCTCGATACTGGGCTGTTCCTCGATCATCGTCCTGTGCGCAAGTATCTGCGTGAACTAGCCTCTGGTAAGAAGTTTTTAAATTTGTTCTGCTACACCGCCAGTGCGACTGTACAGGCAGCCAGGGGGGGCTGTGTGCAGAGTACTAGTGTGGATATGTCTAGAACATATCAAGCCTGTGCTGCGCGTAATTTCCGTGCGAATAATATGGACCCCTACAAACACCAACTGGTAGAGGCGGACTGCTTGCAGTGGCTGATGTCAGCACAGCAAAATCGTAAAGGACACTACGACCTTATCTTCCTTGACCCCCCGAGTTTCTCTAATTCTGCCAAGATGCGTGGAGTATTGGATGTCCAGCGCGACCACGGGAAGCTGGTACGCCAATGTATGGCTTTACTGGCACCGGGGGGAACCTTGGTTTTTTCTAATAACCTGCGCAGCTTTAGGATGGATGAGGATGTAACCAGGGACTTTTCTGTTAAGTGCCTGCAGTTGCTGGATAAGGATTTCCAAAGAAATCCGAAGATTCATAATGTGTGGGAGATTCGGTCTACACATCAGTAGCAGGTGGCCAGCGAAGCTCTAATTTTACTTAAAGCCCGAGAGAGAAAATCACTCGGGCTTTTTTATTTCTTAGGGTATTTATTCAGTTGAGTTCCATTACCACTCGAATGCCAACATCTTTGTTGCGGCTGTGGTCATTAAGCCCCTTGCGGTAATCTGCTCCAATTTTGTTTGCCGGATCACGCATTGATCCCCCGCGAACACTGCGTAGCTTGCAATTGGCCATTTCCAGTGGGCGGGCGCTGTTCTGATTTATATCGTAGCCAGGTTGGTAACAGTCCTGAACCCATTCTGCAACATTGCCTGCCGTGTCAAATAATCCAAATGGATTGGCCTGGTAGTGGCCTGTTGGCCCTGTTTTCGCACTAAACAGGTTATTGAATTCGCTATTGCAACCACGTCGACAATTAGCCTTACCGCGTGCATCACTGCTCCCCCACCAGAGTGGCTGAGTGCTGTTACCTCTTGCTGCATACTCCCATTCAGCTTCGGAGGCTAACCGGTATTTAAGTCCTGTCTCCCTGGATAGCCATTCGACATATCTCTGGGCATCTTGCCAACTCACATTGATAACCGGCCTGCCTTTGCGACCCCAGCCAGTATCATTTGGTTGGGCGTTACCGGTGGCAAGCGCAAAGCGATCATACTCGTCGAAGGTAATTTCATGAGTGGATATGGCAAATGCTTTTTCAATTTTCACTTGGTGAGCAGGGCTACTGAAACTATATCGATTGCTGCCCATAGTAAAGCTGCCTGCGCCTACAACCACCATTTTGGGGCCCTGGCCCCCTGAAGATAAATTGGAGCGAATTTTTTTGCCAGCAAAGTAGGCTTTATTGAGTTTTATCGATAGTGCAATATCCCGATCCTCAATTTCGATCCAGCGGCGAACCTTGGTAAATCCTTTTTTACTTATTTCCAGGTCATATCTTCCTGGTTCCAGCTGAATTCCCGGCTCATAGCGCGGAGCAATGTTCATGATACGAATACGCGTATCCGTGGGAATTGTATTGACATTAAGAGCGAAAGATTTTGGGTTTTGTTTTTCGCGTGGTACTTCTTCAGTAAAAGTGTTTTCTGGTCCCTCAGGTAAAATTAATGCACTGGAAGCCTCTGACGTGGAGGTTTTCGAAACTTGATTTGTTCCGTGCGGCTCCTGGCTAAAGCTTGCTGACGGGGAGGGTGAATCGGTAGGCATGATGATCCCCCTTGCCGATTCGGCAGTGTCGTTTTCGGCGAAGCTAGTGTTTTGGTCTCCGAGAGTATTGATTCCGAGGAGATTGGCTGAGAAATCGCCGGCCCCATCTAAAAATGGCAACCCAGTTCGCCAATGGGTATTAGCGCTGATCAGACTGAAAATACCCAAAAAGATAATCAGGGAAGCAGTGAGGACTCCGCTCATAAGCCAGGGGCGTCTATGCCTGCTAGGTTCACTGAGTAGCTGACGTAGGCGTACCAGAGTATCCTGCTCTGTGCGCCCTGGGTTTGTACTCTCTGGATTTGATTTCGTTTGCAATAGGCTGGTTAAACGATCACCGAGGCTGCTGAATAAAGTGAGTAGCAGGGCGCGAGCCAGGCTGGATACGCCGAGGGAAGCATTATTCAATTGGCTAATTTGGTGGCCTGGTTTGCCAGCAAGCGTAGCAACCAATTGGTCTGAGGCATCTGCCACATCCAACCCGCGTTGAAATCGTCTACTGGGGTCTTTAGCGAGGAATTGTTCAATTAACGGTTGGTACAGCGCGTGGCGCGCCGGCAATTTGGGAATAGGGTCGGTGAGGTGCTTGATAGCAATGGCCACGGCTTCTTCAGCTTGGTAAGGTACTGCACCGGTTAACATTTCGTAAAAAACTATACCGAGACTGTACAAGTCTGCACGGCCGTCGATAGCAGCACCGCGGGCCTGCTCTGGGCTCATATAATAGGGTGTTCCCACCACCATGCCGCTATTGGTCATACGAGTGGTGTGAGCCACAGCCCGTGCTACTCCGAAATCGCTCAGTACTGCAGAGCCGTCCTCCCGAAACAGGATATTCTCTGGCTTGAGATCCCGATGCACGTAGCCTTTGCTATGGGAGTGGTCTAATGCCATAGCGATCTGTCGCACGACATTTAGGGCCTCCAGCGGATCCAGTGGACCTTTTGCAAGTCGTTCGGATACTGAACCGCCTGGCATATAGTCCATGGCGATATAGTTGAGACTGCGATAGCGGCCGATATCGTGAATGCCAACAATATTGGGGTGAGACAGTTGCCCGACAATGTTGGCTTCTCGCTGAAAGCGCTCGCTAAAAATGGGGTCGGCATTCAAAACCGGTGACATAACCTTCAGGGCCACCTGGCGTCCTACGCTACGTTGGATCGCCAAATACACTGTGGACATACCGCCCTGATTTATTTTTCTGACGATTCGATAGCCAGGTATTTGCAGCGGCGAGTTGCCGCCATTAATGGCTTCCATTATGTGCTGCTGCTCAGTCACATCAGGTGGGGAAGCCCAATTGCCAGGGTAACAATGGTTCCCGCAGCAATAAGTAAGGCTGACAGAATTTGCCAGATTTTTTTCTTGTTTGCCTCCACTTCACGGGCTTGGTCGAAATCCTCTGGGAGAATGTTGGGGTTCGTTATGAAAGTGGGGGCTTGGGGAGGGGCGTCTATAATTTGTACGGTTATGTTGTCTTTGCCACCAGCGTCAAGGGCGGCGCTGATAAGAAGATCTACTATCCGTTGATTATCGGTATTCTCTGCGATGATTCGTGTAATCTTCTCATTTGCCACTTCCGAGCTCAGGCCATCGCTGCAGAGGAGTAGTTTTTGACCCGCGGCCCAGCGATAGGAAACTCGATCTACTTCTAATTTGGGGTTAGTACTGCCACCGATACATCGTGTGATTACATGGCGGTTAGGATGATTAGCTGCTTCTTCAGAATTTATTGCGCCTGAGTCCATGAGCATCTGGACATAGGAGTGGTCACTGGTTAACTGGCTGAACTCACCATTTTGCTCATTTGGCGTCCATAAATAGGCGCGACTATCGCCTACCCAGTAAATATGAAAGTAATCTCCTTCCTCGGCGAGAACAACAGCAGTCGATCCCATATTGGCGGTACTATGTTCGTCGCCTAGGAGTAGGGCGTGGGCTTTCTGCAACGCTCGTTCGTAGTGGCGGTCGGTAGATGCGGACTGGGCAATTTCCTCTACGACAGTTTTACTGGCAAGCTCTCCAGCATGATGGCCGCCGAGGCCATCAGCAACAACCCAAATGCCTTTCTGCTCATCTGCCCAGTAGGCATCTTCATTCTGTTCACGCCGGTAGCCAGGATGGGTGGAGCCTGCACTACGTATAGTGCCTGGTGTGCGCTGAACTACTTCGCTTTGCCGCGATACTTCGCGTACTTTGGCTTCACTCACTGGCGTGCAACTACCTGTAATGTATTCTCAATTCGATCGATGGTGATGGCCAGCTCTAAGGCCGACTATCTCTTTCATATGATGCTGCAAGTGTACTTTAAATAACCACACCTGTGACAGCGACAATGGTCATCCCTGTATTGGCTGAATACTAGACTTTTGTGCCGCAGTAAGCTGCAAACCCAATCACACGCTAATGATATCGCCCATGTTAAAATCATTAGCAACTCTAAAAAGGGCTTATTACAGTTGCTTACAGTGCCTCGTTTTAAAGCAATTTTACTGGGATAGCGCCTATTTTTTAATGTCTATTTCGGGCTGAGGAGCGATAACAATGCTCAAACTTTGTGATGTAAAAGACCCGAGCCAGAGTGTTTGGCTGGTTTCACCTGGAGTAACTGTAGGACGTGATCAAGGCTGTGACTTTTCTATTGCTGACGACTCCGTAGCGAAGCTGCACTTGAAAATCGTGGTAAAGGGAGAGCAATTAACTCTCGGCAACACTTCTGGAGGCTCCCGGGTTCTGGTCAACGGCAAACCTATAGAGGCTGCTTGCCGGTTAAAACTTGATGATCAAATCACAGTTGGTACCCGTATACTTAAAATTATTGACCCCAAAGTGACTAAGCTTAAATCTGCTGGGGCTAAAAATGTGGCCTGGGCATTGCGGGCGAATCACCGAGCTATTGCCGGTAAGGTTTTCCCGGTGAAAGACAGCTCGGTTATTGGCCGCTCGGATGAGTGCGATATCGCCTTTTCACTATCCCATTTATCACGTCGCCACGCTCGTTTGGAAGTGCGGGAGGGGTTACTGTTTGTTGTCGACCTTGGTTCGGCGAATGGGACTTATGTTAACAACCGAAGAATCACAGAGTGTCGTGTGCGCAGAGGCGATGATCTGCGCTTTGATACCCTCAGTTTTTCTGTAGTAGGGCCCACAGATGATATTGATCGGACTGCAGTGCGTCCGGCCCTCCCGGAAATGGAGATCATGAAGCCTGTTGCAATGCCCTCTGGCGGTTCGGAGGCTGTAGATGTTACCCAGCCCTCTTTTGTTACTCCGGGCGGTGAACTGCAAGATATTCCCATAGGTAATGAGACCGATCGCAGGCCAGGTATTCGATTTTTGGGCCTGATTTTATTATCGGTAGCGAGTGCGGCTGCTTATTATTGGGCGAATACCCAGGGGGTTATCTGATGAGTGCATCTGCTGAGTTGATGCTTTATACCACCCTTGGTTGCACCTTGTGCGAAAAGGCCAAGTTGGAAATTTGGCCTTTGCTTAAACAGTATGGGTTGCGACTGAAGGAGGTTGATATCGCCGATGATGATGAACTCTTTGAGCGATTTCGTTTGTCAATTCCAGTCGTTGGCCTTGGCAACCCTGATGATGTACGCGCTTGGCCATTCAGCCAGTCTCAACTGGATGAGTGGCTAGCGCAACGCTTAATTTAATCAGAGTTTGGTCCGGGACTCGTTCTCCCTGAGTAGTTGCAATTTGGTACCGCTGCGATAAGCGTAAATTACCGTATAAGCCAGTACATTTTGTACGTAGTTGCGCGTTTCACTGTAGGGGATAGTTTCAATCCAGACATCGTGAGGCAGGCGTTTGCGGGTTTCTTTCAGCCATTTCGCTACCCGGGTTGGTCCCGCATTATAGGCAGCGGCAGCGAGGAATCGATTATTATCAAATCGGTTGAGCAAGGTGCTCAGGTAAAAACTACCCAAAGCAATATTGGTACTGGGGCTCAGTAAATCCCAACTGCGACGGTAACGCACTCCGGCACGCCGTGCTGTGGCACGGGCGGTGGAGGGGAGTAACTGCATTAGTCCCAGGGCGCCGGAATTGGATTTTGCATCGTGGCTAAAATGGCTTTCCTGGCGTGCAACTGCATAGATCATGTAAGGCTCAAGTGGCGTGCTTTGTTGACCAATCTGGGCACTGACATCGCGCACTATATCCGCAAAGGCCAGGGGGAAGCGCAATTCCAGGTCATCTAAGTAGTCGGCCGCGAGTACTGACTGTATGGATTTGTGATACCAGCCCCAGGCACTGGCGACCTTGCCGGCTGCAAGTAGCTCTTCATGACTCATGGCTCTAGTGGCATAACTCCACTCCCTGCGCGCGTGAAAGAGTTCACCAATAGCTTGTAACTCGCGGGCACGCTGTAGGCCGGGGCGATTAGCCATCTCTTTTACTTGCACTGGTGTGATTGGGGCGGGACGGTGAACGAAGCTGTAATTCTGTCCCAGAGCATCGGCGGCGAGAAAACCATAATAACTGCGTTCCCGCGCGGCTTTGCGGTATAGGACTGAGGAAGCCTCTGATCGCTCTTTGCCATAGAGCTCATCCAATGAGCGGGCTTTCCAGTAGAGCCAGCGGTCATGCTGTTGAGTTTCTTGAGGTAGTCTGTCGATCCAGAATGCGACTTGTTCCCAGTCCAGCTCCCGTAGCGACTGCCGCGCTAGCCACTCGATAGAGCGATTATCGTTGATCGTGTGTCTTTTTGTCAGGCGTAACAGGCCGGGCATATCCTCTTGACGTGCATATTGACGCGCCAAGTGACGGAGCATGTCATTCTGTTCCGCATCACTGAACAGAAGGCTGGCACTGTAGCGCTGCCAAGCTTGTTCAGCGCTTGCTGCATCTTTGCGGGCCAACCTGAGTAAACCGTGCAGGATAATATCTTTATTTTGCTTTGGGTTGCCTAGAAATTTGGAATAGTTGAGCAAGTGTTTGGGGGACTTGTGCACTTCGCGTAATAGCGCTGCTTTGCGGCTATAGGAATTCTCCATCTTCCTGGAGATATAGGCTGCAAGCGGCAAGTTCCCCTCTTTAATCGCGAGTAGGTGGCGTTTCCAGGCCATATCCTGAGTGAGGCCTCCATCTCGTATCCAGCGGGTAAAGACTGGGTCACACTCCTTAGCTTGGGAGTGCCCAACCAGCCAAAGTTCTCCTACAAGACGGTAGGCCTCTTCCTTGCTGCCGTTACGGCTTAGAGCATCGGCGTAATAACAGCGCAGACTGGCGCGATTATTTTTCTCAGGTTCGTAGTAGTTTAAGAAAGTGTCAAATTTGCGTTGTTTGCCAAGCTCTTTAAGTAGCCTGACCCGCATCCAGTCACCTATAGCGCTGCTTTCATTTTCGGTCAGAAATTGGTCAATTTCTTTTAAGGGCAGTTGGCGTAACTTTCTGCTGATGGCCCAATATTCAAGATACGGAGCCAGCGGATAGTTTTTTAGTTGGTTTTTCAACTCTCGTAGCTGATGCTGGTTGTTGTGCTTGATCGCAAGCCGGGCGCTACGCAGCTTCTCACGCTGGTTGGCAATGACCACCGGTAGCTCAGTTGATCCCTTCTCCCGCCCCTGTTCACGGACTTCGGTCAAAGCAGATACTGGAATAGCAAGGCAGCTCCAAACAAGTAAAAGTGAGATGAGTAGGGTCAATTGCTTTGTGTCGGCTGTCATCAAAGTTACCCTGTTAAAATTTGCGCCCTTGCAAGTTTGCGAGACGGCTCGGTAAAAAAGCGTAAAATAGCGGATTTTCCACAGGACCCGTAATAACAGTTTCGCGTATTTCATCTTGCGGATCCATTTTCCGGGTTTGTTAATTGTAGTGCCTAATTATGTTGCTTCTTTTGGATGGGGTTAGTCTCCGCTATGGGACCCAAGTACTTGCCGACAACGTCAGTGCAAAAATTGAGCGAGGTGATCGCATTTGTTTAGTGGGCCGAAATGGGGAGGGAAAGTCTAGCCTGTTACGATTGATAGCGGGGCAGGTGGACCCTGATGGCGGAGAAATCGTCCGGGCTAGCGGTATGGTAATGGCGACATTGGAGCAGGAGTTGCCGGTGGGCTGTACTGACTCCGTTTACAGCTATGTTGCTAAGGGGTTGGGTGGAATAGGTACAGTGTTGGCTGATTATCGTGATACCCCCACTGCTGAATTGCAAGGGCGCATAGAAGCTGGCCACGGATGGGACCTATTACCACGTATTGACAGTGTCCTGGATCGTTTGGGCCTTTCAGCAGATGAGCGGGTAGCAGACCTCTCGGGGGGGTGGCAGCGTCGTGCAGCCCTGGCCCGAGCACTGGTGACTGAACCCGATTTACTGATTTTGGATGAACCCACTAACCATCTGGATATTGCTGCGGTGGAGTGGCTTGAAGGATTCCTGGCCAACTATCGAGGCGCCCTGCTTTTCGTCAGCCATGATCGGGCGCTGGCGCAGAGGCTTTCCAGTGCAGTATGGGATCTGGACCGTGGTCATCTTCGTGTATTTCGCTGTCAGTTTGAGCGATACCAGGAAGAAAAGGAGAAGCTTCTGGAAGAGGAAGCGAGAAACGATGCCCTGTTCGACAAGAAGCTTGCTCAAGAGGAAGCTTGGATTCGCCAGGGTATCAAGGCGCGTCGAACCCGTAATGAGGGGCGTGTCCGTGCTCTGCAAGCACTGAGGCGTCAACGAGAGGCGCGCCGGAGCCAGCAGGGTATTGCCCGGATGTCCCTGGATAGTGGGGAGATGTCCGGCAAGCTGGTGGCGGAGTTAACCGATGTTTCCTTTGCTTACCCAGGTGAGCCCTCCCTGATTCAGGATCTCTCCTTCACCCTGTTGAGGGGTGATAAAGTCGGCTTGATCGGCCCCAATGGTGTCGGCAAGAGTACCTTGATTCGCGTGTTGCTAGGGGATTTGAAACCGCAATCCGGTCATGTACGCCTGGGTACCAAGCAGCAGGTGGCTTACTTTGATCAGCGCCGTGATCAGCTCAACCCTGAACTTACGGTATTGGATAACATTGCTGAGGGGCGGGACTCCGTAACTGTTGGCGGCAAAAGTCGTCACGTTATGTCCTATTTGTCGGATTTTCTCTTTAGTGGAGTTAAGGCCAGAACAAAGGTTGGCGCTTTAAGTGGAGGAGAGCGTAATCGAGCCCTTCTTGCAAAATTGTTTAGTCAGCCTGCCAATATCTTGGTACTTGATGAGCCTACCAATGATTTGGATGTAGAAACCCTGGAGCTGCTGGAGAAGTTGTTGCTGGAGTTCAGTGGTACCGTGTTACTGGTGAGCCATGATCGTGCTTTCCTGGATAATGTGGTGAATTCCTGCCTGGCTTTTGAAGGTGATGGGCGAATTTGTGAATATGTGGGTGGCTATGGAGATTTTATTCGTCAGGGAGGCAATTTTGCGGCGGATGCAAAAGTAGATAAACAAGAGACAAAGCCAGTAGAGACCGACTCGAAGTCTGCAGTAAGGGAAAAGGCGCCAGCAAAGAAAAAGAAGCTGAGTTATAAATTACAACGGGAGTTGGATAGCCTGCCCGCTCTGATTGACCAGCTTGAAGATGAAATTAGCGCTATTGAGATGGAGGTGGCCGAACCTCAATTTTATCAACAGGAGCAAACCCTGGTTCAGGCGCGCCTCAACTTGCTCGCAGAGAAGCAATCGGAGCTGGAAGCTGCTTTTGAGCGTTGGTCTGAACTTGAAGGTGGTGAAGAATAAGCGAGGGAATGGGCTGTTTTTGATACAGCCCATTATTTAATTACTCGTCATCTATATGCACTCTTACAGCCAGCACATCGCACTTGGCACCATGCAAAACCCCGTTAGCGGTTGAGCCAAGTAAGAGTGCTAGCCCATGGCGGCCGTGGCTGCCGATAATAATCAAGTCAGCTTCCAGGTCTTTGGCTAGGCGGTGAATTTCAGTCGAGGGTTGTCCCAGGATCACATGCTGTCTTTCGGAGGGAATGTTGAGCGGTTGTGCGGCTTTTTGTAGCTGTTCCTTGGCTTGGCTTTGAAGTTGGTCCTGAACTTCAGACAGGTCCATGGGGATATCCCCGCCATAGGCAAAAGTCAGCGGCTCAATGGCATGAACCAAACTGAGCTCAGCTCCAAATGCTCCGGCCAGTGCGGCGGCCTTATCCAGTACTTGGGAGGATTCCTCCGAGAGGTCCAGTCCAACCAAAATTTGTTGGTATTTCGCCATAATTTTTACTCCTGTCCCTTATACGTGCTCTTTGGGTGCACTTTTCGACAGACATTTTCAGTCTACCGTAAAAAAAACTGATTGACATAGATCACACAAGGCACCGCACAATAGTCATTTATTTCTACCTCTAAGGAGCCGTTATGTCCCAGTGGTTGCCGGTGATTATTATTGGCTTTGCCATCGCGCTGGTATTGGGGCCGGTGATGTGGCTAAAACCCAATCAACGTGACTCCCGCTTGGCTGATCTGCGCGGTCGAGCGGCGCAGAAGGGGATTACAGTGCAGATCCAGGCACTTCCCCCCGCGCTTGATAAAGGCACTGCTGCGGTTTATTACTACCGGTGGAATGACCGCAAGAGGTTGCAAATTGGTTGGACCCTCCAGCGCCAGCGGGTGGAGCATGAGCTGAACTTTGCCGGGAGTTGGGATTGGAGTAATGGTCGTGCTGCACCCAAGGCGGCATGGGAATATCTGCACAAATTACTCGACGCGATACCCTCCGGAAGCTATGCAGTTATTGCTACAGATATCGGATTGGGGGTGCAGTGGAGTGAAAATGGAGGTGATAAAGCCTTTGAAAAGCTCTCTACCTCTTTGGCGGAATACACCCCCCATATAGAAGAAGCAATACGTAAAGTGAGCCAGATAAAACTCCCGGAAGACTAGGTCTTCAAGGGGGGTACGGCTGCCGAAATTTGGCGTCGGAAGGCACTCTCACAAGTGGTTTTGAGGGGCAATTAATCCTGACTTGGTACGGAAAATTGTCAGCTTTGCTTGACCCCGCAGGAAGTGAGGCTTATATATTCGCGCAGCACAGGTCCGATGAAGGGACCTGAAAGGCTTCGGATAGCAGTAAAATTTTCATTTGAAATCAAAGGCTTATGGGTAAATCACTGGTCATCGTCGAATCACCGGCCAAAGCGAAAACGATCAACAAATACCTCGGTAAGGACTTCGTTGTGAAGTCCAGTGTCGGTCATATTCGCGATTTGCCAACCGGTGGGGGTAACAAGCAACCCGTAGACGCGAAGGAGCGTGCGCGGCGTGCAGCTGAAACTCGCAAGCTCTCCCCTGAGGCAAAGGAAGCTTACAAGCGCAAGAAAAACCGCGAGCAGCTTATCAAGCGTATGGGCATCGATCCCGATCACGGTTGGCAGGCGCACTATGAGATTCTACCGGGCAAAGAAAAAGTCGTAAGTGAGCTGCAGAAGCTTGCTGAGAGTGCCGACCACATCTACCTCGCGACGGATTTGGATCGCGAAGGGGAGGCTATTGCCTGGCATTTGCGCGAGGCGATAGGCGGCAATGATGATCGCTACCGACGTGTAGTTTTTAATGAGATTACCAAGTCGGCAATCCAGGAGGCTTTTAAAGACCCTGGGCGTTTAAATATCAACCGGGTTAATGCCCAGCAAGCTCGCCGCTTTCTCGATCGTATAGTTGGGTATATGGTGTCGCCCCTGCTTTGGGAAAAGGTAGCGCGGGGGCTCTCCGCTGGACGCGTACAGTCTGTTGCTGTGCGCTTGGTAGTTGAGCGTGAACGTGAAATTCGTGCATTTATTCCTGAAGAGTATTGGACCCTATTTGCAGATACGGCGACACATAAAGCAAACAAACTGCGCCTTGAAGTAAAAAAACAGGCTGGCGAGGTATTCCGTCCCACTAACGAGACTGATGCCAGTAGTGCTGCGCAGAAGCTGCAATCCAGTGAGTTTGTAGTCAGTGGTCGTGATGATAAGCCAACCAGTTCCAAGCCTGGCGCTCCCTTTATTACTTCGACACTGCAGCAGGCTGCGAGTAATCGCCTGGGCTTTAGTGTCAAAAAGACCATGACCTTGGCCCAACGCTTGTATGAAGCCGGCCACATCACCTATATGCGTACTGATTCAACCAACCTCAGTAAGGAGGCGGTTGAATCGGCGCGTGAATATATTGGTGAAAATTACGGTGGTAAGTATCTTCCTGACACACCGAACAGCTACAGCAGCAAGGAAGGTGCCCAGGAAGCTCACGAGGCAATTCGTCCATCTGATGTTCGTATTGCGCCAAATATGCTTTCCGGAGCTGAACGGGATGCGGAGCGACTCTATAACCTGATTTGGCAACAGTTTGTTGCTTGCCAGATGACACCCGCTCAATTTACCTCCACCTCGATAGTGGTGACAGCAGGGGAGTTTGAGCTTCGCGCACGAGGCCGTGTTATTCGCTTTGATGGCTTCCTTAAAGTGGCTCCTCCCGCTGGCAAAAAAGACGAAGACCTTGTGTTGCCGGATGTGAAGGTCGGGGATAAGTTGGCTTTGGAAAAGCTGGACCCGAAACAGCACTTCACCAAGCCCCCAGCCCGTTTCAGCGAAGCAGCCCTGGTAAAAGAGCTGGAAAAACGTGGTATTGGCCGCCCCTCTACGTATGCTTCGATTATCTCCACCATCCAGGATCGCGGATATGTACGGTTGGAGAACCGTCGCTTTTATGCAGAAAAAATGGGCGATATCGTTACCGATCGCCTTAGTGAGAGCTTCAAGAACTTGATGGATTATGGGTTTACCGCGAATCTTGAGGAATCCTTGGATGCGGTGGCCGATGGAGATAAGGGTTGGAAACAGTTACTTGATGAGTTTTATCAGGACTTTTCCTCGCGCCTTGAGAAGGCACAGTCAACTGACGAGGGCATGCGCCGCAATACCCCGACAGATACGGACATTGAGTGCTCAAAGTGCGGCCGCCATATGCAGATTCGAACCGGCTCCACAGGAGTTTTCCTGGGGTGCTCCGGTTATGCTTTACCACCCAAGGAGCGTTGCACCAATACCATGAATCTGGTTTCTGGTGATGAAGCGGTGGATGCAGATAAAGATGAAGAAGCAGAATCCCGGCTGCTGCGTGAGAAGCGCCGTTGTGCCATATGTGGTACAGCGATGGATAGTTACCTTGTCGATGAACACCGCAAGCTGCATATCTGTGGTAACAATCCGGATTGCAGTGGCTATGAAGTGGAGCAGGGAACTTTCAAAATCAAGGGTTATGATGGCCCAATTATCGAGTGTGATAAATGCGGCAGTGATATGCAGCTAAAGTCCGGTCGCTTTGGAAAATACTTCGGTTGTACCAATGAAGCTTGTAAGAATACCCGTAAGCTTTTGAAAAATGGCCAACCGGCTCCCCCGAAAATGGATCCGGTATCTATGCCAGAGTTGGCCTGCTTAAAAGTGGAGGATCACTATATCCTGCGTGATGGGGCTTCGGGTTTGTTCCTTGCTGCCAGCCAGTTCCCTAAAAATCGTGAAACTCGCGCACCACTGGTGAGGGAGTTGCTCCCGCATAAGAGTGAGATTGATCCTAAATACACTTTTCTGTTCTCTGCTCCTGTTGAGGATGATCAGGGACGGGATACAGTAATTCGTTTTAGCCGCAAGACCCAAGAGCAGTATGTACAGTCTGAGGAGGAGGGCAAGGCAACGGGGTGGCGAGCCTTCTACCGCGATGGTAATTGGCAGGTTGAGGCCGGCAGTAAGGCTACCACAGCGAAGCGCAAGCCAGTGCGTAAAAAAATAGCTGCAAAAAAGTAAATGAGTAATCCTTTTACAGGGCAGGTTGCCTCGGCTCTGCGCAAAGCCCAGCTGTTACTGCAGCTGACCAGTGATGTGTCACCGCTGCAAAGTGCCGCACTTGAGGAGGCGGTTGTGTTGCAGCTCTGGAAAGCATACAGAGCTTTCCTTGTTGAGCTTTCGCATCAGCTGCAGCTGGGTTTTGAGCCGGAGTCCCTTCAGATGATAGCTGACAGCCTTGAGACTCAGGGCAGGGCCAGTAATGAGGTGAAAGAGTTACAGCAATTGAATGAGCAGCCCGATAGTTGGCTAAATCAGCTGCTGCAAGCCTGGACTTTGCTATTGTCTTTGCCGTCAAATACTGAGGTTAAGCGCGAAGCGCCCAATTTGATACCGATACATAATGTTGGTCGGGAACCGGTAACAATTACCGTTCAAGGGCTCACGCAATGGCATAAATCTATGGTTGAGTTGATTCGTAGGCAGCGGGCCAATCTGGAAGAGTGTTAGTCGCAGGTACTTTCGTACCATGTTTCTCAGCTTTTAGGCCCCTGATACTTCTAATTTGCCTGTGGTACACTGTGCGCAAACTGATGTGCAGTGAAGGAAAAGCGAATGTCCTCCGAAACTTTCGAAATTATTGAGCTGGCCAATGGCGATGTGGCATTGCGTCGTGCTGGTCACAAGGAGGACCCTCTGGTGAGTATTCATTTCTCAGCTGAGAGTCTACAATTCCTGAGAAAACACAAAGTGGCTGTTGCGCGTGCAATGCTGGAAGCAGGTATAGAAACTGTACAGAATTTGGATGATCTGGAGCCTGGTTACTTTGAAGAAGAAGATGAGTCGATGCCGGTTAACCATACTATCCATTGATTGAATGGTTAATAGAGATATGATTCAACAGCGGCCATTGGCCGCTGTTGTTGTTTTAGCTTTGAGATTAATACAGGTTATGGTGTTTGACGAATGACGCCCACTGCCAAGCCTTCGATCACAAAGTTCTTATCCCGCATATCCACCTGGATAGTTTCAAAGTCTTCATTCTCTGGCAGCAGTTGAACAGTCGCTTGATTACCTTTGCGGCGGAAACGCTTAACAGTTACTTCCTCGTCAATTCTCGCTACGACAATCTGTCCATTCCTGACTTGCTCAGTTTTTTGTACTGCAAGCAAATCCCCATCCAGAATCCCCGCATTGCGCATACTCATTCCATGAACCCGCAATAGGAAGTCTGCAGGGGGGTGAAAGAAGCTGGCAGGAAGGTCGCAGTAATCCTCAATATGCTCTGTAGCAAGAATTGGGTTGCCTGCGGCTACACGCCCGATAATGGGAAGCCCCGACTGGTGATCGGGGATACGAATTCCACGTGAGGCGCCGGCAACCATCTCAATGGCCCCTTTTCGCGCCAGTGCTTTCAGGTGCTCTTCTGCTGCATTTGGTGAGCGGAACCCCAGTTCCTGAGCGATTTCCGCTCGAGTGGGAGGGTAGCCAGTATCATCGAGATAGGCTTTGATGAGCTCTAATACCTGAGCCTGGCGTGCGGTGAGATTGGTCATAGATTTACCTAGCTTTTCTGTATTTATATACAGTTGCTGGGATTATATACAGAATTAAGCTTCACGCAATCCTAACACCCGCCTCTTCATAAGCTGCTACATTGTTTATGAAAACAAGTAATGAGAGTAATCGTTGAAAGATCTGACAACGAGGGAAAAAAATAATGTTAGATGTGAAAATGCCAGAGGCATGGCGGGTTCTGCGGATTCAGTCCGAGTTGGTTGATGGAATAGAGCGCCTGGTAGCGCTCAGTGGAGCAGTAACAGTTTTTGGAGGGGCGAGGTTTACCGAGGATAGCCCTGAATATCAACAGGGGGTAAAGCTGGGAGAGCTGTTGGCTGCGGAGGGGGTGCCCGTGATTACAGGTGGAGGGCCCGGCCTTATGGAAGCCTGTAATAGAGGAGCCTTCGATCAGCCAGGCACCTCCATTGGGTTAAACATAGAGCTGCCCTTCGAGCAGGCGGCGAATCCATACCAGGATATCAGTTTAAATTTTCGTTATTTCTTTGTTCGTAAATTTATGTTTGTTAAGCACGCAGTAGGCTTTGTGGGCTTGCCTGGTGGCTACGGAACGCTGGATGAACTGTTTGAAGCGCTGACATTGGTGCAGACACAAAAGGTCCGTCGCTTCCCCATCGTGCTTGTGGGTAAGCGCTATTGGGCAGGACTCTACAACTGGTTGGTAGATACAGTACTTGAACGAAATTGTATTGATGCCAGTGACCTGGATTTATTTCATATCGTGGATACCGTCGAAGAGACAGCGGACCTGATTATGAAATATATGCGGACCAGGGACTGATCAAACGCGACTCTATAAATGCCAACATCTGATACTGAAAGCTCCACAATGAGTTGGCCAGTGATCTAATGGGTTTTGTAGTCTAGTCAGCTCAATTCAAATTTTCTTGATAAGAGATAAACCCTCTTTGCGTTTTTATTGCTAAAAATGGTAGCTACTTTAAGCAAGGTCCCGGTAGCCTTTTCGTTGAAGTTGCAATAATTCAAATTCTTTCATTGTGCAAAATTAGTTCTTAAAGCGTTGGAACTTCCATAGAGTCTATTCTTTATTCAGTTCCTTCCAGCTTCTTAGATTATTTAAGGTTATTTTTTGGGAGATTGAATTGTGCCAATTTTCGGCCCCCGATTGTCGAGGCCTGTGAACTTGGGGGATCTGCTATCTCTGCCCCTGAATAGCAGGCCGGATACAAAGGCATTAGTTTCAGGAAGTCGAGAATGGACTTGGAGGGGGTTGCAGAGGGATATTGATGCTCTGGCCAAGGGGTTGATCACAATGGGATTACACAAAAGTGATCGGGTCGCAACCCTGATGCCTAACCGGGGTGAAATACTCGTTTTTTATCTCGCATGCTTGAAAGTGGGGCTGGTGGTTGTCCCGCTAAACTACAGGTACACAACTCTGGAGATTGACTACGCTCTTGAAAAGAGTGGCGCAGTTGCGCTAATTATAGGTGCAGAGCGGAGTGAGGATATTCAGGATAGTAAATTTATTGGTAAATTAAAAAAAGGGTTTCTTTACTTTGGTGGTGTGTTCGAAGATACAAGAAGTTATGAAGGTCTAATCAATGCCGGTGGGCAGCCTGCTGAAATTCCTGTATCCAGTATCAGTGATCCTGCATTTTTATTTTTTACATCTGGAAGTACTGGCAAGCCAAAAGCCGTTGTGCACAGCTTGCTATCCTTTGGTTCTATCGTAGCTGGTTTCGTTGCTGCCCTGAAGTTAACTCGGGACGATATCGTTCTGCCTGGAGGTTCAATCGCACATGTCGGGTCGCTTTCAACGGCCCTGGCAGCTCTCTCCGTGGGTGCGAAGACAGTTATTCCACAAAGTTTTGATGGTGAGGAAATTCTGTCGATATTGCGGAGTAGCCGGCCAACTATTTTGGTTATGGTTCCGGCAGTATTTATTGCAATGGAACGCAATCGGGGAGCCAGGCGTGAAGATTTTGAATCTCTTCGAGTGTGCTTCACCGGCGGAGATAAATTTCCAGTAAATATTGCTAAAGAATTTACCAACAAAACCGGCCATATAATCCAGGAAGGATATGGACTGACAGAAGCTCCCGACTGCCTTTTCAATCAATCGCTCTCACCAGATAAATCTGGATCTGTAGGTACTGTTGCTCCAGGCTACGTTGCTAGCCTGCGCGATGAGAAAGGCCAGGAAGTGGCACCTAATGTTGATGGCAATCTCTGGCTCCGTGGGTCGCCAGTTATGACTGGCTACTGGAAAAACCCCCAGGCAAATAGGGAGGCGTTATCTGATGGTTGGTTTGATACGGGCGATGTTATGCGTGTCGACTCTGATGGTTGTTTTTGGTTTCGCGGTCGAAAGAAGCAAATTATTGTCCACGATGGCTCAAATATATCGCCTCAGGAAGTAGAGGAAGCTCTCATGGCGCATCCGTCTGTAAATCTAGCAGGCGTAATCGGTATTCGTGATGACACGCACGGGGAGAGCGTTTGGGCTTTTATCACCTTGAAAAAAAATGTACCTATGCCAAGTGTCAGTGAAGTTATTCGTTTTGCAAAAAAACGTATTGGATACAAGGCTCCGGAGGTAGTCGAAATTCTGGCGGATATGCCAATTAATCCAACGGGAAAAATTGACAGGGTGGCCTTAAAGAGGCTTGCCGAAGCCCAGTTGGTTCAAGGCAAGGAAAAGTGAATATATTTGGGGCCTAGTGTCACAGGCGAAGGCACCTCCGTATTTGTGCTTCCAGCAAATCAAAATCTCAGATCTGGCTTATTTGCTCTATAGGATGAATCGAGAAGCCCTCCGATATTTTTCCGAGCCGTCCTCTATATACCTGGGTAATGTGACTTAGGGTGAAGCACTGTAACCGCTTCCAGCTGATGAAGGAGATGAGTGCCGTTGGCTGAGCAATGGAATGTGCTACTCTGGCCAGAGTTAAACAACTGTTTTAAATGATGGTTTGAGAGATATGAGCCAGACGGATACTGTCAGCCGCATTCTGGATGCAGCCGAGGCCCTGTTTGCAGAACGTGGTTTTACTGAGACTTCCCTGCGCACAATTACGAGTACTGCAGGGGTTAACCTGGCTGCGGTTAACTATCACTTTGGTTCAAAGAAAGAGTTGATCCAGGCGGTTTTTGAGCGATTCTTGACCCCCTTTACCGAAGACCTTGAGGCCGAGTTAGATCGTCGTATCGCCACCGGCCAAGAGCTGCACGTGGAGGGATTATTAGAGAGCCTCTATCGAGTGGGCCTCGGTGGTTTGAGTGACAGAGGGCTCGATCCACAGCGTTTTATGCGCCTATTGGGGCTGGCCTATACGCAGTTCCAGGGGCACTTACGTCGCTTTATAGTGTCTCGATACGGGGATAGTTATCGCCGTTTTGCAGGCTTGTTGGCTGAGGCCTTACCGGGTGTGGACCCTGTAACCTTTTATTGGCGCCTGTACTTTATGCTGGGGGCTACGATCTTCACCCTGTCGAGTTACGATGCCATAGAAGCTATCCTGAGAGAGGATTTTGGTGCACAGAGCAGCCTGCCGGAGACCCTTGAGCGGTTGGTTCCGGCGGCCTCTGCAATGTTGAAGGTGGAGGCTATCTAGTTTTAAGTGGCTCTTATTGGCTGATAACAGAGGAATAGAATATGTCTGCACCCTTGGGACCGGTCATGGTTGATATTGAGGGATTAGAGCTTACCGATGCGGACTGCGAGCTTCTGCGTCATCCCCTTGTTGGCGGGTTGATTTTCTTCGCACGTAATTACCGGGATCGCGCGCAGCTGCAAGGCTTGATAGCGGATATTAGAGCTGTACGCCCTGAGATTTTAGTAGCTGTTGATCAGGAGGGGGGCAGGGTTCAACGCTTTCGTTGCGAGTTTACCCGTTTGCCATCTATGCAAGTATTGGCAGCGAAGGCCAGCGAGGAGCAGTTGCAGGACGTGGGTTGGCTATTGGCCACTGAATTGCTGGCGGTAGGGGTGGACTTCAGCTTCGCCCCGGTATTGGATGCTGATGATCAACACAGCCGAGTGATCGGCGACCGCAGCTTTTGTGCAGATCCCAAGCGTTTGGAGCTATTCGCACGTCCATTTATGCGAGGAATGCACGAAGCAGGCATGGCGACAACGGGTAAGCATTTCCCTGGTCATGGCCATGTACTAGAAGATAGCCATGTAGAGCTTCCTGAAGACAAGCGTTCACTGGAGCAGGTAATGGAGTCCGATGCCTTACCTTTTGTGGACTGCATCGCCTCCTCTCAATTGGATGCAATAATGCCAGCACATATTCGTTTCGTGAATATTGACAGTCAGCCGGTCGGATTTTCCCGTTACTGGCTACAAGACATCTTGCGAGGGCGATTGGGTTTTGGCGGTGTTATCTTTAGTGACGACCTGTCGATGGAGGGGGCTGGTGCTGCAGGCGGTTATGGAGGGAGAGTTCGTGCAGCGCTGGAGGCGGGATGTGATATGGGGGTTATTTGTAACAACCGAGACGGCGCCTTGGAGGCGCTGGCCGCCCTGCAGGATTACATACCCCAGAGAGAATCCAGCGAGCGTTTGAAAGCTATGCGTGGCAGGCCCTTGATAACATCCTGGTCGGAACTTGAAAAGAGTGCGCGTTGGCATAGAGCCCGTGGCTGGTTGGCGTCGATAATGCATTAAGGGCTCGAAATTTTGATGCCCGCCCAAATTATCTGGGAGTATCAGAAAGATTGTCGAGCTCAGATTTAGATGAGCGGAGGGGGTATTCGTGGAATCCGTAGATAGCATTCTAATGTCTTGGCTCGGTGAGAACCGGGTTTGGATAGTATGGGTTTTCCTTATTGTGCTGGCTTCAGCTTTGGGAGCCTGGGCCTTTGGGCGCTTTGTACAGCGATTAGCGGCAAGAGCCGAGAAGACGGTTAATCCGTGGGATGATGCTCTTGTTGGGGCCATGTCACCACCTGGACCAGTGCTTGTTTGGCTTGTGGGATTGACTGTTGCCGCGCAGCGGGCAGGGCAGGCTACCGGGGCTGAGATTTTCTCTCTGGCTGAACCAATACGGGAGATAGGGCTTATCCTGGTTTTATCCTGGTTTGCCTGGCGATTTTCCCATAGCGCTGAGCACAACCTGTGTAACCCTCGCTATATTGGCAAGCCGATGGATGCCACTACAGTGCGGGCAATCGGAAAGTTGGTGCGGGCCTCCATTGCTATCACTGCCGGCATAGTCATCATGCAGTTTCTTGGCTATAGCGTCAGTGGCGTGTTAGCGTTTGGCGGCATTGGTGGGTTGGCAGTGGGTTTTGCAGCCAAGGACCTGTTGGCCAACTTCTTTGGCGGGCTGATGATTTACTTGGATCGCCCATTTGCCGTGGGCGACTGGATACGCTCTCCGGATAAGGAAATTGAGGGTACCGTTGAGGATATTGGCTGGCGCCTGACACGCATCCGCACCTTTGATATGCGCCCTGTGTATGTTCCCAATAGCATCTTCACTCAGATTTCTGTGGAGAACCCCTCGCGAATGCTCAATCGCAGGATCTTTGAGACCATCGGCATCCGTTATGAAGATGCCCATTCAATGGCTTCAATAGTGGCGGATGTTAAAGAAATGTTACAGCAGCATCCTGAAATTGACTCTAATCGAACCCTTATAGTCAATTTCAATAGTTTTGCTGCATCGTCGTTGGATTTCTTTATATATACCTTTACCAGAACAACAGATTGGGTGAGATATCACGAAATCAAACAGGACGTTCTGTTAACTATCCTAAAAATTGTCGAAAAACACGGTGCCTCCTGTGCGTTTCCGACTTCGACTATTCATATTGCCGATATTCCTTCATTAGCCCGTGAGGCCGCGTTAGACAGTTGAGTATAGGGAGTGCAATAAGGTACAAATGATTAGTTTATATATGGTCTCTAAGTGATATTTTGACGGTTAATTACCCATACTGGTAAAAACGTAGTATTTATTTCACATAGAAACCTAGACACTGGCGCTGTTTTATCTAAGAATCAGGGTACGTCCTTTGGGTATCTACCTAAAGGATTAAGCAAGATAGCATTCTGCATGAAGCAGTCTGTTAACAATGGGGTGGCGTTTGCCCCTCTTGCCGAAAGTAGTATTGAGGTAATTGAGGTAGGCGCAATAACAATAATGAGGTTTTCTCAATGAGTGATCGCGTTACAGGTACTGTGAAGTGGTTTAATAACGCACGGGGTTATGGCTTCATCACCTGTGGAGAAGGAACTGAAGACATTTTTGTTCATTATCGCAGCATTCGCGGCGAGGGTTATAAAACCCTTAACGAGGGGCAGGCGGTAGAGTTCGAAATGCAACAAGGTGACAAAGGACTGCTGGCGGAAGATGTTGTTCCCTGTGAGTGATTTACGGATCGCTCGTTGAAAGAACTGTTGTCGTGTAGGGTTGTGCAGATACCTGCTGCCAGCTCTGCCAGCGCCTCTGGAAAAGTGGGCTGAAAGGTCCGCTTTTCTATTCCGTTTCCTTCATTGGATTGGTTCCTTTTTTCCGTAGGTTAAGAGGTTGGCTATTTTGTGACTGTTGGTATTGCTACGGTCTAAATGCCCGCCGCCAGTATATTTTGATTCTCGTTTTATTCTCTCGCTTAATCCAGTTGAATTAACCTCTCATTAATTTTTAGAATTAATCAATTTGAAACCTGTTTAATGTTATAGGCTTCTTTCCCAATTGTGCCCCAAAATTCTGCGGTTAGTGAAAATGTATTGTCCAATCAAAAGGATGTAAGGAAAGAAAATTGATAATTAAGCGTATGTTGAAAAAAGTGGTTTGTTATAAGAGCTGATTTCTGCATTTAGTTTATAAAAAATTATTCTTTAGTCTTTTTGCATGCAATGTACTTAATTCGAAATTTATTAACTGACTTTAAATTTGGTTGTATCTTGGGGAGTGTAGATTGGCGAGGTAAAGGATTAAAGTAATACCCCCCATTGTTGTGGGGGATAAGTTGGCTAGCTTAAGGTTTTATTAGTCAGTTTCCAGTATTCGAAATATTATTCTCTATGGTATTGCTTGCTTTTATATCTTCTTCTGTCGGTTTAGCTACGGTGCGGACTTCAATCAGAATACCGAAGGCGGGGTGGTCGATATAGTGTAATTGTCCGCTACGTAAGCGGCGTTCATGTTGCAAGCGGGCAGTGTGAGCGGCATAAACCATATGCTCAGTTTCCAGCTGGGGCTCGCTTAGCGTTACAGGTTCATAGTCTGACAAGGAATTTGGGACATCCTGTAGCGCAACGCTCTTATAGTTTTCTTCAGACTGTGCCCTGCTTTTTATTTCCAGTGGAGCTTCGACGGCGACCCTTGGTCGTTGTGGCAACAATACGCCATCAACGGAAGCTGGGGTGGAAAAATCATTTAGCCAGAGGTCTGTGCTGATGTGGAGATAGCGGGAGACGCTCAGGGTGATCGAGCCTCCCAGTTGGCTGTGGCCTTGGAAGGTGTCGCCGCCGTCGATCAGAATGGCGGGGGAGTTTCGCTTTTGCTTCAATATTTGGCGCCATGCCTTGTGAAACAGAATCCGGTCACCACCTCTTGCAAGGGCAGTAGCCTTGTTGCCCAGTAGTGTTGCTGTGGGCGAGAGGAGTAAACTGGAGTGACTTCCTGACTCTACCTTATCGCCATTGGTTTCCAGCGGCTCAAATCCCAGCGGCTCATCGGTGCTGACTTCTTCCCCGGCCAGCTCTGTTAGAGATACCGCTTCTGGAGAGGGGATCGGTTGTGGGTTTTCCTGGCGGGTCTCGAAGTCCACCCAGTTGGAAGGGTACTCCAGGCGTGGATTTGCTGGCCAGTTTTCACTAGTCTGCGCCATGCCTTGGGGGCGCTCGAAAATGATCATCTCGATTTCGAAAGTGTTCCCTGCATAGTTGGCGGCTTGCGTGCCTGCAGCAGCGAGCGCCAGGGCTAGGGTGGAGCAGAGGCGAGTTATCCTTTTCACGGTCATGGAGTTACCACTTTTCATCTTTCTATGGTCGGTGCCTGGAGGAGCGGCCGAAGCCAGTTTTTGGTGTCGGTAATTTTGGCAGCAGGAATTGCTGGTGTCGATCGATCACCTCACTGGCTGCGAGATATTATCATTGCGCTAGCCGCTCCAAAACTTCATTGATTTCCTGCAGCTTGCGATCTGGACCTTCCTCATCAAGGCTGAAGTTTAGTTGGTTGGCGCCTGCCAATTGATAGCGGCCAGGTTGGGTTTGAACCAGCTTTACCAGGGTGAGAGGGTCTACCTGGGTTGTGTCAGCAAACTCTATTCTGCCGCGGGCGGCAGAGGCTTCCAGCTTGCGAATGCCCATTTTATCCGCCTTCAGTTTGATTTCAGTGGTGCGGAACAGGTGCTTTACCGACTCCGGCAGCAGGCCAAAACGATCTATCATCTCTACTTGCAGCTCCTTGAGTTGTTGGCGATCGACAGCGTTGGCAATGCGCTTGTACATCATCAGGCGGCCGTGCACATCGGGTAGGTAGTCTTCAGGGATGAGTGCCGGCACTCGCAGATTGACATCAACCGCAGGAGACTCCAGAGGTTCATCGATATTGGGTGTGCGCCCCTCGCGAATTGCCTTTACTGCTCGGTCGAGCATCTCCATATACAGGTTGAAGCCTACACTTTGGATCTGCCCGCTCTGTTCTTCGCCAAGTAGCTCACCGGCACCGCGAATTTCCAGATCGTGAGTGGCCAGAGTAAAGCCTGCCCCCAGATCCTGGGCTTCACTGATTGCTTCCAGTCGCTTTACAGCATCGCTGGTCATGGAGCGCTTGTTGGGTGTCAACAGGTAAGCGTAGGCCTGGTGGTGGGAGCGTCCTACTCGGCCGCGCAGCTGATGAAGCTGAGCCAGCCCGAACTTATCTGCGCGCTCAATCAGGATGGTATTGGCGGTGGGGACGTCGATACCGGTCTCAATTATGGTGGTACACACCAGCACGTTAAAGCGTTTGTGGTAGAAGTCACTCATGACCTGTTCCAGCTCGCGCTCGCGCATTTGCCCGTGGCCAATACCGATACGCGCTTCAGGAATCAGCTCTTGCAGTTCCCGGGCAATACGCTCGATGCTCTTGACTTCGTTGTGCAGGAAATATACCTGGCCACCACGCAGAATTTCCCGGAGTATGGCCTCCTTTACCAGGGCGTCATCGCGCTCACGTACAAAGGTCTTTACCGATAGGCGGCGCGCCGGAGGAGTGGCAATCACCGAGAGGTCGCGAATACCGGCCATTGCCATATTTAAAGTGCGAGGAATTGGTGTGGCAGTCAGGTTGAGAATATCGACTTCTGCACGCAAACTCTTGAGGCGTTCTTTCTGGCGTACGCCAAAGCGGTGTTCTTCATCAATAATCAGCAGTCCCAGATTTTTAAAGTCCAGGTCACTCTGTAGCAGCTTATGGGTGCCGACCAGGATGTCCACTTTGCCACTGGCTACTTTTTCTTTCACGCTGTCCACTTCCTTGCCTGATCGGAAGCGTGAGATCACCTCAATATTGATAGGCCAGTCTGCAAATCGGTCCTGGAAAGATTGAAAATGCTGCTGAGCGAGTAGGGTCGTTGGCACCAGCATGGCCACTTGCTTGCCTGCATGAGCGGCGACAAATGCCGCACGCATGGCGACTTCGGTTTTGCCAAAGCCCACGTCGCCACAGACCAATCGGTCCATGGGTTTCTTCGACAGCATATCGCCAATCACGGATTCAATGGCCTGCTGCTGGTCTGGCGTTTCCTCGAAGGGGAAGGCCGCAGAGAACTCTCGGTAAGCCAGCTTGGGATCGGCAAAGGCATGGCCGACACGTGCCTCCCGGCGAGCGTAAATATCCAGGAGTTCGGCGGCGGCATCGCGCACTTTTTCAGCGGCTTTGCGCTTGGCTTTCTGCCACTGTTCACTGCCCATTTTGTGCAATGGAGCCAGGGCTTCATCAGCGCCAGAGTAGCGGCTGATCAGATGCAGGCTGGCTACGGGCACATAGAGCTTGGCCTCATTGGCATACTCCAAGGTTAGGAATTCAGCGGGTTGGCCGTCGATCTCCAGGTGTTGCAAGCCGCGATAGCGACCCACGCCATGATCAATATGTACTACCGGGGCGCCTATACGCAGTTCCGCCAGGTTTTTAACTGCATTGTCTGCGTCGTCCTTAGCTTTCTTGCGGCGACGCTGCTGTAGTACCCGTTCGCCGAATAGCTGCGGCTCAGCGATTAAATTAATGGAGGGGTCAGTAAGTAGCAGCCCTTGGTCAAGGGGGGCGACGGTGATGCCGATGGCTTCATCGCTGTGCAGGAACGCCTCCCAGCTGGCAAAGGCTGGGGGAGCCAGGCGAATGCCTTTAAGGAGTTCCAGCAATGCCTCACGGCGCCCGCCACTTTCCGCGCAGAAAAGCACCCGCCCAGAGCATTCCATCAGGTAGCTTTCCAGAGCTGCCATGGGTTGTTCAGCTTTACCATCTACGGGTAGGGTCGGCGGTACCAGGGTGGCAAAATTGTAGTTGCCCTGACTATCCGGCAGAGTATCGGTGGAGAAAATGGCTCTCGGCATGGACTTGAGGGCACCGTTGAATTCATCCACATCGAGCAGGATCTGACGGGGTTGTAGTATAGGGCGAGTCAGGTCGCCGCAGCGGCTCTCATAGCGATTGCTGACCTCACGCCAGAAGCTTTCTATTGCTGCTTGGATATCCCCCTGAATGAATGCCTGGCTGTTCTCGGGAAGGTAGTCGAAGAGGTTCGCGCATTTATTATCGAAGAATAGCGGCAGGTAGTATTCAATACCCGCTGGGGCTATGCCCGCGCTGATATCCTGGTAGATAGGTACCAGGCTGGGGTCGGCCTGGAATTGCTCATGCCAGTTCTGCAGGAAGCCGGAAAGTCCGGCTTTGTGCATGGGAAATTCCCGCGCGGGGAGCAGATGAATCGTTTCCACCTTGTCCACAGTGCGCTGGGTTTCTGGGTCAAAAGTACGCAAGGATTCGATTTCATCGTCAAACAAATCGATGCGATAGGGCAGCGGGCTGCCCATGGGAAATATATCCATTAAGGAGCCGCGCACGGCAAATTCACCATGCTCATAAACGGTGTCCACGCAGTGATAGCCCGCCTGCTCCAATAAGCGCCGCTGGATGTCGATATCAAATTGTTGCCCCTCGCTCAGGATCAGGGCGTTGCCGGCAACATAGTCGCACGGGGGTAGGCGGTGCATCAGGGTACTTACCGGCACTATCACAATGCCGCTGCCCATTTTGGGCATTCGATAAAGGGTGGCAAGGCGGTCGGAAATGATGTCCTGGTGAGGTGAGAAAGTATCGTAGGGAAGTATCTCCCAGTCAGGGAAATGAAAGATCTCAAGTGGCTGTTCCGGGCCGTCATCTCGCTGAGGTTTGTTAAAAAATTTCAATTGCACCTCTAATCGGTGCGCCTCAAGGCTATCTCCAGTGATCAGCAGTGTCGGGGATTTGCTGTTGCGAGCTGCGTTTAATACGGCGAGCGCGGCCGCTGCGCCATGCAGCTGCCCCCAGAATTGCCGGTCATTGCTGTTGAGAAACTTTGGTGGAGTCAGGGGCTGTATATCGGTCATCTTTCCTTATATATCCGCGCTTTCATCTGCTGTAGTGCCAGGGGCGGCTATTGTAGCCGTGAAAGGGTCTGGCTGCAGTCTATGTTAACCGTGCCTGTGCTTTGGGTTGCGAACGGCTACGCTTTTTTTGATATTGCACTACATCCGGCAGCGGGCTAGCGAAAAGGTAGTTTTACTACATTTTTTTGACTTTTTTTTGCCCAGTTGCGTAGGCATAGGTGAATACTGATAATGCGCAGCCACATGGCCCTGGTGAGGTATCAGGCCGTGATTTCCTGCCTATTAATATTTTGCAGAGGTGTCTGACAGTGACTCAGAAGCGACCGAAGCCCGCGGACTTTTTCAAGGACTGGAAGCAGCGTGAAGCGCTGGCCGAATCCATGATCCCGATGATCGGAAAGCTCAACCGCGAGCAAAACGTCGGTATTTATATGTACGGCCGCAACCTGGTAAATCGCTCAGTTCTGAGCATTATGAAAGCGCACCGTTTCGTGCGTCAGGTTGAGGAGAATGAACTCTCCGAGTTTGAAACCTTCCCTGTGTTGGAAGCTATCTGCAAATTGGACCTGGGTCCTGTACACATTGACCTGGGAACCCTGACCAATAAATTTATGCGCGACGATCGCAATCTGTCTGTAGACGATTTCGTGCGTGAGGAACTGGCGGATGCCAGTGGTGCTGGCAAGCCTTTGCCTGAGCCCAAGGATGTAGTGATCTACGGCTTTGGCCGTATCGGTCGCTTGGTTGCTCGTTTGCTGGTTGACAAAGCTGGCAGCGGCGACGTCCTGCGCCTGCGCGCAATTGTGCTGCGTAAGGGCAAGGCCCCGAATGATCTGGTGAAGCGCGCCTCCCTGCTGCGTCGCGATTCCGTACACGGCGCCTTCCAGGGCACTATCCGCGTGGATGAGGAGACTAGCTCCTTGATCTGCAACGGTAATGAGATCAAGGTCATCTATGCCAACTCTCCGCAGGAGGTGGATTACACCGAGCACGGTATTAACGATGCAATCATCGTGGATAGCACCGGTGTATGGCGTGACGAAGATGGCCTGAGTCAGCACCTGGAAAGCCCAGGTGCTTCCAAAGTGATCCTGACCGCTCCGGGTAAAGGCGATATCAAGAATATCGTTTACGGTATCAACAACGGTGACATCAAGCCAGAAGACAAGATCCTTTCCGCAGCATCCTGTACCACTAACGCTATCGTGCCGGTACTGAAGGCTATGATGGACGGCTACGGTGTTGAGCATGGCCACGTGGAAACCGTGCATGCATATACCAATGACCAGAACCTGATCGACAACTACCACAAGGGTGAGCGTCGCGGTCGCGCAGCTGCGTTGAATATGGTTCTGACTGAGACCGGCGCTGCCAAAGCTGTCGCCAAGGCGCTGCCAGAGCTAAAGGGCAAGCTCACTGGTAATGCGATTCGTGTTCCGACCCCGAACGTTTCCATGGCGATCCTCAACCTGAATTTGGGCAAAGAGGCCACCAAGGAAGAGCTGAATGAGTACATGCGCGAAGTGGCTCTGCACTCTCCGCTGCGTCAGCAGATCGACTACACCAACTCTCCGGAAGTAGTGTCCAGCGATTTTGTTGGCTCCCGTCGTGCCTGCGTATTCGATTCCAATGCAACAATCGTTGACGGTAAGAATGCGGTGCTTTACTGCTGGTACGATAATGAGTTCGGTTACAGCTGTCAGGTGGTTCGCTGCCTGGAAGATATGGCCGGCGTTCGTTACGAGTTGTTCCCCAAGAAAGACTGAGGCGTCAGCTGAAAGTCTCCAGGTCGGTCTCAGGGGCCGGCCAGTGGGGTGAGGCGGCTCTCGTAGCCGTCCGCCCGGATCTCTCCAAATCCCTGTTTTTCCAGTAAAAATTTCTCAACTTAGTGTTAGTTAGAGACTTCCCAGGCTGGTAAAGCCTCTGTCCCATCTTTATAATGCGCGCGATTTTGCGGGGCGGCCGTGCGCCGAGAAGTTAGCGCGCACAACCTTTTAGTTAGCTTCCTTCCGCCCGGTCTACGGGTGAAACGGCATAAGCCCTCGCTACATGGAATTCCACAGTATGGCTCGCCAGTCTGGGATCGACTGTTTGTCAGTTTGAACCCGGAACGGTGGGCCGTATTGCAATTTTATAAACTAGAAACTTAGGCATAGGCGTATGAGAAAGATCCGTCGGGGATTGGACTTACCCATATCCGGCGCGCCCGAGCAGGTCATCCACAAAGGGCCTGCGATCAAGACCGTTGCTGTTCTCGGTCCCGATTATCACGGGATGAAACCGACAATGGCGGTGGCTGTAGGGGATCGCGTCAATCTTGGTCAGCTACTGTTCAGTGACAAAAAAACCGAAGGTGTGCGCTACACAGCGCCGGCCGCTGGTCGTATTGTTGCTATTAATCGCGGTGCCCGCCGTGTTCTGCAATCCGTTGTGATTGGCATTGACGGCGATGCAGCAGAACAGTTCCAAAGCTATAGCGCAGATAAACTGTCTGGTCTGACGCGCGAACAGGTCGTTGAGAACCTGGTTGAATCCGGTATGTGGACCGCACTGCGCACCCGCCCGTTCAGCCGCGTTCCCGCCCTGGACGCTAAACCGGAAGCGGTGTTTATCAATGCGATGGACACCAATCCTCTGGCTGCCAACCCAGAAGTGGTCATTGCCGAGAACCCCAAAGCCTTCTCTCAGGGCGTTGAGATTCTTTCCAAGCTGGCGGAAACCACTTACGTCTGTACCGCCCCTGATGCAGATATCCCCGTACCGAGCGCTGCGAATATTCGCCGCGAAGCTTTTGCCGGCCCCCATCCGGCAGGTCTGTCCGGTACCCATATCCACTACTTGAACCCGGTTTCCGGTTCTCGCAGTGTATTCACCATTAATTACCAGGATGTGATTGCCGTAGGCAAACTATTTGCCACCGGTAAACTGTTCACCGATCGCGTTGTTTCCCTGGCCGGCCCTCAAGTCAAGCAGCCGCGTCTTCTGCGCACTCGTCTCGGCGCCAGCCTGGAAACTTTGACTTCCGGTGAGTTGAAAGGTGATAACGACCGCGTTATTTCCGGCTCGGTATTTGGCGGTCGTACTGCTGAAGGTCCTTTGGGTTACCTGGGCCGTTACCACAACCAGATTTCTGTTCTGGAAGAGGGCGATGAGCGCCCATTCCTGCACTACCTGCGTGCCGGTAACAAGCGTTTCTCCGTATTCCCGATTTACCTCTCGCGCCTTTTCAAGAACAGGCTGTTCAATTTCACTACCAGTACCAACGGTTCCGAGCGTGCCATGGTACCGGTTGGCACTTATGAGAAGGTCATGCCGCTGGACGTACTGCCGACCCAGCTACTGCGCTCCCTGATCGTGGGTGATACCGCTATGGCCCAGAAACTGGGTGCTCTGGAGTTGGATGAGGAAGATCTGGCGCTGTGCACCTTTGTGTGTCCGGGCAAGTACGAATACGGCCCCATTTTGCGGGACAACCTGACCCGTATTGAGAAGGAGGGGTAAGTATGCTGCGTAAATTCCTCGATTCAATCGAACCAAAATTTCATAAAGGCGGTAAGTTCGAAAAGTTCTACGCCCTGTTTGAAGCGATTGACACCGGTCTGTTTCAGCCGGCAGACAAGACCAAAACTACTGCTCATGTGCGCGATGGTATCGACCTGAAGCGTATTATGATCACGGTTTGGGCTTGTGCGATGATCCCTGCCTTCTATGGTATGTGGAATATCGGCTTCCAGGCCAACACCATTCTCGAAGGTATGACCAATCCGGATCTGTCCGGCTGGCGCCACGCCATTATTGGTGCTTTGACCTCCTACAACCCAGCTAGCCTGTGGGACAACTTTGTCTACGGAGCCATGTACTTCCTGCCGATTTATGCGGTCACCTTTATTGTGGGTGGTATCTGGGAAGTGTTGTTCGCCGCTGTGCGCGGTCACGAAGTGAACGAAGGCTTCTTCGTAACCTCCATCCTGTTCGCCTTGACCTGTCCGCCGGATCTGCCTCTGTGGATGGTGGCTATGGGCATCAGCTTCGGTGTGGTTATCGGTAAGGAAGTATTCGGTGGTACCGGCAAGAACTTCCTCAACCCGGCTCTTACCGGCCGTGCCTTCGTATTCTTTGCCTATCCGGCAGCAATGTCTGGCGATGCAGTATGGACTGCGGTTGACGGCTATACCGGTGCTACTGCGCTGTCTGTTATGGCCAGCGAAGGTATCCAGAACGGTATCGTCAATGCTGCTGTTGGCCAGGTAACCTGGTTCGACGCTTTCTTCGGTCAGATCCATGGTTCCATTGGTGAAACTTCTACCCTGGCCATCCTGATTGCCGGCGTAATCCTGATGGGCATGAAGATCGCCAGCTGGCGCATCGTAGCCGGCACTCTGCTGGGCATGATGGCCACTGCGTTTATGTTCAACATGATCGGTTCCGAAACCAACCCAATGTTCCAGGTACCCTGGTACTGGCACCTGGTAGTGGGTGGTTTCGCCTTCGGTCTGATCTTTATGACCACTGACCCTGTATCTGCAGCGATGACCAATATCGGCCGCTGGTGGTACGGCATCCTGATTGGGGTGATGGTTGTCCTGATTCGTGTGGTGAACCCGGCCTTCCCGGAAGGCATGATGCTGGCGATCCTGTTCGCCAACCTGTTCGCTCCGCTGTTTGACCACTTTGTGGTGCAGTCCAATATCAAACGGAGGTTGGCACGTGGCTAATAAAGATTCCGTAACCGGTACTCTGATTGTCGCGCTGGTAATGTGCCTGGTGTGCTCCGTGGTGGTTTCCACTGCGGCGGTAATGCTGAAGCCTGCCCAGCAGGCGAATGCCGAGCTGGACATGAAGCGCAATGTACTGATGGCAGGGGGCCTGCTAAAGGATTCCCACGCTAGCAAAGCTGAGGTTGAGAAGGCCTTCGCGGATATTCAGATCAAATATGTTGACCTGAATACCGGCAAGTTCACCGATCAGGCTCCGGCTGGTGGTAGCGGTCGTGCCGCTTCCAAAATTGCCTCTGCCAGCGAGAAGCTGCCCGCTGATGAGGACACGGCCAAAATTATCCGTCGGGAAAATACTAAAGAGGTATACCTGGTAGAGAAAGACGGCAAGCTGGATAAGATCATTCTGCCTATCCGTGGTTACGGCCTATGGGGCACCCTGTATGGCTTTCTCGCACTCGAGAGCAATCTCGACACCGTAGCAGGCCTCGGCTTCTACGAGCATAAGGAAACTCCCGGACTCGGTGGCGAAGTGGACAATCCCAACTGGAAAGCCCAGTGGATTGGCAAAAAGGTCTTCGATACCGATGGCAACGTTGACATCAACGTGATCAAGGGACAGGTAAACCCTGACAGCCCAGATGCGATTCACGAAGTAGATGGTTTGTCTGGTGCGACTCTGACCAGTAAGGGTGTTGATAACCTGGTGAACTTCTGGTTGGGTAACCAGGGTTATGGTCCCTTCCTGAAAAACCTGAAAGCAGGGGAGGCATAAGCATGAAAATCAAAGAGACTCTGCTAGAGCCGATTTTTAACAACAACCCGATCGCGCTGCAGATCCTGGGTATCTGTTCTGCACTAGCTGTTACCAGCTCACTGCAGGTTACCCTGGTAATGTGTATCGCTCTGACCTCGGTTGTGGCCTGTTCCAACGTTGCGGTATCTCTGATCCGCAGCCAGATCCCGAACAGCATCCGTATCATTGTACAGATGACCGTGATTGCCTCCCTGGTAATCCTGGTTGACCAGCTGATCAAGGCCCTGGCTTACGACATCTCCAAGCAGCTGTCCGTATTCGTTGGCCTGATCATTACCAACTGTATCGTAATGGGCCGTGCGGAAGCCTTCGCTATGAAGAACCCGCCACTGCCCAGCTTTTTTGATGGTCTTGGAAACGGTCTGGGTTATAGCGTAATCCTGATCGGTCTCGCGGTAATCCGTGAACTCTTCGGTGCCGGTAAACTGTTTGGTGTGGATATCCTGACTACCGTGAGCAATGGTGGTTGGTACATCCCTAACGGCCTACTGTTATTGCCGCCGAGTGCATTCTTCCTGATCGGCTTGTTCATTTGGGCAATTCGCGCCTGGAAGCCTGCCCAGGTTGAGCAGGATGAGTTCAAGATTGCGCCTAATTCCCAAGCGCAGGAGGCCTAATCCGTGGAACATTATATTTCTTTGATTATCCGCGCCGTTTTCGTTGAAAACATGGCGTTGGCCTTCTTCCTCGGTATGTGTACCTTTCTGGCGGTATCGAAGAAGATTGAGGCCGCTATTGGCCTGGGTGTTGCGGTTATTGTGGTACTGACTTTGACAGTACCGGTGAACAACCTGATCTACACCTACCTGCTGAAAGACGGTGCGCTGGCCTGGGCCGGCTACCCCGACGTGGACCTGAGCTTCCTCGGCCTGCTGTCTTACATCGGCGTAATTGCAGCACTGGTTCAGATCCTGGAGATGTTCCTGGATAAATACGTACCGGCGCTCTACAACGCTTTGGGTGTATTCCTGCCGCTGATTACCGTGAACTGCGCCATCATGGGTGCCTCTCTGTTCATGGTTGAACGGGAATATGCGTTTGGTGAGAGTGTTGCCTATGGCTTCGGTGCTGGCCTCGGCTGGGCACTGGCGATTACCGCACTGGCCGGTATTCGTGAAAAGCTGAAGTACAGTGACGTACCGGATGGCCTGAAAGGCCTGGGTATCACCTTCGTAACCGTTGGTCTGATGTCCCTGGGCTTCATGTCCTTCGGCGGCATCGATATCTAAGCGGGGAAAACAATAGAATGAGTATTGAAATTATCCTCGGCGTAGCGATGTTTACCGTTATCGTACTGGCGCTGGTAGCGGTGATCCTTGCGGCCCGCTCGCGCCTGGTAAACACCGGCAACGTCAATATCCTGGTTAATGGTGAGAAGACTCTCACCGTACCGGCCGGCGGCAAGCTGCTGCAAACCCTGGCTGCTAATAACCTGTTCCTGGCCTCCGCCTGTGGTGGCGGCGGCAGCTGTGCGCAATGTGTATGTAAAGTGACTGCGGGTGGTGGTGATATGCTGCCCACCGAAGCGGCACACTTTACTCCGCGAGATGCAAAGGAAGGTAAGCGTCTTTCCTGTCAAGTTGCTGTTAAGCAGGATATGGAAATCGAAGTACCGGAAGAGGTATTTGGTGTGAAACAGTGGGAGTGCACTGTGGAATCCAATCCAAACGTAGCCACCTTTATTAAAGAGCTGACCCTGCGTCTGCCTGAAGGTGAAAACGTTGACTTCCGTGCGGGTGGTTACGTGCAGTTGGAGGCTCCGCCCCACCACGTAAAATTTGCTGACTTCGAAGTAGAAGACCAATACCGCGGTGACTGGGAGCATTTCGGCTTCTTCAAGCTGGAGTCCAAGGTTACTGAGCCTGTGGTACGTGCCTACTCTATGGCCAACTACCCGGAAGAGAAGGGTGTTGTTAAATTCAACATCCGTATCGCGACTCCGCCGCCGCGCACGGAAGGTGTGCCCCCTGGCCAGATGTCTTCCTACGTGTTCAGCCTCAAGCCGGGTGACAAGATCAAGGTATACGGACCCTTCGGTGAATTCTTCGCCAAGGAAACCGATAACGAGATGGTCTTTATCGGTGGTGGTGCCGGTATGGCACCGATGCGTTCACACATCTTCGACCAGCTCAAGCGCTTGCACTCCAAGCGCAAGATCAGCTTCTGGTATGGCGCTCGCTCCCTGCGCGAAATGTTCTATGAAGATGACTACAACGGCCTGGCTTCTGAGTTTGACAATTTCCAGTGGCACGTGGCTCTGTCCGACCCACAACCTGAGGACAACTGGACTGGTTACACAGGATTCATTCACAACGTAGTGTATGAAAACTACCTGAAAGACCACCCGGCTCCGGAAGATTGTGAGTACTACATGTGTGGGCCGCCCATGATGAACGCCGCAGTAATCAATATGCTCAAAGACTTGGGCGTGGAGGATGAAAATATCCTCCTCGATGACTTCGGTGGTTAAACGGGGAGCTTAGTTTGCTAAACGCAATCAAAGCCCCGAAAAAAGCAAAAACAGGGCCCGTTCTTCCGGCCCTGTTTTTGCTTTGTGTGGCTGTAATTTTTTCTGCTTGTACACCGACACCTGAGAACTGGCAACTCAGTGGCCGCACCATGGGCACCACTTATCACATCACGGTTGTCGATGTTCCCCGAGGTGTTGAGCACAGCCAGTTGCAGACGCTAATCGATAGTGAGCTGCAACAGGTCAACCAGGAGATGTCCACTTACATCAATGATTCCGAGTTGATGCGTTTTAATCGCAGTCCTGTGGGTGAGGCCATTCCGGTTAGCGAACCGCTCGCCGATATTGTGCAGATGTCTCTGGATATCTATCGTCGCAGCGAAGGCGCCTTTGAGGTGACTGTGGGACCCCTGGTTAACTTGTGGGGTTTCGGCCCTCAACCAGAACCAGAGCGGATTCCCACCGATGCGGATATTGCCCGTTTGCAGCAGGTAGTGGGCTCTGATGCACTCGAGGTGACTCGTGAACCGGATACCATCACCCGCAATCGTCCAGTAGAGATTGACCTATCGGCCATCGCCAAAGGGCACGGCGTGGATCGGGTTGCGATGTTGTTGGAGCGGCAGGGAATTCTTAACTATCTGGTCGAAATCGGTGGTGAACTGCGTACCCTTGGTATGAATCCAAAAGGTAAGGCTTGGCGAATTGGCATTGAGGCGCCTGACTCAATGGGTCAAATGGTTCAGGAATCAATTGCTGTGAGTGGTAAAGCAGTGGCCACCAGTGGTGATTATCGCAATTATTACGAGCGCGACGGGGTACGTTATGCACATAGCATAGATCCGCGTACTGGTCGCCCGCTAAAGCACCGATTGGCGTCGGTGACTGTTATAGCGGATACCTGTGCTGAGGCAGATGGCCTGGCCACTGCACTGAATGTACTTGGGGCCGAAGCGGGAATGGCTTTGGCAGAGCGTGAAAAGCTGGCTGTCTTTATGCTGGTGAAAACTGACAAGGGGTTTGAAGAGCGGTATAGCGCTGCTTTTGCCCCTTACCTTGAGAGGTCTGAGTAGTGACAATATTTATATTTGCATTTGTTGCCATGCTACTGGTCGTTGCAGGGATGGCCCTTGGTGCCATGGTTCAAAACAAACCCCTGAAGGGTTCCTGTGGCGGGCTGAATAATATCGGTATGAAGCAGGACTGCACCATTTGTGGTGGCAACGATGATGAGTGCGAAAAAGAGCAAGAGCGCCAGCGCCAAAAAGGCATGGCTACTGAAGATCTCGCTTATGACGCAACCAAGCGCAAGTAAGCAGCTTCCCTCCCAAGCCCGTGATCAACGGGCTTGTTGTTTTATGTTATTGGCACAACTGGTGCTGATAATCGTAATTAAATAATGAGTGAGCAGCGCTCTCGCGTATCTCGCTCCGTTTGGAAAACAGAATTAGAGCATTTGATGGCAGAGCAAAAGTTTGATCTGGTTGTAATTGGTTCGGGCCCTGCAGGTGAGGCCGCCGCGATGAGTGCCGCTAAGAAGGGTATGCGCGCAGCAGTTATTGAAAAGCGCCAAGTAGTAGGTGGCAACTGTACTCATAAGGGCACCATCCCTTCCAAGGCCTTGCGCCATTCGGTCAAACAGCTGATGCGTTACAACACTCAAAGCGTGTTTCGCGCACTGGGTGAGCCTCGTCGCCTTACTTTCCCGCAGGTGATGCAAACGGTCAACAAGGTCATTTCCTACCAAGTGGAAATGCACACTTCTTTTTATGCGCGTAATCGTGTTGAGTTGATTGTTGGTGAAGCCAAATTCCGCGATGCTAACAGTGTGGAAGTGCAGCTGCCGGATGGTGCCAAAGAAATTGTCACCGCAAAGAAATTTATTATTGCTACTGGCTCCCGTCCGTATCGCCCGGCAGATGTGAATTTTGGTCACGAGCGTGTCTACGATAGCGATATGATTTTGGATATGCAGCATACCCCGCATTCCATCATGATTTATGGTGCGGGAGTGATTGGCTGTGAATACGCCTCAATTTTCGCCGGCTTGGGTGTAAAGGTGGACCTGATTAATACCCGCAGCAGTTTGCTGGAATTTCTGGATGATGAAATCTCAGATGCATTGAGCTACCACTTGCGAGATATGGGCGTAACCGTTCGCCATCAGGAAGAGTATGCACAAGTACTGCCCAACGAGCAGGGCGTAATTATGGAGATGCAATCCGGTAAGCGTATCCACGCTGACGCATTGCTTTGGTGTAACGGCCGTACTGGTAATACCAACTCCTTGGGCCTGGAAAATGTTGGCCTAGAAGCCAATCACCGCGGCCAGCTAAGTGTTGATGACCATTACTGTACAGAAGTGGAAAATATTTACGCGGTAGGGGATGTGATTGGCTGGCCGAGCCTCGCTAGTGCTTCATATGACCAGGGGCGGGCTGTGGCGGCTGCCATTGCAGGGCGTGGTCACCGTGTAATCGAAGATGCACCTACAGGTATTTACACGCTTCCAGAAATTTCCTCGGTCGGTAAAACGGAATCTGAGCTGACTGCTGCTAAAGTACCCTATGAAGTCGGCCGTGCTCTCTTCAAGCACACAGCACGTGCGCAGATCTCCGGTGAGCGGGTGGGTATGCTCAAAATCCTGTTCCATATTGAAACCCATGAAATTCTGGGTATTCACTGCTTTGGTGCTGAGGCTGCAGAAATTGTGCATATTGGCCAGGCCATAATGAAGCAGCCTTCACCGCATAATACGATTGATTATTTCGTAAACACCACCTTTAACTACCCCACCATGGCAGAAGCGTACCGCAGTGCTGCATTGGATGGGCTTAATCGGGTTGCACGACTATGACAGAGCCCTCACCACATGAGTTTCAGGAACTGGTGAAAGGGTTCTTTGAAAAGATTCCTTTTAACCAACAAATCGGACTTGAAATGCGCTCCCTGGACCTGGAGGCACTCACACTTTCAGCGGGGTTTGATCTGCGCCCGGAACTGATTGGCAATGTCTGGAAAAAAATTCTTCACGGTGGCGTAATCGCCACCGCCCTGGATACCGTCGGTGGTCTTACTGCTATGGTAGCCGCTTACCAGCGTATGGGTGACGTACATTGGAAGGAAAAAGCTGATCGCTTATCTAAGCTCGGTACCGTGGATATGCGTGTGGACTACCTAAAACCAGGCAGGGGGGAGCACTTCCTCTGTGAAGGTTCTATCCTACGTACTGGCAACAAGCTGGTAGTTGCACGTATGGAGCTAAGTAATGATAAGGAAGAGTTGATTGCTACTGGCACAGCAACCTTTTTATATTGAATGGCGGCTGAGCCAGAGATAGGTTTGGTCAACCAAGCTGTCTAGCCACTTATTCTTTTAAAGGACGCCTTGTACCATGAGTGAGATACTCGCTTTTGCCGTTATATCGCTTTTATTGGTTATATCTCCGGGGCCAAATAGCGTCCTCATACTCAAGACTGTAACAGGCCAGGGGTTAAGGCCGGGCCTGGATAATATTCTTGGACTGGTCTCAGCCACCTTCGCTCACGGAGCTATTTCCATTCTCGGCTTGTCGGCGATTATTGTCCAGTCAGCTGAGCTTTATACTGTAATAAAATACCTCGGTGCAGCATACCTAGTTTATTTGGGTGTAAAGACAATTGTCTCTACTTTCTCGAAGGAGGCGAAGCACAGTCTTACAAATAGACCAAAGCTAGGAGCAGCTCAACAAGGCTCCCATATAAATTTTGTTGAAGGCTTTTTAACCCAGATCCTCAATCCCAAAGTATCAATGTTTTATCTTGCAGCTTTCCCCCAGTTTATCCAGGTGGAAACAACAAGTTATTATCAGGCATTCCTGCTGGTTTCTGTTCATGCCTCTATTATATTTCTATGGTTTTTAGGAATGGCTTTGGTGCTGTCTAAATGGAAGCAGTCCTCAGTCAGAGGCAAGTTTCAACGCTGGATTTTACGCTTAAGTGGGAGTTTGCTCATAGGTTTTGGTGGCTTGGTTGTTCGTCAGGATGCTTGAGAAATACTTTACTTTGGGTATATGAGTTTCTAACAGGGAATAAGCTTTGAAAATTATTCAGTGCGATGAAAGCTACGTATCAGATTTGGCTTCCATTTTTGACGAATATAGAGTGTTTTGTGGCTACACATCGGATTTGGTGAGAACAGAGAAATTTCTAGGTAAATTGTTATCTAGCAAAGCCTCCGCTCTTTTTATCGCCGTAGATTTGAAGACTGCAGGGATAATGGGTTTTGTAAATCTCTATCCAAGCTATTCTTCCCTTGCACTCTCGCGCTTGTGGATTCTTAATGATTTAGGAGTATCAAGCCGCTTTAGAGGAAGAGGAGTGTCTAAGCAACTCATTCAGACTGCGATAAATTTTGCAAAGGAAACAAAAGCCATTCGTATTGAGCTTAAAACAGAGATAGGAAATAGCCGTGCAAGGCAGTTATATCACTCCTTAGGCTTCGAAATCGATCATGATAATGTGTACTACAGAGTACCTTGTTAAAGGTCTATTGCTTCTTTAATCACATATGTAATGTGCACCAAAAATAATGAGTTCTTAATAGGTGTCTGATCCATTGTTTGGGCTGAATTTGTTTTTTAATATTAAGTTAGGGAAGAATAGCGAGATAAGTAAATGTAGCATTGCCCTTAGGTCTTTGTAGAGTTGATATATTTTTTCAGGTTTTACTTCATTTTAAGATTATGGGTTAATATCAATTGAAGATTCTGTTTTTGGGTTAATGGTAAGGCATGTCTAGCTAAAAAATTGCTTTCAATATTTTTCACGATTCCACTGAGCAGCTAAAGTTGGGTTTGATTTAAGTGGCAAGCACAATAATTTTACTTGTTATTGATCTTGCGTGTGTTTCAGGGGTGTATTAACTTTTGGCTCCGCTCACTCATAGTCTACTTTCGCCACTTAAATGTATTCATGCCTGGCTATTAGTGACACAGTCCTTTAAGTTTCTCAAGGCTTGGCATTTCATGGCGCTATTCCTGCACTCTAATTACGAATCTTAACTACAATCTGGTAATATCGAACATATTCATCCGGCCCAATTTCAACACAATAGGAGCTAATTTTTAGTTTGGAGTGGGCGATGAAAAAATTCTATTATATATTTGGTTGCTACTTTCCTCGGGCAGCGTTTGTGCCGAAGTTTTCAATATTAAGGCTGAACCAGGCAGCGGAAGCCGTATTAAGTAAGTGGGGATATCTTGGTAAGTGATGCTTGTAGTCGCAGTTTGGTCAGCGCAAGGGCAGTGGATTCAGAGTAGGGAAAGGTGGGAGCTAGGCTTCTGGTGATTGAGGAGTTATTCTGGGGTGTTGAATATACTTTACTCTTTTATGTCGTACCAATTTGGCTAGCTGGCTCTTGGTGTTTTGTTTAGCTCTCCTCTTCAGCCAATAGTCTTGGTGGTTTATACTTTTACTAGTGGGTAGTCCATGGTTACCGCGATTATACTTTTGAGGAAGGAGAGCTAGATATCAAGCCGTTTCATCTATCGTTCGTTGTTCCAGACCTAGAAAAGGCAAGGGAGTTCTACGTAAACCTACTTGGCTGTGCTGTAGGCCGAGATACAGGAGAATGGATTGATATAATATTCTATGGGCATCAAATTACTATACATCAAGAAAAGGATGGAATGGTAGCCAAGCCTATAGATCACTTTGGCCCATTACTAGAGAAAAAACAGTGGAGTGAAATATTAGCTTTACTCAAAGACAATTCGATCCCATTTGTACTGGAACCACTAGTGAGAGGTGAGGATTCTGAAAGTGAGGCTGGTAAATTTGTGGTTAAAGATCCGGCGGGCAATTTACTTGAGTTTAAATACTACAATAATTTTTCAGGCACTGTGGCTGGTAACAATAAATAAAAAAGACAGCTAATAGCTATAGCTGTGTATTACTTAGCAAGTTAGTTCGACAATCCAGACTTGATGCATCTTGCAGTCTAATCAAGTTCAACCTGTTTATCTTTATTGAAGATCAATTCGAGGTGTTTCCCGGTGGGGAAGCATTGTGAGCGATGCCTGGTGCCTGGCGGCAGAGTAAGTGATGGGCTTTAATGGGGAAGGCGGGCAATAGGCTCTTAAAGCTTGGGGGCTTTTCAATTTATTCAGGGTGCTCGAATTTCATATTAAAGGATGTAGCTGATTCTCAATTTTTCTAAGTATTCTATTCGGCCATTAGACTAGACGATTTGTACTTCTGTTTTGTAGGTGTCCAGGGGTACATGTTTTCAATAGGGTTGCCAGATTCTGATTAAGATTGAATAAATAACTGTACTAACTATGACAGCAGCCCAATTTCCTTAATTGTGGTTATTAATGCCTAACTTATCAGCGATTAGATAATCTAAGCTAAATCGACCGGGACCTGTAGTTATTAACCATACAAATAAAATAATATATAAAACTTGAGGTAAGTAAATAAACCAGCTCAGCCAATCCAATGGCCCTATGTCTTTGGGAATGACCTGCTCAATTTCAACGGTGGTGATAGCGACAATCATTACGATAATTAATACAATCGCAACAATTGTTGAAAAAAGCCCTACTATTAATAGTAATCCACCAAAAAATTCTACAGAAGCTAAAAATATAGCCATAAATTCATGAAAGGGCACTCCTATTTCTTTCATTAAATTTATTAGATCTGCATGCCTCTCGGGTACAAATAGCTTGTTATACCCAGATACTGAGAAGAATAATCCCAATGACACACGTGCCACCAAGATAGGTATCCATTCCCAGCTATGAGCACCAACAAGTATTTTCTTTGTCAGTGGAGAATCTTGTGTAAACATAAGCGCCCTCTTATATAGCTATATTCTAACTGTTAGTTTTAATTTTAAAGTCTTCCCTGCAGCCTGTACCAAATGTTGGAGTATTTTCATTCTCACCTTTTTCATTCTTACTCAGAGGTGCGTATGTTTTAACGTCTTTTTTATTGGGGCCGTTTGCTAACAAGTAATCATCTCAGTCATTAATATTGCGTCGTCAATAAATTATTTTTATTTAGGTATTAAGCGCAGCTAAATTAGCTGGCGCAGACGCAAATTGCCTTACTCGTTATACATCGAATCGGCATGATTGCGCATATCCTAAATGCAAGCGATTTATCTTGGCTGCGCACTCACCTTCGGATACGAAAGCTAGAGAGATATTAAAAAACACGACAAATGCAATACAATTCGCAATGCTTCCACCATCTTAGCCTATTTAAATGTCAGGGCAAATCAAATCGATGGTTGACCTTTTCCGCGCCATATGACGTGTTTGTGGTTAGGAAGCCCACAGACCTCCTTATCCAATGGAAGCTTTGGTGCTATTTCTAATTTTTGCCGGAACTCACTCATGGTCAAGCGTGGAGATGGATCAGAATATCCTGTAGTCCTTTTGCAATCGTGGTGAATAAAAAATTGGTAAGGAACAGGAAACAGTGAGTGGCTATATCAAGGAGAGAGGTTTTAATGGGGAGAAATGTACAAATGAAAAATGCCGCCTGGTCTAATTCAAGAATTTATAAGAAACTCGGACAAAAACAAGCGCAAAAAAGCATACTCTTTCTTCTTCAAAGGTTTGCCCCTTTTCCTTCCACTTCTGTAACCGAAATATTATCCCCAATTGTTATTCTTTACCGTTTCGGTATTTTGGACCAATCTCTTTCTTTTCTACCGGTGCTCAAACTGCGGTGGGCATTCCTTGATGAGTTCGTTTGGAAAGTGGCTTAAAGCCGGAAGGTAAGGTAGGGCCAGGGTTGTGTTCTTTTTATAGTAGGTATGATAAATTTTGTAAATATAAAGATACATAATATAGAACAGCTATTTTTGAATTAACTGTTAACCTCTTTAAGAGATCATAAATTGAATATTAAAATTCGTAATGAAAGTGGTGGAGATGCTGAGACAATCCACCGAGTTACAGCCCTAGCATTTCGGGATGCTCCACATAGTGATCACACTGAGCAGCTTATTGTGGAGAGTCTTCGCAAGGCAGGTGCATTATCTTTATCTCTGGTGGCTGAGTCAGGTGGAGAAATTGTAGGTCACGTTGCCATTTCAGCAGTAAACATTTCTGATAACTCGACCAACTGGTTTGGACTTGGGCCGATCTCGGTATTGCCAGAGTATCAAGGAAGGGGAGTTGGCTCGAAACTTATGGAGAAAGCTCTTGCAGACCTTAAAGAAAAGGGGGCAGAGGGTTGTGTAGTACTTGGGGATCCTAATTATTATGGGCGCTTTGGCTTCAAGGTGATCGATGGATTGGTTTTGCCAGGGGTTCCACCAGAGTACTTCCAGGTACTGTCATTTGGTGGCAATTTTCCGCAGGGAGAGGTTGCGTACCACGAGGCATTCTGGGTACAAGGTTAAGAATCGGCCACGTTGATTGGCTACTTAGCCTTGTTAAGCCTTGCCGTTTTTTTAAGTCTTTTTCTATCAGCTTGTCAAGGAGGCTTTAAATTGACAAATGTTATTACAAATCGGATACGTGTTTCCCCAAAAAACAATAAGATAAGCAAATCTTTAATTGAGATGCTTTTATTTGAAATTAACCATTTTAGCTACGGGAAAATTTTATACTCCGTTGGCACCGGCAGAAACTTTACTGATTTTGTATTTTGTTCACGGCGACCTTTTGACCCTCCTAATTTGGATAAGATACTCAGCCATAATGATGTTTGGCTATTGACGTCAGACGAAGGTGGTTTTCATGATTGCTTTGCTCACCTTAATGTCCAAGATAGCTACAGGCCTGCCGTATATTCTGCAAACCAAATATTAATTAACGGAAATATATACAAGTTACATGGTTTTATTAAGAAATTACTTGGTGAAAGGTGTAATGATAGTTTACTAACCTCTGAGAATACGTTGCTGTGTGATATCTCCTCCACTTTTAAAGCGAGTAACTATATAAGGTTGTGGGATGAGAATGGTGTTGTGGAGGTTGATCAAACCTCAATCATTGGTGAGTCAGATAGCTCCGAAATTAAAATTATTGATGGAGACTTAGAAGTATTTGAGTCAATATTTTATAACAAATTATGCTCAGGTCCAGATTCGGCTGATTATAGGATTCATAATGAATTAAAGTCAGTAAAACTCTTATTTAATAAAAGAGTGGTTAAAAATTATACATATGAGCGAAGCCAATCGAATCCAGATCGCTTCTTTTGGACAGATAACAGCGCAGATTATTGGGATAATTTGAAAGCTGCTAGTTAACTATGTCTCATAGCACAGTCTGATTAATATTCATCATAAAGCTTTATCTGAATTAGTATAAAAATTGACGTTGCTACTTTTTCAAGCTTTTAAGCTACCAATCCTTACAGTTTTTTTTGCTGTCGTACAAGGTGGTTGAAGCTGCTTTCTTATACTGTGGATGATAAGGAGATCCCCACGAGTTTTTAGTAGTAAGTCTCTACTTCCATTTAGTTAGCTGGCTCATAGTGTTTTGTTTAGCTCTCGCAGTGCAGTCAGTAACTTGAGTATCTCTGCAACAGCTAGATTCACAAACCCTGGACTTCTACAGCCAAACTAACGGAAGAGCATCATTCACGATAATTTGGCTATGTAACCTTAGATCCGTGGCAACCACATGCCCATCGTAGCGGCAAAAATACCAATGGCCATAAACACAGTCAGAGGTATCAGGGTACTGACAAAAGCAATCTGGGTACCTTGTGAGGTTCCACGCTTTTGACAGTGAAAATACCATTCCAGCATGGCCAGCGGGAGCAGGTATTGACCGAAGCCCAGTGCATACAGGAATGGCCCGGTAAAAGATTCCCAGTCGACCCCCCAGCCGCCGGTGAGCATTGCCCAGCCCATCAAGGCCACGCGGAAGAACCACACCGCACTGGCAGCCATAAATAGGCGCAAGGCCCAGTGACGGTGCTCAGCAAAGCGTCTGGCCATCGCGGTACGCACCGCCAGAAAGGCAAACGCCAAAATTAGTATGCCATCCATGGTGATGCTGATTTGCGACACTAAATTACCAATAGTGTGCCGCGTCCAGGTCATGTAGAGCCCCGCAATACTGCCGATGACGGCAGTCAGCAGATAGCTGCGTCCCAACCAGCGATGGAAGTTGGGGGCATGCCGTCGCACCGAAGGGATCAGCTGCAGGGGCCCACCGCCGATCACAATTGCGGCCAATAGCACGTGGCTCACCGAAGCGAGATTACCCAGTGTATCTCCCTCGCGGAAGCCTGCCGGAAGGTGCAGTCCTTTCAAGCCGTGCACCCCCGATTCGGCAATGGGTGGGTAGAAGACGGCCAGGATATAGGCAAAGAAGATCGCATGGCCGATGGCCGCGATGCAGAACCAGGTTTTTACCGACAGGTTAACTGCTCGCCGGGTATCGAATGGTCGCGGTAATGTTTGGCTGAGTACAGCGTTGTTCATGGGTTTCTCCAGGCGATTATGGTCCGTATAAGGTCTGAATGTGCTTGCCGAGCATGTTCGGCTTTTTCGGGCACACGCACATCGGCCACAGGCAGGAATCGGACCTCCCCCAAAAGACGGAGATGCGCCTGCTTCCGCATCCTCCGAAAGTCCCATGACAGCTGGTTGCGCCTGGTTTAGCATGCGGAAATGAAATCGTCGTCCCTAAATACGCCTGCGTCGAACCCGCTCAACACCAGCTCGGAATTACCCAAGCTTCCGGTGTGGCAGCCCTTCCGCGGGCCATTCGAACGCTGGCCGCACCTGACTGATCTGCTCATCGCCCTGCTCATGTTTTTGCTGACGCTACTGATGTGGTCGCGCGACGAGGCGCGGGAAGTGCTGGCCATGCAAAATCTGGGGGATGTTATTGCTTTCCAGTGTGCGTTCATCGGGTCCTTCGCTCTGTTGTGGCGTCGCACACACCCCTGGCAGGTACAGGCCATTATTCTCGGCGCAACAATATTGCTGGAATTGGGTTTACCGGCGGATGGCATCGTTGCCATGGCGGTTTCGCTGTATAGCCTTGGCCGCTACGAGGCCAACACCCGGGCCAGTTTTATCGGAGTCATCGCAACGCTGGTTTTTGTGGCGATTGATCAGAGTCTTCCGGTTAAACCAACCGCGGCAGGCACCGTAACGGTGATGCTGGTATGGGCGCTGTGGTATATCGGTCGCCGGCTGCGCTTTCGCGGTGAATATCTGCGCTTGCTGGAAGAGAGAGCCAAGTATTTGGAGCGCGAACGCAATGCCGAATCCGAGCGCGCGGTTGCGGCTGAGCGCACCCGAATCGCCCGCGAGATGCATGATGTGGTGGCGCACCAGGTGAGCCTTATGACCGTGCAGGCTGGTGCCGCCAGGGCCATCAGCCGCAATAACCCGCAAGCCGCCAGTGAAGCCATGGTTTCTGTGGAGGCTGCTGGCCGTCAGGCCATGACAGAAATGCGCCATTTACTGGGCGTACTGCGCCCGACCAGCAGCGACACTGCCCTCACGCCGCAACCGGGTCTCAATGATTTACCAGCTCTGATTGAAAAGGTCCGGCAGGTGTTAACCGAGGTCGACTACGAAACCCACGGCACGCTGGAGAATGTACCGACAAGCGTCGCGCTCACCGCTTATCGTATCGTTCAGGAATCCCTCACTAATGTCATCAAGCACGTTGGAGCCGCTGCGCGGGTTCAAGTGAGCCTGCGCGTAGACCATGACACTCTGGCGATTCATGTAGGCGATGATGGCAACACCACTGGCGACAGGCCCATGGTGGAAACAACTATTGACGAGCAGCCTGGCGGTGGGCACGGCATTGCAGGCATGCGCGAGCGCGCGGAATTGCTCGGCGGCCATCTGTATGCGGGCGCGGTCGATGGTGGTGGTTTTGAGGTATATGCACAACTGCCTACAGGAATGGTGAAAACATAATGTTGCAAGTGATGGTGGTGGATGACCAGGCTTTGGTGCGGCGCGGTTTTGCCCTGATCCTGAACAACGAGCCCGATATCGAGGTGGTCGCCGAGGCCGGTACCGGCATTGAGGCAGTTGAAGCTGCACGAGCGCATCAGCCGGATATTATCCTGATGGATATCCGCATGCCGGAGATGGACGGGCTGGAAGCCACGGCACGCATCCTGGAAGCTAGTGATACAGCTTGCCGTGTCATTATTTTGACCACGTTCGATCCCGATGAATACGTGTTTCGTGCGCTGAGGGCAGGGGCTAGTGGCTTTGTGCTCAAGGATATTCCCCCAGAGGCGCTGGTGCAGGCAGTACGCATCGTAGCTGAGGGCGGTGCCATGCTTGCACCGGGCATCACCCAACGCCTGATCAGCCAGTTCGCACAGAAATTGGGGGCAGGGCGCAACCTGTCAGAACGCCTGGAGCGCCTCACTACTCGGGAGTGCGAAGTACTGGAGGCCATCGCCGCCGGTAAAAGCAATGCCGAGATTGCGGAGGCCCTGTTTATTGGCCCCGCCACCGTTAAAACCCACGTTTCAAGCCTGCTCTCCAAGCTGGGGCTACGCGATCGTGCGCAGGCGGTGGTGTTCGCATACGAATGTGGCCTGGCCACAGTAGGGGAGCGCGATGTTGGTTTCTAGATCAATACGCGCTTTGCAACGCAATGCACTGTATCGGCTTGCTGCCATCAGCGCAGTAATTCTGGGGCTGTTCCTCACCCTCGGAGCTCAAGGTCACTTTACTGCCGTTTGGCCACTGGTAGCCAGTGACGGAATGGGTTTATCCCGTCGCTTGCTGTTGATGCTGCCCGGCGTGATGCTCGCCGGCACAGCGGTGTTGAACTTCCTGCTCTGCAAACCACTCTGGCAAGTACGTGGCTACGCCCTCAACGTTACGCTTGCGGGTAATCTGCTTGCTATGTGCTACTTGTTCTACCTGATGATACGCGGCGTGCCCAATCACCCTATAGGCGTTTTTCTCGCATTGGAGATGTCTTTTGTATTACTGCTCGTAGCAACAAGGGCGGGACTGGTCTGGCCTGCGGTAACAGAAGCATCGGTTGGGAAGGGCATGCAGTAATGTATACACTCGGGGATTGCACTAGCTATCCGATATCTTAACCCCAAGGTTGTTTTTTAACTTGCTAGTTTCTTTCTGAAGTCAGATAAATAGATTTATCGTTGTACCTTTGAAGTCCTGACTAGGTCATTTTTTTTGAAAAACAACTCTCCCCATCTAAATGATTTTGCTCACCATCAAAAATTCTAAAGTGAAACATCTGTACACTAGTGCTATCACAAAGTGACTCGAATCGAATCTTCCCGATAAGCGTGTTGCTATTCGCCGAAGCTTGATCGATTGATTCATGCGTAAATTCTTCAGAAACAAAATCTGCCTGCATGATTATTAACGTTTAGACCAGCATATCCTTACTCAGGTTTCTATCGAAATCTTTCTTTGAATATGTATGTCAATTAAAGGTGGACTCTTGAACCTCTGCATCATTTATTATCGCCGGGCTGACACGCTTTGGAGTTACAGAGAAGCGTGATATATAGATGCTGCTTTTGAATTAACTACTAGCTCTCTATGAATATTCGAGTATTTACATTACTGCTGATAACGTTCTTGTCTTCTTGCGCGTCACAAAAGAAGAAAGAGGATATATTGCAGTCTGCATACGGGGATAACCTCGATTACTTCGGTGGCATCACCTTTTTAACAGGCCCTTGGTATGCGCCGGGCTTTGAGTACGGTTACCATATTAATGATGGTACGGTCTATATAGCTCATGTCTCTGAAGATGGTCACGATAAGCACATTGTCAAAATTTCAGATTGCCCTCAAATAGAAACCGGCATCAGAGATCTACAACGTGCAATATTTAAAACATCAGAGATTTTTGCTGGTATTAAACAGCCTGCTGAGTTAGAGATCATCGTGATGGATGGCCCCAGCTACCGATTGGAGTATTACTCCGATAGAATAAGTGGCTCAATCACCCTTGAGGGTGGAGCAAATAGTAGTTACGCTACCCCTTGGATTAATGCGGCACTAAAAATCGGAGATATAGCCGGTGCCTGCGAATGAGCTAACAAAGCGCGCATGTGGGACAAAGTGCTGCGTACTTCACTTTTTTACTTAGCATTATAAGTAATCCAGCTATGAACAGAGAACTAGGAGAGCAAATAAAGAATGTTAGTCCAGATGAATCATTTAGCTTAGTTCGATCCATACTAGAAGGGGTTTGCGCTCACAATATGAGCACCAATGAATGGCTCTATCTATATGAAATGCTTTATGCGCGAATAGGGGACTCAGAAACGACAGACCTTAGTTATGCTGAAGCTGCCGTCGAAATACTTTCTCACTTACAAGGTGAGAATTCCTCAAATATGAATTCATTTTTAGTGCAGGAGTTAAATCTAAGAGTGCGTCTTATAAAAATTTATGGCGTAGGAGGCGGACTACTAGACCTTGACTATATATTTTTAGCTGTTAAGTCAAAACTTTGTAGCACTGACCCATCAGATATATCCGAGAACTGGCGAGAGTTGCAATCATGCGAAGATATCGCGAGATTAAGGAGTTTTAAAAACCTACTAGGCCCCATCTCCCTGCTTAAAGACATAGATATAGAAAACGAATTTTTTACAGATTGGTTGGCGCTTAGGGGAGCTTTGCCATGAATAGATATTACAAGGTACATAAACAGCGTTCCTTGGGATTGGATAGCCAAATCACCCTATTGAAGCACTGAGTAATTGTATAGAAGGATGGATAGAGTTCAAGGTAACTGTTATGCCAAGGTAGTTATAGCCTCCCTTGTTTAGGGAAACCAATTGAACTAACTATCTAGAAGAAATATAGCTATAGGCACAATTGAGACTGTAAATTTAATTGTGTAACTGCTCCTGTCTCCGTACTCTGTATTGGAGGATAACATGAGCAGAGCAATGGATAATAAGAACCTCGAACAGCAACTCAAAGCACAGGTGACCGAATTAGCCAAGGAGGTTAAATCTGAGGCCGATCTTAACAGCCTTACGCAAAAGCTGGTAAAGATGACGGTAGAAGCTGCCCTGGGAGCAGAGCTGAATGAACACCTTGGCTAGCCCAAGAATGATGCCGCCGGACGTGGCTCTGGTAACAGCCGCAATGGCACGAGCTCCAAACGCCTAAAAGGTCAGCATGGAGAGGTCGAAATTAGTGTTCCCCGTGATCGAGCCGGTTCATTTGAGCCTCACTTTATACGCAAAGGTCAGACCCGCCTTACGCAGATGGACGATCAGATACTTTCCTTGTACGCAAAGGGCATGAGCACCCGCGATATCGTCGATACCTTCAAAGAAATGTACGGTGCCGACGTCTCAGCAACCTTGGTATCCAAGGTTACAGAGCAGGTTCTTGGTGCTGTGACAGAGTGGCAGAATCGCTCTTTGGATCAGGTCTACCCCATTGTCTACTTAGACTGTATCGTCCTGAAGATCCGCCAAAATAAGCGGGTAATCAACAAGGCGATGTATGTTGCTCTGGGCGTTAATATGGAGGGGCAAAAAGAGCTACTAGGCCTATGGCTTGCTGAAACAGAGGGCGCCAAGTTCTGGCTGTCTGTACTCACGGAACTGAAGAATCGCGGCCTGGAAGATATTCTAATCGTGTGCGTAGACGGCCTGAAAGGCTTCCCCGAAGCGATTGCTGCAGAATACCCAGATGCAAAGGTTCAGTTGTGTATCGTGCATATGATACGCAACTCACTGAAATATGTTTCTTGGAAGGACTATAAGGCGGTTACAGCCGGCCTAAAGGAAATTTATACCGCTGCTACAGAGCCGGCTGCACAAGCAGCACGAGAGCGTTTTTCGGAAAGCTGGGATGACATCTACCCACAGATCAGCAAATCCTGGGCTACACACTGGGCTAACCTAATCACGTTGTTCGAGTATCCACCTGAGATCCGCAAAGTGATCTACACGACTAATGCAATAGAGTCCCTCAACAGCGTGATTCGCAAAGCGACGAAACAACGTAAAGTGTTCCCTTCTGATGAATCAGCCATGAAGGTGGTGTACTTGGCTATGCAAGGCGCCTCGAAAAAATGGACAATGCCAATCCGCAATTGGAAGCCAGCCTTAAACAGGTTTATGATCGAGTTTGGTGAGCGACTCACCGATTACCAATAACCAACTGGCATGGGCAGTTACACAGAATTATTTACACTCTCTTACCAGCAAACCTATGTCGATACCTATGCAAAAGTGGCTCACTGCAAGCTTTATACCACCAAAACACCAATCACTGCAGCAGACCTTCTGAATGACCGTGTATTACCGTTTTATGCCATGCATGATCTAGCGGTGTTACGTATCCTGACTGACCGTGGTAAAGAATATTGTGGCAAGCTGGAGCAACATGATTATCAGTTATATCTAAGTGTGAACGAAATAGAACACACCAAGACAAAAGCGAGGGATCCACAAACTAATGGTATCTGTGAGCGATTCCATAAAACTATTTTACAGGAATTCTACCAACCATCATTACGTCGCAAGATCTATGATCAATAGAAGAGCTACAAAAGGATCTGGACGAATGGCTCATCTATTATAATAATGATCGCACCCATCAAGATAAGAAGTGTTGTGGCCGCCCATATCTGCCGAACTTGCCATGGTGTCACTGCTGCGTATTTAGCCATTAGCTCAATACTCCAGTGTGTCGCTTCTTCGGGTATACGCTTTGTTGTTAAAAACAATACACGATCTACAACGTCCTTTTCGATAACAGTTGGCCGTCCAGTACGAGCACGCTCTCGCAGCCCTTCAATACCTTCCTGTTCAAAACGGTTTCGCCAGCGATAAACAGTCTTCGGTGAAGTTTGCTGCGCGGTAGCTACATTTGTAGGAGTTATTCCTTCAATGAGCTGAAGAATAATCTTCGCTCGCATAATTTGTCCATGTGGAAGAGTTGTTGACCGGCACCACTTGTTTAGAATAGCCGTGTCACTGCCAGAAAATTGAAAAGATTTACTTGCTCGTGTCATAGGGCACCTCTGCTGCGTAGTTTATCGCTTAAGAGAGTGTCCGTCGTTGGTGGGTAAGATCAAGTAGGATTTCGAGTAATAAATAGACATTTTTAGCTGTGGGAAGCGTGATACAAGGCTAAAGGTTGGTTTTTCAGAGCATTCAGAGGTAACTTAGTGGTCATTGTATTTTTATGAAACCCGATACTGATATTGTTACATTAGTAACAATATGCTTTTAATTTTTTAAGTTCCAGATATAGTTGCTTACGATTAATGCAATTAGCCATTTCTCTATAAATGGTCTAGACCACTCATTCTGAGTGCCATTAAAACTTATGAATAAAATGTGACTCAAAGCTAAAAAAATATTTGCCAAAAAATAGATGAAATTTCTAATGATTAAATCACATATTTGATAATAATAATAATTGAAACAAGGGGACAATTAAGTGGCACTTGTGGTTAAATATAGTTGGTACTCACAGTCTAATATTAGTTTAGATGTTGCTCCTACAAACAATTGCAAAGTGAAAGGACAATGAACTCTTCAGAAAAAAAGATTAAAGGTAAGTATGCCGTTGGCTTGAAAAAAGAATCACAAGCTTCAAATCAAATTGAAGAGTTACAAGCTTTATATATCAAAGCAATTACAGAAGAACTTGAAGACCGAAACTCCCCATTATCACTATTATTTAATGAAGTAAAAATATATGGTGGAAATGGAAAATCTGAAATAAAGTGTAACCGTAAATTTGTTGATGTAGACAATATAATAGAGAGTGCGAAAAACCTATACCCAATTATTAGTGAAATAATGGTCTACGAGGATATTTATAAAAAACAAACACTAGATAATGATTTAAGCCTACAAAGAGTTGACGAACTAATAAATGAAGTGTTTTCAAGCGTTAAATCGACCGCAAGAGAGAGAAAGATTCGTTTAAAAGTAAATGAAAATGAAGTTTATCAATTATTATGGCCATTACATAAAAATTTAATGCATAAGGCGTTCATAGTAATTCTAAATCATTTGATAGCCAATATAACGGAAGATGGATCGATTGGCATAAAAGTATGTAATGACAAGGATTTATTGAATTTATTTATATACTCCCCTGTAGAAGGAGGGCTTATGAAATTAAGGGGTGTTAATAGTGAAAAATTGAATTCAGAAAATAGTAAAAGTGAGCTAGAGAATGAAGGGGTAGGATTAAGTGGTAATTATAATGAGGCTATAAAATTTATTTATAAATACCTTGTGGGGGAAAAAAAAGAAGTTGAAAGTAGAGATCACTTAGGTCTACTCATAGCAAAAAATGTCTTGGAGTTACATAACGCGACAGTATATCTAAATGAATTTCTAGACGACGGAATATATCTCCAAATCTCATTGCCAACTATTGAATTTAATAAAAAGCTATCAAAAATCAAGAAAAGCCAGTATGAAAGGTTTGTGTGGGAATCCGCGCCGAGTGCGACAAATACAAATATATCTAGTCGAATTGAGAGAGCCAGAATAAAAGAATCATCATTTGAGCGTATCTACACAGCAATTATGAAAAATATTGATAATAAAAATTTTTCAGTGGATGAGCTATCAAAACTATCTTTTTCAAGTAGATCACAGCTATTTAGGAAGGTGAAAAAATACATAGGTATTTCACCGCAAGCACTTATTTTTTGGTTGAGAGTTAAAGTAGCAGCTGAACTATTTAAAAAAGGAGAGATAAATGTTTCGTGGATATCCCATAGTGTAGGCTTTAAAAGCTGCGCCCACTTTAGTAGGAACTTTAGAAAGCAATATGGGATGCCACCATCTGAGTATATTACTAGATGTAACAGAAAAATGGCGTATTAAAGTTAGTTGACCTAAAAATCTCAGACGATTAGTAACTAACAGGTACAAAAAATGATCAACTAAGATAAACATCAAAGTGAAGTTTAGCTATTATTTAACCAACTGATTAATATTATCTGTTAAATTGTGAAAAATGAAATAAATATTCAGTTGATTGAGAGCTTAACCACTGAAACGTTTAATAGGTTATTGAAAGAATCTATTGCGATGGTTAACTTCAGTTTGTCATCTGGATATGACATACCTAGTTCGGCTTTCGACTTGATCGTAGAAATCAAACAATGTAGTTACTATAATAATAAAAAAAATAAAGGCCTTCCTTTAACGGATAAAGAAGTAGGCTCCCTTAAAAAAATAGTAAGAATACATAGTTTATTGGTTGAGGTGATAAGTCCTGCAACCCCACGAACAGCCATATTAATGATGGATGCTACTAAAGATCCATTACATATAAATATGTTCTTTAATGCTAGCATTTTCAGAAATATATTATTAGTTGTTCTAATATCAATGGCAATTTTTATCTTTTTTGGAATTTCGCCAGAAATTGATATGGAAACACGTACTAAATTTATATTCTTAGAGTTATCAGGGCTGTCATTATTAAAAATATTAATTTTTCTGCTCTCTGCGGCATCACTAGGCGGCTCGTTGGCCTGTCTCTTAGTAGTAGGGCATTACTTGGAAAAGGGCTTGTTTGACCCCATTTATAACTCGTCTTACTGGGTAAGATATATTTTCAGTGTAATTTTTGGACTACTAGCATGTACCTTACTGGTACATGCTACTCCTTTAGGTGATAAAACTCTTAATGAAATTGGGCGCCCTGCATCTGCAATGATAGGTGGTTTTTCCAGTCATTTTCTATTTCCATTATTAAAGAGTCTGCTTGATATGATAGGGAGTATTAAATTTAAAAAAAATTATAAAAAGGTTAAGAAAAGGAATAATTAAAAAATATTTAAGGCGCCTCTATAAATTTGGAGGCAAATTTACGGACTACTAATGTGCTATTTTATGGTTGATTTTTAGTTGTAAAACTAAGTTTATTCAAAAAATATTGATAGCCAGTGTGTTTTATCGTCATTCCAAGGAAGACTCATTGCCATTTTATTCCCTTCTTCATGTTGCAGGCGCAACTCGACTGTAAATACTGACAAAGCGGCGCATGTTGTAAACTAAATTCATCATGCCAACCTTGGCGCTGGCCCGCGCTAGTCCAATAGCTCAAACGAACATTCCGCCCTGCTCATTTTCCATAGAGCCAAATACATGCTCAACTCTGGCCCTAATTTTGGATTTCTGACGATTGGTTTTTGTATCCCGGTCGCTAAGGAGCTTACTTCTACAGACCTTTTTGTGTACATGACTGCGGTAGCCCATCGCTTCCAATGTAATCTCAAGTTCTTCGCTATAATAGGCTCTGTCCGCCCAAACATCTTTCGAACTGTTGTCACCCAGTAATTCAGTGAACACCTGTGAATCATGTACTTCGGCAGAGGTTTGATCCTACCCACCAACGACGGACACTCTCTTAAGCGATAAACTACGCAGCAGGGGTGTCCTATGACGAGTTATTGTTAATTCTGGTGTTCAACAAGCCTGATCAAGCTGCGCTCTGGTCAGCTGTTGGTGCCTCCTCTCTATCGTAGAATTTCACTCCGGTGATGACCTTGGCGAGGTAGTCAAAGCCACAGAGTTTTCTCCATTTTCTTTCTGCACATACTTCCAACTTGAACAACATGTGCAGCATGCCTTCTCGCGATAGACAGCCTTTGGAGCGCTTCGTCCTATGTCGTATTTTTTCGAACATCGACTCAATTGGGTTCGTTGTCCGAATACTCTGCCAGTGTTTTGCCGGAAAGTTGTAAAAGCTCATCAGCTCTTCGTGGTCCTTTAACAGGCACTCGGCAACTTTCGGGAATTTGGCTTCATATGTCTTGATGAAGGTGTCTCTCCGCATTGGCCCTTGTCTCAGCCTGCCAGATGTCGTGTAGAAACTGCTTGGCTTTCGGCTGGCTCGACTTGGGCAGTTTATTAAGCACGTTGGCCGACTTGTGTACCCAACATCGCTGTTGACGTGTCTCCGGGTAGATCTCTTCCATTCCTGCCCAGAAACCCATGGCACCATCACCAATCGCCAGCTCTGGGGCGTACATTCCGCGCTCTTTCAGCTTTCCCAATACACCTTTCCAGCTAAGCGTTGATTCACGTTCTCCATCCTCAATGGCCAGAAAGTGCTTTTCTCCACCCTCGTTCACACCAATGACAACCAGCGCACAGAGCTTGCTTTTTTCCGAGCGTAGGCCACTGTATATGCCGTCTACCCAGATATAACCCCCTAAGCGTTGGCTTCGCCAAGTATCATATTCATTTTTCCACTGCCCTTTCAGGCGAGCCACCGTGCTGGCCGATAGGCCCTTCGTTTCCGGGCCAACCAATATCGATAGAGCATCCTCCATTTCACCCGTTGAAACACCTTTCAGATAGAGCCACGGCAGTGCCGCCTCCAGAGAGCGAGCCTTGCGAACGTATGGCGGCACCAATGCTGAGTGGAAGGTGACCGGCTTGCTATCTTTACTTCGGACCTTCGGTATCTTGACCTTCACCAGACCAATTCCAGTCTGAACCTCGCGTTCCGGCAGGTAGCCGTTGCGAACTATAGCTGCTCGGCCGTCGTCCAAGCGGCAATCTTGAAAAGCCTTCATAAAGGTCGACAGCTCTGCTTTCACTGCCTGCTGAAGTAGCTCTCGTGCGCCCCGGCGTAGCAGTTCTGTCAGTGGGTCAATTGTCTCCTGTCGATTTGTAAATTCAATAACGGTATTCTTGTCCATAGCGGCGTACTCTTGGTTGGTTGACTGTTTGGCGACAACAAATCAACCAGATACGCTGCTTTCTTTCAAACCCTCAAACACCAGATTTGATTATAACTCTAAAAACAGACCCCTATATTTTTTTGTTAAAAGTTAACTCTCTAGTAAAGCGGAAAGAAAAAATTTCGAATGAAGATAAAATAAGCGTCCAAATAGAAATTGGTGACCCTGGAATAAATCAAATGTCAGGAAAATAATGATAAATACAGGTGAATTGAAGCTTTCCTCAAATAAATATGACTTACTAACATTTTTGGAAAAATTTCCAGGTCAGATTCTTTCTCAAGAAATTACATATAAAAAGATAAAAGGAACAAATTATGATGCTATTAATAGATCTATAGATATAAGTATATCCAACATAAGGTCAAAAGTAGGCGATAAACCGACAAGTCCATTAAGCATAAAAACAATCAGAAATAAAGGTTATATGTTAATGATTGAATAGTAAATTCTATTTCCATGAAATCATTATTAAATTCTGGTCAAAGTTTAACAGTTAATGAAAATTAATGCTAAAATTTAAGTATGTGTGGTAGATACTAAAGGATAATCTCATGAATTTTCGAGGTGAAGCCTTACCTTTAACGGATAGTGACATTGAAATTATTGCTGGCTATTTAGGATGTCAAGTCGCAGCTTTACATTCGGTTATCATAGTAGAGACAACTGGTAAGGGCTTTGGCCCTGACAATCGGCCAATTATGCTATGTGAGCCACATATATTTTATCATGAGCTTAAAATTCCATCACAGCGCTTACAAGCATCAAAACAGGGGCTAGCATATCCAAAGTGGGGAACAAAGCCATACCCTACTACACAAAATATGAGATATTTATGGCTTGATAAAGCTATGGAAATTAATCAAGAAGCTGCACTTTCCTCTTGCTCTTGGGGGTTGGGGCAGGTACTTGGTATAAACTATAAAATCTGTGGGTTTTCAACAATTTTAGATTTTATTGAATCGATGAAGTATTCAGGGGCATCACAGCTTTATGCAATGGCTAAGTTTATAGCAGCGGATCATTTGCAAGTGTATTTAAGAAATCTGGCATGGTCTGAATTCGCACATCGCTATAATGGGCCAGCTTATGCTTTAAACCACTATGAAATAAAATTGGAACATACTTATAGCCGACTACCGGCTTCAGAAAAGGTAATTCCTTCTCCTCCAAGTAACTATACATTAGATAGCCTTCTTCCTTCCAAATAGGGGGATTATAGGCATAGGTACCTTACTTAAATTGAAAGGGAAAGATGCGACTTCTGTGAACCAGGTGCTTGTTGCTAGGTCTAAAAACTGCCAAAAGAGCTTTGCCAATCACTGACGTGGGACCGAGGAATGGAGTTGGCGAAGCACGCTGAATTTAAGGAAAATACAGGTGTTCCTGTCTTCTTCTGCGATCCTCAGAGCCCTTGGCAAAGGGGAACGAATGAGAATACCAACAGTTTAATCCGTCAGTACTTTCCAAAAAAGACATGCTTGGCGCAGCATACTCAGAGGAAACTCAATCAAGTTGCTAACGAGCTTAATAGCAGGCCAAGAAAAACACTGAACTTTGCGACACCAAAGCAGGTTATTAAACAGGGTGTTGCCTTGACAGGTTGAACCTACACTGGCATTTTTTAGGATTTCTTTCTCCATCCGCTATTACTTGATTTCGCGTCGCAACCGATCCAATTCAGCACGCTCGCTGGTATCCGGTCTTTCTCCGCTCTCTTCCTGCTTCAGGTCTTTTATCTAGCGTCGTAGATTATTGGTAGTGGTTCCAACAGCTTCAGCTGCCTTAGAAATCGAATACCCTTGCTCGGAGACAAGGGCTACGGCGTCTTTCTTGAACTTCGGCTTGAATTGCCGACGTGTACCTTTTGTTGTCATACTTCACCTCGATTGGTAATTTTACCATCTTAGCAAAGTGTCCGGAAGAATTAAACCACTACAAACATTATTCAATGACACAAGCAGACAATAAAGTAAGTTTTTTTACTCCAGTGAATAGTAAAATACTAGCCGTCCGTCCAGCTTTATGAATAATAGATTATTATCTACATAATGCTCACAGTTGTTTTCTAAATATGTTTTTTTAACGTAAACTACAGCTTCATTTTCACCTCCAAATATATTTATAATTTTTAGATCTAACCACTGAACATTATTAATATTAATTTTATCAACTCCAGGGAAAGTCTCTGGGTGCCATGTATCCTTTATATACTCTTTGCAACCCAATAATTCAGCTACATGCCTACTTCGTGTAAGTGACCCTGGATCTAGAGGGTAAGCCATTCCGGTAACATATATCTTACAACAGCTCTTAAATAACTTCCCACTGCAGCAAGGGCATGTTTTTTCTTCCATTACAAAAACCTCAGTTAACTATATGATTAGTAGCTTTAATGGTGTCAATAACAAGTTAGCCCTTCCCAAATAAGTAACCTAAAATTAGGTTTATTACCGGAACAGTGAACTTCCACAATTCAGATGAATCCACGCCTTTAAGTTCAAATAAAGTTCCATAAATACTCATACCAATAAGTAATAAAAGGATACACCCGGCAATATTAGATGGAGCATTATTTTTATCTCCAAACAATTTCCCTAAAAACCCAGCATTCAATTTTATTTCTTCGTCACCCAATCTAGAGGATTCTTCATTTTTAGGAGGAGTCATATTAATCTCTCTTGGTTTCAAGTAATAACTGCAATCCCTATATGCTGCAAGCAGATTATCTTGCAGCCCCACAAATATATCTTACCTAACGAAACAGTAAGAAAACTTAGGGACGTAATGGCAGGCTGTTTTTAAGATGTATAGAACACTGGTAAGTTAAGAAAGTTTTTTCATAGTTAAAAATTATCGTGGTTTGGTCGTTAGGCAAGATCACTATTGATCCACTTACTGAGCTTCGCTCTAAAATACATGCCCATTAATTACATTAAAGAAGTTATGAAATAGCTTCTAATCATAGTAGTTTCGACCTTAAATGATAGAGCATTATCTGGGCAACCAAGAATCGCCAGATGCAAATAAGCACTCTTGAATAACTCAGTTAGAAAAGTTTTCAAGAGTGCGCAATTACTACAATAAACAATTAAGCTGTTGATGCTAAGTTTAACTAAAATTACATTTTCTGAACGATAAAGCATATGAGATTAACTGAAAAATAGCAGAAAGTACTTCAGATGCGAGCCCTACGAATGTCGCAAGCTGCCTCCAATTTTCAAGACTAAAAGTTTTAGGCCCCTTTTTTGTCCAAAAAGGGGCCTGACTTGGTTGAATCCTCGCTTTTTCCCGTACATAGACTGCATAATCAGCAAAAAGTGTGGCTGCAATTTGAACGAGCCAAGCCAATATTTGGCCCGCTAGTATTGTATCACAATCCTTATTAGTTTTACCTGGAATAGATACAGTACCAGAAATAGCTCTACGAACTGAATCCTCGATATTTCTCCTAAATGATTCTGGGCTTTGTAAGAGTAAACTAGCCGGAATCTCCGTAAGTGTAGAATGTAAGAATTCATTCAGTCTAAGCATTTTGGCGAGTAATTTTTCTGAACTGAGAGAACGATATTTATTTCCTAGTGCGGAAAAATCGGATAATCTACCTTGGGATAGCCCAAGAAGATAGGGTTCTATATCTCCTTCTAGATCTTCGTTGGAATTATCATCTTTAGTAAGGTCTAAAATAATAGAATTCGCTAACTCTTCTAACTCCCGAACAAATTTTAGAAAAGAATCTGAATGAAGAAAGGAGGGGTTTACAATAGAAATATTTTCCATGATAAATACTCGTTAGATTAAGTTACTAAGATTCCATGCACATTTTAAAATTCGTTGCGTCTGCAATCACACCAAACAACATTTGAAGGCACACACCAAGAAGTGCAGCCATTAACTCCTTTTGATCTAATTTTTTAAATTGACTTCCTTCTATAAATGCTATAGCCATACATTCTTTCACAAGCTCTACCCATTGGCCACCGAAAGACGTAAGAAAAGCTTTAATACAAGAAGGAGGGGCAGGTATTACATGACCGACAGAGGCTGAGCTGTCATTTAGTATGTTAACTACCTCTTGCTCATAGTTGGTGTCAGACAAGAGTAAAATAATTGCACCTTTTAAGACATCTTTATCCTGGTAAAGCGCTCCAGCTGGTAAGTTTGTTAAAAAATTCTCTCTTAATTTTTCAAGGTCCATCACGAATTTAAGAAAATTTTTCATATGTAATGGGGAGCTTTCATCCCCTTCAAACTTATGAAACAGATCTAAAATTGCAGTAAATTCACCACGCTTTATATTTTCATTTAGTGAATATAATTCATCACTTCCCAAATTCGACGTTGAATCCAATACATCAGAAGTCAAACTTCTTACTACCTTAATCATATATTCCAGTGTTGAATTGACAATGGACATAGATTGCGAGTGGCTTGACAATTCTTGTGCTATTTTTCTGGTAACTAGTGAATTAGACATACAAATATTTCCATTCTAGTGAGTTAATTATGCAATGCAGCTGCGATAGTTGTATGCAGTATTAATTACTGATAATACAAGACCAATTATCTCGAAAACCACAAATAATATTATTTCCGGTAATTTCTCATCAAACGCCTTAAGTAACATGACGTCAACTAAAAGTAGTTCAATAAATCCAAAGAGAATGGAGACGATATCAACACCCAGGATGGCCTTGCAAATTTGAACCACAGGCAATTCCAATTGCTCGATGGCTATTTGTTCTGGCTCTGAATCAGATATCTGATCCTTAATGACTTTAGCAATTTCCTTTCTATCCATATCTGCAAAGGAAAGAGGGAGCTCTTCTTTTAAGTTTGCAAGATGAGAAACAATCCTGTCTGCGACTGCAATTATACTGCCGAAAGGGATTAAGTTCTTATCCTCATTCAGAAATATATTTAACGCTGAAGGATCTTTTTCTTTATAGTTTTGAAATGTTTGATCAAATTCACTTTTAGAAAATCCAGAAGTGGGAATATGGTTATTGCCATGCTCTCGGTCAAATAAATTATTTCCTGCTTTAGTTGCAGGTAAAATTATATGTTTAATGATTTCCTCAAAAATTGAATTGAATTCTGGTGATTTAGAAAGCATTTTACTTAGTTGATACTCATTCATCGGTACATTTTCCTATGAAATTTTAAGATAATGATTTAAAAAATTTCTATCAATAATTGTCCCTCCATTAATTTAGGTCTAATTAAAATCTATCTAGACAGCTAAATATGAAAAAATTTCATAGTCGATCATAAGGTTGACAAACTAGATAGGTGTATTTTATATTTAAAAACTAATTGGTATATATTAATATGTGTAGCTTGCGAATCGAACAATAAGCAAGTATCCATATCAAAATATAATTAGCTGCTTTCAGGTGGGAAGCACGCAACTGTTGATTCAGGTTCCGATAGAATGCTATTGAAATTAAATGTAGCAAACTGAGTGTTCGATCGTGTAGGCGCAAATACAACTTTTATTGACTTGGGCTGGTTGGTTGATATGGTTACCGGTCCTTGCCATTGCGGAGTCTTTTGCGGACCGGTATTTTTCCAATATCCAGCTTGGATTTGGCCGACATATGTACCATTGGAGTTGGCTTCATTAAATGTATATCCAATAGGATAAGTAGCCATAGGCACATAATTACCACTGCCATCGTTTTCATAGTACTGCGCAACTAAATAGGGTTGATTTCCGTCTGTGTCCGCTAACTTTGGATTTCGTATTACATAAGCTGCAGGTGCTTTTATATATGGAGCACATGCTGTTGAGCATGGAATTGCATTGAAAGAAAATTGATTATTAGTAAAGGTAACTCGTACAGGATCGGTTTCTGAATCATAAAGCCACCAAAACTTCCACATTAAGCCATTCTGACCATCATTACCACTGGCGTCAAAGTCAATAGTTAAGTCGAAGCTTGCTTTGTACTCTTGCGAATCTAAAGTTATAGTTTTTGTATTTAAGCTTAGAGGCTTAGTCCATGTAGTATCAGCACCATAACCTAGATCTGAAAAATTCAACTGTGCTGCAGCGGTTCCTGTTTTAGTATTTGCATTCGGCCACAGATTATTAATCCTAATAACATAATCGTTAATCCATGAAGCATTATCTTGTCCTACATATTCAAGTACGATCACATTTCCGCTAGACGCTTGACCTGACCCATCCCAAATGTATTTCCATGGATATGAGGGGAGATTTGTCATAGTTCCATTTGGAGTATTAATAGTAAGATCATATTGTTGTTGTTCATCGTTACCAGGGTTCAATATTTCGATATAGGCACCATTTTTACTCATATTGTTTAAGGTGCCAGGTACAACACAATTTTGATAGAAGAGCGGGATCTCCAATTTAACCTGGGTTGTAACGTTTTCGTCTGGCCCATTAATTTGTTTAACAGGATGGTTATTATAAAAAGTTTTTCCCGCTATAATACTTCCAATTGAGGGCCAAGTAACTGTATATGTAAGCGCTGTACTTTTATCTTCAAGATAGACTTTAATAGGATCAACGGTTAACCTTGGCTTGCTCTGCTTCATACCCTCAACCCATTGCTGCTGATTAAGCCAGGTATCACTGTTTGGGAAAGCGTTAATAAACTTAATCATAAACTCGCTAGGCTTTTTACCTTTTGCGGCTTCTGCTAATACATATATTATTTCAAGAATAAACCTGCCATAATTATAATCTAGATTGGCTGAGAATCTTATTCCATGGAATAAGACAAATAAGGTCTTTAATGCAATTAAAAATTTAGAATGCGACTTCTGGACATCATCATTTTCCCAATCAATAGTTAAATCCTGCACTAATTGTGAAGGTGTATCAGGATCTGGGAATGTCCATCCAAGCAATTCTAATCCTATACCCATTCTTTTTGGTTCTTGCACACTTATAGGGAAAAAAGTTGAAAAAATATCCACCCCATGGTACGTACCTGGAAGTGTTTGGGGAGGAGGATTCGGATTTTTTTTCTTGGTTGTCGTCCTAGGAATATTATTCCATAAGGTAAGACCACAGGTTAATTTCGCTCCCAAATAGTCCCCTGAGCGTCGCGAATTGGTCAGGCGAAAGAAGTCATACATCGTTTGAAAACCTTGCTGAACAACAGCTGCATCTGACGATGGTACCCCAACAAACTCTGCACCAGCCCATTCACTGAGCTTTTTTCCATTCACAGTTATGCCCCACAATTCAGCTCCGGCATCAAATCCGAACCCAACTGCTTGTGGAGGAAACCAAATCCCGCTATTTACATTAATTCCAAGATTTTCATCATATTTAAGCTTGCTGATTAATTGATCTACAATTAGGGGAAATTGATTATTAACTTCAAACACAGCATCTTTAACTATTTTTAAGTTGGCGTCACCGGGGTCACGTAATAGATTTAATATAGCCTCCTGCACTTCTTTTGATTTCTCTGAATGTACAGTACTACCAACAAAGTTGTAAATATCGTTTATCTGTGTTTCATTTTGTATTAAGAAATTAGCTAATGAATTTAAGTGAAAATTAATCTCTTCATCTTGCCTAAGCAGAGATATGAGCCATTGAGGGTCATTTTGTGCTTGGCCGAATTCATAGTCTGTTGGAATAACACTTGACATATTAAGATCCTCAATATTTAGAAGGTGTAGACTAAAAACAACAGTAAATTTATATATATTTGAATCTTAATCTTTACAAGTTTGGGTTTGCAGGCGGCAACTTGTAGGTAATAACTTGCACTTTCGATGTAATTATGTCGCGATTAACTTCAAATTTCTTGATTTGCAGTTACTATATTTTTAATTAGTTTTATACAGATTAAAAAATATGTGACGGGAGAATTGTTTTTCTACATCTTGGTTTCGGATAAAAAGTGCAATTGGTAACGGAGGGCCCAGCTGGTAGAGTCAGCACCTCTCCCGACCAGGAGAAAGACACTGATGAGCTACTATCAACTGAGCGAGAACGAACGATACCAGATTTCCAGTCTAAGAAAAGCCGGACATTCTCAGAAAGCAATTGCAGAATTGTTTGAGAGGCATCCCTCAACGATCACCCAAGAGCTGCGATGCAATACAGGCTTTCGAGGAATCGCCCAAGGCAAGCACATAAGCTTGCAGAGCTACTACGCCAGCAAGCGTATAAGACACAGAAAGCGATTGATGGTGTGTGGCAACAAATACACACCCTAGCAGGCTGTTGAAATACGACCGCATAGGTACTGGTTTTGGTAGAATATCCACAAGATAAACTCTGGAAGCTCTACGATAATTCGCGGCGCCAATATCACCCAAGAAGCTTTATTCACAACGATTCATCTTGAATCTTTCGTACCTAAGAAGCATCCATTACGCGCGATCCGGACTCTCTTTAACCTCGCGCTCAAGCGTATAGACTGGCTGCTGGACTCTGCATACGTGAATACTGCCGTGAATCTATCCAACCAGAACGCTTATTAAGAGCCCAACTATTACAGGTTCTGTATACGATTCGCAGTGAAAGGCAGTTAATGGAACATGTGAATTACAACTTACTATTTCTCTGGTTTGTTGGACTTTCAGTAGACGATATCGTATGGAACCACTCTACCTTCAGTAAAAACCGAGATCGGTTACTTGAACATGAGGTTATTCCGGCGCTTTTTAAAGAAATTGTAGAGATGGCTCACAAGAAAAATCTGCTTAACTATGAACATTTCAGTGTTGATGGCACCTTGATTCAAGCATGGGCTTCCCGGAAAAGTTTTCGGCCGAAAAAAGTCGGTGATGACGACGAAAAACCAGGGGGTGGTCGTAACAAGGAGCGAGATTTTCGTGGAGAGAAACGTACTAATGATACGCACGCCTCGACCACTGACCCAGATTCAAGAATCTATAAAAAATCACGGGGCTCAGAAGCAAAATTGGGTTACTTGGGGCATACCACAATGGAAAACTGAAATGGTTTAATTGTGAATGCAAAGGTCAGTTTAGCCACGGGAACCGCAGAGAGGGAAACAGCGCTTGATGTGCTTTCGGAACTACCGGGCTCAAAACCCAAGACAGTTGGTGCGGATAAAGGTTATGACACTCGTGGATTTGTAGAGTCCTGCAGAGGTTTGGGAGTCACGCCTCATGTTGCTCAGAATGGTAAATGTCCAGGAGGGTCCGCGATTGATGGGAGGATAACTCGTCATACTGGGTACCAGGCCAGTATGAAAGTTCATAAACGAATTGAAGAGGGTTTTGGTTGGGGAAAAAACATAGGGCTGATTCGACAGATCAAAGTGCGCAGCCTAGATCGTGTTAACGAAGTTTTCAACATGACATTTATTGGGTGGAATCTTACTCGAATGAAAAATTTACAGAATCAATCTGTTTTATGAATGCAAGTAGGGCAAAAACGCGCGAATCCTAGTTGATTTAATAGTTTTTGGGCGAAAAATGAATAGAACAATATTATTTGGGGGAAATCATATGGATTAGTTCAGACCAAATCTGACACATACTCTTGAAAAAGAGGGATTTACCGGTTTTGATGAAGGTGCCTAAACCTATAAACAAAACCAAGGATAAACCCCATGATTCGCAATTCAGCACGGCCCGGTCGATGCTTCAAACGACTTCGCTTCTCTGCAATGTGCCACTCCACCTCTTTAGATTTAAGCTCTTCGCGCTTTTCCGCACCCGTGTAGTCAGAGTCTCCCCAAATGCGTTTCTCTTTACCATGTAGCAATTTACCTGTTGCGGTAATGTCGTGCTGGTTAGCGGCTGTTATGTCGAGGTTATGGATGAGCCCAAGGGTATCATCTGTACCAATGTGTATCTTCATACCAAAATGCCACTGATTCCCTTTTTAAGTTTGATGCATTTCTGGTTCGCGCTCCTTCTTTTTATTCTTCGTCGAAGTTGGCGCGGAGATAATCGTGGCATCTACAATGGTACCTTCACGCAGTGCCATGTCATTCCCCGCGAGATGCTTATTGATTTCCTCCTAGATTCCCACAATAACCGACACACTTGGCGATAGCGAAGGAGGCCAGCTGGCTGTAGGTTGGTTAGCTTCCACACAAACAAGCCAGGAACCCTATGGGAACCAATACCAACCAGCTGACACTGAAAGAACGATACCAGATCGAAGTCCTCAGCGGACAGAACTATTCGGCTCGAGCGATAGCGCTAAGTTATATACACAAGTTTTTTCAGTTTTGTTATAAAAATCAATGAGTTACAGTTTTCACGGTATAGGAGCTACAAATTTGGCTAGATAATTATGCAGGACTAGGTCAGGCACGAAGTGAAAAATCAGGTTATGGGTGACACACGATTGAATAAGCGCTTGTCCAATATTCTCAGTAATTTAAGTTCTGACCCAAAGAGTAGTATTCCCTGTGCAAACAAGTCTTGGGCAGAAACCTTTGCAGCCTATCGATTTATCGAAAATGATAAAGTCAGCTTTGACTCCATTATGAGTGGTCATAAATCAGCCACTCTTGAAAGAATCAAGGTTCAACCAGTTGTTCTTATCCCTCAGGATACCACTTTCCTAAATTTTGCTACCGATTTAGAAAGCAAGGAAATGGGAACACTCCGACGTAAAGAGACTAATCAGCAGCTCCTGCATACGTCTATCGCTATATCGCCATCCAGAGATAATCTGGGCATTATTGAGGGTAGTATGTGGCAGCGAGATAAAGAATCTAGAGCTAATTCTCGCTATACCAAGTCGATACAAGATAAAGAGAGTCGACGTTGGCTAGACCATTATGAATCAGCTTGTGAGATACAAGAGCACTGCCCTGAAACCACGATTGTGAGCATCGCAGATAGAGAGGGGGATATTCATGAGTGGTTTCAATTAGCTGAAGATCAAAATGAACAGCGGCGTGCAAGCTATATTGCTCGAGCTAAGGCTAATCGTAGTTTAGAGATCGAAGGAGAAGATACGACTTTACTTTGGGACTATATGACCAAACAGAAGTCTATCGGGAAATACTCAGTAAGTATCCCCAAAAGGAATGGAGAGCCAGGAAGGGAAGCTAAGGTCAGTGTATCCATTGCAGAAGTAAGATTGCAGGGAAAAGGAAAATCAAAACGACCTCTTTCTCTCTACGCAGTCTTTGCTAAGGAATTAAGCCCACGAGAAGGGAAAAAAGATATTGAATGGATGCTGCTGACCGATCTTGCCGTTGAGGACTTTAAGCAAGCGAGGATTATTATTGAGTGGTATCGAAGTCGATGGGAAATTGAAACCTATTTTAGAGTGGTGAAAGGCGGATGCCAGATAGAAAGTAATCGCTTTAGAACTGAGCAGCGAATGCTGAACTGTATTGCAATCTATATGATTATTGGGTGGCGTCTACACTCCATGACAACACGAGCACGAACGCTTCCTGATACGTCGTGTACGAAAGTCTACTCTGAAAAAGAGTGGCGTATGATATGGATAATGCAAGCTAAAACCTCCCCACCAAATGAAGCTCCATGTATGAGAGATATAACTCGTATGTTGGCAGGACTTGGAGGCTTTCTGGGGCGGGGCGGCGATGGTGAGCCTGGAGTTAAAACCGTTTGGCAGGGGTACACTAAACTTCTCCATTATATGGAAGCAGCGGAGGCTTTAAATGGACTTAAATGATGTGTATAAAACACAGCGATAGCGTTACAGCTCAATCGTTCCAACAAAACCATCTCGCGAGAGCTTACCCGCTTTTATCCATACTGTGCCGAGAGCGCTCACCAAAAGGCTCTGCAGAGGCGGCATGGGGCTCGTAAGCACACCAAGTTTGATTTCGCCATGAAAGTGCAAATCGACCATCAGCTAAAAAACGCTAGCCCAGAACAAATTGCTGGGAGAATGAGGCTTGAGAAATGTGAAAAAAGGGCCAGTTGCTCAACAATTTATCGCTGGATAGGTCGGCTTAATTGGAGGCTGCGGCTGCCACGGAAAGGCAAACTTTATCGGAAGCGTACAGACTCCGAGGCAGGAGTAAAGCTCATTCCGGAGCGTATTGACATTGAAGAGCGACCAACGATTGTTGATGAAAACACAGAGCTTGGCCATTGGGAGGGCGATACGGTTTATGGTCAGGATAGCTATCTTGTGACATTAGTTGAGCGAGTTTCTAAATTGTTACTCACTCGTAGGGTACCCAATAAGAGTAAGAAGACAGTAAGTCGTGCAATCAAGCAGATGCTAAAGCCGTATCAGGCAATATGTAAAACAATAACCTTCGATAATGGAGCCGAATTTGCGGGCCACCAGTTGATTGCGCGGAAACTGGGATGCAAAATATATTTTGCAAAACCTTATCACTCTTGGGAGCGTGTATTGAACGAAAACACGAATGGTCTACTGAGGCGTTTCTTCCCGAAGGGTATAGAAATTGGCAAGATACCAAAAAGCCATATCGATGATGCAGTGTTCCGAATTAATACTCGTCCAAGAAAGGTGTTAAATTACTTGAGTCCGCTGGAATTTCTAGCGGGCAGGCGTGTGTCATTTATGTTGGCAATCTAGGTTTTACTGGACGTCTACACAAGGAAGATCTTGGGTCAAATCCTGCAGGCGCCCCCAAAAATACTGCGTTGGCTTGGCATTTATACCTTCTTGCTGAAATATTTCTTTCGCTTCTGCGGCTGCCGTTATACCGGCTAAGGCATGAGCGCGGTCACAATCACAGATGGCTAAATGTTCAGCTGCCCGGTAATGTTCTATAGCGCTATCAAAGTTGCCAGCAGATTCGTAATAGAAAGCGAGGCGGAAATGCTTATCCAGTTCCTTTTCCCCACGGGATGGCTTTCCCGATGGATTAAGAGGCCTCTTTATTTGGTCGCAATCAGCTGGGGATTCAGCTGAGACAGCATTTTTCGAAGAGTTCGCGAATTGTGTCGGTACTTCTCGATAATTATCTAGTGATTGGTCGCAGCCAATAAGAGCCGATACAATGAGCGCACATGCCGCTTTTTGCATTAGGCTGTAGCTCCGGCATTGACCAGTGCCTGCTCAAACTCCTCAGCGTAGCGTGCTATATTGTCCGCTTTATCCATAGCGTTGATAATTTGTCGCGCATAGCGGTAATCGACCATCTGTCCCTTCTCTGGATCGCCGATGGAATGCCTTAGTGCTTTTCCGGTGAAGATTCCTAGGAACATGCCGTAAAAAAGGATGATCGTTGCATATTTTGGAACTTTCACAGCATCGGGGTCTTGGGTAAAGTCTGGGCACTGAGGGTAATGTTCACGTACTACTGGCGTCAGCTTCTCGTAGTTGCGACGCCCGGTTAGCTGCACAAAGCCGCGACCCCGGAATTTATACCCATCGCCCGGCTCAGTATTCCCCAGGTCTTTTCGGAAGTCGTACCTGGTAAAATAAGATTTAGAGCCATATTCTGTAATTGGTTGCATAGTGTATGCCGTTTCGTGAAAAGTCGTTGCGAGCATATAAGCCAGCCAACCAATACTACGAATTTCCCACTGAATTTTGAAATTTCCGCTCGGCTGAGTCGGCGGGTTTTCCCAGAAATTCAGAATAACCTCCATTCCATTAACCTGTTCCTGGGTCAAGCTACCTTTGAAGATGCCTTTGTGTATATCTTCGTAGAAGGTTGACCTTTCCATTTGAAGAGCAGTTCCTGGGGGCTTTTCGGGTACCGATGGGGCCGGTTGTGGTTCTATAGGTAGTGGTGACGCCTGACTGGTCTCGGCTTGTAGTAACGCTTGTTCGAACTCCTTAGCATAGATTTCAATACTACGTGCCTTATGCATGCTGCCAGTGACTTTACGTGCATGGAAGTAATCGACTATCTGTCCTTTATCTGGGTTACCAATATATTGTTTCAGTGTTTTATCGTTAAAGAATCCCAAAATCATACTGTAAAACAGTATTACCGTCGCATACCGTACATCTCTTACCGCTTCGGGGTCCGTGGTAAAATCAGGGCAATTCGGGTAAAATTCACGAACGACTAAGGTCATTTGCTCGTAATTACGGCGCCCGGTTAACGGTAAATAGCCGCGCCCTTTAAACTTTACACCATCACCTTCCTTGGTATTGCCCAGATCTTTGCGGCCTTCATATAACTGAGTAAAGCGTTCATTACTGCCAAACTCTGTGCCCGGTTGCATAGTGAATGCCGTTTCATGAAAAACCGTTGCAAGCATATAAGCTAGCCAACCGATATGGCGAACCTCCCAGTGAGCCTTCAAATCCCCAGTCGGCTGAACGGGCGGGGCTTCCCAGAAATTAAGGATCGCCTCCATTCCTTCAACCTGTTCAAGATTCAGGCGTCCCTCGAATAGATCTTCACGAATACCGTCGTAGAATATTGCACGATCCATAAAAAGCCTCCCTAAAAATTTTTAGTAAGTAATAAAAAAGGGGAAGGAAAGAATACACTGCGCTTGGACCGTATGAAGCATGGATGCCGATTACGAGCATACAGGGATGTATTCATAGCGCGCCTCGAGCGCTGTGTATTCTTTCCTTCTGACCCAGTAGTAACTTTACCTTTCCTCAAAGTAACTGTGGTCTATGGATTGCTTTGCTTACAGTGGCTGGCAGCTAATCAGGCATCTATTTCCACACCCATGGTTCCGATAAATTAACCGTGTCGCCAATATTATTATCGCGATTTTAAAGCCGAAAATTGACGACAGAATACCTCATTACTTAGACAGAAACTCATTGGAGCGGTTTAAAAACCCTTTTAAGGAGAAGCTTTTAAGAATCACCTGCGCAAATGTTCCAAGCTCACTTATCGTAGTTGAGAATCAACTTCGTAGTGTTTTCAGCACCACAATTGTCTATTGATGGCCCAATCTCGATATTCTACCAAAACTTATGGTAAAGCTTCTCAAAAAGGAACTATTTCATAAATTCAGTTAAAAACACACTGCCGCAAGCTTGATAATTTTTGGTGTCAGTTTGGCATTGGCAACCTCACAAAAGCGTTCTTTGAATAGCGCTAGCCAGCCTTTAATCTCCTATTCTCATCTTATGCGTTGGAATAGTAGAGATCAGTAAAATATCAGTATCCAAGTCGGTAGTTTATCCTGTATTAATCATGATAATAAAGTAGATATAGAATTTAACTACTATTCTTACCAATAGCTGGAATCGTGCTACTCCCGAATTATCCTCAGTGAAGGAATGTCCGCTTAATAGACCGAGAAATTGCCATGAAGAAGCTGAGCGAGCAATTTAATGTCATTAGTGACGCCCTGGATCTACGGGATCGCTATTATGAGCCCCGCCTGTCTCCCATACCCTGCCTGATGCCCCCTCCCCAAGACCTCACTATTCTCAATCAGGGGCAGGATGGAGCCTGTACCGGATTTGGTTTGGCTGCTGTAATTAATCGTTTGTATCAACAACAGAATCAAAATGTCTTAGTCAGCCCCTGGATGATTTACAACATGGCGCGCAGATACGACGAGTGGCCTGGGGAAACCTATGAGGGGTCAAGTTGTCGGGGAGCGATTAAGGGGTGGTTGAATACCGGTGTTTGTCTCGATTCCCTTTACAAGAAAGAAGATGGCGACACCCCAAATTTTGAACAACTGGAAGATGCTAAGTCTCGAACTATCGGCGCCTACTATCGAATACGCCCGGATATTACTGAGATGCACTATGCACTTCAGGAGACCTACATCATATACGTATCAGCAATGATCCATGATGGTTGGTTTAAACTTCGCAGAAACCCTAACGGCGAATACGTTATACCAGCCAATAAACAACAGATAGGCGGGCATGCTTTCGCCATAGTTGGATATAACACCGAGGGATTTTGGGTTCAGAATTCCTGGGGCAGGGATTGGGGGGACAATGGGAAAGCCCTCTGGCCTTACGAAGACTGGTTAAACTCAGTACTGGATGCCTGGGTGGTACAAATTGCCCTGCCCACGCCGCAGATATTTGACCAATTACGCCGAGCCGGTACCCGGTCCACTGCCAATCTCGCAGCATCCGCTACACCAAGCCGCAATGAGATATGGAGACACTTTGTACATCTTAATGATGGTAATTTCCGTGACGGCGGTAAATACTGGAGCAATGAATCTCATATCGCGGCTATAGCAGATAACCTACACCGAGAGAAAACAAATTTCGATCATTTACTTTTTTATGCACATGGTGGCTTAAATACTGCGAAGGACTCGGCGCGTCGTATCGCAGCGATGAAAAATGTTTTTATTGAGAACCGCATCTACCCCTTTCATTTTATGTGGGACACTGGCCTTCTTGAGATTATGAAGAGTATTCTGACTGATAAATCTGCCCGTGCCGAGCGCATTGCAGGAGGCATACGAGACTGGTTCGATCGTCGAATTGAAAATATGACTCGTTTTCCGGGTCGAGCTATATGGGATGAAATGAAACAAAATGCGGCGAAACCTTTTGAAAGTCAAGATAGCCATGGCTCACGCACACTAAAACACATATTGAACACGCTGAATGAAATAGGCAATAAGCAGGTACATGTGGCTGGTCACAGTGCCGGAGCAATACTTCAAGCACACCTGTTAAAACGTTTATTTAGAGGTAATATGTTCAACAAAGTATCCAGCTGCTCCCTGCTGGCACCGGCCGCCAATTATGACCTCTACCAGCATATTTACAAACCACTGATTAAGAATCAAAAATTAGAATCAACCACCATTTACAATCTGTCCGCAGAAGAGGAAGAAGATGACAATGTCGCTCGAGTCTATGGTAAATCTCTCTTATATCTGGTCTCCAATGCTTTTGAGGAAAAGCGTGGAGAAGCACTCATGGGCATGCAGATCTACAACGATCAGATTCCAATGAACGAGGTAAAAATCCATTACAGTCCTTCCAATGCCACCAAGAGTAAAACACATGGCGGGTTCGATGAAGATCCGGCAACGATGAATAGTCTGCTACGCAAAGTTTTAGGTAAAAAACCGCCACGACCATTCACTACTGGAGATTTGGAATATTGACTGGAAAGGTACTCTAGTAGCTTGAAGGCATTTATAGAAATCACTTTATGTCATCCATGCACAGCAGGATGATGAGACATTCGACGAATTCAACCTGAATAAATTACATTTGTTGGAGCAACCATATCTACCGCATACTATTTTCTGACTATACGACCCACTTCACCGATTAAGATTCCATTAAGTGACTCCTGGAACACCTTCAGCTGTACTTAGTCGACCCTAGCATTAATATTAAATGAGAAAGCGAGGTGACATACATGATCATTGAAAATGCCACAATGATAGTGGGGATCATCTTGGGAGGAATCTGCCTCCTCGCTGCGGTATACAACCACATTAAGCATCAAAATTTCGGGTTGGGAGGTGTCGTACTTGTAATGTTTGGCTCGATGCTACTTGCTTTATCTATCTGGGGATCCGTGGAAATATGGATAGGAGATTCTGGAGCAAAATTTCAACTTAAGGAGGATTTTGGTGCAGAGAAAGCGGAACTCAATAACCAACTGGAAGAGCTGCGTTTAAGATTGACCACCAATAGAAAAGATATTGACAGAATGGCCGAACATATTCCACGTGCAACTATTAGCCCAGCGCAAGAAAAAGAAAGAAGGGCAACTCGGGAAAAATTTGAAAGAAATTCGCATTACTCTATCCTCATATTCAACAAGGCCGCACAGCAGGAAAATGCAAAGACTATTACTAAAGATTTACTTGAAGCCGGATTTAAAACTTCTGCAACTGAGACTGATCTAGAGGAAGCAAAACAACAATTTCCAACCAATGTAGCATGGGTGGTTTACACAGAACGAGGGGAAAGGATACTTCCTGAAGTTAGAAGAATTTTATCCCAATCAACAACAGATATCCGCTTTGAGATAGACTCGAATCCAGTCTCTTTACGCCGGGGGGACATCCAGGTTCTATTGTTCTAACCCACTCGGGTTATTGCAGATGATTTTATTATCAACATACGGTCCCGAGCACAGTGTATTCCTTCCCCCTTTTTAGTAAGTACTTCCAAATAACACTGTAATCTTATTAATTTGCACCAGTGGTAGTTGCTGCCCATTAACTGTGCCAAATAAGGTAAATCCAATATTGAGCCGTGCATTATCGGAAGGGAGCTGGCTATTCTGGAACCACTGCCAGACTTGTGACGCAACACTCCGCGCTGTCGTCGATGGAGACAACGTGTCTAACTCAAGCGCGTTGGCTAACAAAACGGAAGCTTCCGCCATCAAATGGCTACTACCGCTGTTATCACTTACCAGCGAGTAGGCGTAACTAATTCGCAAATTAATCCTGGGATTAATAGCAGCGAAGTTGACCGAAGAAATAGGCTCGATAATATCTTCCATCACTTGCTGTAAAGTAGCCTCACTCATCGGTCCAGCAGCGACGGGATTAAGTGATTCCCGTTCAACTAACGGAATAGTTGCATTTACAAAGGAGGTTTCGTCCGTTGTGTAAATAAACAGTGGATTGGTTTTCTCATTGGGTACTAACTCGGCGTTGCGAACAATCCATGAAGTGAAATTGGCAGACTGATAAGCCAGTATATCTAGGGGTGTCCAAGTTAAAGTTAGAGGACTAAACAGGGGGGCAGCTGGAATACTGTGTTGAAGCTCCCACCATCCGTATTTTTCCGTAGCCTGGCTAGAATCCGGCTCCCAAAGGTTATCTTCATTCATAAGATCCTTAAAGGAGAGAGAAGGCCAGATAGCAGGATTCTCGTTATCCCGATCAGTTTGCCCTTGCAGTGTCAGCGTATTCAGTGCGGTGTTGACACCAGGGTCTCCGCTCAGAGTGAGATGGAAATGGTCGATCTCATTATCTTCAACTAACAAGTCTTCGGCGATATCCCAATTGGTGGGCCAAGACTCTGCAACATTATTTACCAGTGTGACAAAACTTGAAACAAGCTCGGATGCTTCCCCACTAGTGTTACCCTGGGAAGCGGTACCACTACTATAGGCTTCAGACAAAATATTATTTAATTGGGCCGACAAGGCCGGATACTCTTGGTGAAATTCTGCAAGAGCTGTAAATAAGGCATCAGTAACTCCTAGATTTTTTCTGGCCTCAGTGATTCGCCGTTGCCCCGGCGCGATCGGTTGGTTGCGGATAATATCAAAATACAGGTCATCTTGACTGGCAATATCGGTGCTTATTTGCACCGTATAGGTCCACTCCATCGCATCGAGAATTTCATCGCGAAGCTCTGAAGAGCCGGATAACTCCGTTAACTGTTTGGCTCCAGTGCCACTGTGGGACAACAGTGTTGGCAAGGCTGGCTCAAAAGGCAGGGGGATCGGGATGATAGCATTCGTATTGAGTGACGCCTGGGCAGTGATAGGCATCAGCAGGGGCGCCTCTTCGGGCAGTGCAAATTTTATCCAGGAACTGGGTACGTAGCCGAGAAATTTGCTACCTTCTTCAAAGTTATGTTGCAAGTAGCTGACATTGTATTGCAGTGGTAGCTGAATACTGGAGTGATCCTCCGGTGTGGTAACACTCAGCAAAGAAGTTGCCCACTGCTGGCCTGTATCAAGGCTCAGATAAACCGCTGAGAACTGGTATAACTTGTCGATATCAGCGTCGCTTTTATTCAGTGCATCATCATTAGGTTGGACAATGCTGCCAAACAGTTGTGGTGCCTTTTGTGGGTGAGTGCCATCTATAATTTCTGATGCATTAATATCAGCGGGCACCTGAACAACAGTGGAAATGGTGTAGGCACTGGTAAGGTTTACTAATAGCGCTTGCCGCAACCGCTCCTGAGCTTCTCCGATATCACCCTGTCCTTCATCCTTCTCTAAAATCGACACCAGTCCGCTAGGTATTGATGTCGCAAGAGTTTGTTTGCTCGCCATTAACTGATCGTAGTAATCAGTGTTATAACGCTGATCCAGCAGCGCCACTGCGATACCAAATTCTGCCGTTAGAAATGCTTCCACAGCCATCAAAAAGCTTTGGGCCCATGCATCCATATCGATATCATTGTACTGGATATCATTGACCATACCGCTGCGTGGTGTCGTATTCAGTGGCCGAAGCGCAAAATAAACCGGATCGCTGCAAAAGCTTATATCAAAGCCTTTAATTTCACTGAAGCGAACGGCCCATAAATCAGGAACTTGATTACTGTCATCGGCCACTTGTTGGACTGATTTCTGCGCCAGTTTCAATACGCCTCCAGCCTGATCAAAATCAGCAAACGCTGCTTCGAAATAACGGGCAAAGTTAGTGATTCGATTACTGTCCTCCGAGATCCAGTCTGTAGCCATTTCCTGAGCAACAGGGAAAGGGGGTAAGTTAAGTTTTGCCGGGATCTGAAATTGCAGTTCAGCGGCTGCGGGCAAGCATGTTATTGCCGGCGGATAAACCAGTGAGCTGTCGCGCTTCATCGTCAGACATGCCGTGATCTCAACAATATCATCTGGTTGCTCCAAGACATCTCTAAAGGCGACAGGAAAGTTAAATTGTGTGCTAATCATAGGCTCAGTCAATGAGGGCACCGCACTGAAAACAGCATCATTGACTTGCTGGTTGATATATTCCAGTACCTGCTCTGCAAAGTTAAGCAGTTCCCTTTGAGGGTTACCAATACTCACGGTTCCGGTCAGGCTGGTGGTAACCGTTAGAGAGGTATTGCAGTCGGTAAGTTGGTCAATGATCAAACGATAGCGCGTTTGAATAGCTTGCCACTGCTGCTTCTCATCAGCAGCAAGTGAGGAAAATTCTGGTGAGTGTGTAGCGCTGACTATGCCTGGATTAAACTCCATAGACAGTTTCAGCAGAGCCGTATTGTCGTTATGATCAATAAAAAAGAATCCAGTCTCCACCCCCGGCCACTCTCCGGGGCTGATAAGGGGATCATTATAGAGCGGCGTAATCGTATCTCTGTATTGTGTGTTCAGCGGGTTGCCGTATAAATCACAAATCCGGAATGCCAAATCTGTTTGCTGGCCGATAATATCGTAGCGATTGGCCATTATTGGGGAATCCACCTCTGGCCATGTTTCCTGAAGGAAGGCAAACACCGGAATGACCTGGCGCAGTTGCAAACAACCATCTGCCTGTGGGGAAACCTCATCCTCGCTCTGGGTGGGGCCCACTGGTAAACTCCAGACCGAAGCACGATAAGTGCCGTTGCCTATTAGCTGATACTGAAGCAGGTGGTAAAGTTCATTGACCCGAATCTGCGGCAGATTACCGTTCGCCGGAATCTGGATCAAATCATCATCACTAACAGGTGTCCAATTGATGGCAAAGCCTATATTGCCGGCTTCATAGGTGGGCTGATAATTGGTGAGGGGCACACCATTCATATCGAATACTTCGGCAGTCAGGGTGGGAGCCGGACTGTCACATTCCACCCACAAGGAGTTTTCATAGGGGGCAAAAGCCACCCTATTGTTCCCAGCATTCTGACACTGAACCAAAATAGTAAAATCAGCGGTTCCACCAGAAGTGCCTAGAACAGTGCCTTGGTTGGGGTCAGTCGGAGAGTCAGTAGCGTTGGCGGTATCCGCAAACAGATCATCGGGCAAGCCCCCACCCGAGCTAGTTTTATAATAGAGATAAAAGCCTTGGGCCCGAACAACGCTCAGCTCCCATATTAGACGCAGGAAATTTTTCACATCACTTAAGGGAGCGAAGTCGGAATTATCTGCTCCTGATAAAACGTTAAACGTGTGGGCGTGGAAGGCACTGACTTGTTCTACTTGATTTAAAGTCGAGAGGTTCAATTTGGCCAGTAGTACACTGGGGTCCAAATCGTCCGAACGCAGTTTGTCACTGCCGGGGCACTGGTAGAGCAAACTGATGCTTGCATTGGACAAATCACTTTTCAACGCCTGTTCAATCAAATCCCGGGTGGCTTCATCAGTGCCGTTTAGTTGGTAGATATTCGCTGAGGAGTCAGCTTCCGCGAGTAACCCCGATGAGCGGCCCATAGCGCTCTCTGTAGAGCTTTGAACTTGACGCAGTGACAGCGGAATAGCCAAACTTGGAATCGCTTCTACATCCGCTCCGAGAATAGCTGCTCCGCTGTCGACCCTTTCCAGTGCGAGCTGCACGCCCTGCTTCTGCGCAACTAGATTCATCAGCGGCTGAGGTAGGGTATACAGGGTACGCGCTTCATCCGGCGCGTCCCAAGCAAGGCTGTTTTTTAAGTTGAACCCCAAGGGCGTAGCTGTCAGCGGTGGCAGTGCACGGAAATCAATGGTGTTTTCTGCGGGACTGGTGGGTTGAGTTGATGATCTAACCGCCTGCCAGTTAGGGTTTGGGGCCGAAGGTAGTTCAGTAGGTAATTCAATCTCCGTTTGCACCCTATCGGGACTAACACCATTAAAGCTAATCCAAGCGGCCGACTGGCCCGGTGAGAAGCTCAAACAGGCTTCCTCTGTAGCGCTCCCTTCACTGGCCGAAAATTGCTGGCCAGACAATTCGAATAGGGAAGCCACGGGAAAATCAGCGATGATTTCGGGGCTCAATTGAGGCGGCACCTTATCTGGCTCAGGTAATTGCAAGCCTGACATCAGATAACGTGAACCGAACCCCGCAACACTGGCATAGTCAAGTTCATCCAGCAAAGTACTGAGTTCCTGCCCTGGATCACTGGCAGCGGCATGGGCGCTGACTAAATCGACATACCGGAAAGGGTCTTCCGACAAAGCTGCAGAGGCAATGGCAATATCTTTTTGCAGCCTTTGATCGATATCTTGCTCATACTGTTGAGCTGCCGGAATCAACAATGAAACCACATAACGCGCGATCAAAACAAAGTAATCTGTAAACAAAAAGCTCGCCATGCTGGGACCTGTTAACGGCGAGGTCTCTGCTGTTTCGAGAATTTCTGAGCCGACCCCCGGCACTTCTGAACCGGTAAGGCCCAGATTGTCAAAATACATGTCGATGGCCTCTAGGTAATTGGCCGGGGTGCGATTAAATTCACTGAAATCTACACCATTGTCACCGCTCTGCAGACGTAATTCATCGAACATGGGTAATATGGCTGCTGTTTGCAGAGTTTCTTCAGAAACCTGTTGAAAGCTGCTGATACTAAAAACCAGATTCTCTTCAAAATAAGCTTTGAGTTTTTCCACAAAACCATCAGTGCCGCCGAATAGTGGACCGGGCTCTTCTGTTCCGGTACCGAGATTATCAGAAAGCCTTTGTAAGGTTTGTGAAAGCGGTATTTCAACAGGTGTTGGAGGGACAAATGTCAATAACCAGTGTACCAGTTTAATAATGAGTTGTTCATAGCCGGTAGCCGTCCCAGGCGACTTTAATGGCACTTCACCGGGCGCCGGGCTCTCCATCACCAGCGAACCAATAAGTTTGATTGATGCTGTATTCTCGCTATAAACCACAGTAGGTTGAAGCAGGAAAACCACTTCCAGCTCCGCTAGACTTGATTTTATGGGTGCATCAGTAAACTGTTCTTTTTCAAAACCTTCACGTATAAAACGAGTTGGAACACTGAAATTATGTAAAAGCTGGACAGGCTGTTTCATTTCTCTACGTATACGTAGGGAGGCGTTTTTGGCCCGTTCTGCTAGTATGTCCGTTACACTAAATTCGGGGAAACTGAGACCAGGTGCCGAAGGACCGTCAATAGATGCCGGAGTACCACTTCCCACATAAAAAGTGTGGGTCACTGTAGTATGGAATGACAAGTGGATACGTATAAATACCACTTTAACCGAGACACTCACCCTCACAGAAGCCGAGACAGGAATGACTGTTTGATAGCCCGTTTCAAAGGCAATACCTGCAGTGGCAGTGAAGCTCACTGTCACAGTGGCCTTAATAATTCCCAGGTTCACGGAGCCTTTTAACAGCACTGCAATACTGGCGGCGCCGGCAAACCAATAGTGATCTGGCGGTTTGGCTAAGGAATTCCCCGAACCATTTTCATTGGCTCGCCAAGCCAGCAAGCCCTGCATTGAGACCGCCACTGTAGCAGCTAAGGACGCACTCAATGGCCCGGCCTTGATACTCAATCCCGCACTTACCTGAATGCCGATACCAAATTCAAGAATAGGATTGTAATTGACACTCGGAGTTGCACCTGGGTTATTTCCGCTGCGCAACTTCGCAAAATAGAATCCAGCCCAACCGGTAAGAACGCTGACAGAGATACCAATAGACCGCTCCGGGCTCACGGGCCAGCCTACATTTATCCGAAAATCACCATTGGTGTAAACCCAAATGGAAAAGCTAGGTAGTATAAGAATAAACCCATTAAGCGGAATTCGACGCATCGCATAGGGCAACGTCAGGGAGCCATAGTAAACGCCGAGATTTGGTCCTAGCTTCTGGTAGAGAATTTCAAACAGCAGGCCACTGAAAAACGAAGGTGGTGTGGACATAGGCACCGAAATTTCGAGGCCATACATAACTGGATCATTGAAAAGAACTCTCAAGCGGAATTCACGCAGCGAAAGATCTACAGCAATAAACCAGTCTCGATCGGGCTGATAAAACTCTTTAGCCAGCTCTGTGATGATGGTAGCCGGATCATCACCCACCAACTGATTTTCCAGTTGGTGGAATATTTCCTCCATGGGGTTAGCAGATTCGGCAACTTGAAGCCTGGGACCTACCCGCTGACCGATGCCTAAATAGTGCAGCTTGAAAGCCGAAATTGAATTCTGGGAAGGTATCGGGAAGGGAAAATTAACCAGTTGTTCAGTAGCGCCAGCATCCGGACTAATAGTTTTGCCCGAAGTTGATGGCGTTGTGGGCGTTTTGATTTTTGCCTTTACTGTCAAGCCGTCACCATCACCGTCATAGCCAATTAATATAGCGAATACTTGTATATTGGGCTCAAAAGTAATCTCAACGGGACCATAACGGCCGGTACCGCCAATTTCCAGTGGCTGATCGAGTGCCAACTGAAGATAGGCGGCAGTATTGCCATGCGCTGTGCTGGGTGTCACACTAAGCGAGGGTTTGATGTCCCGATCCATGATTGCCTGCCAAGGCCCGGCAGGGATGTCCGGAAGCGAAATCCCCGTCGCCGACTCCAGTTGGCAGCTAAAAAGATTCCAGACATCATTGATAGATAGTGACTGAGTTGTTGCGAGAGTTAAAGAAAGAGGTCCCCCCAACAACTGCATATCTAATTCTAGGGGAACATCAAATGCGCTACCTGTCGCCTTCAAAAGGAGGTTGGTCATAGCCTTATTAGAATTATTCTAGTTATGAAGTTTACGAGTTGATACGAGTGATAGGATCAAGCTAATCGGGTTCGGGATCCTTATTGGAAGCTATTTCTACCCCGATAGAGTCCAATGCTATGTCACCGAGGATGGTGATTGGAGCTTCCGGAGTTACAGTGACACCGAAGCTATAGTTCCCGTTGGCTGTGTCCACGGATAATACCGTGATCGTAATGTTCGCGCGGAGAAAATCATTTAAAGCATTTTTTATATTTTTCAGTATCTTAGGGTCATTTTCGTTATCGCCAGGGAGATTGTTGATCGCACTGCCAATATCTCCCTCGTCAATCGGTATGCCTAGAGTGTCTTTTAGCCATGCCATGAATTCAGCGATATTACCAAGCACCACCGGTTGGGAAAGGCTAAATTTGATCCCTGAGGTTTCACTAATATTTTTAATGTCCTGGCTGTTGATGGGAATTTTCTGACCCTTGTAATCGAACGTGGCACTGACAGTAAGGCCTGTAGGCGGGTCATCATTCCTAAGAGCTGGAGTATTCATGGCATTTACCTTTTATGTTATTGCTTGTTGTGGAAATTTTCAATTTACAAAACGGACAATAAAATCAATAAATCATCACCTATTTCACGGATTCGCATCGGTCTATCCCAAGGGCGGTACACCCTTGTGCCGCATTAACCCATTAACTGGTTAGTTGGCTAAGTTAATCGTAATTTGCCTCTACGTAAGCAGGCTAATCTCTGTAAATATTGATCCTCAGATCTTCAAATACAAAGTTTCCACTTCCAAAAGGTTTCCAGGTACCTTCCACTACCACAGTCTGCGGGGGTGGGCCTTCTGCGGGCAGCCAGTCGACGACTTTATTCCACAGGGTAACAACAGCAGCTGGCCAACCTGTCAACGGCAGTAGTGGCAATGACAAGCCGTAGATTTGATTGAGCCTTAGCATTAGATCGTCGACGATTTTGCTAGAAGAACTCATGATTAATCATTCTCCGGTTTAACTGATAAAAACCATGCCAAGTTATTAGCATAGGTGGGAATGACATGCTCCGGTGTTTCCGGTGTTGTTGTTCCCGCAAAAACCGTGAAGTCGACCATTACCCCCGGGGGGAAACTGTAGCCAAAAGCGCTCAATTGAACATTATTGAACAATATGCCATACACGGTTTGACTACCGTTTTCCAGGTCGACTTTAAGCAGGTTGGCATCACCAAATACTGTCTTCAGTACACCTTCGAGTTCAAAACCACCTGCACCGGCGGATAATTGTGGCAACTGGATAAAAAGTGCGGCGGCGTCGTTATCCGGTATGGTGGATGAAGGCCCCCAGGCCAAAAGCACCTTAGCTTCCAGCTTGGCATCCGCACCAAGAGCACCGAGCGAGCCGAGTAACATGTCGTACTCCAAAGCATATCTCGGCGCGCTGGTAACGTAAGTGCTAGGCGGACTAGCGGCTTGGTCGGGAGAATCCAGCAATGCTGGCTGTACAAGTGAATCCGCATTGATTGGGTTGGATTCCAGCTGCAAGATATTCACAGCGGTAGATCCGGTATTGGTGGCATTAATTGCCTCTTCTTCGCCAACAATAAAACGGCTGAATTTTAGCGGAATGCTGAACAGCAGACTATTAGGGCGAATGGCATCAGTACTCGGATCTGCAGTCATAGCCGTCAAGTCCAGAGTGACTCGTTTACTATCAGGCACCGTTATACCCACTTCATTAAGAGTAAAATCTACATCAACAGAAAGATTTGAGATTGCCAAACCTACATCGGGCCCATCCTTGCACCCATAGGAAAACAAATCCAGCTGATCACTGTCTGGGAACGGGTTGGGACAAAACCACAAGGCACCACTTAAACTGAAGCGCGCACTGACCTCGGTTGTATCTTTTTCTTGTACCGGCTGGCTGCTCACCGGTACCAGACTTGCCTGATTAAATTCTACTTTCTCCAACACTCTTACGTTGGGCACTACTGGATCAATATTGGGATCATTTACTATAAATTTGTATTTAAACTTCTGTTCACTAATAAATGTCATCCGGCCGACACCATCACTACCGGCCTGATACTGCCCTTTGATACTTATGGTGTTCAGTTTGGAATCGACTGGGGGATGGATCAATTGAACATCTCTACCCATCAATTGGTTGAGGGTGAGCCCAACGCTGGTATTAAACTGTGTAATACTGGAATTACTAAACACCACCACCAGTGTTTCTGTTTCGTAATCCACTGGTGTATCACACAAATCAGGGTTCGAAGGCTGGCCATTGCCGTTATAAAATATAACTCCAAATAAGGACGATTGATCGATCTCTAATTTCCCAGACTTGGCCTCAACATCCATCATATTACCCTGAATACCCAAATGGTGCGCACGCAGGGGCCCGTTAACGCCTCCCAGGAGCATTTGTAAATCTGCCGGCATGCCATTGCCATTAATACCTGTGTTGAGAAATAACACTCCTGTCCAGGCTGGATCATTCACCAGGTTATTAAAGTGTTCGAAAGGATCGCCGGGCACTCGTTGCTGAGCAAAGGTAATATAGTCATCGATCAGTGCTGAGGTCGCCTCTGGATCACTATTATAATGCTCTGCACCGGTCCATAGCCCCGGATTAGCAACCAGCTCTGCGACACTGGCTGTAGTATTAAACTTAAAAATCATAATGAGCTGTGCGTCCGGATTTTCACTATCAAAACCCAGCTCAAATTGAAAACCACTGAGAAAAATCGTCGAGTCAAAGCTCCAGCATTCAGAGGGTTCAGTTACGATAAAAAAAAGCTGATTTTGTGTCAGTATCAGCGACAGGTCTGCAGGGAATTTTGGAGGGGAACCATAGGATAAAAACTGCAGCTGGGTCTCCGGAATCGGAGGGTCGGCATTCAGCATAGCTGGCTGCTTGGCCAGCACCACTTTGTTCCAACTACCATCGTCATTGAGCTCAATTAGCAGCCCTTGGGGCGTAGTAGAGCTAAGCATACTTGAAGGGCCCAGCAGACTGCCCCCAGGGAGAAATACTGGTCCCTCAGAATGTAAAGTCAATTGACCATGGCGGGCACTGCTGAGAATGGTCGCCTCAAAGCGACTGATTTGTTCGCTGTTTAAAGGGGAAGGAGCGGAGAAAATACCGCCCAATGGCACACAGGGGAATGCGGTACTGTTAGATAAAGTTGCCAGGCGAGCATCGACGCTATTTGAAAAGGGGCCACCATCCTGTTCAACAAAAAAGCTTCCAGAGCTAGGTTTGCCAAAGTAGTGCCCCTCTTCAGTCAGTACCTGCATCCAGGATGTGGTGTAGTCGTTCTGAAGTAAATCCAAATTACTGGGTGGTGAGTCAGATGGAGATCCGCTAACCGAGAATGATCGCGCATAGGCAGGCTGATCGTTGATAAACTGTATTTTAGTACCCTCAGAAATTCGCAGGAATTCCTGTGAATAAAGCCCGGGCATAAGCTCTATTATCGAGTTCTTGCCATCAGCTTCTATATTTTCAAGTGTAAAAATCCCTACGGGCGAAAGATATAAGTTGCTGGGAAAGTGAGCGGGCAAGCCACTTATATCTTGATCCTGCATTTTTGAAAAGCCAAATCCAGCACCGATTTCGCCGTTGACGGGTAAAACTGTACCCGGATCATAGGGTGATAATTTTACCGGAGCACCTTCGGTAGTGAAAAAATAGCTGGAAGCAATGGCTTTGGCTTCGGTTGCCCATTCCTGATTATCAGAACGATTTGTGACATCCAACTGTAAGCGTGTAGCGAAGAAATTCGTAGGAAGAACGGGGTTTAACCAAAAATCAAAACCGACTGTTCCTTTTACATCTGTAAAATCGAACATAGGAAATTGGATCTCATCCGACACGGATTTCCTGCCATTCGAGGAGATTTCAGGGATATATTTAAAATGACAGCCAGTTGCGGCTACTAGTTTACGCAGGTGGCAATCACTCAATCCAAATGGAAAATTCAAGCTACCGGCAGCCAGTCCAGAAAAGTACAGCTGTATTGCCGAACCTATGGGGGATAGATCCGGCCACGCAACATAGAGCTCTTTATCTGAATCGTAATGAAATAGCTGGAATGGTGATATAGTTCCCGGTAACGAAAACCTCAGAACAGGAGAACCTTCTTCCACCCCAATGAGCTCAGCCTTACTTCCTGGTATAAACTCTAATTTAAGTTGCGACCAATATAAGTTTTCAGAGCATCGTACTTGAAAATTAAACCCTGTGTTTAGTATGCTGATAGCTGGTATATCCTTTGGTAATGATTGATTTTGCAGCCATACAAGTGCATGTTCAGGTTGTATAGTACCGGTAAGGTCGGGAAAACAGGTTTTAGCTTTCTCGATAAAGTCAGGCGCTTCTTGTTGACTCACTTCTACGCCTATAAAAATATACCAACCTGACATTTCATTCCAAGTGTGTTCGAGTGTAACTTTCGCATGTTTTGGCGAATGTTGGGAGCTATGCTGGGCAAGAATTAAAGAGGGTGGTGAAAGTAAAAAGTATACCCACAGTGACTGCTCGCCAATATAAGGGCGGTTCTCTGGTGGCGCTGAAATTAAGTATAATCCTTGGCAAATTTCCGTTAACTCTTCTGATAAGACGCCGGCAAAACTTTTTGCTCCATGCTTTTCACTCATATTCTATTATCCGAAATTAACAGAAAACAACTTTCGCCATAGCGGTGCACAAACACCAAATTAACGTTCATCACCTCGTAGGCGATATTTACGGCCGCATAAAAGCTGTCTCGATATGATTTTTACCCCTTAAAAACATTTGATACCTTGGTGGTTATATATAACGCCACCTAAAGATATTTTCACAGCCTTAGTCGATACTACCAGCATTCTTTACTGGGGATCAGTACCCTTTGCTGGCATATTAAAAAATCATATATTAATTTATAGATTAATTATTGGGTGTTATATCCCAACAATACTTCGAGCAGTTTTACGCAGCTATAGTACCGTAGTCACTATACCGCTCGTAAATGCTGGCATCCTTTCCACAACTTTGGTCCAGATCTAACTCGTCAAAAAGTCTATTCATAAGGTGCTGATTGAACTTGCGGCGCTTCCAGCTGGAAATTGAAATAACCGTTGCTTTATCCGTTTTCTTCGCTTTTCTGTCCTCAGCTTTCAGTAAATTTAGGGCTGTCAGTGTTGCATTTACTTGTAGACCGATAGCTTCTTTTCGAGTTGACTGGCAGTGGGTTAGACCTGTGTACTGTTTGGCATCCCAGGACAAAAACTCTATTTGAAATCTTGACCTGTAATAGGCGATCAGTTTCATTGCATCTAGCTCTGTATCTGTCGAATACAGCGGTGCATGCCCATCTTTGTCGCCGTTAGTAGACCTCGGCATCACAACGCGAATAACTCTTTTCAAAAAACTTGCATAGACAGCCTTTGTATAAACCTCAGTCGTATCATTCAGAGCGCCAACATGATCAAAACGGTTCAGGCCAGCTATAAAGTCAACTTTTCCATCGTATTTTTGGGGCGTCCAGTGCCGCTGTAAACGCCTTCATATAGCCATAGCAGGTTTACATCAGATCGTAACTTGCCAACGATGTGTAACTCCGTTGGAATGTTGGCCGAACCAAATTTCACCTTGCTATACTAGGTATCTGCAGCAGGATACTTAATGCCGAGATCAAGGAGTGTTGGTGCAAGCTCGACAGCATGGTGAGCATATTGCTCAATTCGGGATCGGCCTTCTTCGTCTATTGTCTGCTGCGCATCCATGGCATAGGCAGTATTCGACTTCAGGTCAGTGATGCTGATTATAGAGATTTCAAGGCCACGTTGTGAGGCTCCGGCACGACCATTGTAATACCAGCCAACTTCCTCTGTTGTTTTCCTGGTTTATTGATAAAACTAGCATCTATAGCCGCCACACATTCATCGTTGTTTGGGAATGTCTGCATAAATAATTCTGCATTTAACTTAACGAAGTCAAAATTCCGACGAGACCATCGACAATAGCGCTTTTCACTGGCTAAACTGTATCGCTCCATGTTCAGAAATGTCGCCTTCCCCTGAAAAACCATCAGTACAGCAAATAGCGTGAGTATGAAATTTCTTCGTGGTTTTTTGACATTGGACATTCGAACGAAAATAGCTTGAATTCCGTCTTCCATAGGCAGGTACTGCGTCAATTTGATCTGAGAACCTTATTTTTCCATACCTGTCCATGGTTTCCACCCATTTCACCTCTTAAAACTGTCCGAAGTGTTGTTAAATAAAGAAAAGTATAATCCTGGTTTAGATTAGGTTGCATATGACTCCCCTGTATTTTTCAGTATAGAAGTGGTTTATAACTATATTTGCAACAAGAATAATTTAACTGTCTATGAAAAAATTCACAAAAGCACTTTGCAACCTTTGATGAAGAAATTGAGTTTAATGAAGGGCGTCTATGGGGGAAATTAACTTTGTATCATCAATAGGGAATGCGAAACATAAGGAGTTTGGGGCAAAGGTTTTTAAGGATGGTGGCTTTAATGGTGAGTTTGACTGATTTATTTCACATCTAGAGACCAAGTTAAATGATAAAAGGCTGACCTTTTTGCTTAAGCTAGTTAAAGAAGATGGTACAGCGTTTAAAATAAAGGATTTCCTAATTACCACTCTTGCTAAGTTAAGCCTAGCTCTATATAAATACAGTTATCTCGTTGATCTGCAAGGGAATACACCATGGCTCGCAACAAGGTATAGTTTCAGAAGGGGATTGGTTTGACCAATTCCTCAACATGTACGGCAGCGAGGAACAGTGCTTCGATGCGCTGTCGTGATGGCGTTGGTCCAATGGCTTTAGTTGTCCTTACTGCGGATATGACAAGCATCGCGAGCTCGCTTATCGTAAGCCTAAGCAGTGTAACCAGTGTCGACGTCAGACATCGATTACCTCCCGTACGATTTTTGACTCCACGAAGCTTTCCCTCACCACCTGGTTTCTCGGTATCTTCCTGATTACTCAAGATAAGAAGGGTGTTTCCTGTTTGGAGCTATCTCGATATCTGGGTATCTCTTACAACGCAGCATGGCGTATGAAGCAGAAACTCATGCAAGTGATGATGGAGCGGGACTAGCGATACAAACTGTTCGGTTTTATTGAACTGGATGATGCCTATCTCGGTGGTGAGCGTGCTGGATGCAAGCCGGGGCGCGGAGCCAAGGGTAAAACTTCCTTTGTAGCTGCCGTTGAAACAACCAAGGAGGGACATCCAACCCGTATTAAGCTCTCAATTATTATGGGCTTCAAAAGCAGTGAAATTTCAACCTGGAGTAAAAATTCCCTTTGTAGTGGCAGCACAGTCATCTCAGATGGCTTTCCATGCTTCAATGCCATTAAGGAGGCCGGTTGTGTGCATGAAAAAAGTGTTTGTGGTGGTGGCCGAGCTTCTGTTGAAGAGCCTGAGTTCTATTGGGTAAATATGGTACTTGATGATTTAAAGAGTGCGCGGCGTAGTACTTACCATGCTATTAGGCCGAAATATGCACAGTGCTATTTGGCAGAATTTCAATATCGCTTTAATCGAAGGTTTGATTTATCGGCACTCATTCCAAGACGTGGTTTACGTCTCTCTTCGGACTTCACCGATGCCGGAAAGGTTGCTAAAAATTGGCTTAGCATAAGTGGTAATTAGGTAAACCTTTATAGAGAAAGTAGGGGGCAGGCCTCCTTTAGTACTTTTATTGAGATATATGCTTCAATGCGTAGTTTATCGCTTAAGAGAGTGTTCGTCGTTGATGGGTAAGATCATAAAAGATGTCACATTTAGAAATGGTGAAAAAGCTACCATGTTCAAGCATGCCAATGGATATTGGCATTGTCCTGTATGTGGTAGTCCTGAGCTGGGATCTCCTGCTTACTTAGAGGATGGTAGTGGCTCTTTTCAAATATGTAGCTGCGGCTTTGAGTTTGGTTTCGACGATGAACCATCGGCATCCGGTGCAAAAATTGACTCTGTCATTGGTAATTGGGAAGTTAAAAGGCATCGTAAGTTACAATACTTATCCTCCAAGTCCGATCAATATAAAGAACTGTTAACAAATTTGAGGTGTATCGGTATTGAGCTAAACACATAGTAAAAGCATGTACCTGACCCCCTGTTGGGTGATTACGGCGTTGTGTGTTTTAACTGGTCTTACATTTCATCTAAAACAGAAAGTGGAGAAGACCTTTAACGTTTGTGTTCAGTAACTCGAAACGAGCTATGCAGCCTATCGAACCAATAGTTGAATACATAGGTATATATCACGATGTAAATCACCATGACTATCTCAAGCATAAATGCTTCTAGGATAGTCAGATTAAAGCCCCAGGCGATTACTGGCAACGTCAGTACCAACATACCCCCTTCAAACAATAACGCATGTATGGCTCTAACGATAAATGTCTTCTCCGGGTTTTTACGTATATTCAATAAGTACCAGTCAAAAGCGTGATTGAAAACCATATTCCAGACCAGCGCAAACAGTGATAGTCCAGCCGCAAGTACTAGCGATTGGTGTACCTCCAGATCAAACACTGGCACCACCAGTAAGCCACCTGTCAGCAGCAGAAAAAACTCGTAGGAAACCGCATGGAATAAACGATTCTTCAATGATTTAGTCATCAGCCATACTCACTCTGGTTGAGAAAATATGCCTGAATGATATATAGTTATTTTAGGTGGGATAAGTTAGATACTATACCTTAAACAGATAGGTTGGGCGCGTGGCAGTTTCTATTGAGCAACTGGAAGCATTTGTAGCAACCGAGCAGGCTGGCTCGTTCTCAGCGGCTGCACGTAAATGTGGAAAGGCACAGTCGGTAATCAGCTCACTGGTATCGAATCTGGAGGTTGACTTGGGAGTCAATCTATTTGATCGAAGTCAACGATACCCGCGATTGACGGACGCGGGTCAGTCACTTCTGGAACGCGCACGGAGTCTTATCGAGCAACGCGAGCGTTTGATGGCGATCGCACAGGGTTTGTCTCTGGATGTTGAGGCCCGGTTGACGTTGGCTATTGCCCAGCATGTTCGTATTAAAAACCTGGGTGGACTCTTTCAAGGGTTTCAGACCAAATATCCACATGTTCAAATTACGCTCAGAGCGGGAAGTGTTCAGGATGTACAGACCTGGGTCGAACGGGATGTGGCCCAACTCGGGATTATTACGCAGCAAGAAGATGTGCCCACTGGGTACGATTTCAGAGCCCTGGGCCATCTGAAGCTTACAGGCATCGCCTGCGTGGATCACCCGATTGCGAGACTCACTGAAGTTACCTGGGAAGACCTGAAACAATACCGACAAATCTTATTGCAGGAGTTTGAGATATCCAGCCAAACTCGCTGGCTGGTGTCTCCCGACGTGTGGAGTGTGTCACGTGTCGATGATGCACTTGACCTTGTCAACGCCAATTTGGGCTGGGCAGTATTGCCACTACACGTGGTTGCGAAAGGGATAGCGGCGAAAAAACTGATGCAGCTCCCGCTAGTATTTGAGCAGGAGAAAGAGTTGTCACACGGTGTAGATATTATCTGGTCCAGTAAGCGTCCACTGGGTCCTGCAGCCACTGACTTGATGAAGCGGTTGAGCACAGAGGACGCAATACTGAACAAGGATCAGTCGCTATGAAGCGTTTGACAGACCTCGGGCAAAATCTGTGATAGTTGTATCTGGCTTACCTAACACCTGCCAAGTTTTTTGACTCACTGGTTGCTCCTTTAGCTGTTCTACGTAAGTCAGCATATGTTCCATAAATACTGCCTGCTCCTCGGGCAGGCCCATTTCTGCAATGGCCGCGATAGGGTGAACGGCAATTTCTGTTCCCGGAGAATATGCCTCTACAAACGTTCTGGCCGCCTCTGGTAAAGACATCCCCTCAGTACCCTGAACTGAAAAACTCTGGTTGTAGGCCATCTCATTACCGATAGCATTACCGATCATCTCTGCCAGATCTGTTGTATTGGTGTAGTAGATAGGGTGGACATGATCGCCGATGATAGAAAATTGACCGTTCTCTATAAATGTGGGGAAAGAGTCCAGGAAGAACGAGCAGAAGAAGAAGGTGAAATCAATGCCCGAACTTTTAATGGCCTCTATCCCTGGCTTACGGATTACATTGGTCTTGTACTCAAGCCCCTTGTCCGCAAACTCTGGGTGGAGATAATCAATACCAGCAATCTGCATGATGTGTTGCACACCATTGATCTTTGCAGCCTCCACGATATTAATCACACCTTCACGCTCACTATGAAAGGGTAAAGTCGGGTCGAGTGACGTGGTATTCAGGGTGATATAAAGTGTTTTGGTACCAACTAGTGCAGACACCAGGCTCTCTTTATCCGAGACATCTGCTTCGACAAGCTGGATACTCTCTGGGAGGATAGTGCGAGCACTAATTATGTCCCTCACGATCGCAGTTACCTGGACACCTTTATTATCCAGTTTTCGTGCTACCTGACGACCTAAATGGCCTGTGGCGCCAATAATCGTAATAGTTTTCTGCATGGTTCAACCTTTAAAGCAATGAATGAGGTAGCCCATACTTTGCTCAAGATCTAAAAAATCTTACAGTTATGTACCATCTATCAAATAGATACTACAGCAGGTTTCATTGCATAAATGTATCTAAGCGACCGAACATGATATATGGGGTAATTAACCTAGGGTGGCTTATGACTGACTGTTTATTTGTGCAGATTATTGAAGTATCGTCTGCATCGACTTTGTATTTTCTGAAACCGCCGTCTGAGAGTATGGCCATCCAATTCTGGATAGGGGTATCAACCGATATAGGACATTCAATTTAATATTTCTACCTATTTACAACCTGCACCCAAAAAGTCGCTTAAGCAGGCGCATGGTAAGCGCGACTTAGCATAGTATTGGTGCGAAAATTGAAGCTTGACGCACCTTGCCGTCTAGTCAAGTTAAACCTTAATCGGGAAGCGCTGGCGGGCCTCCTTCCTTGGCTAATCTCCTTCTGTTGCCTACTTTTCACTCCTCTTCAATACGTACATAGATCTCCTCGCGGCGAATGTGGAGGGGTTTGAGGGGGGGGGATGCCTATCTTTGGCTGATGTCCCTTTACGCCTAGAAATTTGATTGAGACAGGAGTTCCAATTGTCTGGTTTGTGTCTGTTTTGTCCTTAAAGTCAACATGTTTGTTTATCTGCGGTTTTAGGCAAGCGGGCGGCCATCCCTCCAAGGCGAACCCAGAACTACTTGAGTAGGTGCGCAATCTAAAAGGCGAATTTCATTCTGAAACTTATATATCGCTTTCCTGCCAGAACTGCCCGGATGTGGTTCAAGCACTGAACCTGATGGCTACCCTCAACCCCAACATCACCCACGAGATGATCGACGGCGGCCTATTCCAAGATGAAGTTGAGCAGCGCATTGTCATGGCAGTACCAGCGGTCTACCTGAACGGCGAACACTTCGACCAGGGGAGAATGTCTCTGGAAGAAATCGTCAGTAAACTGGATAGCGGCGCCGCAGAACGCAAAACTGAAGAACTCAATGAAAAAGCCCCTTACACTTGCTGGTAGTGGGTAGTGGGTAGTGGGTAGTGGGTGGTGGACCCGCCGGTGCTGCAGCAGCCATTTATGCCGCACGCAAGGGTATTCGAACAGGCCTCGTGGCTGAGCGCTTTGGCGGACAGGTGATGGATACCGTGGGTATCGAAAACTTTATCTCAGTCCCTTACACCGAGGGCCCGAAGCTTTCAGCCAGTCTGGAACAACACGTTAAAGAGTACGGCGTAGATATTATTACCGACCAACGTGCAGCCAATTTACAGCGCAACGAGCTGGTGGATATAGAACTGCAAAGCGGCGCCACCCTATCCAGTCGCTCAATCATACTGGCCACAGGAGCCCGCTGTAGAGAACTCGGCGTGCCGGGTGAAGCGGAATACTGCACTAAGGGCGTGGCCTACTGCCCCCACTGCGACGGTCCTTTCTTTAAAGGCTGGCGTCTAGCGGTAATTGGCGGTGGTAACTCCGGTATTGAGGCTGCCATCGACCTGGCCGGAATTGTCGAGTATGTCACCGTATTGGAATTTGCCGACAAGCTGCGAGCAGATGACGTTTTAGTGCGCAAAGCTCAGCAGATGGATAACATTATCGTCAACTCGCAAACCACTGAAGTCCTAGGCGATGGTAACTAGGTAAATGGACTCGCCTACACCGATCGTGAATCTGGAAAAAATAAAAAACTCGATCTGGCAGGAATCTTTGTGCAAATTGGGTTGGTACCCAATACAGAGTTTCTCAAGGAAACCGATGTTGAAATGAATCGCATGGGAGAGATCGTTATCAACGAGCGTGGCGCAACATCTGTACCCGGGGTCTACGCTGCCGGCGATGCCAGGGCGCAGGTGCCACAGGAGCATTGGGCGCGTTTAATTACCTGATCCGCTCCTCAGTGGAATAAAAATAGGTACTTCTCAAGGCCGGTCTTAGACCGGCCTTTTTTACTTATGTACTGCACGAAATATGCCGCCATTCCAGCCCTCTTAAGAATTTGTAGTCAAGGTCAATGGGATTCTTTAGTTCTCTTCCTGCCTCGCAACCTCTCCTTTATCCCACCGACACTCCCTGTTCATTTTGGCCTGCGGGGCTTAAACATTATCGCCGTAAATAACCTTTCAATTTCTCAATAAATAGCAACAAATCACGACAATATAAAACAACCACTATAGAGAAACCCTAGTATTAGCTGAGAATACTATCGAAGCCCATACTTCACTATCGAAACTGGAAAAATAATCTATTTTAAGTTCAGTGATAGTAGGCCATAAAGCGCCTAAGGGCCGAGAGAGAAGACAACTAAGATAACGGTGAATTTAGCGTATTATGAACTACGAAGCCCAATATCATAGAAAATTGACCAAAGCCGATAATGCCATATCCGCAATACCCAGCGAAAGTATCATCTCTATGGGCATGCGTGTAGCCACGCCACCGGCCTTACTAAAAGCTTTAGAAAATCGAGTTCGAGCAGACGACATAAAGAAGCTTAAGGTGTACTACATGCGCTGCGGTGGCATCGCAATGAAAACCATTTTTCAGGAAGATTTACTAGACCGCGTTAGACCTTTTTCGTCCATGCTCACCAAAGACGAGGTCAAGCTCGCCAAGAAAGGTTTCGCTGAGGGTAAAAAATATATTAACTATGTGCCTATTTCCTTCAGTCGCTACCCTGAAATCATTAAAAAGCAAGTTAATTTGGATGCCTTTCTCGTTACCGTATCCCCAATGGATAAATATGGATACTTCAATTTTGGCACTAGCGGGGATTATGCGATTGAGCTATCCAGGCACGCGGAGCGATTGATTGTTGAAGTCAATAAAAATATGCCGAGAACTTCTGGGCAAACATTACTTCATATTAACGAAGTGGATGCAATCATAGAAAACGACACCCCATTAATCGAAGAGCCACAAAGAGAAACCTCTGAACTGGATAAAAAGATAAGCGACTATATTGCGCCACTAATACCTGATGGTTCCACCATTCAAATGGGGATTGGTGGTGTTCCCAATGCAGTATGTGAGCAATTGGTTGGTAAGAAAGATCTTGGGATACATACTGAGGTTATCACCTCGGGCATGATAAACCTGATCAAATCTGGCGCTGTTAATAATTCACGAAAAACGCTTAATACCCATCTCAATGTTTTCACCTTTGCAATAGGTGACAGGGTACTGTATGACTTTATTGATGAAAATCCTTCAATGGCCTGCCTCCCAGTCTCTTACGTCAATGAACCACAGACTATTGCCCTTATTGACAACATGATCTCGGTCAATTCCTTTATTGAGATCGATTTCGCTGGTCAGGTAAACGCAGAATTCACTGACCATCAATTCTCAGGAGTGGGTGGACAACTGGATTTCATTAGAGGTGTCTATTACTCGAAAAACGGTAAGACCATATTGGCAAGCAGTTCTACAGCAAAGGGCGGAAATATTTCTCGAGTGGTACCGCGATTAAATACAATCACAACAGATTCCAGGCTTGATGTTGATTATGTAGTTACTGAATACGGCTGCTGCCAGCTGATGGGGAAATCAACCACAGAACGTACCCATGCCCTAATTAATATTGCACACCCAGACTTTAGGGAAAGCCTGCTAAAAGAAGCTAAAGAGCACAATTTTATCTAACTAACCCTATGATCAACCTACACATTCATCCTGCACTGCTTTTCACGCCAGGTAATAAACCCAATCTTTTTCAGAAAGCCGCAGAAGTAGAAGCCAGTGCCGTTATTATTGATCTCGAAGATAGTGTACCCAAAAGTGACAAGCAATTAGCCCGAGACAATGCATTTCAATATCTTTCCAAGAACACCAGCCACACCACAGCCAATATTATTCGAATCAACCACCTAACAAGCAATGAAGGGCTAAAAGACATACTTGCTATTACTAGAGCCAAATTACAGATCGATGCTGTACTTTACCCCAAGACAGAGTCCCCTAATGATATTCAGCAGCTTAGTGAACTTCTCTCTCAAACTTATGAGGACTTAGCAATAATTGCCTTAATCGAAACAGCCAATGGAACAATTAACGTCCACAATATTGTTAATAACGGCCCACATAAACTCCAGGCCTTGATGTTTGGTGCTGCAGACTACGCCAACGACCTGAACTGTGATAACTCCATTAACGCCCTGAGTTCTGCTCGCAGTAAAATCGTAGAAGCATCAGCGACAAAGAATCTGGCCTGCTATGACTCACCTTATTTTGATTTCAATAATGAAGGTGGGCTACTGAAAGAGCTGAATATCGTTAAGGCAATGGGATTCAATGGCAAAGCCGCTATCCACCCCAAACAAATCTCAGCAATCAAGTCTTCTTTCAAGCCTACTCAAGAAGAGTATGAAAAAGCAGAAAAAATCGTAGAGATTTATAACAATTCAAAGGGCAAGACCTGTCAATACCAGGGTGAGATGATTGATGTACCTGTCTATTCCAAAGCAAATCATCTCTATCTTCAACAAATTAAACTGAAGCCGTAAGGGAAATGGTAGTCATGCAATTCCAACCCTATAAAAAAATCAACGATAACCGCTATCGGGAAGACTTTGGATTTTACTTCGAAGACTTCACAGAGGGTATGATCATTGAGCATCGTCCAGGTAGGACATTGACTCGAACAGACAATACCTGGATGACGTTACTTACAATGAATACGGCACAATTACATTTTGACGCACACTATGCACAAAACACTGAATGGAAGTTACCGCTAGTAGATAGCACTCTAACCCTGGCGATTGTAACTGGAATGACCGTAAACACTATCAGTAAGAAGGTAGTAGCTAATTTAGAATGGGATAAGGTAAAGCTACTAAAACCTGTTTTTGAGGGGGACACCATCTACGCTGAGAGTGAAATCCTATCTAAACGGGAATCACGTTCCCGCCCTACTCAGGGAATAGTGACGGTTGAAACTCGTGGCTTCAATCAAGATGGTGAACTATTTATGAGTTTTCTGAGAACAGTATTGGTGTACAAGAAAGGGCACTCACCAACTTACGGCATTTAGGGGAGCACTTAATAACGCCATAATTTCAATTACTTTCAGAGCTGCTCACAATCAAGACAAAGCTTTGTAGGAATATCCAGACCTTTCCATAAGTTGCAACGCAGGATGCCAATCGCTCTAAAACTCTGTATTGCGAACTTTGAAGGCCGAATGTGCTGTGTACTTAACGGCTATCTGCACCGAAGCCCCTGCCTAGCCTACAAAGAAGCGACAGGTATGCCTCAAAACCAATGGTACTATAGAATCAGCTTATGCATGCGCAGGGTCTAGCCACTCACCATCTTTCTCTACCGCCCATCAATCATAAAGTAAGCGATCTTACCAGATCGTAGGAGAGGGTTTTATTTAAAGTGCCGGGATAGCACCGCTGAATGCCAAGTCATGGACGCCTTAAAGGGTTGTGCTATCAACAGACAAATATGGTGGCATTCGACAGAGGTCCACCTTCTTGCGGACAGCGCCGTTATATCATGCGGCTGCGGCCATCCCAACTTTATCAAGTTGGATATTCCAGGGTAGCGGTGCCTCATAATCCTCAACGGAAAAGCGTGAAAAATAGAGTTTTTCTGGTTCTTTTTGCTGAGTAAAGTCCAACCCAGAAAGCAGACACTGTAGCTGTGAAATCGACAACTCTATTGCGTCATTTGAAATGCCAGGAAAGGTAAACCTCGACTTCTCATTTCGCTTATAAAGGAGCCAGAATCCATTATCTTCCCAGTAGAGCACACGAATTTATCGGCCTTTTTATTGCAAAAGACAAGGAGCTGACCGGATGTCGGATCTTTGTGTAACGTATCAGCCACCAGCAGCACAATACCATCCATCTGCTTGCGAAAATCGATCGGCTGACGGTAAAACCAGACTTTGCTGTTAAACGATAGCCACATCGTATTTACAGGTCCATAAGGCCAGGAATTTGTGCCAACAACACCAGGCTATTGATCACCAGCTTTATGCCATTCGGGAACTCCAATATACCCCGGTTTCTCATAGTAGCTGTGGAAGACTTGATATCCACGGGAACAAAGTCAGGGGTATCAGAGACCGCAGTTTGTTCAGTTAGTTTTTGGTGCCAGTAGAGGAACTGGCTGTAGTTTAGGTTGTGCTTACGGGTATAGGCGCGCTTGGATTGAGAGCTTCTCTCGTAGGCCCTGACATGGGTTTGCCGCTGCTGCTGATTCATAGGGCTTTCCTCCGAAGTTGATGGAGGGGGTATCATGGCAAGCCCGTCAGAGCAAGTTGAATAATGTGGTTCATGTACCGCTTACGTACCATCTATCAAATAGATACTACAGCAGGGCCTTCTAGTGCCTGCTTTTTGTTCATGTTTGACGCGCACGTAGATCCCTCCTCGATGGACGACAAGGGATTTGGGGTGGAAGGCATATCTTTACTTGATTTCCCGTCACCTCCAGCAATGTGTGTGAGGAATTCGTAACAATTTTTTGGTTTTTGCCAGTTCGGGGCTTGTGGGTAAACTCATTGCTTTCTACTGGTGCTCAAGCCGTGGGGGTATTCTTTAACAGGGCACTAAGTGACCTTTTTTGGGTGGGAAGTCGGTGGGTGCTGGAGAGGGTAGGAGTGACTTTTTATCTAAATCTTCCAAAATAGGCAAGTAAGATGTTTTTGCATTGTTCTGTATATCAGAATTGAAAAGCAGCTTTTCTTATTTCTTGAAGATAAGCAATAACTCATTGACTCATAAAGCATTTCTAAAAATATACAGAGCAAAGAAAGTACAGAAATATAAAGAGGTTGCTCTATATCTTTATTTGACATACGTATCGGTTAAAGGTGGTTTCTTGACTCTCTGCATCTTTTTGTGTTGTAGTATATATGAGCTTTAGAATTAGAGAGAAGCATGATATACAGATGTAGCTTTTGAATTAATCGGTAAAGGTATCCGATCGTGTGGTTTTTAAAATTGTCAAGTAAACGCAAGGCCATACGGATCTTCAAAAGGGATTTAAGGCGTAAATTATCAAATGATTGGGGGAATAAGAGAAAGTATTTAGCCTCTGAGGTGGCTAATAGTGTTCAAAACCACTATCCCAAACTGACTAAGTATCAAATGTACGCAATATACATGTGGTCAGATAAAAAGCAGTTTGATAAATATTGTACAGAATCTGGCGTAAGTTTTAGCTCAATCGAGGCCAGGAAAGAAATTAATTCTGTTGTGATTTCTATGAATAGAAGTGATTCATCCCTAGTAGAATCCAATTGTAGCAACGAATTTTCTGACTCAGGAGGTTCGGATTGAACTCACGTTTAAAACGAAAAAGCATACGGTGTAAAAAAACCGTTGCTTCGATATGATTTTACCGTAAGTACTTTAGGCGTCAAAAATCCTGAGTTCGGAGAGAGGGTTAGTGGAAGAAGTAATAGGTGGTGTATTTAGGTTTCTCGGTCGATTTATTGTTGAGACTATATTTACAATCATTGTCGAGGTCATGTTCCACTTTCCTGGCAATCTCATTTGTAAACCTTTCACAAAGAAAGGGAGAGAGCCAAATAGGTTTCTGGTGGTGATTGTCAGTATGTCATTTTGGTTGTTAGTAGCTGGATTAGCGCTACACAGCGTACTCCCTTCTTTCTGGTGAGCCCGGTGCCTAACAAGCACAAGAAGTATGCTACGGCTCTTCGGGCCTTTTTGGAATGACTTACTTTATGTACATTTTGCACAGTTTACTCAAGAAAAGGCTGGAGCAGAGCGTGTAGATATGCATCTCGTTGCCAAATAAAGTTTAACTGCTACAGAGGGGGTAGGGCCTTCTTCCTTAGGGAGCCTGACCTGAACGACCACCATTGCCTAATTTTTGTTCGCTTTTAATGTAGACATTGATCCCTCAACTGGTGGAGTGAATGCCCATCTTTACTTGATCACCTTTCTCTTTCAGTACTGCAATTGAGACGATTGTCTCAATTCTTAGTTTTTCACCTGTTAGATGTTTTATCGTCAACATGCTTGTTTACAGTAAAACTCACGCATGTGGGTAGGATCATTCCTTGATGTGGAAGCTTGGTAAATGATAAATAGCAAAGGCGAGGTACGGAGACAATGTATAGAATAAAAAATGTGAATCCTAGGCAGCTGTAGCTCAGTGAGTTGATTTGAGCTACTGACTTTTCGCCTTGTAGGGCTGACGAGCTTTAGAGTTGTGGAGAAGCGTGATATATAGATGTTACTTTTGAATTGACAGTTAACTTTTAAATCGTATGAATCTTATTCTTGAAGGAACAGATCAGGTAAAGTTCTTCACGAACATAAAGGAAGTTTTCTCTGCCCTCAATATTTCATGCCATGACTATGATTGGTTTGTCAGCGACATAGAAACTAACGATTTGGTTATATCAGAGGGTTGGCACTCTGGATTTGAGCTAGAAAAAACAATAACTAGCAATGATGTCCAGTTCATTTGGGCAGTATTCAGCGCTTTTCCTATCGGCACCCGATTTGCGGTTGCTGAACCACCGTACGTTGATGGAAACCCTAATTACTGGAATGCCTCTGAACCAAAACCTCAGTTAGAAAAAGCTATTTTTGAAATAGCCTGCTGGGACAGCAGTGCCACAATATTAATAGGGATAAATCCAGCGATGGCTGAGAATTTCAAATCAATATACACAGATACGATAGAGCTAAAGTATGCGGCAAGGTAAGGAGGTTGCTAAGCTTAGGCATGGCGAGAAAGTAAACGCTACGTTTTAGCTTTACTCATGCTATGTGTGTAAAATTTAGAGGATATAAAGTTGAATGAATTAGCAGAAGGTTCTTGCAATTGCGGAGCCGTAAATTTCAGAATTAGCGTAATCCCCGAAGATGTATATATATGTCATTGCTCTATTTGTCGTAAAGCTACAGGCGGAGGCGGAATAGCCGTAACGGTGATTCCTAATGAAAGTTTTGAGTGGGCTTCTGGTCAAGATCATATAAAAACATGGATAAAGCCAAATCATGATTGGCAAACAAGTTTTTGCTCAGAATGTGGATCATCCTTACCTGGGAAGAACGATGATAAGGCTATGTACGTTCCTGTAAGCTTGCTTGACACTGGCTTTGAGAGGCTAAAAGTAAAGCAGCATTTATTTTTGGATTCAAAAGCAGTTTGGGAAGAAATTAGTGAAAAATGGTGGACCTAGCAAGGTGGTTAGGTTTGTTGCGAGGGTTGCGCAGAGTATTCATAGAAACCCGCAGTAACACTACTCTTTCCTCAAAAGATATAGGGCAGGGAAACTACAGATATATAGATATATTGATCTATATCTTTCTTTGAACACTTGTGCCAACTAAAGATATCTTGATCCTCTGTATCTTCGGGCTGAAGGGCTTTGGAATTATAGAAAAGAATGGTATATAGGTGCTGCTTTTGAATTTACTGTTATGTCCCTTACGATTCAGAAATAAAAAGGAATTACTCATGAGGTATTATGTGGAGGTGCTTAAACAGATTCCTCACTGTCAATCCGTTGAAGATTATGAGGTACTGTTATCCTGGAACATCCAACTTGAGAGAGTTGGGGTGGCCACAGCCGCATGATATACTGCGCTGTCCGCAAGAAGACGGACGTCTGTTGAGCAGTCATATTTATCCGTTGATGACACAACCCTTAAAGCCTTCCATGGCTTGGCATTCAGCGGTGCTATCCCAGTTCTCTAATACAAGCCTCACCTACGATCTGGTAAGATCGCTTACAAATCTGTTAATCATACTTATTCGAGACAAAGAGAGTACAGTGTTGCACTGTTAGTGACGGATAGTGAAGGAAATCAAGACTCTGACACCGCTAGAGTATTTGTATATGGGATGGAGGCGGTGGCTCCTATAATAACCTCTTTGCTTCTTTAAGAGCTTTGGTTTTTGATTAGGTTTGAGCTTAATTCTGGGGAATATGTTAAGGTTTCGTATAAATTGATTGTTAAATGTAGAGGGATAAAGTGAAGAGTTTTAGTGTACTTATAACAGTAATGGCTTTGATGTTTGTTGGTGGTGTTCAGGCAGGGACGCCAACTTGCCACTCAGGGAGTGATGTGTATTGCCAATACATAGGCAAAGTCGAACGTATCTATGTGAATAAAGATAATCTTATATTGTTATATTTTGATACACCTGTAGCGCTAAATATTCCAGAAAGCGCTGGACTAAGTGCAGTATATGACTTTGCTGCTGCTTTCGCTGCCGATGAAAACCCTGAGTTCGCCAAAATGTTCTATTCAACAGCTTTGGCTGCCCAAGCCTCTGGGCGCGATGTAACTATACAAATGAGGGGGCTTCAGGGGGGGTATTTGAAGATTGACCGAATATGGTTGTCAACTCCATAGTATAGTGGTCTATAACTTCCGGACACTTCTATAAGAGAGTAAAACTAACAAACGAAGTGCCCGGAAGGATTAGATGTAGTAGTTCAGATTTGGTCTGACAGTTACCGGTTTTTCAGAAGGTGTTCGGTCAGGTCAAATTCAGTTTACGAGTTTTTCCTTCCAGGTGCCTTTTCCATCTTCAAGTGTTGCCATCGAAGTGCGGCCGCAACACTTCTTACCCTGATGGGTCCGATCATTATTGTAATATACGAGCCATTCGTCTTGATCCTTTTGAAGCTCCTCTACAGATCCATAAATCTTGCGACGTAATGATGGTTGGTAGAACTTCTGAAAAATTGTTTTATGGAATCATTCACAGCTGATCATGCCAGCGATTTTTGATTTTTCAGTTATAGAGGGTGGGGAGTTGCTTTCTGATACATGTGAAGATAAATATAGGGTTGCGACATTACCCATCTTAGAGATGGTGTGCGCTCAAAGGTGCTACTATGATGATGAAAGAGAGGGGGAGGTTTGGGTGGGGGCCCCTCCATTGTAAATCTGTTCCCACCGTCTTTCAGTGCTTGCTTTTTATTCTCTTTTGATGCGCGTATAGATCTCTTTTCCGTGGACGGGGAGGGATGTGGGGCGCGGATGCCTATCTTTACTTGATGTCCCTTCACTTCCAGTGCTGTGACTAAGACATTCGTCCCGGCTCTTAGGCTTTCTCTGGTTTGCTGCTTTATAGTCAACCTGTTTACTTCCTGCTGATTCTCAAGCCGTAGGTGGAGTTTTTTTGGTAGGGGAGATTTAGATGAGGAACGGCCGTGGTGGAGCAGAATAGGGACGTGTTAAGGCTAGTTTTCCTAAGCTGGCGCACGACTGTAACTTGTTGAATCTAAATCGCTTTTATAGCTACATTGCCAACTTTAACATTTAGCTACTGCTGCTCTGCTAATGACCCTACTTGGTGGGTGTCCAAAATTGCTTTTTTTTCAGGATCACGTTTCTTCTTTATATTCTTAGTCGAAGATGGAGCTGAGATAATAGTGGCATCTACAATGGTGCCTTCACGCAATACCATGCAATCCTCGACAAGATACTGATTGATTTCCTCAAATAGAGTTGTGCCAAGCTGATTTGACCCCAGCAATTGACGAAAGTTAAGAATTGTTGTCTCATCGGGAATTGGGCCGTTCAAAGTCAATTCTGCAAAATTACGCATAGATTCAATCTCGTATAGCGCATCTTCCATAACTGGATCACTGAGATTGTAAAACAACTGCATGCAATGAACGCGCAACATGACCCTCAATGGGTAAGGTTGTCGGCCACGCTTGCCGCGTGGATAACAAGGGGCTATCCGAGCTTCCAGTCGCTGCCATGGAATGAGGATATTTATCTGAGAAAGAAACTTCTCTCGACGAGTTTTACGGCGCTTCAGATTGTATTCTGCTTCGGCAAAGGTGACTTGGTGCATGATTCATCATAGTCTTGACGGATAGGTGAACACTACCAAATTAGCTCGGAATTATTCAGAGGTTCCTTAGATAAATAATAACCATATGGGATTTGTAGATCGAATTTCGATAGTGTCGTGCTTTGGGTATTTTCTCATTGCTATTGGCTATAGCTAAGATAATTAGTTTTTTAGCTGATAGGGCGAAGATGGTGAGTTAGGATTTGAGGAAAAACTGACGTTATATGCAACTTGCTATAGCTATAATTCGTGTCCTGCTGTGGTTCGCGGTAACTAACAGAAGTACAATTATGGAGTAGGAATAAAGAGTTTAATAAAATTTGAGTGCTCGCTTCCTGTGGTGGAAATCGATAAAAAGCTAATTGCTAGCTCACGACTTATTTGTACACGCGATTTCGGTGAGCACTTACAAGATGGTATTTATTTAAATCATTATCTTTAACATATTGATCATGGACGTGAAAAATGAATGAACTGAGCGACATAAGTGAATTGAATGAAGAGGAAAAAAAATCAAGTGGCGCTAAAAAACACACTGAGGAAGATTATTCATTCATTCCGGGTATAAGAGTGATAGGTCACGCATTTAATGTGTTTGGTGATCTTCAGATTAGCTCTAGGGACCTATTGTTTGATTTGGGTGTTAACGAGTACAGAGAAGTTACAATAGGTGGAAAGGTCTATCGTGTGCCAAAATATGTAAAGGTTAACGAGCAAGATCAATATGCAGAAACCGAAGATATAGTTACGGAGTCTAGATTAGAATTTCAGAACAAATTCTCTTCATCAATGGGGGCGTCAGGTACATATGGTGCCTTTAGTATGCAGTTTAATGCCTACTTTAATCGTAATATTTCTGGGAAAACTAAGAATTATTACTCTCTATACTCTGAAATTCATCAAGACTTTACCATTGAGTTGAGTTTTGGGGAGAAAGATCCATCGGAATTTCTGACGGAAAAAGCAAAGCAAGCTTTTGAAGCAGCCCATGAATCTGAAGATTATGATAAGTTGTTTAATGAGTGGGGAACCCACTATCCCAATCACGCTGTATTGGGTGGTCGATGCGATATTACTAGCTTAGCATCTCAGAAATCCATTACCTCTGTATTGGAGTTTGGTGCTGAGGTTAAAGCGGTGTACAACGCTATCTCAAAGGCTGCCGAGGCGAAGGGGAAAGTAGATTATAAAGACGTTAGTGATGAGTTTATGTCCTATGCAAGTTGGAATACTAGCTGTATTGGAGGTGATACGTCTAAAGCTGCGCTCATTAAAGTCAACGGCGAGGCCTTGAATGCTTGGAGAGATACTGTGCAGAGTTACCCAGATATCATTGGGTTCAGGTCATATAAAAATACTCTGGAAGAAGATGAGATCGGAGTGAATTCCCCATTACAAGAAATTTGGCGGCTAGAAAAAGATGATAAAAAGCGGGAGGTAATGAAAAGACATTTTGAAGAATATATGGCCAAAATGTCAGTTAAGTTTCAGTTAAGAGGGGGAGCAAAATGGACTATAAAAGAAGGAAATATTCACCTTGGTGATAAGGTGTATAAGTCTGAGGATGATTTAATAGGGCTATATGTCCTTACTCTGAATAGATTAACTCTTCAGGCTGCTCCTGAAGAAACTATTGGAGGTAAGAAGACGACTAGGCAATACTTCACTTGGAATGATGAAAGTGAACAGAAAAGACTGGCTAACTACCTAAACAGTATAAATTCAGATAAGATTGTAATTATTGTTAGTTATGATTCTGGTTGGGGTCTGCCTGGTGGATCAAATATTCTTAGTGATTTAATATATGCACTAGAGAGGTGTGGTGCAAGTGATCTAATTTCACCAGACTTAGAGTTTGATTGGCGCCAGCCATTTTGTATGATCGGTGTGCCAGGAGATTTTGATTCCGGTGTATATAGTTTGCTTGATACGGGTAGTAATAGCCCAGCCATGTTAGATGGGCATTTAATGAAGTCTGAAAGCGATATTAATTATTTAATTGAAATTGAGCTGTGACCCACTTCCGTTAGTCCAAGCTAAGAAATCCACCCAGTCCTGCTGGGTGGATTTCATTCCTTTTTATTTTTTCTGTGTCCATCCTGGCCACTGCGAGTATTAGTGCGATATCGGCACTTGCTGTCTAATAAAATATAATAGCTGTTAAGAAGGCGTGGCTGGAGCCTCCTTCCTTGGAAAACCTTCTCTCAATGCCTTCCATTGCTTATTTTTTGTTCTCTCTCGATACGCACATAGATTTCTTCACGATGAACGGGAAGGGATTTGGGGGCGTGGATGCCTATCTTTACTTGATTTCCCTTCACTTCCAGTACTGTGATCGAGACACTCGTTCCAATTCTTAGGTTCTCGCCTGTTCGGCGCTTTAGGATCAACATGTTTGTTTCCTAGCGATACTCAAACTGTGGGTGGGCATTACTTGGTGGGGAAGCTTGGTAAGTGATACTTGGTGGAAGAGTAGGGTGGGGCGCGGGGGCGGTGGGCGCAGAATAGGAAAAGGCGCGCGCTAGGCTCCCATAGCTTGGGGAATTGCTCCAAGCTGCTGGTTGTGCTCCACTTTATTGAAGACGAGCGGGTTTCTAGCGTAGTATGCATACAGCCATCTTGATACTTATCTTATCAATTTGGTTAGCTGGCCCCTGGTGTTGCAGCACCTTGGGTCAGCGCCCTTTCTTTACTCTTACATCACGTACCCTTCTCCTATTGGTCGGGTTTTAGAAATTTTGTTGGTGATAGGGTTAAGTGGAACTTGTATTAATGTAGCCACCTTACTAATTGATATCAGCCGATTTTACTTAGTCTTGATACTGAATAAAACTTTATTAATTCCAGTAGGGCAATTTGAACGCCTTTATTTTGTTGAGTAATTGCATTGGAAGTTCAATTTCCTCGGTTGTTTTCTAAGTGTTTGGTATTTGGTGTTATCTCTTGCTTTCTTCGATAGGTTTGGCGGGTTATACTTTATAATTGGTTGGTGCCCAGGGTTGCACCTTGCATTATGAATTTATAAAAAGAATCATTGTTTAATGAGACGATCAGTGCATCCTTATGCAGTTTTTGACCACAAAAGGCAGGTTGTTGGAAGGTTCTTAGGTATTGTTTCTTTTGTTGCAAGCCCAATTTTAGGTAACGCAATAGTTGGGCTTTCAGAGCTTACAGATTTACAGTTTATTGGCTCATTCGTCATTACGTCTAGCTTAATCTATTTGGCTCTAGATAAACTATTTGATCATTTAGTTTGGAAATTGGAAATTGTTGGAAAGTTGCTTTCTATTCCAAACTTTTCAGGTCAATGGTCTGTGAAAGGAAAAACTATAACTGATTCTGGAAGCATCGGGTATGAATGGGATGCACAGTTAAACATTTTTCAAACATGGAATGAAATTTCTATTCAGCTAACGACATCCCAAAGCCAAAGCTATAGCTATACAGCAACGGCTTCAAAACTGCCTGATGAATCATGGCAGCTCTCTTATAGCTATAGTAATCAACCAAATCTTGAACAAGAGCATGATTTGAGCTTTCACAGAGGTTTTTGTGAGCTTGTCTTTGATTTGAAATCAGGGGTGGCGAATGGGACCTATTTCAATTCTCATGGCCGACGAACTCGGGGAAATATGGAGCTAAAGAGAGATCAAGGGAAATAATATGAATTATGATACTAAGCTAGGTAACTTGAACTCAAGGCGCTCCTTGCCTCAGCTTTTACAGAAAGCACATGCGCTTGATGGAGGGGTACCTCAATCGATTCAAGAAAGTTATTCCATATTAAATGAGAGCAGTGTAATAAAATATGTACTTGGCTCAATGCAGCCCGTAAATCAACGATATACTGAAATTTGCTTTGAGGAGGGAGATAGAGTAGCTAGCTCTCTTAAGCAAAGCTTGAAACAAAATGGAATCAATTCCTTTCATGAATTTCAAGGGTCAGTTCCATTAGATATCCATATTAAGGGTGCAAGTGATGTGGATGTGTTGCTGATACATAGCTACCTAACATGGGAGCGACCTACTGCGTCTCATAAATCGTATACACCTTCTAGCGAGGGTATATCGATGATTACAAGGATGCATGAGCTTAGAATTCAGTCAGAGCGTATATTAAAAAGTAATTTTCCAGCTGTTTATGTTGACGTAACAGGTGCAAAGTCTATTGCAATGGAAGGCGGTTCATTACAGCGAAAGATTGACATTGTACCGTCACACTGGCATGACACTTTGGATTATCAACATAGTAATGAAATTAAAGACAGAGAAGTAAGAATATACAATAAAGATAAACGAGAGACTTTTGGGAATTGGCCGTTCAAGCATATTCACCAAATTAACCAAAGAGATAGAATTTATTCAGGTAATCTCAAAAAAGTTTGTAGGCTACTAAAAAATATAAAGGCAGATGCATCCTCAAGTAGAGTTAAGTTTCTAAAAAACCTTAGCAGCTATGATATTGCTAGTTTGGCTTATCATATGGATCGTCACCTTAGTATGCCAAGTTACTACGATCTAGGTTTGTTGGGGAGGGTTAATGATTTTATGATTGAAATTTGCTCAAATGATTGTGAATTAGGTAAGCAGTTTCTAACTCCAGATGGTAGCCGTCTTATTTTGGATAATATGGAGCGACAAGCAGGTGCTATGGCGCTGACTCTAGAGATAAACTCTGTCTATAAAGATCTATTACAAGACATTGCCCCGGGGCTAAATGAAAGTGTGGGTAGGAAGCACTTAGACACTAGACCGGTGTATATCTGAGTTTGTAAGAAATGTAGTGGTCAAGTCTAATTGGGCAACTCTCTAAGTATATTTCTCAAATACTAAAGGAGTTATCGTTGTATGGATTCATCATTAGTTGTAGTAAGAGATATGGGCTCTCTCCTGATATAGCCCCCTCCCTTGCTGAATAGAGAAGAGATTTCCAGTTAACTTGACTGATTCGCCCCACCTTTACTCGCAGATTGCTGGTAGTGGCTGCCACAACCTCTGCAGCCCTAGAAATCGAATCTTCCATTTAGGCATGGGCCCACGAGTCTTTCTTGAACTCCGACCCGACTGCACCTTTTAGTATCATACTTCACTTCGTCTACCAGCTTAGCGAATTGCCCGTAGGCATTAGTACATCACGACTAAGCCATGGCCGCTCTAATCTAACTCTACCAACCTCCGCATCAACGGAAAATACAGCGCACACCGAATATTCCGCTCCCCCCGCGCATAAAAAAGCTTGCGGTAATTCTCCAACTGATTCCGATACTGCTCTAGCTGAGCCGCAATAAACTCTTCCTGCCTTTCCTCACCACTGGGCTCAGCCGTTTTGTAATCGACAATCCAACGGGTGCCTTCGTTATCGATAAAAGTGCGGTCCACAATAGAACGTCTTAATTGTCGGCCACCGCTGTGCAGTTCCAGTTCGCAGGCGGATTCCCTTAATGATCCATCCAATAGCCAACGGCCGGTTGGGCAGTTGAGGCTGTTGCGTACGGCGATTTCCACTTTCTCGGCGGCGCGGTCCAGGCTGGTGGAGGATAGCCCCAATTGTTTCAGGCGCAGTTGCCATAGGGGGCGTTGGGCTTCCAGTTTGCTGGGTGTCCAGTCGTTGATATTGGTCTCGGCAATGGTGGCGAGGGTTTCGTGGGCTACGGTGCCGGCGTGTTTGAGCCAGCGCAGGGCTACCTGGCCCAGTTCGGGAATATTGTCTTCTTCCTCTGTTTTGGGTTGGTAGTCTGGCATGCGGTATTGGGCCAGCCATTCCTGCCGGGGCATGGCTTGGGGTTGCCATTGGTTGGGTAGGCGCAGTAGGTAGTCGTAATCTCTGCTGGCTTCGTCTTGGTTTAGCAGGGGTTCTTCCGCTTCCAGCCAGTGGCACCAGTCGCTTTCCTGGTGGTGCAAAACACTGGGCCAGATACCGGCGAGTAGGGCGGCGCTGCCGGGGGCTTTTAGGTGGCCCTTTTTTTCATCCCGGTTGATGCAGGCCAAAAGATGCAGCGAGCGGATGGCGCGGGTGCAGCCTACATACAACAGGCGGGTGCCTTCCAGACGTTCGCGTTCGCTGTTGTCGTGCTTCAGGTATTCAAAAACCGGGTCGCGGCCGCCGCGCGCATTTTTGGGGGCGAGCAGGAAGCGGCTTTCACCTTCGCGGTTGAGCCATTCGCTCCAGCGCAGTAGTTGGTCGCTGCCGGGTTTGCCGCCTTGGTCTAGGCCTGGGATCAGTACGTGTTCGAACTCGAGCCCTTTGGATTTGTGAATGGTCATCACCTGCACTTTGGCATCCTGGGCGGGGCGGGCGTAGAGCTGTTCCAGGGCCAGGGTGAACTGTTGCCAGTCGGTAATGGCGCCGCCGGTATCGAAGGCTTCTAATAATTGCAGAAAATCCTGCACATTATTCAGGTCAGATTTTTGCGCAACGGTGGCGGGGCCGCCCAGTTCCAGCCAGAGGCCTTCAATCCAGGTGCGCAGGGGTTTGCGGCCGCGCTGTTGCCAGGCGTGTAGCAGTTTGGGGGCCACTTGGGCCAGGCGCGCGCGCCCTTCATCGCTGAGCAGGGCGATATCGTCTACTTCCTGCAAGGCCATTAATAGTGGACGTGCGCTGGTATCGGTTACGGTGATATCCCCATTGCCCCAGTTGACCAGGGTGTAAAGGTCCGGCAGTTGCAGTCCGCACCAGGGGGCGCGGAGTACGGCCAGCCAGCTGATTCGGTCGCTGGGGTCGAGCAGGGCGCGGGTGAGACTGAGTAAATCCAACACCACCATTTTACTGGCGAGTGGCGCCAGCTCTGGGGCCTGGAAGGCGATTTTGGCGGCGCTTAGGGCCGGCAGAACTTTTTGCAGGTGTTTTTTCTTGCGCACCAGAATGGCGATACGGCTCTCCGGATCTTGCGCTTGTAATTGCTGCACCAGTTCAACTGCTTGGGTGGATTCGCGGTTGCGGTCTTCGTCATCAATGCAGCCGTAGAAATTCACCGAGGGCTCGGCCCATTTGCTGCCTTTAAACGCTTCGGATTGTAGATAGCGCACGGCGCCGCGCCCGATATTATCCGCTTGCGGAAAAGCCCTTTGGAAAGTCTCGTTGACCCAGTTCACCACTGCGCTTTCGGAGCGGAAATTTACCTGGAGGTCGAGGGCTTCCAGGGGCACTTCACCGATACCGCGTTCGCGCGCATCCAGGAAAATACCCACGTTGGCATTGCGGAAGCCGTAACAGGATTGCATGCCATCGCCGACAATAAATAGGGTGCGGCCGTCTCCCTGCTGCCAGCCGGCAGTGAGTTTTTCCAGCAGTTGTAGCTGGGTGTGGGAGGTGTCCTGGAACTCGTCCACCAGAATATGCTGGGTTTGCAGGTCCAGTTTCAGGGCCAGGTCTGTGGGGTTGTCGCTATCGCCCAGGGCAATCAATGCGGCTTGGGCCACTTCGGTATAGTCGGTGGCGCCCAGCTGTTGGAAAACCAACTTTAATTCTGCGACCAATTTGGGCAGTACCTGGGCGAGCCCTTGCAGCAGTTGCCATTGGCTCTGTTGCAGTCCGCTGGGGAGCTTGCCCACTTCCCGCAGGGCGGAGAGCAGTGGTTCGTTGCCGGCCAGTTCTGCCAGCAGGTCTTTCATGCGCTGTTTGTATTCTTCGGCGATGGGGCGCTCGGGATCTTTTTTATCCGGCAGGCCAAAACCGAGTTTTTTATTGATGCCGCCGCCTTTGCGCAGATCACCAGTGGTGGTGAGGAGCAGGCTGCCGAGGGCGAGCCAGGCGGGCAGGCCGCTGCTGTCTGTGCTGGGGAAATCGTCCAGTTCGGCGAAGAGGCACAGGCTGTGGCTGGGGTTTTCCTTTTGTAAATTGCTGCCGGCATAACTGGCCAGCTCCAGCAGTTCCCCGGCGTAACTGCCGAGGGCTGTGGAGAGGTCTTGCAGCTTTTCTGCTACCAGTTCGTCGATAACAAAATGAAAATAGTCCTGGGCTCCGTCGAAGTTGACGCTCAAGAGGGGGCCGAGCCATTGCTCGCGCTTATCCAGCAAAATACGCAGCAATTTATTGAGCTGGCCCAGGTCGTTGTCCAGGTGGAGCAGTAGCTGCTGTAGGTCTGCGTCTGGGGTTTCGCCATCGAGGTGTTTGAGCAGGTTCACCACGGCCAGTTCGAAGGCAATTTGGGTGCGCTCCAGGGGTTCACCCGGTGCGCCCAGGCCGCTTTCGATTGGCAGTTGGCTGGCGAGGCTGCGGCAGAGGCCGTCGATGGTTTGAATACGCAGGCGCTGGGGTGTTTGCAGCAGTTCCCATTCCAGCTCGCGATCCCGCTCCAGCAGGGCGCGGGCTAAATCCCAGGTGATGGCATCGTGGGGGTTATCTGGCCGGGCTTGGTCGCGGGCGCTGTGCAGGGCGTCGATCAGGCGCTCGCGCATTTCACCGGCAGCTTTGCGGGTGAAGGTAATGGCCAACACTTCTTCCGGTTGCTGGCAGGCGGCGAGCAACTTTAATACGCGCTGGGTGAGCAGGCCGGTTTTACCAGAGCCCGCCGGGGCAGACACGGCAAAGCTGCGGCTGATATCCAGGGCTTGGCTGCGGGCGTCGGCATCGATGGGGCGGCGCAGGGCGGGAGTGGTCACAACTTCGTTCATTCGGTTATTTGCTCCCTTTCCGGCCAGCGGTTTAGGGGCCAGAGTTCACTGTTGTTGTCGGTGGGGCGATCAAAGGCGAGGGTGGCTACACCACTGCGATATTCGGTGGCGAGGGATTCCAGGCTGTAGCGCCAGTGCTCCACCAGATTGCTCCAGGTGCCGTAAGGGGATTCTTTTTCCGTATCGCCCACGGCTTTAATGCCGGTGATGGGGTGCTCCAGGTCTCCGCAGCCATTCCATTTGCAGTCGCCGTTGCGCACCTGGCCGAAGGCGATGGCGTGGGCGTCCGGTTGGAAGAGGGCGTAGAGTGGCAGCTGGGGTTCGCGGATGCGCTGGGTAAGCCAGTCGCGAATACTGGGGACGCCGGTTTTGTAATCGATTACCAGTTGCTCGCCGCTGGCGAGTTGGTCCAATCGGTCCAGGCGCAGGTTAAAGTGCAGCCCGCCGATTTCCACGGCTTGTTGCCATTCCACTTTCTCTACGGAGAAATTGGGCCTGTCCAGTTCCACGGACAGCCATTGTTGCAGCAGGCGCTCCAGGCGCTGCTTTTCCATGGCCCAAAATCCGATCGGCAGGTGATTGTATTTTTTGCGCACACTGCCGAGGGACCGTTCCACCGCGCGCTCGATTTGCGCTTGGCGTTGCTCGTCGTCCATAGCTTGCAGTTGTGCGAGGGTGCCGCACTGTTGCCAGAATTCCGCCAGCACCTGGTGTACCACATTGCCGCGCTCGGCGGGGCCGAGGCCGATATCCGGTTGGGTAAAACTGCTGGCGCCGAGGCGGAAGCGCAATTGCGCATTTAACGGGGACAGGGCCTGGGCCTTGAGCACTGAGGCACCGCCGCGCACCCGTTCGCATTCGGCGGGGGTGAGTGGTGGTAGCTTTTTGTCTTCGATTTTTTCCAGCTGACAGGCTTGCGCCAGTTGGCTGTAGTGATTGTGCAGGGCGCCTTCGGCAATGTGCTGGGCTTCTTGCGGGCTTTCAAACAAGCTGCTCAGTCCCTGCTGCACACCGTCTTCTTCACAGGTGTAACTCACGACGATATCGCCGCTGGCATTCTGCAGGTCGGCGGTGAGTTCGCGGGCCAGTTCCAATTCCCGCTCGGCGCTGGCGCGGGGCATCTTCCAGTGTTTCTGCCATTGAATCGGCAGCAGCGGATTGGGCGCTGGTGCCGGCGGCCACTGCTGTTGGCCAAAGCCGACCAGGCGCAGGTGATCGAAAGCGAGGCCGCCGGCTTCCAGTACCCCGAGAATTTGCAGGGGGCCATCGCGGGTTTCCGCTTGGAAGGGGGTGCGGCTGGCAATCTGACGCAGCAATTGCAGGGCCTGGGTGAGAGTAAGGTTGCCACCGCAGGCGCTGAGTGCGGCGAACTCTTCCAGGATGGATTCCCACTGCATCAGCTGCTGGTATTCCTGGCTGTCCGGGTTGCGGTTGCCGGGCCAATTTAATGCTGTCAGTATTTCGGAAAAACGCGCGGCCCAAATTTCAGCGGGCGCTCGCTGCCAGCGCCGGGCGCGTTCGGCCATTTGCTCCAGCTGGCGGGGCAGTTGCGGTGATTCCAAGTGGAGGGCTTCTGCGGTGCGCTCGGCCCAGTAGCGCAAGGTTGCGCCGTCGATGCGGCGAAGTTCCAGTTTTTGTAAACGGCGGAACAGGGCGCTGCGCAGCCAGGTTTCACTGTCGTCACCCCAGAAGGGGCTGAACAGGATGTTTTGCAGTTGAGGGTAATCCCATTCGTCTTGCAGTAGCGATAGTAATTGTAAGGCGGCGCTGCCGACTGGTGTTTGCGCCAGTGGCGTACCGGCGGAGAAGTTAAACGGCAGTGTGTAGCGTGGTTGCTGTGGGTCCAGGTATTGGGGTTCGAGCACGCGGGAAAATACCGCTTCCACCTGGGCGCGGCATTGGCCCAGATTGTTTACCACGATGCCTACGCTGTGGCCGGGGTTTTCGGCGAGCTTTTGCCCGGCCCAAAGGGCTGCCTGATAGAGTTCTTCATCCAAATCGGCGCAGGCGGCTACGGATAATTCACTCTGCTGGGAGATTCCCGGTCTTTCGAAAACGCTTGCGGCACCTGCGTGGATCAGGGCATTGGCGAGGGGCGAAATCTGGGCAAAGCCGGCGGTATCAATTTGCGCGACGGGTTCCAGAATGCCTTCCTGGAATGCGCGCAGGATCAATTGATCGCGCTGGTCTGGCGTGATGGCGCTGTGGGCCTGAAGCTCAGTGGCAAAGGCTTTGATCATGGCGCATAGCGGCAGTTCGTCGCTGCGCATAGAGAGTGCGAACTGTTCCAGTAGGGGAGTTAGCGCTTCATCTATTTGCGATAGATCGGAGATCAGCTGCCATTGGAGCAGCTGCGCCAGGGCGCTATCGGCATCCCGGCATAGTTGCTGACTGTTGAGTAGTTGCCGATCCAGGGATTCATCCAGGGCACGCTGCCAAAGTAATTGCCGTTGCTCACGATTCAATACCTGCTGCAAGGCGGGCTGCCAGTTGCGCTGTTGCAGCTGGAACCAGAGCTTGTCCAGCCAGCTTCGCAGGGATTCCACCGGCGGCGGCATCCAGCAGGCACCGGGCGACTGCTGCGCGGCAAACACCTGTTGGCAACGGTTGCGCAAACGGTTGTTGGGGGTGAGCAGCAGTCCGCCAGGGGGCAGCTGCGCAAATATTTCGAGAGCGGGAAATGCCGGCTTCAGCATGAATTCGGGTACCGGTTAGGGCTTGTTATTCGGGGAACGGTCGCGGTTTGTGACGGAGCTGTCAACTCTGTTGCGCGGTTCTCATCATTTTGGCGATCTTAGGTGTTGGGTTCGAGGGGTTCGGCAACAGGGGCGAACTCGCTGAAGGCCTGTTCTATATTGCCGGTTAGGTCAACCGTGCTGGTGATCAGGCGGCCAGTGTTTGGCGCATCCGGCAGCATCAGCTCGAGTTCTTCCAGCCACCAGCGCACTCGCCGGGCGATGGCTTCACCGGAATCCAGCCACTGGATTGAGCGAGGGGCGAACTGGTCCAGTTCTTCCCGCAGCAGGGGAAAGTGAGTGCAGGCCAATACGGCAATATCCACTTGATCGCCGCCGGCGGTGTGGAATACGCGGTGCAAGACCGGCTCCAAATCCTCTGCGGTGATGGCTTCGCCGCGCAGTTTGCTTTCCGCCAGATGCACCAACTCCGGTGCGGGCACATTAATTACCCGGTTGCCGTTGGCAAATTGCTCAATAAGCTCGCGGGTGTAGCGGCGATTGACGGTGCCCTCGGTGGCAATCAGGGCAATAGTGCGGGAACGGCTGGCGGCAGCGGCGGGTTTCACAGCGGGTACAACGCCCACTACGGGTTTCTTCAGGGATTCGCGCAGCTGGGGCAAGGCCAGGGTGCTGGCGGTGTTGCAGCCCACCACTAAAATATCGGCACCGCAGTGCTCCATCATGGCTTGGGCCTGCTGGACGATCCGGGGGCGCAGTTCTTCTTCGCTTTTATTGCCGTAGGGGTAAAAGCCGTTGTCCACACCCAGGTGCAAGGTCAGGCCCGGCATCAGGCGGCGGATCTCCCGCGCAATGCTGACGGCGCCCACGCCGGAATCAAAGATCAGGGCGCTGGGGGCTGGGCTGTCTGGGTGGGCGCTGTGTTTGTGCATGCGTTCTGGAGTACCAACATCGAAACCAATCCTCCAAGAATACCTCAAAACTCCACGAAAATTCCCATTGCAGGTATCAGGGAGCAATAGCATCCTCTGGCGGACGCACTTTCCATAGTCAAACTGGTAGAATGGTGGTTTCGCCTCTATCTAGGCAAGCCATTGGGGATAGGCCCCTGGCAAAATCCTGATTTATCCATCTCTTTCCGGGTCTGGGAGTACCACTCTATGCCAGCGTTCCCGCTGCAATTGAATGCCGATCATGCGGTGATGGCGGCTGTTGCCATCTTGTTTCTGTTGGGCTTGGTGTTTTGGTTGGCGCGAGCCAGTAGCCGCCGCGCTTTATTGCAGAGCCAAGCCGCTTTACAGGTGGCTCAGGCGCGGATCGATAGCAGCCGCGAGCGGGAATCTCAACTTGGAGTTGATGTGGAATCCCTGCGTACCGAGCTGGCGGACAAGCTGCAACAACTCACGCGAAGCCAAGTGCTGGTAGAGAAAGGGGAGGCGGCCCTGGCGGAGCAGCGCAAGCTGATGGAGCAAATGCGTATTGCCATGGGTGAGCAGTTCGAGAATCTGGCCAACCGGATTTTTGAAGAGAAGCAGCAGAGCTTCGTGCGCCGCAGTGAAGACAGCCTGCGCAAAAGTCTCGATCCGCTTGAGCGCCAGTTGGGGGATTTCCGCAAGCGAGTAGAGCATGTCTACGATCGCGAAAATGCTGAGCGCAACAGCCTGCTGGGGCAGATTAAAGCGTTGCGCGAGCAAACCCAGCGCATCAGTGATGAGGCCCTGAACCTGACTTCGGCCCTAAAAGGTGACCGCAAGATTCAGGGTAACTGGGGTGAAGTGGTGCTGGAGCGTTTGCTGGAGGAATCCGGCCTGCAGAAGGGGCGCGAGTACGAAACCCAGGTAACCCTGACGAGCGATGGCCGCAGGCGCCAGCCAGATGTGATTGTGCGCCTGCCGGAAAACAAAGACCTGATTATCGATTCCAAGGTCTCCCTGGTGGACTACGAGCGCTATAGCTCGGCGGAAACCGATGAGGAGCGCACCCAAGCCCTGAAACAGCATGTGAATTCCCTGCGCGCCCATATCACCGGCCTTAACAAGAAGGCCTACGAACAGCTGGAGGGTGTGCGCACCCTGGATTTCGTCTTTATTTTCGTGCCCATTGAGGCTGCGTATATGTTGGCTATGCAGGCGGACCCGGATTTGTTCCGTTTTGCTTATGAGAAGCAAATTGTCCTGGTAAGCCCTACCAGCCTGATGGCGACTCTGCGCACCGTCGAGAATATCTGGCGCTACGAGAAACAAAACAAGAACGCGGAAAAAATCGCCGACGAGGCCGGCAAGCTGCACGATCAGTTTGCTATGGTGCTGGAGTCACTGGATGTTCTTGGTGATCGCCTGCGTCAGGCAGATGACGCTTACCAGCAGACCTACAAACGACTGGCGACAGGCCGTGGCAACGCGGTGAAGCGGATTGATAGTCTGCGTAAGCTGGGTGCTAAAACCCGTAAGCAGATCTCTGCGGATTTAAGGGAACGAGCGGATCAGCCTGAGGTAAAGGGACTGCCACAGGCTGAGGAAGCCGCCACGGAAGAATAATTTTTTATGGAAAATCTTGTATTCGCGCTATCAGTCACAGGGCCGATTTTCCTGATGATTATTGGCGGATACCTGCTCAAGTATAAAGGGATAGTACGAGACAACTTTATTGATGATGCCTCCAGGCTTGTTTTCCACGTGGCATTACCAGCACTGCTTTTTATTAATATCTATTCCTCGGATGCCAACCCCGCGCAAGAAATAGACCTGCTTGTAGCAGGGGTTCTCGGCACTTTTGTGATGCTCCCTTTGGCATGGTTGCTGGCGCGGCCGGTATCACCAATGGATCGCAGTGCATTTATCCAGGGCGCCTTTCGTGGAAATGTGGCGATTGTCGGCCTTGCCTGGATCGAAAAAGCCTACGGAAGTGAGGGTGTTTCCAATTCCGCAGGGTTGGTCGCGGCACTTACGATTCAGTTTAATGTTATCGCCGTCGCTCTTTTCGTGCTTTACAATAAGGACAGAAAATTTGGCTGGCGGGTGATGCTGTGGGAGCTGGTCAAGAACCCTCTAATCCTCGGTGTCATTGCAGCCATTGTGTGCCGTTTATTGGCTGTAAGGCTGCCGGAAGTACTGCACGATACCATTCAGTATCTTGCATCTGTGGGCTTGCCATTGGGGCTTATTTGTATTGGTGCCAGCATGAAAATGCGAACACTGATGCGCAGTTCCCCTACGGCGCTGGCGGCCTCATTACTTAAACTGGTTGTTGCCCCGATTGTCTGCCTGTTGATTGGTTTGGCATTGGGCATGAGCCCTGAGTACTTGGGATATTTGATCCTGATGGCGGGTGCTCCCTGTGCGATTTCGGCCTTTGTAATGGCCCATGCTATGGGTGGGAACAGCCAGCTTACGGCCAATATTGTGGGGCTCAGCACATTGCTCTCTGTTGTTACTGCCAGTATCGGGCTGGCATTGCTTAAGGTGTATTTTTAATGACCGTTTTCCCAATCTGGTTGCTTATTCTTGCAGCAGTAATCATTTTTGCTCTCGCTATTGTGGCTGGCTACTATCTTCGCAAACTATCAGTAGCGCAAAAGAAACAGGCCGAACAACTGGCGGAGCTGGAGCAAGCTGCCGAAGATCAGCGCCAAAGAGTAAACGACAGCATCCAGATTATTGCCCGCACCTTGTTGGATGATGGAGTAGGGCTTACCGAAGCTTCGATTCGTATTCGCGTTCTTTTGGATGCGCTTCAGGTGGAAGACAAAGTACGTGAAGAGTTTGTTGCTTTTTATACCATCGCAGAGAAAACCAGTCATATCCCAATTCTAAAAGACTGGAAGGCATTGCCGCGTAAAGAACAATTTCAATATGAGTTAGAAATGGCACAAATAGAGGCAGATTATAAAGACTTTGCGATAGATGCCGCTAAACGTATCCTTGGCCGTACTTTTTGAAGTTGGGTAGCCAGATGATTGGCTAGGATAGCTCTTTATTTGTTAGTCAACGGGTAGTAATCTGCCCGTTGTTTGGAGAGTTTAATTCTTTTATTTCTAGCTTTTTGCAAAGGTTACTTTGTAGGTGCTAACCCGCCTTAAAATTTATTTTTTATGCATACTGCATTTGCGCGGAACTTATTGATCCCATTTTTTCGCAAAATGAAATCAAAATTTACTGACTCTACTGGCAGTATTCAGTGAGAATTAGTAAGTGATTTTAAAAGTAGTCCTGCTTATCGCTGTGCTGACATACTTCGCACGTTCATCAAATTAGCTTTATTCGGCAATTTTTGGGGTGCCGGTGTACTTTCGTTGAACTTTATTTTTGGTGGTTTCCATTTGAATGTACTCATTGGCACCGTAATTTCATTTGTCACCGCGTTAGGTGTATTCAAGCTGCTTGATCATCTTGAGGGGGGCTGGAGCTTGGTACTGGATCGCGTTTTTGATCGCTATCGGAGCGTCCGTCATATTGGCCTGAATGTGAACTTGTTAACAGGGCTTATCCTTAAGTAGCAACAAAATGCTCTAAACAAGAAAGTAAGAAACTTGATGCTACGTCAAGTCGTTAGCACACTTAAATAAGCTGATTGACTTTCCTTTGAAGCTTTGCGCATACGTTAAAAGTTTTGGTGTCTAAATTGAAGAAATTATTAATATACTTTGTCTCGCTCTTTTTTGCGGTTGCTGCATATTTTCTTACGTTTTCGGCATTTTATGAGTCATGGTTTCCCTACTACTATGAGGAATACCTTTCTTATTTTTTCCTGGCAGGGCTTGCAGTAATTGTACTCTTGCCATTTGCTGCTGCAGTGGCGGGCTCAGAAAATAGTATGAGCTATTTTTCAAAATATATAAGCTTAGCTGTCATATTTCATTGGGCTGTAGTAGTTTTATCTGTGGTGGTTTTTGTATACATGTTATCTAATGGCGTATTAATCAATGGGTCTGGTATTTATAGGGCGGCTCCATAAAGTAAATTGACATAATAAAGATAGATAGTGCAGCTCCGGGCAGAACACCTTACGCTTTGTTTGATTTCTGTGCTCTCAGTTTGCATGATAAATGAGTAGTATCGATAGCCTCTTTAACGGGGATTAAGTTATCTAGTGAGAAAATACGATGTTTGGAATTTTGAAGTATATTGGACTTGTGATAATCGTAAGTTTGGGGTTTGGTCAAACCTTTGTTTATCAAAGAGTAAAGAAAAAATGGAATTCTCTCCCTGTAGTTGATGCAAAAATAAAAACCTCAAAATTAAAAAATTTTACGAATGCGGAGGGGCAAAGGGTATACGAGGCACAAATCGAGTTTGAGTATGAGTACATGGGCGTCAAGTATAGTTCAGATACTCCATTACTCAGGTCCCCCCAATTGTTTAAAAATAACAATATCGAGCATGATCTACTGAGTCGATATAAAGAGGGGGGAAGCGTGGCGGTGCGTGTAATGCCCAGCTCCCCAAAAAATGCATTTATAGAAATGGAACGGTTCAGTAAGTTGTCTGCAGTTGTGATTCCAGTACTTATAGTTATTTATAGTTTGGCTGTATTCGGCTATGGATGGTTGGTGACTGCGGCAGTGACACGCTAGTAACGTATTGTTAGTATAAATGGTGTAATATGATGCTGTAGAGGAAAAGCTTCTCTATTTGAAGTTTTATGAATATCGTTTTCGTCATGAATGGTTTAAGCCTGAGTGGAGTTTATACATTAATTAAACGCATAGAAGGATAAGCGGTTGGCTTAATAATCCAATGCATTGAATGCATAGTATTGCTTTTAGCTTTAGCATTAATCTAGGGAGGGAGTATGAGGCTGGGAATTTTGATATTCATATCGATCGTATTGTGGGTTATTTCAGGAATCATTGCATTTTATGGTTTTGAGAGTCTGGATCAGGCGAGTAACTTTGGAGAAAGTTTTGGTGCGATCTCATCTCTGTTTTCCAGCTTTGCTCTGGCCTTAGCAATTTATTCTATGGTGTTGCAACAGAAGCAAAATGATCAGTTTGAAAAGTATACTTTAACTGCTCTTGATCAACAGTCTAAACAAATAGAAATTATAAATAAAAGTATCGAAGAACAGTTGAAAACTGCAAAGGTAGCAGCAATTACAGCGCTGATTGATCGCGAGGAGCAGCGTATAGCTAATTTGAAAGAGTGGGGTGAGCAGAAGGGGGATATCAATAGGTACGAAAATGGGATAGCTGCTGCATCCAGACGAATTGAAAAATATAATGAGGATTTGCAGGCCCATGCGACATGCTGATAAAGGGTTGTAGTATGTCCTAGCTAGCAGTCTTCACCGGACTTTATTAATTTAGCTTGCCATGACTGCTGAGCTTAACTTAAGAGAAAACGCTTAATATTTACTTCATGGTCAAGTATCTAAATAGCATAGATGATCAAGTACCTGACTACTCAGCAGTTACAATATAATCATTAGAGTTAAGTCTCCTGGTAATTCGACTAGTGTCTACGCTTAGGGGCTCTTCTTCATGGCTACATTTCATCCAAGCATTGAGGCATTGAAGTGTTAAAGTGAGATGAGGAGTCGCACATTTTTCTTGTTTTCGTAGACTTTGGCTTGCTCGACGGCAGAATGGCCAAAGATAAGCATTTCTAGAAGATATCATGGACCCTTTAAAATGGTGAAAGATGTAATCTTTGGATGCGTAAAAATTTGGAAGGTGACAACCCCAATTTAGGGTGCACTTCTATTAGGCTATATTATAGGTAACTACTGAGAATGTATATTTGTGATAGATGTGGGAAAAGAGGAAAGTCTAAGATCAAGCTATGGGTTGCAGGTGAAGATCCAATCGGTTTTATTTTTTTGTCTGTCGCTTTAATGGCCCCTATAGGCTTCATGACATACTTATGCATTATAACCCTATATCCTGAATCTTTCTTAGAGGAAGTATTTGCTTTTGAAGGTATGACTCAAATAGTCTTTATTGGGCTGCCAAGCCTATTAGTAGTTGGGTACTGGTATTACCGTATTGGGCATAAAGTATACGTATTCTTTGGAAAGTTTGTTAACTTTAAGTTTAGCTATGTCGCTATCTGCGAACCTTGTGGCTTAAGCTTGAAAGAGATTCATCTTCCCGGAGAATCTTGATATTTTAAGCTGTTGTTGTCCTTCCCCGAGGGAGAGTTTCTTGTGCTTAGCTACAGTTGTTTGCTTAGTATTTCTAATATCGGGATACCCTGGCAAGTTCAGATAGAGATGTGAAATACCAACCACCAAGGTCTACATTAAGTGGTGCTGAAAGCTTCATAAAGGTTTGCCTCGTATGAGCATAAAACCATCACGAATTTTATTAATAAATATTCTGATGACTGCTGCATTTTATGTGGCCGGTTTTGTCGCACTAGGCAGTTCGTATCCAACTATCGATTCAAGTGGCGAGCAGATTGTTCATTGGTTTTCAATTAACGAACTGAGCGCCCGGTTTTATGCTTGGACAGCGGCTTTTTTCTCACTTGGCCTCGCCATCTTTGGTGGGCAGATTTCTACATTGTTACCGAAGCCGAGTCGGTATATTTTTCTTGCAGGCGTGCTTGGATTTGCCATCACAGCCCAGGTTCAAGCTTGGCTATGGGCGGGGTTAGCACTTCATCCAGAAGGGCTGGAGCCAGCAGTTGCTCGCACAATCTTCGGCATATCTTCTTATTGGGGGCCTCTGGTGAATGGGTCAACAACAGCGATGGCGGTAGCGTTTTTAGCTATAGGGCCTGGCACATCTGTTGAGGTCCCACGCTGGCTTAAGTCGCTCAGTGTTATTTTCTTTCTTGAGCAGGCAATCGAAACTATCACTGTATTCGGATACAGTGGCTTTATAGCCCCAGGTGGAACTATGAATGTTTATCTTGGAGGTCTTATTGGATTTATTTGGGTTGCGGGGGTTGTGCGTTGGGCGATACCGCGCATAGACTTGCCCGCCTAACCAGAGAGTACTGTTGACTCATAATGCCATTAGTTTAGTGCTCTACTGATCTTGGGATTGGGCTTCATCAAAAGGAGAGTTCATGGGTAGCTTTGTGGTGGAAGCGTTAGTTGTGGCCTTGTTTCTCTTATACCCAGTGTGGCGAATATTTAAGCGTGTTGGACTGAATCCAATTTATAGTCTTACGTTGTTCATACCAGTTTTAGGGTTTCTGGTAGCTGGTGCTGTTTTGGCTGCATCTAGGTGGAGTGTCAGCACCAAAACTGAGGAGGTACAATGATGGGCGTTGGCGGAATTAGTCTTTGGCAACTCATCATCATTTTTGTAATCCTTCTCGGCCCGCTGCTAATCTTTGGTTCTGTAGCTAAGAAGGCTGGCTTTTCCAGATGGTGGGGCTTGTTACTTATAGTTCCTGTTGTCAATATAGTCTTGGTGTGGGTGCTTGCATTCGTCAAGTGGCCAGTGGAAGAGGCTTCTTAATAACGTTGAGCGTTATTCTCAGCGAAGTTGGTTAAATCTCTATTGTATTTATACTTCTTTCACCCCCTGAATGCAGGTTGGGAAGCCGGATTGCATAAGGTGTTCCTTACCTGATCATAATGGTTTTACCAGGACCCAGGGTTGGCCGGGCTCTATCTTCAGGAACTGAAAAATTGAATGTAAAAAGTGGTCGCGGAATACTTTTGAGCATTATGGCGATGCTTTGTTTAGCCGGTATGGATGCAACCGGTAAGCTACTCGTCCAAACCTATCCCATTGTTCAAATTATGGCAGTCCGCTTTGCGATGTTTTTTTTCATCGTGATCGTCACGGCTGGATTAACAGGCAAGCTCAAACAAGTTCGAAGTAAGATTCTCGGTACCCAAATACTTCGATCTCTTGTGCTTTTGATCGAGGTGACAGTATTTATCTTTGCATTCAGTATGATGCCGTTAGCTGATGTCCATGCAATCGCTGCAACGGCACCGCTGTTTGCAATATTGATGGCGGGATGGTACCTGGGTGAAGAGATAGACACGAGAAGTTGGGTGGGTGTTGCTATAGGCTTTATAGGTGCTTTGATCATCATTCGGCCTGGATTGGGGGTAATGAGTTGGCACACTTTGATACCGATAGCTGGGGCAATTCTGTGGGCTGCATATCAAGTTCTTTCACGCCGTGTCGCGCAGTTCGATAGCTCCAGTACAACGGCCTTCTATACGGCTTTCATTGGTCTGATTGTCTTCGGCGGATTAGCACCCTTTTACTGGGTAGAACCGACCTCAACAGGTTGGCAATTATTGATGTTGAATGGACTATTGGGTGCAATGGGTCACTATTTGCTCATCAAGGCCCTTTCCTATGCGCCCGCAACAGTTTTACAGCCCTTCAGCTATGCCTTGTTGTTTTGGGCCATCGTGATTGGTTTTATTATCTTTGGTGATCTACCCGATGGACTCACGCTACTTGGTGCTGCCGTAGTATTGGGAGCAGGGTTCTATGCTTCGGACGCAGGTCGCTCATTGAGTGGCTCTCTATCGGTTGCGTTCAAAAGGAGGTGGCGGGGTATCCAGCGTGAGTCTAAATCTGTGAATTAGTCTCTGCACTGTAGTGGTTTCTGTTTGGGAGCAGGAAATCGCTCGCAGCTTCTGAATAAGCAGGTACTCAAAAATAGCATCCGTAAATTCGGACCTTTTGCTGTTAGGAAAAGAGCGGGAAGGTGGCCTACGGGGTGAAGAAGTCGGCAGTTAAATTTGTATCGTAAATAATGTAATTGAGGATCTGGATGCACTAACCCTGCGCATCCAGATCTGTTTCGGCGGCTCAGGAATTGGGCGTTCGATCATTATGGCGAATTCAATCTTGGGTCAAGAAGAAATAGCGCACAGTATGGAAAAGTTCAGGTCTTAAATTCCGCTCCTAGTAAATCCAAAGTGATTTCTCCGAAACGCTTCAGCATCAGTTTCTCAGCTTCATTCATAACGTCTTTTAAGGAGGCGTTTACCGCATGCTCAATGGGGCAGTTGGTATGCTCGTCAGTTAGCCCAATAGTGAAAACCGATGCTTCACCCAGAGCCTTATGGATATCCAATAGTGTGATTTCATCTAGGGGCTTGGCCAGTGACCAACCTCCGTTATGCCCCTTGCTCGACCGTACATATCCCCGATCGCGTAACAGAGCCATGGTACGCCTAACCACTACTGGATTGGTGGAAAGCATTTCAGCCATTTTATCTGATGTGACTGGCTGATCAGTCATTTCAAGATGGATGAGTACATGTAGCACCCGGGAAAGCCGACTGTCCTTTCGCATAGTTCACCTTAGTCATTGAGCTCGTAGTATATCATGAAACATTTGGTGTTACGTGTGTTGTCATTTTTAAAAATATTGTGTAACAATTAAAGTTACATGATGATTGGGAGGTGACCATGGATATCGATGTTTTGATTGTTGGCGGTAGTTTTGCAGGTTTGTCTGCCGCGATGCAGCTTGTTCGTGGGCGGCGTAAAGTAGTGGTGTTGGATACAAACCAACCACGCAATCGCTTTGCTCGTGCGTCTCACGGTGTATTTGGTTTGGATGGAAAAAGCCCCGCCGAGATTCGGGCTACCGCACTATCCCAGCTTGCGCTCTATCCCGGTTTTCAGCTGGTTGAGGATGCGGCTGTAGGTGTTGAGAAATTGCGAGGCGGGTTTGAGGTAGCGGCAGAGAGTGATGCCGTTTACCGCGCAAAGAAACTGATTCTTGCCAGTGGTATCACAGACCAGTTGCCAGATCTTCCAGGTGTAAAAGAGTTCTGGGGTAAAAGCGTTATTCACTGCCCCTATTGCCATGGTTATGAGCTAAGTGATCGCCCCTTGGGTGTGTTTGCGACCAGTGAATTGTCTTTTCATCAGGCGGCAATGATTCCAGATTGGGGGGCGACAACCCTTTTTACTCAGGGGCAATTCAACCCAGAGGGAGAAGTACTGGGGCACTTGATTGATCGAGGTGTAGTACTAGAGGAGACACCGATTACCAATTTGCTGGGAGCAAAAGGGCAGTTGCAAGCTGTCTTGTTAGCTGATGGGAGGGAAATACCTCTGGAGGGTCTTTATGTTTCTCCAAAGGCTATGCTGGCTTCGCCGCTTATAAGAATGCTGGATTTAGCACTGGAAGACTCTCTAGTTGGCAGTATTGTGAAAGTTGATGCTTTTAAAGAAAGTTCTGTTAATGGGGTGTTTGTTGCGGGGGACCTGTCCAACCCAATGCAGAGCGGAACATTTGCGATCGCGTCCGGTACTATGGCTGGTGTCGCTGCACATCGTTCACTGATATTTAATAACTAGTAAATGCACCGTGTGAGAGTTATCAAAATCCCTTATTTCTAGGTGGGAGCAATGGGCTAAGAGCTGATGTAGGGGGAGTTGTGTTGTGGCCGAGGCAGTTACTTGCCCCGGCCTTAAAAACTCAGCAGTTAACCGCGTTTACAGCGAGCCCTCCGAGAGAGGTTTCCTTGTATTTGCTTTGCATATCGATACCGGTCTGGCGCATGGTTTCAATCACACTGTCGAGTGGAACTATATGGGCACCATCACCGCGCAGAGCCAGGCGTGCTCCATTGATGGCTTTTACTGCACCCATGGTATTGCGCTCAATACAGGGTACTTGTACCAGTCCGCCAATAGGGTCGCAGGTGAGCCCTAGGTTGTGCTCCATACCGATCTCGGCGGCGTTTTCAATTTGCTGATTAGTACCGCCTTCTACTGCTGCCAGCCCTGCAGATGCCATGGAGCAGGCTACGCCGATCTCTCCCTGGCAGCCGACTTCAGCAGCGGAAATAGAAGCATTCTTTTTAAATAGCATGCCAATGGCGCCAGCGGTGAGCAGGAATTTTACTACCTGGTCTTTCAGCTCTCCGTGAATATCCGGGTTGTGTACGAACTCTACGTAATAGGCAATTACCGCGGGAATAACACCGGCAGCTCCGTTAGTGGGGGCGGTCACGATACGTCCGCGTGCAGCATTCTCTTCGTTTACGGCCAGGGCGAACAGGCTGACCCAATCGAGGATAGCGAGGCCGTGGTTGCGTTCTTCCGGGCTCTGCTTATTCAATTCACGATAGAGTTCGGCTGCACGGCGGCGTACATTCAGGCCTCCGGGTAGGATTCCGTCCTGGTGGCAGCCTCGCTTGATAGAAGCGTCCATGACTTTCCAGATATTCCACAGGCGATCTTTTACTTCCTGCTCACTGCGAAAGGCTTTCTCGTTTTCCATTGCCAGTTCGGCAATGGTCCAGCCGTGCTGCTCGCAGGTTTTCATTAATTGCTCAGCATTGCTGAAATCATAGGGAAGCAGGGTGGCTATCTCTTCTTTGTGAGCAAAATCTTCCTCGGACAGTACAAAGCCACCGCCAATGGAAAAATAGCTGCGCTCGAACAGTAGTTCAGATCCGGAATATGCCTGGCAGGTCATCCCGTTTGAGTGTTGCGGCAGGAACTCTTCCATATGGAAGACCAGGTCACGTTCGCGAACGAATTCGATATTGTGGTCATTGTTTAGCACAAGGGTGCGATCACTCTGTATCGCAGCCATCTTGTCTTCGATGCTATCCACATCAATCGTATCTGGAGCCTGCCCCAGAAGGCCCATCAGTACGGCCATATCAGTACCATGGCCCACACCGGTTAGCGCCAGGGAGCCATACAGGTGCACCTGTACACGATCAGTGCTGGCTAGCTGGGAGCGAGAGCGCAGATCCTGCACAAACTGGCGGGCGGCGACCATAGGGCCCACAGTGTGGGAACTGGAAGGGCCGACACCAATTTTGAAGAGTTCAAAAACACTAATGCTCATAAATTTTCTCTGCGCTGGGCTGTCTACTTTCACAGCCCTCCCTTAAGGATATAGTTGCACCAATTGGGGGCGCACTTTGCCTTACAAGGCGCAACAATCAAGGTGGCAGCCAGCATTCCGTACAAAATTCTATTTGTTACGGATTTTGCGGAATTTATGATCTTCCTGATTCGTAGCGTAAGAGAAGCTACGGCGCTTCCGCGACCAGAACGGCACGTTTGGGCGCGGGGTGACCTTCGATGGTTTTATCTGGTGATTGTGGGTCCAGGAAATCCTCCAGTGATTCAAAATGCATCCAGTCAGTGCGGCGCTGTTCCTCCTGGCTGGTGACATTTAGGTCCACTGTTCTTGGATTGCGGAATCCGCATTTGCGCAACCAGCTTTCCAGGGTGGCGCAACTGGGGAAAAACCAAACATTGCGCATTTTTGCATAGCGGCCCTCCGGCACCAGGCAATCCCCCAGGCCACCATCGATCACCAGAGTTTCCAAAACTAACTGGCCTCCGGGGCGCAAGGTTTCCCGGAGCTCGCGCAGATGGTCCATGGGTGAGCGGCGGTGATAGAGCACGCCCATAGAGAAAGTGGTATCGAAGGCTCGTAAATTGGATGGCAGGGCTTCAATACCCAGGGGCAACAGGTCTACCGGTTTTTCTTTGCCGAGGTATTTTTTCAGGGCATAAAACTGGGCAACAAATTTTGCCGATGGATCTATGCCGATCACGCGCCGGGCGCCAGCACCATAAGAGCGCCAGCAATGGTAGCCGTTGCCGCATCCCACATCCAGTACCAATCTATTTTCCATAGGGGCCAGATGGGGTAATACGCGATCCCATTTCCAATCTGAGCGCCATTCGGTATCAATAGGCAGGCCAAAAATTTCCCATGGGCCCTTGCGCCAGGGGTGTAGTTTTCTCAGTTCCTGTTCCAGTAACTGCAGTTGTTCAGAGCTTGCATCACTGGCGCTGCCAATGCGGACGCTTTTCACAAGCTCTATATCTGAGGGTTTGATATCCGGTAAGGCTTCCATGGCTGCGCGCCAGTCGGGCAGGTCACCCCAGCGATGGGGGCTCAGGTTTTCGGCCACCTGATCGGGTAGCTGCGCGAGCCAGGAGCGCAGATCAGGGATATGTTGCAGGCCTTGGTAGAGTTGGGAGTAGTCGATCACGGGTACTTACTTTTCGGGGCTGCCTTTAATGGCAATGAGTGAGGCGAAATTAAAACACTGGAACCAGACATCAACACTGGTAAAGCCGACGTTCTTTAGCCGCTTGCGATGGGTATCCAGAGTTTCCGGGATCAGCACATTTTCCAGGGCTGAGCGCTTTTGGGCAATTTCCAATGCACTGTAACCGTTGGCAGCCTTGAAGGAATGATGCAGTTCAATCATTAATTCATTATGGGCTTTATCGGCGAAGTCCACTTTTTCTGAAATAATCAGGATGCCGCCGGGGCGTAGACCATCGTGAATTTTTCTTAGGATCTCCTCGCGCTCTTCCACCGGTATAAACTGCAAGGTGAAATTGAGTACGACTACAGATGCGTTTTCAATAATGACGTTTTGCAGGTTGTCGCAGATAAGCTGTACAGGTATTTCGCCGCTATCGGCTTCGAGCACGGTGCGCGCCTGATCTGTCATGGCTTTGGAGTTATCTACGGCAATAATTTCGCAATCTGCTGCGGGGATGCGGTGACGCATGGCTAAGGTTGCGGCGCATAAAGAGCTGCCGAGATCGTAACAGCGGCTGCCTGCCTGGGCATAGCGCTCAGCCAAGGTGCCGATCATGGCGACGATGGTGGTATAGCCCGGAACCGAGCGCTTAATCATATCGGGAAATACTTGCACTACCTGGCGATCGAACTCAAAACCGGCTACCTGGCCCAGAGGACTCGCGTAAATATTGTCGTGTTTACTCATCTGAATTTCGCTGAAGGGTTACTGCGATTAACAGGCAGGCTTGGGGCCTGCCGGATGCGCGTCGGCTGCGGGATCTATCCCCGGCAATAACTTTACCGGGGATAGAGCACAGGACTCTGTCAGAGTTTTTCTTCCTGCAAGTTGAGGTTTGCTGCGGCAGCCTGGCCTTGGGGACCTGTCACTACAGCGGTACTCGCCTTGCTCTGGTCCAGATAAGTGGCGCCCACTCGCTGAAGATCCTGCAAGGTCACTTCTGTTACCTGTTTGCGGAATTGCTGGCGTACTGCGTGGGTTCGACCGTAAAGGCCCGAGTGGAAGTTCTTCTTGGCTTCGCCGGCGGGGGAGCCTGGCTTGTCCAGTCCGCCGACGACACCGAGAACGGCTTCTTCAACCTGTTCTTCCTTGTGTTTTTCTTCAGCCAGCCACTGTAGAGAGGCATCGAAGTCTTGCAGAGTTTCTCCCATACGTGGATCGCGATAGGAATAAAAGCGAAACACTCCAATATTGCTGTCGTGTGCCGCGCCGCCGCCGTAGGCGCCGCCCTGTTCGCGGATGGTGCGGTGCAGGAAGCCATTGCGGAGGAAGCCACTCAGAACAGACAGTGGTGCCGCGTCCGGGTGTGACATGGGCACAGTTGGGTAGGCCTTGGCACAGAAATTCACCTGGCTGTTGGCAATCCAAAGTTCCTCAACCCGCTTTTGTTCGAAAGGTGCTTCCGGATTTGCCGCGGTGGTACTGGGGTTGGAAGTGAGTGGCGACAGCGCTTGGCTGAAGCTGTCAATTTTATCTTCTTCACCTACCAGCAGGAATTGACGTGGTGCAGCCAGGATCTTTTGGTGAATAGCCTGGAACTGCGCGGTAAGTTTCTGCAGGCCTTCCTCTTTGTCCAGGTTGGCGACCAGTGCTTTTAAGTCGCGCAGGCCCAGCAGGCCGCCTGTGGCATGACTTTCCCAGGCGGCGCGGTTAAAGCCGGCACTCGCTGCGGCCATTGCCAGGGCATGACCATTACCAACTACGCCCTGCTCGCGGCGGGCCAGGGTCTGTAGTAATAATTCCTTGATGCGGGCATGCTCGTCGAAGCGGACCTGCTCCATGGTGGCCTGCATTAGTTCAGTCAGCTCCTCCTGGTTGCGCGATAACGCCTTGCCGGACAGGATAAAGTGGCCGGAAAGATGATCGAGGTTATCAATGGCAGTGCGGCTGCTGGTGAAACCATGTAAGGCTCCGGCTACGCGTGTCTGCCACTGTTGTACTTCCAGATAGTCCTTGTCTCCCAGGCCAACTTCACTCAGTACTTGGCAGTAGTAAGGCAGTAACTGTTTTTCTTCTTCAGTGAACTCCGGCAGTGCGCTGACCATCTGTTGGTAGACCAGGCCATTGGTGCCGGCGCTGTAGCGGGTTAATGTCTGGTTGCCGAGAGAGGTTTGTTCTCCCTCTACATCTGGCAGTTCTGCCGGAATATCCTCGATGCCAACTTTTGGCAGAATAGAAGCGTCGTCTTCACGATTTTGCCGGTCGGCCAGGGCCTTGGCGGTTTCGACAATTTGCTCCCTGTCTTTTTCATTGAGGCGGGATTTGATCTGCGCCAGCTGGTCTTTTTCCGCCTGCTCCCGGCGTTCAGCCAGTTGGTCGTCAGGGCTCATTACCAGACGCACACGGTGTTGATTATCCAGCAGCAGTTCGCGGGTTTTGTCGGCGATAAACCTGGGATCTTTAATCTGCTCGCGCAGTTTTTCCAAAGTGGCATCAATGTTTAACAGGCCGATGGGGTCGCCGCGGTGGGTGGCGCCAGTGAGGGCCGTGAGGATTAGCTGCAGGCCGTAGGGGTAGCCGTCGCCACCAATCTCGCGCTGTTGCAGCTCTAGTTGGTGCAGGCTGGCGGCAACCTGTTCGTAGGGAATCCCTTTTTCCGCAACTTCCTGCAGCACTGCCAGTACTTGCTTTTCCAGTTCGTCGGCGCTCTCGCGCTCGCTGCCTTCAATACCGCAGACAAAGACCAGCTCGCGTTGGGAATCGTCCAGGCCTACAAGCGGGGATGGGGAAGTACCCAGGTCGGTAGTTTCCAGCAGCTTCATCAGTGGGGAGGCGCTATTGTCTAGTAGCACACCTGCAAGTAGATGAGCAGTAAGGGCTTCTTCCAAGTCGGTGACGTCACCCAGCAGCCAGCTCAGGACAATATGGGTTTTACCCTGCAGTGCCTCTCCGTTCAGCGGATAGTGCTCCTCAACTTTGAGCGGCGCCTGGTAACGGTCCTCGCGCCCAACGGCAATCGTTTTTTCCAGCTGGTCGAACTTGTGCAGGGCCTTTTCTTCGAACGCTGCCTGGTGCTCTGCGGCGGGAATATCGCCAAAGGTCATAAAGATGGCATTGCTCGGGTGATAATGGCTGCGGTAAAAGGCCACCAGCTGCTCGTAACTGAGCTTGGGAATATCAGTAGGTTCACCACCGGAGTTATAGTGGTAAGTGGAAGTAGGGAACAGGTATTTACTCAGCGTATGCCACAGCTGTGAACTGACAGAACTCATGGCGCCTTTCATTTCATTAAACACTACGCCCTTGTAAACAAGTTCACTTTTGGGATTATCTGCCTCGGCAAACTCCAGGCGATGTCCCTCCTGGGCAAAATCCAGTGGGTCCAGGCGCGCAAAAAATACAGCATCCAGGTAGACATCCAGTAGATTGTCAAAATCCTTGCGGTTCTGGCTGGCAAAGGGGTAGGCGGTCCAGTCGGAACTGGTAAAGGCGTTCATAAACGTGTTGAGCGAACGCCGGATCATCATAAAGAACGGGTCCCGCACCGGGTACTTGTCACTGCCGCACAATGCGGTGTGCTCAAGGATATGTGCCACACCGGTGGAGTCTTCCGGCACAGTGCGCAAGGCGACCAGGAAAACATTTTCCGGGTTGTCTGCGGCGATATGTAAGTGCTGTGCACCGGTAGTATTGTGGCGGTATTCCTCGACTCGCACGCCGAGAGAATCGATTTCTGCGCTGGTAACCAGTTTGAATGCAGGATGTGAGTTGCTCAAAAGACAGCTCCCTGGAGTTATAGGAAATTTTCTAGCCAGCCTCTGTCGCTGGCGAAAGGGCGCTATTCTACCGCTTGCACACACCGGAAAGACAGTGTTGACAAGGATGCCAGCAAGGCGAAGACTTCGCCTTCCAAAGCCCCGGCATAAATGTAGACGAACAGGGAGATAGAGGTTGTCCTGGTTGGATTTCGCCAGCGTCACTGGCTTTTTTATTACTTGGGTCGGCTACACCATATTTGCGCGAAAAAAAGCCAAGGAAACCTGGTGCCTGACGTCCTCGCTGCAATGGTACCGGGTGGAGTGGATGCTGCGCATGCTTGACAGGGATATGCGTATGGCCGACACGGCGATCATGAGTAACCTGGAGCGGGTGATTGGCTTCTTCGCTTCTACCAGTATCCTGATCCTGGCGGGTTTGGTAACAGCCCTAACCGCAAATAAGGCCGCTATCGAAGTGATTACGAGCCTGCCTTTTGCTGAGCCAACCTCCGTCGAGCAGTTTGAGCTCAAGGTGATGCTGCTGATCCTGATTTTTATCTATGCCTTTTTTAATTTCACCTGGTCTTTGCGCCAGTACTCCTTTGCCAACGTCCTGATTGGCGCTGCGCCGCCGCCGGAAACCGGTGATCTCTCTGAGGAAGAGCGCCGCAGATTTGCGATCAGCATTGCCAAGGTGATCGATCACGCGGGCCACAGTTACAATTACGGCCTGCGTTCCTATTACTTTTCTATGTCAGTGTTGAGCTGGTTTATCCATCCGCTGCTCTTTATTGCGAGTTACCTCTTTGTGGTCTGCGTACTGTATCGGCGTGAGTTCTTGTCCAAGGCACTGAACTCCATTTTGGCAGCGCGTGAGGGCGGTCTGGAACGTCAGCAGAGGAAGAAATTTGATGACCCATCGTGAAATCCTGGCGGCCTTCGACGCAGTGGCCGAAGCGCGCGGTTGGCAACCGTTACATTCTCCTAAAAACCTGGCAATGGCACTGTCGGTAGAGGTTGCTGAGCTTGGGCGATGTTTTCAGTGGAAAGATAACAGCGAAATACAGGCTCTGATGCAAACTGAAGGTTCGATGGGGATCGCCGCGGAGCTTGCGGACATCCAGATGTATCTCATCAAGCTGGCTGCGGTATTGGGGGTGGATTTGGATGCCGCCCTACGCGACAAAATTGATGAGAATCGTCGCCGCTGTGAGATAGCTTTGTGTAATGAGGAAGCCGATGAGCGCTAGTCGTTTTAGCGATCGCAACTTTGATGACCTGGCACACCGTTTTCGCAACCGTATCTATGGGGGGCTCAAGGGGGATATTCGCCTGGCGGTGCTGAACAGGGATCTGGCGCCGCTGCTCAATGGAAGGTCAGACTCTTTAAAAGTGGTGGATGCCGGTGGTGGCCAGGGGCATTTCGCTATGGATCTGGCGCAGGCTGGACACAGGGTTTTCCTGGCCGATATTTCTGCACAGATGCTAGAGCATGCCGCAGCTGAGGTCGAAGAGCGACAACTGCAAAAGCAGGTGACACTCCTGCATAAGCCGTTACAGGCATTGCCTGAACAGGCAGAGCTGCGCGAGGCGGACCTGGTGATCTGCCATGCAGTGCTGGAGTGGCTGGAAGAACCGCAGCAGGCGCTGCAGCATTTGCGCCGATTGCTGAAGCCCGGCGGATACCTGTCACTGACATTTTACAATCGCCGTGCGCTGGAGTTTCGCCTGCTGCAGCGCGGTAGCTTTCGCCAGCTTGAACGCAACATTGGAGAGGACTACTGGGGAGGGCATCCGGGCAGTCTCACCCCGCAAAACCCCTTGTTATCAGAGTGGGTGGAGGGGTGGTTGGGAGAAGTTGGCTTTGATGTTAAGTGTCACAGTGGCATTCGCTGTTTCCACGATTTTATGACGCCCTCAATTCGAGAAAAATTGCCAGCGGCGGCGATTGTGCAAAAGGAGCTGGAGTACTCTCAGCTCGACCCATATCGGCAGCTGGCTCGCTATATACACTTCCTCTGCAGGGTGCCCTGATTACAAAATACGCAACAATAACTCTTTGGCGGCGTTTACCCGGGATGCCAAGTAGTCATTGCCGCCACGATCCGGGTGTAATTTCTGAATCAGCTTACGGTGTGCGCCAATAATTTCATCTTTTCCCGCATTGGCGCTCACTCCCAGGATTCGCCGGGCTTCATGCTCGGTGAGAGGTGGGCCCTGATCCTTTTGAGCTGCTTTTTGACCCTGCCAGTTTTCCTCGCCCTGTTGTTGATTTTGTTGCTGTCGGTTGCGGGAATATCGCTCAAAGAACGGTGCCATCCAGGGCAATAAACGGGTGAGTTGGTTAAGCAGGCGGCCGAGCACCGGCAGGATCAGAAGCACAGCGGCGCCAACCCAGTGCAGGCGGCCACTCAGTGCGAGTAAAACGACGACTACCGCAGCCGCTAAAACTGTGGCCAGAAAAATCTGCTTGCGCTTGTTTTCAGGTGAGCTGGCCTTGATTTTCTGCCATGCATACCAGACTCCAATCAAGATAAGCAGTAGTAAGATTAAGCGTGCCAATGGCGACTCCTTTTATTGTTGATCTGCCAATTTTTAACTCAGTGATCAAATATCTCTCTGACCTGTTTGATCACTGGGTTAAACTGGCCTAAGTATGGCTCTGGGCGGATTAGCAGCTTATGGCTATCCTGTTTGAAGAAAATTTCAGCACTTGAGATAACAGTATGCAATACGACAAATTCCAGATACCGGATGCGGATCAGATTTTGCCTGGTCGGCCGCAGCCGATGGAAATCACTGGCGTCCACTTCGTTAATGGTAACTCTATCAAAGAGCCGTTCCCGGAAGATATGGAAGTTGCCATGTTTGGTATGGGCTGTTTCTGGGGCGCCGAACGTATATTTTGGGAAACTGATGGTGTTTTTGCCACCGCCGTTGGTTACTCCGACGGGGCGACAGAAAACCCGAATTACGACGAGGTATGCAGCGGGCGCACCGGGCACGCTGAAGTGGTTAAGGTGGTTTACGATCCCAAGGTTGTCAGCTATGCGGAGCTTCTAAAGCTGTTTTGGGACATGCATGATCCAACCCAGGGTATGCGCCAGGGTAATGACATTGGTTCCCAGTATCGCTCATGCATATTCTGCACCAGTGAAGAGCAGAAGAAAGAAGCAGAGGCCAGCAGGGATGCCGTGCAGGCGGCGCTGGATGAAAAACAGCGTGGCGAGGTGACTACTGAGATCAGCATGGCGCAGCCGTTTTATTACGCTGAGGAGTATCACCAGCAGTATATGGCGAAAAATAAGGAAGCGATTTGTCCGATCCTGCGCAATCCAATGCACGATTAGACCCCATATTGAATCAGTAATAGGTGGCATGAAAAGTGCCGCCTATTTTTTGATGTGATTTACGTCCCCCCTCATTTCCCTGCCTTTATAAAAACCCTCCCAATAAACGTTCCGGTGCTCAAATACTGCCAGTACTTTCCTTAAAAAATCAATTAAGACCAAAACCTAAAAAAATACGCTCAGGATCTAAAGCGGAAGGCTATGCGCTCTCGTAAAGTCTGGCTCATGACATGAGCTACAAGAGAGCCTCATCTCCACTGGAAGGTAGGTGTATCACTCGTGTTTGTCATGATTAATAAACTATCCATTCAGGAGGAATACTGTTATGGGGGTTGATCGTATAGCCAAGCGTAACAATGGTGTAAAAACCTGGGGCTTCTCCCAGTCCTCACCACGGGCTTATATTCATTATTTCAGATTTGGTAAGTTTGGAATTTGCGCATCTCTAGCTGCGCACTGGATAAAGACCAACGCACTGGACGATAAAAGTTTGCCGGATAAATTAGGCTTAACTCCCCGGGTCCATAATGCTGGTGCTTTTAGTTTTCGCACATATCGGTCCCTAAATATTGGCGAGCTAATAAAGGTGGGGCGGGATTTTCGTACCTGGACTTATGGAGGTGGTAGACAGGGATTAAATATCGAAAACTGGCTAATAAATCAGGGTTTGCATAAAGAAGATCGCTGGAGTTCAAGTGCAATTGCTGTTGCATTGAACAATATGGTTGTTATTCAACCGGGCCAGCCAGTACCTCCAGTTCAGCCAATTCCGCCAATTAATACGAGCCTGGTAAATGCGCTGCGCAGTTTACGAGATGCGTATGGATATATTACTTTCTCTGGCCGCAGAGCAGGGCACGCTGTTGCAGCCTGGGTTGCAGATGACAGGGTGAACTCTGATATAGGTGCGCTCTTTTTCGATCCAAACTATGGAGAGTACCGTTTTGCGACAAAAGGAGACTTCCTTAACTTTTTCGATGCGTATTACCGGCATGCCTATATGCGTGGTTGGATACAATTTCGTAGTGATTGGTCTGTTGATGCCTACATCAACAGGGTGTGGTGACGCTTTGAGTGATTGTTGCCATTGAATAGGTGTGAGGGTAGATATAGCTGCCCTCACAGCAATGTATTTTCCGGCAACACTCCGGGACTAGGGTCCCCATTTACCGCCTTCCTTCGCACCTGGACCGGATAGGTAAACACGAGCGACTCACTCATTGTTGGTGCGCACACCAGTCGCTCCAGCTGCCGGGATAGAGCAGAGAATCTTTTCGACCGGCCAGGTATTGCCCAAAGAAATTCACGCAGGCAGTGACACCGGAACCACAATAGTTAAGCAGCGGTTTACCTTCTCCCAGACTGCCAAACTGAGCTTGCAGTTCCTTAGTTGACTTTACTTTTCCGGTATTTTTGTCCGTGACATTCTGCCAGGGTTGATTGATAGCTGAAGGGATATGACCGGCTATAGAATCAATGGGCTCCTGAATCCCGTTGAAACGCTGGCTATCCCGCGCATCAACAAGCTGCCATGACGCGCCGTTTAAACCTTCCTTGACCGCCTCATAGTGCACCAACAGATTTTCTTTGGGTCTTGCAGTAAAGGTTCCAGATTTCGGGGCAATGGGTTTAATGGTGCTAAGCGCCTCTCCAGCATCAAGCCAAGCCTTCAGCCCCCCATTTAGGATGCTGACAGGCTTGTGACCAAAAAAATAAAACAGGAACCAGGCTCGCGCGGCGAAACCCAGCCGGTTGTCATCATAGACGATGACAGGTGTATCGTCATTGATACCAAGGCTGCGGGCATATTCCTGGAACTGGCCGCTGGTGGGCATGGGATGCCGCCCGCCAAAACGTTGCGTTGGGGCTGAGAGATCCCGGTGTAGACTGGCGTAGTGGGCCCCAGGAATATGTCCCGCAGCGTAATCTCGAGCACCACTCTCCGGGTCAGCCAGCTCATAACGGCAGTCAAGGATTACGGGGTCAGAACTTTTTTGAAGTGTTACCAGGTCAGCTACTTCAATCAGTGCAGTATTGTCATCCGTTTGCATCTGCTCAATTCCCTTGGTTTGCCTGACTCCAGGTTGGCAAATTAGCTCAGCCTGTATTCTTGGTTTTTGCCAGCTGTTCTGAGTATGTACAGGCCTGGCTGGTTGAGTAGGTGGAAAGCCATGCTGTTGTTAATTCAGCTGGCCACTTTCCGAGGCTGCTGGTGGTTGTGTTGGCGATGCCACCGGGGGTTCGGAAGTCTGGTTTTCAGCCTCACTGGATTCTGCCTGCTGATCCTCTTCTTTATTTGCCTCCTGCTCGGCGAGTTCCTGCTTACGGCAAGTCATGGTGGCCTGAGTTTGATCTTTTAGTGGATTGTCCAGGAAGCGGCCGGCAGCTTTCTCGGCGCAGCTGCTGGCGGAAATAATATCGTGTGCCAATTTGGGGAAAAGTAGCCACTGATGATTGGGTAGGGCTTTGCGTGCAGCATCTACATCCTCCGCAGCCAATACCGGGTCGAGACCTCCGTGCAGCACCATTACCGGTGCGGGAGTTTCAATGGCCTCAGATTCCAGTAGTGGTGCTGAGGGAATCGCCCAAATACGGCACTGCAGCTGTAGCAGGCTCAGGTCTGAGCGTACGGCGCCACCAAGGATTCCGGTATTTTCGGCACTGGCGCGGGCTTGGTCAAAATCCACGAAAGGCGCTTCTTCATAGCAGAAATGGCTGACTCCGGCAGCATCGCCAAAATAGGGGTCAAGCACAATTTCCATAAAGTGACCGATGGCTTTTTGTACAGGTTTAAGTCCTTCATCGCCGCTGCTCTCCAGTCCTTCGATCATTTTTGGCAGTTCACTGTAGAAATTCTCGTTGTACAGTGCCTGGAAAAGCACTCGCAGCAAACGCTGTCCGTTCAGAACGAACGGGTAGGTCTGTTTTGAATAGCGGTGTTTGATATGGATGGTGCGGGGCTCCTCATCGAGGGTTTGCACCAGGTTTTCCAGTCTGCGACGGAGATCCGGGTAGCGGCTATTGCATTTTTTATCCTCAGTACAATGTTTGAGGCCGCGCTCATAAGCTGCCAGCGAATCCTGGGCTAGCTGCTGGGTGTAGGCGATGTTGGGAAATACCGCGCTGTTAAGTACCAGTGCGCGTACAGACTCAGGATAATCCCGGGCATAGGTGAGTGCGTACCGGGTTGAATAGGAAACACCGTATAGGTCGAGTTCATCGAGCTTCAGTAGCTTGCGCAGCTCATCCACATCCCGCGCTACCACTGTACTGTTATATTGGGCCATATCGGCGCCTTTACTCAGGCGACTGTAGCAACGCTCCATACTGAAAGCGAAAACACGCGCCTCCTCCTCCGGTGAAAGCTTGCGCTGGAAAGCGGTCTGGGCATCATCAATAAATTCACTGCAAGTGAGGCGTGGCCGCGCCATGCCGGTGCCCCGGGGGTCGATCACAATAAGATCCCGGCCGTCTTCGACCGTCATGGCGGCGTAGTTTAGCCATAGCCAGTCGCTGGCATTCTCTGGTTCCAGACCCATGCTTGCGCCGGGGCCGCCGGCTCCTAAGTGAAGGAGGGGCGGTTTGCTGGCATCGGGCTCTTTGGCGCGGAAACGGATAACCGGAAAGCGGATTTTCCGCCGTGTTGGATGGGCATAATCCTCTGGGACTTCCATCATAAAGCACTGGGTAAAGGGCCAGCTGTCGTCGGTTTCAAACCAGCAGGGCTTGGAGATCAAGCGAGTATGGCTCTTGGGCTCCTTCTCTTTACCTGGTTTCGCGTCCGGGTCTGATCGCTCACAGGCGCTCAGCACCAGGCAGAGAAAGCAAAGTAGGGTGGAGAGCGGGCGAAAGTTACGCACTGGGTCTATTCCTGTGAGCAGTGTCGAATACTGATGTTTGGGTTTCGGAGTTGGCCAAAGTCAATGATTACCAAACCGGGCTATGGGGGCGGAAAGATTCCAGCGTATGGCAGCCAGCCTGATAGACAGGGTGACAAGCACTGCAATGGCCACCACCAAATCGCCTGGCAGTTTGCCATTGGCATCTAAAGCAACCAAAACGGCTGCGCCAGTGAGGGCTGCAGTAGCATATATTTCCCTGCGCAACAGCAAGGGAATATCCCCAGACAGCACGTCGCGGATAACACCACCAAAGGTGCCTGTCATCATTCCCATTACTATGGCGATAGTGGCGGAATAACCCATTTCGAGGCCCTTCTGGGTACCGATCACCACAAATACTGCGAGGCCAATAGCATCGGCAAACATCAGTAGGCGCATGGGTACCTGTAAATAGCGTATCAGGTAAAAGCTGACCACACCGGTGATTACGGCAATCCACAGGTAGTAAGGTTCCTGTAGCCAGAAAACCGGGATGTTGAGGATGATGTCGCGGATGGTGCCTCCACCCGTCGAGGTGACGCAGGCGAGTACTACGGCGCCGAACAGGTCCATTTGTTTGTGTCCCGCGGCAAGCACTCCGCTGAAGGCAAATACCGCTATGCCGATCAGGTCGAACCAATGCAGCAGTTGATCCATAGTGTCTTTAAATCCACAGACTCGCAAAGCAGGGGAGGATAGCACTCCTTATTTGGCATGGGGAGAGAGGGGTCGACAGTGTGTGACAGAATCAACTGGTACGGAGAGAGAACCGTATTGAAATCGAATATTGAGATACCGAGCTAAAAAGCGGGAAAGAGCAGAGAAACGGGTATTGGCGCACCCGCCGGCAAGTGCCGGGGGGCGCCTGTATGCGGGCCTTAAACGAAAGCCTGTAGCCCGGTCTGGGCGCGACCGAGGATCAGGGCGTGTACGTCGTGGGTGCCCTCGTAGGTGTTTACCGCTTCCAGGTTCATCACGTGGCGAATTACGTGGAACTCGTCGGAGATACCGTTGCCGCCGTGCATGTCGCGGGAGATACGGGCGATTTCCAGGGCCTTGCCACAGTTGTTGCGCTTCACCAGGGAGATCATGGTGGGGTCGAATTGCTTATTCTCGTCCATGATGCGGCCAACGCGCAGGGAGGCCTGCAAGCCCAGGGTGATCTCAGTTTGCATGTCTGCCAGTTTCTTCTGGAACAGTTGGGTTTGAGCCAGCGGACGGTTGAACTGTTTACGATCCAGGCCGTACTGGCGAGCGGCGTGCCAGCAGAACTCACCGGCACCCATGGCGCCCCAGGAAATACCGTAACGGGCGCGGTTCAGACAGCCGAAGGGGCCGCGCAGGCCGCCGATTTCCGGGAATTTGTTTTCTTCCGGTACAAAAACATTATCCATCACGATTTCACCAGTGATGGAGGCACGCAGGGAGAACTTGCCTTCGATCTTAGGAGCCGACAGGCCTTCCATACCTTTTTCCAGTACGAAGCCGCGGATAATGTCTTCATCGTCTTTTGCCCAGACTACGAATACATCGGCAATCGGGCTGTTGGTGATCCACATCTTGGAACCGCTCAGGCGGTAGCCGCCGTCAACCTTCTTGGCGCGGGTTTTCATGCCGCCGGGATCGGAGCCTGCATCTGGCTCGGTCAGGCCAAAGCAGCCAACCCATTCACCGGTGGCCAGCTTGGGCAGGTACTTTTGCTTTTGCTCTTCGCTGCCGTAGGCGTAGATGGGGTGCATAACCAGGCTGGACTGTACGCTCATGGCGGAGCGGTAACCGGAGTCCACGCGCTCTACTTCGCGCGCTACCAGGCCGTAGGAAACGTAGTTGAGACCGGCACAGCCGTAGCCCTCGATCGTGGAACCGAGCAGGCCAAGTTGACCCATTTCGCTCATGATTTCCCGGTCAAAGATTTCGTGGCGGTTTGCCTCGAGGACTCTGGGCATCAGCTTGTCCTGACAGTACTCGCGCGCGGCGTCGCGCACCATACGCTCTTCGTCGGTCAGCTGCTGATCCAGCAGCAAAATGTCGTCCCAATGGGCGAGGGGCTGATGTTTACTCATGGCTTGTCTCTTCTACTTCCGTTATTAATCTGCACCGGATGTCCAGCTGGTCAGGCTTAATGGATGCCTGGCCAACACCGATTGTCATGGGGACTATCGAAGAATCCCGCGGCAAATCCCGGTGACCATTCAGTTTAGTGTGGCGCATCATACCTAAGTAGTTGCGTTGGGGCACTCTTACGGACGGCAAAATTTCACAGGATTTTCCCCGCGGTTTGTAAACAAGAGTAAAACGCCTTGCCGGGCATTTTTTCGGGGAGATAATGCACGCAATAAATCTCTACTTTTAATGGCTTAAAACTCTTTTTCGGTGATATTCCTTGTGCTTTTACCGCGTTTTGGCAATTTGTATTCCCTTGCTTGCCAGCTGTTCTTCGCAACCTGTCGAACCCCCTCAATCGCAGGAAATTTTAGGGCTGCCGCAAACTTTTGGTGCTTCCGGCAGTGTGGCTCCGGAATTGCGCTGGTGGCGTAGTTTTAATGACCCCCAATTAGATCAACTGGTTCACTTGGCCCTGCAGGACAATCCGAGCCTGCAGGCCAGTTACTGGCGTCTTGAGCAAGCTGCCGCCGCGGCCCGGGGAGCGCGCTCGGGATTCTGGCCCAGCGTGACCGCCCAGGTGGAAAATACCGAGCAGCGCTATTCATCCGGTGAATTTACTGATCCGTCTAACGAGGGCAACAGCTGGAGCACCCGTATCGCTGCCAGTTATGAAGTGGATTTGTGGGGGCGCGTACGCTCCGGTGCCAGTGCTGCTGAGGCGAACTTCCTGGCACAGGAACAAAACCTTCAGACTGCGGCTCTCAGTTTGGCTTCTGAAGTGTCTGCTACCTGGTTACAGCTGCGCGAGCAGTGGGGGCAGCGCGATTTGCTGGAGCAGCAACTTGAGACCAATCGCAAGAGTCTGAAGGTATTGGAGTTGCGATTTGGTCGCGGTGTCACAGATGCTGCCGATGTGTTGCAGCAACGCCAGCTTGTTCAGAGGTCTGAGCAGGAACTGGAGCAGACCGAATCCGATATCGAAACGCTCAAGGTACAGTTAGCTGCTCTGCTTGGGACCAATGAGCCCCAATTGGAAGGCTATATCCAAGAGGTGGCAAGCTTGCCTGTATTGCCAGGACTGCCGGATACCGGTATTCCCTCCCAGTTATTGTTGCGCCGCCCGGATGTGCGTGAGGCCCAGCGCAACCTGCTTCAGGATTACCACTTGGCGGACCAGTCCTGGGCGGATCGGCTTCCTGTGCTCAGTTTGTCCGCTGTCGCCAGTAATGGCACAAGTCTGATAAGCGATATTACCGAGAACTGGCTGATTGCGATTGCCGCGTCTATTGAGGGTGTCATTTTTGATGGTGGGGCACTGGCTTCCAAGCGAGATCAGCAGGGTGCGGTCTTGCAGGAGAGCTGGGCGCTGTATCGCAGTACGGTGAATGAAGCGCTATCAGAAGTTGAACAGGCCTTAATTCGCGAGCGCGCCATTGAACAGGAGCTTGGGCACCTGCGGGAGCGTGAGCGCCTGTCGGAATTGATTGCCCAGCGGCGCAGTCGCGCCTATATCAATGGCACTGTGGACTTCCTCAATGTTCTAACTGCGACGACCGATTACCAAAATCTGGCGCGTGAGGTGCTTTCCGCTGAACGCCAGTTGATTGAAAACCGAGTGACACTTTACCGCGCACTTTCCGGGGGGCTTCCTCAGGAGGACCTCCCCGTACCTGAGCCAGTGGATCTGGAGCTGTACCTGGAGGGAAATCTTAATGCTGAATAAATTCAATTGGCGCTTGCTGATGCCTGTAGTTTTGCTGGTTTTGGCATTTTTGCTTTCCAGCTGGTTGATCCGTGAGAAACCCACCGTGGGACGTGGTGAGCGCAAGGTGTCAGCACCGGCGGTGGATGTTGCCCTGGCAGAGCAGGGGCGTTTTTCTTTTACCCTGAGTGCCCTGGGAACAGTGGCGGCGCGCGAACAGGCGGAGTTGGAACCGCAGGTGGATGGTCAGGTTGAATGGCTTGATTACGACCTGGGGCCAGGTGCGGTTCTGCCAAAAGGTAAGGTGTTGCTTCGTATAGAGCAGGAACCCTATCAGCTGGCGCTAAAAACTGCTCAAAGTACCCTTGCCAAAAGCCGAGCGGAACTCCAGCAGGAGCGTGGCCAGCAGCAGGTGGCTTTGGAGGAATATGAGCTGCTTGGCACAACTCTCTCAGATGCCGACCGCGCACTGGTGCTACGTGAACCCCAGCAGGCCGCTGCCGAGGCTGGCGTGGAGGCTGCAGAGGCCGATGTCGCACTTGCCCAGCGCAACCTCCGTCTCACTCAGGTCCGAGCGCCTTTCGATGCACTTGTAGTGAGTCGCAGTGTGGATGTGGGTGATCGGGTATCTCCCGGGGATACGCTTTATAGCCTGGCCAGTGCCGATCGCTTCCAGATTGCTGTGGAAGTGCCAGCCTCTCAGCTGTATCGCCTGAATAGCAGTGATATTGAAGTGCGTATTTATGGCAGCCAGTGGCCCGCAGGTATTTATCGTCGTGGTGAATTCGTTCGCGTGATTCCAGTGTTGGAAGAGCAGGGCAGGCTTGCCAGTGTGTTGGTGGAATTAGACGACCCTCTATCTGTTCAGGACCCATCGCTGCCCCAGTTGTTACTGAATGATCTCGCGCGGGTCGAGATTGTTTCCCAAAGTGCGCAGGAGCGTGTGCGGATTCCGTTAAGCGCACTACAGGACGGCGATAACGTATGGGTAGTGCGGGATAACCGCACTGCGGTTTTGCCGGTTGAAGTGGCTTATACCAGCGGGGATTACGCAGTACTGGAGAAAGGTCTCAGTGGGGGTGAAACTCTGGTGACTACGCGCCTGATTACAGTGACCGAGGGAATGCCCGTGCGGATCGCTGGAGAGATTAACCTGTCCCGTCTGCCACCGGCAGATGCAGCGGCCTCAGCCGAAAATTCCACTAGAAAAGGCCCTAGTGGCGGAGGCGCGAATGAATGAGCTGAGAGTGGAAGACGGAGATATCGATACCAAAACGGGCGCCATCGCCTGGATGGCGCGAAATCATGTCACCGCAAACTTGCTGATGCTGGTGTTTCTTGTCGGCGGGCTGATATTTTCCGTGATCGTCAAGAAAGAGGTTTTTCCTGAATTCAGTTTGGACTTGGTCAGCGTTTCCATTTCTTATCCTGGCGCCAGTCCGGAGGAAGTTGAACGCGGGGTGCTGGTAGCGGCCGAGCAGGCAGTGCAGGGCTTGGTGGGTATTAAGGAGATGCGTGGCAGTGCCCGGGAAGGCTCTGCCGTACTCAACCTGGAGCTGGAAGGTGATGCCGACGCCAATCTTGTCTATCAAAATATCCAACAGGCGATCGATTCGGTAACGACATTTCCCGCCGATATTGAGCGGCCCCAGGTGAACCTGGCCGAACGCAAGCGCGATGTATTGGATCTGGTCCTCCATGGCAACCTGGATGAGCGGAGCCTGCGCGCACTTGCCATGCAGGTATATGACAAATTGGAGGCCCACAGTGGCATAACCCAGCTGGAGGCCCAGGGCGTCCGCGATTTGGAAGTGGCGGTGGAAATACACCGTGACGACCTGCGCCGCTATGACCTGACCCTGGCCCAGGTGGCCACAATTGTTCAAAACGCTGCAGTGGATATTCCCACCGGTAGTGTTAAAACCGATGCCGGTGAAATTCTGGTGCGGGTTACCGAACGGCGTGATTGGGCGCGGGAATTTGGCGATATTGTTGTTACCCAGGGTGGTGGCGGTGGCGCGGTTTATTTGCGTGATATCGCTACTGTCAGCGATGCTCTCGAGGATGAGGCCCGCAATATGGTGTTTAACGGTGAGCCGGCCGTTGGTATCAAAATTTATCGGGTGGGAGACCAGACTCCACTGAGTGTGAGCGATGCTGCAAGGGAAGTTATTGATGAGGTTCGGGCGTCGTTGCCGCAGGGAGTGAGCCTCACTATCCGCGATGATGATTCCGAGATTTTTAAGGAGCGCTTGTCGCTGTTACTAAAAAACGGCTTTATCGGTTTGTTACTGGTTTTTGTTGTACTTGGAGCTTTCCTGGAATTGCGCCTGGCTTTCTGGGTAACACTGGGTATTCCAATTAGTTTCCTCGGCGCGTTGCTTTTCCTGCCCGGGTTGGATATTTCTATCAGTATGGTGAGTATGTTCGCCTTTATCATCGCCCTGGGTATTGTGGTGGATGATGCAATTATTGCCGGCGAAAATATTCACGAGTGGCGCCAGAAGGGTTATAGCAATTTACAGGCGGCAATTGCTGGTGCCAGGCAGGTGGCCGTTCCCCTGACATTCGCCATCCTCACCAATATTGTCGCTTTTATCCCGTTGATGGCGCTGCCCGGATTTATGGGCAAAATCTTTGGCGTTATTCCCTTCGTTGTGGGCTCGGTATTTATTATCTCCTGGGTTGAAGCACTGTTTATTCTTCCCGCGCATCTGGCCCATTCGCGCCGAGGCTATAACAGTCCGCGGGCGCAACGTTTTGCAGCCCGCCAGGAGAGATTGGCTCGTGGCCTGGATCGATTTGTACAGGAGCGATTCCGCCCGTTGCTTGAAGCCTGTGTGCGACACCGATACACCACTATCGCTATTGCCATTTCCACGTTGCTGGTAGTTGGTGGCTATGCCGCCAGTGGTCGTATGGGCTTTACGTTGATGCCCAGGGTAGAGCGGGATTCCGGTCGCTTTGCGGTGACTTTCCCCACGGGAACAGCGCAACACCAGCTGGAGAAAGCCAGATCCCAGATTATTGCCGGTGGCAACAAGGTTCTGGAGCAATACGATCGCGACGCTGTATTTCTCGGGAATCGCGGTTTGATGGGAGATGACTCAGTCCAGGTGGACTTTTTCTTCGTGCCATCGGATCAGCGAGAATTTTCCACCGGTGAGTTTGTCCGTGCCTGGCGGAAAGAAGTTGGTGTAATTGCCGGAGCTTTAAGTGCGACTACGGCCTCCGATCGGGGAGGGCCCGGCGCAGGTTCTTCTCTCACGGTTGAGCTGCGCCATATCGATACAGCAGTCCTGGATCAGGCGGCGGCGCGATTGGGTGCCGAGCTGGCAAAATTTCCCAATGTCAGCGATATCGATGCGGGCGTTACCCTGGGAAAAACCCAGCTTGACCTGACGCTTACTGAAACCGCCAAGAGTCTGGGCTTGTCGGCTGAGGAGATTGGCCGGCAGATACGTGCGGCTCTCTATGGTGATGAGGCGCTGCGGCAACAGCGCGGCCGAGATCAGGTCAAGGTCATGGTGCGTTTGCCGGAGAGCGAGCGTGTCAGTATGGATGACGTCAATAACATTATGATTCGCGCGGGCAGCGGCCTATGGATGCCTCTTACGGATCTCGTGGTTATCGATAAGGGGCGCGCTTATGCAACTATTAACCGTCGTGCTGGGCGCCGGGTGCTGACTGCCTCTGCCAATGTAGAGCCCAGTGATCAGGCGGCACTGGTCATCAATGAGCTGGATCGCAGTGTTATTCCGCAGCTGCAAGCAGAATTTCCCGGTCTTACTATTTCGTACGAAGGGCGTCAGGCGGATGAGCGCGAAGGCCTCGCTTCCCTTGGCCTGACATTCCTGCTGGCTATGGCTGTGCTTTATCTGTTGCTGGCAATTCCCTTGAAAAGCTATATGCAGCCATTAATTGTGATGGTGGCGATTCCCTTTGGAGTTATTGGTGCGATTCTGGGGCACTTGGTCATGGGGTATGGCATGAGCATGGTGAGCTTGTTGGGGATGGTCGCTCTTGCTGGTGTTGTGATTAACGATACCCTGGTAATGATCGAGTACAGTAATCGCCTGCGAGAGGAAGGCGTTGATGCTGAGACTGCAATCAAGCGTGCGGCAGCGCGCCGTTTCCGACCGATTGTTTTAACCACGGTAACCACTTTCTGTGGCTTAATGCCGATGATTTTTGAAACCTCGGTACAGGCGAAATTTATGATTCCAATGGCCATTTCCCTGGGCTATGGAATCCTTGCAGCTACGGCCATTTCACTTTTATTGGTGCCCTGCTTGTACCTGATGTTTGGGAAAGACATCCCCCGTCTATTTAGCGCCCTGAAAAACGCCCTTGAGTCATTTACTGGCACCGCTCGAGCCGGAAATTAAATACAAGCCAGCTGCGCAAGGTTAATCCCTGCGCAGCTCGTCTTTGATTGCGATGGGATTGGGAAAATTCATCACCACGATATAAGAGGAAACCAGGAAGGTAATAATTGCCGTAGCTTGAATTAAGTGAGAGGCAGCGCTGCCGATTAGGTTCTGGCTATAGGCAAGTAAGGCGATGAGTAGGGAAAACTCGCTGATTTGCCCCAGGCGGAAGCCAATATCCCAGGCCAGAACTTTAAGCTCGCTCTGGTTGCCTAGCAAATAGCGGAAAATCACCGGTTTTGCCAATAAAACTACCGTAGCAGTGACTATTGCCGGCACCAGGATTTCCGGCAGCATGGCCAGTTTGAATTGAGCCCCAAGGCTGAAGAAGAATAGGATTAGAAAGAAGTCCCGTAATGGTTTCAGGTTTAGGGCGATATATTGGGAAATCCGGCTGGCAGCAAGAGTAATACCGGCAATAAAGGCACCAATTTCTCGCGATAACCCTAGTGACTCCCCCAGCTCAGCCATCCCCATGCACCAGCCCAGGGCCATCAGGAAAATATACTCGTGGAATCGATCGAAACGGCTGAACAGCGGTAGTAAAAGATATTTCACAACTACCCAGGCGAATAGCACCATCAGAGGCAGTGAGCCAAAAGAGAGTGCAATTTGTCCCAGATGCATATCCCCGGTGCTGTCGCTGAGCAGGATCATTAAGCAGACGATGGCGACAAAATCCTGGAAAAGTAGCAGCCCCACCATCAACTCACCCAAGTGTTTATGGTGCAGTACTGTTGTGGGCAGTAGCTTGATACCGATAATGGTGCTGGAAAACATCAGGGCCATGCCGATTACCCAGCTCTCTGTGGTGGTAAAACCAAATAGCTCACCGATACAAAAGCCCAGTCCGAGAAAGATTGCGCAACTCACAATTCCAACGAAGGTAGCTTTGCGCAGTACTGAGATCAGGGCCTGCGGCTGCATGTCTAATCCAAGCAGGAACAGCAAAAATATAATGCCCACGCTGGACATATCAGAAAGCAGACGCAGGTTATCAATCACTGCAAGCCCGGAGGGCCCGAGCAATACACCCAGGGCGATATAGGCGACCAATAGCGGCTGGCGGCCGAAGAGAGCCAGGGTGGCGAATATCGCCGCGCCACTAAAAATTAGAAAGAAAGACTGGAAGAGAGAGCTGTCCGCCACATGTCATCCTTGCGAGTGAGCGAGATTCCATCATTATCCATAGTTGTGTGGACAGCCGGTAGTGTTCGCCGATTATCTCCCGTGTATTAATCCTTGTTTTCTGCAGGGATCGGCAGTTCAGTAGTGCTCTTAATCTGCTCCAGGGCAAAGTTCGAAATAATATCACTGATACCTACACGCCTGATCAGCTCCTTATAGAAGCGGTCGTAAGCGGCGATATCACTGACGACTACCCTGAGCAGGTAATCGTAATCACCGGCCATTCGGTAGCAGTCTACCACCTCTGGCAGTTGGGCCACATGCTCGGCAAAAGCATCCGCCCACTCCGGTGTGTGCTGGTCAGTCTTTACCTGGGCGAATACCGAGACAGGTAGGCCCAGGATCTCCGCATTTAACAATGCAACTTTGCGGCGGATAATGCCGCTTTTCTCCAGCTTTTGCACCCGGCGCCAGCAGGGGGTTTTGGTTAGACCAACACGCTCCGCCAGCTCCTCAATTGAAAGGCTGACGTCGGATTGGAGGATAGCAAGAAGTTGTCTATCAATCGCGTCAAGTGAGGACATAGTGCTACAGCGCTCCCAAAACTACGGGGTTCTGTGTCCTTGCACGCATTTTTAAAGCCGTCCGCTGGCATGCCGCCCCGAATGTTAGTTTGGCGTTCCGGGTGTAGGCAGAGCTGAAAGGTAGTTGGCCTCCCACTACACAACCTGCTGTAACGATAGGCTCAGGCCGATTGTGCCGGTAGTGGAATTTTCCCCAAGTGCAATGTTTATGAGAGTGGTTTGAGTAAATTTTCCATATGCAGGAAATAACGGGGCGGGGAGGGCTTTACCGGGCTGCAGTTTACAGCCCGGTAAAGTAGTGCTTAGGCGGCGTCTTTTGGCGGGAAGCGTGGTTCGAACAGGCCAAGCTCTATGGCTTCGCGTACCTTGGACATCAGGTCAATTTCTGTGAGGTCCTGTAACTGTTGCAAGCCATCCAGTACGTAATAAATCGGCTGTACGATGTCGATCCGGTAAGGTGTACGCAGGGCATCAATCGCAGAGAAGTCGTAACGCTCTGGTTGATTACTCAACGCGTACAGTGTTTCTTTTGGGGAGGACAGGATGCCGCCACCGTAAATCCGCAGGCCATCTTTGGTATTGAGTAGTCCAAATTCTACGGTGAACCAATAGAGACGGGCTAAGTACGCGCGCTCTTTGGGAGTGGCTTGTAGCCCAAGCTGCCCGTATTTCTCAGTGAAATTGGCGAATGCGGGATTGGTGAGCATGGCGCAGTGGCCGAAAATCTCATGGAAGATATCCGGCTCCTGCAGGTAGTCAAACTCCTCCGGAGTGCGAATAAAGGTAGCTACCGGGAATTTGCGGTCGGCGAGCAGACCGAAGAATGTTTCAAAACCGATCAGAGCGGGAACCCGAGCCACTTCCCAGCCAGTTTCACGGCGTAAAACGCTGGAAACTTCCTCCAGTTGGGGGATGCGATCGCGGGGAAGGTCCAGGAGATCCAGGCCGTGCATATATTCATCGCAGGCGCGACCGGGCAGTACTTCCAACTGGCGCTCTATCAGGCGCTGCCAGGTCTGGTGTTCCAGATCCGTATATTCGATAAAACCCTGCTCATTGGGTTCGCGTGCTACGTACTTGGTGCCCTTCTTGGCTGCTTCTTTTTTCATGCGCTCGTCTCCTGCGGTCCACCAGTTCCCAATAAGTACCGGGTAAGCCTGGCCCTGCCGCTGAACCTTGTTGTTATGTCTCTCCTCTATTTTTAGTCAGGCAGATGCCTGGAGGGGAGAGTGGAGAGGGCTGTATTGCGCCGCTTGTGGCAGTCAATTTACACTTCTTGTAAAGTTATCTTTACAGGTGGACCGGTGAGGATTGAAATAACTTGTGCTAATCGAGTCGGCATTTTGCATGAAATTATGCAAATATTCGGCGAATATCGTATAAACGTTACCTCTGGGGAGCTCGGTGGTGATAGTGGCGACAAGGTATATCTGCTCGCGCCGGGGATGCTTGGCACTCAGTACCAGACCATAGAGAAGTCCCTCTACAGGGTTCCAGGGGTGCAGAGAGTTCGCCGCATCTCACTGCTGCCATTAGAAAGGCGTTATTTTGAGCTTGATACACTGCTTCAACATGTGACCGACCCGGTTTTGAGTGTGGACCGTGAGGGCAGGGTGGTGGCTGCAAATCTGGCAGCGGCACGAGCTTTCGGCGTAAGCCTGGATAAGGTGCCTGGTTTGCAGTTACAGCGCTTTCTTCCATTAATGCAGGTGGCAGAGCTGTTGAGGGATTTTGCCGTTCCCCGCTTTGGTCTGCCAGTAGTGGTGCGTGGGCAAAATTTTCGAGTGGACTGGTCGCCTTTAGCGTTGGATAGTCCCAGTGATGTAGATTCCCTCGCGGGGGCAGTATTGCGCATGCAATCCTGGGATAGGAGTGTGTTTAATGCTGAGCTGCCCAGGCCTGTGGCCTTATGGGATTTCGACCTGCGCAGAGACAGTTGCCTGCAGTTGCAAGATATTGCTGAGCTGGCCTCCCCGTTATTGATCACCGGCGAGCGGGGTACTGGCAAGAGCACTTTTGCGGGTGCGGTACATTACCTCTCCCCAGCTGCTGCCCGAGCAGATTGCTACCGGGTTGTCCCCCAAGAAGGCCGGATGGAAGTCCCGTTGCACTTACGTTCCAGTGGAACTCTGATCCTTGAGGATCTTCATCGTTTGAGCAGTGAGGCACAAGTTTTACTCTTGCGCCGTTTGCGCTCTCTGCCTCCTTCCATTCGGTTGGTGGCCACCTGTTGTACCCCTAAAACCCTGCATCCTGCCCTGGCTCAACTATTCTCTTCGCTTTCTATAACTTTGCCGCCACTACGTAATATGCGCCCCGCCATCTCACGTTTTGCCAAGACACTGCTGCGACAGGAGTGCCCGGACGAGGCGGACTTGGCTTTGGATCAAGAAGTCGAGAACTTGATTTGCCGCCACGACTGGCCGGATAACTTCAACGGATTACGTGATTACTTTGTGGCTGCTGCTGGGAATTGCCGGAGGCACGGTATGGACAGCATCGCCTTGCAGCATTTGCCAGACTTGACCGTGCAAGCCCAGTTGCCTTGGAAAGACTGGGGGCGAGGACTCAGCTATAAGGAAATGATGGAGCACATGGAGCGAGCATTGCTCAGAGAGCTGATTGCCGGGCGTCCTTCAACACGAGGGCTTGCCAAAGAACTGGGAATCTCCCACACCGCTGTAGCCAACAAGCTGCGTAAATATGGCTTGTCGGCGGACAAAAAATAAGCGTAGGTCAGCGCTCAATACGGCCCAGGAGCATGTCCTTAAACATCACAAAGTCTCCCAAAAAGCTGTAAAAGGGATACTTAAAAGTGGCCGGACGGTTGTGCTCAAAAAAGAAATGTCCGATCCAGGCAAATCCATAACCTGCAATGGGGGTAGCCGCGAACCACATAGGGTTAGCGGAAATGATCGCTGCAATCACGGTTGCAAAAACCAGGGTGGTGCCCAGGAAGTGAAGCCTTCTGCAAGTGAGATTGCTATGTTCTTGTAAGTAGAAAGGATAAAAGTCGCGAAAAGATTCAAATTTTTGGGCTTCTATAGCGGCCATGCTGCGCCTCCTTATTTTTATTGCGCACCTCAGTGTACGGCGAATTTTGCCAGCTTCCAAGTTGGGCGTGAGCGTTAAATATCTGTTAGGCTGCCGCAAAAATTTTTCCGGTTTATTCCCTGTATTAGCGAAACGAGGAAGTTATGGCAGGTCCGCTCGCGCATTTAAAGGTACTTGATCTCAGTCGGATTCTTGCTGGGCCCTGGGCGGGGCAGGTTTTCGCCGATTTTGGCGCAGAAGTGATCAAGGTGGAGCGCCCTGAACGAGGGGATGATACCCGTCACTGGGGCCCTCCCTACCTGAAAGATGGGCAGGGTAATGATACTGCCGATGCGGCTTACTACCTGAGCGCCAATCGTGGCAAAAAATCCGTCACAGTGGATATCACCACGGAAGAGGGCCAGGAGCTGATTAAGCAAATGGCAGCACGTTGCGATATCCTGCTGGAAAACTACAAAGTTGGCGGACTTAAAAAGTACGGTCTGGATTATGAATCCATCAAGGTAATTAACCCTGGTGTCATTTATTGCTCCATCACCGGCTTCGGCCAGACTGGCCCCTACAAGAATCGTGCTGGTTATGATGCCATGATCCAGGGTATGGGTGGCCTGATGAGCATTACCGGAGTGCCGGAAGGCCAGCCCGGTGCCGGTCCGCAAAAAGTGGGGGTGGCGGTTGCCGACCTGATGACTGGTATGTATGCCGTGTCCTCCGTGCTAGCGGCGGTGGTGCATCGCCAACAGACCGGAGTGGGACAGCATATCGATTTGGCCTTATTGGATACCCAAGTGGCCTGGCTTGCCAACCAAGCGCAAAACTATCTCACCTCTGGTAAAAGCCCGGAGCGGCAGGGCACTGGCCACCCCAATATCGTGCCTTACCAAGCAGTACCCTCAAAAGACGGCTATTTTATGTTGGCGGTAGGCAACGACGATCAGTTCAAACGCTTCTGTGCGATCGCTGGCATTGAGCAGCTAGCAGATAATCCTGCCTATGCCACCAACTCTGCGCGAGTGATTGCCCGTGAGGAACTGATACCGCAAATAGAGGAGGCGACTCGCCAGCAAAGCTCTGCCTGGTGGCTCAAAAAACTCAGCGATGATCATGTACCTTGTGGACCGATTAATACATTGGAAGAGGTCTTTACCGACCCTCAGGTTCAAGCCCGTGGCATGGTGATTGAGCAGGATCACCCGGAAGCCGGTAAGGTAAAAACCGTGCGTAACCCGGTTATCTTTTCTGAGACTGCCCTCGACTATCGGCAAGCCCCCCCCGTATTGGGTGAGCATACTGAAGGAGTTCTGAGGGACTTCTTAGGTAAAGACGAAGACCAGATTGGTGCTCTGCGCCAAAAAGGGATTGTGTAGAGCCTCCTAATTGGCCGGTAGTACACCCTTCGGAATTGGGGCTCGCATAGCAAAGCGGTGCATTTTTGCGCCGCTTTTCAGTCAGCTGGTTAATACAGGGAAGCGTTATGCAATTGGATCACTTCAACATTACCGCACCTATGGAGCAATTGATCCGCGTGCGGGATTTCTATACCGAGGTTCTCGGTCTGATCGAGGGTGAGCGCCCAAACTTCAATCGTAAGGGGTTTTGGTTATATGGGAATGGGAAACCTATTCTCCATTTGATTGAGGGAGAGGTTGCTAGTGAACAACCGGCTAAGCCGCATCTTGATCATGTAGCTTTCCATACGGATGATCTTCAACCTATTAAGGCCAAGTTGGACTCTTTGGGAGTCGATAGTAAGCAAATGGATATCCCGGGGCGAGATATGCGGCAGCTGGTGTTTTTTGATCCGGTGGGAATTAAGATTGAGGTGAATGCAAGAATATAGATCGAGGGTAAATAGGTAGTTGATAGGAGCGGGATGAAGGCTGTTTTCTCAACTAGTCGATAATTTCCTTTTTTAGTTATCTTGGTGGCTTTTACAGAAGATTTTTTCCGATTATATTTAATGCTATTGCGCTTCAGTCTTATTCTATCCTTAGAATTTATCATTTTTTAGCAGCAAGATAACTGGCAGGATGATATCCCATGTCGATTAATGGGTATGCTCTAGTCGGGCGCTCCATTTTAAAGTTTTAGATAATCCGGTTTTTATTTTGCGGTTATTTTCTTTGACTGTAATGGCCTAAATGATAAGGATTTTACTCAATATGAGCTTGAATTATGAACGTTGAATATTTTTTTTCGATAAAAAATACAGCGCTCGTTAGCTATATTTTTTTCTGATAACTTTACAGAAATAAAGAGGTTTGTTTGTTAGACAAAGTGTAGATTTATATAGCTTGGAAGCAGAAAGTATGACTCTTTTAATAATGTAGGTTATTGCCAAGCTGAATTATACTGGAGTTTTGGGTTTACTGGAATTGGGGGCTAACTCAAACCGTGGGGCAGAAGGGGAGGCGCTTTAGAGCTAGCAGCTGTTCTCGTGGAAATTGAATTTGCTTTGAGCTAATTCAGAAAAGAGCTGGCGGTATCGGGTATATAAAATGAACATAATTTATGCCTGATAGCCGGCTACAAGAATAGTTTTCCGTGATGGCGAGCTCCTCATTCGCCTATTTCCCCCTTCCTCTGTACTATACCCGCGTTAAAACAGTGTGCGGTGTGACTAAGGTCCAAGATTTAGTTCCCGCTGTCAGGACTTATAAGGAAAATAACGATGAAGCGTATTCCTGAACCATTCCGTATCAAGATGGTTGAGCCGATCAAAATGACAACCTTGGCCGACCGGGAAGAGGCTTTGGCGGAAGCTGGTTTGAACCCCTTCTTATTACGTAGTGATGATGTGTACATCGATCTGCTGACTGACTCCGGTACAGGCGCCATGAGCGATAACCAGTGGGCAGGCTTGATGTTGGGTGACGAATCTTATGCAGGTAGCCGCAACTATTACAATCTGTGTAAAGCGGTTGAACATTTTTTTGGTTATAAATTAACCGTTCCCGCACATCAGGGGCGTGGTGCTGAGCAAATCCTGTTCCCTGCGTTGATCGAGCGTATGCGCCAAGTGCGTGGCGGCACTACGCCGGTTTTTATTTCCAACTATCACTTTGACACAACTGCTGGTCACATTGAGCTGAATGGTGGTAAAGCGATCAATGTGGTGGATGAGCGGGCCTTTGATACCACTACTGCCTATGACTGGAAAGGAAATTTCAACCTGGAAAAGTTGGTTGAAACGATTGAAGAGCATGGGCCGAACAATATTTGTGCAATTATCACTACGGTAACTTGTAACAGTTCTGGTGGGCAGCCGGTTTCCATGGCGAATATGCGCGCAGTCTATGAGATAGCCACAAAATATGATATCCCTGTGGTGATTGACTCCGCTCGTTATTGTGAGAATGCCTACTTTATCAAGCAGCGGGAAGAGGGCTACCAGAATAAGTCGATCCTGGAAATTATTCGCGAGATGTATCAGTACGGCGATATGCTGACTATGTCTGCTAAAAAAGATCCAATGGTTAATATCGGAGGTCTGTGCTGTATTCGCGATCATGAAGAGCTGTTCCAGGCCGTACGCACACGCTGTGTACCTATGGAAGGCTTTGTTACCTATGGTGGTATGGCTGGGCGGGATATGGAGGCTTTGGCCCGAGGTCTTTATGAGGCAGCTGATGAGAGCTTCCTACACTACCGTATTAGCCAGGTGGCGTATCTCGGTGAGCGTTTGCGAGAGGGTGGAGTGCCTATCCAGTACCCGACAGGTGGCCATGCAGTGTTTGTAGATGCTGCCAAAATTCTGCCACATATTCCGCCGGAGCAATTTCCTGCCCAGGTTTTAACTAATGCACTGTACTTGGAGGCGGGTATTCGCGCGGTGGAGATTGGTTCTTTACTGTTGGGGCGTGATCCGGAAACAGGTGAGCAGAAGAAGGCGGATTTGGAGTTAATGCGCTTAACCATTCCGCGCCGTGTGTATACCAATGATCATATGGATTATATCGCTGATGCCATTATTGAGCTGCAAAATCGAGCCCATGAATTGAAGGGTTTGACCTTTGAGTATGAGCCGCCGGTTTTACGACATTTCACGGCGAGATTTAAATCTCTCTGATATATGGCTTGTGCTCAGCAGGGGATAGGACCTTGTTGCCTTTATTAAGCCTCTCCCCTCTTAAAAGGCCCCTTGCGGGCCTTTTTTCTTTTCTTACAAAATCGCTTAGATCTTCATAGTGCCGCGAGATATCGTGGCCAACGCTCTCAAGCCTGCAAAAGGGCGACTGACCAAAAAAGGGAAGCAAGCCTAGTGTGCCACCCAAAGGGTTAATTGCCTTGTGCAGCCCAAAAATATGACTATTAGGTCGATTTTTTAGCTTGTTCTTATTTGAGGTCTGTTATTTAAGGTGAGTGAATCCATATCCAGCCGTGGCCGCGGACGGCCCAGGGATCCGGAACGTGAAATGCAGGTGCGCGAGGCCTTGATACAGTCTGCCTATGTGCTCCTGCGTGAGAAGGCCTTTCGCGATATTTCTATCCGCGAGATTGCCAAAGGGGCAGGGGTGAATTCCGCAATGATCAGCTACCACTTTGGCGGCAAGGAAGGGTTGATTATTGAGGTAATGCGAAGCCAATTCCTGCAGTACGGCCCTGCATTCCTTAATGTGGGGCTGGATGGAAAAGAACCTTCCTTAGATATGCTGAAGGAGGCGATGGCCAGAATGATTCGCCTTTACACTCGTGAGCCCTGGATTCCCAGGCTTATTGTTGACGAAGTGGCGTCTAAACCGGGCCGTATGCGTGACTTGTTTGCAGATAGGCTGGCATCCCAGCTGGGGCCCAAGCTTCGTGAATTACTGGGTGTTCTCAAGACAGCCGGTTGTCTGCGTCAAGATCTCGATATCAACTTGATGCCCATTTCTTTTATCAGCCTGATTGCATTCCCGTTTATAGCGGGAGACCCCCTGAAGAAAGTGTTCGCCTTTATGGTAGATGGGGATAACAGCGAGAAGTGGGTTGATCACACAGTACAGTTGCTGCTCCACGGAGTAGCAAATACTTCTATAGCTGAACAGCAGGAGACAGGCGGTGAGAATTAAAGCCCAACTGGAAAAACAGATGAGCCGTCGCCTGGCACTACCTGCGCTGATTACCATTGGTATGTTTTTGGCTGCGGCGGTGGTGATGAGCAAGCGCCCACCGAAACACGATGGGATAGAAGCACTGATAACGCCGGTTAAGGTGGTGGAGGTGCAGGAACAGCAGTTGCGAGCTAAGGCTGTCGCTTACGGCGAGGTAAAGCCCAGTACATTTCTGGAGGCGAATGCTGAAATTAGCGGTCGGGTAGTTTACATAGCCCCAGAATTGGAGCGCGGAAATATTATTCCTGCGGGTACTCTGGTTCTGAAGATTGATGACACCAGTTATCAGTTGGCCCTGGCCCAGGCTGAGAGTGATCTGGCGGCTAACCGGGCTAATTTACAGGAGTTAGATGTAGAAGAAGCCAATAGTCAGCGCTCTCTGGAAATTGCCGAGCGTGCGCTAAAGCTGGGTGAAAAAGAACTGGCGCGCAAGCAGAAGCTGGTAGCCAACGGCACTGTCTCCCGCTCCACAGTAGATCTTGAAGAGCAAAACATGCTGCGCCTACGCCAGGAAGTGCAGAACCAGACCAGTCAGCTGTCACTCTTTCCCACGCGCCGCAAAGTAATCGAAGCCCAAATAGCACGCTCTGAGGCCCAGGTGCGTGATAGTAAGTACAACCTGGGACGAACCCAAGTGACCCTGCCTTTCGATGCACGTATTGGAGACGTCCATGTGGAGGAAAATCAGTATGTAGCCGGTAACGCGCGCTTGTTTGACGCCAGTGGCCTCGCGCAGGTGGAGATTGCCGCAGAGCTTCCTATGGTTCATGTGGCCCCACTGTTGCGAAACCTCAGGCCGGGAGAAGGCAGTGCTCCGACGCCGGATGATCTGCCCAAAATGCTGCTGGGCTTAGAGGCCCGCATCACCCTGGTCGGTGGCCCAGGGGAAAACGAGTGGCAGGGCAGGGTTGTTCGATTGGGCGGAACTCTTGACAGTACCAGTCGCACCCTTTCCGTTGTTGTTGCAGTTGACGATCCCTATGGCGAAGCCCTTGCGGGTGAAAAACCACCGCTATTTCGCGGTATGTATGCCCGCGTAGAGTTGCTTGCTCCTGCTGCGTCGGCACTGGCTATTCCTCGTCGGGCATTGCACGAGGGTAGGGTGTACCTGGTTGAAAATGGCCAATTGCGCGCTCGTCCTGTGCAGGTGGATTATCATCAGGGAGATACCTCAGTGATTCGTGCCGGTTTGAACCCCGGTGAGCAGGTAATTGTCACCGATGTAATTCCGGCGATTAATGGCATGGCGGTTTCTGTAGCCGGCGGTCAGCAGCCAGTGGCGCTGAGTCCAAGAGGTACGCAGCAGTGATTCGTTTTTTTGCCGGCCACCCTACTGCGGCCAACTTGCTGATGGTAGCGCTGATGTTGAGTGGCCTGTTTGTCCTGCCCAGTATGAAACGCGAAACCATGCCGGAAATCGATAAGTTTGAGGTGCAGGTTTCTGTTCCTTATGCCGGTGCTGCAGCTGCTGGGGTGGAAGATAGTATTTGTCTTCCATTGGAAGAGGCCACCGATGGGATTAGCTTTGTTGATGAGCGTTTGTGTGAAGCGAAAGACAACCTAGGCCTGATGACCCTAAAAATGCAAGAAACTGGTGATATGAACCAGTTTCTTGCGGATGTTGAATCTGCGGTAGACGGCATCGACTCCCTGCCAGCAGAGAGCGAGCGCCCGGTAATTGAAGAGCTGGGGCGTACTCAAGGGGTTGTCAGTATTGCTATTAGTGCTGACTTGCCATTGCCGCAACTGAACCAGATGGCAGAGCACTACCGCCGTGAATTACTGCGTGACCCTGCTATACCGATCGTCCGAATCTCGGGTTTCTCGGACCACCAACTACAGATCGAAATCTCTGATTACAACCTGCGCCAGTACGGGCTCAGTGTGATGGAACTGGCCAATATTATCGATCAGCAAGCGGTCGATATGCCAGCCGGCAAAGTATCTACACCGGATCGTGAATATCAGGTGCGCTTTACTGAAGAACGCCGCACTGTGGAAGAGCTGGAAAACCTGGTTGTTATTAAAGGTGATGATAGAGCAGAAGTGCGTCTCGGTGATATTGCGAAAATTTATGATGATTTTGAATTGGCGGAAGACAAGATTACTTTCGATGGCCACCGCGCAGCATTGCTCAATGTTGAAAAGAACAGCGTAGATGACAGCCTGCGCGTACTGGAAGCCGTAAGCACTTTTGTTGATCGCGAAAATGAAAAGTTGCCAGAGGGTATGAAGATGACCCTCACCCAAGATAGTGCTTCCATCGTCGCAGATCGCCTGCAAATGATCATCTCTAATGCCTGGCAGGGCCTGATCCTGGTGGCTCTCGCCTTGTATCTTTTCTTTAGTGGCCGCTATGTATTTTGGGTGGTGATGGGGTTACCGGTATCTTTCCTCGGCTCTTTTGCGCTGATTACTGCCATGGGTGTGTCCATTAATATGATCAGCCTGGTAGGTTTACTGATTGCCATCGGTATTTTGATGGATGATGCCATCGTGCTCTCGGAAAGCATCGCTAGTGAACACCGCGATGGTCTTTCTCCGCTCGAAGCAGTTGTCAATGGTACCAAGCGTGTAGCTCGCGGGGTGTTGTCCTCCTTCGCTACTACTGTGATGGTATTTGGTGGGCTGATTTTTATTAAGGGAGATATGGGGCAGGTGCTTAAGGTACTGCCGATTGTCCTGATTTCTGTTCTGCTTGTGAGCCTGGTGGAAGCCTTCTTAATTTTACCGGCGCACCTGCGCCATGCACTCGACCAAGAAAGCCGTACGCCAGCCTGGAAACAGGCTTTCGCTCAGCGCTTTGAAGGCTGGCGTGAGAGCATGGGCCGCGCGGCAGACTGGGCTGTTAAATATCGCTACGCCTTTGTTGGTGGTGTGCTGGGCCTGTTCTTTTTAACGGTAAGCTTGCTGCCTGCCGGGGTTGTAAAGTTTCAGGGGTTTCCAACTCTTGAGGGGGATCTTTTACAGGCCCGTATTCTGATGCCCCAGGGGACTTCTCTGGTAGATATGGAAAGCCTGGTTGAAAGGCAGTTAGATGCTTTAGACCGGGTTGCCAATGAACTTTCTGGAAATGAAAGCGCACCCCTTGTAAATCATACCAGCGTAACCTTCGGCGTAAATGGCGATGCTTTTGAAACTGGGCCTCATGTGGCCACTATTAATGTGGACCTACTTGCAGCAGAGGGGCGCAATACCAGTATGGATGAATTGCGCCGCGCCTGGCGAGAGGCTGCTGGTGAAACACCGGGAGCCATCGCCATACTTTACAAAGAGCCCGCTCTCGGTCCCGCAGGTCGTGCCATCCACTTGCGCCTTGCCGGGCTGGAACTGGATCAACTGAAAGCAGCCTCTATCCGTCTGCAAAACTGGCTGAGCGGATACGACGGTGTGGTGAATGTAGTGGATGACTTGCGCCCAGGGAAGCCGCAATTAACTGTAAAAATGCGTGAAGGTGCATACGCTTCCGGGTTAGATGCCAGCAATGTTGCGAACCAGCTACGTGCTGCTTACCAGGGTATGGAGATCGATGAAGTTCAATACCTTGGGGAAACCTATGAGATTCAAGTGCGTATGGATGTGGATTCCCGTGGAGCTCTTAGTCGCTTCGATGAACTGGTAATTATTCACCCGGTTACCAAGCAGCGGGTCCCTTTGATAGCCGTTGCAGATATTGAAATGAATCGGGATTATGCGCGCATTCAGCGCGTAGATGGTGAACGTGTTGTGAGCGTGTACGCCGATGTTTTCACCGAGAAGGCTAACGCAGGGCAGGTACTTGGGGATACCAAGCAAAAATTTCTGGAAGAGCTCACGCAAGAGTTCCCCGGTCTGCGTGTGGATATACAGGGGGAGTTGAAGAACAGTGAAGTAACCGGTAAATCCATAGGGCGCGCACTCCTGATAGGTGCTATTGGCATATACCTGATTTTGTCTTTGCAATTCCGCAGCTATGTGGAGCCCTTTATCGTATTGGTTGCGATTCCTTTGGCGCTGATCGGCGTAATCTGGGGGCACCTGCTAATGGGGCAGAATATGTCTATGCCCAGCATGATGGGATTTGTTTCCCTTGCTGGCATAGTGGTGAATGATTCCATCTTGTTGGTGGAATTTGTAAAACGGCGAGTACGTGAGGGTATGGCCGTGCATAGTGCTGCAAGCCAGGCCAGTCGCGACCGCTTCCGGGCAATCTTCCTAACCTCGCTTACAACTATTGCTGGCCTTTTACCCCTGCTGTTTGAAACGAGTTTACAGGCCCAGGTGTTAGTGCCTCTGGTAACCAGTATTGTATTTGGTATCAGCAGCTCAACCATTTTAATATTGCTGGTGCTTCCAGCACTGTATGGGATATTGGAAGACTTTGGGTTTACTGAGCCACAAGAAGAGGAAGAAAAAGCAGATTCGTCTCACAAGGGAACAGTTGTAGTGGCATAGTGACTATATGCTTAAGTATAGTTAGTGGTTTCCAGGCGCTTTATATCTGCAGATAGCCGCGTGAGAGATCATTTGGCTTTTTTATAGGGCTTTGCGTGCAATAAGTGTCATGAACTCAAAGAATAAATTGAGGCGCCCTTTGAATTGTCAGATAAAGTTGAAGTAAACGGTAGGCATTCAGAATGTTAACAGATTGACTATTTATCTATCAGTAAATGCCGTGCCAGTGAAATTGAATAAAGTGATTGCCCGAAATTGGCCTTCACTAGAAAATATGTACAGTGATTAGTTCTTTGACCTGGTAATGCCTATCAAAATAGTAACAATTGGATAACTGAAAATTCTTGATGCGATTTTTTCAAAGCCACAGATTCTTGTTTTTACTTGTTTAGGAAAATGAATAACTTAACTTTATTTTTGGTTTTTAGCTTCTTAGTTGGAGAAGTAGGGGCTTCCACGCTTCCCTCGAGTGAGCGATCTGAAGCTGCTACTAAGAGTGTAAAGAGTAGGCTCATGAGTGAGCTGACTGCACAAAACTTGGAGTATGGCGCCCCGATTTTCATCAGGATTTTCAAAGGGTCAAGCACTTTGGAGCTTTGGATGGAGTCTAATGATGGAAAGTTCAAGCTATTCAAAGAGTATGAGATATGTGCCTACTCCGGAGATTTGGGGCCAAAAGAACAGGAGGGGGATCTACAAAGCCCTGAAGGGTTTTACTTTGTTAACGCAGGTCGCTTAAATCCTTGGAGTCAATTTCACCTGTCATTCAACCTGGGCTACCCGAATAAATATGACCGTTTGCAGGGTAGGACAGGCAGCGCTTTAATGGTTCATGGTGATTGCGTTTCTATTGGTTGTTATGCCATGACAGATACTAATATTAATGAAATATATACATTGGCAACAGAAGCTCTCAAAGGGGGGCAGCCGTTCTTCAGGGTGCATGCTTTTCCGTTCAAATTGACAGATGAAAATTTAGATAAGTATCGGGATCATAGGTGGTATGAATTTTGGAGAAATTTGCAAGGTGGTTATAAGTACTTCCTGGTTCATGGCAGGCCACCAAATGTTGAGGTGGAGAAAGGTAAATATGTTTTTGGGGTATAATTTGGGTTTGTGGATTCAAGTAAGATGCAAACTCAAGCACTCACTAAACAAGCTATAGGCCTTTTACTTCCAAAGTAGTGGGTATAGACGGATATTCGTTACTGGGAAGGTGGAGTGCAAGCTGTTGTTGCAGAGAGGAAGTTAAATAGAGCTATAGCAGTGCTTTCCTTGTTAAAAAAACTGCATTAGATCCCTCTTCCTTTGTAAGGCGTGTTTCAGCTGAATTCCTATCAGGGGCTTTGATAAGTTAGGACAAGTGGGACGGAGATTAGCTGAGCATTTTGCTAGTGATAAGTTAGATTCCGTATCTGAGAGGGGCAAATTTGCACTTGGGCAATTGGATCAGGTGCGCTCTGATGATGACTCTTGATAAACGTAGGGCTCGGCGGGAACAGTCTGGAGCAATTAAACACGCTGGCGCGTGATAGATGATTAAGCTTAGAGGTTTGAGCGAAGCGGACGAAGCAATGCTAGTCCAATACTTGAATGTCAATAACGGTTAAATATCTATCATCCAAAATACCTCAACCCTATATACTTAAAGATACTGAATGGTGGGTACGTACCGGAAGTAAAGAAATTGGGGTTGTAAAAGTTATTGAGTTTGAAGGAATTTTTTGCGGGGTAATTATTGCTAATAGTCAAGCTGATGAGCATGTTCACTCTGCATAAATGGGGTGCTGGATTGCTCGTGATTTCTGGGGAAAGGGAATTGGATCTACAGCCCTTGATAAATTTATTAATTATATCTTTTCAAAGGGACCCATCGTTGGGCTGTTTGCTTCAGTAGCACCTGAAAATAGAGCGTCGATAAGAGTTTTGGAAAAATCTGGTTAGGAATTAGAAGGCGTTTTTAAAAAGGCTATCTTTAAATATGGGAAGTACACAGATGAATTCCGATATGCAAAAATAAAATTCTAACGGCAGGTTTAAACCATGGTTACCCTAGGGGCGGTAGGTATCCCGATTCCTCTCCATTGGGGTTAGTTCTAAAAACCGTGAAGCGGAGTTAATCAGATTGTTTTGTATCGCCTTTATGAATGCTTATGCATAGCTGCTCTTTTTAGCCTGTTACTTCTCTTTTGCACTACTCCTTTTAGTCGCTGGGTCAGCGCCTCTAAATATTTTATGCGTAGTAACTTTTATTAAGAGTCCTCACTATTGCCTGCCTTTGGTTAAAAGTTAATCAAAGGCAGGCAGACATTTGTCATAACTTGAGATTTGACGCAGTGCGACACTTGTCGCATACTTACCTTCTGTGTAGCGAAAATACACCAAGTGTCGCGAGAATAAAATAAATGAAAGAAATTAAACCTTCCCCCACTGAGTTGGCTCTGCTGAAAGCGCTCTGGAAGCAAAGTCCCCTTAGTGCAAGAGAAATACATGAAAAGGTGAAATCTGAACTCCAATGGTCCTATTCATCCACCCGAAAAACGCTGGACAGAATGCGTGATAAATCACTTGTGATTCAGTCTGAGGTGCATGGTATTCAGGTCTATAAGGCGGCTCTCGATAAGGTTGAAACACTAGCTCACTATGCTACTGACTTTGCAACGCGGGTTCTTGAGCTGGATGGCCCTCTTCCTATAGCCATGTTTGCTAACAGTAAGCTAGTGGATGAAAAGGAACTGGAAGAACTGCAAGAAATGTTGAATAGCTGGCCAGATGCAGATTGAAGGCAAGAGGCGTGAAGTAATATGTTGGAATTAATATCCTCTTTGTCACCCTTTGCCTTCAATCTTCTGGTTGTATCTATATTTTCTTTTCTTTGGGCATGCCTCATATATATCGTTGTAAGGGGAATATCCTCTCTGGTTAGCACCAGGATTAAGATTGTTTACTACTGGCGTAGCTTCTGGATATGTACTTTATGCGTGATTAGCTTGCCATTCTTCCTTTCGCAATTGTTGGATATCTCACCAACAGGGTTGGTACCGGAAGTCAGTTATGAAGTCGCTCCACTCGATGTAAATCTTGGCCATCGTCTGGGAGCAAGCCCTTTATTGGAGGATGGAGCGCGAAAGTTAAGTGATATCGATATTTTGGCCAGCGGCTGGTTGATTTTTTATATTAGTGGAACATTACTGAGCCTATCATTGATGTTTCGAAGGCATTATCGGCTGCTTAGAGGCTTAGAGATAACGGCTAAAACAGTGATTAAGAAAAAAGTCATTGGTAGCCTATTAACTAGCGCGCAATATGAATACTTGTCTAAGAACAATGTACGAGTGATTGTTACAGAGGCTAAGTGCTCTCCATTTGTTTTCGGTCTTTTCAAGTTGAATCTCGTTTTGCCTAGTTACTTATTATCGATGGATGCAGGACAAAAGCAGCTAGTAATGGAGCATGAGCTAACACATATAAGAAGACATGACCCGATGTTGATTATGGCTGCTCATATATTGGGCTGTTTTTTATGGTTTATTCCATTTTTGAAGTGGTTTAAAGAACAATTGTCGTGGGCTATTGAGCTAAGTTGCGATCGAGAGGTTTTGAGGACCGCTGGTATGGGTTTAGGCAAAGTATACGCTCAAGCAATGCTTCGCACACTACAGGAGTGTTCGGGGCCAGATAATCGCAATGGTGTTGTGGCTTTCTCAATGTTTGATAAGACCAGCCAGTTATCCTTGATTAAAAAGAGAATGTTAAATATTAGAGATGCTGCTCAAGAGAGTGCTTCATCTAACAAGTTTAAAATGGGAGTTTTAAGGGTATCACTTATATTCTTTACAGTGTTTTTTACAGTTGTGGGGGCTATGGCAAAACCAAGCTTGTCGATAGTTAATCCTGAAGTAGAGAATTGGATAGTGCCAATTCAAAATGCTCGTATCAGTAGCCTATTTGGCGATTTAAATAAAGTTAGAAATAATTCACATCGAGGCACTGATTTTGCCGCGCCGCTCGGTACAGCGATAGTAGCTCCTGCTGGAGGAGTTGTTATCGTTTCAACTGATCACTATAGGCACAAAAATTATGGAAAGATTATTATCATTGATCATGGGCAAAACATCCAAACACTTTACTCACATTTAGATACTAGGGAAGTAAAGGTAGGACAAAGTATAAAAATGGGGCAGAAGATTGGAACAGTTGGTATTACTGGAAAAGTAACAGGCCCTCATCTTCACTTTGAGCTGATAAAACAAGGTGAGAGAGTAAATCCTGAATACTTACTGAAGTTGTGGTTTGGTTGATTTATGGCCGGGGTTCTAATGAGTAATGTCACATCCGGTGGGTTTTTTAGCTCCTGTAGTAAAACGATTCTTAAGTGTATCTCTATTTTGTTGGTGGTGATATCCCCGTTAACGGTGATGGAAGCAAAGGGTTTATCTCAGCATGAAGGTTTTTTTAAGATCAATAATGATATCTTGACAATTTTTTTCTCTTCAAAGCCCAGTCAAATGCCTTTGAGGCTAGGAAACGGGCCAATAGTAGGTGTAAATCAAGAGGGTTCTTCTGCCTTAGAGAGCATGGTTGTCAGGGTAAAAGAGGTATCTCTTTCAAAAAATCAAGGAGTGCTTTCGTTACTGGCTGAAAACTCAATAGGGAAAGAAGAATCTTTAATGATTGTAAAGCTCTTATCAGAGTACCTCGATATCAATGCAGTAGCGGTTGGGAAGAAGTTTCTATTGGCCTTCGATGAAGAGTCACGGTTTCAAAGCCTTAGTGTAAATTTAGCATTTGCTGAGAGTTTGGAAATAAAGAAAGATGGCCAAGAATTGATTTCTGTAAAACAACAAAATCCAACGACCTTACAAAATTACTATGTCGAGGGAGAGATCAGCGGTAGTTTATATAATACAGGACTAAACTTTGGTCTAAATAATGCGGTACTGGTTAAATTGAATGAAATATTGAGCTATGAAGTAGACTTTCAGCGCGAGATTAGATCTGGAGATAGCTTCTCTGTTTTTTATAGTACTCGTCGGGATGAGTTAAAGGGTGACGAAGTTTTTCAATCGATACATTTTGCAGAAGTGTCATTGTCGAATGACGTGATATCTCTTTATCGCTATCAGGATGGCGATTCAGGAGTGGTTGATTATTTCCACCCTGATGGGAAAAGTTCAAGAAGTTTCCTAATGAAAACCCCTCTAGAGAATGCTCAGTTATCCTCATATTTTGGTAGACGTAAGCATCCGGTACTGGGTTTTACCAGGATGCATAAAGGACTAGATTTTGGAGCGCCTCTAGGCACTCCTATACTGGCTGCAGGTGATGGTATTATTGAGAGGGCTTCATATTTTGGTAGTTTTGGTAACTATATTCGAATTGGTCATCAATCGGGAGTCCAAACCATTTATTCACACCTAAGAGGTTATGCCAAAGGTATAAAGGCAGGTGTGAGAGTAGAGCAGGGGCAGGTTATAGGCTATCTGGGCGCTACAGGTAGGGTTCAAGGGCGGCATTTGCATTACGAAATACATAAAAATGGAAGGCCAGTTGATCCTCTCAGATTAGATCTCCCAGCTTCTAATAATTTATCGGGGAGGGCTTTGGATCGTTTTTTTGAATATGTTAAAGCGGTAGATAAAGATTTGGATGTCCACAGAGCTGTAAAGTAATAACGGGTTGTAGCTCTTTGTAATATCCAGCTCCATGAGTTTAATGTGATTTCATCCCCAATGTCCTTATAGATTTCTTATCTATGAAATTTCAGTGCTAATAGGGATTCAATATTGTGGGCAGAATACAATCTTCCAGGAATATAGTTTTCGACTATTTAGGATATATAGAGGGGTGGGGTTTGCGTAGGTTCACTTTTTTGTTAACAATATTATTATCTTTTGATTTTGCCGTGGCAGAAGAACTTGTTGTTGAGACTTCTGGGGAATTTAATATAAAAGGCTCTGAAATTTTTACAGTTTATTCAAAGATTCTGGGGCGAAAATATGATTTATATATCAAAACCCCCGCAGGATATAATGATAAGGCTGCGGAGAAATTAAAGTATCCGGTTCTATATCTTAATGATGGGCCTTATGCCTTTAAAGTTGCTGCAGGTGTTACACACCTAAAAAGTATGAATAAGGCTATTTTGGTTGGTATCTCTTTTGCCCATGGAGAGAATGGGCAGTTTAGTCGAGTGCGTGACCTTACTCCTGTACTTGATGAGAGCTGGAAGCGCTATAGGACTGGAGGTGCTCCGGAGTACCTGAGATTTATCGAAGAAGAAGTGATACCGTTTGTTGAGGTAAATTATCGTGCAAATCCTGCGAAGAGAATTTTGGCTGGCCAATCTTTAGGCGGATCATTTGGCGTCTGGGTGCTGTTGAGCAAGCCGGAATTGTTTTCCAGCTATGTCCTGACGAGTCCGTCACTTTGGTATAAGAATGAAATGATTTTTGATGTTGAGGAAGAGTATTCAAAGAAGTATAAATCGTTAAATGCCAATGTTTACTTGGCTACCGGAGCTCTGGAAACCAAAGAAGATGGCCGAATGAGTAATGACATGGTGGATGGTCATAAGAGGTTTGTCGAGATTTTACGATTGCGAAAGTATACAGGCATATCTATCAACGATGAGATAGTAAGTGGAGCTGATCATTACTCGACCTTTCCCATTGGTTTGGCAAAAGGCCTCAGGTGGATTTATCAGGACCAATGGAACCTGCCTTAGCAGTTAAAAAGTATAACCTGAAGTGAGTCAATGAAGTTATGATTTGCTCTGATATGCGTTGAGTTACTTGTCTGTTTCTTGATCTAGTTGATTGTTCCTTGAGTGGTGATTTATCGTGCTTGAAGGTAATGTAACTACAGTTTTTCAGTAAACCAAACTCTAGGCGCGCCAATGACCCCGGCCTTTTTTCTTGCCTTGTGGAGTTCACTGCTATTGACGAAAGCTTCGGCTTTTTCTTTTGAGGGGAACTCATGAATCACAGTAATATTATTGAGGTTACCTATCTCCTGATATATCGAGGTCTTGGTGGCCCCCATTTGATTCAGTATCGGTTTAAAATCTGTAAGTATTTCCTGCCATCTATTAAAATCTTCTACCTCGGCATGCATAAATAGATAGATCATTTTATGTCTCTCAGTTGGATTTTTAAGTCCGTGCTGTCAATCGATTTAACTATAGCATTGAATAACTTGGTTATGAGGTGAGGTGCTATGAACCCGGCAAGTAGAGAATAAGAGTTCATCTATTTCATTGCCGGGTTACGAAAGCTAGGTTGCCTGATGTGAAATTTTTCTTACGGGAGAAGACTAGTTCATCACACCAAGTTTGCAGCCCTTGTTTTTAATCTTTACCCATTTGCTCATAAAGTTGACTGGCGATGTGTAGGCTTCATAGATAACCGCTTGACCCCAGGGCGTCACAGCTCCTTGCATGGGCTTAGAATAGGAGAAGGATCCCATTACCCATGCGCTCTTTGTTACACAGTCCCCTTTGGTTGGGAAGCTGGATGTTAGGGTAGGGTTATGATTGTACACGAGATTGGTGGCATTCAAGAGTTGTTGGGCTCTGGTTACTACGGTGGCTACTTCGGTGTCACTTGCCGGGTGGACATAGACAGTTATGTCATTTGCTGAGCTTGGGTAGAACATCACATCATTCACTGTGCCATGAGTTTCACCGGAAGCTGAATTTTGCGCCCAAGTTTGCCAACTGCTGTCACAGACTTCGTCCCAGCTTTGAAGTCCATTCGCATTCACTACAAATGGAGAAACGTGTCCGCCACCCATGGTCTTTTTTATATTGCTAAGTGAAGTTAGTGTTTTTCCCGCTTGTATCATTACACCGACACAGCGCATATTGGCTGGGGTTACATCAAGCGCGGCGCTTAGATCAGCCAGCAGGTCATTACAGCTGGTCGCAACGGTGCGGCTCCGTACAAGGTTAGGCATTGCTTGCTCTCCTTTCTTGCATATGGGGGGGTGAAATTTAAGGTGGTTTTTTAATAGGTTTTCTCTTTAGCGATTTATTGAAGTTAGCTTTGAGTTATATTGGTCGCTTACATATTGATCTCTATAAGGTCTGCCTAATGATCATTGCTCGGAGCTAAGAGTAATTCCCCAGAATTGAAATAGGGAGCTATTCTATCGGAGCACCCTTGTGAGGGTTTTATTTTTTGCTGTAATCAATATCTATGTTCTGCTTTGGCTAGATGTGGGTGCTCTTAGCGTGTGCAAATTCATATTTGTACGGCTCTATCAGCTCTCTTAAATATCGTTATTGCTCTGAGAGACATTTCTTTTAATAGTGCGATAAACTGCCTCTCGGCCATATTTTTTTCTGGAGAAATATAAAACTCTCCCGGAGATTGCTCGACAATTTTTAGGCCTTCTGGAAGAGTTGTCCCGGCGGGAAATCGGCAAATCCAGCCATCTTGGATTAACTGATTGATCCTTTCTTGGTTAAAAATCCTCACTCCTTTGCCATTTGCAATAATGATTTTCCTGTCGTTCAGCAAGGTTGTGTCAAGGTTGGCTGTCAAGAGCTCAGAAGTTTTCTCGCTTTTGTGGAGACCATATTTAGGTAGGGAATCTGAGGCTATATAAATTTCGCTGAGGGGCATTTTGATCTCCCTGAAAAATAGCTCGGTCAATAGGCTTTTATGTTGTTGGTAATCTAATGTTTAAGGGTCAATTCCCGGTTTCTACCTGGCTTCAAAATGGAAGATATTTTTTTGTTTTTATTTAACTTCTTTTGGTGAATCATAACTGTGCCAAGTTCTTTGGTGCAACAAGTACAACTGTATAACAGTAATATTTTAGATAATTTGAGGAAGGGCGGGTGTAAATTTCACACCTTGTATCAATTCGTCGCTTTTTGTAACTGGCTGGCACTTTTTGTTGAGGGTTAATCAAAAATTATCTATATAAATATTTTTTAATAAGCAGTGAGTGCTCGTGGTGAGGGCGTGGCTGGAGTAAGTACTTAATAAGAACCTAGGTAGGCTTATTGAGTGCACAAATCACTCCTTCATTTTTTCCTGTTGTGGTTTTATAACCGATCGTTTTCAGGATGGTTGGAGCTGGCGGGCCGACGGTTCATTGTGATTGGCTGGTTTATGTAATTGAAAAATGGGGAGAGTGAATTATTTTTTCTGCTGTTTTTTTGAGATGTCTGTTGAAAAGCGAGAAGTTTCTTGTTGCTAAAGAAGCCGGGAGCATTAAGTTTGAGACGTTTTAGTTGTAAATTCCAGTGGCTGTTTAAGGTTGTGCTGTTTACATCCTCTCATAGCGCGCAATGCGATCCTCAAACTATTAGGGTGAACAATCAGTATGGATAGTAAAAAAACACCGGATAAAAAAAATGAAATAGAAAGCGTTAGTCGGAGAACTTTCGCCAAGCGAGCTTTACAAGTCGGTTTGGCAACAGGAGCTGTAGCTACAGGTGTTAGCTCGGCACTGTCTGATACGTCAAATCAGTTCTATGATGAATATGACTATGTGATAGTGGGGTCCGGTGCGGGGGGTGGCCCACTGGCTGCAAACTTAGCGAGAGCCGGCTTCAGGGTTCTGGTGCTGGAAGCGGGTGCCAATGATCCTAGTGATAACACACATAATATCCCTGCCTGGCATCCCTTCGCATCAGAGGACCGTAAGCTCAGCTGGGATTTTTTCGTTAAGCACTATGCAGATCTAAGCCAGCAAAAACTGGATAGTAAATATATACCTGGCAAAGGTATTCTGTATCCCAGAGCAGCCACTATAGGTGGATGTACTACCCACCATGCGCTGATCACCGTCTATCCCCACAATAATGACTTTGATCGTATTGCAGAGAGTACCGGGGACAGCTCTTGGGAAAGCTGGAATATGCGGCGATATTTCCAGCGTATAGAGCGCTGCGAGTATGTGTCCCGTCCGGTTTTCTCTAACCCTTCACGGCATGGGTTTGATGGTTGGTTACCTACCAATCGGGGTAATCCGGCTTTGTTACTGGAAGACCCCGCAATACTGAAAATTTTTAAGGCGGCCTTGGCCAAATATGGCTTGGAAGGAGCTATCGACCAGATAGTTACGGGCAGCTTGAACCTTGATATCAATCATTGGGATGTGGCCAGCGGTTTAGAGGGGCCGTTTATTGCACCCATGGCGGCTGATAGTAAGAGTCGGCGCAGCGGTGTACGTGAGCATTTGCTGGATACACAGGCGATTTATCCCAACTTATTGCACATACGCACTAATGCCCTGGCTACACGGGTGCTGTTTGAAGGCAAAACTGCGGTGGGTGTAGAGTTTCTTGATGGGGCAAGCTTGTATAAAGCAGACCCTTATTACAATGAAAGCGGCTCCGCTGGTACTTTGCGGCAAGTGCGTGCCACTCGCGAGGTAATACTGTCGGGAGGGGCCTTCAACAGCCCTCAGTTACTGAAGCTCTCCGGTGTTGGTCCTGCGAGTGAGCTGCGAGATTACGGGATTGAGCCGGTTGTTGATTTACCCGGGGTAGGTGAGAACCTTCAGGATCGTTATGAGGTGGGTGTGGTCAGTGAGATGACAGAAGACCTGGCTCTGCTGAAAGACTGCACTTGGGGGGAGGAGGGTGATCCCTGCTTGAACCGATATCGCTATGGCTGGTTGAATAAGGGCCCCTATAGTGGCAATGGCCCAGTGCTATCCCTGGTGAAACGTTCAAAACCTGATTTGGAAGATCCAGATCTGTTTATCTTTGGAGTACCTTCAGATTTCCATGGTTATTTCCCCGGTTACTCAGAGGCGCTAAGGAATTACAAGGACCGTTTCTCCTGGATTGTGTTGAAAGGGCATACAAACAATACGGCTGGGCGGGTGACGTTGCGCTCTGCTGATCCACGAGATACACCGGATATCAATTTCCACTATTTCGGTGAGGGTAATGATGCTTCGGGTGATGATCTTGCGGCTGTTATCGAGGGGGTGAAGATCTCCAGAGATATAATGTCTGGTCCCGTTGTTGGCAAGAAGGTATCAAGAGAATTATTACCTGGGGCTGACATCCAATCAGATCAACAGATTGGTGACTTCGTTAAAAACCAATCCTGGGGGCATCACGCCTCCTGCTCAAACAAAATGGGGCCTGCCAGTGATCCCATGGCGGTGGTTGATAGCAAGTTCCGAGTTCACGGTACCAATAATCTGAGGGTTGTGGATGCTTCTGTGTTCCCTCGGATCCCCGGATTCTTTATCGTAGTGCCGGTCTATATGATCAGCGAGAAGGCCAGCGATGACATTATCGCAACGGCTACGGGGCAAATTGCCTGAGGTATCCCGTTTAAATAAAAGCAGGAAAAGAAAAAGCCCCGCGTGCGGGGCTTTATTGCATCAGAACGAGATGTTCTTTGGCGTGCGCGGGAAGGGGATCACATCGCGGATATTACCCATCCCGGTAACATAGGATACGATGCGGTCAAAGCCCAGGCCAAAGCCGGCGTGGGGCACAGTGCCGTAGCGGCGCAGATCGCGGTACCAGTCCAGGTGCTCCTTGGGAACTTCCATTTCATCCATGCGTTCATCGAGTTTCTCCAGGCGCTCTTCCCGTTGGGCACCGCCGATTATCTCGCCGATTCCCGGTGCCAGTACGTCCATGGCGGCAACGGTCTTACCGTCGTCATTCATGCGCATGTAGAAGGCTTTGATATCCTTCGGGTAGTTCATCACGATAACCGGCTTCTTGAAGTGTTTCTCGGCCAGGTAGCGCTCGTGTTCGGAAGCCAGGTCGATACCCCAGGATACAGGGAATTCAAACTTCTCCTTGCACTTCTCCAGGATTTCGATTGCTTCGGAGTAGTTGATGCGGGCAAAGTCATTATCAACGATGTTCTCCAGGCGGCTGATAGCCTCTTTGTCGATACGCTGGGCGAAAAAGGCCATGTCATCGGCACGCTCTTCCAGTACCGCTTTGAAAACGTACTTCAGCATTTGCTCGGAGAGATCGGCTACATCTGCCAGATCCGCAAAGGCGACTTCTGGCTCAACCATCCAGAACTCCGCCAGGTGGCGAGTGGTGTTGGAGTTTTCTGCGCGGAAAGTAGGGCCAAAGGTGTATACCTTGGACATGGCCAGACAGTAGCTTTCCACGTTTAACTGGCCGGATACGGTGAGGAAGCTCTCCTCGCCGAAGAAATCCTTGCTGTAATCCACAGCGCCCTTATCAGTGCGCGGTAGGTTTTCCATATCCAGGGTACTGACCCGGAACATTTCCCCGGCGCCTTCACAGTCAGAAGCGGTGAGGATTGGAGTATGCACGTAGAGGAAGCCGTTCTCGTGATAGAAACGATGAATAGCCTGGGCGATACAGTTACGTACGCGGGCTACGGCACCGCTAACGTTGGTGCGTGGGCGCAGGTGGGCGTGCTCCCGCAGGTGCTCCATGGTGTGGCGCTTTGGCGACATAGGGTAGGTATCCGGGTCTTCAACCCAGCCTACAACTCGAACTTCTGTGGCCAGCAGCTCGATGGATTGTCCCTTACCCTCAGAAGGTTTGATGGTACCGAGGATATCCACTGCACAGCCGGTAGTCAGGCGCTGCACTTCTGACTGATAATTGTGCAGGTGATTCTCAGCGACTACCTGGATCGGGTCAAAGCAGCTGCCATCATGCACGGCCAGGAAGGATAGGCCGGCCTTGGAGTCGCGGCGGGTTCTGATCCAGCCCTGCACGCGAACTTGTTCTCCTTCGCGGCCGCTGGACTTCAATAGGCTATCTACGGATTCGACTTTTACTGTCATTTTCTATCGGTTTCTCGCTGGTCCTAAAAGGTGGAATATCGCCAACTTGCCTAAAAGTTGTACAATCCACCAAGCTGAAGTTACGGCGGGCATATTGACCTGTTGCCGAGGGGAAATCCAGTCCCTTGACCATTTGGGTGCCCAGAGGGCAGGGGGTTACCAGGAAATCTCTATGGGTGTTCCGGTTGGTACCAGGGCCATAAACTCATCCTTTTCATCGTTGCTGAGAGCGATACAGCCATCCGTCCAGTTAATCCGTTGGGCGAGTGCCGCAAGCCAGCCCAGACCATTACGCTGGCCATGCACCATGATAAAGCCTCTTGGAGAAACGCCTCGTTGCAGGGCCTGGGCCTTGTCTTGAGCGTTGGGGCAGGAGATATGCATAGCGCGGTAGTAGGAAGAGTCCTCTTTTTTATGATTCAGTATGTAACGTCCTTCAGGCGTTTTCTCATCTCCCTCTTCTGACTTGTGCCCCTTAGGGGATGCACCAAAGGCGACCCGGTAGGTATTTACTACCCCCAGTCCATCCATAAGTAACATCTTGTTTTCCGACTTAATAACTCGAACCAGAGTGACTTCGGCTCTGGCAAAGCTAGTTAAAAGCAGGAGTAAAATTGCAATAGGTTTCATTCCTGGGCTCTCTGGTTATTTAATGTTTGCAGAAATAAAGAGGAAAGGAGTGGTAAGTAGGTCGTTTGACCATGAGTGGTCTGCGGGGGCTTTCTGGGAGATTTATATTTTTTGCTGACCGATGTCCCTGGAGAAATTGCATGGGCCAGAAATCTAGTGGAGAGGGGAATGCGAGCAAAGCCGTTGATATTGGCTGCCAGTTTTTTCAGTTGAGATGCCAGTGTTGGGCAGTGTCGATGTTCTTAAGTAAACCAACCAGCTGACTGATATTGAAGCTAGTAGTCGCTGGCCTCTCCCGGTTTTCAGGTCTGTAGTTAACTGTGTTTTTGAGTTGGGTTAATTTTGAGGGAGCCTGCTTGAGGTTCGTTGGGAGCCAGGCAGGGAATCCTGCCCGGTGTAGCTTATGGGAGCTTTAGCTTAGCCTCGGGGCTTAACTACCGTATGTAAAACGGTATCCTGCTCAAAAAAAACGTAAAAATCGGTGTATTCCCAGCGTGTGATAGCTGGCTCACCGATAGGGCCCTTGATGCTCAGGGGCTCACCCAGTCTTGTGGTTACGTCATTTTTCTTCATTCCGCGAACTTCCTCGAAGGAGGATTCGCCACCCTGAGTGCCCACTGGCATCTCGATGGGCTTTGCCTGGGCGCCGAATGCAAAAAGCAGTGCGACGGTACCAGCAATATGGGCGACCCCGTTGCGATTTCTGCTGAACATTTATTGTTCTCCAATTTTGGTGTTCGATTACGCCACCTCATTAGAACAGAAATAATGCCAAAACACTTGGCTTTCTTCACGTTTTTCATTGTCAAAAAGCATTTTGACCAAAGAAAAGGGATGGATAGGGTGTGCTAGGCTGACTAGTACGCTTGGTCCTGCGAGCAGGCTCGGATGCGACTTACAAGAATATTTTCGGTTTTCGGCTTGCTGATTGGCGCTATATTTTTTGCGCTGTCCCTTACGCCCTCCCTGATTCCCCGCAGTGCATTTATGCAGGGCATTCTGGCTGGTACGGCTTTCACCTTTGGTTATATCTTCGGTCTGTTTGTGCACTGGTTATGGAATTACCTGGAGATTCCTGATATCCCGGTTAATCAGTGGCAGCGGCGTATATTGAAACGTGGAGCTTTAGTTTTTTGCATCTGTCTGATCATCGGTTTTCTTTGGCAGGGAACTCATTGGCAGAACTCAATTCGTGCATTGATGGGGATGGCGCCAGTATCTGGAGTTGGGCCTGTGACCGTAGGAGTGGTTGCCCTCCTGGTCTTTCTAATCTTTTGGTTGTTGGGTAAAGGGTTCCGTAGGATTATTCGGGTAGTCACGGTCCGTTTGGAAAAATATATCCCTGAGCGGGTAGCCTTGCTCACGGGGTTATTTGTGGCCCTAATACTATATTGGAGTGTTTTAAATGGCGTACTCCTTAACGCGGGGCTGCATACGATTGCGCTGATATCTGAGAGAGTCGATACCGCAGTTGCCGAGGGTTTACCACCACCAAAGGACCCAAATAAGACTGGTGGAGCACATTCCCTTTTGTCTTGGGACAGTGTTGGGCACCAGGGGCGGCGCTTCCTTTCGCTCGGCCCAACTAAAGAGGATATCAGGGAAGTAGCAGGGCGAGGCATTGAACCAATACGTGTGTTTGTGGGGCTGAATGCAGCCGAAACCCCGATGCAGCGAGCATACCTGGCCCTGGAAGAGCTGAAACGCCTTCAGGCCTTCGACAGGGAGATACTCCTGATTGCTACGCCCACGGGGGCTGGCTGGATCGATCCAGGTGCGGTCAACTCACTGGAGTTTTTATATCGGGGGGATGTGGCGACGGTTGCTGCCCAGTATTCCTATCTGCCCAGTCCGGTGGCTCTGCTTACTGATGATCAGTATGGATTGACGTCCGCCAGGGCGCTGTTCAAAGTGATATATGAGTATTGGGAGAACCTTCCCGTAGAGACCCGCCCTCGGCTCTACTTATTCGGTCTTAGCCTGGGTGCGCAGTTATCTGAAGATTCATTTGACTTCTATGACATTATCGATGATCCCCTGGATGGCGCTCTCTGGGCAGGCCCTCCCTTCGGTACAGGCATTTGGCGCATAATCACCGATAATCGCGATCCTGGAACCCCGGCATGGTTACCCCAGTTTAAAGGGGGGGAGGTAGTACGTTTTGGCAATCAGTATGGTGGTTATTTGGGGCAGGAGCCGTGGGGCCGGTTCCGTATTGCGTTTTTGCAACATGCCAGCGATCCCATAGTCTTTTTCGACTTGCGCTGGATGTTTCGTAAACCCGATTGGCTGGAGCGCCCCAGGGGGCCTGATGTATCGCCGGATCTGCAATGGTTCCCTGTAGTAACAATGTTACAACTGTTGGCGGACCTGAATGTGGGTATAGCCCCCCTGGAGTTTGGACATCGATATTCCCCTGCCGGGTATATATTGGCCTGGATGGCGTTGACCGAACCCCCGGATTGGAGTGAAGAGGAATTAAAGCGTCTGCGCGTAAAACTGAGATCCTATCCGGTGCGGTGAGATTTCCCAGACGCCATGAGTCCGTGGGTTTTTCTTGTTAAAAGCAGTTTGTGGCTTAAAGATCTACCCGCCTTAAGTTGCGGGGCTCTATGCTAGGCTGACGTTAAGCTTGGTCTAGCAGGCAGGCATGGATGCGAACAACAGTAGTCGCTTTTTCAGTTTCTGGCCTGCTGCTGGGCGCGATTTTTTTTGCTCTGAGCCTGACCCCTTCACTGATTCCGCGCAGTGCTATTGTCCAAGGCATCCTTTCTGGAGTGTCTTTTACCGTCGGCTATTCCTTTGGTGTACTTTTTCGCCGACTTTGGAAGTACTTAGATATTCCGGATATTCCACTAAATAATCGGCAGCGGCAAATACTGAAGCGCTGGGTAATTGTTTTTGGTTTTTTCCTGATTTCAGGGTTTCTCTGGCAGGGTACCTACTGGCAGAACTCTGTGCGCTCATTGATGGGTATGCCTGCGGTATCTAGTACCGGCCTTATTACGATTGGGGTTGTGGCATTCGCTATATTTGTATTCTTCAGGCAGCTAGGTAAAGGCTTCCACAAGATAGTTCTTGCAGTATCGGCACGGCTGGGAAAAAGGATTCCTGAGCGGGTGGCAATTCTTGCTGGGCTGCTGGTGGCCCTGTTGCTTTACTGGGGCATTTTAAACGGAGTACTTCTGCAGTCGGGTCTGCATACAATTTCAGTTGTTTATGAACAGTTAGATGAGGTTATTGCCGACGATCTGCCTCCGCCGGAAGATCCCAACCAGACAGGTGGGGCAAATTCGTTTTTGTCTTGGGACAGCATGGGACACCAGGGGCGCCGATTTCTGACGCTGGGACCTACCGCTGAGGAAATCAAGGAGATTGCCGGAGAGGGAATAGATCCTATTAGGGTTTATGTGGGGCTGCACTCTGCTGAAACTCCTAAGCAGCGCGCTCTCTTGGCGCTCGAGGAATTGAAGCGACTCAAAGCGTTTGAAAGGGAAATTTTGCTGATTGCAACTCCGGTAGGGGATGGTTGGGTTGATCCGGGTGCGGTGAATTCCCTCGAATTCCTATATCGGGGTGATGTGGCCACGATAGCGGCTCAGTACTCATACTTGCCGGGTCCGATCGCATTGCTGACGGATGACAAATATATCCGAATGTCGGCTCGCTGGCTGTTTAAGGTGATTTATGATTATTGGGAGACTTTGCCTGCCAGTACGCGCCCAAGGCTTTATCTATTTGGACTTAGTTTGGGTGCACAGCTTTCCGAGGATTCATTTGAGTTCTACGATATTATCGACAATCCCATCGACGGTGCGCTTTGGGCAGGGCCTCCATTTGGAATGGGCGTCTGGCGAATGATTACCGATAATCGTGATCCAGGCACGCCCGCCTGGTTACCTCAGTTTAAGGGTGGTGAGGTAGTGCGCTTTGGCAATCAATACGGTGGCTACTTGGGGCAAGAACCCTGGGGTAGGTTCCGCATTGCATTCCTTCAGCACGCCAGTGATCCAATAGTCTTCTTTGATTTACGCTGGATGTTCCGAAGGCCTGATTGGCTGGAGCGCCCCAGAGGACCGGATGTGTCCCCGGATCTTCGGTGGTTTCCTGTAGTTACCATGCTGCAGTTGATCGCGGACTTTAATGTGGGGGTAACACCGCGGGATTTTGGGCATCGCTATTCACCGGCTGGATACACCCTCGCTTGGATAGCCCTGACGGAGCCTCCCGATTGGAGTGAAGCGGAACTCAAACGCCTGCGGATGACGCTAAAAACTCAGTCAAAGCGCTGATGTTGTGTAAATGCTTGGATTTCTTAGTCCTTTTCCGTTTAAATCGGCTCTATGTTAAAACCTGTACCCCTATTTATCGGCCTGAGGTATGTGGCTGCCCGGCGTCGGCAGCAGTTCATTTCCTTTATCAATGGCTTCTCTTTGGTGGGCATGGCGCTGGGCGTTCTTGCGCTGATCGTTGTGACTTCTGTAATGAATGGCTTCGATCGTGAGCTTAAAACACGGATTCTCAGTGTGGTTCCCCACGGTTTTATTGAGCGTGAAGGGGGACTACAGAACTGGCAAGGGGTGGCAGAGCAGATTGAGCAGCAGCCCCACGTTGAGGCGGTCAGCCCCTTCGTTAAGGGTTTTGCTCTGTTGAGCGCCTATGGTGACAGTCATGGAGTGCAGTTTCAGGGAGTGGAACCGGCTGCCTTGCGCAATGTCTCCCAAGTGGGCGAGAACATGATTTTGGGCAGCCTGGATGAGTTGAAGCCGCGTAGCTATCGCATTGTGCTTGGCCGTATCCTGGCTCAGCAGTTGAATGTGATGCCCGGTGAGTCTGTGATACTCACTCTGCCTCAAGTTTCGGTAACCCCTGCCGGTATTTTTCCCCGTACTAAACGTTTTACAGTAGCTGGCGTATTTTCCGTTGGTGCCCAGGTGGATCAAAATATTGCCCTGATGAATATTGAAGATGCGGCCCGTCTAATGCGCATACCGGGCAAGGTCCAGGGGCTGCAGCTGCGCTTCGATGATATGGATAACGCTTTAGGTAGGGTTCCCCTGTATGCCAGCGAGTTGGGAGAGGGTTTTAGCGGTGAAGACTGGAGCCATTCCCAGGGCAACCTGTTCCAGGCGGTGAAGATGGAGAAGACGGTAGTCACATTGATGCTGATGATTATCGTTGCCGTCGCTGCTTTTAATATCGTATCGGCCCTAGTCTTGATGGTGGCAGATAAGCGCTCTGATATCGCAGTGCTTAGGACCCTGGGACTTACATCCCGGCAGATTATGGCGGTGTTCGTGGTGCAGGGCAGTGCAATCGGCCTGATAGGTGCTTTTAGTGGCGCGGTATTGGGGATATTGATAGCACTCAACCTGACCGAGATGGTTACTTGGGTTGAGAACCTGCTGGGGGCCAAAATATTTGACCCGCGGGTATTTTTTGTCAGTTATCTGCCATCAGAATTCCGAGTTGGTGACGCCGTTGTTGTGCTTTCCGTGGCTATTTGCATGAGTCTTCTGGCGACCCTTTTTCCAGCTTGGCGCGCGGCTCAGATCGAGCCTGCAGAAGCTTTGCGCTACGAATAAATGTCAAAAATCAATTGATTAGTAATGATTGTTGACATGATTTATACGAATTGAGAGACGACGAATAGATTGATGAATAGCCGAGTGGAAATAGATACCGAGCAAGCTCGTCCGGCACCGGATACCCATGATGCCGTGCTGGCCTGTCATAAGCTGTGCAAGAGCTACCGACAGGGGGGTAGGGATCTCGCAGTCTTGCGAGGTGTTGAGCTGGAAGTGAAGCGTGGCGAAAAGCTGGCAATTGTTGGTGCTTCCGGGTCTGGTAAATCCACTCTGCTCAATCTGTTGGGCGGCCTGGATACGCCAAGCTCTGGCGAAGTGCGGGTGGCGGGCCAAAATCTGGCGGACTTGAATGCCAATGAACGCGGCTGGCTGCGCAATACCAGTCTTGGCTTCGTCTACCAGTTTCACCATCTCCTTAATGAATTCACCGCCCTGGAAAATGTGGCTATGCCACTGCTGATTGGAAAGCACAGTGTGGCGGATGCCCGTGCCGAGGCAAAAGCCATGTTGGAGGCAGTGGGTCTAGGTGAGCGAATTGGCCATAAGCCCTCGCAGCTTTCCGGTGGTGAGCGCCAGCGTGTGGCTATCGCGCGTGCGCTGGTTACCCGTCCAGCCTGCGTGTTAATGGACGAGCCTACTGGCAACCTGGATAGGGCAACAGCCCAGGAAATTCACAGGCTGATGGATCAACTCAACCAGGATATGGGTATCAGTTTTGTAATCGTTACCCATGACCCGGACCTTGCTGCAGCACTGGATCGCTGTTTGCACTTGATAGATGGCGAACTTCTCAGCGACTGGCATCAGGGTGACCATGTTTAAGCCGCTTCCCGCATTTATTGGCCTGCGTTATGCCGGCGCCCAGCGGCGAAGTGATGACTCCGCCGGACTGGTTTCCTTTATTTCCGGCTTGTCGATGATCGGCCTAGTCCTCGGCGTCGCTCTGATGATTGTGGTGATGTCGGTGATGAACGGTTTCGATCGTGAGCTGCGCGACAGAATTCTCGGCATTATGCCCCATGCAACCATTTACAACGCCAACTCCGAGGTAGATTGGGCAGCGATGCGAAAAAAGCTGGCTGCCGATGCTCAGGTATTGTCTGCGGCTGAGGTTTGGCAGGTAAACGCACTAGCTCGGCGTGGCGCCGAGGTAACACCACTGCTGGTCCAGGGGGTTAACCCCGAAACCATTGTTGAAGTTTCGAATATCAGCGAGTTTCTGAGCCCCGAGGCATTTCCGGCAATGCTTAATACTGTTGAGCCCGGCGTAGTGCTCGGGCGTGGTATCGCCGAGAAGCTAGGGGTGGAAAAGGGCGATTACCTCTCCCTGATTGTGCCAAACAACGATGCGGCCTCTGGTGGTCGCCGTGCTGCCAGGGTGGCTGGTTTTAGGGTTGCGGAGGTGTTTCACTCTGGAACCGCCCTTGACCAAACGCTGGCTCTGGTCTCTTGGGACCAGGCCAAGGCACTGGCAGGCAGTAAGGGCGGAGCAGGGGTGCAGTTGCGCGTTACAGAGATGCTGGAGGCCAATTGGATTATGCGCCGACTGCTGCAGGAGCTGCCCAGGGAGGGTTTCTATGGCACGGACTGGAGTCGAACCCATGGCAATCTTTACCAGGCGATCCAGATGTCCCGCAATCTGGTGGGGCTGCTGGTCTTGCTGATAATTGCCATCGCTGCCTTCAATGTGGTTTCCACACTGGTAATGGTGGTGATAGATAAGCACACGGATATCGCCATTCTGCGTACCATGGGTGCCAGCACCCGCCAGATCCTGCTCACTTTTGTTAGCCAGGGCGCATTAGTCGGCCTGGTCGGGGCTCTAGTTGGCGGTGCCCTTGGGGTCTTGGGTTCGCTCACAGTGACAGACCTGGTGGCGGGCCTTGAGTCACTCTTTGGTATCCAGTTCCTCAAGTCTGATGTCTATCCGGTGGACTACCTGCCCTCGGAATTATCCTGGGCAGATGTAGCGTTAGTCGTAGGTGCAGGGTTCCTGCTCAGTCTCCTGGCTACTCTCTACCCTGCGTTGCAGGCTAGCCGTGTGCAGCCAGCCGCGGCGTTACGCAATGAGTAGAGGGCCCAAGCGTGAGAAGCGTTGCCGGAGTGATGCGTAAATTATTACCTGTTCCTTTGGCGGCCACAGCGTGGGTAGCAGTATTGTTCGGTACTTTGTGGTTTGATGAGTGGCGGGTGAAAACCTTCTGTCCACCTGGCTTGCGTGAAGGTTCCGTCTGTTATGCGGAGGGGTGGGAGATGCACCCTCTCTGGTTGGTGAGTATGGGAGCCGCCCTTTCTGCCCTTGCGGTTATTTGGGTCGTTGCACTTTCTGCCAGCGGAGATCGTGCAAAGGCGGCAACCATAGCTTTCCTGTTTGGGGCTCTTGCTGCACTGGGGCTGGGTATCGCTACCGACTACTCTCTACCCGCGCTAGTAGCTGTTGGTGTGGGCGCAGGGGCTTTATGGAGTGTCAGGCAGTTTTGCCGTAGGGGTGCTAGCTGACAGCGGAGCGCCGTTCCAGGCGCAGTTTCCAGCGTTTTACCACGTGCCAGCGCCAAAGGGCGCGCATAGAAAAATAGGCCAGGGTAGCAAAGAAAATACCCGCCAATAGTGAGCCGAAAAATAGCGGCATCCAAATCTTTCCTACTTCTTCCGTGAGCCACTCCCAGGATAGCTCGATATCAAAGTCCACTGGTGGGGTGCCCAGAATCCAGGCACCCAGTTTATAGGTGCTGTAGAAGATAGCCGGCATGGTGAGAGGATTGCTAATCCACACCAGAATTATCGATAGCGGCAAATTGCAGCGCAGCCATAGGGCTAACAGTGCGGCAATAATCATCTGTCCGGGCAAGGGCAGGAAGCTGGTAAATACGCCAACTGCGAATGCAACTGAAACCGAGTGCCTATTCAGATGAAATAGGTTGGGATCGTGGAGAAGAGTCCCCAGAAACTTGAGCCCGTTCTTGGCTCGGATTTCTTCGGGGCTTGGCAGCCATCGCCTGATAATACTCTTCGGCATAACTCTGTCTGAAACCTGGGTGCTGGCAGCCTTTTTAAATGAGCGCTGTACCGGGGTTTGGAAATTCTTGCGTAGGGATTTTTTCCCACCCCAGATAAGCATAGAGCGCCCCCGGTAGTGGAGCATGGCGTATCTGGCGCGGGCGCTATTATGCCCACTTCGGTGTTGCAAGACTACTGCTGCCGCAAAAGTCATTCTTCACTACAAATTGTCAACAATCTGTCTTAAGTACATTAGTTGACGCTCAGGTCGTAGTGTTTTAAGGTCTGCGGGATTTTGAGATTGTCGACAATGTTAAGGGCAAATGGCTACTATTGGTATGAACGTCCCGATACGTGAAGCCCATCAGAGTCTGGCTGAGCGTCTTTTTTTGACACTGCGCGGTGAGATTGTAGAGGGGCGCATCGCTGCGGGCAGCAAAATTAGTGAGCCTGAGCTTGCCCGGCGTTTCAATGCAAGCCGGGGGAGCCTGCGCGAGGCTCTAATGCGCCTGGAGTCCCTGGGTTTGTTGGAGCGCAGAGTGAATGTGGGCGCCCGTGTGGTCGAGCTGAGTGAGCGGGGCCTATTGGAGCTCTATGAGGTGCGTGAAGCCCTTGAGGGCATGGCCTGTAGGCTGGCAGCTGAACAGCGCAGTGACGAGGACTTGGTGGCTTTGCGCAGAATGCTTGCGGGCCACGAGCAACAGGAGGAGCTGCAGGCTGGCAAGGCCTATTTCCAACCGGAAGGGGATTTCGACTTTCATTTTCGCATAGTGCAGGCGTCCAAAAATGATTTACTGATCGACACGCTATGCAATCGTCTTTACTACCGTGTTCGTATGTATCGCTACCAGTTGGGTATGGCCAGTCCCAGGGCCCAGCGTGCGTTTCGCGAACACAGCCATATCATCGAAGCCATAGAAGCGGGGGATGGGGAGCTGGCAGAGTTATTAATGCGCCGGCATATCCGCGCTTCCAGGCAGAATATTGAAAATAAACTGAGGTAGAGTATGAGCAAAAAGCCTTCCGCCGGCGCGCGTTTTCGCACCGCACTAGCAGAAAATTCACCGTTACAGGTAGTCGGTACCATTAATGCGTATTCCGCGATCATGGCCGAACGTATTGGCCACAAGGCAATTTACCTTTCCGGTGCAGGTGTTGCCAACGCCTCCTATGGTCTGCCCGACCTGGGTATGACGAGCCTCGACAATGTACTCGAGGATGTTCGCCGTATTACCGCTGCCAGTGACCTGCCGCTGTTGGTAGATATAGATACTGGCTGGGGCGGTGCTTTCAATATCGCTCGCACCATTAAAGAGATGATTCGTGCAGGCGCAGGTGCAGTGCATATTGAAGATCAGGTTGCACAAAAGCGTTGCGGCCATCGCCCAAATAAGGAAATCGTTTCCAAGCAGGAAATGGTGGATCGTATCAAGGCTGCAGTAGATGCCCGTACCGATGATGACTTCTTTATTATGGCCCGCACCGATGCCTTTGCTCAGGAAGGGCTGGATGCGGCCATTGAGCGTGCCCAGGCATGCATTGAGGCCGGTGCCGACGGTATCTTTGCTGAAGCAGTCACTGAATTAGAGCACTACAGAGCGTTTAAAGAGGCATTGAACGTGCCGATTTTGGCAAATATTACCGAGTTCGGTAAAACCGAACTGTATAACACCAAAGAGTTGGGTGACGCCGGTGCAGATATCGTACTGTATCCGTTGTCGGCGTTCCGCGCTATGAATCGTGCTGCGGAAAATGTGTACACCAGCATTCTGCAAAATGGCGACCAAAAAGCGGTTGTGGATACCATGCAAACCCGTGAGGAGCTGTACGACTACCTCAATTATCACGTGTTTGAGCAGAAACTCGACGAGCTGTTCAAGAAGTAACGGATTTTCGTTTCGAGTAGATACCAGCGTGGTATTTACTCAACGAATAAAGAAACTGCGTATTTAAAAAGGGGAGATAAGAAGATGGTAGAGAAAGCATTGGGTGGTGCCGGTCTGCGCGGCCAGGTTGCGGGTAAAACTGCACTGTCTACAGTGGGCAAATCCGGTTCCGGCCTGACTTACCGTGGTTACGATATCAAAGATCTGGCTGAGCACTGTCAGTTTGAAGAAGTGGCTTACCTGATTTTCTACGGAGAGTTACCTACTAGCGGTCAGCTTGCTGAGTACAAGGCGGTGTTAAAAAGCATGCGCGGCCTGCCGCAAGCGCTGAAAGAAGTTCTTGAGCGCATCCCCGCTGATGCCCACCCGATGGATGTCATGCGTACCGGTTGCTCCATGCTGGGTAACCTGGAAGGTGAAGAGTCTTTCGCGCAGCAACTGGAGAAAGCCAACCGCCTGTTGGCCGCTTTCCCATCCATTATTTGCTATTGGTACCGTTTCACCCACGACAATGTGCGTATTGAAACTGAAACCGATGATGACAGCATCGGCGGTCACTTCCTGCATATGCTGCGTGGCGAAAAACCTAACGCGCTGCATGAGCAGGTTATGAACGTTTCCCTGATCCTGTATGCAGAGCACGAGTTCAACGCATCTACTTTTACCGCACGTGTTTGTGCATCTACTCTGTCAGACCTGTTTAGCTGTATTACTGGAGCGATCGGTACCCTGCGCGGGCCCTTGCACGGTGGTGCTAATGAAGCGGCGATGGAAATGATCGAGCGTTTCTCCAGCCCTGATGAGGCAGAAAAAGAACTGCTGGGAATGCTGGAGCGTAAAGAAAAAATTATGGGCTTTGGGCACGCTATTTATCGCGAGTCCGATCCGCGCAATGTGATCATCAAGGCCTGGTCTGAAAAGCTGGCTGAAGATGTGGGTGATACTGTGCTTTACCCAGTATCAGTCCGTTGTGAAGAAGTGATGTGGCGCGAGAAAAAATTATTCTGCAATGCAGACTTCTTCCACGCTTCCGCGTATCACTTTATGGGGATTCCCACAAAGTTGTTCACACCGATTTTTGTAATGTCCCGCGTTACTGGCTGGGCTGCACATGTATTTGAACAGCGCGCTGACAATCGCATTATTCGCCCGAGTGCAGAGTACGTAGGTGTTGAGCCTCGTACAGTCACTCCAATCGCCGAGCGTGGTTAATTTTCATTTCATTATTGAAGTGAAGCACACCCAGTGTGCCGGCTTCAGGTTGCCTTTTGGGGTGATCTGGAGCCACTCTCGGAAGAGATATGATTTTAAAAAGATTCGACTGAACTGATTTACCTGCTATGAATACTGATTACCGCAAATCACTGCCCGGTACGGACCTCGATTTTTTCGATACCCGCGCCGCCGTTGACGCGATCCAGCCCGGAGCCTATGCCAAACTGCCGTATACCTCACGTATTCTGGCGGAAAACCTGGTGCGTCGCTGCGAGCCGGAAAAACTGTCCGACTCCCTGAAACAGATTATCGAACGCAAGCGCGAACTGGACTTCCCATGGTTTCCAGCCCGGGTGGTATGCCACGATATTCTTGGTCAAACCGCACTGGTAGACCTGGCCGGTCTGCGCGATGCCATTGCCGATAAAGGCGGTGATCCCGCCAAGGTAAATCCAGTTGTTCCCACCCAGTTGATTGTGGATCACTCCCTCGCGGTAGAGCACCCCGGATTTGAGAAGGATGCTTTTGAAAAAAATCGTGCGGTAGAGGAGCGTCGTAACGAAGACCGCTTCCACTTTATCAACTGGACCAAAACCGCATTTGAAAACGTCGATGTGATTCCACCCGGTAACGGCATCATGCACCAGATCAATCTGGAGAAAATGTCTCCGGTGGTGCAGGTGCGCGAGGGCGTGGCCTTCCCGGATACCTGTGTCGGTACCGACAGCCACACGCCGATGGTAGATGCCCTGGGTGTGATTTCTGTGGGTGTTGGCGGCCTGGAAGCTGAGAGCGTGATGCTTGGCCGCGCCTCTTATATGCGTCTGCCGAATATTGTTGGGGTGGAGCTCACCGGAAAGTTGCAGCCGGGTATTACCGGTACCGATTTGGTATTGGCTCTCACTGAATTCCTGCGCCGCGAGCGCGTGGTTGGTGCCTACCTGGAGTTCTACGGCGAAGGGGCTTCCAACCTGACCCTGGGCGATCGCGCCACTATTTCCAATATGACTCCGGAGTATGGCGCTACTGCGGCCATGTTCTCTATCGATGAGCAGACCATCGACTACCTCAAGCTCACCGGCCGCGATGATGAGCAGGTAGCCCTGGTAGAGAAGTTTGCCAAGGAAACGGGCCTCTGGTCCGACACCTTGAAGGATGCCGAATACGAGCGCGTACTGGAGTTCGATCTGGACACAGTAGGTCGTAACCTTGCTGGCCCCTCCAACCCTCACGCGCTGCTGCCGGCCTCGGAACTGGCCAATCGCGGTATCGCCAAGGCCTGGGAAGAGAAAGCCGGTGAGATGCCCGATGGTGCTGTGATTATTGCCGCGATTACCAGCTGCACCAATACCAGTAACCCGCGCAATATGATTGCCGCAGGCCTGATTGCCCGTAATGCCAACAAGCTTGGCCTGACCCGCAAATCCTGGGTGAAATCCTCCCTGGCACCGGGCTCCAAAACGGTAAAAATGTATCTGGAAGAGGCCGACCTGCTACCGGATTTGGAGCAGATGGGCTTTGGCGTAGTGGCTTTCGCCTGCACTACCTGTAACGGCATGAGCGGTGCCCTGGACCCGAAAATCCAGCAGGAAGTGATCGACCGCGACCTGTATGCAACCGCTGTCCTGTCCGGAAACCGCAACTTCGACGGTCGTATTCACCCCTATGCCAAGCAGGCTTTCCTGGCTTCACCTCCGCTGGTCGTTGCCTACGCTATTGCCGGTACCATCCGTTTCGACATCGAAAAAGATGCGCTGGGATACGATGCCGATGGCAACCCGATTACCCTGAAAGACATCTGGCCCAGCGACGAAGAGATCGATGCGATCGTACGTCAGAGCGTGAAACCGCAGCAGTTCCGCGATGTGTATATTCCCATGTTTGAAGAGCGGGATGCCGCAGAAGAGCAGGGTCACGCACTCTATGACTGGCGTCCAACGAGCACCTATATTCGCCGTCCACCTTATTGGGAAGGTGCCCTGGCAGGCGAGCGCAGCTTGAAGGGCATGCGCCCGCTGGCGTTGCTGGGTGACAATATCACTACCGACCACTTGTCTCCCTCCAATGCCATTCTGGCCAGCAGTGCTGCCGGTGAATACCTGGCGAAGATGGGATTGCCGGAAGAGGACTTTAACTCCTACGCAACCCACCGTGGTGACCACCTCACTGCCCAGCGTGCAACTTTCGCCAACCCGAAGCTGCTCAACGAAATGGTACGCAATGATAAGGGCGAGATTCGCCAGGGCTCTCTGGCTCGTGTCGAGCCGGAAGGGCAGGTTACCCGTATGTGGGAGGCGATCGAGACTTATATGGATCGCAAGCAGCCGCTGATTATCATTGCCGGTGCCGACTACGGCCAGGGCTCTTCCCGTGACTGGGCTGCGAAAGGTGTACGCCTGGCCGGCGTGGAGGCGATTGCCGCCGAAGGCTTCGAGCGTATTCACCGCACTAACCTGATCGGTATGGGCGTGTTGCCGCTGGAGTTTAAGCCGGGCACTACCCGTGAAACCCTGGGTATCGACGGTACTGAAACTTTCGATGTGGTTGGTGGGCGCACTCCCCATGCCACGCTGACCTTGCTGATCCACCGCGCCAACGGTGAGACAGTTGAGGCTCCAGTTACATGCCGCCTGGATACCGCAGAAGAAGTTTCCATTTATGAGGCTGGGGGTGTTTTGCAGCGCTTTGCTAAAGATTTCCTCGAAGCAGAAGCGACGGCCTGAGTTATGAAGTTTATTCCTCAAGTAAAAATCCCCGCGACTTACATGCGCGGGGGAACCAGCAAGGGTGTTTTCTTCCGTTTACAGGATCTACCCGAAGTTGCGCAGGTTCCAGGAGAGGCCCGTGATAATTTACTGTTGCGGGTAATCGGCAGTCCGGACCCCTACGGTAAGCAAACCGATGGTATGGGTGGCGCCACTTCGAGCACCAGCAAAACGGTGATCCTGTCTGCCTGTGATAAGCCCAATCACGATGTGAACTACCTATTTGGCCAGGTTTCCATCGATAAGCCCATGGTCGATTGGAGCGGCAACTGCGGTAATCTCACTGCGGCTGTTGGAGCCTTTGCGATTAATAGCGGCTTTGTGGATGCTGCGCGGATTCCAGAGAATGGTATTTGTACAGTGCGCATTTGGCAGGCCAATATTGGCCAAACCATTATCGCCCATGTGCCTATTACCAACGGTGAAGTCCAGGAAACCGGAGATTTCGAGCTGGATGGTGTAACTTTCCCGGCAGCCGAAGTGGAAATTGAGTTTATGGACCCCTCGGACGGTGAGGGTGCCATGCTTCCCACCGGTAACCCCGTCGATGATCTGGACGTGCCCGGGATCGGTGTGCTCAAGGCGACCATGATCAGTGCCGGTATCCCCACCATCTTCGTCAATGCGGAAGATATTGGCTATACCGGCACTGAGCTTCAGGATGCCATTAATGGCGATAGCAAGGCACTCGCCATGTTCGAGACCATCCGTGCCTACGGTGCAGTGAAGATGGGCCTGATTTCCTCTGTGGAGGAGGCCGCGGCCCGGCAGCACACACCGAAGATTGCCTTTGTCGCCAAGCCACAGGGCTACATCGCCTCCAGTGGAAAAAAGGTAGCGGCGCAAGATATTGATTTGCTCGTGCGAGCCCTCTCCATGGGTAAGCTGCACCACGCCATGATGGGTACCGCTGCTGTAGCTATCGGTACTGCAGCTGCGATTCCCGGCACCCTGGTAAACCTCGCCGCCGGTGGGGGGGATCGTAATTCCATTTGCTTTGGCCATCCTTCAGGCACATTGCGGGTTGGAGCCCATGCGAAAGTTGTTGGTGGCCAGTGGGTGGCCACCAAAGCCATTATGAGTCGCAGTGCCCGGATCCTGATGGAGGGGTGGGTAAGGGTGCCTGGCGATAGTTTCTAGGGTTAATTGGCGTCACTTTGGCGGGGGCCCTGTAAGGTTCCCGCTATTTTTCACTTCTTATCTCCTTTACTTCTAGTTATTTAATAAGTGCTTTTTCCAATTGAGTAAGCTTGATCTGAAGCCAAGACATTTTTCTCTCTGGCTGGTGTAAAAAATTTCACCGCTTTCTGTGGGAATTTGTCTCCTTAATTTATGTAAAATAAAAAAATATTTCTAGAGTCTGCTTCCATTCCTCCAAATATTTAAGTAGTTGGCTGATATCCTGGCTTAAAGCAGATTGGTCCGATTTGTCCTAATCGCGATCCCTCCCGTCGTATCTTGGTTTCACAGAGCTCTCCTTTCTGAGATTTTAATCTAGTCGCCGTATAGCCGACGGCCTTTAGGGTTAGCCACGTATAACAATCAAATTTGGCTTTCCTTTTACAGCAGATTGGAGAGACATCAATGAGAATTAAAAAACCACTTACCCTTGCGATTGCAATGGCAAATGTTGCGGTAGTGTCGGCTTGGGCTCAGGAAGAAAGCCAACAGGATGATGATTGGGTACTAGAAGAAGTAACGGTTACCGCAACCAAGCGCGAAACCAACCTGATGGAAACCCCGGTAGCGATCAGTGCATTTACTCAAGAAGAGCTGGATCGACAAGGGATAAAGAACGTAAAGGATTTGGGCAACACTATCCCTAATGTGGATATTGGCTATGATGCCTCCCAGTCCTCCCCTGTAATTTCTATGCGGGGCGTGCGCTCTACTAACACCACTGAGTTTGGTGACCCAGCTGTTGGTTTGCACTTCGATGGTATTTACTCATCACGCCCCCAGTCTGCTATGGCAATGATGTTTGACTCCGAAAGGGTTGAAGCCATGCGTGGGCCGCAGGGCACCCTTTATGGGCGTAACTCTACCGTTGGTGCCATTAATGTTATTTCAAAAAGACCGGTAATTAATGAGTTCGAAGGTTCAGTCGGAGTTGAGTTCGGTCGCTGGAATCAAGAGCTGGTAAAAGGTGTTATCAATATTCCAGTTTCAGACACCTTTGCTCTTCGTGCGTCCTTTATGGATGAGACACGGGATTCCTACCTTACCGGGTTTTATGACGTTAACCAGTGGGATAATCGCTATATTGATGCTGACTCTGTAGGTGCGGGTGTATTAGCTGATAACGCAATCACAACTTTTATTCAGGCGAATAACGCTGAAGGAGCCACAGACTATCAGCTGGTCAGGGCGGATGCTGAAGATTTTTATGGGAATGTTGATCAGCAAGCGGTGCGTATAGGTGCGTTATGGGAACCGACTGACGATATTTCTTGGTATGCCGTAGCGGAACACTATCAGGATAGTAGTGCAGGCGGCATCAACACTATCGACTGTGAAAAGGCTGAGCAGCGCGAAGATGGAACAACTTGTGAAACCTACTACGGCTCCGGTGCTGATGAGTACACCGTAGCGGTGAATGTACCAGGTGAACTTGATCTCACCATGACTTCATTCCGTTCTAACTTCCGCTGGGATTTCAGCGATACCATGGCGTTTGTGTATAACACCGGGTATGCAGTTCAGGAACGAAGCAACCTGATTGATATTGATGCTGGTCGCAATACCTGGGATATGAGTATGAGCATTACAGACTCAGAAAATGTCTCTTACTCCCATGAGTTACAGTTACAATCTACAGGTGATGGTCCCCTACAGTGGATTACAGGTTTGTTTTATTTCCACGAGACCACTGATCTGAATGGTTACTTTCTGGCCTCATTAGATAATGCCGTATTCTGGAGGCAGCCAGATAGAACTATAGAAGCCAGCGCAGTATTTGCTCAGGCTACCTATGACCTTACTGATACCCTCCACCTAACTGTTGGTGGTCGATATACGGAAGATAAGAAGAGTGATGTAGGTGGTAACAACCTGAGTTGCACTCGAGACTGGTCCACTGAATCAGATGAAGAGTATGGCTGCTTCCCTGCCTATTTACAGGGCACCTTTAATAGCTTCTCTACCAACCACTTTGCTGACAGCTCAATTTATACAATTGATACTTACAATGATGTCAGCAAGAGCTGGGATTCATCCGACTTTCGAATTGGTCTCGATTATGACCTGACAGATGAAGTCATGCTGTATGCATATGTTGCAAGTGGATTTAAGTCCGGTGGTTTGGGTGATGTTGTCATCCAATATGAGCAAGACCCGGACACGGCTGAGTACATCTACGATGATGAGGGAAATCGGGTTGTTCAACAGGTAATTGACACTAGCTATGATGAGGAGAAGGTCATTACTTGGGAGCTAGGAGCAAAAGGTACCTTCTTGGATGGTCGACTAAATCTGGCTAGTACCTTCTTTTTCTCCGACTATAAGGATATGCAGCTAGCTGCACCTGATACTGCATACTCGTACTATGCGGTAGAGCGAGAAGGTGAGAACGCAGGTGAAATTACGACCGAGCCCGTCGTTATTTACCTTACTAAGAATGCTGCTAGCGCAGAGATTATGGGGTTAGAGTTAGAGTTTGACTGGGCCCCCTATCCGAATGGCCGAATCAGTGGTTTTGCTACCTGGATGCAAACAGAAATCACCTCTGATTTTCAGAACCGCTGGAATTTCAATAACCAAGCGTTATTCGAAATTTCGGATTACGGTTTAGCTCATGACAATACTAATGAAGAGCTCTTCCGAAATTTGAAGGGTAACGAGCTGCCTGTATCTCCTGAATTCAGCTTCACAATCAATTATGATCACACCTTTGAGTTGGTCCACGGCGGTGCAATTATTCCGTTTATAGGCATCCACTGGGAAGATGAGTCTTATCTGACCTACTGGAATGTTGATAAGCATGATTTCCCGGCTGGTGATACTTCGGCTTATGATGATGGCCGAGATTCTTTCTGGATGATCAATGCGTCCATCAAGTATATAAGCCCAGATGATCAGTGGAATGTTGAAGCTTATGGTAACAATATTACCGATGAAATTGTTCCGTACTACGCAGATGGAAGTGATGGCCTGGTATCCGGTCCATTCTCCACACCTGTGAGCTACGGAGTACGTTTCAACTACAATTTTTAAGTAAAGTTCCCAATAAGAGCCCCTCAAATCCGAGAAGCCCTGGGCTGCTCGGATTTTTTTCATTCTGTCTTGTATACCTATGGAAGTCATCGTAGTCTTTGTTTACTAATATATCCCAGTATATGTTTAATAGCTTTTCCGGGTAAAAATGAAGTAATGACAGGGTTATTCTTATGCCAGAAATTGTACTTGAAAAAGAACGTAAATCTGTATTGGTGGAGAAGATAAGGAAATACCTTTCTGAGGAGTTTGATCTCGAAGCTGGTGGCTTTGAGGTGGAGTTCTTGATCGATTTTCTTGCAAGGGAGATGGGGGCTGGCTTCTACAATCAAGGGCTGCATGATGCACTGGCTATTGTATCTTCAAAACTGGAAGATATATCTGATGCAATTTATGAGATTGAGAAGCCTGTGAATTAGATCTATCACTCCTCCTGCAGTGTGGGTAAGGGGAGGGTTAAGAGGGTACAGCAGTGATCTGTAGTTCAATATTTGGGGTGCCTTTTATGCTGTCTTTTCTGCCTGAATAAATAACATAGTCAAGAAGACCAGAATAATACTTGGAAAAAGGAACTACTGAATTCTGACATTTCCAGAAGCAGGGTTAGTGCCAGTACAAAAATCGGGTTCAAGAATCCATAAGCGGCTACTTTGGTGGGACCAATTTTTACCGTGTCGAACTGCAGCAGAAAGAAACTCACTAGTGTGGTGAATAGCGCTAAATAAAGTAAGCTGCCATTGAGTTGAAAAGATGTATTTTGCCAGTTTATGGTGCCTAAGAGGGGGAGGGTAAAAAACAATAACCAGAGTGCACCGAATAAAATTACCCAATAGGCCATGACCTCTGTAGGTTCATCAGAGTGAACCCGCTTAACCAGTGGGTTATACAGGCTAAGTGAAATTGCACCTGATAAGAAGATCCAGCTCGCCCCCGGTTTAGGTCCAGTGTTAATGCAGCCATATTTCTCTTGAAGCCTATCCAGGCTGCACCCAGGGTTCCCAGAAATAACCCAATAATTTTCTGGGTACTTATGGAAAGTTTTGCAAGTGATGCAGAAAATTTTTAAAGAAAAGCAGAATCAAACAATAATCTCTTGCTGTGTAGAACAGTGGACGCTGCCTCCACCTGAAGCAATTCCATCAATTGCTATTTGCTCAATTATATGATTGGGGAAGGCGCTTTGCAAAACAGCTCTGGCTTTCTCATCTGCATTTCTATCGCCAAATTTTTGAGCAATTATTGCGCCGTTACAAACATAGTAACCAATATAGCCTGCGGCAAAGTCTTTAGTACCAAATCTCTCATTAATAATTTCTGGTGTATCCAGGACGTGTAGGTTTAGCGGATTTCCATTTGCGTCGACACTATTGCTTAATGTGTTGATATTTTCGCGAGTAACCTCATAGTCATAGGAGGATTGATAATTATCCCTGCTGACTATAACTTCCCCTGGTTTGATAAAACGTGCGTAAAAATCGGTATGGCCGTCTGTGATATCCATTCCCTTAATGCCTTTGAGCCAAATAATTTTACGTAATCCGAGCAGTGTCTTGAGTTCCTTCTCAATATCTATTTTTGACCATCCTGGATTGCGGTTTTTATTGAGGATGCAGCTCTCAGTCATAATCGCTGTGCCATTTCCATCAACCTCAAAGCACCCACCCTCTAGTACAATGTTGGCTCTCTCATGGATTGCTCCAGATGTATTGGCAATATACCTGGCGACTTGTTTGTCTAACGAGTGTTCCTGTTTGTTGCCCCAACCATTGAAATTGAAATTCAGTGCAATTTTCTCCCCATAGGTGGATCTTACAAAGATAGGGGCAGTGTCACGAAGCCATAGATCATCGACTTCAAAAGTATGAAGCTCGATTTTAAAATTTGAATTATCTATATCCAGTAGCTCTTCTGCTTCATGTAAATTTTTTCTGCTCACAAGGAGAGATACGGGCTCATATTTGGCAATTGTATTTGCAATTAATGCCAGATTCCTTTTTACCTCAGGAATTTGCTTATGTGACCAAATATAATCATTGGCAACAAAAGCCATCCATGTTCTCTTGTGTTGATCGCTTTCATCTGGCATGTGCAGCGAGCTGAAGGTTAAGTCCTGCATGGCTAATGATTTTTTTGCGAATATCGGGGCTGCAAGTAAAAGGCTGCTAATCTTAATAAATAGTCTTCGGTCAATCATGGTGGTTTTCTGTTATTTCAGATTGTTGCTTTTTTGCAGTTTCATGGAGTTGAGTTTAATATTCTTTTGCGTCTTAGGCTACATATTTATGTGATATTTCTGTGGAAAGTGATAGTTTAAGGGGCTTGCTGATTCTTTCTTTTTAGGTGGATTTGCTGCGTCTAAGGGGAGGGTTTATCCTGTGGGTTGGCGGTCTATATTTTTATAATTTTTTTATTAATTTAAGATATAATTAATAAAATATTAAAATGAATAAATAATTTATTTCTGCAGTGCTCGGTTCGTATTAGTCGCTACATATCACGGGGTGGTTATGATAATGTCCTGGATTTAGTAGCTAAAGCTTCCTGATTTCAGCACTCTTTTTAGTTGTAAGGGAGCATAATTACTCCTTTCATTGGTGGATTGTACCCTTTGTATCGATAACCACCTGAGCTTTATGTATAGGGGTGAAACCGAGAGTTCATGTTTATACTTTACGCAGATAGCAGTGGCCTGATAGTGAAGTTATTCGAGGTGGCTTGTGAAAGTATTGGTTGTTGGGGCGGGACCTACTGGTCTTACCGCTGCCATTGAGCTTACCCGCCTTGGTTTGTCACCAAGGATTATTGACCGTCGGGACAGCGCATCCACTCTAAGTAGGGCTGTGGGTATTACTTCCCGCAGTCTTGAATTGCTTTCGAAGTCAGGTGTTTCAGAGAAATTGATAGCTGAAGGTATTGCTGTTCAAGCTGCCTGTATCTATCTGGATACGCGACTAGCGCTTGAATTCCCCCTTCACTCCGATCGCACCTATTTCCCCACTATTCTCGGATTGCCTCAAGACAGGACCGAATCCCTTATGGCCCAGGTACTATCAGGTATGGGTGTTGAGGTCGAATATCAGAAAGAGCTTACATTTCTTACTGAATCTGAAGGCGGAGTGATAGCCCAGTTTAATGCGGGTGAGGAGGAGCGTTTCGATCTTGTGATTGGAGCGGATGGTATCCACAGCACTGTTCGTGAGGCTGCAGGTATTAATTATCCTGGGTTTGACCTGAAGGAAGAATGGTCGATTGCCGATGTCGATACCGATGGTTGGCCCCCAAAAAGAAAGTTCACATTGGTAAAAATGGAGTCCGGAGTGGTAGCTGTTGCAGTGCCTTTAGGGGAGGGGCGCCATCGTTTGGTGGCAAGCTGTGACGATGCCATAGGGGCTTTCCCAATGGCATTGGATATCAAGAGAGTTCGTCGTCAGGGAACCTTTAATATTTCTGTTCGCCAGGCTGAGACCTACTCGAAAGGCAGAATACATCTTGCTGGAGATGCAGCCCACTGTCATTCTCCTGTAGGCGGCCGCGGTATGAACTTGGGGATTGCCGATGCTGCTGAGCTAGCAGCGCGGGTTGTAGCAGGGCGGCTCACTGGGTACTCAGAATTGCGTCACAGGGAGGACAAGAAGGTTATTGACGTTACCGAGCATGGCCGCAAAATAGTCACTGGGCAATCCCTTAAGGCAAGATTTGAATTCAGGGCCCTTATAGCTGCCGCCAACTCTTTGCCGGCGGTGCGGAGAAAGTTGGGGCAGTTTGCGGTAGAGCTTTAGTCGTGTAAATTAGTAGAGTAAAAATAAGTAGCAGCTTCTAGCTTGGGTTAAGTCTATACAGGGAAATTGTTCAAATTTTTTGATGCCAACAGCCTATCTTTTTAACTTAACTGCTGTACCAAAAACCAGGATCTCTGAGGAGCCGTCCATAATAGCACTTGTAGTAAAGCGAATACCCACTACGGCGTCAGCACCTTTCTGTGCTGCGCTATCGCTCAGTCTTTGAAAGGCTTTTTTTCTCGCTTCGGTCAGCATTTCGGTATAGCCGCGGATCTCTCCACCGACAATACTCTTGATCCCTGCCATTAAGTCACGACCGATATGTTTTGACTGAACAACATTGCCAGTGACGATATCCAGCACCTCTGAGATTTCCTTTCCTGGTACTGTTTCTGTAGTTGAAAAAATCATTTGACTTCCTTCTTATGGCGAAAGCTAGTGTAAAAGTATATATCTAATACGTGGTTATCGTAATCGAATGGTTATATATCTTAATTATTTTCCTGAGGAAAGTAAGCATTGCCAATAACCAACATCCACCCACTGCCCAAACTTGTATCCCACTTCCTTAAAATGAGCGACTTTCTTCATGCCAAATTTCTCATGAAGTGCGATGCTACTTGCATTGGGTAGTGCTATACCGCAGATAACTGCATGAACATCAAGCTGTATCAACTGCTTTAATAATTCTGCGTAAATCTTCGAACCCCAGCCTTTGGATATTGAATTTGTATCTAAATATACGGTAGCTTCTACTGAGTGCTGATATGCACAGCGCCTCTTCCATTTACTGGCATAACAATAGCCAACTATGCGACCTTCATTTTCTGCGACAAGCCAGGGGAGGTTGTTTCTGGAGCATTCTTCGATCCTGTTGGTGATAATTTCAGTTGAAACAGGCTCGGTCTCAAAAGTAATAAAAGTACTTTCTATATAGTAATTGTAGATTTCAGCAATCTCTGCGGAGTCTAAAGTAGTAACTGGTCTTATCATGCTTATTCTTAGTTCTTCCCTCGTCGTAATAAGAAAAATGGTCAGCTTAATTAATGCTTGCCTTCCTTGGTGTTGTTCAGTGATTTCTCTAAAGCCTTCGATTCTTCTATTACTCGAACTGACCAGTCTATTCGTTGCTGATCAGAGATTATATCAGGATCTATATCATACAGGCTCCAGTTTCCCGATGGGTCTTTCACAAACTGGGTGCCATACCATTGTGGTTGGTTTAGGTTCATCATTAATCGATCCCATGTAGCTGCTTTTAACCAATTTGCCTTGCTTTTGTCCTCAGCAAGGGTGGCTGCTATGGTGGTAAGTGCGTGAGCTAGCCTAATATCTTCCGCATTATTGCCATGCTGGAAAATAAGTGCTGCATGGTAGAAGTCTTTTGAAGTCTTAATTCGGCCCTCTGCTAGCATCTTTAGTACTTTTTCACGTCGATTCTTGTCTTTATGATTAAGTACATTCCAGTCGATTTCGTCGTGTGATAGCTTGCGTGCAATCTGATCCTGGTTAAATAAACGGGTTAGCTGCTCATTTTCCTGTGGGTGTCGGCTCTCAGATGCCTTATCTATACCTGTTCCGTGATCTGCAAGCGAATCATGAATTGTAATACAGCAAGTATAAATTAGAATTTTAATCAGGGTCTTTTTCATGCAATTACTTTTGTGCTGTTAATGGTGAAGTATGGGGCTGATAGCCCCATACTACTTCTTTATATCGCTATCGTAGGATAAATGTTAGGTATCCAGCTCTTATATGCCAGTTTATAGAGTCAGAAATAAGCTTTTGCTTGTTCTTATTTTCATTATATTCAGGTTGCGTGTATAGAGATTGGGTATTACCTGGCTGAGGCTCATTTGAGTAGCTAAGTTGATACATGTTTAGATCCCCTGGCCACAATTCATTATTCAGGGTGTCTTCCTGGTGTGCGCACCCAACGAGAGCAATAAGTAGAAATGCTGATGATATGAATCTCTTTGTCATCTTGGTATTCTGCTTAAGCATTATGTGACCTCGGATATCTTAATTTACCAGCTGTAGTTAAAATGCTCCAAGGTCCAAACCAGCAAATAGTGATTTTAAACTGATAGTTTTCTGAGAGGCAGGAAGTTGTGATTTTCTGTCTTGGGTTTGAGTGCATTTTGAAATCACATGATATACAGAAGTGTCCATTTGCTTTAGGCCCGTATTGCCCCAGTTTATTTCTTGCTTACATGTCTATTGTTGTCATGGTATTGCCAGAGAACGTTGATTATCTTCCATTCGTCTCTATCATTTTTATATAAGTGCATGTAGTCAATCCACTCATCTACAGATAATTTTACCGATGCAGCTCGATTATCAATATCAAGGATATCTATATCAATTCTAGGGGAAGGTGGAAACTTATCTCCATCCTTATTGTAGTTTTCGGCTATCCAAAGCATGGTTTCATAATCTGTCTCCATTATGAACTCTGAACCATCCTTAGTTTTCCAATAGGTTCTTTTGGCTAATTTTTTATCTAAACCCCTACCCATTAATTTGGGCTTAACCTGGTGTTGTGATTCAATATAGTCGAGTACAGCCCTCTCTATGCTTTTCTTATCATCGGGTGAATTTGCAGTTACAGCATTGGCGATCAGGAAAGATAAAGTGAGCAATGCAATCCGATACATAAATACTTCCTTGGATTTTTTGTGGTTTATTTTATATTCTGGTTGAGAATATCTGTCTAACTATCCACGTTACTTATCATTGAAGTTGATCTTGTCCTTTTATATAGGTGGCTGAAATGTATCCTGTGTCTATCTGCCTTCTTTGACTTGAGGAAGCAGGGCTGTACCAGATCTATCTATCAAGATAGCTGGATTGGATGATTTTTATCGATAGAACTCAACATAAAATTTTACGTCCCCTAGCGGTTTTATGTGGTGCCTTATAGTTGGTTCTACTACGCCAAATTTTTGAGGATTCAACTCAACAATCTCCACTTCAGGCTCTTGAATCGTATATTCCAGTGATCCGGAGAGGATTACAATTTTCCCCCATACTCCCTCCTTGGTATTGTGATCTTTCAGTAGTCCTGGAGGGATGTCTTCTTCAGTGAATTCAGGGGTTTTCTTATAGGGGGTTATACCTGGGGGCAACTCTTTCATTGACGGCAATCTTTTATTGTTTGGATAGAATTTTGGCAATCTAGCCTTTGGTTATAGGCTGATTGGAGTCACTTTTTTTGAATGGTTCTCAATAAACCCTAGGTAGGTTGATGCGAGAAGATCTGGTGCTTCCCACTGCGGATAGTGTCCCACTTTTGCCAGTTCTACGATGCCAGCTGGCCGCTCTATCAGTTCGCGGAACCGGGCTACCATATGTGCGCCTGAAACCGGGTCATATGAGCCATTTATGAGCTGCAGTGGGCCAGGGTACTGGTTTAGGGCATCCAGCCATCGCTGGCGGTATTCGAGTCGTTCTTGCATGTAATTTATCAGTTTGTGGAAACGGTATTTGCCGCCGTTGTACTGGATAATTTGCCAGAGTTCACGCAATTCGGTCTCTGTGGGCTTGGTGGCAGGTCCAAACAGCACCTTGAAACTGCGGCAGAATTGACGATAGTTCACTAGCAAGTTGATCAGGGGGCCGATGGGGGAAATCAGTAACTTCTGGATGGGTCGTGCTTTGTGCGTTTCAGGAAAGAGACCACCATTCAGTAAGCACGTAGAACGGAAAAGCTTCTTTTCCCGGCTATTGTCTCTAGCGAGCAGTTCCTGGGCAACGGTATCGCCGTAGTCGTGTGCCAATAGATGTAATGAAGTGATTTCTAGGCGATGTAGAAGCTCTTCTTGTAAGTCGGCTTGCTCATGGATGCTATACCGGTGTTGTTTTGGTTTGTCAGAATACCCAAAGCCCAGCATATCCATGGCAATACACCGGAAATTTTCCGTAAGTTGTGGCCAAACTTTATGCCAGTCATAGCTACTTGTTGGGAAGCCGTGAACCATCAATAGTATTGGCTTCTGAAGGTTATTTGGATCGCTGTCGATATAGAATAACCGGTGATTTTGGTAGCTGAAGTATTGGCCACTTGATAACCACTGTTGAGGCTGCATTGGTTCTTCCATTTCTTATCGTTGTATTCGCAGCAAAGATTGCATGAAGCGAGTACAATCTCAAGCAGTGTCGGATATTGGCGTAAAGAGTAACTACCCTGTGCCACGCAGGGCGTAAATCGCGGGCTTGTTGATTACCTTCCATACAGAAAGCAGGGTAACCGAGGCGGTTAGGCCGATAATAAGTAGTGGTGGCAGCAGCCAGCCCCAGAGGCTGGTTTCAATGCTGAACTCGCTTTGCTCAAGCCAAAGTGCCAGTGGGACCACTACCAAAGTCGCTACAGCGATACCGATAATTACGGGAATCAAGCTATCGATCAGGGTGTGATAGAAAATCGTCGCTGGGCGGGCGCCGATTGCCATGCGCACGCCAAGCTCGGTACGCCGCAGTTGTACACTGTAACTGAGCACTCCAAAGATACCGATGGCAGCAAGGCTGAGTGCCAGTAATGTGAGGGCGGTGGTTACCCAAACTGAGACCCGGTCATTGCTTAGGAGTAGGTCTCGCGCCTGCTCCAGGGAGAATAGCTCGGAAACTTTGTACTGCCTGTTTACTCCGGCAAATTCCCGATTGATTTCTGTGGTGCTGAGTGGTTGGTGAGGCTTATGTCTGAGTACGAGTAGGGGATAGCTCACATTGATACCGCGCACAAATAAGCGGGCGGGTTCCTTTTTGCCGGGCAGGCTTGCGTTGCGCACTATGCCGACCACTTGGTAGGGCAAATCACCTCGCCAGTAGTAGCGCTTACCTAATACTTCTCCATCCGGTTCCAGCTGCTGGGCCAGGGTTTCGTTAACGAGCATCATGCGATTGTTATCGGAAAACTCAGCCGCACTGATATGGCGGCCAGCTACCAGTGGCATACGCAAAATGGAAAGGTAGTTTTCGTCGACTACTGTGGTCTTGGCCATCACCGGGTTTTGTCGGCTGGCATCCTGACTCAGGGATGTGGTCCAGAGTGGCCGGCTGATAGAGATAGGAGTGTTTAAGCTCAGGCTGGCATTTTGTACTTTAGGGTGCTCCAGCAATCTTTGCCTGATGGCCTTCAGATAACTCTCTCGCTCGGTAGTGGGGGCGCTCCTAAGATTGCCGATATTCAGAGTCATTACCTGAACGTTGTCCAAAGGGAAACCAAATGGTTGGTTAATCAGGCGATTGGCTTGCAGGAATATCTGTAAACTGGCGACTATGAGTAAGCTGGTCATTGCCACTTGGCTACTGATGAGTACCTTGCGGATTAGAGGCGAGATCTGTACGCCGGAACCTTTGCCGCTGCTCTGCAGCATTTGATTCAGTGCGCGGTAATTAACCTGGCGACTGACTATGGCTGAGAAGAACAGGGCGAGAAGTAAGGCACACAACAGTGCAAAAACCAGTGTCTGCCAGTTTAAGGTGAGCTCTTGAATGCGAGGAATTTGTTCCGTAGCCATCACCTTTAATACTTCCGTCGACCCCAGGGCTAAAAGTAGAGAAAGTAATGCAGCCCCTAACATAAGTAGGCCGATTTCACACAGCAGGGCCAAAAAGATATGTTTTTTGTGTGCGCCCAACGCGACCTGTATCGCCATATTGCGTTGTTGTTTGGCTGCGCGAGAAAGAATCAGGTTGGTAACATTGGCGCAGGCAATTAACAGAAGCACCAGTGTACCGCCCATTACCATTAGAGTTCGCGTGGCACTGTCGCCAAGTATTTTATTGGCGAAGGGGGTGAGTGGGTATTCAACGGACCTTTCTACCGAAGAGGATCTTCCCGCTAGGGCCGCTTGATACTGGGCATCCATTAATGTGCTTAATTCATGCCCCGCACTGGCGGGGTCAATGCCCGGCTTCAGCTTTCCTGTGAGCATGCGAAAAGGCAGGAAGCCTCTCCAATTATTTCTGCGCTCTACTTGTGTATCGTTAAAGTCCCAGGGCAGCCAGACCGCCGTTTGTCGGCCCTGCTTATAGATCTGGGGTTCAATGAAGTCTTTGGCGGTGACGCCGACAATACGAAAGTCCACCTCCCCAAATTGCAGGCTTTGCTCCAAGACATTTGGGCTGCGCCGGAACATCTGCTCCCAGGTTTGATAGCTGATAACCGCCACGGGAACCCGGCTGTCGAGCCCTTCATCGGTATTGAATTGTCTGCCCAAGGCCAGGGGTGCTCCAGCCAGCTGGAGATATTCCGGAGAGACATAGGAAACATTAACCCGTGGTGATCCGGATAAGTTGCGAACCACATCTTCCCAGAAGTACACCAGGGCGCTGGATTCGAAGAAACTGTCGTTCTTATAGATTTCAACCAGGGCGGGGTATTGGCTGTTGTTTTCCAGCCGCAGCTGCTTGTTCTGGTAGAGATTACCATTCACGACATACAGCCGATCTTCGTCCGGGTAGGGTAGGGGCTCGGCTAGCAGTTGGTAGTTGAGATTAAATAGCGTTACCAGGGCGCCGAGGGTGATACCCAGGGTCAGAATAATAGTGGTGGCGTAGCTCCGCGCCCGATTGAGGGACTGGAGGGCAATGGACAGGTCCTTTGTGGTGATCATAGGGCCATCTCGTGTGGCTCTTTTATGGGCTGCGGCGTTGAGATTTTTCCATCCAGCAGATGCAATTGGCGGCTGGCCATGTCTGCATAACGAGGGTCATGGGTCACCATGCACAGGGTGGTCCCTTCATTGTTGAGCTGCCGCAGCATTTCCATTACCGCATCGCCATTGTGGGAATCCAAATTGCCGGTGGGCTCGTCTACCAGCAGCAGGGACGGATTGCCAACTAGCGCCCGGGCTATGGCGATTCGCTGCTGTTGGCCACCGGACAACTGGTTAGGTTTGTGAGAGGCCCTGTGACCCATCCCTACCTTCTCCAGGCAATGTTTCACTTTTTTGTCGGCTTCAGACTTGGCAATTGGATTGCGTCGGTATCGCAGGGGCAGGGCGATATTGTCGTAGACTGAGAGTTCGTCAATCAGGTTAAAGGACTGGAAGATAAAGCCTACTTTCTCGTTGCGAATAGTCGCCGCCTCACGCAGCGACAATTGAGCGACTTCAGTGCCTTCAATCTGATAGCTGCCGCTGGTGGGGAGGTCCAGCAGGCCGAGGATCGAGAGAAGTGTGGATTTACCGCAACCCGAGGGGCCGCAGATAGAAACAAATTCCCCCGAGTAAATACTCAGGTCAACGCCCCGCAGGGCGTGAGTTTCCATTTCTTCGGTGCTGAACACCTTAGTGATCCCGGCCATATGGAGGATTGGCTTGGACATAGCGAACTCCCTGTTCTCGCTTTGGGTTTCAGGCTTTAGTCAACAATCTGGATATGCTCAGCTTCATTAAAATTGGCCATATCCGAGAGGATGATACGGTCCGCTTCATTGGCGCCTTGGGTGATCTGGATATATCGGCCCGACTCCTCACCGAAGCTGATGGGCTGGAGTGCCGCTTCCTCCCCGTTTTCATTAATCAGGAAGAGGTTGGTCTCACTGTGCCTCTGTACATTGATAGGTCTCTCGACGAACAGTGTATCTTCCATCGTAGCGGTGAAGATCCGGGCATCGACGTTGAGCTGTGGCCTGGCAGACTCCGGGGCGCCCGCGCTAAAAGCAATTTCCACTTCAATATTGCCGTCCCGAACCTCAGGAGTAATACGGGTTACCACGCCCTCGACTTTTTCCCTGCGGGTATCAATTTCAGCGGGCTGGCCAACCTCCAGTTGCTCTGCTTTGGATTGTGGTACTTGAACCAGGGCGAGTAGATCTGTCTCGCTGCCGATCAACGCCAGCTCCTGGCCGGGATCGACACCTTGCCCCAGCTCTACTGGTAGTCTTTGTAGTATGCCGTCCAGGCCGGCGCGTACCGTCAGTCGCTCTGTTCGTTGCTGGATACTTTGCAGTTGGGTCTGGGCTTGGTTGATTTGCTCGCGCTGGATTAACTCTGATTCGACGGCGACTTTGCGCAGGTGATTGATACGCTGTTTTTGCAGGTCCACACGTTTTTTCATCTGCTCTTGGCGTAAGACGGTGGTTTGGTAGGTGAGCTGGGAAACCACTCCACTTTTTACCAGCTCGTCCTCAGCTTCGCGACGCAACTTGATCACCTGGTAATTGGAGTTCAGCTCCGCGAGTATGGCTTCCTCCGCGAGCACATCGCGCTGGTTGTTCAGAACAAGCCGGCGCAGATTAGCTTCCTCCTGTTCCAGGGAGGTTTCGGCTCCATCCAGATCGCGTATTAACTCTGGATTACTCAGCTGCATAATGATGCTATCACTTTGTACTTCTGCACCGGGACGCAACATAATTTTTTCAACATTCGCTGCGGTTAGAGCGGTAATTAACGTCTGCTTGTCTGAACGCAGCCTACCATAGCCATCTACCACAACCTGCAGGTCTCCCCGTTGGACGGTACCCAACATCAGCTGTTCCCGCTGAACTTTGTAGGCGCTATCAGGAAGTAAGAGGAGAGTGCTGGTGAATGCCACAAAAGCTAGAGCAGCACCACCCAGCATTAAAGGGTGCTTAATCAGGGGGCGTTTCTTAGGTTTAATAATATCCATATTGCGGCATTTCCTTGGTTAAGCAATCGTTGCACGCTTTTCTGCTGTGAAACCTTGATGTGGAGGCGAGTTAGAGGTGGAAAACCATAGCGATTAAAAAGGGTGGTATTCCTGTTGGAACTCCGAGGGAGGGCGGGTTTTTATCTTGTAATTAGTACTGTCGAGCATATTTTTATGATCAAAACTTAGGCTGTATAAGGGTTTTAGGTAAGGCTGAAAATGCAGGAAAATTGGTGCAAGAACCAGTTGCTTGCGGTGAATGGTAGGGAAATACAGGACGGTTTGAATATTGTGAGGTGGGCAGTCACTTGAGAAATTTAACGATTACCCAATGAATTTTGAGGATCAACTCACAAGTTAAAAGGAAGAGATATGATGGAAATAAGGTGTCGTGGCTTAGTGAATCCGGTGGTTTGTCTAAACCACTACACCGTTAACAAAATAGGTTTGTAAAAAGAAGGGCTTGATAAGCCTTAGTGCAAATTACAGGCCGGGGGTTATCCCAGAGCTTTGACCAATAGCGCCTGTTGAAGTTGATCGTCATCAACCCCCTCTGGTCGGGGTATCTGCACGATATGCCCGGATCCCGGAGCTACATCGATCGCTTTGCCTTCCGTATTCTCCATTTGCTTCAAGGGGAAGAACAAGCTACCGCTGGGAGTCATTAACTCCAATTGATCACCGCGTTCAAAGCGATTTTTAACATCAATCGTCAAATACTCAGGACTTCCGTCAATAAGCTCGCCTACGAACTGTTGGCCCGGAGTTGATATCAATCCCTTTTCATATTGCTGGTATTCTGCTGGTGGATGGCGACGGTAGAAACCTTCCGTGTAGCCCCTATTTGAGAGGGTTTCCAATTCGTCCATCATCTTCATGTCAAAGTCTTTTCCTGCTGCAGCATCGTCTATCGCGCGACGATAGATCTGGGCAGTACGAGCCACATAGTAGTGGGATTTGGTGCGACCTTCGATTTTTAAAGAGTGAACCCCCATTTCCGTGAGGCGCTTGACATGCTGTACGGCCCGTAGATCTTTGGAGTTCATGATGTAGGTACCGTGCTCATCTTCGTAGGCCGGCATATATTCTCCAGGACGACCTTCTTCCTGCAGTAAAAAGGCCTGGGAAGTACTGTCACTGGCGGAGGTGGGTTGCTGGGTTTGCACATGAATCAACTCGCCAACTTCATTCTCTTTGGCTTCATGAGCTTGGTATTGCCAGCGGCAGGAGTTGGTGCAGGCGCCCTGGTTGGCATCTCTATGGGTCATATAACCGGACAGCAAGCAGCGCCCGGAATAGGCGATACAGAGTGCACCGTGGACAAAGACTTCCAGCTCCATCTCAGGCACTCTCTGGCGAATTTCTTCAATCTCATCCAGGGACAGTTCCCGGGAAAGTATCACCCGAGATAACCCCTGGCGATGCCAGAACTTTACGGTTGCGTAGTTTACCGCATTGGCCTGAACGGATAGGTGGACTGGCAGATCAGGCCAACGCTCCCTTACCATCATGATCAGGCCCGGGTCGGACATAATCAGGGCGTCAGGCCTCATTTCGACAATTTCTTCCAGGTCCCGCAGGTAACTGCGAACTTTGTCGTTGTGAGCGGCGATGTTAGAGGCGATATAGAACTGTTTTCCCTGCTGGTGTGCTTCTTCTATGCCTAGGCGCAGGGTTTCAATATTTTTGAATTCATTATTGCGCACACGCAAGCTGTAGCGGGGCTGGCCGGCATAAACGGCATCGGCACCATAGGCAAACGCATATCGCATATTTTTTAAAGTCCCTGCGGGGGACAGTAACTCAGGTTTAAACACGGAAAAACTCATAGTGGAATAGTTGGACGCGGCCGCATGTTAACGGTAATCAAGGTTGCACTAATTGATATAAATCAATTAGTGCCGGGGTGGAAGTGATAAGCTGATTTGGACGGGGCTATGCTTGTTTTTCTAGCCGAATAGTTGACCTCTGACCTCTGACCTCTGACCTCTGACCTCTGATTTATGTTGCTTACTTGTTAATTCTGTAGGACCCGTTGATAACCTTGCGTATATACCCAGTCATTATTCTTGGCTGGCAAGTGGCATCCAAAACAGTTGTTAAGCCCGCTGCCCTTCCAGGTTTTGGTTTCACTTTCTGTTATTCCTGGCTTAAATAAAGCCCATCCCCAACCTTCGGCCCAGGTCTCGTTTTTGGGAAATCGCCCTTCAGTGTCCTTTACCATCATAAATGTGAACTGGAGATCAGAGGAGTAGTATGCCAAACCAGTAGTAAGTGGTTCTGATTTGGTGCTGTTGACGTCTTTTACCAGTACTGCGCCATCCGGGAATTTTCCGGTGTTACGAAAGGCTTTAACTGCCGCAGGTTGGGTGTAAACATTGTGGGTATCCCATCCCTCGCCATTCGAGGACTTTACCTGATAAGAGCCGAGAAAGGTCCAGTTTTGGCGGTAATCCTTAGGCAAGGTGATATTTCCGCGTGGATCGACGAAATTACTGAATGTGGACTTTAGGTTTTCCTGGGCTATGGCCTGCAAGCTAAAGAGAATTCCCAGTGTCGCTAAACAGATGGTCCGCATGACGTCTCTTCCTATGTTGATTCAATAGAGATGAGGATTAACTCTGGCCCTCAATATTTTGAAAGTATAGGGAGGCGAGGGGTGATGAACTGTCAGCTAGCTGACAAAAAAATTGGATTTAGCCTTGAGCTAAGTCTTTGAGGGCGTTTTTGTTAAGTAAACATATATGTTGGCGTGTGTAATCGATTACGCCTTCCTGTTTCCAACGGTTAAGTAGCTGGCTGACAGTTTGTCTACTGCCGCCGGCCATAGCCGCTAACTCAGACTGGGAAAGCCTAACGTCCAGTTCATGCCCGTGGGCGCAGGGTTGCCCCCGAAAATAAAAGAGTTGAGATAACAAGCTTGCTAATCTTACAGGCAGTGGTGCGGTGATATGCTGAAATATACGCTGCTGCAACAGGGATTCCCTGTTGGCTAAATGCTCTATAAGGTCTTCTGGGGTTTGTGACAGAGAAAGCATCAGTGTATTGAGATTTTCTGGAAAGGTTACCTCTAGCTCACAGCCTATTTTGGCAATTGCTTCGATATCTTGTGAATTCCCGCCTAGGCCGGGGCCAAACCAGGAGCCTGGTCCATATAAGTCTACAAGCCCAGAATTGCCTTGAAAATCCACTTTATGGATAAGAACATAGCCTGTATGAATAAAATAGATTTTTCTGGATTCTTGTCCCTGGCGGAATAATACTGTTTCTTTAGCGCAGTATATTCTTTTTGTTTTAGCGGCTATTTCTTGCAATTTAACATAATCCTGCTGGAGGCTCTTAAAGTTAGGTCTCTTTGTTTCGAGCGAGTTAGTTTTTTTGGGGGGGGAATTGAACCCTTAGCCTAATGTCTAATTTCAAACAATATCGCGTCGGGTGCACCCTAAATCCCTCACAAGCTGGTGTCTTAAATAGTAATGGTCTGGCAGGCCGACTTAATGTGGCGGTCGTAAATTCCAGGAGCCAGTATCATCAAGATATTTTTCTCGATTATCAAGCTTCGGGTCGAGGATCTCACTTCAAACTGATTAGTGGCGTTGTCGAAAACAGCTAAACTTGTGTAATTTCCTTTTGTTTTTTGCATCAGGCTCTTAGCTATGTGTTCTGATTCAAGCCGGGCTGACCGCCCAGATTATGATCAGGTGATACAGGATATTGCTGATTATGTTCTCAAATTCCAGGTTGATTCTAATGAGGCTTGGCGAACATCTCGCTATTGCTTGATGGATTCTCTGGGTTGTGCGTGTCTGGCATTAGGTTTTCCTGAATGCACTAAATTATTGGGTCCTCTGGCAGAGGGCACTGTGGTGCCTAATGGGGCCCGTGTGCCGGGTACCCAATTCCGTATGGACCCGGTAAAGAGCGCCTGGGATATAGGCGCTACCATTCGCTGGCTGGATTACAACGATACATGGCTTGCGGCAGAGTGGGGGCATCCATCTGATAATCTGGGGGCCATATTGGCGGTCAGTGATTATCTTTCCCGGAAGAAGATATCCGTTGGGGAGCCCCCGCTAAAGATGCGAACAGTCCTGGAGGCAATGGTTAAAGCCTATGAGATCCAGGGTGTATTGGCACTGGCTAACAGCTTTAATCGTGTGGGACTCGATCATGTTTTACTTGTGCGGGTAGCTTCGGCGGCAGTGACGGCCTGGTTAAAAGGGGGGAGCCGGGAAGAGGTGATGGCTGCAGTCTCTCTGGCATGGGTGGATGGCAGTGCTTTACGTACCTATCGACATGCGCCTAATACTGGTTCCCGTAAGTCCTGGGCTGCAGGAGATGCCACATCCCGGGGAGTGCGTCTGGCTGAAATGGCTTTGGGTGGGGAAATGGGGGTACCTAGCGCGCTGACAGCAAAGCAGTGGGGGTTTTATGATGTTTCTTTCAGTAAAACCAATGCCGATCAGAAAATAAAAGCGCCGGTAAATCGCCAATTTCACTTCTCCCGGGAGTACGGCTCCTATGTTATTGAAAATATTTTGTTCAAAATTTCTTACCCAGCCGAGTTCCATAGTCAAACAGCTTGTGAGGCGGCGATTATCCTGCATTCAAAGATTGAAGGACGTTTCGCAGATATTGATAAGGTTGTAGTCACTACTCATGAGTCGGCAATTCGGATTATTTCCAAAACAGGTCACTTGGCTAATGCCGCGGATAGAGATCATTGTCTTCAATATATTGTTGCAGTCGGCCTGCTGTTTGGAGATTTGTCCGCCGGGTGTTATGAGAATGATTTTCACCAGGATCATCCGGAAATAGATGAGTTACGTAAAAAAATTGAAGTTGTTGAGGATAAGCGTTATAGCGATGAGTATCTCGACCCGAACAAGCGATCTATTGCCAGCGCGGTCCAGGTATTTTTCAGGAATGGTAGCGAGACAGAAAAGATTGAAGTGGAATATCCGTTGGGGCACAGACGCCGACGTCAGGAGGGTATGCCGTTGCTAGAGGAAAAGTTCAGGTCAAACCTGCTCTCGCGTTTTCCTCCTCATCGGGCGGAAAAAATCATAGGTCTCTTCAAAGCACAAAAGAAATTTGAGGAGACGCCGGTAAATAGATTTATGGATTTATTGGTAATTTGACCAATTCAATTTTCGCTTAAAGTGGATACAGAAAAGGCGGCCAGAGGCCGCCTTTTCTTAAGTTCTAAAGATATATGACAGCCAAACTGCTCAACCCAAACCCAATTTGGATGACTGCCCTATAAAGCAATAATTAGAACTTGTACTCAGCACCGATACCGGCATAGCTGCGGTCGTAGTCGCCATCAGCAGTTTCGTCGGTGTAGAAACCGAATACTTTGGCAGAGCTGTTGAACTTGTAGTCAAGGCCCAGGCTGTAGGTCTCACCACCTTCCTTTTTAATATCAGACTGGCCGTACTGAGCCTTCATAGTCCACTGTTCGATTTTGTAGGCTACAGAGCCCATCCAGCCGTCGGTGCTGTTGCCAGCAGCGTCTTCCTGGTCTTCGAACAACGCACCTACCTGTACAGGGCCGATGTTGTACTGGGCTACAAAGCGTTGAACGTCGATGTCCTGGCCTTCAACATCCTGGTCGAATGCATAGGCCATGAAAACGCCATTGTTATCGTAGGCAACAGAAGCAGAGATACCGTTGTTGCGCTCTTCGCCAGTTTCTTCGTTAATGACTTCGCCTTTATTGCTGATATAAGCAGCAGAAGCTTTGAAGCCAGCGAAAGAAGGAGTAGTGTACTGCAGGGCATCTTCTTCGCGGTTGTCGCTGCTGGTAATCAGGCTTTTGATATCGCCTTCCAGGTCGTTGAACAGGTCAACTTTCTTCTGCGCAACTTTCAGCGGGGTGTCAAATTTACCCGCGATAACCTGACCAAAGCCGCCTTCCAGGCCAGCGTAGATGTTGCGTTGGGAGAAGGTGTCATCGGCGTCTCCGTCCATATCTACTTCGTATTCCATACGGTAGATACCCTTGATGCCGTCGGTCAGGGCGATTTCACCCTTAACGCCCAGGCGGGAAGCGTTGCTCTGAACGTCAGTTTCAGAGCCATCACCCTCATCAGCAGCCTGGAAGGTGACATTGGCTTTGCCGTAAAAGTCGAGTACATCGCCTTCATCTTGGGCGTTGGCCATTGTAGGAATCATGGCAACGATGGCCAGAGAGAGAGCGGTCTTATTCATAGTCGTCTCGCACAGTTTATGGTTTTGGGTTGAGGGGTGGCCTTCCGTTCTGTTTGTTGGCTGTCCCTCTATTTGGTGCGGATTTTGCGACTTGAATATTACAAACATGTTAAAGATGGCACTTTTCTTAAAAAAATATGACCAGGCGGTGCCATTAATAACAGTTAAGGCAGCCTGAAAATTGTAAATCACGTCGTTTTAAGCCTTGAGTGGTGCAGCTGTATATCTTTTGTAGATGAAGCCTTTGTGTGGATTCCTTACAGGGAGTATTTCTTATTGATAGCAATGGGCCGCAGGCTGACAGGCTCCCCTGTCGCCAAAGGAGAAAGAAGAGCTGGTGGATCTAGGGTACCGATACTTGGCGGGCCGATTGTGTGGCTATGGGTGTTTTCCCTGTCAATTGTATTGGTTGGGCTACTTCCCGTATTGCCCCGGCCCACAGAGCTATTGGGTGGCTACTTGGTAGTAAGCCTTGTTGTGGCACCGTCTTCGCAGCGTATCAGTCTATGGGGCATTCTTTTAGTGTCCTTTGCTGGGTCGTCCTGGGCACTATTTTCCAACCAGGCAGTCCTGGATCAACGATTGCCTCTTTGGGCTCATGGGTCAGATCATTTCTTGGATATAGAAGTCACTTCTTTGCCAGAAATCCGCTCAGTAGACGGAGGGAGCTGGCAGCGAGATCCGGGTGTCAATATACGCTTTCAGGCTAAAGTGGTCTCTACGAATGAAGATATTGTCTCTGGGAGTCTTCTCTATCTCACCTGGTACCGAGTAACTCCGAGCGCTCTTGTTCAATTGCGAGGTAACAGTCATTGGAGGTTGCCCGTCCGTCTAAAGCGACCGCGGGGTAGTGTAAACCCCTATGGGTTTGACTACGAGGGCTGGTTATTGCGTCGTGGTGTGTATGCAACTGGCTATGTTCGCCCGAAAGATCTAAATCCAGAATGGTTGGGGCAGGGCTGGGGACTGGCGAAAATACGCGATGTGTTTCGTGAAGCTCTTCGAGAACTGCCGATTGAAAGGCCTGCACTGGCGGCTGCGCTGCTACTAGGGGATCGCAGTGGGCTCAGTGGAGAGGAACGTGAAATATTGCAGCGGACGGGGACAGCGCACTTGTTGGCCATTTCTGGACTTCACGTTGGGATGGTTGCGGGCTTTCTACTGCTGATCGGTAATATGATTAGTCGAAGTGCTGGTGTGTTTATTGGCGCTAGCCTGCGGTTACTTCCGGTCATCTTGGCGTCTTCCGGGGTCTTGGTTTACACCCTGCTGGCTGGCGCACCGCTATCAGCCCAGAGGGCGATGGTAATGACATGGGTGTTGCTACTCGCCTGGCAGTGGCGCCGTAGGATAGGTGCGGGATTTGCTTTCGCTCTGGCTTTGACGCTTGTACTGGTGATTCAGCCTCTTGCCTTTTACGAAGCTGGATTCTGGCTGTCATTCGCTGCAGTAGCGGCGTTGCTCCTCGGCTTCGGTGGGCGACAGGTGATTGGGAAGGGACACCAGGACCAAGGTAGGGAAGGGGGTTGGCGGTCGTTACCCAGGGTTGCAGATACTCTCAATGCTTTTCTTCAGCTGCTACGTAGCCAATGGCTGGTCGCGCTGGGCTTGATACTACCTTCAGTTGTCTACTTTTCCGGTTACAGCAGCGGCGGATTACTGCTTAACTTACTCGCTATTCCGTGGTTGGGCTTGCTAATCCTGCCAGCTTTGATGTCGGGGGCTTTGTTAATAAACACGGCGTTGGGGCATTTGTTTCTCAGTTTTGCCGGATGGCAGCTGGACCTTCTCTTGCAGCTATTGGAGAGAGCTGACAGATACTTGCCCACCTGGCAGGCTCTGAGCCCTCCCCAGGGTGTGTTGATGTTATCAGTTGTCGCGGGGTGCCTGCTGATGTTACTGATGCCGAGGGGAATGCCGGGAAGAAACCTGGGGTGGCTATTCCTGTTACCTCTGATTCAACCGGTATTGCCTCTACCTGCAACTGAGCGTGAGGGGCTCACATTTGCTGTGTTGGATGTAGGGCAGGGCCTGGCTTTAGTTCTTTATTCTTCACGGGGTAAGCTGGTAGTTGATGCCGGGCCGGTTTCGAATTCCGGATGGAGTGCGGGAAATACAATTGTTGCACCGTTTCTCAGTGGTAGAGGAATTGATCAACTGGATGCGCTGATTGTCAGCCATGGTGATCAGGATCACGCTGGGGGCGTTGAGGGGGTGTTGTCTGGTAAATCTGTTAGCAACCTGTACGCACCAGGAAAGTTAGGGCAAAAATTAGCGGCTGGCTTGGATGTATTCTCCAAAACTTGCGTTGCGGGCAAAGAAGAAAAATTTGGTGATATTAATATCCGCTGGCTTTGGCCCGAGCAAGTAACAGTTACTGGTGAGGAGAATGACCACAGCTGTGTTGCCCTGGTTAAATGGGGTGAGGTACGGATATTGCTAACCGGTGATATCAGTGCTGCAGTAGAACGCCGCCTGCTAATAACTTATCCGCAGTTTGTTCCAGTGGATGTACTGGTGGCACCTCACCATGGTTCAAAGACTTCATCATCCATGGCTTTGTTGAACTGGGCAAAGCCCAGACATGTTGTTTTCAGTGCGGGATTTCGTCATCACTTTGGTCATCCACACTCCGATGTGGTTGCGCGGTATCACGAAGTTGGTGCGCGAATTTTCAATACTGCCGACAGTGGCGCGGTTGAATTTTTCTGGGGGGAAAACGCTCTAGAACCTGAAATTTTTATCGCGCGGTCGGCTCCGCGATTTTGGTATGCGAGTCACACTGACAGCGAAGGATTACCTGGAAGACTTAGCCGCCGGGAGTAGCTGTGATAAAGTGCCCTTCCTGCATCTCAAGTGCAGAAGAAAATTACGAAAATCCCTCTCGCTGTTTGGGGCCAAAAAAGTGTTTGAAATAATAAAATCTGGCGGCTGGCTGATGTTGCCGATCCTGCTTTGTTCTGTTGCCGTAATTGCAATTTGTATTGAGCGCCTTTGGACTTTGAATCCCCAGCGTATTGCACCGCGTACTTTGCTAGGAGATGTTTGGGGGTGGCTGAAAAGCAACCAGGTAAACGCCGACAAGTTAAAAGAGTTACGTGACTCCAGTCCTTTAGGGCGCATTTTTGCTGCCGGGCTTTCCAATTCCCGTCATGGACGGGAAGTTATGAAAGACAGTATTGAGGAAACTGCGAGCCAAGTGGTCCACGACCTGGAGCGTTTCCTGGGTGCATTGGGCACGATTGCTGCTGTTGCCCCTTTGATTGGTTTATTGGGTACTGTTATCGGTATGATCCAGGTGTTTACGGCAATTATGCTTGAAGGCACCGGAAACGCGGGTGTACTGGCCGGAGGTATCAGCCAGGCTCTGATTACCACTGCCGCCGGTTTGACTGTCGCGATTCCTGCACTGATGGCACACAGGTACTTTCAGCGCCGGGTAGATACCATCGTAGTGACTATGGAGCAGGAAGCGGTAAAACTCGTGGATGCTTTACACAGTGACCGCAAAATCGAAGATGCGGCCTGAGCGAGGTAGCAATCCATGCAGTTTCGCCGCCAAACCAAAGAGCAGGATGGGGTAAACCTAACGCCATTGATCGATGTGGTCTTTCTGCTCCTCATATTTTTTATGGTGTCTACTACTTTCACCAAAGAGAGCCATCTCAAGTTGAACCTGCCTGAGGCCGCGGGCCCTCAGGCAGCGGATCAACCGCAAGCTGTAGAAATTCTGATCAGTGCAGATGGCTCCTATTCGGTGGATGGTCAGGCACTGATCAATAAAAAACTGACCACTTTGAAATCTGCGCTGTCGGAAGTATCCGCAGGCGAGTACAATCGCCCGCTTGTGATAACCGCCGACGCCACAGCCCACCACCAGGCCGTGGTTCGTGCAATGGATGCCGCTGGACAGCTGGGCTTTGTCAACCTAAGCATTACTACACGGCAACCGGAAGAGAACTAGCGCGCAAAGCCTGCCTCGGTACTGCGATTGGTTGTAGGTTTTGTGTGCGATCCCGCTCCTTAGGGGGTGGGTCCAGTCATTGGTCTGTATGAAGAAAGTAACCTTGCCCCCGAGCACACCACAGCGCGGGGCGCACACTTATCGACGCCTGCTCGCCTACGCCCGACCGCATCTGGCCATTTTTGCTGTTGCGGTACTGGGATTTTTCCTGTTCTCCATCATGGGCGTGAGCCTGATTGCTGTTACTGAGCTATTGCTCGACGCTGTTGGTGCAGGTATTCAGGAGAGCAGGGGGTTCCTATCCAAGTTTGTAGCATCCCATTATCCCGGGGGGGTTATGCCCCAGGAGACTGCTCGCTGGTTGGTACCTCTTGCGATGCTTTTGATCATTGTGTTGAGAGCAATTGGAAACTTTGTCGGCAGCTACGGCTTGGCTTATGTGGGTCGTGCGGTGATTCACGAGCTGCGAGCCCAGCTGTTTGAGAAGATTGGCCAGCTGCCCAGTGCTTATTTTGATCGCTACACGGGCGCCTACCTCATCTCCAAAGTTTCCTATAACGTCGAGCAAGTAACTAACTCTATCACTAAGGCCGTAAAGGTTTTATTTCGTGAGTCTTTTACCACTATTGGTTTGCTGGCATACCTGTTGCTAGTGAACTGGAAGCTGACACTGACTTTTTTCTTGTTTGCGCCGTTTATTGCTCTGATTGTGCGTACGGTGGGCAAGCGTTTTCGCAAGTTGAGCCACAGGATACAAAACTCCATGGGTGACGTAACACATGTTACCCAAGAGGCAATTAATGGCTATCAAGTAGTACGCATGTATGGTGGTCAGGAATACGAAAATTCGCGATTCCAGTCTGCCAGCGATAACAATCGCAGGCAGTTTATGAAACTGGTGGTAGCCAACAACGCCAGTGTATCTGTGATCCAAATCCTGGTAGGGCTCTCAACTGCCACTATCGTATGGCTGGCGTTGGCCCCGGGTATGGTGGAGGCGATGACTGCCGGTGTTTTCGCAGCCTACATTGGCGCGGCGGCTTCCCTGGCAAAACCGGTGCGCAGTCTGTCGGAAGTCTTTGCTGATATCCAGAAGGGTATTGCTGCGGCGGAGAGTATTTTCGAAGTGATGGATGCGCCGAAGGAGTCGCAAGGCGGAAATGTGGATTTGCCCAAGCCAGTTCGTGGCTCGGTTTCCTTTGAGGCACTTGACTTTAGCTACGATGAATCCGCGCCCCAGGTGCTATCTGATATCAGCTTTTCAGTAGAGCCGGGTGAGACTATTGCATTGGTCGGCGCCTCCGGTTCCGGTAAAAGTACTTTGGTGAGCCTGCTGGCACGTTTCTACGAGCCAACAGGTGGCCGTATTCTGGTGGATGGTACCGATATTTCATCGGTACCTTTGCAAGATCTCCGCAGGCATATCAGTATGGTGTCGCAAAATATTGTGCTGTTTAACGACACAGTTTATCGAAATATTGCTTACGGTGAGCTTGAACATGCGCCAAAGGAAAATGTATTGCGTGCAATTGAGCAGGCGCACGCAGCAGACTTTATTGAAGAGCTGTCTCAGGGACTGGAAACTGTTCTGGGTGATAATGCGCAGATGCTTTCTGGTGGCCAACGCCAGCGGTTGTCAATTGCTCGGGCCCTGCTTAAGGATGCGCCAATTTTGATTTTGGATGAAGCAACCTCTGCATTGGATAATGAATCGGAGCGGCATATCCAGGCTGCCTTGGCAGAAGTGATGAAAAATCGCACTACGTTTGTTATTGCTCACCGCTTAACTACCATCGAGAATGCCGATCGTATTTTGGTAATGGAGAAAGGACACATCGTAGAGAGTGGTAACCACGTAGAGTTACTCGCTCGCGGGGGGCGTTACGCCACTTTGTTGCAACAGCAGACTATGGGATAGGGCACTTGGATGTCACTGGAAGACTGGTTTAACAAGCGCTGGTATCCGGAGAAAGGGAAGGGGCGCTCCCTCTCCCTGTTGACGCCACTGGAAATGCTCTACGGTGGAGTGAGTAGGCGGCGTCGGGTATTAAACTCACGTACGCCACCGGAACCTCTTTCAGTACCGGTTATTGTGGTTGGGAATATTACCGTTGGTGGTGCTGGCAAGACACCACTTGTGGCAGAGCTCGCGCGCTGGCTTAAAGAGCGGGGCCACAACCCCGGTATTATCAGTCGCGGTTATGGCGGGCGAGCTGAGCGTTACCCCTATCAGGTTACAGCGCAATCACATCCATTGGAGTCTGGCGATGAGCCTTTGATGCTGCACCTGATCACTGGAGTTCCAGTGATGGTTTCCCCACAACGCACTGAAGCCGCCCAGGCCCTGATCGACTACCACCAGTGCGATGTGATTCTCTCGGATGATGGTTTACAGCATTACAGTCTCTGGCGGAGCCTGGAAATTTGCGTAGTGGATGGCCATCGTGGCCTAGGCAACGGCCATATGTTGCCGCGGGGCCCGCTACGGGAACCCGCCACCCGTCTGCAAAGTGTGGATATTGTGGTTAGTAATGGCGAGCCAGAACCCAAGGTAAAGCAGCAGTGTGGTGATTTGCTCGAATTCCAAATGACACTGGAGCCATCTTGTTGGCACCAGTTCAATCTAGACCAGACCTCCACCCTGCGACTGACTTCCGGACCAGAGATCGGCCCCTGTCATGGAGTTGCTGCAATAGGTAATCCCCAGCGATTTTTCCGCGAACTGCAGAAACTTGGCTACAAGGTGATGGAGCAGCCCTTTGCGGACCATCATCAGTTCAGTCCACAGGAGCTGCATTTTGATGGCGAAACCCCAGTGCTAATGACTATGAAAGACGCGGTGAAATGCCGGGATTTCTGGGAGAGCCATTGGTGGGCACTTGAGGTGCGAGCGAAATTACCAGACCTTTTCTATCAGAAGGTGCATCAGCACCTGCAACAGTTTTGCCAACATGAAAAATAGTTTCTCTTTTGACGTAATTATTCCTGCTCGATTCGGTTCAAGCCGGTTACCTGGTAAACCCCTGGCTGATATTGCCGGCAAGCCTATGATTCAGCATGTTTACGAGCGTGCCAGTGAGAGCAGTGCAGAGCGGATTTTTGTCGCTACTGATGATATGCGCGTGGCGGAGACTGTACGTTCTTTTGGTGGTGAAGTGTGTATGACATCCACGGAGCATGCGTCAGGAACTGATCGCTTACAAGAAGTGGCAGCAAACCTGGGGTTGTCCGACGATCGTATCCTGGTAAATGTACAAGGGGATGAACCCTTGATTCCGCCTCAGGTTATCGATCAGGTAGCTTCCAATCTCGCGCAAAATACCGATGCGGGCGTTGCTACTCTGGCAGAGCCAATTCTTACCCTGGAGGATTTCCATAACCCGAATATCGTTAAGGTTGTAACTGCAGAATCCGGTTTGGCCCGCTATTTTTCACGTGCTCCCATTCCCTGGCCCAGGGATGCTTTTGCTCAGGATAGCAGCGACCTACCTGCAGGCCTGGAACCACGTAGGCATATTGGAATCTATGCTTATCGAGTGGCGCAGCTACAAAGTTTTGTGACTTGGCCAATGGCCCCTTTGGAGAAATTTGAAGCTCTGGAGCAGCTGCGCTTTTTGTACCACGATGAGAATATTCATGTGGCTAATGCTTGTGCAGAGGTACCTGGCGGTGTAGATACTGAACAGGATCTTCAGCGCATGCGCTCACTGCTCGGCTAAAGCTGAACTTCAATGATAGAGAATGATATTGATCTGCAACCGCATAATACTCTGGCAATTTCTGCGCACAGTGCATTCTTTGCCAGGGTGGAAACGTTGGAGCAGTTGCGAGAGGCATTAGCATTTGCCCGCGAGCGCTCCCTGCCAATATTGCCCCTTGGTGGTGGTAGTAATATAGTTTTAACAGGTGATTATCCGGGCCTGGTCATTCAGGTCGACCTTCGTGGTTTTTCTATTAGGTCTGACAATTCGGGCCATATTCTAGAAGCGGCGGCTGGTGAAAATTGGCACCGAATAGTAATGGCTACGGTGCAAGGGGAGTTGGGGGGGCTTGAGAATCTTGCCCTTATTCCTGGCAAGATAGGTGCTGCACCAATCCAGAATATTGGTGCCTACGGAGTTGAGTTGTGTGATCGCTTCGTGAGTCTCCAGGCAATGGAGATCGCAAGCGGTGAATTGCGAAACTTTGCAGCAAAAGATTGTAGTTTCGCTTATCGTGACAGTGTTTTTAAGGGGAAACTCCGGGACAAATATATTATTACCCAGGTGAACTTGTGCCTTCCCAAGAAATGGCAAGCGCATATTGATTACCCCGCACTAAGCCAGTATGTAGCTGGACAAAATTGGAATGTTGATAGGCTTACACCCTCACAGGTTGCTCAGGCGGTAATTGATATTCGCAACAGTAAGCTGCCGTTGCCGGATAAAATCCCAAATGCCGGCAGCTTTTTTAAGAATCCTATTGTCGATACCCATAGCTATCTGAATCTCAAGGCAGAGCACCCGGATCTCGTTGCATTTGCTGCCGGGGATTGTTGGAAGTTAGCTGCAGGCTGGTTAATAGATCGGGCTGGTTGGCGCGGTGTCAGGCGTGACGCTGTCGGGGTTCATGAGTTGCAGGCTCTGGTACTGGTAAATCCAGGTAGAGGAGCCGGTGCTGAAGTGACGCGATTGGCTGAAGATATTGCTGAAGATGTCCATGCTAAATTTGGTGTATCCCTGGAGCCGGAACCCCGTTACTACCCCTAACATCTCTTCGGTGCTTTTGCTTGCAGCTCACGGACTCTTTTTTCTTTCATAGGTTCTTCATTTGGGGGCTGCTCCTTAAGCACAGTTAATCGTGCGCAGAGTCAATCTTTTGTTGGTCGTAGTTACTCTGATCAAAAGCTCCCGGGCCAGTTGAGTTTGACTGCCAGAAAACTATCATCCCCAACAGGGCTTTATGCTGCCCTTTCCAAACTGTAACTATATAACCAAAAGTAATGCAACACGATTCATATATTTCTATTTGTACCATAAACATTTTCTTCACATATCCGTATCGAAGGACGCAAATAGTGCGGAAAGGAGAATGTTGATCGCAGAAAAATAACTTGGTACGTTTTTACGGTATAATAAATGGTTATAAAGGCAGCAAGATCCTGTGGCCAAATGTCTTTTCGGCAGCATTTGAAACGGCAGTATTGCTTTGCAGTAGCGTTTTTGTCTGGTATGTTGCGACAGGATTCTTGGGGTGGATCTACACGGGGTAGTTTCCTCGTGAGTAAAAAGAAGAACGCAGTTTGAGGGAGCGCGCGATGGGGACTAATACGCTGCGCAGCCGCTGCACTTATCCGTAGTTGGGGATAATTTGATCAAAGTCTTAGTGGTGGATGATCACGATCTTGTGCGAATGGGGATTTCGCGCATGCTGAGTGACGTCGCGGATATAGAGGTTGTTGGCGAGGCAAACTGTGGCGAAGAAGCCTTGGAGTTTGTGCGCCAGTCTGAGGTCGATGTCATCCTGATGGACGTTAAAATGCCTGGAATGGGTGGTCTTGAGGCAACGCGAAAGTTGCTCGGCCGCTGTCCAGGGGCCAAGGTGATCGCGGTTAGTGCCCTAGATGATGACCTATTCCCTGGTCGATTAATGCAGGCCGGCGCCATGGGTTATGTCACTAAGGGGGCAGACCTGGAGGAGATGGTTCGCGCTATTCGTACTGTTGTCAGTGGTGGTGTCTTTATCAGTAACTCCATGGCCACCAAAATGGCTTTGCGGAATGTCTCTGGCCAAGCGGAAAACCTGTCTCCTTTCGAGAAACTATCCAAACGTGAATTACAGACCGCTGATATGATTGTTAACGGTGCTAAAGTCGCAGAGATTGCCCAGTCGCTTTCCGTAAGCCCGAAAACCGTAAATAGCTATCGCTACCGGATATTTGAGAAGCTGAATATTAACAGCGATGTGGAGCTAACTTTGCTTGCCGTTAAGTACCAGATACTTGACCCAGAAGCGGCTCTTTAATTTCTGTGGGAACCTGATGAACCCACTGTACCGATTGCCAGATGTTTGATAGCAAGCGTTTTTTATCCTCGGTTACCCGCAAGCCTGGCGTTTACCAGATGTTTGATGCGGATAACCGGATCCTTTATGTGGGTAAAGCGAAAAACCTTCGCAACCGGCTTTCTAGTTATTTTCGAAGCTCAGGCCTTACCACAAAGACCATGGCGTTGGTGCAGCGTATTGGCAATATTGAAGTCACTGTCACCCGTAGCGAGACAGAGGCCTTAGTACTTGAGCAAAGCCTGATCAAGTCCCAGCATCCACCTTACAATGTGATGTTGAAAGACGATAAGGGCTATCCTTACATTTTTCTCTCGAGCAGCGATACTTTCCCACGTATTGCTTTGCATCGTGGAGCCAAGCGTAAGAAGGGACGCTACTTCGGCCCTTTCCCTAATGCCTCATCGGTTCGCGATAGCCTGAATTTCCTACAGAAGACATTTCGTATCCGTTCTTGTGAAGACAGCGTCTTCCGCAATCGCTCCCGGCCCTGTCTTCAATACCAAATTGAGCGCTGTACTGCGCCCTGTGTGAATTTTATCGGTGAGGATGAGTATCGACAGGATGTGAGGCATGCGGAAATGTTTCTCACCGGCAAGAGCGACAATATAATCCGCGAACTTGCCGACCAAATGGATGATGCCTCCAGAGCCTTGGAGTTTGAAAAAGCTGCGCGCCTGCGGGATCAGATCTCTGCTTTGCGCCGCCTCCAGGCCGATCAGGTGGTAGAGGGTGATAGTGGCGATGTCGATGTGCTCGGGGTGGCAAGTGAAGGGGGAAGTTGCTGTGTACACGTTCTGTTTATTCGACAGGGGCGTATCTTGGGCAGTCGCAGTTACTTCCCCAGTGAACGTCTCGGCTTGAGCCCCGTGGAGCTGCTTTCTGCTTTTGTACCCCAATTCTATATTGGCAATCCTCGTGAAATTCCTCGCGAGATATTGGTCTCGGAAGCGCTTGAAGATATGCAGCCTTTACAGCAGGCTCTCGGGGTACAGGCAGGAAGGGACGTTGCGATCGTATATCGTTTGCGAGGCAGAAGAGCTACCTGGGTAGAAATGGCACAGCAGGCGGCACAACAGAATTTAAGCAGCCGTACAGCTGCCCAGCAAAAGTTAATTGGTCGTTTTGAGTCTCTTCAGGAGGTACTTGGGTTAGAGCAGCTGCCAGAAAGACTGGAGTGTTTTGATATCAGCCATTCATCCGGTGAAGCAACGGTCGCATCTTGTGTTGTGTTCGATACCGGCGGCCCTGTTAAAACGGATTATCGTCTGTTTAACATCAAGGGAATACAGGCCGGGGATGACTATGCCGCAATGGGACAGGCCCTTAAGCGACGTTATACAAGACTGTCTGATGGGGAGGGTAAGTTTCCAAATATCCTGTTAATCGATGGGGGTAAAGGCCAGGTGAGCCAGGCTGTTGAATCCCTCAATCAGCTTGGGGTTGTTGGCGTACAAATTATAGGTGTGGCTAAGGGCACCACTCGCAAGGCTGGATTTGAAACTCTGCATGTTGTTTCTAGCAATAAAGAACTCGTGCTCTCCGCTGATTCAGCTGCATTGCACCTGATTCAACAAGTTCGAGATGAGGCCCATAGATTTGCTATTACGGGGCATAGAGCTCGGCGGGATAAAAAGAGGCGAGAGTCCCCACTCGAAGGCATTGGTGGGGTAGGGCCTGCGCGTCGGCGAGCATTGCTGCGCCACTTTGGTGGTTTGCAGGAAATTAAGAAGGCTACGGTGACAGAAATTGCCAGCGTGGAAGGAATAAGTCGCAAACTCGCACAAGATATATATTCGGCCTTACATCACGAATGATAAACAGCTGAAGTTGTCGAAAAAATTATCCGGCTTTCCTACTGAGCGTTTCATTTTGTGCGATGGCTTGTTAACGTACGCCCTCCACAAGAACAGAGAAAAGTATGACACTCGCCAATCAACTGACACTGCTTCGCGTTGCACTGATTCCGGTCCTGGTTTTGGTTTTCTATTTACCTTATAAGTGGAGCTATATCGCCTCTGCCGTGATTTTTGCTGCCGCTGCAGCCACAGATTGGTTGGATGGTTACCTGGCGAGAAAACTAAACCAAAGTACAGCCTTTGGCGCCTTCCTTGATCCGGTTGCAGATAAGTTGATGGTGGCCACTGCTCTAGTGTTACTTGTTGGGCTGCATAAGAGCGCCTGGTTTACGGTGGCGGCCGCAGTAATAATTTGTCGTGAGATCGCTGTTTCTGGGTTGCGGGAATGGATGGCAGAGTTGGGCCAGCGTAGCAGCGTTGCAGTTTCTTATGTAGGCAAGATAAAAACGACCGCACAAATGGCAGCGATCATAGTCCTTCTCGCTTTTGATGTCCGAGACTTTCCAGTGATGGAAACACTGGGCTACCTGTTGCTGTATGTTGCCGCAGCGCTCACTCTATGGACCATGGTGATGTACCTGCGCGCAGCTTGGCCGGTGTTAATGGCGGACAATCATAAGTCTCCATGACCTAAATCCCTTCATATTACCGGTCTTATTATTTATAGGTGTCCCCCTGCTTGAGGCGGGGGCTCTCCACATCTCAAAGTCTACCCTTCCTGACGTAATTACTGAGCTTGTAACGTCCAACCATTTACAAAAACTCTCTATTTGTCGTCACATATAGCGCTGCCATTGGGTCGTTCTTCTAGAGTGATGAATTGGGTTTGTAACTCAATTCATCAAAGTATTGCTGTCCCAGCCAAAATAAATATAGGAGGGTGGGTGTGTTAGTGAGGCAATCTCTGGCAGGGCTACTGGCGCTGCTGTGCTCAATGTTACCGCAGGCGCAGGTGGTGCATGATGCCGAATATTACGTGCTGAAGATGCAAAATGGTGGGCGCTGGCAAAAAGAAGATTCTGAAATAGCCAAACGCTTGCAGGCCCTGCGGGAAAAGCATGGGCAGCCACCCAATATCATTTTCCTACTTTGGGATGATACCGCCTTTGGTGCTGTTGGCTTTCCTGTACTTCAAAAGAACTTTGGTTACACAACACCCAATTTAAACAAGATGGCGGCAGAGGGTATCAACTTTACACGTATGTATACCGAACCCTCCTGTACGCCTACCCGAGCAGCTGTGCTTACCGGTCGTCATCCGGTGCGGTATGGCATGGGGGCTGTGGGAATGCCCCACGAATTTTCCGGTCTTCGCGCTGAAGAGGTAACCATTGCGGAGGTACTGTCAAAGGCCGGCTATGCCACGGGATTCTTTGGGAAGGGCCACTTGGGAGATATCGAGGAGAGCTATCTGCATAACCAGGGATTTGATGAGGCGTTATTTACTCCCATGAACCAGATAACCTCTCTCTTCAATCCCCAGGCCAATGCTGTAAATGCAGTACTTGGTATGTTTCCTGAGATATACCCTCCCGATCCTTATCGCCTAGACAATCCAGGCCTGATTCCCTCCGGTTGGGTAATGAACATTGAGGGTGAGAAAGGGCAGCAGGGTAGGGAGTGGTGCGGTACTTCCAACGAGTGTTTTAGCAAGTTTGACCCGGAGGCGGAGCGTCGCACCATGGCATTCATCCGTAAGAATGCCGAAGCCAAAAAGCCGTTTTTTGTGGCTTACTGGCCCAATTTTCTGAATTTTATGGCTGCCTTTATGCCCAAACCCTCAGTTTCTGGTCTGATGGTGGCAGACTCATTCCCCGCAGTCGATGACTTCACTGGCCAATTGATGGCAGAGCTGCAAGAGCTGGGTATTGCGGAGAATACCCTTTTTGTCGCCATGGCAGACAATGGTCCCATGGTGCATAGCCCGCCGGCAGGTTGGGGCATGCTCCCAATGTTATATCGGGGGGGGAAAGGGGATTTTACTGAGGGAGGTGTGAGAGTACCGGCTTTTGCTTGGTGGCCGGGCATGATTCAGCCCGGTCAGGCAGTTGGGGACATCATTCATATCACGGACCTATACACCACATTTGCAAGGCTTGGCGGTGCGACTGAGCATATTCCCACCGATAGGGTAGTGGATGGTCTGGACCAGACAGCGCTGCTGCTAAATGGTGACACCTACAGCCGTCGGGATTATGTTTTTATCTATGCCGGTCACAATCTGGGGGCTACGGTAAAAGGGAGATATAAGCGTCACTGGATTGGTGCTGGTGAGGTCGCATCTTCAGGAATGCCGGAGGCTTACTACGACCTATATATGGACCCCCGTGAAGAGTATCCGCAATTAGTGCCCTTAATTTATACCCAGGGGCAGTTCAATCACATGGTAGCTCGGCACCGGCTCTTTAAAAAGAAGTACCCGGATGTGCCCAGTGGGAAGGGTATCCCCTACACCGGACTGGCCAATGCGCGCCCCGAAACCAAAGCCATTGGGCAGCGGGTTAGAGCGGTTATGGAAGAAATGCCATTTAGCATTCAGGAGTACCTTGAGTTTGAAATTCCTGGGGCTGATAAAGTTGGTGACTGGGGCAATTAATCACAGGACTACTAACTTGATGTACCGGTTTCAACGGATGAAGGGGCGGGTTAAGGGTGCTGAGGAATATAAAAAAACTCCCGATTTTTATTGTTAGTTTGGTTACTGCCTGTTATCACTCATTGGCCAATGCGAATGACTCTCCGAGGGGGAAACTCCAGCTGGAATTGGTCAATGATGCATTTTTCCAAACTGATAGGGACTATACCGGTGGTCTCTTTATCCGTTGGAGTCCTCTAGGCAAAGCCTACACTTTAAGGCTTGGCCAGGAGATCTATACCCCGGACCATCTCGGTAGATCTGCACCAATCAATGATGAACATCCATATGCTGGTTGGAGCTATTTAGGCGCAAGCTACAAATATCAGTTCTCTAATCGCTGGATTGTTGATTTCACTCTTGATGCGGGGACTATTGGTCCTAGGTCTGGTGCTCGTCTCACACAGACTTTTCTACACTGGATTGTCTCCTCGCCACCTCCACATGGGTGGGACTCCCAGATTTTTAATGATTGGGGGCTAATGCCGGAGCTTAAGCTGGATTACCGATTACCTAAAGTGAATCTTGGAGGCATGAACTATCGCTTGGTCCCTTACTTACGCTGGAAAACCGGCAACATAGTCCGAGATTATGCTGCCGGAATCACCTTATTATTGGGTAGTTCTTTACCAGCTTTCAGTGCGATATCTTTACCGCGAGTAGGGAATCAATACTGGTATTTTAAGCTGGGGATGGAACATAAAGCAGTTCAGAGAAATGTATTAATGGAGGGAAACTCCGAGATTAAGAGGGGAGTAAAAGTTTTCAGTTATGGTGTAGTCCCAGAGAAAGAAGTGATCCTCGCAAATATCGGGGCTTTTTGGGGGCGTAATACCTATGAATTTGGCTTCAATATCAGGTACAACACGAAAATTTATACTTCCCAGGTTCGTCCTGATGAGGGCTTTCTGAGCCACAATGGTGCCCCGATGGGTAACTTTGTAATGTCTTTGATTGTCACTAAGCAATTATGAGTTTTTCATTGTCAGGAGGACGATATCTACTTGCCCTCCTGAATAGCTGCGCTACAAGCTTTAATTAAGACACGGCACTGAAGTAGTAATGCTGAGTAATGAACCCTGGAGAAGACTTATTGATACTGATTTAAGCTAATCACACCACTTCTATTCACCCTGATTGAAGGGAGCAGCGATTTACTCAAGCCTATTTTTGCTTCCAGCTCATAAGGTATGGAATCTTGATTTTGATTAATAAGGTCGACAGCAGCAAAGATAGACCCAACCAGGCTGGCAGTAGCATCCACAGCAATATCATCCTGACCGTAGGGAGCAATGGGCATGAGGTTGTTGGAGGTGCCTGTCAGCACTTTATGTCCTCCTAAGCGTAAGGTGTAATAAAGTCCTGATAGTGCCAGCTCACTATTGTTTGGGTTAAAGACCCTGAGGTGTATTCGAAACTTCAGGTTGTTGCCAGTTCTTGCGGGCAGTGGTTCTACTGCGATCACTTCTACCTCGGGTTTTTGAAAGTTAGGCGAAAGTGCTGCACAACCAGTGAATAGTGCCGTAATCAGTATTAACAGAGTGAGTCGATAGTATTTTGTCACTGTTATTCCTTAGTCTTCCTATCTGCTAGTTATTACACTGGGCTGCTGAACCTTAGCGTAATTAGTTCGAGCTTTCCGGTTCATTTGCCCAGTGATTACTAATTGACCCCTAAAGTTCCTGACATACCACAACTTCTTAGGTTATAACGGCAACTTTACGCAACATTATTGACTACCGAGACTCATTATGAAGACGTGGCTTGCAAGTTTGACAGCACTGGCACTGATATTGTTCTCGAGTTGGAGGTGGTTTTTACTTCCAGAGGTCGAACGAAATTTAAACAAAATAGGTTCTGCTGGTTATTCTGAGACCTCCGAGCAGGCTAGAACATTGCATAGATCACTTATTGTTGGTGACCTGCACGCGGATAGCTTCCTCTGGGCGAGAGATTTATCAAATGACGCCAGTTATGGTCATCTTGATTTACCCAGAGCCCGGCGCGGCAATCTCGGAATACAGGTTTTTACTTCAGTCACCAAGTCTCCCAGAGGGCAAAACTATCGTGAAAATTCTGCTGATGCCGGAGACAACATAACGCTATTAGCGGTCGCTCAAGGTTGGCCACCGAGAACCTGGAATAGCCTTTTAGAGCGTGCGCTCTTCCACTCCGAAAGGGCCACTGCTCTACAGGAATCTTTCCCGGAGCAGTTTCGCATTGTACACACCGCTGAAGATCTGCGCCAAGTCCTTCAGGCCCGGGAGCGAGGAGCCAGCACTCTCGCGGCAATTCTCGGTATTGAAGGAGCCCATCCACTGGAGGGTAAATTATCTAACATAGATCGCTTATACGATGCTGGTTTTCGGGTGATGGGATTACAGCATTTTTTTGATAATGAGTTGGGTGGATCGCTTCATGGGCAAAGTGAAGGCGGTTTAACGGAGTTTGGAAGCCTGGCTGTTCAGGAGATGGATCGTCGTTCGATTATTATTGATGTAGCCCATTCTTCTGAAACCGTTGTTAGAGATGTGTTGGCACTGACAGAACGGCCTTTGATTGTTTCTCATACAGGATTGAAAGGCAGCTGTAACTCGCCACGAAATATTAGCGATGACCTTATGAAGGAGATAGCTGAGCGTGGAGGCTTAGTAGGTATCGGTTTTTGGAAAGGGGCAGTTTGCGATAACAGCCCCCATAATATTGTTAAAACAATTCGCTATGCCGTAGAGTTGTTGGGAGTGGATCATGTTGCTTTAGGATCAGATTATGACGGTAGTGTTGAGGTTTCGTTTGATGTTGGCGACCTGGATCTGTTGACTGGGGAAATGTTGAATCAAGGATTTACAGTGAGAGAAATCCGCAAGGTTATGGGAGAAAATATACAAGAGTTTTTCCTGAAGTATCTGCCCTAAAGCGTTTTAATTTGCTTCCTGAAGTGGCTATAGGGTGGGGTGTAATGGCGAAGTTGTGTGTTTATTACACGTGGAAGATGTGTGCAATGGCTTCAGGTTGTCCTTTCGGCACGTATGGTCAATTCTATTAATAACTAATGGAGATGTTATGTACAAAGGGAGCTGCCTTTGTGGAGGCGTTAAGATTTCTATCCGTGGTGGAGTGAAGGATATTATTCACTGCCATTGTTCCCTTTGTCGTAAGTCTAGCGGAACTGCCTTTGCTACCAATGGCTTCGTAGACGCAGGCGGATTAACAATTGATCAAGGGAGGCAGCTGATCGGCTCATTCGAGCTTCGCCCGGGAAAGAGTCGGCACTTTTGTAAGGTATGTGCATCGCCGATCTACAGCTCAAATTCTGAAGACCCTTCAAGGTTCCGCCTTCGCCTTGGCATTCTTGATTCAGATATTCAGGAGCGCCCAATTTCTCACAACTTTGTAACTTCAAGGGCAAACTGGGACAGTCTGGATATCTTGCCTCGCTATGAGGCCCATGAGCCGAGTAGACGTAAGGGAGGGGCAGATTAGAATACATCCATTACTTTGATATTAGGGGTCAGGCTGATTAGCGATTGTCTGTGCCCCCAAGAAGGGGGCACAACAAAGTTCTTTAACAACAACTGCGATTCGCGCAGGAGTTATCTTGATTGTTGATACTAATTTTACCAGTACCTAAGTAAGTATTTTCTGATAGATAGAAATCTACAAATTGCTGCTCAAAATCTTCAGGCACCGATTTTTCTGCGAGCCCCGTCTGCAGCATCTTGGCCTGCCAAGCCTTCATTTTCGGAAAGTCCGCCAGGAAATCATATCCCGAATGGAGCTCAATAATGGCGGCACGATGTAGTATTGGTAGCCATGCGATATCGACGTCACTTAGCCTTGCGTCTTTAAAGAAAGGCCCATTTCCAATAGTTTTTTCGACTTTCTCAAAGGCTTTGTCAAGTTTGTTGCTACGTTCCTCCAAGGTCTGCTTATCGGCGCTACGTTGAGCTGAACATTGCACCAGGTAATGCTTTGCGGCCAGGTAACTCCAGGCCCTATCAAGAGCGCGCTGTTCAGGGCTGATGTCTGGTTCCAGGCGGGGGTAGATGTCATTTAGGTATTCAACGATTGCGTCGGACTCAAATAGAGCTATGCCACTTTCCGTTATGAGTACTGGCACTTGCCCGTTCGGAGACACATCCAGGAACCACTGTGGTTTGTCCTTAAGCCGGATGTATTGGATTTTGTAGGGAATCTTTTTGGCCTCAAGAAGAGCGGTCACCCGTTGTACAAAGGGGCAAATTTTAAAGCTAATGACCTCAAGCATTTTGATCCTCATCTCTAGTGTATATATCTATAAGACGGGCCACTCTTAAAAAGGACGATAAGATTTCAACAATTTCTGTATTTATTGGACTTAGGAACGTAGTCAATCACGGCTCCGTGACTATCGAGTGTCAGGTGGCAGCAATCCTCAAATAGACTGCGCAGTTCCCTTCTACTTTTTTGTACCCGGGACTTGACAGTAGAGTAGGGGATCCCATGTTCCTCAGAATAAGTCTTTTGCGACTGGCCATTTAGCTCGATTGCTATCAGCAGTTCTGCCGATTGAGGTGGCAGCCCTTTAATGAAGGGTTCTATACATGCCGATAAACTTTGTTGTGTATTGGTGTCTTCCTCTATCGTAAAAGAATCGTCTAGGGTCACCTCTTTTACTCTTCCTTTCTTACGATAGAAGTCAATCACCGCGTGATTGGCGACCTGAAATAACCAGGACTTGATACTCTTTTGGTCTCTGATCGTATGGATATTCTTGTGGGTTCTGATCAGAATCTCCTGAAGAATATCATCCACCATATCGGGTGATGAGATCCTGGAATGGAGGAAAGCTTTGAGGGCTGCGCTGTATTTCTTCCAGATAGAATCAATGGTCATATTTCATTACTGCTTTTCAGTCTCTCCGCAGAGGGTCATAAGCTTCACGGAGCAATAAAAATTATAGTTGCCGCAATACTAGCGGCATTTAATTGAACCATATGATTTTAGCAATGTTACGCTGTCAATCATATTTAAAGGCCATATAGCCTAGTGAAACTGGTAGCCGCCGTTCGTATTCTCGATTGCAAACAATATTAGAATCCTATGTGTCAGCAATTATTGGAAGGCATGCGGTTTGGGGTGGTGGGGGATAGTAGCATAATGTCTTGAGAGCGCATTTAGAAATGTGACTTTCCTAAATGCTAAATGCAAAGCGCGGTGTATAAAAGTAAAGCATTTTACAGAAGTGATGATCTTAATCTAATTCTTCTTTTTCTGGATAATGATGAGCTTGATAGGTTGGAGACCCGCCGATTATGAACTGAAGTTGTCATGTTAATCCTAGCGGGCCTGTAATACGATATATTTCCTAAAGTGCCATAGGATGTAATCCGCTCTAAAGTCTAGGGACATGAGAAATCTAATGCCGTGTTAGACCTGATCTCCGGCTTGCTTCAAACAGGAACCAAGCCCGTTTTTCCGACTGATCAATAAATTCTTCCAGTAAACTCGCTGTTGCAACATCATGATGGTCATCACACAACTCATGCACTTCACGCATAAAAGCAACAAGCTCCTGATTGTCTTCGCATAATTCCGCTAGCATGTCTTGTGGGTCTACAAAGTCGGAGTTGTTATCAGTTGAGCGTTGCAATTTGGCGATATGACTTATGGAACGCAATGTGGTGCCTCCCAGCTTGCGCACACGTTCAGCCAGCGCGTCGGTCATGTCCAATACTTCTTCTGACTGATCATCGAACAGCAAGTGGTAGTCGCGAAAGTGTGGGCCGCTCACATGCCAGTGGAAATTCTTGGTTTTCATAAACAGCCCGAAGGTATCTGCCAGCAATGTATTCACTGCGCTGGTAATGTCTTCACGCGCGCTCTCACTCAAGTCTGTTGGGGTATTGAGTTGTGCGAGCTCTTTAGTACGCAGCGTTTCTCTTGCTGACTTCCTCATAGTAAACCTCGTGTCTTTCACGTTCAGAAAAGGAGAGAAACCAAAATGAAGAAAAATATGCCAATCAGGCTAAGGGTAGACAGTGGTGACGTGACTAGCCATTCGCGATATTCAAGAAGCAGGTTGGTATCTGGGCGGGTGTCAAATCCTAAGCGTTAATAACAGTAGTGCAAGGTACCTATAGTATATTAAAAGGTATCGATCTTCTGGTTAAGGTTGGCACAAGAAGGCTGTTAGAGGAATTTATATGGCTCCCATCAATGTGTTGGCTTTGTGTGGTAGTCTCAGAACAGAATCTTTTAATAAAAAGCTGATGCATCAAGCCATTCAGTTAGCGCCGAAGGAATTAGAATTTTACCTTAGGAAAATTGATGATATTCCTTTGTACAATGAAGATGTAAAGAATGTTGGTTTTCCAAAAAGTGTTGATCAATTAAATCAGCTTCTCTTTGCTTCTGATGCCGTGCTGATTGTCACGCCAGAATATAATTATTCAATGCCTGGGGTGTTAAAGAATACGATTGATTGGTTGTCTCGGTATGAACCACAAGGGTTTTATAATAAGCCGGTTGCAATCATGGGGGCTAGCCCTGGCCGTATGGGTACTTGTCGGTGTCAGTATCATTTGCGGCAGGTGATGGTGTTTTTGAAAGCGTGGGTTCTCAATGAGCCAGAAATTATGGTAAGTGATGCCTCCAGGGCTTTCGATCAGTATGGGCGATTGGTCGATGATAGGGTTGAAAAGCTCGTGCAAAGCCAGATGCAGAACTTATCCAGAATGGTCCACCGGGGATGAGGAGCAGGGTGGTAAATTCCGTCTTCGTTTATAAGAATTACATACATTCATAAATATGATCCATTTAGATAGATATTATCTTGATTTGCGCTGAGTAGATATGCCTATTGCGATGGGGTGTCTTGCATTCGATATTTATCATCTCTAGTCTCTGGATGCTAGATATTATGTGAGTCAGGCAAAAAGGAATTGCGATGAAGAATTTTATGGTTAGAGCTTGGGGATCGAATAAATCAATCTTATTATTTTTGGCTTTAATGTTAATTTTCAGAAGTGCTGTAGCTGATTGGAGCGATGTGCCAACAGGTTCTATGAGGCCGACAATTGTTGAAGGTGATCGAATCCTTGTCAATAAAATGGCTTACGATGTTCGTGTACCGTTTACACATTTTTCCCTTTATCAACTTTCCAACCCAGATAGGGGGGATATAGTAGTTTTTGATTCTAAAGTTTCCGGAAAGAGGCTAGTAAAACGTGTTGTTGGTGTTCCAGGGGATAATGTTAGGATGAAAAATAATATTTTAACAATTAATGGGCGGCGGCTTGATTATGAGCTTGTTAAAGCTGATGGTGATAGCCTGGATAAAATAGAAAATCTGCTAGGTGTTGAGCACTTCGTCAGAGTTGACAAACACTCTTCCCCAATGTCGAGTTTTAGCGCTGGCACTATCCCCTCAGGTCATTACTTAGCCCTTGGGGATAACAGAGATAACAGCGCTGATTCCAGGGTCATAGGTCTTATTCCCCGAAAGGAAATAGTCGGCAGGGCAAGTCGTGTTGTTTTTTCTCTGGACTATGAGAATCGCTTTCTTCCTCGTGAAGCGCGTTTTTTGAAGTCGTTGTAAATTTTAAGGGCAACCTGGAAGAGGCATAAACTTCAAGGGAGGGGTTTGGAACTGAGGAGTATATTTAATCGTAATTAGTAAGTGCGTGGAGTAGGGGTTCGCCAGTAACTTAACCCCAATGCGTATTGTTGGGTCATATTTAGTAAATCACTTGAGGGAATTTATGACTGGTATGGCCGGATCTACCGAAGGGTTGCTTGACTCTTCATTGAGTGATGAGTTTCTTATGTAAGCTGCCAACTTTTTGATCCAGTTAAAACTGAGTTGAAGTGGGGCTGGGGCTTCAAATTCTGAGGAAAAAAATATAGAGAAGCGTTTCTACTAGAGGGGACAATAACTATCTAACTTTGAAGTGCTGTGTGGTGCCCGGGGCCGGACTTGAACCGGCACGGCCGTGAAGCCGGGAGATTTTAAGTCTCCTGTGTCTACCAATTCCACCACCCGGGCAGTTCCTTTGCGAGGGGGACCATAGCTTTTTGCTCTGTCCTTCATCCTCACTTCCAGCGCAATTCACAGGACTTTGCGATGAAAAGGAAAATGGAGGCTAGGGTCGGAATCGAACCGGCGTACACGGAGTTGCAGTCCGCTGCATGACCACTCTGCCACCTAGCCTTTTATTTCACACTTAGTGCGAAATGGAACGCTGCGAATTCTATCTGATAAATCTGAAAAATCCTAGCGTTTTCTTATACTTACGTGCACTTGGCTGCGTAAGAGGCCGCTATTCTATGGACTCCCGGAGATTAGTCAAGCGTTGATTTCAACATTGTGAAAAAGAAAGGTGAAAAAGTCGGGAAAGTTCCTGTGGAACGGTTAGGCAGAAGGCGTAATAACTTTTAGCACTGCTCCCAATGAACCTATTTCCATTTGTTCTAAATTTATTTTCAGCGTTGCTGGCAATCTTTCATGTGTGTTCGATACTGTCTTTATCTGGCTAGCACGTCTCCCCCAAAACGTGTTTAGTAGCGCCGGTAGAGCAGACTGAAATGGCTTGCTCTCTGTGTAGCAAGGATGAAATCCTCCAAGTTTCACTCCTAATGGTCTTGGCCCTGACGCTCTCCCCCCCCGTCGTCAGGGCTTTTTTTTATTTGCGTTTTGGCGTTTTACCGACCCTCGTCGGTAAGGTTTTCCACCGCCAGGGTTTTTATAGGTTGGCCCGCAGCTTGTTCGGATAGCTCACGGAATCGTTCCAGGGTCACTTCTCCCCGGGTGCTTGCCAGCTCCCGCGCTACATTATCAATACTGGCTTTTCCGCCGCTAGCCTTTCGAATTTCATTATCCAGCTCCAGCATAACTACGGCAGCACGGGCAGTGACTGGGCCCGAAGAGCGTTTAACCAAAAGAGAGGGGGCCTTTTTGCCCCAGCGTGCTAGTTTATCCATAGCCTCCCGGTAGCGATCCTCACTAATTCCGCCGGTGCGACGCAGGATTTCAAGCGAGTAAAATTCAGCCAAGCCTTCAACAATCCAATCGCTCCGATCGTCCCCATGGATGCCTGTACCGACGTGTACCAGCTCATGGATCATGCTACTGGTACGGTTTCCACTGATTAGTGGTCGATCAGCATGCATAAATAATGATCGGGTACCTGATAAGCCGCCACGCCACATTGGATCATCTGCTGTAACGATCAATAAGTGATCGGGAAAAAGCGGAAAAATTTTCTTTAACTCCGGCAGGTTCCAGTTAAGGAAGGCGAGGATATCCTGGCGGTGTATATTTTGGTCTTTGGGGCCGGAAATCCGGGTTTCGGTTCCCGCGATGATATCCTGGCGGCTGCCAATCTTGCCCACGATCATCCACCCTTTGGGCCTTACAAAGCGACGTTTAGGATCAGATAGCCGGTATAGATTATTTTCAATCTTTGGATAGGGCAGGGCAGATGACCAGCCTTTGGGCATGTCTAGCTTTAGGCGTGCATTTGAACGTCCACGGCTGGTCGCAGAGATGGGGGCTATTAACTTGTCACTGCGGAGGATTGCCCAGTCTTCGGTAATTCTGGAGTCATACCCGCCATTGCTCCTCTGGTTGTCTATCACAAAGCTGTAGCTGAGCTTTGCCTGACGGCCTTTAGGGCGCCAGACTGCCTTGTCACCTTTAATCTCAAGAGGGTCTGTACTTTTAAGATCTTTGTAGCGACCCGAACTTAAATTGATCGTGAGTTTACTGGGGATACTCTTCCCGCTAAGTGCCAATTCCACCCGTGCGAGTTTGGTTTCCGGGTCTATTTTCGCTGTGTAAAGCAAGTCATAAGCCCAGGTGGCCGGGGTGATAGAAAGGAGGAGTATGGAGAGAGTAAACAGTCTTGTAAGCATCATTTTTTGGCAGGAAATCCAACAAGTTGAGATTTGGACAGCTTCCAAGCCTACAGGTGCCCAAGTGTCACCTTCAAGCAAATTGGCGAGAGTAAGGCACCTGTGTCTACCAGCTCCCGGTGACTGAAGTTATCAATTAGCATTAAACACTAATAAAAAGTATACACTTATAAAGTCGTTATCAATATAAAAATCTTCAAACACCAGAAATAACCCCATTCTTTGTTAATCAATAACGGGGGGAGAAGGGCTATGAGCCCTGATTAACGAGGTCTTGAACCATGTGTGTAAAGGAACCGGTAGTGGGTTTTACGCTGAACGTTTGATTTTTTCCTGTACTAACCAATAGGAAACGCCCAGTGCGATAGTGACCATGGCGATACCTATGATCTGTTCAGAGCTTACCAGGCCAAGGTCGAGAACAATTACTTTACGGGCCACAGCCATAAGGGCAGTAGCCAGAACTAACTGAACGGGTACGACATTGGTGCCCAGATACAAGCGTATATTGGTAAAAATCTCGATTGCGATCAGGACAGCCAGAAAGGCTCCGAATGTTGCGAGGATGTCCTCCATGTCGAGCAGGAGGAATGGGGGAGACTTGAGTTTCTCATAAAGCACATAAATCACATCGGCAATGGTCCAAAAAATAACCATGACCATAAGAATGGCTAGAAATCTAACCGCGGCCTTGATCGCCCGGTGCAGCTGATTGATCAGGGGGTCGTCATGTTCCTCATGAATTTCTTCGTATTTCATGGGCCTTTCTCTTTCCCTGGTGGCAGGGTGATGCTTTAGCTTGAATATATGTCAAAACCACCAGGTCAGCTATTTGGACTACTTCAGTGGATTGAAGGGAGAGTGGTTGAAAAATAGCAGGAAGTTGTGGGTAGAAGAGTTATCTGGATGAAAAGAGCTATCAATCCACTATGCGATGAAAATAGATGTCATCCAGACGCAAAAAAACCCGCTTAGTGCGGGTTTTGAGATCTGGTCGGTGAGAGAGGATTCGAACCTCCGACCCCTTCGTCCCGAACGAAGTGCGCTACCAGGCTGCGCTACTCACCGACTTATTGGTCTCGCTTCATCAGCGAAGTGGGCGGCATTATAGCAACCTTTTTTTTACTGTAAACCATTGATTTAACTTTTAATTTTTCGAATTAGGCCCTCTTGCGCAGTGGAGGCTACCAGTACGCCGTCGCGGGTAAAAATCTGGCCACGGGCAAATCCGCGTGCGCCAGTAGCGGAAGGGCTGTCGGTTACATAGAGGAGCCATTGGTCCAGGCGGAAGTCCCGGTGGAACCACATCGCATGATCGACGCTGGCCGGCATTAAGTGGGGGTCGAACAAAGAAATATGGTGTGGCTGTAAGGAGGTTCCAAGCAATCCCATGTCCGATGCGTAACAGAGCGCAGCGCGGTGCTCCATAGGGTCATCAGACATCTCACCCTCGGCGCGGAGCCAGAACATGCACTTCGCTTCACTTAGCTCGGCACCAAAGTAGCTTTTAGGATCTACCGGGCGGAAGTCAATCATATAGCGGCGCTGATCATATTGTGGGCTGACTAAGCCTGCCTCAAGCGCCAGTTGCTGCGTATTCTTTAGGTTCTCTGGGGCAGGAATCCCTTCGCATGGCATATCAGCCTGGTGATCGAATCCGGGCTCCTTGATCTGGAACGAAGCAGACATGTTGAAAATTGCCCGACCTCGTTGCTTTGCGACAACGCGGCGAGTGGTGAAGCTACCTCCATCGCGGATAGGGTCCACCTCATAGATCACCGGTAGTTCGCTGGAGCCGGGGCGCAAAAAATAGGAGTGCAGGGAGTGTGGCAAACGATCTTCAACAGTGCGTGTAGCGGCCATCAGTGCTTGCCCAAGCACCTGGCCTCCAAATAGTACTTTTCGATAATTTTCGACGTGGTGACGACTGCGAAAGAGATTGCGATCCAGCTCTTCTACGTCGAGTAGTTTGCTCAGCTTTTCCAACATGGACGACTCTACCTGTTACCTAATAGTGATAGTCGGAATAATCCGGGCAGGCATTTCAATCTTGCCCGAAGCGGCGATGATAGCAGCCAAATGTACTATCTCCATTCACATTTTGAACGAATTCGATCGACTGGTCACTCCAATACCGAATCGCAGTTGTGTATGGCCAAATCATATAACCCATTAAATTTGAAAAAATATGCTCTTGATTTTTTCAATTTGTCGATTGTGTGCTTATTGATGTGATATAACGCGCCATATAGTGCCTGGGAGAGATGTCTTGAGGCGTAACCCCGGCCGATTAATTACCGATAAAAATGCAATAACGGGAAAGGAATGTTGCCAGATGCCACATCACGATATTGATATTCGTCCACCGCAAAACTTTGGCAAGGTAGTTAGCAGACATCGTACTGCAAAGGCGGTGGCTGGAGTGGTAGGGTCCGCAGCTTACTATGGCACCTGGGGTGCACAAACCGCTACGGGTGCAACACTTACAGGCCTTGCAACCGGGGCTGCTGTAGCCACTTCGGCTACGGGCGTAGGCTTAATCGTTGCCGGGACGGCGCTCTCTGTCGGTTACGCTGGCTTGGCCGCCAGGTCAGCATACAAAACTCACAACCACCTCAATGGTCTTAAAAAGATCTTTCAAGAAAGAAAATCTTTTGAATGTACATGTAAGGGCTCTGTTGCACACGATTATATTTCGGGGCAGGTACTGCCCTATATTATTGAGCAAAAGACGAAAAAGCTGCACCGCAAGATGGTAGAAGCCACCCCGGGGAGTTTCCACTTTAGAGTACAGCCGCAAAGCGATAAAGAATCTATATAAGCGCGCCCAAGGGACTCTTGGCAAGAAGCGCACATTTGCCGCCGAATGGCTGGCTCAGCACCTCATATCCCATGACTGTGAGTTGGCAAACGCTATTGTGGCGGAGCTTTATAGTGAGGAAGAGATGCTTTGGATTCGTACTCAGGACAACGATGTCGTAGCTCCCTTACTGGAGCTTAAGATGAAGTCGGTTTAGGGGGCAGGTGCTTAAAGCGCTGTTTTGGGAAAGCACCTGCTTGCGGGTGGGTAATGGACTACCTGCCAAAATTTTTGATAGCTCCAACGTTTTTTATTCCCGTAAGCTCCTACTCTGAGAATTCTAGGTCTTCGATAACTGGCGCCAACTTTTTCGGGTGACGTTCCCCTCCACACTCTGTATCTTGCACTAATAGCACAAAAATTGAGCAAAATAGGCTAAAATTTTTAATATTTGAGTGTCTAATTTCTCGATTCACTTTTCCAACCGAGTTGAATTGCCTATCATTCATGAATGAATAGTCAATTTCAGTCCCCATTATTACGGGCAGAGAAGGTCGGAAGTATGGATAAGGCAAAAGAGAAGGTTCAGAGGTTTCGCGCGAGAGAGCAGCGCATCCTGGATGCGGCTCTGGAGCTTCTGCTGGAGCACGGTGAAGAAAAGGTCACGGTAGAGCAGATCGCCGAGCGGGTAGATATTGGTAAGGGCACCATCTACAAGCACTTCATTTCAAAGACAGAGATTTACATGCGTTTGCTGATGGACTACGAGAGGTCCCTCGCTGAACGCCTGAAGGTAGCTGTTGAGAATGCTGAAGAAAAAGGCGATATCACAGCTCCAGCCAGAGCCTATTTTGAGTCCCGTATGGCTGATCCGGGCAAGGACAGGCTCTTCCAGCGGTTGGAAGAGAAAATAATCACCCTCAATTTAGCTCCGGAGATGATTTCTGAGCTACATGCCATTCGCAACTCCAATGCTTCTGCCCTGAACCGGGTGTTTGAACGAAGGATGGAGCAGGGCATGCTGAAGAAGGTGCCTGCCTACTATTACTATTCAACCTATTGGGCCCTGGTTCAGGGTGCAGTAGAGCTTTATCACTCCAAGTCGTTTGCTGACGTGATTGAGGACCGAGAGGGCCTGATGGAGTTCATCATGGACGTGGGGGTCCATATCGGAGATATTTCCTCCCGCAAGCCACCGGCAAGCAGTCATACCACTGGTCAAGCTGCGGGGCCGTCCTTTGGCTGAGCCACTTTTCGAGCAGCTGCAAAAACTACAGAGGGAGTTCCACGGATATCCTCCGGTTGAAAAGTGGAACCCAGACCTCTGTGGCGACATGGATATGGTCATCAAGCATGATGGTCGCTGGATTCATGAAGGGACAGAAATAAAGCGGCACACACTGGTTAAGCTGTTTGCGAGCATCCTCAAGCGGGAAGGGGATGAATATTTCCTGGTGACTCCAGTGGAGAAGCTGCGCATACTGGTGGAAGATGTACCTTTTGTGGCGACACAGGTGGCACGTAATCCGAATAGTGATGCTCAGACCTTACTTTTCACAACCAATGTGGGTGATGTGATCGCGCTAGACGAAGACCGCAATTGGCACTTAAAGGAGTTTGGCGCCCCCCCGCAACTAATTCCTTACCTGGAGCTTCGTGGTGGCCTTCAAGCCAGGGTTTCCCGTGATGTGTTCTACCAGCTGGTCGATTGGGCTCAAGAAGCTAATCATGGCCCCAGTGATACCGGGAAACTTTTTGTGCGTAGTGCCGGTAAGGATTTTCTGCTCGGTTCTTATAATTGATTTTTGAAAAACTGCCATTTCAGGGCCAGCGTTCTGCTGGCTCTAAGCTTCTTTTCTTTGCCTTATTACTTAGTCTTATATTAAGCGGGATGGCTTTTCCTGATTTCTCTCCTTGCTGGTTTTCTATATGTACTGAATGTTGCACGTATTACTTAATTGATACGGATTTATTAAATATCCATATTTTATTCATTTGCTTGAAAGCTGAATGAAATTTGAAGGCAATAAAACATTCCAAAAAGTGTAAAGCTGGATGTTTTATTGCAAAAATTACTGAAAATATACAAAAAGTTAACAAGTTCGCAACACGGCGTTTCTACACTCCCCCGCGTCCTAACCGCTTAGGCGAATAAATTAAACAGAAATTTAGGCAGTCAACAGTGTGTTGTTTGGCTTAGTAGGGCTCTCCAATAGCTTTTCGTGCTGATTGACTGTTTTTCAAGGATTACATTCCTGTGGGGGGAGATATGAAACGCATACAAAATCAGATCATTCTGGCTGCCGCCATTACAGCTTTACTGGCGGGTTGTGACGGTGGTGGAGTGAGTGTTGAGCCTAAGACTGTTGATAATTCAGTAGACAACTCTGTCGATAATTCTGGTGGTGGATCTTCTGAAAATCCCTGCGCAGCGATCCAAAGTACGGGGGTACAAGGCTCTTTTGAAAGCGGTAACTGTCGATATGGAGCCGACTTTGTTTCCGCGTCTAATCCTTTAACCGAGGACTTGTATCTTCCTGCGCTTCCAGATGATGGCGCGCACATTTTTGACGGTAGTCTCTTTGTTGGTGAAAACTACTCCAGTGATGTTGACTTACAGGCTGCCGGTGTTGCCCAGGGCGGTGATGGCGTCAAATTGGAAATACAAGCCGGTGCAACCGTTGCCTTTAAGGATAACTCAGCCTTTATGGTTGTAAATCGTGGTTCACAGGTTTTTGCCCGTGGTACTGAATCCGCACCAATTACATTTACCTCTGAAACAGATGTCCGCGGCACTGTAACTGCAGATGCCGTATCCCAGTGGGGTGGAATGGTTATCAACGGTTTTGGTGTAACCAATAAGTGCAAATACTCAGGCTCAATTGCCGGTGGAGATCTCACTTTGGATGGCGAGTGTCATGTTGCCGCTGAAGGTTCCACTGACGATAACACCTCATACTACGGTGGAGACAACAATGGAGATAACTCTGGCGAGCTTTCCTATGTTGTTGTAAAGCACACGGGTGCCCTGGTTGCTAGTGGTGATGAATTAAATGGCATCTCTTTTGATGCAGTTGGCAGCGGCACAGTGATAAATAACCTGCAAACTTATTCCACTTTTGATGATGGAATTGAGTTCTTTGGTGGTGCAGTAGACGTTAGCAATTATGTTGCTCTCTATGTGCGAGATGATTCAATCGATATTGATGAAGGTTATCGTGGAAGGATCACCAATGCCTTGGTTGTACAGAGTGAAAATGATGGGAACCACTGTATTGAGGCAGATGGAATCGGTTCTTACAAAGATACGATTGATTATACCGCTCTGATTGATCAGGGTCTGAACAGCCGTCCAATAATTGATGGCCTGACTTGTATCGTTTCTGCTCAAAAAGAAGGTACTCACGATCCGGGTGCAGGTTGGCGTCTGCGTGAAGGTATCTATCCGATGATTACCAATTCCATAATTGTTGCTTCTTTTAAAGCTGATGAAACGTCAGATGATGGTAGCAATTACTGTCTGCGTATGGAGAGTGTTCAAACGCGCAATGAAGCAACCTCTGGTACGGAAGTAGCCCTGACCTCCAACATCTTTGCTTGTGAGGATCGCACCAAGACAGATGAAGATACCTTTGATCTGGAGGCGTGGGCTGTAGATAGCGGCAATCAGTTTGCTCCAATTTCAGGAGCGTTGAGCCCAACTATCGGCATTGATACTAACTTTATTCTGCTAGACGGCACTCCAGCAATCTATACCGTGGGCGCCGACCAGCAGCGAATCAACGACGCGGAACCCGCTGTCACCGCGTTTGAGCGTGCTTATTTGGGTGCACTTGATATCAACGGTACTGATTGGACTCAAGGCTGGACTTATGGCTTACATCAAGGCAGCCGTGCACAGCCTCTCTGGTTTGAATAATTAGCCAAAGATGTGGTTAGGGGAAGCTCTCCTGATCTTGCAGGGCGCCGCCTTCGCTGATGGAGTCGGCGCCCTGCTTGGTTTAGACACCCAATAATGGGAATGATAAGAGGCCTATGTGATGGCTAAATATGAAAATTTTCAGAGGGTGCCGCTGGTAATGGCTATTGCCGCGGCCACTGCTATTGCTCCTGGTGTAATTGCCCAGGATGCAGATCTTGTGGAAAAAGAGACCGGTTCGATACAAAGTCTTGAAGAAGTAATGGTCCAGGGGCGTTTAAGGGACTCGGCGGAATCTCTGGTTAGTGAGCGCCTGGAAGAGGAGGTGGTCACCGACATCCTCGGTGCTGAGATGATTGGTCGGGTAGGGGACTCAACGGTGGCTGCGGCGTTACGCAGGGTGTCGGGACTATCGCTAGTGAGCGATAAATTTGTTTATGTGCGGGGATTGGGAGAGCGTTACTCCAGTACCACGCTGAATGGCGCTACGGTACCTTCACCGGACTTGACGAGAAATGTGATTCCCCTCGATCTATTTCCCACCTCTATCGTGGATTCGCTGGCTGTACAGAAAAGTTACTCTGCTGACCAGGCCGCGAGTTTTGGCGGTGGAAATGTGGATATTCGGACAAAGGGGATTCCAGATGATCTTACGTATTCAATTGAATTGGGGACAGGAGCCAACTCAGAAACCAGCGGTGAAGTTCTGAGCTATCGGGGAGGGGGTAATGATCACTTCGGAACCGATGACGGAACCAGGGCGCTACCGGGCGAAATCTCTGTTGCGCTAAAGCGCTTCAGGGGTGGTTTGGGAATTTCTGATATTAGAAAAATTCTGATTGAGGAAGGAAAGCAGTATTCCAGTGCGCAGGAAGCTGATGCTGCAGCCCGGGGGCTAAATCGTGAGCTGTCCCTAAACCTTAATCGTGATATTGCCATCGAAGAGGAGTCCAGCGATCCTGATGGTGATGTGAAAGCGAGTGTAGGTAATCGTTTTTATCTCGGTGATAAATGGGAGTTGGGGCTTCTGGCTGGTGCCTCATATAAAAGCGAGTGGAGAGAGTCTGAGAGAACTCTGCGCAATTTCGGGGCTCCCAATGAGCAATTAAACAACCGTAGCAAGTCTACATACTCAGTGGATATCAGCGGAAACTTAAATTTAGGTTTGCGTTTTGCGGATGAGCATGTAATCGAAAATACAAGCCTCTTTCTACGTAACACTGATGATGAAACTTCTATCACCGATTACTTTAATGAAAATCGTCAGGTATCAGATGGTTCTGGCTATCGTGAGTATTTGTTGAAATATGAAGAGAGGGAGTTGGCCCTGAATCAGGTCAAGGGTAGCCACTCCTTGGGGCCTGAGACCAAAGCTATCCTTCCTTTTGATTTTTTCAACTGGGTTCCGGAAGAGGTGGTTTTCGACTGGTTCTATTCGGACGCGACAGCGACCACGGATATTCCTAATCAGGTGGATGTTATTTCCGATACGGTTACTGATCCTGCGACAGGCGAAGTGTTGAGTTCGAAGGTCAGTACAGGCTCGCGAAGCGCGGGGTTCCGCTTCACAGAGCTTGAGGATGACGTTAAAAATTATGGTTGGTCGGCCACCTTACCTTTGGAATTTTCCACTTCCAGCCTGGAGTTAAGCGGTGGTTTTGCCAGGATAGAGAAGGGACGCTCATACAGGCAAACTGAGCTACGCTTGGATATTTTCAGTGTGAACGATGAGGATGTGTTGGGCAGCCCCCTAGATGAAGTATTTAGTGATGGTAATATTATCAGCGGCGATAATGACTTTGTTTTTGACTTGGCGGGGAGCAACAAGCAAAGCTATTTAGCTGCAACGGCAACAGATGCAGTGTTTGGTAAATTCGATTGGACGTTCAATGAAGCTTGGCGAATTTCGGCAGGGGCACGCTGGGAGGATTACAGCCAGGTGGCACTTGAGTGGAACCCATATGGCTACACGATAGATGACCCGCAAGTAACACCTGACCCGGATGAGTTGCTGGAGGCTGTTTATGCTGAAGATGACATTTACCCATCTTTCTCTCTGACTTATATGGGGTCTTTTTGGGCGGAGACGTTCCAGCTTCGTTTGGGGGTTTCAAAAACAGCCGTGCGGCCTGATCTTCGCGAAATTACCGATGCGTTCTATATTGACCCTATTACCGATGAGCAGGTGAAAGGGAACCCCGATGTCAGGCCTTCAGAAATCAACAATTATGATTTACGTGCTGAGTGGTTCTTTGACAGCGGGGACAGTTTGACAGTTTCTGCTTTTTATAAGGATGTGGTTGACCCAATTGAGTTTTTCGAGGCTGCCTCCAGTGATACCAATGTGGCTCGCGAGATTATTAATGCCGAGTCTGGAAAGATTATCGGTATTGAAATCGAAGGCATGAAGCAACTTGGTTTCCTTGGCGATAATATGGAGAGCTTCTTTGTGCAGGGCAATGTAACCTTGCAGGAAACCGAGTTGGTTGCTGGAGATGAGGCTGATGCTCCGACGAATCCGGTGCGTGAAATGACAGGAGCATCCGAATACGTTGTGAATATGTTGATGGGTTTCGACAGCCCTGATGGCAATCACTCTGCGACGCTGGGTTACAACGTTTTTGGAGAGCGCCTGCATCTGGCTGGCCGTAACTTGGATCCAGATTCTTACGAGCAACCTTTCCATTCGCTTGACCTAACTTACTCCTGGCACCCTACTGAGGAGGTGACGATAAAGGCCAAGATGCAAAACCTTCTGGATGAATCAATTGAGATTGAGCGAGATGGCGTTATTGTCTTTGAAGAAAAGCCGGGCCAGACCTTTGCCATAAACGCTCAATATAAATTCTGATCTTCTCTCTCAATAATTTCTGCTGCCTCTTTTTCGCCCGCAGGAATTTTCTCTACTTTTTCACGTTGCAGAGAGTTCAAGTGAAAAAGTAGATATAAAAATGGCGCCGGAAGGCGCCATTTAAGTCGATGGGTTCACATATTTGGGTAGTTGGGACCGCCGCCACCTTCCGGAGTAACCCAAACAATATTCTGGGTTGGGTCTTTAATGTCACAGGTCTTACAGTGAACACAGTTCTGTGCATTTATCTGGAATCGCTTGCCGTTGGCATCCTCAACAACTTCGTATACGCCGGCGGGGCAGTAGCGCTGTGCCGGTTCGTCATAGATTGGCAGGTTGTGGTTCAGCGGAATCTCCGCATCCTTCAGGATCAGATGGCAGGGCTGATCTTCCTCGTGATTTGTGTTGGAAATAAATACAGAGGACAGCTTATCAAAACTAAGTACACCGTCGGGTTTGGGGTAGTCAATTTTTGCACAGTCTGCTGCGGGTTTGAGCTGAGCGTGATCTGCCTTAGTATCGCGCAAGGTCCAGGGCAACTTGCCTTTGAACAGGTTGATATCCACAAAGGCATAAGCGGAGCCAAGGATGTTGCCCCACTTGTGTTGGGCAGGGCCGAAGTTGCGCTGCATATGTAGCTCTTTCCAGGCCCAGCTTTCACGATACCTGGAGGTATAATCGGTCAGCTCCTCGCTGTTGCGGTCTGCGGCAATAGCTTCCACTACGGATTCTGCAGCAATCATGCCAGACTTCATCGCAGTGTGATTTCCCTTGATCTTGGCAAAGTTCAGGGTGCCGGCGTTATCTCCTATTAGAAGCCCGCCGGGAAAAGTCATTTTTGGCTGAGACTGTAGGCCGCCTTTAACAATAGCTCGGGCGCCATAGGCCACGCGCTCGCCACCTTCCAGGTATTGCTTAATCACCGGGTGGTGCTTGTAGCGCTGGAACTCATCAAAGGGGCTGACATGTGGGTTACTGTAGGCCAGATCAGTAATCAGGCCGACCACTACCTGGTTGTCCTCGAGGTGGTAAAGGAAGCCGCCACCGTGGGTGTTGCTTTGATCCAGAGGCCAGCCTGCGGTGTGAACTACCAAGCCCTGTTGGTGTTTTTCAGCAGGTACTTTCCAGATTTCCTTTATGCCTATGCCGTAGTGTTGTGGGTCGGTATCGGCATCCAGTTTGAAGCGCTCAATCAACTGTTTGCCCAGGTGGCCACGGCAGCCTTCGGCAAAAAGTGTGTACTTTGCGTGCAGTTCCATGCCGGGCATGTAGGAGTCTTTCTGCTCCCCATTCAGGCCGATTCCCATATCACCTGTAGCAATGCCTTTTACGGATCCGTCTTCATTATAAAGCACTTCAGATGCGGCGAACCCAGGGAAGATTTCCACTCCCAGATTTTCTGCTTGCTCCGCCAGCCAGCGGCATAGATTTCCAAGGCTGATGATGTAGTTGCCTTCGTTGTGCATGGTGCTGGGCACAAACATATTGGGCACTTTAATGGAGTTTTCATCGCTGCGCAGGACGTAGATGTCATCGCCCTTGACTTCGGTGTTCAGTGGGGCGTCGCGCTCTTTCCAATCAGGGAAAAGTTCATTCAGGGCAGTAGGTTCAAAAACTGCGCCCGAAAGAATGTGGGCACCGACCTCGGAACCCTTCTCCACGACACATACTGAGATGTCTTCATTGAGCTGGCGAATACGGCAGGCCGCTGCCAATCCGGCGGGGCCGGCACCCACGATCACTACATCGTATTCCATTGATTCGCGTTCCACGGCACTCTCCTCAGCAGTTGCATTCAACTTTTTGCGGCCATTCCGGCCTTATCATTTATATTGGTGGCTGATTATATAGGCGTTTAATCAACCCTACCAATTGCATGACTATTCATTTGCTATGGCAAATGCGCTGTATTTCAACAGGTTAGGAATAGGGGATAGACTACCCCAATGGTTGGAAATAGATTTTGTGAATGGCAGTGATGACTTCTATTTGACTATTGATTTTGCCGTATAGAACCGCCACCATACACGCCGTTCAAACACTTGTTTGACCAGAACACCGTATCCGTTCGCGATGTGAATCGTCAGTCGCGGCTGTTAAAAAGCTTATTTAAGACGGGATTTCCATGAAAGTTCTTGTAGCTGTGAAACGCGTTGTTGACTACAACGTCAAGGTTCGCCCTAAGGCGGACGGCACTGACGTTGATACAGCCAACGTCAAAATGTCTATCAACCCCTTTTGCGAAATCGCAGTTGAAGAGGCGGTACGCTTGAAGGAAAAAGGCGTTGTCAGCGAGATAGTCGCCGTTTCCATGGGCTCCAAGCAATGCCAAGAGCAAATTCGTACTGCGCTGGCCCTGGGTGCTGACCGCGGCATATTGGTAGAAACCGATGCCGAGCTGCAGCCTCTGGCCGTGGCCAAGTGCCTGAAGGCGATTGTTGATAAGGAAGAGCCTCAAATGGTCATCCTGGGTAAGCAATCCATCGATGGTGACAATAACCAGACCGGGCAAATGCTGGGCGCATTGACTGGAATGGGGCAGGGCACCTTCGCTTCTGAAGTGACTGTGCAGGGTGATGCCGTTAAGGTTACCCGTGAGATTGATGGCGGGCTGCAGACGGTTGAACTGAAGTTGCCTGCGATCGTTACCACCGACTTGCGCTTGAATGAGCCGCGCTACGCTTCTCTGCCGAATATCATGAAGGCCAAGAAGAAGCCCCTCGATACTACTACTCCAGATGAGCTGGGTGTAGATATTACTCCTCGCACCAAAACCCTGAATGTTGAGCCGCCGGCTGAGCGTCAGGCAGGCGTTAAAGTAGCCGACGTTGCGGAACTGGTAGAGAAACTGAAAAACGAGGCGAAGGTAATCTGATGAGCATCCTGGTTATTGCTGAACATGACAACGCCGAGCTGAAGGGCGCTACGCTGAACACTGTAGCCGCAGCCAAAGCCATTGGTGGTGATATCGCAGTGCTGGTTGCCGGCGCTGGTTGTGCTGCCGTAGCAGAAGCTGCAGCAAAGGTAGAAGGTGTAAGTAAAGTGCTGCTGGCTGATAATTCCGCCTATGAGCACCAACTGGCTGAAAATGTTGCCAAATTAGTAGCTGATCTAGGTAAGGATTACAGCCACATCCTGGCTCCCGCCACCACCACTGGCAAGAACATGCTGCCGCGTGCTGCCGCACTTCTGGATGTTCAGCCAATCTCCGACATTATCGCTGTAGAGAGTGCTGACACATTCAAGCGTCCGATCTACGCAGGGAATGTTATTGCAACCGTTCAGAGTTCAGATGCTATCAAAGTGATCTCTGTTCGCACCACTGCTTTTGATGCTGTTGCAGTAGAAGGTGGTAGTGCGGCCGTTGAGTCAGTTGATATTACTGATGATGCCGGTGTCTCAACTTTTGTCGGCGAAGAGCTCGCCAAATCCGATCGTCCGGAACTAACTGCCGCTAGCGTGGTCATTTCTGGTGGGCGCGGAATGCAGAATGGTGACAACTTTGAGATGTTGTACAAGCTGGCTGACAAGCTTGGTGCAGCCGTTGGTGCCTCTCGCGCTGCGGTAGATGCCGGTTTTGTTCCCAACGATATGCAGGTTGGTCAAACCGGTAAGATCGTCGCTCCCGATTTGTACATTGCTGTCGGTATCTCCGGCGCTATCCAGCACCTGGCAGGTATGAAGGATTCCAAGGTTATTGTTGCGATCAACAAAGACGAAGAAGCCCCGATCTTCTCCGTTGCCGATTACGGTCTGGTCGCTGATTTGTTTGAAGCTGTTCCCGAGCTTGAAGCAAAGCTGTAATCCTTGATTACTATACTGACCAGTACTGGAAAAGGCGGCGGGTAGCCGCCTTTTTTATTTGAGGCGGAACTAGTGTGCAATTTCGGGGACGAATTTAAGGTTTGCAGCGTTTAACTGGGCAGGAGCGTTGCCTTTCAAAGACTTAGGCAACAAAATAGGCGTCAAAAACCAATAACCTAAAAAAAGTTGAACTTGTATGTGGGTATGTTCATGTCCCCATTAAAGCGAGCCTTTGGCTCAGTTGGCACCGGTTTTGGCCAGGGTGAGTCGCGAAAGGCGATTTCCCGCGGCACCATGGCGGCATCCGCAGTGGGTCTGCTTTGGGTCTCTGGCAACCTGTTCGCCTATGGTTCCCTGTTTATTCCTGCAGAAACTGAAGAATCTCTGCTGGCTGAGCGCAAGAACTCCAGAGTGAGTGCGCCCCAGGCCGCTTCGATACCAAATACCCCTTTCTTTGGCCTCGCCGATGCCAAGGAAAAAGTAGACGTCCCTGAAGTCGATCTTTCCAATCTCCCTATCACCCAATTGAATATTGTCTTATCTGGCGTTTTAGACAGTAGTGACAAGAAAAAAGCTAGCGCACTTGTGGCCGAAAAAGGAAAACCTGCGAAGCGTTTGTATGTAGGGGATTCTCTGCCGGGTGGCGCAGAACTTTATTCTGTTGAGGTAGATCATGTAGTTCTTCGTCGTAATGGCAGGATGGAAAAACTGACCTATCCAGAAGTGGATGGTCGACCGAATGTTCCGCTTAAGAATTACTCCAGCCTTGCTCGCAAGAGTAGCCGAAGCAGTAATACTGCGCAGCGTGGAGAAAATCAGCAGAGTATTCGGGAGCGGATGGAAAAGCTGCGTGAACTTGCTCGCGAACGGCGAGCGCAACGTCAGCCCCAATAAAAACTGTCAACCTAGATTGTTTTGAGTTTTTTGAACATTTACTAGAGCCAGATAAATAATGATGAAGATGTTTTATCGACGGCTGATTGCGGTCGGATTTGGTTTTTTTGTGTCTACTGCAACGCTGGCTCAAGGCCCGGAGAGGGTAACCCTTTCTCTCGATAATGCGGATGTTCGTGACCTGATTAACTGGGCTGCGGATTTCACCGGAAAAAATATTATTGTTCACCCCAATGTCAAGGGAAAAGTCACCGTTGTTGCCGGTGATCCCATGACCCATGAAGAAGCCTTCGATGTTTTTATGTCGGTGCTTCAGGTAAATGGTTTTAGTCTTGTAGAGCAGGGCGGAACCTGGAAAGTAGTGCCTGATGCATTAGCAAAACAGCAAGCGATTCCTGTAGCTGATGCCAACACCCGTGCGCCGGCTGAGTCTCTGGTAGTCCGTACTGTGCGGGTGGAAAATATTTCCGCATCGCAATTGATTGCCATGCTGCGCCCCCTGATTCCTCAGACTGGCCATCTAGCGGCTTACGCTGATACCAATACCCTGATTATTGCGGATCGCGCAGCTAATATTGACCAGATCGTAAGGTTGGTTAATCAATTGGACCGTGCTGGTGCAATTGATATTGAAGTCGTGCCCTTGATGTTTGCCTCCGCAAAAGAGGTCAAGCAGATTCTCACCGATCTTTTGCAGTCGGGTGGTGGTAAAGGGGCTGGTAAGGAAGTACAACCGTTGCGTATTGCCGTGGATGAACGCTCCAATAGTATTTTGTTGACCGGTGACCCGGTAACTCGCCAGCAGATCAGGTCTGTTATTGCTCGCCTTGACCAGCCGCTGGATGGAGATGGCAATACTGCGGTGGTTTATATCCAGTACTCTAATGCTGCAGACCTCAAGCCAATCCTGGAAGGTATGAGTGGCAGTATTCAGAACACTGAGAAAGATCAGCAGGCGGCGAATGTTGAAGTCAGTATCCAAGTCAATGAATCACTCAATGCTTTGGTTCTTACTGCCCCTCCAGCACTGCTGGAAACCATGAAAGGTGTTATCGCTCGTCTGGATGTGCGTCGTGCTCAGGTGTTGATCGAAGCGATTATTGTTGAGGTTAATGAAAATACCAATAACGAGCTGGGTATCAGCTGGATTGCTGGGGCGGATGATAATGTTGTTGCCGGCTGGAATAACCTTCCGGCTAAAGATGCCGATGGAAATATCAACCCTTTCTCACTACCTCTTGAAAGTCTAACTGGGGCGAATGCATTACATTTAGGTTACCTGAGTGGCACCGACCTTCGTGTCGCAGTGAATGCTCTTGCCACTGCAGGCAACACGAATATCCTCTCCACTCCAACAATTATGGCTTTGGATAATGAGGAGGCTGAGATCCTCGTTGGTCAAAATGTGCCTTTTATCACCGGTGAACAGCTGTTGTCGGGTAGTAATGATGATCCCTTTACCACCATTCAGCGTGAGGATATTGGTACCACACTCAAAGTGACTCCAAGGGTAAATAATAACAACTCTGTAACCCTGGAAATTGAGCAAAAAGTTGAAAACCTTGCTTCGGCCGCGGCTGATGCTGCTGTCGGGGCTTCGGATATTATTACTAGCAAGCGGGAAATACGCACCAAGGTACTCATCGACGATGGTGCAATACTTGTACTGGGTGGATTAATTGAAGATACCGTTAAAGACTCTGTGCAAAAGGTACCCCTGTTAGGGGATATCCCAGGGATAGGCCGCCTGTTCCGCAATAATAAAAAGGAAGTCTTCAAAACTAATTTGATGGTGTTCCTGAAGCCGAAGATCCTGAGTACGCAAGTGGCAGGTTACGAGGAGACCCGCAAACGTTACATGGATCTGCAGCAGAAGCAGATCTATATCAAAGATCGTACAAGCCTGCTGTGGGATTGGCACCGTGGAGATGCATTGCCTGACTTAATGCCGCCAACAGGAACCTATAACGAAAGCCCGGCCCCGGTAGATGGTTCTATCAATGCCGTTGATAACCTGGAGGAAGCCCTGGAGGGGGTGCCAGGTGAGGTTGATGTTGAGGTGCTGGAGGTCGAAGAATCTAAATGACGGCTGAACTAGGAACAGGAACTCCAATAATTCGCCGCCTTCCATACGCTTTCGCCAAGCGTCACAGGGTTCTGTTAGTGGAGCAGGAAGGCCAGCCTATATGCCAGTATGTGGCCCCGTTGAATCCCTCGGCTGTTGCCGAGGTACAGCGAATCAATGGTGCTGTGGTGAGCCTGGAGGCCGTCGAGGAAGAGGCTTTCCAGGTTGCTCTACAGCGACTGTATGAAAACCGTGAAGGAGGAAACCTCTCGGAAGTGGAGGGGCTTGGTGAGGATTTGGATCTTGCCGCGGTTGCAGATTCGTTGCCGGAAACTGAAGATCTGTTGGAGCAGGAAGACGATGCACCTATCGTTAAGCTGATCAACGCAATTTTCGCCGAGTCGCTTAAACAGGGCGCCTCGGATATCCATATTGAGACATTTGAGAAGCGGCTGGTTGTGCGCTTTAGGGTTGATGGCGTTCTGCGGGAGGTACTGCAGCCTCGCCGTGCACTAGCGCCTTTACTGGTCTCCCGGATTAAGGTTATGGCCAAGCTGGATATCGCGGAAAAGCGTGTTCCCCAGGATGGCCGTATTTCTCTTTTGATGGCTGGACGCGAAGTGGATGTACGTGTATCCACCATGCCTTCTTCTGCGGGGGAGCGTGTGGTTATGCGTCTTCTGGATAAGCAGGCTGGTAAGATGGACCTGAGCAAGCTGGGAATGGCGCAGCGCGATCTCAGTGTAATGTCGGAACTGCTTTCCCATCCCCACGGCATTATTTTGGTAACCGGACCTACAGGCTCAGGTAAAACCACAACCTTATATGCTGGCCTTGGCAGTATTAACAGCCGTGAGAAAAATATCCTTACGGTTGAAGACCCAGTGGAATACAACCTGGAAGGTGTGGGCCAAACCCAGGTGAATACCAAGGCGGATATGACTTTTGCTCGCGGTTTGCGGGCAATTCTGCGCCAGGATCCCGATGTGGTGATGGTGGGTGAGATCCGTGACCTCGAAACAATGCAAATCGCCATTCAGGCAAGTTTGACTGGCCACTTGGTATTATCCACGCTGCATACCAATACCGCGCTTGGCGCAGTGACCCGACTTGTGGATATGGGAATCGAGCCCTTTTTGCTGTCATCGAGCGTGATTGGTGTGCTCGCGCAGCGCTTGGTGCGGGTACTTTGCCCAGAGTGTAAGCAGCCCCATGTGGCCGATGAAAACGAGCGGCAAGTGCTCGGTGTGGACCCAAATGCGGAAACCATTATTTATCGCCCCAACGGTTGTGAGGAGTGTAACCATAGCGGTTATGTCGGCCGTATTGGCATCTATGAGCTGGTACCGTTGAATGAGGTGATGCGCCAGCTTATTCACGATCGTGCGTCGGAAAGCAAACTGGTGGCCGAAGCGCGTAAATTGGGGCCGAGCATCCGTGATGATGGTATCGCCAAGATTCTGGCGGGTAGGACTTCCCTTGAGGAAGTGATGCGAGTTACCCAGGAGTCCTGAAAGTGGCAGCTTTTGAGTATACAGCCCTTGCGGCATCCGGTCGGAAGAGCAAGGGAACCCTTGAGGCGGATAGTGCCCGTTCCGCGCGCCAACAATTGCGTGCCAAGGGGATGGTACCCCTGGATGTGGCTCCTGCTACTGAGCAATCTGAAAAGAGTGCCGGTGGACTTATGTCTGGTAGCCCAGGCCTCAGCATTAAAAATTTGGCGCTGCTAACACGTCAGATTGCCACTTTGCTGCGTGCCGGTATTCCCCTTGAGGAGACGCTCGGGGCAATCGCCAATCAAACTCGTAACCAAAAAATTCGCAGGGTTGTTCTGGCGGTTCGAGGCAAGATCCTTGAGGGGCATAGTTTTGCTCTCGCCCTGGCGAGCTTCCCACGCGCTTTTCCAAAGCTCTACCGCGCCACGGTAGAGGCTGGTGAACACTCTGGCCATCTCGATGCAGTTCTGGAGCGCCTCGGTGACTACACGGAAGGCCAGCAGCAGTTTCGGCAAAAAGTTCAGCTGGCACTGATCTACCCAGCGGTGCTGGTGTTTATTTGTGTCTTGGTGGTGACCGGCCTGATGGTGTATGTGGTACCCGATGTGATCGAGGTATTTACTGGTACCGGCCAGGAATTGCCAGTACCTACCAGAATCCTGGTTACCCTGAGTGACTTCATCTCTGCCTGGGGCTGGTTGGTGCCCCCGGTATTAGGCGCCATCATCATAGGCATAGTCTTTCTGCTCAAGCGCCCGGCAATACGTTACCGTTTCCACCATCGCTTACTGGATTTACCGGTAATAGGGTGGATGGTACGTGGTGCCCAGAGCGCTCGCTACGTGGGAACCCTGGCCATCTTAACGGGGAGTAGCGTACCGCTGGTACAGGCCATGGGCATTGCCGGCGGAGTAATGAGCAATGATTTTCTGAAAGATAGATTGGAAGGCGCGCAGAAATCTGTGCGCGAGGGTGGTAGCCTGCACAGAGCGCTGGAAGATATCGGGTATTTCCCACCAATGATGGTTTACATGATTGCCAGTGGTGAATCCTCCGGTACCCTCGATGAGATGCTGCAAAGGGCGGCAGAGTCCCAGGAGCAGGATTTACAGGGTGCGGTTACCGCTTTTGTGAGTTTGTTCGAGCCCCTGATGTTGCTGGTGATGGCCGCTATCGTACTATTTATCGTGATGGCTATTATGATGCCGATTATGGGCATGAACGAACTGGCCATGTAAGGCTCAAAGAGAAGCCTTAGGGGCAGTGTCTCCTGTTAATCCTGATTCTGTCGGGGTTTCTCTGATACCTGCTGACTCGGGTGAAGGGGGATGCCTTCCTTGAAGTGAGTCAATATTTTAGAGTGGGGTCACGAAGGATATTGTGGCCCTTGGGGTTCCCAGCTTACGGCTGAACTTGGAGAAAAAAATGCAAAACCTAAGCAAAAATCGCGGCTTCACTCTGATTGAGGTCATGGTAGTGATCGTAATCCTCGGTGTCCTTGGCGCCATGGTCGTGCCCAGTGTACTCGGCAAGACTGGTGAGGCGCGTATGAAAGCAGCTCGCGTTGATCTGCGAGCAATCGAGACAGCGCTCGATATGTACCGTATGGATAACTTCGTTTACCCCAGCTCTGATCAGGGCTTGCAGGCACTGGTTTCCCGTCCGTCAGGTTTCCCGGAGGCCAAGAACTGGACTGAGCCTTACCTGAAGAAATCGCCGAAAGATCCTTGGGGTAATGAATACCAGTACATCAGCCCCGGCAGCTCTGGTCCCTTCGACCTGTTCTCCCTGGGTGCCGATGGCAAACCGGGTGGTGAAGGTGAGTACGCTGATATTTTTGCCGCTGACCTGTAAATCCGGTTCAAGCGACAACTGATGTACAGCCGGAAAAATCAACTGAAATTCACGCGTAACCGGGGCTTTACCCTGGTGGAGATCCTGGTGGTGATTGTGATCATCGCCTCTCTTGCCGGGATGGCGGTTATGTCTTTGGGTAGCTCCGGCGTGCGCGTATGGGAAGGTGAGGTTAGGCGTCTCTCCGCTTTGCTACAGTTGATCTCAGATCGCGCCTTGATCGATAAGAGCCACTATGGCGTGGTTTTGGAACCGGAATCCTACACTGTGGTGCGCTTTAATCCCGCCACCATGACCTGGCAGGCGCCGGATGCTGCTGCCGGTAAGCGCAGCCAGCGCTTCGCGCTTCACGAGCTCCCTCCCAATGTACGCCTTGAGGTGATTGCCGGGGCAGAACTTCCATCGACAGAGTCTACCGAGTTTGCCGAGGAGGAGAGTTCGGATGAGGAAAGCGCGAAGCCACATTTTGTCGCCTTGTCCAGTGGTGAGGTCCTGCCTGTGGAACTGGTGATGTACCTGGTTGATGAGGGTGACTTCGCTCGTGGCGCGACAATTACTTACAACAGCCTCTACGGTTTACAGCTGGAATGGCAGGCTGATGAATTTTAGTGCGCAACGATTTTCTGCCCAGCGGGGATTTACCCTGGTGGAGGTCCTGGTTGCATTAGTGATATTTGGGGTAATCGCAGCCAGTGTGTTGCAGGCCATGCAGCGCAGTGTGCGCCAGCAACGCATTATGGAAGAGCGGCTCGCTGCCAACTGGGTGGCACAACAAATACTTTCCCAAGTGCGATTGCAAACACCCTGGCCACCCGTCGGTGAGCAAAAGGAGGAGGTGACCTTTGCTGAGCGGGAATGGGAAGTGACCGCAAGAGTTGAAGCAACCAGTGAAGAGCGCCTTCGCCATATCACCATCGAAGTGGGCTATCCCGATGCGGAGAACCCGACTCTGACACTGGATGCCTGGGCGGCACAGGAGTAGCTGCAATGATGATCCGCCAACTAAAAGCGCAGTCTGGTTTCACCCTGGTCGAAGTAATGGTTGTGCTGGTATTGGTAGCTATTATCAGCGTCGGCTCCTTCTCCCTGCTGGATATTTTTAGAAGTACAGACCATGTAGTTGAGCAGCGTGCGGAGGAATTACGCCGCTTTTCTATGGCTTTATACCGCCTGGAAGATGATCTTCGCCAGCTGACGGCAAGGCCGATCAAGAATGCCTACAGTGGCTATGAGCCAGCACTGCGCGGGGATGAAGATGAATTCGAGTTTACCCGACTGGGCGCGGCCAACCTGACTGCTGAGCCCAGAGGGGAACTGCAGCGCCTTGGGTACAGCATTGGCTACCCGGAATCCGATGAGCGCGATTCTTTCAGCACTGCGGAGGAGGAAGATCCAGGCGCGCTACTGCTGCGAAGCCGCTGGCAGGTGCTGGATCGGGGGCCGGATTCCGAGCCTATTGTTGAGCCCCTGATGATGGGGGTTGAGAGCCTTACTCTGCGCTATTTCGACCCAGAGAGCGAAGCGTGGGTTTCGCAATGGCCCCCGGCTTCCAATGACAATAACCCACCTAATGGCGCAGACCCCCGCTTACCTAAGGCCATTGAGTTTGTCTTACTCACCAGGCAGTACGGTGAGATTCGCCGGATATTTCCTTTCTCCACCGTAGAGCCCCCTGGTTCTCAACCTGGTAGAGGCGATTAATCATGTGCGAAGAGAGGCGACTGTGAAGATCCTTGGTGGCCAGCGAGGTGTTGCACTTATTACTGTCTTGTTGGTGATGGTGATTGCTATTGCCTTGGTCTCTCATGCGATCGTTCGAGATCAAATATCCATTAATCGCAGTGGCGCATTGCTTGCCAATACCCAGCTGGCCGAGTTTGTTGAGGGGGCCGAAGCCTGGAGCCGAGTGGCACTGCTGAAAGACTTTGAAGAGGATAAGGAAGCCGAGGAAGCAGCGGACCACGCTCTGGAGGCCTGGGCTTCTCCAGCGTTGCAATTCAATCCCGATAACGGAAAAATTCGTATTAATATCAAAGGCTTAAATTCATGTTTTAATGTCAATAATCTTGTTGATAGGTCGGCTAATGACCAGTTTGATATTTTTCGTAGATTGGTGAGTAATGTCACTGGTAAACCGGAGTTGGCGGTGATTATTGCCGATTGGGTGGATGACGACGATACACCGCGCTCATCCGCAACCGAAGATGACGGCTATCTCGGTAGGGATATCTCACACCGTACTCCGGATACCTCGATCAGTGATGTTTCTGAATTGTCTTCAGTACAGGGAATAGAAGCCGAGGATTGGCAAAAACTTGCTCCTTTTCTATGTGCATTGCCGGAAACCGGATCCAAGATCAATATCAATTTTGCCTCCCAAGAACTGGTAGAGGCGATTGACCCTTCAGCAAGTATTTCGAAACTGGAACAGCTTCGTGAATCGGGAGAGGTCTTTAGTAACTCTGGGGACTTATCCTCAATCAATATCACCAAGACAGATTCGTTTGTATTCCATAGTCAGCACTTTCTGGCGCGTATCGCTGTCCAATTGGGAGATGGCGAAGACCACCGCCAGTACTGGGAGACTGTGCTCCGGCTTGAGGAAGGCGGAGAAGTAACGGTGAAAGTAGTGCAGCGCCAACGCCGGACATTTTCCGGTGCAATGATGCAGGAGCTACTCGACTATGACGGCACGGCAGAAGAACGAGAGTAGGTAGTCAATAAGATCGTATGTTTAAAAAGAAAAGCCTGAATGAAATAGGCATGCCTGCGGATCCACCAAAGCCATCGCTGGTAATGCTGAGACTCACTGAAAATGCGGATAGAAAGCTCACACTCCATCAGTGGCAGGGGGGTGCCTGGCAGCCTGCTGCATTAGATGATGAATTTATTGCGGCTTTTACCCCTGAATTTGAAACTTCAGAGTTCTCTCAGGAAACTGCTCCCTTGAGCTTTGCCGATGGGGCCAAGGCCTTGTTGTTATTACCTGGCAACTGGGTGTGGAGCGGTGTGGAAACTATTCCCAAAGCTGCACGACGGCAGGCCAATGCTATTGGCTATATGGTGGAAGAGCATCTGGCGGAGGACGTTGAAGATTTGCATTTTGTCTGTACGCCACAGAATGGTGATCTCTGCAGTGTCTATGCCATAGCCAAAGATAAAATGGAAGCGCTGCACAGCCAGGTTGAGCGCTTGCAGTGGCCGCTGGTGGCTGCGGTTGCTGAATATCAGCTACTCGGTCTGCTCGAGGGCGATCTTGCTCTATGGCTAGATGGAGAACAGGCGCATATCTGGCAAGACAGTGGGCAGGGGCTTTCAATTCGCCGTGAATACCTGCAGCCGATGCTCAGTTCCTTACTGGGGGAAAGCGAAACCTTAGAAGAATCTGAGCAGGTAGAGGATGAAGCTGAGGAGAAAAGCCTGCTGCTCTTGGGAGCGCAAGAGAGTGATAACCTGATTGTAGGCGAACTGGAGACGCTATTTGCTGATCGTCTACAGCGCAACCAGCGAGCCCCGGAAGAGCTTTTTCTGGAGCGCTTTAAAGCTGGCAAGCTCAGTAGTTTATTGAGCGGCGACTACCAGCTTTCAGGGGGAGAAGTTGAAGGAGCCTGGTGGCTGAAACCAGCAAAAGTTGCCACTTTTTGTTTTGCCGCCCAACTGCTGTTCTTTGTGGGGGCAGGGGCTTATTTTCAGTGGCAGGCTGGGAAGGCCGAAGAGCAGGCGCGCACCATGTTTACTGAATTGTTTCCCAATACCCGACCCTCCGCGCAAATGCGCCGTCAGTTGGATGGTTTTCTTAAGAGTGCGGGCAGTCAAGGCGGCGCCTTTACCACACAGATGCAACAGCTGAGTAAGGTGTGGACAGAGCAACGGGGTAAGGAACTCAAGTTGCAATCCCTGCGTTTTGATGGCCAGCGGGGTGAAATGGTGTTGCAGTTACAGGCCTCTAACCTGGCGGATCTTGATACATTTGTTAGTAAGTTGTCTGGTAACGGCTTAAAAGCTGACTTACTCGGGGCCAATGAACTGAAGAAAGGTGTATCCGGACGGGTGCGCGTGCGCTGATAGTGACATATTGATGTGCAGAATAAGATTGGTAGTTATTGAAGCATGAAAGAACAAATTGAACAGTGGAAACAGAAGTGGCAGGCACTGTCTTCCAGTGACCAGCGCGCTCTCGCTCTTCTCGCTGTTTTTGCTGGGGGCCTGTTTATAGTCTATGGCCTCTACAGTCCTGCCAAGGGCTTTTTTGAGGAGTCTCGCAGTCGCGCTGAAGAAGCCCAGGAGCTAGTGCAATGGATGGAGTCCCAGCGTCCGGTACTTGCCCGGATCAAGCCTAATAGTTCCGCTGGCAATGCGTCGGGCACTCTTTTGCAAAGGGTGACCACTGCGGCAAAGAACAACCGGATTACCATTAAGCGCTTTGAGCCGGAGGGGGAGAATCGTATCCGCCTCTGGATTGAGGAGGTGCGTTACCAGGATCTGCAGCCATGGCTCAACCAGCTGATGAAAGAGAAGCTATCGGTGCGTACTATCAATCTGGATGCGCTCGCTGAGCAAGGTATGGTCTCCGCTCGCCTGACAATAGAAGGGTAATCCTATCTGCTCCCGCTTAAGCTGCCAGTGATCACTGTCGGTTTTTAGCGGGAAGACTTTCCCAGCATACCTCTGTAATGAATACCTTTTGGGTAGGGCGCTCTGCTCCTCATCCCAGATTTTCGGCCCACAAGCATATAGATTTAGCCGGAATAGCCGCTAAAGGCCCTATACTGAAGTGTGGAAGAGGAAATAGGTGCCACTATGCTTTTTAAAGATGTAACTACCAAGCATTTGGTTGAGGTGGCTGACGTTGTCACGCTTTCAAATCCCTATGAGTTAACTGTGGTTGGCCGCTATCTCTGGGGTGAGGAGATCCAGGATCCAGAGGTTTTCGACAAAACTGACCTGTGCTTTCTGTCTGGTGAGCCGCTGCCTCGTTGCTGGCACGATAGTCGTTATCGTGAGAAGGAGGTGCGCCGTTTGCGCTGTGGCACTCACGCCCAGGAGGATGGTGACTACTATCAAGGGGCGTGAATAGTTAGTCATGTCCGGGGGGAGCGCCGGCTGACCGTATTCTGGCAAGCCTTACCAGTAGTCACTAAGCACTGTACAATGCGCGCCAATTTTTTAAGTGAAGATCCGCATGACTTTTGAGCAGTTTGAAGAGTATTCCCTGTGGTTGGGAATCGGCGCACTTATCATGTTTATGGTGTTTATCGTCTGGAACCTCGCTAAGGATTCCAAGGCGGGGAGGTTCGGAACCTTTATCCTGTTTTTGGCACTGGGTCTCGGATTGCTTGGATTTATTATAAAAACAGTACTGGTTGAAGTGCTTGGGATAGGGTAGGGACTTTTATGTCACTATATACCCAATCTCCCAGGGAAGGTCGCAATGCCACTATTTGATCGCCCTGAACTGAAGGTTCAGAAAGACCGACGTATTTGTCGCGCCACTGATATGCGTATCGCTAAATACAGCCGGCGGGGTATGCTGCTCTCCCTCTGTGCCTTCCTGATTGCCGCCACAATCGGGGATATGCGCCTGGAAGCACCGCGCCTTTTACTGATCCTGGGTGGGGGCTTGGTGATACTCACCCTGATCAGGGGCTACTACGTATTCCGCTTCGACTCCCTTTACAGCGCGGGACCGAACCGCTGGCGAAACCATTATTTCTTCGTCTCTATTCTTGGCTCCATTTGGTGGGGTTTGACACTGTTTTACTTTGTCTACCTGATGGGCTTTGCGCCTGAAACGCACTTTCTGTGGATCTACTCGGTTATATTCTGCTCAAGTGTGACTACGGTATTTTCTCCATATCATCGTTTTCTCACCTGGTTTACAGCCACTTCTCTGCTGCCGGCCGCTCTGATGGCTCTGTTCTCGGGAATGGTCCTCGGCACAATTTACGGCACCCTGACCCTTGCTTTTATTTGGCTTACTGCACACCAGGGGCGGCGCGAATCAGAAAATTACTGGGAGCGACTGTCGGCCATGCAGGAGCTACAGCAGCGTGCCAGCAGTCTGGCTGCCGCGCGCAAGCACTCAGAAGCTGCGGTGGAATTGACTAACGAGTTTATCGTTAATATCGGTCAGGAGTTTCGCAGCCAGCTATCAGATGCTCTTGGCGCAATGGCATTATTGGAAGCGGAGCCTCTCAGCGACCGCCAGCGGGAGTGGGTTGAGCTTGCCAAAACCGCCAATAGTCAGCAGCTCAAGCTGGTGGATAATGTTGGGTTATTCACTCGAGTGGCGCGAAAGGATATCCGCCTGCGCCAGGGACCTTTTAATCTGGTCAAAACCATCGAGAAATCTTTTAAGTTTGCCGCCCGCTCCGCCCACGGCCAGGATTTGGAGTTCAATTTCCAGATTGATGACAATCTGCCAGTAATGGTTACCGGGGATAACCGCAAGACGGCCCAGCTAATTCGTAATTTGGTAGATTCAGCAACAGGTATTGCCCAGCGCGGTGAGTTATGGGGGGAAGTTAGCTTTACGCCAATCACGACAGTGGAAGGCCAGTTGAATATTACCCTGATGGATGACGGGCGTGGTGAGATTCTCCCTGATGAAAGCGAATTGTTCGGTGCTTTCTCACGAATGGACACCACTCAGGTTACGACCGGCCTGGGTTTATCGATTGCCAAAGGGCTGGCAGAAGCGATGGGAGGCTACCTGCAATTGCACTCGACTCCCGATGGCAATCGCTATCAAGTGGTAATCAAATTCGATATGGAGCCGAACCAGCGCACTTACCTGACCCCGGATCGCCGTCTGCAGGATAGCGAAGTATTGCTGATTCACCAGAAGGGCCTGTTTATTTCCGGGCTGGTGCAGGTATTGCGCTCGTTTGGTATGGATGTGAAATCCCTGCGTTGGTGTGAAGGTTGCGAGTGCGAGGTACAGAAGCTGCTTAAGCTGGCTTTGGAGCGCAATCAGCTGGTAATCCTGGTGCCGGCGATGGGAGATGACACGCTCTTTAACTCGTTAACGCCGTATATGTACAAGGCACACACTGAAGGCAAGGAGTGTCCGGTGATCTGCCTGGGTGGGTTTGGCCAGAAGTCCTCCTTTGCCCAGCTACAGCACGCAGTACCTGCTGCTCAGTACCTCGGCCGTCCAGTGACTCGCAAAGAGTTACATGACGTAATTGTCGAGCGCATATTTGGTGGAATTAAAAAAACTACACGCAGAGTAGTAACTGGGGGGGCTGATCAGCCACGTCAATATTCACTGTTATTGGTAGAGGAGTCCCGTCCACACCAGTGGGTGACAGAGGAAATGCTGCAGGCCTTAGGCTATCAGGTGGATGTTGCAGGCAATGGGGATGAGGCCCTTATTCGCCTCTCCGAAGGCCACTATGACCTGGTGTTGGTAGATTGCCAGCAAAATACTGACCACAGCGCGGAAATTATTGAGATGTTGCGCCGCTGGGAAACTGAACACCGGCCCGACGATCGATTGCCAATTGTTGCCCTGACCAGTACTACTGAAGAGCAGTTTGAAGGGCGCTGCTTAGCCGCCGGAATGGACGACTACCTGACAAAGCCTTTAAGTAAAGATTTACTGAGAGAAACCTTAGCCCGTTGGCTTGGGAGTGCGTAAGTCTAAAAAAATCCAGCTGCGGTTTGTTAAGCAGGCTGGAAGTAAAAAAGCCGCGGCAACTGCCGCGGCTTTTTTATGATTAGAATTCGTAGCGAATTCCCATGCGTGCACTCCACAGCGAGGCGTCGGCGACTCGGGTTTGGCCAGCAGGATCATTGAATTCATTGAAAACAAAACGCCCCTGATCATCTATGCTGGCATCAACGGCAGCTTGGAAGCGGGGGAAGGCACCCTCGTACATTACTCCCCAATCATCGTTCAGTAAGTTGCCCAGGTTCTCGATAACAAAGAAAGCATTGAGTCGGTTGTCAGCGCGCCAGCCAGGCAACTCCTGGTCAATACGCAGATCGAACTTAGTCCACCAATCGCTGCTGAGGGAGTTGCGCTCCATAGTACCGCTGTCCAGGTCTTCAGAGTCGACCCAGGCGAAGAATGCCTCTGTATCGAAGTCATCCCCAAAGACAACATTCGCATCGCCCATGCCTGTTGGAACGTAGAGTAGCCCACGGCCCCTGCCGCCATCACCGAAGATACGGTCAGAGAAAGTATAGGAATAGGGCACACCTTCGTTAGCGCTACCGAAGAGGGTAAAGCGAGTCTCATACCCAGAGAAAAACTCCTGGGCGTAATCCAGCTTCAAAGTGAATCGGTGCGGAACTACATAGTTTGAAGTAGCCGTACCCGGGTCCTGGGCATCTACCGTGGCGATGGTGGTGTAGTTTGAGTAGGCTACAGAGCTGGTCATGGGGTTTACGTCTTCAGCATCGGTATAGGCGTAACCCACTGCTACATTCAGGCCGAAATCGAAAGATTTACTGAGTCCTAATGAGAAGACGCTGGAGTAGCCAGAATCGCCGTCAACATTGGTGAGCATATAGTCGCCCCTGCGACCATTGGTGTTAGCGTAAACCGCACGGCCATCGACGGTACTACTCACCTGCTCCAGTGACAGGTCCCGAATAATGGCTGCATCCTTATAATCACTATAGAGGTAATCGGCAGAGAGCAAATAGCCAGATTCAAACTCATAGCTACCGCCAATTGCATATTTCCAAACCGATGGAACTTCAAAATCCGGATCCATCATATTCACACCACCTAAAGTGCCATCTCCACTGGCTACCTGATCATATAGGGACTGTGGTACATCAAAAATTGGGGCGCCGTTGCCAGCCCAGTCCATATCAAATAATGGCGTGCCGCTGCCATCACTCGCTTCAATTTGTATAACGCCATTGTTGGAGTAATTATTGGAAATCCATACATTCGGATTGCCGCCAGAGTAAAGGCCAATTCCACCATGTAGCTCCAGGTTATCATCAACATTCCAGCTCAAGCCCAGTCGGGGTTGCAGAAGGTCGAGGCCGTCCATGGTGTGTTGGTTGGAAAAGCCATAGGCTGCTGCGAAATCTGTATTAGCGACAGGTCTGTCGTCACTACTGTAGCGATCGTAGCGCAGGCCGGCTACAACTGTGAGGTCAGCGTCAGCAAAAGTGTATTCATCCTGCACATAGAGAGTGTCGATGCTGTAAGCAAATTCAGCTGCGGCATCCAAGATATTATTGGTACCCGTGGCATTCTCGTAGATGATCAAGTCGGCAACGCCCTGCTCAAAATTTTCAATGCTACTGAAGCGATATTCACCAGCGGCCTCCTGGATGAACAGGTTGTAAATATCGAAGTTTTCGTGCTCGTAGCCAGCTGTAAGGTTGTGTTCACCTAAAAGGAGCTTGCCGGCGAGCTTAAAGGTCAAGTTGTCATAGCTCAGTTTATTTGCGTGGCGGGAATCATCAGCACCCAGATAAACGGTTGCATCTGTATCACTGCCATCGTTGTCATGGTCATAGGAGGTGCTGATCTGTACTTCACCAAAATCGGTACCTCCCAGGGAATTTTGGCGGTTATCCAGTTCGGAATAACCAATCTTCATTTCAGTAGAGAAGATATCGCTCCAGTCTGAGAAGAGCTGTACTACATAGGCGTTCAGCTCTGCGCCGCGCTCATAGTAGTGATTGGACAGCTCCAGCTCATCTGGATCTCCATCGGCCTCAGCGATAGAAAAGCCATCGTTGTAGTTGTAAGTAAATGCTGCGCGATGGTTTTCAGAGATGTTCCAGTCGAACTTAACCAGCAGCTTCTCGTCCTCCTCTGGAAGGCTGCTGGGCAGACCACCTGGGTTGTAGCCGTAGACTTCGTTGGATATACGCACAATTTCATCCAGTTGGGCTTGGGATACGCCCTGGACTTCAGTTGCGGCACTGCTTCCAGCGGGCCCCCGGTCAAAAGTAGCTACGCCTTCAAGCTTCTCATAAGCAGCAAAGAAGAACAGTTTGTCCTCAATAATGGCGCCACCTAGAGTAGCGTTGTAACGCTTCTCATCAAACTCGGCTACGTTAATGTCCTCACCTTCCAGGGAGTCCCCACGAAAGCCATCATCGGTGTAGTCATAGAAAAAGGAACCGTGCCATTCATTAGTGCCAGACTTGGTCACAGCATTAATGTTACAAGCGCTGAAGCCTCCGTACTGTACATCAAACGGTGCGAGCTCTACGGCCACCTGGTCGATAGCGTCATAGGAGAAGGGCATGCGCTCGGTTGGGTAGCCATTACTGTTCAAGCCGAAATTGTCATTCATACGCACGCCGTCAACAGTCAGGCTGTTGAAGCGTGGGTTGGCGCCGGCGCATTGGACTGAATCTGCGTTGGCCTCGTCTATATAAACACGAGGGTCTAGGCGCAGCAGGTCCTTGATGTCACGACCGCCAGCAGGCGCACTTTTCAGGTCGTCGCTGTTGAAGTGGGAAGAGGGACCTACTGCAAGCCGTGAACTGCTCAAAGCTTGGCCAAGCACGCTCACCTCCTCAAGATTGGATGAACCCAGGGTTAGCATTAGCGGCAGGGTATCGCCTACCGATAAGTAAATGTTCTCGAGTACCCGTTTGCCTTGGCCGGATTCAACGGTCACCGTGTAAGGGCCGCCAACACGCAGACCACTCAAATTAAACTGACCGGACTCCCCCACTTGCGCTACGCGACGGCTGTTAGACGGAGTATGAATCACCGTTACTTTCGCATCGCTTATTACTTCGCCACCGCTGCCAGTAATAGAGCCGCGAATAGCTGCGGCTGTTTCCTGTGCATGGGAAACATGTGAAGTGCCAATCGCGGAGATAATTGCAGCGGATAGGCACATGCGCCGGAAAATGGAAGGTTTCATAACTAAGTCCTGGTCTTAAAAAAGAGCCAACAAAGTGGCTTTGAGAGTACTGGTTGTAATCGGCTCCCGAGACACTTTCCCCAGGTCCCGGCCAGTGAGCTTTTTAGCGGGTGATATTTAAGGACTGGTTAACGATTTGTTGCAGTTCTGTAACGATTACGGAAGAGGTTGGCTATAGATGCCAAGTTGTCACAAACTCTCATTAAAGTTAGCGACAAAATACTGCAATGGAAAAATCAATGAACGGGCTGGTTAATGTCTTTCGAGTAGCGCTACTCCTGCTCAGTACTCTCGGGCTGAATAATAAGGCTGTTGCCTGGGGGGATGATGGGCATCGGGTAGTGGGTGAGATTGCCTGGCACTACCTGGAGCCACAGGTGGCTGGTGAAGTTCAGCTGCTTTTGCAAAGAGCAAATGAGCCGGACTTGGCTGAGTCAGCAACTTGGGCGGATCGTATCCGCTCTAATGAACAATACGACTGGGCCGCTCCAATGCACTACATTAATTTGTCCAAAGAGTGGACCAGTTATGTTGAGGCCAGGGATTGCCCGCCTGCGGGCTGCATCCTCAAGGCAATCAAGCAGTTCTCGCAGATTTTGGGTGATCGAAACCGAAAACCAGAGGAGCGTGCAGAAGCCTTAATGTTTATCGCTCACTTTGTCGGCGATCTGCATCAGCCACTCCATACAGGCCTGTATTCAGATAAAGGTGGCAATGATGTCCAAGTCCGGTTTTTAGGTATTGACACTAATTTACATGCCCTATGGGACATACATTTAGTATCCAGGATAGTTTCCGATTGGCACAGTTATGCAAAAGAGCAAACAGAAAAGATAAGCGCAGCCCAGCGCCACTTGTGGCAATCCACAACAGAGGCCCAGTGGGCTCGGGAATCCCACCAGTTAGCCCACAAACTCGCTTATACGAGTGAATACGAATTAGGAGAAAAGTACTTCCTGCGTTGCCAGGAATCTGTGGAAATGCGCTTGCAACAAGGTGGAGTGCGTTTGGCCGCAGTGTTGAATAAAGCCCTTGGTGAGAGAGGTATTAACATCGCAGACAATTAATGCTTGAAATGTTGTAAAGCTTGGCTATCAGCACTTCCCATTGCCTTAGTTTTGATCGTGAACTGATTGTTCCTGTTTGATTATGCTAATAATCTAGTAATACAGCTCCCCTGCAATTGTCAGCTGGGGAGCTGGCCAAGCACAACAAGGTGGAGTTAAAGTGATTATGAAAACTCAGGCGAGAAACCTGGCCCGAATAGTCGGGGTACTTGTTATTTTAACTTCGATCGTGCACTGGAAGTCTTTTTTCATAAGCATCAGTATGTTCGGAACATCACCCGGCGTGGCCAGTTTGGGGTTACTGCTGCTGGCACTCGCTATCTTTAGCGCTGTGGGCCTACTGGCATACAAGGGGTGGGGTTTCCTTGTCTTTTATTGCTTTGCCCTGCTTGCCACCATAGGTTTTTCGATACCCCTAATACCATTTGTCGCAAGTTGGTTTCCGTTGGCAGTCCGGCCATGGGTGATGATCGCGATCAACATTTTCATTCTCATCGCAATACTTGCCGCACACTCAGAGTGGCGTAAGTCTCGTGCTGCAGGAGAAGGGGATAGTTAGGCGCCCCTTTTTAACTAGGGGACATTATGTCCCTTGGATGCAACCCATATCCGATACCACTGTTCCCGGGATAATTCGAGTTTTAGTGAATCCACAGCAGCTTTCAAGCGAGCTATTTTTCCTGAGCCGATAATAACCAATGGATTGGCTGGCAGTTGTCTAACCCAGGCGTAAATCACCTGGTCGAGACTTTTGGCACCAATTTCTTCCTTGAGTAATTCAAGTTCACTAAGCACTCTTTGAGCCTGTATATCGCCTCCACTGAGTAATCGTCCCCCTGCGAGACAGGACCAAGCCATAGGGCGTATCCGATGCATTTGCAATTGATCCAGGGTGCCATCATGGGCCACGGAAAAGTTAAGCGGATTTATTTCAACCTGATTGGTTACTAATGGCACTTCCAGCCGTGACTGCAGCAAGGCAAACTGGCTCGGTGAAAAGTTGGATACTCCGAAATGCAGGACCTTGCCAGCTTTTCGGAGCTTGGTAAAAGTTTCTGCAACTTCTTCAGCTTTCATCAAGACATCCGGTCGGTGGAGCAGAAGAACATCAAGGTAGTCTGTCCCCAGTAGGGAAAGGGAGTTATCAACGGACTCTATTATGTGTGTAGAGCTGGTATCGTAGTGGTTAACCTTTCGAAGGGGGAATTTGGCTGAGCACAACTTGATATTGCACTTGGTCACTATTTGAATCTGCCCTCGCATACCCGGCTGCAGTTTTAATGTTTCGCCAAAGAGTTGCTCACATTCATAGTCACCATAGATGTTGGCGTGATCTATGGTAGTAATTCCCAAGTCTACGTGTTGTTCAAGGAAGCTAAGGCGTTGCTGGGGTTTCATTTCCCAGTCAGCCAATCTCCAATAGCCCTGAACCAGTTCGGAGAGGTATGGGCCCTGGGGGCGTGTGATACTTTCAGCCATCAGCATTCCTGTCAAAGATCAAAAATCTTGATTATGCCTGAACTATGCATGCTTAACAGGAATCCAGAGCGGCATTAAGCCAGTAGTGTCACCAGGGCACAATTTCCCATCGGTAGAGTAGGCCACTGCGTACATCTGGAGAACCGGGAGTAGCCTTATGGTCAAGAGTTGGTTCAAGTGTGTGGATTGTAAACGTTAGGTCTATAAATACTTAAGCCCTGTATTTATGGGAGCTGTAACTGTGTCAAAAATACTGATTCCAATCGCTGATGGTAACGAAGATATCGAGGCTATTGCCATCTACGACATTTTGAGCCGAACTGACGCGAAACTGACTTTGGCATCAATTATGCCGAGTAGGCGTGTAACCACCCTGCGTGACCTTGTCATTGAGGCACCCAGCAGCCTAGAGGAATGCCTGGATACTACTTGGGATTTAATTGCGCTACCGGGAGGCAAGGAGGGGGCGGAGCATATGCATGACTCGGAGCCTCTAATGAGGCTAATCCAAAAGCAAATTGAGTCTGGGCGCTGGTTAGGAGCAATCTGTACCGCTCCTGTAATCGTACTTGGTAGACATGGCCTAATAACTGATTTCAAAGCAACTTGTTATAGGACTTTCCGTCGTGAACTCAGTCAATATGTGAGGGAGACTAGCGACCAACGAGTGGTGGTTGATCGAAATCTAATCACTAGTCAATCTCCAGGTACTGCGATAGAGTTTGCTTTTCAACTAGTCACCTGCTTGTTTGGGGAGGAGCAATCAAAATCGATTGCTCAAACTGTGAATGTTTATCTACCGCCGGAATAACTGCATCGATTTTAGTTTGTGCACATAGCTTTTTATTGAGATGGTATATTCGTATCTCATGATTACTTGCTGCCATACGCTATTTTTATGCGGTCTTCACTAAAAAAGCAGAAAGGGCTGTGGAGACAACTGGTTTCAATGTGCTGAAAAGGGATATCCAGGCTTTGTAATTCTCGCAGAAAGCTAGTGGTGTAATTTGCAGGTGCATCCATGGTACCTGTAAAGAATACTAAATCCATAGGCATTTCTTCGCGTTTTTTAGACCACTGGCTTACCTGGAACCAGGGGAGTGGCTGTTGAAGTCAGTTTCAGAGACAAACATTTGCTCGACGATGCTGGGGCGGGTGCTCTTAAGGGTACTTCGGCTGTGGATGGCGCCATCCCAGGAGATTATCTTAGAGAAATACTCAGAAATTTGAAACCAATTTTCGTTGCCCCAAATCCTCCCATTGAAAACCCCTGAAGGACTCTGTGTTCCCGTCCCTTTATGCTGAGACTAATTGGTTGGTTTGCTTTAAGTTAGTTTTTGATTTTCGGAAAATATAAATAACAACCAGAGAGAGAGAAAATAATACAAAGGTCAGTATCAGCCCTCGTATCATAATAGGATCGTATTGCTCCTGGAAAAGAGAGAGAACACGAGTTAGCCCATTAAAGAGGAAATAAAGTGAGGCTGGTACAAGAATTATCCAATCCCGGCGGAAAGTTCCTATTGCCGTAACCACAGCTAACATAAGTAGAGGAGCACCGAGTGTGCGCACATTAGTCAGGCCATAGTCTGAGACGGCATTAAACCCACTGGCTTCGCTAATTGAGCCGGGAAAAAATATACAGGCTATAGCTGCAGAGGTGAAGATAAAAACAAAAATTGTAGAAATTATTTGTGCAAAGCGTATCACGGTGCTTCCTTTATAGTATGTAAACGAAAAACGACTTGGTCTGCTATGTCTGTTATTTTCCTTAAGTATAAATATTGAGTTCCTTCATGTTTCTTGTGCAGTGTTGGTGCGGGCCACGTGTTCTTACTGTACAAATAGCGTATCTAAAAAATGACGGATACTTGGCTGGCTGATTTGGCTTTCGCCGCTCACAATAAGAGAACATAAATAATACTCAGTAATTTTTTGCCATGGCTAAAAACCTTGGCGAAGACTTTTTGAATTCTCTTTGTTAATACGTTCTATATCGATGGACCCCAAGATTTTCATGGCTGTCTTCTGTACTGTAGAGCCCCATTAAAGACATAAGGTTGATATATGTCAACTAAAATCTTAAGGGCTTTCTTACCGTTTTCGTTTGTTGTAACAAACAAGGTGTTTGGGATAACGATGGATGTGTAGTCAGTAGAGTGTAGTCTTGCCACATATTGCTGTTTGCGTTCAAAGCCTGGCTTGACCAAAAGGTCAATTTTGAGGTAGTTGCTAGGTGGTTTCTATCTTTTTGTATAGGTAGGTGGTTCTAGAGGCAGGTTCCTATCAGTGGATTCAAAATAGTTAAAAGCTTATTTATGTAGGCTATAAATGAATGGTTGCTTTCCCGGTATTTTAATTTTGGTATGGTTATAATTTTGCACAGGAATTTCTTTCAATAATAATTATTTTGCTTGGCTTTCAGGAGCTTCACTAAAAACCGTGAGGTTATGGCAACTTAAGTTCCAGTACTTCTGACCTCTTGAAAGGGCACAAACCCGTGAGGTATCGATTGGGGTTTGATAAGTTGCGAGAGTAATGATATCTAGCGGTAAAAGTTTCTTTAATTGGTACGCAACAAAATTGGGCTAACGCCCCCTTATCAGACCGGCCAGTTCCGCTAGTTGTTTTAGAGGTCAGTCTGTTTAACAATGGTGACAAAATTAAGTACACAAACCCTCTCAGATTTATATCTCTGAGTGATAATTAACAATAATGTAGTCGGTGTACATACATGGAATTGGTAAGCCTGCGCCGAAGCCTTGGGTTAGTCGGCATCTTTCTAATTTTGGCCCTCCTTACAAGTGGATGCTCTAAATCACCAGAGAGCACAGTTGCCAATCGTGCAGCTCTGGGTGAGCGCGCACTTTCCCTGACACCAGCTGATTCTGATCTTGCAGAAATATATATTCGGACCTGTCGTAGCTGTCATGGTACCGGCGCTAGTGCCGCGCCTTTAACCGGCGACTTGGATAACTGGAAGCCACGTATGGATAAGGGAATGGATATATTGGTAGATAATGCTATCAATGGTTTTCAGGGGATGCCCCCGCTAGGCCTTTGCTTTGAATGCTCACCAGAGCAGTTTGAGCAGTTGATCGCTTTTATGGCTACGGCGGAGTAGGGAAGTATGCATCAATCACGTCGCCGTTTCGTCACTACCCTGGCTGCCGGATCTGCAGCTTTTGCAGCATCCCCAATATCATCAATAGCGCGTACTTTAGTCCAGGCAGCTGATGCTGCTAAACCCCGTAAGATTCGCTGGCGAAACTGGTCGGGGTCCCAGGAGTGCATACCCGATAGGCGCCTGGCACCAAAAAATATTACTGAATTACAGGAAATAGTGGCGGAGGCTAGTGGTACTGTGCGTGCAGTGGGTGCTGGTCACTCTTTCACTGCGCTGGTGCCAACAGAAGATACGATAGTTTCTCTCGGTCGTATTAGCGGACTATCTGACCACAATGCCGAAAACTCCCAAGCCACGGTCTATGCGGGCACACGGATAGCAGATATTGGCCAGCCTCTGGAGGAAGTAGGGCAGGCCTTGATTAACCAGCCAGATATCGATGAGCAAACCCTTGGCGGATGCCTGGCAACCGCCACCCATGGCACCGGTGCGAATTTGGGTTGCATGTCCAGTAATGTTACTGGTCTGGAAATGGTAATGGCCGATGGTGATATCCTCTGGTGCGATGCAGAGAATAACCCGGAGGTGTTTTCTGCGGCCAAGGTTTCCCTGGGGTGCCTTGGCTTGGTGACCAAGGTGCGTATGCAAAATCAGCCCAGCTATCGCTTACGCCGTGAGTCCTGGGTGGCGCCTATGCAAGAGATTTTGGATCAAGCTGAATCGCTGGCGAACTCTAATCGAAACTTTGAGTTCTATTACATCCCTTTCTCCGGGATGTGCATGGCTGATTCTCATCAGCTCACAGAAGAGGATATCTTTTCCACTGAGCGTGAGGATACCAATGAAGCAGTGATGACTCTTAAGAGTGTAAGAGACTGGCTGGGCTGGTCCCCCAAGTTGCGCCGATTTGCCTTGCAGTCCGCCATGGAAGACATTGAAAAGGAAGTAGTAGTGGAGTCCTCCTGGCGTAACTATGCTAGCGAACGCAATGTCCGCTTTAATGAGATGGAATACCACCTGCCCAGGGAGGCAGGCTTAGCGGCATTTGCTGAGATTCAAAGCTCTATCGAAGAAAACAACCTTAATGTTTTCTTTCCTATCGAGGTCCGCTTCGTTAAGCAGGATGATATCTGGCTGAGTCCTTTCTATCAGCAGGATTCTATTTCGATAGCCGTTCACCGTTACTTTGAAGAGGATCACCAGCCACTGTTCAAAGTGCTGGAGCCAATTATGCGTAAGTATGGGGGCAGGCCGCACTGGGGAAAGTTAAACACTTTGGAGGGGGGGGACTTCGCTAAGCTTTATCCACGCTGGCAGGACTTTATGAAAGTTCGCCAAGAATTGGACCCCAGCGGAAAGTTCCTGAATTCCTACTTAAAATCACTAATTGCTTGATGTTTTTTGACAACTCTTCTATTCGGGCAAAATGCTGATAAATTATTTTTATTAAATGATCTTGTAGCGATTGCCCTAAAGCCCAAAAGGAAAATATTTTGGATAGCAAGCGCCGAAAATTGTTGCTTGGGGGAGTGGTTCTGGGAGCTGCCGCAGCGGTACCCATGTTGCGGCCAAAAGCCTTGGGGCAGGGTGGGCATAGTGAGTATTTCGAATCAATTTCCAGAGCCCTGCACAAAGCTGGCATGTCGAGTCCGACCATGGTGGTTGACCTCGATCGATTAAAGAACAATGCCGATACATTGTCGAGCCACCTTCAGGGGAATTATGATTTCCGTATTGTTGCAAAGTCATTGCCCGCACTTGGCTTACTGGAAACAGTAGCCAGGCGAACCGGTACACAGCGGATCATGGTATTTCACTTGCCATTCTTACGGCAGCTTGCTCAGGCCCAGCCATCGGCGGATATCCTGCTGGGTAAACCCTTACCGATAGCTGCTGCCAAGGATTTTTATGCGAAACCGACAGGCAACAGTTTTGATCCTAGTAAACAGTTGCAGTGGTTGATTGATAGCCCCCGCCGATTACAGCAGTATGCTGAGCTGGCCAATAGCCTTGGGCAATCACTGCGTATCAATATTGAACTGGACGTTGGCTTGCACAGGGGAGGGGTTTCTAGTGATCAAGCTCTTACTGAAATGCTCAATATTATCCAGATAGAGCAGGGATTGGAGCTTGCGGGGTTTATGGGCTATGACGCCCATGCTGCCAAGATGCCGGGTTTACTGGGTGGCCCTGATAAGGCAATAGATCGGGGGCTCAATATCTACTCGCAGAGATTGGAGCAAGCAAAACGGCAGCTAGGTGCTGTATTTCCATCGGAACTCACGTTAAATGGCGCGGGGAGTCCGACTTACCAGCTGTACAAGTCCAGAAGAAATACTGCTCCCTGCACCGAGCTTGCGGCTGGCTCTTGTCTGGTCAAGCCAACGGATTTTGATATTCCCACACTATCGGATCATATCCCTGCAGCGTTTATTGCGAGCCCAGTGCTCAAAAGGTTACCTCATACCCAGATACCGGGAATAGAAAACCTTACCGGTGCAATGCGTTGGTTGAACCCAAATCGTGCTCAGACCTTTTTTATTTCGGGGGGTTACTGGAAAGCACTACCTGAGTCTCCTGCTGGATTATCAATAAACCCTATTTATGGCCGCTCTACAAATCAGGAAATGCTAAATGCCTCTGACAGGGTGACCTTAGTGGAAGATGACTGGGTTTTCCTGCGCCCAACTCAAAGTGAATCAGTATTTCTTCAGTTCGGTGATATTGCAGTATATGACAGGGGAGAGATAGTGGATCGCTGGCCTGTATTGAGTAACAGCTAAACCTTAATAATTGATTAGAATATATTTAGCTATGTGTAGATAGCTAATTTTTAGCAGATCTTTATAAAAATAATTATCGGAGAATTTACATGATATTTGTAATAGTTTTAGTATTAAATACCATCTGGTTTCTTATGGGATTTAATGTTTTTTCATTACGAGGAAAGATCTTTGCCAAGCTGGTAGTGCCCAGGGAGCATAGGGATACCCCCGTCTTTGGTATCTTAGCTGAATCTGGAAAGTTTCTCGGTGGTTTCAACTTTTCCCTGGCCTTTCTCAATATTTTGTTGTTAATTAATCTCTCTACTTTTTCAGGTGATATTCAGAGGGCAGTACTGTTACTTGCTTTTGCAGTCACGCATGGCTCACAGTTTATTTATAACGTGCCTGTTGCTCTTCAAAATCGTAGTGGTGGAGGAGCCTGGCAGGTTAAAGGGGTAATGCGCTTTATTTTTATTGTTGACTTTCTAATGATGCTGCTAAACTTCTTTGTCGCGATTTGGTATTACTTATAACTTGTATATTTGAGTAAAGGAGGTTTTCTTGTTGGATGAGATTCTATTAACGGAGGAGTTGTAGTTCCTAATTCTGGTAAATATACGGTTGGTTAGATTATATAGAATAACTATGGGTCATGGATCAGGGATATGAGTGTGACACTATTAAACCGAGAAAAGCTACTGGATAGCTGTCGTAATTGATGCCAGTATGGCCAAAGTCATACCAGTATCAACCTATAATCTTGAATTGTGATATAGAGTCTTAGGATCACTAATCTTCCGTTCAATATATCATTAACTATGGGTATCAGTGGGCCCTGAGAAAGCAATGAAACTGAGTAGTCTGCAAACAGAGCTGACGTCGGCCGCAACGGACATTATATTGGCCCTGATCGCATTAGTGGCACTGATTTATTTGGTTCGATATAGCCCAAAGGGCGGTAGGAAGTATCTGGCCTGGAAATTTTTTTTCTTTCTGACAATTGTTGTCACTGTATTGGCCGCAACAATTCATGGTTTAGAGTTGTCGGTGCAGCTAAGTCAGAGGCTCTGGAGAGTCTTATTTTTCTTTCTTGGTTTATTTCTAATAGCATTTACCACTGCAATTTGCTTTGATCTATTAGGCGAGAAGGCAACGCAAAAAGTTTTACCTTATATTCCGCTCATCGGGATTGCCTTCTATGTTGTTACTTTATTGTGGCCTGAAGGGTTTCTTGCTTACGTGATTTATCAATTCTCTATTACATTTATTATTATATTTGGATATGGCAGGTTAGCCTGGCTGAATAAGTTAAATGGAAGTTGGTATATGGCACTGGGTGGCTTGCTTTCATTAATTGCCATATATATTCAAACAAAAGATTCACTATATATTACGTTAATCTGGGATTTTGACCATAATGGGATTTATCATATGGTGCAAAGCGTAGCGGTTATTCTCTTCTTTTTAGGTGTTAGAAGGGCACTCCTAAATAACCAGTAGGTTCTTCAAAGTATTGTATATAGTTGATTGCCTTATTTGAGCGAGCAGAGCTTTGGAAGAGATACCGTTTTGGTTGATATTGTCTCTATGTATAGCGGCCTATTGCTCAAGAGGTTAGGTGCTTCGTATGTTAACAGCTAAAGTTTCCTGTTGAAGTTGATCTCTGTATTATACGGCATAAGTAGCAGAGCCCATGAACGTCGTTGGAAATAGAATGAAGCAAACAATAGGCCGCAGAGACTTTGTCAAAACCTTGGGAATGGGCATTCCTGCAGGGTACCTGCCAATTGGAACTGTATATGGGGATTACTCTAAAGATGATGTAGAGTTCCTCCAGCGAGATAGTGCTGTATTTGATCTCTATCGACGCCTATTTAACAAGCGAATCGATTTCCTTCCAAGAATTATTGCGTTATGCAAAAACGAGAAGGGTGTTCAGCAAGCGGTGCATTACGCAAATACACACAGCCTGGACATCAATATCAAAAGTGGAGGCCATAGTTTCGAGGGTTTTTCTTTAAATAATGATGGTTTGGTTATTGATGTTTCCCTTATGAGTGGGTTGGAGCTGAGAGCGGATAATAGGTTGATAGCGGGTCCTGGAGTTAGGCTTGTTCAATTATATAGCTATTGCCTACCAAAGGGACGCCTGCTTCCATCGGGCTCTTGTGCGACAGTAGGGCTTTCAGGTATCACGCTAGGTGGGGGTTATGGGCTGTTTGCGCGGGAGTTTGGGCTGACATGTGACCACTTGAAAGGCGTGCGCCTGATAGATGCCAAGGGTATCGCCGTAGATTCAGATGAGGTTCCAGAACTGCTTTGGGCTTGTCGTGGAGGTGGTAATGGTAATTTTGGCGTGATAACGGAAATGCGTTTTGATACGGTTCCCGCACCAACAACACTTTATCAGCACCGATTTAGGTCTTATAAGCTCTCGCCGAGAGCCGCAGCTGATTTGGCAAGATTTTGGTTTGACCAGTGTGAGTTATTACCAGACCACGCCTTTTCTGCCTTTGTCTTGAACCGCAATACATTGACAGTAATGCTAACATCGACAGATCATGATCGAGTAATGACAAGGATCTTGTCAACATTTGACCAAAGAATGGATGAAAATGCCCAGTTAAAGCCGGATCCTCTGGAGGTGGGTATTCAGTATTACTATGGCCGTTCCAATGCTATGTACTTTAAGAATTTTAGTGCTGGTTATTATAGTGGCTTTAATGATATCAGTAGGTCTATAGAGGAAATTTTTACCCTCGTGGGTAAAACCCCCGGAGCGGTTTTTCAAATTAATACATTGGGGGGTGAGATAAGTCGTTTGCACCAAGAAAATGAGGGGGCCTATGTCCATAGGGACGCCAATTATTTGGGAGAAGCTCAGTGTTACTGGGAAAAACCTGCTGATGAAGTGCAAAGACTGGAGAGTATGGCTCACCTTCAAGAGTTGCTCCACAAAAGTGGTATAACTAAGCACTATGTGAATTATCCTGATATTAATATCAAGAATTATGAAAATGCCTACTATGGGGATTCCTATGACCGATTACAGCGTTTAAAAAGTGTACTTGATCCAGGTAATCGGTTTAACTATCCACAGAGTATTGAAAGAGCATAGGGCTATTTTACAAATTAAGAGTTCGAATACGGCAACATCACAGTAAAGTAAAAATTTAACTTTGATATTGCCATAACCTGAAACACCTGCTTCTAAAGTGGGATATGTTAAAAGTTGACTAAAAACTTAACATATCCCTTAAGCGGGTAGCGGGACGCCTGGCGACTTCTACTTCTTTCCCATCTGTCATGGTTACAAGTAGTCCGTTACTTATCCAGGGTTGAATATCCTTAATGAAGTTAAGATTGATAATTTGTTGTCGATTTACGCGGAAAAAGGTTTCCGGGTTTAGGCGCTGTTCAACTTTAACCAGTGACTTATAGATAAAAGCCTTATCATTATCAAAGAAGACCTGTGCATGATTGCCACAGTTTTCAAAGTATCTTATACGTCCAAGCTCAATAAGCCAGCAGCGCTCGCCGTCTTTAATAAAGATTTTATTGTTAGTGTTTAAATAGGTTTCCTGGCTGGAGCTGGCAGCTGGTAAGGTATCACTTACGGCCTTATTGATAGCGCGTTCTAACTTCTCCGGATGAATTGGTTTCAGCAGGTAATCCAGAGCGTTTACTTCGAAAGCCTGAATTGCATATTCGTCGTAGGCCGTTGTAAAAATGATATTAGGGATAGAGTCTAGTTTATCCAGGATATCAAAACCGCTTCCATCCGGTAAGTTGATATCCAGAAAAATCAAATCTGGCTGTTCCTTGGAAATAAGTGTAACGGCCTGCTCACAATCTTGGGCCTCTGCAACCAAATTAATATCTTTATAGGGCTTAAGTAATTCTCTCAATTCGTTACGTGCGAGTCGTGAGTCTTCAATGATAATGGCTTTCACTTCTTATACCGTCAGTTAAAAAGCAGAAGAGGGTATGCTACATTGGGCAACAACTAGTAAACCTTGTTGTTGTAGATTAAAGGAGGCTCTATTTCCATATTGTAGAGATAGACGTTTTTTAATATTGATCAATCCAAGTCCGGTATTTTGGACTTTCCTTTCACCGGTTGTTGTTACTTCAGAGTTAAGGTTTTCTAAAGTTCCAGGATTCGTTACTGTGATCGATATATGGTCTTTCTCTTTGAAAATTTTAATCAATAGTTCACCTCCCATCCTGGATTTATCAATTCCATGGCGCACTGCATTCTCAGCAAGTAACTGTATTAAAAGTGGCGGTATTGACTCTTCCATTAAAGCCGGATCAACTTCCAGGTTGAAGCGTAGACGATCTTCATATTGTATTTTTAAGAGCTCAGCGTACTGGGATACAATTTCCAGCTCATCTCTTAAGGGTACCGTTTTCTGTTTATGAGCCACTAACGTATAACGTAACAAGCCAGATAGGTTTGTTAGCATCTCTCTGGATTTCGCAGCGTCTTCTAGGATTAATGCGCGGATATTATTTAAGCCATTAAAAAGAAAGTGGGGGTTGAGCTGTCCCATTAGGGCACTCATTTTGACTTCATTGAGCTGCAGTTTGAGCTGTATAGCTTCCTGCTCAGCTTTGTGTAATCGATCTTTATTAACAGTTGTAATGTAAATAAAAGTCCAAGCGATCATAAGAAGGACAAGGAAAAGCCAGTTGTCAAGAACAGTTCCCCAGAAAGATGGCGGAACTGCGTATCCGGCATGGATGTAATATGCATATACAAAGCCAATGGCAATAAAGGCGCATATGAACCCAAGAGGGATTGAAGTGGTGAGGAAATATATCCACTGCTTACGCCAGCTTGTATTGATAAGATCGAAACGATATATGATTTCTCGGATGAATAAAGTGGATAAGCCAAGGCTTATTACTACAGTCGCTACTTGTATGGCATTTTTTTCAAAATTGTGCTGGGTAAGTAATCCAAGTGAAAAAGTATTTACCAAAGCGAATATTAACCAGCCACCAAAGTGGTAGGTCAAAAATTTTGCTGTTGGAGTAGGGGACCTGAGAAATTTCATAAAATTTTACATATTGGCAATGCGGCTCCTTAAGCAGGAGCCGCATTTTACTACTAAGGATTTAAGCCAAAGCGCTCGTTTAACCATGAAGACATTATCTTCAGGGCTTTTGGAGAGAAGCTTTCCTCTATTTCAGCATATTCAGAAGAGGAGCCTTTATTTGCAATTTGAAACAGGTGGTTCATCTGTTCGAGCTCGAAAGTTTGAAAGTCGGGGTGACCTGTCCTGCTTAAAACTCTATGCATATTGTTCAAGTTCATCTTCGCATTTACTTGAAAATCCAGAGAGCCATTGAGAGCCAGTAATGGGGCCTTTGTTTGCTCTAAATAGGGCTCAGGGTTGAACTTGAGAAAATACCGAAACCAAGGTGTAGAGTATTGCCTCTTTAATTGCTCAACTTCTGCCTCCAGTTCGTCATCCTGGTTTCCCTTGAGTCTGGCGCTCTTGAGGAGGAGTTGGTGAATCTCCCCGCTGATAGTCTCTTTCTCCTCTAGCTGGCTAATCAGGCTGAAAATTTCTTTGTCTAACTCGCGGAGTTTTTTGAGCTTTTGTTTATCTAAACCATTAAATTTCCTATCCTTATACCACTGATCCACGAGAAGTTGTGGTATTTTAACACCTGGGCCGGCAAGCAAGATAGCAAATGCGATATCTTCACGGTTGCTGGCAACAATGGGAGCTATCATGCCTCCCTCGCTATGTCCAATTAAACCGACTTTGCCCTTGGGAAGATCGCTGCGGCTGTTGAGGTAGTCAACTGCAGCGCTGGTATCGCTGGCGAAGTCTGCGCTAGTTGCCGTAAAAAAATCCCCGGTAGACTCACCAATTCCACGGTCATCATACCTTAAGACTGCGTAACCCTGGCGTGTCAAGTAATCGGCGATTACTGCAAATGGTTTATGCCCGAATAGAGTTTCGTCCCGATCCTGGGGGCCGGAACCGCTAATAAGAACCGCAGTTGCTTTAACAGTGGATGTAGGCTTTGTCAGTGTTCCAGACAGGGTGATATTGGCAGTTTTATTTTTAAAACTAACCTCCTCGACAGCGTATGGAAAAGGAAGTTTTGGTGTCTGGGGACGGTTTTTAGGTGTATCACTGGTACCGTCAGCTGCCCTTCTAAAGTTTAGAGGCAATGATTTTCTTTGAGTGAGGGTACCAAAGATCAGGTCAACGTCATTATTGTATGCACCTTCATACTTGATATGTAAGTCTTCCACTTCGAATGCGATACTATTCGATCTTATCTCTAACGTAGACATCTCCATTCCATATTTACCTTGGGAGGGGCTATCCAATACGCCTGTCCAATCGCCATTTTCTTGGTCAATATGAATTACTACTGGTAGCGTTTCTTCATTAGCAATCTGAAAAGTTGCTTTCCAGATACCATCGATACCTCCAGCCATGACGTAAGTGGAAGATAGGCTTGTAGCGAGGATAAGAGATTTTAATCCCAATTTAACGCTATTTATTCCAGATTGCAGAATTTGCATAAGTGTTTTGCCTGTGCTGTTTCACTGAATGAGTGGCATTCTAGGGGCGGATTTTTTTCCTGTGATAAAAGTAGGATGAATGGCTTATATAGCTGGCGAACGGTAACAGGGAGTGGGGAAGGAACTGGATGCTCCTATCTATTCAAAAATTTGAATATCTTGTCCTAAATTCTCCAGTTGCTATTGGGTAGTACGAACTACTATCTTGTGAGAATTACTCTGTGATAGGTAGTGATTGATGCCCCTTAGAAACAGCGATCATAGCTACGGCTCAATAGCCAAGTGGCTTCACTGGTCCATTGCCCTTTTATTCCTTGGCTCCTATATCAGCGTTTACTATCGACAATGGTTCACTCAAGAGGAAACCCCTGAGAACTTGGTCGCTTTGCAGTTTCACCTGTCTATTGGAGTAACCATAGGTACACTGGTTGTTCTCCGTATTTTATGGAGGTTGATGAATCCAGCACCATTACTGGAGCCCGGCTCTCGCTTGGAACATGTAGCAGCACATATTGGCCATTTTGCTTTATATCTGATAATGATCATCACTCCATTGACCGGCTATCTGGGTACGGGGGTCAACACGGATTACTTCTTCTTGTTTGAAATCCCCAAGTTTGCTGATACTTGGCTCTTTGGTTCATGGGTACAGAATGGTCTTGGTATGACTTTTGAACAATTTGAGGAGCCCGTGGACTTTATCCATAAGGAGGTCTTGGGTGAGTGGCTGGTTTGGCTGCTAATCCTCGGGCATGTATTGGCCGCTTTGTATCATCACTTTATCAAGAAAGATCGAACTCTATTACGTATGACGATTGATAGAGATAGCCGGGGAAGGGAGTAGTCCCACTGAGTAGATGATTTGGGAAGTTTAGGCTGATGTCCGCCAATGGCAGAAATTGGTGCTAACTTGGCATGGAAAGATACGGGCCGATTTCCTACCCTACACGTGGAAGCTTTATCCGCCAGGTGTCCCTCTTGCAGGTTTATTGCCTGTTGGGGCAACTGTTCCTTGGTCAGAATTGGCCCCGATAAAGTCCTTTCCTTTTAGGCTCAATGGCTTTTAATGAATAAAGTTTCCATGGATTAGGTATCCGTTGGGAGAGTTGCGGATTTATGGATTGATTTTGCCCAGAGCAAGTCTGGAGCTTGTGTTTTGCAGGGGGATGTATGTGGAGTTGGATCCAGATAACATCAAAAGTTACTTTGTTTGGTGCCTTGGTGATGATCACTGGCTGTGATTCAGCGGGAAGGATCTATCCCGTTGCTGAATTAGTCGGCTTTGAGGAATCAATTTGCACTTAGCTGACAACAGTGGCGGCAGGGCTATCTTCATCTCCCTGTTTTGGCAGAGCCAGGGATATCAGCGCAGTTGCCATTAAGAATATAGAAGAAATTATCAGGCAGGCTTCAATTCCTGCTATCTGAAAAATCCACCCGGACAATAGGGTTCCAAGTAGGCGCCCCATGGCGTTTGCCATATAGTAGAAGCCTACATCCATTGAAACTCCATCTTCTCGCGCATAGGAGACAATCAGATAGCTGTGTAGTGAGGAATTGATTGCGAATACGAAGGCAAAAACCATCAGTCCCGACAGGATTGTAAGCAGGGGATGAATACCGGAGTGCAATGCCAAGGCTATTGTTGCTGGGACCATTGCCAGTGCAGCTGACCAGTATAAGGCGGTCCTGCCATCTGGGGCTTTCGGGGAAATACTGGCTGTGATTTTTGGGGCTAATGCTTGTACAGCTCCATAGCCGATTATCCAGACCGCTAGGAAAGTGCCTATCTGCCAATGCCCCCAGCCAAATTGGCTCGCCAGGAAAACTGGCAGGGCAATGACAAACCAGGTATCACGGGAAGCAAAAAGGAATAGCCGAGCGGCAGCTAAGGCGTTTACTGCTCGGCTCTTGGAAAATACGTCGCGAAAGCGCTTCTTGGCTTTAGCCTTTCCTAAATCCCTGCGTAGAAATTTCTTGCTGAGAATCCAAACCCCTGCCAGGCATATGGCCATGATCAGGATAGCACCGCGAAATCCCGCCAGAGCGAGCAGGACCCCACCCAGAAAAAATCCCAATCCCTTAAGGGCGTTCTTGGAGCCGGTAAGCAGGGCTACCCAACGGTAGAGCGGACCTTGGGCATGTGCCGGGAGCAACAACTTGATAGCACTTTTCGCACTCATCTTGTTGAGGTCCTTGGCGATGCCTGACAGGGCCTGGGCACCCATCACCCAGGGGACAGAGAGCAGATTTGAGGGTACCAGCAGCATTAGTAAAGCTATTACCTGCAGCATTAACCCTGTGTTCATGGTGCGGTTGAGGCCGAGGCGGGCACCCAGCCAACCTCCAACAAGATTGGTGATCACCCCGAACAATTCATAGAAAAGAAAGAGCAATGCGATTTCCAGCGGGGCATAGCCTAATTTGTGGAAATGCATTAACACCAGCATTCGCAGGGCGCCATCGGTCAAGGTAAATGACCAATAGTTGCCAGTTACCAGCAAATACTGGCGAACTGGCAGGGGCAAAGAGGAAAGTAACTGCATCGAAATGAACTTTACCAATATTGTAATATTGCTGGCTTCTAGGCTCCCCAGATTTAATCAGCGATCCATGTTTCCGATCATCCGGGCTAGTTCCGCGGTACGATTTGCGTACCCCCACTCGTTGTCATACCAGGTATAAATTTTAACCTGGGTACCATTGATCACCATGGTCGAGAGAGCGTCGACAATGCTGGAGCGTGGGTCGGTTTTGTAATCCACCGATACCAGAGGGCGCTCCTCATAGCCGAGAATATCTTTCAGCTCTCTTTTCGAGGCGGTTTGCAGTAACAGGTTAACTTCCTCGGCTGTGGTGGGGCGTTCGACTTCGAAAACGCAGTCGGTCAACGAGGCGTTTGCCAGGGGTACACGTACGGCGTGGCCATTTAACCGGCCAGTCAACTCAGGGAAAATCGCAGTTATAGCTGTGGCTGATCCTGTAGTTGTCGGGATCAGGCTGGCTCCACAAGCCCTGGCCCGGCGCAGATCTGCGTGGGGGGCATCAAGTATTGTTTGGGTATTGGTAATATCGTGAATGGTCGTGATGGAGCCATGTTTAATACCCAGGTTTTCGTGAATGACTTTCACAACTGGCGCTAGACAGTTAGTGGTACAGGAAGCGGCAGTAGCAATAGGGTGTTTGTCGGGATCGTAAATATGCTGATTCACCCCCAGGACAATATTGGGCACACCGGCCTCTTTAACAGGAGCGGAGACAAGCACCCGTTTTACGCCTTGATCAAGGTACGCTTGCAAAATTGCAGAGGTTTTCATTTTACCAGAGGCTTCAATGACAAGATCGCAGCGGCTCCAATCGGTCTTGGAGATTTCGGTATTCGCACTGCACGCTACTTTGAGGCCATCTATTTCAATAGTGTGATCAGTGGATTTCGCTGTGTTGTGCCAGCGGCCATGGACAGAGTCGAAATTCAGGAGGTGGGCCAGGGTATGGGCGTCGCCTGAGGGGTCATTAATCTGAATAAACTCTATGTCCGGCCAGTCCCATGCTGCGCGCAGTACCAATCGACCAATACGGCCAAAACCATTGATTCCGACTTTTATCGTCATCTATATTTCTCCTTGAATCCATATATATGGAAATTCATATATATACAGACAAATTTTTACAGTTAATAGGGTACTGTTAGGGCCATCAACAACACAGACTCGCACGTTCGGGCCTTTCCCCCATCTGGAACAGATTCCGTAGATCCTTGGCGATGAACTGCTGGTTTGCTTGTAAAGTGTCTTGAAGGATATTTTTTGTCCAGTCGCTTAGAGCTGGATTGATACGGTAGAAAACCCACTGTCCCTGACGCCGGTCTTGTAAAAGATCCGCGCTGCGTAAAAGGGCCAGGTGCCGGGAAATTTTCGGTTGACTAAGGCCTAGGGCAGCGGTCAACTCACACACGCAAAGCTCACCTTCATAAGCGATTAATAGAAGGGTGCGAAGGCGGGTATCGTCAGCAAGGCACTTGTAAAACTGAACTGGATTCAAAGTTTTCCCCGGGCTTCTGTCAGGCCGCTTTGGCAGTTTTGGTTTGCACCAAGGCAAACAATTTAATGCGAGTGCTTAGCTCTCTCACCGTTGTGTAAAATGGCTTGAAGCAATGGCGCGTGGCCGGGTCTTCAAAGTCCCAAGCGATTATTTTGCTATGGGTGGGCGAAGGTACATACTCTCTTTGGCTTTTGTCACACAGGGTAATCACCAAGTCAAAACTCTGGTTGGATACTTCATCCAGAGACTTGGAATACAATCCTTGTATGGGTATCCCAAAGCGTTTCAAGGCGCTGATTGCCCGAATATCCACGGGTTCTGGGCTGGTACCTGCACTAGCAACTTCGAAGAAGACCCCGGAGTGATAACGCAGTAGCGCCTCAGCAATAATCGATCGGGCTGAGTTCCCAGCACAGATAAACAAAACCCGCTTCTTCACAGCGTTGCACCTGCCAGCTTTATCTCTTTCTATTATATATGGAAAATCATATATTCAAAGAGGAAAAGAACCGGGAACAGATCCCGGTTTTCATTAGAAGGTGGTTAGAGCTTAAATTCGGCCCAAACCGGGGCGTGGTCAGAAGGGCGCTCCATAGCGCGTATATCGTAATCTACTCCAGTAGCGATGCACTTTTCCATGAGAGGGTTGCTAGCCATGATCAGGTCGATACGCAGACCACGCTTGGGATCGCGATCAAACCCGCGGCTGCGGTAATCAAACCAGCTAAACACATCGTTAGTTTCTGGATTAAGTGCACGAAAAGTGTCCACCAATCCCCATGCCTCGATTTTCTGCAGCCACTCGCGCTCCTCTGGCAGAAAGCTGCACTTGCCGTCGCGAAGCCAACGCTTGCGATTGGGCTCGCCAATACCGATGTCGAGATCACTGGGGGAAATATTCATATCTCCAATTACCAGTACTGGAGCATTGGGTTTGCAGGTGGTCTGCAAAAAGGTATCAAGGTCTGCGTAGTACTTTTGCTTGGCCGGGAATTTTACCGGATGCTCGCGGTTTTCACCCTGGGGAAAATAGCCATTAATCACTGTCAGCGGCTCCTTGCCACCGATATCAAATTTACCCATAACCATACGGCGTTGGGCATTTTCATCATCAGTGGGGAAGCCGTACTCTCGATCGACAAAGGGAAGGCGTGAGAGTAGGGCGACGCCGTAGTGGGTTTTCTGGCCAAAGTAGATCAGCTCATAGCCAAGGTCCCGGATCGCATCTACCGGAAAATCTTCATCGGTAACTTTGGTTTCCTGCAAGCCGATTATGTCCGGCTTATGGCTGTCTACCAGTGCCTCCATCTGATGCAGGCGTGTACGAATGCTGTTGACGTTAAAGGAAACGACTTTCATTTATTCCCCCAAAAATAAAAAAGGCCGGGCTTGCCCGACCTGGAGTTACTAGCGGAGCAGGCACGCAAGGCGCACCTGCTACAAATTAGAAGTTCGCTACTTGAGGCGGGGCCTTGCTGGCCTTAGTGGCTAGCCCGATAAAGTCCGCCATTATATAGCCGGCTTCATTCAAGATTGGATCTTTTTCGAGCTTGATCTCAACCGGACCACCGATAGCTGCGACATCTTCTGACTCACTTTCTTCGTAAGCTTCGAAATTCTCGTAGGGTTCAAGACCCTTCGCATTGCGGCGGCGGTTTTCCATAGAGAGCAGGCGCTGGTTTACGTTCTCACGTTCCTGTTCGCGCATTACCTCATTGAGAGAAAGGTACTTCTTATCAGCGCGCTCGCTCTCAAATTCGAACTGGTCGCGCAGGAAGATAAAGTCCGGATCAGATGCCGTACGCTTGTTGTGCTTGGTCATCAAATTTGGAATCAGAGTCTTCAGGTTGAAGTACTTTGCATGAGGCACGGCATGGATGCGATCCCAGGGTAGAGCGGTATCGTAAGCGCTCTCCCCAACGCTTTCAGCGTCAATCAGCTGTGGCATGGGGATATCCGGTTTTACCCCGGCGTGTTGGGTGCTGTCACCGGATACGCGGTAAAACTTGGACTGGGTAATCTTGAGCTGTCCCTCTTTCAGAGGTGCCATGGTTTGAACCGTACCTTTACCGAACGACTGGTTGCCGACAACCAGGCCGCGGTTGTAGTCCTGGATAGCCCCGGCAAAAATCTCAGAGGCAGAAGCTGACAGGCGGTTGATCAATACCATCAGCGGGCCGCGGTACATAGCACGGGAGCGTGAGCGGTTATGCCGCGAAATTTGCTCATTGGCATGGCGGATCTGCACCACCGGTCCCTGGTCAATAAACAGGTCGGTGAGCATGGTGGCTTCTTGCAGCGAGCCACCGCCGTTGTTGCGCAGATCGAGGATAATGCCATCGACATTCTCCTCTTTCAGCTCACTCAACAGCCTGGCCACATCACGAGTGGTACTTTTATAGTTGGGGTCACGGCGGCGATAGGCATCAAAGTCTATATAGAAGGTCGGCAGGTTGATCACGCCAATCTTGTAGTTTTGGCTACCGTCGGAGAATTCAAACACAGCTTTCTTAGCCGCCTGATCTTCGAGCTTCACTTTGCTGCGTTTGATCAGGATGGTCTTGTGAGTACCGTCACCGCCCGTCGGGATCGTTTCGAGACGAACAAAAGTGCCGGCCTTACCGCGGATCAGGTCAACCACATCATCCAGGCGCCAGCCTACGACATCGACCATCTCACCTTCTTTGTCCTGGCCAACACCCACGATCTTGTCGTTGGGCTTTATTTTGCCAGTGCGATCAGCCGGGCCACCTGCAACCAAGCGGGCCACCTTGGTGTACTCCTCGTCTGCCTGAAGTACAGCACCGATGCCCTCCAACGAGAGGGACATGCTCATATTGAAGTTTTCCAATGAGCGCGGGGACAGGTAATTACTGTGAGGATCATAGAGGCGTGTGAGTGAGTTCATATAGAGCTCAAATACATCATCGCTATTCTGCTGCTCGAGACGCTTCTTCTGGCCTTTATAGCGGCGCTCCAGAAGATCGCGTATCTCCTCGTCGGTTTTTCCTGTGAGACGCAGGTTCAGAACGCTGCTTTTCAGGCGTTTACGCCACAGGTCATCGGCAGCGCTGATTGATTTCGGCCATTCACTTTTCTCTCGATCAAGCTCCAGTGACTCATCGCGAGTGAAGTCAAAGTCTGGGAGGCCTTTCTCCAGTTGGGACAAAATATTGTCGAGGCGATCGCCCATGCGCAGGCGGAAGCGATTGTAAATCTCAAAGCCCGCTTTTACGTCACCAGCGCGCAACTGGTCGTCCATCCTGGTTTGCCACTCACGAAACTCATTGATGTCTGAGTTGAGGAAGTAGCTTTTGGTGGGGTCCAAAGCATCAATGTATTCATTCCAGAGGTCTTCTGACATTTCGTCTCCGACCTTTATTTTGTTGTAGTGCAGCATTTCGAGTTTGCTGACTATCTCTCTGGCGGTGCTGCCCTGGTCCTTTTCTGGAGCCAGGCGCTCGGCCTCTGCCAGAGCGGTTGTGGAAAGCAGGCCAATGACCAAGAAGCCGGAAAATAGTGCGGCGATCCGATTGGTAAGCATAGGGAGTCTCTTTATACGTCCTACTTCATAGGAGGCCAGCCTTTATGGCTTGGCGACCTATAGCTTAGGACAAGTATAAAGGCTGAAAGCTCCGAAGGGCATGAAATACCTCTATTCAGAGATGGATCCTTCCCGCTTTGGGCAGATTTAGCAAAATAGATTTCCCTTTTTCTTGTCGCGTAGGGCATTTTTTCTCAATTATGAACAACAGATATGTATGGTCATCACCATAATCACTGCTGACTTCGACCACTAAATAGTCAATCTGATCTATCTGACCGCCCGGTTGTACACGCTGAACGTCAACTGGAGTAACTCCCGGGAGGCGTCAGAAAAGAGCCGCAGGGTTGATCAGCTAATAGTCCCGCTCTGATACATCTTCTGGTGCGCGGGTGTCCAGTGGAACTGGGCACTGGGGCGTAAAACATAGTGTTGAACTGACAGCGATTGCTGCCACCCCTCTCGAGCTCCAGTTTTAGTGCACCCACAGAACTCCAGTCGATTGGCAGCTGATGAGCCATACGGCTATCCGCAGGATGGGTCTTGGTTGATCATTTTTTAGTCGGGAAGTTTGTCTTCTCTGCAGGGGGGGAGGACTATTTCCTGGGGGTAGGGTGCCACCTGTCAGTCTGGTAGCCAGGGAAAATTAAGCCTTTATTTTCTATAAATTACTTTCAATATACATCGTAACTATATGAATATTATAAATTAAATAAAGTTAATGTAATTTATTAAATTAATGGGGCGCGTGAGCAGGAGAAGCCCACGCGCTAATGAAAGAGAGCCTAATGTGCTGGCTGTTTAGTCATTATGATGTGATCGATGTTGTAGCCATGCTTAGTGACAGCAAGATCAAGCAGCTCATCAATAATTGATTCATCCAGCTGGGGAGATCGACTCAGGAGATAAAGGCTGCTGCGATCGGGATCACCTACCAGTGACCACTGATAATTCGGGTCCAGCTCCAATATCCAGTAGTCGCCAGTGGACTGGCCGTTAAAGAATGAGATGGCAAGTTTGCTATTGGTTTCATCAATAGGAACACCAGTACCTTGCACGCTAATAGGGAACCCGTATTTCGGGTGCAGGATTCGACAGAAGTTGAACACGCTGATACTGCCGTCATCATTCAGCCCATAGTCCGCGGTTACAGCGGTGCATGCGGGTTGGAATATCTGGGGAAGCCTGGCAATTTCGTACCACTTACCGACATACTGATGAACATCCACGTAGGGTACTGTCTCAAGCTCTGAATCCCCCTCTGCCCAAGAGAGCTGAGCAGCAAAAGCCAATAGAGCGATTCCCAAACCTTTTGCAAAGCCATTCATAGTTACGCTTCCTTGTTGATTGCTTGTTCAGTCACTACTGCTGTAGTGCCGTAGCGACCCCCTCTTTACGGAGGGTTAACTGGAACGGATTAACTAATTTGCTAGTGGGGTGAACTTTTCACATTAAGTTCACAGATTCTTCGTAATAGGCCGAAAGAAGGGCGGGAACTCAGTATTGATAGGGAGGGGGCAGGCTACTATTTACCCAGCAACAGAGAGTTTAAAAGGCTTATTGAGGCCACTCCTTTCAACTCAAATGGATTCACCTATGTCACAGACTATCCCTGTTGATGTTTTGATTCTTGGTGGAGGGATTCAGGGAGTAACCCTGATGAGACAGCTGATACCAGAGTATTCGGTGATACTGGTCGATGACGAGTTGGGTGATGCCGAATCTCTGCATTTCCACGGTTATTTCTCCTCTGGTTGGAACGCCGCGAACCCCCAAGCTGCTGAGATTTATAGGACAGCCGCGCAGCATTGGCACAAAGAACTTGCTAATAGCGGTGTGAATAGTCGAATAACAGATTTCCATGCAGCGCTGACTCCAGACTTTCTAAAGACAGTTGAAGGTAACTGGGCTGGAGCGGCTATTCCCTCAGAGGAGGTGGAATTGCCGGAGATCTTTGATCCGGACGGTTTACCACCAAATCGCAGGTTCAGATTTCCTGATGATCTTGTTTTCGATGGAGCCGCAGCCTACCTCAGTGTCAGCGAGCCCATGAGAAAACATATTTATAGTGGACGGCTGGCATCATTTCAGCTCGCGGGCTCAGGTATTGAACAGGTAACCCTGGATATCGGTGGCCGCTCTTGCGAAGTAAGGCCAGAGCTTGTGATTTCCGCCTGCGGTGCGGGCAATGCAGAGGTGATTCGGCAGTTGGGTGTGGCAGAAGAGCAGGTACAAAATGCGCAGCTAGTACGGCCTCTGCATATGCTTTTGGCTCGCGGTCCCAATATTCCCCCGGTTTCAGCTTTCTTGATCGACTTGATAGTGATGTACCACCCGCTGGAAGGTGGGGAGGGGCTTTGGGTTCTTACACTTAACCCAGAAGTTCCCAAGTTCAAAGCGGGTGTTGTCGATATGTGCATCCCACCAGAAATAGAGAATGATCTACTTTGTGCATCTTTTGAGCGCCTTTCCAGTGCGATGGTGGCCTTTGAGGCCTGGGCGCAGGGCTGCCAGTGGTCGGTATATGCAGGCTGGAAAACTGATGCACCAGGGCCAGATGGTGATCTGTTGGTGCAGTTGGAGTATCCCACTCCGTATCAACTGGACGATTTTGGTCTGCAAAACTTCCTTGCAGTGTGGCCAAACCATTGGGGATTGGCCGCTAACGTCGCTGAAGATGCTGGGAGGTGGGTGCGTACCAAGCTCAAAAGCTGCCACCCCCAGCCGGGCGCCGATAGTGGATTACCCCCAGGCCCGGGGATCGGCCACCCGATAGAGAATAGGTGGCAGAGCCAGGAGCTTAATTGGCAATCCTGGGAAGACTTCGCCCGAAAAGTGGGTTACCACGACTGATTATTAACACCTCGAATGAGTAAACCAGTGTAACTCCTCTGCACTCGTGGATATTGGTACCCTGATCTCTGGGGAAAATAAACAACATGCAATGAAACTGTCGCTTGCAACTGTAAGTTTTTTCTGTATCTTAAAAACAAATGTAACCGGTTACATTTTCTGAAAGGGTTCTTGGAAGAAGTACAAGACCTGAGTATGGAGGCAAGGTATTTGGCCGGGTAGAAACCCAAAACAATAAGAACCAGGTTGCCAGAGGCAGCTATATGGGAAGTGGTATGGGAAAAAAAATAAGAATGGGCATGGTTGGTGGTGGAGAGGGTGCCTTTATTGGCGCAATCCACCGTATGGCTGCTTCCCTTGACGGTGAAATAGAGCTGGTGGCGGGATGTTTTAGCAGTAATCCCGAGCGTGGCCGTAGCAGCGGAGAGAAGTTGGGCCTTAACCCCGAGCGCGTTTACCAGAGTTATGAGCAGATGTTTCTGGAGGAATCCCAGCGTGCTGTTGATGAGCGCATAGAGTTTGTTTCCGTGGTAACACCCAATGATTTACATCTACCAGTCTCTATTGCTGCACTGCGGGCGGGGTTTCATGTTCTTTCCGATAAGCCGGCCGCTTCCACTCTTGAGGAAACTCTTGCGCTCAAAAACGAGGTCGTGCGGAGTGGCCATCTCTACGGTTTGACTCATACCTATGCAGCTTATCCTCTTGTGACGCAGGCCAGGGCAATCTTAGCCAGGGGAGAGCTTGGGCAAGTCCGCCGGGTAACTGTTGCCTATCCACAAGGCTGGTTGGCATTGGCTGGTGACTCCAGCGGAAGTAAACAAGCCAGTTGGCGAACAGATCCCACACGCTCGGGAGAAAGTGGCTGTTTTGCCGATATTGGTACCCACGCTCACCACCTGGTCGAATTTTTTACCGGTCAGCGTATCTCTGAGGTCTGTGCGGACTTGCAATCGGTAGTCGACAAAAGGGCGCTGGATGATGATGGCGCGGCGCTATTTAAATTAGATCAGGGTGCGCGCGGCACCCTTACAGCCAGCCAAGTCTGTGGTGGGGAAGGGAATAACCTGAATATCAGTGTTTATTGCGAACATGGCTCACTGTTCTGGGAGCAGGAATCTCCTAACCAATTGCAGTTAAAGCGTAGGGGTCAGCCAGTGGCCTTTTTGAAGGCTGGTGCTGACTGTGAATATCTGGATGACGATGTCCGAGCTCTTTGCCGTACCCCGCAGGGGCATCCCGAAGGTTATATAGAGGCCTTTGCGAATATTTACCGCGACTTTGCAGCCCAGGTTCGATGCCGCCGGCAAGAACTGCCCATTAAAAATAGTTCTGTCGTTGGGAATATTGATGCGGGTGTCCGAGCTATGGCATTTGTACGCGGTGCATTGGAAAGCAGTCGCGCGAACTCTTCTTGGGTGTCTCTGGCACCGTATTGGGAATAGACAGCTAAATCGTACCGATTCATTTTCAAACAAGTTAGGAGCCTCTGGCAGGGTGGAAGTCCGGCAGTTAGTACGGCACAGGGAGGTGTCGATGTCGGCCCAGTGCCAGTCCACTTTTGAAAAGGCAGCACTGTGTTTTTTCAAAAGGAGCAAGCTGATCACCCAGGAAGGATTGATTGGTTGCAGAGGTAAATAAGTACAGCAGTAAAAAGGATAAGAATAAATGAAGGCACCCAGAATTCAGGGGCCCGGAATATTTCTCGCCCAGTTCCTCCCTCCGAGCGATCAACCAGCTTCGCTGGAGTCCATGGCCCGCTGGGCATCGGATCTGGGTTACAAAGGCATTCAGGTTCCCACTTGGGACAAGCGCATCTTTGATCTCGAGCTGGCCAGCGATAGTCAGGCTTACTGTGACGATATTCTGGGGGTCTGTGAGAAGGCGGGGGTGGAAATCTCAGAACTGTCCACGCATTTGCAGGGCCAGCTGGTTGCAGCGCATCCCGCGTATAAAGAGATGCTGGATATTTTTTCCCCGGAGGAAGTGCGAGGCAACTTGCCAGCCCGTGCCGAGTGGGCAAGCAATCAACTGATGTTGGCTGCTCGGGCCAGTGCGAACCTAAAGCTAAAGTCCCATGCTACATTTTCTGGCGCACTGCTTTGGCATACTTTTTATCCCTGGCCCCAGCGCCCGACAATGCTGGTTGAAGAAGGTTTTCGCGAATTGGGTCGGCTGTGGCGCCCCATATTGGATGCGTTTGACAGTGCTGGGGTTGATGTTTGTTATGAACTCCACCCCGGTGAAGATCTGCACGATGGGCTGACTTTTGAACGTTTTCTCTACGAAGTGGAGGACCATCCAAGAGCGAATATTCTCTATGACCCCAGTCACCTGCTTTTGCAGCAGATGGACTACCTGGCTTTTATCGACATCTATCACGAACGAATCAAGGCGTTTCACGTGAAAGATGCTGAATTCAATCCGAGTGGTAGGGCTGGAGTTTATGGTGGGTATGCTCCCTGGATTGAAAGACCTGGCCGTTTTCGTTCCCTGGGCGATGGTCAGGTGGACTTCCGCGGGATTTTCAGCCGCTTGACCCAATACGGTTACGATCGCTGGGCAGTACTTGAATGGGAGTGTTGTATTAAGGATCAACAGCAGGGGGCCAGTGAGGGTGCACCATTTATTCAGGATCACCTGATTACTGTGGCAGGGAAGGCCTTTGATGATTTTGCTGGTGCAGAAACAGATCGCGCGCGAAATCGTCGGATTTTGGGGTTGGATTAAATTTTGCCAAACCAAGTGAACAATTAATAACAATAAATCATGCGGAGACTGGATAGATGAGTACGATGATAACGCCCCAGAACAAGAGAATATTCTTGGTGGGTAATCTCTCCATTTTTATGATTGGCTTGGGCATGGCTGTGCGGACGGTGATAGCCACTAACTTGCAGGAAGATATCTATAACCATATAGACCTAGCTAACTCCACCACTATGCTCGGTGAAGCAATTGGTATTACCTTTGCTGGATTTGCTTTCACACTTCTATTTGGAAGCGCACTTGTGGACTTGGTCGGCATCAAGCGAATGTTGATGCTCTCATCTATAGGTTATGTATTGGGCAGTTTGCTTATTATTGCGGCATCTATGGTGACTCCAGGGGAGGGGGTAGAGAGTCTGGTTCTAGCTGGCCTGTTACTGACAGGCTTGGGCTGGGGTGCCGTGGAGGCAGCCAGTAATCCTATGGTTGCTGCAGTCGACCCAGATAATAAAACGCAACGTTTAAACGTACTACATGCCTGGTGGCCTGCGGGCATTGTGGTTGGAGGATTACTGGGGTTGTCAATCTCTGCCCTCGAGCTTCCCTGGCAGTTGAACCTTGTCGTGTTGGCACTGCCGGCTGTTGTTATGGCCTGGCTTGTGGCTAAAACAGATTTCCCAGTTACTGAACGGGTTTCTTCCGGTATCAGTTATGGCGAAATGTTTAAAGAGGTATTCAAGCAGCCGATGTTTATCCTGCTGTGGGTGTGTATGTGGCTGACCGCCGCAACCGAGCTGGCCCCTGGGCAGTGGGTAGACCTGACCCTATCCCGAGTAGTTGGCATGAAGGGTATCCTTATCCTTGTTTATGTCAGTATGTTGATGTTTGTGATGCGCCACTTTGCAGGGCAGTTGGCAAAGAAACTGTCTCCTATCGGACTTCTATGGTTAAGCAGTCTCCTTGCCGCAATTGGGCTCTATTGCCTGGGTATGGCTAGGACGCCAGTAACTGCATTTTTGGCAGCGACTGTCTGGGGCATTGGTGTTTGTTATATGTGGCCCACTATGCTGGCCACAGTCTCCGAGCGTTTTGTGCGCGGAGGGGCATTGTTTCTGGGGTTGCTGGGTTTTGCCGGTGGTATGTCTATCCAATTTGTTCTGCCAAAGCTTGGAGCTATTTTTGACAATGCCAAGATTGAGGCAGCGGGGGGCTTGGAGGCCTTTGAAAAGCTGAGTGGGGATGAGTTGGATGCGGTATTGGCAACCGCTTCTGTAGAGTCATTCCAGTCTTTGGCAGTAGTCCCACTTATCCTGCTCCCTATTTTTGCCTTTATTTGGCTGTGGGATCGAAGGCAAACAGCCAATAAAACGGAAGCAGCAGTTACGGGTAACCAGTAGATGATATCCGTCTGTGCGAAAATAACCCCCTACTAATAAGAAATTAGCAGGAAACTATGTCAAATATTCGCGAAGTTGCACGTCGCTCCGGTGTATCGGTCGCGACCGTATCCCGGGCGTTAAAAGATCCGCAGATGGTTTCTCCGCGAACCAGAGAGCGGGTGCTTAAAGCCGTGGAGGAGGCCGGATACCGGCCGAACCTCCTTGCGCGGAACTTCAGTTCGGGAAAGTCATTCGCAGTGATGGTATTAGTTCCCAATATAGCCAATCCATTCTTTTCCCGGGTCATTCGCGGAATTGAGAAAGCGGCGCAGGATCAAGGCTATTCGGTGCTGCTGGGGGATACAAAAGGGGATTCCACCAATGAACAATTTTATGCAGGTATGGCGTTAACCAACCAAGCGGACGGTGTTATCCAGCTTGGTAGTCGTTATCCGTTTGCAGAGAAGGATGCGAACCTGGCTGCATCTGTTCCGTTGGTGAATGCCTGTGAGCGCATAGTAGAAGATGATCGGTATCCGGTGGTGGAGTTGGATAACCATGGCGCGGCACAGGAGGTTGCGCGTCACTTGATGGAGATGGGGCACCGCCGCATCGGGGTTATTACCGGGCCCTCGCAAAGCCCCATAGTCCGAGACAGACTGTCTGGGTTTTCTGATGCACTAAAAAAACGTGGGTTAGGACTTGATCCTGAAATGGTTGTTCATGGGGAATTCACTATGACATCTGGACAGGAAGGCGCAGAGACTTTGCTATCTACTCCCCGTCGGCCAACTGCCATTTTTTGTATGAACGATGAGATGGCTATTGGTGCAGTGCATCAGGTGAAGAGGATGGGCCTCAGGGTGCCGGAAGATGTGTCTGTTACCGGGTTCGATAATATTGAATTCTCCCAATTTACAGATCCGCCTTTGACCACGATTAACCAGCCCGCGGAGGAGTTAGGCCGCTACGCAATGGAAACGCTGCGATTGATTATCGATGGTAAGCCATTGAAATCCAGCCGGACTATTTTGCCATTTGAGCTAGTGGAGCGGGAAAGCACAGCCTCTTGTCGGGACAACTGAGAATTGCAGGCTCCCAAGGACCGTTGCCCTGAAAAGTATGGCACTGATTAGATAACAGCCAATAGGTGTGGAGATAATAATGATGAAAAACTTTACTAAAACCAGATCCAAAATATCCGTAGCGATTGCAGCAGCAGTGATGCTGGGTGCTGCAGGTTGCGAGCGGGTGCCCGAGTCGAGCATCCAACAAGCGGATGGAGAGTGGCGTTACCTGTTTGATGGTGAGACATTACAGGGTTGGACTGGAACAAATGGCTCACAGATTGGCGGTGCCTGGCAGGTTGTTAATGGCAATCTGGTATTGACCGCGGGAGGGGCTGGGGACCTGGTAACCGCTGAGCAGTTTGCAGATTTTGAATTGCAGCTGGAGTGGAAAATTTCTGAGGGCGGTAACAGCGGCATTATTTATCGCGTCGCTGATGGAGATGCACCAGTTTGGATGAGTGGCATGGAATACCAGGTGTTGGACAATGCCGCGTTTCCCAATCTGGAAAAGCCAAGCCACAGCGCCGGCTCAGTATTTGATATGTATGCGCCCAGTGAAGAGAGCGTTAAGCCTGCGGGAGAGTTTAATCAAACTCGTATTCGTGTAGAGAACGGCAAGGTAGAACATTGGTTAAATGGCAACAAGATTGTTAGCTACGAGCTTTGGTCAGAAGATTGGGGCAAGCGTTTGGCGGGCAGCAAGTTCTCAAATTATCCTGATTTTGCGCGGTCTGAAAGTGGCTATATCGCTTTGCAGGACCATGGCGATAAAGTCTGGTATCGCAATATAAAAATCCGGGAGCTATAAGCTAATGGGTATTTCAGGAATCAGTCTCTGGCAAATCCTGATAGTACTGGTGCTTGCAGTTTTATTGTTTGGCAGCGGCAAGATTCGCCGTTTGGGCGAAGATCTGGGGGGAGCAATCAGTGGCTTTCGCCGTTCTTTGCAAGGAAACCGGGAGGGTAGCGCTTCAACCGATAACCCCTCGAAACCCATTGCAGAGTTTTCCCAAATAGGAGAGCGGTAATGACTATCAATAGAAGGCGGTTTTTGGCAAATAGCACAAGGCTGGCAGCTTTGGGACTGGCTGCCCCTTTTATGGGGTTTGTTGGTCGTAGCCACAGCGCGGGAAGTGAAAGATTTTTTAAGATTTCCTTGGCTCAGTGGTCCCTGCATCGGCAACTGCGAAGTGGTACTCTCAAGGTTCTGGACTTTCCGGTTAAAACGCGCAAAGTCTTTGGAATTGGAGCGGTTGAGTATGTAAATCAGTTCTTTAAAGATCAGGCAAAGGACTTGAAGTTTCTCACCGCAATGAAGGCTAGGGCAGAAGACCATAATGTTCGCAGTCTGTTAATTATGGTTGATGGAGAGGGCGACCTGGGTGATCCTGATAAAGGCAGGAGAAAGCAGGCGATAGAGAACCATTACAAATGGATCGAAGCGGCTAAACATCTCGATTGTCATTCTGTACGAGTAAATGCCGCGGGACAGGGGAGTCGCGAAGAGGTGGCTAAAGCATCTGTTGAGGGGCTGCGCGCGCTTTCGGAATTTGCCCAGGATTTTAATATTAATGTGATTGTTGAGAACCATGGTGGCTACTCATCTAACGGGGAGTGGCTGTCACAGGTCCTTCACCGTGTAGATATGCCCAACTGTGGCAGTTTGCCGGACTTTGGAAACTTCGGAGATTACGATCGCTATTTGGGAGTTCAGCAACTTATGCCCTTTGCCCAGGGTATCAGTGCCAAAAGCTTTGAGTTCGATTCAGCGGGAAGTGAAATCAACACGGACTTTGCTCGAATGTTACGGATCATTCGCGATGCGGGTTATCGGGGTTATGTTGGGATTGAATTTGAAGGGCCGGGAGATGAGGACCACGGAATTATGGCAACAAAACAGTTGCTAGAACATCTTGGTAGGAAGATGGAGGTGTCCACGTAATTAAATGAAAATAATTGATAAAATTTACTTACAGATGTAACCGGTTACATATTTTTAATTTTACCTAACCTGAAAATATGTACTTTAATGTCTGCTTTCTTCAAGAAATCAGTCTTTAACACCGATAAATTAAAAATTCAGACTTGATAGTTGTTCATCCAAAGAGAAAAATATTCTAATAATGTAACCGGTTACAGGAAAATGTTCCCAATTGATGGAATTTAGCCGGTCAGAAGAAAAATAAATGGTCATGCAGGAGAGATGTTATGGCGAGTGAAGATATTGAGAATAAAGAGTACGACGCCTTAATAGTCGGCTCTGGTGCAGGGGGCGGTATGGCTGCCTATGTGCTGGCCACAGCAGGTTTAAAGGTACTTTTGCTGGAAGCGGGGCGGTCCTATGACCCGGTCAAGGAAACCCCTATGTTTAATCTGCCCAAAGACGCCCCCCTGCGCGGTGGTAGCACGCCGGAAAAACCATTCGGTTTTTACGATGCGACAGTGGATGGTGGCTGGCAGGTGCCAGGCGAGCCCTATACCCAGGGATCCCGGGAGAGAGGCCGGCGTTTCGACTGGTGGCGAGCGCGTATGCTAGGTGGCCGCACGAACCACTGGGGGCGTATTTCGCTGCGCATGGGGGAATACGACTTTAAGCCGTACTCAAGGGATGGACTCGGTTTTGACTGGCCTATCAGCTATCAAGATCTGGCTCCGTACTACGATAAAACCGAGATGCTCATTGGTGTCTACGGCACCAATGAGGGATTGGAAAATACCCCGGATTCTTCCGACGGCGTATTATTGCCGCCCCCCAACCCTCGCGCTTATGAACTGCTAGCGAAAAAAGCTTGTGACAAGTTGGGTATCCCCGTGATCCCTTCACACTTGGCCATTCTCAGTGAGCGCCTCGACCATGAAAATATTCCGCAGAAACTGTTCCCCGATAACAAGCTTGCCCAGGATGTAACCCGTGAATCGATGAAATCCCGTGCTGCCTGTTTTTGGGCCACGCCCTGTGGTCGCGGTTGTTCCATTAAGGCGAACTTCCAGTCCACCACAGTACTGCTGCCTCCTGCGTTGGCCACAGGCAACCTTGACATCATAACTGACGCAATGGTGCGCGAAGTTACCGTTGATAAGAAAGGCAAAGCCAACGGGGTTGTTTACATTGATAAAAACACCCGTCAGGAAAAGTTTGCCAGTGCCCGCGCAGTTGTCGTTGCGGCCAGTGCCGCCGAGACATCACGCATTCTTCTCAATTCAAAAAGCACTTTATTCCCAGATGGTCTCGCCAACGGCAGTGGTGTTGTAGGCAAATACCTGATGGATACTGTGGGCGCGGGAGTAGGTGGCCAGATTCCAGCCCTGGAAAACATGCCCGCTCATAACGAAGATGGCGCGTCGGCAATGCATATGTATATGCCTTGGTGGCTGTACAAAGAGCAGTTGCGCGGAGACTTGGATTTTGCTCGGGGTTATCACATTGAATTCGGTGGTGGCCGCAGTATGCCTGGAGCTGGTGCCTTCGGCGGTATGGGTGATTTCACCGAAGGTGCCTACGGTAAGGATTTAAAAGAGGCCTGCCGACGCTATTACGGTTCCTTTGTCTGGTTCGACGGTCGTGGGGAAATGATCCCCAATGATGACAGCTACTGTGAAATTGATAAGGACCAGGTCGACCAGTGGGGTATCCCGGTTCTGAAATTCCACTGGAAATGGAGTGACCAGGAACTTAATCAGGCTGCCCACATGCACAAAACCTTTGCCGAAATTATCGAAGGTATGGGCGGCAATGTGACCACAACTGTACAGACTGATGGTGCCAAGGCAATTATCAACGGTGGTGCCATCATTCATGAGGTCGGCACCGCGCGCATGGGCTCCAACCCAAAAGATTCTGTGCTCAACCCTTACTGCCAGTCCTGGGAGGTTCCCAACCTCTTCCTAACTGACGGCGCCCCCTTTGTTTCTAATGCCGATAAAAACCCAACCCTGACCATTATGGCCCTGGCTTGGCGTACCTGTGACTACATCGTGGACCAATTCAAGAAGAGGAATATCTGATGAGCGAGGAAAAAACCAACCTTGGTCGCCGTAATGCCCTGCGTTTGATTGCTACCACCGCCGCTGCAGTTCCGGTAATTGGCTGCTCTGAGAAAGTTGCTGAAAAGGTTGTAGTGAGGGAGGACAAACCTGCGGCAAAGCCTGCAGTTAAAAACCTGGATGCTCCGAAACAAACGCTAGCCAGGGGGACGCCCACGGATCCAGATCTTCTTAATCCAGTTGTGCCTTGGGAAATGCAGCTAGATGAGAATGAATTAGCGGTACTGGCTGCGCTCTGTGATGTCATTATTCCCGCGGATGCAATTTCCCCGAGCGCCTCTTCTGTTGGTGCTCAGCATTACATCAATGAATACGTGAGTGCGCCTTATTCCAATAATAAAGCAGATCTTGTCACGATTCGCGGTGGGATTGTCTGGCTCGAGGGAGAGTCCAGGCGCAGATTTCAAGGCTCATTTGTCGAGTTGAATGAATCTCAAAAAACGGCCATCTGTGAGGACATCAAATGGACTCGCACCGCGAAGCCAGAATACCAGGCCGGTGCGCGTTTCTTTGCCAAAGTGAGGGTTCTTGCATCTACCGCTTTCTATACCACCGAGGAAGGTATGGCGGATATCGGCTATGTGGGTAACAGACCTATGGCCAGCTTCCCTGGAGCACCGCCTGAAGTACTAAAGCGACTTGGCCTGGATAGCTGATAGCGGTACATGGCCTTAACCCCTAGGGAAGGGGGCTCAAAAAAATAAGCCAGGGACAGGCAGACCTAAAACCCGGGTTATTCCGAGAGCTTGGTATGTGGATATGCCGAGTCAAGAGGGTGTACGGAAAGCTCGAGAATTATAATAAAAGAGATGCTCAGCAATGAAAGAGAAAACCCTTTATACAAATCGTAGGGCGGAACTATTACGCACATCTGCCAGCGCACTGGTGTTATTTAGTGTTGTTGGTATGGCGCAAGCACAGAATACGGAGCAAGCAAAAGAGGAAAGCTTGGTTCTCGAAGAAGTAGAGGTGATGGGTATTCGCCAGAGTATGGAGAAAAACCTCGATGTGAAGCGTTTTTCTAATGCTGTGGTGGATTCAATTACTGCTGAGGATATTGGCAAGTTCCCCGATAAAAACGTAGCCGATGCCTTGCAGCGAGTGCCGGGAGTTTCTATTGTCCGTAGTGGCGGTGAGGGTGCCCGGGTAAGTATTCGTGGTACGGCCCCTGAACTTACTTTTACTCAACTTAATGGTAACTACATTGCCACTCCGGGAGATGAGCCGTCACGCTCACTAGATTATTCTTTGTTGCCAGCAACAATGATTGCTCGTACAGATGTTTATAAGAGCCCTGAGGCAAAGCTGGATGAAGGCGGAATCGGCGGGACTGTCATTTTGCACACCCGCAAACCTCTGGATCTAGATGCGGGGGAGGGCATGCTATCAGTTGAGACAACCTATGCGGATGTCACTGAAAAGTATGAGCCACAATACACCGGCTTTTACTCATGGAAAAATGATCAGGAAACCTTTGGTGTATTAGTCGGTTATTCCAAGCAGGATCGTCAGAACCGGGTGATTAGCACCACTACAGAAAACTGGGGATGGCAAGGTGATGAAAAGCCGCACGATGGCGTAGAGGCCAGGGGGGCTATGGTAGATATCGATGGTAATGAGTACCGAGATTTCTATGCACCCAGAGCAGTAGTAGGTAGTGTCTTTGAGGAGGAGCGTACCCGAGAGGGAATTCAGCTCAGTGCCCAGTGGCGTCCGGTTGAGCAACTTGAGCTTGGTGTCAATTATTTTCGCTTTGAACAGGGTGGTAATTCGGAGAATTATCGTATTGTTTTTCCTGAGTGGAACTACGGTAATGCAATTGCTCCCGGCAGCCTTAAATTTGATGAAGATGGCGATACCTTACTCGGTATTGGTATGCTGGATAGAGGGCAGGCAGAATTGCAGTCTCCTCAGGTAGCCGGTGACTACACGCGAGCAGAGTATGTATCAGATACCTTGGACTTTAATGCTATTTACCAAGGGGATGGCTATAGCGTGCGAATGGTTGTGGGCAGCACAAGTGCGGAAGGCGGCCCTTCCGAGAAATTGTTTGCCTCAGTAAACTCTCGCTATGGCACTGTGACTGACTGGAGCTGGGATCTAAGCAGTGGTACAGCAGAGATTGATACCAGTGCGGATCTGGGAGATCCCAATACTTACCCCTTATACGACTGGTTCTCTTCTCATTGGACCAGCAGTGAGGATGATGAAAACTATTACCAGCTAGATGTTTCTATTGATATGGATTACGGCTGGCTGACTTCCCTTGATGTAGGACTTAAATACCGCGATCACGAAATTAATCGTAGGATCACCAAACAATCCTGGGACGACGATAACCTACCGTGCCCTACTATTAATTGGGGCGGAGTTGAGGGGGCCTGTTATCCCTGGTGGCCGGATGATTCTTTCCACACTGACCCTAATGGCGTTCCGGATACGATTGATATCCTTTCCAGTGGCCCACTCGACAATATTATTGGTGGCGTAAAAGTGCCCAACTTTGCCTACCTGGAGTTTGAGAAGCTAAAAGAGTTTCTCTATGAGACTTATGGTGATCCTACAGTTATCGTAGAGCGGGACCAGGATTATCGTATCGGTGAGGAAGTTATTGCAGCCTATGTACAGCAGAATTTTACCTCTGCCACTTTGCGCGGTAATTTTGGTGTTCGCGCGGTAAAAACCAAACAATATGCCCGCACTTATGACAATATTGACGGGGTTTTGCAAGATGAGCCCAATATTCGCGACAGCAGTAACACCGATTTTCTGCCAAGCGCCAATATTGCTTGGGATATTAACGATGATTTGGTAATGCGTGCAGCCCTCGCAAGGGTTGTTGCCCGAGTGAATTATGATGACCTCGGTGGCTCTGAATCCATACACGCTCCATTGCCAGGAGCGACTGTGAGAGATGGATTTGCGGGGAACTCCGAATTAGAACCCTATAAGGCAGATCAGTTTGATTTAGGCCTGGAGTGGTACTTTGACGATGCTTCCGCAATGGGAGTGACCTTGTTCAGGAAGGATATTGCATCATTCGTAATTAACGGCAGCTCCCTGGTTACCAGGGAAATCGATGGTGACACTTGGAATGTCAACATGTCGATGCCTGTTAATGGCACCGATGCCACCGCCCAGGGTGCCGAGCTGTTTGTGCAATATGCCTTTGATAACGGTTTTGGGGTTTTAGCCAACTACACCTATACGGATACCGAACTGGCCAACCTCGACCTCGAAAGCGGTGAAACAATCAAAACAGAAATTGCGGGCACTTCTAAAGATCAATACAACCTATCGGTGTACTACGAGAATGACCTTTTCAGTGTGAGAGCTTCCTACAACTATCGCAGCGCCTATGCGGATGGCTATAGCAACGGCGTGAATACATTTACTGATGAGTATGATCAACTTGATGTAAATGCTTCTTATAGTTTGATGGAAAATCTTACTCTCACTGCCTCCATTATTAATCTCACCGAAGAGAAGGTGGATAGGTATTGGGGCGAGGAAAACAGGGTCTTGGGTTCCTCCTACTCAGGCCGCCGCGCCTACATGGGGCTGACTTACAGCTTCTGATCTCGCCATAACTACGGCGCACAGATACATTACTGTATCTGTGCGCTTTCCATTTGAGATAAATTATCGTGATCAGCAAAAGAAAATTCCTGAAATATTCCTTCCTGGGCACTGCTGGTGCTCTGGCAACATCTTCAGTGGCAGCTATGGCAAGGCGTTATACGAAGAAGGGAAAAAAGCCGGTAGTCATATCAACCTGGAACCATGGGGGCCCTGCCAATGAGGCAGCTTGGCAGGTTCTCACTGGGGGTGGCAGGGCTTTGGATGCCGTCGAGGCCGGTGCGCGAGTGCCGGAAGGTGATCCTGAGGTAACCAGCGTTGGCTATGGTGGTTTTCCCGATCGCGATGGTGTAGTGACTCTTGATGCCTGCATTATGGATGACAAACAAGATTGTGGTTCAGTGGCTTTTTTACAGGGTATCAAGCATCCCATCTCGGTTGCGCGAAAGGTGATGGAGGAAACTCCACATGTGATGTTGGTTGGAGAGGGTGCGCAACGTTTTGCCGTTGAACAGGGATTTGAAATTGAGAACCTGCTAACCCCGAAAGCCGAAGCCGCCTGGCGTGAGTGGAAGCGCGAGTCCCGTTACCAGCCGGTAATCAACATTGAAAACCACGATACTATCGGCATCTTAGCCTTGGATCAGGACGGCAATCTTTCAGGTGCTTGTACTACCAGCGGCGCTGCTTTCAAGATGCATGGGAGGGTAGGGGACTCACCAATTATTGGTGCCGGGCTCTATGTCGACAATGAAGTTGGTGCGGCTACCGCCACCGGCATGGGTGAGCTAATGATCAAAACTGTCGGTTGCCATCAAGTGGTGGAGCTGATGCGTCATGGCTATACACCGGAAGAAGCCTGTCGTGAGGCGGTGGAGCGTATTGCACGCAAGCTTGGGGACTATAAGAAGTTCCAGGTGGGTTTCCTGGCTTTAGATAAAGCCGGTAATTATGGTGCTCACTGTATTCACCCGGGTTTTAATTATGCGGTGCGTGATGTGGATGGTGCGCGAATGATTGACTCAGAAAGTAAGTTAGGGTGACTCTTTGAAATAAGCTGCCTATATTAACTTCGTTCTGATTTGCCGGTCATTTCTTGCGGCAGAAAAACCCAAACTATAGCTGGGTGCTGTAAATCACTGGCTATTAAAGCTAGTAATAATGGCTCTCAGAAAGCTGGTCGCTCATCAATGTGATACTAAAACTTAGAGGATTTTTCTTGGTAGGCTTTTGGGTGATATTGGAACTAGTCAAGCCGAGTTCTTAAACCTGTTACTAAACAAGGCAAATAGTATCCTGCCCAACGTATAGTATTTATGTACTTTTGTACCTCTTAATTCATATTTTTATTAAGCGATCGTTATTTAAGCTTTAGGCTTATGATGCCTCGCCCCTCTATGCCCCTTTAATTGGTTTTAGTGCCTAGTTGTATTTGACATCTGCTAGCTTTTTATGGGCTATGAGTAAGGTGTGAAAAAAGTTCCATTCTTTCTATTGTGAGTGAAAGCAACACTGACATCGTATGCCTAATTGCATCTTTCGCGTAGTTTCAAGTAAACGCATAGTCTGCATCTTGATGGCTACTCTTTAGCAGGAAAGAGCTTGGATAAATGTGTAGTTGGAAGGGTAGTGCTAGTTAAGCTGAATTTTCAGTTGAAGTTGTTAACTTATTGACATGGAGGGCTTCCAAAGTGAAGTCATAACAGCGAAAATGATGGGAGGTGTTTGGTGGTGCAAAACGATAATTTTGACGTTGCCGTGTAGAATGCGTACCCACGTTATTACTTCGGCTAAGAGTTAGATGGTGCGAGCATACAGCTTAGGGAAAGCTTAGTTTAGGTGCTGAATATTAAGCTTCATTTGTGCGTATAGACATAAAAATTATTATATAAGATTATAATTAGGATGTTATATGAAGGGTGTTCCTTTAGTATCCAGGCTTTTATTGCTTATTTTACTATTCTCAGCAGGAAGTTTAATTGCGGAGAATATCGATGATTCGTACTACGATGTTTACTATGGTGATGTCAATGGTGATGGGGTAGATGATATTTATCTCAAAGCCAGAGACCTTTATGTAATGATCCATGGAGAGGTTGTTGTACCTCTCGTACTGCCCCCGATAAACCCTAGTTATTTATATGCTTCTCAAGGCGGTAGTTATGGCTCTCCGGTTGTCAGTGAAAATATTGATATCAGTTTACTGAAAAAAGTACCGCCGACAAGTTTGCAATATCTGGACTACAGTGGCGATGGTAATACAGATCTTTATATTGCCAAGGTTGGCAGTATGCTATATAACGCTGTAATTGCAGGGGGCGATGCAATTACGCCGGATATAATCGCTACCAATGTCTTCATTGATAAGATAGGTAATCTATCGATCACGCAGACAGACCCGGCGAATGACCTGATGACCGAATCTTTATACAGAGGTAAACTCACCGGTCAGCATTTGGTGGGTAAAGATGGATCGTTTAACTATACGATCCCTATTGAGGTTCCACCTGGTATTAATGGCCTGCAGCCCCAAGTCAATTTGAATTACAACAGTAATCGTCGAAATGGCGTAGTGGGTTGGGGATGGGATATTGGTGGCCAGTCAAAGATATCACGATGTCGCGCTAGTAAAGTGAGAGATGGTGCGATAAGCGGCATTAATAAGGGAGATGCTTATAAATTCTGTCTGGATGGACACCGTCTTGTTCAGACTGGTTCAGGTTCTCACGGGGGAATAAGTTATCGTGAATATCGTACCGAATCAGAGTCATTTCAGCGCCTGAGAGCTTATGGGGGGGAGGCTGCGGTACCAGACTATTGGCGAGTTGAGTCAAGGGATGGGGGAAAAATTCATTATGGTGCGAAGGGCTCGGCCAATACTGAATTTGAAGACGGTTATAATAAAACACTTCACTGGCGGATTGCTAAGCGTGAGGACGTCTTCGGCAATTACATGGTGTATACCTATGAAAAAGATACCTCTGCAGGTGTCCATCGAATCAGTCAGATTGATTATACCAAGCACAATGTTGCACAAGGGACTAATAATGCGCTGATTTTCACCTATGAACCCAGAGTAGATGTTCGCGAAAGCTATATAGCAGGTAGAAAGCATAGAGTAGATAAGCGCCTAAAAACTATAACAGTAAAGAGTAGCGCCAGTCATATAGTTCGCCGTTATAGTCTCAACTACCAAGCTGTTGATGGAAATATCAATGCTGATCCAACCAGTACCAGTAAGCTGCAAAATGTCACATTATGCTATGGAGGGTCGACCACAGATTGCGGGCAGCCGTTATCTTTTGATTGGAGTTCCTCATCGAGTAGCACATATGCCAATAAACCTTTGGGTAGTGAATATCGCTGGGTTCTTGATGAAGTAGTATTTCCAGAATGGTTAGCTGACTTTAATGGCGATTATAAAGTAGATTACCCTGTTGTCCGAAATGACACTCTTTACGTTAAAGATGCAACGGGCACTTTGGTGAAAGTAGGTGATGTAAGCTCACCGGGAACTATTACTTATTATCAATATAATAGAAGTTTCTCGGAGTCACTTATCCCGACAACAAGAGATCTAAGATATTTTGGTTTCATCCCTTTGGATATAAACGGAGATGGTAAACTTGATCTCATAGCAAACTCTTGGATGGGGCTTGCTGGCACTAAAGCTTTTCTCAATACTGGTAGTGGTTACGTTTATAGTGGAGCTTACTCCCTTACTTCTGAGCAAATCACCCTGCATACAGGAAGTCCAGGTTCGCAATCGCATCTTTGGCCAGAAACATTAATACAAAGTGTCACAGCCCCTGAGCCTTATCGCCTAGTATTTAAGGATATGAATGGTGATGGCTTGGTTGATGTTTTTCGATACGGTATTGGTCGTTACACTTTATCGACTGACGGGCGTTATCGAAATTATTTAAAGGGTCCATTAAAAGATCGCTCGGTAGCCTTGAATACGGGTAGTGGATTTTCGGAGTTTGCGCAATGGTGGCATGGAGAGTCATCTCACCCCTCAACACGGATAGGGGATATTAATGGTGATGGCTTACCCGATATGGCTGATGTATTGGGAAATGTCTCGATTAATACCGGTAATGGATTTATTTTAAAATCACCAGAAGACTATTCTTATGATGGTGAGTTTACCCGCTTTGGACCCGCTCAGCCTTTTCCCGATATAATAGATAACCTGCAGCTGCAGGATATGAATGGGGATGGCTTGGCAGATATGGTGTTTAGTTACAATCGGATCCTGTATTCTACAGGGGATGATTGGGTTGCTGCTCCGGCAGACCCCGGAATTGAGAGCGCAACAACTCAAGTACCCAAAGAGCAACGTAAGAGCACTCTTGGAAGATTTCTCGTTGACTATAATGGTGACGGGTTAACTGATAAGTTGTATATAGTTAATGCTAATTGTGAATATCTCACTGAGCGAGAAGATAAAAAATCTGCATACTTAGCTGTGCGCTTTAATAAGGGAGAATCTTTCTCCAGTTGTCAATTACTTCATAGCTCACCTAAAAACTACGAACATATTAATGCCGTTCCCGATTGGCGAACTAGCGCATGGCTGGATCTAGACCGTGACGGTATGGTCGATTTTTTTGCTGATCATGATGGTAGCTCTACTGCTAATGATACACAGGGGCTAACTACTACTAGCAATAATATTCGAAAGCCTCGTATTGAAAGTGTTAATTTTGATGGCCGCGAACAATTGGAGGTTCAATATCGACCTCTAGATACAGCGTGTGATCTGGCGATCAAAGGGAATGTCTCCTGTAATTTGCTGGGTATTAGGCAAGTTTACGATTCTCACGATAATGAGGATATAGCGCCTGATGGTGCTGGCCCCAAAAATACAGTCCCCGTGTCTAGTTTACCGTATGTTGTAACCATACTAGAGGAAAGTAATGGTATTGGTGGTACCACAGTCGCAGAATATAAATATGAGTCTCCTGTTAGGCACCGCACAGGCTATGGTTCTTTGGGTTTTTCCAGAGTTATAGAAACTGTGAGCCACGAGGGGCAGGCTAAAAAAATACGTACAGTGTCAGAATTCCATCAGGTGGCTCAAGATAATTATCTTTTGGCCGGTCAACTTAAAAGACAGCAAGTCTGTGCGGTAGATGGCTCCTATGTAGACTGTTTCAAGAACTGCTCTAATTCCGCTGATACTTCCACTTGTACGTTAGATGTGCTAAGTGACACTAAGTATCGGTGGAAAATTCGTACCTATAGTGATGATGTGGATGCTGGTTTTAGTAGTCCGCATTATTTTCCTTATGTATACGAGCAAAGTACGGTAAGAAATAGCCTATATAATGGTAGTAAAATTTCCGATACAATTATTCGAAACCATAATTCTGCAAGCTTTTCTTGTAGTCCTGTAGAAAATATTGATGTTGTACTCACTACAACTAGTGATGTGGATTATCATACCGATGGTGTGTTGCTCAATTCCCATAAGGTAATCTGTGATACCTATGCTAGCCAGGCTAGTGTGACTGCACATCATAAACAAAAAAGCCAAATATTCAGTACAAAGTCAGACGATAGCTGGATACTGGGTTTGCCTGAGAGAGTAGAGGATACTGCATCAGTGGGTGCCAGTAGCACTTCAGTTAGCAGCAAAAAACGAACTACGGATTACTCCTATAATAACAACGGAACAATAAAAACAAAAACAATTGAACCTGAGGGCTCTGCTTCATTAAAACTAATTACAACGTATGGTTATAACAACTATGGCTCCATAAGCAGTATCGCTGAAAGCTTTAATAGCTTCGCTTATGATGGTCTGAATTTTACCGTTCGTGCGGAGAGTTATATTGAAAACTTTGATGCCAATGGTATACGCAAAGTAACCCATACCAACCCTAAAGGCCAAAGTGTAATCACTAAATTTAGTGCAGATTTTGGTTTGCCATTTGAAATTCAGGATCTAAATAATCTTATTACAAAAATATCATATGATAGTGTTGGGCGGGTGGACCATATAGATCATCCTGATAATACTCGTACAGACTTTGATTATCGAAATTGTGGCAATAGCTGTTTTAGCTATAACCCAAATGTTGAGTTTTATATTCAAAGCAAAACGACAGGGTCGCCTTCTGTTAGGACATACTTTGACAGTTTCGAGCGAGAGCTAGGGAACAGAACAAAGGATATGCTGGGCGCTTTTATTTACAGTTATCAGGCCTATAATGGGCAAGGACTCATTACTTCTGAGATTGCTCCCTTTTATAATAACGATCCACAGTATAAAGTTAGCACTAAGTATGATTTGCTTGGCCGAGAAGAACTAAAGACAAAAGCGGACTCATCCACTGTTAAAACAACCTATAAAGGTCTTGAAACAGTAGTTGCCAAAACTGTTCTATCAGAGCATAGTCTGTCGGAAGTACAAACAACCAAGTTGTTTGTGAATGGCGCTGGTTGGACAATGAAAACTTTGGACAATGCAGGAACTCAAGTTGACTATACTTATTGGCCATTTGGAGATTTACAGTCAACCAAGGTTGATAATGATAATAACACTCTGATTAATATTGAGTACGATATATTGGGGCGAAAAACATTACTGAGTGATCCGAACACAGGTACAGTCTTATATGATTATAACCCGCTAGGTTTAATAGCAGCTCAAACTGATGCAGAAGGCTATGTTACTCGGTTTAGTTACGATAAATTGGAGCGTACTATTGCGCGAACTGACAATGCTACAGCGGTTCACGGCTCATCAGGTCTTACTCACAGCTGGACCTATGACGATAAACTTTATGGTATTGGGCTACTGGGAACGCTCAGTGGCTATAATTCAGACGGCTCGGCCTATACAGAAAATTATAGTTATTCGTCTTTTTCACAACCAGAGTCAGTTGAACAGGTTATTGACGGTAAAAGCTATATAACTCGTCAACACTATGATTCATTTAATAGGGCATTTGCTACCACCTATCCAACAGGATATACGATCGCAAATCATTACAATAGCCATGGACATATGGTTAAAGTAAAAAATGCTCAGGATGGTCAAGTGTTATGGAGTGCGAACTCGCAAGATGCTCGCGGAAACCTAACAGAGTTCACCTTAGGGAACGGAGTTGTAACCAAGCAAATATACAAGCCAACGAATGGATATATTGATAGTGTTGTAGCAAAAAAGGGGAGTTTCCTTATTCAGAGTCATGAGTATGATTTTGATAGTTTAGGTAATCTGGACCAGCGCAGAGATAATAAGAACGGCTTAACCCAGAGCTTTTATTATGACTCTGTGAATCGCCTGTCAAAATCATGTTTTACCAATTGTATTGGCGCACCCAACGACTTTAGCTATGATGTTTTGGGTAATGTAAAAACACTGTATGATAATTCTGATATTTATCAATACGGTCAAAACGGGGCGGGTCCTAATGCGGTAACCAGCGCTCGTGGATATACCAACTATTATAATCAGAATGGTAGTTTGACCAGCTCAATTAAGGACAGTAACAATCACCGTGCTGTAGATTATGCTGCATTTAACAAGCCTACCCGCATAGAAAATACTGTTAATGGTGTAACCCGTTGGTCCGAAATCACGTATGGCCCAGATCAGAGTCGTGTTAAGCGTACTGATAGTAGCGGCCGCTCAACTATCTATGCGAGCCTCGGTGTTTATGAAGAAACCACCTTTAACGGAATCCTGCAAAAAATTCATTATGTAGGGGATTATGCGTTATATATACAAGAAGGTGATGCTTCATCTGGTTATTACCTTTACCAACATCGTGATCACATTGGCTCTATAGTGGCAAAATCTGGAGCTAACGCTGACAGTAATGATGATGTGCAGTGGATGTCAAATGGCCCCTGGGGAAAGAGGCGTGATACATTATGGAATGGCGCAGAAGAGGGTGAAGACTATGTGCCCTTTGTTACGGCTCGAGGCTATACGGATCATGAGCATTTGGATGGTGTTCAGCTCATTCATATGAATGGGCGTGTATATGATCCAAGTCTTGGCAGATTTTTGAGTCCTGATCCATTTATTCAAAGCCCAAAAAATTCGCAAAGTTATAACCGTTATTCTTACGTTTTAAATAACCCTCTTTCTCTTGTAGACCCGACAGGGTATATGTCCGTAAATTTCGGAAGTAGGTGTAATCTAGAAAGTAGAGGTTGTCTACCACCCTGTGCTGAAGGCGGGTCCTGCCCAACCGGACCGGGTGGAAGAACTTTCACTGGCCAGACTTATATTAATTCAGTAATTTCATTGGGTCAGTCGCCTAGTGCATCTGGGTTTGCTTCTTCAGGAGGTGGAGGTTGGGGGGAGATTAGCTCATCTGGGCAGATTAGTTTATCTGAACAGAATGGTGGTATTAATGACACCATCTACCTAAATGATGGCCCTCCATATGATGATATTCCTACGTTACCTACGGGCAATGAACCTAGCACTATAGATTACTCAAGGTACGCATTAAAAAATACCGGTAGGGAAGTTTTAAAATTGCTCCAAGCGATACCCGGTGAAGGTCAAATTGTTGGGGGGGCAATCAAAGTTGGGACTTTCTTATTTGTCAGCAGAGCTACAGTAGCTACAAGTGGATTAGCTGGAAACCCAATGTTTAAGCATGCAGTATCACAGTTTAAGCGTGCGGGGTGGACACATGCAGGAAGAGCCGCAACCAAACATCCAAATGTTTTAGGAGTTAATGTACCAAAAGCTCAGGTTCAAAAGGCTTTGATTGAGAAATTTGGTAGTCAAGCAGGTGTGAACCGGGCTGCGGCAGATGCTCTTAAAAATATTATGCGCAATGGCACTAGGTCTGATAAGCCACACAAGGCTTATGGTAATGTTACGGAGTTTAAATTAGATAATGGAATAGGAGCACGTTTTAACTCGGATACGAATGAATTTATCGGATTTTTAGGTAGAGGATTGTAAATTGAAAAATACAGAGATTATAGAAAAAGCAAATTTTCAATTGTGTTCTGTGCCGGATAGTGAAGGACTGGTTTTAGAGATTTCCAAAGGTGAGGAGCCAGCTTTCCTTGAGGTTAGAGTTGATGAAAATGGTGTGCAATGGTTTCGCTTTTTTTCTAATGAAAACCATGTTGCGATAACATTAGAAGACATGGAAAAAGCAATTGAAATTGCAAAGAGAGAAGTTGTTAATACCTCGATTGATATGTGACTATACTCCCGGTTAGCTAATGCTGTTGGGGGCTATTCGTTTTTTGCTCAGCGATCAATGCCAGCTGGCCGCTTGAAACCTCAATCTTAGGGAGAAACTAATTCAGAAAACCCATAGATTTGAGGTGTTAGCAGCGGTGCTGGCACTCGCTCTAGCGGAGTTGCTTTCTGGAATAATGCTGAGGAATTTTGATGCACTGAGAAATGATGCTTGGAGTTTCAAAATATTGATTTTTGATAAAAGCCGAAAGAAATAGTACTAAGAAGTTGGGTGGGAGTGAGCATGTTTTTAGAAGGAAGGCGAGTCGCTAATACCGTGTGTCTAGCACTTTTCAGTGGTGCGCTGGCTTGTCGTATAGCTTCTATTGAATCTGCCAAACTTTAAAAGTGGCTTTCAATATTTTAGTTGAGATAGGGCTCAAGCTTTGGTGAGAAGCTCAGTCGTTTGAGAATAGGGTTAAGATCTAGTTATTGTAGAGTACTTGAAATACAGTAGGTGCCAACTTTAGGAGTGTGACACTGGGGACGGCTCAATCAAATAGAGACAAGTTGAAGAAGTTATCGTTTTAGGTATTGGATCACAAGAAAGTTGCTCCGGTGTGGCTGTAGTTTGTTACGGGCCAGGAGACTTTACTTTTTGGGATTTCATGACCTATACGTATAACAACATGGGTGACCTATGGGATCTATCTAAACAGCAGACTAATGAACAATATTTGGGGGATAGTACTCTCGGTGAAGCATTGATTGAGTATGCTGATGTTCCTGGCGGAGTTGTAGATTCTGTAGGAGATGTTTTGGATGGTGATGTCACAGGGGCTGTTGTTGGCATTCTTGCGCGTAGGGTACCTGGAGGAAAGACTCTTGAGGATAAGGTAGAGGATGCACTTGATGCTACAAAGGGGATACCGAGAATAACAGAAAAGGGTCTGAATCGTGTTGAAAGTCACTTGGATAGTGTTTTAAAGGATCAGTTTCCAGAATTTACTCGAAAGTAACAACTTGAATTTCAGAAATGGGAACGATCAATGCTTGAACGATTGCAAAATGGAAATACAACTAAGTATGATATTGAATTTTATCTACATGAGCTGAAAGAGTCTGCACAGTTTAGAAAAACTGGAGAGTTGATGCCTGCTCACGAAAGAGCACTCAAGTGGCGAAATGTTGAATCCCTGGACCTGTTTCACCCAAGTATAAGGAATTAATATGAGTCTTGTTCACCTACGATTGATACGTACTTACGATGCACAGGAAGAAGCTATTTACGATGTCCAGTCAATTGACTTCAATAAACGTAATCAGGACAAAGTCTGGCAATCATTAGGTGAACTTAATTTTGATAAGTTAAATGCTAAGTATCAATACATACCTACGATGTTGTGGTCTGATACATGTGGTTATCCTAGTGAGTTCGCCACACCGGAAAACCAATCCGCTAACTTTGAAGGGTTGGGTAGTAGCCCTTGGGCTAAAGTGATAATGGGGTATGCAGAGCAGTTTTTGGAAAAAAAGGAATATCCTGAAAGTCATCCACCTCTCTTTTCGAATTAGTTGGGACAAAGGGGTTAGCCATAATTCCCAGGCGTGTACAGCAAATCGAACTATAGTTATCTTGGCGGAAAAAATGGGTGGAGGTTCTACAAGTATATTTTCTGTGATAGCAGATAAACTTGGTAATCTTCAAGCAGCTTCCCCAGAGGCGCTATGCTAATTATGGTGGTAGGCTCAAACAGAGAACCCAGGACACCCATATATTAAGAAGTGAATCAAAAGCAGATCAGTGATTGTCTTTATACTTGGCTTATGGTCAGAAGAAGGGAGGGAGAGGGAACCTGTGCTGATTGTCTAACAATATTGGACCGATTCTATATCTAGGTAGGGAGAAAATCGGCAGGTAATTCTATGAATTTCAGTTTAGTTGTAATTAGGAGAAAGCAACTGCTGACAATCATGCAAACCATACACCCAGCGTTTATTATTCTCAGAATTCTGGGCACTTTTTGAAATCATTTGGTAGTAATAATGCGTAGTCGCTCAGATTGGCTTAGGTTTAACATTTGAATCTTTCTGCAGTGGGTTCCAGCTTCAACCCTCTCAGTCAAGAGTAAACCCTGTGGGCACATAATTTGCTCTTGACTGAGAGGAGAGAGTTGAAGATTGATTTGGTTGATCACTGACTTAAAGGCTAGTTCTGATTCAAGGTTTCAATACGATCTTACACTGCCTATAAGATCAAGCCTGAACTAACTCAAAAAAGATTCCGGGTTTTTATGCATTTCTGACCCTTCCCATCAACAAAGGAGAGCGCCCTCACCAACATCACTATGATTTACCTCTCGCAAAGGCGGAAGAAAAACTTAACTTACTGTCAGAAAACAGTTGACGACTACACTCAAGGCTTCTTGAGCTTACTAGGAAAGAACATTGCGGTATTACTCAAGTATCCGTCGAAATTGTTGGAGATGATATTTACCCTATTTATTTCTTATCAAGAATATTTAAAGACTCTGCCACTGAGGAAGCTTAGAAACTCACTCTACTAATGTGTGCAAACCCGGAGAGTACCGGGCTGCTATTTAACTACTCACGGGGGGAAAGGAGAAATGATACTTGCAATCATGGTGTGGGAATCTGCCTACATGTGGTTAGCAGCTAAAAACCGCATAAAACTTATAGTATTTAAGGCAGGATCAGTGCAAGGTTCGCTGCTGCCTGTCCAAACGCATAGTAGAAGAAAAGCGAATCATATCTAGTAGCGTGTCGATGTAACGCTCGCCCAGTTCACCCAAATCCTCAATTCGTGGAGACTGCAGCCAGTCTTCCAATACACCAAAAAGACCACCATGTAGCATCTGTTGCGCCAGATCTACATCTAAATCTGTAGGCAACTGCCCTGCAGTAACTGCCATCTTCATTAAGTTGGCCATGCGTTCTAAGCCAGCAGTACGGCCCTGCTTGATACGCTGGGTTGATTCACACACTTCACTGACAGCCTCACATGGTAGGAAGATAATCTCGAGGACCCGCTGCCACTGTTCATTGCAGGCAATATCATGGAACAACCAAACCCAGCGGGTACGCAAGGTTCCCAAAGGGTTTTCCTTCAGCTCTTTCCCGGCAGTCTCACATAGTCTCTCACCGGGAAGTTCCATGCGCTCTGTCAAGGCATTAAGCAATCCAGCTTTACTGCGGAAATGGTCGTAGATCGAGCCACGGGTTACCCCGGCCAGTTCAGCCACCTCTGCAAGGGAGGCATGTGATACCCCGAATTCATGAAATACATTCATCGCGGCGTCCAGAATACGCTCACGAGTTGCCGCTGTTTGCTCTTTTCTGAGTTTGGTCATGGGGACTGCAGCTTCTTTTCTAATCATGTTTGTCTCATCTGACCGCATACTCACCGCATTTCGCCGCACGGTAGCTAAATGAGATATTCGTGCAAACCCTTGAAAACACTGGGTGAAAGTGCATCTTAGTCGATTATTACGCGCTGATGAACAGTTGATTGAATTTCATGCGTGCACATAAAATGTCAAGCAACTAGAACTAGACTTTCCTGTCTCTTTTCATGTTTCCCCGCAACTGACCCGCAATACCGGTAGTCAGCCCTTATTGAGGTAACCATGTTCAATAAAAAAGCGCTAATCAGTCTTCTGGTCGCATCCTCTGTTCTTGCGGCCTGCGATGAAAAGGCCGCTACACCGCCGATGATGGCGCCTCAGGTTACAGTTGTCACGCTGGAATCTGAGCCAGTGACCCTCACAAGGGAGTTGCCGGGGCGCACTTCCCCTTTCAAGGTGGCGGAAGTTCGCCCGCAAGTTAATGGCATCATAAAACAGCAATTGTTCCGTGAAGGTGGCCGTGTCGATGCAAATCAGCCGCTCTATCAGCTGGATGATGCCATTTACCGAGCGGATGTGGACAGTGCCCGCGCGAAGTTACAGCGTGCCAACGCCGCCATGAATATCGCGCGATTGAAGGCGGTACGGACTAGAGGCTTAATAAGTAATGGAGCCGTTAGCAAGCAGGAAAATGATGCGGCTGAGGCGGATTTGCAGGAATCTCGTGCAGATGTAGCCGAGGCTAAAGCGGAGCTGCACCGGGCTGAGATCCAGCTGGACTACGCCCAAATTACTTCCCCGATTACGGGCCGAATTGGTAAATCCTCTGTGACCCAGGGGGCACTAGTGACGGCCAATCAGGCCGCAACTTTGGCCACAGTGCAACAGCTGGACCCCATCTATGTGGATGTTACTCAGTCGGCTGCGGAGTTGGTAAGCCTTCGCCGGGCTCTCCAGGCCGGCACACTGGCAGATGCCACTCATCTGCCGGTCAAGATCCTGCTGGAAGATGGCGGTGAGTTTGAACACCAGGGCAAACTCGAGTTTGCCGAAGCAAGTGTTGATCCCTCAACTGGTAGCGTATTGCTACGGGTAGTTGTACCCAACCCGGATAATATGTTGCTGCCGGGCATGTATGTGCGTGCAATAGTGGGCAGCGGTGTACGCGATAACGCTATTTTGGTGCCTCAGCAAGGTATTGCGCGGGACCCGAAAGGCAATACGTCAGCCATGGTGGTCAATGAAGAGAATATCGTTGCTCAGCGCTCAGTACGGGTAAGCCGCACAGTTGGCAATCGATGGCTGGTAGAAGAGGGGCTTGAGCCCGGCGACCGTGTCGTGGTGGCTGGATTGCAGAAAATCCGCCCCGGCGCCCCGGTGCAGCCGAGTGAGCGTGAGGACAAACAGCCACCTGCAGCAATTGGCGATGAAAAAACCACAGCTGAGCAGGGTTCCTGAGGGTAGGGGTTATGGCGAGTTTCTTTATCAACCGACCCATCTTTGCCTGGGTTCTGGCAATTATCACAATGCTGGCTGGTGCATTGTCCATCAGCAAGCTGGCGGTGGAGCGTTATCCCAATATTGCACCGCCCTCTATCAATATTGAGGCGAACTACCCGGGCGCTTCTGCCAAGGTGGTCGAGGACTCCGTTACACAGATCCTGGAACGGAATATGAAAGGCCTGGATGGCCTTCTATATATGTCTGCTACCAGTCAATCCAACGGTGGTGCTTCCATTGCTTTGACATTTGAGAATGGTACCGATCCAGATACCGCGCAGGTACAGGTCCAGAACAAGGTGCAGTTGGCAATGCCATTGTTGCCCCAAGAGGTACAGCTACAGGGGGTCAACGTCAGTAAGTCCCGCGGCGGTTTCCTGATGGTTGCGGGCTTTGTATCTGAAGACGGCAGTATGAATCGCAACGATATTGCCGATTATATTAATTCAGCCATTGTGGACCCGGTTAGCCGGGTACCGGGCGTTGGAAACGTGCAGGTATTCGGCTCCAAGTATGCACTGCGTATTTGGCTTGACCCCAATAAGCTGACCACTTACGACCTGACACCGAATGATGTCGCCGCAGCAGTGCGGGCACAGAATGCCCAGGTTACCGTGGGCAGCCTTGGAGGTGCGCCGGCAGTGCCGGGGCAACAACTCAATGCCTCCATTACCTCACAGGGACGCCTGCAAACCCCGGAGCAATTCCGGGAAATTGTGGTCCGTGCCAATGATGATGGCTCCCTGCTGCGGCTTGGCGATATCGCCCGTGTTGAATTGGGGGCAGAGAACTACGAGTTTATCTCCCGCTACAACCGCCAACCGGCAACGGGTATTGCCATTAACCTGGCTACTGGTGCCAATGCGTTAGATACCGCAGAGGGCGTTAAAGCAAAGCTCAAGGAGCTGGAGCCTTTCTTCCCGCGGGGACTTACCTCGGTCGTACCTTTTGATACCACGCCCTTCGTTGAGGTCTCCATCAAAGGTGTGATCAGTACTTTGATTGAAGCCATTGTGCTGGTCTTCCTGGTGATGTATCTGTTCCTGCAAAACTTCCGTGCAACCTTAATTCCCACGATTGCAGTGCCAGTAGTACTGCTGGGAACCTTTGCGGTTCTCGCGGCATTGGGATTTTCGGTCAATATGCTCACTATGTTCGCCATGGTGTTGGCCATCGGCCTGCTGGTGGACGATGCCATTGTGGTTGTGGAGAACGTAGAAAGGGTGATGCGTGAAGAGGGGTTGTCACCAAAGGAAGCAACTAAAAAATCCATGAAGCAGATTACTGCGGCACTGATAGGTATCGGCGTGGTGCTCTCGGCAGTGTTTGTGCCTATGGCATTTATGGATGGCGCCACTGGCGTAATTTACCGGCAGTTCTCAGCAACCATTGTTGCTGCCATGGCCTTGTCCGTATTAGTGGCGATTATCCTGACCCCCGCACTATGTGCCACCTTGCTGAAACCACTTTCAAAAGGGGAAAGCCACGGTGAGAAAGGCTTCTTCGGTTGGTTTAATCGGAACTTTGAGCGCGGCAGCCAGCGTTACCAGGGCGGAGTGCAGGGCATTCTAAAACGCAGCGGCCGTTTTATGCTGTTGTTTGTGGCCCTTTCGGCCGTGATGGCCTTCCTGTTTCTGCGCTTACCCAGCTCCTTCCTGCCGGATGAAGACCAGGGCGTGCTCTTCTCTATGGTGCAGGCACCCGTGGGCGCGACCCAGGAACGCACCATGGCATCTATCCGCAAAGTGGAAGATCAGTTTCTGGACAACGAGCAGGGTATCGTGAAGTCGGTATTTTCGGTACAGGGCTTTAGTTTTGCCGGTAGCGGCCAGAATACCGGTATCGCCTTTGTAAATATGGAAGACTGGTCCGACCGGGAAGAGGAATCGCAAAGTGCCGGAGCGGTAGCCATGCGCGCAATGGGCGCGCTGATGCAAATCAAAGATGCCATGGCTTTTGCCTTTGCGCCGCCGCCTCTGCCAGAGTTGGGTTCTTCTGGTGGCTTTAACTTTTACTTAAAAGATAACGGCAACCTGGGGCACGAAGCGCTGACCGCTGCGCGCAACCAATTCTTGGGAATGGCTGGACAGAGCAAATTACTGTCCAACGTGCGACCCAATGGCCAGGAGGATACGCCGCAGTTCCGGGTGAAAATTGACAACGCCAAGGCTGCGGCACTAGGTTTGTCTATCGCCGATATTAACAGTGCATTAAGTACCGCTTGGGGAGGCTCGTACATCGATGATTTTATCGACCGCGGCCGGGTGAAGCGGGTTTATATGCAGGCGGATGCGCCATATCGCATGGTGCCGGAAGACTTCCAGCTTTGGTCTGTGCGCAATGATAAAGGCGATATGGTGCCTCTATCTTCATTTGCCAGCTTCTCCTGGGAGTACGGATCTCCTCGCCTGGAGCGCTACAACGGCGTGCCATCCATGCAAATCAACGGCCAGGCAGCTCCAGGAGTCAGCTCTGGTGAGGCCATGGCAGAAGTGGAGAGACTGGTAGCTCAGTTGCCGGCGGGTGTTGGTATTGAGTGGAGTGGCCTTTCTTATCAGGAGCGTGCCGCCGGAGCACAAACACCACTGCTTTATACCCTGTCATTACTGATTGTTTTCCTGTGCCTTGCCGCACTTTATGAGAGCTGGACAGTACCAACAGCCGTATTGTTAATGGCGCCTCTAGGTATTCTTGGCGCGGTGCTGGCGAATAGCTTGCGGGGGATGGAAAGGGATATCTATTTCCAGGTGGCCATGTTGACCACTGTGGGCTTAACCAGTAAGAACGCCATTTTGATTGTGGAGTTTGCCAAGCAAAACTTAGAGGATGGTATGGAGCTGGTGCAGGCTACTATGCGTGCAGTACGCGATCGCCTGCGTCCTATCCTGATGACTTCTTTGGCTTTTGGTTTGGGAGTTCTTCCACTGGCGATAGCCACTGGTGCAGGTTCCGGCGCGCAACGCGCAATTGGAACCGGGGTACTGGGGGGAATGGTTGTGGGCACGCTGCTGGGAATCTTCTTTATTCCTTTGTTCTTTGTGGTGGTGCAGAGGCTGTTTGGGAGAAAGGCTAATAATAAAGAGTCATCTCAGGCTGATGCTCCTGAACGCAATGAGACTGAGGCTGTAGAAGCTGTATAAATTTATATCTGAAAAAGCCAGGCCGGATAATAGGGCCTGGCTTTTTTATTTCCAATGAATGCGGTAGTACTTGCAGGTTTAAGCAAGCTCAGTAATACGTTCATTTGCAGCTGCGACGGCTTTTTCTTTTGCCTCTTCACCGGTCGCAAGCCCCTCCGTGTAAACAAGCTCAACATTGGTGATACCTACAAAGCCGAGGAACTGACGTAGAAAGGCACTCTGCGCATGATCGTCACCGTGATAGCCACCTCGAGCGACAAAGGCGATTGCTTTCTTGTTCTTCAGCAATCCTTCAGGACCATTCGCTGTGTAGCGGAAGGTGATGCCGGCTCGGGCGATATGGTCGAAGTAGGTGTGCAGGGTGGAGGGGATTGTGAAATTGTACATAGGTACACCCAGTACCAGCACATCTGCCGAAGTAATCTCTTCAATAAGTTTGTCCGAAAAATCAACAATAGCTTGCTGATCTGCGGTGCGCTGCTCAGCCGGGGTAGTGAAGGCCTGGAAGCGCTCCAGAGACAGGTGGGGCACCGGCTCTGCCACCAGATCACGCTGAATTACTTCGCCATCCGGATTATTCGTTTTCCAGCTCTCGATATACTTTGCAGCCAGCTGGGAGGTCTGTCCTCCGGCTTGGAACATGCTGGATTGGATATTGAGCAACTTTGTCATGACTGGTTCCTAGTGAATCAATTAGCTTGAACACTATTGAAACATTGGTTAAATCGATTAAAAATTAGAAAATTTCACTGAAATCTATCGAAATATCCGATTTATGACTAATCAGTTTGCCAGATCATCTTCAAACCCGAAAATTACGCTCGAGCAATGGCGGTGTTTGGTAGCGGTTGTTGAGGGCGGAGGATACGCCCAGGCGGCGGAACGCCTGCATAAGAGCCAGTCCTCCGTAAGCTATGCGGTGCAAAAACTGGAGTCTGTGCTGGGTGTGGCCGCATTCACTATCAGTGGCCGCAAAGCAGTGCTGACAAAAGCGGGCGATATGCTGTACCGCCATGCACGGCAGCTGCTGGAGGATGCCGCATCTTTAGAGGCTGCAGCCTGTAAGGCTTCTGCTGGCTGGGAGTCAGAAATTGCTATCGGCATAGAGGTCTTTTTTCCCACTTGGTTATTATTGGAGTGCCTTGACCAGTTTGGCGAGGAAAGCCCGCAGACCCGTATTGAAGTTTATGAAACCGTTATCGGCGGTGGGCCTGAAGCACTGCAGCAGGGCAAGATCGACTTCGCTATCAGCCCACATATTCCCAAAGGCTTCAATGGTGAGCTGCTCTACAGCCCGGTACGAATCATTCCCGTTGCCCACCCGGATCATCCTTTACACCAATTGGGGCGAGAGCTGACCTTGCGAGACTTACGCAATCATCGCCACCTGGTGGTGCGGGATACAGGCTCACAGAGAACCAGTCGGACCCATACGGTAGATGTGGCCCAACGCTGGACTGTCAGCAATATGGCCACCTCCATTGGCGCGGCCTGCCGTGGCTATGGTTTTGCTTGGCTGCCGGAGGAGAAAATTAGACAGGAACTGGAAGAGGGCACCTTGAAGCCACTGCCCTTACGCGGTGGCAATGAAAGGCAGGTGTCTATGTACCTGATATTTGCCGATCGCGAGACTACAGGCCCAGGAGCAAGAAGGCTGGCTGAAATTATTCGCCTGCGCCTAAGAGAATTGGAAGCAGATTAATCCGCTTTATTTTTTCCTGGTAGGGATTGTGTATAGGTACATAAATGGCCTGAGGATATTCCCAGGAGAACAGGGGCGATCAGTGAGGCTATTCCTATATAAGTGGTCTCGGCATGTGCAGCAAAAAAGGTAATTAACCCCAGAAACCAAGCGGCAATATTGCCGATAATGGGCTTTCCTCTGAGGAAAACCACGATAAAAGCTACAATAAATACTGTCGCAGCGAAGGCAGCCTTACCCATTACAGGCAGTAACACACTGTTTATTACAGAAGCAATTACGCCGAGTAAAATTCCCAAAGTGACACAAATACTACTGGTTAATGTGTTCGATATAGAGGTGGGCCTGGTGAAAAAGACAACCCAGCCGACAAACATTGCCCACGGAGGTAAATTTGTTGCAAGGCAGGTAAAGGCGGCGGCACTGGCAATAGTTGCAGCAATAAAGGTATCTCTGCTGTGCTTTAGGTTTAACGCCTGGATTAGTGAGGACATCGGCTTTCTTTCCAAGTCAGAAAAATAACCAATAGCAGCAGCTAAAGTTTCTTAAACTGCTGCGAGTAATGAGCCGGGCTTAGGGGTGGATTTATATAATCCCACCATTAACCCGAATCACCTGCCCATTGATCCATCCCCCTTGCTCCCCGGCCAAAAAGGCGACCGTGTTTGCAATATCTTCCGGGCTTCCCAGTCGCTCCAGTGGAGACAAGTTGGCGAGGCTGTTCACCATCTCATCAGTTTTGCCATCCAGGAAAAGTTCGGTTGCTGTTGGTCCCGGGGCAACAGCATTAACGGTAATATTTCGTCCTCGCATCTCTTTGGACATTACCTGTGTCATCGCCTCAATGGCTGCTTTGGTTGCTGCGTAGATACTGTAGGTGGGCATATATAGGCCTACAACGCTTGAGGACAAGTTGATAATTCGCCCACCTTGTCTAAGGCGTTTACTGGCCTCCCGCATTGTGTTGAATGTACCTTTAAGGTTGACTGCAACCATGGTGTCGAAGACTTCTTCTTTACTTTCGGCTAAAGTCGCTAACTTCATGATGCCAGCACTATTGATAACAGCATCAATACCACCAAAGGTGGCTTCCACAGATTCAAATAATCTAGTAACTGCGTTGGAATCACTGACGTCTGCCTGAACAGTGACGGCCTTTCCTCCGGCCGCTTCAATCTGATTGACCAGCTTTTCAGCGGCATTGAAGCTGCCAACGAAGTTAACCAAGATTGTGAAGTTGTCCTTTGCCAGTCGGGTGGCAATAGCCGCACCTATGCCTCTGGAAGCGCCGGTGACTAGTGCAACTTTTTCCAAAATGACCTCCAAGCTGATTGGAGTCACAGCTGTGACTCTATGAGTAATGTTCCCGAAGAGAATAAGCTCGTGGTTTGAGTAGATAATCTAGCTAAAATGGAACCTATTGTTCTAACTAGATAAACAATGGGCTTAATATGGATAAGCTGGATGCAATGCGACTCTATGTTCGAATCGTTGAGCGTGGCAGCTTTACCGCGGCCTCTAGCGACTTGGACATTCCCCGATCTACCTCTACACAAGTGATCAATAAGCTTGAAAAGCAGCTTGGTGTGAGGTTGTTACAGAGATCTACACGCAAGGTAAAAGCAACGCTGGATGGGGAGCTGTATTACCAGCGATGTCTATCGATACTTTCGGATGTAGAAGAAGCGGAAGGTGCATTTAAGGGCTCGTTGCCGAAAGGGGAGGTTCGTGTCGATGTACAGGGAACAATTGCTCGCCACTTCGTTATGCCTAAGCTTCCGCAATTTTTTGAACGTTACCCCGATATTACTTTGGTGATGAGCGAAGGGGATCGCTGGGTTGATTTGGTCCAGGAAGGAGTGGACTGTGCGATCAGATATGGTCATTTAGCCGATAGTGAGTTGATCGCGAGGCGTCTGACAATGCTGGACAGACTCACCTGTGCTTCACCGGGTTATCTTGAGCGCTACGGCACCCCGAAATCCCTACGTGACTTGAGCCATCACCGGGCAGTGGCCCTCCGCTCGATAACAACGGGGAAGTCTACGCCGCTATCATTTTGCGTCGGGGACAAGGTTGAAACCATGGAAGCTATAGCGCCTATCACGGTAACGGGTACGGAGAGTTATCGGGATGCCGTTAAATTAGGGATTGGCCTGGCCCAGTTCCCCAGGTTTCATGTTGAAAAGGATCTAACTGAGGGCAATCTAATAGAAGTGTTACCTAACATTCGCCCACCAAGTGAACCGGTTTCTGTAGTTTTTACTCAGAATCGTTTCCTGTCGCCTAGAGTCAGGACTTTTATTGAATGGCTAACAGAAATTTTTGCTGATCATTAGGACGTAGGTGGGAGCAACCCAAGCACTGGGAAAAGCTATCCACCAGCGCTTGAGATAGAATGCCGCTGTTAGTTTCCAGCCTTCAAATTTTTTGTTTTCTCAAACCAGAAATTATAAAAATCTTCGGTCACTAGCTGTTCGATATTTGTTGCCTCTTCACGAGGGCAAAATATTGTAGCGGTGATCACATCATGACCAAGATCATTGGTTGTAACACTCACTTTCGCATCAGGGCCAGATAGCTCCACGCCCATACGACTCTCAATCAGCTTGCAGTAGCGCTCGGCAACTTCCCGGAATGAATCGCAGTGTTCCTTCAAGCGTTCTGCAATAAACTTCTTGGCCTCAAAAGGGTTTATTTCACTGCGTTCGCGAGTTATTGAGAAAGTGTGCTCGATATAGCGACGCATGAAGTTCAGGTTCTTTACCGGTTGGGTGAAGAACGCATTATTGGGAATGTAAAGGGTGGTTCCAGTATAACCATTGCCAAGTCCGTGAGGGTCGATTTCCAAAAGTGTGGTGCTTAACCAATCACTGTCGGTGACCTCACCAAACTGGTCGCCAACTTTAATCCAGTCCCCAACGGTGAAAGAGCGCATATTGGCTTGATATAGACCGCCAACCAAGCACTGTACAGCCTCACGAAGTGCCAGAACAATTGCCACAGAGAAAGCGGCAATAGACAGGGCAAAATCCCGAAGTTCACTTACCCAAATCACCATTAAACCGACTACCAGCAATAAGTTGCCGATATTATGTACAGTATTGATGCGGCGACGTTTATCAGCTTTCTGCCAGCTACTTCGGGCAATGGCTAGCGTAAGCAAGCCGCGCAACAGCATAATGGCTGTAACTAGGCATACAGTGACAAATAGTTTGCTATCCAGGATGTGTTCCAAGAACTCTGGTTTCATTCGGAAAAGGGACCTCACGGAGATGGGTAAGCCACCATATCAACGCTCGACTTCTCGATGAAGGCGGGCATACAAAGTCATAGTGGTGGGGACTGGTAAAAATCACGAAGGCGGGCAATCTATCCTTGGTTGTGAATCTTGTAAATAGCTTGCTAAAAGTGTGGATAGGATTGGCCAAATACCCATATTTTTAGGCTATAGACACCCAAAAAAGACCAAGTATAGGATATCTCTATCGATAGCTAGAGTCGGGGAGAGTTATCGAAACATCTCATCCGTTGGTTAACATTATTAGATGAATTAGACACATGTCCAGGTCTGAGTTGATACAGGTTCTCTAGTTTATGGCACAACTTTAACATCGAGCAAAAATGTTTTCCCGGTCTGAATACTTTGCAATCCTTTGTTGATAGCTTTTTTTAACTCGCTTATCTCTTTTACTCGCAGGCCTTGCCCTCCGTAAGATTCGACCGTTTTACAATAATCAGGTTCAGGCTGTATAAGATTGCCAACAAAATGATTATTTTTAACTGCTGCACCATTTGGGAAGTACTTTTGTATATTCCAAGTTTGCGATAAGTACTGGTTGTTGTTACATAAGACGATGAAAAGCGGTAATCCATATTCCTGAGAGAATCCCAGCGCAGCGGGAATAGGATTATAGTGCCAGGCGCCATCACCAATAATACAAACGACGAGCCTGTCGGGGCTCGCAAGTTTTACCCCTAATGCTGTGCCCAGTCCGGTTCCTAATGCACCACACCAGCCTCTAAATTGTTGAAATAATTTAGCACTGTACAAATGATTCAGCATCTGAGGAACCTGGGCAACAATCTCATCGATGCATGCGCAGTTTTCGGGTAAAGTATCATGTAAAACTCGGAATAATTCTGAAGCCGGAATACCTTGTTTCGTTGCTTGTAACACTTCTTGTGCATCTTTACGGTTTTTTTCCCGTATTGAGTTTGAATAACGTGACCAATCATTAGCACGCTTTTTGTTATCAATTTTTTTGTCTTCCAGTGAGGCTGATATTTGCTTCATATTGAGAAAGCGGTCACCTGCAATAGTATGGGTTGTTTTGTAACCCCAATAGGGCGCACGAGGCCTTAATGGATCTTCTTCAAGATGAATGACAGTGCAATCAGGCATTAATGCCCGGTGGGGAGGATGCCAGGGGGCATTACAGCCAATGAGCAGAATGACGTCAGTTTTATTGAGGATTTCACTTGTAATTTCAAACCCATACAGCGGGTGAGACCTGGGGAAGTTATGATACGCAGGCATCATGAACTCGAAAACAGGAGCTGCAAGAGTTTCAGCGATATGGATTAGTTGTTCTTTTTCAGCTTTTGTTCGTCCACCATATTCTGTGATAATAATAGGTAATGATGCACTTGCTAACAGATTTGTTATTTCTTCTATTTGGCTTTTTGTAGCCACTACCGGACTTGAAGCCAGAATGGGAGGCAGAGACTTGGGTGCTTCATGTAGTAATATATCGAAAGATACTTCAAGTAAAACGGGCCCTCGCGGGACAGCATTTGCAATAAATTGGGCCCGATTAAGCTCTTGTACTAGATCAGAAGAAGTTATTGCTTTTTTTGACCATTTGACGACTCTTTCTCCCTCTATTGCTGGGCCTGCAAAATCAACAAGTAAAGAGGGCCATTCCGGACCTGGATCGGTTGTAGCATCCTCACCGTAGGTTAATGAATCAGGTGATATAACGAGCATCGGGATTCGTTCTTGTAATGAGGACCTTAGTGCCATAGAGCCGTTTAATACTCCCAGACTGGAAGGGAGAAAAACAGCCTGCGGCTTTCCCTTAACCTTAAAGTATCCATAGGCAAGGCTGACAGCCAATAGTTCATGACGACAACGAAAATAGCGTATGTTTATTTTATTTTCTCTAGCAGCGAATACTTCCCACACTGGCGCCATAATGGCGATGGGCGAGGCAAAAATACAATCTACTTTGTTTGCATCTAATTGATCAATTATGGCATAAGCGCCATTGTATATTGGATGTGTTGTAGAATGGCTCATAAATAAGTTTGCCTTCTATATCCCTGTTTGCATGTTCATATTGATCGATTTTCTGCGTTTGTTTCTTATAGCTTAGTTCGTTTCTATTTTTAAGTTGCTATAAAGGCTAATAGGCCATCATGGTTATGAACCTTAATTCAAAGAAAGTAACTGTTATTTTTATTGGGGCTTTACACTATTGTTTTTTCAAATAGCACCTGCTTGTGAGTGCCTTTTTATCAGTCAGTGAGTCGTGTCCGATTGAGTTTTCTATGGGCAGTGATGAGCTCCTGAAAGAGTGATTTGGCTGAGGCTAAGGCGATGAGCGTTAGATATTTAGTATGATGGTATTAAGTTTCGAGAATGAATGCTCCAGCGCGAAATGGATAATGCGCAAATTGACCACTGGCTTTTGCGCGTGAAACTACCTATGACATGAAGCAGACACATTGGGTTTCTTGGTCATAAGACTGGCAGTACCGCTATCTGGTTTCTATGTGGCAAGTTCTGAGGGCAACTTTCAATAGTGCCGATCAATAGAGATACGAAATGGTTAGATATATCCTCAGCAAAAGGCTATTACTTTCTGACTTAGAGCCAAGGTAAGGCATTGATACATCATGCTTCGATTTATTTACACTTCCCCGCCAATCGATGGACACAGATTGATCAACGGGGGAGGGCGTCCCTATCGATAATCGGGGTTGGGAAAATCGGGCTTGCAGCCTGCATCCCATGCCGAGCGCTGATTTCCATGGGCGGGGATACCACCGGCATCTTTTATTATTCTCGCAAGGTGCATCAAATTCCATGTCATAAAGGTGGTGTTGCGGTTGGTGAAGTCATTTTGCGGGCCGCCAGAACCTGGGTCCAGATATGAGGGGCCAGGGCCTGCTTCACCAACCCAGGCCGCATCTGCTTGGGGTGGGATAACATAGCCAAGATGTTGCAAGGAGTAGAGGATATTCATCGAACAGTGTTTGGCTCCGTCTTCATTGCCAGTAATAAGGCAGCCCCCGACTCGCCCATAATAGGCGTATTGTCCCTGGTCATTCAGATCAGATGAATTGGCATAAAGCCTTTCTATAACCTGGGTGCATACGGATGATTTTTCCCCCAGCCAAATAGGTGTTGTTATAACCAGGATATTGGCCTCAATCACTTGTTGAAATATCTGTGGCCAGTCATCGTTCTCCCAGCCGTGTTTAGTCATATCTGGGTAAACGCCGAAGGCAATATCGTGGTCAACTGGTCTCAGTACCTGTACCGATATACCGTTTCTTTGCATGATTTCTCGGGAGATAGTAACCAGTCCATCCGTATGGGATAGTTCCGGCGTAGGCTTCAGAGTGCAGTTAAGAAATACAGCTTTCAGGTCAGAAAAGTCCCAACGGCTGGATTCACACTCTTCAATTTGTTTCTTGTTAAGGGTCATTATTGGCCTCCTTGCAAAATCTGGTTCCCGGCAAATCAGAATGAGCAGTTTTAACTTAGCTGATAGTTGTTACCATTTCTCCACATGGGGCCTAAGATCCACCTCGAAAGTCCAGGCGGATTTGGCCTGGGTTGTCAGGAAAAAGGCCGTGTCGGCGATATCTGGTGGCTGCAAAAATGTTTGATTATCTCTTGTGCTTCCATCTAGTGTGCGACTTTTACTTACCGGCCCATCAATGATCAGGTAGGCTACATGTACCCCTTTGGGCCAAAGATGCCTGGCCATCGATTGGGCAAGACTGCGCTGCGCAGCCTTTGCTGATGCAAAAGAAGCAAAGTTCGCTCCGCCGCGGAGGGAGGCGGTTGCCCCCACAATAATGATGTTTCCTTTGCCATGCTGGATCATCTCAGTAGTCACCAGTTGGCCGAATAGAGCGCAGCCCCGGCAATTTATCTTCCAATCCGATTCATATTCATAGATATCGAGATTTTCAATGGTGCAGGAGTGGCCAGAGCCAGCGTTGTAGATCAATGTTTCGATTGGGGCCATTTCAGCTTGGATACGGCTGAATACATCGGCAATTTGATCAGGTTTGGTAACGTCACAGATGTAACTCTTTGCCTGGCGCAGCTCAGCCTGCAATTTATCTAGGTAACTTTTATTTCGGGCAAGAAGCGCCACCTGGTAGCCTTCGTGATTAAACTTCTTGGCAAAGGCGGCCCCATTTCCAGGCCCGACGCCTACAACGACGCAGGTGTGTTTAGCCATGGTTGGTGTCTCCAGGAAAAGCTGGTGAGTCCTGACCCGGGCCAATTTACGGCTCAAAAAGAACTATTTTGGCGCCTGGGTACAAGAGTGCTGTGGTAATTAGGGTTAGTTAGTAGATATTGCCCGTTGCTGCCCGGAGAGTTTAGTTGGTCCCAGGTGTTTATTGGTGAGCGTGGCTGATTTTATGAGCTTGTCAGTGTAGACAGCCTGAGATAGATGGAAAGTGGATCGGCAGGGTAGGTATTAGTGCTCCCATAGGGCGATTCAACTCAAGCTTACAGATTTAGCAGGCTTTTTTTCGGGAGCCTGAGGCAGATTCCGGGCTCCCATAGCAGCTAAAGTAATTCTGCCATCTTCTTCATAAGAATTGCTGAGGCGTTTTCGGTGAATTGTTGCCCTTCCTCAATGTACTCCCAAACTGTGGCATCACTTTTCCAGCCACCTTGCTTTTTGATCAGCTCAAAACCAACCTTTTCCCGGGCTGCAGATGTAGACAGTCCGCGGCGGAAGCTATGGCTGCTGAGTTCATTGATGAAGTCAAATCCACAATCTGCCCCAAGCTTCTTCAGTAGGTCATTGATGGCAGTGGGATTTAATTGCCGGTCCTGAACTGTATCCCAGCGGTTAACCGCTCTGAATACCGGCCCACGAACAATACCACTTACTTTTAGCCAGGTTTTGAGGGCTTGAGCTGGGCAGGATTCTGGTTTACCGAAGGGGAGGGCACGCATAATTCCTTGACCGTTTTGATCTGTTTTGGATTTAGGTAGACGCACAATCAGGCCTTCCTCTTCCCAGACCAGGTCTTCCACCTGGATCGCTACCAGCTCGCTACGCCGAAATGCCCCAAAGAAGCCAATTAGAATCAGAGCGAGATCCCTTGCCTTCTTATTTGAATCCGGTTGCGAGCGCAACTGATTAGCCATAGTGGCAATGTGTTGGAGGCTCAAAGCCTTGGCTTTTTGTTTGGGCTTGCCATGCGTGCGGCGAATGCCGCGCATAGTCTTTTGTACCAAGGGTTCGGTGACTGGATTTGGAATTCCCTGATACAGATGCCATTGGCCAATGGCGGTAAGGTGCAGATCCAATGTGCGAGGGTTCAACTTGTCTGCCCGGCTCATCAGATAGCTCACTAGTGAGTGGCCATCGGTAGGCAGCCTGCCACCCCAGCGTTCGAACTGGCGGATGGCTGAGCGGTAAGCCTTGCGCGTGCTGTCAGAGGTGGCCGCGCGCAGGTATTTCTGGATGTCCTCCTCTGATAGCAGAGCGTCAGCCTGTCCAGTTGTACTAAGAGAGCTGGTTTTTAGCGGGGGTATCCCGGGCGGGGAGGGCTGGATTCCCATGATTTTCAAGACACCTTAGGAAGTATTGTTTGTACTGGTGGTACGGGAAATACGGGCTTTCTTATGAATATAACCTTCGATAAGAATCATTATCGAAGGTTATAAAGGTAAATTCAAGAATTGGTTAATTGTAAATTATTATGTAATATTACGTATTACGTAATTTGTAACGAAATAATCTAAGGAAAGGCTAATGGCACGTGCAGGGGTTACTTATTTCGATATTGTTGAGGCTGCGAAAGCGGTAAAGGCCCTGGGGGAAGAGCCAACGGTAGATCGGGTGCGATCTCACCTGGGAACTGGCAGCAAAAGCACTATCGCGCCACTGTTAAAGCGTTGGCGTAGCGAGATTGCCAATGACACAGATGTTAGCGGCCTCCCTAGGGACCTGGTGGAGGCTCTCAAAGGGTTACACCAGCGCATCCAGGGGCAGGCGGACCAAAGAGTTGAAGAGGTTCAGCAGGAATTTAGTGCCCAGGAAGAATCAATAGCCGCCCAACTCAGCGAGGTTCAGGAGAAAAACTCCAAGCAGGCGGCCAGTGTTTGTGAGCTGGAGCGGAAGCTGGCGATTGCGGAAACCGAAAAGCGCCAGCTAAAGCGGGCTCTGGATGATACGCAGAAAGCGGTTGAGAAGAGCGAATTTCAACGTGAAGAGGCTTTGGGCCGCATTCAGGAGCAGAAAGAGTCCATTGAGGAAATGAGGCTCGAGAACCGTGATATTCGTGAGCACTTCGAGCATTTCCAGCAACGAACTGCCAGCGATCGTCAGCATGAAAGGGATCAGTTCCGCTCCGCAAATGAGCAGTTGAAAGGTCAAGTCGCCATACTTACTGAGCAGTTGGCACTGACCGAGCGCAAGTTAAGTGAGCAGGAGCTGCTGAATAAACACGGGCAGGCACTGGTGGCAGAAGTTAATCGAGAAAAGCATGATCTATGTGAACAGATTGGAGCATCTCAAGCGGAAGTGGAAGTGCTTAGAAGGCAGGCTGAAGATCAGGGCAAGCTGGATATAGCTAGAGCTACGGAGATAACCAGCTTACAGAACCAGTTAGCCCAACTGCAAAGTGACTACTCAGCTCTCGCCAAAGAGGCACAGTTACAATATCAGTCCATGGAAAAGCTCGAAATAGATTTGACTTTATCCAAGGACCGCATAGAGCAGCTGGCGGATGAAAATCGTATCCTGCTGCAGGAAAAGGCGATGATACAAGGGCAGTTCACCCAGCTGGAGAACTCCCTGAAGATTCAGAAGTGAAAGTCTTGTGGCAACGATTAAGTCGTTGAGGTTATGAGAGAAGCGGGCTGAAAACAGGCGTTGGCTCTCGTGGTCCAGATTATATATACGAGGAGAAAGTGGAGTCTGCATTGAACTTCAGTGAGATGTTGATAAAATCCACCAACATAAAAGCAAAACTAAAAAGCAATTCATTCTGATTCCTTCTTCTATATAAGTTCTAGCTCAATAACATCGCCTTATTTTCAGTTCTTTATATACAGTCTCACTTGCTTTTATTTTGCCGCAGTTTTTTATGGCAAACAGGAGGCAAGTGTTGTCCAGTAACTTTAGAGAGATTATTGATAAGCCCACTTTCTTTGGAGCGCTGGCGCTGCTGATAACGGTGACTGTGCCTTTGGTGCTTTACCCTGAGGTCGGTGCAGCCTGGGTACTGGTGGCTAAGAATTTTGTTACTGACAAATTAGGGGTCTTTTATTTGCTGCTGGGAGTTGGGGCGATTCTGTTTATGGTCTACATCGTATTTAGCGATATAGGTCAGATCAAACTGGGTAGCCCTGAAGAGAACCCTGAATTTTCAACACTATCCTGGGCTTCCATGCTTTTTTGCGCGGGCATTGGGGCCTCAATCCTCTATTGGTCCATGGTCGAGTGGATCTACTACTACCAGTCTCCGCCCTTTCAGGTTGAAGGGGGAACGCCTGAGGCTGCACGCTGGGCGGTCGCTTACGGCATATTTCATTGGGGGCCCTTGGCGTGGTCTATTTATTTGATACCGGCACTACCTATTGCCTATTTCTACTATGTACGCAATCACAGTGTATTGAAGATCAGTGAAGCACTGATGCCGGTTTTGGGGGAACAGCGGGCACAAGGGGGTATTGGCAAGCTGATTGACGTCTTGTTTGTGTTTGGCATGCTTGGAGGTGGTGCCACTACCTTAGGGATTGCCGCTCCTTTGATTACCCAAGGCGCTCATGAATTGCTAGGTGTGCCAACCGGGCTGGGTACCCAGGTAACCGTACTAATGATCTGTACGCTGATCTTTGGCTATAGCGCATTTGTAGGCCTGAAGAAGGGTATTCGGGCGCTTTCCAATGTGAACATGTGGCTTTCGATCTCTCTGCTGGTATTTGTTTTTCTTGTTGGTCCAACCCTGTTTATGCTAAATACCGGGTTAGATGCCTTGGGCCGTGTGCTGGACAACATCTTCCATATGGCATCCTGGACTGAGCCATTTGCCAGGTTTGAGCAGTTCCCGGATACACACTTCCCGCAAGACTGGACCATCTTTTACTGGGCCTGGTGGTTGGTTTTTGCACCCAGTGTTGGTTTATTTATTGCTCGCATTTCTCGCGGCAGGACTATCAAGACGATGGTAGTCGGTTCTATCTTCTTTGGTACCCTGGGTTGCTTTCTGTTCTTTATGGTGTTGGGTAACTACGGAGTTTATCTTCAATTTTCCGGTGAATTGGATGTTGTACAGATATTAAATGAGCAGGGGGCTACAGAGGCTATCTTTGCTACGCTTAAAACACTTCCCGCCAGTAAGCTGGTCATCCTGGTTTACACCATACTCGCGCTTATCTTTACAGCAACTACCTTTGACTCCATCTCTTATATTCTCGCTGCTGTGGTGCAGAAGGAAGTAGATGAGGAACCAGCGCGATGGAATCGCCTATTTTGGGCTTTTGCTTTGTCTGTGATGCCGGTGACTTTGATGTTTCTCGGTGGATTAGACACTCTGCAGACTGCCAGCGTTATTGGTGGAGTCCCATTGCTTATTGTTGCCCTCCTGCTTTGCATATCGATCGTTAAAGCTGCTGATTATGATTTGCGCTACCAGCCTGATTATGAGGAAAAGGAAATTTATATCGAAGACTTCCCGAAGGAAGACCCCTGGACTAAGGAAGGGGACTGGGAGATACCCAGTCATGGCACCCATGGGATATCACATGACGATAAGCCCCATATTGAAGGTGACCCTGGAAGCCATCCGTCCAGGCTATAAGAACAGGAAATGCCCTGGTGAGCGCTCTAAGGCACTTTTTTCTAGAGGTGCCTTCTAGATCACTCTTAAAAAATCAAGGAGTTGCCATTAGCTAACCACCACAAAGCTTGAATGTTGAATTTTACTATATTCTTCAATTCGAATTATATCTCCATAGTTTGCTCTCATGAGGTCTTGGCAGGTGGTAAGAAAGTCATTAAGAGCTCTGGGCGCCCCCTCTAAAAGCATTTCCAAGGTTTCATTTTGGGTGTTTTTCGCCCACCCTGAAATGCCAAATCTTGCCGCACTTTTTTGTATTTTTTCAGCAAGATCTTTAAAAGATACCTCTTTACCTAGTTGGATATGTATAGATTTTTGAATGGTTATAGTTTGATCTTCACTTTCAAATAAAGAGTCCAGTAAAGCGCCAGCTACATCTCGACCAATACCAATATCTGGATGGTGATGCCAAGCCAGAAAGGGCTTGTATGTGACATCTCTAATTGCCCATTCCTGGTCTTTAGGAGATGCAGATATATCTTCGGCAATAATAGTTACCCCGGAAAGGTAGGGGTGGAACAACTCTGATATAACATGACTCGCAATCTCCGTGAATTTGCAATGTATCTCCCTGGTTACTTCCTGCCATCTATGGTTTACTCCAAGCTCTGTATTTAGCTTGTATCCTTCATGAATGCTATGAAGTACGGACACTACCGCACCATCTATTAGTACCAGCCTGTATATCTTTAGTTTTTCACCTACATCATTTTTACTGAAGTAAGGTATTTTTTTGTACTTCAGGAAGCTTGAGAGAAAACTTTTATCATTGCATATTATTCGCGATACTAAAGATGTGCTTTCTGGCATGCAGCCAAGAAATAGGTGCGATTGTTTTTTATTTTTGGCAATAAACACATTGTCATCTACATCCTCAGTTTTGATTCCTTTCCTTAGGGCAGCCTGTTTGATAAATTTTATTGAGTTTCCAAGCTCTCTAAGTGATGCATTATCACTTATGGTGTAAGAGTATTGAGGGGCTGGATTGTAGCTAGCCTTTTTGTTTCCAGTGGCCGCAGATGGGTGTTTTAAAACATATTCAAGTAGTGCTTTAGGGGTGTTAATCTGATCGCCGTATCCCGGAAATGTAGGGGAAGATATATCTGGATTGGAGTTAACCTCAAGGACAACGGCCCTGGCATTTTCCTTTTCTGTATCCACAATCAAGTCAACGCCTGCCTGTATAATTCCAGGAAAAGTAGCGGCTGCCCTCTCTGCAATTTCAAGTGTTGCCTTATCTACGTGGTCAATAAAATTGACTATTTCCCCCCCAACTGTTGCTACGCTTGTAAGCCATACTCGCTCATTATGCTCGGGGACATAATCTAAAGTGAGGCCCTTCCTATCGATCAAGTCAAACCGATTGATCGGGTCATGAATCAGATTAGGATTGAGCTTTCTGCGTTCATTTTTCTTTTCTATCAAATGCCTGATACTGCTTATTCCGTCGCCAACTACATTTGCAGGAATTCTAACAAATGCTGTTACGGCTTTGCCTCCAATTACCCAGACCCTTAAATCATATCCGTCAATGCTTTTCTCAACAATAATTTCCTTACTGTACTTTGCTGCAAATTCCCAGCCGCTAATGAATTCTTCTTCGGTGCAAATACCGGTGGTAACACCTCTGGCCATGGAAGCATTGTTTGGTTTGATGGCAACCTTGCCATTAAAGTTCTTGAAATAGGCAAGAGCGCTCTTAATATCCTTGAAAACATTCCCCTCCGGAACCGGCACTCCATTCTCAGTTAACATCTTCTTTGCAATGTTCTTGATTCTTGCACAGTAGCTATGAACACAGGAGCTTGATGGGGAGTTGCTCAAGAATGGGACTCGCAGGTCCCCATTGATGATCTCGTAAATAGATTTTTCATGAAACTTGAAAGTGCATCCTAACCTTTCAGCTTCTGCAGTTATTATTGGCAGGCTAAGATCTCTCTCCTTTACTTTAAGAAAAGGGGAGTTGGAATAGTCATTCTCTTCAGTGAGAATATTACTTAAATTTATCTGTTTCTCATTCAACATAAATATATACATCCATGTATGTTATAGGCTCTAGGTGTTTTCTATTCTTGGTCCGCTGGATAAATTATATTCGGCAGGTGTCAATGTTGGTCATTGTCTGCAGTATATTTTCTTCCCTGGCAAAGACTTCCTGAAGTGCTTTTTCAATAATATCGATACCGCCTTGAAGGTTTTGATCACTGGTAGTTAGGGGGCAAAGCAGTTTAAGAACCTGGTCATCGGCGCCACTGGTCTCAATAATCAGCTGATGTTCAAACGCATACTCGGATACCCTTTTGGCCAGATAGCCTGTTACGCAGTCGATGCCTTGAAACATACCACGGCCTTTACTTTTCAGTAGGCCCTCGCCGTATTGATTAATAATGCTGTTAAGACGTGAGGAGATATAGCTGCCTTTTCGCTTTATATCTTCAGAGAAGCTAGGGTCTGACCAGTAGTGGTCAATTGCCGCTTTTGCGGTTACAAATGCCAGGCTGTTACCGCGGAAGGTACCATTGTGTTCCCCTGGCTTCCATTGATCCAGCTTGGGTTTCATTAAGACTAGTGCGATCGGTAATCCATAACCTCCAAGCGACTTGGAAAGAGTGATAATATCGGGCTCAATTCCCGCCTCTTCGAAACTGAAGAAATCGCCTGTTCGTCCACAGCCAGCCTGGATATCGTCAACTATCAAAAGCAATTCATGTTTTCTGCAAACACTCTGTAGATTTCTTAACCATCCGATACTGGCACTATTAATACCGCCTTCACCTTGAATTGTTTCCACAATAACGGCAGCTGGTGAGCCGATACCACTACTGGAGTCCGATAGTGCCTTATCCAGGTACTCCGTTGTGTCAATGCCGTTCCCCAAGTAGCCGTCATAAGGCATTCGATGGGTACCACTTAGTAGAATACCTGCCGCATCTCTGTGATAGGAGTTTCCCGTTGCTGTGAGGGAACCAAGACTTACACCATGAAAACCATTGGTAAAGGCAATAATGGCTTGCCGTCCAGTGACCTTGCGGGCAACCTTCATGGCGGCTTCTACTGCATTAGTACCTGTAGGTCCTGTAAATTGGATGATGTATTCCATGCCCCTGGGGGCAAGGATATTGTCACTAAAGGTTTGGAGAAACTCTCCCTTGGCCTTGGTGTGTAGATCCAGACCGTGTGTAATACCGTCGGCCCGGATGTAATCCAATAGAGCCCCTTTGAATAGTGCGTTATTGTGCCCATAATTGAGTGCACCTGCTCCAGCCAGAAAATCTAAATACTGGTTTCCATCCAGGTCCCACAATAATTCACCTTTTGCGCGACAGAACACCTTTGGGAAGGATCGTGCATAGCTTTGCACTTCCGATTCAACCTCATCGAAAATCTTCATTCTGTACTCTTAATGAAGTTTGGCTATTTAAATGAGTGTAGTGGTATCCCAAATAGGGTACTTATATGGGAGCTAAAATTGCCATTTGATACAACGCTGCCTGGATCTTCTAGCTTGTATTATAAAGGCGTGATATTTTGCGATTCGTACCTCTAAGATGACGTCTTAGATATGCTACTAAAAATATGGCGCCAATTTAGCCGCTATTTACCACAGTTACATTATTGAGAACCAAATGCAGGCGTCACCCGATCTACACAGTATTTTCTGAGGTGAGTGGGGTTATTGATAAGCGTGTTCTCTTTGAAACACTGATTAAGCAGGCTCACATACTGGTTGAATAGCAGCTTTGCTTCCTTTACCGGTAAAGAAACGAGCCGGTTAATAAACTGGCGGGTACCAACCTGGAAGTGCATATAATCAATCGGAGCATTCCAATCTCCTCCCCAGACAGCAAAGCCATGCTTGGCAAAAACTGTAGTTATATCTTCAGACATTCCTTTGCGTATCGGCTTTCCTGCCCGGTATTTTGCTCGGTTTAAATAACCCTCTGCTGCATCCTTCGGGATTACCACTGCTTTTGAGTGTTTATCTATATGTAGATAGGGATTCTGTAGGGGGTTGATATCAATGGCAACACCATAAGCATGCTCAGACCACTTATTTCCGCCGGTGATGGGCCGGGAATCAAAGGCGAGCGTGTTATTCATATCATCTGCAAGACGCTCTTTCTTCGTGAAATACTCAATTGGTATTGCTGATTCTATCGGAAAATGCAATTGGTATAGCTCTGTAAAAAGATCCAATACTTCAGCGGCAACGACATCAAGTACAATAATTGCCCCTTTTTCAGGGGTCTTAATAGTACTTGTTTGATTGATACTTGTGGCACCTTTATTACTACTGGTTGCATTACTTTTTTCTGTCGGGTTAGGTAAGAGTGGATAGAAATTAAAAACTACTCTCTTTAGACGTCCACAGCCGATAGGAGAATCACTTCTGATAACTTGCCTATATCCCATTAGCTCACAATCCTTTTGGGAGACATCATAAACACCTATTTCGGATTCAGGCCTGAAGTCATAGATATCAATATCGCTTAAAGGACTTTTTGTACACGCCCACAGAGCTAAGCCAAATAGAATGGTGATCGCCAATTTATACATATCGATCCTTCTCTTTTATTTTGAAATTTTTAACTTTCAAAGCTGTTTGAATATGTGCCGATCTGTGTTTGGTAAGGAAAGTTAGTAGTGAATTTCGCCATATGAATGTCATATCAGTATACTTTTTGGCATCACATTGTCTTCCTAAAAGATTGGCGTATTAATGTTCGGTAGTGTTGCGTAGGGGGTTTATAAAAGGCTCAAGTCATAATAGTGATACTGGTGTATGTTATTTTTCTTTTGACCACCAATATCAATTAATACGGAGAGATTTATTGAATAGGGGATCGGAAGATCTAATAGACTGGCCCACCTTTTTGGGCGCTCTGGCAATATTGCTAGTGACAACACTGCCTCTGATCTTATATCCCGAGGCTGGCTCTATGTGGCTCTTGGCAGTGAAAGACCTGGTAACAGAAAAGTTAGGTGTTTTTTATCTTCTACTTGGCATAGGGGCGATGCTGTTTGTGCTATATGTCGCATTTAGCGATATCGGCCGGATAAAACTGGGAGGCCAAAAGGAAGCTCCAGAGTTCTCAACTGTGTCCTGGGCTGCCATGCTGTTTTCTTCTGGCATTGGCGCTTCGATTTTATATTGGTCGATGGTTGAATGGATCTACTACTACCAACAGCCGCCGTTCCAAGTTCAAGCGAGCTCAGTCGAAGCCGCCCGTTGGGCCGTTTCTTACGGAATTTTTCACTGGGGGCCATTAGCCTGGTCCATTTATTTGATCCCTGCGGTGCCTATTGCTTACTTCTATTATGTACGCCAGCGTAAAGTCCTGAAATTTAGCCAAGCACTTGCGCCTGTGCTGGGAGAGGGGAGAGCAAATGGGCCCATTGGCAAGGCTATAGATATTTCCCTGGTGTTTGGGATGCTCGGAGGTGCCGCTACGCGACTTGGTATTGCTGCGCCGCTGATTACTTTGGGGCTTTATAAGATATTTGGCATGCCTACCGGACTGGGGGTTCAGGTTGGCGTACTTGTGATATGTGCACTGTTGTTTGGCTACAGTGCCCTTGCAGGTTTGAAACGGGGAATTGGCGCACTCTCGAACTTCACTATTTTTCTGTCCCTTGCACTGCTATTCTTTGTATTTGTCGTTGGCCCAACGCTATTTATGCTTAACAGCGGGCTGGACTCTCTGGGCAGGGCCCTGCATAACTTTTTGCAGATGGCCACTTGGACTGAATCCTTCTCTCATTTCCAGCAGTTTCCCAACACCCGTTTTCCCCAGGAGTGGACCGTTTTCTATTGGGCTTGGTGGCTGGTTTTTGCGCCGAGTATTGGCCTTTTTATTGCGCGTATTTCCCGAGGCAGGACCATCAAGGAAATGATCCTTGGTTCAATATTATTTGGTACTCTCGGATGCTTCTTGTTCTTTATGGTGCTGGGCAACTACGGGGTTTACCTGCATTTCTCGGGTCAGTTGGATTTGGTGCAAATGCTGAATCAGCAAGGTGCTAATAGCACGATCTTTGCGATTTTGGATACGCTCCCGGCAAGCCAGTTGGTTGTGTTGCTATACACACTGATCGCACTGGTCTTCACGGTTATTACTTTTGACTCCATTTCTCACATTCTTGCGGCCGTTGTGCAGAAGGAGGTCGATGGTGAGCCTCTTCGGTGGAATCGAATTTTCTGGGCATTTGCTCTGGCAGTAATGCCAATCGCCTTGCTGTTTATCGGTGGGCTCGAAGCACTGCAGGCCGCAAGTATTATTGCCGGTGTACCTTTACTGCTAATCGCACTTTTACTTTGTATCTCAATCGTCAAAGTTGCCCGGCACGACTTGGCTTTACATCCGGCCTTGGCTGAAAAGGAAATCGTTTTAGAGGGCCTGCCAAAAGAAGAACACCGGAACTCAAATGGGGCGCCTGCGCAAGAACAAGTGATGATGAAATCTGCTGAGAAGCTCGGCAAGGGAAGTGAAGGGGAGTTGCCTTAGGAGTTGCCTGGCGAGGAACCCCGGGGCCGTTTTAGGCCCCGGCTTGCATTCTTAACTTAAAAGTTAAAGGTGCGGGCAACAGAGAAAACAATACGTTCGTCGGCATTCTCAGAATCGAGAGTAGTGTTTTCTGCTGCAACATTGAGGTCGAAGCCGTTCAGGGAGGTCATGTACTCTACACGGTAGTGGTTGTAGGCTTTTTTACCTTCCCAGGTCCAGTTATCTTTATTGACGCTGGTGGAGCGGTCAGCACTGAAGCGAATATTGTGACCCTCTGCAAGCTCAAAGGTATGGGCCAGCATCATAATGTAGTGGCCACCACCCTGGCCAAAGTAATCCCAGCTGTACCAACCGTTGACTTCGGAATCGCCCAGTGCAGAGCTGTAGCCAAACTTGGCATAAGCTTCCGGGTAAGCGTACTCTTCAGAGAAATCATTATCACCGTGATAGGTGTAATAAGCGATTCCGGTGTCCAGGCTCACTTTGTCGGTAAGTTGCATGAACTTACCTGCGTAGAAGTCCCACTCCAGGTTAGTGTCATCACCTTTGCCAAAGTCCACGTTGGAAGCCCAGGTACCAATATACCAACCGTTATCAAAGCCGTAGTCCAGGCTAGCCTGCAGTGCTGGGTCATTCTGGGTCTGGCTAACACCGTTAAAGGTGTAGTCGGTGGTCAGATTTACAGTAGAAGACAGCTCCGCTTGGGATTGCTGAGCAAGTACCAGTAGGGAAGCACAAGTGAGTGCAGAAAGTTTCAACGTCGATTTCATTGTTCAATTACCACTTATTTATATTTTGTAGCCCCCGCCAAACTAGGCGGGGGATTTCAACAGTTAGCTCGCCAGTTCGATCTTGTTAAAGTCGACTTTATTTTCTTTAGGCGAGGAGTCGATAGCTGCTACCGCTCTAAAGCGCTTCACCAGGATGTAACCCAGACAGCAGAAGAAGATGCCGATCACCAGAGCGCCGATCCACTGGATTTGCAGGAAGTCCAGCTTGAACAATAGGGTGAGCAGGCTCATTGCAGCCAGGTTCAGCACGAAGTACTTCCACTTGCCCAGGCGCGCAACGGTCATGCCCAGATTATCGGTGTACAGGCGAATCAGGGAATCCAGCGAGTTGATCACGAAGGTAATACCCACAATCACCATAGCCAGGTTGTAGAAGCCGCTGGTATCCAGGCCTTGGCTGGAGTAGTAGTAGAGCACGGTGAACCAGAGCGCGATGGGGATAGATGGGAAGATCAGCATCGCCGCCAGTACTTGGTAAGTGCGCAGGCCGCCCACAAAGCGGGAGGTAAACTGGCCAATCATAATGCTCCAGGCAAACCACCAGAACAGGTAGAACTCGTGGTAGTCATTTAACGGCAGCACGAACTGGTGGATATTGCCGAAGTAACCGCCGAGCAGTGCAAAGGTGGAAGCAAAGTCTCCAACGTTGCCATTCTCACCGGTAAAGGCGCCTACCCACATGACCGCGATCAGGCCAATAAACATCCAGGTAGTCGCCAGGCTGAGGAAGCGTACATAGCGCAGGCTAGTGGATGAGTAGACCGCAGCGGCGATCACTGCAAAGACGATCAGGTAGAAGGTGCCAACAATGGTTTCACCATCGCCAACTTGCGGCAGGTACCAGGGCAGGTTGCTGAGCAGCAAGTAGGCGGTAAAAGCACAGGTTCCGATAATCACCACATTGTTGATCAGCTTTACTGGGCCCAACTCAAAGAATTTAACTTTGGGCTCGATAATGCAGAAGTAAAAACAGGTGAGGAAGTAGAAGCCCCAGATCAGGAAGGCCCAAAAACCAAACTCAATCGCGAGTGGGTTGGTGAAACCATATTCTGGGCTATTGGCTAAGTCTGCGTAGCCACCGAACTCGGTGAGGGGGAACATGATCAGGCCTACATCAAGGCCGGAGGTGAAAAGGATCGCTATAAAAGTGAAGGTTTTGACCGGGGTTACCCCGACCATCTTCACATTTCCCCATTTAATCAGCGAGAAAATTATTGCCGTGAAGGTAAACAATAATCCCGCGGAAAGCCAAGCTGTCATGCTGAGTCTCCAGCTAGTTATTGGTATGCCGGCGCCCCCAAAGGGCATTGCTGTGCGAGATTTGAATATCCCCGTCGCGTTTGAAGGGGGCAGTCAAATCTCTGCCAGAGCGCCGACGTAAATTCAGCTCACAGAGCGCGCAGGGCGGCCAGGTCGCTGAGTGCTGGTAGCCTTGGTCGCTACCGGTGCCTCGGAGGGCGCCAATACGGGGCGCCCTAAAATCAGGTCAGCAGCCCGCTCCGCCACCATAATGGTGGGCGCATTCAGGTTGCCGTTGGGAATGGTTGGAAAGATGGAGGAATCTACAACTCTCAAACCCTGCAAACCGTGTACACGGGTTTCCGGGTCTACCACTGCCATTGGATCAGTGCCCATCTTGCAGGAGCAGGATGGGTGGTAAGCACTCTCGACGGATTCCCGTACGAAAGCGTCAATTTGTTCATCAGTCTGGATATCGGTGCCGGGCTGGATTTCATCGCCTCGGTACTCGTCGAAAGCCGGCTGATTGATAATCTCGCGAGTCAGTCGCACACAAGCGCGGAAACCCTCGATATCCTCTTTCTCCTGTAAATAATTAAACAGGATGGAAGGGGATTGCCTGGGATCACTGCTCACCACTTTGACCCTGCCGCGACTCTTGGGCTTGTTGTGCCCGATATGTACCTGGAAGCCGTGGCCATCGAAAGCTTCGCGGCCGTCATAGCGCATGGCTGCCGGCAGGAAGTGATATTGCAGGTCCGGCCACTCCACGTTTTCCTTGGAGCGAATAAAACCGCAGGACTCGAAATGGTTGGTGGCTCCAAGGCCATCCTTCTTCAGTATCCAACGAGCGCCGATCAGGAATTTATTCCAGGGGTCGAGCTTGCCATTCAGGGAAATCGGCTGGTTACAGCGGAACTGGAAATAGAACTCCAGGTGGTCCTGCAGGTTTTGGCCGACGCCGGGGAGTTCGTGTTGGAGTTCGATACCGGCTTCTGCCAGTGTGTCGGGGTCTCCGATTCCGGAGAGCTGAAGAAGGTGAGGGGAGCCGATGGGACCTGCGCTGAGGATGACTTCCTGCCGCGCCTTGAATTCCAGGATCTTTCCCTTGCGTTCAAGTTTGATTCCGACTGCCCGTTTACCTTCCAGAATCACCTTATGCACAGTGGCGTGGGTCAATACCGTCAAATTGGGGCGCTGCATGGCCGGTTTCAGGTAAGCGTTGGCGGTAGACCAGCGCTTTCCATCTTTTACCGTCATATGCATGGGACCAAAGCCCTCTTGCTGCTCACCGTTGTAATCTGCGGTGTAGTCGTAGCCAGCTTCTTTGCCAGCTTCGATAAAGGCTCCATAAAGGGGGTTGGCCATTTCATTGCCGTTATTGACCCCCAGTGGACCTTCGTCGCCACGGTAATCGTCACCGCCGAAAGCCCAGGTCTCAGAGCGTTTGAAGTAGGGCAGACAGTGCGCGTAGTCCCAGCCTTCGGCGCCGTGCTGTGCCCACTCATCAAAGTCTTTGGCGTGCCCGCGCACGTAAACCATCCCGTTAATCGAGGATGAACCCCCGAGCACCTTGCCTCTGGGGCAATGCATGCTGCGGTTGTCCAGGTACGGCTCTGGCTCAGTCATAAACTGCCAGGCATACTTGTCGGTATTCATCGGAATGGATAGTGCGGTGGGCATCTGGATAAAGATACTGCGATCGCTACCGCCGGTTTCTACCAGGAGGACTTTTTTATCTTCCTGGGCAGACAGGCGGTTGGCCAGAACGCAGCCGGCAGACCCGGCGCCGACAATGATATAGTCAAACTCACTCATACAGGGTACCGCTTAAAATGGACTTTCCAGTGGTGCCAGGCCCACATACACCGCTTTTAGCTGGGTGTAATGATTCAGGGTCGCAAGTCCATTTTCGCGTCCGATTCCGGACAATTTGTATCCGCCCACCGGCATTTCTGCCGGCGAAGCACCGTAGGCATTGATCCAGCAGATACCCGCTTGCATCTGGTGGATCACACGGTGGGCGCGAGTGATATCACGGGTAAATACGCCGGCGGCGAGGCCCAAACGGGTATCGTTAGCGCGGCGGATCACTTCGTCTTCATCATCAAAAACCAGTACCGACATTACCGGGCCGAAGATCTCTTCGCGGCAGATGGTCATATCGTCATGACAGTCGGTGAATACGGTGGGAGCAACGAAGTAACCGTTAGGTGAATTCTCCGGGGAGAGGGTGTGGCCGCCGCAGAACAAAGTCGCGCCTTCCTCTTTACCCTTGCTGATGTAGTCCATCACCAGTTGCTGGTGCTTGGCAGAAATCAGCGCGCCAAAGTTGGTGTTCGGATTCATCGGATCACCGGCAATAATGTTTTGCTCAACACGCTCTTTCAGGCGAGCGAGGAACTGATCGTGGATGCTGCGGTGTACAAATACCCGGGTGCCGTTGGTGCAGATTTCGCCCTGGGTGTAGAAGTTGCCCAGCATGGCAGCAGAAACGGCTTGCTCCATGTCGGCATCATCAAAAATCACTAGCGGGGACTTGCCTCCCAGCTCCATGGTGACTTCTTTCAGGTTGGAAGCCGCTGCGGCCATTACTTTCTTGCCGGTACCCACTTCGCCGGTAAAGGAAACCTTGGCGACATCCGGGTGGTTAGTGAGCCAGGCACCCACGGCGCCATCGCCCTGGATTACGTTGAAAACACCCGGGGGCATGCCCGCTTCAATAAAGATTTCAGCCAGCTTCAAAGCGCCTTTGGGGGTCTCTTCGGAAGGTTTGAAGATCATGGCGTTACCGCAGGCCAGGGCCGGGGCGGCTTTCCAGCAGGCGATTTGTAAGGGGTAGTTCCAGGCACCGATTCCAGCGCAGATGCCCAGGGGCTCGCGGCGGGTGTAGTAAAAGTCCTCACCGACTTGCTGTTGATTGCCCTCAATGCCTGCGGCCAGGCCGGCAAAGAATTCGATAGAGTCGGCCCCAGTCACCACATCGACAACACTGGCTTCCTGCCAGGGCTTGCCGGTATCAGCCACTTCGATAGCTGCCAATTCGTCGTTGCGCTCGCGCAACAGTGCTACTGCTTTCAGCAGGATGCGACCGCGTTCGACCGGCATCATCGCTGACCACTGGGCAAAACCACGCTTGGCGCTCTCGATGGTTTCTGCGAGTACCTTTTCGTCGGCAACCTCAACCTGATAGCTGACCTCGTTGGTAGCCGGGTTATATACATCAAAGCACTCGCCGCTCTCATTCGACAGATAGCGGCCGTCTACAAAATTCCGTTGCTTGTCCAGTGACATCTGTCTCTCCATACTGCTTTAACAGAGGGTCAGTCGGTTGTTCATTGGCGATGGACTTGAAGGGCGCAATGGGCCGATCGTGAAGGTCCAGTCATCATAAAAAAGGGCCGGTCTGACGAAGACATTTGTCCCTAATCGTCAGATTCCAGCCCAGGCTCGATAGTCGTTTATCGAGCGATATGACACAAAATGTAACATATTTTTAATTTGAACTCTAATTGTTAGCACTCAATGCAACAAAGCTGGCGGATTCGTAGGAGGATTTATTTTTCAGCGACTACAGAGTTAATCCGCATTTTCAAAGGTTAAAAGTGGGCTGGGTTGGGCCAAAAATCTCATTTGAACTCTATAAAAAGTACTGTATGAATTTTGCTCAATCTGACGATCTCGGGATCAAGTCAGGTGCCCGTAAGGAGGGGCTTTGGGCGGCAGGAGATAGAATTTGTCGCTTTTGGGGGAGGAGGCTCTAGCTGGTGAAGGTCTGGCAGGTGGGGAGGCTCTACCTCCCCAGAATTACTTTGAGTGAATTTAACTGTTTGCCTCGCGTAAAGTGGAGGTTTGGCGGTTCAGGCTGGCCAGATATAGCACTGCTAACCCAGCTGCAATACCCGGCAATCCCTCATAGATCACGCCGTGATACCCCAGTAGCCGCCAGGTAATCGCTGCTGTAAAGCCGATAATTACTGCTGCGATAGAGGTTGACTGGGATGGCTTGCCCCCAAAGCACAATACCAGGAGTAGGGGGCCAAATGCGCTGGCAAGTCCCGACCATGCGAAAATAACTAGGCTGAACACACTTTGGCTATTGGCGAGCGCCAGTAGCAATGCGCCGCCGGTTATGGCAACTGTGACAAGCTTGAGGAACCAGGTTTTTTCAATCTTTTGCGGAAGAATATCGTGGGTAATGGCTGCGGAGCAGCTGAGAAGCAGGGAGTCTGCGGTGGACATGGTTGCGGCAAAGATACCAGCCAGGATCAGCCCAACAAAAACAGGGGGCAACAAATCCATAGCCATGGTGGGAAGAGCAAGCTCCGCATCAAAGCTCCCTGTGTCAGCAATAAACACTCTGGATAGCAGGCCGACCCCGGTGGCCATACAATAGAAAAGGATAAACCACAGATAGTACCAGGCCCTCGCCCGGTTCATCTTGCTGGAATCCCTCAGGGTCATAAATCGAACCATAACGTGGGGCTGTCCAATCACAGACAATCCGGCAAACCCCCAACTGATCACAAAGAGTATCACCCCGCCCCAGCCCGCAAACGCGAGCCCCTCGGGAAACCAATGGGTAAAACCTTCAATAGCCTGCATTTGTATCGCCGCACTGGTGATGCCGCCCAAGTTGGCAAGGGCGACGGCTAGAAGTGCTGCCATAGCCCCCATCATAACGATGGATTGGGCCGCATCAGTCCAAATGGACGCGCGGATGCCGCCAGCTAAACAGTAAAGGCATACAAGCACAGCTCCAACTACTGCACCGGACCAGAGAGGCCAATCCAGCAGTACGTGCAGGGCTTTGCTTCCGGCAACCATTTGGGCAGAGGCATAAGTTAGTAAAAACAGCAGGGAAATGATGCCGATCAGGCGCTGCAGGGCTGAGTACTTCTGTCCGTGCCAGTTACTGAGAACACCTGCGTAGCTGACTTCACCACTTGAACTGGTAGCGGTCCTCAATCGCTTGTGTACATAGAGGGAAGCCAGAAAATCACCGGCAATCCACCCCACCATCAACCAGATGGAGGCCAACCCGGTGGTGTAGGTATAGCCGATAACCCCGATAAACATATAACCGCTATTGTTCGTTGCCACGGCAGACAAGCCTACCAGCCAAGGGGAGACGCCACTGCTGGCAAGGTAATAGTCGGCTTTGGTTTGACGGCTGAACATCGCAGAAGAGAGACCGACTAGAGTGAACAAAAGTAAAAAACCAAGAAATGAATAGATCATGGCAATCCTATTATTTTTATCCCGTATTATTTAATGGGTTGGTCTTCAGAGGTTATCCGAATATTTCTAGCCTCCCTTGCCACCACCTTGCGGCGAGGGGGTATTGGCAATAACCTGGTCGAGCTCCTCAAAAACTTCACTTTCCGCTAAAGGCTGTAAGGCGCTATCAACCAGGATCTCATCGCGGTAGCTTTCCCGCCTTTTGATGGCTTCGGCCAGATAACGCAGCGCTTCATCAAATTGACCCATGGCAGTATGGGCGCATGCCAGTTGGTAGAAGGCATGGCTGTTATCTGGATCAATACCCAGGGCCTGGTGACAAAGATTGGCGGCCCACTGGGGTTCATTAAGCTCCAGCACTGCATCAGCTTTATAGGTAAGAGCTTCTACATCTTCATGGCGGAGGCGCAGAATCTCGTCGTAAATGGCAATTTTATTTGCCACTGAGGATTCCTGTTGGGCGCGCAGCCACAGGGACTGCACTTCCTGGGTTAGCTCGATTTCCTCGCGGTTTTCTTCAATATGCTGTGTTTTCTGCTGAAGCTGCTTCTCTATAACTTCCAAGCGCTTTTCGTATTCCTGGACCAGCTTTGAGATCTCCTCATCGGCCAGGGAGTGCACCCGCTCTTTAATGTCCTGGAATGACCGCCAGCCAACTAAAACCAAAATTGAAGTGGCGGCGGCTATCAAGTAGAAAAAGTAGGTAACCGTATCGGTTGCGTAGGCTACGGCCCGATCGACAGAGTTGTGTTCACGATCAACAATTTGCTGAATCAATTCCTGCTTGGCATTAGCCTGATCGATTCGCAGCTGCTTAATTTCGTCGAGCATATAGCGCTCGACGAAGGGTGTGTACAAGGGCTTCTCAAGGGTGTCGACCTCGCTTTGCGCACTGTCTTTTTTCTTTTCTTCCGCTTCCTGGGAAATAGAGGTGGCGGAAGTAAATAAAAAGAGAAGGGCACAAAGGCTCAGGATGCGAGGCATATCGCCGTCCCGTGATTGTAAATCTCTACCAGTGCCTCATGTAGCGTACGAACAGCTGCATCATAGTCTGGCTCGTTAACGATGAACTGCATATCCACATGACGCAGGGACTGGTGCATGGCGAGCACGCGGATATTGCTTTTGGACATCGACTGCACCGCTTTGGCCAGCACGCCGGGGATTTGCATATCGCTACCGATGGCAGAAACTATGGCGACTTTGCGCTGGTTCAATTCGGCTTCGGGAAAATGCTCTTCCAAAGCAGCCTGAATCCGCTTAATTGTTTTCAGGTTGGTGGATAGAAAATGGGTAAGGGTATTGGCATTAGTGTTTTTGGAAATAATATGGGCTTTGAAGCGCTTGATAACCAATAGCACTTCGCGATCGTAATCGTGGATGCTGCCCGCCATATCCTGGTCAAACAACTCCAGGGCGTAAACCCCTTTACAGCCGGCAATAATTTCCACTCGTGGAGAATCGCTGATGTAGTCACCGGTAATCAGGGTGCCGGCGTGCTCAGGCTCGAAGGTGTTTTTTACCCTGAGAGGGATATTTTGCTGGCGCAGCCCCTTGGCGGCTTTGGGGTGAATCGCTTCCATCCCCAGATTGGCCAACTGGTCGGCCACATCGTAGTTGGTGCGGCCGATGGGCACTGCATTTCCCTCTCCCACCAGGCGGGGGTCTGCACTGCTCAGGTGAAACTCTTTGTGAATCACCGCCTCCTTTGCCCCGGTGAGGACGGCGAGACGACTGAAAGTCATCTCGCTATAGCCCCGATCAAACGAGATCAGCAGGCCCTTATCGCTATGGGCATAGCCGGTAACAATAGGCAGCTGTCTGCTTAAATCGATAGTGGCAAAGGCATCCCGGATACGCTCATCCAGGGGAATGTGCTTGTTGGTGCGCCAGCCAGTCAGGTCGACAAAGCAGGCATTTACACCATCCCGCTGCAACAGTTTCGAAGTATTCCATGCGCTGTGGGCCTCACCGAGGCTGGCTAACATCTCCCTTACCGTACCCAAGTGGGCGTCGAGGGCGAAGTGGCCGTGCTGGCAGAGGCTTTGCAGGTCTCTCAGGCACTTTTTGGCGCTCTCCAGCCTTTCATCCAAAAACAGGTTCGCTTCCGCGAGAAGATCACCATGCCCAAAAAGGCGCTCATTGATTTGCCGCAGTGCTGCTCGAAGCTCATCAAACTTAACCAGCCAGCTATCGTCCTCAATACTGCTGGAGAAGAGGGCATAGATGCCGGGTTGGCCACTTTTCTTGTGCTCTAGAAGCAGGTCAGTAATACCGCCGTAGGCAGAGACTACAAAAACACGATTGTAGATCCCCTTGGAGTCACCTTTGATAATATTATCCCGGACCGCTTCGTAGTCCGTCATAGAGGTGCCGCCAATCTTTTCTATCGTATGCATCGTCTCTTAATGGTCCTTCTTTCTTTTAAAAACTGGGTGAGTGTTTTGAGTTGAGATTTGCTTCAGATAATAGAAATTGATTTCCTCGCACAGATGTATTCTGGCCTGGGAGGCAAGTCGCAAAACGGAGCCTCCACCTTGTTGCTCAAGGCATTAAAAACAAAAAACAAATTAGATCTCGGATCGGGGCTGATATTGCTGCTGGAGCCGTGCATTAAGTTGCAGTCAAACACAACAATGCTGCCGGGCTTGCCTGTAATAGCTGATATCCCACCATTGGATACCAGAGCCCTCAATTGGCTATCTGAGGGAATACCAAGCTCTTGCTTTTTCAGTGAGCTGAGGTAGTTCTTTTTTGGTGTTTCCCCATCGCAAGCAATGTAATGGCGGTGGGACTTGGGAATCAGCATCAACGGACCATTAAAATGATGATTCTCTGTTAAGGTAATGGAGATGCTGAGTGCCCGCATACGGGGCATGCCGTCCTCGACATGCCATGTCTCAAAATCGGAGTGCCAATAAAAATCTTTCCCGCGAAAACCAGGTTTGTAGTTTGCGCGAGACTGATGGATATAAACCTCATCACCCAAAATACATTTCGCAATACTTGATAGCCGCTGATCCCTGGAAAGCCGGTTAAAAATTTGGCTGCTTTTGTGGATACGAAAGACTGAGCGCACTTCGTTACTTTCAGGCTCGGTGATAATTTCTTCCGACTTGTCAGTGTGACCGCGTTGTTTAATCTCCGCCAACTCTTGCGTAAAAAAGTTAATCTCCGCCTGGGAAAACAAATTCTCCAGTACAACAAAGCCCTGTTCTGCGTAGCGCTTGAGTTTCGATGGTGTCAGTGGGGAGAGGGGCTGGCAGTCCCCATACACAATTGGATCTTTGCGCACCATGGCACCACCCAGAAGGCCCGGTTTTCGGGAGGGGTAGCAGTCTTCCCTGGTAACACTTGAGCTATCTGGAAGGTACTTCATGGATACTGCCCTATGACTGACTAGTTATTCATCAATCTTGTCAGCTTCAAGTTCGTAGGCTCCCTCAGCATTGTGTACTTCCTTGCCATTCAAAGGGGGGTTAAATACACAGGCCATAGTCATTTCTTCAAAGGCTCTTAAAATGTGCCGGTCATGCTTATCGAGAATATAGATAGTTCCAGGTTCGATAGGATGCTTCTTGCCATCCTCAAGAGTTTCTACCTCACCTCTGCCGGAAATGCAGTAAACCGCTTCCAAGTGGTTTTGATAGTGCATTTGGAAATCAGCACCGGCATAAATAGTGGTGATATGGAAAGAAAAACCCATTTCATCATCTTTAAGCAGGAGTCGGGTGCTCTCCCAGTTGTTATCCGGTGAAACAACCCGGCGGCCGGATTTGTTAGCTTCCTGTAAACTTCTGACAATCATTAGTATTTCGCTGTTTCGTGTGTGTTCGAGTCTGGCTGGTCAGCAATATTCTTAGTTTGCAGCCTGCACAGTTGGATCTTTTGCGTGAACCTTTTCAGAGGCCCTTAAAGTCTAGCAGGCTTCAAAAAAGACTCTTTCCTCAGGCATATCCCGCTCTCCGGCACAGACTTCCCGGATAGCGGATTCAATAATGTCGATCCCTTTTTTAAGGTTTTGATCGGTGATTATCAGTGGGCAAAGGAGCTTAACGATCTGGTCATCGGCTCCGCTGGTTTCAATAATCAGCCCCTGCTTGAATGCGAGTTTGGTGATCTTTCCTGCAAGTTCGCCGCTGATGCAGTCGATACCCTGAAACATACCCCGGCCTTTGGTGGTGAAGTTGCCCTCACCATATCGGCTGACAATTTCATTCAAACGCTCGGAAATGTATTTGCCCTTGCGTTTAATCTCCCGTGAGAAGTTTTCGTCAGACCAGTAATGATCGATAGCGGCTTTCGCAGTTACAAAAGCCAGATTGTTGCCACGGAAAGTGCCGTTGTGCTCACCGGGCTTCCACTGATCCAGCTCTGGTTTCATTAGCACCAGCGCAAATGGCAGCCCATAGCCACTAAGGGATTTGGATAGCGTAATGATATCGGGTTCGATACCGGCCTCTTCAAAGCTGAAAAAGTTGCCCGTGCGGCCGCAGCCAGCCTGGATATCATCGACAATAAAAAGTAAGCCGTGTTTTTTGCAGACGGATTGAAGGTTTCTTAGCCACTCGATACTGGCCGCATTGATACCACCTTCCCCTTGAACTGTCTCAACAATCACTGCTGCGGGAGAATTAATACCGCTGCTGGAATCTGAGAGGACTTTATCGAGGTATTCTGTGGTATCGATATTTTTGCCCAGGTAGTCGTCAAAGGGCATGCGGTGCGTACCATTGAGGCTGACACCGGCAGCATCCCTGTGATGCGAGTTGCCGGTGGCGGCCAGCGAGCCAAGGCTTACGCCATGGAAACCGTTGGTAAAGGTGACGATGTTCTGCTGCCCGGTTACATTGCGGGCAATTTTCATCGCCGCCTCTACCGCATTCGTCCCAGTCGGACCGGTAAACTGCACCACGTACTCCATATTCCGCGGCTTGAGAATTTTCTCATTCAGTGCCTGTAGAAATTCACCCTTGGCCCTGGTGTGCATATCGAGGCCGTGAGTAATTCCATCGGCCTCAATGTAATCTTGCAGTGCTTGCTTGAACAGCGGGTTGTTGTGCCCGTAGTTGAGTGTGCCGGCACCCGCCAGGAAATCCAGATACTGATTTCCCTCCTCATCCCACATCAGCTCGCCTTTTGCGCGATTGAAAACTCGCGGAAAGGAGCGGGCATAGCTTTGCACTTCTGATTCAATCTCATCAAAAATTTTCATTCTCTTCTCTTTGTGAAGTTTAGTTATTCGAGTAATGGGTCCGATGCGGACGAGGATTTCGGAATCATGCTGCCCATCAAAGTGAGCCATAGAGTCCATCCAGGGTGAGGAATGGAGATTGGTAGAGAGATTCTCTGCTGCACTCTGAAAAAGAGCCCAGGAGGGTAGGTTGTGCTCCGTGATTGTTGTCTCGATAAATTTAATCGACTCGCATTGGGGGCGATCGACAATATCTCTCAGCATACGGGAGGCGAGCCCCAACCCCCTCGCTACTTGGGATACCGCAACCTGCCAAACAAAAAGAGTGTCTGTTCGGTCGGGAATGATATATCCCGAAATAAAGCCCATCACTTCTCCATCTATCTCTGCGATCACCGAGGTATTGGCAAAGTGATCACACTGAAGAAGGTTGCAATAGCTGGAGTTGGTATCTAATGGTGGGCAGCTCTCAATCAGCCGATGAACATCCATTCCATCCTCAAGGGATGGCATTCTTAACAAAATACTTTCTGGAGTAGACAAAAAACCTTCCCTACCAGTAAATTATAATTTCACTTCTAAATATTTATTTGCTTGAAAATTACTCAACTTGTTTATATATCACTCTATATCGGTGTTTTTTCTTCAAAATCTAGATTAAATTGTTTTGAGTGCTAAACATCGTACACAAATTAAATTTAAAGTCTAGGGCTGCTTTAGCGAAGCTGGTCACAATATTTACCCTAAGAAAGTGCAGTTTCTTGGGATTTTTGGCCTATTGCTGTGCGAAATTGACTTCAATTTATCCCATCGATTAGCGATGAAAAGTTCCAAGTGAAATCAGTTTTGTATAAAAAATGAACACGAAAGGAGCGGTCTTATAGTTTTCTCCATGTTGAGAAGATGCCATTTCGCTGCAATATCAGAAGTTCTTAGTGAATATGGTGCGGACCTATATAATCTGCCGGATTACCCTAACTCTGAGATTGAGAGGTAGCTTTGAACAGTATTGAACAAGTGTTAGTGGCCTTGCGGCGCGTGATAAGAGCAACAGATTTACACTCTAAGCACTTGGCTAAAACCACAGGTCTGACCGCTCCACAAGTTTTACTGCTACAAGCCATTCGAAATAAGGGTGAGGTGACAATTGGCGAGCTTGCGAATGAAGTCAGCCTCAGTCAGGCCACAGTGACTAATATATTGGATCGCTTGGAGAAGAGGGGGTTTGTATACCGGCAGCGCTCTCAAGCAGATAAGCGCAAAGTGCATGCCTACCTTACAGAAGAGGCTGCCGAAACTTTGCGCGATGCCCCCATCCCACTCCAAGACCAGTTTGCTCGCCAGTTTGGTGACCTGAAGGATTGGGAGCAAAGCATGATCATCGCATCGCTGCAGCGAGTTGCTCAAATGATGGATGCGCAACATATCGATGCTTCACCAGTATTGGATATCGGCGTATTGGATCGGCAGGGAGCAGCTTTGGATAAGCAGGGGGTTGCACTGGGCTACAGTGAAGCTTCTAATGAATCCGAAGATAAAAAGTAAGGCTAACTGTGCGAAACTCTTGTTTCGCACAGTTAGCCTTACTTTGAATCAGGAAATTGCCGGTTGATCGTAGCAACTGGTCAAGATTTTATAGATAACCATGGATCTTATTATGGCTGTAACTCCCCATGGACATTCGTCTAAGCTTTCAACTAGAACCTCTTAGAGCGGGTCGAACTTGATACCTGTCGATCCTTTCCATTTACCTTTTCTCTAGACTTTTCCGGTTGAAAATCGTGAATATGGACGTATTAATTATAGGTGCGGGTCCCACCGGGTTAACAGCTGCGACAGCTTTGGCCTCCAAGGGAATCATTTGTCGTGTTGTAGAGCGTAAAAGTGAGCCCTCAGAGTTGTCTCGTGCCGTTGGCATAATGCCGGTAACGATTGATGCTTTGAAATCCCTGGGAGTTGCAGATGCGTTTCTGGCAGAAGCCATGCCATTGCGAAAGATGCATGTCCTGCGCGATGAGAAGACTCTGGTTTATCTGGATAATAGTGGAAACGAATATAGAGACCGGGTTCCGCTGGGGCTGCCTCAGAATCGAACGGAGGGTATTTTAAGGGATGCCTTGATGGATAAAGGTGTACAGGTGGAATATGATCTTTCTGTAACGAAAATCTCTACCAGTGCAGACAAAGCAGAAGTGCATTTTTCAGATAATACCAGCGGTGAGTTTGACTGGGTTATTGCGGCAGATGGTATCCAGTCTACCGTCCGGGAGCAGCTACAGATCGGATACCCTGGAATAGATCTACCAGGAAAGTGGTCTATTGCGGATGTAGATATTGTTGGAGATTTTGATTCCGAGGAGATTACTCTTGATCTCTATGGTAGAGATTGCCAATTTACATTAATCCTGCCAATTGAGAAGTATCGTGCCCGTATTGCCTCATCAACTGAGGACGCTCTGGGAAATATGCGATTACCGCTGAATATTGGCAGTGTCCGGCGCACCGGAACCTTTCAAATTTCTATCAGGCAGGCGGAAACCTATCGTAAAAACCGTGTTCTATTGGCTGGCGATGCTGCCCACTGCCATTCTCCAGTAGGCGGGAAAGGGATGAACCTGGGTATGGCAGATGCTATTGCTGCCGCAATGTCTATAGTCTATGGAAATGTTGATCAATATTCTTATACGCGTCGTAAGGTGGGCGCTTCTGTTGTTAAGAAAACAGAAATCGCAAGATACCTGATATCCTCTGAGAACCCGCTGGCAAAATCTTTATTTTGGTTCTCCGCCAAATGCATATCATCTATACCTCCTCTCCATCGCGCATTTATGAAGCAGTGGACTTCAGTTTAAGTAGCAGTTCTCTGATTGTGCGAAGGTTAAGTAAATATGCCAGCCAGCCTTAAGATTTGCTGAAAAAAATTTAAATTTTGCCTGTTTGGGTTGCCAACTTTTGTGAAGGCCGCTAAAGATCAACCTATACACAATTTAATATGCTAAGTGCATCTGGACCTGCCCATATCAATAATCAGCAAAAATAGGTATTGGACTCGTATTCAGGTAAACAATTCTTAACGATGAACTTGCCTTGGAAGTGACGCTGGTTGTGAAATGTTCACTTGCCATGGATACAATGCTCACAAGGGTTTGCAACTAATAATAATTAAGGTATCAACTCATGACAATTACGCGAGATAAGTGCAGACATTTTTCAACTTCGCCGGCCTTTCGGACCTGCTTCGTACTTTGTAGCGCGATTCTGTCACAGTCCGTTTGGGCCAAAGAAGAAGTTGAACAGTCCCCAAGGCAGGCTGAAGCTGGCTATTCGCTGGGGATTGGTGCCTTTAGTTCAGAGTCTATCTACGTAGGGGGCGAGAGCCAAAATCGCATATTTCCTTTGCTTTCCGCCCATTATAAACGTTTTTATTTCCAGGGCTTTGAGCTAGGAGCTAATTTGTATCGCAATCACGGAATTAATGTGAAATTCGGGGTTGGGGGCGACTTTGTAGGCGATAAAGACCGCGGTGATAGTGATGAACTCGCTGATATGGAGGAGTTGGATATCGCTATCCTTGCGCGTTTGTCTATGGAGTACCGCGGCTCAGTGGGTCTTTGGAAGGTGGGATTGTCTCAGGATATTAGCGGTATCCACGACGGATACAGTCTATCTACTGGCTACAGCCTACCTTATAAGCATGGAAATTGGATTATCAAGCCTGAATTAAATACCAGTTGGCAGAGTGAGAAGACCTTGGATTATTACTATGGCGTGAATACCGATGAAGCCACTTTAAATAGGGCTGCATATAAAGCGGATGCCGGCATTGTCTCTAAATTAGGCTTGCAAGTCGGCTATGGCTTTACTCCCAGATTGATGCTATTGGGGAGAGTTCAACATGCTTGGTATGGTGATGAGATTAGTAATAGCCCTATAGTGGCAGTGAACAGTGCGAGCCAGGTTTCACTTATGTTGAACTACTGGTTTTAGCCATACTCTTCCGGGGCATATTAGTGCTATCTAACTAACCACCTCTTTGAAGGAGGGTCAGATTCTGATTATACGGCCGCTAATACTTCCTGCAAATTTACTGGTGTTTTACTCTGCAATATCTTCTCTAAATCAATCTGGTTGATATATGTCATCTATATTGAAGCGATTGCTGCTTGTCAACGAACGGAGTTAAGGAATAATGGAGCCGGGTGCTTCGCACCTGCTGTACTCACCATTGAATATGGAGTTGTGCCAATGGCAAAAAACAGAACGGTTCATGAAGCTGCATTTCGTTTGAGCTATGACTTAAGCTTGCAGATAGCCCCAGAACTTGGCCGCCTGAGCATGAAGCTTGCTCCCCAACAACTGAGGGCCATGCGGCAAATTTGGACTAAGGAAGAGTCCACCCTGGCTGAACTGAGTGCTACGCTGAAACGCGACAAAGGACAGGTCACCCGACTTGTAGATGAACTTTGTAGTTTGGATATGGTAAAGAGAGTACCCAACCCTAATGATGGTCGCAGTAAGTTGCTAAAACTTACCAAGAAAGGTTACAAATTCTTCGAAACCATAGAAGAAATAGAAGCTGAATTCTCACAGCAATTAACTAAAGGTATTAGCAAGGAAGACTTGAAAGTATTCTTCTCAGTAGCTGATCAACTTTCAGAAAATTTATGCAATGTGGGTTAAGCATGTCATTTGTTCTTACGGAAGACTTGCTTGATTGTGGGGTTGAGTGCCGCTCCAAATAGCGGGATTTCTAAAAAAGAGCGTCACAATTGCGACGCTCACTATGTAAAAAGTGTTTGTATATTGCTTAATAATATATACTTAAGAAATCATGCTTGTCAGTCTCATTTATCAGTCAGTCGGAACGCCACGTGACCGCCATCCATTGATCTATTCTTACATCTTTCTCTTGGTGAGTTCACAGGTGAGGTGGCTGCCTGCATCGCTGGTTTTCAAGCTTTGCTTGAAACTCTTGGTGTAGAAAGGCCAGGTCGGCTCGTCATTTTTACCTAAGAGAGTTTCAAGAAAGCTGAAGTTTGAATCCTGCTCTCTCGAACTCAGCGGATAAGGAGTAGGTCTTTTTTTATCTCCTAAAGTTCTGCCATACATTTTCATAGGGCGCATCATGTCGCTGTCCTCATGGGACAGCAAATGACAATGCCACACATACTCTCCGTTAGTACAATCGATTCCCGTACAGTCAAAATTTGCTTTGATCCGAGTAACATAGCCAGGAAGAGTGATGACAGTGTCTTTACGGCCGGACTCATTGGGTTGGGGCAGCACCTCGTCCCCCGTAAGCTTGAATGTTGATGGGTTGATAATCGCGCCAGTAATTAATTGTCCGAAAGGATCAGAGGGGTCCACTTGCGGCCTATCAATCAGCTCGTAAAGAGCTTGCTGCCGGTTCAGTATATTGAACTCTACGAGATGTACATGAATCGGATGTGCTGCGCGAGTAGTATTGTGGAACTCCCAGATTTCTGTTGCACCTACCTGGACGATCTCTGTTAGCGGATCCTGAAAAGAGAGGCTGCCAAATTCAAAAGTACCTAGCATAAGCAAGCTGCGGCCGTGATCTAATGTGTCCCCCTCGTTGTCCGAAACTCGAAATAGAGATAGTCTCCGGCGCCGGTCGACTACTTGAGGCAGGATTGGCGGGTTGCCTAGTTGAGTGTCAGCGGATAGGTTTAAATTCCCTATGCAGTTAGGCTTACAGTCTTCTTCAAAATAACGGTCTCTCTGATCAAGATCATTTCCTACATCGAAGCGCAAGATATCCCTGGCAACCTCTGTAGGCGGAGCTATTTCATCGTCTTTCCTAAGCAAGAACCAGCTTTCATCTTTCTTAAAGACCAGCAGTTCGGTCTGGCCGTTTGGAGCTGGCAATTCGGGATTAAAATATCCCTTAAACATGCTATCTGCCCCCTCATTGCGCAAGAAAACACGACTGCCTTTATAAGGCGAAAAATCCACCAAAATATCATACCGCTCAGCTGGAGACATCACCAGTTGATCGACCTTAGTAGGATGCTCTAATAACCCTCCATCAGACCCAATTACATAAAATTCCACCGCATCATTGGATTCAGTTTCAAACTTAAACACATAGGTTCGCGTATCTGATGCGTTAAGCAAGCGAAGTCGGTATACCGTAGGGCTTACCTGGTGCTTCGGCCATACCTTCCCATTTACCAAGATAATATTGCCAAAGAATTCATCGAGAATCGTTGGGTTGGGCCATTCCGGCCGTATGTCAACATTGGGAAACGGTGATAAGGGTTCACCATGTACCCCTGGGTAGTAGAGTTGTCCGTCAGTGCTAAACAGTTTGTCCTGCACCATAATTGGGATAGTATGTTTATCGTCTGGAAGCCTTCCTTCGGCAATCAACTCCTGTTCATTGTCATCTGTAATTAGATAGAAGCCAGCAGTACCCGCATAATTATTGAGTCGGGTGAGCCCAACTGTGTGATCGTGATACCATAATGTTGTGGCATCCTGAGTATTCGAATAATTGTAGCGGAAGTTATCAAGATCAAATGTTTTCCCTGTAAATGCAAAATTCTTTGTGTACCAAGCTTCAGGATGACCATCACTGCGAGGTTCTGTATGCCCACCATGTAGATGAATTACAATGGGGCGCGCATCAGGATCTTTCCGGACTACATATGGAACATGTATGGAAGTGTCAACAGGGAATAAGTGGGGCCCTTGCAATTTATTATCGAAGGCAACAGAAATAGGGTAACCTTCTTTCGCTAGAAATGTTGGGCCAGGGGAATGTACCTCACTTTCTCCCTCCAATCTGAAACCGTAGACTGTTGCCTTGGGGAACACCTGATTGGAGCCATCACAATATTTTAGCCCCAAATCAGCCTGAGTCTTTTCAACGGTAAGGTTGACTCTATTGAAAGGCGGTATAGCGTCACGAACATCAATAGTGGCTGGGATTGGTAGATCATTCTCAAATTTGCAAACTTTTTCGGCTTTTACCAGCTTAGTCTGGAAATAAGTGACTTCGTTACTCGTATCGCCGTCACTCTCATCCACATTCGCAGCCCCGAGACTACTGACCAAGAGTGAGCAGGCCCCAGCGGCTACCATCAGTAAATGTATATTTCCTCGTCTCATGAATTGCCTCTCAATATCCATATTCTATGTACAATGTTGGCGCCGGTGTTTAATGCGTTGTTCCCTTAATTACCTATAAGGCCCTTTGTTTTTCATGTGCAGGTAAAACCTGACGAATTAACTTCGTCTATTTTCGACCCTGACGTATCCATGGTTCAAATTGGTGATCTCTATGGTTCTCAGGTTTATGAATAACACTAGCAGTAGAAATTCTAAATCTGAAATTTTCTTTAAAAGAAAAGAAAAAAATTAAGTAATTTCACCTAATTTGTCACCCTATAATATGTCATTAAAAAATTCGCATCATTAATCCAGATGCATGTCAGTATTGCCAATCTCTAGCGGTTGAAAAAGGCCGCCTCTTTACAGCTATTTAGGCGGCCTTTGTCAGGTCAGTTTTTCTGCAGTTAGACCGCTAGTGCTGCAAAAGATACTGTTCGGTCCATACCTGCCAAGTACTTTTGGGGGCTTAATTCACCGCCGCTGACAAATAGCTCCAGTTTTTTGATCAACTCTGTTTCACTCAGTTTTTCGGTGCCTTTTACACCATCTGCAAGCACAATACGGCTACCAGAGGGCGGCATCAGGCGATCTAGAGCAAGATTATACTTTTTGAGTGCACCTAGAACACCATCCTGAGTGAAATAGCTGCCCTTACCAGAAAACTGGATGCCAGCTCGTAACGTTTCTAATTTTCCTGATGAGCTTTCAGGATTAGAAAGAATTGATTCTGCAACTTTGCCAATGCCTGGAGCTCCAATTACTCTAAGTCTCCCGCCATTTTTTAGCATCTTACGTACCCACAAGAGTACCTCGTCACGGCTGAAGGCTTCAAAAATAAGCCCATCAAGCCAGACCGCATCATACAAATCTAACTTACTTGGGGCAGCTACGAGAAGTTGCTGCTCGAGACAAGTGAATTTGTAATTACTAAATTGAAATGCTTTTAACACATCCTCAGCGATAACACACTGGCCTCGTCGCGGGCTTAGGATATGTACCGATTCATTGACTTCTGCGAGAAAGGGGGCCCAGACTGCAGGGACTCTTGCAAGCATCAACACTTTACCAATGTTATGGAATCCATGTTGAAAGACTGAGTACCTGTAATAATCAATCCCCTTTGTGTATGGTGAAATTGGCCTTTGATCGGGCAATGAACTTTTGATGCTCCAATCAGGTAGTGGAGACTTTACAGAGTCAAGTTTGCCACATAGCTCTACACCAGATACTTTGGCTACAATCTCATAATACTTTTTTTGGCTTTTCAGCATTATTGAACGTTTTTCTTTGTCGTTCTTTAAATGCCTTTTATCAGTTGACTTGCATAATGTGCAAAAAGGTACCTCCTCAGGTGTACCCATTGTTTCTCGCAGATGCTGCATATAAGGGTGATTCCACATGTTTTTTTCGCTATGGAAGTCCTTGGCGTTGGTCCATTTAAATTTTGGTAATTTCCGGAAAAAGTTACAGCAGACTTGAGTACGTTCAAAGATATCTATCTTGAGAGCTCTCCATGGGGCCCAGCAGATAGGAATTAGGTTCTGGTTCTCAAAAACAGACCACTCGTAGCTGTAGGACACACCATCACCAGTCTCCGCCATAGCCTCCAGGTCACTGTTACTTACCACTACCTTTGCTAGGTTTAAGCCTGTCGCCTGAGGCATGGAGACCATGACTGGCCTGATTTTGGGTTTACTCGCTCTCAATGCGGCATTGGCAGTATTAACTTTCTTGTCAATCGGTTTCTTGGATAACCTGTTGGTTATTACTAGCGGCTTTGGGGTATTGCTCAGCATGCCTGGTACTTTATGACTGCTGGGTGTGATGTGATACTCTCTATCAGTAGCTACGATTGAGGGGTTATTCTGCTGTGGACATACTCTATCGCCTTCTGCCGCACCAAGCAGTTTCTTCAAACTAGGAAGAGCTTTTGAAAGTGCAATGCCGTGGATAGCGCACTCTTGTTCAAGCTGCCGGAAAACATGATCTGCCCTATGAGGAATCTTGAAAATACTGGCTTCCTCAGTCAGCAATTGGTTGCGGCCATACTGGGGTGGCGGAACCATTGGATTAACGTTCAAATCCTTGAAGCCAAACCTGCGTAGCAAAGCTGGTAATTCCGGAAGTTCATCAAGGTTGCCGCTATGAACAACATATCCAGCCCTTAGCCATGGGCGCTCTCTGCCGTGTCGTTGCTTTAAGTCATTAAGTCGATCCATATTGTCTACGAACCGCTCCCACTTTAATGGGGCCATGGTCCATTCATAAGTTTCCTTGCGCGCGGCATTTACCGATACATAGAGGTATGAAAAATACTGCGCGACAATATCTGCCACCTCTGGACGCATAATTGAGCCATTAGTGACAGACCCTAGAGACAAATATGGTGCAGTTTCCCTAAGCTGTTCCAGTATCTCCAGAATTTTTGGGTGGGCAAAAGGTTCACCAAGTCCTCCGCCATTGGGCCTGAAAGCACGACAAAATTTAAGCCAGTTGGCTTTTTGAAATTGATCAAATGACAGTTTCTGATTTGATACCCGTTCAGGCAGGTATGCACAAAAGTTGCACCGGGCGTTACAGATGTCAGTAATACTCGCACTGATACTGATTGGAAATGATGAAACTTTTCCAATACCCAGTGCAGTTTCCCAGGCCGCAAGTATCTGGTTGGCTTCAATCAATTCAAAACTTGCTTTGGCATCCTCGGCCACAGCGTCCTCAATAAAGCTCTTCCAGTCTTCGTAATTTCCCCTCAAGGGTGGAAAATTGCCATAAGTTCTGGTCCGAATATCTTTATTGATGGCATGAAATCGTTTAATAAAAGGATCAGTTGAGTTGTAATCACCTAAGTTGCTAAATTGCGCCCTAGAAAAAATTCCGCCTTTCATTGATATCGAACTCCTTACAAAAAAAATCTAGTGTTCGAATTTTGATCATAGCCTCTGTGTAGTGGCCGGGTCTTTGTCGGATAAAGTGCCGCTTGTGTTTATTAACTATTCTTGGGAGGTTAGATTTAGCGCTTTCAATGGAGATGTTTGTAGCGCCTGCTCTGGTTAAACGGAATGATCGGGATATAGCCGCCCAAATATGGAGCGCGCCCTTACTTTTGAGGGAGTATGAGGAAGAAATTGGCTACAAGAAGGCCAGTATTAGTGAACAGATCGGCTTCTACTATTGAAGAATCAAATTGTCTTGTGTTTAAGACTCTGTCTATAAGAGCCAGGAGAAATGCTCTCCCAGCGCCGGAATGCTTTACCGAAGGCACTTTCATCGGAGTATCCTAGGGTCGAGGCAATTTCGACAATTGTTTTTTCCCCTTCTTTAAGCCATTGTTTCGCATAGTGACTACGCACTTCATCCTGAAGAGCACGAAAGCTGATCTGTTCTTCCTGCAGCTTACGACCCAAATGCCTAGGGCTTAGGCAAAGATGCTTGGCGACTTTCTCACGTGTTAAACCTGGGGCCTGCTGAAGTAAAAGTGTTACCTTTCGGTGTAGGGTCTTTGCGGCAAACGTCTGTAAGAGAACATCTGCTTTGGGTTTTAAGCAAGCCACGACTTCTTTATCCGCCGCGATTAACGGTAGAGCTAAGTCTTTAGCTGTGAATTGAATCGCTGATACCTTGGCATTGAACTCAAGCGGTAGTTGTAAAAGTTCCTGATAACATTGCTGTAGGGCAAGGCTAGGCGCAGGGTACGAGAGAAGTAGTTTGAGGGGTTGAAACTTTCCGCCAGTCAAGATTCGTGTTTGAGCAATACAAGCAGTGAGCACTGTTTCTACACGGATTTTTGCAAAGCTTAAAAAGCTGGGGTGGTAACACAGATTTACAGCAAATGCATCGCGACGCATTTCAAAGTGACCACCTTCGCCCAGCAACGGATGGTAGGTAATCAATTGCTCTATCGCCTCTCCCAAATTTTTTTGGGTCATCAGGAGGTAACCCACTATGCCGATTTGGCTCGCTTGCATGGCAAGCCCAAGCCTTACCCCCAATAAAGGGTCGTGATAACTCTCGATTACCGACTCCCACAACAGGTCCTGCAGGTAAATTGGAATACGTTCTTCCTGGTTTATTTGGGACAGTAAGTTGCTCGCTCCCTCTGGTATGGTGAGACCCAAGCTGGTCAGGGCCTCGAATAAGGCCCTGGTATAGTGAAGGTTTACACTTCTGGTGTCGGTCAAATCCATCAAAAATGTCCCAAATTAACCAGTACATGCCCGATAATGACGATCTGTAATTGATTTGTCACGGTATATTCCTTTTATCTTGGCGCTATAACGAATAAACAGGGAAAGGGAGCTACCGTGAAACCCTATGCAGTGATTGGTGCCGGTCCTATGGGCCTTTGTACCGTTCGAAATTTACTCAAGCATGGAATTCCTTGTATTGGCTTTGAGCTGCACAGTGATGTCGGGGGGTTATGGGATATCGATAACCCCACCAGCACAATGTATGAATCGGCGCACCTTATTTCCTCCAAGAAGATGACCGAATTTGCTGAGTTTCCGATGGGGGAGGGCGTCGCTGACTACCCAAGTCACAGGGAGATGCGTGATTACTTCCGATCCTATGCGAGAAAATTTGGTCTTTATGGCCATTACGAGTTCGACACAGAAGTCTTGAGATGTGAACGTAGCGGGCCAAACTGGCTGATTACCACTCGTAGAAAATGGCAAGAAAGAACTCGGGAGTTTAGCGGACTACTCATTGCCAGCGGAACATTGCATCACCCCAACCAGCCTGAACTTCCGGGCCAATTTGCTGGAGAGTTACTACATTCTGCGCAATATCAGTCCTCTGAAATCTTTGCCGGGAAAAAAGTCCTGTTGATTGGCTGTGGTAACAGTGGGGCGGATATTGCTGTAGACGCAACACATAGAGCGAAAAGCGTTGATATCAGCTTGCGCCGTGGCTATTACTTTCTGCCGAAGTACATTGCCGGCAAACCTATCGATCAGCTGGGCGGCAAACTACAGTTACCTCTCTTTGTTAAGCGGCGCCTTACAAAGGCGTTGACCCAATTTTCATTGGGTCGCCCATCTCAATACGGCTTGCCAGAGCCTGATTATCAATTCTTTGAATCTCACCCAGTAGTCAACTCCTTGCTCCTGCATCATATTGGCCATGGAGATATCAATCCCAGGCCTGATATCAAATCAGTCAATGAGAATAAGGTGAGATTCGCAGATGGAAGTTGCGGAGCGTATGACCTGATCGTGCAAGCTACCGGTTACAAATTGCATTACCCGTTCTTGGATAGCAGCGAGCTGAACTGGGGTGGTCATGCACCAAGCCTGTATCTGAATGTATTCCATCCGGAGTCCGACAACCTCTTTATGATGGGTATGGTAGAGGCGGCTGGATTGGGATGGGAAGGACGCAATAAGCAAGCGGAACTTGTTGCACTTTTTATTCGTCAGTTAATTTCTGGCGCACCGTCTGCTAGTAGATTTAGGAAAATCATCCAGCAGAGATCGGCAAAACGTGTAAACGGCGGTATACGTTATCTGGAACTTGAGCGCATGGCGTATTATGTACACAAAGACGCCTATTTAAGGGCACTCAGAACACATAAGGCAGATTTACAAAAAGATCTCCTACCACAAGATGAGGTTTTCTGCACAAGCAGGCCAGAAGCAACTTCCTGATAGGAGCCTCAGAATGAACAAGCGGATTTTGATTACTGGGGCGGCGGGATATATAGGTCTCCAGCTTGGGGAGCAGTTGAGTAAGACTTTTCCTGTGACCGGGATTGATATCCGAACTAGAATCGCGAGTTTTCCAATTCTTGCTCATGATATCTGTGATAAAGACCTGGGTAAGATAATTCAGAACGAATCTATAACCCATGTGATTCATCTAGCATCAGTGATGGCTGCGGGACGTGACCACGCTGCTGAATACCGTATAGATGTGGAAGGCACAAGAAATGTATTGGAGGCCTGTCTCTACGCGGGAGTTGAACATATCACTGTAACAAGCAGTGGCGCCGCCTATGGTTATTATCCGGATAATCCACCCAAACTCGAGGAGCATCACCCTTTGAGGGGGAACCCTGAATTTGGATACTCCAATAACAAGCGCAAAGTTGAGAAGCTGCTGGCTGAATACCGTGAGCGGTATCCGTATCTCAAGCAACTGGTATTTCGCGTGTCTTCCGTTTTAGGTGCCAACACCAATAATAAGATCAGCGCACTCTTTAGCCGAAAAGTACTTCTGGACCCCGGTGGGCATAATTCCCCCTTTGTCTTTATCTGGGACCAGGATGTGATCCGCGCACTCACGCTTGGTGTGAGTACTGGGAACAGTGGCATATTCAATCTAACCGGTGATGGCAGTCTCAGCCCCAAGGAAATAGGTCAAATTCTGTCCAAACCACTGATGAGACCACCAGTATGGCTGATAAAAGCGGTTCTCTGGCTGGGTTACAGCCTCCACCTAACGGATACCCACCCAGACCACGTGGCATTTTTGCAATACAGGCCGGTACTGGATAATCGCCGTTTAAAAGAAGAGTTGGGGTTTATTCCGGAGAAGACTTCAAAAGAGGTTTTTCACCTGTTTGCAGAAAGGGCACTCGGCATAGTAGCACTCTCCAGTAAAACTCCCTTGTCTGTGGAGGAGAGTTGAGATGGACACAAATCAGTCGGAAAATTTACAGAAGACTTTTGTGATTACAGGGGCTGCCGAAGGCTTGGGTTGGGCGATTACCCTGTGCCTTGCAAAAAAATATAGAGCTGAATTTGTTCTGGTCGATATTTCAGCTGAAAAACTTCGTCAAAGAGAGGCCCAACTCAGGGCTATCGATGTTCGAGTCAGGATATATACCGTTGACCTATCAAACTGCTTGGCATTAGAGGAGCTGGCTCAATCCTTACGGAATGAGCATTCAAGAGTCGATCTGCTGGTAAACAATGCTGGCATTACACACCGAAGCCTCTCTACACAGACGTCCAGCGCGGTTATTCGCAAGGTGATGGCGGTGAATTACCATGTCCCGGTAGAGCTTACTCAAGGCTTGTTTACGGAGCTAAAAGCGGCATCAGGCTGTGTGGTAAATATCAGTTCAATGGCTGGATGGATGCCGGTATTGGGGCGGGCGGGCTATTGCGCAGCCAAGAGTGCATTGCACCAGTATTTTGAGGTATTCCGTGAGGAAGTGCGGAACGATGGAGTTAGTGTATTAATGGTTTACCCAAGTTTCCTGGCTACAACGATTGAGCAGAACGCTTTAGCTGGAGATGGTGGGCAGGCGCGGCACCAAAGGAGCACCGTGGGAGCGGTGCGTAGCCCTGAGTGGATGGCCAATCAGATTATGACGGCATTGGAAAAGGGCAGGGAGCGTTGGTTTCCAAAAGATATAAGCCTGATTGGAGCCTACTTGTACAGGCTGGCCCCGATGACCTTTCTCAAACAATTAAGAAGGCGTTTTCGTATGGAGCTAGGTAGCACTCCCTAGTGAGAGCTCTCTAGGACACTGAGTGAACTATAGCTAGAGCGGAAAATCTTTAAAATAGGCCATTTATAATACAGTTATTGAGTTATCTGCTTCATTCCTATCCTTAATTTCTATTTTTATAGACACGAGTTAGCTCTAGGTGCTACTATCCCGATAGCTGGTATAAACGCCCAGTTTTTATTTTAGTTCAACTCGTGGTTTTAGTCATAATCCTTCGTTCTGTCTCTTTTAAATTCTCAGTTTTTGCCCGCTCGACCAACAGGTCAACTATGATCAATTTATTTTCTCAGGATATTTATTATGTCTAACACAACGACTGGTACTGTTAAGTGGTTCGATGAAGCCAAAGGTTTTGGCTTCATTGCACAAAAATCCGGCCCCGATGTTTTTGCACACTTCAGCAACATTGCCAGCAGTGGCTTTAAAACATTGCAGGAAGGGCAAGCTGTAGAGTTTACAGTTACCCAGGGTGCCAAGGGCCCTCAGGCAGAAAATATTATTTGCCTCTAAATTTTTAAGTCTTATTGCTTTTTAGTGATGGCTTGTTTATCGCCCTTTCGAGCTTTGCTCGTAAGGGCGATATCGTATACATAGTTTATTCTATTTCTTCAAGTAGCCAATCAAGAAACACACTAACCTGCTTGTTATTTATATTGCGGTCTGGGATTACTGCGCAGTATGAAAGCCCTTCAGCCTTTTGCTTTGTAGCTGCTGCGCTTTTATATGGCACCAACCATTCGTTCTGTAAGGCATTCTGAATCAGTAGGGAACTGACTAATGCAATCCCCTGGCTCGCTAGTGCGGCTTGTATGACATGATACTCCTGATCATATTGACGAATGGTAAGGTTTTTATTGAAGTCGCCAAGTAAGGATTTCCAACTGAATGGGGTTAAAGATTGGTTGATCCATTTGGTTTCTAATAGCTGCGCCTGCTCGAGGTCGGTTATGTTTGATAAGTAGTTCCGCGTAGCATACATACCCACTGATTCAGTAATAAGCCTTGTGCTATTTTTGGCTTTTGGATCAAATTCACCATAGCGAATAGCTACATCAATGTGTCGGTCGCGCTCAATATCATCTATCTGTTCACCGGTCGAAATGGATATCTCGATACCAGGATACTTCTGATAAAAGCGCTCCAGGTGGGGAACCAGCCACAGTGCAGCAAAAGATGAAGTTGTACTGACAGCAATCACACTATTTGAGTTAGCGATTTCACCTATTGCTGCGGCAAGTTGCTGAAAAACTCGTGAAGTTGTTTCTGCGAGTAGCCTTCCTTCTTCTGTTAATTGTATTGCGCGGGTTTTACGCTCAAACAGCTGGCTGTCTAGCGTTTCTTCCAGGCTTTTTATCTGATGGGATACTGCTGTAGGAGTGATAAAGAGTTCCTCTGCAGCTTTCTTGAAGCTACCGAGCCTCGCAGCTGCATCAAAAACCTTTAAGGAATTGAGGGAGGGTAGGCTTGGATACATGGACTACTCTTCCTTATAGATGAAATTAATTCATCTATAAGGAAAAATATCTCATTTGTCAAGAATGCTTGTAGACTGCACTATCGCTGGACCAAATGATGAATTTTTCGAGGTCTAGTAAATGAAAACCCTTCTTCATATTGAAGCCAGCGCCCAGATTTTCGGGACTATTCAGGTACCGGAGGAGTATAGGGACATACCAAAACACTCCTCTATCTCCAAGGCCGTTGCCGCAAGTTTTGTGAAGCGTTGGCTTGGGCTAAGACCAAAAGATAAACTCATCTATAGGGATGTTGGCCAGACCCCGCCAGGATTCATTACCCAGGATTGGATTGCCTCTGTATTCACTCCAGAAGATCAGCGTAGTGAAGAGCAAAAATCGTTGGTTACATTATCGGATACTTTGATCAATGAACTCGACCAGGCGGATGTCATAGTAATGTCCTCCCCAATGTATAACTACGGTATGCCGGCGGCTTTAAAAGCCTGGTTCGACCAGGTGATACGCATCAACAAGACCTTCACCTTTGACTTGGCCCGTGGAGACTATCCGCTTGAGCCCATTATGTCGGGGAAGGTTCTGGTGCTAATTACTTCTGCCGGAGAGTTTGGCTTTGCAGAGGGGGGAATACGCGAGAACATGAATCACTTGGGTCCTCATATCAGGACACTGAGCCATTACCTGGGGGTCGATCAAATCCATGAAATCAATGCGGAATTCCAGGAGTTTGCGGATGAACGGCATCGAAATTCGGTAAACCAGGCTTTATTGCAAAGTCAGTCATTGGCCGAAGAGCTTGCTACTAAACTCAAAAGCCAACTTACTCACTCTCATTCAACTCAGCCCAAAGCGCTCGCCCTAAGAAAGCAAAGTATTGCTCAAATGCAAGATTGATCTGCTGGCGCTGGTGTCCTATCGGGTAGAGGCCAAGCTTGGCCTCTTTACTGGCCTTTGAGCCCGCCACCAGAAAGTTGTTGCTGATACTGGAATCCTGGATAAAGGCCTCGAAGGCACGGGCACAAAGTTCAACTGGCTCACTGTAATAGATGGAACCGTTTGTCTTATCAGCCTTTACGGATGCAGTAACCAGATCGCTGGGATTGCTGCCTTCCTCGTCTAACATAATGGTTTTAAAGCATGCGAAAAGAAGATCATTTAGCGGGTGGGGTTCGGGAGTCGCACCGCGGAGCCAGGCGTCTGAGGCATACATACTTTGAGAAGTATCACTGAATGCCTTCTGGGCAAGGTAGTGATCCAGCGCGTGGAACCATTCGTGGGCGATAGATCCGGGTCCGGCGTTTTTAGCTAGTGAAAAGCTACGTGCAGAAGGGTCATAAAAAGCCGACATGCCTGGCCGACCGCCGATTCCATATTGAAAAGACAAGCTGCCTCTTAGGGATATAAGTGCTTCTGGCCCCTTGAGGATGGCCATTAAATCAACAAGGGCATCGTAAAATAGGCCCGCAGCTCGATCTCGCTCTTTATCGGTTACCCAGCGCCCAACTGCTATAGATCTGAAGCCAAAGCGCCTTCTGACATCGGCAAAAGAGACCAGTGAATTATCCCGCCGGCTGGGGCCTTGGCGATAGAACTGTCGGGACAACACCATAGTGGATTAGGGCAGGGGTCTATTGGGGAAGTTTGGATATTAATACAGCCTCTGTTCCATCAACAAGGCAGCGAGTGATGCTTGTCAGGTCAGGCCAATTCAGCAAGCGCCTGCCAAACTTGTTAGCCCTATGAAATAAACTTCAGAGTTTGGTCAAGCGCTTGCTCGGTATTGCAGCGCTGCACCTCTAAATGATGAACACCGCATTTGCGAAGCTTCTCCTGAATTTGAGCTAGCTCCTCATCGCTGGTGAGGCGAGGATGCCTGGTAAGGCGTACTTGCATTGCTGTTCCCGCCTCGACTAGTAGCTCTACACATTGCCAGGGTGCTGTACCGCTACCATCTACCCCGGTAATGGCAGGGTAATTTTCCGGCAACGCTTTTATATCCAGCCCAATCCAGTCCAAACTGGGGATCAAGCGACTCAGTTTCCGAGGGTAGATCCCGGCAGTATGTAAACCTATCTTAAACCCCAGGCTTCGGGCTTGGGCAATGGCTGCTTCCAGTGCCCCTTGGGCAGTTGGCTCTCCGCCAGAAAATACCACCGCATCCAGCAGTCCTTGCCGGCTGGCGAGGAACCCCAATATCTGGTCCCAGTCGTAGGTACTGGGCGCGCGGGCCGGCAACAGATCACCATTATGGCAGTAGCGGCAACGCCAGGGACATCCCTGGCAAAAGACCACCGCGGCCAATTCACCAGGGAAGTCGATAGCGGTAAATGGTGTAAAACCGCCAATGCGCAGCTTTTCAGCCATGGTTATTTGTCACTACCAGCAACAAAAAAGCGGCGCTCCTTGTGTTCCGATTGTTTGCCTGGATTCCAGAAGGAAACTGGGCGGTGATAGCCCATCACCCGGCTCCAGACTTCACAGCGGGTGCGCTCTTCATTTTTGAGTGGTGAGGTTGGTTTATTCATGATGTTTCTCCTTGGTGGTTGGTTTTAATCGCTGCAGCAAGATTGCTCACGAGCGAGCAGAGCCTCATCGCAGCGGGGACAGAATTCGTGTTCGCCGCTCAGGTAGCCGTGTACTGGGCATATAGAAAAGCTGGGAGTTACTGTGATATAGGGCAGCCGATAATTTTTCAGGGCGCGCTGTAATAAGCGGCGGCAGCTATCGGCATCTGGCAGTTGTTCGCCCAGGTATAGGTGCAGCACAGTGCCACCCGTATAACGGGATTGTAGGGATTCCTGCCGAGCCAACGCTTCGAAAGGATCATCGGTAAAGCCGACTGGCAGCTGGGATGAGTTGGTATAGTAAGGTGCTTCCGTGCTGCCAGCCTGAATAATGCCCTCATAGCGCTTTTGGTCTTCGCGGGCAAAACGGTAAGTAGTTCCCTCAGCCGGTGTGGCTTCGAGATTATAGAGGTGGCCGGTTTGTTCCTGGAACTCTGTCATTCGCAAACGAATATGATCGAGCAACTGCTCGGCAAGCTTTTTACCAGGCTCTGTGACGATACTTTCACGGTCTTCACTAAAGTTTCGCAGCATTTCATTAATGCCGTTAACGCCAATGGTGGAGAAGTGGTTACGCAGAGTACCAAGATATCGACGCGTGTAGGGAAACAGGCCGGCGTCCATATGCCGCTGAATCACTTTGCGTTTCACTTCCAGGGAATCCCGTGCAAGTAGCAGTAGTTTATCTAACTGGGCGAGCAGGAGGTCCCAGTCCCCCTTATACAAATAGCCCAGACGTGCACAGTTGATCGTTACTACACCGAGAGAGCCGGTCTGTTCCGCGGAGCCAAATAATCCATTGCCACGTTTAAGCAGCTCTCGAAGGTCCAGTTGTAGGCGGCAGCACATGGAGCGCACCATGTTTGGACTGAGGTCTGAGTTAATAAAGTTTTGGAAGTAGGGCAGTCCATAGCGGGCAGTCATGGCAAATAGCCGCTCCGCATTTTCGCTCTCCCAGGGAAAGTCCTCACTGATATTGTAAGTTGGAATTGGGAAAGTGAAGACCCTGCCGCGCGCGTCCCCTTTACTCATCACCTCAATATAGGCGCGGTTAATCAGGTCCATTTCCACCTGCAGGTCACCATAAGTGAATGGCATTTCTTTGCCGGCAATCACCGGCACCTGCTCTCGCAAGTCTTGAGGACAAACCCAATCGAAAGTGAGGTTGGTAAAGGGGGTCTGGGTGCCCCAGCGGGATGGCACGTTCAGGTTAAAAATCAGCTCTTGCATACACTGGCGCACACTGGCGTAATCCAGCTGATCCTTGCGTACAAAGGGTGCGAGATAAGTATCGAAGGAGCTAAATGCCTGGGCCCCAGCCCATTCGTTTTGCAATGTGCCAAGAAAGTTAACGATCTGCCCAACTGCACTGGTCAAGTGGGCGGGCGGTGCAGACTCCACTTTGCCGGGAACCCCATTCAACCCCTCGTGCAGCAGGGTGCGAAGTGACCAGCCTGCGCAATAGCCGGCCAACATATCCAGGTCATGGATGTGTAAATCGCCATCCCGGTGGGCTGCACCAATCTCCGGGGAATAGACATGATTTAGCCAGTAATTGGCAATCATTTTACCGGCACTATTTAAAATCAGGCCGCCGAGGGAGTAGCCCTGGTTGGCATTGGCAGCGACACGCCAGTCCGCCTGCTCCAGATATTCTTCAATGGAAGCCCCAACATCTACCAGAGTTTGTCGGTCATTGCGTATGCGCGCATGTCGCTCACGATAGGCGATATAGGCCCGAGCAGTATCTATATAATCGCAATTGATTAATATTTGCTCGGCGATATTTTGGATTTCCTCAATATCGACTGGTGTCGTTGCATCAAAGCGATGATTAATCACCTTCAAGATGCCCTGGGTTAGCCAATCAACTTCATCCTCACCAAATTCACCAGTAGCCTGCCCGGCCCGCACAAGTGCCGAAGTAATACGTTGAGGATCAAAAGCCACAGCGCGACCATCCCGCTTTCGTACCAGAAAACTGCTTAGGTTTTGAGTAGGAGATGCGTCACTGTCAATTTCTGGGGTAGAGGTACTGGTCATGGGCTTTCCTTCACAGATTGTGCGGGAAGCTTATAAAAGTCCAGGGGAGAAGCACTTGATCTGGATCACTATATATAGTGTCTTCCGATAATTCCTGGCACATTATATTGTATCTATTGGCTGGGGTGCCTAGCTGAAAAATACTGTGTCTTCAAGATGTCGGCACAGGGGTAATGGGGGTAGGAGCATAGGATTTTCAGATGCTTCGTATAAGAAATAATCTATTTGGTACTTGGCGCCAGATATCAATATGTCATTGATATTTTCATATCAAGTGATTGGCACTATAAGAAAATGACTAGAATGCTGAGCCTTTGCTCTTTCTGAGGAGCCACAAGGATGTTATTTTTATGTCAATATTTTATTTGGGCTCCATTTTTTCAAAAACCAAATATGATGATTATGCGAGTTTATTTTGGAGGGGATGTAGATATGCCTGGTTGTGATTTGGAGGGCATAAGTGAGATTTGGTGATGCGGTTAGACGTGCAGTTTTAGCGATTATTCAGGAGAAAAAGCTACCACAAAGTGTTTGGCATAAAAATCACATACATTTTAATGTCGCGTCGACATTTTGGACGGCATTTTTATTATCGGTTTCAATATTGGCTGCTCCACTTTTGTGGTTGCTATTTCAGCCAATTCTCTACTTTATGTCTATGTCGATAACCTCTCCCGTAGAGAGATGGCTTTGGTTTTTTCTATTGGTTGGGTTTGTATGTGTGGTGAACTGTTTTAGCGATTTTATAGAGAAGGCAGATAGAAATAGCAATGTCTCTTATGGTGATTTGAACTTTGGAGAAATAGTGATTTATCGCATGGTTTCGGTTGTGGTTTTTAAGTGGATGTTTATTTCTGGTGTTAGGACTGTAGTCAATAGATTTTTCTCAGGGCTTTTAGCTATTTGGTATGTTTTCTTTTGTGCATTTCTTGCTGGTATGTTTTAAGAATAAAATTCTGAACACCTAGTGCGCCGAGCTAAATCGACAAAAAAATGGAGGTGAAAGCCCTCTGTCCGGTAAGGTTTAGCAAGCCGCTGGGATCCCGAGTCATGGGCGTTGTTCGGTAACGGCCAGCGTTAAATGTTGACAGAGGTCGGTACAGGCTCAAGGTCCTCAATCTAGGACATCCATAGATTAGAAAGAGGCGATAGCCAGCGTTACTGGCGCTAGTTTCGGTACGATTTCTTTCTACTTTATAGTTAAGGGGAAGTGCAATGCTGAATATCTATGCTTGGGCTTAGAAAACTGTGACTTTGGAGAAAAAGTGGAAAGTAGTATCGAGAGAATGGGTAGGAAATAGCAGGGTATGGCAGAAAGGTAGTGTCGACAGTCGCTTATGCCGTGTACCCAGCGTTTGTCGAGTTGGAAACAGGTATGTCTTACAGCCGCCGCTTACTCCTCTAAGCCTTTAAAGCATCTTTTAAATTTTCACCTGAGATAAAATCAGTATTGGGTGAGTCGCTCAGCTTTATAGAATAGGGGAGGCGATTTCGGCAATAAAACCTCACCTTCCGAGCCCCAAATATCGGCCACCCCGGCCCTCTAACTCCAAAATGATCACCGCAACAAAAAAGATCGCACACCGGCTCTATTGGTTATCTCTTTCCTGTTACTGATAGTAAATAGAAAAGTAATCAGGAATAGTGGCCAGTTACCAAGACCGCATCGCATAAAAAAGATCAAAAAGCACCTAGCATCAACTGACCAACCCTAGCTAGAAAGCAAAAGGTAAAAAAGAAAGCCTCTATAATAATACAGCCAATACCACCTCTGACGTCTGTAAACTCACAAACAGATAAAAGCCATCACCTTCGCTAACCCCCGCAGCTGCCTAAGGCAGATTTCACCGATGCAGCTGAGAAAGAGTTAATATCCAAAGGTAAATCCCATTACATTAGATTCATTTCTGGAGGCCCAGTGATTGGAGAACCCAAATCCAAACCAGATTTTTTGCATATGCTTTTTTGTAACCGATCATGAGGAGAAAGAGGAGGCCAATGGTCTCCTATTCCTTATGATCCAACCCGATTAGAAATCTCCTTCAAACGAATAACCTGCTGAACATAGAGTGGTAACGCAGATACCTTCCCAATAAAGTCGAAAACGTACATTAATAAGGCAACGATCAATCCATAGTTAACCAGGCCCCCATCGATTGCTGCTATGGGAGCGTAAACAAACAAAGCGACTATGCCAGCCCACAATATAAAGTAGGTGCCTGTTTCCAGGTCGCTCAATTCAATATTCCACCGCATAAGGCGCCGGAAGTGTGCTTTTGCATGCTCAACATTTGGTTGTTTAAGCGCATCAACCTGATATTCCAGCTCATTATTATAAGATTCATTCAGCCGGTAATTGGTATTTCCGATTACGCAATAGATCAGGATAATCAAAGCGAGAATTGCCAGGCAAGCCAGAAAGACGTTGAGATTGATAGCACTGATGATAATGAGCAAACCCACCATACCAATAGAAACGGTAATAACTTCTGGCAGGCTATTTTCAAAGAATTCGACAATTTCAGTTAATAAACTGGAGCGCGCAGTAATAGTCGATACAGACTGTTTCTTTGCTTTTTCACGGGCCACCATTTCCGATGTAACTACCTGGTAAATATGTGCATAGATTCGTGTATCGTAAAACCTTCGAACACTTCCCATGAGGACAGAGATAGTGCCCAAGATTGCCAATAAATAAATGCCATCATAGGACTGTTCTAATAGACTATTGATAGCCCAGCCGATGGCAAGTGGAAAAAGTAGTTCGAGGAGTGTTTCAATAACGACCAGCGATAGGGTCAGAGATACTCGCCACTTAAATCGGGTAAAAATCGAAAGTAAAGAATGTTTGTGCTTGCCTTTCGTATAATCATCATCTGTTGATTTTGAAACAGTGGTAACTGGCTGAGTCATTTAACAACTCTCTCAATGCTTAACGAGCAACGCCATTGCAAAATGTGTGAAACGCTAAATCGGCCAGCGTATCGTGATCTATGGATTCTGCATTTTTTGTTAGCCAGGATGTATAAAGCAGGCCCTCCACCAGGTTTACCACCCAGGAAGTAGGAAGTTTCTTGGACAGGCTGCCTTCAGATTTTGCGTATTCCACCAATGTAGCGATTTCACTCTCTTGTTTCTCATAGATAGCGGTGAGCTCTGGGTCATCTTCATCAAAGTCTCCCAACTTCATTAAAAACTCCATTTCGGCCGACAGCGGAAAAATCGCTTTGAACATCAGGTGGAAGGCTTGCAGAGCCGATTCAGCCTCGCTTTCCAAGTGTTCGGTGGCTTTATCAAATGCCTCCAGGCAGTGAATCGCAACCGCCTTAATCAGCTTTTCTCTCGTGTCATAAAGACGGTAAAGGGTAGTGCGCCCAACTCCGGCCGCCCGGGCAATATCGCTAAAGGATGCCTCTCTATTTTTGCTCAGGAGTTCCATACCCGCCTTCATGATCGCAGTTTGTGACTTCTGAATACGCGCATCTAGGTGATCTGCCATGGAGTTATTACCTGAACTTTATGGAACATGCTTGTATCATAATCTGCTATTAGTTATGGTTCAAGTGTGTTCCATAAAATGTAAGTTGCCTAGGCATGATGAAAATGGCGGGAATCTGGTTAAAGCGGCGGGCTGCAGGTATTGTTGCCACCAGCTTGCTGGTCTTGGTAGGGCTGTGGCTTATGGCTGAGCAGCAGCCTGCAGCCATGGTGGAAAAGCCCAAAGAGTCTGGCCTTACTGTTACTGTCGTGGAGGCAGTACCGGCGGATGCTCAGCTTGAAGTCAAAACAACAGGCATAACACAACCCCGCTGGGCGACTGAGGTTATCGCATCAGTGAGCGGGCGTGTCACCCATATTGCTAACCACGTAATGCCGGGCAGTCTCATTAGGAAGGGAGAAATACTGGCGTCGCTACAGGATACTTTTTACCAGGCTGAAATCCGTGCTGCTCAAGCCAGAGTGTCAGAGGCTGAACTCAACTTGGCCGAAATACTCATGCGTCAATACGTGGCAAAACGCGGGGATAAAGCGAAGTCATCATTTGGCCGACTGGAGCCGCATGTCAAAGCCGCAGAGGCAAATCGAGAAGCGGCGAGGGGAGCTCTAGCATCCTCCCAGCGGAGGCTGGCTGATACACAAATTAAAGCACCTTTTGACTCGGTGGTTATTGCCGATTTAATCCATCCTGGCCAATGGATAAATGAGGGGGATGTACTCTTTCGAGTAGCAGCCAGTGACTACCTGGATGTCAAAGTTGAGCTTTCCGAGCAGACCTGGCAGCGCTTAAACGGACTTCAGCAAGGCCCCGACAAAATCACAATAGAGGCGCCTGATGGACAACAATGGCAGGCCTCGATCCGTTACCTAAGCCCAATTATGAATGCGGACACCCGTCAGCGCAGCCTTATGTTGCAGGTGGCTAACCCCTTTCAGCGCGAGGCCCCTTTGCTTGCTGATCAACAGGTCGATGTAGTGTTTGGAGGCAACACGCAGAGCTATGTTGTCAGTGCACCAGCATCGGTTCTTACAGAAGATGGGAAAGTATGGAGCGTTTCTGAACAATCACTCCTTTTGGAAGAGATAGAGCTACTGGATATGCGGCCGGATTCGGTTCTATTTCGTTACAAGAATCGACCCCAGCAGAATCGTCAGCTTATTCGCTTTCCTTTGACCAACTTTGTAGAAGGTCAAGCGGTTGCAATGACTATCCACTAAGGCCTGGAAATGAAAACACTCTCACGCTGGTTCCTGGATAACCCAGTTGCCGCTAACCTTCTCATGGCTTTCATTCTGGTTGCAGGCTTGCTGACCTTTCAAAATCTGCGGGTGGAAAGCTTTCCACAAATTCCACCTACGGAAGTCGAAATCTCCGTTGTCTACCCCGGCGGCACTGCCCGCCAGGTCGATGAGAGCATTACACAGCGTATTGAGGAAGCTATTAGTGGTGTTGCAGGAATAAAGCGCATAACCAGCCAATCAAGCAAAGGTTACGCTTCATTGGTAGTGAAAAAAAATACTAATGTGAAGCTGGATCGTTTGATTGAAGATATTCGCAATCAAGTTGAAAGTATCGAAGGCTTTCCCGCATTGGCGGAGCGGCCGCGTATTTATCGCAGTGAATATACGAATCTTGCGGCGTTTGTCATGGTCTACGGTGGTGACAATAATGATTCGCTTCAGCAGGTATCCTCACGAGTAGAGCGAGTGCTTAAGAAACATCCTGCTATTTCCAAAGTGACAAATCTGGGGAAAAGAAAGCAACTATTGGCTATAGAGCCAGACCTCAGGAAACTTCAACGCTACGGTTTGTCTCTTGAGAACCTAACGGAACGTATTCGCCAGTGGTCAGTGGAATATCGCAGTGGTGAATTAAGAACGGCCAATGGAAATATTGTGCTGCAGGGCAGTTCCCTGGCTGACAACTTGGCGGAACTGAGGAATATCCCCATTATCACTACATCGACGGCACGAGTGAGACTCAGTGATATCGCTACTGTTAAGCGAGATTATGAGCAAACCGACAGTATTGTTCGATATCAAGGGCAACCTGCAGTCGCACTGATGGTATCCACCAGCCAAAAAGACAACCTGTTTCATATCCATGAAGCCACAAAATCAGTATTAGAATCATTGGAATCGACATTACCCAGGAACATGCAGTTGGATGTAATGGCGGATATGTCTCCCTATATTTCCGAGCAATTAGACTTGCTAAGTTCCAACGCCTTGCAGGGATTATTAATCGTCTTATTGCTATTGGTGCTTTTTTTAGATACGCGGCTGGCCTTTTGGGTTGCCTTAGGTATTCCCATATCCCTGGCTGGTGCGATTACATTGATGGGTTTTCCTTCCCTGGATTACAGCATCAACGATATCACTTTATTCGGTATGATTTTGGTACTGGGGATATTGGTAGATGATGCCGTTGTGGTCGGTGAAAGTATTCACCAGGCGAGACAAAATACAACTGACACCAAAGAAGCTGCCTGGAAGGGGGTTGAAGCCGTAGCCGTGCCCACAGTTTTTGGCGTATTGACTACAATCGCGGCCTTCTCACCGATGCTATGGATTGAAAATGAGTTGGCAAAGGTGCTGTCAGGATTCTCTGCTGTAGTGATATTTGCACTGATATTTTCATTAATTGAGAGCAAATTTATATTACCTGCGCATTTAAGCTATCCAAATACACATACTCAAACTAGTGGCGCAATAAAACGATGGATTGAGATTGCCAGAGAGAAATTTAACCGTTTATTAAATCGATTTTCGGATAAGATATATATTCCGCTTTTGTCATTGAGCCTGGCAAACCGGAAAATAAGCATTAGTCTATTTGCCACCTTTCTGCTGCTGGCCTATGGCGCTATGTTCAAGGGGCATATCGCCTCAGTATTCTTCCCTGAAATTCCAGGACGCTATGCCACGGTTAAAGTCACTATGCAGCATGGAGCTGCAAGTACTTTAACGGAACGTAATACCGATCAACTTGAACAGGCCATCAAGCGCACCGCAAATAGGTTGCAACAGGAGTATGGGTTGCCGGAGTCACCTGTTAGCAAGTATATCGTGTCAAAGGAAGGCACCAAGACCATAGAGTTGACAGCGGAATTAACACATGATGCCCTGGCCAGAGTAGAGAGCAACCGCTTTTTAGAGGAGCTGCGGCTGCAAACAGGTATCCTGGAGGGAAGCTATGCAGTGAAGTTTAGCCTTACGGAAGAGCCGGCGGGGGATACTGCCATTGCGGTTTCTGCCAGCAATCGAGATCAGGCGAAACAAGTGGCTGGCCGCCTCAAGGCTCTACTCGCAGAGTTACCCGGTGTGAACGATGTATACGATGATAGCCAACTTGCCAAAAGACAGCTGAAAATTACGGTCAATGAGCGGGGAGCCAGCCTGGGAATTGATCAAAGTCATCTGGCAGTGCTGATAGGGGGAGCATTCGGTCAGATTGAGATACATCGTCTGTTGGATAAAGGTGAAGAAACTCTAGTGTTGGCTCGCTTTCCTCAAACAGAAACTAAAACACTTGAGCAGTTAAAAGCTACTCCTATTAACTTGGATAACAACAGCTACGTAAGCTTAGGCGAAATCGCCCAGCTTAAGTATGAGCGTGAACCCGAGGTTATTTATCGACGTAATCGCGATGAAGTGGTCAGTATCTACTGGCGTCAGAATCGCTCTGTCAGTTCACCGGAAAAAAACTGGGAGCGGTTAAAAGAAGAGCTGGTGCCAGAGCTGGAGCGCCTTTATCCGGGTGTCCAAATTAAAGCCGTTGGTGAATTCGCCGAAATAGTAGAAGTACAGGCTGGATTTAAAAAGTCCATGTTGCTGACGCTTTTACTTATCTACGTTTTGTTGGCGATACCACTAAAATCCTATTGGCAACCTTTGATTATTATGTCGGTGATTCCAATGGGCTTTGCAGGGGCAATTATTGGACACGGCCTGTTGGGCTTCCCAGTAAGCTTATTATCCCTATTTGGAATGATGGCAATGACTGGGGTAGTGATTAACGATTCCCTGGTATTAATGAGCCGATTTAATCAGCTCTACGCGCAGGGCGTACCAGTAAAAACAGCGCTACTTCAAGCTGGGAAAAGTCGCGTAAGAGCAATTTTCTTAACTACGGTGACTACTATCTGTGGGTTGCTACCCTTATTAGCCGAAACCAGCGAGCAAGCCCAATATTTAAAGCCAGCGGCTATATCCCTGGTATTCGGAGAGCTATTTGCTACACCGATTACCCTAATCTTAATCCCTTTGTTGCTTTCTTTTGGGCAGTACAAAAATACACCTAGGAGTGATAGCGCTTCATTACTAAGTGCTTATTAGATCCATCACTAAATGCTCATTGTCTGACCGTTAAGCTTACCGGTTACTTGGTAAGAATCAAAATTGGAATCCCTTTAGGTCAACTTTGGAAAGTAGCTACGTGAGTATGATCAGCTGCTTTCATGAGCCTTTTTGTTAGCGGAGTGCATTTTTCACCCAATTTGTATATAGGTGACAAATATCGTCAGAAAAGCACCGATATAGGCAGGCTTTAGTTTCTTCATTTTTTTAAATGCGACACAGAAAATAATTCACGAAAAAATAAAATTATTTTCGTATTTTCATTTCGCGACTTAACTGGAACTAATCTCTTAATCTCCACCTAACTTCAAAATCAAAAAAACACGATACCTCAGGCGTTTATGGACAAGTTATTTAGCAAGAAACTATTAGTACTGGCATTAACCGCGGCGTTGGCAGCTTGCGGTGGAGGGGGTGGGGGCTCTTCAGACCCCGAACCTGAGACACCAGCCGTAGGGGATGGTGGCAGCAACAATGGTGGTGATCAGGGTAGCGGAGACCAGGGAGGTGGTAGTGGGTCCGGCGATACTGGGAGTAACACTCCGCCTCCAGATAATGATCCCTCAACCGTAACGGTCGGAGATGTTTCTACTTCCGATCTGGGGTTTGCCACAATAACTGCTACAGATATCACCCTGCCTGATGCAATGGTAAACGCCCAGGAAGTTTACCAGCTTGCACACTATATTGGCCGAACTGATAGTGAGCAAGATGAAGAAAATATCGATATCCCTATTCGTAGCTACACTGCGACCTGCGCGACTGATACAGATAAGCCTAGGATGTTTGTATCCACGACCTTATCTGAAGGACAAAGTGCCTCAAATCCAACCTATGGCTCCGTCTATGAACTCCAATACAACCCTGAAACTTCAAGTTTTGATCAAACTGGCAATACCACGATTCTGAAACAGTGTTATGAGTCTCACGGTATAACCGCTAGCGCAGACTGCTCCAGGGTTGCTGTTTTGTGTAACACAGAATATAAGGCTAGTGAGCGATACGATGTTAAGAAAGATCTAATTGAAGAGCACGGTATTGGCTGGATGAAGATTGAGGACAATCTTGACGCTGTTGCAGGTACCGATAATGAGAAGAAGTATAACGATCAGATTTGGCTGATGGAGTGGGATAACAAGCCTTTGTCCGAAGTACCTGATGCTTACGTCGTTAATAAAATGCATGGTGGCACTCATCTTGGCACCCAAGAACTATTATATGTTGAGGATGACAGTAAGGGACGAACCAGTTATGCATTTTCCGTGACTGCTCGAGTACTGGTTAGCGGTTCTCACTATTCTGCGGGACTTACAGTGATCGACCGGGATGACTGGTCAATGACCATGACGGGGGACGAGCGTAGGGGGTGGTATTGGCTATGTGGACATGGTCATGTACTGAATATCCGGGCTTTCTATAACCCTGGCAACGAAATGTTTGGTGCGCTCTGTACCAGTGATGGGAATAAATATCATCCCTCTCCTGGCTTGAATGCAATTGCCATCAAAATGGAAGATGATGGCTCCTCTGTCCTTGAAGGAACCTACAATCACGTGGTTCCTACAACAAGTGCAATGATTTCCAACGGGGGAGGGCACACAGTAGTCCCAGTTGATGCTAATACTAATTTATCTGTTATCGTTTCACCGAAGTACATCGAAGATGAGGATATGGATAGGTTCTTACAGGATACACTCGGTATTGATACCAGTGGAGATGGTCCCTTTGATGATCAATGTGCTGATAAGGCCAATAAGAATTGCTTCTTCTCGTATCTCGAGGAAATCGAATATGATGAGGGTGACTATTCACTGATACCAAGGCAAGGACTCTATTCTGGCGGCGCCCTGGATAAATCTTCCTTAACTCGCGTGGGTATCGCCAAGGTTGATTGGGAAGGCAATATTGAGGGGGTTGGTATCAAATGGCTGGCTGAAGACTCAGATTGCCAGATTAGCGACCCGCAACTGGTCGACCTGAAGAATGGACGCTACCTGTTTGGCTATGCACAATTCCAGTGTATTTCCGATAACCTCCCATACAATCGTAGCTATAACAAGAAAGGCGAGGCCATGCGTATGCTGGTACCTAAAGCCTACTATGTGATGGAGATTGATGCGGATTTGAATGTGCTCGAGGGGCCGGTAAAACTCACCGATTACGGGTGGGGCGGACTGGATGAGCCAATGTATCTGGGTAACGGTAAAGTTGCCTGGAACTATATCAAGAACCCCACCTTTGAGAACTACATCGGCGGGCAGCAGAACGTCTGGCAAGCGATTGTTTACCACTCAAAAAGTGTGAACTAGTCCTGATCGGCTGGGGCAAGGTTTTACTTGCCCCAGTTTTTTCGTGAAACTGCCTATTTCAGCCAGCTATGCCAAAAAGCCTCCAGACTTTTCGAAAGTGCTGTACCGTTACTGCATATTTCGAGATTCCAGTGTTCCGGATAAAGTGACTGATAAAACCTGTCAGTGAAGCGATAATCAGCCAGGACAATCACTCCACGATCCGATTCTGAGCGAATTACTCGCCCTGCTGTTTGCAAAACCCTGGTTAACCCTGGATAGCGGTAGGCAATATCAAAACCAGCACCCACCGTGGTTGGGGTTCCATTATCAAAACCCTTGCGGATCAACTCCTGCTCTTCATTAACTTGTGGCAGGCCGGTACCCACAATGATGGTACCGATCAGTTTATTACCCACATAGTCTACGCCTTCTCCAAAAACTCCCCCCATAATTGCAAAGCCCAAAGTACGGGAACCTTCAGTGAAGGCTGCCAGGAATGCTGCGCGCTGGCTTTCACTGGCCCCAGGTTCCTGCTGCAATAAATCCACTTCAGGAAAGCTTTGCTCAAATGCGACTGCCACTTGTTGGAGGAATCGATACGAGGGGAAAAACACCAGATAGTTACCTGGATGGCCCTGGTAAGTACGAGCGATGATCTCTACCAAGTTTTCTGTAGCCTGATTACGTGATTTATAGCGGGTATCAACATATGGACAGAGGAAGACGCCTTGCTGTGATGGAAGAAAGGGAGAGGGTAGCTTCATGTATGGAGCCGAGCTGTTCACCCCCAGTTGCTGAAAGATATAATTTGCCGGGCGCAAGGTGGCAGAAAATAAGATAGCTCCATGAAACTGGCGAATAGTTTGCTGGATATATCCAGCGGCATTCAAACAAAGCAGCTTGAACTGCTGCTCCTGCCAGGGCGTGCCCGCGTCAAATACCCGAGTGAGAGCTTGATGTTGTTCAGATAAGTCTTGCTCAATACATACATAGCGGTAAATGGACTTTAGCCATTCGCTAATTTCCTCTGGCGGCGATTGAGAGCTCTCCCATAGCTCACTGACTGTTAAGAGCACTTTATGGGCTGCCCTGGAAACGGTCACCGGCTGGTTTTCTGGCGATGTGAGAGAAGTCACCCACACTTCGGAGCCTGATTTGTTTAATTGAGCGTGGCTTTTGCTGGTGGCTTCAGGATCTCTAAGCTGTTTAACCCACCGGTCAATCGCCCTCACCAGTGCCTGGATGCTGCGCTGCAGCTTGGGGTGACTTCCTTTACAGCTTGCCGCGGCACGGCGGGTTTCCTTGCGGCTCAGGGTCACACTGTACATATCACAGGCGCGGTCACTGAGATTGTGGGCTTCATCCACAAGTAGCGCACGGCGCTGGCTCTGCTCCTGTAGAGCCGTCAGTCGCACTAGGGGATCAAATACATAGTTGAAATCGCATACTATGAGGTCTGCCCAAGGCAGCATTTGCAGGGACAGCTCGAAGGGGCACAGCTGCATTTCTTCTGCGACTTTTGCCAGCACTTGCGGAGAGAGAAGAGGTGAGCCTAGAAGTTTCTTGCGCGCAGCCGGCAATCGGTCAAAAAAACCTATTGTGCGTGGGCAAACACCCTCCTGGTCGCGGCTACACATACCAAGACTACAGGCACAGGTTTTATCCCTGGCCTGTATTTCCAGCAGGGATAACTCTAGGCCACGCTTATGTAGGCTCTCTACGGTTTCCCTGACCACCTGCCGCCCTGAGTTTTTTGCAGTAAGGTAAACCAGCTGGTCTAGCTGCTTTTCTCCCAGGGCCTTGATGGCAGGGAATAGGGTACTGATGGTTTTACCGATTCCCGTGGGCGCCTCTGCGACCAACTCGCCACCATCTCTCAAACAACGATAGGTGGCTACGGCTAGCTGACGTTGGCCTGGCCGATACTTGGGAAAGGGGAATGCCAGGGCTTGGGCACTGGTAGCCACCTGTTGACGATGTTCCTGCCAGCTCTTGTGCCATTGGATATAATCTGCAAGCGCAGCGAGGGTGAAACTCTCCAGTGCTTCCCAGTTGAACTCCTGCAATTCCGGGTAAGGCTTCTTCTCTTTAAGGTTGTACCAGAGCATTTGCAGTGCCACACGATCGCTGCCCTCACCGGTGCCTCCTTGCCCATGCCTTTGCTGGAACAGGTAACAGAATCCGTAGACTTTTAGCTGAGCCCACTGCAACTGCCGAATAGCCTCTGGTAATTTGGAAGGAGGGCAGTAAGTGGTTTTGATCTCATCGATCTGTACAGGGGTATGCAGATCTGCCTGCGGGTGAAAGATATCCACCCTGCCAGTAAGAACCACATCATAGCCTTCACATCGTACTTGAACTTGCAATGGATATTCAGCTTCACTGCCTTTGGGGCGCTTCTTTTGCAGTTTCTGGTGTGTGCGAATGCCCTCTTGGGCGGAGGGGCCGGAACCTGCGTCATTAATCAGGTCGCCGCTACGACAGGAAAATGCGACCAGCTCACCAACCGAAAGGCGCAGGAACGAGGCCTGTTTAGTAGCACTAATGGTTGTCGTTGAGTGGAGTTCTGTGGCCGCTTCATTCAAGACTATTGCCACTCCACGTGAATTACCCTATGGGGCACCCGCTGGCTGGCAAAAAATGTAAGCCAGCGTTGCTGGTTTTGTTGCAGCCGATCTCCGGGCCCTTTCACTTCTATCAGTTCGTAGTCCCCAGCTGCAGGAAACAGGATAAGATCCGGCAGTCCGTTGCGGTGATGGGCAATATCACTCAGTATCCGTTGGAAGAGGGAGCGCCAATGGGAGGTTGGTATTCTTTCCATTGCGGTAGTTACTAATTCCTTGGGCAGAGCATCCCAGGCAACCAGCGGATTGGAAATCCCCCACTTATCGCGATAGCTACACCATACCCTCTCTCGCAGGGTATCTTTATCTAGTTCAGCCAACCTCTGATCAAGTAGGGTACGGCGGGAAAGATAGAAGTCAGCTGTCCTGAAGTCACTGGGAGCAGACTGGAAGGGGTTAAAGAAAGCCCCTGGTATCGATGCAAACAAGATGTCCCAGATATAGAGACCAAGAATGCCGTTTAGCAAGCAGTTCTCAACATAGTAACAATTGCCCTCTGACAACTGTTCCAGATGTAAGGCAACCTGAATCTCAACTCGCTCAGGACTCTGGGGCAGGACTATCGTTTCCGTAGGAGGGCGATAGCGCTTCGGCGCTGGCCATTCTTTAGCGCAATCCAGGTCTTTGGCTGTACGGTGGCCAAAACTCTCGGCAAATATTTTTTCTGCTTCATCCAGAGGCGCTTCAAGAATCTGCTGACAAAGTCCAAGCCCTTTGCCAGTATCACCATTCTTAATTGCAATACGTGCGCGCCTCTCTCTAGCCGGTGGCCGTTGGCACATTTTGTATAGCCGATCTGCTGCCGCTAGTTCACCCATACGCTCTAGCTGACGGGCCAGTTTTAAACGCAGGCGATCCAGGCGCCGGTGAAGCGCTGCATCCCCCGTTATTCCTGATGGCAGCTGCTCTGCCAGGGTGAGGATATCAGATGTCTCGCCTGTCAACGCCTGTTCGGCCAGATCCAGACAATGGTAATAGTTCAAGTGCTGATCTATCTGTTCCCGGTTCTGGAAAGGCAGATTTTGTCGATCCAATGGATAATCTTCGTAACGGAAAAGCCCCAGATCCCGCAGAACATAATCTGTCAGGTCCTGGTTAAGATTGCCAAAGAAGCAAAGCTTGAAGGTTTCGAAGCAACTGGCGTGCTGAACAGCTAATAGAGTATCAGCGGCCAATAATTTATGTAGGCCAGAATCCACGCCCTGTTCCATGAGGGCAGCTATCAGGTCAGCTCGCTTAAGTGCTTTTGGTAGAGGCTTGTTACTCGCTCTGAATAGTTCAGGCTTGGTGAAAAGAGGTAACAACTCCTGGTTAGATATCTGAGGGTTTAGTCGCAATAATCCACTTACCTCCAGTTCCCGACATGCATGCTCCAGATCTTCTATTTCTGCATATTGCAGTTTACTGAGACGGAACAAGGCCCCAGCTGATGAGGGGGCACCTTTGCGAGGCAAAAGTCTTACATATAGTTTTTGGCCATTGATGCCAAGTGACATAAAGCGCTCGTAAAATTGATCCTCTTCTGCTGACAGCAATGATTTATAACGGGCTGTGACAAACTTCATCAAGGTTAAGAAGTTGGTCAAGTAGTAATCAGCAGGAAGCTCTGCGGCGACAGTCATCGGGATATGGGCAACCAAAAAACTGTATGGTTATACAGCAAGTTGATTGGATGGACAAATCCCTCGGCTGACCCACCAATCACCATCCGTTCACCACATGCGCATAGCTATTTGGAGAGGGTTTAGAGTCAAGCTGTGTCCAAGGGGGTTAACTGCCAAACTCCAGGCTTTTTTCTCAGTAAAACGGTCCTTCTTTCCTATGGTCGGGAGAGGTGAGATCGTCCAGGCTTACTGCACGATTTATAAACAAATTCGCAATGGTTCTGCTGTACGTGCGGCTTTGAGCAAATCTAATGCCTCAAGAAGTTAGCAGTTACGGGAGCCACCCATCCATTGAAAGCTCTATTCCTGATTGAATTCAGAATCTGGAGTTACCACCAGCCCCAATTCACCGGTCAGTCCACCCCTTTTGATTGGTATCCCCTTTATTAGCGTCAAAATATTGTAAAAGGAGTTACTATGAAGACGTTAAGACCGATCGCAGCCACAGTACTATTCGCTGTTGGCAATATTGCAGTCGCCAACACTTCCATTATTAACCAGATAGGTAATGGAAATACCGCAACTCCCGATCAAAGTGATCCTACTGTCAGCAATAGCCTGATTGTTCAAACCCAAATTGGTAATAGCAATACCTCTACCGCAACCCAAACAACTAATACTAACGGAAGTTCTGCCTTCCTAACCCAGATTGGCTCACTGAATACAGTAGTGTCTACTCAGCAAGATGGCACAACTACCAGTACAGTAATTGCCACTCAGGCTGGAAACAACAATATCCTGGATTTTTTGCAAGCTGATGCCACGTTGAGCTCAGCCACAATTATCCAAGGTGGCGAAATGAATAGTGCAGTCGTAAATCAAAATGACGATATAAACGGAGGCATTATCCTTATCAATCAGCAAGGCAATTCCAACGACATATTTCTAGACCAGCTTCAAAGGGTGGATAGTAGTATCTCTATTGTGAATCAAATCGGTGATTCAAACTTTGTAAATTTTGACCAGGACAGGGATGTAACCACAAGCCTGGCATCAGTATCCCAGGTCGGTAGCTCAAACAGTGCTTCCATGGAACAGGATGAAATCGTTACTTCCAGTATTGCAATCATTGACCAGAATGGCACATCAAACTTTGGGGATATAGAACAGGAGGGCGATCAGGGTGCCGTAGTTTCCAGTGTGGCGGTAGTGGTGCAAACTGGAGATTCAAACACTGGACGCGTAGACCAGGAGGCAACAACTTCCTCGACAAGCCAGATTATTCAATCTGGGACCTCTAACTTTGCCGACCTGGATCAGGGCAATGAAAATGTGCCATTAACAACCCTTTCTAGTTTTGCGTCCTTGGCTCAAACTGGAACCTCAAATACAGCAGACGTGGATCAAGGCATATCAGATTCTGTCTTTTTTAGTGTGCTAATCGCAAATCAGATTGGTGAACTCAATGATGTCAGCCTTTCCCAGAATGGTACTGTTAGCAGCAGTCTTATAGTTACACAAATTGGCACATCCAATATGGAAACAGCCGTGCAATCTGGTACAAATGAATCAATCAGCGTTACTCAACTTGGCACCGGCAATATGGGAACGCACTTGCAATAGCTTTGTGCCACGTTTCTATTATTGAATAATAGCCAGCCATGTAATCACTAAGACATTTGTGACTATACGCGCTGGCTTTTACTTCATGTATCGTAGGACTTTGCGATACCTAAAAATAATAAACCACAAAAAAAGTACAATTGGGGAAATACACAACAGGATTAACTGGTTTCTCAACACTGCCATATTCATAGTGGCAACTACCGTCCCTATTTCATAAATATCTGTCACCATTATGAGTGGCAGAAAGAACCCCCAAAATCTCGGTGTGGCGATTCGCCTTGCAAAGGCCAAACCATAAAAGCCAACAAAATAGGTGCTATAGATAATGAAGCTGGCAATCAACCACCAAACCGATTGATTGTATTCATTCAGTACGAATGCTTCATATTGAGACAAGATTTCAATAGGTAGCAGCAAAAAAAACAATATCTTCCAGGTGAAACTGGATTTATAGATATATGTTTCATCACTCAGAGTATTTTCCGTTGCCTGATACACATCCTGCATAAAACATCCTTGTTGTTATTGCCTAGTGAGCAAAGTTTATTAAATTGCTCTTGTAGCCAGATCTTCTCGATGCTTTTCCATTATAAAGAGCGCCGGGGCACACCAGGCGTCCCAATCAACAGAAGGGCGCAGAGGATATTCCTCTCAACGTCAATGTCAACCGCTTACAACACCAATTTAACCACATTGAGACATTAATCTTTAACTTTGTTGTTTTTATTCAAATTCATACTGTTTGAAGTGGTTTTTGACGAGGTAAATACCTACTTTGGGGTAGTCGCCTAATGGTAATAAGTTGAAGATTTTATTTGTCATAAAGAGTCAGGTGTCACAATCTATTCGGTACAAATATCCCATTTACAAGTTAGGAAACCAAAAACTATAAAGGCCACTGAATAATGCTTGTTCACTTTTTGGGTTCAGGCCTCGTCCATATCCAAAGCATTGCGCAACCAATGCCACCCACGATAAAGATTAATAAGTAGAGATTACTGAAATGATGAAGGGCAACGGCCATGGACAATAGCATTGTTAATGTTGCCAGCCACTTGGTTCTACGACTGATATGGCCGCTCCGCCAGGTTTTTATCAGGTTCCCAAATAGATGGTGATCCTCAATCCATTGATGCAAACGCTCTGAGCTACGTGAAGCTGCCCAGGCACTTAGAACAATAAAAACGGCTGCAGGCAAGCCCGGCAATATAACCCCAATTATCCCCACTATCAAAAAGAAACAGGCTAGGGCACCCCACAACCAGCGCAGCCACCCTTTAGCCAATGGGGGCGTCGATGTATAAGCGATATCATCGCTGCTCTGTTTCAAAGTTATATCTCCTGACCCCTATTTTGAACAAGGAAGATAATCCAGGTGTCTATTCAAATAGAACCCTGATTTTTCCTGATTAAGCCCAGTATTAAATAGGACCTCCACCTCCTTGATTGACCCAATACTAAGGGAGAGTGGCGCTACAATCCAGCTCAATACAGGATCCAGGGCGGCCTATCAGTCATTTCTTATTTCCAAACTTTCTTCTCATGTAAATAGGATTTTCTTCCTACAGCATACAAGCGCCACTGGCACTAATCTTTATTTATTGTCTCCATACCTAACGAATTAATGCCATTATGCGTCAATCGGCATGGAAGTTCCTGATCGATCTTAAGGAAATTTACAAAGTATTTCCCGCCCGATTACCCATTCGGCTGCATTTCAGATTTTAGAACTTGCTTTAAGCATGCCAGAACAAACAAAGCCCTTTTATACAAAGGTCGTTAATATGAAATCTCACGCTCAATTCCTGACTATAGCCGCACTTATGTTCAATGGAAATGTTTTTGCCGCTAACAATTCGGTAGATCTGTATCAAACCGGATGGGAGAATATTGCAAGCTCTATTCAAACGGGCGCAAATACAAATGGAAATATCAGTACATTAATCCAAAACGGGACCAGTAACTCTGTTACCACTTATCAAGTGAATAACAGCTTAAATAATACAATTTCCACTACACAGAGCGGAACTGGTAATTTGATTCCAGTCATTGAGCAAAACAGTAGTAATGAAGCTTCAGTTAAAATTCATCAAGTTGGTGACGACAATCTGGCAGAAACGCTACAAAATAATACTGTATCCAGCTCAATAACTTTTTTACAGGAGGGAAGTGGAAACCAATCTTATAGCTCGCAGGTAAATTCAAATAATGACAGTCTACTAATCAGTCAAAAGGAATCCTCGAACCTGGTTTCAGTTGTTCAGAAAACGACAACAAACAATACGATCGTATTTAATCAGCATGGGAATAACAATAGTGCAGAAGGAGGCCAGATAAAAGAAAGCTCCAGTAAAGTGGCGGTCTCTCAAAAAGGTAACTCCAATTCAGCAGAGTTTCTGCAAACCTTGGGTCTAGCGAATACGTTGTCAATTAGCCAGGATGGAGACAGCAATAACGCAACAACGTCACAAAGGTCTATTTCTAACAGCGTTGCCTCAACGACACAAACCGGACAATCAAACACCGCGATAATCGAGCAGGAACTACTTTCCAACGGTATTGCTGAGATTAATCAAGCTGGTGATACAAATGTTGTCTCACTCTTACAAACAGGTTCCTACATTCAAGCTTATTTGAGCCAAGAAGGTGCAAATAATTCCTTGTCTATCACCCAGGTAGGGAGTTCTCATTCTGTCGTAGCCAACCAAACCGGTTCGCTAAATACGGCAACAATTAACCAGCTTGGAGCATCGAATGTTGTAGTGGCCATTCAGGCTGGCGCATCGAATGCATTAAATATCAACCAGGCTACTAATGGTAATACTGTTTACACTACTCAGGATGGAACGGGAAATATCATCGTAGTTTCGCAATAGCAGTATTATTTAGTTAACTATGAACAATAGAAATATAGGAATTTCTTACTAAGCTGGTTACCCCTATATGTTTAAACTTTATTCCCAGCTTTTTGAGACCTTCTTCCTAAAGATAACTTCCGCAACCCAGCGCTATACTTCCAGTGTCACCTCTATTTTACCTAGAAAGCCAGACAAGCAGTAGGAACTCTCTAAGGATGAAATGCTGTAGAGGTGACTCCACTTCAACTTTAACGACAAAGATTTGAAAGCATTCTCCGCCTAATTAGCTGTTCAGCTGAGTTCCTTATCAATCTACTCTCAATTGCAAGCCTAAGCGCTATTCGCTTCAGTGGTGAGTAAGATGAGAGTTGGCAGCATGGCTAACCTGGGCCAAATTGATTCAGCAAATATGGATAGCTATGAACACCTGTTACAAGCTGCCGACCTGGATGACTTAATTCAAGCGATCCTTGAGCATGGATATGAGGTGTATGGTCCTACATTGGTCGATAAGGCCATCACTTATGGCAAGATTCTCTCGTCGGCCGATCTACCCCAAGGTTGGACTGATGAACAAGAAGGGGGGCATTACCGGGTAAAGCGCCGTACGGACAATGCCTACTTTGGCTATGTCGTGGGGCCCCACTCGTGGAAAAAATACCTGCAATTACCTCATCGACCCATTTGGAAATCCTCTCGTCAGGAACAAGAAGTTCAAATTATCGAAATCAAGGAGGACGTCCCCAAGCTGGCATTCCTCGGTGTGCGTAGCTGCGAGCTACATGCCATTGCTATCCAAGATCGTGTCCTGATAGAGAGTGACTACCCCAACAGTAATTATCGAGACAGAAGAAAAGGGCTATTTACCGTAGCAGTAAACTGTACCACTGCGGCTCCCACATGCTTTTGCACGGCTATGCAAACAGGTCCTGCCGTGACTCTTACCAGTGATCTAACGATGACAGAAGTATTGGATGGTAAGCGCCACTTCTTTTTGATTGAAAGCGGTACCGAGTTAGGAGCGCAGATCCTGGCGCAGTTACCACTCAAGCCCTCCACGGTAGAGGAGAAGCAGCAGGCACAGAAGGGCATAGAAAGCGCTGAAACTCAAATGCGACAGGGACCGCGTCACTTCGATAGCTCTGATCTAAAGGAGTTACTGTACCGCAATTTTGAGAGCCCCAGTTGGGATAAAGTGGCAGAACGGTGTTTATCCTGTGCCAACTGCACCATGGCCTGCCCTACCTGTTTCTGTTCTACCGTTGAAGATACTACAGACCTCAGCGGAGAAAATGCCGAGCGCTGGGAGCGCTGGGACTCATGCTTTACGTCGGACTTCAGCCATATCACCGGGGGCTCGGTGCGCGCAGACACGCGCTCACGCTATCGGCAGTGGATGACACATAAGCTTGCTACCTGGCATGACCAGTTTGATAGCTCTGGGTGTGTAGGCTGCGGCCGCTGTATCACCTGGTGTCCGGTGGGTATCGACCTGACAGAGGAAGTCAGGACTATTCGCAACCTGGAACAGCCATGAAGACTATTGCCAACCTGCTGCATGAGCACCCTTTCTTTCATGGTTTGCCAGAAAGCGATCTGCAGTTTCTTGCCTCATGTGCGGAAAACTGCGTCTACCACGAGGGAGAACATCTCGCTAAGGAGGATACGCCGGCCAATCATTTCTTTCTGATCCGCAGTGGGCGGGTGGCGGTAGAAACCTTTGTGCCTAACCGCGGCGCCTTATGCCTGCTGACCCTACACGGCGGCGATATTTTCGGCTGGTCCTGGCTCTTTCCACCTTACATTTCAGCCTTCGATGCACGTGCTCTGGAGGAAGTTCGCAGCATACGCCTCGGTGGCGCCTGCTTGCGGGAAAAGTGCGAAACAGAACCTCGTCTCGGCTTCGAATTGATGAAGCGCTTTGCCCGGATTGCAACCGAGCGATTGCAGTCCGCTCGTATTCAATTACTCGATATCTATGGCTCCACCCCACCTGAGCCGGGTAAGACTCCGTGATCCCCGAAGTCTACAAGGTGATTCACAGGCAGGAAGAGTACCCGGGAACCTTCACCTTGCATCTAGAAAGTCCGGCATCACCCCCCATGGTCTATGGGCCAGGCCAGTTCAATATGCTCTATGCCTTTGGTACTGGTGAATCTGCTATTTCATTCAGTGGTCTGGAAGTGGAGGAGGGTCTGTTGGTTCATACCATTCGGGCACAAGGGACTGTGACTCGAGCACTGGAGCGATTAAAGAAAGGGGATTCACTGGGAGTTCGCGGCCCGTTTGGAAGAGGTTGGCCACTACAGGGCATTGAGGGCAAGGAGCTGCTGCTTATAGCAGGTGGCCTGGGCCTGGCACCTTTGCGACCTGTCGTTTACAGGGCTTGGCAAGGGAAACTGAAGGCCAGTCGGGCCCGGCTTTTCTACGGTGCACGTCGCCCAACAGAGCTTCTTTATGGAGATGAAATTCCACACTGGATAGCAAAGCTGGATGTGGTGATGTCTGTTGATCACGGCGACAACGCCTGGCCTGGGCATATTGGCGTCATTACTGATCCTCTACAGGCTTCTGATATCGACGGCGCCAATACGGTCGCTTTCCTGTGTGGGCCGGAAATTATGATGCGCTTTTGCATTCAGGTGCTGCTGCGCAAAGGGGTTCCTGAATCTGCTATCTACCTTTCTATGGAGCGTAATATGAAATGCGCCATTGGTCTCTGCGGACACTGCCAATGGGGGCCAAACTTTATCTGTAAGGACGGCCCCGTATTCTGCTACCAGGATATCCGCGCATGGTTCCAGATCCACGGCTTATAGCAACCGAAAAGGGGAAACCCAAGCTGGCGGTATGGAAGTTTACTTCCTGCGACGGCTGCCAACTGAGTCTGCTTGACTGTGAAGACGAACTCCTATTGCTTGCTGAGGAAGTGGAGATTGCCTACTTCCTGGAAGCGTCCAGCAAGGTGGAAGAGGGACCCTATGATATTTCCCTGGTGGAGGGCTCAATCACCACACCTGATGATGTACAAAGGATTCAGAAGGTTAGAAAGCAATCCAGGTTCCTGGTTTCTATTGGCGCCTGTGCCACAGCTGGGGGCATCCAGTCTCTGCGCAATTTTGCCGATGTCACTGAATTTACATCCGTTGTGTATGCCCGGCCTGATTACATAGCAACCCTGAAAGATTCCACACCTGTCTCTGCGCATGTTCCGGTGGACTTTGAGTTACAGGGTTGCCCAATCAACAAGCTCCAATTGTTGGAAGTAATCAGTGCATTTTTGAATCAACGGGCACCGCAGGTTTCTGCACACTCCGTTTGTATTGAGTGCAAGTTGAAAGGCAATGTCTGTGTCTGGGTGGCTCACGGTACCCCCTGTATGGGGCCAATCACCCATGCAGGTTGTGGCGCGCTATGTCCAAGCTATAACCGTGGCTGCTATGCCTGCTATGGCCCAAAGGAAAACCCTAATGGAGAATCTCTTTGCCACTGGTGGGCAGAAAAACTGGGTACAGACAAAGCAACAATTATTGAAAATATTAGAAATTACAATGCATTAGCAGGTTCTTTTAAGAAAATAGGTGAAATTCTGGAAGTGAATAAAAAACGTACTACTTAAAGGAGTTTATGAAGAGTGTCGGGTAAAGGCAAAACCATCAAAGTTGATTATCTTGCGCGGGTTGAAGGCGAGGGGGCGCTCTTTATTCGATACGATGATGATCAAGTGCACGATGTTCAGCTGAAGATCTTTGAGCCTCCGCGTTTTTTTGAAGCCTTCTTGCGCGGACGTGATTACACTGAGGCTCCCGACATTACTGCCCGCATATGTGGCATCTGCCCAGTGGCCTACCAGATGAGTGCCCTACATGCTATGGAAGATGCTCTGGACTTGGTGCCCACGCCAGAGCTAAGGACCCTGCGCCGGTTGCTCTACTGCGGGGAATGGATTGAGAGCCACATGTTGCATGTCAGTATGCTGCATGCGCCAGACTTCCTCGGTTACCCCAGTGCTGTAGCTATGGCCAAGGATCACCCGGAGATAGTCCGCCAAGCTCTCGAGATAAAGAAAGCAGGCAATGCGCTGCTGCGACTGCTTGGAGGGCGGGAGGTCCACCCGATCAATGTCCGGGTTGGAGGCTTCTATCGAACACCTATTCCGGAGCAATTCGAGAGCTTGCGCGAGCAGCTATTGGCCGCTCGTGATTTAGCCGAGCAAATGTGTCGATGGTCAGCTAGATTGCCATTCCCGGAAAACAACCAGGAGTTTGAGTTTGTTTCCTTAGTCAATCCAGACGAATACCCGATGAATGAAGGTCGCATTCAATCGAGTAGAGGACTGGATATTTCAGCAGGTGACTATGAGCAATATTTTCGTGAAGAGCAGGTACCGCACAGCACCGCTCTTCACAGTATTCTGATCGAACGCGGCGCCTACCTGGTCGGGCCAATGGCGCGCTTCAACCTTAACTATTCCCGCCTCTCTTCGAGGGTCAAGCAAGTGGCAGAAGAGCTGGATTTTAGGCCGCCCTGCACCAACCCATTCAAGAGCATTGTGGTGCGTTGCCTGGAAGTGCTTTATGCCTTCGATGAGGCACTGCGGATTATCGAGAATTACCAGCCTCTAGCCCATCCCTACCTCACCGTCAAACCACGGAAGGCCAGTGGCTGCGCCGCTACCGAAGCTCCACGTGGACTTTTGTACCACCGCTACGGCATCAACGCACAGGGCAAGATAACCCACGCAAAAATTGTTGCTCCCACTTCACAAAACCAGAAAACAATCGAGCAAGACCTGCGCCTGATGCTGCCAAAGTTTATGCACTTGCCCGAGGACCAGTTACAAGGTTTATGTGAGCGCGCCATTCGTAACTATGACCCCTGTATTTCCTGCTCAACCCACTTCCTGCAGCTACATTTGCAACATGACCAACCAGGAAGTCTCTGAACGCTGGTTACTCATCAGCCTGGGCAATCGCTTTCGCAGTGATGATGGAGTAGGGCCCTTTTTACTTCAAAAGTTAAAAGCATCCCTAGGCCATGCTGCAGATTTCTATGAAAGCGGCGGGGATATGGTTGGTCTACTGGGGCAGTGGAAAGATCGCCGGGTTTGTCTGGTAGATGCGGTTCAAGTGAGTGGGCGGAAGCAGGGAGATTTAATCCGTGCCAATGGATTGGCAGACTTGCTGGCCCCCAGCTTGTGCAATACCTCCAGTCATGGCTTCAACCTGAAAGAGGCCATAGAGCTGGGAAAGAATGTGCGGTTACTGCCCCGACGGCTGGAGATTTTCGCTATATGCGCAGAGAACTTTACCTGCGGTAATCGCCTCTCGGCTGAAGTAAAGAGGGGGGCAGTTCTGGCGGAGCAACAAATCACTGAACTTGTACAGGCTGACAATGGAGGTCAGCAATGCACGAACAATCACTGATTAAGAACTTGATCGAAAAGATTCAACAGCTTTCCGCCGATGAAGATGGCAAGGTCGTTGGGGCTAAGTTGCGCCTTGGGGCACTGGCACATATTTCACCAACACACCTTCGCGAGCACTTCGAGCAGGAAATTTTCGGTACTGCCCTGGAAGGTTTGCGCCTGGAAATTGAAGTACTCACTGATATCCATCATGCCGAGGCCCAGGACATTATCCTGGAGAATCTTCAGTTCGAGGCCAAGGATGGACAATGAACGCCAGCAAGTAGAAATTACAGGTTTGGTGCAGGGGGTTGGGTTCCGTCCATTTATCTATCGCTTGGCCAGGGAATGTAAACTCAATGGTTGGGTGGTCAACCATAGTGGTGGCGTACGGCTAGAGGTAGAAGGCGATCCCCTGAATATAGCGGATTTTTTGCGCAGGGTCCCGGAGGAAAAACCACCTCACAGTCAAATCCTTAGTGTCCTCACCAAACTCGTTCCTATAAAAGGGGACAGCGGGTTTGAGATACGTGCAAGTGCAAAGCATGCAGAAAAGTCCACCCTTATCCTTCCGGATCTAGCGCCGTGCAATCACTGCCTGGCCGAATTGGCAAACCCCAACGACCGGCGTTATAACTATCCGTTTATCAACTGCACCCTGTGCGGCCCACGCTTCAGTATTATCGATAAGCTCCCCTATGATCGGGCCAATACCACCATGTCTGCATTTCCCCTTTGTCACAGTTGCCACAAAGAATATACAGACCCTTCCGATCGCCGTTTTCATGCTGAGCCCAATGCCTGCCCGGAATGTGGCCCGCAACTGGAATTATCTGATGGCACAGGCAAAGTGCTGGCTCCAAATGAGCACGCTCTGGAACGAGCCGTGACGGAGATATCCAGCGGACAGATCGTTGCGTTAAAAGGTGTTGGTGGCTTCCAATTGCTTGTAGATGCAGCTGATGGCGCAGCACTGGAGAAGCTGCGTAAAAGGAAACAGCGTCCACACAAACCCTTTGCGCTTTTATATCCTTCACTGGAAGCCGTACACCGGGATTGCGAGGTTTCCAAAGTGGAAGCCGACTTACTTACGTCTCCCGAAAGGCCGATTGTTCTACTAGCGGCAAAAGCTGATGCCGGGCAGCGAATACATAACCTGGTAGCTCCTGATTCCCCAGAATTGGGGGTGATGCTTCCTGCTTCGCCTTTGCATCAGCTCTTGGTCCAGACATATGGTGCACCGCTGGTTGCTACCAGTGGAAATCTGGCCGATGAGCCAATCTGTACTGAAAATAATGAAGCACTGACCCGGCTTGGCAAAATTGCCGATTGTTTCCTTATGCATAATCGCGGGATTTTGCGCCACCTTGATGATTCCGTACTCAGGGTGATTGATAATCGTCCTGTCATGCTGCGCCGAGCCCGTGGTTTTGCGCCTCTTCCACTCATGCGCCCACAAATTACGCAGGAAAGTACTGAGCACCCAGCCATTTATCTGGGGTTGGGAGCAGATCAAAAAAATACAGTGGCCCTATCTCATTCCGGTTGGATCTATTCCAGCCAACACATTGGTGACTTGGAGAACGCCACCAGTGTTGAGCGCTTCGACAAAACCATCGAGGATCTGACTGCCTTTCAGCAGTGCGAGCCACATACCCTGGTTCACGACTTGCACCCCGGCTTTAACTCTCATCGCTGGGCGCTTAGTAAGCCAACCCCAAAACTCGGTGTGCAACATCATATTGCGCACTTTTTCTCCTGTATGGCAGAGCATAACCACAGTGGCCCCGCACTTGGTATTTGTTGGGATGGCACTGGTTATGATATTGACGGTGTGGTTCGCGGAGGCGAGTTCCTTTACTGGAATGGCGATTCTGACGTCAAAAATATTGCCAGCCTGCGGACTTTTCCTTTGCCTGGTGGTGAGAAAGCCGTACGTGAACCACGACGGTCCGCAGCCGGGCTATTGTACGAAATATCCGGCTTCGTGGCCCTGCAGCACGATTTAATCAAACGTTGTTTTTCCCGCGGTGAGCGGCAAAACCTGGTCACTATGTTGAAAGGGGAAATTAACAGCCCACAATGTAGCAGTGCCGGCCGTTTATTTGATGCTGTTGCCGCTCTGCTTGGTCTCAGAAGCCATACCAGTTATGAAGGGCAGGCTGCACAGGCATTGGAGCACTCGGCTCGCGGTATCCAAAGCCGGGATGCCTATCCATTTGACCTGCAAAAACGGGGCAACCGCTGGCAACTAGACTGGGCACCCAGTGTCAGTGCGTTAATTTATGATGAAGGAAGATCCTTACCGCAGCGCGCAGTGGCATTTCACAATACCTTGGCCCAGATGATCCTGTCTGTAGCTGGAGAAGTTGCTGAGCCGCAAATTTTTTTGTCGGGTGGGGTTTTCCAAAACAAGCGGCTGACAGAAACGGTTACCTCTCTGCTTCAGCGGTACAACTTTACGGTGCACTCACACAGCCAGGTACCTCCAAATGACGGAGGTATTGCCCTTGGCCAGGTGTACTACGCCCACTGTATGGCCGCTGCCGGCCAACCACTGGGAGGTTAAGCACTATGTGCCTGGGAGTCCCCGGCCTGGTAGAAGCAATCACCGGCAACTCGCCGCTGGAACGCATGGGCAAGGTACGATTCGGCGGTATAGCACGGGAAATCAACTTATCGCTGGTGCCCGATGCACAAGTCGGTGACTACGTGATTGTCCATGTGGGAATCGCTATCAGCCAGATTCAGGAAGCAGAAGCCGAGCGGGTGTTTCGTTACCTGGATGCTCTGGACGAGTCAGGCACCCTGGAGAGGCCATGAAATTCCTTGATGAGTATCGCCAAAGCGATAACATTCGGAAAATAGCTACAGAAATCCGCAAAGTCACCACAAAGCCCTGGACGCTAATGGAGGTCTGCGGTGGCCAGACCCATGCGATCGTCAGACATCGTTTGGACCAACTACTCCCCAAAGAGCTGGAGCTGGTTCATGGTCCCGGCTGCCCGGTTTGTGTGACCCCTCTTGAAATGGTCGATCGCGCAATTGCCATTGCATCCATACCTGAAGTTATCTTCTGCTCATTTGGAGACATGTTGCGCGTGCCGGGTTCAGAAAGTGATCTGCTTGCAGTCAAAGCCCGGGGTGGCGATGTCAGAATTGTCTACTCACCACTACAAGCAGTGCAGATTGCCGAGCAAAATCCATCCAGGGAAGTGGTCTTTTTCGCGGTAGGATTTGAAACCACTGCAGCAGCCAATGCGATAGCGGCTTCCCAAGCCCTACATAAAGCACTGGATAATTTTTCCATGCTTGTGTCGCAATTTCTGGTTACACCAGCAATTGATTCCATTTGCTCCTCACCAGAATCGCGTGTGCAGGCTTTTCTCGCAGCGGGCCATGTTTGCTCAATCACCGGTTATGAGCGATACCTGCCACTCGTACAGAAGCACCATATCCCCATTGTTGTTACCGGATTTGAACCTCTTGATATCCTTGAGGGAATCCTGATGTGCATCAGCCAACTGGAGCAGGGTGCTTACCGCGTACAAAACCAATATCTGCGCGCGGTAGAGCAAGCTGGCAACCGGCAAGCACAGGAACTGATAAGGAGAGTTTTTAAGGTTTCAGCGCAGCAATGGCGTGGTGTTGGCTGGATTCCCCAGAGCGGCCTTGTGTTTAATGATGCGTTCGCCGCACTGGATGCCAAGTCAAAATTTGATCTCATACGCATTAGCACTGCCGAGTGTCATCAATGTATCAGTGGCGAAATTATGTTGGGCCAGAAAAAACCCAAAGATTGCCCCCACTTTGGAAAGGGGTGCCGCCCGGAGCAGCCTCTGGGTGCTCCAATGGTCTCTTCAGAGGGCGCCTGCTCCGCCTATTATCGCTACAGCCAACAGGAAAAACCCCGTGAACATCCAGTGTCCGTTGCCCACAAAAACGGATGAGATCGTCAAGCTTGGCCACGGCAGTGGCGGAGAGATGACGCAGCGTCTGCTTAAAAACTATATCCAGCCATTATTTAATAATTCCTGGGTATCGCAAGCCCATGACAGCGCAACTCTTCCCTGGGATGCCGATAGGTTGGTCTTTACCACCGATTCCTTTGTAATCACTCCACTATTTTTCCCCGGCGGCAACATCGGTGAGCTAGCGGTGTATGGCACCGTAAATGACCTGGCAATGGGAGGAGCTGAAGCGAAGTTCCTCAGCTGTGGGCTCATTTTGGAAGAGGGACTGCCATTGGCAATACTGGAAAGGGTGCTGATATCAATGGCAGAAGCAGCCAGTAAAACCGGAGTGAAGCTGGTTACCGGCGATACCAAAGTGGTGGAAAGAGGCAAAGGTGACGGTATCTACATCAATACCAGTGGAGTCGGCGTCCTGGAGAGCAATCAATCTATAGACCCCAGTCGTATCCGCAGTGGGGATCTGATTCTGCTTTCGGGAGATATTGGTCGTCATGGAATCTCCATAATGGCCAGCCGCGAAGGCCTTGAATTCGAAAGCAGCCTGGCGAGTGATTGTGCTCCCCTCAACGGCGCTGTATCCAAACTGCTGCGGGCCGGGGTTGAAATCCACTGCCTGAGGGATCTTACTCGTGGCGGATTGGCTACTGCACTGGTTGAATTGGCGGAGAGTTCCAACAGGAGCTTTGTATTGGAGGAAAGCAGCATCCCCATTAGTGAGGCAGTGCAGGGAGCCTGTGAAATACTGGGGTTAGATCCACTTTATGTTGCCAATGAAGGGCGCTTTGTAGCCATCATTCCCGAAAGCGCTTCCGAATTGGCTATCGCAACCCTGCGGGAAACTGACGTGGGTACGTCTTGCGAAATCATAGGTCGTGTTGAAGGCGAGGGCTACGCCCAGGTAATACTGCGGAACAGCCTGGGTTGTGACCGTTTGTTACAGCGATTACCCGGAGAACAGTTGCCGAGGATTTGTTAAACGCTAGAATCGCTGGCAGGGAAAATTGCCAACTGATAACGCACAATGACTATCTCAGCTTCCTTTGCTTTATTCGCTTCAATGCTGGTGCTAGCCCTTATTCCAGGGCCTGGCGTGTTGGCAGTGATATCCCGCAGCCTTACATTAGGCCTGCGTCAGGGCCTGATCGCTGCAGCCGGAATTGTTGCAGGCGATTATTTATTTATCCTATTGGCTCTACTAGGGCTAAGCACATTGGCCGAGGCCATGGGTAGCCTCTTTGTCATCATTAAATATGCGGGAGCGGCATTCCTTATCTGGCTCGGAGTGAACCTGATTCTCACTTCTGGTAAAGGGAAGGCCATCAAAAATGAAGAGAAAGTACCAGAATCAAGTGGTGGCGGTATCTTTTCGAGCTTTTTGTTAGGCCTGCTAACAACCTTGGGCAACCCGAAGGCTATCCTTTTCTATGCGAGCTTTTTCCCAGCATTTCTCGACCTGACCAGTGTTACTTCAACCGATATCTTCGCTATCTTCACGATAGCAACATTGTCAGTGGGCAGTGTTATGGCAGGTTATGCCTACTTTTCCATCAAGGCAAAGCTCTCATTCGGAAATTCAAACAAGGCGCCTGCTCTGAAGTGTGGTTCAGGAGCTTTATTGATTAGTAGTGGAATTTTTGTTGCAGCCAGAGGCTAAGACCTAAGTATCTTCACTGGGAATAGCAACATCAAAGCCATTTAGAATCGCTGACAACTGGTGATATCCAGCTATCAGGAAGATCAGCTCTGCAGCCCCATCTTCCCCAAATTCGTCCACTGCCATTATCCAGGTGGCCTCAGGAAGCCTGCCTCCAGAGGCAAGCGAGGTAGCAATGCTGTAGGCGATCCCTTCATCCCGGGTCAGGTCGTGGGGACGCTGCCCTGCAGTAATGGTGGCAATTTTATCCGAATCCAAGTGAAGGCTTTCACCGATAGCAGTGTGAGAATAGAGTTCATATCCCGCCTTAAAGTGAGCGCCGGTGGCTAGGATGGCAACTTCCCGAGCCAACTTTGGAAGCTTGGGTTTAGCGGCAATGGCTTTGATATTTTCCCACCAGGGTTTGCCAAATTGCGGATAGTAGAGAGCCGGTGCCCAAGGGCCAAGCAGAGCACCATCCCTACGTTTTTTGACGAATCCAGAGAAGTAGCCACTCATTTCATCGCTCATGTCGTCGTAGAGAGGTATCTGCTCTTCGTTAAGATCATCTGGAGAGATAGCGGGAATACGCATAGATGAGTTCCTTAGAAGTCGTGCCTAGTCCTTAATTTTGATTGGATAAAGTCTAGCTGGCGAATTTTAAGGATAACGACAAATATCTCGCCTCTTAACTCTCTCGCATATGAGGGTGAAAGAAGGGGGGAGGGGTTAGAGAGCCTAACCACATGGTGGTGGCTAGGCGAAGAACATAAAGTTATTAGTAGTCGACAGTTGTTATAACGAAGTCACCTTCCGACGTACCCTCGCTATCCTGGTCGGTGTAAGCAATCCAGGCAACCGTTTCACCAGCAGCCGCTAACTTATCCTTTAATGTTAGGGATTCCACCATATTGCGCGGCACGTCAAAATGCCATTGGGAGCCCAGTGCCTGACACTCACTCTCTCCATCTGGCCATGCGCCTTTTGTTGTTGTCAGTGACCACATAAGGGGATAGTCTGCGGCACCATCATCCTTTAGATCGTCTGCATGCAAGGCGCCATTTAAACGTCTTTTGCAGGCAAATACACTGGTTCGGTCGCACCGGCGGTCATTGAAGCGCCCATCACTTCTAATAGCGGCGCAGTCCTCACCTGTGCCATGGTCATTGGGCTCACCCTCGCCCCAAGACCATAGGCCTTTATTTTGAAACCGGCTATCTGTGGCACTGACATCGTAGTGCTCTACCGTGTTGATGCCATCATCCCAATTGTCCAGGCTATCATCGTCGCCACTTTTCCAGTGCCGGTTCAATCCGCCCCAGCCATCAAATACTACATCGAATGTTTCATGATTATCATCGGTATCGCTGTCATTTTTTGTCCAGAAAAATACGAATCTTTTCTTGCCATTCAGACCATCATGCTGCCGAATTTTTTCTCTTGATAACTCACGGGAAGGAAGTGAGGTTCGCTTGTATTTAGCCACTTCAAGGCCGTTGGGAAAGTCCTCTTTATAGTCTTCCGGTGTGTAAATATAATCCAGGCCAATTTGGCTGATAAGATGATTTTTAAAAGTGGTTTGAGCACCAGATGATACTGCATTTTCTATATGTACTATTACTGTTCGATTAGTGCCGTGTTGATCTTGCTTATAGGCCCAGTCTCTCAAATCTCCCAGTACTGTTGCAATGGGGACACGCTGAGGGTCGAACCAGAAGTTACAATAAAATGATCCATGACAAAAAACCTGTTCACCACTGAATTGATGTAAATCCAATTCTATAATTTCCGCCCCAACATCAATCTGATCTTTTACCCTAAGGGATTGTTCTGCACCGACCCAGATTGCACCATAAGCATCAGAGTTATAACTATTATGTGTCGCCAATACCTGGGTGTAGCGAATGGGTGTTGAGTATGTAAGACGTCGCTGAAGCTCTAAGGCGTATTTAGCATGATCATCGGTGCGTTGTTCAGTTTCATAATCGTAATAGAGATTGAACTGCACCAACATTGTGTACGGATCAGTTTCCGCTACAAGTGGCGAACCCATAAAAACAGTACTGACCATTAATGCCAAGCAAACCGATTGCAAGCGTCGAAACAACCATATTATGCGGATATTTTTCATTATTATTCCTGTTATTTTATTAGTAATTTCTAAACAGCTCTTACTGTGCTGTCTCATATGACTATTAAATGCTTATAGGTATTTGCTATCGGTAACATTCGAAATGTCATACTGTATGACCGAAAGTACAACTGCCTTAACAAGTCGATACCTACAACTGAGATAATATCTAAAAGAGTCTGCAAAAAGATTAACTCACCCTGGAAGGTTTTTAGGTTTTCGTGAGAACTATTTCGCAAAATTAATATATAAAAAGAGAATATGAGTAATAACCAAGCTTCGCTTTCAATAAAAACTCTCCGTCAGTCTAATCTGGAAAGCCTTCCCTCTATCACTCAGTCTTTGGTTCTCAATAAGTAAATAGTGGTTGAACGTAAGGTTGAACATTAGTTTTGTCGGCAGGCAAATTGTAATCTTATAATTAGAGTTAGAACTTTCGAGCCTTTAAAGAGTCCTATCTCCAAGCTTACCGATCATCAGTTGCCTTTTGAAACAAGGATTTTGATCAAATTTACTGAGTATTTGGTCCACGAAGTAAATGGATTTAAACATAACGGCTTCTTTGTGCAGCAATAGCAAGACAACAATAAATGTCCGGCGACTGGCTATATCATTGGTTATTGCTGTTGCTGTGCATATAGGGCTGCTCATTATACCGATGTCAATTGCACCAGATACGTCACCAGGCATTGCATCTCCGCTTGAAATCAACTTGTCGGTGAATAAGAAAATAGAAGTACCCAGAACGGATGACACCGAACTACCTCCTTCCCATATAAAATCCCAGGAGCTTGAGGGTTATACCGCGGAAACAATCGGCAACAATGTAATAGAGGAAGCGCCTTCGACACCTAATATCAATGGCGGATCAATAACCAATGCAGATTCCTCTTCAACAATCAGTAAGCAAATCGATCAGCCGCAGAATCCTGATCACCTAGGTATGGAAAAGCCGACGCCAACATTAGAAGCATCTGGCGACTCTGAAACCAGAAGCCAACCCGCAGTTTTTGATCCGGTTTTAGAGAGAAAGTTAGCGCAGCAACGCAATAGAGTTCGGCGGCTTGAACGCACAGAAGCCATGTATACAACGACTACAGGCACTTTTGTTGAGGTTGGGGACCGATGTTTTAATGTTAAAGACTTGCCACCTGGAAACACAAATAGCGACTTAAATCCATGGTTTCGGGCTAAATGCCCCGATAATTCCAGGTCCAAGGCAGAAATTGATCGGCTGGCAGAGAAATATGGAATTCCTTAAATCTGCAGATAGACAACTCTAGCTCATGCACCCTGTATGTTGCACAGCCCAGAAGGCTTCAGGTTATTGCTATTCTCAGCCGGAGATAAAATGGAATCCACCAGGGATTCGAGATGAGACCTGAGAAGAATTGGCATGCGTTGCCACAAAATGAAGTCCTTTCCGAACTGAAGACGACTTCAGCAGGTATTAGCGAAAGTGAAGCACTCGCAAGGCTCAAAATCTATGGGGCCAATCGCTTGCCAGCACCACCGAGGAAGGGGCTGCTGCGACGTTTTTTCTCGCACTTCGACAATATACTGATCTACGTCCTTCTGGGGGCGGCGTTTATCACCAGCCTGCTTCAACACTGGGTGGATACCGGGGTAATTCTCGCCGTGGTTGTCGTCAATGCCATTATCGGCTTTATTCAGGAAGGCAAGGCTGAAAAGGCGATGGATGCTATCCGGCATATGCTGGCACCGCGGGCCGGGGTATTGCGTGGTAACCAGAGATATACCGTTGATAGCGAGAAGCTGGTTCCCGGCGACATAGTATTACTTGAAGCTGGTGATAAAGTACCAGCGGATCTTCGGCTGTTGAAGACTCACGGTTTGCAGATCCAGGAGGCAATACTGACAGGGGAGTCTCTCGCCGTAGAAAAACGAACCAATCCGGTTGGCATCGAAACTGCACTAGGTGATCGTACCTGTTTGGCCTACAGCGGTACCAATGTTACCAGCGGGCAGGGCATGGGCGTGGTAGTAGCGACCGGAGCCCAAACTGAAGTCGGGCGTATCAGCAGTATGCTTGCCAGGGTCGAAACCCTGACAACCCCATTAGTGGAGCAGATGGGAATATTCGCCAAATGGCTCGCATTCTTTATCCTGGCAGTTGCCGCGCTCATCTTCGCCTTCGGGCTATTTGTTTTACATCACGATTTTTCCGAATTGTTTATGGCCGTCGTGAGTCTATCGGTGGCAGCCATACCGGCGGGCCTGCCGGCAGTATTGACCATTACGCTGGCAGTTGGCGTGCAGGCCATGGCGAGACGAAATGCCATCGTCCGCCGTCTTCCAGCCATTGAGACGTTGGGCTCGGTTTCGGTGATCTGCACAGATAAAACCGGAACCCTTACACGCAACGAGATGAACATCGTATCGGTGATCACGCTTCAGCACCGGTATACCGTAGAGGGCGTTGGTTATGAGCCACTAGGGGATATCTCAAACGAGAATAGTCCGACCTCCATATCAGGCCCTTCGCCTTTGCTCGAGTTGGCCCGCGTAGCAACCCTATGTAACGACGCAGAGCTTAGAAAACTCGAAGGTGTCTGGACTGTTGAAGGTGACCCTATGGAGGGTGCGCTTCTGGCGTTTGCCGCCAAGGCAGGAATGGATGGCGGGGAGGCGCGCCATCAATGGACTCGCACAGATATCATTCCCTTTGATTCCGCACACAAGTTCATGGCCACCCTGGACCATAACCATGAAAACCATGCGCTAATCGCAGTAAAAGGGGCACCAGAACAGATTCTGGGGATGTGTGAAAGCAGTCGTACCGCTGAGGGAGGCACTGCTCCGCTGAATGAGGCTTATTGGCAGGAATGGGTAAATGAACTTGCAGCACAAGGCTATCGGGTGCTGGCCTTGGCCACCAAGCCCGTAAAACCTGAACATACCGTATTGGAACAAACTGACCTGGATAATGCGCTGATCTTTCTCGGCCTGGTTGGCTTGATTGACCCACCCCGCCAGGAGGCGATTCTGGCAGTAGCGGAATGCCAAGGGGCCGGTATCCGAGTGAAGATGATCACTGGTGACCACAAGGCGACCGCCATAGCTATTGGGCAACAGATAGGTCTGCAAAACACTGAAAATGCGCTGACCGGTGTGGATATTGATAATCTCGACGATACGGTACTGGGAACAGAAGTGTTGAACGTCGACATCTTTGCCCGCACCAGTCCCGAACACAAATTGCGACTGGTAACTGCCCTGCAGGCCCACGGAATGACCGTTGCCATGACCGGTGATGGTGTTAACGATGCGCCCGCACTGAAGCGTGCCGAAGTCGGCATTGCGATGGGCAAAAAAGGGAGTGAGGCAGCCAAGGAAGCTGCGGAAATGGTGTTGGCCGATGACAATTTCGCTTCAATTGACGCCGCCATACGTGAGGGGCGTACGGTTTATGACAATATCAAAAAGGTAATCAGTTGGACCCTTCCAACCAACGCTGGGGAGGCCTCAACCATTATTGTGGCGCTGATGTTTGGTATGGTGCTGCCGATAACACCTATTCAGATTCTGTGGGTGAACCTTATCACTGCGGTCACTCTCGGTATTGCCCTCGCTTTCGAGCCGACCGAAGAAAATACCATGTGCCGCCCACCTCGTCCTCGCAGCCAGCCACTGCTCACAGGCGTACTGATATGGCATATCGCACTGGTGAGCATCCTGTTTCTTTGCGGCGTATTCGGGGTCTACACCTATGCAATTGAGCGGCAGTATTCCCTCGACCTAGCTCGTACTATGGCAATGAATACACTGGTGGTAATGGAAATATTCCACCTTTTCTTTATCCGCAATATGTACGGTACTTCCTTAACATGGAAAGCGGTATGCGGAACCAGGGTCATATGGTTAGCGGTGATCGTAGTTACCATAGGTCAGTTCGCCATCACCTACTTCACGCCTTTGCAAGGCATCTTCTCCACCGAAGCCGTATCTCTACAGGATGGGATACTTATCGTTAGTGTAGGTGTTGCGCTGTTTGCAATTATCGAGATTGAGAAACAGATTCGAATACGCCTATCCCGTCCCTTGGATACCGGTGGTTCTCATCAAGGACCCGAGCTCGAATCGTGATATCAGAAATGACGTTGGTCAATGGGCTTTATCTTATCTAAAATCTGCTTTCGATTGGAATTGATTGATATGGTCAATGTATATGCAGTAATTTTCTCTGAGTGATGCTTATCTCCATCCAGCTCAGGTGGGATAGGAGAGGGTAGGATATGACAGCTCAGTTCTCATTGAAAATACAAACCGAGCTGCCAAACTACCCGCGAAAATAACTTTGAACGCTTTAGATATTACTCAGAAGCCTCAGATACCCTGAAGTTAGCAACTTCTAATGCTCGTTCATTTAAAACCCGGGCATTATCTTCCACATTAATAGAACCAGTGGTTTCACCATTGATAAATACACCTGGATTAGACCACTGCTGGATCCTTGGACCTCCAGTATTTGATGGGCAACCATAAGCCATTACTGTTCTCCATGTAGATGGCGTAGAGTTGCAATATCCGTGGCCATATGAAAAAGGCTCCATACTGGGGTCACGTGTTATAATATGCCTTGCTCCGAATAGATGGCCAATCTCATGTGCAAAGCTGAAGTATCCAGCTGCACATCCTTCTCTGGCTAAGGCTAAAGCTGTAGATTCGGTTGCACCAATCTCTCTGGCTACGCCACAATAGAAATAACCAGAGTTCCCGGTCAATACCATCATGATGTCCGCCTTATATGTTTCTCTCAGGCGAAGTAACTCAGATGTTTCTGGGTTTTCTGAGTTAGAGAAAAAATCTCTATCAACATAAAAGTCACCACTACCTTCATAACTTGTTTTGTATGAGTGTACAATTTCAACGGATGTATTTACATTACTATTTAAGAAGGAAATATTTGTTTCCTCTTCCAATAGATCCATATAAGCGACAACATCACCAGCGTCACTCTCAAAATTACTGGTATATGCGACAATAACAGTAATTTTTTCGGCTGAATCCAAAGACCCCAAGCTAGAATCAATATTTGAAGGTCTTTCGCCTACATCCATGGGGAAATCTTCGTAATAATTAATATCGTGATCAATCAGGGTAGCGGTAGGCACCTCTATGATATCTGTAGTATTACCTTCACCCGGCCTAACTTTGTATAGCTTTCCGGACATTTGTATAGACCCTACAACATTACCATTATTCTCAGCAATCGTTACAAAATCCCCTTTCCTCTGACCAAATGCAGCAAAAGAGATTCTATTTTTTTTCCTATTAACATTCTTGGTTTTAAATCGTGATAACTTACCATCTATGAGAACCTCCAACTCATCACCAGTTACTATTTTTCGCAACTCACCATTAAACCTTCCTCTTTTTACTATTGATTTTCTATTTTTCTGAGAATCTTTGAAATCTACTTGATCGGAATTGATTTCCTCCATCAAACGATATTTTCTACCGTCATCTGCCGGCAAATAAAGAGGTAACGTTAACAGCAAACAAAAAATGGATATTAAATAACTTCTCACAGGTCCTCTCCACATTATTCTAATAATGTTTAATATTTATAGGTGGTTCGTGTTGTCGTTTTATTTTTCAGTCCGGCATTAAGCCTCACCAGATATTATGAATCGCAATATAAAATTGCAATAAATTCCCAAAAAGCATAGAGCCACATGCTTCTTAATGTGAACCAATTTTATAGTCAGCCCTATATTGCCATCATCTTTATAGGGTTATGTCAATTGAGGTGATTCGCTAAGTCACACAGGGCCAGACTTGAATGCACTTAGTTTAATACGTGAAGCTTATTGGCATATGATAGGTCAACCACTTATTTTTCAAATGAATTTAATTAAGAGGCACCTCAGAATTTCTGCTTGATCAATAATACTGAACATATATATTCGAGCTGCTCTCGATTAATGTGTCTGAAATTATATTTTGGTAGGACCCAAACATTATGAGTAATTTTTTTAGCTTGGAGAATAAAGTTGCTGTTATTACGGGAGGAAGCTCTGGGATAGGTTTGAGCACAGCAAAACGTTTTTATTTGGCAGGCGCAACAATTGTTATTGCAGCACGCAGAAGAGGAGAAGAAGTATTGCAGGAGGTTGGGGGAGGGCATTATATACAAACAGATGTTTCTATAGAGCCCCAAGTTGAAGAGCTAATGAAAATGACAGAAAAGAAATATGGGAGGATTGATATCGTAGTTAATTGCGCAGGAATTAATGAGGGCTACGGTTCACTATGCAATAGTAGTTATAGCTATTTTATGAAGAATTTTAAGGTTAATACTTTAGGGGTTTTCTATAGTATTAAGTATTCCGCGCCATATATGAAAAAAGGTGGGGCAATTATTAATATCGCGTCAGTTGCCGGAATATCAGGAGTACCTTATTTGGGGCCATATGTTGCTTCAAAGTCGGCGATCATTGGTATTACCAAAACGGCAGCGCTCGAATTGGGAGACAGGAATATTAGAGTTAATGCAATATGCCCTACTTCAGTTGATACACCAATGGCTCATGCAAGAGGAGGGAAGCAACAGCTTGCAATGGAAAAAACCGCGGTTCCTTTGCAACGCATAGCAAAACCTGAAGAAATCGCAGCGCTTATACACTTCTTAGCAGCAAGTGACTGTGGATTTATAAATGGTCAAGCCATTAATGTAGATGGTGGTTATAGTGCTGGCCTTTCAATACCGGCTTTTAATGCTCTTTCTAATACTTGAAAGCAATTAAGTTGAGTCTGATGCTAGCTACTCACTATTGTGATGGATAGGGCGCTGAGATCGAAATAAAGTGGAACCGAACCAGTTAACCCAAAACTAAGGGCCCTTTAGAAATGATGCCCAAAGTGGGAACATTACAAGAAGTCAAAGCTATTAGCTCTTTTCAATGTGCTGAGAGACAGCCAACCTTAATTCCAGCCGTAGGGATGGAAAGTAAGAACGGCTGAACAATTGTGTAAACTGACCACTGCAGTACGCTGACTTGCGTTTAGTCTAAGAATTAGTGAGCGTGGTAAGTTGTGTACAGACTCATGACTGCCATCAATATACCTTGCCATCTCAGATCAGATTTACCGATCCGGAAAATTGGGCGTCCATACTTCGAAGTGATTGGGCCCAGCTGACCACCGCCAACTCTGCGTAGTCAGGGTTAAGAAGTGTATGCGTAAGCGAAACGACAGTGCCAAGTTCACTGCTTCTGAACACAACTTCGACCAATGACGAATTCTTTTGCGGTTCGGTGCCATGTGGCAAGCTGAGATTGCAATGTTCATGGACCTCAAAGCTCAGTAACTTCGGTCTGTCGACGCAACGATATACTCCAGACATTACGCAAGAGCTGTCGTCTGGAGCTGTCATCTCAAAAGCAAAACTCCCGCCAACCTCTGCCGTGAGATTGAGCACGCGCGTAGTGAAACCGTCGGGGCCCCACCATTTTTCAACCATGCTCGGCGTAACCCAGGCAGTAAAGACCGCTTCCGGTGTTGCCCTGACCGTGTAGGAGATAGGTTTGGTTCGAATACCCGCTTGATAGGAAAAATCGCTCACGATGATACCTTGTTCTTTTTATCAGGGGGGGGCCTGCTTTCTGTTAACACTAAAACATATCTTTACTGCGCTCCAGAGATATCATGGCTACTTGGGGCTTATCCTCCTATATTCGGCCGTAAATAGTGACATGTTGACCTAATTTTGTTATCCACTATAGTTACCCTGTAGGCTAACTATAATCAATATGGCAACTCAGTTGTACCTCAGATAGCGCACTCATCAGTGTTTCAGCCCCTGGCAATCATTTTGCCCCGGGAGTACTGATTTAAGAGCTCACGTTGCCCGACAGGAAAGCACGGGAAGTGGCCAACAAACCATGATGGAAATAAAAATGCCGATATTGCTGCTCTCGAAAGCGCCGGTAAAGACGATTTCCAAAATATGACTAGATTGACGGAAAACCGGTCAGGTTAGGCGTTCATAAACAGGACCAACCTCTTATCTCGAAGAGAGGATTATTACAGTCTCCCAAATGTCTTAAGCGGTTGCCCAGGGCGTAATCGAAATTTGGTGGCTCATGATCTTAGGCCAATCATGACCAGTTCAAAATACATGGAGGTTCCTTAAGCATGAATGATAAACAGCCAAGCAGCGAATCAGAGAGCCATACGGTTCATTCTGGCATGAAGGAGTTTTACCACGGCTCCCGAAAAAATCTCAGCCCAGGAGATGTTGTCACGCCCGGCGGCCCATTTGGCATAGCAGGTGACAATGTTGAGACCTCGCATGCCTACATGTCACCCAATTTGGATGCAGCCATATGGGCCGCTGAGCTCGCCGAAGGCAATGGACCACCGAAAGTGTATGTCGTGGAGACGGAAGGTGATATAGAGGATGCGACCGAGCTTTTAGTTGAGAGTGCACCACGCCACCCTTATATGTCACATCGATCGAAAGGGCGGGTACGAGTTAAATCGGAAGTCCGTGAATGGACTTACTATCACGGAACGCGCGCGGACCTCAAAATGGGAGATATGCTCATGCCGGGAGGTAATCCGAATTTCGGCAAAAAGGCGCTCGGCCATATTTACCTCGCGCGAACACTTGATGCTGCGGTTTGGGGAGCGGAACTAGCGCTGGGTGACGGGCCAGAACGGATTTACATCGTCGAGGCGACGGGTCCAATCGAAGACGACCCCAATGTGACCAATAAAAGGTTTCCCGGTAACCCTACAAAGTCATTCCGGTCTCATAAACCTTTACGCGTTATCGGCGAGGTGAAGGAATGGCAGGGCCATCCTAAGGAAGCGCTAGAAGCCATGAAAGCCGGCATAGCAGAACTGGCCAAACAAGGCATAGGTCCTCTTGATGACTGACTGGATGGCAGGCTTGAACATACTGGCCATAAGCTTTTCACTGATGAACCTGAAAAGTTATCATTGCCTTGATCGATAAGGTGATCCGGGTTGCTATCGGTATGTCAGCTTTTTCCTGCAGTAATTCTATTTCCACAACGGTGCATCCAAATAACGGCTGGTATAGGGATGGGATGAAGCACTTTTATTAGGGTGATTTTAACGGGCATTACCAAACTGCGGCCATTGCCTAACGATTTTACACCTATATACTTAGTCGAATGGGTAACAATCACGAAAATCTGAATACAGTCTTCCAAGCCTTAGCAGATCCAACGCGCCGCGCTGTCATTCAGCACCTGACCAGCGGACCGGCATCGATCACTGAGCTCGCTAAACCGTTTGAAATGGCACTACCTTCATTTATGAAGCACATTGGTGTGCTGGAGGATGCGGGTTTGATCCGATCCAAGAAAATTGGCCGCGTGCGAACCTGCGAGATCAAGCCGAAGCAACTGACAGCTGCAGAAACTTGGATTAATAAACAGACGGCCCAGTGGGAAGGCCGAATGGCACGAATGGCGAGCTTTGTCGAAGCACTTGGCGCTGAAGGACAGGATGACTGAGTACGATAAAGATACAGGGTGCCATATTACAAAGCCTGTAGGTCATCCCTCCATCCCAATAGCCGGCTACTTGATCTTCTGTTAAAGAAATAAAGGGCGTGATCGGTTCACATATCGCACCCCATTATGACATTGCCGATCATAGTTGTTATGTCGTTGCGCCTCACTTTGAGCAGATAGAGGTCAATTCTCTTACTCTTTTGCGCCACTAGTAAGTTATCCATTGACCTAACTATTATTGCTTTTTATAGTTATCCAATCAGCTAACTATTAGTCGGTAGCCTGGGAACCGCTATTAAGCAAAGGGGCTAACATGAGCCAACAGTTATCGCATGACACCATATCCATCAGCAAAACAATCAAAGCACCGGCAGAACAGGTTTTTTCAGCATGGGAAAACCCAAAAACCCGCTCATTATGGGGGGCACCCTCTAAGGATGAGGCAATCGAGTTTCTTCAAAACGACTTTCGCGCCGGAGGCCTTGACGTACATCGGTGCGGCCAAAAGAATGATCTGCAATTCCGGGTCGAAACACACTACTACGACATCCGTAGGCCGCATCGCCTACTTTTTACCGAGCGTGTATATACAGACGACTCTTTATTGAGTGCCTCTTTGATCACCGTGGCGATTAGCGAAAATAAGCGCGCGACTGAACTCCAGGTGACGATACAGATCGCCTCTCTGGTCGGTTTGGGAATGATCGACGGAACACGCAATGGATGGCAGTGCGCTCTTTCTAATCTCGCCGCTTACCTGGAAGCAACAAGGGTGGAAGTCGAATAAAGAAGATCAATAACCTATCTCTTCAAGTCTCAATGGTGATTGAAAGCAATAGCCTAAGCACAACTCGCGACGCCATTTTGATCAACAAAATCACCAAGGAAGAACTGTGTGCGAAAAATCATTGTAAACATGTTTGTTAGTCTGGATGGCGTGATGCAGGCTCCCGGTGGTCCAGAGGAGGACACTTCAGGGGGCTTTGAGCATGGTGGATGGGTGGCGTCCTATTTCGATGAAGGTGTAGGTAAATTTATGGGGGATGTGTTCGCATCCCCATTCGAGCTGCTGCTTGGCCATCGGACTTACGATATTTTTGCTGCCTATTGGCCAAAAGTAGCTGCTGATCCTCCACCAGAAGGCGTTGATGATGGCGAAATCCAGATGGCCAAAAAAATCGATGGCACAACACGGTATGTCGCCTCCCGTACGAAACCCGAATTTACCTGGGAAGGCAGCGAATGGCTGGGTAATGACCCGGTCGCACGACTTCGTGAAATCAAGGCCAACAATGGTCCTGACTTACTGGTACCGGGCAGTGCTGACTTTATCCAGACTCTACTCAAAGCAGACCTGGTTGATCAGTTTAAACTGCTGATTTTTCCTTTGATTCTGGGCAAAGGAAAGCGCCTCTTTGGTGCCGGTGTAATCCCTATTGGGTTCCATGTACAACAATCTACGATGACAGACAGTGGGACTATTTGTGTGACCTATATGCGGGATGGAAGTATCACCACTGGAGACTTCTCCCTTCAACAAGATTAGCGCTGGCAGCCCAATCGCAAGCTGGTGTAAATGATAGGAGATCTTGAATGCTGGTTATGGTGCTGATCAAAGCCACGGCGGCAACTGAGGCAGGCAAGTTGCCGCCGCAAGCTATTCGTAACGCGATGGACCGCTTTAATGAAGAGCTTCTCGACGCCGATATCCGACGCATGGCGGTAGGCCTCAAGCCCACGGGAGAAGGGAAGCGTCTTGTATCTGATGGGAGTGCAATATCAGTAGTTGATGGTCCATTCCCGGAATTCGAGCAACTCGTATCAGGTTTATGGCTTTGGGAAGTACGTGATATTGAAGAAGCGATGGTATGGGCAGCTCGGTGTCCAAACCCTATGGAAGGTGCATATGAAATTGAAGTCCGCCCCCTTTATGAGACTTCAAGTTTAGATGGAATCAAAACGCAGAAGCTGACGTTGAGACAATAGCGAAAGGAGCTCGATAGTTATGGAACCCATCATTTACCTGACATTCAATGGAAACTGCCTTGAGGCGATGACGCATTACGCCGAGACACTCGGTGGCAAGATCTGGGGCACCCTCCTAAATGCAGATGCGCCCAACCCCGAAAGTAGAATGCCCGGTGGCGACGATATGGTTATGAATATGGCCATGACACTGGGCAGTGCCACCCTGATGGCTTCTGATAACTCCCGCGAAATGTACGAGAAACCGCAAGGTTTCCGTATTTTTATTCCGCCTAAATCGCTCAGGGAATTTGATCGTATCTATAACGTATTCTCAAAGGAAGCAAAAGCCATAGATATGGCCCCCGTCGAAACATTTTGGGCTGAACGTTTTGCTTTACTCACGGATAAATATGGAACGCCATGGATGCTGAATTACGAGGGCTCAAAGGCAGAAACTGTGGGGGAGGGGGCATCAAAATCTAACCCCGAGAAAACGGTATTTTAATGATGGGGTTACGTTGCTGATGAGAGGCAGCCTTTTATGGCCATGATTTCAGATATCGCAGATTATTTTTCAAAAGGTTGTGGACGTTGTGAGCGTTTCGCAACGCCCGATTGCTCAACCCAGAAATGGAAACCTGGCCTTACTGAATTGCAACGGATTTGCCTGAGCATGGATCTGGAAGAATCCGTTAAGTGGGGGCAGCCTTGCTATATATTTGCCGGTCGAAATATTGTCATCCTGGGGGCATTTCGAGAGGGATTCCTCATTAGCTTTATGAATGCTGCACTGATGAAGGATCATGAGGGTGTTCTTCAAAAGCGAGGCGCGAATACGCAGTATCCGCACATGATCCTCCTGAAGGCCAATGATCAGGTGGAAAAGCTTGCACCAATCATACGGGCTTATATCGAGGAAGCGAAAGGATACGCTAGAGCAGGTATTAAGCCCCAAAGAGCAGAACGCGATATCGAACTCCCTGATGAGCTGGTAGAAGCCATGGATGGAGATCCTGAGCTTGCAGAAGCGTTTCATGCATTAACGCCGGGGCGTCAGCGAAGCTATACCTTTAACCTTAGTTCAGCCAAGAAATCCGCTACACGCATTTCGAGAATAGCGAAGTTCCGCGAAAAAATAATTGCTGGCAAAGGCGCTATGGAACGATAAAAGTGAAGCATGGGTGAACAAACCACGACTCACTATCGTGCAGAGCGGTCTTTGGTATAGCGCTGATTTGGCTAAGCGGTCCTAGACAATATTTTTCATGCTGAGTGAGGTAACAGAACATCCTCTTCGGGAGGAACGGAGGCCGTCATTCATGACTAATACAACAGGAGCAGGGATCTTTATCGAACCTGAACGCGGACGCAGTTACGATATGGGGCGCATTGCAGCAATTTTCAAAGCTGACGGTGAAGAGACCGCAAATCAATGCTCAGTGTCGGAATGGTGGATTGAGCCGAACACCAAAGGCTTCGGCGCGCACTCACATGAGGCTGAGATCGAACTGTTTTATGTGTTGGAAGGCACCATGTCTTTCCTGGTAGGCCAGCAGTGGCGCGATGCAAAAAAAGGCACTGTCATTTTGATCCCCCCCGGCGTCCAGCACGACTTTGAAAACCGTAGCAATCAACGCACCGGCGTTCTCAACGTTTACATTGGCGGACCATTTGAGATGAAGATGCCCAAAATCGTCGAGTGGTTTGCAGAGCATCCGACGGAGGATGCGATATGACTGTAAATACCAAAGATTTTTATTAGTGCAAACAATCAAACTGTCCAAAGCATAGGAGAATACATATGACCGAACTCGTAAACTGCCTGTGGTTTGACTATGGCGAAGCAAAGAAGGCGGCAGAATTCTACGCTGCAACTTTTCCAGATAGTCATGTAGACCGAGTTAATCGAGCGGTGACCGACTATCCCGGCGGTCAGGAAGGCAGTGAACTGACTGTCGAATTCACCGTACTCGGGCGCAAGTTTATTGGCGTGAACGGCGGCCCGAGTTTCACTCCAAATGAATCGGTTAGTTTCATGGTTATCACCGGGAATCAGGAAGAAACCGACCGCTACTGGGAGGCGATCATCAGTAATGGTGGGCAGGAAAGCGCTTGCGGTTGGTGCAAGGATCACTGGGGCCACTCGTGGCAAATTACACCGAGACAACTTCTGGATCTGACTACGAACTCTGATCGTGACAAAGCGAAGCGTGCTTTTAAGGCGATGATGTCCATGAGTAAGATCGATATCGCCACGATCGAGGCGGCGGCCGAGGAGGTATGAGTTCATGGGGAAGTACTCTTTTCAACTTAACTCAAGATCTGGAGCTGATTATGACTTTAATTCAGAGCAGGAAAACTAAGGAGATCTCCGGAGTCGTCCGGCAGATCCTGTCACCAGAGGCCTGGAAGGATAAACTGGCTGAACTCCGCAAAGCAGAAAAGGAGCTGACCCGAGCGCACGACCGGCTGGCAGAAAAGCGACGGTATTCAGGTTGGATGAAAATCGAACAAAATTATACCTTTGTGGGTCCAGGAGGCACTGCGACTCTGGCTGACTTATTCGATGACCATTCACAACTAATCGTTTACCACCATATGTTGAAACCCGCTGATCCCAGCCCGTGCGAAGGCTGCTGCATGGTCGCAGATCAGATCCCTCATCTTGCCCATCTGCATGCCCGAGACACCTCTCTCGTCTTTGTGTCAAAAGCGCCGATCGTTGAGATAGAGGCATTCCGGAAACGTATGGGTTGGGCAATCCCCTGGTATGAAACCAAGGACAGCTTCAACGCTGATTTCGATGTGGCTACCGGATTTGGTATCAACGTTTTCTATCGCGATGGAGAGGACCTCTATCGAACCTATTTCACTAACGGCCGAGGTGTCGAAACACTTGGCACAGTGTGGACTCTTTTGGATATCACACCGCTCGGCCGTCAGGAAAACTGGGAAGAGGCTCCCGACGGCACTCAGCAGACACAGCCGTATCATTGGTGGCGGAGACACAACGAATATGGTTAATACGGGTGCCTGCCACACATCATCCAGCTACAAAGGGAAGGATTCACCTCCTCATTTAAAAAAAGGGGTTGCTTGTAAAAGCGGTATTCAATGGCGCTCTGCTCGCGGGCGTGCTGAACATTGGTTATGCACTTTATGCTGCAGTTGATTGCACGCGATCTCAAGGTTGCATTTTACGATTGTCGCTCAAGATTATGCTTGCGCTTGTTTAGGAGAAACAGGATATGAGGCGTTTAGTTGTTTGGAATGTGATGACGTTGGACGGGTACTTTGAAGGCACTACGCCCTGGGCGCTGGACCATCACGGAACCGTGTGGGGCGACGAGTTAGAAGCTTTCTCTCTTCAGCAGGGCGATGAAATCGGCACCTTGTTGTTTGGACGTCGCACCTACGAGGGGATGGCCAGTCATTGGCGGAATGAAACCGGGGCGGTTGCGGACATGATGAACTCACTTGAGAAAGCTGTCATCACGCGCACACTTGAGACCGCCGATTGGTCAAACACTCGCCTTTTAAAAGGTGAGGCCGTCGAACATGTTCGCGCGCTGAAGAAGGAGACCGGGAAGAGAGATATCTTTATTTTCGGAAGCGCAGACCTTGTGGCTACTCTGCTCGCAAGAGGCTTGGTAGACGAATACCGGATATGCCTTGCACCCATCGTACTTGGAGCAGGCTCACCTCTCTTCAAAGCTGACGCCATCCAGAAGAATTTCGAGCTCATGCGGGCGGACACCCTTAAATCGGGCGGGGTGATCCTTCGCTACAAGTGCCAGCAGAAAGGTAGGGAAGTATAACAAATGGCAAAGTTTCTACTTTCTTTAGGGCGCATTAAGCCTTCAAGAAAATCCGTAGAATTCCTGTATTCCAGCTGTCATATGGATTGATTGGTACAGTTCTAATAGCCATCTATCTTATGCCGGTGTAATCACCAATATTTATAATATTATGATAAGACATCAACCTTTTCGGTTACCACTTGATTCGGATAGAAAGCGATACGACCATTAATTACTTTGGCAAAGTCAAATGCGGCTTTGTAGGTCCATGCAATAGTTGAAGTAGCTGGAGCGGACAATGGGGTGTCTTTCCCTCAATAGGGATAAGATTGGGGGTCAACCCATGATTTACATGCGGATCATCGTTGTCAAAGCAACATTGATAATTTCTTTTTCACTACTGTAGCTTCAAATATCTCATCGTTTGACTTATTGGCCATCCCATAGCAGATATGCAATGCAAGAAATGTGTCCCCTCAGGTGGCAAAAGCGCGCATAAGGAGTTTACTCCCACAGGGCAAACAACTGAGGTCGCCTCTTATCAGGTCAGTTATTGAAAGCAGACATATCCCAGGAACCTCATATAATCCTAGATACATATTGATGTAAGTCCTGATATTTATGGCCATGGATCTATCGAGTAAGCTCGATTGTGTCCATTTGGGAAACTCTGTTCCTCTAATTAAGAGGATTATCAAATTAACACTGTGCACTATGGTAGATCACTAGTTTTGAACATTAACCAAATGCTTTAGGAGCTTGAAATGAAAACAAAACTTATCTTACCAATGATTCTATCCAATATGCTAAGTGGCATAGCGGCTGGCATCATGATCTATGTGTCTGGGGGCAACCCGATTTGGATAGGAGCACTTTTAGCAACTTTGCCTTTACCATTTTTCTTGATGGTAATAACAAATGTGTTCAGTATTTCAAGAACGTCAGAAAGATTACCGGTTATTCAGGTGATTAACTTTGCAGGTATTGCATTAGTTGCCTATACACTTTATTTCAATCAGGCTCCACTGTCTTTGCTTCAATATGTTTCTGTTGCAATTACTGCTCTGGGCTTTGTGTCTCTTCATTGGTATATATGGTCATTTTCCTACTACAATCGTGGAAAGAGCAAAGCTATATCAAAAGGTCAGAAACTGCCTGAAATGCATTTTAATCGATTGGATGGAACTGATGTCTCTTCATCATCTTTTGGTGGGACCAAAACGCTATTGGTTTTCTTTCGAGCAAACTGGTGCCCATTTTGTATGAACCAGTTAAAAGAGGTAAAGAAGTATGCTGAAAAGTTGAAGCAATATGATGTGAGTGTGAAGTTTATTTCAAATCAGGGCTTCGATAATTCACAAAATCTTGCCCGGAAACTTGACTTGCCTAATCACTTTGAAATTCTTCAAGATGAAGATCTGAAGGGAGCAAAAATTTTAGGTATTGAAGACATTGATGGTTCCCCTGTGGGAATGCCTGGGTATCCTAAAGATACGGTTATGGCGACAGTGATAGCTTTAGATGAAGAGGGTAAGGTGCTATTTGGCGATGAGACAGATAATTATCGGAGACGCCCAAACCCTACAACATTCCTGCATGTTTTTGAAAGCTCAAAGCCGCAGACTTTAAAAGCTACCCCAACTCTTAAAAGTACTGCATAACAAAGCTTCTATTGATGTTTTTATAGAGGTTTTCTATTGGCCCATGGAGAGCGAAGGATCAGTTTCTAGCTAGCCACATTGTTGGAGATTCGGAAATATTAACTGGATCAGGTAAAGATAGTGAGAGTGCCTTCAAATCAGCGGATATCGATTATATGAAGCAGGAATATTCTATCGAGCTAAGCAACAGGCATATCTTGTATCAATTGGTACATAGAAGACTATCACCTACTCATTTACCCCTTTCTATAATAGAGAGGGGTTTTTCTTTGTTAAGGTTAGAATGCCTTATAATCAACATATATTGGATAGTATTATGGAGTTTAATTTTCCAAATCGTGACGGCGTAGAATTAAAGGGTAAATTAGAGAATTCCGCCGGGAGTCCAAAGGCCTATGCAATTTTTGCTCATTGTTTCACATGCTCAAAAGATATCATTGCTGCGAGCGCTATTAGCAAATCATTAACTAGCAAAGGAATATCAGTATTAAGATTTGATTTTACTGGGTTAGGCAACAGTGATGGAGATTTTTCCAATACCAATTTTTCATCTAATGTTGAGGACTTGCTTAGTGCTTGCAATGAAATTGAAAATCGCTTTGAAGCACCAAAATTGCTAATTGGCCATAGTTTTGGTGGTGCTGCCGTATTAAAAGCTGCTGGTATGTTAAAGACAGCCAAAGCTGTTGTTACTATAGCCGCTCCAAGTGATGTTAAACATATCCAGCATATGTTTAAAGATGAGCTCGATAACATCAATAAAACAGGACAGGCAAGAGTGGTGCTTGCTGGCCGAGAGTTTACACTAAAAAAGCAGTTTATCGATGACATCAATGAAGCAGACATCTTGGTAAACCTTAAGGAATTAAGGAAAGCTTTACTAGTTATGCATTCACCACTAGATAGTACTGTCTCTATTGATCATGCTGCAAAAATATTTGGCGCTGCGCACCATCCAAAAAGTTTTATTTCCTTAGATAAAGCCGATCACTTGCTTATGAAGAAATCAGATGCTGAATATGTCGGCAATGTTATTGGAGCCTGGGCTCAAAGATATGTTAGTTAATATGACATATAATAGAGAATAATGTTGGAGCTGAGAATCCAATAAAAATGGGGACTCGTCTGCTAAGGATTAAGTTGTAGTGCTGAGCTTTACAGACTTCCTGGAACCTTTGGATCAAACAACAGAGCCAGCACCAGGTGGTATTTGGATTATTACATTTAGTATCCGGAAGCTTAATTAAGCTCATTTTTCAAAAAATCGATGAAAACCCTTGTTTTTGCAGGCATAGCTCTCCCGCTAGGAATCAGTGCGCTAACAGGTGGGCCAGGCACCACTTTCTCCGGAAATAACTCAACAACTTCTCCACTCTGAATAGAAGAGTCGAGTGCTTTATCGTATACCTGGGCTATACCCATACCAGAAACAACTGCGTCTATTAAAGTTCGTCCATCTCTAAATATTGCCAGTGGGGAAGGGGAAAACTCAATAATTGAACCATCATTTTCTCGAAATGACCAGGCTCTCACTTTTCCAGTAGGTGCTCGAAATACAAGGGCGTCATGTTCTCTCAGCTCTTCTAAAGTCTTAGGTTTACCTTTTTGTGATAGATATTTTGGCGAAGCACACAGGATACGTTTGGATTCGCACAATGTTTTTGCGATAAAAGAACTATCTTCTAGTTTACCGATTCTCACAACGACGTCCCATTCACCTCTGATAGCATCTTCTAGGCTGTCTGAAAGAGAAACCTCGACAGTAACCTTGGGATGTAACTGCGTGAAGTTTTTTAAAGCACTTACAATATTTCGACCAATTCCTATCGGTAAATTGATACGTAAGCGCCCAGCGGGTTCATCCTTTCTAGCATTCAGCAGTAACCTAGCGTCATTGATTGTTTCAATCGCATGTTTAGCGGCATCAAGAAATATCTTGCCTTCTTCTGTCAACCTGATACTGCGTGTTGTTCTGTTGAATAACTTAAGGCCCAATTCCTCCTCAAGCTTCTTAACGGCCTTACCCGTGCCTGATTTGGTTGAGTTCAATGATGCTGCAGCTTTTGTAAAGCTCCCATGCTCGGCTACAGCGATAAATACGACTATCTCGTTCAAATGAGCTTGCTGAAACATTGATTGTGTCCTTCGTGGATACAATGAGTTTCAAAATAGCATGTTTATAGCACATTTCAAAGTAACTAATCTTCTCGATAGTGGCTTGGCGTAGATACTTACTTGAAGGCTAATTCAAGAGTCATGTTCGTAACCTTTTGGTTACATCGGAGTTTACCCATCGCCCCAGGCTGAAAATTTAAACGATTAGAGGAATAGATTATGTCTCTTCAAGAGAAACTAGATGCTTTTAAAGAGGTGTTTAAGAAGCAGGCCCCAGCAGGTGCGCTCGAAGCCTTTGCTCGGTCCTCCAAGGAATTGGCTGATAGTGGTCAGGTTGAGCAGTCAATCAAAGTAGGAGAGAAAGTCCCACATTTTGCATTGCAAGACTCTGAAGGCAAAGAAGTTGTCTTGGATGAACTCCTCGCTAAAGGCCCCGTCATTCTAACTTTTTATCGCGGGGTATGGTGCCCTTACTGCAATATTGAGCTGCGGGCACTGGAAGAGGTTGCCGACGAAATCAGAGCTCGTGGTGCAACCCTGGTAGCTATTTCCATGCAAGGCCCCGCTGAAAGTCGTAAATCCCAGCGAGATAACAAATTGAGCTTCCCAATTCTTACTGACCAGGGAGGAGAACTCGCTGCCAAGTTTGGTATCCGCTGGACATTGCAACCCTATGTAATTGAGTTCCACAGGATGTTCAAAGTCGAACTCCCAATCATCCACCGTGATGGAGAATGGAATTTACCTATGCCCGCATGATATGTCATAGGTACTGATGGAGTTATCACCTATGCGGAAGTCAATCCTGACTATACACGTCGTCCTGAGCCGAATAACCTATTTCCAGTGCTTGATAAGTTGAGTCAGTCTACGGCTGCATAGTGGGACAACATCTGTACCTCTTTAACACAAAACAAGTGCCAAAGAGGTACAGAGCAATTTGAGATAATTGCTTTGATGGTTCAAAACTTTGTGGATATTCAATGCAATTTTATATCGAGCAATATAAAGGTAAAGCTCATGGTCAATTTTACAAGATACACAATTGAAACAGCTCCAGATGCCTCTAAAAAAACCCTAGAAGCCGCTAAGAAAAAAATGGGGTTTGTGCCCAACCTAATGGCCACCATGGCTGAATCACCCGTAATGGTAGAGAGCTATCTAACGCTTATGGAGCTATTTGATAAATCTCGTTTGAGTGAAACAGAGCGGGAGATAATCTTGATGACAAATAGTCGCCTGAATGGGTGCACCTACTGTATGGCTGCACATACGGCAGTTTCCAAAATGGCTGGTGTTGATAAGGAGGTAGTCAAGGCACTACGCAACGGCACGCCAATTGGTGATCCTAAGCTCGAGGCGTTACGGACTTTCTGCATCCTTATCAATGAGAAACGTGGATGGGCAACAGAAGAAGAGGTTGAGAGGTTTCTCGCAGCTGGTTATACCAAGGAGGCTGTTTTAGAAGTGATTGTTGGCACCAGCCTTAAAGTGCTCTCAAATTATTCCACTCACAATCTTAAAGTCAGTCTTGATGATGCGTTTTTGCCTATGGCCTGGAGTAAGAATATGGATTCAGCTAGCTAAGATACAACTTAAGACGCATCATCTTCACAATCCTTACCAGAATCAGACTTAATGAAGAGGGCGAACCAACAAAAGTAAAGCATCTATAAAATGGGACGCCCTTGGCGTATCAGGTCGATTGCTTGTGATGGTAAACCACTCCGATACGCCATTTTTTTAAAATCTTGATATGCCAGATATAGTTATATCCCGCTCCCTCCCATAAAAAAAGCAATAATCAGGGAGATGAGGCCAAGCGAGGTAAACTGTACGGCAGCTTTCCTGAATTTTGGTACAGCAAAAGCAACTACCAATCCGCTGATCAAACTAAACACCAGGCTTGCCCCCAACATAATTGCCGACAACCAAAACACAGGTCCGGCATGCCCCTTGTGAATCAGTAAAAACTGATGCCAGAGGTCATGCTCCTTGATGTGGAGGGTAGCCCCATTTTGGTCTTTGTTCGGCTCTAGATAAACTTCCCGTTTGTAGCCATACCAACCGATGTATTCATCTTCAAGATAAAAATCCGAGGGCAGGGCGATTTGTTTGGGCTCGATAAGTGGGGAAACAACACCCAGGGTTTCTGTCTCGCTTTTGGGTAATCCTTCAGGCAATGAGAGAGTATATTCATATTCTTCTTCAGCACCGCCTTTTATATCGAAAAGATAAAGTACACCAGTGGCAATGTATAATATTGCAATCGGTAAAAAAAAGCAGGAAAAGTAGGTGTGGAGCTTGATCCACAATAAACGGTTTCTGGATTTCATAAGCAATAAAGGACGCAATACAAGTGCATTGCGCCCTGATAGTAAATAAAATAATTAGAGGAAATTAGAATCTGTAGTCTACCGATAGTCGAATATCTCGACCTGCCTCATAAATGCCAGCTACGTTACCAAATCCAGGGATATCGCTATAATCCGCTACGCTGGAGTGATCCCGGTAATGCTCATTAAACAGGTTTTGCACCGCTAAATTCACATTTAGGCGATCATCTGCCCCAGGTTCCCAATGCAAGTAAAGATCGTGTACTTGGTAACCTGGCTTATCGACCTTTTGGGTGGTGTCGACTTCGTCGTCAACTTCTACTGAGCGATGTAAGACTTCAATATCATTCAAGTCCTGTACCAGGGTGAAATTCCAGCCCAGCTCCAACTTAGTTGTAATCGCGTAGCTGGCAGTCAGGTTCCATGTATCACCACGAGCATTCGCCAAACCGTTGTGTTCATATCCCTCTACAGTCTCTCCATTCAGCTCCGAATCATTGTGATTAAATGCGGCGCTGATGCTTAGCTGATCCCACACATAAGAGGCACTGAGTTCAAATCCTTCAGTCTCAAGTTCACCAATATTTTCGTAGTAAACTGGACGCCCTACCTGATCAAAAATAACGTCATCGATAGCACTGCGGTAGATAGCAGCTTTTAGCCCAAGGCCATCCTGGCTATATTCTAACCCAAGCTCGGTATTGTCGACGGTCTCAGGATCCAGGTCAGGAGCGAGTTCTGCCGACCAAAGTGTAAATCCATCTCCAACCTCCTTGCCACGCATCGCTGTTGCATGGCCCACGGTGAGGGTGAGCGCATCAGTAAACGAGTAGCTCATACCAATATTGGGGCTGAAGCCCTGGCTATCGGCTTCATCATCATGGGTTACCTGCTCCAACTCATACTTGTCGTAGCGCAGTCCAAAACTCAGTAACAGAGCATCTGTAGCCTGCCAATGATCCTGAATATAGGCACCGCGAACCTGGCCTTCTTCAAGCCAGGAATAGAGCCCCCCCTCCAGGCCTTCCACTTCATCCTCTCGGGCCTCTATACCGTAGTTGATGGTGTGCTGGCCGATACTACTGGTATTGCGCAAATCAAAGCCAAGGGATTCCACGGAAGCCCTGTAATCGTATAGCTCCCGCCATGCCTCTGATTTTGTGTGGTAAACCGTTGTTTCCAGATTGATCAGTTCATTGAGTGAAAACTGGTGGTTAACGACAAATGTCTGTCGTTCAGTTTCCATTGGGTAGAGAATGGCTCTCTGGAGGGCGGGCCAGTTGGGGGGCTTGCTGAATTCCCCGGACTCTTCCCGCTGTTCAAAGCTGACACTCAGTTTTTGATCTTCAGATAAATTGCCACTCAATTTTATAAATGCGAGATCCTGGTCGGAGGCTGTGCCATAGATAGTGTCACCGTCGCCATCCTCCATATCATCGCGATCAACCGTCACAAATGAACCCAGTAGTCCCCAGCTGTCAGAGAGCTTGCCATAAACTGAGGCACTGGCCTTTTGGCCATCATTACTGAATAAACCGCCTTTCACCATTGCGCCAAGCTGTTCACCTTCATCAAGCAGATCATCGGCATCTTTGGTCTCAAAGCGGATTGCTCCTCCAATTGCACCGGCCCCGCTGGTAGCCTCGCCCGCTCCAGCTTGCACCTCAACTTTTTCCAACAACTCTGGTTCTATCGATACCCGGCCTATATGGTGGAAAAGGGTGCTGGTTTGTGGGGCACCATCAACGGTTACATTGAGAAGGGTGTCTTCCATACCGCGGATGTAAATTTTTTGAGCGATACCCAGCGATCCACCTACAGATACGGACGGTATCTGGCGAAAAATATCGCTAAGATCATTTGCCTGCTGCTTATCGAGTTCTTCAGGTGTGATTTCGGTATCTGTGGCGACGCCGACAACTACCACGGTTTCTAAAGGTTCTTCAGTCGGACCTTCTTGCTGCGTCTGCTGGGCTTGGCTGATACCAGAAGCCAGAGCGCTGGATATCATAAAGGGGACTAACGCGTATTTGTTGTGAGAAATGTTGCGGGCCATTTCGCTGTCCTTCACAGAGTCACTTATTTGCAAATGCGAATTATTCCTATTGGCACTTATGAAGTACAGCGGTGTTGCATTTGTTACATTTGATTGCTTCAGGCTTTTCTAAAGTCCTGGCCTATGCGGGCTCCAAGCACATCGGTGGTTGAGCCGGAAGAATGATCCTCATACACAAGCCCCCGGCAGGGCGGTTGGAGGCCACCACTGTAGCGCCCACACTGTTTAGTTGGCGCCGCGCCAGGGCTAGACCAAGGCCAAAATTCTTGGATTTCGATGTACGCGACTGATCCACCCGGAAAAACGGTTTAAAAATGCTGTCCAATAATGCTTCTGGGACTCCGGGCCCAGAATCTTCAACATCAATAACAAAGTTTCCATCCCGGTTTCTCTCAAGAAGGACGTGGACGGTCTGCCCCTCCGGTGTATAGCGCATTGCGTTGCGCAGTATATTTTCCAGGGCCTGGCCAACCGCTTGGTGATTGGAATGTTTTATTTCCGCAGAGTCTGGCAAGTAGGTACAGATAGTGCGATCGGGGAATTCAAACCGGGCATCCTCCACAATCACATCGATAAGATCTACCAGATCTAGATTTTCAATGCCTGCGGAAGGCTGCTCGTTGTCCAGCCAGGCAAGGGTAAGCGTATCTTCCACCAAGCGCCGTATATGGGAGGACTCCCGTTGAATGCGCTGGATATTTTTGTTATCTGAATGTGAAGTGCTGGCACTTTCGATAGCAATATCCAAGCGAGTGAGGGGGGTTCTCAGTTCATGGGAAAGATCAGCAATCAACTGACGTTGATTGACAATTTGCTCACCAATACGAGCAGCCATCTGATCAAAGGTTTTTGCCAGTTGGGAAATCTCATCGTCGCGATTGCCCAGTTGGCGATGTACACGTACATCGAAGTTACCGCGGCTGAACTCCCGAGTTGCCTGCTCCAGTTTGCGCAGGGGGTTCATAATGTGGCGGTAGAGCAATAGAGAGACTAAGGCCAAAATCCCCATGGGGAGGAGTATTTGAAGCACCAGCCGGGTAGTTTGCCAGTAGCCGCCGGGGCGCATTCTATCGGGAAGGAGTATCAACAGGCTGGTTTGCTTAGTTACAAAAGGGATTTCCATCACCGGATTATCTTCAAAATACAGGTGAACCTTCCATTCAACATCGCGGCCCAGGTTGTATCCGATATAGCGATGCTCGTTACCCCTCTCACCAGCGATATGTGTCACTTCATACTGCGTAACGGTGGCCCAGGTATTCTCCTGTTTCTGCAATGCTTTTAGCCACCGATCTAACTTCGAATTATCGCCAGAGAGAAAAAGTGCTTCGGCCTCCTGACCCCACTGCTTCAACTCCTCCCGATGAGATGGCTCAAGCAGGCTCATCTGCTCCTCAGTACGGATGGTCAGGGAGTTGATCGTGTAAAAGAGGGCGACTATACCTGCGGTAATTAGGAGGCAAAGCTTCCAAAGGAGTTTGCGGCTCATTTTAGACAATACCCCTTGCCGTGTACTGTCTGCAGCCGGTCTCCACGCCAACCTGCACCGGCCAACTTACGTCTGATCCGACTTAAATGCATATCCAAGCTGCGATCATAAGCACCTAAAGTGCGGTTGAGAACCTGTTGAGAAAGGTATGCTTTACTCAGAACCTCTCCCCGATGCACCGCCAGCTCCCACAGCAGCTTGAACTGAATAGCAGTGAATTCAATCGCCAATTCCCCGGCAAAAGCTTTCTGAGTATTTAGGTTGAGATGGAGGTTATCGATTTCCATATGGTTGAGAGTTTCTGCCTGCACAGGCTGGCTCCGGCGCAATAAGGCCTCAATCCTTAATAGCAGTTCAGTCTTATTAAATGGTTTAGCCACATAGTCATCCGCCCCATGGCGCAGGCCAGTGATTCTCTCCTCCTCGGCCCCCATAGCCGTTAGAATTATGACCGGCACTTGGTTTGTCTTGCGCAATATTTTAAGCAAGGAAATACCGTCCATTTCTGGAAGCATCAAATCGAGCAAAATCAACTGATGTTGTTGCTTCGCAGCTTGAAACAGTGCGCTATTGCCGTCATAGCAGGCATTTACCTGATATCCCGCGCTCTGGATCATTTCACTGAGTTGATTATTGAGCTCACGATCGTCTTCAACGATCAGGATATTGAATTGTGCAGGCGGTTTTTGGCTCATTGTGACATCGGCTGAAAATAAACTCTTTGAACGCCAAATTACCACAATGGGCAATGTCTAAATACAATTACCCGCTCAATGATCTCATCCTTTTGGTTAGAGATACCCCTTAAAGCTTTTCAGTCCTCTCGTGGCTGACTTTGGAATAGGAGTAGTGTAATTTTTAGCCACTTTTGTAAAGTGGCTGTGATTTTTAAGCTTTTGTTTGCTTTCACTGATATATATGAGTTGATGTTTTGTGTAGATAGGTACTCGGTCAGGCGTTTCTCGTAAAACAAGGTCCTCAAATGTCAAAACCTCCAGTGATTTTCTAGACCTAATTGAGAGCCATAAGCTCTTTTCAATATCTGGATTCTGAGGAACTGGGGTAGGCCAAAACCTACCCATGGGCGCTTACAACTCCGATTGAGGTGGAGCATATCTATTCGACGGATCGGTTTTAACGGCTTGTCTGGAGGTTCCTTTAGTGAAGAGTTCCCCATCACTAAACCAGTGAAACAATATCAAAGAGATTCCAAAAAATCCGAAAGTATCTAGTTTCCAAGTTCCCTGTACAACAACCGTCAGTTGCTGGAATAGCAATATAGAAATGGACGCAAAGTATGCCCATTTCTTATTCAGAAATAGAGCTGGCATTACCAGCAACCAAAGTACAAGTTGAGAAGTAAAGGCATACAAAATTACAGGACCGTGGATCTCGGAATATCTGTCCTTAGCAAGAATGTTCATTGCGAGCATTCCTGCCGCAAAAAGAGAAGTTAAAATAACGTAGGTTTTTCTCAAAAAAATTTTCATTGGTACAAACTACAACTTAACAATATAAATGCTGAAAACTAAGTGGGGTATCGATAAACACGGAATTTACTACCCTTGATGGGTGTCGCTAATCATTATTTTAACAATCCTCTAAGATTGGTCCATGCCGTGGAGTTGCTTCGTTCAAAAAGGCGTTATCGAGTTGGACTTGATACAAGACCCAACATGGCGAGACTCCATTCACAGCTCCCGGCAACGCTCAATGATCTAGAAAGTACAGACGCATAATCCGGACCCACGCCCCGACAAACCCGCAAGACGCGTATCGCGTATTGAAGGCCAAGGCTGCTAAGTCGAAGTTTCTTTAAGTTGAAATGTTGAGGAAATATCAACAGGAACTCTTTGCTATCTCAGATGTGAAAGGCAACTTTTTACCCTACTAAGGCGGCTTCCCAACTATTGGCAATTCTAGTTAAGAAAAATTATTTTGATATGATATAACATTATATTATTTCAACGAAAGTGAATCATAATTTTTTTCATAAGAGTTTTATTAACCTCTTTCCTTGGCATCCTCCGTGAACCACATCACGATTTTTTTGCGGAAAATTACACATCACTTAAATTTTTTATGAAAAGTTTAAATTTGTCGCTGTAGGTCACGTCACTTTCAGAGTCTTCGATGAGGACAATATTTGCTAAGTCGTTATAGATTCGCACCAAAAATGAAACAGTGGTGCCAACTTCGCCCTGGCTAACTAAATAATCCTAAATTGAGCAGTTTTTGGGTTTACCTTTTAGCGAATTTATTTAGCTAAGACAGGGCGGTTCAGAAGTATCCAAATATCAAAATATTTTTTGATACTTGGATAAAAATAACTTCGGAGAAACCACAATAATGAAATCATCATTGAAAATTCTTTTGCAAAAGACAGCTCTGGCAAGTGCAATTTCGTTACTTTGTACAGCGCCTTTCGCTGCCCATGCGGAAGAGGCGGACAACACACTGCTGACTGATCGCATCATTGTGAAGTACAAGGAAAGCGCTAAGGTCGGACGGGCTACGATCATGGCAAAGGAAACGGTAGAAAAAGCCTCCCGTCGTGCCGGCCATAAAATGCAGCACCTACGTCGTATGGCTACTGGCGCCCAGATAATGCGCCTGGAAGGTCGGAAAAATAGAGCTGAAGTAAACGCAATTATCGAGCGATTGAACCAGGACCCGGATGTTGAATACGCAGAACCGGATCTGATCATGCGAGCGATGGCTGTACCCAATGACCCAAGCTATCTCAATCAGTGGCACTACTATGAAACCACCGGCGGTTTGAATCTTCCATCAGCCTGGGATGTCACCCAGGGCAATGGGGCAGTGGTTGCAGTGCTCGATACTGGTTATCGTCCCCACGCCGACCTGGCAGACAATATTCTGCCGGGCTACGATATGATTTCCGATACCTTCGTCTCAGTGGATGGCGATGGCCGCGATAGTGATGCTACCGATCCAGGTGATTGGTATAGTTCTGGAACTTGCGGCGATAGCTCTTCAAGCAACAGCAGCTGGCACGGCACCCATGTCGCTGGCACTATCGCTGGGGTTACCAACAATAATATAGGCATTGCCGGTGTCGCCTACGAGGCCAAGATAGTCCCAATACGCGTACTCGGCCGTTGCGGGGGCTATACCTCAGATATTGCCGATGGCATGATCTGGGGCGCCGGCGGTTCTGTCAGTGGCCTGCCGAACAACGCCAATCCTGCCCAGGTGCTTAATCTGAGTCTTGGCGGCGGCGGCAGCTGCGGCACTACCACGCAGAATGCCATCAATACCGCTCGCAGCCTCGGCGCTACCGTTGTTGTAGCCGCCGGTAATAGCAATACTAATGCAAGCCAATTTACCCCTGCGAACTGTAATGGGGTGATCTCAGTCGCTGCGACTAATCGCAGTGGCGGCCGTGCTTACTACTCTAACTACGGCAATGTGGTAGACGTTGCAGCGCCAGGAGGAGCACAGAGCTTCGCCAACGATTCCGATGGCATTCTTTCCACCTATAACAACGGCACCACTGACCCCGGCAGTGACAGTTACTATTACATCCAGGGCACCAGCATGGCTGCGCCCCACGTTGCAGGCGCTGCGGCATTGCTTTATTCCGTAGACTCCAGTCTTACACCAGACGAAGTCGAATCAATTCTCACGAGCACCGCGAGGAGTTTCCCTGCTTCGTGCAACAGCTGTGGTACCGGTATAGTCGATGCAGCTGCGGCCGTAGCCATGGCCAACGGTGGTGATGGTGGCGGTGGTGGTAACGATGGCGGAGAACTCGAAAACGGTGTCACTGAGACCGGTATCGAGGGTAGCAGTGGTGAGGAAATTTACTTCACCCTGGATGTCCCCGAAAATGCCACGGACCTCTCCTTTAAAATATCTGGTGGAAGCGGCGATGCTGACCTCTATGTTCGCTTTGGCAGCGCACCGACTACCAGCACTTATGACTGCCGCCCCTACACATCAGGTAACAACGAAACCTGTGACATCGCTAACGTACAGGGCGGAACTTATCACGTCATGGTGCGTGGCTATAGCTCTTTCTCCGGCGTGAGCCTCGAAGGTAGCTACACCGGAGGTAACGGCGGTGGCGGTAGCGATAACTGGGAACAGACTGGCCTTACTGGTTCCAGCAACAGCTGGCAGCACTTCACCATTGATGTTAATAGCGGAGCCTCAACGTTGAGCGCCGTTATGGAAGGTGGCTCTGGCGATGCTGACCTCTACGTGCGCTACGGCCAAGAGCCTTCCCGCACGGCATATGACTGCCGTCCCTACGAATGGGGCAATGATGAAAGCTGCAATATCAGCAATCCAGATGCAGGCACCTGGTATATCAGCATTCGCGCCTACTCAGACTACTCCGGCGTTACTCTTAGCGCTAGTGCTCAGTAATTAGGCTGACACCCGCCCTACAGTTAGTTTTCTGTAGGGTGGGTCCATACCAGTCCGGCCCAGGTAACTGTGATCAAATAACATAAAAGGCGACCAATATAGCCCAATACCAGTCAGCTAAGCTGACTGGTATTTTGTTAGGGTATAGCGCATCGACTATTTCTTTACAGCACTTGGAAATTACACTCTCGTCTTTTTGGCAGGACGAAGGCCGGGCCATACTGAGGTTATCGTTTCCGAGCGTATCGCGACATATTGCTCCAACCTAATCACCTAGCGTGCCGTAGTCACTACAGCTGGACACAGAGGGTAGCCTTTACATGCTGTATCTAGCGTCGCATTTTACTCACATCATCATGACAGAAATTTAATGAGAACAACCTCCCTCACTCTAACTTCAAAGCTTCCTCGAGAACACCATATAATTTAATAGAGCATCTCATAATCAAGTAGAAAAATAGGAGCAATAGTTTGTACATAGCAATCCTAAATGAAGATTACCGAAATCAAGTGGCAGCACTTGCTGACGATTGCCCGAAGAGTAAAAATCTCATCAAAAGTCCCTAGTAAAATCTCAATGACAAAGTCGACACCTACAAAAATCAGATACTATCTAGTTAGTCTATTCAGAGGCGTAAGCCAAGTCATCCTTCAAAAAAACGCATTAAGTGGTGTTCTATTCTTATCCGGAGTAGCAGTTAATTCGGTTACCATGGCTCTTGGAGCAGCACTTGGTGTTATCACAGCGACCGTTTGTGCAGGAATTTTGCATTACCCTGTGAAACAAATTGAAGAGGGATTATTTGGGTACAATGGAGCCTTGATCGGTATAGTCATATTCTTATTATATGCTCCATCCCCAATTACTATTTTATTAATTATTGGTGGAAGCGCTCTAACAGTATTGATCATACGCTTTATGATGCTTCACATTTTCCTTCCGCCTTATACTGCACCATACATTCTGGTGATATGGGCTATATGGATATTTGCCCCAACACAGGACCTAGCGCCAGCCGTAACACCCATGAATGAAAAAATTTCAACATGGGGGATATTTGAAGGTATAGGCCAGATTATATTTCAAAACAATGCCATTACCGGTATTTGCTTTTTAGTTGGACTTTTCATTTCGAATAAGTCTCATGCGCTTTGGAGCATAATTGGTGGACTGCTTGCCACATTCCTGGCCATGTTCCTAGCTTTACCACCAACGCTAATCCTAGCTGGAATCTTTGGCTACAACGCATCTCTGAGTGCTATTGCACTATCAAATGGAAGTAAGCAGTGGCTAGCCCCTCTTGCAGGTAGTGTATTAACCGTTCCAATTGCGATGGCCCTTATGGGTGCTGATATTATTATTTTAAGCGCTCCATTTGTTATTTCCAGCTGGATTATATTGTTATTAAAGAGGGAGCTCGCAATAGGTCGTTAATTCAGCAAATCAGAACAAGCGCTATCACCACGAAAACTATTGGCATGATAGGGCACCAACCTCTTCAACAATCACTTACTCCGAATAGACGATAGGTCCACTGATCAGCTCGGTAAAATCGAAAGTAACTCCAAAGGAATTCTTCACTCATCCGAATAATGGTTCGACGATCGGAAGAATTTAGGGTACCTGCAACTGCTGCATGTGCCATGTGTTGCTTAAGCATTCAGCTTCAATACTCTGACCGTCTTTAAGATCTTGTCCATAGGTGCGAATGGCAGCCCCTTTATCGGAATGAATAACTGGCTAGGGAAGGGGAGAGATAAACTGTGTCAGCGCAACTGCACGATTAAAAGCGGTTCCCTTTGGTACCACTTCGTTGGTTAATCCAATGCGGCAAGCTTCTTCTATATTAATAATTCTACCAGTGATGATTAATTCCAGGAATTGGTGGACGGTCATTGGAACTGGCAGCATCCTGACGCACAACGACAGTGACATCACCATCTTCCGTTAACCCACTTTCAGCTTGCTCTGGGCCGGGCGGAGAGCCACTCGGCCGAACAATACGTATCTTATCGTTCAATTCCACTCTTTATTGAAATAATTTCAATTAATATGAGAGAGCTAGATATTCTTAAAATTTTCAAAATCCTTCTAAATTTTTGTGAGACGGAAAATTAAACTGTAATTCTCTGTATATTTAATTGGTGTCAGAGTCGAATACGCTCAGCGGGCATATACCCAACAACAGTAAAAGGGCTTCGGATAATTGGTGCCAGAGTCGATTAAATAACGAAAAATTATGGTTTTTCTTTGCTTTTCTCTCTGTTTAAATCACCCCAGTTACCACTGCGACGTTAACTGAGCTACTGACTCATCGCCGTGGTAAAGGGTTAACCACCAACATCAAAAGCCAAACAAGAGGGAATCCCCATGTCTATCTACCTGAACTTCAATAACAAAGCTACTAAAGGCAACGTCACCGCCAAAGGTTACGAAGACTGGATCGAAGTTGACAGCTTCAACTTTGGTGTTGGCCGCGGTATCACCATGGAAGCCGGTGCTACCTCCAACCGTGAAGCCTCTCGCCCAAGCCTGAGCGAAGTTACTCTCACCAAGCGCATCGACGCAGCTTCCGGCGGCTTGTTCAAGTCTTCTGTCACTGGTGACGAAGGTGTGCCCGTAGAGATTCATGTTGTACAGACCGGCGCCAACTCTGTAGAAAAATACGCGGTTTACAAGCTGACTGACGTAATCATCTCCTCTTACAGCATTGGTGCTTCTGCCGGTGGCGCTCCTCAGGAGTCCATCTCTCTGAGCTTCGCCAAAATCGAAGCAGAACTCGACCACGCTGATAAGACCAACAAGAACCCGAAGAACATGAAGGTTGGATACGACCTCACCACAGCGACTCCGCTGTAATTGGTTCGACTCTTTTCGGGTTGAACGGTGGCCTGCAGAGTACCTGCGGGCTACCGCCCTCCAGTTCTTTAGCTGAGTGCTTATACGAGCACTGACCTAAAGAACTGCAGATTTCTAAAATCTCATTTCTTATTTGGCACCGTAGGGATAGTTGGGGCTGCCCATGGCTACACTCAATCAAGATAAAAGAATGATTACGGTCGACAGCCCAGTCGGCTCGGATGCTTTGATCGCAACGACCTTACAAGGCGAGGAGCATGTCTCCAAGCTATTCCGCTATGAAGTACAACTTCTTTCTGATGATCACGCTATTGAGCAAAAAGATCTTGTCGGCAAACCAGTAACTGTTTCGATTCACCACTCTGAGACACCACGCCATATTAACGGCTATGTTACCCAGTTCTCCCTTCACGATGTAAACGCCGAAGGCGTGCGTAGTTATAGCGCAATTCTTCAACCTGGCCTGTGGTTCACGAGCCTCGGAGGCTCCAACAGAGTTTTCGAAAAGAAGTCCGCCAAGCAAATTCTTGAAGAAGTGCTTGGTGAATACAGCAAGGTTATCAAACTGACCTTAAAGCTAAATGCCGAATACATCACCCGTGAATACTGTGTACAGTTTGATGAAAGCGACTTTGAATTTATCAATCGCTTAATGGCTGAAGAGGGTATTTCCTACTACTTCAAGCACTCTGAAGGGCAGCATGAGCTTGTACTCTGCGATGATCCTCAAGATTTTTACGACTGTGAAAGTGAAAAAATTGAGTATGACGGAGGCGGTAGCCATCCCACAAAAAACACAGTGAGTAGCTGGAGAAGAAACTTCAACTACCATGGCGGCGGTTTTGAGCTCAAAGATTACAGTGAATTTACTGCTACCAAAGACAATAAGCAGCAAGTTAAAACCACCAGTAAGCTGAATGATGCTTCTAACTACATGCGCGGCTTATATGGCCTGAACCACTTCCAGGCTGATGGTGAACACAAACACAAATTTACTGATAGTTACCATAAAGCACTGGCAGAACGTGCTATGGAAGCACAGGAAGCGCTATTTGATGTCAGCCATGGATGTAGTGACTGCCCCTCCTTTACTGCCGGCGGACGTTTTAATTTTGATCACACGTTGTCGTCAGAAAAGGGGAAGTATCTTATTACGTCTGTGCATGTTTCAGCTGCAGACGGTAACAGTAACGAAACCCACTTCCACAATACCTTCAGCTGTATTCCATCTGCGGTAATGCCACGCCCACAGCCGAATGTTTCTGCAAAGAAAATACACTCACCACAAGTGGCACGTGTATTGGAAGTAAAAGCAACCGCATCCGACAGCTCTCAGGACCCCTACACCCAACTGAAAGTGAAGTTCCCCTGGAACTCACAACAAAATAGTTGCTGGGTCAGAGTGATGCAGTCTTTTGCCGGAAAAAACTGGGGGGCAAACTTTGTACCCAGGGTAAACCAGGAAGTGGTTGTTACCTACATTAATGGCGACCCGGATAGACCATTGATTACCGGTGCAGTATATAACGGCGATAATCCAGGCCCCAATTACACCGCCACCCAAAGTGGCTGGAAAACCGAGTATGAGGGCAGCACCTTTAACGAGTTGCGCTTTGATGACAAAGGTGGCAACGAAGAAATCTATATGGAAGCCGGTAAGGATCACAACTTTGTTATCCATAATGACCAAACTGGCAAAATAGAAAACAAGCAAACTCTGGAAGTTAAACAGGATCGTAGCATTACCGTAACTGATGGTAGCGAAGTGGTCACCATTGCCAAAGGTGACCAAAAATTGAATGTGGATAAAGGAAACCAGACTGTCACGATTGGTTCTGGAAATCACACACTCAAGATTAGCAAAGGATCGCAAACCACAGATGCTATGGGGGCTATCAAGATATCCTCAAAAGCTTCAATTGAATTAAAGGTTGGGGGCAGTAGTATTAAGCTAACCCCAGCGGGAATCACCATCAAAGGTACAATGCTTTCCTGCAAGGGAGATGCTACAGCTGAAGTTAAAGGCGGCGGCATGCTTACCCTGAAAGGCGGCGTGACTATGATCAACTGATGGGGATTAACTAAGAATGACTGACCTGATCAAAGTACAAGCACTTACCGCGGCGGAGCTGCTAAAAAATTTTGAGGTGAGTGAAGAAGCGGAAGAGCACCTGGTGCCCGATACTGCGCCCGAGGTCAGCATTAACCAACTGGTTGACGCGGGTCTTTACCCCGATGCGATCAAACTATTGGCACATGGGCTCCCCAAACGGGAAGCTGTTTGGTGGGCCTGTCTCGCAGCTCGGGATATTCAAAGCCCAGAAACTGATGAAGACAATGTAAATGCATTAGTCGCTGCGGAAAGCTGGGCCAAAAAACCCAGCGAAGAGACTCGGTTAAAGTGCAAAACCCTGGGCGATAAAACCAAGCACAAAACCCCAGCGAGCTGGGCAGCTACAGCAGCGAGTTGGTGCCATGGAAGTCTGGCGGCGGAAGGTGAGCCTGTGGTTGAGCCGCCAGAACATCTTTATGCACACGCCGTCGCTGGTAGTGTCACTCTCGCTGCAGTTTTATCTGATCCAGTGGATCCCGGCAAAAGATTCGCAAGATACATGAATCAAGGGTTGGATCTGGCACGTGGCGGTAATGGCAGGATAGAGGACTAAATATGGGCAAGCCTGCTTCACGGATTACGGATATGCATGTCTGTCCGATGGTGACAGGTACTGTACCTCACGTCGGCGGGCCGATCCTCAGCCCAGGTGCTCCAACGGTCATTATCGGCGAAATGCCCTCAGCTACGGTTGGCAGTGCCTGTACCTGTGTAGGACCACCAGATACTGTGGCTATGGGCAGCACTACCGTACTGCTGCAAAAGAAGCCTGCTGCCCGCATGGGAGATACAACTGGCCATGGCGGCAAGATTGTAATCGGATGTCCGACAGTTTTGATTGGCGGTTAAGTTTCACGTCATCATTGCTTATCAAGGTGTATTTATTATGAACCGATTAAACCGTCGACCAAGAGCAAGCAGGGGCGAAATAAAGCCGAATATATTATTTATAGGGCAGCGAGATGATCTACTCGCTGTGTGAATCAATTGCAGTTATTACCTAAAAATAAGGGATCATAGGAGAATCGTCATGGCAAAACTAATTAGTCGCAGCATTAAGCATGGGGTTAGCTTTTCCGTGTTGGTCGAGGATGATGCATCGGCCCTCTTTCAAACGAAAGTAAAAAAATCATGTGGATATTGGCTGGATGAAGCACAGGCAATTCTGAATCGGGCGATGAAAGTATGCGCCACAGCTCTTGTTACCCCTGATAAGGTTCCAGGTACATTTCATAATTTACTTTCTTACTACTTCGGCCTTCCCGCAGATAGTTCATCAGAAAAATACATCCCTTGTTTAAACGCGATAATTTCTCGGTTAAATAGAACTCAGGCGGGTTTGAAAAGGGGGGTGGAGCTTGCAGACAGGGAACAGATGCCCATCGTGGCAAAACTTCAGACTTCTGTCATGAAGAAAATAGGTTGGGGGGACCCCACGGATAATATGGCGGGTTTTGTGTGGGTGGACATTTTTGAAAGCGTGCCCAATTATATTTCAAAAACATATAAGATGAAGAAAGCGCAATGGCAAGGGGGCAACAGCTTAATCTCGATGTTGGGGGGAAAACTCAATGGAGGGGGCTATATGAAGCCTCACTATCACCCCGTCCATTTGAATTTCAAAAAAATTTGGCCAAAAGGTGATATATACTGCACCGTCACTCTGATACACGAGGGGACACATAAATTCGCGGATACAGTGGATCATGAGTACTTCAAGGATGATGGAAGCATTGTGGATAAATTAGATGAAGAAATCGGTAAACTTGGTCCTTTATATCTTAATATTCATAAGGACAAGTCTAGTGATGAAGTATTCAAAATCGTTGAGCAAGAGGCATTAAAAATGTTACGTGGACAAGATAATGCGGCTAGAAAAATGCAAGAAATTGGTGTGATGAATGCGGTGAATAATGCAGACTCACTGGCATGGTTCGCGTATGACGTAGCACAACTTCCCACTGAGCAAGAAGTTGGGAAAGTTGTAGGAAATATTTTGGGTAATCGAAAAATACATCCGAGCTTGCTTAACCAATAAAGAAAAATCCGGGGGACAGTTCACTTAATTTTAAATCATTGAAGAATTTCCTTTACTACAATAAGATATCCTAGCCCGTATTCAAGTGAACTGTGCCCAGAATTCCAAGCGTACCCTAAAAAAGACGACGGGTAGTTACCAATATCGAAGGTATCAATCACAATAAGTTTGCAGAACTAACCAGTATCCCCCGCATTATGCTAGAACAGATTCTCAATCTGCGTATATCACAATGAGGAGCTCGATATTGAGAAGAGGGCGGGCCTACAGAAGCAAAGCATTTGGGAGACGTCAGGCAATGATGTCTTTATCGATGAGATACAAAATCTCCTCCCATCTGGCCGCGAGAAGCTCAACCCAGAATGGAAGCGCTGCATCACTGAGTACCGTCACAACGGCCTCGAGCAATCCGCTGTTGGCCGCGATCATCATTAGGGCTCGACTTGTTGCAGTTGTCTGGGGGAAGATCAAGTGATAGCGCGCGTCGACGACCAATACATCATTGTTCAAAATACTATTTTTCTATTAATTGCAATCTATTGATGTATAATTTATTTTCAAACTCGCCTCGCTCTCCCTGAAACTGCACGCTTTTTCTCATCGGCGTGAACATATTCTTTATCAGTAGTACACAGTTTCCCATGTCATAGATCTACCGATAGGTCTTTAAGATCTCTATTTTCTGCATCCATTGAGGCTCCAGTATGACGAAGCCAATGAGTCGATGTGGCCAGGAGAACTTTCGCATCATCCTCAAAACCATCTCGCATTATCTTTTCACTAGCTAAATCAAATGCCTCTTGAGTAAGTATCGTAATTGTTCGTGCCCGTAATCCTGGATAAGGACATCTGATGACTGAATGCTCAGGTAGTGAACAGTAATTCAATGGAGCTGCCGCAAATCGGTAGCTGAAAACTGTACATCTCCCTATGGATTTCAGTTTTCCGACTTGGTATAGATATTGTTAGAGCACTATACATTATCAACTGGTTAGCAATCAGGAAACTGTTTAGTCTGCTAGCTGCTATCTCTGAATGTGGCTGATACACAAAGGCAAGGCTGAATGATTATAAGTTATCAATGAGCTAGTGATTTGAAATCCGCGAGCCTAGCCAAAATTAAATAGAGCGAAAGGGGCCCACCCCGAAGGGTGGGAAATAGCTTAATGAGCTTGATGTTCTAAAGCGTTTAGGAAAGTTGCAATATCATCTACTTGTTGTGTGCTTAATTTCTGTCCCAATTGGTACCAAGCCATATCGTAAATTGCCTGCTCAATGGTTTCTACACGCCCGTCGTGGAAGTAAGGAGCGCTTCTGCTTACATCGCGTAGCATTGGAACTTTAAACATCATTTTATCTTTTTCAAGGCCTGTAACTTTATAACGACCTAAATCTTCTTGGTGTGGATATTGGTTGACTAGCCCCATCTTCTGGTACATGTTTCCACCCAAGGTTGCACCATTGTGGCATGCTGAACAACCAGTGTTGATAAAGGTTTGCAAGCCCTTTAACTCACTTTTTGTCATAGCCTGATCATCGCCACTCATAAAATCATCAAACCGATCATTCGTAATCAGGGTGCGCTCAAATGCAGCTATGGCCTGAGCAATATTGTCGTAAGAGATAGCATTTTCTTTACCAAAGGCGTGTTTGAAAATTTCTTGATATTCGGCAATTTTTGAAATCTTTGTCTCAACAGCCTCTTCTGAAGGCATTCCCATCTCTACAGGGTTTAAAATTGGACCTTTAGCCTGTTCCTTCAGATCCTCTGCGCGACCATCCCAAAATTGAGCCATCTGGAATCCTGAATTCCAGACCGTTGGAGAGTTTCGATCACCCTTGGTACCAGGTAAAGCTCCCGGTGATGTCGTTTCATTGTCAACGCCCGAGCCGTTGTAGTTCCCTACTTGATGGCAGCTGTTACAGGATTGGCTATCATTGACTGAAAGCCGTTTGTCCATGAACAGTGTTTTTCCAAGCTCAACCATAGCTGGGGTGTCATTCTCACTGCCTGGCATAGTTTCTGAGAGAGTGCCGAACATAATTTTTGATTGTTGACGTAATTGATTTATATCAACTTCGGCCGTTGCTGTTGTTGGTAGCAAGCTTGCTGCCGCTATCAAGCCGCCAATGATTGGAAGCTTTAGATCTCTTTTCGAAAAAATTTTCTTAATCACTTTGGTATCTCTCCCACATCTCAAAAAACAATGAAAACTAACCTACTTTTAATCAAGGTTAGGCGGTGCCACTATATAGGGTAGCTCATTCAGCTGATACCATGATTTAACAAAAAATTTATTGATTTTTAGAATATCCAAAATTGTTCACAAAATATTTTTTCAAATATTATTCACAACTTGACCTATACATTGAGTGCACTGGATTTGGCGAGATTGAAGTCTTGCTATTTACCTTTAAAATTGCAGGGCAATTTCTGAGATGGCGAGGAAGTGTAGGGTTGAGGGATATTTATCGGTATCTCCAAAGAGAAATGATTCGTATTTCTGCTAGCCGGTTGGTGGTGTAATATTTTCTCGAACATAAATGACTCCTTAACTATCTGAATGTGGTTAACTTTTTAGTTAGAGCTTTTAGGTTTTAGGAAGCCTTTAATCTTATTGTTATATCTGTTTAACTTTTATATTGGTCTACGTATCCTAAATAGAGACGTATGGATACACGATTAAGTGTTTTAGTTGTAAATTAAGTACTTTATTTGGCGAAAATTAAGTGCTTAAGTCGAACTGCCCAAAATTGAAAACGTGAGGGGGATCAATGGGCTGTGTTAATTCCGATATTTTTGAATATCGGAATATTTATATTTGAGTGTATTCCACGTATAATTGCCGCATTCCAACAACAATCTAAAGGCTCTACGTCTGCCACCAACCATTCGACAACCTCAGCAACCCTGAGAATCCATTTCGCTGCATGATCTTTTCCCGTGCCAGTTCATTCAACCAACAACTCTCCACCGCAAGCCACAAGCAGCATGATCCAGCAGTACTGTTGACAATTTTCAAACTCGCCTCGTTCTCCCTGATGCTGCCCGCTCTTTATCATCTGCATGGACGTATTCTTTATCAGTAGTACTTAACTTTCCATGTCCCAGATCTGCCGACAGGTCTTTAAGAGCTCTACTTTCAACATCCATTGAGGCGCCTGTGTGACGAAGCCAATGCGTAGAAGTAGCCAATAGGACTTTTGCATCATCTTCAAAGCCGTCCTGAACCATTTTTTCACTGGCTAGATCAAACGCTTCCTGAGTTAATATTGCGATTGTTCGTGCTCGTAGCCCTGGGTTATGTTTACGAATTGGGTGGAGTAGGGGGGATGACTCGCCAACTGCTGGCAGCCCATCCAGCCCACGACTAATACGATATCTTCGTAAATAGTCTAAAAAATCAACCGGTACGCTAACCTTTCTCTTTTTGTTTCCTTTTCCAAATACAATAAACCACCAGTCATCTTCCTCCCTGTAAAAATCCCCCATCTTGGGGTTCCATTTTGGCCGGCATGACAACTCACCAACACGTAAATAAAGACTCTTCATACTGGCAACAATAAAAAGGTGCCGCTCCCAGGTCGGATCTTCATCAGCTTTTGCCCGAGTACTTTCCAAAACATACTCCCACTGCAGTGCAGACAAACGTTTCACTGAATCGTTTGATACATCGATAATTAGATGGGGGGATGCCTTTTTGACGGCTGCAATTACATTTCCGAATGCATAGTCTTCTTCAACTAAGTGGTTATACAGCACGCTCAGGTTTGAGAAGACTTCTCTCAAAGACTTCTGAGCAAGAGCATAATCACCAGTATCTGGTTTGATATCTGAAACGGAAGGACTCCTAAGAGATTCTTTCCGTTCAGCCTTACTGAGCTTCGCTACGAATGGTCTCCAACCCTTGTTAGCCTCTTTTAAACCATTATTGACCAAGAATCTTCTACATACCTGTGTTCCAATCCAACTTCTTGGTGGATTGACGACAAAATCGATGTAAGCCTCAATGTCTCGCTTTTTCATCATGGCAATTGACTTGCAGTGTATGCACCAAGCCCATAACAAAAAACGCTCAGATTCGCTCCTAAACGCGTTGTAAGTCGCTTCTGAGCGTCGACATTTACTCCAAAGAAAGTCTTTTACGTGTCGGTAATCAATAATGGCCTCTGGCACAGAGCTAGCCATTGACTGTACGAAGTTTTTCACTGCAGGAGCATCTTCCGAGAATAATTCTCCTCGATCAAGAGCATAAAAAGGACGGTAGGAATCAAAAAGTGGCATCGCATCAAAGCGCTGTGACATAAAGAACCTGGTTACTAAGAATGAAAAATCGAATTTAATAATTTAAAAGCTGTAAAGAATTGTATCATACGTTATTTCCAATAGTAGACACTATTGGAAATTTTAGCCACCCTGGGTCTCGTCTTCTTGAGTCTAGTTGGACGTCCATACCGTCCAGGCAATCGGCGGTTCAATACAGAATTGAACAAAATCCTCGATATGCTCACGCTTGTGCGACAAGATTGAAACTTCTTCGATACGCCAAGCCCATTGCAGTAGTCGTTCAAGTTCGCGGCGATAACTGTTAAACGTTGCCTGGCTACCGTTGTAGCTGTAAAGAAATAGTACTTTACTTGGCAGTCCACGGTACAAACAATGTTGCCCGTTTTAAAACTAGAAATGGCGAACGCGTTGTTAACTCAGATTGGCGGCCATCAAGTGTACCTTTACTGCACTGACTTCTTTCTTCGACTTCCTGTTTCAGGAAGGCTTGGTTCCAGCCAATCCTGTGGCACTGATTCGCCAGAAAAGTAAGTTTGTTCGACGTGAGCAACAAAGCCAGGTTGTACGTCGAATCAGCAACTTGCAGTGGGATTATGTCCTGGAGACTGCTGAGATCATGGCCGAGACATCACCAACTGATCACGAGCGAACTTTATTTATTATGAACGCCCTATTCGCTATGTATTTTCGCATCTCTGAGTTGGTTGCAGATGAAAGATCGGCACCAGTTATGGGTGATTTCAAGAAAGATCACGACGAAAACTGGTGGTTTCATGTTACGGGTAAAGGTAACAAAGGCCGGGCGATCACTGTTTGCGACCAAATGTTGAAGGCCTTGAAGCGCTACAGAAATTAATTGCAGCTCCCTGCTCTGCCCAGCATTAATGAGCAGACACCTCTGGTGCACAAGTCCCGTGGCAAGGGACCGGTTACCAGTACCCGACAGGTTCGCCTGATTGTTCAAAACTGCTTTGATGCTGCCCACCAACGGATGGTTGAAGAAGGCTTAGGGGAAGATGCTGAAGATCTTAAGGCTGCCACTGTGCACTGGCTCCGCCATACCGGTATTTCTGAAGATATGAAGTACCGCCCCCGCGAGCATGTGCGCGATGATGCGAGCCATGCAAGTATGGCTACGACCGATCGCTACATTGATTCCGACATGCGGGAGCGGCATGAAAGTGGACGCAGTAAGCGGGTAAAGGAGGAGCGGTATTACTGCCGCCCTGCCCTCATATAAATGAAATAGCTTGACCTGCAAAAGATACGATATATCATTGCTCACCATCTGATTAACCTAGTACACATGGATGAATACTCAGAGTGCGGAGAGGCTAATGGCACATACAAACAAACTCCCAGTCACCGTCCTTTCAGGTTTTCTAGGTGCCGGTAAAACTACCGTACTTAGCCACATACTGAACAATCGCGAAGGCAAAAAAGTTGCTGTAATCGTCAATGATATGAGTGAAATCAATATTGATTCGACGAAAGTACAGAGCGAAGTTTCTCTTAACCGTAGTGAGGCGAAGCTTGTTGAAATGAGTAATGGCTGTATTTGCTGCACGCTGCGGGAAGACCTTCTGGAGGAAGTCACTAAGCTTGCGCAGGAAGGACGGTTTGATTATCTCGTTATTGAATCAACAGGGATTTCTGAACCCTTACCCGTTGCAGAAACCTTCACTTTTGCCGACGAAAATGGTGTTTCTCTCTCTGATGTTGCCAGTTTGGACACAATGGTGACGGTGGTCGATGCAGTCAATTTTTTAAAGGACTATGACGAGGCAGTATTTTTACAGGATGCTGGTGAATCATTAGGCGAGGACGACGAACGCAGTGTAACTGATTTACTGATCGACCAAGTCGAGTTCGCAGATGTCATTCTGATCAGTAAAACAGATTTAGCTGGCCCTTCTGATGTTGAGCGCCTAGAGGCCATTCTGCGAACTCTAAATACGCAGGCAAAAATAGTTCCGATCTCTCAAGGGCAAGTCGATATTGACGAGGTTCTAAGTACCGGCTTATTTAACTTCGAGCGCGCGCAGCAAGCACCTGGCTGGCTCAAAGAGATGCGAGGTGAGCACGTTCCTGAAACTGAAGAGTATGGCATTAGCAGTTTCAGCTACGAAGCACGTAGACCCTTCCATTGGCTGGCTCAAAGAGATGCGAGGTGAGCACGTTCCTGAAACTGAAGAGTATGGCATTAGCAGTTTCAGCTACGAAGCACGTAGACCCTTCCATCCAGAAAAATTTCATCAATTTCTGCACAATACTGAAAGGCACGGCAAGTTAATTCGCTCCAAAGGGTATTTTTGGCTGGCGTCCCGCCCTGAGTTTGCAGGCGAATGGAGTCAAGCGGGAGGCATTGCCCACTATGGTTTCGCCGGGATGTTCTGGAAAGCTGTACCCAAAGAAAACTGGCCCACTGACGAGAATTATCGCAGCTCCATTGAAAAACATTGGGTAGAACCCTTTGGTGATATGCGGCAAGAACTAGTATTTATTGGCCAGAGTCTGAATCAAACCAGCATGACAAAAGCGCTTGATAATTGCCTGCTAAGCGAGGACGAAGTACTACGAGGCAAAGAATACTGGGCGACATTGAATGATCCATTTCCCGCATGGGAGCAAGGATGAATATTAACCTCCCCTCTGTACCCGGCTAGATCCTTTGGTGGAAAAGTGTAAAAGACCGACGAGGTGCCGATCTTTAATCAAACTAACTCCTTTCTACAATTCAATTCTCTATAGCGGCCTCAACGGCTGCCGCCGCATCAACAATGCCTGATCCACAGCGCCGACAAGAGCCCGTAAAGCTTCGAGCTGTACTGGTTAGGATAGATTCAACCTCATCTGGTGTAACATCGGGCTTGACTGAATATATAAGTGCAGCTGTACCGGCAACATGTGGAGCGGCCATGCTGGTACCGGCATAGTATGCGAAGCTATCACTACCGGGAGTTCGCGCTCCGCTGTTTAATGTAGAGAGAACGCCATCGGATTCCACCGAATTAGTTTCACCTCCGGGGGCAGCGACATCGACCACATTGCCGTAGTTGGAGTAATAAGCAAGCCCTCCGGAGCGGTTGGTCGCGGATACAGTAATGACTCCTGAACAGTTAGCTGGCGAAAACCAGAAGGCATTCCGCCCAGAGTTACCCGCCGCAACAACAACGGTAGCGCCCAGGCTACGGGCCGTATTAATGGCACTTTGAGTTGTGCTTCCACAGAGGCCAAAGCCCCCCAGGCTCAAGTTCAGTACTTGAGCCGGAGTTTCATTGGCTGGTGCACCACTAACCGAGCCGCCAGCGCTCCAGACAATGCCGTCGGCAATATCAGAAGTGTAACCGCCGCAGCGGCCGAGTACTCGAACGGGGAGCACTTTTGCTTTATGAGCTATCCCAGCGATACCCATATTGTTGTTGGTGACGGCAGCAATGGTGCCGGCCACATGAGTGCCATGCCAGCTGCTATCAAACTCGGGATACAGTGGATTTCCGCAGTAACTATCGGTATACCAATCCCCGGGATCACTGGCATCACTATCACGACCATCCCCATCTACAGCGATATCGGAATCCGAAATCATGTCGTAACCAGGCAGCAAGTTGTCCATGAGGTCTGAGTGAGCGAGGTAACCGGTATCAATAACTGCTACTACCACGCCCTCCCCCTGAGTTATATCCCAGGCTGCGGGCAAATTCAGTCCGCCATCAGCTTCAAAGTAGTGCCACTGGTCGTAATAGCTGGGGTCATTAGGGACCGCCATAGGGTGCATCATCAAGTCGGGCTCAGCGTACTCAATATTGGGGTCTTGTTTTAGGCGGTTGATTATCAGGTTGATCTCGGCTTGGCTTTTTCGGCTTCCCAGTTGCATGACTTGTGCACCCGTCGCCATGCGCCGCAAGTGGCGCAAGTTGTGGCCTGCACGACGAGAGGCCTTCTCCACGGTTTCCTGAGTCATGCTCGCTGACCGTCCGATCGTGGAATCCTGCTTGTATTTCACAATGATCCGGTCAGTTGTTGGGGAACTACTTATGTTATCCATTTGGGTGGCGAAGGAGCCTGTACATAGAAGTGAAAACACACCTGCTAGAGTGGATTTTTTCAACAGTGACTTCATTATTGTTATCTCTCCATGATGATTTAGCCGACGGGGTGTGACATCCTAACCATTAGTACCAATGTCCCTGTTGTGACAGGGCACGTTAGGGTTTATGCAAGATATATGCCTGAGCAAGTCATGGCTGGATATCGAGACAAAATTAGTACCTATGTTTCAATTTTGCCCACAGGGATAGTAGTGGCAACCGATGTATCCTTCTTAGGTGATTGCCGGCTTCTTTCTATTCTTGTGGCGCCTCCACCTAAACAAGCTTATTTATCTGTCTTTGCACCGATATAGAGCTAACTAAGGGCTTTCCAATCACTGTGCACAGAAAAGCTGCAAAATCTTTTTCGAAAATTTATCAACTTTAAAGAAAAGGCTGGAACTTGAAGGTTATTCACTCTGACAAAACGAGCTTTAATTGAGCAGTGGAAATGATCATCACAGAATTGGTGATAATGCTGGCGATATCACTAGAAAAGGATTCTGCGGAGATCAACGTGTTAAATGAAAATGCCAGTCAGTTAAGCTGACTGACATTATTTGAGTAGAACGGCTATCTACCCACCCCACAGGAACCTGTCGAGTAGGAGTTAGCCCACTTACTCAGTACTAGCACTCAGAGAAACGCCAGAGTAGTCAGAGTAACCGCGGATACTGATATACCAGGTACCTGCGTCTGGATTGCTCCAGCAGCCGATTTGATCCAGTCAGCTACCCCTCTCATCTTGGATTCAAAAATCTCACCGGAATTGGCAATTTTGTGATTTGGGGGCTGAAGTTTACTATCCGGCTACTTGCATGCCCTGCGCTGACTCTAGTGACAAGGGTAACGCCTAGACTGAATTCCAAGGTCACCTCGGAAAATAATCGCCGATGTGGCACGAAATGAACGACAAGACAACATTCGAATACATCGTTTGTGTTCAGATCGTCGAGTGCTCCCTCCTCACACAGGTTTGACTCAACACACAGTCTATGACTCGTACCCAGAGAATCTTTACCTATACGCAGGAAAATTCAGCTTACAGGCTCCCCCTCAGGTCCCCTATAACTTCATCACCTTCACAGATAACTTCTATCCGAACCCTATCTGTTTGGAGAATCCATTACCTATAATTCGGGGATACGGCCTATTTTTTGAGCTAAGCGCTAACCCTCTTCCGAAAACTATACCCCTGACATAGAGCTATATTGACATTTACTCTCAGGTTAATTTCGGGTTGTCTAAATAAATTGATTCAGATATGCGTGAGCGGCACGAGAGTGGACGAACTAAACGAGTAAAGGAAGTGCGGTAGTAATACCGCCGCCCTACTCTACCGGCAAGCTTCCATTTTAAATGACAGTCTAAGTTGTCGTAACCCAAAGTTGATCTGACATTTGGTAGTTTTCAGAAGGTGTTCTGTCAGTTCAAGGTCAAGTAATGTGATTTATTCGGCAGAAGGCGTCAAGCCAATCAGTAGTAATTAGTTTAGCTTTAGGCGATAGTATCGAATTCACACCTTTCCAGCTATTAGCCACTAATACAAGCTCCTGCTATCTACAGACGGTATATCGCCAAACATTCCTTGTTCGGCGTTCCAACCACCCTCTACCAATAACAGGGTTTTGTCAGAAAATTTCTACATCTGCATTATCACTAACTAAGTGATCAGTATATAAACCGTACTCTTTTTCCAAAATGGAGCAAGTTAAATAGCTGGCGTGCGGTTGAGTTGCTGAATACTGGCAAGCAGTCCAGCGGCATGAATCCCGCGGCCTCGTGCAGCATTGGCCGCATTAGGGTCAGCTCGAGGTGGAGCGTAAGTCAAATTGGTCCATCCGTATAAACGGATTACAGAAGCAACTTTTTGCATAATGGCATTTCTCAAGCAGAGTTCGAGCTCTCCATTGGAAAATCCGATGCCCATATTCAAGGATCGAGATGTTCCAGAAAAATCCGCATTTGGCTTGCCGTTGAACCTAATAGTGAAACCACAAAAATCATCTTCCGACGATGCTAAGCGATTGTTTTGAGCCATAATGACACGAGCTAACTGTTGATGGCTCGTATTACCGCTACCTCTTCCTCCATGTACAATTGGAGCGACATTATGAGTGCCGACAAATTGAGGAAAAATATCATGCTTTATAGGTGTTCTCGTGTTGTAGTGCGGGTTAGTCCCGGCTGCGCCACATAAATCAATGATTCCAGTTGTGATTTCCATCACACCCGTATATGCGTAATTCAACTGTACAATCGCTAAATTACTGAGTGCAGACGGGCTTAACCTAACTGCGAACGGGTAACTTCTCAAATAGCCTCTTGCCATAAGGCGAAAACTCCTAAGATACAAAGCAGTAGTCAACTAATAGCAGCCCAAAACTGCTATCACACACAACCTTGTAAGACAATCCTTGTGGTACTCCATTTTGTAAGTACCGTTATTATTCAATTGCAATCCATTTTTATTCAAATCCATTGCAATGAGGCGATCGTACCGCCATGAAAAAAAAAGTCAATGCGATTGTAACTTTTTGCTTTGATGGAAGTCACATATCAAAAACCTTTGATACTAAAAACCTCCTCATTGCCTATAATTTACTCTATCTATTCTGTTGATGACGCTCTAGGACATTTAGCTCTTACTAACACGTGTGAGATAGCCCTCAAGCAGAATTCACACTGCTGCCACGCTGTTGAGAAAATTTGTCTCAAACTTATACGACAGTTACCATAAAAAACAAAAACAGATATAAAGCTAAATTCGTGCAAAAGAAAAAGTAATTGTAAATATATTAGTTTTAAACCATCTTATTGACCTTGCGGATAAATAGTTCAGTATGGCCATACACAAAAGAAGTGTGAAACCTGATTTGATTTTACATTTGGATCGCAGTGTATAGTGTCGCTAAGAGACCACACCTGCTGTCAAGTTAGGTCATTCGGCTTTTCATGATTAAGAAAGGTAATTACTGGAACAATGTAAAATGCAAGTAAATTTTTGTTTACTTTTTGTGAGTAGGGTCAGTGGTAAGTAATATGTGGAATCTAAGTAAATCTAAGGTAAGTAATGGGTATCACTTTACTATTAATAATAATCGAGAGGCTGTTACATTTTATGAGGTGCTGAAGTCCCTTCGGGATAATGCTAAATTTAGAAACTTTTTAATCTCTTCGCTTCAGGTGATTCCATATCAGGCGTATAGGTGGGAGACACCAGGATTTACCAAGAAATCACTGCAAGGAATATTTGAGTTTGTCGTTTTAGATGCGCCATCTTTAGATCAAATGCCCAACTCAAGGCCTTTCGAGGCATATATTCGTGATACTTCAAAGTCCGTTGTTTGGTTTCAAAATCTTGGCAAAGATGCCACTATTGTAGTGCCTTCAAATCAAGAAACCGCTGTAAATTATTGTCACTTAGCCTCCTTTACCAATACAGCACCCAGTAGGCAGCAGCATGAACTTTGGAGTACAGTTGGTGGCTTAGGTCTAAAGCTAGCTTCGAATAATCCTGTTTGGTTAAGCACAGCGGGCGGAGGTGTTGCATGGTTACACATTCGTTTCGATAGTAGGCCAAAATATTATCATTATACAGAGTTCAGAAAGCCACCCAATAAATAGAGTAGTTTAGCCTTAACCTGACGCATATCCTTGAAACGCCACAGGTTGAACAGTATTAGATTGAGTATACTTAGCATTTAACTTCATAATTCGCGCTTTCCCTTTTGGCGTATAGCGACACTTAGTTAGCAATTACTGCGAATGCCGGTTTCATCGCTGCAGTAAACTTCTGCGTCTCTGTTACATACATTCTTTGCATAGAGCAAATACTCAGTTTGCTCAATTCTCTAATCTGCCAACGTAAAGAAAATAACGTCAGATATGCAAGAAGCTGTGATCCAGCAATCAGCATCAATCGTAAATGTAAAATAACTATCTTTTGCGCTATCCCCTTGAGAAAACAACATTAATTTGAACAAAAACAGGAAGCAACAGCAGACAAGGCCGGAAAATAAACAAGCCACTATTTATTCACAAAACTCAACATACTCTCTTACCAGGAGCAGAAATGATAATAATAAAGTCATACCACAAAAATATACCCCAAAAAAATATAGAGAAAAATAATATCCCCTCAAAAAATAAAAACTTCCCCGTTGAAAAGAACTCCAATGAAGACCGCAAATCCAGCAGGCAACAAAAGCCTAATAAAAGTGACAACCCGACACCAGAATAGCTATACACCTCCTACTACTTGCACCTCAAGCTATTAATTAAAATTCTGGCACGGACTTAAATTATGGCACATCGCCGCTCAAAAAATAGAGTATTCTTAATGGGCAGGGTAACAATTGACTTTGAGAGTATTGCCTCAAGAAAAACTGCAATAGCATTCAATGTCACTACCAGTGAAACTTGGTCTGACCGCCAATCCGGAAAAGCACAAGAAAAGACAGAAACACATCGCTGTATTGCGTATGGAAACAAGGCTGAATATCTGCTTAATTATGGGCGCAAAGGCTCGCTGATTGATGTAGAAGGAAAGCTGCAGCATCGAATGAGAAAAGATCAGCAAGGCAACGATCGTACTACTGCGGAAATTGTAATTAAGGATGTGCAAATTATTGATGATTGGAAAATTGAGAACTGTTAGTTAAATTTAACCCCTTATAACCTTCTTGATAGAGCATGCAGATATCATTCCCTTGAGTAATTCCGGCATCAGTATGAAAAGGAGTTTCAATAAAATGACCACCCTACTCTACTACACATCCAGGTTTTATTATAAGTCACTATAAATTTCGCCCCTTCATTAAAGCGCCAAAACCGGAATATGAGAAAAACTTATGGGCAGTGGTTACTTCGAATGCTTATACTACTGAGTACATCTACTGTACTTGAGTAAGACCAATTTAGGTACTAGCCCCTTGGCACCCCACATCTTAGTTGCGACAGTCATGCCTCTACTAATTAGGTTTATTTAGATACACCATTTGCACGAACCCCTCAAAGTCATTTTCTCAACACAGAAGTCCACAAATATTACGAAATAGTTAACACTATATTTCATGAGACTGTAGAAACAACTTTTAAGAGCTTCGTGAGATCAGTTTCTCACTATACGCCATCTCTGTTTGACCCGATCAACAACAAGGTCTTACATTGCTGAACGAATTTTGAAGTTCGAACAGCCAGCATCCATTATTTCTTTTAGTCAACAATAATTTAATATGCGGCATCACATGAAACTTATGGGACCCCCTAAATTATATGATTAATTTTTAACAAAATATGTTCTTCCTCCAAAGAGTTATTTCTATTTGGTCAAAAAAAATAATATAGGACTTGATCATGAAGCTCAAAAAAATAGGTGTATGTATCGCACTTATGTTTGTTCTAATCTTACCAGCATACGCCCATGCAGGATTGTGGGACAAATTTACAACCTGGGTTGTTGAAACTTGGGACACTGTTGAAGTGAGAGTTGAAGAGGTTATTGAGGATATAGTTACAACTGTAGAGGATGGTGTAACGGCAGTAATTGGTTTCTTTGTAGATACCGGTGAATGGATATACGATGGACTAACGACCGTGGTTGAAGGTTCACTTAATTTCTTCTACGGCGTTGCTGATGGTACAGTCACGGCATTAAATTACTTCGGCCTGGATCTCGATATATCGGACTGGTTCACCACGGGAGGTCAAAATTCCGAGGACGGCGCGCGGCAGTGGAGCCTTACAGACTATGATACTTCCTCACATCCTGCATATTTAAATGCCTTCCGTGATCGGCAGATGGCTTATATCAAACGCGTTCTTGATTCAGCCAAAGCCGAACCTAATAACGATCATTTTGTACTCAGGGCTTATTTTGATTTACCACTGGATAAAGAGGCTCTGGCTCGGGGGCTGACGGATCTTTTTACACCAGGAAAGCATGCTTACAAAAACCCTGATATGCGTCTGATAGAATATATTAGAGTACTGGCGGAAAGTGATGAGTACGATGACATTATCCTGAGTGAAATTATCAAACTACCTTATTGGCAAGATGAAGATACTGAAGGAAAGCGAGTTTACACTTCTGAAAACCACGTACTTATGTGGCTATCTTCCAGCTGGTTACTATCTGAAATGGAAGGTTGGGATATAGGTGGTGGGCCCGAAAAACTAAGGGAGCGTCTCGTACGTTATTTGGAGGTTAAAAAGCAGTTTGGAGTATATGAGTCCACTTCAAATGTCTATAGCCCATTTTCCCTGACAGCATTGCTAAATTTATACGACTATGCCCAGGATACAGAGATTAAAACCCTGGCTGGACAGGTTGCCCTTATTTTTCTTAATGATATCGCTATGGTCACCAACGACCTTGGTGCTGCTATAGCCGTCGATTCAAGGACCTATGAGGGTGTTCACCAAGATCTTAATTTCTTGAATAATAAGTTCGCACGATATACCGCTTTGATTACTGGCAAAGGTCCACAAGATTTTACGGGTAGTACCCATATGGATATTTTTGCCATGACTACACTTGATGTAAGCAGTGTTGCCTATAATCGCCTTGAAAAACTGAATGGTGAGATTAACATAAGCTATTCTTCAGGCCATCCTATCTCTGAAGTTGATACCGTATGGGCTGGGTTGGACCTCCAAGATAAGTTGATTTTCTCTCAATCTGCCGGCGCCTATGCTCATCCAGAACTCATTGATGAGATGCTGGAATATTACCTGAATCCACTTGCCGGTCTGAACTTCTTTTTGGAAGATTTGATTGTGGAGTCTAACCTGGCAGATGACGTAGTCGATATGTCAGGTGTTCTTCTTACTGAAACCAGTGCACCTTTCACCACAAGCTCAGTTATTTCAGAAAAAACCATGGATCTGTATCGCCATGGCAATGTGCAATTATCCTCATACCAGGATTTCCATGCGGGGAATGCAGGTTGGCAGCAGCTGCCCTGGATAGCAACAACCGGTACCATACCGGTTTATACTCGGTCAGGTGCGGAATACGGAGGCTGGAAGGCTGGTGGCCAGGAGCAAATGAACACGCACTTACCCTATATAAAGCAAAATGAGAATGTAGCCCTGGTTTTGTATAAACCTGCGATGGAGCTGCGCTTTATGGATGGTGTTAACAGAGCAACGGACTTTTTACCTGTAGATGACTTTCTAACTGCACCAGTAAATTTGCATTGGCCAACGGAGCAATTCGATGAAACAACCAGTTTCCAGAACTGGCTGTTTGCACGTGAGGGTGATGGTTATGTGGCTGTTTATCGTCACTGCCTGGATACCAAAACCTTTATTCGTAATGAGGAGGTTGTAGAAATTTACAGCTGTAGTGCTGATGAACAAGTCTGGGCAACAGTTGTTGGTAATACCCAGACTCACGAAAGCTTTAGTAGTTTCATTTTCACTGTTTCGCAAGCCAAGATCAAAAGCAAATGGTACTGGAGCTGGGCAGAGACCCGCCATGTATGGGAGACAACTTTAGAGGTCGATGGAAAGACCTTAAGTTTTGGCTGGGAAGCAAACGTAGATGATTTGACTGATAGAGAAATGTGGGAACTGGCCAGTGCTAATAACACATCTACTATCGAAATGGCTTCGGTGAGTGGATTCCAGGTCAATAATGTAACAGACACAGAAACTAATACGGGTCATGGTAACTGCGAGAGTTCAAACGATGTGCTTTTACATCAAAACGTAAGCTTTAACGGTTTTGATCCAACAATATTACGTATGGCAGAGGCCGATAACGGTGAATGCTATCTGATTAACGTCGAAGACCAGTCACAAGATATGGAATTGATCCATGAAGGTGAAAAGGTCGATGTAGTGCGTTTTACTAACCGGCGCTTTGTTGGTGGTGAGGCTGATAAGGCTCACGGAATAAATCACGAATGGACCACTATAGAGTTGGACTTCAGTTATGAAAACCCTGTGGTGTTTGCTTCAGTCATTGGTATTGCCGGCACTGACCCGATAACAACTGAGATCCGCAATATCACTTCAACCAGCTTCGATGTGCGTGTTGCGGAGTTTGCCTGGAACGATGGTATCCATACATCGGAAGTGGTGCATTATGTGGTGATGGAGGCTGGTAGTTACTCAATTGCCAATGGATTGAAGCTTCATATTGGCGCTGTTGCACTGGAAGATAATTTGAGTGGCTCCCCGGACTTTGAAACTGTCGGGGTCGACTTACAGGATTACTTACTGATCAGCCAAGTACAAGGTAGTGACAGGGATGAAACACTAAGCACACGTGTCAGAAATAAGAAAACTGGCACATTTGAAATGAGCCTGATGGTACAGGAGGCAAACAGTAATAAAGAGGAAACTATAAAGGCAGTTGTAGGTTATATGGCTGTCGGAAAGCCCCCAGTTAAATCCTTAAAAGTGGCACTTAAAGGAGCCCATGGGAAGTATCTTGGCGCGGCAGGTAATGGAGGTAATGGAAAAACAGCCAACGCCAATGCCTCAGTAATTGGCAGCCATGAGACTATTGTCCTTACAGGAAATAGCCTGCAACAGGGTTGCCTGATTGACGGGGATGAAGTGTGGCTGCAAAGCACCGATGGTTATTATTACAGTGCCCAACAAAGTGGTGCTTTAGATGTCGATAGAACCGCTCGGTACAGCTGGGAAACATTTAAGTTGATCAATCACTCAGACAATTCGGGCTGTTTACAAAATGGTGACGTAATTTCCTTATACAACCCGGAACATGGTAACTATATCGTTGCGGAATCAGATGGCCGGGCTAATGCGAATCGCAAAGCATTAGGTTCCTGGGAGAAATTTGTTGTTTACGACCTAAACGGTAACTAACAAGCACCAAGCGGGCACCCACACCCATTCTTACTGGGTTTGGGTGCCCTAATCTTGGGGGATTATGCATCTAGAAAATTATTCGGTGGGCTTTTCAAGCTCCAAATTTTGGCTCCGGGAGCCCCTGAACACCAAGGCCATGAATAGCAAAAATACTACCTGGCTGCGGGTGGCGGGCCAGCTCCTCAGGAGTTACAAATGATTGCTGTGAAGTAACGTAGAGCGTTTCATAATTGTCGCCACCGAATGTGACACAGGTGGGACTCCGGATCGGTAGGTCAATCTCACGGTCAAGGCGGCCCTTAGGGTCAATCCTTAAAATCTTACCGCCAAGATTCAAAGCAAACCAATAGTACCCTTCAGCATCGACTGTTGCGCCATCTACAATCGCGGGCTTGCGATCTTCAACTGAAAAGAATGGCCTTCGATTACTGATATGGCCCTCATCCATATCCAAGTCAAATACATAGACCATACCACCAATGGTATCGCCGAAGTACATACGAGTGTCCTCCGGATCGAAGGCAATCCCATTGGAACATACAAAGGAAAAGTCCTTAGCAACCTTGCGCACGCTAAAATCAGGCTCAAGACAATATAAATGAGAGACTTTACCTTTCAATTGCGTATCCATACTACCGCACCAAAAACGCCCTCTTCGGTCAATTTTTCCATCATTTAACCGGTTTTGGGGTAGATTCGGTTCCGGATCAACAACTGTCTCAAACTCTCCTGTTTCGAGGTCAATGGTGCAAAACCCAGTATTGGCAGCACCAACTAACCCTCTTCCCTTACGGAAACCAAAGGACCCTACCTGCTCCGGCATTTCCCAGGTCTTTCTTTCACCAGTAGAGATGTTTAGCCGCCGAATCGATGGCCGCCGAGGCCCAGCCAAATCAACCGAAGGGCCGACATGATCCGCCCAGTAGATAGAAGTATCTTCTGCATGCCAGATGGGTGTTTCTCCCAATCCATCGTTACACTCCCAAAGGCATTCAATCTCCATTGTCAGAACCCTTCTTAATAGTTTCAGTAAATCTTAGACTTGAAATTTGGATGGAATAGGAACATCAATATCCTCAGTATGTAGCAATGCGGCCTCTATTCCAGTATGGACACCAAGTGCTGAGGTCTCTCTGGACATGCTGGGTGTACCAAGGTTTTCGGGCAAAGCTGCTACTTGAGGTAATTGCGGAAGGTGAATCCACCCTGCGCGTATATCCAGCTGATTGCTGGCAATAAAGTGCAAAACGCCATACATCAAGTGATTACAGCAAAAAGTGGCGGCATTATCCGAAATATCTGTAGGCACTCCAGCTTCACGCATTGCCCTAACCATAGCTCTAAGAGGAAGATTACTACGATAGGCTACCGGTCCATTGGCAACCGTAGGTGCGCCCTGCATCTCTACGCCACGATTGTCCTTCAGGTTATATCGAGTAGAATCGTTAAAATTTTGAGCAATTCGCTCTACAGTAACCATCGATCGCCCACCATATTCACCCATCATGATCACTATTTGTGGACGGAGCTCATCTATAGCGCTAGTTACTACGTCAATACACTCAAAGAAGCTACTAGGAACCAAGATTCCAAATACATCTGAATTCCCAATACGGGTACCATCCAAAACACGCATTACCGACTCTGCAGGATTTATTGGCGTATGCCCGAATGGTTCAAAGCCGGTCACTAAAACCTTTTTCATGACAATACTCTTTGAGTAGTTTGAAATTGGCCTTCAGAAATGTGTTGTCTGATTCTATTTCTCAAGAATAGAAACTATTAAGGCCGCAGGCTTAAAAGAACGGCCTTGCTGATGTGTTTGATTGGCACAATATGCCAATTAAGATGCTGTTTTGAACCATAGATCTGTAGAAAGACAGCAGAAGCGTTTTCAGATAGACGTGAACTGGGGCTCCATTAACTAAAGCCCTATCTGTAGGCTTATACCTGGGCATGTCGTCCAATGCCTGGCGACACGCGCCCTCGCTGAGGGTGGGTGTATTTAACACCCACCCTCATATCACACCCCCTGTAATGCGCCACCAGCAAGTGTGATACGGTGCATCAGGCGGAACTGGCCTGGATAATCATTTTCCGCGGAATGCCAGGTAGAGCGGTTATCCCAGAATGCAACCGACCCAGGCTCCCAATTAAACCGACAGGTAAATCCATTGGTAAGCACATGGGCGAACAGGTAGTTAAGGAGTGGCCTGCTCTCCTCCGGGGTCCACCCCTGAAAGCAAAGGGTGAACCCTGGATTGACGTAGAGAATCTTGCGCCCAGTATCAGGGTGTTGTATCACTACCGGATGTATTGCCTCGCCCACATCATCAACGCCGCCAAGTTGCGAAGCAAGGTCTGTCGACTGGTAGTAACCGTCTTCACCATAAACATGCACATTAGAATGCACGGCTCTTAGTGTTTCCAGCGTCTTCTTAAGACCGTCGGACAAACTTTCATAAGCTTTTTGCAGATTAGCGAAGTGAGTATCGCCGCCGGTTTTGGGTAGCTCCCTGGCTACAAGGATGGAACCTAAGGCGGGTTTTTGATCATAAGAGTGGTCTGTGTGCCAACCGCCGCCAATATTAGTCTCCTGATCTTTTTCCTTACGTACTTCAGCAATGCCAGGGTATTCCTGTGTGTGTGTGAAAAACTTATTAATAACAATTTCACCCCAGCGGTGGGCGAAGGTTAGATGATCATCGGGGGAAAGGGACTGGTTACGAAAAAACAACACACCATGGTCGGCGAAGGCCCGGCGTAGATCACCAAGCTCGGCATCGGATAAATTGGCCAGCTGTACGCCTTCCACGAGTGCACCACAGCCTTTTGAATACTGGGAGATGTTCATGATAGGAATCGCTTTTTTTAGATGTCCCCCGCATAATAAATTATTCAGCAAGATGATCAACCCGATATAATGAACTTCAGGCGTTCCTTAAAATAATATCAATTCATCTACAGATTCAATCATTAGCCTGCTTCAAATAGTTTCTTATATTTGCTAACTCTTTAAGGTTGATATTAACGCCATCCTATGTACATATTTGACCTATGACTACCAAGAACTCAATGTCATTTTCATCTAAATACGTGGTCATTTTGGGTATAAACATTCAAACTTACAGAGTTAACCTATGATTTAGCATTGCTATTTCGAGCAGTGCGAGCTTCCTATATTAAAAATTAAATAATAACTACTAAAATAAAAGCCAAAGAATAAAGATATTTACATAAATTAACAAAGTTTAAAGTTACTGAGATGAAGTGAGCAAAGACTTAAAGATTCATTTCTCCAGGATGCATATAGATACTGGCATAGGATTGGAAAAAGCTGCCCAATTCCAGCAGGTAAACTATTTTATTCAAACAAATTCTATCGAGTATCCTATTGTTATTGCTTGGGGTTTTACCCACAGATTGATAATGATGGTTGGACACAAGGTTGCAATTATAGGGTCGTCCGTGCCTATCTATAAACACTGTGGTCTATAAGTAATCTAACGATACAAGTTACTTTTGCGAAAACCCGCAAAAGTGCGCCATTTACTGCCTGAGAGTTCAAATTTCCATCATGTTGCCGCTAAAAAATAAGCGCATTCTCTCCTTCGAAACCTGGGGAGCAGGTTCCTTCCATGGCACTCTGTTAGCCATGCTGGGCGCCGAAGTAATTAATATTGAGGATCCCAAACAAAGCGGGAACCCCTTAAGAAGAATGGGCACATTATTCCTTGATGAGAGTCAGGAAGATAATGAATCTGGCGAGTCTACTTTGCACAATAAGAAGAGCCTGGCCCTGGATATCAGGTCGGCAGAGGGGAAAAAGGTCTTTCTCAATCTTGTTGAGAAATCAGATGCAGTAATCGATAACTTCCGCGGTTCCCTGCCGGAAGAATTAGGAGTTATTTATAGGAAGTTAAAAGTCGTCAACCCGAGAATCGTTTGTACACATCTTTCAGGGTATGGCCGGGACAATGAAAGGAAAAGTTGGCCTGGCTATGACTTCCTTATGCAGGCTGAAACAGGCTGGATGTCTGTAACCGGCGAGCCGGGATCAATACCTACCAAAGTTGGTGTATCTGTTGTTGATTTATTAGGCAGCGTGTATGCCGCCCTGTGTACAGTCTCAGGACTGCTGCGTACCGAAATTACAGGAAAAGGTGGCGACTTTGATACTAACTTGTTCGATGTTGCACTGAACTGCTTGTGCTATCAAGGCCTATGGTTTCTCAATGAGGGGATAGTTCCAGGAAAGCAGCCTCGCTCCGCACACGCATCACAAGCACCGTGCCAATTGGTAAAAACCGCCGATGGCTGGTTCTATGTAGCTTGTTTAACACAGAAGTTCTGGGAGATTCTGTGCCAAGAACTGGGGGATGATTCTCTTAAGCACGATGCACGTTTTCTAACCAACGAGAGTAGAATGAAGCACCGGGAGGAGCTAACGGCATCGCTTGACAATCATTTCCAGAAGAAAACAAATGCTAACTGGGCTGCCCAGATGGAAGGTAAGGTTCCCTGCGCACCCGTTTATGATATTGCACAAGCCCTGGACAACCCCTACGTCCGCAACAACGATAAAATTCTCTCTGTTCCCTACTCCCGTAGTACAGATCGCAAAAGTATTGAGTTCCTCTGTGCGCCTTTTTCTATACCGGGTACGCCCTCGGTGGAATTCCAGACAGCACCTCTTTATGGTGAGAATACACGAGACATTTTAATTGAAGCTGGAATAACAGAGAAAGAAATCAACAATCTCCAAAAAGCTGGAGTTATCTTTTGCCAATAAAGTAAATTCACAACAACATCGAATCTATATCAACTTGACCACTTTTGCAATTAGGAGACCTGTTCCGCATATCCTTGATTACCTTAAGCACAGTTCATGTAAAAATTATTTTAAATGGTTGGCTATTTCAGGCAGTATTCCTTTCAGGTGCAGTCAAAATCAAGATTGATTTTTTAGAGCAAACTTTATTAAATACGGAAAAGATTAACTAAAATTTTTTCAACTTATACTCTGGCCCGAAAGGCAATCACAATGGATATAGAAGTACTTGAAAACCCAGCACAAGAATTAATCGACTTTCTGGATAAAAAACTTGATGAATTCAACTGGAGAAACTGGGAAGTTAAAGAAAGGCTTCCCCTTGCTGTTCAGATTAGAAATGCCTCTGGTGAAGTGATAGCCGGAGCAGCCGCAAGGTCATTCGGTGATTGGCTATTACTAGACACTTTGTCGGTATCTGAAGAGCTAAGGGGGCAAAATATTGGTAGCCAACTATTGAGCAAAATTGAGATATCCGGTAAACAACGTGGTTGTAAAAAATGCTTACTAGATACTTTGAACTTCCAAGCCATGCCATTCTATAAAAATCAGGGCTATGAAGTTAAGTGGGTTCAAGAGGGATACCCTAAAGAAGGATGTAAGTACTTTATGGTCAAGGAGCTGTAGTCTGAGCAAATAAAGAGGGCTGGCATAGTGCTATCCCAGATTCACTCAAACTTGAACACAAGGATAAGTATCAAGGAGCGGTCGCCCTATTGACTGTCATTGACGGAAAATTAATCAAATGATCCCTATCTTCAGCTGGAGACATCTAATTGAGATAACTTCACTGAAAGTTTCAGCTGTTTAGGCTAATTTATCTTGTGAATTTGGGCACCTACTGACAAAAAGGATAGCCTGATGCAAATAAAAGCGCCTACAACATCAGATGCCCCAATGTGGGACCTCTTAATGGGTAATTACACCTTTGCCTGCCTGATGGTCTCAGCTCAGCTTGATATAACTGGGCTTATTGACGGTGGCTTTGATACCTGCGAAAAGCTGAGCAACAAACTGCAATTAAGCCGTAAAGGAATCTACCTGTTTATCTTGCTGCTTCAACACTTAGGGTATATCAATGTTACATGCAATCAATTAAAAAATACGGAACTCGCCAAGCAGTATCTGGATAGGAATAGCCAGTACTATTGGGGGGAAGTTCTCCTGGACCCGTTTAATATTTATAATGTAAACCATCTTAATAAAAAGATACTCACCAGCCTGAAACATGAATACGAGCTTGAATGCAGGGGTCGCTCCGTAACAGATATGTGGCGACATGATGAAATGGATGGTGATTCAGCGGCGGCTTTCACCCATCTGATGCACGCACAAGGTTTTGCCTCAGCTGTTTCAGCGGTTCAGAATGGTGCCTTTAGCAATATTCAAACCTTGCTCGATGCTGGTGCTGGGTCAGGCACTATCGCATTGGCATTTTGTGATGCATATCCGGAACGCAATGCTCTTCTTTTTGATCTTGCTCCTGTCTGTATGACAGCCAAAGAATATGTAGATAAGTTTGCTAAGAAGAAGCAGATAAGCATAGTAGAGGGAGATTTCTTCAAGCAAGATTGGCCAACTGGTTGCGATGGGGTCTGTTTTAGCAACGTGCTGCACGATTGGAAACCTGACACCTGCATAGAATTATTGAGTAAGGCTTACGCGGCCTTGCCAAAAGGCGGTAGTGTCCTTATTCATGACATGCTCTTTAATATAACCAAACTTACTCCAGTTTTATTTAGTTTTCATCTTTTCATGAATCATGGAGCGCAACTCTTCTCTTTAGAGGAACTATTCCAGTTACTTAAGCAAGCAGGATTTGAGAACCCTCAATGTCATAAAGCACTTGGGTATTTTGCCGTAGTCTCAGCTATAAAGCCGTAACTTAAACAATGGGAGAGATTCTAATGTCCATTGGGCATTTAGACTGGCAAGAAGTCTTATCACAGGCTCAAAAACTTTCCCGGCTTGGCGCTTTGACTGTGCCTGATTCCGCCTCAAAAATTGAAGACCTTCACATCAGCGGCCCCGAAGAAATTCTCCAGGTATCAAAAGCGAATGCAATTACAGCCGGCGCAATCTTGATGTCTAGTGGAGGTACGACCGGAAAGCCCAAACTTACTTACACTCCCTATCACCAAGCTACTGCGAGACTCCTAAGGGAATGGAGACCTCTTGGGCCAGACAGCGTAGTACTAAACCTCTTCAATCCCGGCCGCTTGTGGGGAGCCCACTATTTTATCCAGACCCTTGCCGAGAAAAGCCAGTCAGTAAGCGCACCCACGGGCCCATTTATCCCATCGGAACTCACAGCCTGGTTAGAAGTATTACAAGATGTTGGCGTAAATACACTAGCTGGCGCACCTACAGGCCTCGCCGACTTCGCCCAGGGGCTAAAAAACTCAGGCGGTAATCTCCCTATCCATACGATCATTTGGATGGCTGAACCCTGGACGAAAGCCAAATACGATACTGTACAAAGCGTGTTTCCAAACGCTGGCTTCTGGTGTGATTACGGCTCCGTGGAAACCAATAGTATTGCAATAAACACGCCAAAATGTGACTTGGAAAAGTATCATTTGCTTGAAGGACAGCTCATTGAGCCGAGCGAGCATGGTGCATTACTCACCCGGATAGGTAACGACTGGACGGTGCCATTAATACGCTATCGCTTAGGAGATTTAATACAGCAAACCACTTGTCGGTGTGGCCGCCCAAGAGCGTTACTGGTTGAGGGGCGTGCAGATGATGATGTGAGCCTATGTAGTGCACTATTAAGTGTTGGGCAAATACTTGATATCGCTACAAGGGAGAATGACGTGGAGGAGGCCCAGCTGGTTCTCACCCAAAATAGGGAAACACGTAAATCTGCAAGCGAGCTTACATTGATATTTACCGGCAGCGCCGATCCCGAAGTGATTCGTAATCGAGTGTTGAAAAGGATTCACAACCTGGCATCGGTTGCACAGCAATACCCTGGAGCCTTTATCGTAAAGCAAGTTGAAAGGCTGAGGAGAGTCAATAGGACTAACAAAGTGCCTCCCATCGTTCATATAAGTGATAGCAATAAATAGACCTCTCTGGTTTTAGTGCTCAATGTAGGGGGGGTGAGTGCTGTGTTTAATTGATAAGGAGCTACCCTTAATGTAAAAGGAAAATGACCATGTCACTATCAAGCCTCCTTATTCCCACATATATACAAATGTTACAGGCTTTATCGAGCTGGTTAGATAAGGCCTGTAAGCAGCTCCCTGAAAAAGAGGCTCAAGAGTTGCTGTCTGCCAGACTCACACCGGATATGTACCCTCTTTCATCCCAAATACGCTTTGCGTGCCTGCAAGCTCAAGAGGCCCAATTTCGCTTGAGAAGAGAGCTTTTTCCCGACCATTTAGACCACTTAGCACGCGAAGGTCAGAATGCAGGGGCTCAACCAGGTTCTATTTCAGAAGCTTGCACACGAATCAACGAAGCACTAACAGTTCTGCGCAGTCTTGAACCCGGTGCGCTTGATATGTGTACTGATCAAATGATCGAATTAGAGCTTCCAAATGGAATGACTTTCGATATGACAGGCGAGCAATATGCAAGAGATTGGGCCCTTCCCCAATTCTATTTTCATCTTAATACAGCATATGCCATTTTAAGGGCGCAGAAGATTGATCTTGGAAAAGCGGACTATGTCCAGCATGCATTTACTTATCTTAGGATCTACCATCCTGAACACGATTAATATACAACTATTCAAGCATTTATCAGAAACTCCTGTATACCTCACACTTTTTCACAAAAGAATTGCTTAACTTACAGACCAAAATTAAACATCCAAATCGCCAATAGGAAATATAAAATAGTATAGCAATGAAATTTAGAATTAATTTAAATATACTATTCGCCGCCATCATATTATGCCCGGCCCTTATTGCCTGCTCTCAGAGAATTGCCAGCCTTATAGAAAGCTCAGAGAGCTTTCCTTTTACTGAAATAATCACCACAGAGAAAATTGAAGACTTAGGTTTCAATAAGGAGAGGTATTGCCCAGCAAAAAAAGATGTTTGCATCAGCTATTATTATGGACCACCTTTAAACAAACAAAAACTTCAATACGCTGTCAAGTTTGAGGCAGATGGCAATGAAAGTATTGTAAACCTTAATTTAAATAGGGATTCTTTAGAAAAGACATTTTCTGGCACTGTATTTTTATTACATGGGTTTCGTGCTTCCAAAGAGTTCATGCTGAATTCAGCACTATATTTTCGCTTTCTTGGATTCCAGGTTGTTGTCCCAGATCTTCTCGGCCATGGTGACTCAAGTGGTAACAAAAAATATGGGGTTGATGATAGTAAGTATATTAACTCCCTTATCGATAAACTGATCGAAGAAGGAGTAATCAAGGATGAAGATATATATATTGTCGGGAGTTCAATGGGTGCATTAACAGCTGCATACATCTCTAATATGAGAGTAGATATCAGTGGGGCTATTTTATTAGCGCCCATGCTCCAATTTGATCAAGCCTTATATAATTACGCGAGGGTTAGTCACCCATTGCTTAGCAGAATTATCCCAGAGAAAGACATTCGTAAAAGTGCTACCTTAGCTCTGAAAAAATCGAATATTGACCTGAATCAAACAAACATATTACCTCTTATAAAGTCCTCAAAGGTCCCTGTGCTTCTAATATCCTCAGATTCAGATCGTATTTCTCCTTACAGCAACTATAAGGGCCTAAATAAAAAAAATCTCGAGTTAATCCAAGTTCACAATAGGAATCACTTGAGTATGACTACAATAGGACAGAACGAGCATAATGCAGTTATCAAGTGGCTCAATACAAATAGCGCATATTAACTTTAGGGCCAACATACTTTCTAAAGTCATTGAATCAACAATTGCCCCATTGAAATTTTTATTGGGAGCATAAGAATTGTACTTTAATGCAATGGATATTGGATCTCCTTAGCCATACCCCACATTTTGTAGTCTGTCGGCATTTTGGAAAGATAATTCAGTGTGCGGTAGATAAGGCTTTTTTCCATCTGATCTACTCCCAAAGATTTGCTCCACCCTTCCGCCGCCAGCCGGTAACTCATAACGATCAAGAGGAACTTTTGTTCGTTGGATAGGCCACTACCATGTCCGTTTATGAGTAAGTGCATTGATACAAGATCATAATCCAGGTCAAATTTGGATTCATTAACTTGAATATTGATTTGCGCAGAGCGCCCAGACACAGAAGTTCCGCGAGCCACTATCTGCATATTATCAAGATAAAAGGATACATAGGCATTGTTGGCTTCGGAGTTGTTTACATATCGCCCTCGTAGGGCCAATTCCCTGATCTGCCTTCTGGATATTTCACCCCTCAACCAAAGATCAGTCATTTTCGCGATTGGACTGTAGTTTTGTGGTTCGGTCACAAAGTCTTCAGATAGGGCGGGCAGTGAAAAGAGAAATGCGACAAGACAAGTTAAGATCCATCTTCCAGCCATTGTTACTACCACAAAATCAAGGCCTTGCCACATGATCAATAAGCGAGTTATCAATCATAGGTAAGTATAATCAAGAATGAAAAACCCAAGTGTCTCAATGCGGGAAGCTAGAAGCCCTGACCGGCGTTTGAAGAGTACCTAATTTTTCGCCACTGCAAATCCTTTTTCCTTCATATCGTTTTGAGATTGGCTTTAACCAGTCGATATCGGCTCCTTGGGCTTTTTACAGCCCAATCGAAAGCAGTCTAAGAGGGACCTCTACAAAATTGACGAGAGTCATTACAGCTCCTTGAGCCCTCGGCAGAACCATTTACCCTAACGGGATGCGCACTACCGTTTCCTTTACTTAGTGTCATAGGCCCTAGAGTTACAAAATGGGCTCGATTATTTCGCCTTTGTCGAACAGACTGTCCTTGTTGTATGATTTATAGGTAATGAAGAGCTACCCATCCACATTCCGCGCCAAGCTAGTTGCAATGGCGGCCCTGCTCCTGCTGATGTTCCAGGTGCAGACCGTGCTCGCTTGCGAAATGATGGATAGCCCGGAGCCGGCAGCAGAATGCTGTTGTGACCACTTGGCCAAAGGCTCTCAATCAGATGAAGATTGCTGCGAGTATGATGCCCAGGTCTCCCTCAAGACCTCATTAGATGACCATGAAGTCGCTCTCACTGCCGCCTTCCTGCACCTTGAGTTACCCCAGTTAGCACCTCCGCCATCCTATCGGTGGCCCCAGATTTTGGCTCCGCCAGCGGAATCACCTGACTTCGAACCCCTTTCTTCTCATGCCTCTCCAGGTAATCGTACCTGGCTTGAAACTCTGCGCTTGCGTATCTGATCACTCCCTCTCTCTGATGTGCGAAATATCCCGCAGCCTCATTGTTGCTGACGGGCTTCAGAAAGATTGTTCCAGGAGTGAACCCTTTGATTTCCCAACAAGCCATTGCTACCCCCAGTAGCAAAGAAATGGTCGGTGCCTTTGGCGCCCAAATACTCATCACTTCCTTTTCTGGAGGTGTGTTATGAGCCGCTCAAAAATGCTGGGCTTAGTTGCTTTCGCTGTATTTCTGGCGGTCGGTACCGCTTTCTATTGGAAGAAAACAGCCGGATTGGTTGTATCCGACAGTGTGGAGTTTATTCCTGCTGGCCCTTTCCGGATTGCGGTATCCGTGGACCCACTTCAGCCTCGCGCTGGCAAGAACCAGATTCGTATTGAAGTGAGAGATATGGAAAACCGGCCAGTTACAGGCGCTGAAGTCCGCGCAGTGGCTGAGATGCCTGCCATGGGAGCCATGCCGGCAATGCGTGCTCAAGCCGAAGTCTATGAAACCAGCGCCGGAGTATTCTCAGGGGAGATAGAGCTAGCCATGGTAGGCTCTTGGCCCATGGTGGTTGATGTGGCAACTGGCCACGATCGCCATGTAGACCTGGCCTTTGACATGAGCACCAATCGCAAAGGCTTGCGCTTAAAGTCAGCACCGGAAGCCTCCGATACTGCTTACTACACATGTGCCATGCATCCTTCTGTGCGCGCTGCAGAGCCCGGTACCTGCCCCATCTGCGGTATGGACCTGCAGCCAGTTAGCCACGATGAACTCGAAAGTGGCAGCATCGTGGTAGATAGCGGTCGGCGCCAAGCTATTGGCATCAAAACCGGCATCGTCGAACGACAGCCTTTCACCCTGCCCATCCACCTGCACGGCCAGGTGACCTATGACGAAACCCGTTTGCGGGATATCAGCCTGCGCTTCGACGGCTGGATTGGTGAGTTGGATGCGGATTTTGAAGGCAAGCAGGTTGAGCGTGGCGAAGTACTGTTCTCTGTTTACAGCCCGGAGCTACTCGCCGTCCAGGATGAATATCTGAAAGCGCGCCGCCGTGGCGATGCCTTGGAGAAAGCGGCGCGAAGGCGCCTGCTTCTGTGGGGACTATCAGAAGAGCAAATCGACTGGCTGGTTGAACAGCAAAAAGCTCAGGACTATATCCCGATCTTCGCACCTGCCGGTGGTGTCATTATTGAGAGGAACATTGTTGCGGGTTCTGCATTCAAAAAGGGGGACAACCTCCTTCGTATTGCCGACCTCAGCCAGGTTTGGATCGAAGCCCACGCCTACGAAGATCAGCTGCCGCTGATAGAAAAAGGGATGCCGGCCAAGGTGCGTCTAACCAACGTCTACCATGAAGAAATCCCAGCCACTCTCACTCAAATTGACCCTTTCCTGAATCACAGCAACCGCAGTGCACGGTTACGTGTGACCCTGCCCAATACCGACGGTGAACTTCGGCCAGGGCTGTTTGCGGACATCATGTTGAGTGCCGAGCTGGGAAATCTTCTGGTTGTGCCCAGAGATTCAGTGCTGATTTCCGGTAAGAAGCGTATCGTCTTTCGGGACCTGGGCCAGGGCCGTCTGGAGCCCGTACAGGTACGCACTGGTTACGGTGACAGCGAACGAATTGTGATTCGTTCTGGCCTCCAGGCTGGGGATAAAATTGTCACCTCTGGGGTATTCCTGATCGCGGCAGAAAGCCGCCTCAAATCAGGGGTACAACAATGGTAAATTCCGAACCCAAAGGGCTGATTGCCCGAATTATTGGGGCCTGTGCCGGTAAGCCCGGGATCACTCTGATGCTTGTTGCTATCGCCGCCCTGGCCGGATATCGGGCGCTAACCAGTGTTCCCCTGGATGCTATTCCGGACCTGTCTGACGCCCAGGTGATTGTGATGACAGACTGGCCAGGTCGCAGCCCGGATCTGGTGGAGGATCAAATCACCTACCCGCTTTCCACCGCAATGCTAGGGCTGCCCAAGGTCAAATATGTGCGGGGCCAGAGCTTTTTCGGTCTCAGTTTTGTCTATGCCATCTTTGAAGATGGCACGGATATTTACTGGGCCCGTTCACGGGTTCTGGAGTACCTCAACCAGGTAGCCGACCAACTCCCAGAGGATGTTCAGCCTACTCTAGGCCCCGATGCCACTGGAGTCGGCTGGGTGTTCCAGTACGCACTGGTTGATCGAAGCGGTAACAACGACCTGCAAGAGCTGCGCGCGCTGCAGGATTTCAAATTGCGCTATTGGCTCACTTCTGTCGAGGGCGTTGCCGAGGTCGCCTCGATTGGCGGCTACGAAAAGGAGTACCAGGTCCAAATCGACCCCCATCGCTTGCAGATGTTCAAGGTCCCACTTGGCAAAGTGGTCGAAGCTATTCGCCGCAGTAACAACGATACCGGAGGGCGGGTATTGGAGATCGCAGGCCACGAGCACATGGTGCGAGGGCGCGGCTATATCCGCAGCATCGATGATCTCAAAGAGGTAGTGATCGGGGTCAATGCGGCAAAGATTCCGGTAACCTTGGATCAAGTAGCGGATATTACCCTGGGGCCCGCAATGCAGCGCGGCATTGCCGAACTGGACGGCGAGGGCCAGACCGTAGGTGGCATCGTAGTGATGCGCTACGGTGAAAATGCCCTAAAGGTTATTGAGAGAGTTAAAGAGCGTATCGAGCAAATCCGTGCGGGCTTACCCGAAGGCGTTGAGCTGGTAGTAACTTACGATCGCTCACAATTAATTAATAGCGCGATCGACAATCTCAAAAATACCCTGATTGAAGAAATGCTAGTGGTCGCCGCTGTGATCGCTATTTTCCTACTCCACGCCCGCTCCGCATTGGTAGCTGTAATCACTCTGCCGATTGCAGTTTTACTGGCCTTTATTCCACTGTCCCTACAAGGGCTTACCGCCAACATTATGTCACTGGGAGGCATTGCCGTAGCCATCGGTGCCATGGTGGATGCGGCAGTGGTAATGGTGGATAACATCCACAAAAAGCTGGCAATCAATGGCGATAAAGAATTGTCTCCAGGCGAGAAAAGAACGCTAATCGTTCAGGCAATGCAGGAAGTCGGACCGAGTATTTTCTTCTCCCTGATTATTATCACGGTTTCATTCCTGCCGGTATTCGCGCTGGAAGCTACTGAGGGCCGATTATTCAAACCCCTCGCCTACACCAAAACCTACAGCATGGCTTTCGCCGCCCTATTGGCAATCACCTTGATCCCAGCCCTCGCTGTACTGCTAATGCGCGGGAAAATTCGCACCAGGGAAAACCCAATTTCCCGCGCCTTAGTTCATACACTGCAGCCAGTGATTCACTTCTGCATACGGCAACGCAAAGTTGTAGCCACTCTCGCAGTATTAGCTTTGGTTTCCGTGACCTACCCCATCAGCAAGTTGAGCGGTGAATTTATGCCACCGCTCAATGAAGGCAGTATCCTGTATATGCCTACCGCGCTACCCGGAATGTCCGTTACCGAAGCGGGAAAAGTTTTGCAGCAAATGGATGAAGAACTGAAAACCTTTCCGGAAGTCGAGCGTGTCTTTGGCAAAATTGGCCGCTCCAATAGTGCTACTGACTCTGCACCACTATCCATGGTGGAGACAGTGATTACCCTAAAACCCAAGAATGAATGGCGCCCCGGTATGACCTGGGACCAGCTGCTGGCGGAAATGGATGAAAAGCTGCGCTATCCGGGCATGCCCAATATCTGGTGGATGCCAATCCAAACCCGTACTGAAATGCTCGCCACAGGGATTCGCAGCCAGCTGGGGATTAAAGTCTTTGGAGATAACCTGGAGGAAATTGAGCAGACTGCTTTGGCCATCGAAGAGGCTTTGCGCAGCGACCAGCGCACTGCGGAACAATCCCGTAGTGTTTTCGCCGAGCGCCTAACCGGCGGATACTTCCTGGACTTTGATATTGATCGCGCGCGGGCGTCCCGCCACGGCCTAAATGTGCAGGATATCGAGGATGTGATTGCCGCAGCAGCGGGCGGCCTGGCCGCAACCCAAACCATTGAAGGCCGCGAACGTTACGATGTACTGGTGCGCTATGCCCGCGACTATCGGGATACTCCCGAACAGCTGGAACAAATCCTGGTCCCCGCCTCTGATGGCTCCCAGGTGCCCCTGAACCAACTGGCTGATTTGGATTTCCGAACCGGCCCACCCATGATTCGCAATGAGGATGGGCAACTAGTTGGCTTGGTTTTTGTCGACCTGAAAAGCGATATCGGCGTCGCAGATTATGTCAATCGCGCAAAGCAGGTTGTCGCCGACCAGGTTAACTTGGTTCCAGGCCAACGTATCGCCTGGGCCGGCCAATACCAATACCTGGAGCGCGCCAAGTCCCGCCTGCAATGGTTGGTACCCCTGACTTTGTTGGCTGTATGCTTCCTTTTATACCTGCATCGCGGCCGGCTGTCCGACACCCTGTTTGTGCTCACTGCCATGCCAATGGCACTGATCGGCGCCTTCTGGCTGCTGTACCTGCTCGACTACAAACTGAGCGTTGCTGTATGGGTCGGCATGATTGCCATGGCTGGTCTCGCCGCTGAGATGGGGTTATTAATGCTGCACTACTTATCTGCCGCCGGAAATAACTCTGAGCGCGGCAATACTGCGACTGTTGCCCAAGCAGCAGCCGGACGTATTCGCCCGATGCTAATGACCAGCCTGACACTGTTAATTTCATTGATACCAGTGATGATTTCCGATGGCACCGGCGCAGACGCTATGAAACGGATTGCAGCGCCCATGGTGGGCGGCACCATAACCACACTGCTATTTGTGCTGTTAGTAATGCCCGGAGTGTTCTACCAATGGAAGGCTCGCGAAGGTAAGCAAAATCGACGCTAGTAAATTGGGGGACCGGGTTTATGCGGTGCCCCAATACTCCTCTCGTAGGAAGGTAATCTGGATGGGAGTTCCTTAGACTGGAAAAAGGTGATTCATAGGTTTCCCCAGGGTTAACTGTTAAAATTCCTTACAAAATTTATATTGCCCAGACTGTAAAATTGCAGCGACAACAAATGCTAAGAAAGTGAAATTCACTTTACTGGCTGCTTGTGTAATGCGCCTATTTGACATTTAACGACTCCAGGATTTACCTTGACCACACCTTTTTCCGACCTCCCCCTAAACCCCGCCCTGCTGAAAAACCTGGCGTCACTCAACTACAAATCCATGACCGAGGTTCAGGCCAAGACGCTCCCGATCATGCTGGATGGCAAAGATGTTATCGCCCAGGCAAAAACCGGTTCCGGAAAAACTGCGGCTTTCGGTTTGGGGGTGTTGCAACGGCTCAATGTCGGCCGGTTTCGGGTTCAATCGCTGATTCTGTGTCCGACACGTGAGCTGGCAGACCAGGTTGCCCATGAACTGCGCCGACTGGCGAGGGCAATTCACAACATTAAGATTCTCACTCTCTGCGGCGGCATGCCCTTCGGCCCTCAAATCGGCTCCCTGGCACATGGTGCACATATCATCGTTGGCACCCCCGGGCGTATCGAAGAACACTTACGCAAAGGAACGTTGTCCCTTGAGAATGTCGATACGCTGGTCTTTGACGAGGCTGACCGGATGCTCGATATGGGATTTCAGGAAGTTATCGATACTATTCTGGCGCAGGTGCCTACTGGACGGCAGTCGTTACTATTCAGCGCCACCTATCCCGATGAAATCGAACGGCTCAGCGCGCGTGTGATGCAAAAACCAGTGATGGTTAAAGTTGATTCTGCGCACAGTGATGAGGTAATCGAGCAACGTTTTTACCGAACTGAGAGTTTCGACGATCGGCTGGAGATGACCCGCCGTATTCTACTGAATGATCGGCCGATCAATACTCTGGTTTTCTGTAATACCAAACGTGAAACCGATGAGGTGGCCGATAACCTGAAACAGGCAGGTTTTAATGTCCTTGCCCTCCATGGTGATATGGAACAGCGCCAACGTAACGAAACGCTGATTCGTTTCGCCAATGGCAGCGCCTCAATCCTAGTAGCTACCGATGTGGCGGCACGCGGCCTGGATATCGACAAGCTGGATGCCGTTATCAACTTTCATATCGCCAAAGATCCGGAAGTGCACACCCACCGCATCGGACGAACCGGCCGTGCCGGTGAGCGCGGTTGCGCTTACTCCTTTTTTGCCGAGAAGGAAGGCCACAAACTGGTTCGTATGGAACTAACCCAGGACCCACTATCCGACCCAGATACACCACCACCAGCCAGCATATTGAGTGAACCTCCTTTCCAGGCACCGATGGCTACCCTGCAGATCGATGGCGGCAAGAAACAGAAAGTTCGCCCCGGCGATATCCTGGGTGCGCTGACCGGCGGCGATCGTCCGATAAATGGAAAAGATGTTGGCAAGATAAACGTGCTGGATCAGACGGCTTATATTGCGATTAAACGCAATGTGGCAGCACAAGCACTAAAGAAAATTGAAAACGGAAAGCTGAAGGGGCGTAAATTCCGGGTACGGCGTATTCGAGGATAATTCATTTAATATAATTGAATGATGCTTTTATAGGCCGGCGGCACGTTACTAGTCAACATAAGTAGAAGAACGCATTGCTACACCGATGGTAGCAGGCACTAAAACTACGGTCGCTGGTGCTGCTGGAGATGTCCCAGGTATTTTGGCAATGGAAATCTCACGAAGGAAGATGCAATTCACCTCCACGATAGGTCTTTTTACCAGGCATTGCATTCAATCAACTGGAGCGATCATAATCGCAGGGTACTGCGAGAACACCAGTGCCCACAAAGCCCCGCGCTTAATGCCTGCTCCTCTACTACCCTAGTGATTCAGGGATTGTCAGGCAGAGTCATCCTGTTTTTCGACGAGGTGTTCTGCCAGGTATTCTGATGGTTTAGGTTTAGTCAGGGACTTTATCCATGGCCTTTCTTATTCAGTGTATCCACTGGTTATCATTACTGGGTTGCCTTTATCTAAGCCTACGTCTGTTTCGCGACCTCGCAGATCTTAGCCAGTGGATTGTGCAAACTCCTCGTAAAGCGACAATGTGGACCTTCTATCGGAGGCACAAGATTGCTACTGCCGCAGGGATATTATGGTTGGTATCAGCACTGACGCTATGGTTTTCTGGCGCTGGCTCTGTTGTCATTTTCTGGATCATCAGTGCCCTGTCTGCTTTCGCCTTCTACTCTGGGTATATCAACCCCTCTATTATGATGCGCGCGCAACAACATAATGCGCGCTATTTTTCCATAGCTGAGGCCCAAGAGAGCCTATCCCCCGGTACCAGCCTGATAGTAATTGACGCTAACGGCGAAGCTAGAGGTCACCCTGATGACCACATTCTTCGGCCACATGTGGCCGGTACAAAGGAAGGGCTAGCTGGTGAAAATGTGGTAATGACCTATTGTGGCCTGACCAATATGGGAATTGCCTACACACCCGAAATTGATGGGGAAGCCCTGGATTTAGGTGTTATGACCCAGATCGAGAATAATTTGGTGATGTGGGATAAAAAAACCGGGCAGCCAATTCAGCAGTTTTGGGGCACCCGTGAAGATGCAGGCCCTAAAGGGCCGAGGATGCCCGAATGGCCCAGCTATCGGATGCCGTTGTGGGCTTTTGAGAAAGCGTTTCCCAATGGGAAAATATTTCTGAACCCAATACCAAATTTTACCGACAACCCCTTTTTAGCCATCTTCGATCGCCTGATGCATATGATCTTCACTCACGCAATCTCAGATCAAGCTAAAAAAGAGGAACCTGCGTTCCCTACCATTAAGAAATTTGATAATAGGTTGCCGAATAAAACTAAAATTTACGGTGTTAATATCGGCGAAGACTATGTAGCTTATACAAAAGATTTCATTAAGGATCATGGTGGACTATTAAACGTAGAAATCGGTGGCCGGGATATTGTTATCGTTTACCATTCAGACCTCGATAGCGTTGGTGCATATTATAATGACAGTGGTAGCCAGATCTCTAATGTACAGTTCGGCGGAGAGAGTAACGTGGGGAAGTTAGAACGCGTTGAAACGATGAAATCTGAAGCTTACTGGGTTGTCTGGCAAAATTTCTTCCCTGAAACAGATGTAAATCGCATACCCACTCAAAAAGCCAGCTCCTGATAACAGTTAAACAAGAAGCAACATCGGTCTAATATACTACCAGGTTTACTATTTTTAACACATGGTTACATCTGACTCTTGCAGTTTGGATTCCACAAAACTCAAAAAAATATCAATTTTCTTAGAACCTTTACGTTTCACTTTGTACAGGGCTCCTACCGTTTTATCTTTTCTTTCCAGTTCAGGGAGTAACTCTATTAATCTGCCTCTTTGAATATCTTTCTTACAGAAATAAGAGGGTAAAATAGCTATACCATTACCATTCAATGCCGCAGAGCGGGTATGGTAAGTTTCATTGGAAATTAAGTTGCCTTTGAATTGGTAATATTTCCCATCAATCAACCATCCATCCTCAAGGCCATTTAGCCTCGTCAGCAACATGTTATGTTGACTGAGTTCGCCTATTGAATGCGGGCACCCATTTTTCGCTAAATATTCGGGTGATGCCACGAATACAGGATATATATTGAGCAGTGGTAGAGAAAAAAACTGACTATCTGGTAATGATTCAGATACGCGAAAGGCTATATCAATATCATCCTCAATCATATCCATGAGAAAGGGAGTAAAAATTAACTCGAGACTAAAGTCAGGGTACTCTTTTTGGAAATCATTGCAGATCTTGCTAAACACAGTTTTCCCTATGGTTTCAGGGAAAGTAATGCGTAACTTACCACGATCAAGACTACCAACCTCAGCGACCTGATCTTCCAGGTCAGTAAATGCACTGAGTATCTTCTGGCCGCTCTGGTATACAAGCCTGCCCGCTTCTGTAAGAGAAAGTGCTCTGGTAGTTCGGTTCAACAATACCTGGCCCAACACTTTCTCCAATTGTACCAAAGTCTTGCTCACAGTTGGCGCTGATAATCCCAAGTGGCTAGCAGCTTTACTTAGGGAGCCATGATCCACTACGGCACAAAAGACACTAATCAAGTGGTACTTATCATATTCCCGCCGCACCGACTGTTTCCTTAAAGCTAATTATGACTTTCTGCTGATAATCTTTATCGAGACCTGCCAAATAGTAAACTCTAAACCCATACCAATCCACTCCGGAGATAAATCGATGAACAACTTAACTTGTCACTGTGGGGCCATCCATTACAAACTTTTCAATAGCTCAATCTCTCCAAAGACAGGTCGTGGAATAAGCTTTGTTGAGGCTTCAAATCCAGCAATGATTGAAGATCCATCAAAGCGGCTCAATACTTACTCTTTTGAGTCTGGACCAGTAAAAGAATATGGTTTTTGTAATCAATGTGGTGCAGCTATTTATCAAATAGACAATAGAGGACTGGTTCAACACGCCATACATAGTCATCAAAATTACCTAGCAGACTATAATGGAATTCTGAATTTTGGCTTTTAATGAGCCATGCCAATGGCTCAATCTTCAAACCAATCTTTGTCGTACAAAAAATAGTCGCCAACGGTAACGTAGCAATATGTCACTCTAACAAGCAACCACCAATAGCAGAAGTCTAATTACTGTTAACAACTATAGATAATACCCTGTGGACTATGTATTTTGGGAATCCGTGGATTATTTGAGTGTTAAGTAAGGATGTCTGCGGTTAAACCTTATCAAATGGTTGCTTACCCAGTTCTTCAACAATATGGTTGATAAAACTGGTAATTCGTAATGAAAGCGCGGTGTTACGGTAATAAACTGCATTAATGGATTGTTTGACTTCTACAGTTTGATCTGAGAATAGCTGCACCAATCGCCCAGCATGACGATCCCTCTGAGTCATAAAATCAGATAAGCAAACGATCCCTGCACCTGAGAGGGCTAAGTGCCGTAAAGTTTCCCCACTAGATGAAGCCATCGTTGGCTTAATCTGCAGTTTATCTCCGCTTCGTTCATAAAGCGGCCATTTGTTAAGGGATTCAGGCTTTGTAAAACCAAGTAATACGTGTTGGCCAAGTTCTTCTGCACTCTCTGGAGTACCATGCTGTTGTAAATAGCCAGGGCTAGCAAGTATTCGGACTTTGCTAGTCCCTATTGAGCGGGCATGTAATGTTGAGTCCTGAAGTTTCCCAATACGAAATGCCACATCAGTTCGCTTCTCTATCAAATCAGTTATTCCCTCATTACTGTTTAGCTCCAGCTCTATCTGGGGAAATTTAGCACGGAAGCTATTTATCAATGGTGCTATTACATGCAGCATAAATGGTGTGGCAGCGTCTATACGCAGAAGACCTGAGGGTTGCTTTTGACGAGCCGCCATTTGCTCCTCAGCCTCCTCCACTGAGATGAGAATATCCCGAGCATATTTAAGGAAAGCCTGCCCTTCTTCAGTGAGTTTCAAACGCCGTGTAGTGCGCTGAAGCAATGTCGATTCCAGTTTACTCTCCAAGCGGGCGAGTGCACGGCTTACCCCAGATACAGTCTGCTCTAGCCTATCGGCAGCCGAAGTGATCGAAGCCGTATCTACCACAGTGGTAAATACCTGTAATTCTTGAAGGGTGATCTTCATTGTTGACTCCAAATCAATAGTCTATTGCTTATAGACGGCTTTTTCATCAAAAGCAACTAGAGCAGACTAGCCCCTCAAGCCACTGCCGTTGACTGCTGTCGCACAAGTGCTAGTAATCAGAAGCGCTTTACAGATTGCATGGTTAAGCGGAGTAGCAGGTTAGTCTGGGACTCTTAACAGGCTGGCCAATTAGTCAAAACCTTCAAAATTTATGAATTTGATTGATGGGAGTTCAAAGTGAAATTGAGAAATCTTTTACCCAGTAAACTCGGTTTTGGTACTGCACCTCTTGGCAATATGTTTCGCCAGATTCCAGAATCTGAGGCCTTGGCAACTGTAGAGTCAGCCTGGGATTGCGGCATCAGATACTTTGACAATGCCCCTTTCTATGGGGCCGGACTCGCCGAGATTCGCATGGGTGAGGCGCTATCTGGATTCCCACGCGAAGACTATGTAATCAGCACCAAAGTTGGCCGCTTGATATTGGATGAAGTTGAAGATAGTGGCGGCAGAGAACTTGGAGATAAGCGTGATATTTTCAAGTATGGCCGCCCCAATAAGATAGTTAATGACTATTCATACGATGCAACAATGCGCTCGATAGAAGATAGCCTCAAGCGCTTAAAAACCGATCATATTGAGATTGCATGGGTTCACGATGTAGCCCAGGATTTCTATGGTGACGAATGGCTTGGCATATTTGAAAGCGCGAGAAAAGGTGCTTTCAGGGCTCTTGATAAACTGCGTGATGAAGGCGTACTTCAAGCCTGGGGCCTGGGAGTAAACCGAGTGGAGCCGATTGAGATACGTCTTGATCTTGAGGAACCTCGCCCCGATGGCTTCTTACTAGCTGGCCGCTACAGCCTGTTGGATCATTCTCGAGCTCTTCAGAGAGTTATACCCCAGGTTATAGAGCGCGACCTCAGTATCGTGGCCGGAGGTCCTTATAGTTCAGGAGCCTTGGTTGGGGGACCAAATTTTGAGTACGCGCCAGCACCAAAGCACATAGTTCAGAAAGTTTCTAAAATCAAAGCAATTGGTGATAGGTATGGAGTCAGCACTAAGGCTATTGGATTGCAGTTTGTTCTGGCTAATCCGGCTATAGCTGCAGTTATACCAGGTGCGAGTAAACCTAGCAGGATCAAAGAGGATGTTGAGGCTCTCGAAACCAATATTCCAGAGGCACTATGGCAAGAACTACGTCAAGAAAAACTTGTCGATGAATCTGCTCCTCTACCAACTTGAGAATAAGGATTAGCATAAATAGCTAAGCGAGGAGAGGCGCGTGTGACAACTGATAGGATGACTCATCTTATAGCCTGACTGCATCTCGTATCCCTAAGTTGGATTAATTCAGACTTGAGCTGGCGGACCATCACATGAAAAATGATAACTGTCAGATCAAGTCTGAAGCACTAAAACCAAACCACTACAAACACCACATAATTTAACAATTACAATCTCATTTTGATTTACACTGATAACTTTATATTTAAATTAATATTAAGCAGTCCAGTTGAAGTACTGATTTTAACCTGACCTATTCTTAAAAAAATAGAGTTAGATATACTCTCAACGAGCCCTGTCAATCTTTCCAAGATTATTATCAATTGAAGCGTGAAGCATTGTTCATACATGAATCTTGTGCTAAGAATCATTTTGTTTTCCAAGCTTATTAATAAGGAATTTAGCACGATCCACTGTTTCAACTAATTTTTGGGGTACAGCATTGTCTTCCCAGTCCTGCATAAAGACCACAGACATTCCACTATTGAGATCACTAAACCCATACTGCCCATAGGAACCCGCAGTGTAGATGACATTATATTCAGGTAAATACCAGGCTTGAGAACCATATGCCACAGGCGTTCCCAGTGCATTAGCAAGCGACTTGCCACTTTCTGATTTTCCAAGAAGGTCTTTGTCAAGATTCTTTACAGAATCATAGAAGCTCTTTGGAGCCTTTCCCTGGGCGATCCACTGATGAAAAAGTGCATAGTCGCGCAGGGTGGTACTGATACCATAGGAAGGGCTAGCAGTTCCATCAACCGTTAAGGCAATGGAGCCAGAACTATTTGCTCCAAAGTCATTAAAGAGATCCGAAAGAAGCCTGTTGAATGGGTGCCCCGAAACTTCCTCTGCTAGTATGGCCAGTAGGTCGGTATTTTTATCATTGTAAGTATATACTTCACCCGGTTTATTCTGGACCTTAGCATTCTTAATAGCATTACGATGCCCCGTTGGTTTGCCTGGCTTTAATCCTTGTTCGATCTCAAATAAGAAGGCTTCACCTCCGGGCACATGATAATCCGTAGCGGGCAACAGGCCGGAGGTCATATCAAGTACTTCTTGGACTTTGGCTTTGCCAATTTTTGAACCGACAAAATCAGGTAAATAGCTTTCAATCGACTGATTAGGGTCGATCTTACCTTCATCAATCAGCTTTGAAATAATGACCCCTGCGTAAGTTTTAGAAGAAGACTGCAAAAGCTGAGTTTGATTGTGATCTAGCCCATTATCATAAAATTCTCCAATAATTTGATTATCCTTCATAATCAGGAAACCTTTGGTTTGAGTCGCAGTTAGTGACTCAACGAAAGGCCATCCCTTACGAATATCCAAACTTATATTAAAGGGCTCTTTAACGACTTCCAGCTTGGCTGGTTTTTCTGCCTCCATGATATGTACTGTACCGAAAATACCATACTCATCCCAATGCATGGACGTATATCTATAGTAAGGCCAACTTTGCATATTATTCTGATTGATTTCAGAAAGATCAAACGGACGATAAAAATCATTGAGTGTTACCTCGGTTTTGGCAAATGAGGGAGAAACATAACCGACTACCAAGATCAAGGCTGTGCTCCAGGCTATAAAATATATTCCACTGCGCCTTCTTGATTTTAGATTTTTTGGCATAGAGATATTTCCAATTTTGTTTAAGTAAATACAGTTTCGAGAACTGCAGCTACTGCAATTACTGTGAATTTCCTATATGTTTCTTCAAATACAATAAAACTGTTCTGTATAGGGTGCAGACCAAAGAAATAATCAAATCGATCAAAGAGTCTTTTAGTCGTGAATAGACAAACACGCTCGATAGCAACGTATTTATCGAAGCACAAAGGCACTCAGGGAATGTTTTTACAAGGAGAAACCCAGTTATATACAATCTTCAAAATTCAGAATCGCAAAGTTAATAGTTTTGAGCCCTCTTAAGGCGTTCGCACCACCATCAAGCGCTCTTCTGTCATATCGGCGATTGCCCAACGTACACCCTCACGGCCGAGGCCTGAGTCCTTTACTCCGCCATAAGGCATGTTGTCCACACGCCAGCTGGGCACATCACCAATAACAACGCCCCCTACTTCCAAGGTATCCCAGGCCTTCTGTGCTCGATATAAGTCTTTGGTGAAGATCCCCGCCTGCAAACCAAAGGCACTATCGTTGACTCGTTCAAGGACCTCATCGAAATCATCAAAGGGCTCCAGTACTGCTACAGGGCCAAAGGCTTCCTGTTGGACTATTGAGCATTCGTGAGGCACACCTTCCAATAGAGTTGGATCGAGCATTGCGCCATCACGGCTACCGCCACACAAAAGTGTGGCGCCTTCATTAATCGCCTCTTCAACCCATCCGTGCAGTCTCTTTGCCTCCCCCTCGGAGATCATCGGGCCAATAAAAGTCCCTTCATCCTTCGGGTCCCCTTTCTTGAGCTTGCGCGTCTTTTCAACTAGGCGCCGCTTTAGCTCTTCATACAAGCTCTTATGGCCATAGATTCGCTGTACGCCGATACAGCTCTGGCCTGACTGGTAGAAAGCGCCAAAGATCAAACGCTCCAGGGCATCTTCCAGGTCGGTATTCTCATCAATCACACAGGCGGCGTTGCCACCCAGCTCCAGCACCACCTTCTTACGCCCTGCCCTGGCCTTTAGGTCCCAGCCCACAGCGGGTGAACCTGTAAAACTAAGCAGCTTGAAGCGATCATCCACGGTGAAAAGATCCGCTCCTTCCCGATGGCAGGGCAGCACAGAAAAAGCCCCTTTGGGCAGGTCGGTCTCGGCCAGGATTTCTGCAATTATCAGTGCGCCTATCGGTGTTCGGCTCGCCGGTTTCAATACAAAGGGGCAACCTGCAGCAATTGCCGGTGCAACCTTATGGGCCGCCAGGTTGAGTGGGAAGTTAAAGGGAGAGATAAAGGAGCAGGCGCCCACCGGTACACGTTTGACAAAACCACGGTAGCCCCTGGTGTTCTTGGAAATCTCCAGGTTGATAATCTCGCCATTGATACGCACAGATTCTTCAGCGGCAACCCGAAAAGTATCGATCAAGCGGGTTACTTCCCCACGGGAGTCATGAATTGGCTTGCCAGCCTCAATACATAGTGACTGCGCCAGCTCCTCAAAGCGCTCATGAAAGCGCTGCACACAATGATTGAGCACTTCCTGTCGTCGGTAAGGCGGAAATTTTGCCATTGGCTTTTCCGCCAAAAGCGCCCAATCGATTGCACTATCGATAGTAGTGGCATCCGCCATAGCCACCCGGGTTGCTACCTCGCCAGAATACTTATCGGTGACATCAAGCTCTGTGTTTGCGTATACGGCTTCATTGGCGAGATAGTATGGGTATGCTTTTTGTAGCACGGCTCTTTCCTTTTAACCGGTGGCTCTAAAATTTCAGGCATGCCAAAGCACTGTGCCGGCTTTAGGCCTTCCGAGTGTATAGGTTACGGCTGGCCAATAATCAACCAAGGCGCACCTATCCACCTGCCTGAAGGCCGGCGAGATTAAGGAAAGACAATCTGAAAAAGTGAGGAGAATTGAAACAGGGTTTGCGCAAAAGAATCGCCACTCCACGATAGTGGCGATTCTAAGTCAGAGCGACAAATGGGCAGGGTTACTTCTCAGTCAACCACATTCCTACAGGTTCGTAGTTGAACTCTTTATAGATCTTCTTTGCAGCGCTTGGGTTATCGGATTTCTTGTCGATGTTATACACCGTCCAGTTCAGCTCACTATGATTGAACTCAATTACCGCATATCCATAGATGTTACTGACGAAGTCCTTGATATGGGGGTTGTTTAGCTGCACTCCGCCGTTTAGCAAGGAGGTAAACACACTACCTACATCAATGCCCTTCTCCACCGTATCGTTCATATTTGGCGAAGAGATGGAGGGAGTCATCAACTCAACACCTACCAGGTTATCGTAATTCCAATTGTTGATATTATTGAAGTTTACTTTTAGGTAAGACGTAATACTGGAATGCAGATCGCCAGTCAGTACAACAAAGTTATCGATACTGCTGTCCTTGATGCTGGAGAGAATTTTCTCGCGCTCCCACTGGTACCCATCCCAGGCATCATAATTGGCAAACACCAGTGGACGACCCAATGCAGTACCGGCAAGTTGAGCCAGCAAGGTCTGGTTGCCCCAAACTTTCCAGCGTGCAGATGAATTCACAATGCCATCAATAAGCCAATCGCGCTGTGTTTTCCCAAGCATGGTTTGGGATTCATTTTCATAGTCTGTGCACCAGTAATTTTCCCAGGCGGTGCCATCTTTACAAGGCTCCTTGGTTCGGTAAGTACGGCTGTCGGTCATATAGAGATCGACCAGATCACCAAACTGGAAAGAGCGATAAATCTGCAGGTAATCAAAAGCGTGGCTGGCTGCCTCATTCACTTTTACCCGCGCAGGGACATACTCAATCCAGGCCTGCTGAGCATCGCGGCGAAGTTGGCGCAACTGGTCCGGGTTATTATTCCCCGTTTGGTATGGGTGAGATGGTACGCCCAGGGTATCGCGGTCGTAGTCCCAGTAGGCATTATCCGCAGTTTCGTGATCATCCCAGGTGATGATGAACGAGTGCATTTCCATTGCGCGCTGCAGGTTCTTGTCTTTACGGTATTCCTTATAAATATGGCGGTAATCTTCCAGATTCATCGCCACTGATCCACCGGAAGGCAAGGCTAAGGAGTGGACAATAGAATCTTCGAAGCCTTCATACTCCGCATACTCATAGATAAAGTCTCCCAGGTGCAACACGCAGTGGACATCCTCATCCGCCAAGTGGCTGTAGGCGTTGTAATAACCGGTGGTGTAATCCTGACAGGTCACCACTGCCATCTTGATACTTTCCAGGCTGCCAGTTGGCAACGTGTGGCAACGACCAGTACGGCTGCAAAGGTTGCCGTACTTAAAGCGGTAGTAGTATCGCTGGTTGGGTGATAAGTAACCTTCCAGGTCAATATTCACCGTGTAATCACGATCGGCGGTGATGTCATCGGCACTGACCTCAGCACTTAGAATCGGCTGGGTAAAGCCTTCATCTAATGCCACGTCAATATAGAGAGTTTGGCCAGATACGTACGCTGCCGGATTGATATGAGTCCAAAGTACAACACCAGTTTGGCTAGGATCTCCAGAGGCAACGGATAGATCAAAGACAAGGCCGTCATTATCAATTTCAGAATTGAATGGGCTACTACCGAGATTAAAGCGCGCATAGGTTTCGCTGTTGCTGGCAGCCAAAGAGCGAACGGTAAACGGTGTTAACAGTGCAAGCCCCATAGCTTGGACAAACGTACGACGAGAGACAGTCATAAACCCCACTTCCTGTTAGTTATGAGTTGCAAAATGTGAAAGGGGGCGGATTCTATAGAAGAACGTACCAGCAAAGAAGATTTGACGGCCTATAAAGTCCGGGCAAACGGATTATTGAAGATAAAAATAATAAAATGACAGTAATGTCAATTTATTTAGCCTTAATTGAAAATCGCTTACAGATACTAAACCTCTTAAACAGTCACTAACATTAGTTATGCGGTAACGACAGGTATTCCCAGAAAGGAAACAAGTACTTTAATCCGTGGAGAAAACAAATAGTTTCTTATATAACTCCAGGAAAATCGATCAATATTATTAGATTTGAGATACTTCCTTGAAGAGTATGCTCATAAATTTTAAGCGTGTTATCACTCAGAAGGCCGTATCTCCAAAGCCAATCAAATGCTTTCTATCGACATAAGGAAACAGTTTCAAGTCGCTGTATTACCGATGTTTTCTCTATTGAGCTCAAGCCTGGGAGCTAGAAAAAAGAGTCAATTTAGCCCGCAATTTTTAGAGGGAAATAAAATTAACTCTAAACGACAGCGCAACAAATATAGGCGCGGAAATTATCTTATTGGATTTTATTAAGATTGTTTTAATGTCAAAGCTCCGTAGAATTGGTAGAGATTTATCGGTATTTGGATCGCAATTAAGTTGAGCTGTATAAGTCAACACTCAAGAGATCCAAGAGTTTTTTAAAAGCCCAATCCCTCATAGGAGAACGGTAGCGTGACATAAGAGTAAGTAAAAGGCGCTGACCCAAGGTGCGGACACACCTGGGGCCAGCTAACCAAATTGATAACTAACCTATCAAAGTGGCTCAGTGGATAATACGCTAGAAACCCGCTCGTCTTCAATAAAGTCGAGTAGATTCAGCAGCTTGGAGTGTGTCCTCAAGCTCTGGGAGCGTTGCGCCCGCCTTTTCTTCTTCTACGCCTACCGTTCTCGTGCACCTCCTCTCATTTCCTTCAGACGTTACTTCCCAATCTTTCCCACCGTAGAAAGACCACCCCTTGTTTAAGTATCAATAGGAAATGAGCATGTTGATTTTAAAGCGCCGCACTGGAGAAAACTTAAGGATTGGAGCAAATGTCTCGGTCACAGTCTTGGAAGTTAAGGGGAATCAAGTAAAGATAGGAATAAACGCCCCTAAATCCCTGCCTGTTCACCGTGAAGAGATTTATAGGCGCATTAAGAAGGAGCTGGAGGCGGATAACTGAATATGCCAAAAGGGTTGCCCTTTCAGCTGGGTCACCATTTGGAGCTAGTGGATTGGAGCGGTCGACACTTTGACCCCAGGAAGCGAGAGTGTATTGCCGAAAACACGTCTCCTATCCTTGAACGGCTGGGTATTTCACCCAAACACTGGCTCTATCTCAGCCGAAATTTTGAAAGCCGCTTTAAAGGCTTGGTGGGATCAGTGGAAGCAGTACAACAAGCCTGTACCCGGCTTAATAAACGCTGGGTACACGGCATCGGGATTGCCGGCGTTTCCTTTCTACCACGCCCTGCTGATTCTGCACCCTCCCTAGCTGCCTGTATTCCTCTTGGTTTTTACCGAAAACCCCAACTTTCGAACCCAAAACCTAATTCGTACCCCTTTCATTACGTCTTAGTATCAATCTAAGAAGAAACAGCCGCCAAGATGGCATCTGCGCCTCAGCTAGCACCTTCCCCCTCAATTTATGGGTTTTCTGAATTTAATTTATGAGAGTCCTGAATTTACCATCTCCCAAACCATTTTAATCTTTCACTCTCCGTCTCTTAATAAATAAACCTAACGCATATAGCCAATAGAGAATCAAGACAATTAACGGTATCCAGCCAAGCCCTCCCAAATCGCGCTTAAAGAAGTAAGTGGAATAAATTATCAACCCCCAAAAACTCGTTAAGAAAAGTCCATTTTTAAATAAATCCCGAATAAAACAAAACATAGCCTTGCTCACCAAAAGGTTGGCCCTCCCTCCTGATGAGAAATAACCGCCCCCTCGCTATTTTTTACCGTAACAGAAATACCAACATTGGCCGTCCCACTTTCAGAATGAAAAGCATTAACCGCATCTGCGGTCACGATTGTAGTTATCGTGTTGCCTATTTGGGGAACATAAGAAATTTTAGCATCCAAAAAAATCTCCTTAAAGCCATCTATGGTTATCCTGAATTTACCAGCTTTGTTGAGCTAGAAAAAAAATCGCCAAGGCAGTAGGTAATAGTACCGAAAAAGCCACATACTTTACAAAAACCTTGTTTTTATCACCTAACTCAACAGAGGCCGTCCTTAAACTCTCTTGGATATCATTTCTCAAAAAACGTATACACACAAAGTTAAACAGCATTACAGTAAACGCTATCACTATTGCAGGAACAGTCCAACTCGAATATATACTAGCTACATTTATTTCAAATAATATAGACATGAGCGCTGGTATACACGAAATATTTAGACTCAATAAAAATGACATAAAACAAATAGCATTTACTTTATTATTCTCATCGTGTGGACTCTTTTTAGCAATTGATATATAGCACGCCAAAAATAAATCGATGTATATTTTCTTTAAAAAAATCATGGAAACCTAGCAGTTACCGAAGGTTGAGCACATTGCATCAGTTAGAGGCTTACTTAAAGACTCAATACCGACTATTGTATCAAAAATAAAATAACTAGCACCGTCAATCCACCCTGGAGGACTACCCATAAACGCAATAGTTCCAATAGCTGTATCAGCAGAAGCTTTCCCTACTCCAGGAATATCGCCACTGATACCCACATTGACATCACCCCGAGGTCAGTCGTACCTTAGCTTTCCATTTTCCCTAGCGCAATCAACGAGTTAACAACCATTTTTCCCGGTGCCACTAGCTCTTCAATATTTTTTTGCCCCGACGCGGGTTTTACCTTAGCCGGATGTTTTTCCTGAGGCAACGGCCCCTTCTGTTTAGGCGCACCAGCGCCTGACCGCCGACAGGCGGCTAGAGCCGAGGGGCGTTTGCCCCTTTTGGTGGCTGGCTAGAATAGTGGTGCCGCTTCTTCGATGGCTTCGATCAGGTGATGGAGGGGATAACCGCAGAGTAAGTATGTTGTTAAAAAAAGCCTCCACAGATCTATCTATTGGGGCTTTGAATTTACAGTACTTAGATCATTCTTATTTTGATGCTCCCAGCAAAACTTTACCCAAATTATTTTTGATATCATTTAATACAGACTTATAATCATTCATTTCTTGCAAGCTATAGACATCTAAAATTTCTGTTTTTTCAACAGAAACTTCGCCAAATATTTTTTTGGAAAATTTATTATAAAAAAATTCAAAGAAAATTTTCTTATCCTCAAGGTAATTACTATTCAAAGAAAATTTAAAAGACTCTACCACACCCCTTCTTTCTCTTGACATCTCTAAATAGGGCCACCTTTTTCCATGCTCAAACTTAAGAGATTGCTCTTTAGACACCCCTATTAAATCATTAATAAAAGGCTCTAAATAAATCGAAATAGAATCCCATTCGATTTCTTTTAGATAAGAGGCCCCAGCATTATATTTCACACTTAAATTCCTTACTTAGTCCGGAAAGCGCCATCCCTGATACCACTCTTTTCCGCCACCAGTACCCCATTGAGGATTTCGCCAAACAGATCTAGGCCCAACAACTGGTTTCCAAAAGGGTACTTTTACAGTTTGATACGCAGTAGGCATAGAAGGTAATTGTAAAGCTTGCTTTGCAGCACTCATGCTAGCATAGGGAGGTTTGCTACTAGTACTCACTAAAAGCCATTTACTTGCCGGATTAGAATTAGGGCCAACGTACCGAAAATAGCCTAATCTAGCAAAATATGAAACTGCGCCAAAACCCTCCGCACCTAGTGTAATAGCTGTATTTGTTGCAGTCTCACCGGTCCAAAGTACCGATAAAAATAGCCCCGCAGATGCAATTGGATCGTCTCTAAACCCTCCCCCAGCAGCAACTAAGCGGTCGGCCCAATACCTCGCAGCTCTATCACCCGCTTCGGTTCCTGGTAAATAACTTCCTAGAGCTCGCCCCTTTTGTACAACAGTAAAATCAGACTGTTGAGAGCAATCTATGTTGTCATAGCGAAAGAGTAGTAGAAAATCACATCATGATTTTTACTTTGACTCAAATCTTTCCACCAGTATTTTCTGTGTTTTGCAGCATTCTATTTCTACCCAGCCATCACCAACTGCATATATATATGTATCTCCCCAGGGGTCACTGGGCATAATATTAAAATAGGGCTTCAACTGCTCTAAATTTTGAGGAAATGACCCCTTGTCTTTTTTGAATTGAAACGTTGCTTCCTTGAGTCTCTTCAAATCATTTCTTACACTAGCCTCAACCACCTCATCAACTGGATCAGAAAAATAGAAAAACAAGAGCGATATAAAAATAACGATAAAAAATATGCATATGGAAATTTTTTTTATGCCGATCAGCATTTACTAATCCTCGGGGAAATAACTAAATTCAGGCTTTGGATAGGAGTTTAGATCTGGCATGGTCGCTCCTCTAACAGTCGTTCCACGATAATGCATTCCTAACTGCGCTGCGGTATTAGTGATCCAACTATGGATTTGATCTACATTTGATGATAGTAAATAGGTACTCGCCCCCATTTCTTCAAAGATGTAAACATGAAGCTTCTCATGAAATGCTAAATCCTGGAATATCTTCTCGGTGAGATTCAACTCAAGAATAATGATATTTGGTGGTAACGCCATATCAGCTGATGAGTTAATTCTTACAAGGATATTTCTCGTATTAGGAAATTTTCCATAATTCCTTTCTAGCCATGAATGTATTAAAGCCAGCTCTTTTTTCGCCCACTCTCTAGAAACCCCATTCTTTCGTGCAAAGACATCACCCCGAGGCCAGTCGTACCTTAACTTTCCATTTTTCCCAGCGCAATCAACGAGTTAAAAACCATTTTTGCCGGCGCCACTGGCTCCTCACCATTTTTTTGCCCCGACGCGGGTTTTACCTTAGCTGGATGTTTTTCCAGAGGCAACGGCCCCTTCTGGTTAGCCGCGCAGGCGCGCCAGCGCCTGACCGCCGACAGGCGGCTAAAGCCGAGGGGTGTTTGCCCCTCTTGGTGCTTGGCTAGAACGGTGGTGCGGCTTCTTCGATGGCTTCGATCAGGTGCCGGCATTCCTGTTGCAGCAGCTTCACGTAGTACTGCCATTCGGTATCAAGCCGCTCCCAGGCTTCGATAACGCTCCAGCCTTGCGGTAGGTATTCCATGCGCTCCAGTACGAACGCAGCGGCGATCTGTTCGCTGGTGCTGGCACCGGTGGTGCCGGTTTTGAGCAGGTTGTTGGCGGTGTTGAGGATTTTGTCGAGTGGATACGACAGTTGGTTTATTTGTTCTTGGATCTCTTTTTGCGATGGCATGGCCATGCCTCCTTGAGTGGATGTTGTGTGGCGAACGTGCAGAACCCTGCGCGCAGGCCGGTCAAGGCTGCGTAGCGTTGTTTGCGGAGCACCGCACAGCGCCTTGGCCTTGAGGGGGCGAGCACGGGGTTATGCTGAGGAGACACACAGCAGACACGGGGGTTGGGGTTGGCACGGTCTCAAGGTAAAGCGTTTTCGCGGCTTGCCGCGGCCTTTGGAGAAGCTGATCCAGCTGGCGGACATTTTTGAGGTGTCGCTGGACTATCTGGTAATGGGCCAGCCGATGGAGGAAAGCCCCATCCGCAACGAAGTGCTATTTAAGCGCTTCAAGCTGCTGGAGACTTTTGATGATCAAGACAAGGACACGGTGATTCGGGTGATCGATGCGATTATCGCTCAGCGTCAGGTGGAACATGCCATGCGGCCATTAGAGCGCTAACTACTGATAGTTAGCGCTCTACTTTTCTTACCGCATAGGTGATTAAGATTGGCTCTGACCACAATCATGAACCGCCGCAACCTTCTTCACTCGTGAGCATCAAGAGACAGCAGAATGAAACAAGCTCTCTTTATCTTAATTCTAGCCTTAGCTAGCTACATTCCCGCCGTCCGCTTAATCAGAGAGTACAAAAAAAGAAGATGCCCCCTCTGCAGGGGCCGATTAGCGCTCTCTAGAATTAGTGATCCTACAGGGAAAAACTTATCAAAAAGAATCACCCTCTCACTCTATCAGGGACCTAAAAAGGTCAGCGAGCAATGGAGCTGCACAAAATGTAATCACAACCAGCAAATAAAATATTGGTCAAACTAGGCATTACGGTTATTTTTGGGCAAAAAATACTTGAAGAAATAAATAAGCGAAGCCACCCAGGAGAAGAATATCAAACAAAAACCCCAAACAAATTTATGCTTTATCTCTGTATTGTCAAAAAAGTCAGCAAGAATTAAAAACCAAAAAGAAAACGCACCTAAAATCCCAGCAACCAATAGAAGTTGATCAAACAACATCAAATTAGAGAACTGAAAAGACACATACCCAGAAAAGGAAAATCTTAATAGCGTAAAAACAAACAACGCCAATGAAACAATTGCAAAATTCTTTTTCATTACAAATCCAGAATTATCACTATTCAAAGTCTAAAGTTCCTTCAAGTCCAAGCACTGCTGAAGCCCCAAACTCTAACTTCCAAAACTCTTTTGAAGACACATTCCAAGGCGTAGAGAACACCGGTTTAAACTCAAAAGGTTTACCTGACAAAATGCTCATCACACTGTCATTTCCGTAAACGAACGTTGAAAACTCTTGATTTCTAGACGCATCGAGCCCCAGTGAAAATCCAGCAATATCTACTGAGATAGCAAAACTCTGATTTGCATACTCTTTACCTGTAATTACACTAATTTCTTTTGAGGCAACATCAAGATCAATCTTGGCCCCCAACAATTTCGTAAGGCCAACCTTTGCTCCGGCTTGCAGCCCATTAGTAAATTTCAGGTCAGAGTCATCCTTATTCCCCTTTTGTGCACCTAAGTTGAAAAGACTGCCTGCTTTTCAACTTTTTTCTTGATAATAAAAGTTGTACTTTCAGTACCACTACCAGCATCATAGAAAACAGTTAAAGACAGCTCTCCGCCAGTATTTACAACCGACTTCAAGTCACTCTCGCCCACTTCAAAAAGCTTCAAGCCTTTATCAAACTCAAACAGTTCGTGATCTGGAACATGGGTCTCTAAAACCAATTCTCGGTTAAATTTTTGGCTCTTTTCCCAACCATCACCAACAATCACAGCGCGCTCAATATTTATAGATTTTCCAGCCTTGTCCGAATATAAACCTAGCCAGACCACATAGCTGCTGTGGGTCGCCTTATTTATATCAACGACAAGCAAAATATCATCAACTTTGAAATCATTTAGGGCGCCAGCTCCAAAGTCAAAGTTCTTATAAAATTCTACTGACTGTTCATGTTCGTACTTAATAATTTTTGCTGTCTTACAAGCTGACAATCCAAAAATGGCCAGTGCCAACAGAACGACTCCAAACACTATTTTTGCACTGATATACACTAATTTTCTCCCCTTACGTTGCCACCCGCAGCATATGGAGCAACATCTAAAACAAGGTGCCCCAAACCTTTGCCAGCATATACACTCCACCCACCTACGTCATACCACTTATCAGGGACGGGAGCAGGATTTACATAATTATACGTGCCAACATATTTTGGATCAGTCACCAAATTTAACGTATCACCGTTAAAAACAGCTTCACGGCCATCTGGATGAATAAACTTCAATTCCGGCTTACCCACACTGTTATCGTGAAAAATAGATTGCTCTGGAGAAAGTAACGTCCACTCGGAGCCTTGGCCTGTAGCTTGTCCATAAGAGGGTAAATTGCCGTTGCGAGTATCACGCCCTTCAAAATGCCAACCGGTTGCCTTTTTCCATAGCCCTTTAAAGAACCCATCTCCCTTTTGTGCATTATGGCCATTTTTATCAACCGTAACAGAAACACAACCGCCATTTTGAGTACATTCAGAATCATCCTGCTCCCTTTCCTCTTGCTCTTCCTCAACATCATCTTCCAGAAATGATGATGGCAGGCCACCTAATCTATTAAACGGATTAGCCAATACTAATCTTCCATTACTATCAAACACATACGGAATAATAAGATCCGTAGGGCTACTTGAGGGATCACCATATGTTGTAACCTCAGGTATAGGTGCAGGTGGTTGCGACCCCTGCCCTGAAGAATCATTTGGCTCATCAACTACTTTAGGCCTCTCATCCTGCTCGCTTGCCGCATAGCCACTGGGATCGGTAAAACTCAATGGATTATTAAACACATAACTATAGCGGTTCCAGCTCTGGCTATAGGTCGGTGCCTGCACAAGTGGGTCAGGGCTGAGAAAGCGGCCCAATGTGGGGTCATAGATACGCCCATTCATATGGATCAGGCCGGTTCTGTCCAGGTGCTCGTGGCCGGTATAGCCGCGCTTGGTGGTGAGGCCCTGTGTTGCCAGCAGCTCCAGGAGTTGCTGCTGGTCCAGGTCCCCACTCCAGTCCCCCTGGCGGCGGCTGCCGTCCGGGTTAAAGGCGAGATTTAAGATCTCCAGGCCGGCTTCATCGGTGATTTTCTCAATGGAGCCCAGGTGGTCCCGGTGCAGGTATTGATATTCGCCGCTGGTGCCGGTGAGATCCGTAATGGCGATATGTTGAACACTGCCGGCCAGTGTGGTTTTTTCAATGGCGAGAATGCTGGCATCTGCGGGGATCTGCTCCTCGTAGCTGCCCACAATAAAGGCTTTCTCGGTTTTGAGCTGGCCATCTTCCATCCAGCTGCTTTCGCGATAGAAGCGTTGGCCATTAGGGCCATATTGGAAACGGTCCCTGGCAGTCGGTGTACTATCGCCTTGACTGCTGCCCAGTACAATTTCCGTGGGCAGCTGCCGCGCGTTCCAGCGGATCCATTTGTCGTCGCCGCTGGCGGCGTCGTAGCGTTCGATTGCGCCGTTGGCATCGTAGTGCAGGCTGTGGGAGATGCCGTTAATGGTGACACTGCTGACCGCATTGGGACCTGCATTGCCGAACTCGCCGTATTGGTAGCCGCTTACCTGGGTGTCGTTGCTGACACTGGAGGTCTTGGACAGAATATTGCCCAGCTTATCGTACTGGGTACTGAGCTGGCGATCGCTACCGACTTGCATCGTGGCGTAGCGCAGGCGATTGAGGCCGTCGTAGCTAAAGTCTTCCTGCTTCTGCAGTGCCTGGGAGGCGCTGTAACTGAGGCGACTTTCCAGGGTGCCATTGGTGCGCCAGCGGTACTCGTTGTTTTGAACCTGTCCGCCACCGGTTTTAATGGTTTCCAAGCGCCCAGTATTAGGATTGTAAGTGCGGTTAGTAACCAGACCGTTGCCGTAACTCTCCCGCTCTACCTGTCCCCAGGCGTTGATGCTGTCAAAGGTTTGCAGGGGGTTGTTGCCGGCAGCATCTCTACTGAGGCTCTGTACATAGCCGCGATCATTATAATGGTAATGGGCTTCAACCTCGCTGGGGTAAACCATTTTATTCATACGGCCATAACTATCGTAGCCGTATTGATGCTGGTAGCTGCGGCTTACTCCCCCAGCCAACAGCTGAGTATTGATAGTATCCAGCTCGCCATCTGAATACCTGTAGGTGTAGGACTCAAAAAACACCTGAGAGCCATTTTCGGTATAACTGCGGCTCGCCAAGCTACCTACCGAATTAGTAGCATCGTAATCCCACTTAGCAAGACCATCATCATCTCGCTGTTCCAGCAAGCGACCGAGCTTATCGTACAAATAGGTAATGCTCTGATTCTTATTGTCTGATTGCTGGTCAAGCTCACCAAAGGCATTATATCGACTGGTTACTGTGCCCATGTTGGGATCGGTGAGACTGGTACGGAAGCCAGCATAGTCAAATACAAAGCTAGACTCGATATCGTGGGTATCTCCGCTAACCAGCACAGTTTTTGGTAGACCGCTGCCATAGTAGGTGTAGTCGGTGGTTACGGCAGTGCCGGTGGCATCGTCTACAGTACGGGCCAGATCGCCGGTGAGGTCATAATAGCTCTCTTGCACCTGCGTATTTGTACCACTATTTCCAACCACTGATTCAGTGACTTCAACTTTAATCTCTTTGCCACTGCTGCCATTAACCACGCTGTAGTTTATATCTACGCTGCCTCCACCGGCCTTGTGTATATAATCGAGGCGATTACGCAGGTCGTACTCGTAACGAGTGATCGGCTTACTTCCACTAAAGCCTCCCTCAGCTGGAGCCAAGAAAGGGGCTGTTTCAGTATCCATACGCCCTAGGGGGTCATACGTAATTGCACGGCGAGATACGAAGTCACCGGAAAATGCCTTGGTATCCTGCTGTATCAAGCGGCCCAGTTGATCATAGTAATATTTTGTTACAGGGGTAATGTCCGAAGTTGTCTCCACGTAGTAAGACGCTTGCACTTCGCTCACTACGGGACAGTTGCCATGGCAAAAGTCGTATTTGCTGTCGAACTTAACCTTGTCTGTATTCAGCCTATCAGTATTGGTGCGCGAAGACTCACGACCAAAGGGGTCGTACTGAATCCTTGTAGACTGGTCATTGTGGTCTGTTATCTTGCTTACGCTGCCAAAACGTGGGTCATACTTCAATTCAATCGTGTGCTGCAGTGCATTGGTCAGTTTGGTGGCATAGCGACCATCAAGGAAGTCGCCAACTACTGAAGTACTGCGGGTTTGTGTGCCCACATTGTTAGTAGATGCATCTACATTACCTTTGGCGCTTTCACTGGCCACATTGCCGTAAGTATCGTAGGTATAAGTCACCTCCATCTGATATTTAGCATCGCCGGGGTATTGGACTGCCGTTTTCACCCTATTGGTATTACCATAGGGTGTCATACTGCTGCTGGATTGCTGGTCGGGAGTACCAGAGGTATCCCCACTAAAATAACGTTGCTCTTTGGCACTGGGGAAACCTATCAACCAACTTCCGTTAACACGGTTATCCAGTACGGTAGTGCTCTCTACACTGCGGCGGACATTGCCGTATTGCGAAATCGGCAGAGCCTCTCCCCAAATACTCTGGCTATCATTGATTTGGGTAGTTTCGATCACCCGAGTCGTATTTACAGCTCCGCTCAACAAGTCGCCAGCATTACCATAAGACATGGCTTGTGGAACGCTGTCACTCACCACATATCCAAGCGGTGGCTGATCACCTTCCAGCAGGGTATCGATTCTCTGTGCGATATAAGGGAAGTAAGTAGTATTACCCCCAGAATTCAACTCCAGTGCATCGTAACTAAAGCGCTGATTGGTCAGCATCTCACCAAACTGATAGTCCGTCTTATACTGGATTTGGCGTGCAATTTTTCCAAAGAAAGGGAAGTCCTGTCGGTACTGACGGTAAGTAACAATATCAGCCGCAGTGTCGTAAATTCGTTGAGCCCTATAACCAAGAAAACCCCAACCTTTGTCACTACTCAGACCGTAGCCTTGGTAAGCATACTCAGTAGTATGCCAACCCCCGTTATGACCATTAGAGCGCTTTACCTCGGTAACGACGGTACGGTAGTTTTCATCCTCATTAGGTGTAACTGGACTTACATCAGGAATAGAGCCGTCAGGGCCAAACAGGGCTGAACCTTCGTTAAAAGGAGCCACTGTTCTTTCCCCTGCACTAGAGGAAATTCTTTTTAGGGTAAACTCAGTTTGAGCGTCAAGGCCGTTAGTGATGCGTTCAATACCAGTTTCAAAATCTTCATAGTGGGCCAAGTCATCAAAGGCCCATTTGAAATCCAGTGGTTTTAAACACTGACGATCACCATCTTCACTATAGGCGCATAACTGCACTTGCTTTAAGCGGCGGAAATGCTCTCCAGCAAGCTCTTCTTCTGAAATCAGCTTGTATTCCCGCTGCAGTACACCATCCAGATGCACACGGATATGGTGTAACAGCACCAGCTGTTTTTGAGGAATCTCCTGTAATGGAACTGGTGGTGCATCTGTTCGGGTTCCGTACTGGAACTCTATTTTTGCATCGCCCTGGTTACCGTAGGTAATTTCTAATGGGTAGTTAATGCCTTCAATAATATCGCGATGGTATTTGTACTCCATCGTATTGCCGAACGCATCAGTAATCTTGTTTAAAGTCCAGCCAAAATGTGTCGTTTCCTCACCTCTGAGGCGACTGTCTTGTGTAGCTCCGTACTCGCTAGTGGAGCCATTAGGACTCTTGACCGTAAACCAGACTTTCCCATTATCAGTCTTTTGCAATTCAATTAAGCGGAAGCCATCGCGTAATGTGCGATACTGTGCTCCCTCTTGCCAGTGATTACCGCTGACAAGTACCAGAGGCTCCCCATCCAGGCACAGTGAGTCCGTATCATCAAGAAGAATCTTGGTGTACTTTGGCCTATTCACTGTACAACGACGAATTTTACTTAAACCACCCAGGCGCCAGCCATAGCCGAGAAAATCCTCCGGTAGAGCTTCAGTCATCCGCTTCTGGAAGCGGGCACTGGTGTAATGTAGAGACAGGTTTGGCTGTAATCCATTAACACCGGGGGCGGCTTGCAGGGGAACCTTAACTATCGCATTACCCGTTGCACTGACATCTGCACTGTAGGCCAAGCTTCCCGGAGTATCCACAACTTCAGTGGTCACCGCCGGATCCCCATCTACATTTGCGAGGTTATGGACCTTAATCCAGGTACTAGATACAGAACTACACTTTCCAAACTCATTACAAGCCTCTAGCTCATAAAGATAGGTGCCCGGTGTTCCTCCTCCGACGAAATACTCAAAAACGGAAGTTGTGTAATATACAATTTCCCAGCAGCTATTTCCGGGCTCACTCTCAACACATCCCTTCTTCATACGTCTGAGCCGATAGCTTTTAGCCCCAACGTCCTCCCAGGTAATGGTTTGATCAGTCTTGAAAAATTCGTCGGGAAGATCTGATGAGAATTGGGGTTCTGGTGCTGCAGGCACAGACAACTGCTTTGTTGACCAATTTCCGCAACCTGCAGTATTGCAACCCCTTACCTGGAACCAGTAGGAATCCAAGTATTCTACATCCCTACTTTTTGGAACAAAAACTGTAATATCATCCACAAGGATGGGTACTAAAGTATCAGGGGTCTCAGGCACTGTTGGATTTATAAGATTGGCAAGATCAACTTCCGTGGAGGTTAATTTAGCCGGGTTTCCGCTATTCAATCCATTATTGAGAGGAATCTCCCAATAATTGATACCATCCCCACTCCACCGTAATTCATAGTGATCAATGGAGTCTGAGTCTTCCATACCCCAGCCTAAAGCAAAGTTAGTACTGGGAAGAGTATTACCGCCAGGCTCTTGCCAATAAGGTTCGTCAGGGTAATGTTTAACCTCAAGTGAATCGGAAACTATCCAATCACTATATTGATAATAAGGGCCAACACTTACAAATGCTCGGACCTTGTATCTATAGTTGCCAGATGGCATTGCACCCGTAGTGGTTGGAAAATCTATTGAGAGCTGATTATTCTCGACAGTAAGGCAAGAACTTTCTGCCTGCCACACACCATCTTTCTCTTGACACCACTGATAACCACTTACATAGGGGTCTTGGGAGTCTTGTTTGGATGTGCCCCAGACCAAAGTATATTTACCATCAGTATCAATGAAACCCGTTGGCCCGGAAAGATCAGACTGAAAGCCGATACTTGCAGGCTTATTTGGGGTTATGGTGACATATACAGTATGGCTGCCATATACAAGTGGTTCACCATACTCTTCACAGCGACGGGTCGTTGGGTCATACAAGAGACAAGGCCCATCAGCTTGGGCGCTGTAGGTATACATCCCACTATCATTGGTATAGATATCCGTCGAGCCATTTCCAACTGGAATAGACCCGTAACTAGACCCTCCGCCAGCAAAAAATATTCCAGTTTTCAGGTATTCGGCTTTGGTTGTGTGAGTTAATGTGTATCTACCAGTAGCGCTAGTTGTAGGACCCGAGATATTGGCGGCTGCATCCGATGCATAGCCAGATACACTCACAATAAATATTAGGAAGAAATATAAAGCAACCCCGAAGCGCATCCGTTTACCTACCAAGTAGCAACATTAAAAGTAGCTCTATTCACATCAAGTCGAATAGAAAATCATGCGAGAGTTTAAAGGAAATCGAATAAAGGGCAACTAGAAGTAAAACAAAAGAGATCGATGCAACCTGTCAAGTGTGACTATCTTTCAGTTGGGGAAATACACAGTTTGAGTTTTTTGTATCCTAAAAAGTAGGAGGTTAACGAGAAACCCCCTACTTATTACGGAGAGGTATTGCAAGAGACGTGAGAACCCATGTCATTTATTACAGTTCACGTTGGATACATACAATAATAAGATTGGATTTGAGAAATCTGCTTACCTCTGTATCCGGTTAGGCTTGGTTGCAACATACTGTGATACAGACTTGACTACTACATCTATTATTTATTTTCTAAGGTCAATGCCTGCCGCATGGCAAGCATCATCATTTAGGTCCTTATCAATGACAATACCGACCGTCTCACCTGTATGATATGCTGACAGCGCCACCGATAGAGAACTTTTAAGCATTTCAGGGTGAAGGTCCGCTGAAGTAAAATAAGCGTAATTATGCCTACAATCACTAAGCCCTGTGTTTCCAACAAAAGTGACGATAAAATCTCCTTAGCCATACGTCCATATCCTATTGATTTCGCCACGATACCATGTCGGCTCTGAGGCAGCATTTGAACCAACAACCAACAACCAGCAAACAGATTAAAGTGAAAATTTTATTCATGAATCCCCCTTTGAATATTTAATATCTCAATCAAGCTTTAAATATACTTCTCTTAAACTGCATATCAGTCAATTTAAAAGAAACTTAAACTCTACCAGCTAATACCAGACACTTTGATGGGCTTGGTATGATTTGGGCCCACATTCTCTCCGCTATGCCCTTTATTAAAAAGTCCTCATACTCAATTAAGCTGGATTTTCACTAATTGATGGAAAAGTTAACTCTGGAAGTTGGACCTAGATTCACACAATATCGCAACTAATGGAGTAGCCTCCTGTCAGTGCTCGTGATAAAGCTCGCAATACTGATCTCAATCAAACAGGATGAGCAAAATTCCACCAAATCGATTGAGAAAGGGTAGGACTAAAATCCATGTGACGACCCATAGTCGCGTAATCACACATAGACGGAATGATCACTCGTGGGATTCCCGCAAGCACAAATAACAAAACCGCCCTCTTTTCATTGTCTAATCTACTTTAAATACAACTCATCCCACTACCCCGAGGCTTCTTATGAAAGATGTCGCCGTCGTCGCCTATTGCAGAACTGCTATCGCCAAAGCAAGACGTGGTGCACTCAATCAGACTCACGGTATTCCGATGGCGGCCCATGTAATAAGGGAAGCCATTGATAGAGCACAGTTAGATCCTCACGAGATTGAAGATGTAGTGCTGGGATGCGGTTTACCTGAGGGGGCCACCGGGCACAATATCGCACGCAATGCCGCACTATTTGCCGGCTGCGGGACCCAGGCACCGGGGATTACGATCAACCGCTATTGTGGTTCCGGGCTGAATGCCGCCTCGGTTGTAGCAAACCGAATAGCTGCTGGAGAGATGCAAATTGGTATTGCTGGTGGCGTAGAAAGCATTAGTCTGGTTCAGTTTCACTTAAACCTTGATCATTTCGTTTACGAACCCCTACAGAAGAAAATTCCCGCTGTCTGGTGGACCATGATTCAAACAGCGGACTTTGTTGCCGATAAGTTTTCAATTAGCCGTGAGACCCAGGACCGCTACGTTGTGGACTCTCAAAAGCGAGTGGCTACGGCACTCAAGGAAGGGAAATTTGCCGAGGAAATTGTTCCTTTCAAGACGGTAATGTCGGTAAAAAGCAAGGAAACCGGTGAAACAAGTAATAAACACGTTACCTTGAGTGAAGATGAAGGCCCTCGCCCTGACACCACCCTGGAAGGCCTAACGGCATTAGAGCCCGTGAACACAGGCGGCACAATTACAGCAGGCAACGCTTCCCAGCTCTCCGATGGCGCAGCGGCTGTGGTAATGATGGATGCAGAATTAGCCGCACAGAGAAATCTACCAATCCTTGGTCTGTTCCGCGGCATGCAACTATCTGCAGTTGCACCAAAGGAAATGAGTATTGCTGTGGCACCCGCTATCAAAAAGCTAATGAAGCATCACAGCCTGGCTATGGCAGATATCGACTTATGGGAGCTCCATGAAGCCTTTGCCGTAACTACACTCTATAACCAGGCTGAACTGGATACTCCATGGGAAATAACCAATGTCAACGGAGGAGCCATTGCCCTTGGCCACCCCTATGGAATGTCGGGAATCCGTTATCTGGGTTCCACCCTATTGGAGTTAGGAAGAAGGGATAAGCATAAAGCAGTTATTGGTGTCTGTACTGCAGGAGGTATGGCAACTGCGGCCTACCTGGAGCGCTAGTGAAGTTAATAGAAATCTCCACTGATTACTCAGACTACCACCCCCGCCTTCAATGAGGTTACCCTTTTAGATTGAAACCCCTGGGTGAGGCTAAGGCTTATGCCGAGGTAACTGACAAGTGGCACTATGGGCGCAATGAAGGCAATGGGCCTGCTAACCTTATTATCTTCTACTCAGGGGTAAAGGGAGTTCCCACTACGGTTATTAAGAATGGCCAGGAGAAAAACTAAAAAACACCACGATAAAGTAAGTTCTCAATCAGGCTTAGTACATCCCTCTCTCAAATTTCACCTAGTTGAGAGTTTGTTCTCATCCATGGGAGTATGTTCTTGTAAGAATATGGTTCTTTAAAAAACCAATCTTTACAAATTTTACTCATAAAGTCTTTTTTTTACTTAGGGTTATCTATGTCTTGCAAATACAGTAGCCAGCTATGCCCAGGCCCATCCCTAAGTGGCCCTTTAATAAATACATGCACACTTTGTCTTGCAGATTTTTTAGACGGGCAAAGATCTGACATCAAAGATATGCTTGACAACGAAAAAACAGCATGGCAAATGATGTCATCATGGACAAAGAAATTAGTTGGCTTTATCGAAAGGCTATATAAGGATCAATTTACAATTCATAGCCGCCCCTCCGATTTTTCTTTCTGCATAACTGGCTCCGGTGCGAGAGGCGAGGCTTGCCCTCAATCAGACTTAGATGCTTTTATCGTAGTACCCAAGATTACCCAAAATCAAAGGGAAACATGGAGGAAGATTAATCTCGCCGTTCAAAAGCGACTAGATAATATCAATGACAGTCGTATAAAAACACTGCGCCCGGGAAAAGGTTTTGTTTTCTGTACTGGAGGGTTAAATCCACTGGGAATGGTGACAAAGAAATGGATGGAAAGGAATAACAAAGATGGCCTAATTAAAAAAGATCGAGTTATTTTTGACCTAACCAATACCGCAGCTGCTCTAACGGGGCTTCTTGAAGAGTACTACCAATACCCAAGTGATCCTAAACGTTACCTCCGGAAACATATTGTTAGCGGACTTCAAGAATGTGCTCACGCTTTTGGCAACCCGAAGCTGCATAGAGAACTAGTGGATGAAGTTAAATTTGTTTTAGGTAAGCAAGCTATTGAGTTTGGCTCTAATTCGCTTCTAACAAGGAAGAGAAAGCAGGGGCTGCAAGCTATGGAAGTTGCGATTAATGATAAAAATTTCCAACCGCCAGCCCCCTATTCTGACATTAAGCGAGTTAAAAGAGAGTTTTATCGAGCTCCTCAGTTCATATTGAAAGGCCTCGCGTGGTTCTATGATATAGATGAAGTCAGTTCCCTAGCTCAACTTTCCAAACTGGAAGAAATGGGAAAGCTGCACCCAACCAGAGCTGTCCATTTCCGCAAAGCAATGTCAGAAGCACTGAGGGTCAGGGTTGCCTCACATATTGTTACTGGTGCGGAGTTTGACAAAGTTCTCTCAGCCTACGTAACACCCAATAGAGATCAAAGTGCCTGGCTAAGGCTGAACCCGGAACAGTCAGAGCTTCTGGAGGATGCCGCGAATAGCGTCAGGCTAATCATTGGCTGGGCTGATGAATTTACCACCTCACAAGGGCGAGCGCATGGCATTCGCTACAATCCCTTTTCGGAGCCGTTCTTAATTAAATAATTAGAATTCTCGATGTTTTTTTCAATTCAAAATCACATGCAATTTAAAACCACTCAAACTTCATGGATATTGATCATCAGCCGCTTACACATCAAAATATTACCAATAAAATTACGAATTGAGTGTATTCATTTTAATTACACCTAATAGAAATTTTTTTTATAATTAGAAAGTTTAAATTCTTCAATTAACTTTTCAGCACCCAGGCTATGTGTTATCTCACGTCGATACACTAGGCATATTTCATCTTTAAAACCTGGTTGGTCTTCACTCACCCATTCAAGCTGGTTTCTTCCGAGTGTCTGCGCAACACGACCAGGAATAATACCAACGCCAGCTCCTTCTAATGTCATTTTTGTGATCAGCTCGTGACTAGAAGACCTTATATATTGTTTATATTTATTTCTTTCAGCAATGGTTTTCAGTAGCCAATCCGTCTGCATCAGTGCTGGATCATATATCAGTACGTCTCTAGATTGAATTTTCTCAGGATTATGCCAAAAACTCACCACATCATGACAAAGATGCTTGATCACCAGATCAGGATGAGATACAGGGTTTACGACAATACCGATATCAATTTTCCAACTGATCACTGCTTCTACAATCTCACGAGAAAGTGCATGCTGAAAGCTTAATTCAATACCTGGGTTTTGTGCGATAAAAGCAGGCAGACCATCAGGCAGCATATGTAGTGAAATGGAGCTGTGACAACCGATAGTGAAGTGGCCAACGGCCTCTTTATTTTCTCGCAGCGCAGAGTATTTAACCTCATCCCAATCATCTAGTAGCTGCTGAGCGCTTTTTAATAGCCTAAGACCCGCGCGTGAAAGTTGAACGCCGGTTTTTTCCCGTATTATTACTTCAGTACCCAGCTGTCTTTCCAGCCTTTTGATAGCAGCACTCAAACTAGGCTGCCGAATCCCCAATCTTTCTGCTGCCCTGGATATATTTTTTGTTTTTGCAACCTCAATAAAATAATTAAGTTCATCAGCGTGTGGGAACATAGAGCGCAACTTATTTAGCTACTTAACTTAAAAAACAGTTGTCGAGTCTACATCGACATACTCTTGGTTGCCATAGATATTGGCTATGGCAACCAGCGCCGACTTCTATTTTTCATGTTTTTACACTCATGTTAATTTCTTTGCTTCCTATTTATTCAAAAAAATTTCCGGAGCCAGAGTGTCTACATCATCTCTCAGCTATCCCTCAGCAGCGAATAGTAATGCAGTATCCTCTGAAACTAATTTCAGTATGGCTTTAACTTTTCCTTTGCAGACTTGGTATGAATGGGGATACCTACACAACCCAATCATCGCGAGTGATAAAGACATTTCCAGAGTTAAACACTCCTATGCATTACTACAAGATCAGATCGGCGATACTAACAACCCTATCTATGGACTACACACCAGCTATGGTGAGAATGAGCGAAATCGCCTAGACCCAGACCAATGGAAAAATACCCAAGTCAACCTCTTGGAATATTTACAAGTTGGTATCGGTGCTCCGCTACCCAAATCGGTCGTCAGGCGCGCGTTAAAACTACAAGCTCGAAAAACAGCTCACGGCCTGTCAGGTATCCACCCTTCCACTTACCAAGCACTTCTTAAGCTGGCAAACAGTGAAACTCTTCCCAGAGTCCCCCGAAAAGGCAGCCTGGGTGCCAGTGGTGACTTAATTTCTATGGCCCATGCCATATCTCCACTATTTGAGCATGGGCCAAAAGGCCCCCGCGACGTAATTGGCCTGGTAAATACCAATGCCATGATGGCTTCATGGGCTATCGAGCATGATTATCAATTAAGGAAGTTATTAAGGGACTGTTTTAAATCTGTAGCGCTGATGTCCTTGGCCATAGGTGCTGGAGATGAACATTTCTCGGAAGGTTTACACTATGGAGAGGTACATACCAGCTACGCTCGAGCAGGCAACTTGCTAACACAACTCCGACATGACTATTTACAATCGCCGAATATTGTCGAAGGTGAGAAAAGTCTATTACAAGCTCGTTATTCAGTTCGCTGCGCTCCCCAGATACTGGGACACTGTCTTGACTTATTGGATTACTCCGAAGCCAAAATTCGTTCCGAAGCGCTTGCCGTTGCCGACAATCCCCTAATTCTTGAGTCTGGCCCCTGGCATGGCGGACTCTTTTATGCGATTGGGCTGGCGGCTTCTGCTGAATTTATGCAGGAAATTATTCATCGCCTGGCCGAGATGCTTGATCGACAAATATTGATTTTAATGGACCATCGCTTAAATGGAGGACTGCCGGACAATTTGAGTGTTGAATCATTCAACCACTGTAAAGGAATTCACCAGCTGACGTCAGCTCTGTTCCAGGAAATAAAAGCCAGGTCAACACCCGTGCGTCAGATGAGTTTCTCGTGTGAAGGCAACAATCAGGACCTTGTACCCTGTGGAATGGCCGCACTTAACAATGTCAACGACCAGCTGGATACGTTAAGAGAAATTGTCCGCGCAGCAACTTTTTGCTCAGCTAGAGCCGCAATGATGCGCTCAACAGGTGGTTTACCCGAAGCATTAAAATTGGCGAACTGGTCACAATTTACAACAGCCCAGGTAGAGAGCATTTTATGAATTTTAACTATTTAACAGGCAATTTCGGCATTGAGATTCCAGCGAATGAACTAGCCGATATGGACCAAAGCACAGGGCTAACACTGCAAAACTTATGGCATGAGCACGAGCTATTGGTTATCAGGGATATGGACCTGGATACTCAAGCATTTGTCAACTTCTGCAGTTTATTTGGGGAACTTCAAAAAAATTATTTCTTTTTTCAGGGTCACTCAGAGGAGTATCCACAAGTTGCTAGAATCATTAAAGAGGCCGGTGAAAAGAAAAATACTGGGGGAATCTGGCATCATGACCAGGGCTATTATTCGAATCCGGTAAAAGGTATCGCTTTGTATGGTATAGATATTCCCCCCAGGGGGGGCGATACCCTCTTTACTAGCTCAACACTTGCTTATGAGAGCCTTTCAACTGCAATGCAGCAAGTAGTTAACTCTCTCAATGTGATACACACCACAGAACTAATGCTCAAAAAGCAACCATTAACAAAATTAATGGAAAGTTCGGATGCGGATGGGTCCGGTATAGAGCGGGCGCTAAAATTAATGCCGTTGAAATCTGCAATACACCCAGCAGTTTGTAAAAACCCCGTAACTGGCAAGCCTTTTCTTTACCTGAACCGAACTACTACCTCGCAGTTTGAGGGTATGACAGCTGATGAAAGCTTGGGCCTGCTAAATTACCTGTTTCAGCACGTCGAAAAACCGGAATTTAATTGCCGAGTGCAATGGCGCCCTGGCACCCTGGTGCTTTGGAACAATCACCAGGTCTTACACTATGCGGTAAATGACTACAATCAACGGCGGGAATTACACCGTGTGCATTTCTCTGCAGAACGACCAGTTAAATATCTATAAATAGATAGTTAGTGTATTTATGAACTATAACGAACTACTGACAGATTTTCTGCACATTAATAGCCGGTCTAGAAATGAACAGCAGGCATTTAAAGATAATCAAATCAAGAAGCTGCTCAGTGAGGCTGTTGCAAAGTCCAACTACTATCGTGAATTACTTGCGCAAAACAATGTTGATATAGAGGCAATACAAACCTGTACAGATTTACACCAACTGCCGATTATAAGCTCTGAAGTATTTTTAAAGCCTATGCCGACAGTGAGTATGGCTTTTAACGATATTGTTCGCTATTGCCACACCTCAGGCAGCACCGGCACTCCCAAGCGAGTGCCCTATACCCGCAAAGATATTGAGAACGCGGTAATCTCTCAAGCGCGCAGCTACTTATTTGCAGGTGTTGAACCATTCGATAAATGTTTGTGTGCAATGACCTATGGTCCCTGGCCCAGTGGTATGATTTGTCATGCTGCCGCTGAAATATTTGGCCTCACCATTCCCGCAGATTCATTTCTGGGGATTGACCATCAGCTTCAGAGCCTGCAAAGGGATCAGCTGGATTATATGGTCTGCCTTCCCTCTTTATTACCTCGGCTGGAACGCCACTGCCTGGAGAAAGATATATCACCGGCATCCTTAAACATACGCAATATATTTATGGTGGGTGAACTGTTCTCTGAAGACTTTCGGGCTCGCTATGAGCAGTTGTTCAACTCCAAGCTGATTAATATGTATGCGAATACTGAGCTTGGGCTAATAGCGAGTGAATGCCAGCATCATAACTTACATGTGTGGGAAGATTTCTTTCATGCAGAAGTTATTGACCCCGATACAGGAGAACCATGTAAAGATGGTGTCACTGGGGAATTAGTGATAACCGCTCTGCAGCGTGAAGCCCTTCCGCTGATTCGCTATAACACACATGATCTGGTGGAGATGCACAGAGGCCCTTGCGAGTGTGGCCATCCCGGAACCTATTTGGGGCCCATCAAGGGGCGCCTCGATAATATGTTCACAATCAATGGCGGCAATATCTATCCGATTACGCTGGAAAACGCCATCACTGCTATCGCTGGTCTCAGCTCCTTTTACCACTGCATTATCGAAAAAGTCGATGGGCATGATCATTTGACCTTCGAAATTGAAGCAAGAGAAGCTGCCAATCAGCAGGAGAAAGAGCGTTTAGCACGACTATTTTATAGCAACCTCACCAGTTCAGATGTAACCCTTCGTATGATTTTCCTGGGGCTCGAAGCGGCCTCAAGAATCAATATAGAAATTTTACAACCTGGGGAAATCAGTAAAAAAGCTGGCAAGGTTAAAAAAATCATTGATCGCAGATAGCCTTCCCCACTTAAATGGAGCATACACCTAGCTACCCCTTCACTATGTGAAGGGGTAGCTAGCAAATAGGCTATTGATATTGCGAAAGGTGCTTACCAAGGTTGCTCTTCACCGAGGTGGACAAATTGTCCGTTGGGGCCATCGCTATCGATCAGGGCCAGGTCTACAACCGTTGAAGCTCCGTCGGTAACTTCCATTGGCGCCGCGCTGGTGCCCAGGTCGGTTTTAACCCAACCGGGGTGCGCACTATTGACCTTGATATTGGTCTCTGCAAGGCTCTGGCTCAGGGAAACTGTAAACATATTTAATGCGGCTTTAGATGCGTTGTAAGCAAACGGTTTTACCGCACTCCAGCCAGATTCAACATCGGCATTTACTGCCAGGGAACCCAAGATGCTACTAACGTTTACAATACGTCCAGCCTTACTCTTCTTGAGTAGTGGCAGTAGTTCCTGCGTGAGGCCAATTTGAGCAAACAAGTTGATATCGAAGGTGGTTTGCAGATCAGCTTGGGAAACAGTCTCACTGTTATTCTGCGCCCATTCTCCTTCCACAATCACACCGGCATTGTTTACTAGAATATCCAGTCGGCCATACTGCTCAGCAATTTTTTGAGCTGCTCGCGCCCTGTCGTTTGCCTTGGTGATATCCAATTCTATGGTGTCCAGTGGGGCTACCTTGCCTGTCCAGGCCGCTTTAACCTCTTGAAGCTTCTCCTGGTTGCGGCCAGACAGAATTACCTTGACCCCCTGGTCAGAGAGCTGCTTGGCAACTTCGAGACCAATACCGCGATTAGAGCCAGTAACTAGTGCAATTCGTTCATTCGACATGGTTGAATCTCCTGTGAATCATGTTGTTTCGAAGACGAAGCCATTCTATTATCCACCCATAAATGAACAATTACCCAATTTGAAAATAAATGTTCGCGATTTAGAAACAGTAAGCTTGAGAACCCTATCGGTATTTGTCCAGGTCAGTAAAACCCTGAATCTCACACTTGTGGCTGAGCAGTTGGGCCTACCGAAATCCACAGTCAGCAAGGAAATATCCCGGTTGGAGTCCCATCTGAAAGCAAAGTTACTGGACCGCTCAACCCGTCGGGTTGAGTTAACTGAAGTCGGTGCTATTGCTTATGAGCGAGCACTTCAATTGGTGGAAGATTTTAAAGCCCTTCAGCACGATGTGCTGGTTATGGAGCAACAGGTACAAGGGCTCCTTAAAGTTTCTGCCCCACCCGCTCTTGGCGAGTTTCTCTCACAAAAGGTCTTGCCCCCATTTTTGAAACGCTGGCCCAAAATTACGGTTTCTCTCAACCTTACCTATGACTTCGAGGATCTATTTGCCCAGGGTATCGACTTGGCTTTCCGAGTAGGAGAAATTCAGGACGACCGCCTAATAAGCCGCAAGCTCGGCTACTCCACCAGGGTTCTTGTGGCCAATCCAGAATATCTGGCAGTGCATGGGGCGCCCCAACTTCCTGAAGAGCTGGCGGGTCACAACTGCCTTCGATTTCAATTCAATCCGGGGGAATCGGAATGGACACTGACATCTGCTAACTCAACCATCAACTTATCCGTAAGCGGAAATTTCTTTTGCGCTAACATCCAGGCATTAAAAAATGCAACGTTGAATGGGCTCGGCATCGCCCAATTGCCAATTAACAATATTGTTGAGGAATTGGCTGGCGGGCAGTTGGTAAAAGTGCTTCCAGAATGGCATGTACCACCAATGAACATTCATGCCGTATACCGAACTGGATTGAACAAACCGAAGAAACTCGCGGCCTTGCTCGATTTCCTTAACGAGGAGAAGGGCCTCTTCGAGTGGAGTGTGTAGTTGCAGATTTCATCGCCACCTACCACCTTTATAGTCCATTTACTTTATGGTGCATTTGCTTGGTTCGCTTGAGCCAAAGTATCCCTAAGGTGACCTGGCAGAGGGATTTTGACCCTGTCGGAGGCAGATAAAGTGACATAGGTAATGTTCGCCGTAAAAGCCGGTGCCCCACTCTCCAGATAAGCCTCAAGCTGGAAGCTAAAAGAGTGGTTGCCAATATCTGAGATAGAAACCTGAATTTTTAACTCCTGATCCCAAGTCACAGGGGTCAGGAATTCCAAGTTGAATGCTCTTACCGGAGTTATAAAGCCCAGCTGCTTCATCCTTCTAATGGCTGGGCCGTCAAACAGGACAGACATCGCTTCGTGAGTTGCCTCCAGGGCAAAGTCGGAAAATCTTGGGGTATATACAATACCCGCAGGGTCACAATCACCGAACAATACCTTGCGTTTAACGGTTATCATCTGGCCAATCCTGAAAGTCCAAAGCAGCATTGCTATTGTATGGCAAGGTACCTGCTCTATTCCGATCAAACAGAATTACCAAATCCATCATCCTGCACGCCCCACTTGCTTACGCTTAGTTACTAGAGATAGACAAGAGCGTTACTTCCGGCGGAACTAGGAATCGCACAGGTAAAATACTGGTCCCTACTCCAGGGCTTACATACAGGTTTTTTCCACCTTCCTCGATATGACCTATCGCATAACGTTGCCCGTAACGAGAGGGAACTATCGGGCGCCCAATAAATGGCAGGTAAACCTGTCCTCCGTGGGTGTGCCCAGCAATAGTCAGTGAGATTTGCTTCGGTAATTCTGGAAATATATCGGGATTGTGCGTGAAAGCCAAAATGCTCTCAGCGGTATCAATGCCATCCATCGCTTGTGCGATATCATGTGGCCCCTCCCAAAAATCACTGAGACCCACCAGGCGTAACTTACAAGCGCCACTATTCAGCTTTGCTGATCGGTCTTCAAGTACCGTAATCCCTCGATCAGCGAATGCCTTCTCTACCCGCTTGGCATCAAGCCACCAGTCGTGATTTCCCAACACTGCGAAAACGCCCATGGGCGCTTTCAATTCCTCCAGTATCTCGGCAACCTCTTCGGGAGAAACAAAAGAGCCACCTGCAACGCCCTGGATAACAAAATCACCTGGTAACAAAATCAAATCAGGCAAACTCGCATTTACTTCATCAACTAACCACCGAAGGCTATCAACCCCTTTATACGGAGAGCCCACATGTAAATCAGCAAGGATGGCCACCTTCTTGTTATTACAGGCTTCTGGCCAGGAATCAATCGTTATCGTCTGCTCTCGGATTCTGAAACTATTTGGCTCTGCAAAGAAAGCCCAAATAGAGATGGTTAGACCAATGATAAAAAGTATTGCGGAAATGTTACGACATTTGCTCAAGAAATAGACTCACTCAATGACCCAAACCTACAACACTTCAGGCTACAGTACGGTATCTACTATTTAGAGATACTTTGAAAAACCAGCCTTTAGCGTTACATCACGCTTCACATAACTAAAAATAGCTACTTTTTACTCGAAATCGCGCTTTCTATATACAGTTATCTCCATTTTTACTGCCCTAGATCCGCATTTAGCGGACTTGTCGAAGTTGGAGCGGAGATAGTAGTGGCATCTATAATGGTGCCTTCACGCAGCACCATACCATTCTCAGCAAGATGGATATTGATTTCCCTAACTAGAGTTGTACTCAGCTGATTCGCTCCATCATTAGCCTTGTCACACTGAATCAAAATGGAAAAGAAAAGACAAATTCGATCGAGCTTGAGATTAAACTGCTCAATCCCACTAAGTCTATAGGTCAAAGGCTAACCAGCCCAGGTTCAGCTTGCTGCACCTGCTCACTACTCTCGATATCCAGCAACCATTCACAGCCGCTTAAGCAATAACAGATCCCGGTTATTAAAATAGTTATACAGGGTTTTGCTAGAAACTTGACTGACCTTGACGATCTTCTCCATGATCAGCTCTGAAGGGTCATGGCTTTCCAGTGCAGCGCTAGCAACGGATAAAATCCTTTGTCGACGCTTCTACTGACGAATGGACGAGAAAGGGCCTCATTTATTGGTCAAATCAACAACCCCTGAGAATTACAGCACCTGAGAGCGCCTAATTATTATAGTTTTCCCGAGTTTTACACATGACTGTAAAACCAGGCAATACACTCTCTAAAACGCTATATAACCCTACTATTTCTCCGTTAACAGGTCGTCAATAAAACCATTCATCCGCTTTAGGGCCCATTCGTTCCTCCCGTAATTGATACGCTCCAGCGCACCGTTATTCATGGAGCGCTGAACACCCTCCCCTAGCTCAAAGTCCTCATTCAACACCGCTACAGTAATATCATGGTTACGCTGCCAATGATCCCGCATGGTATCCCGCAACTCAGTCGGAACCAGTGTGGTAACAGCGATGGCCGTTTTATCGAGGGCCAGGGGCCTGAACTGCACCCAGTCAATATGCTGATGCTGAATCAGCAAGGCCGAGGTAGGAAACAATGAATACAATGTATGACTGCATTCTCGCAGGGATTGTTGCTCGACGGGTTTCTCCACCACCGTAGCTAAAGCCTTGGTCGGCATTACTACCCGTAGATGGGCCCCCAGGGCATCGATGACCGCGGTGTTGTTATAAAAATAAGGGCCAATACTCTCGCTGTGGGCATAGGAAAAGTGGTAGGTTTCAATACCGCCCTCTGCCACTATTTTCCAGTTTGTGTTCCAAACCTTGCGATATTGCGCAAACACAGAGAGCTGATCGAGCTGCAGGGCCGCTAGCGGCTGCGACATACCCTCCAGAGCTTCATCCAGGTCTGGAGCCGAAGCCCCATCAGGGCAAAGCCAAATGAATCCATGCTTTTCTTTAACAGGCAGTTCGAGTAGGCCATTGTCTGACTTATCAAGATCAGGAAAGCACTGTTGCTTACCAGGAACCGAGGCCAACGCGCCATCTGTGGTATATGACCAGGCATGATAGGGGCAGTGAATGCGTTTTGCCTGCCGGCATTCTCCCTCCCCTAGTAGTGTGGCACCGCGATGACGACAGCTGTTGTGAAAGGCATGCCATTGGCCTGAGGCATCGCGACTGACAATCAAAGAGCCGAGTGGCGTCTCGACCGCTTTGAGGCTATTCGCTTCAATCAGTTCAGAAGTATGTACCAGAGGCCATGGCCAACGACGATGAATATGCTCCATCTCAAGCTCGAACACCTCTTTGCTGCGATATCGTCGTGTATCAGCGTTGGCCGTCTCATCCGCCAGGGTTGTGGTTTTATCTTGTACCAGTCCCCAGCATCGCTGGATAAGATCGAGTTCTGTTTGTCTGTCCATACTCCATCCCTTGCGTTATGGCAATCAGAACCTACCAATCGGTAAGTTTATTGACAGGCTACCTACCAATCGGTAAGGTGTCAAGCTGTCTAGCCAGACCATATTGAAGCTCAATGAAGACACGAGAAAAGTTACTTCTCAAGGCCGAAATTCTCTTTTCTGAGAGAGGTTTTTACGGAACCAGCATCAATGATGTCGCCGCCGAACTGACTATCAGCAAACAAGGGCTGCTGCACCACTTCCCCAGCAAAGAAAAACTCTATGCTGCGGTACTTGAATCCGCTGTTACCCATCTGGTTGAGAACCTGAAACCCAACATTGAGCATGAGCTAGCTCCCAGAGAACAGCTGTTGAACTTATTAAACGTACTGGCAGCACCCGACAAAAGAACCCACCGCGTTATTCTTCTTCTGATGCGAGAGCTGTTAGATAATAAAGAGCGCTCCGAACACGCCCATCAGTGGTTTCTAAAGCCCGTTCTCGATCATCTAGAGGGACTGGTGAAAGCGAGCCAGAAACAGGGACACTTTCAAGAGATAAAGCCGCTTGCCTTTATCTACCAATTACTTGGGGCCGTTCAATATTTTTTGATATCTGAACCCACCTTGAAAAAGCTCTACTCTGCAAAAACCTTCAAGACACTAAAAAAACAGCACTTGATCGAACTGGAAAGATTGATCACGAGCGCTTACTAATCACGACAAAAGGCTATACTGCCTCTATGTAGGGTAAAGGCAAGAGAAGTAGCAGACTAGGCTAGGCGGTAACGCTGAGCTTCCCTCATTGCGATACCATTCTGAAGCGCTATCAGCATCTGATTAATAGGGGCTTTAACGGTTTTTCCATCATCTAGACGTATGCAGAACCATGCACCTTCTAAACCTGTAGGCATCGATATTATCGAAGAAAAGCCCATCTATTCGCTGGGTAAATTTGTGATTAACTGGAACGGTCTCATTGCCCTTAGCCCCACCTTATAACCTGGTTAATATCACTGGCCTCCCTAAAAAAATCAGGAGCACTTGGAGCACCTTAGGGAATTTTAATTAAGAGATCTTAGTCATGAACCTCTGTAGCTTAGTTTTCCGAAATTAAACCCTTCAAACTTGGGAATCTGTTTTAGCATAGAATTCGAGATCGCTAAGCATACGCATGACTTTACAGGTGCCTGCAGCTTCCAGGTCGATACATTGATCTCGTAGTTACTACAAACTTTGCCGAAGTTGTACCTACAGATCCATTTGATCCTCAATATGGCGGATAGGTTTTATCAACCAGCTCATTGATTTCCAGGCAATTCTCAATTGGCTGCACTTTGAGTTCGAGCAGATTTCGAGTATCTTCCAATGGCATGCCCAATGAACGGCAGTGGCGAATGCAGTGAAATTGCTTTAAATGAGCTCCAGAATAAAGTTATAAATTATCCCTGGTCCGCACAGGTTCCGGTAACGAGTCCACCTGATCGTAGTAACGCACTGCCTCCACTTCACAGCTGGCTTCGCCAATCATATAGGGCATGCAGGTGTCCCCTTGACTCTATAGTTACTAGAGGGATAGTAATAATGGCTCACCTTTTGAGCTATCCGAGAGTTGACTATGGAAAAGCGCGATACTGGCTGCGGTTGTGAAAAGCCCACAGAGCCACTCGAAAGACCCGGCAATAGTACAGTCAATAAAGAAGGAGAATCTTCCCTGTTCTCCATTGGCAAGATGGACTGCCCAACCGAGGAAAGCCTGATACGCGCCAAGCTTTCCAGTATTCAGGGGATCTACAGCCTCGACTTCAATCTGGTACAGCGAATCCTGACGGTCGGCCATGCACCTGGCATGGAGCAGACGATCCTGGATGTATTAACGCCACTCGACCTGGATGCCAGGCTGGCTACCGAGGAAGATACCGAGGGTGCCCCTCCAGCCGCTAAGGCCAATTGGTGGTTGCTTGGTGCCGCAGCCGTTGCAGCTCTGGCATCAGAATTGGCGTATTGGCTGCAAGGCGGTAATACCTGGTTAGTATTTGTATTGGCTCTGGCTGCCATTGCTGGCGGTGGCCTCTCCACCTACAAAAAAGGATGGATAGCGCTTAAGAACCTCAATCTGAACATGAATGCGCTCATGTCAATTGCGGTCACTGGCGCCATATTAATTGGACACTGGCCAGAAGCGGCCATGGTAATGGTGTTATTTACCCTGGCAGAACTGATTGAAGCAAAATCTTTGGACCGCGCTCGAAATGCCATCCGGGAGCTACTGAGCCTAACCCCGGAAACAGCCACTGTACGGCAGGATGATGGAAGTTGGCGTGAGATCGGCGCAAAAGAGGTACCTTTAGGAGCCATTGTCAGGGTAAGACCTGGCGAGCGTATCGCCCTTGATGGGGAGGTTGTAAAAGGCAACTCTGCAGTTAACCAGGCCCCAATTACCGGGGAAAGCTTGCCTGTAGACAAGACGGCCGGCAATGAACTTTTTGCGGGGACCATTAATGAATCTGGCGCGCTCGAATACAAAGTAACCGCTGCCGCTAATGATGCTGTCCTGGCCCGGATTATTCATGCGGTAGAGGAGGCCCAAGGAAGCCGCGCGCCGACGCAGCGCTTTGTCGACCAATTTGCCCGCTGGTACACACCCCTCGTGTTTGCCGTAGCCTTAGCCACAGCGTTAATACCCCCACTCTTTTTCGGCGGCGCTTGGATGGAGTGGATATACAGGTCTCTGGTATTGCTGGTAATCGCCTGCCCCTGTGCTCTGGTAATTGCGACACCGGTCACCATTGTCAGCGGCCTAGCGGCAGCAACCCGTCACGGCACCCTGATTAAGGGCGGTGCCTATCTCGAGCAGGGTCGTCGCCTGCGCTGGATTGCACTAGATAAGACCGGCACCATTACCCATGGCAAGCCCGAAGTAACCGACTTCGAACCCTGGTCAGGTGCTGAACCTGACGAAATCAGAACTATAGCTGCCAGCCTGGCCTCACGTTCTGATCATCCTGTCTCAAAAGCCGTCGCAGAATATCTCAGCGCAGAAAACGCAGAGCTACATGAAGTTGAGGCTTTTGAAGCCCTGGCCGGCCGGGGTGTTCGCGGCGAAATAGCTAATATGGGGTACTATCTGGGGAATCACCGCTTGGTAGAAGAGCTTGGGGTCTGTAGTCCGGATCTTGAACAGCTGCTTAGCAAACTTGAATCCCAGGGCAAAACAGTCGTTATGCTGGTGGGAGAATCCGGAGTAATGGCTTTGTTCGCAGTTGCGGACACCGTCAAAGAGTCCAGTCGGAAAGCCATTGAAGAACTCCACGAATTAGGGGTGAAAACCCTAATGTTAACCGGTGATAATCAACATACTGCCGACGCCATCGCCCGCGAAGTAGGCATCGATCGAGCCGAAGGCAACCTTCTTCCAGAGGATAAACTGCAGCAGGTGGAGTCCCTGGCCGGTCATGGCAGAGTTGGTATGGTTGGGGACGGAATCAATGATGCACCAGCACTGGCGCGAGCCGATATCGGCTTTGCAATGGGAGCTACAGGTACAGATACCGCTATAGAAACCGCCGATGTTGCCTTAATGGATGACAATCTTGGCAAAATTGCTGGTTTTATCCGCTTGTCACGCACCACGGCCCATATACTTTGGCAAAATATTGTCCTTGCTCTCGGCATCAAAGCGATATTTCTTATCCTCGCCTTTGCTGGAGAAGCTACCATGTGGATGGCAGTGTTTGCGGATATGGGTACCAGTCTGCTGGTGGTATTCAATGGATTGCGATTGATGCGGAAGTGACCTGCTGTAGAATCCGATATACAAACTCGGCTTAGTAATATGCTTTAAACTTCATCCATCCCAAAAGCTTAGGGACGGATGAAGTTTACCCTTCAGGAGTTAGTTTATGACTCAACGTCAATAAACCTTACCTCCCCATTCTCTGTTGCTGTGGATGTAATAAATACCTGGCTTCCACTTATCCTTCCTACAGAAAGACATTGTCCAGAGATATTGGTATAAATGCCCGGGTCACCTTCCGGAGGATTATTATCAGACCATTCACAACCGTTAGTGCTTAATATATAGATAAATCTCTCGCCATATAGGTTTAAATTTGAATTATCAAAAGAGAACAGTTGAACCTGCTCACCCTCCGCGTAGTCTGCTCCAAAGATATAGATTGACGCATTCTGGTAGGACAATAGAGATCTTGTGGGTGAGTTACTAGTGCTATAAATCGTTGAGCTATCATATGCATGAGCAATTGATGCCTGTCCGCCATCTAATACTACGCGACTGGTATTCCTAGCATTGACCGATACTATCTCTCCACCCAGCAGAAATAATTCTGAATTGTTAAATACCTGAATAGAGCTGGTAATCTGGCCTCCTCCCATGGTCACAACTGTTGTTTGCCCAGAGAGGCGAACTTCATGCAAATAAGCTCCCTCTTCAATTACATACTCGACAGTTGGAAAGTTACCATTCAGGTCCAGTATACAAGGCTTACTTTCATCACCGGGAACACAAATATAATCAATATATATAATTTCTTGACCAGATACTGAATGCCCCAATTTATATGAAGCCAGGATACCCTCAGAACTTTGACCAAAATCAAACTTTGAATAAAACGATTTAGCTTCGCCTGATAAGACATCAAAGGATAGCAATAAGACAAACAATAAAATAAATATATTAGCGCCACCTCTATATTTCTTACTCATCGAATATTCTCCAGAACAGTAGGCATATAATTGACAGTATGAATATAGAGAAGTAAGGCCGCATTTCAATAATGGACTCAAAAATTTTTATTTACATCAAAAAATACAGCGCTTATGCCTCTAAGAATTAGGGAGCACTCAAAACAAGACAGCTTTGACTTCAAGATAGTAAAATTTGGATCACCGCTCAGGATAACCAAAATATAATCGTGTATCTTTTTACCAAGGATTCAAATCACTGAAGCTTAGTATAAGCATCTTGATTACTTAACAACTGCCCCCTTATCAATTTTTATTCCCAGTGGTTTTACTAATGTATTAAATATCGCCCGTTGAAATTATCGTGCCATTAAAATCACTATAACAGACAATAAAATTTTTGGAGGATATCGATACTGGCTGTCTAGAGATAGCTCGGCATTCGACAATTAAATAAAGCAAGCCCAAAGTTCTTATTTATCTAAACCGGTATTCGTTGTTAGCAGCCTAACGCCAGCAATTTGTAATAAGATTAAGCACGCCGTCGATCTCGGCAAGTTCATCTTCTGTGTTGAAGTGTACGGCCAGTACCATTACCCATGGCAATCTCGAAGTAACCGACTTACAACCTTGCTATGGAACTGAATATCAACAAATCAGAACTATACAGCTATCAGCCTGCCGCTCAGAGCATCCGTTGTATCAGCAGGCGGGACACTAATGGAACCTATAAATTTGGACCGCGAATGGTAACTTCGCACTAGTCCAAAAGCTATACTGGGTATTCTCTCGCAGTGACAGAAAAACCTGGAGTACATATAAAAAAGCCTGATCAGCAAAGCTCACTGATCAGGCCATTTTACCATGAAATAAATCTTATAGATAAGCTAACAGATAACATTTAATTAATTTTAACTGCCTTAATATTCTCTATTCTCTGTGGAAACAATTGAATTGATCTCATCAATGATAAAGAAAACCCTGGCCCTTCTTTATCCAGCTCACTTGCCGGCAAATAAAAATGCCGAACTGCATTAGAGCGGTATAAGGCTGAATCAAGAATATGCCATTGGCCTTTATGCCATACTTCCGCCCAGGCATGGCCAAAAGACGTTACCTGTTCTTTATCTTCAAGTATTACGGTGCCTAAAACAACTCTTGCAGGAAGATTTAATGATCGAGCAAGTGCAGTAGTAAGCACCGCATACTCCGTACAGTCGCCGCTACGTTGGGTAGCCACCACTGAAGCTATATTAAAGCCATGGATATATGTAGGATATTCAATATAATCATCTACATATGATTCCAGCTCTGTTAATGTCCAATTTTCACTGACTCCACTTGTAAAGCCGGAAGTAAAATCCTTTGTACTCTCCTCATCCAGGTCAATTACAAAACTATTCTCTCTATATTTTGCATGAACTTCACCAAAAAAGTTCGGCTTAGTTCTCATGGTAATAAACAAGGACTCACCTTTAATGTGCTCAACAGTGATGCCCTTCCAATCCAACAAAGCTGTAGCAATCCTTTGTGCCTCTGGTGAAACTAGCTCAAAGTGAATAGTATCAGCAAGAGGCAGAGGCTGATCAGTTGCAAGCTCTGTGCTCAATTCAGCAAAGAATGGAACACTCTGTGCATTTACATCAAGTGCCAACAAAGTTAATAGGAGCGGAAAAAACTGCTTCATGGCAGTTTAGGCTCACCTTTTACATGCAATAATTCCATATCCAGCACAAGCGGCCCTTGCTTCATAGTTCCCTGCTTGAAAATCCCACTGTCTTCAGCGGTAAATTTCATAACAATCGGGCCTATATCCATTTTAAAGTTTGCACTGGGGTTATCAGCCAGCTTGCTTACCAGGACTTTTTGTGCTGATGTAGGGTCCGCATCAGATAGCCACATATAAAATTCAGCAGAATCCTGATCTGACACGTTTAAGTGGGCTGTTTGAAGATAACTACCAAAGTTTGACAATAACATACCGGTATAATCCAGTTCAGAATTGATCTTTTTGCCCTGGAATTCACCTCCTACCAGCCACTTATCATTTTGGTTCTTAATTGAATAATGTGAAGTCAGCTCACCATTATCAATTGAATATTCTGAAGCATTAATTAAATAACCATCCGGCCTACTCCAGGAAGAAGATACAAAGTCTGAAGCGGATATAGAGCTGGCATCAACTGGGAAAATAAAGGCGGCTCTGCTTTGAATATTGATATCACCTTCATCATCTGTAGTATATTTTTCATAGCTATATCCAACAGATATATCATTAAGCTTCATCTGATGAACAGACTCAAAGAACTCCGCACTTTGATTGTTTACTGTGGATACGCCTATAAATGATTCAAAAACATCAACAAAAGCCTGGTGGTATCCCATTTGATTATGCAGACAGACCTGTAGGTTCCCATCAACTTCCGCTGACAAGCCCTTCATTAACCCTGCTACAGCTTCACTTTTTTCGCCAAGAAAATAAAGGGTATCTAGTGATAGATAAGGTGTATTCTCGGTAATGCCGACATCAACAGCATAGTTAAAACGGGCTGAAAGTGATTTATTATTAAGCTCTTCAGCCTGAGCCAAACTGCTATCAATCAACCCATAAAGAGAATTTGCTGGGCCATCATATTCATTAAAAATATAACACTCAATTGGGACAGAGGTATCAATATCAATTAGGTAATACCAGGTTCCATCACTATTTTTTGAAGCCGCAACCTTACCTAAAATTTCTCTTTTGAAATTAAGACCTTCAACTTCAAGTGAAGACTTATTATCAACAATTTTATCTTTCAGCATCTCATCTTGAATCCAAGATGGAAGATTATCTAAACTTAAAATTCCCCATGAACTACCCGTTTTATCATTCCCATTAGGCTTTGAATCCTCTGTATTTTGTGTAGCAGAGCAGCCAGCCAGCAAAATAGCAGTAGTAATAGCTGGCATTAGTTTGATGTTCATACTTAGTTCTCTATTTTAGTTGTATTTAACTAGTTGTTACTCAAGTAGTAGAAATCACTTATGAGTGAAATTCGTACAAACTTGAGTGCGGCTATACAATGTATTGCAAGCAATCTTACCATCTCGCAGGATAAGATTGTATTTGAAGTTCAGGAATTACAAGATTGAGGGTACATTCAAAGGATGCCTAGCAAGAAAGGGGGTCGCCAATAGTTTATATAGCTAGCAGAAAATATCAATCCGACTCTCCCAGCCCAACTTTGTTAGGCTAGAATTCCAGGGTAGTAATGTTTCATAGCTCTCTACAGACTGATTGCGTGGAACTTTCCAAGTACTTCCACATAATACTTATATGTAGCAATACCGTAGATCTTGGCTATTTGCAAAATAGCTAAAGTGTAAGTACAGTTGAATCAACCCCTTCGAGTGAAGATACTTACAGGTAGTTTTTTCGATACCTTACGAAGGGTTTGATTTTTTATTCAGTCAAATTGGTTTCGATTTCGGTGCGGCCACCCTTCAAAAGCTCATAAAGTCCTTTCCAGTGCTTTAGGCAGTATTCTATGGCTTTACTGAGTGGAGACTTGTGTAGTAGCTTTGATTACTTTTCATCTAGCCTGTTTTACTGATAGCCGCAATCGGCCTGGACTCCTCCTGCCGTAAATCACATCACTGCTTTGCAGTTAGCTATCACCTCCGGCTTTTGAATCTATCCGATATAGTTTCCTATAAAAGTACATAACCTGCTTGGCCAGTCCGCCTGTTCTGTGTAGACTTGGAAATTGGTGCAAATTTGCGTCGAGCGTGTGCACTACAATGACTTGGGTTAATCGTCTCTTCGCGGAGCAAAAGCTCTACAGCATTGCAGCCATTCATCCTCATTAAAAATGTAATTGTCTTTTTAACTTGAGCGTATAGGAGTATATCTTTAAAAGAATTCACAAAATATTTAATTTATCATGCCCAGATACGCTTTCCTCAAGAAATACCCGCTTTTTGAAAGCCAACAATACCATCTAGCTTAATAAAAGATGTAGAGACCAACCCCTTTCCATCTTTTGATTTAGCTGGCACTTATTTGATATATTGTGTGTCGCCGAATAGGATTGATTTATAATCACTCGCAAAAAGTGAGTAACTTACTTGCTCTCACCCAATCCTATTAGACAATAAAGATTCTGTTAAAATTCAAACCGTTATTTAATTAGCAGCACTAACAACTCAACTTTAAAAAGAACTTATGAGCACTCTATTAGCTGACGACTTCCTTCAAAGCCCGCCTCGCCAAGTAAGCAACAGAAAAAATTACTGAAAACTGGCCACTCATTTGTAAAGCAAACTTTGGCCAAAAATCTATTTCTTCTGTGAACAGAGATAAGACTAGATTTCCTGGAAATAGGAAGACTCCCAAATACTCCCAACCACCACCGACAATAAGCCAGTTATACATGAAGGTCACCACGCCAACTAATAAAGCTAGCAATCCAATAGCCATTGAAAACGTAATATCCTTATTCATGCCTTTCTCTTAACTGTAAAAAAGTGAGATTTATATTACGCAATCATAACATCACTTTCCGCCCACAACCTCTTTCTTGATATAGACGCCCAATCGTTTTGCAAGACGAACCAAATTTCCTCTATCCATAGAAAGCAATTTTGCAGCTCGACTCCAATTCCCATCACAGTTAGTCAGCGTATGCTTTATAAGATCGCGCTGATAATCCTCGGTCGCAGACCTGAGATTCACAACTTCCAGCGGTGGTTGAGCCGGTTTCTCAAACTCTGGCTGTGCCATGATATCGTCAGGAATCTCTATATGCGCAGCGGTTAACGATACAATCTCTGACGGAGAGGAGCCCTTTCTGGCCTTCAAGGCTGCACGACTAATGATATGCTCCAACTCCCTTACATTCCCCGGCCAACCATAACGCTTTAATTTACGTGAGGCCTCTGCCGACAATCTGAGTTGACGAAAGCCCAGCTTTTCTACGGGACTTTTCCAGGAAGTAATCCGCCAGTAACAGAACATCATTCTCTCTTTGTGATAAGGGTGGAACTTCCAGTGGATATACAGAAAGACGGTGATACAAGTCGGCCCTGAAACCTCCGTCTTCTATTTCCTTCAACAGCTCCCGGTTTGTTGCGGCAACTATCCTGACATCGACATGCTGGACTGTATCTTTACCAACCGGCTGGATTTCACCGCTTTGCAGCACCCTCAGCAATTTACTCTGTACAGCTAAAGGTAGCTCGCCCACCTCATCAAGGAAAATAGTTCCACCGTTCGCCAGAAGGAATTTACCTGGCCGCTCGCGATCCGCCCCCGTGAAAGCGCCCTTTGCATGTCCAAAAAGCTCTGCCTCAGCCAGAGTCTCCGTTAAGGATGCGCAATTGAGGTAAACAAGTGGTTTTTCCCTGCGAGAAGAGAGCCTATGTACAGTGCGAGCCACTAACTCCTTGCCGACACCTGTCTCTCCAAGGATCAGGACGTTGTAGTCAGAACCTGCTACCAGCTCAATATCACTGCGCAGGGCTTTCATGACTTGGCTCTCTCCAATGAGCTCCCCACCATCTCGTAGAAAAGCCTCCTGTGTCAGTTCTTTTACCAACTGTTCTGCATGTTCTGCAGAAAGGGAAAGCTCTTTTAACTCCAAAGCTGTTTTTAGTGTTGCTGCAGAAAGGGCTGCTATCAACTCAAGGGTTCTGTCACTAATTTGGCCATAAGCATCTGAAGCCATGCTATCGAGAGTTAGCAAGCCCACCAAGTGGTTATCAGAATACAGGGGCAAACCCATGCAAGAGTGCACCGGCAAGTCCCCTTCCCTATCCAGTAGTAAGCCATCAAAAGGGTCTGGCAAATCACAATCTGATGGGAAGCGAACTGGATTTTCTGAGGCACAGATCTGGGCAAGGCGCGGATGTTCATTGACTACAAAACGGCGGCCAAGCGTTCTTCTGGCAAGCCCTTGTACCGCCAGGGGGGTAAGTACATTCTCATTTAACCCCAATAGGGCCACGGCATCACACTTGATGGCTTTGCGGATAGTAGAGAGCAGGCGTTCAAAGCGGTCGCTGTTGTTCAGGCTATTAGCCAGATCCAATGCTACTTCCAACAGGAGATTGGCGTTGATATCTGTCATACATGCATAGGTCCATATGATCTATTGAGGTCATTATGACACATAAAGTTATCAAGTCATAATGACATGTTAAAACCGAAAAAAATCTTCAACTTATTGATTTATAAGCATTTTTATTTTTGGCATGGGGCTTGCTAGTTATATAGCGAAACCAAAATTGCCATAGAGGTTAAAAATGCTCGACACTGAAAACCCTGTCCTGCGCAGACGCTTCGAACTTCTGCTCAAAGCTGGCAATCTGACCCTTCTACTGTCAGTTCCTTTTTTGATAGTAACTGTCGTTATCTGCTACCCCATGTCCCACTATTTCTCCCTTCCGGCACAAGTCGCTGGCCATATCTTTATGGTGATCAGCGCGACACTAATAAAAATCGGATACATAAGCCGCTGCGTCGCACAATATAGCCTCTCTTTAGAGGTGAAATAAGTAGCCGCTTTCTCACTTATTGGCTGAACGCAACTATCAGCAATTTTTACAGGCATTGGACTAATGCCTCTGTTTCGGATTGTCCACGATAAATTTTCCGTTAGATGTATATAGGAGCAAATCATGTTGACATCTAGAGAAATCAAAATTGTTAAAGCCACAAGTCCAGTACTCGATAGTGCAGGCGTAGATATCACAAAGTATTTCTACAATAGAATGTTCTCCTGCAATCCTGAGTTAAAAAATATATTCAATATGAGCAATCAGGAAAGTGGTAAACAGCCATTTGCCCTCTTCAGTGCCATATCAACTTTCTCAAGGAATATTGACAACCTCCCAGTCCTGGATCCGTTAATTGAGAGGGTTGCTCAAAAGCATACCAGCTATTTTATTCAGCCTGAGCAATACGAAATCGTAGGAGACCATCTGCTTGCCACTCTCGTGGAGGTTATGCCGGATACATTCACCTCAGAAGTTATTGATGCTTGGCAAAGAGCTTATAACCTATTTGCGAAGTTATTAATAGAGCGAGAATATGAACTCTATGACTTCTCAAGAAATACCTTCGGAGGCTGGCATGGCCCCAGGCAGTTTATTGTAGAGGATAAAACCGTAGAGTCTGAGCTGGTTACCAGCTTTCTCTTAAGACCAGAGGATGGAAATGGTGTAATTGATTATCAACCTGGCCAATACCTGGGAATTCGGGTAAAACCTCCAAAACATGAATACCTTGAGATCCGTCAATATTCACTCTCCGATAAACCCAATAGTGCAACCTATAGAATCAGCGTAAAAAGAGAAAGCCAGCCTAGAGATGGTATTGTCTCCTCTTACTTACATGAAACTGTGGAGGTTGGGGATATCCTGGAGGCCTACCCACCAAGCGGCGCATTTTTTCTAAAAGATTCAATAAAGCCAATTGTATTGATTTCTGCAGGTGTTGGCCTAACTCCTTTGTTCTCCATGCTGGAATCCATACATGAAAAAGAGCCAGGCAGGAAAATTACGTTCTTGCATGCCTGCGAGAAAGAAGAGCAACACTCGTTCAAGGAACGACTTGCGGAACTATCTTCAGTCAATTCAAACATAAAACACTACTACTGGTATGCTTCAGGCGCTAAAGGAGACAGCTTTTCCGGACTTATGCATCTGGATTTTATCCGGGAACAGCTGCCCATTACCCAGGGCGATTTCTATTTATGCGGCCCAACAGGTTTCATGAAGAATATTAAGGAACAACTTATGGAACTAGGAGTTGATTCCGGTAGGATATTTTATGAAGTGTTTGGTCCGCATAGTGATATATAGAAAATAAAAGTAAAGTATAAAATCACTTTTGCATTCTAAACTATACGATTGCTTACAATGGCTTCATCTGTTGGGACTCGCTAACCAGGCAGGCTACCGCCAGGTGAAGTCTTGAAAAGCCGACGTCATTAGAGCGGACAGACTAAAGCTTAAAAACTCTCTCAGCATTCTTATACAAAAAAAACTCCGATACCTCTTCATCTAGCTCCAACAGATGCATCTCTTTCATGCAGGCTTCCGGTGTCAGCATCGGGTAGTTAGTGCCAAACATCACTTTATTCTTGCCATGGGCCTTCATAAATGAAACCAACTCTTTGGGGTATCGCTTAGGTTTATATGCAGAAGTATCTATATACACATTTGGAAACTTGGTGGCGAAAGCGATCATCTCGTTATGCCAAGGATAACCTATATGACCACAAACTATCTTCAAATCTGGGAAGTCAAGCGCTACTCTTTCGATATGAATAGGGCGACCGGATTCAGAACTGCGTAAGGGGCCTGCGAGCCCAACTTGCAAACAAACAGGTACATCCAGCTCAACGCAAGCGGCATACAGTGGATAATAAAGGGGATGCGTACATGGAAGCTCCCACAGCCACTGCACGATGCGCAAGCCCTTAAAGTCATGCTCACAGACATATTTACGTAACTCTTGAACTGCCTCTATGGGGTTTCTCAAATCAACTGAGGCAAGCCCAGAAAATTTGTCTGGGTGAGTCGAGGTTATTGCAAGAACTTCTTCATTACTAATCAATGCTCCGCTAGGACCATACCAAGCAGAGATAAGCGCCTTGGAGACATTCGCTGATTCCATCGCCAGCAATGTCCACTCCAGAGGCAACTCTTCAAAGTCTTGTCGTGTCCACCTCTTCAATGTATCTAAAAAGGGCTCAGAAAGAAAACGCTTTGTTGGATGCTGAGCCCATACATCAATTACTGTCGTCATAGTAGCAGCTCCCTTATATTAGGTTTGCTATTAAGTATTCTATGGAGTCCAATGCTTCCTTGCATAATCCTACAAAGTTTGTAGTGCGGTAAAAGTACTAAACCACATCATTCATAGTTACAATATCTGCCTACTTATAGTCGTTAACTAATTGGCCATTTGATGACTGTTGAAACTGAGGATGTTTATCCTCAATATCGTAAAAATCAGACTTTTCGCTGACAAATATATGCCCCATGGTTTTCAACCCGGTCGGGCCATCCAGTGATCCAGCAATAATTCCAGTTGCATCAAGCTCATACGGCTCCCAAAAAAGCCCTGAGCCACACTCCCGGCAAAACCCCCTGCGAGCAATGTCTGATGTTTTATACCAAGCTAACCCGTCATCTTTTGTTATCTTAATATTAACTTTGCGAGCTTTTGTGTGGGGACCAAAGTTTCCATGTAGCTTTTGACACATATTACAATGACAGTTTACTACGTTTCGCAGCGGCCCTTTCACCTCGTATCGTACAGCTCCACATAAACAACCACCGACTGAAATTGCATTATCATCGATCATATAATTTACCTGTATATATTTAGCACCACAGTTAACCGGAAAAATTCAATTAAGTATATCCTTTGACACTATTTACCACTTCATTGGTTAAAATGGTTTATCCAAAGTGTAAGCACAACCCAAATAGATCATTTTATATACAACCAGAAAAAATAATGACCTAACGGAAGCGGCAAACGGCTTTAGTAAAAGGGTTGTTCAAATCACCTATTTTTCTTTTCCCTTTAGAATGCTATTTTTGCCGCGCTGAAAGCTAAAATGAATAACGGAATATTGGATAAAAAGAAAATAACAAAACGAATTTCAATCTTATTCCACAAGACCTGGACAAGACTATGAAGTATCCGCAATCCAACATACAGCCAAGAAGCAATAACATTCACCTCTGTAGCTCCATCAAGGAAAGTTAGAGAAAGCACAATGGCATAGAAGACAGTAGGCTGCTCCAGTAGATGATTGTAATTATCCGCTTTCCAGCGAACTCTTGGCGGAAGTTTCGACATTTGAGTGCCAGCTGGTGCCTCGGGATCTAACTTCATTTTCATAGCGGCAATAGCTGGCAATCTCGTAGCGTACATCCATAGCCACATTACCAGAGACCAAATCACTAGCGCTATTATCGGCTGAATTAACTGAATATTTGCTTCCATGATCTCTCCGGCCATCCTCTAATTCACAAATTTATCATTTACTTAATAACAACATTACTAAACAAACACCAAAATTGTATGGCACTATTCCAACCAGAACAATTACTAGTTATCCGCATCTCCAGCTTGCTGGTCTATTTATCCATTGAAGACCAACTCTCTTATATTGCTAATCCTTTAATCATTAATATACTGAGCTATACCAAGTGTTGCGAGGTAAAATTAATTATTTTGCTCTTTTAAATATGCTTCTCATAACCGGCTATAATCGTAGTGCTCTGCACTGATAACTCGAAGTACTTTTCCTTTATAGTTCGGTATTCAGGGTCGGAGAAGAATTTGCTCATCATCTCTTCAGTTGGAAACCTGATCGTAAATACGCGATTAATCTCCAAACTGCTTTCAGACTTCAACACCTCTGACACCCTGAAATCATATCCAAATGAGCCATCATACGCTTCTAATATAGGCGTCATCGCATCGCGATACGCTTGGTAAATATCATCATTACTTACTTCCAGGCCTACTAACATCTCATACATTATACTTACTCCAAATCTAACCTCAGATCACCGTCAGGCCTTTTCCCATTATCATAGGAACCAATCATTTATCTTCGGCCGACTCTAAACTCCGCTCCTGCTCATCGGCAGATATAGTACTATCGATCCAGTCTATATAGTGAGAGATGCGAACGTTATTTCCTCTATCGCCATAACGCCCACCGTGATACGTGCGCAAATCCCTGTTGCTGGAAACCCAAGCAACAAGACCAGCAAGCTGCCATCCTTGTTCTTCCTCGATAAGAACCGGGCTGCCACTATCGCCATTGCCAGCCATACCCTCAAGTGAAACAGCAGATGCTGGCGAATCAAATGTGTAGGAAATCCAGCGCATATCAACACTGGAGATAACATTGAAGGCTCTACGCAAAGAAGTTCGATGTGGGCTATTGGGTTTTGGCCCCTCTTTACCATTACCCGTGCTTCCCTTGCCGATTAACTGGATAGTCTTACCAAGTTCGTCATTGCCACGATAGAGAGGGATTGGCTCCACATCATTGATTGGCTCTTCCAACTTGATTAACGCAATATCATCTGACATTGCGAGGAATTCCTGTAACTTAATGCCTTCACCTGTAGCTAATGCCTCTTTGATAAGGGCTTCGGGTAGCATTTTGTGCCCAGAATGAACGAATACGGACGCAATTTTACGCGGCCGGCTATTAATATTGATCTCCTTAGGGTGTTTCGAACAGGTCACATGTGCCGCGGTAACAACCCACTGAGGAAAAATCAGGACCCCGTGCCCTTCTCCTGGAAAGTCGGCCAATGCTGGCAGTATTGAGGTGGGTACTTGGTAATTCTCATCTTCAATATCATCACGGATAACAATGGCACTGACAGTGGATGACAGGGAAAACAAAACTAAAAAAATGTATTCCTGTACGTACTTCATTTTTTTCACATCCATATTTTCTACTTCGTCTCTATCAAGGCGGCTATTAAGCTTACTCGAAGACTCACTCTTTTCCCTAAATTTTTATAACCAACTCCACTTGACTGGGAACCCACCATACTTAGTACAAATTGTTCACAAGTTGATATATAAAAATAACTATCTATTTATTATCTTCTAAGCTATTCATAGCCTTGGGAACTTCGAATTTTTATACTCGAAGAATATTTTCTTCTACAGATGAATAACCTACCCACGAATAATATTGGCTTCTAAGTTAAAAATTAAATATTTATTTATCGATACATATTGCCTGGCTGACTCCAGATTGAATTTTCATACGGTGCACAAGTACCATCCAGGTCAGGTTATAGTTAAACCCTCTAAGCTTAAACGCTTCTTAGGAAGGAGTTGCTGCAGGTGAACAATGCGCGAACAGACTAAGCTCCTTGACATCATTGTTTACGCATCTCGTAAGGCTCAAAGCCCTTTCCAGGATCTACAGCTTGAAGTAGCCCCAAGCACCTTCACCTGCACGAGGATCTTCGGAGAACCATAGATAGAGGCTGCCCCGACTTTTAATTATGAACATAGGTATCGAGATCGATTTTACCCCTGGCATTGACCTTTACCCTGAATAAAAGCCGCTTTTCCACCTATAATTTAATTTTAAGCTAGTTAAAAGGTGGATTTTTAACTACTAATAGCATATAACTTTAACTTGTGTTAATAGATCAAAAAGCAGCTATTAAACAGCTGATTAGTAACTTACAGATGGAATAACAGCTACAATGGCCTTCCACGGACAGTCTGATAAACAGATACTCTATACGCTGGGCAACAGGCTCAGAGAGTACCGCTTGCGGATGAACCTCACCCAGGATGATATGGCTGAGCGTGCCGGCTTATCTACCTCCACCATCAAAGGGTTAGAGGCTGGTCGCGGCAGGCTCGACAGCCTGGTTGCGGCACTGAGAGTGCTTCGACGGCTGGATGCACTGGAAGCTTTCCTCCCAGCTCCAACTGTTAGTCCCATGCAACTTGCTATGCATGGCAAGCAGCGGCAAAGAGCCAGAGCCTCTGGCGCCACTAAAGCCCTTAAAGAGGGGGCTGATGAAGGCACCCCCAAGACCCCGGCAAGAAACATTAAAAAGAGGGATAAGCCAGAATGGTAAATCGAACAAATACTGCAGTAGTGCATCTGTGGGGGGAAATAGTTGGCGCTGTCCATTGGGACGACAGCGGGTATGGTGCTTTTGAATATGCCCCAGAGTTTTTACAGCGCAGGCTGGATATTGCCCCTATTACCATGCCTATCGAGTCTCCATTAGAACCCTATATGTTCCGCACACTCAATCGGGACACCTTTAAGGGACTGCCGGGGCTACTTGCAGACTGTCTGCCCGACAAATTCGGTAATGCCGTTATTGATGCCTGGCTCGCTCGGCAGGGGCGGACTCCGGAAAGCTTTAACCCCATTGAGCGGCTTTGCTATACCGGTACCCGTGGTATGGGAGCGCTGGAATTTCAGCCCGCGGTGGATGGCAGCTTTAAGGATTCTGTCGATCTCAATATTGAGGAGCTGGTAAAACTAGCTGCAGCCATTACCCACAGGCAAACTGACCTGAACGCCCAACTTGGAAAGAGTGATACCGAGAAATCCGGGGCATTGCTGGACATATTAAGAGTGGGTACCAGCGCTGGAGGCGCCAGAGCAAAAGCGGTGATTGCTATGAATAGCGAGGGGGATATACGTTCGGGCCAAGTTCCCGCGCCGAAAGATTACGACTACTGGCTGCTGAAATTTGATGGTGCCGGGGATCTGGAACTCGGCGCCACCGATGGGTACGGGAGGATTGAGTACGCATACCATCTTATGGCCTTGGAGGCTGGTATTAACATGACAGACTGCCAGCTTCTCGAAGAAAACGGCCGGGCACATTTCATGACGCGGCGCTTCGATCGCGTGAATGGCAAGAAGCTACATATGCAATCTCTCTGCGGCATCGCGCACCTGGATTTCAATATGGCTGGCGCCCACTCTTACGAGCAGGCCTTCAGCGTTATGCGTGAACTCTACTTGCCCAAGAATGAAGCGATTCAACAATATCGCCGAATGGTATTCAATGTTTTAGCCAGGAACCAAGATGATCACACAAAGAACATTGCATTCCTGATGGGCCCCGAAGGCGAATGGTCTCTGTCGCCCGCATTCGATGTAACCTACGCCCACAATCCGGGGGGCGCGTGGACCAGTCAACATCAGATGAGTATCAATGGTAAGCGCGACAATTTCCAATTAGAAGATTTGCTTGCCGTAGGGAGGGCAATCAGCATCAAGCGGCCAATGGATATTGTTGAAGAGGTAGCAGCAGCCGTGAATAAATGGGAGGGCTTCGCTGAAAGCGCTGGTGTATCCGAAAGCTGGATGATCGAAATCCGCCAAAACCAGCGACAACTCTGCTGATCGATAATCCAGACAGTAAAATACGCAAGGGAGCGTAATTCCACCATACCGACACCCGAAAAAAGCAAAGTAGCAATCGCCCTACCGCTCCAGTAGATACTCCTGTCAAAGCACCCCAACTGCTATCTTGATTCAGTTATTGGAATTGATAACCGAACAAGAAGCGAGGCCCCCATCATGTCTTCAATGTGCCGCTTAGCCCTGCTGGCTGTGGTATTTGTTGACCTAATGGGCCAGGGACTCCTTTTTCCAATTATCAATGAACTGGTTATGTCGACAAAATTCCAGTTCTTACCTACAGATACGCCCCAGGCGACACGGCATCTATATTATGGCGTCGTTATCTGTAGTTTCTTTCTGGCTTGGTTTGTCGGCTCTGTGTATATCGCAAAGCTATCCGATAGTATTGGGCGCAAGAATGCTATGGTGCTATGCCTGATAGGTGCTCTTGTTGGTTATGCAATAACTATCCTCTCTCTGGTTAACAGCAGCCTCTGGCTCCTGATCCTGGGGCGAGTGGTCAGCGGATTCACTGCAGGCAACCAGCCTATAGCGCAGGCGGCAATGATTGATGCCAGCAAGACAGAACTGGAAGCCTCCAGGAACCTGGGTCTTCTAGTGGCCGGCATGAGTGCCGGCGCGGTTGCCGGCCCTATCATGGCTGGCTTGTTGGCAGATAGAGAACTACTGGGGAATATCGCCAGCATTCAACTGCCCTTCTACTTTGCGCTAGTGCTTGTCGCCATCACCCTATGCCTAATCTTGCTCTTCTTCCATGACAGCCGAAAGGCGCCGATGCAGCTCAAGCTGCGATTCCTGGATCTCTTTACACAGTTCATACATTTAAAAGACCGCCCAGGGGTAATCAGGCTTTGCCCCGCCTACCTCTGCTTTATGCTGGTACATCTCAGCTTTTATATCTTTATCGCCAATTACTTGAGTAGCCGGTTCCAGGCAGGCTTGCTGGTGACCAGCATGGCCATGCTGACTATGGGCATTGCTGTGGCGATATCCAGCCTGTTTATGGTTAAGCCAGTCTTATCACGCTGGAGCAAGCCATTGGTTATCAAATTATCTGCCTTGGTTATGGGAGGCAGCGCTTTAGTCTTTGCATTCAGTAATCATATTTGGCTTTGTTACTTGAGCATTTTTTTTGCCTATCTCTGCTTTGGGCTCGCCTACCCCGCCCTCTTGAAGACATTTGCCAATAGCGTCGATGAAACTGAACAGGGCTGGGTAATGGGAATAGCCACCGCGGGCTTTACGCTGGTAGCAAGTCTGATTTCCCTGGTCGGTGGGGGAGCGATGGAATTGAATATTCGGTTGCCATTTTTTATCACTGCTGCCGCAGCAATATTGGTCCTGTTACTAATTCAGCTGGGTTGGCGAAACTTAGCCAGAGTGGAGAAGTGAGAAATCAGTAACTTACGTCTCATGAAAGCTTCCTCAAGAGTGAGATGTCAAAGCTACAACTGCACCTGGAGCCGTATGGGGCATGGATGCCAATAACGCATCCAAAAGAGGCCCTGCAGTATTTGCTAGGGCCAATCATCCAGATTAATTTTCGACTCAACTAGCAGACAACTTGCTCATGAGGCAGCCGGCTAGCTGCTGACTCGTTTGAGCCCCGCCGCAGATCAACCATGCGCGCGATAAACCAAATAAATGCCTCCACCTGACCATTTAAAATACAACTCCCTGCACAGATGCTTTTCAGTAACCCTTGTACATCGGAGGAGTGCAAGGCGGAAACTGCATCGCTACTTTTTAGGAGCATTGAGCAGGAAGGCAGACCGGATATTTTATGATCACTTAAGGTTACATTTCCGTCGTAGTACAAAATCCTTACCGGCTCAGACTGGTCAGTGACACTTACAGACATAGCCAGGTTTGGAGTTGGGGCTGAGCCTCCTGCTAATGATCGTTTAAGATAGCTGGAGAAATTATTCGCCCAATCTTCCACTTCGGACTGCGCTATGCTCGGGTCCATAGCTTTTTCTTTTGTGGCAACCAATAAGTTATCAACTTCCCGCTCCGCCTCAATCAGGGCTTCAACGGTCTTGTCCACATCCCCTTTCGTATGGGCTGCTGAGCAAATAAGCCTGAGCCGGCCACGCCCACTCTCCACTATGGGATAGGTAACCGCCGATGTCTGGACACCGCGTTTATATAACTCCTGCACTATTGCAAACAGCTTATCTTTGTTACTAAAGTGCGGCGTAACAATAGGCCCATCTCCTGTCCCCAGATCATAGCCGGCTTGTTCGAACCGCTGCCGCATATAGCGTGTCGTATCCCAGAGCCGCTCCCGTAAGCCATCATCGGTGCTAAGCCTCCGCAAAGCCGTCAGTGCCGCGGCAATATCTGCAGGGCTGATCGAAGCCTGGAAAATATAAGCTCTTGATGATGACCTCAAAAGATCTACATACTCTTCCTTCGCGGCAATAACGCCACCAAGACTGCCCAGCGCCTTACTGAGCGTCGTCATAATGAAATCCACCTGGTCGGTAACTCCCTGCGCGGCACAAATGCCCGCTCCACGTTCACCATAGAATCCGAAGGAATGCGCCTCATCCACCAAAACGAGCGCATCATATTTCTTTGCTGTACGAACAATTTTGGCTACCGGTGCGGCGCCCTCCCCCATGCTGTATACGCCTTCCAAAACAACGAGGACTGTACGGTATGGGGATACTTCTGACTCAAGCACAGACTCCAGGTCGGCGGCATCATTATGCTTGAATGTCCGGATTGTTGCGCCACAGAGACGGGCACCATCAACAATAGATGCATGGCAAAGCTGGTCTATAACCACCACATCGTCTTCACCAAGAAGACCTGCAACCACTCCAACATTGGCGGTATACCCTGTAGGGAACAAGCATGCACTCGGTTTTCCTACCAGCTCTGCAAACTCAGTCTCGAACTCCAGGTGGAGATCTGTGAGACCTGACGCAGCGGCAGAAGTACCCATCCCAGTGCCAAACTTCGCTACCGCGGAAGCGGCTTCCTCCATAACTTCCTTATCCCGGTTCAGACCAAGATATAGATTGGTTGTCCAGATTATTGCTTCCTGCTCTTCATCATTGTAAACATCACTCACTGTGCCCCGAGTAGCACTACCTGTGCGCAGCACTTTACTGTAAGGGTTTCGGCGCTGGTCGTTCACCATATACATGACTTCTTGCACCAGCTTACTCTTATCCAGTGCAGACCAGGACGGTGCTTTTGCAGCCTGGAAAGTCGGATGGCTAGACTGTATATGCGATTGGAAGCTGGCAAGTGAATCCGATGCTGCACGATTCACTTTTTCATTCGAATCCTTAGCTGAATTATCACTCAAACCACCAAGGATGTGGTTTGCCAGGGCATTTGGGGTTGCGTAAGTCATAATCGCCTGGGAAGCAACCGAACGGCCCAGGTTATTGCTCAAACGCCGAGCCAATTCCAAGGTTGTGAGAGAGTCGAGACCGAGGCCAGAAAAAGATTGTTCCGGTAATACTTCTTCTGGATCTGCAAAATTAAGGAGTACGGCCACCTCTCTTTGAATAATCGACAGTAAAATTGCTTGCTGTTCTGAGCTGGAACCGATCAGGCGTTGCATCAAGTCACTGGTACTGTTCTCAGTATCAACACTTGATCCCAACCCAGCATAGCTCTCCTCTAGTTTCATCAGCTTTTTGCGATCGAGCTTATCGTTGGGTAACACAGGTAATGCTTCTAAGTGCCTCACGATTTGGGGGATCATATATTTCGGAAGCCGCTGCGCCAGGAAATCTTTAACGGCTGTATCTGTTATCGTCTTGTCCCGGCTTACAATGTAGACTGCAAGCATTTTCTGACCAATGCCACCATCTACGGCGGCCGCTGCAGCAGATTCAATACCCGGCATAGTCTCAAGCGTCGACTCTATCTCCTCAAGCTCAATACGGAACCCCCTGACCTTAACCTGCTGATCAACTCTACCAAGAAATTCTATCTCACCATTTTCCGTCCACTGACACAGGTCTCCCGTTCTGTACAAGCGGCGATCCGGGATAAGGTCACTAGATTCCCTCTCGATAAAACGCTCCTTAGTGAGAATTTCATCATATAAGTACCCTCTTGCCAGTTTGCTTCCAGCCAGATACAACTCACCGGCTTCACCCGAAGAAACCGGTTGCATGGACTCATTCAAAATATACGCACGGGAACCTGGCACTGATTTTCCAATCGTAATCGCCTTGATGCCTGGTTCAACTTCGGTAATTGTTGAGTAAACCGTATCCTCAGTAGGGCCATAGGCATTGAACACCCGCAGCCCAGGTTTCAATGAATAAACCTGTTCAACCAGGGATCGCTTTAACGCCTCACCACCAAATACCAGGCACTGAAGCCCCTCGGGTAACTTTTCAGTGGCTAGTAATGTCTGCATTGCCGATGCCACAGATACACAGGTTCTTACTTGATCCGCTGCCGGATGGTTTGGCAAATCAAGTATATTCTTACCCAGTATTACCGTGCCCCCGAGTGACAAGGTGCCAAATATTTCCATTACAGAAGTATCGAAACAGACTGAGGCCCCTGCGAATACTCCCTGGAGTTCCTTCTCACTGAACAACTCACCCATAGAGTGACACATTGCCACAATACACCGATGCTCAACTGCAACACCTTTTGGTTTGCCAGTAGAACCAGAGGTATAGATAACATAGGCCAAGTCATTTGCTGATGGCCTGGCATGACTATCTAAAATCTCCTCCCCTTGGTCGCTCACTTTGTCGAGCCAGATTAACTCACCCACTTCGCGACATAGGTCAGCAGAGCTATCGTTATCCACGATAGCCGCCAAAGCACGTGAGTGTTCCAGCATGTAACGAATGCGACCTTGAGGGTAAGCGGGGTCTAAAGGTACATAGGCACACCCCGCTCGCATTACGCCAATTAAAGTTGCCACAAGCTCCCAGGAGCGGCTCATGCAAACCCCGACCAAAGATCCGGGCTTAATACCACGAATCTCAAGTTCAGCTGAGATCGCACTGGCCCGTTGAAGCAGACGCTTAAAACTCACACTGGCTCTCCCATCGATAATGGCTAATCGATCAGGGGCCTCCAGCATTTGCTGTGCGATCAAACTGCAGACTGAAATATCGGTTTGGGGCTGTATTTTGGAATTTTTAACTGGACTACTCACAGAATCTTACCTTTATATCTTTATTAAATATCTGGAAATTAACTTTCAATTCAATTTAATGTCTTTCAAATTTGGTCATAAATTTCCTAATTTTTAGAAACACCTCCTCTAAACCCAAATCCACAAACTAAAGGGTAATAATTAATTAAAAATCACGAATGACGTATCGCACAAAGTGATACAAACACCATTATTAAGTGAAATCTACTGTTCTTGCGCCATAGTTTTATCTTTTAATCAAGCAAGCTGGAATAACTCTGCAGTGAAAATAAGGAATATATAGGCAAAAGGGCTTTAGGCTAAATTTCTGATTGATCATTGAACTAAATATTACCAGCTCAACCATTTACAACACCTTCTTCACACAGCCTAACTGTAATAATTTTCTATTTATTTTTTATGTCGATATGAAAAAAGTTACACGGTTCCTACTGCTGTGGAAAGATCCCTTTACAATCTTTCACGATCCACTTGGCCATACCTCAAGCCTAATTAGCCATATTACCCAGGGAACTTATTTAAAAAATTGCAACTAATGATGCGATATAGGAAAGGAAAACCTGCAACAGTTAGATAAGCAAGTCTCCTGGTAAAGCAAGTAAAAATACTGCTGCAAAGCGGCTGCCGGTCCAGGATATTTTACAAGAGGATTATTTAAAAAAATCTGGGCATTGGGCTAACTAACCCGCTTTAAACGTTTTTTCGCTTTTTCTCGCCACTCCTGAGAAAGGGATTGTAATTGATAAGCAGTTTCAAGAATCTGCTTACTACGCGTATACTCTTTGTCAAATAGAGCCCTAAACACAGACTTTACGCTAATAGAGCCTGTTAACTCCTTTACTTTCCTGAGTTCATCTCCCTGCCCGATATAGCCTTCTTTAAGTACCCTGAAGTATACACCTGTGTTGAAGTACTCTTTGAATAGTTTAACGGCCTTATCACTGTCTAATGCCATATTGAGCTTAAAGCAAGGGATTCTTGGCTGGCTCACCTCCAGAAGGCAATCCCCCACACGAAACCGGTCACCAATAAAAATCTTTTCTTCGATAAGCCCGGTCACCGTTAAATTTTCACCGAAAGCTCCATAAGGTAATTCGCTTCTGTCCAGAATTCCTTTCCAATATTCATAGTGGTTACTGGCAAATGCATAAACGGCCATATCAACGCCGCCGTGATGCTTTAGGTCGGCCTGTTCATCCCCTTCCAGATTGCCTTTACTAACAAGCACTTTACCTTTCACCGGTTTCTTAAAAATACCGGTGGTGACCGGCTCACCTTTGTATTCAACAACCCTCTTCTTGGAAACATTGATGGAAACAATTTTCATAACTTTATTACTGATCGCTCGATTTCATCACCCTAAGGAGTTTCTTCTATCATAATTCTCGGAAACTTGACACTTGGTTTTTTGAAGGTGATTACTTTCCCACTATAACTTCTCTCATATCGAGCCGATGGCAAAGCTCCAGCAATCAGTAGACACCCACTTTTAATCTTGATCAAAAAAATGGGGTAGGAATAACAGGAAAAAGACCAATAGATAGAACGCAAAAGCGGTATAAGAGTGTAAGAAGAGGCTAAAAGTCAACTAGCCCCTCCTGGCGCCCCCATATTACAGCTTGCTGGATAACTCACGAATCTCATGGTTGAGGATGCGATCGTTATGGCTGTAGTCCATAGGAACATCAATCAGATGTACCCCACCCTCTTTACAGCACTTCTCGATCATTGGTTTTAGTTCTCCTGTTGCCTCGATACGATGACCATGAGCACCATAGGAGTGCGCATAGGCAACAAAATCCGGGTTGCCAAAGTCCAGACCGAAATCGCTGAACTCCATCATAGCCTGCTTCCACTTGATCATTCCGTAGGCGTCATCCCGCAAAATCAGTACGATCAGGTCCATCTTTAAACGAACTGCCGTCTCTATTTCCTGGGAGTTCATCATAAAGCCACCGTCACCACAAATTGCGACTACACGACGATCAGGGTTAACCAGTTTGGCTGCCATAGCCGAGGGCAACCCAGCCCCCATAGTGGCCAGCGCATTATCCAGAAGTACCGTGTTTGGGCATCGTGCTGGGTAATTACGAGCAAACCAGATTTTGAACATGCCATTATCAAGGGCAATGATGCCCTTCTCTGGCATTACTTCCCGCACATCCCTGACCAATCGCTGCGGGCGGATTGGGAAGGTGTCAATCTTGGAAGCTTCATCAATCTGCTTTAACAATGCAGCGCGAATACGGTGGGCATCGGTAAAGCTCCAGTGTTCCTGTGGCTTCAGATGCTCAGTTAATTGCCAAAGGCTGTTGGCAATGTCCCCTATAACCTCGATTTGGGGGAAGTAAACCGGATCTACCTGGGCAGAGTTGAAGTTGATATGTACAACTTCCGCTCCCCCAGGACGCATAAAGAATGGCGGTTTTTCTACTACATCGTGACCTACGTTGATAATCAAGTCTGCCTGCTCAATCGCCCGATGTACAAAATCTCCATCAGATAACGCCGTATTACCAATAAAGTGTGGGCCGGATTCATCAATGACCCCCTTACCCATTTGTGTTGTTACCGCAGGAATCCCCAGCTTATCGACGAACTTACGCAACATCTTTGCCGTGAGCTTTCGATTTGCACCGGCACCAATTAACAATAACGGCTTGCGTGATCCTGAGATAGCTTCTGCAGCATGGCGTATAGCTTTCTCTTCAGCGATGGGCCTGCGGGTATAGCTTGCTTCCAGCACTGGCATTGTGGAGTGCTCACGAGCTATATCTTCAGGAATTTCAAGGTGTGTTGCTCCTGGACGCTCTTCTTCTGAACGCCTGAATGCCTCCCTGACATAAGATGGCACATAGTCCCCACCAACGATCGTTTTGGTGTACTTGGTGAGCGGACGCATCATATCCACGATATTGATAATCTGGAATTGGCCTTGCTTGGAACTCTTAATGGGTTTTTGGCCAGTGACAAGTACCATTGGCATGCCACCCAACTGGGCATAGGCCGCTGCCGTCACCAAGTTTGTAGCGCCTGGCCCTAAAGTCGCCAAACACACGCCCGATCTACCGGTCAGACGACCATATGTAGCAGCCATAAATCCGGCACCCTGCTCGTGACGGGTTAGAACCAGCTTGATCTTGGAGCCACGTAAAGACTCGAGTACATCCAGGTTCTCCTCCCCGGGGATACCGAAAATATATTCGACGCCTTCAGCCTCCAGGGCATGAATAAATAGATCGGATGCTTTCATTGATACGGCTCCTATGATCGCTGGCACTTTTGCCAGCACTTACTTGGATGACGCCAAAGGATGTGGGGCACCAGATGCTCCTGACCTACAACATGACTGCCAGTATTTTTCTAAATCAGAACTGCCAGTGAGCGACGAAAATTTCCAAATTAAATTGGCTTCAAAATAATCATCTTCTTAGGATCCCAGTAGCGGACCAGGCCGCTCGGTCTACATGGTTGCTAACATCAGGGCAAAGGAATGAACTATTAATAACGGGAGTCCTTTCCATCAATACATTGTTGATCCCTGCCTCTGTATGACACCGGATTGTAAGAGTTGCAAATGAAAAAACGCTCGGAAGGCGTAAAAAAGCACTGGGTGCTTTCCCTTGCTGCTCTTGGCGTAGTTTTCGGTGATATTGGCACTAGCCCTCTTTATGCCTTTAAGCTGATCTTCCACCAAAGACATGGTATTCCACTTACCCATGAGAATATCATTGGAGGCGTTTCGGCAGTTTTTTGGGCTCTAGTGATTATTGTCACTGTCAAGTACGTCATCCTGGTGATGCGCCTGGACAATCGTGGTGAAGGCGGGATTATGGCGCTTTTGACGCTTGCTCTTTCCTCAATACAAGATCGGAGGTATCTACGGAAGTTCGTTATTTTGGCTGGCCTTTGTGGCGCTGCACTATTCTTTGGTGACGCCGTTTTAACTCCAGCGATCTCCGTCCTTTCTGCAATAGAGGGCCTTGAGATTGGTGGGGATATTTTTAAGCCGATGGTATTACCTATTGCGATTGGAATTCTACTGGGACTCTTCTTTCTACAGCGATTTGGAACAGAGACCGTCGGAAAACTATTTGGCCCCATTACCGCTCTTTGGTTTCTGTCTTTATTAACTATCGGTATCACCTGGGTCGTGCAAAAACCCGAAATAATTCATGCATTAAACCCAATCCATGCTTTCAAATTCCTTACCGGGCACGGTGTAGCCTCATTTTGGATTCTTGGAGCTGTACTGCTGGTATTCACCGGTGGTGAGGCACTCTACACCGATATGGGGCACTTTGGTCGCACCCCAGTACGTATCGCGTGGCTAGGGCTGGTCTTCCCGGCCCTGACACTGAACTATATGGGGCAAGGCGCCCTTCTGATGGTAGACCCCTCTTCTTCCGACAACCCATTCTTTCGTATGTACCCGGCCTGGGCGCTTTTCCCGATGATCGCCTTAGCCACTGCAGCCACATGTATCGCATCACAAGCTTGTATTTCCGGTACATTTTCTCTTACCAAGCAGGCAATCCAACTTGGCTTTCTGCCTCGCTTGGCAATACGTTATACATCCTCGGATCTTGCTGGCCAATTTTATATACCCGGCGTAAATTTTATATTGATGGCTCTGGTAATTATTGTGGTTCTGGGGTTTGGATCTTCGACTAACCTGGCAGGAGCCTATGGTGTCTCTGTCAGTGGTACAATGCTGACTACAACCTGTATTGCGGCCATTGTCTATCGACACCACCTGAAGTACAGCCTGCCTATCTGTATCCTTGGTGCAATTTTCTTTATCCTCATTGATCTATCTTTCTTCACCTCCAATATTGCCAAAATCAGCCATGGCGGATGGTTTTCAATTACCTTAGGAGCCGTAATTGGGCTACTGATGACGACATGGCGGGAAGGCAAAAAGGCTATAGAGCGCTATCAAAAAAGCAAAGACTATGAACTCGAGCCATTTTTAACTTCCCTATTTAAAGATCCACCAACCCGTGTTCCTGGTACAGCAGTATTTGTGACCACGAACAAAATTTATACTCCCCATGCCCTAATTTACAATCTTAAGCACAATAAGGTCCTTCACGAAAAATTATTATTTCTCATCGTAACAGTTGCCAACACACCCCTTGTTGCACCACGGAACCGGTTTATCATTAGCAAGCTGAGGGAGGGGTGCTACCGCTTAATTCTTCGGTATGGATATATGGAGCATCCGGATGTTGAGCGAGCCCTACGGCGATTATACAATACCCATTTATTGGATATCGATCCAAGTAAAGCATCCTTCTTCCTTTGTAGAACAAATATAATCCCAGTAAAACATGGTTACAGTAATATGCCTCCCTGGCGGGAAAGACTATTTTCAGCCATGGTACGTAACTCAAGTAGTGCGATAGCATACTTCCGAATACCGGCAAACCGCACAGTAGAAATGGGGGAGCATATTATGATCTAGATTCGCTATTTTTTCTGTGAGGCTAACAATGCGACCACCTTGTTTCGGCATTTCATTTCACACTTGAATATTAAATCTTAGCCCTCTCTGGAGTACCGATTAAGTAAAACCCTTTTATCGTCAAGTCACTTAGAAATATTATGCATATTCCACAACTGGCATCAGTTACCTAACAATAAGAATGCACGATAAATTATTTTTATTATTAATTACCAGAAAATGATGACCCAACCCTTAAATTAGGATTCCCTTGATTGTAATATTACCCCTAAACTAATCCACACAACTAGGCACTATTATGAAAACACGCTGTAGCCATGTTTTACTCTGGGTTAAGGATATTCATCAAGCTGTACAGGATTTTCGCCAGCTTGGTTTTACCGTGGATTACGCCACAAAAGAAAAAAATGCCCAGCATGCGCACATTTGGTTCAGTGAAGGGGCAATTATTGAGTTGTTGACATCTCCATCTAATGCTCGCTATTTCAAATGGCTGATTGATGTCTTTGCTGGCCGGGGCGCGGGACGTAGAATGATACGTTGGTCGCAAGAGGGGGAAGGTTTTTGTGATGTTGCCTTAGTCAGTGACGATTTTGATAATGATCTTTCAGTAATGAACCGTGAAGGGGTTCAAACTGGGCGAGCAATTCCCTGGCGACGCACCAAACCAAACGGACAAAAAACCAGTTTTCGCTTTGTTTATCCTCGCTCTGAGCGACTGCCATTTTTAGTGAGTCCGTACAACCCACCTCAATACCCCCAAAAAACAAATCATAAAAATGGTGCTACTGGCCTGAGTAAAGTGCATATGGAAGTCAGTGAGCAGGACTGGCAGTCTGTGCGACGTTTAACCGATCAAGATTCCATATTTAATATCAAACCCGGGCCTACAACCAAAGTTACGGGTATAGAGGTTAGTGGTCTGAGAGAAAATTTGGACCCGACTCTATTGCATGGGAGTACAATCAACCCAACAAGCTAAGGAGCCTCTGAGCTATTTAGTGGATCAATCTCTACAGAGATTGATCCACTCACCATCAAGATAGATAAAACAGTCGTTAACTAAACTGTCGAAACCTCATTACAGACGGTATAGAACCCCAACTCCCGCACGACGTCCTTTTGCCGGCGCCCCTATTCTGACATCAGGCGCATATGTCGCATTGGTGTAACCATATAACTGATACTGCTCATCCAGCAGGTTATCAGCAAACAGGTAGAGCTCCATAGAGTCCGTTTGCAGTGCAACACGTAAATCTACCTTACTGTAAGCATCCAGGTTAAAATGATTTTGCGCATCTGCCGGGCGCTCATCCACGTGGCGAACAGTCAAATTGGTATTGAGAGCCGGAGCATTTAATCCCATAAAGTCTGATAGTGGCTGATAGTAATTTAATGCCAGGTTAGCACTCCAGCTGGGTACATCGGGCACTTCATTACCCGCCATAACATCACCACCGGAAACGCCGTAAACATCTTTGGTAATTTCTGTATCAAGGAAGCTCAAGCCCCCGGCAATACTAAATCTCTCAGTAATAAACCAATCGGCTTCAATCTCTGCACCAAAGGTCTCCGTATCCGCATTCACCGCAGCTGATGAAGCAGTAACAAGATCAAAACCGAGCAAATGGTCATCTTCCACTACGTTAAAGAATATCGCACCGCTTACATTCAAACTATCTGCTTCACTCTTGATACCGACTTCAATGCTGTCAACTGTTGCCGGCCGGTATGCCAAGCTATCAGCTGATTGAGTAGCAAAGTCATTGAAGCCACCGGACTTATGGCCTCGTGCGACCATTGTGTATAGGTTAGTGGACTCACTCAGAGAGTAGCTGAAAGCCAATCGCCCGGTTGCATAGTTATCATCCAAATCTCTCTGGTCTTGCGAGATGTAGTAATTGCCATCCATACCATAGCTGGCGTATTCACCGGCGTAGTCCTTACTCTCTTGGGTGTAACGTAATCCTGCTGTAAATTTAATGGCTTCAGTTATAGGAAGCGTGGTCTCACCATAAATAGCCTGGCTATCAGTTTCATAATCCCGGTATTGGTTGGCGTAAGAGACCAGATTAACAGAGTCAAAGCTTCTCTCAGTATCGTGTAAGTTGATTCCAATCACCCAGAAAGTCGATGCATCAGATAGCGAGGACAAGCGTAAATCCTGGCTGATCGTCTGCTCATCCTGGCTATCGCCGCGAAGATACTCCATTGGGAAGCCAAAGAAAGCTGTCATAGTCTCCGGGTCAAAACCGGTTAGGTAACTAAAATCCGTGTTGACCAATGCAGTGATAGAAGTCAGTTGAGTATTAGCCCATTGGTGATTGATTTCAGTGGAAAATCGCTCAACGGTTTTTTCATTATCGTCAAAAGCTCCTGGTGTGTGTTCACTGCCAGGGTCATCACCGAAAGGTTGTAATAACTGAAGGTTCAGAAAGCCTTCCTGTTGTTGCTTCTCAGCAATAAATAAGGCTGATGTTTTCGCACCCAAATCCCATTCCAGACTACCTCTGAAAGCCAGGTCTTTGGGTTCAGTCATTGGATCGCCGTTAGTCGTATTCTCAACCCAATGGTCCTCACTGATATGTCGGATGGCTACTCGGCCACGGAGTGATTCAGAGAATGGGCCGCTGATAACAGTTTGATATAAACTCTGGTTATCCTCTCCGAGCTCTACACGTCCGTAAGCTTCAAACTCTTCGGTTGGCTTGTTAGTGGTAATATTAATAGCGCCAGCTTCACTGTTGCGCCCGAATAAGGTCCCTTGAGGACCCTTTAATATTTCCAATCTTTCGATATCCAGAGTCCCAAGTGACACATTTCCCGCAGGCATAGATACGCCATCAAGGTTCACTACAACGGAGCCATCATCCTTATTTACCTGAGTCAGTGAACCAACCCCGCGAATACGGATATTTGCATCCACCGCACCACTGGAAGAGTAAACATCTACTCCAGGTGCACTGCGCAATGCATCTTCAAAATTGAGCAGCAATCGGTTTTTCAAATCCTCTTCGTCAACAACGCTTAGGCTGAAGGGAACATCCTTGGCTCTCTCTTTAGTAAGCCGAGCAGTAACTTCGACGACCTCCATCTCACGGTCGGAAGAACTCTCCTTATCTGTATTTTCAACCGCAGAATAGGCTCCGGAAGCATATAGCAGACTTGCCGATATTAGCGAAATTTGTTTCGCAAGTATTTTCTTATCTAGGTTTAAGCTGAGCATAAATTAAATTTCCTTTCTATTACTTAGGCTATTAATTGATATTCGATACTTCAGAACTCTCAGCCAGTAAATTCTGTGCAGGGTCCCGCTGATAGGAAGGCCAGATATCCAGCGCTAGAACTTTCTCTGAGGGCAGACGTTCGATCAGCGTTTTTCCATTGATGACCTCAGAATCTAACTCATTGATATCGGCTAGCAAACGGTAGCTGGCAGTTTGTGCGACCGGTTGCCATCCACCCTTCTCCCAGCGCCAACGCTGTCCGTCCAAGCGTATTTGACCGGACTCCAGGTACTCGACCGTCAGAGCTGATGAAAGAGGAGCCCCGAGCATATTTTGTGTCCGTAACGCACCGACATAAGCGCTCAGTACATTCTCAATATTTCTCTGCTGCTTGATGTCATCGAGTAACGCGGACAGGGACTCTGGAGATTGCAGAAGTGTCCATTCCAGTGCGGCCACCGGCGCATAGTAGCGAGTCCAACCGGAAATAGGTGCGGTGCTCAAGCGCTCAACAGGTACCTCACTTCCAGCCAAGTCTCTAGTCGTCTTATCGGAGTATCGAACCAGCACATCATCAAGCACTTCGATGCCGTCGATTTCCGCTACACACAGCAGGCCAATCGCTCCAGAAACTCCATCGCTGAGCCACGCGGAGCCGGCAATACGCCGTAAGTCCGAACTTTCAAGTAAATGCTGGCGGGCCAAGGCTCGGGCGATATCGACCCGTCGCAGCCAGCGCCCTGTACCTTCATCGGCGATATCCCAATGAGGCCCCTCGGACAGTTGCAGCAAATTACCGCTGGCCCGTGTCTCTCCAAGTCCTCTCGGCCATTGGGCAATCCGTTTAATTTCGATATCAGTACCCAGCCGCTGGCTGACACAGGCCTGCATCTGGCCAACGTCTTTAGCAATGGCGGAAACCATATTTGAGCGATCGGAATCATAGGAAATATCAAACCCATCGAATACCGCTAGTTTCGTATTGGGTGCCCATTGAATGGAGAAATCCAAGGGGCCATGGGTGCTGCCCTGCTCACTAAAGACATTTTTATTATCTCTTTGGATTTGGATCTGCCAGCGCCAGTCCCCCGATGGGGCCGCGCCCTCAAGGGTTGCGGCCAGCTGTGCGGTTGGCAGCGTAAACTCACGGCTTAAACTCAGTGCTTCGCGCTCTGCTGGCACCCGCAAAATACGCTCGGGGTCAACACCGATACGCGGAACAATATCGCTCGCTTGTAACCAGACTCCACTGGCAGTCAGCCCTGAGGGTTCTCCCTCTGCGGACCAACCCGGCGCCTTCATTTGCCACAACAGTTTGATATTACAACTCTGATCAGAGCAGCCTGATACTGGCAGCGACATATGGTCGTAACGTTGATCCGGTGTGACTTCACGCCCGCCCACTAAGGCCTTAACCAATACAAATCCGTGGGGTAATTCAAACTGCAAGCCCTGCCCTTCGACATAGACTTTATGCAATAACCACTCACCTTCTAGTATTTGGTTATCCGGGTCGATATTGATATTCAGTTCACCACCGGACACCCCAAACCCACTCGCTTTCGGCAGCCAGTAAGATTCCCAGAGGGCATCTTCTTGTTTGAGTTGCTCTGGTGATTGATACCCGCCCTGCACTACCAGCTTATCTTCCAATACAGAACCGAGACCGAGAAGAAATAAAGCAGAACAAGCCACCAGGGCACCCTGAGGAGCCATAAGGCGTGAACGTATCAAGGCAAAACCTTGAGACATGCGGCTATCCAGTCCACGGGGAATCAGAAGAGCAGCCAGGCCGATCATCAATAGGGCAAGCGCAACTTTAAATCCGTCCAAGGCCAATAAATAACCGATCCAGGGTTCCCAACCACTGAGTGCTGACAGTTGAATATGAGCAGTGATACCCACTTCATAGGGCGGGTAATGCACCAGCTCCAGCTCATGATTGAGGACCAGAATAAAGGTCACAAACATTGACATGGAATAGGCAAAGCCCGCATGGCGGAACAATGCATGCACCAAAAGCACCATCATCGACAACTCCAATAAAGGAGCTGTCACTATCAGCAATTGATAAGTGAACGCCTGTACGATATCGACAGATGCCGGAGCGGTGAGAAGCACAGCAATAATGCCCGATAGACCCGGCAACAGGGCCAACAGCACCGTCATGGCGAATACGGTAAGGGCAACGCCAAATAATCGTGTGTAGTCGGGCGCGGGGGTTGCAGACAGCATGTCGTCAAACCCAGGCACTTGATCCCTGCGGCACACCAAGCCAGTCAATGCGGCGATTACAAAAGCAATAACCAGGAAAATAACATCCTTGAGAAGCGGCAATAGCATTTCCAAGCGCGGTGCCATAGGCCCTTCAGCGTGCCAGATGATCTGGGTAAACGAGCTAGCCACCCCCATTATTACCAGGACCGCAACACCGACCCACCAAGCGCGACTACTCCATACGTGAAATAATCTCCAGCGGGCTTCCAGCATGAGTTGACGCAGGGAGCGGCCAACCGATGCGGTATCGGGCTTAGATGGAGAGAAATCTTTAACCTTGCGAGTGGCTGCCTTTTTAGCGGCCTTAGCCCGGGCAGGTTTGGCAGCCCCTTCCAGTACCAGTGTTTCCCTTCGCAAGTATTTCAGGCAAGCCGCCAAGGCAAGCAAAGGAACAAGACACCATAGAATTCGATTCAGTACCGAACCCAAAGTAAACGGCAGTAGCGAGGTTGATTTTTGCAGAGGAGTCCAGGAAGTAACCTCCGTATAAACGAAAGTAAATAGCGAGGGGTCCATTACCGCAGCCAGCTGCGGATTAATATTGCCACCCCGAAGAACGATCACAGCAAACATCCACAACATCATTAAAGCCGCTGCGAGTCCAAAAGGACCGGCCAGGCTGCGGGTTCGCAGCGTAGCGACAAAATACAGAGCGCCAATACCGATGCTCGCGGGAATCTGTAACCAGATCCATGCAAATCCAAGGGCTTTCCAGGGCGCTGGGCCAATCGCTGTTTCGGGCAGCAAGCCCATCCACACCAATACCGGCGAGACCAAAAACCCTACCAGCGCAGATGCACTTAATATGGCTCCTATTACCGCAGCGCCAAGAAACCGCCCCCAAAGCATTACGCTCAGGGAATTCGGTGTTGTGTAAATGACTTCGTGCAAACTGGCTTTGCGATCGCGCAGAATCGGTTGTGAAAATACCCAGGCCCAGGCAAAAAACTGAAAGAACATACATCCCGCACCCATCAGGTAAATGAGTGACGGTGAGTTCCGGGGAATATCTGTGGCCCCCATTTTCTGCATATAGTCGGCATTGACCAAATTCAGAAGCAGGTAGATCACCAGCCCCCAGAAGGCCAAAGCCACGATGCCGCTGCTAAATCCAGCTCTTATCTCCAGCTTTGCCTCATGGGCAATAAGCGCCAGCTTGTTCATGCAGCCTCCCGCTGGTCTTTTACCTGCTCAATAGCCAGATGATAAATATCTTCCAGGCGAGGCGTGTGGGCAGTAAAACGAGAGTCTGCGGGTTTTTCCCCGTGTACGATTACCTGGGTACCATCGGGTCTGGCAATATTGTGCAGGGATGCGGGAAGTGATTCGCCACGGGGAATCAGTGCTTGCCACATCTTGCCTATATGAGGGTCTGTTACCTCTGGGGCTGTACCCTCAACAACAATACGCCCAGAAGCCAATATGGCCAGGCGCTGGCACAGGTTTTCGATATCTTCAACAATATGAGTAGAGAGCAATACAATGGCATCCGCCGCGACATCCGCCAAAACACAGTGAAAGCGATTGCGTTCAGCCGGGTCCAGGCCAGCGGTTGGCTCGTCAACGATGATCAGGCGCGGCTCGCCAATCAATGCAATGGCAATACCAAAACGACGCAGCATACCGCCGGAATAGGTTGATACGGCTCGATCGGCTACATCGGCCAAATTGACCTGCTCCAATAGCCTATCCACTTCATGGCGCCTTGCGCTTGTTTCGGTGAAGCCTTTGAGCCAGGCAAAACGCTCCAGCAATGACCGCGCTGCAATTCCAGGATAGGCGCCGATATGTTGCGGCAAATAGCCCAGTTTACTGCGCATAAAGTCCGGGTTTGCCAGCACATCCACACCATCCAGCATGATCCGACCACTGTCCGGGGTTTGCAGGGTAGCCAAGGTACGCATCAAACTACTTTTCCCGGCACCATTAGGCCCAAGTAATCCGTACATGCCGGGGCCAACTTCCAAGTTGACGCCGTTTAACGCCTTCACCCCGTTTTTATATGTCTTAAAGAGCCCTTCGATGATCAACCCTGATTGATTTTGCATCTCTCCTCCTAACCCCGTTTTATAAGTAAAAATTCCGTAATCACTTTTTTTGTGCTGTTCGTGTTTTCTTAAAACTCTAGTCGCAAGCCTGACCGACAATATCCGCGAGTGCCTGAACTGATACCGGCTCCGGTTCCCCTGGCTGGATCAAAGTCGGCATACCGATTCGGGCCGTTAAATCACTCCACGCCATTGAGACACTCAATGCCCATTGACCACTTTGCTTGCGCTTCTCGGGTTGTGCGATATCAGTACAAAGGGAATGCAGAGCCTCAATAACCGCCTCCGGCCAAGTGAGGGCAAAAATATCGTGGTAACTACGCATTTCCGTATCGCCCAGGGTAACCATGCTGGGAACGGCCAGCCGCTCTGTACCCTCGCCCTCTAAAATCAGCCGGCCGGTTTGGTCCCTTGGTGAATGCAACCTGGGATTCCAGAGCACAGGGCCGTGAGTATCAGCCAAAGTCAAAACCCCAGCCTCGCCACCTATAGCAAGCCGATGTAGTAGCAGGGAATGATTATCAGGGTCCTGTGGATGAACCTGATTCTGAATACGCAAAGTCATGGGCACACCACCACAGGTAGCCGACAGACTTTGAAAAGGATGGCCCTCTGGTTGCACCGGCTCGCTAAAAGACCAGGGGCGAAGCCCTCCCACTGCACGACCAATAACATCCAAAAGCGGATAGGCCATCTGGCTGTTGCAAATAGCATCGATCATTTCCAGGCGCTGATGCCGACGCAAGTATTCTGCCGCAGCCAGGAACTGCCTGGTAGGACGCAAATTGGGGTAGAGGGTGTTAACGGCATAGGCCGCATTTCCCTGCTTTGCAGCTAGCAGGTTGGCGGTAATTTCCTTGGTGTGGACCGGATGCTCCTGCAATACATGAATGCCTCGTTTAAGAAACGATTGTGCTATTTCAGAACCCTCGCCCCCGGTTGCACCAGAACGCACAACAACACACACAATATCGATATCATCGGGGACCTGCTCTGCCTCGGTATAGAGCGGTACTCCATATTGCTCGGCACAACTTCGAGAATAGTCACTACCCCGAGCCAATAAACCGGCCAATTCAAAATAATCCCGACCGGGTAATTTAGTGGATGTCAGGGCTTCGAGATAAATACGGCCAAAGCCTGTCCCTGCAACGACAACTCGCTTGCGGTTATCAATTCCCATTTGACTCTCCTCGGTTTTCAGCCATGGACACGGCCCATTTCTCTAATTGGTCCTTATCTATCTGCCCCTCAAGAGTCAAAGGCAATTGGTCCAAAACCTGGATATAAATTTCTGAATCAAAATGATCGATATATTCGGCCAGGCAATCTGCTGACAGTCGCATTTGATGTTGCTTGGCTCTACAGGCAAAGAAGCGATGTCCCTGCCTGGATAGGGGGTGTTCAGATACAGGCAAATCCATAGCCAACTCTAATCCGGCAGCCTCCAGGGCATTGTGCCACTGGGAAAGTGACAGAAATGTTGCACCGGAATCCGTACGTTCGTCGACGGCATCCACCAACATAAACGCCTGTGATGCCATCACCCAGAACTCCTCACTGGTTGGCTCGGTCATAATGAACCAACCTCCCGGGCGCAATAACTCAGCCACTCTTCGCAGTGAGGCATCTGTGTTATGGGCGGCATTAAAAACACCACCGGCAATAATTACGTCGAAGCTATTTGGAGAAAATCCCTGGCTGCGCAACGGACGGTCAATATCAAACAAATCACGGTGTAACCAGGGGCGTTGCTCCTGATCACCATGTTGCGCAAAAAAGCTATCGAGAAAAGCCGAAGATATATCCGTGAACTGGTAATCAAACTGAATATGGTCACTGGCATCGTCCAACACGGGTAAGAGAGCCTGGGTTGTCGCGCCAGTGCCTGCACCAACCTCTAAAATTTTCAGGGGCTGTGGCTGCTCTTCCCAGCTATTTAAAATGGACTTCAATAAAGCACTGACTGCATGCTGTTGATACCTGGCAGCTATACCCTCCCGGTAAAGCGCACTCGCCAACTCAGTGCTACCACGGGGGAACAGCAGGTGCACAGCCTGGACTTTGCCTCGAATCAGATCTGGTAATTGCTCCGCATTAGCGCGGGCGTAATCGATCGTTTTGCTAGCTCCAGAGAGTGCTCGCCAATCCTGTTCCAATTGATCCCAGGCCTGGGCAAGAGAGGTATCACTGTAGCTATCTGAATCAACCTCGACACGCCAGCTGTCACCGTCAGCACTAAGTAACTGTTGCTCTTGCAAAACCCTGATCCAACGTTTAATCAAGGCTTGGTGCTGTTGGGCAACCGGTGGGGTTTCGAGTATCTCTGCCAAACTGTGTACTGAGTGCTGCTCACAAAACAGTCCCAGGTGACTAAAGGCATTCAGCATAGATAGCAAAGCGGTAGCGTTAAGCTGTTCGGTAACCTTTACCGCATGTTCCAAGTCAATATGGGCAAATTCTGTATCCAGCTCGGTATTAATTCCTTCAAATAACCCAGCCATATCGGGCATGCCAGGCTTGTCCCGTATCTTCTCCTGTACCTTAGCTTGTGCAAACACAGCCCAGCGGTCGCCCCCGGTTAAGGGCACAGTGAAAGAGTTGGCGACGGCGGGGTGTGTCGCAACGCTCTCAGTAATGGCCTCAAGCTTTTGGGTTAACGCCTGCTCCGCCTTTGCAACAGGTTCTATACTCGTCTCGCTACAGACCCAACCTGCTATCTCACTGGCTAATAGGCGCCGAGCATTCTGCAACAGGGGTTGTGGCAGCAATACTTCAGTTTCATAGAGCAGACATTGCAGATTTTTCAGGTTTGTCAGGGCAATTGCGGGATGTGCTACCAACCCCTTTAATAAGGTTGCCAGCAGTATTACTCCGCTACACCCCGAGCGCTCCAAAATAACCAGTGCTTTTGCGGGATTGATTTCAGGCGACTGCAAGTAGACAGCAAGCCCACAACTCCATGCCGCAAAAATGGCAAATCGGGCAAATTTATTGAGAGGGGAAAATACCCCTACCCTGCCCTGAAGAGCCCTTAGCGACTCTTGTTGGGATTTATACAGTGTGAAATTTGCTTCAGCGGTGTCAGCCTCTATCATCCCCTTGTCTGTTAACAACAGGGAAAGTTCTTCTTGAACGACTCCCAATAAATCTGGGGTTTGTACTTGAAGGAGCCTCTGAATAACTCCGTAATACCTCTGCGGGTCTTGAAGGCTGCAGATGTTAGGCGCAGCTCGCCGCGAATGGCCGTAGCCCTTGGCAAGAGCTGCAACGCAGCAGGTGCGGCCTTCAAGGCCCGCCCTTCGGGGCTTGCAGAGCGATTCACACTCCGCGTTGCGACTTCTTGAAAGGTCTAGACATTCCTGCGAAGCCGCGCCTTGATTGTGAACCGCTCTGCAAGCCAGAGGCATCACGGAGTTATTCAGAGGCTCCTTAATTGCCAGGGGCTCAACCTCTGCATTAGTCGGGGCTTCAGTTTCAAACCCGATCCCCAACCTTAGCGCCACCAAGTGCAAAAGCAGTCGAACTGCTTCTTCGCAACTATTGGCAGGTAACAGCAGTGCTTTACCTTGCAAAATATCCAGCTGCTCACTCAGGTTTTCTGCCACAGCTTTTGTCCAGGCCAGTACCTGGTTACCACTCCACTTATGGCCATCAAAGGATAATGCCGGTGCTTCCCCCAACTGCTCTAACCCACTTAAGATTTCTGCTGTTATTACCTCGATTTTCATCACAGCCCCTTAAACAGCTTTTGCAAAAAATAGAGTCTGACCCGCGACCGATAATGGCGATGTCGATGAAGGTAAGAAGCACTTAACTTCAAAGCCGGCCACAACCAGTTCTTCCTGCCATGCTGTGTTGTCGATAAACACCTGGTCGGTTCCTCCTCTCCGGTCTTCACTCCCCAGCAACGACTCCGATTCTGCGGGGGAAAGAAGAAACTGCATTGCCGTTAACATGGCATGGTTTTCCCGAGTGGATTCGCTAAACAACAGCCAGCCACCAGTGACCAGAGAACGACGAATACACTGTAGTGTCTGACCAATATGAGCGGCGTTGTGCAAAACATTGCCAGCCACAACAATGTCGGTGCCGGCTGCTGGGATTGACTGCGCAATGAAATCCGCATTGATATCGAGCAGGCTGCAACGCAAACCGATGTGATTGCGGAATTTCTTTTGGGCAGCGGTGGTGAATAGAGGCGATATATCCGTAAAACGATAATTAATCGGCCTGCCAGCCAGAGTATCTAAAATTGCAGCAGTGGTTAGACCCGCTCCACCGCCTAATTCGAGCACTCTTAACATAGGGCCGGGTTTAACAGCCTGTTTTACAATGCTTGCCGCCGCATAATTGAGATAAGTCGTAAACCAGTTGTTCTGGTAGGCGGCCAATGCGGTTAGTATTTCTCCATTCTCGAACAGCAGTTGATTAATGGAGGCTTCATCACGAATCAGTTCAGCCAAATGTGCCAAAAGCTTTTGGTGAGACTGAGCCATTTCGGGGGGAAATCCCAACGCATCGTAGGCCTCCGGTAATTTATCTGCCCCAGCTGCACTCTCGGGAATTTGCTCCCAGGAGTAGTAGCCATTACTGAGCTTCAAAAACTCTCGCTCAACTAAGGCCACCAGCCAACGGCGAACCAACCAGTGGTGTCGGCAGGCGGCATCCAGCGTATTAATAATTTCGTCACTGCTGCGCCCGGCATTTTCGGCGGTCAACGCGCCGCTGGAAGAAAGCAACTCCATAATCGCCTGCAGGCTGATGAATTCCAGCCTCTGCATTGCAGCAGGCAGTTGTGCCAAACCACTGTCTACCGTCAGCTCAGCGGGTAGAGCTGCCAGCCCAGCCTCATGGGCGGTATTGACAGTTGGAGGTGTTAGGTTTTTCAAATGGCTCCCTCCTCAAGGCACTCCATATTTTCAATACTTGTTTCCAGGGTGGTTAAAAAACTGAATGCCCCAATCTCCGACATGCGTTCCATCGCTGACGCCGGTGGCAATATTTGGGCGCAGTAATGACAACCCGCTGGGATTTCATCGCGAAGTACAGCCAAAGTGGTAACTGCGGCTACCGCTGCTGTTAGATCGGCATTGCCAGTGCCCCGCAACACCGCCGTGCGAGTGCGCTCTTGCCCGTTGTATTTACCGGTAAGCTGCAAAAGCATGACCACGTAAGGGTGGCGCCCCGCCAGATCCAGAGCACTGGCCCGACACAGTGCTGCCCGCGCTTCATCGCGGCTCAAACCATGGGCTCTATTAAAGGCCGACAAAATATGAGAACCGGTAATCGCGTTATACCAATCGCCTTCAGAGAGGGATAAGCCCCTGGCCAAGCGCTCACTTTCGCTATTTAAATAAGGGAGTACAGAGGCTGTGTCTGGGAAAAAAGGCAGCTCCACATCGGAGCGGCGTTTCAGTACACCGTTCAAACGGCGACCATTACGCCAGGCCGCCAAGGGCTTGCTGTGCTGTTCGTTGGCGCCTTGCAAATAATCATCGGCAGCGACATCGGTAAACCGGTCGCGCAGGCCGAAATAACTGGTCAGCTTCTCTACTTGTGAAAATTCCTGCTCCGCCAGCCAACGCGGTAGCAAGCTGCTCAGCCCCGGCTGTAGGCCAGCAGATAAGACTGCGATCAATCCACGGCTCTGGTAATAGGATGAATCGAGCTGCTCATAAAGAGCCTCATCGCCAGCAACATCGATATAGGCTGCTCCCACTTGTGCTGCAGCCTTGGCAACCCTGTCGCCAATTAAATGTGAAGGTCCTGCGCAATTAATCAGAACCTTACAGCCAGATACAAACTGATCCAGAGAGGCTGCATCCAGGTAGTCCACGGTCTTATATGAAATTGTTGAATTACTTGATAGCGGCTGTTTATGTGCATTGCGACCACCGATATGCAAAGGGCCCAATTCCAGGGACTGTAAATAACCCGTAACAGCTGCGCCCACATCGCCATAACCACCTAAAATTGCAATTGTCATAGGCTCAACTCCTTATCGGGCTCAACCAGGCTCCAGCCAGTTGCCCGGCTACGCTGGTACCAAAAATGTGCATAAAGGCCTTGCTTTGATAACAATTCACAGTGATTTCCAGTCTCAGCCACAGCACCTGCATCAAGCACGATAATTTGGTCCGCATTCATCACGGTGGACAATTGATGGGCGATAACAATAAGAGTGGAACCCTGTTGTAACTGCCTCAAGGACCTGTTCAGGTATTTTTCATTGCGTGGGTCCAGCGCCGCTGTCGCTTCATCCAGCACAACGATTGGTGCAGCCTTTAATAGGGCACGGGCGATAGAAACCCGCTGGCGTTCGCCACCGGAAAGTGCAGCGCCCCCCTCACCTACCTGGGTCAGCCACCCCTGCGGCAAACGCTCGATAATCTCATCTACTCCAGCCAGTTTCGCCACACGCTCCAGCTCTTCCTCACTGGCTTCGGGACAGCTCAAACGAATATTCGCTTCCAGGGTGTCGCTGAACAGATACACATCCTGCATAACGATAGAGATCTGCCGCATCAGGTCTTCTGTGCGCAGTTGTCGCACATCCACCCCGCCCACTTTTACCTGGCCCTGATCGGTATCGAAGAAACGCAGCAACAAACGGGTGACGGTGGTTTTTCCAGAGCCTGAAGCACCGACAATTGCTGTGGTGGTGCCCGGAGAAACCTTAAAGGAAAGATCCCTCAATACTGATTGTCCCGGCTCGTAACTGAATTTCACATTTGAAAACTCAACCAGTCCTCCATGTGCAGTAAAAGGCTGTGATGTAGATGGCTCAGGTAATGGCTGCTCAAAAAAGATAGCGGCCAGTCTGTGTAAATCATTACCGGCCATGCGCAGCAGACCACTGCGCCCGGCGAGTTCCGCCAGAGGACCGGTAAATCGGGCCGCCAAAGCTAGCAAAGCCACCAATTCGATAGGGGGAAGTTGTTGATTGAGCGTGAGCCAAATGCCCACGGCAATAATTGCGGCAAAGGCGAGTTGCACCATTAATCCCCCTGCAAACAAACGGGGGAAGGTCTGCCGTAACATGGAACCAGCGGCTCTGCTTTGCCCGGCAATCGCCTCTTCCAGTGGGGGATAACCGCTGACATTTTTGCCAAAAGACCTGAGTACCGCTTGATTGCGGGCAAACTCCACTACCCGGTTACTGGCGCGGGCACCGGCAGCATCCACTTCCGTTTCCATGGCGCCTATCCACTGGGCGGACCAGCGGTGGCCGATATAAATCAAGGGCACGAACAACAAAGCGGTCAGCCCCAAGCGCCAGTCAAACCACAACATTGCCACCCCCACTGTCAATGGAGTGACAACACCGCTGACAACAGGGGGTAACAGATGCGCAAAGACGTTGGTCACCATCAAGGTTCCCCCAGTTGCGCTACGGGATAAACGACCCACTTTTTCGGGATTGAACCAACCCAGGGGAAGTTGAGAGAGGTGTTCACCCAACCGATTGTGCAGGGTTTTCAACACCAGGATGGCCAGCGCAGCCCCTTTAACGGTCTGCTGGTAACGGGCAACACAGGCAAATGCGACAACTGAAAACAGGGCAATCAGCCAGAACCCAACCGCCTCCATCTCAGAGGCCAACAGTACACTGAGCAGAGGCACCAGAAGTGTCACCGCAATTCCCTGCAAAACCCCATAGGCGAGAAGCCATACTGCATAAATGCCAACTTCACGGCGATGCACAGGTCCGAGAATGGCGAGCAAGCTGCGAATCATGATGAGACTCCACTAATAACCTGAGCCTCACCACTCATTGCTTTTTCATTCTGTTCGGCACTGTTGTACAAACGCCATAATTCCGCGTAGTGCTTGCCCTCAGCCAACAATTGCCGGTGACTTCCACATTCAACCAAGCGGCCGCCGTCCAGGACCGCAATCTGATCCACATCGGTAATCGTGTGCAGCTTATGGGCTATCACCAGTACCGTACGATTCCTCACCAAACGCGATAATGCCTGCTGAACCAGGGCTTCAGATTCCGGATCAGCATGAGCCGTGGCTTCATCCAGAATCAGCACAGGGGCATCTGCTAAAAGCGTGCGTGCAATACTTAAACGCTGAGCTTCACCACCAGAAAAAAAGGCATCCTTGCCAAATACCGCCTGGTATCCCTGGGTGAACTGCAAAATTCGCTCATGAATGCAGGCACTGCGCGCAGCTTCAATCAGCTCCTGGTCACTGGCATCCGGTCGTCCAAGACGCAGGTTATCTGCTACGGTACCTGCCAACAGCTGGGTCTCCTGAAGTACAAAACCCACATGTCGATATAAATTGTCTGGAGCAATATCACGGATATCGACGTCCCCCAGGAGCACAGCACCTTGGGTCACGTCATAAAAACGGGGCACCAGCTTGGCCAGGGTGGATTTCCCGGCACCGGAACTCCCCACCAAAGCTGTGATCGAACCGGGGCGACAGCGCAAAGTAATATCGCTTAATACCGGCCGATCCTGGGTATAGGCAAAGCTGACCTGCTTAAAGAGCAGCCCTGCATCTTTGGGCTCTTTGGGTTCAGAGGTAACAGCCAGGGGCGCAACCTCCAATAATTGATCGATCCTGCCTGCGGCCGCTTTGGCTTTTTGCTGAGCGGTCAGTCCCTGGCTCAAGGTGAGAATGGTCTGGGGAATCATCACGGCGATCAGCGTTGTTGCGAGAACATCAATCGGCTGAATGCCTGTATTCACCACCAGCCAGGCGCCCCCAGACAAACTCACCAACATAATGACTGGCACAGATAAGGCCAAAGAGGTAACAGCCTCCAAACGGACAAGCGGTGTCACCCAGCCCGTGTAACGGCGACTGAAATCCTCGACGGCCTGTTGGTAATTTCTGTGGGCGCGGCCGGTTTGTGAGAAAACCTTGACCACCGCAATACCGTGAACAAATTCGACAATCGCAGCACTGACCCGAGCAAAGTCCCTATCCAGCTGCTGCATTTTTTCCCCAAAACCGCGCATCATCCAGGCGTAGGACAGCAGATAAACTGGCAGGGTAAGTACTGCCAACAGGGCCAAGCGCCAGTCGAGCCAGGTTAAATAACCCAGGCCCGCCAGTGGCAGTACAAACGCTGCAGCCAACTCCACCTGGTGGTGCGCAACCATATGGTGAAGATCATCGAGGTCGTCTTGCACCGCTTTGCGCACCGCGCCGGAGGTGTGTTCTCTGTACCAACCCAGGGGCACCTGTCCCAATTTTCGCACCAGGGCCCGTCGCAATTCCGCCTGCATACGCTGGTCGGCAATATGGGTAAACCACAAACCGATCACGGTGCAGATCCAACCCATCGCCAGCCCGGCAACTATCGCGAAGACAACGGGAATAATCGCCTCGGCAATATCACTGATATCGGGCGCCAGGAACAGGCGAGCCAGCTCAACGATACCGATAAAAGGGATCAAAGAAGTGAGCGCACCACAGGCACCGAGCGCCACCCCCAGCCACACGAGGCCACGAAATGGACGCATCAGTTCCCGCAGGTTGGACTTTGGCGAAATGTACTCAGCCATTTATTTGCCCGCTTTACCGCGCTGTAATGGTTTTGCCAAGTGCTCAACTACCGTGGCAACCTGCGGCGGCTCCATCACGCTGAAGTGATTGCCCGGCACATCAATTAATTCAAAATCACCCAGACAAACATCCTGCCAATAAGGCGCAGCCATATGGCCTACGCCGGCGGTGACACCGAAGGATTGCTCTTCCTGGCAGCGCAAGTAGGTCATATCGCCAATATAGGGAGGCAGATCAAAACAGGCAGCGCGCATACTGTGTCGGCACACCCGGAAAAGCCCCGGTATCATCGCGGCTTCAACCGGCACACCCGCCTGGGCAGAGGCCATCTCGGTATAACCGGCAAGGCGCTGTTCCTGGGTGAGTTGAGAGCGTTGCCGCACGGCTTCCGCTACCGCTTTAAGCCCGGCATCACCATCGAGTTCTGCCATTGCACCGGCAGGAACACGACCGTTGTGTTTCTGCATTAAGGTCTCGATCGCGCGGGAAATATCTTCGCTCTCGATATGCTCACCAAATACCGCTTTTACCGGGTCGAGATTCAGGTTGGGGGCAAAAATCGCTTCGAAAGCCAGCTCTTCATCGGTATCGACAAACATTGGGATACTGTCGATCAGGCTCAGGTCAATCACATCGACACCGCGCTCCAGCAGTCTGCGCGAAACTTCCGTTGCCAGCAGGCCGCCCAGGCAGTAGCCAATTAACTGGCAACGCTGATAGCCCTCGTCGATGATTCTTTGGGCGTAATCATCAGCGGTGCGCTCGATTAACTCTTTGGCATCAATGGACAGATACGTTTCTGTATTGGCGACGGCAATTCCGATGACCGGGCCCAGATCCTGGGCCGCAAGCGCTTTGCCCAAGTGCTGGAAATAATCCAGGGTACCCAGGGCCGCATGGAACATAATCCGCACCGGCGCCCCTTCTTTGGATGCCTCTTTACCCTGGCCCTTACGACTGAAAGAAACCATCAAGGAGTTGCTGCCCTCGCGGGTAGTTGCAACCAGGTTTTCGCTATCAGTGTCTGCCTGTTCCTCGGCAACGGCACCCGGCTCAACTCTCAGTGCTCTGGCCAATGCCGCAACCGTCGGTCCATTGAGCATGTGGCGCAACAAGGCGTCGTAAGTGAACGATTTTGCCTCGGGAATCTCTTCCAACAAGCGCCCTGCAACCCGCGCCATAATCAGCGAGTCACCACCGAGATCGAAAAAGCTGTCCTGCCGACCCACATTATCGAGACCCAGTGCATTAGCCCAGAGCTTGCAGAGAGCCGTTTCCACAGGGTCCATCTGCTCTGAGTGGGCAGCCTCTTGTGCATCGCCAGTCGCAGGGCGCCAACCGGCGAGCATTTTGCGATCGACTTTGCCATTGGCGGTGAGCGGCAGCTGGTCGAGAACTTGTAAATGGGCAGGCACCATATGCGCGGGCAATCTATTCGCTAAGAAGTCCCGCAGTTTCCCGGCACTTAAATATTGCCGATCAGTTTTCATCTGCGCGGCCAATAAGTTCATACCAAAAGCAGACAAAGGATGCTCATCTTCCGGCAGGCAGAGCACTTGGCCAGCACCATGGGCTTTTAGCAGCGATTGCCATTTTTCGATAGACAGGAACTTGGTCGCCCCACAAGCGCGATCATCACCAGCAGGGTCCATCATAAAACCCTGGGTGAGCAGGATATGGGCGTGATCCACCGTTGGCTCAGTCAGGATTAACCAGCCTCCGGGCGCCAGCAATTCGACAGCACGGGCAGTTGCCGCCTCTGGATCTCGGGTACTGTTGAGCATCCCGGCACATAAAATGACATCTGCACTATTGGGTGCCAAACCCTGGGCGCGATAGTCTGTATTGAGATCCATTAACCCGAAACGCACCCAAGGCCACTCTTTAAATTGACGGCGAGCCTCAGTCAGGAAAAATGCGGTCATGTCGGTAAATAGATAGTCAACGTCATATCCATCCAACATGGGGATAACCGACGCACTGGTAGCCCCTGTGCCAGCACCCAACTCAAGAACCGTTAACCCTCTATCGCTCTGGGCGGCAATGCGGTTAATTAATGCGGCAACGGCGGCATTGTTATAGCGGGCGATAAGATCTTCCCGATAAAGGGACAAGGCCACCTGCTGGTCGCCTTGGGGGAACAATAATTCAAACGGATTTTGTTGATTCGCTAGTAACTGGGGTAATAACTCGACATGATCCCGATGATATTGCAGGAATTCCCGATTACAAAAACCACTTTCAATTCCCTGTTCAACGCGCTTCCACGCTTTATCAACAGCAGAGATGTCGACTGCCCGGGTACGCGTATATTTTTCCTCAGCAGCGGCGCTGATAGTGGATAAACTGAGCAGCTTTGCCTGAACGAGAAGGTCCAACCAACGACGCACCAGCCAGTGATGCTTTTCGTGGACTTCCGCTAGTGAAATAATTTCTTCTGCACTGTATCCCTGCTCGCAATCTGTGAATGCTCCCAGGCCCATCAAACCATGAAGCATCGACAACAGGGCCGCTTCTTCAAGTGCCTGCACATAGTCGCCGACACTGACAGCTTCCGGCTCACCGGCCTGGTAGTGCGCAAACTGACGCACTGAATTTACCAGCTCGGGATCGATAACCGCCGGCTCGGCATCATCCAAGCGGCGACTTTCCACAAAGCCCAACAGATTTAAATCCGCTCTCGAGTCGCCCTCTTTCCTCTCAATTACCGCCGCTGCTGTTGATACTGCGGGGTGGACCAATAATGCAGACTCCACTTCTCCCAGTTCGATACGGTGTCCGCGAATTTTTACCTGCCCGTCTTCACGGCCCAGGAATTCGAGTTCACCACCGGGCAAATAGCGGCCCAAATCGCCGGTGCGGTAAAGGCGCTGGCCATCCGTCGGGTGAAAGAAGAATTTCTGTTCAGAGAGGGTCGCATCACCGAGGTAACCATCGGCCAACCCCAGGCCAGTAATCATCAGCTCGCCCGCCACCCACACAGGGGCATCGCGCAACTGGCTATCCAGCACCCTGAAACCCTGGTTCGTCAGCGGCACGCCATAGGGAATACTGCTCCAGGCGGGATCGACTCGCTCAATACGGTGGTAGTTGGACCAGATTGCAGCTTCTGTAGCCCCACCCATGCCGATCAGGTCGAGTGCGGGCACATGGCGCCTGATATGTTCCGGTAAAGTAACCGGAATCCAATCTCCCGATAGCATTGCTAATCGCCATTCAGACAGCGGCCGAGGCTCTGTATCCAGATAGGTGGCCAGCATTTGCAGCTGTGCGGGGACAGAGTTCCACAATGTCACCCGGTACTCATCCATGACCTCCGCCCAGTGTGACGGGTCTGCACCACGGGCCGGATCGGGCAACACCAAAATCGCACCGGCCGCTAAGGGGCCAAAAATATCGTAGACCGATAAATCAAAACTGAGTTGGGCCAAACCCAAAATACGATCGCCCGGGCTCACGTCGAAGCGGCGATTAATATCCATCACCGTATTTAACGCGGCCCGATGATTAATCATCACACCCTTGGGCTCGCCGGTAGAGCCGGAGGTGTAAATTACATAAGCCAGCTGCTCCGGGTCGCCATTACTGGCTACCGGAATCTCGGTTTCAGGTGCCAGGGTATCTACACTGATCACCTGCACTTCTGATGGCCACTTAATTTGGCTGGCGAGGTCGCTGAGTGTCAGGACGTATTCCGCCTCTGCACTGAGCAACAATTTATTGAGCCGTATTTCCGGTTGTGCCACGTCCAGTGGCAAATAGATACCACCAGCCAGGAGCACACCGAGGGTCGCCGCTATCTGCTCTCGCCCTTTCGGCATTGCAATGGCCACGCGGCCACCCAGCTGGAAACCTTCTTTGCTCAGCGATTTGGCGATACCCGCCGCTTTTTTTGCCAGGTCGCCATAACTCACACTGCCATTGCTATCAATAATGGCAGTAGCTTCCGGCGTTGCCGCTGCCTGGGCAAATACGCCCTGATGCAATAAGTCTGAGGGAACTGGTCCATCGGTTTGATTGACCTGATGCCTCTCCTGTTGCTGCCACTCGGGTAAGGAGACTGGAGATTTGCTAAGCCATTGTCCATCGCCACCAGCGGCAAGCTCATTCAACAAGCCGGTAAAGGCCGCGAACATATCCTCTACCAGGCCCGATGGGAAAACGCCCTGGCGCACGTCCCAGTTAATTTCCAGGCCATCGGCATCATCTCTCACCTGGCAATCCAGGGTGACTTGCGGTGTCTGGGTGATTCCCCTGCCGGACTTTCTACCGCTATCAGGTTTTTCGGTATCACCCAGGCCAATAGCACTGGTAAATACCACCGGCATCAATGCGGCCTCGGGTCCTCGCGCTCGGGACATTTCCCGCAGCACTTCCACACCGGAGAACAAGCGGTGATCAATATCACTGAACAGCTGCTCGCCGATACTGGCCGCCCAATCGCGAAAGGACTTTCCTGTGGAATCACCAATCGCCAATACACTGACCGAAGTAAAATCCCCGATCAGCTGATTAACCTGAGGGTGTAAGGGCAATCGATTCAATAAAGTAAGACTCAGGCTGAAGCGTGGCTGACGACTCCAACGCTGCAATACCGCGGCGTAGGCAGCCAGAACGGCAACTGATGCGGTCAGTCCAGCAGCACCAGCTCGCTGCTTCAGTTTCTGCCAATGGGTAATATCCAGGCGGTAGTGATGGCGATTAAAGCGCACAGATTCCACTTCTGAGGCTGGCGGCAATACCGGTAGCTCAGGTGCTGTCGGCAGTTGATCGAGGCGGTCCAACCAATAGCGGCGATCGTTTTGGTAGCCCTGGCTGTCCAATAGACTTCGTTCGGCCAGGAGATAATCGCGAAAATCAATCTCCAGTGGTGGCAGGGCTGCGCCGGGGTGAGACAGCAGAAGATCGAGCTCATTAAATAAAATGCCCGCACTGGCCCAGTCCGCGATCAGTGCATCCATAGAGAAATGCACTATATGGCCTTTATCTGTGCGGCTATGGCGCAGCTCGAACATGGGCCACTCACCAATGGTGTAGTTGCGGTGGCCCAGTTCATCTCTCACCGATTCCAAGGCAAGCTCCAGAACCTCCTCGTCCAAACCGGTGAGGTCCTGGCTTTTCATTTCGTAGTGCGGCACTTGGGGGAGAACCCGCTGGTATCCCTCCTGCTCGATAACCGCCCGCAACATCGGGTGACGTTCAATGAGTTGGTTCCAGGCTTCCTGTAAACCTTTTGGATTTAATCCCGGGTATTCCAGCTCCAGGTAACCGTGACAAGCAACACCGCCGTAGCCAAATGCATTTTGTCGACCCAACAGGTAGGCGGTCTGCACATCGCTTAAAGGGAATGGTTCATGCCGATTTTCTCTATCGGCCTCAACCACCACTCCCAGATCCTGGTCGTTGCCAGCGGCTGTTTGAGCCGCGCTCAGTATTTCGATAATTTGTAACTTGTGTTCCCGCAGCCTCTGCTTGTGCTGCTCCGTCAGCAGGCCTTTAGCTGCGCGAAAGCGCAGTTGTTCAGACTCGGTCCATAGTTCCACCCCAAGCCCTTGTAATTCGTCGATCAGTTCCATAGCCGTCATGGGGTTAAAACTCCGTCCAATCGCTGAAAAATAAAATTGCCAACAAGCTCATATCACGCCCTCTTCCACCGTATCGGGATCAACATCCACTAGCGGTTCCATTGCGCTTAGGGCACCGGCAACATCTGCCAGTCTCGGAGAGGCAAATAAACGTCTGAGGGGAAGCAGCAAATGGTGTTGCTGTTTTAGGCGGTCGATAAACCGGGTTGCCAATAAACTATCGCCACCCAATTCAAAGAAATTTTGATCGCGGTTTATTACGGGCAGGCTAAGAAGCTCTTGCCAAATCTGGGCTACCAGGCGCTCGTTATCCGTCACCAGTTCAGCCGCTTTTTCCTGTTGCGGTTTTTCCACCGCATGCACGAGCTTTAATACTGAAGCCCGATCCAATTTGCCGTTTGCACTTAGGGGCATTTCCGGCAAAGTCACTATGAAATCCGGGATCATATAAGACGGCAGGTGGTGGCGAAGGTACTCGCGCAAGTCATCAGTACTAAAAGTTGGTGGACATTCAGGTTTAAGCACAACGGCAGCGACCAGCTGTTGTTCTTCTGTGGTCAGCACCAGCGCGCGCTGCACAAACATCTGACGATTAAATACGGTTTCGATTTCACCCAGCTCTATGCGATGGCCACGGACCTTGACCTGGCTATCGGCGCGCCCCAAAAATTCCAGGCATCCATTCGGCCAGTAGCGCCCAAGGTCCCCTGTGCGATACCAGCGCTCACCATCGACCGTAACAAAGCGCGCTTCGGTCAACTCGGGCGCCCCGCGATAGCCCATGGCGACACCATCACCACCGATCCACAGCTCACCCGTTGTCCAGTCAGGGCAGTCGCGCCCCTGGGTATCCATTACCCTGAATTTCTGGTTAGCCAGGGGGTATCCGTACGGGATCGAGTGCCAGCTTGGGTCAACGTCTATAACTTCAAAACTGTTGGACCAAATAGAAGCTTCCGTGGCGCCACCCAGTGCGATAAAACGGCATTCGGGCTGTACTTGTTTTAAGCGCTGGGGTAAATCCAGGCCAATCCAATCGCCGGAATTTAATACCAAACGCAATTTGCCAGGCGGTGTACCGGCACCGACAGTGAGTAACATATCCAGTAGCGCCGGTACCGTATTCCAGATGGTGATGCCGTAGTGACATACCCATTGATGCCAGCGCTCGGCATCCCGCCGGTCCTCCTCCTCAATCAATACCAGCGCACCACCAACCGATAGCAGTCCGAAGATATCGTAAACAGAGAGGTCAAAATCCAGGGCTGAAATGGCCAGTACACGATCATTTTCATCAACAGAGAAACGTTCGTTGATATCCGCAATGGTATTCCAGGCAGCACCGTGACTGATTTCGACGCCCTTGGGTTCACCTGTGGAGCCGGAAGTGAAAATGATATAAGCCAGTTGCTCAGGTTCTGTTGCAATAGGCTCAGAAATCGGTTCACCAATAGGAGCGAACTGTTCGGCCTGTTGAATTGCACTTTGGTCGAGTACCACTTTTACCTCGGCACGGCGCAACATTGACTCGCACCTTGCCTGCGGTTGATCGATACCAACAGGTAAATAAGCAGCTCCCGCTGCGAGTACTCCAAGAACAGCGGCAATCTGGTCGGGTCCTTTCGGCAGGTTGACGGCCACCACCTCGGCAGGTGAAACCTGGCTTTCCAATAACCTGGCAGCGATGCGCAAAGCACGCTCTGCCAGGACGCCATAACTCAGGGAATTATCGTCACCCCAATATAAGGCGATATTGTCGGGATTCGCTTTTGCTTGCTGGAAAAATCGCTGCGACAAATTATCCGTTGGGTCAATTGCGGTACGCTTTTCAAGCTGGGTTCTCAATTCCCGTTGAGACTTGGGTAATAAATCAGGCGGTGTGGAATCCCATTCAGCGTCACCCGCCCATTGGAGCAAGCCGATATAGGCCTGGAACATTTCCGCGCACATCCCCTCAGGGAAAAGCGCTTCGACAACATCCCAATTTAAGAAAACGCCACCCTCGACTTCGACCACCTGGTGATCCAGCCAGACTTGCGGCGTTTGTGTCAGGGCCCAGATGGGGTCCCGCAGAGGCCCATTTTCCGGTGCCGCTGTGCCACCGGGAATACCCAGTGCACTGGTGAAGACAACGGGCATTGTGGCTTCTGCGTCGCTCTGCCGGCGGGCTAATTCCCGCATCAGGCTAACACTGGAAATATCGCGATGTTCCAGGGCCGCGCCAACTTCCCCTTGTATTTTTTTCGCTCGCACCAACCAGCTGTCACCGGCCTCTGGCTGGTAACCCACCAGGGTCAGGGAGGTGAAATCCCCCATCACTCGATAGATATCCGGGTGAACTTCACGACGGTCGAACAGGGTAAGGTTCAAGCTCAGGTCGGGGCGACTGCTCCAACGACTAAGCACTTCGGCAAAAGCCGTTAAAAGGAGGCTCGAAGGCGTGATTCCCTGCTCAGCCGCGCGCGCAACCAGGTTTTGCCAGGTCCCTTTATCAATATGCTGTTGATGACGCACAAAGTGCGGGCGCTCAATGGATGCCGGCTCCCGTACAATGGGTAGCTGGGGCGCGGGAGGCAGCTCCGATAATTTGTGCTGCCAAAAAGTTTTTGCGGCAGCCAGGGGACCTTGGGGAAGATCACTATCAAATACTGCGGTAGTTTGCGGCAATACATTGCGCACATAGTCGCGGAAAGAGAGTTCGATAGAAGGTAGATGAGTTTCAGGGCTCTGATAAAGAATATTTAACTCACGATAAAACAGCAGAATACTGAAGGCATCGAGAATCAAATTATCCAAACCGATAGCCAATCGGGTATTGCGCCCACAGCGCACCGCACGGACATCAAACAGTGGCCATCGGCTGGGCTCAAACACCTGCTCCGCGCACTCCTGTCGCAGTTGCGCAAAAGCAGAAGCTGGATCGCGGTCTACCTCTGTAACATCGATGGAAAATCTCGGCACATCGGCAAGGATGCGCTGTCGACCTTCGCTGTCGAATACAGCCCGCAGCATTTCATGGCGGGCAATCATCGCGTTTAGTGCAGACTCCAAACGCTCCAGATCGAGATCAACAACGTCGTATTCGCGATAAAAATGACAACCGATACCACCCAAAACAAATTCCGGGTCCCTTCCCAGCCAATAGGCCCGCTGGACATCGGTAGGTTCAAAATCGGCGTACCGATTGGCCTTATCCGATTGCCAGGGTGTAACAGTAATTTCGGTAGTGCCTTTATTTCGCTGTGGGTTCTCAGTTGGATCTTGAACTAATGTCGCAGCAAAGTCGGCCAAGCTGGGCTGGCTAAATAATTCCGACAGTGTGACACCTTCAAAGCCAGACTCGCGCAGGTCTCGCACAACACGGGTTGCTAACAGGGAGTCACCACCGAGTGCGAAGAAATTATCGTCCCGGGCTATATCAGCAACATCGAGGAATTTGCACCAGACGGTAGCCACCTGCTGCTCTAATTTACCCTGCGGTGGGTTCTGCTTTGCCTGGTGTTGCGCTATGGATTCATCCGCAAACTGCTGTAAACCGCCGCGATCAATTTTGCCATTGGCGGTAAGGGGTATTTCAGCGAGACAGCAAAGCTCACTGGGCAGCATGGCGCTGGTCAATCGTTGGTTCAGGAACTCCCGCAGGTCGTTCAAGGGTTCCTGCAACTGCTGCAAATCAACAAAGCACTTTTCTGGATTGATATTCCCTTGCGATAATTTGGATTCCAGAACGACAACCGCAACCACACCTCGCTGAGTCAGCAGTGCCACCGCTTGCGCAATCCCTTTGTGCGCAGTCAGTGCCGCTTCAATCTCGCCGAGTTCAATGCGGTGTCCACGCACCTTGACCTGATTATCGACGCGGCCCAAAAACTCCAGGCACCCATTCGGCCAGTAGCGGCCCAAGTCTCCGGTGCGGTACCAGCGCTCACCTTCGTCTGTCACAAAACGGGCTGCAGTGATACCGGGAGCACCGCGATACCCTAAAGCAACGCCAGCACCACCGATCCACAACTCCCCTGTCACCCAGTCAGGGCAATCGCGCCCCAGGGCATCCACCACTCTGAATTGCTGGTTGGCCAAAGGGTAACCATAGGGAATAGATCGCCAAGAGGAATCAACTTCTTTGACTTCAAAATTGTTCGACCAAATAGAAGCTTCAGTGGCGCCACCCAAAGCGATAAAGCGGCAATCCGGGTTAACTCGTTTTAACCGTTCCGGCAGGTCGAGGCTGACCCAGTCGCCAGAATTTAAAACCAGGCGCAGCTCGCCAGCTGGAGTATCACCACCCGTGGTCAGCAGCATATCCAACAGCGCCGGCACCGTATTCCAAACAGTAACGCCATACTGACACACCAGCTGATGCCAGCGCTCAGCATCCCGCCGGGATTCCTCTTCAACCAATACCAGTGCACCGCCGGCGGACAAGAGCCCAAAAATATCGTAAACGGAAAGGTCGAAATCCAATGCTGATACGGCGAGCACTCGATCATTTTCGTTAACCGAAAAGCGCGCGTTAATGTCCGCTATGGTATTCCAGGCACTACCGTGACTAATTTCTACGCCCTTGGGTTCACCGGTAGAACCAGAGGTGAAAATGGTATAGGCGAGATCTTTTACCTCTCCCACAACAGGCTGGGATAAAGGCGCAACACCAGAGAGCACAGACAAGTTATCTATAACCAGCTTGGCTCCGGCAAGCTTTATCACGCGCTCTCTACGCAACGGTGGCTGGTCTATACCCAGCGGCAGATAAGCCGCTCCTGCCGCTAATACGCCCAAGGCTGTAATAATCTGCTCCGGCCCCTTGGGTAATAAAATACCGACCAAATCACCGGTCTCAACACCTTGAAGCTGTAAATACGCAGCCATCGCCAAAGCTCTGTGGGCCAACTCCCCGTAACGGATTTGATCACCGTTCCAATAGAGAGCCACTGCTTCAGGGCAGTTTTTAGCATTGCTAAAAAAATGTTCGTGTAATTGGTGAGGCTGGTATGGTTTGGCTGTGGAATTTACCTCCTGGCGCTGCTGCTTTTGCTCCGCTGGCAGCAGCGATGGTATCGGCTGGGCCCAGAATTCCGGGCTGCCGATCAGGCATTCCAGTAACTGCGTAAAGGCCGCAAACATGCCATCCAGGACGCCGGGAGCAAAAGCAGCTTCCCTCGCATCCCAGTTTACGGACAGGCCGCCTTTGAGCTCCATAACCTGTACGTCCAGCCACACTTGTGGCCCTTGGGAGATAATCCAATTGACATCTCCAAAGGCACTGCGAACTGACTCGCCAAATAATTCTCCCAGCCCAAGCGCACTGGTAAAAACGACCGGCGCAAACACCGTTTGTCCCTGTTGTCTGCTGAGGTCACGCAGCACCTCTACGCCGGAATAACTCCCGTGCGCTACATCCTGACGGAAGTTGTGTTGTAAACGCTGTGCACGCTCAACGAAGGTTCCACTCAGGCTGCCCTGCCAGGCAAGCAAGATTGAAGAAGTAAAGTCTCCTACCAGGGAGTTGACATCCCGGTGCAGGGATTCCCGGTCGAACAGGGGGAGATTCAGCAGGAAATCTGACTCTTCGCTATAGACCGTAAGCACTTCGGCAAGCGCCGCTGCCAGGGTCATGGACAAAGTAATACCGTGACGGCTCGCAAATTCCGCCAGCTGGTTTTTCCGATCAGCAGACAGACTATAGTGGCGACGAACAACGCGACGAGTGTCTTTAGACTCAATACCTATTGCAGTGGGTAATTGAGGAGCGCCGGGCAAATCTGCCAGGCGATCCTGCCAGTGTTCTTTGGCCTGCTGCTTCTCAGCCTGCCGCTCTTCCTTTGAGTGAAGAGCGCTGCGGTCAGCCTGGTAGCGCGGATAACTGTAACTCAGCGGTACCAGTGACTGCTCTGGTTTCAGGTAGAGCTTGGCCAGGTCATTCAGTAACACGCGCAGGCTAAAGGCATCTGCGGCTACCATATCCAGATTAATATGCAGGCGTGTGCCGCCAGCTTTTAATTCCGCAGGTAACAATGAGAGCTGAACATCAAAAACCTCACCCTGCAATATATCCAGCTGCCGATGGGAGAGTTGCTCCCTAACAGCGATAAGACTCTGCTCCGCTTCTGCAGCAGTTTGGTGCCTGAAATCGTGAACCTTTAAACCGGGCCAGCTCACTTCAGCGGGAATCTGCTGTCGGCCATCATCGAGGATTTGAACACGCAGCATCCCATGTCGCTCGAACAGGGAGCGCACAGCCTGTTCCAATCGATCAGGTACTACATCCTGGCCATCAAACTCATGATAAAAATGTGCGGCAACGCCCCCTAGATATTGATTCGGGTCTCGCCCAATCCAATAGGCATGTTGCATCGGTGCCAAATCAAAGGGAGTGATTTCATCAAAAGCGCCCGGCACAGATAAATGTTCACTGGTACTTTCTTCAGTTCCAATAGCCAACTGAGGTAGTGAAAGCCAGGCTTCCAATCGAGGCACCGCGATAAGATCAGCAAACTTTACCTTGATCTTTTTCTGCCTTAATTGGCCAGCTATCCTCATGATTTGCACTGAGTTGAGCCCCAGTGCAATTAAGTCATCCTGCGGATTAATGTCATTAATATCGGCATCAATAGCCTGACAAACTAAATCCTTTAACAAACTGGCCGGGCTGATTGGCTCTGATTTATTCTGCGGCTTCGGCGACAAGAGATACGCTCCTTATTGCGTCTCGGATAACACGCATTTTGATGCAACTTTCACGATACTCGTGAGTAGGAAGGGAGGCTTCAACCAGGCCGCAACCGGCAAATAGTGTCACCTTGCCCGAGGTAAAAAGCGCAGAACGCAGAGCAACAGCAAACTCCCCCTCCCCCTCAGCATTGATCCAACCAATGGGTCCGGCGTACCAACCGCGGTCCAGCCCCTCATTTTCACGGATGTACTTCAGTGCTTTTTTCCTTGGCAGCCCCCCCACCGCAGCACTTGGGTGTAAACCAGATAAGATATCCAATAGATTTACGCCATCTTTCACCAATCCCTCTAGAGGCGTCAGCAAATGCTGAATTTGCTTTAATTTACAGAGTTGGGGCGGTTCTGGTTCCGCTACGCTGTGGCAGTATTTGCGCAAAATAGAAAGGAGATGTTGGACAACCAGGTCGTGTTCGAAGCGGTCTTTATCACTATTAAGCAGAGATAATCCCAGATGATAATCACTTGCCGGATCTTTTCCCCGAGGTGCGCTGCCGGCCAGAGCAACTGTACTGACACGCCCTTCTTTAACTGCGGCTAAGCGCTCAGGTGAAGCTCCGACAAAGCAACTACGCTCTCGGGAAAAGGCAAACAAATAGGCATCGGGATAAGCCTCTCGCAAATATCCAAGAATACTTCCTGGACAACATTCCGCGTCCAAAGATTCCGAACGCGCGAGAACCACTTTCTGAAACTCGTTACGCTTGATTGATTCAACCGCACCAACGACGCGCTGCTGCCAAGCCGTTTGATGCTCATTACTACTGTTAAAGTCAGACTCGCCCAGCAATAAATTGTCGTTCGCGGAAGAGCCAGAGTTACGGGATAAAATAGCTTGCCACCTCGCCTTCACTTGCTCAGCGACGCGGTTACAGTCTGTTTGGCTCGTCACAATAAAATTCATTACCAGATAACTGCGATCCTCATCACAGTAAAGGGCCAACTCAGGCAGCGTGAGCACCCCAGAAGGGAAGTCTTGCCACAGGGATGAGGAGTCTTTTTGGCAATCAAAAGCAAACCCACCACACAAAATTGGTTGGTGCCCCCCACTTACAACGGAGGAAGACAATAATTTTTGCCAACTAGTTTGGATTTCAGACCAAGACTCTCCAGGAGCACAACTAAATTCAAAGGCAGAGCCAAAGCTCACAGAATAATTATCACTGGAGGGGGCTCCCCACAGGGAAGCGATCCGCTCATGTCGATAATTTGTGGCGAACAATCCAATCGGATTCTGCCTATGACACGGAAATGAAAATGATGCCAAAACTTCTGGCTGTACCAGACTCAACCTGGATTTGGCTTCCTGCAGACACGCCTCCAGGCCGGCATATTTAGAGCGGCCTTTCATACATCGTCCTCTACAGGCAAGCCATGCTCGGCTCGCCAGTGCAGCTTCTGCTGATTGATAAACCACTGGATAATGCCGCTAAAAAGCTGCTCTATATAATCGGCCGATAACTGATCTTCCTCAGCCCAACGACGACGATCGATCAACATAGACGCAACCCGATCCGGAGCGGGAATACTGGACTCATCCGGCTTGAACTGTGCTGCGGACAGAACATAACCCATACGCTGCTGCAACAGCCTGATGATCTCGCGATCAATGGAGTCGATACCCTCGCGGATTTCATTCAGGTTTTCACATTCCATTGGCAGCTTCATTGCTTGCATAGAAACTCCATCACCTAAGCAGTTCATCTTCCCATCAACAATGAAACGTTATAACATATCATTTGCGAAATCAACGGGATGTTTGTTTTGGATTTGGGCGTCAGGGTGGAGAGAGAGTGTGCTACTTGTTACTAAAGAGAAATAATTCGAACATCATCAAAAATAATGATCCCGGATTAATCGAGGCAGAGATCCGCTATCTATTGAACGATGGAGAATATAGGGCCGCTCAACAGCCCTATTCTCCCGGCAATTAATTTCGATAGTGTTACAAGAAACAGAAAGATTTTATACGGCCAACTTAACTTTACATGCAGTTAGGCCAAGCGGAGCTTCTGAACAATATGGCCAACCACCAGATCGGGACAATCTGACAGATAAAAATGGTTACCTGCGTATTCTTTCAATTGGAACTCACCATTGGTCCACTGCTGCCAACCCCGAGCTTCATCGGTGCTCAACTCAGGATCATCCCGTCCTAGCATCGCGGTGATGGGGCAATCTAAAAGTTGGTCCGAGGACATCTTGCTGGTTTCGATCAATCGATAATCCTGGCGTATAGTGGGAAGCAGCAGGGCTCTTAACTCAGGAATCTCTAATAATTCAGGGGCAGTACCACCAAGTTCAATAAGTTGTTGGCAGAGAGACTCATCACTCAACTGGTGTACGTTTCCACTCTTTTGAAATTGTGGCGCTTCGCGCGCAGAGACAAATATGTGTTCAGGACCGCGCAATTTTTCGCGATACAAGGAGAGAGCCAATTCATGAGCAACTGTAGCTCCCATACTGTGCCCAAATACTGCCCAAGGTTTATCGATGACAGGTTTGATAGCCCTACTTAACAAAGCAATTAAAGTTTGCATATCTGCGGGCATAGCTTCATTACAGCGTTGCTCCCTACCCGGTAAACATACGAGAACCAACTCTATGGAAGCTGGCAATAATTTCGCCCAGGGCCGGTAAAGTGATGCTGAACCACCAGCATGAGGCAAACACAAAAGTCGGATAGCCGCTTTAGGTTGAGGGCGAGGAATCTGTAGCCAAGCGCCGGACATAAATTTATCTCAATAAGAAATTTGAAGCCGTGAATACTAACTGTTAATTCTTAATTTAGAAATCCAAAGAAGATTCAAAAAATCACTCGCCTGCTCCACCCAAACATTTCAGGAGACCAGCATGGAAAATAATTTACTTAATGGTTACACGCCTCACCCGAAGGAACTAGAGGCTTTCTATCAGCAACAAGGAATTTGGGATAACCAACCTATTTGGGAGCTGATCACGCGTAATGCGAAAAACTTTCCCAACCGATGCGCAGTTCGGGATCTATCGGATCAATTAACTTACACAGAATTGGTTAACGAGGCCGATAGTATTGCCGCAGGCCTGGTGGTACAAGGCTACAAAGCTGGGGAGCGGGCAATACTCCAGTGGAGCAACCAGGTCAGTTTTATTACAGCCCTGCTCGGCTTATTTCGAGCGGGACTGGTTCCTGTACTAGCTTTGCCTGCACATCGCCAAAATGAAATATGCCATTTTGCACAGGTCTCGGGTGCCAGTATCTATATCACTTCAGGAGCGGAAAGTGGTGAAAGCCGTCACAGCATGATAGAACAAATTGCTTCGCAATCTCCGACCTTGCGAGGCATATACAGCTCTGATGAAAATGACACATTCCCTCCCCTGCCCAGAAGAGAATGCCAAGGCTTCACCCCAGTTCCCGTAGACCCCAACGCCCCAGCCTTATTCCTCGTTTCCGGTGGCACTACAGGACTTCCGAAACTTATTCCACGCACCCACAATGACTATCGTTACAACATTACCTGCGCTACCGCCGCTTGTAATTTAGGAAAAGATGAAATCTACCTGGCAGTACTCCCCGCCGCCCATAATTTTCCACTGGGTTGCCCCGGCATTCTGGGCACGCTATCCATGGGTGGGCAAGTAATATTCACCAAAGATGCAAGCCCGGACTACTGCTTCGAGCTGATAGAGCGCTACGGCGTAACCGCCACAGCCCTGGTCCCAGCACTGGCTCAGGTCTGGACTGCAGCGACAGAGTGGGAAGATGCTGATTTAAGCTCTCTCCGCTTACTGCAAGTCGGTGGCTCAAAGCTGAGTCCAACTGACGCCAATGCTGCAATAGATGCTTTTCCCGGTGCACTACAGCAGGTATTCGGTATGGCCGAAGGCTTGATATGTTACACCCACTACGAAGATAACGATGAAACCATCACCAATACTCAAGGCAGACCTATGAGCTCCCTCGATACTCTAAAAGTGGTCGATGAGTACGGACAGGAAGTGCAAGCCGGAGAAGAAGGAGAGCTGCTCACTCGCGGCCCCTATACACTGAGAGGCTATTACCGTGCAGAAGAACATAACCGACGCGCTTTTACCCCAGATGGCTTCTATCGCAGCGGGGATCGTGTACGCATTCTGGACAATGGCAATATTGTAGTTACCGGGCGACTCAAAGATGTTGTGAATCGGGGCGGGGAAACATTTGTATGCGACGAAATTGAAGAGCACCTACTCGCCCACCCCAGCATTCAACAAGCAGCTGTTATGCCCTTGCCGGATAAAGTGCTAGGAGAGCAAGTTGGAGCAGCTATTGTATGTGCAGATAATGCGCCCACCCTAAAAATGTTACGCAACTTCCTGACCGAAAGAGGCCTGGCCACCTTTAAGCTACCAGAACATCTTAAAGTATTATCTCGCCTTCCAGTTACCCCCGTAGGTAAAATTGATAAGAAGAAGCTTTTGGAGCAAGAAAATCAGTAGGGAGTAGATTAGCCCTAATGCATCACTGAACAATCAATTTCGATTAGTTTAGTGATGCTACTGGCCAAAAAAGGACGTACTTTTTAAATAAACACGAGGGCAAATACTCCATACCGCGCCTAATTATCCGCTCAACCTACCCAGTGGCTATCTCTTAAACCCTGCCGACATGCACTAATAGCGGGTATTGCAGCTACTATCAAAGTACTAACAAGCACTGCCCCCAAAAGCATGATTGTATGTTCGCCCATACTAAATCCATCAAGATAAACTCCAAACTGATCTGCCAACAGCGGCTCAACCAGCCAGACTCCTAATATAAGCCCTGCAACTGCGATTACAGCACCTAAAAGCAAAACCAATAGTGCCTCAGCCTGGATCAATAAAAATAGAAACAATGGGCCCGATCCTATAGTCCTCAGCAATGCTATCTCTGATCTTCGCTCACGCATCGTAGAAAGTAGCAAGATACACAAGCCAAGTAATGCAGCTAAAACAACCATCGCAGAGACAAAAAATAATATCTTTTCAATACCTCCCAGTATCTGCCAGAGCTCCGATAATGCAATGCCCGGCAATATTGCCAATAGAGGCTCCTTGGAATATTCGTTAATTTTTCTCTGCACCTGGAATGTAGCCATTGGGGAATTAAGCCCCAGCAAAAAGGCAGTAATGTTATCTGGCACCAGATCATCATGCTCCACATCAGCGCCGTGGACCGCTTCCAACCCTGCCAAGCTTACGTACAGAACTCGATCTACTGGAGTACCTGTGGGTTTGAGTATCCCCCTAACAACAAATGAATTTTCATCGTGCTCAGTAAAATGAGTTCCAACCAAGCCGTGCGCTAATGTTAGGGAGTCATCGAGTTGGTAGTCTAGCTCACGAGCAACCTCCGCCCCCAATATCACACTAAAAGCATCGACAAAATTCTGGCCACTTGAAAGCTCCAATGGCCTCTTATTCCGATACCGATAGTGATCGAGAAATCCAGTTGAGGTTCCCACCACTCTATAACCTTGATGTGAATCTCCTAAGGATAGGGGAATAGCCCAATTAACTTGCGTGAGCTTAGCAAATTCCTGGTAACTCTCCCATGAAATACGGTTACTGGCATTCCCGATATGGAATATGCTGTACAGTAATAGATTTAACTGTCCAGTGGGCGCTCCAACAATAAGATCTACCCCTGACACCGTACGACCAAAGCTGCTTTTAGTATGGCTTCGCAACTGCTCGATACCCAACACTAATATCAAACTCACTGCCACAGACAAAACGGCCAGGGATACACTTCCCTTACGCTGCATCAGGCTATGCCAGGCAAGCTTAATAAACATCGGCCAACGCCTCCGGTGCAGTATCCCAATCGGGCCTGAGTTTCCAGGCAATATTTATTTCGCGCATATCCGCAACCAAAGGGAAGTGTCGTTCCAGGGAGCTATCGTGACTGACAAAAACCAGTGTGCATTTCTTTTGCTCACAAGCATTCATCAACAGCTGGACAAATGCATCTCTCGCTTCGGGGTCTAAAGCTGATGTAGGCTCATCAACCAGTAACAATTCCGGTTCATTGATCAATGCCCGCACAATTGCCACTCTCTGTTGCTGCCCGACACTCAAGTGGACCACTTTCTTGGGAAGAACTTCCTCTCCCAAACAAAGCCCAGTTAATAGCTCTCGCGCCCTACCCCGTAAATCGCCACGGAAGCCGGCAAAGTGAGTAGCTACACGAATATTATCCTCCACACTCAAATAGGGAATCAGGTTAAATTGCTGGAAAACTACACCAATATGTTTCGCCCTGAAACGATCCCGTTTGCGTTCACTCAGTGCACCCAGAGGTAGACCTAGAACCTTAAGGCTTCCAATTTTTGTATCCAGTATACCTGCCAATAAGTTTAAGAAGGTTGACTTTCCACTGCCGGAGCGACCACGTAAAAATACCTGCTCACCAACAGGCAGCGACCAATAAGGGACTTCTAAAACTGCTGGGCCTGTTCTATAGGCAAAGCGCAACTGCTCCACTTCAATCGCAAGTTTCAATTTTGTTGTGAGAGTATTCATCTTGCACCTCATTTGCAGCATGGATTCTTGCAAACAGATATATAATGATATATCACATCATTTTATACAGTAAATAACCCCTAGCTATGAACAGATGCCCCCTCTCAACAGCCTGTACCCTGGCCGCTGCGCTATTGGTTGCTGCCTGTGATACTAGGGTTGAAACCAGTCAAGTTTCACCCCCAGTTCAAGAACATACTCAAGTCAAACAAATAAATATCAATTATCGCGAAGTCAGCTGGGAAGAGTTAATCCCAAAAGATGACCTGGATGCGTTACTCAACCCACCAGAATACATAGATGATATTGTTGAAGGCTCGGCTGCCGACTCAATGCCTACAACATCGACTATTTCCGAAATAAGCGAAGACGAAAGTCGTTACCAAGCCGCTTTGACCTCTACCCGAATAAAACCAGAGTTTGACAATCAACAGATACGTATTGCCGGATTTATAGTCCCAATAGAATTCAATGACGAATTAACGATCTCCCGTTTCCTTTTTGTGCCCTATTTCGGAGCCTGTATTCATCTGCCACCCCCACCGCCAAACCAGGTTATCCATGGCAGATTTCCTGAGGGAGTTCAAATTGAGGCTCTGTACGAACCCTTCACTATAGAAGGGAAGCTAAGAACGCTGAAAAAAGAAAGCGAGTTCGGTACTGCAGCTTACAGTATGGAGGTGGATAGTATTCATCCCTATAAAGAATAACGCCCCGGGGAGTGCTGCTCACCCGAGGACGCTATTTCAACTATTGTCGGCTATTGACCCATCTCCCGAACCAGGTATCCGGCACCGTCAATATTCTCCATTACCCAGAGGATATAAGCGATATCCACATGTATCGCCCGGGTACTATCGGTAAAGTCCCAATCAGCATTGATGCTATCGTAGGTTCCATCGAACACAACACCCACCAGCTCACCGCGACCATTCATTGTCGGAGATCCTGAGTTACCGCCCGTAATATCTACGGTACTTAAGAAATTAACCGGCACTGAATCCAGCTGCTTTTCATAGTAACGGCCAAAGTTCTTCTTATCGATAGCTTCCATCAAAGCTTTGGGGGCATCAAAGGGGTCCTCACCTGTGTACTTCGCCTTAATACCACGCAAGGTTGTAAAAGGTACAAAACCTTGCTTACCGTCATTACCATCGGCAGCCTTTTTAATCGTTCCGGCTGGTGGCTCATAGCCTTTAACCAGGCCATAGGTCACGCGGAGGGAGCTATTTGCATCCGGGTAGACCGGCTTACCTAAGGAGTGGTAATAATCTATCAGCATCTCCATATACTGTGGGCGCAATTGGGCGAAACGCCCTTTCATGGATTCCTCATGCTCTTCACGGGCAAGCATGTCATCGTACATGGCCATTGCCAGCTGGATAAACGGATCCTTGCTCTCTTTAAAGTCTTCAGGCTTTTTACCGATCCACGCTTCACGTACCTCGACATCGGAAAGCTCTGTTTCCTTATACATTTTGTCGAGAGTTGCCTCTAAGTCAGTATTGCCTTTGCCGATATTCAAGTAACGATCAAAGCTGGCTATACGCTGCTCCTTCGGGAGCGCCTGGTAACGGTCCAGGAAGTAAAGCCAGATCTGTTTGTCGACTGATGGGTGATAGCTGCGCTCTATACGACGCATGCCCTCTTTGAATCGGGTTAGATCCCGTTCCTGATAACCCGGCTTGCGCTCAACATCGGGTTTTTCGTTCTCTTTGGCCAATCGATACAGTTTGCTCGCGGCACCCAGCATGGCTGAACGATCCATATAATCGATGGCCAGGTCCTGTTCACGGGTTGATTCTTTTTCTACAACCAGCGCCTCAAGATCATCGATCGTCGACTGGTATTTTTTCTCGCGGGCCTTGTCTGAATCCACCCAAGCTTGCAAATCTTTTTCCAGCTTTTCTTTACGCTGCAATAGATCACTGCGCTGGTAACCCTCCATCATACCGGTAAAGTTTTTAGAGTAATTATTCAAACCTGCCACGAGGCTTGCATACTTTAACTCTGCATCTTTATTGTCGGCAGTTGCCGCACCAATCGTTTCCGACCATTCACCCAGTACCCGCTGCATGTTTGGGTAATACCAGTTGAAGTTGCTTTCCACTTCCTGGGCAGTGCGATAACGGTTGGTACGCCCCGGATAACCGGCAACCATCACGAAATCACCTTCTTTAGGCCCTTTTGCCGCTACAGGCAAATAGTGCTTGGGCTCGTAAGGGACATTATCTTTGGAATAATCAGCCGGTTTACCATCTTTGCCAACATAGGCGCGGTAGAAAGCGTAATCGCCGGTATGGCGAGGCCACATCCAGTTATCGATATCGCCGCCGAATTTGCCAATCGAAGACGCCGGCGCATGAACCAAGCGCACATCGCGGATTTCCAGCTGCTTAACCAGGTAGTAGTTCAAACCGCCGTAGTAGCTATAGACCTCACAACGATGGCCCGGATCTTTTTCACACTCGGAAACCAGCGCCTTCTCCGCTTCTTCGATAGCGGCAAAACGTGCAGCACCATCCATCTCATCTGTCAGGCGTTCGTTAACCTTGTCCGTTACTTCGTTCATTGCAACGGTGACGTAGACGCGGGAGCCCGGTGCAGCAGGCAGCTCTTCAGACAAATCTCCGGCCAGGAAACCTTCAGCCAGTAAATCCTTGGATTCAGTTGAATTGTATGAAATTGAACCGTAGGCGCAGTGGTGGTTGGTAATCACCAATCCCGTGGGAGAGACAAAGGAAGCGGAACATCCCCCCAGGCTGATCACCGCGTTCATTGGAAATTCGGTAAGCTTGGTCATGCTGGCTGGGTCCAGCTCCAGGCCATGAGTCCGAAGCTCTTTGGACAGCTCAGGCAACTGGTGAGGTTGCCACATGCCTTCAGTCGAAACGCTCTCTTTCTCTGCGGCAAGGCTGGCGCAGCTCGCTCCAGCAAATAATGCAGCAGTTGCAACTCCGTAAACAATAGAATTATTGATTTTCATATTTACTCAGCAATATTTAAAAAATAACAGGTTAATTTTGGTTAATTCCCAACGCTAACCCTGTCTTTTCCGGTACACCGAAAATTCACATATAAACACGGCAGGCTGACAGAGTAACATACCCTCCCCGGCTGCAGGCCGGCACGAAGCTGCACCCCTAGCTAAACCCTGCCAATCATTGCCATTATTTCCCTGGCTTTTCCACTCAAATGGGATAAACCATAAATACACAATTGATACACTGTATCATTTTGATCCAATCAAATCTGAACAAAATGTGAATTACGACGACAGCAAGAAAGAAATCTGCGATAAACAGTTTTGCAGCTAAAAAGAATATCGCCGAATAACCTACTTGCGCCAGGCACTGGTCAATACGCCTCACCAGGGCTCCCTCCAGCTATCAGAACTCCCGATGAATTCGGGCTTCAAGCTTGATTCTCCCCAATATTGGAGGTTGCCTAGGCCGACCATCCTCAATCTGATATGTTATATCATAGCCAAACTTAAAGGATGGGTAGTGTGAGTGAGGAATTTAGGTATTGCACCGCCCGCCACAGCAGAGAGCAAAGCAATTAAAGCCTCTGAAAATAGTGTTTATTAGCCGAAGTTACTTAATTGGAGATTAGCTTGAGCCTGACCGACTTTACAGAAAGAAGCCATGAGACACTTATCACACAAGCTCCAAGTGCTGAACTGGCTCCGAAAGAGGAAGGACTGTCAGTGGCAGACCTGCCAAATACCCGTCGGGCCGTATCTGCAGATAATGGAGAAGTTTTAGCAGATATTTTCCAAGCTGATATCAATATGGCCATCTGGCAACGGGAACTGTCCAGTAGCATAGCCAGTGATTGCCGCACCCTCTTAAGTAGTGGTGTCCATCCCAACCGTAGGATTCTATTACCTACCGCCAAGATCGAGCGTCTCGGTGAAGCATTGCCAGAGCTTGGTCCCTACCCGCACTTGTGTGCTGATATCCAGTTACTGGCAGATATGTTCAGTTACCTATTCGAGCTAAGCGGAGTCGGTATTCGTTTAACAACCCTGAACGGTGCAATGTGCCCCAAGTTTCATGTAGATCGGGTGCCCTGCCGATTGATTACGACTTATTTAGGCACGGGGACTGAGTGGCTGACTCCAGACTCTATTGACCCAAATACGCTCGACTTAAAGGCTAACCAGGAATTCCCCTCAACTTCCATCAATCACCTGACATGCGGCTCAGTTGCTCTACTCAAGGGCGAACTCTGGGAGGGCAATAAAGGTTTTGGCCTAATCCACCGCTCGCCCAGTGTCGAGCCCGGCCAACTGCGACTGCTACTCACATTCGATTTCGGATCCGCCGACGAATGACGAGCGCTTACTGGGACGTAAAAATTCTATTAGGAATAACTCATGAAACTTACCGCGAACCTTTTCGCACTGATGACTCTTTCAAACTTGGCCCATGGAATTTCCGGACAGGTATTAGATACTTCTGGAGAGCCCATCTATGGCGCCAGTATTGAAGTCGCGGGAAGTCGACAACAGACCCAAACAGATGCCCAGGGCCGATTTTTACTTGAGGTGAATACTTCGCAACTCCGCGAAATCCACATCAATGCCCCAGGGCACAGCCACAAGACAATAATTCTAAAGGCCGGTCAGGATGAGCCCCTCATGGTTACCCTGCAACACACCGTTATCGAGCAAATCGATGTAACAGCCACACCATTACATGCCTCCACTATTGAATCGGCACAACCTGTAACCGTAGTAGCTGGCGAAGAGCTACGTAGAAAACAAGCCTCCACTCTGGGAGAAACCCTCAAAAATGAAGTGGGAGTTCATTCCAGCTACTTTGGACCAGTAGCCAGTAGTCCAATCATCCGGGGGCTCAACGGCCCCCGTGTTCTGATTACCCAAAATGGACTCGACAGCGCTGATGCCTCCCGAGTTGGCCCAGATCATATCGTCGCCACAGAGACAATTACCGCAGAGCAGATAGAAATCCTGCGAGGCCCTGCCACCCTGTTTTATGGGTCCGGAGCCATCGGTGGTGTAGTCAATGTGGTAGACGAGAGAATACCCACCTCTGGTGAAAACAGGACTGCTTATTCGCTGGGAAGCAATACTGTTGCAAATGAGCGCGAAGCTTCACTGGCTCATACCGGCGGTAATGACCAGCTGGCATACCACGTGGACAGTTTCTGGCGCAAAGGTGACGACTATGAAATTCCCACCTCGGGCGACCATGACGAACATTCCAGAGGAGTATTAGAGAACAGCGATTCAGAAAGCAACGGGTTCAATATTGGTGGCAACTGGTTTTTAGATAATGGATCTATCGGCCTTGCCTATGGACGCCTGGAGCGAGTTAATGGTATTCCCGGGCACGGTCACTCTGATGAACACGAAGATGATGAATCAGAGCATCATGATGAACATGAAGAAGAAGTAGTTTCTGATTTGAAACAGGACCGATGGTAGTTGGTCAGTGAACTGTCTCTGGACAACATATGGTTGAGCGGTCTGGACACCAGAATTGGATACACAGACTACGAACATTCTGAAATCGAAAACGACGCTGTCGGTACAACATTCAGCAATCAGACACTTCAAGCTCGGGTCAACCTATTACTGCAAGAAAGGGCCGGATGGCGCGGCGCAATAACCCTGGAGAGCAAAACTACAGATTTTGAAGCGATAGGTGAAGAGGCCTTCACCCCGCCGAGCACAACAGGAAGCTCAGCAATTGGGCTGATACAAGAAAAGCACACGGGTGAATTCCTATGGCAATTAGGGGCCCGTATCGAAAGAGTCACGGTTGAAGCTGCCGATGATGAATGGGAAGGAGAAAATCTAGATAAACTGGCTTTCACGCCCTATAGCGTTTCTGCTGGCTTGGTCTGGGATATCGCCGCCAATTACAATGCCGGGATCTCTTTTACCCACGCACAACGGGCCCCCAGCGCCGCTGAACTTTTCTCGTATGGCCCCCATATCGGCACCAGTAGCTTCGAAGTCGGCGCGCTCTTTAAACTGAATGATGACACAGAAGAACCCTATTTTTACTATGAAAACAATGTTGATGAAGAGGTATCCAACAACATTGACCTGAGCTTTCGCAGGCATTCAGGAAATATCGGCTGGGTACTGAACTTATTCTACAACCAGATAGATAATTTCTACTACGAACGCAATACGGGCTACACCAGTGAAGACTTTGAAGAACACGATCACGAAGAAGAAGAAGAGAGTCACGATCATGGCGAATTACCCGTTTATGTCTTCGATCAAGCGGATTCGACACTCTACGGGCTAGAAGCTGAGTTTGCCTGGCAAATATCCAAGCCACTCACATTAACACTGTGGGGAGACACTGTTCGTGGAAAGTTGGATAACGGAGGTAACCTGCCTCGCATTCCACCTGCACGATTGGGCAGTATGTTAAGTTATAGCTCCAATGGATGGGATGCAGGAATTGAGATTACGCACGCGTTTGAGCAAAACAAAATATCAGAACTGGAAACTAGCACCGCTGCTTACACACTTTTGAATACTGAGCTTGCGTACACTTTTCTAGGAAATCAGCACAACCTTACAGTCTACCTCAAGGGTAATAACCTAACTGACGAGTTAGCCTATGTGCATTCATCCTTCCTGAAAGAACTTGCTCCACTTCCCGGGAGGAACTTTAGTGTTGGATTGCGGGGCATGTTTTAATCAAGGGAAGCTCTAGTCAGTCAAAAAAAACCATCGGCAATGATTATTACCGGTGGTTTTTCTTTTATATGAGTAGTACTTAATAAGTACTGAGAAATATTCTAGCGTTTCTATAAATTTACCCATAGGACGTGCAGTTACCAAAAGTCTAATTAGGAATTAACATGACTCAGCCAATAGTACCCGAAGATTTTAATGCTTGGCTGCATTGTATTACGATAGAATGCGGTATTGAGCTAACACCAGGCTTTGTTGATGAACGTATCAGCGCACTCCAAGATAAGAATAACTACCATACCCGTAACTTTGTTCTCTTATATGGGCAAGAGCACCACCAAAAAGTCCTCAACTGGTTTAAGCAAGTGCGTGAAAAAATATAATCTAGCACCTATCAACACTTTCGGCCCATCTGCAAAAAATGAAAATCTGACAAAGAATATAAAAATCAATCCAACTTATCAAAATGAAGAAAATGTAAAGATTTTTTAGTCATATATCACCACCATATAAAATTTAGATATCCATCCACCTCTTTATTTAGCGACAGCCTGTGGACCATTTTTAATGCTCCGGCAGTGCCATGACGCGACTTAGCTTTCGCGCATCTAGAGTCAGGAATGTTCCTGAAGGGGTTTGTTAGTAAATAGAAGGAGCCAAGTTAATATACCTGGAAAAACTATGTTTTTGCTCCGCTTGAGCCTCTATTTAAATAATTTTCTTATTGTGCCAACCTTTGATTTGCGGGGAGAAGTGCCCTAAATAGATATGAAAGAAAAATACAATAGGACTATTCCACTCACTGACAAGCGGAGATCCCGGAATTTTCCGTTTTTCTTTAGATGTTTATGTTGCGTTAACAATCGCTCAGTAGATATTCAATCTGGTTGGCTCGGGCAATAATCTGATTGTCGAGGCAAATGGGAGTCTTTCGCAGATACGTATCCGTCTAAATGCTGATTTAGGAGGCACCAGACTTGAAGAGATACATCTGGCCATAGACATAAAACATCTATTTTCGCAGATATATACGAGTAGCAAATCAATTTAACGATCAACGGACCGTATAGAAAAAATCGAATATCATTTTTAACGATTGGCTGAAGCCGTGGAAAGGCTCAAAATGATACAGGAATCACTTTGAAATCTCAGGGGGCCTTCCCACACAGTATTTAGCGGGCATTTCATCTAAATCAACCGCCTTCATAAGCTGTCTACTTGCCTCAAGATAGGACTCTGCAGTTGCGCCTGACCAATAACCCGTATCACAAGTCAGAGAAACACAATCCCCTCCAAAAGTTACAAAAGGCTTATCACGTACAATCTTGCATGTGCATATGGCCTTGAGCGGATTCATTGGGTCGACAATACAAGGCTGATCCAGGCAATCTGTCCACGGTTTACCCTCGGGGCAGGAAAGTACAGGCTTAGTAGGAGCCTGAGCGAAAGAAAATGTCGACAAGGCTTTTTTAACGCCGTTTGAGTTGGTCGCAGGTATCCGCGTTTTACATTCTGATAACCCAAAGTTCAATCCTTTGTTAACATCACACCTACATATTGCATTTGAATCCGGATTCCTGGGGTCTGGAATACAGGGGGCAGATGTGCATAAGACATACTCATTACTGCAAATGATACCCTTGCCACTTTTGATGGAATTAAGATTGTCTTCTTCAGCTGACGTTTCAAATCTCACAAAGACAAGGGCAATCAAAACCACTGTGAGTAAAAATGAATGCTTCGTCATGAGTGTCTCCCTTGGAATTTAAAAGTCGAATTGAATATAAACTGATATTTCCCATTTGAAGATATACTTTTGTAGCGCTCAAAAGATAGTCTCAAGTTACATCTACAGAGACTATCAATAATGGATTTTAACGCCTACATTCTCATGAATCTTCTCGTATAAAATAAAGACGACCTGGCATATAGGAGAACAGAGCGAGATAGAGAACTTATTCCGCCGGCTGAGAGGGTTCAGAGGTATTACCAGTCGTTTTGATATTTTAGATTCTTAAGAGGTTTTTCACTTATTGAAAACAAGTTGATTAGCAATAATTGGACCCAGTGGCTATTATCACTAATGGCCACAACAGTAGAACTGTATAACGGTACGAACAGCCATAATGAGTGACTGAATTTGGTTAGAGTGAGTGAGGTATGCTGAAACCCCACATATCACTCACTGTTCATAGTGATTAACTAGTATATGATCAGATTACAAACTGAACTCTACCCTACTCTCACCTGACTTTAAGGTATAGCTTTGATTTCCACTGCTATTATTTACAGTAATAGTGTTCACTTGATCCCGCTCAATCTCCATCAGCATCGATTGCTTAATGCTCAATTTTTTACTGGAAAGATCTACCAAAGGCACTTCCTGATATATCCAGATATCATGAACATCGGCTTCCATACCTACCCAATTGAGATTTAACACATCACCATTTTTCTGGCTAACCTGGAATCTTGAATTGACATAGTTCTCCATCTGTTGTTGTGCTTCATTCAACTCTTTACCGGCACTTATTGACAAAGCTTTTTCAATATCAGCAACAAAAAATCGGTGGGAAATCTCCAGTGTTTGAGTGCGTTCATTTACTGAGAGGCTAGTCAAACCAAAATGATAGCGATGTGCATTTGCCTGGAGTGCAATTACTGAGGTCGTTACTACCAGCAAAAAGGAAAATAAAACTTTCATCAATTACTACCAATACATAATGAATGTTTCAGATAGATATTTTGCGTCAAAAACACAAGTTGCAGCTCCCCAAACCAATTATCAGTGAGCTGCACTTTTCTCCAAGGTTTAACCTGCCTCTTTAAGTTCTACATCCCAATCCTTCATCAAATTACGCTGCTTTTCATCCTTAAATAGCTCCAGGCGCGACTTGATAATGCGGCGTGGGTAGAAGTTGTTCTCTACATTGACATCTGCTGTTTCCCAGTGGGGATCAAGCACTACTGACTTCAGCACCTTACTCTTATCCCTCACCAGCATCTTGGAGGTCTTCTTAGCATTGCGAGTCCAGATTTCAGCGGGGATACGCAAATCCTCAACACTTCCATCTTCATATTCCAATCGCAGGAACAGGGGCATTACCAAGCCACCAATATTGCTAAAGTCCAGCACGTAGACATTACTCTCAACCTTGAGTAAATCTTTTTCCCAGTCCTCCAGATCCTCCAGCTTACTTCGGTAGCTATTGCGATCTGCATTGGAAACATCAAACTCGTCGTGCTTGTTATAGAAGTCTTCCAATTCCGGTTTACCATCAACGATACGGGTCAACTTTCTCGCGCGGTTCTCAATAACAGTGATAGTCTCCGGTTCCCGTTCATGCTGAGCGCGCTTCCAAGGCCCTTCCACTTCAGGGTTTTGTGTACCAACGGTGTAGTGATGTACAGCATCAAGGCTGATATCAACATTATCAGTAGTGTAGAACCAGCCGCGCCAGAACCAATCCAAATCCATACCTGATGCATCTTCCATAGTACGGAAAAAATCTGCAGGCATAGGGCGCTTGAACTTCCAACGTTGGGCATACTCTCGGAAAGCGAAGTCGAACAGCTCACGTCCCATAATGGATTCACGCAGGATATTCAGTGCAGTTGCCGGCTTTCCGTAGGCATTGTTACCGAGTTGAAGTACTGATTCCGAGTTCGTCATAATCGGAACCTGGTTCTCGCTCTTCATATACTCGACAATTTTTCGCGCATCTCCGCGGCGAGATGGATACTTTTCCTCCCACTCCTGCTCAGCCAGGAACTGTACGAAGGTGTTTAGCCCCTCATCCATCCAGGTCCACTGGCGCTCATCAGAATTAATAATCATCGGGTAGTAGTTATGCCCTACCTCATGAATGATGACCGAGATAAGCCCATACTTGGTGCGGCGGGAGTAAGTACGCTTACTGCGGTCCTCCTCATCAATTTCTGGCCGCGGACCATTAAAGGTGATCATGGGGTATTCCATTCCCCCCACAGGGCCGTTGACTGAAATAGATACCGGATAGGGATAATCAAAACTGTAGCGGTTATAGACGTCTATTGTATGAATAATGGACTCTGTAGAGTACTTATCCCACAGAGGAGTGCCCTCTTCTGGATAGAAGGACATTGCCATTGTGTCGGTACCGCCCTTTTTATAACCCTGTGCATCCCACAAGAACTTACGCGAAGATGCCCAGGAAAAGTCACGGACATTTTCTGCTTCAAAAACCCAGGTTTTGCGCTCAGTTGAACGACTTTTCTCATTTTCCAGGGCCTCGTCCTTAGTGACAATCATCACGGGCTTATTCGCAGTACGGGCCTTTCGCAAACGCTCACGCTGCTTGGAAGTCAGCACATCCCTCGGATTTTGAAGAACGCCGGTGGCGGCAACGATATGATCTGCCGGCACCTCGATAGCGACACGATAATTTCCAAACTCAAGCGCAAATTCGCCGCTCCCCAGGAACTGCTTGTTTTGCCAGCCGCTAACATCGTTATAGGCGGCCATACGCGGGAACCATTGGGCTATTTCGTACAGGTAGTTATCATCGCGCTTGAAATATTCAAAACCGGAGCGACCACCCAGCACTTTTTGCTCAACAACTTTGTAAGCCCAACCAATCTGGAAGCTCACACTGGAACCGGAGGCCAGTGGCTGGGGCAGGTCAATTCGCATACCAGTATCAACAATAGTATGTCTAAGCTCCCTCCCCCGTGTGTCAACCACTTTAGTAATCTGGTATCCCCCTGGAAACTCCCCAGATACCACCGCATGACGAAAACTATTAAACGGGATGGTATCCGGGGCAATGGCTTCCAGGTTAACCGGCCTCGCCAAATTACCAGAGGAGTTAGGCTTGAAGCGATTTTGATCCAGTTGCACCCACAAATAACGCAGTGTATCTGGCGAATTATTGGTGTAAGTGATGGTCTCTGAAGCGGTTATCAGTTGCTTATCATCATCCAGTGAAACCTTGATATCGTAGTCCGCTTGCTGCTGCCAATAGGCATGACCCGGAGCTCCCGACGCAGTGCGATAGCTATTAGGTGTCGGCAGCAGCTCCTCCAACTGGCGGAACTTATCACCGGTTACATTTAGGGGGTCTGCGGCAAAGCTGCCCGAAAAGCCGGACATAGCAAGCCATGCCACTGTTAAGCGGCCGAGTAATTTTATATTCATTGGTTTACTTCAGAGGTTTACGTCAGATTACAATTTTATAGAACACGGTCCCCAAAAAATGATCAGGGTCTTTGCAAGCATTTGCGATAAGCCAGGCCAGATTTGAATATCCGGCCTAACAGCTATTTGGATTCATAAAACACTTTTGTTTCTGCATCCTGATTATCTACCAGAGCATCGATCCAGGACTTCTCCATCTCATCCCAGCCCAAGGGTACCTGGTTAATCACCTCCATTCGGCTTTCCAAAGTGTCATCCAGCTCCAATACTGTGAGCACTTTGTCAGCCTTGTTAAATCCAAATACACCTTGCTCGGTAATAAATACACCCTTGATTCTCTCAGCTTCAGCGCCGCTGAATAGTGAAAAGAGCGCATCATAGTCAAATATAAATTCAGGGCTAAAACGCCAGCCACAGCTGTAGTACCCCTCTCCACTATTCTCTGAGCGGAGATAACCACACTCCGGTAATAGCTCAACTTCATCCACCGACTGATTTACCGGATGCTGGTGATCATTCCCTGTAGAAACCTGGAAACCACTTGAAAGTAGAAGCCAGTCTAGCTCGATACGCCCCTGCTCCACCACTTGAAGAGGTTTTTCTGTGCCTTCACCTAAAAATGAGAGAAAACGCTGAAGGTTTTGCAAGTCCTCAGGACCATAGAGGTCAGACTTGTTGGCAACCACCAGGTCGGCAACTTCTAATTGCTGCCGAAAAGTCTCACTACGCAAATAGCGGTCGTCCTCTATACAGCGGGCATCCACTAAAGTAAGCGTACCACGAAGGTTCAAAACACCGCCGCGTACAGCGTCGGACAGCGCTTCGAGTACCTCTCGCGGATGCCCCAGACCCGTGGGCTCGATCAATAAACGATGGGGCTTGGCTTTGGCCAGTAACTGGTTTAAAGCAACCTGCATTGGTAAGCCCGCCGCACAGCACATACAGCCTCCGGGTACCTCCCGGATATAAATGCTGTCTTCCTGGTCCGGTTCAAAAAGTGCGCCGTCAACACCCACCTCTCCAAACTCATTGACCAGAACAGCCCAGCGTTCATCATCGGGCTTACTTTCCAGAAGGTGGCGGATTGCGGTCGTCTTGCCAACACCCAGAAAACCGGTGATAACGTTGGCGGGTACCCCGCGTATCAACTGACTAGCCGCCACTAAGCTGCTTCCCGGCTACATTCATCACAGACACAATCCAACTCTAGCTGCGACGTTTGAAGATGAAACCCAGCACTTTCAACCGTATCGCGCAGCGCGGTGATGACTTCCGGTCTGATGCCAATTTCCCTTACTTTGCTACACCGGTTGCAAATTAAAAACTGTGGGGTTTGGTGGCTGTGATCACAGGCAATATGAGCACATGCCAGATACTTGTTTTCTGAATTAAGCTTGTGAACCAAGTTCTCTGCGGCCAGGAAGTCCAGCATTCGATAGACTGACATGGCAGGAATTGAGTCGCCGACGTCACTATTGTAATGCTCCGCTATTTCGTAGGCTGAGAGCGGGGTTTTAGACCGCAGCAAAACGGTTAGGACATTCTTGCGCTTTTCAGTCAGGCGCGCCCCTGAGCTACGGCAGGCTTGTTCTGCCACGCTCAGGGTCTGTCTGATTTGGGATGCTTTCATAGCTATTTCATTTGCAGTTTGTTGTCTTTAACAGTGAGCAGTTCAGCCCCCTGTCGACCGGAGCTGACCCATTGCACTGCAATCCCATGAATACCGGGAAATCTCTCGAACAGGGTAACAATAACGCTGTTGAACTGTGCCAGATTATCACACTTGAATTCATAGCTAGCATGGAAACCGCTATGTACCGAACTATCACTGCTAACTTCCGAGCTATAAGGCACCTCAACATCCACGCTTCGGGGCTTACAATTGGTTCCAACAAACTCCAGGAAAAGATCAGGCTTAGCAAGTTCGAGGGACACCTGATCCAACAATTGTTGTTGAGCATGGCTACGTGGCGCGTGCTCAAACCCCACCAGATTGGCTGAAGGTGACTCCAGCTCGATACGGACTCTATCTGCCTCGGCCACCAGGTACATTACTGCCTCACCGTGAGTATGCCCCCCCATATCTCCGGCAACTGGACCGGCAACAAACAAAGCAACCAACGGAACCCGTGCAAAATTCATTATCCTCACCTAATCAACCTAAGCCACCTGATATATCAAGCGCTGGTTTACCCAGTGGGCGATGATTAACAAGCCAGCACCGAGGATACTGGCGACTAGCTCCCATACTCCCTCCAGGTAAAGCGCCCCAACCAATAGCAGTGCCCCAGAGAAGCCCACGACCATTACCGCATAGCGTTGATGACGTCGACAGGAAGCTGGGAAGCTGGCCAAAGCCAGGGTCACTACCGGCACGAGCAAAAGCAAGTGGAGAAACTGGTCGTCCTGCAGTGCACCCAATATCCCCAAACCACCCAATAACGGTAATAATGGGGTCAAAAGACAGTGCACTAGGCAAACTCCAGAAGCCAAAATCCCTAAAGTATCTCTCACAACAATCCTTTTAATCTTCGAGTATTTAAGACAGATAGCCACACTTCAGCCAACGAAATGATATGTTATATCATAAATAAAATATTTCAAGTCAAACAGAGCAGTGTGACTAAAGGTTCATGAAATGCCGCGAATCAATGAGCAGGAACTGCTGGGGATGCCCACCTCAGACTATATGAATGAAAAGCAATTATCTTTCTTCCAACAGTATCTACTAAATCTCAAAAGTGACCTACTGATGGAGCTTGGATGGAGCTTGAAAAAGGGCGACTGGCAATGGCTAACACGAAGTTGGCCCTAGCTAATGACCTGGACCGAGCAGCCGCAGAGCAAGAGAACCTGCAGCGCCTACGCTTTACCGGACGGAAGAATCTGTTGTTACGTAAGACCCAGCGGGCTCTAGAAAAGATAAAAGATGGTAGTTATGACTATTGTGAGATCAGCGGTGACCCTATTGGCCTGCAACGCCTACTATTAAGGCCCACCGCAGAACTTTCCTATGATGAGAAAGCTCGCCAGGAACTACTAGAGCGCAATTTCAATGAGCGAAGATAAGGGCCATCCATATCAAACCCGGGCATCTTCCCGAGGAAGCATATTGCTCAAATGAGCCACTTAAAGAGGTTTTCACGCTATTGGGAACTTTAGGGAACTCCATCTCCCTTGAGAGGGCTGAGTGCCTGAACCGTTGGCCGCCTCAAGCACCTGCAAAATTACTAAAAATTACCTAACACCCTACTATTTGAGGCTCCTCTCGAATACTTTAAATCACTTTCCTTTACCTTAAATGACTATCAAAAAAATGAGAATTTTTATTAACAATTGGCAAGCTAAGCATTGTACCAAGAGGGAACAATCCACTGACCAAAGTGCCAGTCTCGAGGTACAAACCTTCCGTAGCCTTGCCCCAATCGGTCGGGCTTATTATTGGTAGGGTTCATTGCCCAGCCCTCTGCCAGGGTGACATTGACACCATGTATTCTGCACATTGCTATAAGCTCTCTAAAAGCCTGCAAAGTTTGAATAACCACTTCACTGCGGGCAGGGGTAAATGCAATAAGGGGTAAATCTATGTCATTCACATATGGGCGTGCGGCTTCATCACTATGCCATAACACATTTCTTCTAGGAAATGGCCCCCACTGGCCAGCTCCAGTTCCGGCTCTTGGGCTGTGGATGCAGCCGATAGTAGAATTGAGTGTCTGACTTATTTCATAAATCCGATTAGTTATATTACCCAGCTTGGTGCCTTGCCCTTGAGTAGTGAAATTTCTCTCCAAATGAGTTTCGATATGTTGGCGCTGCGACCAAGCTTGAGCAGTGCCAAGAATACGGCGATCATCTCCATATCGATCAAATCTCCTTGCGCCCTGCTTAAATGGCCAGATGGCAAATAGATCATAATCTCCGGTAATAGCATTAAGGGGATGCTCATTTCGAAAATGACGATGCTCCACAGGGTTGGTCATTGCCAGCAGCGGCTCATACATATCTTTGTACTTAGTGTCATACTGAACAACAATATTGCCACGCTCCTGAATAAAGCCTGACTGCCTGCTTTTTTCTTTATCAACATAAACACCCCACATATCTCCCAAGCATGTGTTAACCCTGATAAGTGAATAATGAAAAGTAATGCCACTGGGGTGATTGGCCACTCCCTCGTAACGATCTTGAGTTTTCCTTATGACATTAATCTTTCCATTATGAATAAGCCAATCAACCCGTTCTTGATGTAAGCGAAGAGGTGTTGTTGAAGCTGTCCAACCTGCCCCAGAGTTAAGGTCGGTAAAAGCCTCATGATGCTGAGCCCGGTTATATGCCGCTTTTCCCATCCCATGTTTATTTAACCGAGGGTCCAGCAAAACGAAGCCTGCCATTGGTCCCCAGTCACATGATTTCCCATGGATCCTAAAGCCCTTTGTGTCATATCCCTGCTCAAGTAATTGAGTGCAGGTTGGCCCTGTTGCACGAACGATAATAACGCAACGGTGGGATGCGGCAGTTGCTTTAAATGCATCTGCGTGGGTTGCTGGGCAGCCTATAATATTTTGACGCAGTGCGGCATTATTGAATATCAGTTCCATATATCAACTTCCTGTCTTGGAGCTACCTACATATATTTTAATGAGTTAAAAACGAAATAGGTTCGAGAAAATTTCTTTTAGTGCTAAATCATTGGATCGATACTTCACGATTCCAGAAATAAGCCATTAGAAATTGAGGGTGTAACACAACAATAAGCAATTGTGGCGATAGAATATTCTCGTAAACAAACAACACTCCTCCCGTGTTATGAATTCAGAAATTCGATCACCATCACTGAAGCACTCTTTTTAAAATCACTGTTCAGCATTCTGAACCCAATTCTGTTTATAGATATATTTCGATGAATCCCTACTGAACCAAACTTACAAATGCCATTTATTAAGCCCAACCTATTTGGCTGATCTGAATAGGAAGATGCTCTACTCTGTATCCACACGTGAAGACAAAACTACATAAATGCAAAACAGGGCTATCCTATTTTTTTGGTGAACCAAAGCAAATTGACTGTGATGCCTTTCATACCAGGCAGGCTCCAAAATCACCTATCCGCTACACCCATAACTTACACGGAGTTTGGAATCCCACCTTTAGATTCTGGACACACTTTTTTATTTTTTGGTCTTTTAAATTTAGCCGTATCAAACAATACAACTAAAGCACCTGGTTGTGTGCTTAGGGCAGTTTGAATGTGGCAACATAAATGCACCTCCAGAAGTCACGCTCCTAAACCCATTAAAACCATTTCCTGGGGAAGCAAGTGCCATTATGTAACAATAGATGTTGCATGATGGTAAGTGATATTGTAACCTTAATTGTTACTTGATATCGAGTTTTCAAAAACAGTCTTTGGTTGCTTCGTGTTGACAAAGGTGATGGAAATGACAAGTAATTTAGAGATATATAACTTTTCCTGGGCGCTCTATCCTCGAAGGATACATATCTATCTTGCGGAGAAAGGGCTGGATATCAAGTCAAGGGAGTATGATCCAAAAGTCGAAAAGAAATGGCCGCCACCCGAGGTACTAGAACTAAACCCCTATGGCAAACTTCCAATCCTGAAGATAGGTGAAGAAAATACGATTACAGAATCCCTCGCAATCATTCACTATCTGGAGAGAGCATTCCCAACTCCAAGCATGATCGGGGAAAGTGATATCGACTATGCCAACGTTATCAGGTTAACCACGATGGCAGACGAAGCAAATACGATACTGTCAATATGGAACTATAACATCAGTCCCGTTTTTCAAGAGAGAGAGTTACAGTTTAAAGATGCGGGATATAGCGGGGCCTATTATTTTATCAAACGCCTGGATGTTTTAGAGACAGCCATCAATGAAAATCATGAATTCATTTATGGAAACTCTCCCACCATTGCAGATTGCGTCACCTTCCCGTTAATTATGTTCCTAGACGAGTTTTATGACGTAAGACTCCCACGCCGCTTCAAGAAACTAAATTCCTGGTATGAACGATTTAAGGAAAGAGACAGTATTATTAAGCAAAACTATATAGAACAGTACCCAGATTCCCTATTAAAAATTTCCAGGGGGCTCGAAAAACAAGGAGATTTTTACTTGGAAGAAATTTGCGAAAGGATAGAAAAAGACTTACTAAACTAGTCTTAAATCTATTCCACTAACCCTCAACCCGAATGACACCAAGAAAAAAGAGCTGAAGAGCAAGCAATCATGCCAGGTATTAATTAGCTTCATTGCTTTAAGCGAAAAATCTAATGCTCCCAGATCGGAGGGCTCCCGATTTTCTCAACCAGGGAGCCCTCTAAAATTTCTGTTTGGATATTCCAGATAGAACTCATGTAAATTCCCACCCCTGCTTTTGCAGCGATACGCATGCTGGCGCCATCATCACAAGTCACTCGAGCTTTGCTGTGTGAAGGTGGGAATTGATAAGTAGTCTGATCGCTCGCAGATATGAGTTGTCTGGGTTTTGAATTGATAAAGGCCAAAAGCTGATGCGCAACTAGGTCTTCCGGCTTTTCGGGAACACCATATTTTTTCAAATAACTGGGAGAAGCGCATAGAACTCGCTTGTCATCCGCAAGCTTCCTAACAATTAAACTGCTATCTTCAACCGCATAATTGCGAAGCGCCAAATCAAAGCCACCCTCGATAAGGCTGACTTGTGTGTCTGAGAGCTTCAGCTCAACATTGACGCCAGGGTACCTTTCCAGGAATTCAGGCAGGATAGGCGCGATAAAATGCTGAACGAAAGTGCTCGATGCCGCAAACCTGAGTGTTCCGCTCACGGAGGAATTTCCACGCCCTAGCGCAGCAAATGCCGAATCCTCTTGTGCGATGATCTCCCGGGCAAAAGGTAGGAACTCCTCCCCCTCTATCGACAGTGAGACCTTGCGGGTAGATCGATGAAAAAGATCCGCCCCCAGCTGAACTTCAAGCTTGGACAAGCGGGCGCTGGCTACAGAGGGAGCCAATCCAAGCCTTCGCCCCGCAGAGCTTATATTCAGCATTTCTGCGGCCAGCACGAATAGCCGAACCCCATTTGTATCCACTTATTATCTCCAAAAACCGAATTCTGATTCCATTTATACGTCGTTTATACACTAATTCCAATGATTTAGTCTTGAATCATAGATCGAGCCAGCACTGATTGACGACTGGCCTAGGCTTTGTGGGAGATAAAAGATACATGTACGAGTGTTTATGAACGGCGGCGCAAAAAATGGCCAGGTCCAAGCCGCTGATAGTGATCTAGTTAGCACCTTTGGCCGCCAAGCCTCTCCTATCCGAGAAGCCTAGGAGCTACCTCAGTGCACTCTCAACACCAAGCTCAAGGTGGCTCTTTTGCTAGTATCAATGCCGGTTACAACGCTGTATTTAGGCCAGGTAAGCTCACGGTGGGACTTGTGGTTCCCATAGAGAATTACGCCACGAATCCAGTTCCAACAATGCTTAATCATGTTGAAAAGGTTCGGCTTGTGGAAGAACAGGGGTTTAGTGCGATTTGGCTTAGAGATGTCCCCTTCAATGTGCCTTCTTTTGGCGATGCGGGTCAAACTTTTGACCCATTCGTCTACCTTGGGCTGCTCTCAGGCCAGACATCGAAAATTGCCCTCGGCGTAGCCAGCATCATTTTGCCCTTACGTCACCCAGCGCATATCGCAAAAGCTGCTGCCTCTATTGATCAAATCTCAGGCGGGCGCTTAATTCTAGGGATCGCCAGTGGCGATCGTCCGGAAGAATATCCTGCGATGAATGTTTCGTATCAGGAGCGAGGGAAACTGTTCCGGGAGAGCTATAATTATATTCGCCGTGTAGCAGAGCCCTACCCCCAACTTCAGAGTTACTTTGGAGCAATTTCTGGCGATCTGGACATATTGCCCAAACCAGAAAAAACAAAGCTGCCTTTATTGATAACGGGCTCCTCTCAGCAGTCCCCAGACTGGCTCTCTAACAACGGAGATGGTTGGATCACCTATCCTCGCCCACACATCGCGAAAAAACAATTTATTGGCCAATTGAGAGATAACTCTGCCATTAACAAGCCAGTGATGGAACCTCTCTATATTGATATAACTGAAACTCCGGATGCCCTACCACACCCCATACACTTGGGATATCGACTGGGAATTAACCAATTATATCAATACCTTAAATCGCGAGAAGAGATCGGAGTTAACCATGTTGCTCTTAACCTCCGATTTAACCGGGTAAATATTGAAGAAACACTTGGAATAATTTCGGAATTAATTCTCCCACATTTTAATGAAAAGGAATAACAAGTGCGAAAGACCATTTTGTTGACAGGCGGTACTGACGGTATCGGATTAGAAACTGCAAAAATACTGGCAGCAAAGGATCCTACTTTGCTCTTACATGGCCGCAGCGATACAAAACTAGAAAGTGCAAAAGAAGCAATAAAGCAAAGCTATCCCAAGGCCCATATAGATACATTCCGAGCAGATTTATCCAATTTATCAGATGTGTTAGCACTGGTCTCAATGGTAAAAGTTCAATATTCAAATATTGATGTTCTTATCAATAATGCCGGCGTATTTAAAGTACAGAACCCAATAACCGACACGGGTTACGATGTTCGTTTTATCGTAAATGCTATTGCCCCCTACTTGTTAACGACACAGCTATTGCCGCTGTTTAGCGCCAATGGCCGCATTATTAATATATCCTCTGCAGCGCAAGCAACTGTGAACATCGAAGCGCTCAAAGGTCACCAACAACTATCCGACAGCGACGCTTATGCCCAAAGTAAATTGGCTCTCACTATGTGGACCTTTCAACTAGCCCGATCACTTGGCAACAAAGCACCACAATTCATTGCAATCAATCCCGCCTCATTTCTGGGCAGCAAAATGGTGAAAGATGCTTACGGAACTCAAGGGAAAGACTTAAGCATCGGCGCCAACATATTGGTTCGGGCGGCGCTCGATGATGAGTTCTCAAACGCTAGCGGTAAATACTTTGACAATGACATAGGCAATTGGTCCCAGCCGCACCCAGACGCGCTAGATGAGAAAAAGAGAAAGGTACTTATTGAAGAAATTGAGAACACTCTGGACAAACTCGGCATTAAAAATACCTAAGACGTTAACGCAATCAATTAAAAGGAATCCATCATGAAATATGAAGGTTTTACAACATTCACAGCGAAACAAGATGACGGAATCCTAACTGTGACATTTGACTTTGGTCCCGTGAATGTTCAAGGGCAGGAAATGCTGGCCGACTTAAACAGCCTGGCAATGCGCCTGGAACGGGATCGAGAGACCAAAGTCGTTGTGTTTCAGTCTGCAAATCCGGAGATTTGGGTATGTCATTACGACACTGAGCTATTAAAAGATATGTCTGACGAAGCTGTATCTCGCGAAGAAGCCCAACTGTTGGATTTACAGACTGTCTGTGAGCGCATCAGCAAGGTGCCCCAGGCAACGATCGCCAAATTAGAAGGTTTCGCCAGAGGTGGTGGCCATGAACTGGCCTTGGCACTCGATATGCGTTTCGCAGCCCGAGGAAAATATAAATTCATGCAAATGGAAGTGGGTATGGGAATCCTCCCCTGCGGGGGAGGCGCATCAAGGATGGCTCGCCAGACAGGACTGGGTAAAGCGCTGGAGATTATTCTCAGCGCCCGTGATTTCGATGCTGACGAAGCGGAAAGGCTCGGCACAATCAACAAAGCACTAGACCCAGATGAAATTGGCGAGTATGTCGATAGCCTGGCGAAGAGAATTGCTCAATTTCCAGCAGAATCAATCAATGCCTGTAAGCAGGCGGTTTATGAGTCAGTCGATAAGCCTATCAATGAAGCGCTAAAAGCGGAGGCCTATTGGCTGTATCAAGCAACCAGTAAAACACCTGCCTTAAAACGCTTCTCTATCGCAGATGAACAAGGGTTGGAACACGATATTGAAAATCAGCGGAACTGGAACCAACTGGTTATGGATGTACAAAAAATAAACTAGCAGTAGCAATTGGGCATCCGACGATTTACAGACTGCGATGCCCTACTTACTTCGGACACTTAGACAAAACTCTACAGAAAGTACACTTTCTGGGAATCAAAATGAGAGCAATGATTGTAAATACCTTTGGCGGCCCAGACGTATTTGAAGCTGCTGAAGTACCCAAGCCGACCACCAAAGCTGGCCATGTGCGGATTAAAATATCAGCAACCAGCGTCAATACCGTAGATACCATGATTCGCCAAATGGGACCTGCATTACCCCTTTCACCGAAAGCCCCGGCAATATTGGGTATGGATTTCGCTGGTGTTGTTGAAGAGATTGGCGAAGGTGTTACCGATTATCAGGTGGGCGATGAAGTCTATGGCTGCGCAGGTGGACTGGCTGACTTACCGGGAACATTAACCGAATATATTGTTGCAGACGCGAACTTAATTGCCCTGAAACCCGAGAACCTGACCATGCGGGAAGCAGCAGCTTTGCCCTTAGTAGGCATAACCGCCTACGAAGGGTTACAGCGTACGGGGGTTAAGCCTGGACAAAGTGTTCTTGTTCACGGTGGCTCGGGCGGTGTGGGTCATATAGCTGTACAACTGGCTCGTCACTTTGGTGCTGATGTTTACTCAACAGGCTCCGGAGATCCTCAACGGGCAATGATTGAAAAATTGGGGGCAACGCCGATTAACTACCGGACTGAATCAGTTGAGTCTTATGTACAGAAGTACACCAATGGAGCAGGCTTCGACATAGTATTCGACTCAGTCGGTGGTGCAAATATAACGAACTCTTTTGAGGCAGCAAAACTCAACGGCCAAGTAGCTACTACCGTTTCCACGATAGAACTTGACCTGACACCTGCTCATTTTAAAGGCTTGTCTTTGCATGTCATATTTATGTTAATTCCGATGCTACACAATTATCATCGTGGGGAACACGGACATATCTTAAAAGCACTAAAAGCCATTACTGAAGCAGGCGATCTCAAACCTGTGCTTGATGAAACTTCTTATAGTTTGCCTGATATTGGCAAGGCCCATGAACGGCTGGCAAGTGGGCAAGCTATGGGGAAAGTTGTTGTGAATATCGATCCCTAAGACTGACTAATAGAGATTTCAACTCGCAAATCTCCATTATTGATGGGAATAACGCTAAAAATGTAGATGTTCAGACCTGATATGATAGCCTCGGTTACTCAGATAATTTCATTTTAAGTCTGAACTGTTTCAACCAACTCACATTAATTTATCAACATATTTTTTTAAAGTAGACATCTTATTTGAAGAACAATTTCTCCACTCAATTTTGTAAGATGGCTTTAATCCCCTTATAGTTGTAAATGTATTAAAAATATACCAACCTTAAAAAGAGTCCCAAAATCTACCAGCAATTGGTCCCAAAGTGCGCTCTCTATTACGAATAATACATAGATCAAAACTGCTAAATGCTTCAATCCCCTCAACACTAATAGGTACAAGCAAACCTCGCTCCAGTTCACTCTTTATGAAATGCCTTGGTATCCGACCCCAACCAAGTCCAGCAAGGGTCAGCTCTTTTTTTGTGTGGTAGTCATTAACAAACCATCTGCGCCCAACTTCCAGCAAGTTGATATTTCCCTTATTTTTTGAGCGGCCCGTATCCCTGACGACAATTTGGGGTAGTTGTGCTGCTTCCAATTGTGAAATTTCATCGCCAGGAAAAACATCAGGAGCCACAACATTAACTAATTCGACCTGCCCTATTCTCTTCCACTCATGCTTGCTCTCAACGCCAAACAAAGTAGCAAATGCCAGATCAGCTTCATTGTCATCTATGCGCTCCATTACGCCAGACAATAGTTCAGTGCTAATACTAAAATCCGTATTAGGAAAAGACAGCACTATAGGTTTGATCTGTTCCAGAAGTGGGCTTAGCTCGACAATACCACTAATGACCACAGTAAACTTGGGTTCTATTCCCGCACCAAGCTGGTGCCCCATTACAGAGAGCTGCTCGAGGCTTTGCATAACTCTCTTAGTCTGCTGATAAAAAGCCTGCCCCTGTTTTGTGAGGTTCGGTCTATAGCTATCCCTATCAAATAAGGGAAAGCCAAATTCTTCTTCAAGCTTCTTAACCGCATTACTAATCGTCGGCTGGGTTTTGAAAATCGCCTTGGCCGCTCCACGAAAGCTTCCCTGCTCCACAACGGCAATAAACATCTTGAGCTGCTCTTGGGTCATATCAATACTCGATTCACAAAATCTATCATTTTGATCCAAATATACCATTATTATTTTATCGAGAGTATGGCTAATCTGCGTCCTGTCGAAACAAGCAGAGTCAACAGAAATGACTAAAAAAAGCAGTGATCTGAGCCTTTTTTCCCACGGAAAGCTCGGACATATGGAAACTGATAGCCGTATCATTATGGCTGCCTTGACACGTGCAAGGATCGGTCGAGATGGCGTACCAACAGACGTTAACGCCAAGTATTACGCCCAGCGTGCCAGTGCGGCGATGATTATCTCGGAAGCTACCGCGATCTCAGCCCAAGGGCTTGGATGGGTGAATACCCCAGGCATTTTTACGGAAGAGCAAATCACGGGCTGGAAAAAGGTTACCGATACTGTACATCGTCAGGGAGGAAAAATTTTTATCCAGCTCTGGCACATGGGACGAGAAGTACATCCAGACCTTATCGGCGGGCAAGCGCCTGTTGCTCCCTCGCCAATTGCAGCTGAGGGTGAAGCACATACTTATGAGGGGAAGAAGCCTTATGCAGTCCCGAAGGCTCTAACATGTGATGAGATTCAAGCTATTATCGCGGATTACAAGCAAGCAGCTAAGAATGCGCTTGTAGCCGGCTTTGATGGAGTTGAACTTCACGCTGCAGGGCCTTACCTTCCGGCTCAGTTTCTTCACGACAGCACCAATCATCGTACAGATGCCTACGGCGGCAGTGTAGAAAACAGAGCTCGCTTCATCTTCGAAGTAACTTCTGCATTATGTGAGGTCTGGGGATCAAATAGAGTTGGAATCAAGCTATCTCCGGAAATCAGCTTGACGGACAGTAATGCTCAAAAAACCTATCTATATGTTGTCAACCAACTGAACAGATATAACCTTGCCTATCTACAGATGATGGAACGGGCCTGGGACAGAGAGAACCAACCAAGCATTGACCACACCCAGCTACGCAAAACCTATAACGGTCTTTACGTAGCCAATGGAATGTATGATCTTAAATCCGCAAACAATGCCATTGCCGATGGCTCTGCCGATTACATTTCATTTGGCCGTTTATTTATATCCAATCCGGACCTCGTAGAGCGCCTCGCAAATAATGGCCCCTTTAACGAAGAGGATATGTCTTCATTTTTCGCTGGCGATGAACGCGGGTATTTAGACTACCCCTCATTAGTGACACAAAACTCTTAACTTACAAATATATCAATTTCACTTAGGTGTAATCATGGAAAAAATCTTAATTACCGGCGGCACCGGAAATAACGGCAAAGCCGTTCTGAAAAACTTTGCTAACACCAATATACCAGTCAGGGCCCTGCTTCGGGATCTTTCTAGAGCTCCAATCGTAGCTGACAATATCAGCTATGTAATAGGAGACTATGAGAATGAATCCTCACTACTGGAAGCTATGCAAGGTATCGAGACTGCCTTTTTGGTTACAGCATTCGAACCTTCATTTACTAATAAGCATGCCGCTTTTATTCGTATAGCGGAGCAAGCTGGAGTAAAGCATATTGTACAAATCTCCGGCTTAGGTGCTGATAAGGATTCACCAATTGACATAGCTAGATGGTTGGGAGAGGCAGAAGAGCATCTTATCGAATCAACGTTAAACTGGACAATTCTTCAGCCCGCCAGTTTTAACAGCAATTTCTTTGCCTCTGCAGAAGAAATTGCTCAACAAAGCACAATTAGTGCTCCATTTGGCTCTGCACCGGGGGCAGCTATTGTTACTGTTGACCATCAGGATATCGGTGATGTAGCAGCCAAAATACTAGTAGAACCGGGCGAGCATATTGGTAAGAAGTATATTCTTACTGGGGCAGAAAAATTAACTTATACGGATATATCAAATATATTATCTGAAGTCCTGCAGAGGAAGATAACCTATCAACCTATTAGTGATGAAGCAGCAAGGTCAGGATTATTAAGTTTGGGGGTTTCAGAGAGAGCTGCCGATGCGTTGGCACAGCTTTGGCCTGTAACCCGCGAGTGGGGGCACACGATTGAGCTTTCCAATCACGTAGAGCAACTTCTGGACAGAAAACCAACTTTACTCAAGACATTCTTTGAAAACGCAGCTAGCCAGTTCAGTAAAAAAGAGGTCTAAATGTAGAGCTATAATTACCCTCATAGCCGCATTGGGCATATCAGAGTTATAGGTCATGTTCCTGCGCCGATGCCTACAGACAGCAGTGCAGGAACATTACTGATTTTTTAACGATCAGTCACTTTAAAAGAAAGAAAGTACCCTTCCGTTGATAAAAACACTTTCAGTATTTTATCCAGGCCCCCATCCTTACCCTGAGTGCTGACAACCCACTGTCGCTGGTTGTCAACACGCTGCATGGCGGCATTGAGCGGCTTGCCAGACCAGGACTCGTTAAGCTTACCCTCTTTGATTAGGCGAGCTACTTCCTGGCTGGCGATGCCTTTGGCTTCTACCATAGATACAGTGGCAAAATTGTCTCTCTCATGGTCACCATGGGCGAAAGCAAGATTTGCGAAGCCTAAGGTAACTGATACACAGATGACTCGAATAAGTTTGTTCATAATACTCTCTTTCTTCTCGGTTTTAGCGAATGTTGATAGAAAAGCGTTACTGTTTGAGTCCAATAACCTCGTAGAACCCCTTTGTTTTTAGAGTGATTTTCACAGATTCCTGACCGTTATTCTTCCAATACCAGCCATGGGAACCATCAAAAGGCGTGGTGAGAGAGCCACTCATTTTATTTGCGGTAGCAATAGCAAAGCTCTCAAAGTAGCCGGTAGTATCGCCTGTGGGTTCGCCGTGAAAATCAAAGTAAAGCTCACCACTCTCCGTTACCCACTCATATTCCAAATGACCGTATTTATCCAATTGAAATTTGTATTCAATTCCACGGCCAGCGGGCACTTCAATAGTTGTAGTGTCAGTCCGATAAGCAAAGGACTGCTCGCCACGCTGCACTACTTCTGGTGCAGCAATTTCCTGCTCTTGACTGTTTAATTCAGTCAGTCCCAGTGCACTGCCAATTCCAGTAGGATCTATATTGTATTCAGCTGGCAGGATTACTGTGGTCAACATAATGGCTGCAAGCACGCCAGCAGCAAGTGTGGATTTAATCAGCGTTTGTGCAGTCTGCACTGGCATTTCAGTTGTATTCATTCTGTAAGCTCTAAATCTGAGTTCTTTCTGTTCAATAAACTTGTAAAAGCCACTTTCTGGCTATCTAACCTACGAAGTAGCCTGTCATCTGGTAACCCACCAACATCAGTCCACCACTCATTAGTAAGGTATTTGTCATGGTGGAAAAGCGCAGAAAACTGTCAAAGCGACGCCAATAATTGATGGCGAGAAGAATAAACAGCAACGCAACAAACTGACCAATTTCTACTCCGACATTAAAGGCCAGGATATTCTCCACCAACCCATCGCTGGACAGCTTGAATTCTTGTAATTTGGTTGCCAAACCAAAACCGTGGAAGAGTCCAAAAATCAGTACGGCAGCCTTGGTATTAGGCTGGAAGCCAAAAACCCGTTTGAAGCCGCCGAGATTATCGAAGCCTTTATAGACAATGGATAATCCAATAATGGCATCGATCAAATAGGCATTCACATGGGTGTCGTTAAGCACTCCAAATAACAAAGTTAAGCTATGACCGAGCGTAAAGAAGCTTACATAGATAAGAACATCTTTTGATCGATATAAAAAGAAAATGACTCCCACCAGGAACAGCAGGTGGTCATAGCCAGTCACCATATGCTTGGCGCCAATATATAGAAAGGGAATAATAGATACCCCTTCGTTGCCGGCAAGAAAAGTCTTGGTCGCATCGTCCACTCCATGGGCAAATAGCGGCATAGATATCACCATACCTGCTATCAGCGTCATCAAGCCGAAAACTGTTTTTAAACTATTGAGCAACGTTACTATCTCCCGTTTTTAAAGTTCTAAATTCTTGTGAACCAAAGCGCACACAGGCCCAGTTAACTGGCTCCAGCCAGAGCCACTTCAGGGTTATCTTGTAAGCTCTCAGACTTGGCATTCCTGCCATGTAAAATTCTGTAGAGTGCCGGTAAGACTAAAAGCGTCAGGATTGTTGATGAGACAATACCGCCAATAACCACCGTAGCCAGTGGGCGCTGTACTTCAGAGCCAATACCAGTATTCAGGGCCATGGGCACAAAACCGAGTGAGGCAACCAGTGCGGTACTAATGACCGGACGTAAGCGGATCAGGGCGCCCTCAATAATGGCCTTTTCTATGCTGTAACCTTGGTCACGCAGATCCCGAATAAAGGAAACCATTACCAGGCCGTTAAGGATGGCAATCCCGGAAAGTGCGATAAAACCAACGGCTGCGGAAATGGAGAAAGGGATATCCCGCAACATTAAAGAGAGCACACCGCCGGTTAATGCGAGGGGTATACCGGTAAAAATAATTGCCGCATCTTTTATGGAGCGAAGTGCCAGCAGGAGAAGCCCCATAATCAACACAAGGGTCAGCGGCACTACAATCGATAAGCGTTCAGTAGCAGACTGTAGCGTTTGATAGGTTCCGCCGTATTCAACCCAGTAACCGGGTGGTATTTCCACTTTATCGGAAACGGACTGCTGTACATCAGCAACAAAGCTACCCAGATCCCTACCCCGCACATTGGCCGTTACCACTACCCTGCGTTTACCGTTCTCGCGGAAAACCTGATTGATACCGGCAGTGAGTTCCAAGCTGGCAATTTCCTCCAGGGGCACATAGTTGCCATTGGGTCGATGAATCGGCAGTTTCTTTAGCGCATCCAAATCCTGGCGCAATACCTCTGGCAAACGCACAACAATATCGGTGCGGCGGTCTCCTTCATAAAAGCGGCCAGCAACCGTACCTCCCAGGGCGGTTGCCAGCTGCTCCTGTACCTGATTGATAGCCAGCCCATACTGGGTTAGTGCGGCCTGGTCAGGAACAATGGCGAGAACCGGTAAACCGCTGGTTTGCTCCATCTGTATATCAGCAACGCCTTCTACACTGCCAATAGCCGCTTCAATTTCACCGCCCAAACGCTCTAATTGCTCAAAGTCATCGCCAAAGACTTTGATCGCCAATTCCGCACGCACCCCAGCTAAAAGCTCGTTAAAGCGCATCTGGATTGGCTGGAGAAATTCATAGCGGTTGCCGGGGATTGGCTCTACCAACTTTGCCAGCTCTTCTACCAATTGCTCTTTCGGCTTATCCGGATCTGGCCACTGAGACCTGGGTTTTAGGATAATAAAGTTATCGGCAACACTTGGGGGAACGGCATCGGTAGCCACTTCCGCAGTACCAATTTTGGCGAATACACGCTCCACTTCGGGCAACTCTTTAATCCGCTCCTCCAAGGATTTTTGTAGTGCAATCGCTTGTTCCAGGGATGTGCCGGGAATACGCAAGGCGTGCATGGCAATATCGCCTTCATCCAGATTCGGCACAAATTCGCTACCCATTCTGCTTGCCGTATAACAGGAAACCAACACCAGTAGCGCAGCAATAGCGACAACCATGCCACGCTGGCGCAGTGCAAACTCCAAGGCCGGGCGATAAAAGCTATTCAGCTTCTCAAGTGCAGGGTTTTTCTTTTCGATCACCGGTTTGCGAAATAGCAGCGCTATGCCGGCTGGCACCAAAGTGATGGAAAGAAACATCGCAGAAAGCAGCGCAATCACCACGGTAATTGCCATCGGATGGAACATCTTGCCCTCCACTCCGGTCAGGGCAAAAATGGGTAAATACACGGCTGTGATAATGAAAACACCAAACATGGCCGGGCGAATCACTTCCCGCGTCGATTGAAATACCAGGGTAAGCCGCTCTTTAAGACTCAACTGGCCACGCTCGCGGGCGGATTCGCTGAGACGTCGCAGACAGTTCTCGACAATAATGATGGCCCCATCCACCAACAAGCCAAAGTCCAGCGCCCCCAGACTCATCAGGTTTGCACTTACGCGGGCCTGAACCATGCCGGTGATAGTCATTAACATGGCTACCGGAATGACCAGCGCAGTGAGAATTGCTGCGCGAACATTCCCCAGCAGCAGGAAAAGAACCGCGATAACCAGCAGCGCACCTTCCATAAGATTGGTTTGGATCGTGCGCAATGTCTGGTCAACCAGACCGGTACGATCATAAACCGCAGTCAATGTGATACCAGGCGGTAGGCTCTGTTTGATATCCTCTAGCTTTTCACCAACTGCACCTGCAACGGTGCGACTATTTTCGCCAACCAGCATGAAAACGGTGCTCATCACCACTTCCCTGCCGTTCTGAGTAGCCGCCCCGGTGCGCATTTCGCGCCCCTCTTCGATCTTGGCCAAGTCGCCAAGGCGAATAGCAACGCCATTCACTTCCGCAACCAGGAAATCCTTCAGTGTCTCTAACGAGCTTGCCTGCCCCGGAACCCGCAACAACCACTGGGCGCCACTGTGTTCAATAAAGCCTACACCGCGGTTACGATTATTCTCCTCGATCGAGCGAATCAGGTCTTCCTGCGTCAGGCCGAATGCCAGCAGTTTATCCGGCTCTATAGCAATCAGAATTTCTCTCTTGAACCCGCCGATCGGATTGACTTCCACCACACCAGGTACACGCAGTAACTGCGGGCGCACAATCCAGTCATGCACCGAACGCAAGTCTTTAGGTGTTACGGCACTGCCATCAGCATTGGTGGCTCCAGGTTCAGAGTCCACTGTGAACATAAAAATTTCACCAAGACCCGTGGCGATGGGTCCAAGCTCCGGCTCCAAACCAGCAGGCAGTGCACCACGTACACTAGTGAGCCGTTCATTCACTAACTGGCGGGCAAAATAAATATCGGTGCCATCTTCAAAAATCACCGTAACCTGGGACAACCCATACCGCGAAACGGAACGTGTATAAGCAAGGCTCGGCAATCCAGCCATTGCATTTTCCACAGGGTATGTAACCCGTTGCTCAACTTCTTTTGGGGTATACCCCGGTGCCTCCGTATTAATAACCACCTGGATATTGGTAATATCTGGTACTGCATCAATGGGCAGCCGGGTGAAATTCCAAATCCCCAAACCGCACAGTAATAGCACAAGGGCAATAACCAGTCCGCGATTTTGAATTGAGGTTCTTATCAAGTACTCAAGCATGTCGAACCCTCAGTGATCGTGGGATGCACCGGACTTTTCAATGTCCGCTTTAATGATGTAGCTGTTACCGGTGACATACTCGATTCCCGGTCGAATCCCCCCCAGCACTTCAACCCAATCACCGGCTTCACGCCCTAACTCCAACATACGCACTTCATACTGGTCGCCCACCTTGGCATAAACGACAGTAAAATCGCGGAACGCCTGTAAACCGGAACGCTTGACGGCAAGAGGCACCTCATATTCAGCAACTTGGATATCGCCGCTTACAAAAGAACCCGGTGCGAGGCCTGCGGGAATATCTTGCAGTGACACTCGAACGGCGGTGGCTTGATTGGGTTTCATCAAAGTATCAATTTGTTTCACTACCCCGAGCAGAGGAGTATCCAAGGACTTGATATTGACGGAAACGGGCGCGCCCTGGCGAATCTGGGGGCGTGTCGAGGGAAAAACATCCAGCTCTGCCAACAAAGCAGTATCATCGGCAACCGTTAATAAAACTCGACCTGCGGTCTGTTCACCAGGGTTTACATTGCGCTGGACAACTACACCGGCAATTGGTGATTGAATAGTGTAGGTGTTTAGGTTTTGATTGCTGTTAATGGCAATTAGGGGTTGCCCTTTTTTAACGCGCTCCCCCAATCCCACCTGCACAGCTTCTACATAGCCGTCGAAACGTGCACTAATTTCACGTACCTGCTCTGGGTCTACAATAAGCCTGCCGTAAGCGCGGCTGGTTTCACTCATCCTGGCTGGGCCAACGGTTTCCGTATCAATTTCCATGGATTCAGCAATAGCGGATTCAATACGGGTTCGCCCCTCAAAGTTATCATATTGCCAACGGTGTTCTTGCCCCTGGTACTTGGCTGTTAGAGTCACAACAAATGAGTGGGGCTCATAGATCACCATATCACCACGCAGATAATCCCCCTCGGGCCTGAACTCGATGTGATCCTCTCCATCTCCAAGCCTTGTAAGAACCACTTTAAGATCAACCTGCTGAGGATTAACCAGCTCTCCATCATTACTCACCCAAACCCGAAACTCCGGGGGAACACCAGTTTCATAAATACTTAGCTCAACGGCAAAATCACCTTCTCGCAACATGCGCCCACGATTGGGCCCTTTTTCCGGTTCCGCCCCTGCGACAGCTCCGGCCGCATAGACACTGCCGCTGCCACTAAGGAACAAGGAAAGTAAAGCACTGAATATCAGGCTGGAAAAAACTGCGGATCTCATATCTCGCTCTCGCTTATCTGTGCCACTGACAGGCCGGTGAGTTTTTCAATTTCAATCAGGCTAAGGTGTGCGTTGTACTGTGCCTGGAGCAGTGAAAGCTGCGCATCGGTAAGTCCCTGTTGGGCTAGTGCCAATTCCGAGTAGTTATAGCGGCCACGTCGATAGGCTTTTTGCGTAGCGGTGAGCGCCTTATCCAGACTGGGAATCATCTTTTCATTCAAGGCGGCAGCCACGTGCCGGTGATGCTGTAGCCTTTGGGTCATCACAAAGAGTTGTGTATCCAATGCAATCTCTTTCGCATTTCTTTCTGCTCGGAAACGATTCTGTTCCGCCCTCAAAGCAGATACCTTGCCGCGATTGCGATCGCCCTTTCCTAGTGGGATTGCGAAGCCGGCCACCAATCCATAATCTCCGCTCGCTTCGTTGCGACGAATTCCTGTATCAATCCGCCACTGAATGCCCGCTTCTGCACGTGCCAAATCAATTTCCGCCTGCTTCACGCGCTCGCGGCTCATGAATATTTCCAAATTTGGGTTGCTCGCAACCAAGCTTCGCAATCTAGATAAATCAACTTCTGGAATGACACTGGAAAGAGAGCCCGCCACCCCAAGAAAGCTGGGCTCTCTGGAGCCCCACTGGGCAGCTAATTGATATCTGGCAATATCCAATTCGTGTTCGACATCTTCCACAGCTAAGAGTCGACGCTGCAAATCGACTTCAGCCCGAAAAGCATCGGCTTCATTCGTTCTGCCAACACTAACCTGACGATTAATTTCAGCGGTCATATTGCGAGCCAGGTCGACAGCTGTTTTAGCAATTTTCAGGCGTTCCTGGTGCGCCAGGACCTGGAAAAAGTAACGCGCGGTATTAGCGGCAATTTCCAATTCAAGAACCTGCTTTTGGGCCTCAATCACAGGAGTCTTGCTGCGTGCAGCCAATACACGTTTTTCTGCGAGATCACCCTGTAATAGCCAACTGATGCCGACTGTTACCTGGGAACTGTCGTTGCCATCGCTGCTCTTATCCTCTCCCACCCCCTCAGCGGCAACACTAAGCTCCGGTCGTGGTCCTAGCTTGGCGTGCTCGGATAGAGCATCCACAGCTTCAAACTGATATCGGTAACCCGCCAGTTCAGGGTGATTTTGCAAGCTTTTAAGAATTGCCTGCTCATAAGTGAGGCCCGATAACTCCTCGCCCTGCTCTGCCCTAAGGGCCCCACTCAATACGACTAAAATGAACACAGCCCCGGCCATAAAAAACCGATCTATAGTCGGTTTTTTAGTTATGACTAAACGCAAACAATTAAACACTTCGGCTTCCTTAGTGGGAGAACAGGGTTTCGACGGTGTGGTGGAGCGCATCCACCGACACAAGGCAAGTGCCAGTGAGAACTACAAACAATCCAGCTAACAATAAAGGGGATAAGTTGCGCCCCTTATTATCAGACAGCAAGTAACGTATACGGGCATCCAACTGGTCAAGAGCGAAATAACAGACCAATGCTGAACTTCTCTCTTTGGGCTGCAACCCATTGGAGATACGGGTTACCTTAAGCAGGGTTTGGGCGATAAAGGTCTCACTCCACCCCTGCCTATGGGCATAAGCGTCTGCATGCTGCTCCATACACAGCGCCATCTGCCGATTCAGATAATTCCCCAAACGCGTAGGGAAAAAGCTGGCAAACAAAGCGAATATTAATTTCTTCAGAGGATCAAATTTTTGCACATGGGCTTCCTCATGTAGGCGCACCACCTCAAACTCTTCCGCTGTTAACTGGTCTCGCAGACCGCTGGTATAAAACCCTTGTGGACGGAGCAGACCACTGGTGAAAGCTTGGGGACCCTGGGCCTGGATAATACTCTGATCAGACTTATCCCTTTCGCAAAGTTGCATTAACAATCGGAGCTGCGCCAAATGACGATGAACTCGTTTAAAACTTTGAAACACCAAAAACCCGGTAAGGAAAAGAAACGCAATGGTAAAAACACCATGCCAACTGTAGAGATTAAAAGCGTTGATATGGTGCCAGTGCGCCAGAGATGCAACGCCCCCTAAAAGGTTTGGGAATGCCAGGATAACAGCGGCAGAGAAAGCCGCGAACCACGGCAGCAATACCGCGCTCCATAGCAGTAAACGCCGACTACTGGCAGACAAGCGAAGTGAATGCCGGGAAGCAGAAAGGCAGGCAGCTGACACCAGTATAATGCCGACAAACAGGCCAAGCGCCGCAATAGTCAGCAGGTTTAACCAGAGTGCAACCTGCCCCAAAATCATTCGCGATCACCCTGCTGGCGTTTTACCTTCTGGCTTTCGATCAACTGCTCCAGTTGCTCTAATTGACTTTCGCTCAGTTCCGATGAGATAGAGGTAAATGCGGCTACCAGCCCGTTCTCATCATCAACAAACTCACGAGTAACGTCTTGAATCAGCTGCCCGACAAACTCATAGCGCTCCACTGCCGGGCTGTATTGGAATGCATGCCCCTGCTTCTCCCGGGACAGCAAACCTTTCTTGTAGAGGCGGTCCAGCGTGCTTTGGATGGTATTGAGAGATCCTCCACGGGCCCGGCTCAAGTCCGAGTGGACCTGTTTGGCATCCGCAGATTTTCTATCCCAGAGATATTGGAGCACCTGTTTCTCAAGATCGCCAAGTCGCATAGACCATTATTCCAACAGTGAAAATCATTCTTTAAGTGATGGTAGAACGTCAAAAACCGATCGTCAATAGGTTTTTCTGATGGTATAAACCTATATCAACTACGATTTATCATGCATCATCTCCACTCGCTCTCTCGGACTGATTATCTTGGCATCCATATCTACTTTGGGACCAAATACCCGATCCGATACTTTCCTAGGGAACTTTATCTTTTCAACAATCCCACCTGTTTTTTTCGCCACCAACCTAAAGCCATCCCATCCAATAAAATAACCTAGTACTGCTGAAACAATATAAAGAAAAATATATGATGCAATTAATATTTCTCCATAAGATAGAAATAACAAATCACCAACATCGCTTACTCCCACTGCAGTTCTTGCTCCTCTGGCAAAAAATGCAATATATGCGAATAAAGCAAATGTAGGAGGGATAAAACCAAGCATTATGCCTCTCATTATTTTATCCAGCTGGCTTGGCTTATACATTAATTACTGACTCAATTTACCTGGAAGTGGAAATAAAAAAAATCCAATCATAGTTAAGTTACTCAGATGATGGCCCAAGGGGTTTAGCGGCACGTAACTAAGGATTTACACCATCGATTTTAACCTAGAGATATACCAAATAAAACACATCAAATTTTTGACAATTGATGACTTAAATGAGCTCAAGTCTTGCTGACCTTTACTTAACCATTACCGCTGTACAGAATAGTTAACAGGTCATATATAGAAAGACATAATGAATATCGCGCCTAAGGGAAGAAAGTCTTTTAATTGCGCTACACTTATTGATTGTTCCACTTAAAGTACCCATCTACAGAAAGTGCCCGCGCTAATTTGTGCTATCAATCATAAAATGTGAAAAGTTACCATGAAAGACGAGAAAATATTAGTTCTTGGAGCAGGTTCAGTTGGCTCATATCTAGCTACAAAACTTTACAATGCGCAGTACCATGTAGACGTCATAGGCCGAAAAGCTGAAAAAGTTGGAAGACAACTTTACATCAATAACAAAAAGTATAATTTCCCTCCAGTTTCTAAAGCATTAAAAAACGGCACCTCTTATGACATTGTACTGTTAACTTCCAAGCTTTTTGATGTAAAAGAAAATCTGGACCTTTTAGCCAAAAGCAAGATCAAGTCAAAAATCAATATTTTGCTGCAAAATTGTATTTTTGACACATCCGAATTTATAGGCTCAAGTGAAAGGAATACTTTCATCGCTGTTGTTAATGACGGATTTAATTTGCGTGGCAATCAGCTCACTTACATTAGAGGTAAAGGCTTTCTTATAGAAAAAAGTGAGCACACATGTAAAATATATTCCGTATTTAAGGATGCAGAAATTGAGATAGCTACAACCAAACAGATCTCTCAGCAGAGAGCTATAAAAGCCATCTTTAACTGCTCAACCAATATATTCTCTGCGATTTATTTAAAGAACTATAAAGGTTTATTCGAAGACGAAAAAATAACTAAAAGGATAAGAAATACATACTTTGAGTCATATGATATTTTATCAAGAAAGATTGAATTTGATCAAAGTAAAGAGACTCTTTGGGACAACATTTATCATAGAGTAAAGGATATGAATCATTACCCATCCACTTACCAGGATATCAAAGAGAATAAAAAAACTGAAATTGCCTCCTTAAATGGCCATATCGTTGAACTCGGAAGGAAGATGAATATCCCCACTCCTTACAATTCCAAAGCGATAAAGGAGTTCAACTCAAGATATCCAAACCTATATTAAAATTATATTCTAATATATTTTATCACTAACATATAATTATTTTTAATGGTTGGCCTACCGAAATCCATAACCTGTAGCACAAACTCTTCACAAAGGAAATACAATGAGTCCGTTAGCATATTGACTCATTGTATGCATATGAAGTATTAGGGGTTATTTAAAGGATCCCAAGCTTTATTAACTGCTGCTTAGCCATTTTAACTCTATTCTTTTGAACCTCACCAAACGTATCCCCGTCCATATTAAGCGCAAAGTAATGCACATTATCCTTGGATTCCACAATACCAATATACCAGCCTAATGCGTATCCTTTTGAGGTTTGCCCTCCACCCGTTTTTGCATAGAATTTATATTTGTCAGTTTCCTCAACCAGCATGATTTTTTTAAAAGAAACCAATGTATCTGAGGATACCGGCAGTTGCCCACTAAATAACTTATGTAGGAAGTTAACCTGTTCTCGAGCAGAAATCTTTAAACTACCATCTAACCAGAAACGATCCACTCCAGAGGAAATATCCATATTTCCGTAGTTAAATCTTGTCAAATACTGATTCATTCTTTCCACACCAACCTGAAAGGCGATTTGCTGGTATATAGGAACTGCAGAATTTTGGAACGCAGCCCGTATTGGGAGTGGCTTTTCATACCAAACCGTAGGCCACCACCTCTGTGCTGGGTACTTCTCATGGTCGTAAGTGAGCTCTTGATTCAAGCTACTTACAACACCCAAATCCAGGGCTATTAAGGTATTGGGTATTTTAAAGGTGGAAAAAGGTGAAAGCCTTGTATCTGCTCTGCTTTGATTGATAACTGTAAACTTGGATTCACGTTCACTCTTAAGAACAAATGTACAGGACTCATCACATATCAAATCCTCGGAAGCCCAAGCATGACTGGTAATCAAAAATGCAAAAAAAGTGCCTACTCTCAAGCAACGTTTAATGACATTCATTATTTTCTAAACCTTTTTTTGATTGAGGCACTAAAAATCTGTCAGCAAGCTAAAACACCGCCAGTCAATGCCCAGTAAACCACTAACATAGCAGTTATCCAATGGACTGACATCTCAAATAAAATCAAATCTTCATTGAAGCTGAAGTTATCTTCATCTTGGAACTATGTGTACGAAATCGGAATATGGTATAAGAATTTGCTAACCGATATACTTTCGATAGCTTTCAATACGCTTTTGGAGCCTGGCACCCAACAACTCATTTGCTTCATGTAAATGTTGATAGATAACCATTGCCTCTTGCAGGTATGCAGATTTCCTCACTGAATCCCAGTGTGCCGGTGGTTCAGATAAATTGGTTATTCGATCCGCAAGTTTTACCATCCAAATTTCTTTAGGCTGAAGCTTAATACGCTTCAGCGAATCAAGCATCTGTTCCTGCTTTGTAACTAATGTATCGTCTTTAGTGAGTGCCTGAACACCCTCAGCTACATCCCCACCAAATGTGAACTTTATGAATTCAAAATCAAACTCAGTATCTTCCAAAGTATCATGGAGTAAAGCACACTGAATGGCGAGGTTACCGTTAAGGTTAACATCTGAAGCTAATCCAAAGATCAACTCCATAGCCACACTTCCGATATGATTAATGTACGGGAAATCTTGACCAGCTACCGAACTAGCGTACCTTTGCCCACTATGTACTAAGGTTGCAAAATTCCAGGCTTTGAGATATACGTCTTGCGACCAATTTAACTTCATTAAATCCCTGCGTTTATTAATGCTGGTAGTGAATTCATGGTTGTAAAACTTATAACACCATCAATATCACATTTTTCATTATATCGATTGTAAAAGAAAGTACTCATACCGGCTTTGGAACCCGCTTCGACACCTACGGGCCCATCATCTACTACGACACACTGTTCAGCCGTATAACCCATCTCTTTGGCAGCATGCAAATAGATACCAGGATCAGGCTTCCAGATCCCCACATCATATGAGCTGTATAGGTTATCGCCAAAATAATGAGATAACCCACATAGCTTTAGCGCATGCTTGATTTTAGACAATGGCCCACTGGAAACCACAGCTTTAGGCCCATTCAGTGCCTCAAGAGCGTTGATCACACCATTCACTGGCTTTAGCTCTCTATCGAACAGGTCTGATACTACCGAGCGATATTCATCAACAAAATTATCCGGTAGAGTCACCTCATTCTCTCGCTCTAAAATCACGAGAATACTGGCCAATTTCCATCCTCTAAAGCGTATAACCAACTCCTCCGGATCAAGCTTTATGGCGTATCGATGGAACATTTTGGCCAAACCGATATTACAGAGATACTCACTGTCAACTAAGGTACCGTCATTATCAAAAAGAAAGCACTTATCCATTACACTCTCCATTTATATAAATTCACCAGAAGTCATTCAGCCAGGATATTTGGCAATCAATATTGACAAGGCCGTTTACTTGAATATTCGATGGGAGGTTAAAGGTATAGTATACTAATTAATTTGCAATGATATCTTCGATTATTACTGGGGATGAGAGCCACTTTTGAGCTTATCTCTTTATTACTTGATCTAGGCAGGAACCCAATAGTATCTAACCTGACAGAGAAGTCCCTGCCAGATTAGAAATCTTCTAAATATCAATTACTGACTACTTTTCAGCAGTACGTGGATGGGGCTTATATCTGCCCTTACCTTTCACCTTATGCCACGCTCTTTGAGCATCAACAAAACCGAGACCTGTATTGTTAGCCCCCAGATGTGAGTGTCTTGCTGTCGATTGAAGTGCTTGTACTACCCTTTGAGTTGCCTCACTCCCAGAGAAACCATAGCGTTCTGCAGCATCCAGTAAAAGAACGCTCACTGCTGCCAGTTGTGGCGCGGAAAAGGAACTACCGGACTCAAAATTGTTGCTTGAAGCTGAGTAGACCGCATCACCCGCGATTGCAAAGCTTCGATCACTAGCCAACTGATTGTACCCAGGCACGGTGGCGGTCAGTGAAACCTCATTTGAAAAAGGCTGCAAATTAATCGCGAACATTAAGTTCTTATCACCAGGCTGACCCTCATTTCGCACAAGAAATGATTTTATTAACTCCAGGTCGTAAGTGAAAAAGCTACCAAGCGGCGGCAGACCTAAGCGCTCACGAACATCTGTATTTACTCCATCCAAGTCTGTTCCTGTATTACCAATGGACTTTGTAAAGATTTTTGTCTGCAGGATACTGGATAAATGATCGGCAAACTCCTGATCTAACTGATCGTCGGTAATGTGAAATGCCCTGCTCATGTTGATAACACTAATATCCTCACGAGCACGCATGTATTCCATAGCTTCGTTGTAAGTTTTACTCTCTGTACTCACTGGAACAATAGTGGCCTTAGGCGCGATATCCAGGATGATATCAATCACAGTATTTCCGTGCAGAAAAGTAATAGGGTCACCAAATTGAACTTCAGCCTCAATATTTGGGTACATTTCACGCTGCTCCTTCAATCGTATAGGGTCAAATAAATCGAATACCGCTATAACGATCCCTTCTCCATCAAAATGCCTAACTAAACTTTGCTGTTTAAGACTGTAGCTCGGCACATAGGGCAATAAAAATTCATTAATTGCTAACCTGAACTCATCCAATTCATGAATAGCTGCTTCAAATACCGGCAGATTCTCTTGCTGATAATCTTCCGGCTGGAAAGTGTACAATAGTTCAGCCAGTACAATAAATTCAGTAATAGACTGGCCCCACTTATGCATCAGTAGATCTTCTACCATGTATAAAGATTTATACCTTCCCTGGTATTGATCGAAATCAGCTGCTAAGTAGCTATCAAATATCGGGGTAATGGGCTCTTCCCAAGACCAGGGAGTAAGCTCCTTGATGGTATCCAAAGACTCTCGTGCTTGCTCTACGTTCGGGTCAGATGCGAGCACTTTAAAACTGAATACAATCAGTAGAACCGTCAATATAACCTTATTCAAAACTATTTTCCTTTTATACTGGAATTTATTTGGATATTTTAGTTTGGACTACTACAAGCCAAGGGTGACAACACCGCAATTTCTCCCCGGCAGGATCTCTTAGCAGTGAATAAATAGGAACATGGAAGATACGGAAAGGCAATGATAGGCTAACAAATTTTGAGTAAAGTCACATTCAATTGAATAGACTTTAAATTGAAAAATCAGGAGGAGATATTGAACGATTCAGATCTATTTGATAACAATAAGTGAGAAACCAGAGTACGGTCAATGATGCCTAGTTTATCTTTACTAGATTAGAATTCATCTGACAAGCACCCTCTAAAAAATGTCACTGTGAAATCAAGCCTGAAATCAGATTTAACACTATAAAATCTGCATTCAATCACGTCTAAGATCGATTTTAAGTTTCCATATTTTGCCCCAGTGAATATAATTGCCGTAGAAAATAGGTTCTTTGAGGCTATGATTTCTTGAGGTTAAACTTACCTGGCTCTTTTCGAGGGTACCCGCGCTTCTATTTACGCCCGATCTGACGGGAATCAGGACAACATACCCATATCCCCCTTTTTTTGCCCATTCTTTGGAATGAAGGTGATCCAAGTCACCCAGACCTCTATCAGGCTTTTCGAAACCAGCTTTCTCCCACGCAGTTCCATAACTTGTATAATTAGGGTTGACCCAAATATGCTCTTCCTCTGGAATATAATCCCTCAGTGGCGAGTTTGTAATATTTTTTAGGCGGAGAGCATTACCTGAAGTAACTCCTGGGATTGATATAACGGTTCCAAGACTCCTTAAGACTTGCTCATCTCTAACCGCAACAGGTAAGTCATCTTTTAAAACTAGAGTGTCGCGCTTTTCATCATACGTTCGATTGAAGTCATTTTCGTCTATTGTAAACATAATTTCTCTCTAACTTTTATTAAAACCCAGAAATCAATTTAAAATATAATTATCAATTTATTTATGCATCATAAAAAATCCATCTCCTTCTGATTACGGAGATACTTTAAGGAGCGCTATACAAAGCACATCATACATAGCGGAACAGATAATCATGACAGGCAATCAGGACGAACAATATTTGATCACCTCATGAAGAGACCATGGGTATATACGCTTTTGTCTGAAAGCGATCTCAATATTTATGGTATTCCCCGATGTGTCAATAGCTCTGACACTTAATGCTTTATAAGAGGGCAAATCTTCGGGAAGTTTAAGCAGAATTGGTCCATATCGACTGTACTACTCATGAACTAGGAGATTTTTTATACTTCAGACCTAAACCCAGCTCGTCAAAATGCCTACCCATCAAATGTTGATATATGTCCTTTGTAGGCATAATCACTCACTGAAAATCAAGATTAACAATGGACTTGATTATGCCTACGCTTACTTAGAATTCCTTTCTAATCAATTTAACAGCTTCCTTTGTGGTTAATATATCATTAGCCATATACTTGAAGTTAATCATTGCCGCTTCGTAGCAATCACCCTCAGGCAAATTTGCACCAGCTGTTGCATCATTTACAACAGCCACTTCAAACCCTTGTTCTAACAGTTCGCGCATATGAGATTCTGTGCATAGATTTGCAGACATCCCTGCAAGAATTACTTTATCAATACCCTGCTTTCTCAATTGAAGTACTAAATCATTTGTTTCAGGGCCATAAATTTTATGTGGGCCGGTCACAACAGTCTTACCATTATTTATATATGGCTTATATTGCTCCAACCAATCAGCTCCAGAGTTTTCAAATCCGTTTAAACTTAGAGGGTCCTCTCGGTTGAACATACCAAGTTTGTGCATTACCACTTCGAGGCTCCCCTCAAACTTCCACTTGTGATCATGAGGATAGTAATAATGCGGAGAAATAAATAAAGGCACATTCTTTTTCCCTGCAACTTTCATTAACCGTTCAAGGTTCTGAACTGTATTTTTTTTCTACACTTTCTCCCACCACACCCCAGGTAACACCAGTAGGGCTTAAGAAATCATTCTGCGGGTCGGTTATTACGATTGCAGTCCGCTCAGGATCAATTTTCATACCAGGTTCAGCTTGATCGGCAAAGCAATTCAGTGAGAAAGAGATAAGTCCTAGTGTTACAACTGGCGCTACTAGATTATTTAAAAAGTTCATCAGGTATTTTCCTATCCAAAGCTCTTAAGTTATGTAGGGTAAGTAAGCAGGGCATTGCTAGCGCTTAACCTGGAACGTATAATATCTTCACAATCTGTATGATAAATGCTTAAAAGTATATATTTCATGTCAGATCGTATGACTATATGGTTTTTAGGTGTTCGCCGTTATGGACGTGTTAAGTGATTTGCTCAGGGTTTTCCACTTAAAAGCACATGTTTTTTTACACAGCCAGTTTTATGGCGCCTGGCGGGTAGACACCTCCGGAGAGCAAAAGGCCACCTTTCATCCTGTGGGTTTTGCGTTCTGGAGCGCGATGGAAAGATCTTCCTTCACACTATCCATCACCGAGTACATGCTGGAGAAGGCTTCAATTTTGGGAAGAGCAAGGAGCTTGGTTACAGGCATGGAGAAGATTTCTGGAGCTGTTGGATCAGCAGTCTTTGCTTAACTAGGAGGAGGTTTTTTCTGATGGCAGCTTTGCACCCGTAAAAAAGGGGCTTTGAAATCGGGAAAACCAAGCGGGGCAAGGGTTCAAAGTGGATGGTGGTGGTCGATGGCGAAGGTATTCCACTGGGAGGCACCATTACTTCGGCCTCACCAGCAGAAGTGAAGTTATTACACCCATTACTTGATGTTACGTATAAAAATACAAAGATTCATCGCTTAGTTTATGATAAAGCGGCGGACTCAGATCCTCTTAGAGATAGCCTGTTGAGTCGTGGAATCGACCTTATCTGTCCACATAGGAGAAATAGGAAAAAAGCCTCAAGACAGGATGGCAGAAAGCTCAGAAGGTACGCTCGCCGTTGGAAAGTTGAGAGGACTTTTGCGTGGTTGGGAAATTACCGCCATTTAGTTGTTAGATGGGAGCGATATTTGTCCACTTATCGTGCTTTTTTCTATATTGCATGCATGTTAATTACGTTAAAGAAGTTATGAAACAGCTTCTAATAATTTTGCTATTGCTTTCTGAGAGTGTCCGGATTTTCTTAAGCTGTAAATCTGGTGTCGTTCGTTCTCGCTCAGTTGGTAGTAGCTCATCAGTGCCTTTCTCTTGGTCGGGAGAGTTACAGACTCTACCAGCTTAGCCCTCCCTTACCAATTGCACCTGTTATCTGAAACCAAGCTCACCTAAAGATTAAATTGTATTAATTAAAGAACAGCTATTTTATTGCCCCTTTTTGCTCATCTCCAAAATTTTTATCTGCCGCTGCTTTCCATTTGTTATCAAGGTCCTGAAAATGCTGGGAGTCCATGGTTTCAAAAAATTCCTTTGGAGAGTACATATCATTCATAAGAGCCTCTGTTGTTCCCTTCGCTTTAAGTTCCCTCAATACTCGTTGGGCAAGCTTACACATAGAAAACATCAGGCTTCCTGGGTAAATAACCAATTTATAAGACAACTCCTCAAGTTCTTTATGTGTAAATAATGGGGACTTACCGTGTTCGCCAAAATTATACATTAGAGGTATATCCACCTCATTCTGTACACGAAGGACTTCTTCCCTGCTTGTAATTGCCTCTACAAATAATGCATCAACACCGGCTTCAGCATAAGCAACACATCGTTTTAGGGTGTCATCGATACCTGTCACCGCCAAGGCATCTGTCCTGGCAATAATAACGAAATCATCGTCAGTGCGACCTTCCAGTGCTCCGTATATTTTATGAACCATCTCTGAGATTGGCACTACTCGCTTTCCGGCTAAGTGACCACATTGCTTCGGTAATATCTGGTCTTCTATATGTAATCCTGCAACTCCCGACCGCTCATATTCCTGGACTGTCCTATAGGCATTTAATGCGCTGCCAAAACCGGTATCTGCATCCGCAATCACTGGTATATTTACAGTTGAAGCTATAGCACGCGCATTCGCAGCCATTTCAGTCAATGTAATAAACCCAAGATCAGGGCGACCAACATGAGTAACAGCGGTTCCACCTCCTGTCATGTAAAGTGCCTTGAAACCCTCTTCCTGAATGATTTTCGCAGTAAGGCAATCATAGGCCCCTGGCGCAACAATTAGGCCTGGCTGATTAATCATTGCCCTCAACGTAGTTGTCATCTTCTTCATAAATATCCTACCCAAATGAAATTTACTTCATATTTGGCGTATAAAATTTTAAGCAGCACATTAGGAATTCACACCAAAGAATATAGCAAAGGAATTCACACCAAAGAATATAGCAAAGGAATTCACACCAAAGAATATAGCAAAGGAATTTTATGAAGGGTTGAATATCAAATTTTACCAAGAAGCCTCTCCCCTTAAAGTAGACGCCATCTTATGCGGCCATTCTTTCATATTCATCAGGGCTTTTGAACCCAAGTGAACTATGTCTTATTATAAGGTTATAGTATCTATCAAGATACCAAAATAAGTTACTTCTCAGGTCCTCAACCGAATCAAAAATAACCATTTAAATTTCTCAGTTTTTAATGCCTAAAAAAATGATTCTACATACACATTATCATTCATAAATCCTGGATAGTTCATGCTCGGTTCAATACCTAGAAGCTGCTTCATAACTTCTTTAACGTAATTAACATGCATGCAATATAGAAAAAAGCACGATAAGTGGACAAATATCGCTCCCATCTAATAACTAAACGGCGGTAATTTCCCAACCACGCAAAAGTCCTCTCAACTTTCCAACGGCGAGCGTACCTTCTGAGCTTTCTGCCATCCTGCCTTGAGACTTTTTTCCTATTTCTCCTGTGTGGACAGATAAGGTCGATTCCACGACTCAACAGGCTATCTCTAAGAGGATCCGAGTCCGCCGCTTTATCATAAACTAAGCGATGAATCTTTGTATTTTTATACGTAACATCAAGTAATGGGTGTAATAACTTCACTTCTGCTGGTGAGGCCGAAGTAATGGTGCCTCCCAGTGGAATACCTTCGCCATCGACCACCACCATCCACTTTGAACCCTTGCCCCGCTTGGTTTTCCCGATTTCGAAGCCCCTTTTTTACGGGTGCAAAGCTGCCATCAGAAAAGACCTCTTCCCAGTTAAGCAAAGACTGCTGATCCAACAGCTTCAGAAATCTTCTCCATGCCTGTAACCAAGCTCCTTGCTCTTCCCAAAATTGAAGCCTTCTCCAGCATGTACTCGGTGATGGATAGTGTGAAGGAAGATCTTTCCATCGCGCTCCAGAACGCAAAACCCACAGGATGCCTTCAAAACAAGCTCGATTAACAATGGGTTTTGGGCCTCCCTTTCCTAGTTTTAACTCAGGAAGACAAGGTTCAATCAATTTCCATTGATCATTGGTTAACTCTGACTTGAATCGGCTCACTATTGCTGGACTTTTTTCTATGTAATTGCGTGAGAATAGCCGATTTCAAGTTATGAAACAGCCTCTAGTTATTTTTTCAATAACTCAATAGCTTCTACAGCCTAACAGCCTTCATAAAGGAGGGCTGAGTTAGATTTTACGTGATTTCCCCTCTTCTCTGGCTCTAGCTCGCTCAGCCTCCAGAATGATCTGCTCTACAGAATACTTTATTGCACAAATCATAGTAGCTATAGCGCCAATAAATGTTGTAAACCAAAATGAAACATTTAGCGCAACGAGAATAAGTGACATCAAACTCACAGCCAGCAATTTCATGTTATCTAAATGAAAATCAAAAAATTTACGGTCAAGCAAACCCATATGAAAAACAAGGAACAAGCCAATTGCAGCACACGAGACAATGGCTAAAATCGCAGAGGAATCATCTCCAACTTTTACAAACTGATAGAATCCATAATAGACAAACCATCCTAAAAAAGGGCTTAATAAGGCTACCTTTCCAGCAGCTATATCTTTAGAGATATGACGCCAAAAAATTGACCATCGGTTATTTCTACCCTTTTCAAGATTAGTTAATTTAGCCGCTCCAAAAGGAATAGCTAGCAATCCTCCAATAATCATTGCAAAAACTATAATCGTTGTTATTGTTTCCAGTACCAGATACCACATAAATACCTAGCCTCGTCACTGCTTTGATATAAAAATCATATCTAGCGGACAGTAGAAACTATTTTTGCTCAGGAATACAGATCATTCTTAGCTATATGGAGCCTGCGCCAACTTTTATTCGCGCATTGTCCAGGTGATCACAAACCATTTCCATCCCATCCAGCACTCTAAAGGTATGTCTCTGGATAATATCTGGGGGTACAAAATAGAGACTATCATTTTTCACCGCATTGAGTGTCGGATAGGCTTTCCAGGCATCCAGCCAATCTGGCCGGCTTTTTCCCATGCCGCTGGAAATAATCACTTCAGGATTCCGGTTAAGAACAGATTCGATACTGATCTTGGGCGCCAAAACCATCGCATCAGCAAATGCATTGCGGCCACCACAAGTTTGGATCACATCGCTGATCAAATGCTCGCCATTGAGTGTTTGGAGGGGATCATTCCATACCTGGTAGAATACACTTACCGGTGTTTTTTTCTTGTTGCTATGCTGGAGTTCATTTAGTCTCTTAAGCCACTCGCTTGCAGTGCGGTCCGCATTCTCGCTTGTGCCGGCAAGTTCGCCAAAAAATCTTACATTCTTTGCAATATCTTCCAGAGTTCGGGACTCAGTGACGAATACCGTAAACCCGAGATCATCCAGCTTTTGGATCATTTCATCGCCATTTCCCGACCCCCAGGCGACAATCAGATCCGGTTTCAGAGCCAGCAAAGATTCATAGCTTAGTGCTTTGTAATTGCCAATCTTTGGTAACTTCTTTGCCTGCTCGGGATAATCGCTGTAGCTAACAGCAGCAACCAGCTTCTCTCCCGCACCTGCGCTGTAGAAATTTTCTACAATATGTGGAGCCAGGGCAACAATACGCTCTGCCGGCGCTGCCAATTCGATCCAGTGCCCCCGTGCATCCTGTACACGTACTGGTTTATCGGCCCAACAAGAGCCTGTCCAAAAAAGGCTCAGGGTAGTAATGAAGATTGTGAAAATACTCCGAGACATCATTTAACTCGTCTAACTCTAAATTTATTGTTTTGTAACACTCAAATTTCAAACACTGGCAAGAGCTACCCACAGAATTAGTACTGTAAGTTCGATAATTTCGACCAGGCCACCCAGACAATCACCGGTATAGCCACCGATAGTTTTCTCCCATAAGTGGCGCCAACAAAGAATCAGCACAGGTAAAGCAATAGCCATTCCAACTACGATGGCTATAGGAGCTGCTGCGAAGGCGATGGCCATAACGATAACTACCACAGGTAATAGTTCCCACCTTCTCTTTGAGCCAGAGGGTGGAACAAAACCCTCCACACGGGCGTAGTCTGAAATACTCATTAGAGATAACGCTGCCGCCCTGGCCAACATCGGCGACAGCACCAGCGGCAGGTATATCCAGTTTTCTATCGCATCCAGTTCTGCTGCAAGTAGAGTTGCGATCGCTGCGAATTTAGTCAGTAGAAATACAACAAGTGCAACAACCGCAACTGAGCCACAATGTGGATCATGCATTACAGTGAGGATTCGATTGCGCCTCTCTTCAGGATCGGCACATTTGTGACCGGCAAAGTAGGCATCAGTACAATCGGCAAGACCATCAAGATGTAAGGCACCAGTTAAAATGACCCAAAACCCCAGCAATATTGCCGCCTGTAGCTGAATTCCCAGTGGGGCCAGCAGGTATGCTGCGGCGGATAATAGAAGCCCAATAACAACTCCAACAAACGGATAGAAGTATATTGACCGCTCTACTGTTTCTTTATCGACCCGGTACAACAACCCCGCGACTGGCAGCCGGGTAAGAAAGACCAGTGCATATAGGAATGCCTGGATAAGACTTGAAAATTTACGGACAATAAACATAGGTATCCTGCCCCGGATAGGGAATCCCGAAAGTGCCGCTATTGCAATCGTATTCCATTGACGCGGCAAATCCATAGCCTACCTGTAACGACATCATCTGACTGGGCCCCCAACCATTGGCAATGGTCAGCAGTAACTTGATCACGCCACCATGGGTTACCAATAACAGAGATTCTCCCGAGTAGCGCACAGACAGCTCGCTAATAGTCTGTAGCACCCGGGACCGGAAAGATGTGAAAGGCTCACCGCCTGGGGGACAGTGCTTTTCTGGCTCGCGGCTCCATGCATTACACAAGGTTTTGTGCTCGGTCCAGATTTTGTCGATCGCTTGCCCTTCCCATTCACCGAAACTAATTTCGCGGATACCGGGAACAATATCTACTGGCAACTTTCTTTTGTGGCCCAGCTGGGCAGCAAATGCTTGGCAACGACCCAGTGGGGAAGTGATAATTCTATCCCATGGGCCGGTAAGATCCCTGAGTCCTTGCCACATTTGCTCCCAACCTTCTTCAGTTAAAGAGACATCAATCTGACCACGAAATATGCTACCGCCAGCACATGCGCCATGTCGTAACAGGTCAATCCTCAACCGGTACACCTGCTTCGCTAAATGTGAACATCTTGTTATGCAGGTTAAGCGCCTGCCTGATAATACTTATAGCCAGAACAGCACCAGTACCCTCCCCCAACCGCATATTGAAGTTGAGCATAGGACTAACCCCCATACACTCTAGGGCCAGTTTGTGCCCAAGTTCATCCGACAGGTGCGCAAATAAGAACCAGGGGTTTACAGAGGGATTGATAGCTCCAGCAACAGCAGCTGCAGCCGTGGCCATAAACCCGTCAACCAGAACCGGGGTTCCCCGCTGGGCGCAGGCGATAAATGCCCCGGCCAGGGCCGCAATTTCGAAACCACCGAGAATTTGCAGAATACTCACGGGGGAATCCAGAGCAGCGCTGTGCTGCTCCAAAGCAGATTCAATCAGTGCAATTTTTCGGGCGAGTACATCATCACCGATACCTGTACCTCTCCCTGTGATTTCTGGAACTTTCAAATCAAACAAAGCAGCAAAAATTGCAGCTGCCGAGGTGGTATTACCGATCCCCATATCCCCGCCGATAAAACAATCACTATCGGTAGAGTGCCTTCGTCCCACATTAAACGCACTTATGAGCTGCCCATAAGTCATCGCGGGTTTACCTTGGGAAAAATCCGCTGTAGAAGGCGCAATGACCTCATCGATCAATTCAGGGTGCTCAGTGGGCACCACACAGCCCAAATTAATAGCAGCAAAGTCTGCATTCTGCTCTCGACTCAATACATTGATGGCCGCCCCACCCTCACAGAAAATATTAAGCATTACTGAGGTAACGGCCTGGGGAAATTGCGAAGTGCCCTGGGCTGCAATACCGTGATCAGCTCCAAAAACACGCACAGATAGGCGTTCAAGTTGAGGCTGCCCTTTACCCTGGAACCCGGCAAAATCTACAGCAATAGTTTCCAACCGGCCGAGTGCGCCCTCTGGCTTTATCAATTGTTTCTGCCGGGCAATAGCTGCATTTCGAGCCGATTGATCTGGTGCAGGTGCCGGGTTATAGAGCCAGCTCAGTTCATCAGACATAACCTTTCGCCTCTCGTGCTCAATCTATTTTACCGTCAGAGGTAAACCGGCAATAGCCAGGGTTACGCTGTCAGCCCGCTCCGCCAACGCCTGGTGCAACCAGCCTGCAGCATCCACAAATTCCCGTGATAATTGCCCAAGAGGCACTATCCCGGAGCCAACTTCATTACTAACGAATATCCATGGGGCGGCATTGTTTTCTGAATTATTGCGCCTTTGATCAACACGCTGCATCAATGCTTCGCGTTCACGCGCCCAGACGCCTTCATGAATGCAGTTACTGAGCCACAACGTCAGGCAATCCACCAAAACACAGTGAGATTTAGGGGATGCATCTAAAGCCTCAGCCAACGCGATAGGCTCTTCAATAGTTTGCCAGTGTTGCCCCCTGTCTCCTTGATGACGAGCGATACGAGAAGACATTTCCTCGTCCCCCGCTGTAGCAGTTGCCAGGTAACTAAGTCCACCGGCATTGTTACTTTGCAGCCACTGTTCAGCACGCTGCTGTGCCAGTCGGCTCTTGCCGCTGCGCGCACCACCGAGAATCAGGTGCAAATTACTGTTGTTATACATCGGCAACCACCAGGGATTTACCAGTTACCGGGTGTGGTACCACTGTGACGCTGTAACCATAGAGTTGCTGCATATTTTCTGCGGTCAGTACCGTTTCTGGGCAACCATAGGCCACGCTACGGCCATGCTTAAGGGCGAGGATCCGGTCACTGTAACCACTGGCGTGAGCGAGATCATGCACCGTCATCACAACAGACGCACCACTTCGCGCAAAGTCGCGCACCGCTCTCATCATTTCGTACTGATGAGCGATATCGAGGCTGGTAGCCGGCTCATCCAGCAGAAGCAAACGATCTCCTCCATCTTCAGCACGCCAGATTTGTGCCATTACCCGTGCCAGTTGCAAGCGCTGCTGCTCACCGCCCGACAATGTGGGATAGAGACGCCCAGATAAATGGCAAACGTCCAGTGCCGCCATAGCTTCCAAACAAATAATTCTATCTCGCTCAGTGCCTGTGGAGTGTGGCGTGCGGCTGAGGGCAACCAGTTCAAGGCCCGTAAAGGCAAATGAAAGCGGATTGCTTTGTGGCAGAACTGCCAACTGCCTGGCTCGCTTGCGAGCGGGCAAACTAGCAAGCAACTCACCTTTAAAGTGAACTCTTCCAGTCTCCATCGCAGATTCACCGCAAAGTGCGCGCAATAGTGTCGACTTACCGGCACCGTTGGGACCAATCACGCAAACCAGCTCCCCGACATCAACGTCAAGACATACATCGGTAAGCAGCGGTCGATTGTCCACACTTACCGTGACTCCCTCAGCCTGTAACAGAGCCATTAGAGGGACCCCCTGTTTTTGCGTAACAAGGAAATAAAAAATGGCACCCCAATCAGGGCGGTAATCAACCCTACCGGTATCTCGACGGGCGCAATAATTGTGCGTGCGAGGGTATCAGAAACCAATAACAGGCTGGCGCCAGCCAGCGCCGATAGGGGTAACAGCTGGCGATGATCCGGCCCCACCCACAACCGCACTATATGCGGCACCACCAAACCCACAAAAGCAATACTGCCGGCCACGGCAACTGAAGTTCCCACCCCTGCAGCGACAAGCACGATCAAGCTGGTTTTTACCCGCTCCACATCGACACCGAGATGCCGTGCCTGGGATTCCCCCAGCAAAAGAACATTCAGTGAAGAACCAAAACCGGGCAGGCTGGCAAGCAACCCACACAATACTGCCAAAATCAGAAAAGCACGGGGATAGCTGGCCGCATCCAGCCCACCCATTAGCCAGAGGCTCATACGACGCAACGTGTCATTATCTGCAAAGTATTCCATCAGCCCGATTAAACTTGCTGATAGAGCAGTCACAGCGATACCCATCAGCAGCATGGTGGCCACCGAAGTTCCATTGATACTTTTTGCCACCCGATAAACCAATGTCACTGCTAGCAAGCCACTGAAAAATGCCGAAATTGATACCACCGGCAAACTTCCAAAGCCACCGGCTACTTCTGCTCCAAGTAAAATAGCCAGACAGGCACCAAGGGAAGCACCCGCAGTAACCCCAATTAATGAAGGGTCAGCCAGTGGATTGCGAAATAAGCCCTGTAACATCGCACCACAGATGGCGAGTACTGCCCCTACTCCTGCCGCCAATAAAGCCCGTGGCAAGCGAATTGCCTGAACGATATCTTTTGCCAGACCTCCCTCCCCTTGCCCACTGAGAGCAGAGACAACTTGAGAAGGCGAAAGATATACAGCACCGACGGCCACTGCGACAACAAAACTCATTGTGAGCCCTGCGGGCAATACCCACCAGGCAAGATTCAAAGCTTTGACACGGGCGATTGTCATTGGCTTACCTCTTCCAATGTTGCCCCACCTTGGTCTCGTCCGAATTGCCTAAGCCAAGAGTTCCGCATATGTTCGGCAATAGAATCAGCCAGCCTATCCAACTGCTTCTCACGATGGACATTCAGGTTCAGCGGTGTAGCCCCTGTTAGGCCGCCCCAGGAAAACAGCGCATTTTGGGCTTGCGGAGAATCGAAAAGCCCATGCACATAAGTAGCAAGCACCTGCCCGTCGGCACTGATAGCCCCATCTGGCCTAAGGTTTCCAGCTTCGTCATGAAGAAATACCGCGGGGATCTGCAAAGCTGGCCCTTCTGTAATCCCGCAGTGTATTTCGTAGCCTTGAAGGGCGATATCCCTCTGGTCATTATCCTGATTTCCCAGAGATAGAAACCCGGTAACATTTATTAATGCCTTATATGGCTGCAGCCTGGTTATATAATCCAGATAACCAAGGCCTAGCTCACTGCCGGGGACATCTTCTACCCCATCTGGGTCCTGCACCTCTTTTCCCAGCATTTGCAGGCCGCCACAAATACCTATGAGTTTTCCACCATAACGCAAGTGCCGATCCAGTTGTGCAGGCCAGTCATTTTCTTTTAAATAGGCCAAATCAGCCCGCACATTTTTACTTCCTGGAAGGATAACCCAATCGCAAGGGGGGATTGATTCACGCACGCTAACAAATTGCAAGTCAATATCCGGGTTCAACCTCAGTGCGTCAAAATCTGTATGGTTACTAATTCGGGGCAGCACCGGTACCACTACCTTTAGCCGAGCATCAGCACCAGCCTGCTGGGTGCTAATCGCATCTTCCGCATCCAGGTACAGGTCGTGGAGATATGGCAATACCCCGAGAACGGGTTTACCGGTGTAGTTTTCCAACCATTCGAGCCCCGGCTCTAGCAGCTGCAAGTCGCCACGAAAGCGGTTGATCACAAATCCAACTACGCGGTCGCGTTCAGTTGGGGACAGTAATTCGAGGGTGCCTACCAAGTGGGCGAAAACACCGCCGCGATCAATATCAGCAATTAACACCACAGGGCAATCCACCGCCTCAGCAAAACCCATATTGGCAATATCATTTTCCCGCAAATTGATTTCCGCCGGACTTCCCGCGCCTTCAACAAGCACCAGCTCATATTGATCATTAAGGCGTTTAAAGGAATCCAGCACGGCATTTTGTGCAGTGGATTTGTAATGGTGGTAATTCAGGGCCTGCATATTTCCCAGCGCCCTGCCCTGGATAATCACCTGAGCCCCAGTGTCTGAAGCAGGTTTAAGCAGCACAGGGTTCATATCGCTATGCGGTTCTATTCCGCAAGCTTGGGCCTGTAGCGCCTGCGCCCGCCCTATTTCGCCACCGTCCGTAGTGACTGCACTATTGAGCGCCATATTTTGTGGTTTGAATGGAGCAACACAAAGTCCCTGCCGGGCAAAATAGCGGGCAAGCGCCGCAACTAGAGTACTTTTGCCAGCATCCGAGGTGGTGCCCTGGATCATCAATACGGACATAACGAATACAACTTAGTAGTCGACCCCTTTTCTGGCCTTGATCCCAGCTTTAAAGGCATGCTTTATATCTTTTACTTCAGACACAGTGTCCATCAGCTCTTGCAGAGCACTACCACCGCCGCGGCCGGTCACTACCACACTCTGCTCTGGAGGGCGTTCCGCCAAAGCTTTCAATATCTGTAATTCATCCAGGTATTTATACGCGAGCATATAAGTTAACTCGTCCAATACCACTAGATCATAGCTGGCATCGGTGAGCATTTTCCCGGCTTCCTCCCAGGTTCGTTCTGCAGCTGCTATATCACTGCTGCGATCCTGTGTATTCCAGGTAAAGCCTGTACCCATTTGGTAGAGGTTTACTTCAGGGCAATGGTATTTGAGAAAGAGTTCCTCTCCAGATTGCTGTGCGCCTTTGATAAATTGCACTACCCCCACCTTCTGGCCATAACCTAGCGCACGTATAACCATGCCGAAAGCAGAGCTGGATTTTCCCTTGCCATTACCAGTTAGCAATACAGCAACTCCACGCTGGATATCGGCCGCTGCTATATTTGCATCAACCTTCGCCTTATGTTTTTGCATTGCCTGTTTGTGTTTGGCATTTTTTTTCTGCTGGTCTTCCGGCATGGCCACCTCAGTTCAAGAATCTATTATAGAGAGTGCTTTAGAAGCTGAATTCCACACCGGCATAAGCAGCAGCACCCGCGGTGTTATACCCAGGCACTTCCTCATAGTCTTCATCCACGAGGTTTTCTCCACGAACGTAAACGGTGGTAGCGTTATTCAACTGGTAACGTACGCTAGCATCCAATACTTGGTAATCATCTATGGAGGAGCCATCTGTATCTTCCGCTCCAGCACTAGAGCGTAGATTCACCAGAAGACTAAGAGCGCCGGTCGGTTTATAGGTAAAGCCCAGGTTAGCCAAATGCTTCGGGATTCGCGGGCGTGGAGAATCATCAGCCTGTTCGGCATCGGTATAGGTGTAGTTGGCTGACAGCAGCAGAGTATCAGTGACCTGAGTTTCGGCTATCAATTCAACTCCACGGGATTTGCTTGTTCCCTTGCTTTGCAGGTAACCATACGCATCGTTATTCCAGCCAATTTCCTTATCAATGACCTGCTTAAACAGTACGAATTCCAGATAGAGGGAATTTTCACCAAAGTACTCAACACCAAGGTCCAAGCCTCGACTTTCTTCCGGCGATAGTGTTGGCAGTTCTAGTGGCTCAGAAGTCAACCGATCAGTTGCGGTAGCGTTGTGATTAACTTCATACAGACTGGGAGCGCGGAAGCCGGTACCGTAACTGCCTTTTATCTTTACAGTACCGTTGGCAACATCCTCAAACAGGTACGCTGAGCTGGCGCGGAAACTGTTAAAGCGGCCAAAATCTGAGTTGTTGTCATGGCGAAGACCAAGGGTGATATAGGCTTGATCGGCATAGCTTCCCCGGTATTCAGAATAAACTGCCCACTGATCCCGGTCCAAGTCTCCCGAAATATCTTCACGGTGCTCCACCCCGTAGGCCATCCCATGTTCGCGACTAAACCCATGAGAACCAGTGAGGTTCAATTTTTCAATATCACCTTCATACTCATAGGAAGTTCCCCCTCCGATGTAGGTGCGCTTCAAATCAGAATGTGAATAGGCCAACTCTTGTTGACCATCTTCGCCATTGTGAGCCAAGCTGACACGAGCACTTTCCTGGCTGAAATCAAAGTTACAATCGTCCTGAGAGGGCCAGCCGCAACGATCATATTCACCTGAGGCATCGGTATCCCGCGCTACAGCTTCCACTCGCCACAGCTCAGAGATATTCCAGCCTACTCGGCCATGTAAAGTCTCGTTATCATAACCGTCGTCATCCCTCAATTCAGTGTCATCGCTGCTGGTATTGAAACCATCGGTTTCCAGCGCCGCAGCTGAAAGGAAGTAATCCAGTGTTTCATTGGCTCCACTGGCACTGGCATTGTAGCGCTCAGTATCGTAGCTACCACCCTCAGCGGATAATTCAAAGCGCTGCCCTACATCCTCTCGACGGGTCGAGATATCCAGTACACCACCAGCATCAGCCCCATAGAGCATGCCTTGCGGACCGCGTAGCAATTCTACTCGCTGCAAATTACTGCTCATAATATGCTCAATATGAGCACCCGACTGGAGACCGGTTGGATCAGAAATATCGATGCCATCTATTTGGACCAGCGTTCTAAAGCCAGATTCCCCCCGCACCTGTAGCGAGGTTGTCTTACCAATACCACCGCTGTTGTTGACAGAAACCGAAGGTACGCTTCGCAGCACATCGGCCAAGGAAGCCAAACCTCGTGCTTTGAGTTGCTCTTCATCCAATACGGTTACCGAAGTGGCGACCCTGCGCAAAGGCTCATCTTGGCGGGAGCTCACAACAACTAAAGTTTCCAGGTCGGGAATAGAAGATGCACTATCGGTAGATTCGCCAAGTACTGGCACACTCACAGCTGACAGCACAGTCAAGCTCAATAAAGATTTTTTCAAGTTTCAACCCCTAAGGACAAAAGCTCATGGGATCGAGGGAGGAATAGCAATGCGGCACGCCGACGAAGCGTGAAAGATCGTATTGCGAGATGGTAGCCCTCCGCTCCATCGTGTTTCGAGAAGAGGCCGGTATCGGGCTTACCACTCAAAATACTGGTGGATCACCGTTGCGGGGGCAGCGCCGGAATTCCGGACTTCCCGTTTAACCTTCTCAGCCAGCACAGGGCAGAAGGCACCTCTTATCGTGGTCGCGAAACTAGTGGAAAGGCACTGGAATGTCAACTAATGCAAAAAAGGGGCCTGACTCTACTATCTGCTGGAAACTACGGCGCGGGCTCATCAAGGGTAAGATTCCTGACAGGGCATACAGATGAAAATTTTGGACTTATATCAATCAATTTTAACGGGCTACAAACTTACTATTCAATATTATTTGATATCAGTAATTTAAAAAGCTTTTAATATATTAAAGCTATTTATGCTTAGACCCCTCGTTTACCCTGGTGAGCTTTCATAATTAATTGGCTCAAGAAGGATAGCCTCATGGTATGGCATAACAAATTTGATTCGCGCACCATCAATTTCTGTAAGCTGCCCTGCCCATGCTAAGCAATACAGGCTTTTCAAATCATTCTTATCAGCTTCTGTAAGTTCACTTTGCTCCCCATAATTCATGATTGAGAAGGGCTTATGTTCACCATAAATTACACTCGGCCAGGTCTTCTCTTTCACATCGGCAAAGAAGTGTCTAAGCCCAAATATATGACCCAACTCATGAATCATAGTGTCAACCTGCTCCTTCCGACTTTGATCAAACATTGTGGGGAAAAGCACTAGCTCATTCCGCCCAGGATTTGGAAAAAAAGCACGAGCTAGAGTACAACCGATAACACTACAGTTTTCTACAGGCTCTACCCTAATTTTAAAATCCCAAACATTTGGATTCTCATTGAACCTCACCGGGGAAGCATCTCCCCACTGAAGTAGTGCCTCGCCCAAAAGAATTCGAATATAGTCCTTTATCTCATCTGGATTTTTAAAATACCTTAAAGACTCATCATCAAACTTCCACCTTAAAGTCGTACCCTTCTCCCACAACGGTATAAAACCCTCACCACTATGCAACACCAGATCTAATGGAGACTTATTACCTAAAGTAGGAAACCCAACCTTATCAGTGACACAAATTTTATTGTTTCCATATTTATGGACCACTGGTTCGGCGCAAGAGTCGCATTCTTTTTTTGACTTAATTTTTAGTTTGAGACTCTCTTTTGAGGAAGCTTTATCTGATGAAGTCACTATTATCCACCTGAAAACGCTGAATATTCTTCCTAGAACAATAATCCAAATTTCGAGAAATCGTACAAATTAGAGCGGCTTCTTACAGCTGAATCATTGTGACAAGATTAGAAAATCGTAAAAGACTGTACTCTGACACTACAATCATCATCAATAAAAATTGGTGGGCAATTATCCCAAAGTTTGTAGCGACTCAAGTGCCAAAGACAGTGGCAATCTCACTAGGCAATTAGCTCACAGAAAGAGCCAACAACACCCAAAAACGAGAATATGCAAGCCTTGTGTCTTCCAGATTTATCTGGAGAGGAAATAATGAGGACGTCAACTACCACCTACCTTTATTTTCAACCTCATTTGGATACTAGCTGCGCACCATGCCGTTTCTTTAAAAGACCTATTAGATAAGTCGCACCAACTTACCCTTTCTCTTGTAGATATTCTTATAATCCCACTGAATCTCTGTAGATTTTTTCAGCCAACGCTTCAGGTCTTTTATATTTAATTGCTCAACCCCTGTATAACAAACAGAAGCATCCTTAAACTTACCTGTCCCCGGCTTAAGATCCGGCTCCTCAAAGTCAGCCCCGCTCCAAAACATCAGCCTAATAGAACCCTTCAGCTTGTTATAACCCACTATTGGATTCCCATCCAAGAACCACACGGGGTGTCCGTGCCAGATTTTACTTTCTGCCATAGGTAGCCCTCGGTTGATTTCATGCATCAGCTTTTCACAAATAGGGCTTTCACAATCATTCTGAGACGCATTAAATTCTTCTATTGTGGTAGGTTTCATAGCGTTAACCTAACGAATAAATCCTGAGCGCCCCTTTAAACGGCAGCTAACACAGGATGAATTTTTGAGATTACCTTACATGTAGAGCTTATACGTTAAGGGTAATGTTAAAGTTTCTACAAATAAGTAACTCGCTATCAAGCAGTATAAAACTCTGCTATAAATTTTTCTTTCATCATCCATAACCCTTGCCCTAGATAGAAACTTACTATTAATTTCAAACAGCACTAAAGGCTTGAACTTATGAACTTCGAAGTGAGGAGCTTAACATTAGGAGCACTTCACGATCGAAAACGTTTAAGAAGCCATCAGCGATATCCTCCGTGCGTCTATATATAGATAAGATTGTATACCTCAAGCTAAATGCCCAACCCAACTTCACCCAATCAACACTAGAAATTCAAGGGCTCATATGGATTTAAATGAGAACTTGATCTCCATAACTTTTCCAGATTACCTTGCATTGGGCCATCTAATAGAATCCTACTTAACTCAATTTAATCACTTTTAAATACGACAACCAATTTATTATCCAAATTTAGCTAACTGAAACCTCAAGAAAAAAGCCCTCTGACTTTTGGAAACCTCATACTTGTAGCCCAATGATGACCTCACCTACCCTATTGAAGTAGAAGCAAGTCCAAGCGAGCACACCTAAATAAGCCAGACTTGATAACGGTTCAGAACAATTCACACTTATCAAATCTAAGTTAAACTCTTTCAATCTACATAAAACTATATATCCCAACATTCATGAAACCTAATTGGGACGCTACTCGCATCCATATTTTTTGATAACTGGATTATCAAGTAGTTTCATTCACCGAGCAGTCTGATAGTAAGGACGTCTAATCATGTCCTATATTCTGACAGCATCATTACTAACCTTGTTATTGCTTTAGTGAGTATTTCTTCATATTCATGGTAATAAAAATTCCCTCTAAAGTCTTACCTTTTCACATAGCTGTCTAGCCCACAATCCCATTATAGATTTTATAACTATCAATGCTTCACAAACGCCCCCTATCATACAACCCCAGTCCACTATCATCTATGGAAATTCCAAGCATAATTCAATGCCGAACACCTCTTTTAAGTTGTTCATTATTTAATCCATATGATAATTCAATGTCACAACATCACTTAAAGTCAGGTTGCAATATTTTGCTGACCAAGTTTAGTTGGCTAAAGACTAATGAGGTGGTTTATAATGCCAATACCCGATAAATACTTATAATGGGGATAATGGGGAATTTAAATGAATAAAAAAATGTTTCGACTTTCTGTGATTCAAGCAGCTCTTTTAATGACATTATCAGGCTGTGATAGCAGTAGTAACTCGTCTTCTCCCGCTCCTGCTCCCACTCCTACTGACATTCCGCCAACTGCTAGTGATGTAACTGTAGATGGGGCAAAGCAATGGATTCCTGTATCAGGAAAACTATTGGGCACTGATCAAAATGGCGATGCTTTAACATTTAGTTTCTCAGAAAATGATGAAACTATTAGTCCGCTTGATGGCACTTATACATTCAGCCATGGCCAGTTAACATTAGATGGCAATCTATTTGAATATACTTCAATCTCGGGGCAGGACGCTTCAATTACTTATACCGTGACCGCAAACGGTGCCTCAGCATCTGCAAAAGTTGATATCCTGAACGTAGAAAATGATCCCTTAGCCTATCAACAATGGCATTTACGCAACACAGGTCAAAAAGCTTACGCTCTTAGTGATGAAATGAAGCAAGGCCTTGTCGATATCGGAATTTATACAACCGAGGAAATTAATTCCATCTTTGAGGAAAATGAAGTCGAGGAGCTTGTAGCTGGCGAAGACATGAATGTTGTAGCGGCTTATGCTCAAGGTGTAACCGGTGCAAATGTAACTGCTGTTGTTGTAGATTCAGGCTTAGAAATTCGCCACGAAGACTTAATAGATAACGTATTAATAAATCGCTCTCTCAACTTGGATGAGTCAGCAACTGACAGAACAGATCCAACAAGTCTTTCTAATAGTGGTGATCACGGTACCAGTGTAGCTGGCTTAATTGCGGCTAAAGGCTGGAACAATATCGGTAGCCGAGGTGTTTCTCCAGACACAGGGCTAATCGGTATGAACTTTTTAGGCAGTGGAAAAATAGAGCAAACAGATCTATTGGTTCATGGATTCCCAGGAAGTGGCATTTCTTCAGATGAAGAAATTTCGGCATTTAACCGTAGCTATGGTATTACCTATCCTGGATTTATTGCGTACTCTGCACTAGATGAAGCTGTTGAGTCTTATCCTAATCTTATGCTTCGAGGCGGTAAGGGTGCTTTGAACATGAAATCTAGCGGTAATTCTTTTGAAGACGGCAATGGTGAAGGCTCTTTATGTGCCGATAACGGAGCAAATGATTTAGGCCTAACGTGCTATAACTCGGCATTTCAGCCTAGCCATGGTCACCCATATTACTTAAATGTTGCAGCGGTGAACGCAAACGGTAAACATACAAGTTACTCAACCGCTGGTGCAAGTATGATGGTATCAGCCCCTGCGGGCGAGTATGGTCGTTATGCTCCCGCGATGGTAACAACTGACCAGATGACCTGTATTAATGGTTACTCTGGCTTTAATGGCGGCACAATAAGTGCTTGGGGCGGAGCCTATGGCGAAGACTTCGCAGCCAGCCAGTTCCCATTTAATTACCCAGGCCATCCTGAGAATGCGAGCTGTAACTATACTTCAACTTTTAATGGTACATCTTCCGCTGCGCCAAATGCATCAGGTGTTGTCTCTCTAATCTTATCAGCAAACCCAGAATTGACCTGGCGTGATGTTCGTCACATCTTAGCTTCAACTAGCACTGTGATTGATGCTGAAAATGAAAAGGTTGAACTCACCATTGGTGAGGGTACTTTTGTTGCTCATGATGGTTGGATTGAAAACTCAGCTGGTTATCAATTTAATAACTTATATGGCTTTGGTCGGGTTGATGCAGGTGCAGCTGTTGCTATGGCTCTAGATTACTCAGAGAGTCTCGGTGAACAAATTATCACCCAATGGCAAGGTTTGGGTTCAACAGCTGATGAAGAAGCCATGGAGGCGGTTATTCCAGATAACAGTGCGGCTGGTGTGAGCCAACAAATCGAAGTAACAGAAGATATTATTATTGAAGCTATGCAGTTCGAATTTGATATTCGTAATGATCACATGGGTTCTATTTTAAATGATAGTCTATTAACCTCCGCTGGTAATGACTTGGCGCTGGAGGTGGTATCTCCCTCAGGTACAAGAAGTGTTCTACTTTCTTCCAAGCAGGCATTATTAGATGCTTCTTATAGCTTTGCTGATGGGTATAGCATGGGTTATATTTTAAATGGTGCCGTATTCCTTTCTAATGCATTTTATGGTGAAAATGCTAAAGGAACTTGGACTATCAAAGCATTAGATACAGGTGAGACTAATATCGTATTCACAGACCCAGATAACTATTGGGATGCAACAGGCCTGATGAACAACCCAGTAGAGAGTGTTCTAGAAGGCGTATCACTTAGAGCGTTTGGTCGTGCTGTTCAATAAGAAGGGAAATACAATGAAGCTAAATAAATTAACGATCTTAACTGCTGCAATGTGTTTATCAGGTATTACACAGGCAAACGCTATTGATGCTGTGGAAAAGAAAGATATAGAGATTAAGAAGCTAAACACCATAGCTGCGGCAAGAACGAATTCTGCTGATTTTGGTATCTTTAAGGTTGAAAGATCCTTGAAAACTGTCCCAGCATCCATTGCTGCACCAGAATCTATTGTTGTGACAAAAGGCGAAATGGCGATAGTCAATATCGGCAATAATTCTGCATCAGATGTTGTTGGCAAAGGTACAATTGTACGAAACACAATCACAAACAAACTGACAACTTTAACCGGAAATATAACAATATTATTAGGCAAGAATGTTGAAGCATCAGAAGTAGCGTCAATTTCTGGCATGGAAGTATTGTCAGTATTTCCCGGTACTGATATTGCCATCTTGAAAGTTAAAGAAGGCAATGACTTAGTAGAAGCTTTCAATGCGATAAAACAGTCTGGCTTGGCTGTTGAAAGTCGAGTTGAAGTTACTGAAACTATGCATGAAGCACAATAGGTATAGCTTACTAAGTTAAGCATGGCTTCGCCTTAGACAAGCAAAAGGCACCGCTTTATAAGTGGTGCCTTTTCATCTTTGAGCGGCTGGTACTATTTTGATTTTAATACTAGGAAATAGGCTAACGATCCTAATGACAGGATTTTCTTTCCCTTTTGACAAACTAATAAACTCCAGCCAGGATCAAAAGGATGCCAATATTTTTACAGTATATTCCCACAGAAAGTGGCAAGGCTTTTTTCATATCCTCTACCACCCAAATAGCGCGTACCAGAGAAATAACACAGGCCAATACCGCTTTTAAGAACACAATAAGTCCACATCTCAAATTAAGCCAGGATTGGCCGGCTTAAATCTACCTGTAAAATAATAAGCGAATTAAGTATCCACCCAGCGAATCAGATCATGACCAAAACAACTAAAACTCCAATAGAAGCTACAGTAAGACTATAGAAGAAAGTTGGTGCTACAGCAGTTCTAACATCAACGACCGCAATGACAAGAAGTAGAATATCGATTAGAGGGGCATAGTAAAGAAGATACAAGCCTACTTTTAGCACACCAAAATATATTTGACACTGAGATCCAGAAATTAAACCACTCAGAAAGCCATTTTACATCTAACAATAAGTACCAACAGAAAGCTGTCTAATATACCACCTCACATTTAAACCACTTTTAAAATTATTAATGGTATTTATTAGACATGATATCTGAATTTTAGCAATCAGACATAGGGTTAAATACCCAAATTTATTTTTAACACTCTAATAAATACATCTGTGAAGAATATGATCAATGATTATATGCAGTTTAAGAGTGTATATCCCGGTCACAATTTCCTAGTCTATATCAATACCAGTCTAAGTATTAATCAGAATGGCACATGAGAAGAACCTTGGAGAAAAAATAGATTCTTCCAAGAATGCTCTGCCTACCTCCCACTTATTAGGTGAAGTAGGCAGATACACGAAAAATTAAGTCAACTTTATACTTTCTTTAATGACCTCTTCTCTCCCATGCACAATCCGATAAAGTAACGGCAATACAAATAGAGTTAGCAGTGTCGAAGAGATAATTCCCCCAATCACCACAGTAGCTAGCGGTCTTTGGACTTCAGCCCCGGTGCCCACGTTCAGTGCCATAGGCACAAAGCCAAGACTAGCAACCAGTGCAGTCATCAAAACAGGGCGTAGTCTGATCATAGCGCCATCAATGATGGAGGTAAGCAGCTCTCCTCCTTGCTGGCGCAGTTGCCGTATAAAGGAGAGCATTACCAAGCCATTCAAGACTGCCACACCGGAAAGTGCGATAAAACCGACTCCGGCAGATATTGACAACGGCATATCCCGCAGCCATAGAGCCAAAACACCTCCAGTCAATGCCAAAGGGACTCCGGTAAAGATAATCAAAGCATCCTTAAACGAGCCGAAGGCCATTACCAGTAAACCGAGGATTACCAAGAGTGTTAACGGGACCACGATAGAAAGACGGGTGCTCGCGGACTCCAGTTGTTCGAAAGTGCCTCCATATACTAACCAGTAGCCCGCAGGCAGGGAGACCTGCTGCTCAATACCTGCCCTCGCCTCTTCGACGAAAGACCCCAGATCACGGTCACGTACGTTTGCTGTTACTACTATACGGCGTTTGCCGTTTTCACGACTGATCTGGTTTGGGGCTGGAGTCATTTCCAGACTGGCGACTTCAGACAAGGGGACGTAACTACCCAATGGGCTGCCTGCAGGTAAAGGTACAGGCAAATCACCGAGATTCTTGTAGTCCCTGCGTAGCTCTTCCGGTAAGCGTACAACCAATTGGAAACGGCGGTCGCCTTCGTAAATCAATCCGGCCTCTTCACCCCCAATAGCGGTGGAAACCAGATCCTGCAAGGTTTGTAGGTCTATGCCGTAGCGCGCTAGCGCAATACGCTTCGGCAATATGGAGAGAACTGGCAGCCCCTCCACCTGCTCTACTCGCGCATCGGCAACACCCTCTATCCCATTCAGTACGCCGAGGATTTCATTGGCGGAGGTCACCAGCTGATCCAAATCATCACCGAACACTTTAATACCTAAGTCTGCACGCACACCAGAAATCAGCTCATTAAAGCGCATCTGGATTGGCTGGGTAAACTCGTAGTTGTTACCCGGCAACTCACGTACAGCTTCCTCAATTTCCGCCACCAATAGTTCCTGGGACAGTTTCGGGTTGGGCCATTGATCCCTGGATTTCAGGATTACAAAATTATCGGCTACATTAGGCGGCATTGGATCCGTCGCCACTTCCGGGGTACCAATTTTTGCAAATACTTTATCTACCTGGGGAAACTCCTTAATCCGCTGTTCCAGCAAGCGCTGCATCTCGATCGATTGCTCCAAACCGGTGCCAGGAACCCGCAAAGCGTGCAGTGCGATGTCTCCCTCATTCAACTGAGGAATAAATTCCGAGCCCAAGGTAGTGGCGAGCCAGCTACAAAAAAGTACCAGCGCAAGAGCACCGGAAAGCACCAGCCAGCGCACTTTCATCGAAGCGATTAGCAGTGGCTTATACAGAGACTTGGTAACAACGATTACCTTGTTTTCTTTCTCACTGATTTTGCCGGTAAGGAAAACAGCAACCGCTGCGGGCACAACAGTCAGTGAAAGCACCAATGCGGCCAGCAAGGCCATCACCACAGTGGCAGCCATGGGGTGGAACATCTTGCCTTCCACGCCGGTCAGTGTGAACAGCGGTATATACACTACAGTGATAATCAGCACACCAAATAAGCTGGGGCGAATCACTTCATTAGTGGCTTGAAATACCAGCTCCAGCCGCTCCTGCAAGGGCAGCTTGCCACCTTTGCGATTCTGAGCTTCCGCAAGCCTGCGAATGGCATTCTCCACGATAATCACGGCCCCATCGACAATCAGGCCGAAATCGAGTGCGCCGAGACTCATCAGGTTGGCAGAAACACCGGTTTGCACCATGCCGAAAATGGTGGCAAGCATGGAAAGCGGAATCACTGCTGCAGTAATAAAGGCCGCTCGAATATTCCCCAGCAAAAGAAACAGCACGACGATAACCAGCAGAGCCCCTTCGATAAGGTTTTTCTGCACTGTAGCGATGGCTTTATCTACCAGTGTTGTACGATCGTAAACCGCCTCCACCTTGATACCTTCTGGCACCGTAGATTTTACACGCTCCAAAGCATCCGCAACATTAAGGGCCACTTCGCGGGAGTTTTCCCCCACCAGCATCATCGCGGTGCCCAGTACGGTTTCTTCGCCATCGCGAGTGGCGGCACCGGTACGCAGTTCTTTACCGATAGCTACTTCGGCCACATCCGAAATTTTGACCGGCACCCCAGCGCGGCTGGTAATCACCACACCTTCAATTTCGGCAATATTCTGCAGCTGCCCCGGTGAGCGCACCAGCAGTTGGCGACCGTTAGTCTCCAGGTAGCCGGCACCGCGACTTTCGTTATTGCGACGTAGAGCCTCAGCAATATCCTCCATGGATACGCCGAAATTGAGCATCTGCCGAGGATCTGGAGTGACATGATACTGCTTGTTATAGCCGCCAATGGTATTCACTTCAGTAACACCGGGCACCAAAGACAGTTGTGGTTTAATAATCCAGTCCTGGATTTCCCGTAATGCTGTGGCGTCGTAGGGCTGCCCATTTGGCTGGGTGGCACCGGGCATTGCCTCCACGGTGTATATAAAAATCTCACCAAGCCCGGTGGCAATGGGCCCCATCTCTGGTTCCAGCTCAGGTGGTAATTTGCTTTTAATCGCACCAAGGCGACTGTTAATTAAATTACGCGCAAAATAGAGATCTGTGCCCTCTCTAAAAACTACAGTGACCTGGGAAAGTCCGTAGCGGGAAATCGAACGGGTGTATTCCAGGTTGGGAAGGCCGGCGAGTGCCGCCTCCACAGGATAAGTAATCCGTTGTTCTGCCTCCAATGGCGAGTAACCAGGAGCCTCGGTATTAATCTGAACCTGAACATTGGTAATGTCGGGGACCGCATCAATCGGTAACTTCTGGTAACTCCAAATCCCTAGCCCCACCAACACAAAAATCAGGGATAGAATGAAGTAGCGCCGCTCAATTGAGAAGCGCAGGATGCTTTCAATCATCTTCTCGCCTCAATTAGTGGTTATGCGCAGCACCGGATTTTTCGATATCCGCTTTAATCAGGTAGCTGTTCTCCGTGACATAGCGATCACCCACATTGAGGCCACTCAGCACCTCTGTCACCTTGCCATCCGTACGTCCAAGCTTGAGCGGACGAACTTCGTAGGCTTGCCCTACTTTGACAAATACCACTGTCCAATTGCGCAAAGGCTGCAAGGCCTGGTTTTCAACCACTAGAGGCACAGGATTTTCACTGGTTACAACTTGCCCCTGCACCATCAGATCTGTTGTCCAGAGATCATTTGAGTTTTCAATCACTGCCCTTGCAATCGCGAAGGGCTGGCCATTACCACCGGGAGCAAGACTGGTAATCGTTGACTCGAAAGTGCGGTCACCAGCAGTAATGGAAACTTTCTGGCCACGGCTAATCTGGCCGCGACGAGTGGGAAACACCTGGAGCTCGGCCCACAGTTGATCATAGTTTGCTATGGTAAACAGCACTCGCTCACCACTGAATTCACCGCGGCTGGCCTGCTTGTCGATAATCTGGCCACTAATCGGTGCAACCAATGGATAAGTTTGTAAGCTATCATTGGATTCGATAGTAGCGAGTTCTTCCCCTTTCTCTACCAAGTCACCAAGCGCTTTTTTTATGGTAATTACGGTTCCCGGATAGCGGGCCCGCACATGGCTTAGGCTACGATGATCAATCGCAGTTTTACCATATAAGGTGACGCTTTCTTTAATAGAGCCTGGACCAGCAACTGCGGTTTTAATACCAGCCTTTTTTGCTATTTGCTCAGAGATCTGTACGCGGCCTTCATGGGATTCATATTTCCACTCGGTACGCTCACCATTGAGGAAAACAGAAACTAAAACATCGAAAGAGTGCGGTTCTTTTACCATACCCTCACCACGATAGAACGCTGTGCTGGAGTCCCAGCTAAAAGAGATTTGATCCACTTGGCCGCCAAGCCTTTCCAGCTCAACGGAAAGGCTGGCATTTTCCAGAGAGTTACCATTACGGGTAACCCAAGCACGGAATTCCGGATGAACACCGCTTTCGTAAATCAGGAGCTCTACTGTGAGATCGCCCTTTTCTAATAATCGGCCTCCGTTTGGGCCTTTTGCTTCTTCGTGCTCTTCGTGTCCTCCATGGCTATCACCATGACTGCCGCTTGCATAGCTTTGGGATACCAGCCAAACCCCCGAAAAAATGAGGGAAAAGAATAGTATTGCCAACCGAATCACATAAGTTGATTTACTCATTTCTCAATCCAAAATTATTTACTGCTATCGGCGCCCATGGGCCCCAGGGGCCTGGCGGTCAATTGTTCGATCTCTGCGCCAAAAAGAAGTACAGATCGCGCTGCTTCAATTCGCGCACGCTTGGCATTTAGCAATTCTTCTCTTGCGGAAATAAGGTCTACATAAGAATCCCTACCGCGACGGTAAGCGCGATCCACTTCATTCAAAGCCTGGCGAAGTTTGGGAATAATAAAGTCCTGCAATGTGGAGACAGTGCCGAGAGCCTGCTCACGGCTGGTCACGGCAAGAAAAAGCTGAGGATAGAGCTGCAACAGGGCAGCCTCACGGCGCAGCATGACTTGATCTAGCTCTGCCACTGCCTCTAGTTCGGCACCGCGGTTGCGCTTGGCTGTTAAAAGTGGAACGTTGAAGCCTGCCAGGACAGCAGTTTCGTTCACTGCCGGATTCACACGAAGGCCAGCATACCAACCAACATCCGGCCTTGAATTAGCCTGGGTCAACCGTAGCCTTGAAGCCTGCAAACGCTCTTCAGAGGCAAAGCGTGCAATCACAGGGTTTTCCTGGGCTCTTTCATACAACACTTCAAAACTGGCACCCGACTCAAAGCGATAAAGCTCGGCGGAATCCACCCAATAGTTCTGGGCCGGCTGCCCCCATAGCGCCGAGAGTGCATGTTTGTAATACACCAACATACTTTGATCGGTCTGTTCGGCGAGGATGGCTTTTTCCAGGGAGGACTCCGCACGCATTCGCTCTGACACAGGACTGGCCGCAGCGCTGACCCGCGCACTAACGGCACTCAATGCCTCACGTGCAAGCGAGACTTTCTCCTCCGCCAAGACCACCAGTTCCTGAGCAGCCAATACCTGGGCATAGCGGCGGATAACTTCCGCCAGCAGATCTAAGGCCATCGCCTGCTCATCAGCGATGAGCAGGTCCCGCTGCGCATTGACAACATCTATTCGAGCCTGCCGCTTATTCCCCAGCTCCACAACAGAAGAGAGAGTTACCGTCAGTTCAAACTCATTATCAGCATCGTCTTCCGGATCTGGAGCATTATCCGAGTCACCGTTATTGAAGTGCTTGTACTCAGTCTCGACACCCAGCTCCATCTCCGGTTTTAGGGCTGCGGTCTGCCCGGCACCGTCCAGCCCTCTTTTTTGTAATGGAAAAATTGCAAGTTCTGGGTTCTGCGCGAGCGTAAGCCCAACCGCATTTGGTAGTGTCAGCAACTCCCCCTTCTGCGCAAATACTGACTGCGTAGGTAAACACAATATCGCCACCGCCAATGGCCAGGCGGCACGGCGACAAACCACACTCGCAATGAGCGTGTGAAACAAATCCATGGATATCTCCCAAGTCACATCTCGTACACGCGAGTTGGGTCTTTCGACTCTCTTTACTCGCGCAGCAATAGAAAGGTCAGACTTGGGTTATAGGTGGGCGTAGTAAAGGTGAGAAGTAACCACTGGGAACCGCGGCGCTTGCCAACTCCCGGTATGTGATACTGCCCGTTAAAATTGATTGGAATGCCTGGCCAAGTAGCCCGGTGATAGAGCTCCCATGGCAGTGGCAACAGTGATTACAAAAATCCAGCAGCGGAGCAGATTGGTCAGGCTCTTCCCCGGCTTGAGATACCAGGGTATCTCTATCAAGAGCGGGGTTGCTTGGAGCACTGGGAAATGGAATCTTCCCTGAGGCCTCTTCATGGTCCACATCATGATGAAGAGGCAGGTGACTGGCGATATCCTGGAGTTCATCGTGACTGTCATAGAAAGCACCTGCGGTCTGGAAGACCAGCAGTGCAATCAGCAAAAAAGACAGTCGAACAACATTCATGGACATAAAGAAACTGGATAATCTTACGCTCGACTCTAGCAAACAAGTCAGGATAGCTCAAATAGGCTCGTCCCAAGCTATTCATTTTTAAGGATAAAATGCCTAATGGGTCACTTTATTAAAGCTGCCCATCAAACTGACTGGTACGTTTTTTCAAATTAGGCCACTGCTACTCCTGCACCTGTCAGCCTCATAGCACACCTTTCTGCGCCACCCGGTAAGTCCTCTACACTGATTTAAATGCCATGAGTATGACTTGAGAGGTACCGGTAAATGCTCGCTCCGAAACCTTTAGGTGGCCTAACTCGTGCCCTGATCCTTGCAGTGCTGGTAATATCTGTTCCTGCCGCAACCGCCCAGCCCTCTCCCCCCCCCCCATCAGAAACTGCAGAGAGCCAGAGCCAAACAACCGAACCCAATGGCTCGGTGCCCAAGCCCTCTCCGCCACCAGGTCAGAAAGACTCGCCACAGACACCAACCAATCAAATGGAGAGTGCCGAGTCCAACCAATCGATTGACCCCAAGGCCATGGAGGCTTTGCAGCAAATGGGGAAATACCTGGCAAGTATGAAAACGCTGATGTTCAATGCCCGCATATTCACTGAAGTGGTACTGGATAATAAGCAGAAGCTCTTAATTGGCGGTAAAGTCATGTATATGGCGACACCTCCCGATCAGTTACGTGTCGACCTGACCACCGATTCAATAACCCGTCAATTCTTCCATAGCGACAATAAGTTCACGATGCTGGCTCCTCGTAATGGCTATTTTGCCGAAATAGAGGCCTCCCAACCGACACCGGAGGTGCTCACCCAGGCAGCCAAGGACTACGGCATTGAAATACCATTCGCCGATTTACTTGAGTGGGGACGCAAGCCAGATGCCTGGGCCGGAATCAAAGAGGGATTTCTGGTGAACTCACCTATGGTAAATGGCCAGCGCACCAAACACTGGGCTTTTCGGTCGGAGAACCTCGACTGGGAAATCTGGATAAGGGTTGGAGATCAGCCTCTACCCCTGCGTATCTCCACAGTGAATACCCGGGACCCATCCAAGCCCCGCTTCCTCGCCACTTTAAAGTGGATGGAGGCCAAGCCAGGGGCAACAGGCAAGTACAAGCCAGCTACGGAGAAACTTAAGAAGATCCCACTGAAGAAGGCGGAGCCAAATAAGCAAATGGAGGGTGCACAATGATCAGTGTTAACTTTGCGAGGCTGGCGGCACTGCTACTCCTATCGGGCGGGTTGTTCATGTCGGCACTCAGCACCCCCGCAGAGGCGCGCGGTCACTTTGGTGGGGCTGGGGCTCATTTTAATGTAGGTGGGCATTTCAATACCTTTAGACCAATGCCTGAAGGTCGTTTTCACGGCGATTTCAGGGCCGGGGAATTTGAGCGCAGGTTTCCCAATCATCCACCATTTCACCCAGTACGACCGATACACCCTCATCACCGGCCCTATCCTCCACCCTGGCGGCCACGTCACTGGCCCTACCCAGGGCCGGCATATTGGGGTGTGACTGCGGTTGGAGTAGGCGGTTGGCTGTACACATTACCACCCAGCTGTGTAAGGGTGACAATTGGTATTGTGACCTATGAGCACTGCGGGGCCTACTGGTATCAGCCCCATTTTGTGGCTGGTCATATTGCCTACCGACATGTACCCCCCCCAAGGCGGGCAATTGTCAGGTAGTTTGGAAGGGCCCCACCATAAATATATGGTGGGGCTAATCTTCCGATTTCTCCGGCCCGCCTTCAGCATAAGATTTGCTAATACGACGAAGAACTTGCATTTGCTTGCCAAAATTCCTGCAAGGCGTACACATTGCCAAGTGTAATTTTAGGCTCGCCTGCTCGCGTAAATTCAGGTTTCGCTCCTGGGATTCGGACATCAGGCGTGTAGCTTCCCGGCACGATTTCATCAGCTCACCCCTCCACGCCAAACCAGTGATCTTCCAGACATTCACGCAAGCGCAGGCGCGCTCGGTGCAATGTCACATTCAAGTTGCTCACCGACACTTCGGCAGCGGCACAAATCTCGTGGCTTTCCAGCTCTATGAACTCGCGCATCATAAATAGCTGGGCCTGGCGGGATGGCAGGTAATTAAGGCAGGCTTCAAAGATTCGCCAGAAATGCTTATCGTGAATCGCCGACTCGGGATCAGCCCACTTCTTGGGGCGCTCATCCTTCTGCCAGTGACCTGTCTGATCGAATAACTCATCATGATCATGTTCCTCCCTGTCGCCGTGTACAAGCTGGTCTGCATCCACAAAGCGCTGACGCTGGCGTAGTACATCGGCGATCTTGTTTTTCAAGATGGCAAAAACCCAGGTCTTGAGTGCTGAACGGCCATTAAAACTGCGAGAGTTTTTCAGGGCCCCCATCAGGGCCTCCTGTACAGCATCTTCAGCTAGCTGGGTATCCTGCAGCTGCAAACTGGCAAAACGAAGCATTTGCTGGCGCAAATCCACAAGAAACTGTGAATTTTGCAGGGAGTCTTCAGCACCTTCTTCTGTGGAGGCGCCCGGGACAAGGTAATCGCTCAATTACGTTCCCTCATAATGTCAACGCGGAAACTGGGGATATTAACCAAAAAGCAGAGATTATCTAACAACCAGCTCCCACTGACATCAAAAGGCAACTTTAACCATTTGCCAGTTACTAATACTTGGTCGCGCGAATCCTGCACTTGTTACAGACTTCTTACACAGGTAAAAAGATCCCAGCGAAGGCGCTTTGGTGCCATATAGGAAAACAACTCTGCGAAAGGTAAAAATCCGATGCACGACATTGTACAGGACTACTACGGACGTCAACTGAAAAGCTCATCGGACTTGAAGACTGATGCCTGCTGCGATGCCAGCACTGTCCCGGAGTGGTTGAAGCCTTTACTGGCCAATATTCACCCGGAGGTCCTATCGCGCTATTACGGTTGTGGGCTTGTGTGCCCACCCCTGCTGGAGGGATGCCGGGTGCTGGACCTGGGCTGCGGTTCCGGCCGCGATGTCTACCTACTATCTCAATTGGTTGGACCAAGCGGCGAAGTAGTCGGTGTCGATATGACTGATGAGCAACTACAAATTGCCCGCGAACACCAGAGTTACCACTCGGAGAAATTTGGCTATGACAACGTCACCTTCCTGCATGGTTACATTGAGCAGTTAGAAAACCTTAATCTGGAGCCCGGCAGTTTTGATGTGATTGTGTCGAACTGTGTTGTGAACCTGTCCACTGATAAAGGAGCCGTACTGCGCGGCCTCCACCGGCTACTCAAGGATGGCGGGGAGTTTTATTTTTCCGACGTCTACGCAGACCGCCGTGTACCAGACACCCTGCGCACCGATCCCGAGCTAGTGGGAGAGTGTCTCGGTGGCGCCCTCTACTGGAATGACTTCCTGGAACTGGCAAAAAGCAGTGGATTTCGCGATAGTCGCTTGATGGAAAGCCGCCCGCTGGAGGTTACAAATACGACCCTCTCCGCACGCTGTGGTTCTGTGCGCTTTTATTCCGCAACCTACCGTCTGTTCAAGCTGGCACAGCTGGAAAAGGATTGTGAAGACTATGGCCAAGCAGTTGTATACAAAGGCACCATCCCAAGTTGCCCACACGAATTTATCTTGGATGGGCATCACGTGATTGAGAAAGGCCGCGTTTTCCCTGTCTGTGGAAATACATGGAGAATGCTGGCAGAGACGCGAATGGCACCCCACTTTGAGTATATTGGCGACTTTTCCCAACATTTCGGCCTATTTCCCGGCTGTGGCCGTGAGATGCCATTTTCTACTCGTGCGCTGCAAAGCAACGAAAACAAGGGACAATGCTGCTAGGGGTACTTAATTCGCTAATCCGAATTTGGCCGGTATTCCTAAACATCTAAAAATGAATAGGGGGCCGGCAACCTTAGCCAGATCTGCCACGCCCTAGGGCAGAGTCCAAAAAGGCGGGAATTTTTTGCTCCAGCCAATAATTCGGATTCCATAGTGTCCCCCCGACAAACCCTACATGCCCACCGTGCTCACTGATTTCAAGATTGACCATCGCACTGACTTCACCCTGCTGTGGGATTGCAGTCGGACACACAAATGGGTCGTCTACAGCATTAATAATCATTGTTGGCACCCGAATTTCTTTGAGCAGCCGTTTGCTGGAAGCTCGGGTGTAATAGTCATCGACATCACGGAAGCCATGCAGGGGTGCGGTAAATGTATTGTCAAACCGGCGAAAGTTTACAAAGTAAGTAGCATCGTCCAAATTCGGTAAAGCAGCTGCCATACCAGGGTCTTCCGCCTTTTGCTTAAGAGTGAGGCGCAGACAACTGAGCAAGTGCCGCTGGTAAAGCTTGGATAGGCCAGTGTTGATTCTGCGGCTACACGCATGTAGATCCATTGGGGAAGATACAGCTACTGCACCTATCACCGGACTGCAGATACCGTCCTCCCCCAGCATCTTCAGCAACACATTACCACCAAGTGAATAACCGACCACAAGAATCGGGGTAGATGGCAACTGCCCTCTCAGCTGCTCTACCATCCAACGAGGATCTTCACTATCACCACTGTGATAGGCTCGAGGCAATCGATTAGGAATACCTCCACAACCGCGAAAGTGCATTACCGCTACCTGGTAGTGCCGCTCCAACAAAGATTGCATCAGCCCCTGCACATAAGGAGAGGCTACTGACCCCTCCAAGCCGTGGAGTATCAGAACCAAAGGAAGATCTGGATCATCCACCAGTGGACGAGGATAGTGCATAGCGAGGCAGTCGCCATCAGGGGTTTCATACCAGCGACGGCTGGTATTAATCCACGGGGAAGGCCGGTGCAGGCGGCCAAATACAGTTTGAAGGTGGCAGTTCCCAAGGCCTGTTGCAGGCGTAAACTTTTCAGTCATACATCAGGTCCAACTGGCGGAATGAATCCCCCACACACTTTTAACTCACTATCCATAGTGGCTAACCCTGGCCCTGGCGGGAATTCACCGCCTCCGACATCAGATCAGGCCTTGAGCGCCTTGGGTATCGTACAAAGGTTATACGGGTACTTTCAGTATATAACTACCGACGACTGCTTGAGGAGTGGTGTTGCGCGTCAAGACTCGGCTACCATTGAGACAATCTATGAGGTTAAGGCTGTCATTCACCCACTAGCACTTAGCTGATTTGCGCATGGTTTCTGGAACAAAAATTACAAAAAATAGCTGCGCCAGCGGCGATGCCTATACAGCTGCAGTTGCAGCAGCGCAAATATTACCATCATGATTGGCCGCCTGGTTTGCAGGGCAAATGTCTTTTCTGTGCAAACCTCCAAAGTAATCGCCACAGTTGAGCGCGCAACAAAAGCTATCGCGACTCCCATCAAAATCTGGGACGTGTAAATAATCGGTTTACGGCTGATCAGCATGACAATTAAAACTGACACAGCAGTAATAATTATGCCGCAACTAGCAACCAGTCCATACTTGAAACGAGTGCTATCAATAAAAGCACCAGCAGGTGTTTGTAGAAGTACAATGGTAATCCCGCCTATCTCTAGGACAATACCTGTTTCACCAGCCTTCCAATGTATGGCAGAAAGCAAATAACCAGCAACCACATCTCCTGCGAAGAAATTCGTAAAGAGAAGAGGTTTGTTTAAACTCATAATTAAGTCTTATTTATAAATCTTTCGCCTGGACTGGTGCTTTGGAACTGTCGAAAATGGCGAGTATCGACTCCAGCGTAGCAACTATAAGGGGCTAAGCCCGGACCCGTACTCATGTCGATAAGCCTCTTTGTCTCAGCAATCATTTTTCTATTGATTGCCGCACGTCAGTGGCTTCCATCTATTATTCGCATTTGGCATATCATGACCCTTGGCGCTGTAGCACTGCTATTGATGCGGCAAATCACCCTACGGGAAGCTTTTTTTGCCATAGATTGGGATCTTATTCTTTACCTGTTTTCAGTTTTTTCAATTGCCTCCGCTTTGTACGACACGGGAATATCCACCCAAATCAGCAAGCGTATCCTGTCTTTTCAGAGTCCCAATATGGTGCTAGCAGCTTATGTCATCACCATGGCGATATGTGCAGCAATACTCACTAACGACGCAGCCGCAGTGATCGGTGTTCCTATTGCAATTATGCTGGCACGCAATATGAACTGGGGGTTGATTCCACTGCTTATTATTCTATGTGCTACGGTAACGATTGGCAGTATGATCTCGCCAGTAGGAAATCCACAAAATATATTGATTGCCGGTGCGGGTAATTTCGATAATATGTTTATTGTCTTTGCCCAATGGATATTGATCCCTGCAGCTATAACCCTGCTAACCTCTATGCTATGGCTTAAACGCTTTCTTAGAACCAGTGATATCGCCAACTATGAGGCAAGCAGGGAGTACCGGGAGGAGAATAAGATCACTCAAAAGTGGCCCGCTCTATTATCTGCTGTGCTGCTATTAGTATTTATTGTTTTGGGAAGTGTACTGCATAATGTGGAAGGCATTTACCACCCTACTATAGGCCAGGTCGGATTGGCTGCATGCCTACCTATTTACATAACCAGCAGGAAAAGACGGCAAATCTTACGCGAAGTCGACTGGCCCACCCTCTTCTTCTTTATTTCGATGTTTGTGGTTACAGGCTCTCTTTTAAAATCAGGGTCACTACAGTTTTTCCTTAAAGAAAGCGGCATCAATCTGGCTGAACCAGAAACTGTTGCTTTTGTTAGCTTTTTTGCCAGCCAATTGTTTTCCAATGTACCTGTAGTTGAGATATACCTCAATTTATTGCACAAACATGAAACCCAAACACTAATGATACTTTCTGCAATTTCCACTGTAGCTGGCAATCTATTTATCATCAGTGCCGCAAGTAATGTTATTGTGCTGCAACAGGCTGAGAAATTTGGCATCAAGGCATTTAACTTTTGGCAGTTCTTCTTCTTAATGCTGCCGGTGAGCATTTCCAGTGTACTGATTAGCTATTTTTGGATTCTATGGTACGCATCCAAATAAAGTAAGCTGCAATAAAATAATTATATTAAATATCTGGAAAGGCTTTAAACAACCAAGGAAAAACATCTAGACATTTATTCTGCAGGTTTACTATCCATTAACTGAATAGCTCTCGGGTCCTCTATGCGCGCATAGAGCCGGTAATCCCCATCTTGCAACAACAAGTAGATGTTGTAAGGCTCAAATTTATCTTTGGCTTCCATACCGGGGCTGCCTATCGGCATCCCCGGCACCATCAGGCCAACACTATCTTTAGGGGGCGATGTCAGGAACTTTTGTATGAATTGCGCGGGCACATGCCCCTCGAATACATACCGCCCTTGCCACACAGCCGTATGACACCCCTCCATACCTTTGGGTACTCCCCATTGCTTTTTTACTGCTTGCATATCTACTTTGAAGACAGATGATGCCTGCAATTGATTCTCTCTCAGATGGCTAACCCACTTTTTGCAGCAAAAGCAGAGCGGATGCTTATAGACGATGATTTTATCATCGTCCTGCTCAGCGATAGCAGCACTGACAAAGAGGGCTGTTACTACAAATAATGAAAAAACCTTTACCAGAACGTTAAATGGCCTGGGCATAGTGAATCGCATAAGATGCAGCAGCATCTTTCCAGTGACAGATTGGCCTGAATCCACCCCTGGCAAGCAGCTGGTTAAAATCACTGATGGAATACTTGTGGCTATTTTCCGTATGTATTGTTTCCCCCTCGGAAAAGTCCACACGCGTTCCAGCTACTGATACACTGTGATCCTTCAGGCTAACTAAGTGCATTTCAACCCGTTTGCGAAGTTGGTGGTAGAAAGCACGGTGGGCAAACAGGGAAAGGTCAAAATCTGCCTCAAGCTCTGTATTGATACGATTTAGAAGGTTTTTATTGAACCTCTCGGTAACATGTTCGCTGTCATGGTAGGCTCGCTCAAGCCTCACCGAATCCTTGACCAAATCAGTACCAATAAGCAACCCATCACCGACTCCTAAGTTCGCAGCAAATAGTTCCAGTAGCTGCTCAGCCTTATCCGGCTCGAAGTTTCCAATTGTTGACCCAGGGAAGAAGACGACTCTCTTGCGAGAGGGAAGCTGGGTTAACTGGTCCCATACATCCGGCTGAGTGAAATCACCAACCGCACTCCAGACTTGCATCTCGGGTTGATTCGCCTTGATTCTACGCTCAGCATTTAGAAGTATCTCTGGGGATATATCAATCGGGTAGTAACCTTTTGGGGATTCCAATTGAGCAAGTAGTGCTTCGATTTTTTCACAATTACCTGCACCGGGTTCGATTAGCAGCGCTTCAGGTCCAATTTTATCGGCTATATCCTTAAGATTAGTGGCAAATATACTTGCCTCTGTACGGGTCAGGTAATAATCCGAAACCTCACAGATGTCCTCGAAAAGGCGAGAGCCTACTTCGTCATACAAATACTTACAGGGCAATGTTTTTCTTTTTCCTCCCAACCCCTCCAGAACATCCCTGAGAAATTCGCTATCCTGTTGCTGCTTTTCTGGAACGGACGATAAGGCTGCTTTCACATTTAGTCTCCTGCTAAACGGACCCCGGTAAATTGCCACGCTTGATGTGGATAAAAGAAATTTCTATAGCTGATTCTGATATGATCCGATGGCGTAGCAAATGAACCGCCTCGAAGAACTTTCTGATTACACATAAACTTGCCGTTATATTCACCTACAGCATCTTCACGAGCCTTAAAACCGTGATACGGCAGGTAGGAGCTGGAAGTCCACTCCCATAGATCCCCCAGGAATTGGGTTTGCCCTCGACGGGCAGGCAGAGGTTTGAGGAAGCGTTTTTCCAGCAGATTGGCAGTAGCAAGTTGATCAAGCTGGCGCAAGTGACAAGCAGCAGCCTCCCACTCAAATTCTGTGGGTAGGCGCTTACCGGCCCATGTGGCAAAAGCATCAGCCTCATAGAACGACAAATGATGTACAGGCTCTGCCTCATTCAATGGCTGTAATCCGTGTAAGCTAAACTGTTGCCAACCGTTCTCAGTTTCCCTCCAATACAAAGGATGTCTGTGCTGATTTTGTTGAACCAAAGCCCAGCCGTCCGACAACCACAAGCGATGTTGCTGATAACCACCATCTTCAATAAATGCGAGGTATTCCCCATTAGTTACCAGGCGGGATGCTATGGAAAATTCCTGTACAAGCTGCTGATGGGCAGGACCCTCGTTATCAAAGAAAAAGTCCTCACCCTCACTACCAATGCCATAGCAGCCACCTGGAATCTCCAACCAGCGCAGTGGCTCAGCAGTTGCAGATTCCTCTTCCGGTATCCCATCACTATAAGCAGGAGCCAAAGGGTTCAGCGACAGAGCGTGCTTAATATCTGTTAGTAAAAGCTCCTGATGCTGCTGCTCATGATTGAGGCCCAGAGCTATGAGTGACGCCAAGTTTGATGAGCACGGGGAATCTTTTAACAGCTTCTCAATCCCAGTATCTACAGACTTGCGATAGGCGTAAACTCGATCAATATCCGGACGGGAAATCAAGCCGCGCTGCGATCGCGTGAATGGTGTTCCCAAGCTGTTGTAATAGGAGTTAAAAAGATGATGAAAGTGTTGATCGAAAGTCCTGTATCCCGGTAGACGGGAATTAAGCACAAAGGTCTCAAAAAACCAACTGGTATGGGCCAAATGCCACTTTGTAGGGCTGGCATCCGGCATGGATTGGAGCTGCATATCCTCAGCGGACAAAGGCTCAGCAAGACGCTCTGTCTCCCCCCGAACTCTTCGATATGCTGTAAGAATTTGCTGCTGTACTTCTTCTAAAGATACTTCGCCTGCAAAAATTGCCATATCAATAATCGGTTACACCACATTTCTGTTCTATTGAAATCATCATACGCAGTTTTAGGTGTATTCCCACGAGCTTGCAGGCCTACATGAATGAAATCACGCCAGTTTGTTTACAGAAACAGAACTATGCAAAAAAAAGGGCCGGTAAAACCGGCCCGCACTCTCATCATGTTAACATTAAATATTCAATTAAAATCGTGCAGTGAAATCAGCCCCATACATTCTCGGCATAAATCGCCACGCTGGACTGGCGCCAATGGCCGCACCTGTGCCGCCATAGCCACCGGCAATCTCCTCATCGGTAAGGTTCTGTACCCAGAGAGCTACAGAATAATTATCCGAAGCACTATTCCAGGCGGCTCGCAAGTTAAACAACTGGTAATCATCAACGATACGAGTGCGATCAGTAATCGAACCAATCCGCTCATCGGTCCAGTTGTAATCACCACGGAAAATAAATTCTCCCCCGCTGGCAAGGTTTACGGTGTACTCTGCCATTAGATTAAATTTATTCTCTGGAGTGGAAACCCTTGCCTGACCCACTTTTGAGTCTTCTTCCGTTTCACCAATAGCCTCGATGATTTGATAATCAGTGAATTCGGTATCCAAGTAAGAGTAATTACCGGCAATGAACAGGTTGTCTGTCGCAGCCCACTGCACTTCTATCTCAGCACCTGTACCCTCCGCATCGGAGTTCCTCAGGTTATAACTGGGAATGGGAGTACCGACCAGGTCCAGTTCCTGTAAGTTTTTGTATTCATAGCTATACAGTGAAGCATTCAGGCGTACCCGATTGTCAAACAGGCTGCTCTTAAGACCCACCTCCAGGTTAACAACATCCTCCTGATCAAAAGAGGGTTCAACGCCCGGTCCAAAATTGAGGCTGTTAAACCCACCGGCCTTAAAGCCATCAGCCAGAGAGATATAGGTCATCATCTCCTCAGTCCAACGATAATCCAGCACGATACGACCGGAAATATCACTCCAGCTATCACTCAACTTGGAGTCTAGAACTGGCTGGCCATTATTAAAGAAGGCGATACCAAATAGCTGAGAGCCCAGGTCTATTTCTGGGAACGTGATTACATCGATAACATTTCCATCACCATCGACTAGGGGCACTGGCCCACCAGAAAGTGACAGTGGAATACTGTTGCCATAGGCTGTTTCAATCGTGAAATCCTTTTGATCGTAGGTATAACGTGCACCTACCGTAAGGTCCATTTTGTCGGTGATACTCCAAGTCATATCTCCATATATGGCACTTGAGCGATAATCCCCGGTGTTACGAACACTCTCATTCCATGGCGTATCTGAAGCAACCCAAGGCTGAAAGCCAGCCATCATTTGCGCCACTACGGCATCAGCCTGCAGCATACTTCCCGTTACCGTACTCGGTGCTCCTAGGGCGGCAAGTAGAGCATCTACTTGCCCAGTTTGGAGCATCAAGTCATACACAAAAGTGGCACTGGCAACACCTTCACGCCCAGCTTGCTGAAGAAGTTGACGTGTAATAACCGCCATATCCTCTTGCTCTGTTTGAGTGAGGTCAGGATAAGCGGCCTTAACGCCCTCATACACAGCAAAGGATTCTACTGAACCGGTGGTGAAGTAAGCATAAGTTGTATGGTCTACCTCCTCCTGGGAATAAGAAGCACCCAAAGTCCACTTAATGTTGTCTGTGGCTCCATTCAACCTGAATTCCTGGGAGAACTGGCTCTGATCGTCCGTATTGGCCGAGCCAAACATATAATCCGGGTTTGCAGTGCCGTCTTCGTCCTGCTGGAGGTGCGCATCGAAATCACGATATGCTGTGATCGAAGTAAAAGTGAAGTTGTCGAAATTGCTTGTGACTGTCAGCGAGGTACCAAAAGAGTCACGATCCTCAATAGTTGGTGTATCCAGGGCAAAATCGCCAAATACGTCTGTTTCACCCTGTAGACTGGGCACTATAGTCGTACGTAAAGCACTGCCCTGATCCATCACGCCATAGTCAGCACGCCACAACACTTCAGTATCTTGAGTAGGCTCCCATAACACAGAAGCCCGGTAGGTCTGGGTATCCTGGTCACCTACGGAGAAGCCGCCAGCTAAGTTGTCTGCAAAAGGATCTCGGCGATTGGTCGACGCAGAAAAGCGCCCATACAGATTATCTGTAAATTGGCGGTTCACCAGTAAGTCCGATGACTGGCGCCCATAATTACCTGCAGTGAGACTCAATTGTGTGGAGTCATCTGCCTGCGGCTTAGTGGTGATGATATGGATCGCACCGCCGGTTGCATTGCGACCAAATAAAGTACCCTGTGGCCCTTTAAGTACTTCAACCCTCTCGATATCGGTTAGGGGTATTTCGGCACCAGCTCCACGACCGGTATAAACTCCGTCCACATAAACAGCAACAGCGGGATCTGATCCCACGGTCCAGTCATTGGTTTGGATGCCACGCACACTGTAAGTAGGCTGCAGCGCAGTATCATTGTGCATTTCAACGCCTGGCGTATATCTCCCCAGGTCAGTCAGATTTTTGACACCTGACTCTTTTATATTATCTCCAGTAAAAGCGGTAATCGCGATTGGAACTTCCTGTAGATTTTCCGCGCGCTTCTGGGCAGTAACTACTACCTCTTCAATTTCAGCAGCCTGCACATTACCACTGACAGCGGTAATGAAGGCAACGGCTCCAGAGAGGATAGATAGATTAAATTGACGGGTTTTTGCGGTTCTACCAACATCGTGCATCATCGCGTCCTCGCGTTTATTGTTATACAGCGTGATGATCTCGGTTTATTATTTTTGTTATTCCACGCCATCTTACGATCGCATTTTCGGATTTAAAACCCCGATATGACCTTTTTCTGGTGACTGGTCAGTTTTGCGAAGGAATGTGCGAAAAGACAGGTTAATGTGGGAAATTGTGTACAAAGTAACGTCACGAAAAGTTACCAATGTGTGTTCTGTAGTAACTCGCACAAGTCGAATGGTAATCTAACCCGATATGGCCAAGACCCAATAAAATAATATTTTGCAGGAAGAATTATGGCGCGCACGTCCTATCTAAAAAGCTGGAAGTTCCGCTTACCAATTATTTTGGCAGTCATTTTTGTTCTGGCTGCAGTTTCCATTTGGGCCTGGTGGCGATCAAGCCTGCCAATTCTGAGTGGCGAAATTGAAACTGGCTCACTTGAGGAGCCCGTCGTAATCCAGCGCGATGCCCAAGGGGTGGTCATGATTCAGTCCCAGGACCGAAACAGCTCCGCCTTCGCCCTGGGTTTTCTGCATGCACAGGAGCGCTTTTTCCAGATGGACTTGTTGCGCCGCAACTCCGCAGGTGAACTATCCGAGTTACTGGGCCAAGCCGCCTTGAAAAAAGATAGAAAGGTGAGAAGGCACCAATTTCGCAAGCGGGCAGAGCGAAATATTGCTGTCATGCCCTCTGATCAACGTGAGTTGCTCGATCACTATGTACAAGGGGTCAATTTCGGCTTGACTCAACTCGGAGCAAAACCTTGGGAGTATTTATTACTGGGACAAGAACCCCGCCCTTGGAATGCCGCCGACAGCTTGCTGGCAACTTACAGCATGTACTTGACGTTACAAAGTGAGGAAGGAAATTTTGAACGTCGCGATACTGCGCTAGCCGAACTCCTGCCTGAAGACCTATACGCTTTCTTTTTCCCTGCAGGCGGGACTTGGGATGCCCCTCTTTTCGGCCCAAATGAAGCCGAGATCCCTGTTCCCCAAACCCCCATATCTACACTGCTGAAAGCGGACGATCCTATTGTTTATCAGGAGATGGAGAGCGACGATAAAGTTTACGGCAGTAACAATTGGGTAGTTGGTGGAAAATTGACCGAGCATGGCAGTGCCATCTTAGCCAATGATATGCATCTAGGGTTAAGTGTTCCGAACATCTGGTATCGCGCCGGTTGGAATATTCCCAGGAGCGATAGAAAAATACGCGGCGTCACCCTACCCGGCGGCCCAATTATTGTGGCTGGCAGTAACGGTGCGGTAGCCTGGGGGTTCACCAATACCGGCGGTGACTGGGGCGATCTTATCCCACTGGAGTTAAATGAGGGCGCTACCAAATATCGAACCCCGGATGGCTGGCGGGACTTCACCTTCGAGAAAGAAACTATTGCAATTAAGGGTAAAGAGGATGAGACACTAGAGGTCCGCAAAACAATCTGGGGGCCGGTCATCGGCCAAAACTATCGTGGAGTCCCGCTGGCCTACCGCTGGATAGCCCATGATATTCGAGGTGGCAACATGAACCTGTTGCGCATTGAGTCAGCCACCACCACACAACAGGCTCTGGATCTTGGACCAGAAATTGGCATTCCCCACCAGAATTTTGTTGTCGGTGACCGGGATGGCAATATCGGCTGGACTGTGGCTGGGGCTATCCCCCGTCGTGTTGGCTTTGATGGTAGTCGCTCAGTCAGCTGGGCTGATGGAGAAGCCTACTGGAATGGATACCTTTCAACCGAAGAGCAGCCACGCATTTACAATCCACCCACTCACCGTATCTGGACCGCCAATGCCCGCACAACCGACGGAGACTGGTTGAAATTGATGGGTGACCACGGCTATGCCCTCGGTGCCCGCCAGCAGCAAATTCGCGATGGGTTGCTCGCTCTTGAGCAGTTCGACGAACAAAGCTTACTAAATATCCAACTCGATGACCGCGCTATATTCCTGCAACGGTGGCAAGAGCACCTGGCTGGTTTTTTAAAAAATCAGGAGGGCTATAGCGAAGTTTACCAGCAGGTTCAGGATTGGGGCGCTCGCGCCAGTGCCGATTCAGTGGGCTACCGAATTGTGCGCAATTACCGCCTTAAATTTATGGAACTTAGCACTGCTCCTATCCTGGCCTACATGCGCAAGTTTGACCCCAAGTTTTCTTTTGGCCAATTAAAAAGACAATTTGAGTATCCTATCTGGGCACTGGCTCAGCAGGAACCACAGCAATTGCTTAATCCAGATTTTGAATCCTGGACAGCCCTCAAACTCGCAGCACTGAACCAGGTCTTGGATAAAATGGCTGCAACAGGAAGCCCTTTACAGCAGCAAACCTGGGGCGCTCAAAATACGGCTACTATTCGCCACCCACTTGCAAGAGCTATCCCTGCCATAAACTGGTTTGCTGCAATGCCCAGCGATGCACTGGCGGGGGATACACATATGCCCCGGTTCCAGTCGCCCACTCATGGGGCATCTGAGCGCATGGTGATTTCACCTGGACGTGAAGACTTGGGAATATTCCATATGGCAACCGGGCAGAGTGGCCATCCCCTCTCCCCATTTTTCGACAGCGGACATCGTGACTGGGTAGAGGGAAACCCTTCCCCCCTGATTGAACAGGAAACCCACTACAAGCTCACACTTCACTAAAGTAAAAATTGCAAGGACACCTCTTACAGGGGTGTCACGCCGTTTCATCGAGAATGGCAAAAGACAGGAAAAGGGTGAAGAAGCTGAGCCCAAGCACCAAAGGCAATAGTGGGAAACATAGCATCACCAGTGAAACCCCTATCCACAGCCATTTCACCAACTCTTTCTTTTGCCGGTAATGATAAGTGTAACGGCGGGAATAGTAGTCAGCTGGATCAACTAATGGAAACTCCCGCTGTTGCGGAAGGAAAAAGCGCACAATATTAGTGCAATAAAAGCAAAGGATCGCCAGCAGCATGCCACAAACCCCACTGAAAAATTACTCTCAGTATAGGTTCTGTGCCAAACTCAGCTGGACCCTAACCCACGCAGGTCTTCCAGGCTACTTTCTCAGCCAGGCTGGTACCAGTTCAGCTTCTCATGCAAACTGACGACTCCACCGATAATGGTCAGGGTTGGGGCGCGCACAGCTTTTTCTTCTGCCAGCGCTGGCAATGTGGAGAGGTCTCCCACAGTCACTCTCTGCGCCCGCGTAGTCCCCTTTTCAATCAGAGCTGCAGGTGTTTCAGGTGGCAACCCATGACGGGTCAGCTCGGTACAAATTGTCTGCAGCCCTGTCAGGCCCATGTAGAAAACCAATGTTTGGCCTGGCGACGCCAAATCACTCCAAGGCAGGTCGAGATTGCCCTCCTTTAAATGTCCGGTGACAAATCGTACCGACTGGGCATGATCTCGATGCGTCAAGGGAATACCCGCATAGCTCGCACAACCCGCAGCCGCAGTAATACCCGGTACTACCTGGAATGGGATTCCCGCTCCAGCCAGCCTATCGATCTCTTCGCCGCCGCGACCAAAGATAAAGGGGTCCCCGCCTTTCAGGCGCAACACCTTTTTCCCCTTACTCGCCAAGTCAACCAGTAGCTGGTTGATATCATCCTGGGGCACCGAGTGAAACGCCTTCCTTTTTCCAACGTAAATGCGTTCGGCGTCCCGACGTACCAACTCAAGTACCTCTGGAGATACTAAACGATCGTAAAGTACAACATCCGCCTGCTGCATCAGGCGCAATGCACGAAAAGTAAGAAGATCGGGATCTCCTGGTCCCCCACCCACTAAGTAAACTTCTCCTACTGGGTTGGGGCTGCCTTGCCACTCTTGTAACGCTTCAAGTAGCTCTCTCTCTGCATCTGCCAGCTGGCCTGCTTCCATTCGACTGGCGACGGGCCCGGCAAATACCCACTCCCAGAAATTCTTACGCCGGCTTTCTGGCAGTGCCGCTTTAACTTTAGCGCGCATCCGGGAAGCTAAGTCCACCAAGGACGCGACACTCGGCGATAGCAAGGCCTCAAGCTGGGCACGAATTCTTCGTGCCAGGACCGGGGCAGCTCCTCCGCTGCTGATCCCTATAGATAGATCCCCGCGCTCCACAATTGCCGGGAAAGTGAAAGTACACAGATCCGGAGCATCCACTGCATTAACGGGTAAGCGTACGGCCTGCGCATCGGCAGAAACCTGCGCATTGACTTCCGTACTGTCAGATGCCGCCACAACCAGTTCTGTTCGCTGCAAATATTCAGCAGAATAACCAGCCTCAAACCATTCCCCAGCTGAATCTGTCACCAGTTGGCGAAGCTCATCGGTAATATCTGGGGAAACCACTAACAAGCGCGCACCAGCTTTACTGAGCAAACGCGCTTTACGGGTGGCAATAGAACCACCGCCAACTATTAGGCAGGGGCGTTGTCTGACATCAAATGCGAGGGGTAAATAGCGCAACTTTTTATTCCATCAAATAGCAGGCGGAGCAAAATAAGTTCCGGCAACAAAAAAGGGCAAGCACAAAGCCCACCCTTTCAGATAACTGCCCTTAGGAAGCTGAGATAACTTCCTGGCCGCGCATATAGGGACGCAGCACTTCAGGAATCTCAATGCTGCCATCCTCGCGCTGGTAGTTTTCCAAAACCGCGATCAGGGTTCGTCCCACTGCGAGCCCTGATCCATTCAGGGTATGCACCAGCTCCGGTTTACCAGTTTCCGGATTGCGCCAGCGGGCTTTCATACGGCGGGCCTGAAAATCACCTACTAGAGAACAGGAGGAAATCTCGCGGTATTTATCCTGGGAAGGTATCCAAACTTCGATATCGTAGGTCTTGCGGGCGGCGAAGCCAATATCGCCACCGCACAACACTACAGTGCGATATGGCAGATTGAGTTTTTGCAGAATGGTTTCTGCATTCTGTGTAAGGGTTTCCAGAGCCTCTTCAGATTGTTCCGGACGTGTTACCCAAACCAGTTCCACTTTTTCAAACTGGTGCTGGCGAATCATGCCGCGGGTGTCACGACCGTGGGAGCCTGCTTCAGACCGAAAACAAGTCGTGTGAGCAACCAGTTTGTGCGGCAGGGTTTCTGCATCCTCAACAATATGATCTCTGTACATATTGGTTAGTGGGACTTCCGCAGTTGGAATCAGGTAGAAACCACGTTCATCTTTAAGCTTGAACAGGTCTTCTTCAAACTTGGGTAGCTGAGAAGTACCGTAGAGGGAGTCACTGTTCACAACTACCGGTACATTAGTTTCCTGGTAACCATGCTCTTCGATATGGGTATCCAGCATGAATTGCGCCAAGGCTCGGTGCAGACGTGCGACCTCGCCAGACATTACGGCAAAACGTGAGCCTGTCAGCTTTGCGGCCATTTCGAAATCTAAGCCACCCAACTGGGTTCCAAGATCCACATGATCCTTAACTTCGAAGCCGAATGCGCGTGGCTGCCCCCAGCGACGAACCTCAACGTTATCATCTTCGTTCTCGCCCTCAGGCACAGATGCATCTGGCAGGTTCGGGATTGCCGACAGGATCGCATCGAGTTCTTCCTGTAACTCAGTCAATGCATGCTTGGCATTTTGCAGCTCCCCCCCAAGGGACTCCACTTCTTTCAGCAAGGGCGCAATATCTTCACCATTGGCCTTAGCACGGCCAATATTTTTCGATTTACTATTGCGCTCGCTTTGCAAGCTCTCAGTGCGCACCTGCAATTCTTTGCGGCGCTCCTCAAGGGCTTCCAGTTTGGCAGTATCCAGTTCTACACCACGCTTTTTTAGAGCTGCGGCCACTTGGTCCATATCCGTGCGAATCAGTTTGGGATCGAGCATCGTTTCCAGTTCGCCTGCTATCAGGCTCCTACAACTTAAAATTAAATAAACTTGGGTTAAAAATAGCGTGTCGCCAAGGCGACAGCGGCTCCAGTGGCTAACAGACAACTCACCAGGCTGCCGACAACATAGCCAATTGCCACCAATGGCTGGCCATTGTGCCACAGTATCAAGCTTTCTAGGGAGAAAGTGGAAAAGGTAGTTAGGGCACCAAACAACCCGGTCATTAACAGGAGTCGCCATTCCTCCCCGAGCATTGCACGGTGAGTGATCAATATATAGGCAATTCCGATTAAAAATGAACCGACAAGGTTAACCACCAAGGTACCCAGGGGGAATTTACCGTTGAATACCGGATAGCACCATATAGTAACCAAGTGGCGAAAGATTGCCCCGAGAGCACCGCCAACGGCAATAGCCAGCCACTGCATTACTGCTTCCCCCTAATACCTATGGCTTGAATTTGTAGCGCTGCTGGCCACTCTCGCTATTGAGACGGCGCAGCATCTGCAATTTTTCAGCGATCTTCAATTCCAGCCCCCGCGGGACAGGCTGGTAATACTGGCGATCCGCAATTTCTTCTGGAAAATAGTTTTCTCCCGCGGCAAAGGCATCGGGCTCGTCATGTGCATAGCGATACTCAGCTCCATGGGACAAGCTTTTTGCCAGCTTGGTGGGCGCGTTGCGCAAGTGGACCGGCACATCGTAGCTAGGCTCGCGACGTACATCTGCAACTGCGCGCTTATAAGCCGAATAGACTGCATTGCTTTTCGCTGCCACAGCGAGATACGTAATCGCCTGGGCGATTGCCAATTCCCCCTCTGGGCTGCCAAGTCTCTCCTGCACATCCCAGGCGTTGAGAGCTAACTGTAATGCGCGCGGGTCTGCGTTGCCTATGTCCTCACTGGCCATACGCACCACTCTGCGGGCGACGTAAAGTGGATCACAACCACCATCCAGCATCCGTATAAACCAATAAAGTGCAGCATCTGGATCGGAACCACGTACAGACTTATGCATGGCAGAAATCTGATCGTAAAAATAATCACCACCTTTATCGAAACGACGCACATCAGCGCTGAGCACTTCAGCAAGTACACTTTCATCGACAACCAACTGTCCCGACTGCTCTTTGGCGAGGTCACAGGCCACCTCGAGTAGATTGAGCGCACTGCGCGCATCGCCATCGGCCGCACGCGCAATCTTGAGCAACAACTCATCTGGTACACAGGTATTGCGGTCGAGCAACTGTTGATCGGTTCTCAATGCACGCTGCAAAAGGCCCGCTAGATCATCTTCGGGAATGCTGCGTAACAGATAAACTCGGCACCTCGATAGGAGCGCATTATTTAACTCGAAAGCGGGGTTCTCGGTGGTGGCGCCAACGAAAGTTACAGTGCCCTCCTCCACATAGGGAAGAAACGCATCCTGCTGGGCCTTATTGAAACGATGAACCTCATCCACAAAAAGGATAGTGCCGCGGCTGGATTGCATCCTGTGTTGCTCGGCCTCCGCTACTGCCTGGCGAATATCCTTTACTCCAGCCAGTACGGCAGAAAGTGTGGCAAAGCGAGCATCACACTCCTGGGCGAGTAATCGGGCGAAAGTAGTTTTACCCACTCCCGGTGGCCCCCAAAGAATCATTGAGTGCAGCTGACCACGCTCCACCGCCTCGCGCAACGGTTTTCCCTCCCCCAATAAATGCGACTGGCCCACATAAGAGGCCAGAGAGTTAGGCCGCATACGAGCAGCCAGGGGTTGGTGTCTTTGAGGGGAATGAAACAGATCACTCATCTTTGATAATGTCGGTACCAGCTGGCGGTTTAAAGTTAAATATAGAATCGGACAATTTCGGGTTTGCCTTCATACCGCTAAATTTAATTTTGGTGGTCTGCCCCATTCCATCACGCACAGTCATGGAATCAGGCAAGCCATCCTTAGCAAAGTGGATTTCCATTGCCTTAAAAGGGGCTTTGGGGTTTTTGGGAGTCAGGTGATAAACACCATCTTTGAGATTTACATCAAAGGATTTACGGATCTCTTCTACTTTGCCTCCAAGCAACAACGCCGGAGTTTCCTTAATGCGGGTGTCAACCGGCCGCACGGTTACCTGCTCCAGGTCCGGGTCGTAAAGCCACAGGGTTTTATTGTTGGTAACCAACAATTGCGCATAGGGTTCCCCTGTTTTCCAGCGGAGCTTTCCCGGCCGTTGCACAGAGAAGTTACCGTTGCTCTCCTGGGTTACCTTCCCGCGCTCATCAATAAGGGTCTGCTTGAAGTTTCCAGACAGCGCCGCCAGTGGCTGCAACTGTTTGCTGAGATCATCGGTAGCATCGGCCCAGGCGGCACTGGTCGCAACGGTCAAACTTAGTAATAAGTTGCGCAGAACACTTTTCATAATTGAATTCCAGTGTGTTGATTTCCTTAAAGGTTAGCCGCAGCCAAGTGAACTGTAGCTTAACCCCCACCTCCCCTTGGACTCTTCAGCTTAAGCGGGAGGCGGTGCCAATACCTCTCGGTTGCCATTATGCCCCGCAGGGGAAACAACACCAGCAGCCTCCATGGCGTCGATAATTCGCGCGGCCCGATTGTAGCCGATACGCAATTGGCGCTGCACAGAAGATATAGAGGCTTTCCGGGATTTTGTTACAAAGGCTACCGCCTCATCATAGAGGGCATCAGCCTCTGGGTCTTCATCCTCCCCTCCCTCAGATTGCAGGCCGGGTACTGGGATACTGTTATTGCTGTCATCAATGATGCCATCAATATAATCTGGCTGTCCGCGACGCCCCCAATCTGCAACTACCTTATGCACCTCATGGTCATCCACGAAAGCACCATGTACCCGCACAGGCACACCACTGCCGGGGGGCAGGTACAACATATCACCGTGCCCGAGTAGCTGCTCAGCACCACCCTGATCGAGAATAGTGCGAGAATCCACTTTAGAAGAAACCTGGAAACCAATACGGGTAGGCACATTTGCCTTGATCAAACCAGTAATCACATCTACTGAGGGGCGCTGGGTCGCGAGTAGCAAGTGAATTCCTGCGGCACGGGCCTTCTGCGCGATGCGCGCAATCAACTGCTCCACTTTTTTACCGACAATCATCATCATGTCGGCAAATTCATCGATAACCACCACGATAGCGGGAAGCGATTTCAGCGCTGGAGCGGTCTGATCCTCTTCGGGCACGCTCAGAGCAGGATCCGGTTGCCACAATGGGTCGAGAAGTGGCTCCCCAGTTTCTTCCGCCTCCTTCACCTTGCGGTTAAAACCTGCCAGGTTGCGCACACCCATCGCAGCCATCAGCTTATAGCGGCGCTCCATTTCACCAACACACCAGCGCAGACCATTGGCTGCATCATTCATATCAGTAATAACCGGTGTAAGAAGGTGGGGGATACCCTCATAAACAGACAACTCCAACATCTTTGGATCTACCAAAATCAGGCGGACCTCTTCAGGAGTCGACTTGTAGAGCAGACTGAGCAACATTACATTGATGCCGACCGACTTACCGGAGCCGGTAGTCCCGGCTACAAGAAGGTGTGGCATCTTCGCAAGATCAGCCACTACAGGCTGCCCGGAAATATCGTGGCCCAGGGCCAGGGTTAATGGCGACTTGGCATTATCGTAAACATCTGCCGATAACACCTCACTAAGACGCACCATCTGGCGATTCTCATTAGGAATCTCAATTCCCACCACTGACTTGCCAGGAATTACCTCCACAACGCGCACACTAATCACCGCCAGGGAGCGCGCCAAGTCTTTGGCCAGGTTGGAAATTTTACTGACTTTCACTCCTGGAGCTGGCTGGATTTCAAAGCGAGTTACCACCGGACCAGGTAAAACAGATACCACCTCAGCGACCACTCCGAAATCCTTTAGCTTTAACTCAAGCAGCCGGGATAGGGCCTCCAAAGACTCTCGTGAGAAGCCTGCTTTCTTGTTTTGGTCGGCAGGGTCCAATAATCCCAGAGGCGGCAAAGTACCGGTAACAGGACCACTTTTAAAAAGCTCTCCCTGTTTCTCTTTGGCTGCACGCGGGCTTTGCTTGGGCTTGGGTGCTGTGGCTTCAATCTTCGGCGGGATTCGCTTCGCTGTACGTTGCTTTTCTTCTTCTACCGCAGCTTTGCGCACCACTATGGCCTCACGCGCTACCCGCACCTCGGTTCGTTTTTGGCGCCAGCGCTTATAAAAACTAATGAGCAGAGCAAACAATCCCAGCACGTTGCGCCCAATAGATTCCGCCAATTTTAGCCAGGACAAGCCTGTAAACACGGTAATGCCAATAGCAAATATCGCCAGTAATAAAATTGTGGCTCCCACATAACCAAGGCTTGCACCGGTAGCACTGGAAAGCGCTGCACCTATAATTCCACCATTGGAAAACGGTAACGGGTTGTCCGCTGGAGCAAAACATAATGTCGCCAACGCTGCGCCACTGACCAACACCAGGATTAATCCAAAAACCCTGAGGGCAAAGAGAGGACCATGGAAGCGAGCATTGCGATCACGCAAAATACGGTATGCGCGCAAGCCGATCAGCAATGGAAATATGTAAGCCATCCAACCAAGCAATGACAAACATACATCCGCAAGCCAAGCGCCAGCTGGGCCGATAGCATTGTGAATTTGACTGGACTGCCCGGTATGGGACCAACCGGGATCCTGAGAGTCGTAACTCAGCAGACTGATCGCGAGTAATAACGCCCCAGCTAGTAAACTGATCAATGCGCCTTCGCGAATCAAACGGGCGATCAGTGAATCCGGCAAAGCACCGCTCTTGTCAGAGGTCTCTTCAGTAGCACTTTCGGCCTTCAATGGCTTACCTCAATACTAATTTGTTGTTTGTAGAATGATTAGCAAAACCGGCACCTGTCTAAAATTTATGCCGATTTTTTGAAGATTGGCTAAATATAAAGCTTTTCAGCTCAGCTGGGGCCAGCCTTACCATCTAACTTTGACCCAGTTTTCTATCCAGCTCTCTACCCTAGTCTTTTTATGAGTAACATTCAGTTAGTTCGCTCGCGGATTGTGCACATTTGTTTTTCGCCAACTTGGCTTATATGCGCGAAAGAAGCAGTAGATACCTTGATAGATGGATCCTCCCCACTTTCCTTCCAGGATGCCCCATGTCTTAAGCTCACCGGTATCCTATTTCGCGCAAACCGGTTCAAAGCAACCAATTTACTGCGGTCTTCGGCCAATTCAGCACCCAGTATGGCTTCCATACTAAAACGATAGACAGTACAGAAACTTGTACTACTTCATCAAAGTCAGCACTCTTGAAGTGCCATAGCAACTGATTCTCTCAGAGAAATTAGCGATCAAACGCCTGGCACTCACAATGAACTGGCATGCTGAATTTTTGTACAAAATCTATAAAAGCAGCCTGCAGAATGCCAGTACCAGGCAATAACCCCCAAACTATGAGCCGTCCTCCAGGCTTCAATCTCAATAAGCCCCCTGAATGACTATTGGCTGATCAACACTAATCACCTAGTGCAAGCCCATTTTGTGCACCACCGCATCAAAAGATCCCTTTTGGAGGGCAATGCCTGGCGTCTTTAACGAAGACTTCAACACTTCCGGGGAAATCTTTGTGGCGCCAAGAACATCCACAGTGCAGACATTGTACCCATCCGCAACAATATCGCACCTGGCTTTAAGGCTGAGCGATACGATCTCCGCCAAGTCCGGTGGTCGTGCTGGCTTGCACGATGGTGTCCACTGGGCTTCAAAACAAAAAGTGGCCGGATAGAAAAAACGTCATCCACTATCTCTCACTGATGCGAAGGTCTGGACTGCCTCATTCAAACTGAAATAAGGGCGGGGTGCCCTATCCTGCTGCTGACAGTCTCAGGCCCCCACCTGCCTCTACCTAAAATCCAAGGGCAACATCTGAACCAATATAAAACTGGCTGGCGCCTAACCTTTAGGCACAACCTTGTTCCGTTCCAAGAATTAACTTTGATTAAATATAATTTCATATATATCAATGAATTAGCTTATCTTTCTAAGGTAATTTATTCACATGATCTGTCATCATTTAACCACTGTCGGGGGAGCCTCTGTCACACACCTCTCTCACAGATAGCACTTTCCAATGGAACAAATTAAGGCAAACTATTTCGCCCATTTGTAACTATCGCCTATTATATCCGCCAACTTGATAGTCTCGGCTGATCAAAAAGTAGCCAGACTTGTGAAACCCGGTTCGCCTGGGAAACTTTGCACACCGACAGTCTTAAAGAGAATTTCATGAGCAAAAATCATCATCGACTGATCATTCTCGGCTCGGGCCCCGCAGGCTACACTGCCGCCATTTACGCTGCCCGCGCTAACCTGAATCCTGTAGTTATCACCGGTATGCAGCAAGGTGGGCAGCTGACCACCACAACCGAAGTTGAAAACTGGCCGGGCGGCATCCCTGATCTACAGGGCCCAGATTTGATGGTACAAATGCAGCAACACGCAGAGCGTTTCGACACCCAGGTCATTTTCGATCACATTGAATCTGTTGACCTCAACCAGCGCCCATTCACCCTCAAGGGCAATGAGACTTACACTTGTGACTCACTGATCATCGCTACTGGCGCCTCAGCCCAGTACTTAGGTCTTCCGTCCGAGGAAGCCTTTCAGGGGCGCGGTGTGAGCGCCTGTGCAACTTGCGATGGTTTCTTCTACCGCGATCAAAAAGTAGCAGTTGTAGGTGGTGGTAACACCGCCGTTGAAGAGGCGCTTTACCTGTCCAATATCGCCAGTGAAGTAACCCTGATTCACCGCCGCAATGAACTGCGTGCGGAGAAAATTCTGCAGGACCGCCTGATGGAAAAAGTGGAAAACGGCAACATCAAGGTTTGCTGGCACCACACTCTGGACGAGGTTTTGGGCGATGACAACGGCGTAACGGGACTGCGGGTTCGTAGCACCCAGGACGACTCCACCAAAGAGCTGGATGTGTCCGGTGTATTTATCGCCATTGGCCATAAGCCAAATACCGGCATCTTTGAAGGTCAGCTGGAAATGAATGGTGGCTATATCATCGTTCAAAGCGGCCTGGAGGGTAATGCCACCCAAACATCCATTCCCGGCGTATTTGCAGCCGGTGACGTCTCTGATCATATCTACCGTCAGGCTGTAACTTCTGCCGGCACCGGCTGTATGGCAGCCCTGGACGCCGAGCGCTTCCTGGACGCCCAGTAACACCCTCCCACTCCGGGTGGAATCTCTCCGCCCGGACCCCCGCCATCTCCTCGGACAGGAGTCAGCTTGTGGCAAGGAATACCCAAAGCCGCTTGATGTGGCTCGATGAAAACCATATCGACTTCCCCCCTACTAGAGCGGCATTGGATGATCCCAACGGTTTGCTCGCAGTTGGCGGTGACCTATCACCAGACTGGCTGCTCGCAGCGTACCGACGCGGGATATTCCCCTGGTACTCCGACGAGCAACCCATTCTCTGGTGGAGCCCCTCACCACGCTGTGTAGTTATTCCCCACGACTTTAAGATCGGGCGAAGCCTTCGCAAAGTACTGCGCCGCGGAGCCTTTCAGGTTACATTTGACCAGGCATTCGAGGAGGTCATCGATGCCTGCCGCGCGCCCAGGTCCGGCGAAGATGGCACCTGGATCACTGATGAGATGTGCCAGGCCTACGTAGATATGCATCATCTCGGCCATGCCCACTCTGTAGAGGTGTGGCGAGAGGGCAAGCTTGTTGGAGGACTCTATGGACTGGCCATTGGCAAAGTGTTCTTTGGCGAGTCGATGTTTCACAGAGAAACAGACGCTTCCAAAGTCGCTTTTGTCCACCTCATTCGGCAATTAGAATTGTGGGGCTGCCCGCTCGTCGACTGCCAGGTTAGTAACCCGCACCTGACCAGCCTGGGGGCCATTGAATTGTGCCGTAGGGATTTCGAACAATTGCTGGAAAGCGGAATTAGACAGCCCGCATTTCCACAGCCTTGGAAGCTTTGTTGGACTTATGGGTAAATATTCGCAACTGGATTCTGTACGCTTGCTGGCCACGCTGCCCCACCCCTGCGGCTACCTGCCGGACCGGGAGGCCACCACGGTATTTGTGGACCCCCAGACAGAGGTGGACCAACGCCTGTACAACCGTCTGTCCGAGCTGGGTTTCCGCCGCAGTGGCGCCTACCTATACCGCCCACAATGTGCCACATGTAGGGCTTGCATTCCGGCAAGGGTGCCGGTGAACCTGTTTGTACCAGATCGCAACCAGCGCCGCTGCTGGAAACGCAATCGAGACCTGGATATCTTCCACATCGAGTCTATTGATACTGACGAGCACTACGAGTTGTATGCTCGCTACATTGAGCAACGCCATGCCGACGGAGAGATGTATCCACCCAGCCGGGAGCAATACCGAAGTTTCCTGAGCCAGGCTTGGGGAGCCACCCGCTATATTGAGTTGCGCGCTAGGGGCAAGCTGGTTGCAGTAGCTGTTACTGACCTGCTCACTGCTGGCCTCTCTGCCATCTATACTTTCTTCGACCCGGATGAGGACAAGCGCAGCTTGGGCAGTTACTGCATTCTCTACCAGATTGAATGGGCCAGGCGACTCGGACTCCCCAATCTCTACCTGGGTTACTGGATAGAGCAGTGCCACAAAATGGCCTACAAAAGCCAGTTTCGACCGATTGAAATGCTTAAGGAAAACCGCTGGAGCCTGAAGTCTCTCTAAAGCACTAGCACACGCCCTTTGCTCTATTCAGCCTTTTCGTGCAAAATGCTCGCCCGTCAAGCCGCGGCTAGGCCAAAGCGCCACCGGGGTAAATGGTCTGATCAAGTTATTTGAAGGTTGCTGCCGCATGGCAAAAGACGATTATATTGAAATGGAAGGCGAGGTGATTGACACCCTGCCAAATACCACTTTCCGCGTAAAGCTGGAAAACGGACACGTGGTAATTGCGCACATCTCTGGAAAAATGCGCAAAAACTACATTCGTATCCTCACTGGCGATAAGGTCAAGGTGGAACTCACCCCTTACGACCTGAGCAAGGGCCGCATTACTTACCGCGCCCGTTAAACTGCTCGCCTGGGGAAGTGCCTTACGGGCCGCTTGTCCAGACAAAAAAAAGCCACCGCAAGGTGGCTTTTTTCGGTTGAACCTGAGGTAAAGTCAGGCTGGAACCGCAGTTTTTATCGCCAGCTCATCACCCTCGATAGTGACCGCAACACGCCCACCCTCTTCTGCCAATTCACCGAACAACACAGCTTCGGCCAGGGGCTTGCGCAGCTTGTCACGAATCAGGCGTGACATTGGACGCGCACCCATTTTTTCATCATAACCACGAATTGCCAGCCACTCGCGGGCCTCATCATCTACAGCCAAGGTTACGCGGGAATCATCAAGTTGCGCCTGCAGCTCAACAATAAACTTGTCCACCACCGTCTTCACCACATCCAGCGGCAATGACCCGAACTGGATAATGCTATCCAAGCGATTGCGGAATTCCGGCGTGAACATTTTCTTGATCTCCTCCATGCCGTCGGTGGAGTGATCCTGATTTGAAAAGCCAATAGAACGCCGACTCATCAGCTCAGCACCTGCATTGGTGGTCATGATGAGAATAACGTTGCGGAAATCAGCCTTGCGGCCGTTATTGTCAGTCAGAGTACCGTGATCCATCACCTGCAATAACAGGTTAAACACCTCTGGATGTGCTTTCTCAATTTCATCCAGTAACACAACACTGTGGGGATGCTTGGTCACAGAATCAGTCAGCAGTCCGCCCTGATCAAAACCGACATAGCCCGGCGGAGCACCAATCAGACGGGAAACCGTATGGCGCTCCATATACTCGGACATATCGAAACGAATCAACTCGATTCCCATCACTTTAGCCAACTGGCGACACAGCTCAGTCTTCCCGACACCGGTTGGGCCCGAGAAGAGGAAGGAACCTATGGGCTTCTCCTCCGCACCGAGACCCGCCCTGCTAAGCTTGATCGCCGTACTCAGCGCCTCAATGGCACTATCCTGGCCAAACACAACCATCTTCAGGTTGTCGTCCAATTTGGATAACTGTTCCTTATCCGATGCCGATACGCTCTTGGCTGGAATCCGGGCCATTTTCGCAATCACGGACTCAATTTCACCAACTCCAATTACTTCCTTCCGAGTCTCCGCAGGTAGCAGGGATTGGTAGGCGCCGGCCTCATCAATAACGTCAATTGCTTTATCCGGCAGGAATCGCTCGGTGATATGGCGACTGGAAAGCTGTGCCGCGGCATCCAGGGCCGCATCGGTAAAACGCACCTTGTGGTGGTCTTCGAAACAACTCCGTAACCCCTGCAGGATTTGGATGGTTTCTTCAACCGAAGGCTCACTGACATCAATTTTCTGGAAGCGCCTGGAAAGTGCCCGATCTTTTTCGAAAATCCCACGGTACTCAGTAAATGTCGTTGAGCCTATACAGCGCAGCTGGCCACTGGAAAGCAGTGGCTTAAGCAGATTGGAGGCATCCATCACTCCACCGGAAGCCGCACCCGCACCGATAATCGTGTGAATTTCGTCAATAAACAGTACTGCGTGCTCGCGCTTTTTTAATTCAGCCAACAATGCTTTAAAGCGCTTTTCAAAATCTCCCCGGTATTTTGTCCCGGCCAGAAGGGAGCCAAGATCAAGGGAATAAATAGTGCTGTCTTTGAGCGGTTCAGGAATATCTTCGTCCACTATACGGCGAGCAAGCCCCTCAGCAATGGCGGTCTTACCAACACCAGACTCACCAACAAGCAGCGGGTTGTTTTTGCGGCGCCTGGCCAGAACCTGGGTTACCCGTTCCACTTCGGGCCCACGCCCTACCAGGGGGTCAATGCGGCCGAGGATAGCCTCTTGGTTCAGGTTGGTCGCATAACTTTCCAGTGGATCGGAGCCACCTGGCTCTGCACCCCCGCTGATCTCTTCATCAACCTGTTCAGGCGTCGTATCGGAGCCATGGTGGTGATTATTACCACTGGATCCTACGCGGGAAATGCCATGGGTGATGTAGTTCACCACATCAATACGAGCAACACTCTGCTGTTTCAGATAGTAAACAGCCTGACTTTCCTGCTCACAAAAAATAGCAACGAGGACATTAGCCCCTGTGACTTCCTTTTTACCGGATGACTGGACATGGAAAACGGCCCTTTGCAGGACCCTCTGGAACCCGAGTGTGGGCTGAGTCTCACGGTCTGTATCAGCCTCTGGAATTAATGGCGTTGTGGAGTCTACGAACTCCAGCAACTCACGTCGCAACGCGCTTAGATCGGCTCCACAGGCATGCAACACATCAGCCGCAGATTCATTGTCCAAAAGCGCCAGCAATAGGTGCTCTACGGTCATGAATTCGTGCCGTTTAGCGCGCGCACCCTTGAACGCCAGATTAAGCGTTACCTCTAAGTCCTTGCTGAGCATCTAAACCTCAAACCCTAATCGCCAATATTTCCCGCCGACTCCGCTGGTAGGCGCGCACCCTTTGCCGGCGTCTATATCCTGGCTGATTCCCTTCAGGTGACGGGACCCTTGTTTAAAAGCAGCTCTATTCAAGATCAATCTTCTTTACTTTCATCCGCCTCAATTTCGCATAACAGGGGGTGCTCATTCTCCTGGGCGAATTGATTGACCTGCGCGGCCTTTGTCTCCGCTATATCCCGAGTATAGACACCGCACACTGCTTTTCCCCGCGTGTGTACTTGCAGCATCAACTGCGTGGCGCGCTCCCGGTTGACTGAAAAAAACAGTTCCAAAGTCTCTACAACAAAGTCCATGGGGGTGTAGTCATCGTTGAGCATAATGACCTTATACATGGGAGGCTGCTTTAACTTGGGTGGCGCCTCCTCCAGTGCAAGCCCGCCATCGGAATCCTCCAAGTCGTAACTGTCTCCCTCTGACATATCGGAGCTTAGTGTAATGATCTGCGGAATACTCATAACAATTATCAATGAATTTTTTAAAGCCTCGATGTTGCAACCTGCGCAACCATCAACAACCTGCCATTGTAACCTTATTTGACCAACGACACAGAGACATCACAGAGTCCACCTGCGTTTCTTGACATTCCCATACCAGTTGACTACAAGAGTTAGTGCCTGCACGTTCACAGCCGTTAATCGCAGATAGGATCGCAGTCGATTAATCCGCAGGTCAAATAAATATAAAAACTCTGTAAGGTGGCCAACTGGTCACTCAGGCAATTAGAGGGAATTCGTTATGCCTACCGGTACCGTGAAGTGGTTCAACAACGCAAAGGGATATGGGTTTATTCTTGCAGATGAAGGAGGGGAGGATCTGTTCGCGCACTATTCCGCCATTCAGATGGAAGGCTACCGAACCCTGAAAGCTGGTCAGCAAGTCACCTTTGATATCGTCAGGGGCGATAAAGGCTACCACGCCGCCAATATTTCTACTGTGCCCTCGGGCGATATGCCCACTGCCAGCAAACCTTCCATTCCAAACTCCGAACCGGCCTATGCCGAGAGCGTGAGAGAAAAGGAAGCGGAGGCTCTCGACTAGCCTTATTGCGGCAAGTTCGCACGCAAAAAAAGGCCCTTCACTGCACAGTGAAGGGCCTTTTTACTATCGGAGCTGAGCCTCAAAGCCCGGCATCCAATTTGGCACCTTATGCCATGTGCTTGATAACTTCGTCACCAAACGCAGAACAGGACTTCAGCTCAGCACCGTCCATCAGACGCTCGAAATCGTAGGTTACAGTTTTGGCTTCGATAGCACCTTCCATACCCTTGATTACCAGGTCAGCAGCTTCGTTCCAGCCCAGGTGACGCAGCATCATCTCAGCGGAAAGAATCAGGGAGCCCGGGTTAACTTTATCCTGGCCAGCGTACTTGGGCGCAGTACCGTGAGTCGCTTCGAACAGGGCAACGTCGTCGGACAGGTTTGCGCCCGGAGCGATACCAATACCACCAACCTGTGCAGCCAGTGCGTCAGACAGGTAGTCACCGTTCAGGTTCAGGGTAGCAATTACGTCGTACTCCGCCGGACGCAGCAGGATCTGCTGCAGCATTGCGTCAGCAATTACGTCCTTAACAACGATTTCCTTGCCAGTCTTCGGGTTCTTGAAGCTGTGCCAGGGGCCGCCGTCCAGCGGCTGAGCGCCAAACTCGTCGCGAGCCAGCTCGTAACCCCAATCAGCGAAGGCACCTTCGGTAAACTTCATGATGTTGCCTTTGTGTACCAGGGTTACAGAATCGCGATCCTGGTCCACAGCGTACTGGATAGCCTTGCGCACGAGACGCTTGGTACCTTCTGCAGAAACCGGCTTAACACCGATACCACAGTTCTCAGGGAAACGGATCTTCTTAACACCCATCTCGTCCTGCAGGAACTTGATAACTTTCTTAGCTTCGTCAGTGTCGGCTTTCCACTCGATACCAGCGTAGATATCTTCGGAGTTTTCACGGAAGATAACCATGTCTACCTTGTTCGGCTCTTTAACCGGAGAAGGTACACCGCTGAACCAGCGCACCGGGCGCTGACATACGTACAGATCCAGCTCCTGACGCAGGGCAACGTTCAGGGAACGGAAGCCTCCACCTACTGGAGTGGTCAGAGGGCCTTTAATGCTAACAACGTAGTCTTTGATCGCTTCGAGGGTTTCAGCCGGGAACCAGTCGCCAGCGTAAGTCTCTGCCGCTTTCTCACCGCAGTAGATTTCCATCCACTCGATTTTCTTTTCGCCGCCGAAAGCTTTTTCTACAGACGCGTCGATCACCTTGCGCATTACCGGGGTGATATCCACACCGATGCCGTCACCCTCGATGAAAGGAATAACCGGGCGATTCGGAACATTCAGCGAACCGTCGGAATTGACTGTAACTTTTTCGCCGTCTGCCGGCACTTGGATATGACCCATATTGCGTAAACTCCCAAAATTCTATGACTTTTTAGGTCCAGCGTTGCTTGCACCGCTCCCCCGGGACCATTGGGCGGGGATAAAAAACGGCGGGATTATAGCAGCCTCGGTTAATTTTTGTAGTTGGATTACAATACTCAATTTTTCTTATGGCAAAGATTATTCTCCTCAACAAGCCTTTTGGCGTATTAAGCCAATTTACAGATGATCAGGATCGCGCCACTCTGGCTAACTATATCCAGCACAAGGGATTCTATGCGGCGGGCCGCCTGGACTACGATTCTGAAGGTTTACTACTGCTGACTGATGATGGAGCGCTACAACATCAAATCAGCCACCCCAAGCGGAAGATGCCCAAGACCTATTGGGCCCAGGTGGAGGGTGAAATTACTGATGATGCTCTTTATATGCTCAGGCAAGGGGTAGACCTGAAGGATGGCCGAACCGCACCTGCCAAGGCCAGGCGCCTGCCTGATATGGAGCCCTGGCCCCGCACACCGCCAATTCGCGAACGCAAGTCGATTCCAACCAGCTGGCTGGAGCTGACTATTTCCGAGGGGCGGAATCGCCAGGTAAGGCGGATGACTGCAGCGGTCGGCTTCCCTACCCTGCGGCTAATCCGGGTGGCGATAGGCAGCTGGAAGCTCGACTCATTAAAGCCTGGCGAGTATCGAACAGAAGAGGTTTTTGGCGCCCCCAAACCCCGAACAAAACCAGCACTCAACCGCAATCGACCGCGCCGAAAGCGATAATCTATAACGGAAGATCAAAGCGGTCTTGGTCAAATGGGGCGTTCGCAGGTAAAATTCGCCCCCCTTTCATGCCAGTGAAGTAGTGACTGTTCTTCTTATGCCTGATTCCACCCTCAACAAACAGCTAAAGCGCATCATCGTCGGTATGTCCGGCGGTGTGGATTCCTCTGTAGCCGCACACCTGCTGATCCAGCAAGGCTACCAGGTGGAAGGCCTGTTCATGAAAAACTGGGATGAAGATGACGGCACAGAATACTGCACCGCCAAGGCAGACCTGGCGGATGCCCAGGCAGTCTGTGAAAAGCTTGGTATCAAATTACATACCGCTAACTTTGCCGCAGAGTACTGGGACCACGTATTCGAATATTTCCTGGCAGAGTATAAAGAAGGACGCACCCCCAACCCGGATATCCTTTGTAACCGGGAGATCAAATTTAAGGTTTTCCTTGAATATGCCGAGGTTCTCGGGGCTGATGCGATTGCTACCGGGCACTACACTCGCCGCCGTGATATAGATGGCCGCACCTATCTACTCAAAGGACTCGATGGCAACAAGGATCAAAGCTATTTCCTGCACGCCGTTGGAGAAGAAGAGTTTGCCCGCTCCCTTTTTCCGCTGGGGGAGCTGGAGAAACCGGAAGTCCGACGTATTGCCGAGGAAAATGGCTTTATTACTCACAATAAAAAGGACAGCACCGGTATCTGTTTTATCGGTGAGCGTCGCTTCAAGGACTTTCTTGAGCAATATCTGCCCGCACAACCCGGGGATATGGAAACGCCGGAAGGTGAAACAATGGGGCGTCATGCGGGCCTGATGTACCACACCATTGGCCAGCGCCAAGGCCTGGGTATCGGCGGCGTAAAAGGCGCCGGTGAAGAACCCTGGTATGTTGTGGGTAAGGACCTGGAGCGCAATGTATTAATTGTCGCACAAGGCGCACATCATCCCCTGCTATACGCAACTGGCTTAGAGGCTAGCCAGACGCACTGGATTAACGCAGCCGCACCAGGTGAAACATTCCGCTGCCAGGCTAAAACCCGCTACCGCCAACCAGACCAGGACTGCACAGTGCATGTACAGGAAAATGGGAGCTTGGTCGTAGCGTTTGATGAGCCACAGCGTGCCATCACGCCAGGTCAATCCCTGGTACTGTATGATGGCGAGGTTTGCCTCGGTGGCGCGGTTATTGAGCGAGCCACAGGCATCGGCTCCGCCATACCGGAAAAATACAAGAAGCACTAAGGAGCAATTTTGAATAACTGGCGGGATCAGGCATTGGCACTGGCCGGAATTTTTCAATCCGCAACTCTGGTGGAGCGCCTTGCCAAAACTGGCACGGCGCCCCAGGCGCAACTGGAAACGGGGGTGTACAGCCTCTTCCAGATTAACCCCGACCGCACTGAGGATATTTTTGCAGGGGCAAAGCACCTGCTGCCCGGCCTTAAGGTCTCCAAACAAATATTGCAGTCCCGGCAACATCCCGAGTACACAGATTGCCTGCGCTACACACTCTCCGTCCTCTACTTGCAACGACAATTGAGCAAGAAAAAGGACCTGCTTTCCGTTATCGGCAGCCGCCTGGAGAAAGCCAAGGGTCAAGCCGAACACTTTTCACTGACTCACGAAAATATCTTTTCCAATCTGGCCAGCACCTATAGTGACACCCTCGGCACCTTCCGCTTTCGTATTCAGGTTCTTGGCGATTTTAACTACCTGCAACAGCAACGTATCGCCAATCAAATTCGCTCAATGCTGTTTGCCGGTGTTCGCTCGGCGACACTATGGCGACAGCTGGGTGGGCGTCGCCTACACCTGTTGTTCCAACGCAAAAAGCTTTTGCGTGCGACCGACGAATGGATCGCACATATCGAATCTATAGAACACTAATCCCGGAGATTTACTATGACAGTTGAGCTTTCCGCACTCACAGCGGTATCCCCTATTGATGGTCGCTACGAGAGCAAGACTGCCCCCCTGCGTGAAATTTTCAGTGAATACGGCCTGATCCGCGCCCGCGTTGAAGTGGAAGTACGCTGGCTGCAAAAACTTTCCGCACATAAAGAGATCGCCGAAGTTGAGCAGTTTGACGAAGCTGCCAACAAGCTGCTCGATAGCATTGTGGCCGACTTCTCCCTGGAAGATGCTGAGCGCATCAAGGAAATCGAGCGCACCACCAACCACGATGTAAAAGCGGTTGAATACTTCCTCAAGGATAAAATCAGCAGCAATGCCCAGCTGGCAACAGTGAGCGAATTCGTACACTTTGCCTGCACCTCTGAGGACATTAACAACCTGTCCCACGCCCTGATGCTTCGCGCCGGTCGCGACAACGTCATGTTGCCTGCGATGGAAGCCCTGATTGACGCTATCGTAGACCTGGCCCAGGACTTTGCCGACGTACCCATGCTGTCCCGTACTCACGGCCAGACAGCCAGCCCGTCTACTGTTGGTAAAGAACTTGCCAACGTGGCCGCGCGCCTGCGCCGCCAGGTAGCACAGATTAAAGCGGTACCGCTACTGGGTAAAATTAACGGCGCGGTAGGTAATTACAACGCTCACCTGTCCGCCTATCCCAATATTGATTGGGAGCAAAATGCTGAAGAATTCATTTCTTCCCTGGGCCTTACCTGGAACCCCTACACCACCCAGATCGAGCCCCACGACTACATTGCTGAGCTGTTCGACGCTGTTGCCCGCTTTAACACCATCCTGATCGATTTTGACCGCGATGTGTGGGGCTATATCTCCCTGGGTTACTTCAAGCAAAAAGTCGTTGCCGGTGAAGTTGGCTCCTCCACCATGCCGCACAAAGTTAACCCCATTGACTTCGAAAACTCCGAAGGCAACCTGGGTATCGCCAACGCCGTATTCCAGCACCTGGCAGCCAAACTTCCAGTATCCCGCTGGCAGCGCGACCTGACAGACTCCACCGTACTGCGCAATATGGGGGTGGGTGCGGGCTATTCCGCCATTGCCTATGCCGCCACCATGAAAGGCCTGGGCAAACTGGAAATCAACCGCGAGCGCCTGGCGGAAGACCTGGATAATTCATGGGAAGTATTGGCAGAGCCGATCCAAACGGTTATGCGTCGCTACAACATTGAAGAGCCTTACGAGAAACTGAAGGCCCTCACCCGTGGCCAGGGTATCACCCGTGAAACCCTGAAAGTATTTATCGAGAACCTGGAGATTCCCGCAGAGGCCAAGAGCGATCTGCTGGAAATGACTCCGGCATCCTATATCGGTAATGCCGTGGAACAGGCTCGTAAAATTTAAACGAGTCCGGCTACCAGCCGCACCTGGTGCGGCTGGTCATCTTTTAAAAAATACAAAAGTACGCTGGATAGTTTCCGAGCCTCAGAATATCCAGACACAAACCCCAGCCTTCTGACAGTGAGAGTTACCGTGGCCAGCCCCCTTACCCACCTTGGCGACATGCCCATCGAAGTTTTTATGCGTGACTATTGGCAGCAGAAACCCCTGCTGATACGCAATGCTTTCGCCAATTTTGAGTCGCCCATTTCCGGGGAAGAACTCGCAGGTATGGCCCTGGAGGAAGCGGTCGAATCTCGCTTGGTATTGGAGAATGGCAAGAGCGGTCCCTGGGAGCTGCGCACAGGTCCATTCACTGAAGAAGATTTTCTTTCCCTCCCTAAAACCCACTGGACCCTGCTGGTACAAGCTGTCGATCAGTGGATGTCAGAAATTGCTGAACTGAAAGATTTCTTCCGCTTTATCCCCGACTGGCGCCTGGATGATGTGATGATCAGTTACGCCGCCGATAAGGGCAGCGTTGGTCCCCACTACGATCACTACGATGTGTTTCTTCTCCAGGCCGAAGGCAAGCGTTTGTGGCAACAAGGCCCCAAGGTGGATGAAAGCAATCCTCGCCTTGAAGGAACGTCCCTCAATATCCTGAAAGAATTCGAAGCAGAAAACAGCTGGGTACTAGAGCCCGGCGATATGCTTTACTTGCCGCCCCAATACAGCCACTGGGGAATAGCCGAAGGCGGATGCACCACAATTTCCATTGGTTTCCGCGCCCCTTCCGCCGCCGCGATCCTCGAAGATCTCGCCGCTGAAATCGCTATGGATTTACCGGACAGCCAGCGCTACACCGATGCCGGTGCTGAAGTGGCGAAAAACCCAGCGGAAATTGATCCCGCCTCTGTTGCCCGCCTGCAACAACAGCTCGGCGAGTGGCTGCAGCAACCGGAAAAAATCGCCCAGTGGTTTGGCGCGGTTATGACTGAAGCAAAATACCCGGACACAGTGGCATTGGATGCAGATGACGCAGTAGATTGGCGCGAGCAGATGCCCAAGGGAGTACAACTGGTATTAAACCCCGCCTCCCGCGCTGCCTTTTGCCGCGAACCAGCCACTTTGTTTGTTGATGGTGAGGCCTTCCCCTGCCCACTGGTATTTGCCGAACAGTTCGCTGACTCCCATGAAGTAACCTGGAATGATATCGAAGCTTTCCCGGAAATAGCCGAAGTCAGCGGCCTTCTCGATCAACTGGTTGCACAGGGCACATTGATCTATCCACCTGAGGACTTCTGAAATGGACACTCTCATTCGCCCAGCTGAATGGAATAGTGAAAGGGAGAGAATTCGGGCAATTCGAGAAGCCGTATTTGTGCGAGAACAAAATGTTCCCATGGAATTGGAGTGGGATGATCAAGAAGAAAGCGCACAACACTTCCTGGTTTTTCGTACAGGCATTCCAGTTGGCACTGGTCGGTTGACAACAGATGGTAAGATTGGCCGCATGGCGATTAGCAAAGCTGCCCGTGGCCTGGGACTCGGTGCTCAACTACTAATAGCAATCTGTAATCATGCTAAACAGCATGGTTATCGCAAAGTCTACCTTCACGCCCAACAACATGCCAAAGGCTTTTATGCTAAAGCTGGTTTTACAACGGAGGGGCCTGTTTTTTATGAAGCCGGAATCCCTCATATTAAAATGTTGCAAGAGTTCGGCTGCCCCTTACAAAAGAGTTAACCGTAGTATTACACTGTACAGGCCTTTCCCATCAGAGACTAATCAGCCTCGACAAAGACATAACGCTCCATTAGGTAAGCTAATGGAGCTATACCCACAACGTACGTTATCCAAAGCGCCAATCCCCAATAGGGATTAAAGATTGTTAAGAGACATGCCAAAATGCTGGTCAGCAACATGACCATGCTCACTAATAGCACCCTTTTCCCACTCACACTCGCTCTATTTGGAGCAATAAACCACATTCCTGCAATTGCCAGCGCAGCAACTGCGTAACTGATGGACAATAAAATTACCGACCAGGCTTGATCTGGATACTCTCCCAACAAAGCCGATGGAAAAGGAATAAAAGCAACCGCACCAAGTAATAGAAAGTTAAGGCTGGTAAAGCCCACAGACTTAGACTCATGATCAGCCATCAAGTGATTGTGGTTGAGCCATAAACGACAAAGGATTGCAACACTCAATAGCCAGGAAAATATATGAGGAATCTGTTGCTGCATTTTGGTTTGAAAATCCTCGCCCGGCTTAATATCTACCAAGTCAGGAATTTGAATGTTAAACACCAGCAGGGTCATGGCGATAGCAAAAACGCCATCACTGAGTGCATTGATACGACTAGACAAAAAGGACTTGTGTTGCATCATTTCTATCGCGCAAAGCTAGCTATTACTAAGTTAAGTCCAAACCCTTCTTTTAGCCGCTGCTAGCGCAAATAGTCGCCCTTTGTTCGCTATATAATTTCAACCTTACCTTCTGATTACCGAATACTCGGATTTTTAAATTAATTAGTTAAACAATATGATAACGACTTTGTAAGTGTATAGTTTTTACATTTACTGTTGGCTAAATATGCAGTCCCCAAGCTGTATTCAAAAGATAAAAGACTTGATGCTAATGCTATTGGTGGGTCAATCGATTCCCAGCCCTTTCGCTGCGGGAGAAGCATCCAGCAGCGAAAGGTTGCTGTTCACTTGCAATTGCATATGGCGCCACAGGTATTTACGAACCCTTCGCACTTGGTAGGTCGATAGATGAGTAACAAGTAGCCAAAATTCAAGCACTACTCCCAGGAGAAGACTGCCAAATTAATTGGCTCTAAACTCTCTCCACCTCCTCTCTTTGCAGGGTAGCGACCGTAGAAATACTGGCGGTATAATTTCCTCTAGAGACAACACGCCCGACCCGCTCTCCCAAATATACTGCAGTTAGCCGATCCAGCTCATGAATACCACCCCCACTCTCCTCTACGGCAATCAAACCCAACTGGCAACCACCTCGATTTCTCCCTTGTATATCCCGACTAGGTAAGATATCGAGAGGGACCCAGAGCATTCCCATTTGGGAGGAAAATATCTGCAGGGCCTGGATGGTATTAAGCTGATCTCCACTGTAGTTGCTGCCAATAGTAAAACCCGCAGCCAACTTGTCCGCCCATTTAAGCTCACTGTAACGATCACTGGCAGCATCTATAAATGACTTAAATTGCGCTGAAACATTCCCCATAAAAGTTGGCGAACCCAGCACAATCGCCTCACACTCGTCCAACTGAGCCATTATTCTTTGGTTATCGAAGCGCCCTGCCCGTATATGCTGTCCCTCAACAGCCAAGGCTATCCCCTCACACCCGGTTAGATTATTAACCCCCTTTACAACAGCTTCTGCGAGTGCCTTGGTAGTGCCGCAAACTGAATGGTAAACAACTCCCACCTTAATCATGAGGCTACTCTGCTGATTGTTGCACCGACGTTTTTTGTACCTTGATGGAAAGGCTGCCCCTGAAAAATACTGGCCAGCCTCCGATCAACTTCGGCACCTGTCGGCACCTCAATACCAAATACATCCAACAAAGTTTGGCGAAGCTCCTTAACATTGGCGAGCATTATTACGCTTTTGGGGCCAATAATCGGCTGGTAGCTCAATTGACGATTGATCAAAGCATGTCGCCCCTCGGAAAATGCCCGCGCTGCAATCAAGTGTTCTACAAAGCGGGATTCCCGGTGGGTGCAGCAATACCAATTGGCGATTTTATAATCACCAGCCGTACGGGGGCTCAAATCAAAGCTATACATAGCTTGCCAAACCCCCTCGACCTTTACCTGTAACAGGTAATCTCTATTATCTGTTCGGGTCAAACGATAAGTGCCGTGGGGAGTAGTCTGGAGATCTGTGGAATCCAAACGCATCGGCGCAGTGAGTGTATTACTGCCAAACCCTGCATCCAACAAGTAAGGGACTTCATCTACTTCTACCAACAGTATCATGTGTGATTGTGCAGGTTGATGTCCCACAGGGGTTTGCCAAAGGACACGCGCGGCAAGGCCGATAACTGCAAAGCCTATCTGCTGCAAAGCAGCGCGCAAGAGAGCATTCTGCTCGAAACAGTATCCCCCCCTCAAGTGGCGTACGAGCTTATCCTCGATAGCGGAAATTTCAATATCTACTGCCCCCCCTAAAAAAGATGTCACATTCTCAAAAGGAATTGTCCGCACATGATGGGATAAGAGACCCTTGAGCGTCGGTAAATCAACAGCAGGCATGCGGTTATAGCCGATACGCTCCAAGTAACCTCGCAAGTTGATTCTTTGTGTTTCTGCGGTCATTTGTCTCATTTCCTCTTTGCCAATCAATTTTGCAAAGTAGTTTAATACCTCAACTTTACTTTAGGTCAACACCGATTACCCAGCTTCTTGGTTACTGTGATATCGCCAAATATACTAACTATGACTCCCTCTTCCCGACTTGGCATCGTGTGTATGATTGGGGGGGGGCAACAACAGAGGTAAATGCTCATTGGAACTATTGTTTTTGGGTACATCGTCCGGTACTCCCACAAAGGACAGAAACGTAAGCGCTGTCGCATTAATAGAAAGTCAAGGTAAAAGCTGGTACCTGATCGACTGCGGTGAAGGAACTCAACATCAAATCCTTCATACTCCCCTGTCCTTAAACTCTCTAAGCGCAATTTTCATCACCCATGTCCATGGTGATCATTGCTATGGACTACCAGGGCTATTGGCAAGTGCGGGGATGCAAGGCAGAGCTAAACCACTGACTGTAGTAGCACCAAAGGCTATACGTGACTGGCTTATATCTACGCAGGCATGCACTGAACTCTACCTACCATTTGAGTTGAATTTTTTTCCTTCGGAGAAATTACCTACCTTGGACCAAGGACAGTTTATGATTTCCCTGACTAAACTTTCCCACAGGGTGCCCTCGTACGCTTACAGTTTTACCGAGAGAAAAATACGGGCTTCCTTAGATATCGAAAAATTGTGTGTAGCAGGCATCCCCCAAGGGCCCTTATGGGGCAAACTGAGAGCCGGAATTAATATTATCCATAATGGCCGGGAATACTCTTCTACAGAGTTTCTTCACCGAAAGCAAAAGCCAAGAAAAATTGTGATCTGTGGAGATAATGACAGCCCAGAATTGTTAAAAAAAGCCTGCGTAGAGTGTGACCTTCTCGTTCATGAGTCTACTTTTACTGATGATATGGCTGAAAAAGCTGTAAAGGTCGGACACAGCTGTGCCAAGCAGGTGGCATCTTTTGCAGAGCAAGCAACTGTACCCAACCTGATTTTGACCCATTTCAGTCCGCGATACCAATCAAGAGCTGATATAACTCCCTCAATTAATGACATATACCTCGAAGCTCAATCTGTATACAGAGGCAATCTACAGCTAGCTTCTGACTTTAAACGGTTCGAGTTAGATAAAACTGGAAAACTGAGGTCGCACATTTAAAGTTATGCTCTATGTTTTCACCGAAAGCAGAACAGGAAGCCTGGATACAATTAATACTCTCCAAGATTCCTGCAATTCAATAAGAACTAATACTTCACACTTCAACTGCTAACCTGAAGGAAATAACCGGGCAGGAAATACCAAATGGTACAAATCAATGAACTATTTAATCGGCACTTCGCAAGCAGCCAAAGATTAAGGAAGAAAGCTAAAAAGAAAATTCCGAAGTTTGCCTATGACTACCTCACTGAAGGCTGTATGGATGATATAGGCCTTAGCCGAAATCGAATTCCCTTTAAATCTGTCGAATTCACACCGCAATACATCAAGCGGCCGACTGAGCCGGATATAAGCTGCAAACTGTTTGATTACCATTACAGCGCACCATTTGGAATTGCACCCGTAGGTCTCCAGGGACTAATGTGGCCAGATGCTCCTGTCATACTGGCAGATGCTGCCTATAGACATGAAATTCCTTACATTCTCAGTACCGTATCCTCTGAATCACTAGAACGCATAGCGGAAGTAACCCAGGGAATGGCGTGGTACCAACTATATAATCCCACTGAACCTTCCATCCTAACCGATCTTCTCAAGCGCTTGGAGAGAGCTCAATATCAAAATCTAGCAATTACCGTTGATGTACCCACCTTCGGTTTAAGGCCGCGGGACTTCCACAATGGTCTTGCTATGCCTCCAAAGCTTACACTAAAAAACATCTATCAAGCAGCCATCCGGCCTCATTGGAGTTTAGCCACTCTCGTGCACGGGCTGCCCCAGTTCAAGAACCTTACTCCATATATGAGCAAAGAGAGCAAGAAATTGGAACTCACTGAGTTTATGAATACAGCTACTATGGGGCCACTGGATTTTGACAGTTTAAAAAGTATTCGAGATCGTTGGCCACACAAACTAATCATCAAAGGTATTATGAGCAAACCCGATGTTGATAAAGCAATCGCATTAGGTGTCGATGGAGTGATTATTTCGAATCATGGCGCACGTCAACTAGACCAAGGAGAAGCTACATTACCCTTAGTTCAGGAGCTTAAAACGACATACCAGAGTAAGATTCCACTTCTTATAGACAGTGGGCTTAGGTCGGGCGCAGATGTAGCAAGTGCCCTTTCTCTTGGAGCACAATTCAGCTTTCTGGGTCGTTTTTTTATGTACAGTGTTTGTGCACTAGGTAAAGAGGGAGCAGATCATGCAATTTACCTATTGAAAGCACAGCTAACACAGATAATGCAACAGGTCGGAGCAAAAAAAATCTCAGAACTACCCGGAAAAGCCAAGCTTAAAAATTTCTAAATTAATAATCAAGAATACATATCTTATATTTTAAAGTTAGTGAGCCCATTCTCAATTGAATAATCAAACAACTGAATCTGGATTAATAGTAATGAGTTAATCTAAAAGCTTATCCCAGTAATGAGTACGTCTAAGCATATCCTCTATAGTTTCCTCTGGTAGTAATTCTAAAGGCATAAGTCCATCATTTATTTGCCACCCTCCCCCAAGAGACAAATATACCTGCACCAGACTTGTTGCCACTGCACCCTGTGCGACAACAAGTATATCCTGCTGATTAAGGTTGGAAACCAAGGTTGTAATGACCGTATTAAATTCTATCTCTCCACCTATATATTGTGTAAATGAGAGGTCTACAGATTCCCTCGATGCCTGAGCAGCCGTTTCATAGAAAACCTGTTGCTCTTGTGATTTAAGATAAGCAACTATTGCATTTTCTACATCCACCTGCGCTTGTAAAACAACTTGTTGGTAGTCTGAAACAAGCTGTTGGAAGGTTGCATCCTGTAACCGGACATTATTACGCAGTCGTCCATAATTAAAGATATTCCAATCAAATTCCAAAAATATATCCCATGCATCGCTACTACCATTAAGCTGCCCCCCTCTGATATCGATCGCTCCGATCAACCCCCCAATCGAAAAGTTTGGGTAAAGCTCAGCTCTCGCAACGCCAATCAGTTCCCCCTGAGCAGCAAGTAGGCGCTCTGCCTGTCGGATATCCGGGCGCTGCCTTAAGAGATCTTGAGGCATACCAATAGCTGTGATTGCGGGTACATGAGGTACCGTTGGCGATACGGAAAGTATATCGTTCAGACTATGCGGAGGCATACCAAGCAGTATTGCCAAGGTATTTTTTAGTTGCTGGAGAATAATTTCCAATCCGGGAACAGTAGCTTCTGTATTACTCAGTAAAGTTTGTGCTTGTTCAGCATCCAATGCACTAACTTCACCTGCTTGAAATTTCACTTCTGCAATTCTTAAACCTTCTCTCTGTATACGAATATTTTCTCTTGCTACTTCAATTCGACGCTTGACGGTGCGTATATTGATATATGTCTGAGCTACTTGCGCAATGATAGAAATGAGTAGCCCATCATATTCAGCCATACTAGCTTCAAGATCCGCTGCAGCCGAGTTCACCAAACGCCTCAGCTGCCCCCACATATCCAACTCCCAAGTTAAATTAAAGTTAAGATAATATTCACTTTGTAGGTTTCCAGTTATTCCCGAGCGAACGTATTTTGAACGATCCACAAGCCCTTCAATTTGCTGTATTTGTGGATATTGATCTCCAATTGCGATAGCCAAAAGCTGTTGCGCTTGCAGTGCCCTGAGAGCAGCAGATCTTAACTCCAGATTATTTTCTATTGCTTGGGCTACAAGCTCATCCAGTACCGGGTCAGAGAAAGCCGATTGCCACCAAAAGGGATTGACCGCCTCCAGGATATCTAGGCGTTTATCATTTTGGTAAACCCATGAATCCTCAATGGTTACGGGGGGTGGTACATAGTCTGGGCCCAGCATACAGCCGCTGCCAATAAATAGATAAATAATGCCCAGAGCCAATCGTTGGCTTATAGAGCTTATATAGCTGGAGTTATGGAGAGTGCGCCGCTTCATCTTGTTCGGCGCTCGCAGTATCGCTCAATATGAGCACTGAACTGGTAAACCCAACACGAAGATCAACAGACTCAGGCCTTTCCGTCAAGTGAACTCTCACAGGAATCCGCTGTGCTAGACGAATCCATTCAAATGTTGGGTTTACCCTTGGCAGCAAGTCATTACCAGAAGTTCCATCATCCTGCGCTATCCCCCAGCCAATACTCTCTACATAACCCTTGAGGGGCCTATGGGGATAAGCCATCAATGTTACAATTGCCTTATCCCCTGGCGAAATTCGACGGATAAAGGTCTCTCGAAAATAGCCCTCTATTCGGTAAGTACTAACATCTACTATTGATAGTGCCGGTTGGTTCGCTACAGCTTGATCACCATAGCGAAAGTCCAGATTTGTTACATAACCCGAAACTGGCGCAGTAACAGTTGTGTACTCAAGATTGAGTTCAGCTTGTCGCACCATCGCAAGAGCTGCACGCACACCTGGATTATCCGCTCCAAGAGCACCAAGTTGCGCCCGGACTCTCGCCAAATCTGCTTGTGACTGCTCTAAAACAGCTAAGGACTCAGCGAGGCTGGCCTCTGCACCCGCACGATACTCCACAGAGGATTCATAATCAGCTTGCGCAGCCTGAAGGGACCGCACCGAAGTGGCACGTTGAGGAAGTAATTCCTGTTGACGCTCAAACTCTGCTCTGGATTTCATGATTTCCGCATCCAGAGCATTGATATTACTCTGAGCCAGGTCTATTGCTGCAGAGGATTCCCGCAGTCTGGCTTCATAAGCCAGAATATTTTCCCTTTGTGCGTTATAGGTATCAATTGCCTCTTCATATTGAGCCCGGGCTTCCGCCAAGGCAGCCTCATAGATTCTTGGATCTATTTGGAATAGGAGTTCGCCAGCATTGACAAACTGGTTATCTCGAATTGGTAATTCTACTACTTGACCAGAAACTCTGGGAGTAACCTGAATTATATCCGCTTGGACTTTCCCATCTCTTGTCCACGGATTATTAAGGTATTTCCAGAACTGGAGAACCAACGAAAATAAAGCAAGGAAAACCATACCTCCCGTCAGTATGTATTTTCTATGCTTTTTCACCCTCATATACCCACAAATACCGACCCAATAAAGACTGAGTAAATTATGCTCAACGAAATAACTACAATTGGCGGATTTGCAAAGTATCTAGAGAGACGATAACGATCCAGAACCCTAGCAGTAAGTAATGCCGCCATAACTCCAAGTACGCCTGCAACCAGAACAGGAGAAATAAAAAACCCACCTATAGATACATCATGAGGTACCTTTTCCATACTTTTACCTATTCGGTTCAGAGGCATCTCTCTTCACAGAAGTATTTCCAGTCCACTGATTCTGACAAACGAAAAAATTCAGCCAGATAGTTATTTATACAATGCGTAACACCCAAAAAATACAAGAAATTAGACACTCCTTCTTTTGACTGTTCGCTACACTCTCTAAGCTCCATTAGTTCGCCGACATCGACGTTGGCCCTATCAAATATCCGCCTATACCCTCTCTTTAATGAGTCGATATGAATCCTTCGTTTTCTACCTGACAAATAAAAAAATATTTTTCCTGCTAGACACCGCCATATGAATGCTTCTCGGAGCATTCTTTTTGTCGCCACTAAATTCATTTTTGACCTATCAATTCCATATAAAATTTTTACTTGATTGGCGACCAGCATAAGCAAATCAATAATCCTCCGCATTTGATCAGTAGACATACCCTTAATAGCCTTTTCATTGATTCCCTCTTTCCAATAGAGGATATTCTTATGTGAAATCATAACGATATTAAGATGATATAAGACATATAGCCGATGGAATATCGACCGATCTTTTAAACGTTGTATATCGCCCTCAACCACGAGACGAGCAGCACTATCAAGAAGCCTATCTATATTTTTCTTGAAGTTTCTCTCTGGGTGTGAGGAAAAGGGAATATTTCTTGATATAGCTAGTATGCAAAAAATTATCGCCAAGACAAATATATAGTTTGTATATACAACAAAACTATAAACTTGATCATTATTAAAATTGAATATGATCTGCGGAAAAATAAGAACCAAAGTCCTTATCATAGATTGAGCGCCAAAATACTTATTCGCAAAGTAAGAGATAACAAAAGTCCAGACAAAGATCATCGACCCCAAAGCATAATACCCAGGAAGCTTGGGCATTAAAAAAAAGTACAATGGCGCAGACATTAAACAAACTAGAATCGTGTAGGCACAAGTTTCAAACAATCTAATTTGTGGACTAACAGCAGCAATGATTGCTATGATTGTAATCAACAATACAACTAGCAATCCGCCAATCATATCCGGAACAAACAAATAAGCCAGATAGGAAATCCATATACCAACAAGCACACGAACAACATTGGCAAGCCTATCCGGATCAGGCATCAGCAAACCAAACCAATATGCGCCCTCTTCACCAGGGAATTTCAAATACGAACTCCCTAAACTTTTAATATCATTGACAGAGCTTATTAGTGCTCGAGTTTCAACCTCTAGATCATTTAATGAACGTCGTGTCACGGCTATTGCCGCGGTCTCTGAGGTTGATAGCTCCTTTACCTTATCAATATTTCCTCTAATCACTCTCTCCTGAGCACTGCCTGCTAACTGGTCTTCAGCAATGGCGAAGCGCAACCTCTTAAATCGGCTCTTCATATCCTCCAAATAGTCTTTCATTCCCAGAAGAAACTTCATTATTCCCAGATCACTGGATAGAGCCAGACCTTCTTCTAATTTAAGCAACGACTGGGTAACCGCTGTTGCACGACATCCCAAATGATTCCACTGCCTACGGCATTCCCAGATTTCGTAACTGTCAGAACTGGCATCATTAATTGCAGTACGTAAGCGTGCATCTGCTTTTAACAGTTCAACTCTCTTTTCTCTACGAATTTTCACCTTTTTTCGATCTAGAATCCTTGTAAAACACCTATCTGCAAATGCGCGGTGAGCATCTAGTAGGGAAACCGCGGCTTGATGTAGTTCTTCACGGCTACAATTCGGCCATATCAGCACAGCGACTAGGCCATAGACGATAATACCAAGCAATGACTCCTGGATACGTAAAATGCCTTCCTCATAGGAAATTGATAAGTCACCTCCTGTCGCATCCCATAACAATAAGATGACATAGCCACAAGTCATCCAAAAATATTGGTGCTTTGATCTCTGCAGAAAATATACGCAGCTTGCAACCCAAGTAGAAAGGGCAATCATAAAGAGCCAGCGATCCTGGGGAAACAACGCAACGATTATCCAGCCGCCTAATAGCGCAAAAAGAGTCCCCAAGATCCACAAAATGGCGCGATTTAAGGATTGCCCAAGATTTGCTTGGCTACACACAATAACTGCAAATCCACCCCAAAAAGGTTTCTCCCAATTAATACCCATTGCAATGGCATAAACAATTACCAGAGCCAGCGCAATTTTTATCGACTCTTTCGCATTACGAGACAGGTGCAACTTTATCTCCGAGAATTTTCACGATATAGCGGTTACGCCTTTTTATTCAATGACGCCAAAATACTAATTAACTACGGGATTGTTTATTTGACAGGAAGAAGTATGGCATATAAGGAAGCAATAAAATCAGGGATTTATAAATAGATATGGCGAGTATGGACTGTATTATAAAGTGTCAATGGGGGTTGATTGTCATCAAAGAGCGTCAGAATTTTATACTTCAATACTCTATGACTGATTGGTGAAAAGGTATGCCAATATAAATAATGACATGCAATCCTGAGAGCAAACATTGGACATATAACTCTTAGGCAATGGGATGAGAGAAATTAAAATACAATGACGACTAAACCCATTCAAAATATATATTCCCCTTTTTCAGCTCAGATCTCCGGCGTAATTACCACCTTAAATGGTATGCCACTAGAATCTATAAACTTAACTTCTGCCGGGGCATTATAAGAGGTAATTAGTGTAGGAGTCGCCAAATTCACATAGCCATTACTTTCTTGATACTCATATATACTTGCGACTACACGAAGCTGGCCTTCAGGTGTTTGTTCTTCTAATAATTGGAGCTTAATTAATTTATCTAAATGTATTTCACTTTCTACATCCCCTTCATTTAGCAGGTGTAAAGAGGCCAATTTAGCACCATTGGGGATTGTATCTACTTTTAGCACCATAGGTGATGCAGTGCTAAATAATGCATATACAAATGTCGACATAACAACCACAATAGCAATTTCTATATGCTTATATACACCCACCAATCCTCGTTCTCTTTTCCTTATCAGGCTCTTTTTCCTTCTCAACCAAAAGAATACTTTCTGGCGTCATGGAAAATGCCGAAGCTATGGATTTTTCTGACCCCCGGGAAGCACTTTCGGTCTTCTCTAATCTCTGCACAATCCTTAGACTAATGGAAAATACACCGGCCAAGTGTTGCTGGCTCAAGGCTTGCAACCAAGCTACTTGCTCTTCCCAAAATTGAAGCCATCTCCAGCAAGCATTCGATGATAGATAATAAGAGGGAGGCTCTTTCCTTCTTGCGCTTAAGCTCAAAACCCATAAAATATCTTCAAAACAGGCTCGGTTATCAATGGGTTTCGGGCCACCCTTCCCACGTTTTAGCTGGGGAAGGCAAGGATGAATCACTTTCCACTGATCGTCGGGCCAACTCTGACTTGAATCGGCTCACAACTACTCGTCTTTTTACTCCGAGAGTGTGCGAAAATAGTCGATTGCTAGTTATGAAGCAGCCTCTAGTACATTATTATAATGATTGCACTACCAGAGTAAAAAGTGTAATGGCCGCATACCGATAGCCACACTTGAAGGTGGAAAAGCATCTGGGGAGAGGGTTGTAAACTGAATTTGGCCTGACAGAGCACTTCCTGAAAAACCGATAAATGTCAGATCAACTCTAAACCACTATACTTAATGGGAATGTGATATTAAGGCCAGCTTTATCTACATAAATGTGTATTTACGAGATAAGATCAACCCTACTTACTTTAAGAGGAAGTGGGGCTGATCAGCACTTTAATAATTAGAAGTTTGCAGACGAACTACACCTCCAAAAGTACCCGATATTATTTCGCCCTTACCCCCAATTTGAGCAGCCGAATAAACACTATTATATTTCTCTCGATATCCTAACGGAATATGAAACACACTGTCACCCGTATCCCAATTCACAGCCTCTAGTGTCCATATACCCTGTCGCTGCCCCCAACAGTAAACTAAATTAGAGGATTCGCTCATGGTCGGCACGCCATTAGGACAGCTTATTTCTTTATTCGCCCAAAGACTACTCAAACTGCGACTGTAAGAATTCCAATGAAATTGCTCGATACCATAGGGGGCATTTTCAGGGAAATTAGAAAACAACACCGTAAGCCTTTGGGGAACACCCGGCAATCGCGAAAAATCCCAGCCATAGTCATTATTAACAACAAATGCTCGATCACCTCGAACCAAGACCGATTGCTCAGATATACTCCTTGTCGCATTGGGATTACCAAAAGTAATAGGAATTTCCGCTGCAATTCTTCTATCTTTCTCTTCAGAAATCGGTTTCCAATCCATCGGTATCTGGTCTCGCCACATCACCACCAGATTCATAAGCTCCTGACCATCAGTAAACACTACCAGCTTATCATTACCCGCATTCATTAATGTGGGCGTGGAGCCGGAACCAATTCCCAGTCGACCCGGCCAAGGTGTCTCTCCCCCAGCTTCATAGGCTGCCTTCCAGGCTCCTTTTCCTTCGTCGGCGCTCACCCTATCTCCAGACCACTGAAATCGATACATCTTTTTACTGGAAACAACATAGATACCTCCTTCTTCATCTATAGAGATTGAGTTTGATACCTCCTCACCTTCATCAACCTTTGTATGATAGAACTTATCTAGGCTTCTATTGATTACCAATACCAACCCTTTGGAAGTTGCGAGACAAATATAACCATCGTAAGTCATATTCACCCCAACAATTACTTCACTCTCAGCAGTCAAAAGCTCCTCAGGTATATCAAACTTTTTATATAGATTTATACCCGATCCTGGGTCGCCCTTTATTGCATCCCCATAAACCAACAAACTTGAGCCATCCGGCACATAAAATTTGTAATCTTTATCCACAAGGACATATGCACCAGAGAGCCCTCCTGTCATTTCATCTTTTAACTTTGTATCAATCCTATTTATCTGGTTTCCACTCATGTCCATTTTAAAAACAGATCCAAGTGTACTTCCCCAAACCACTCTCTTACCATTTACTTCATAGATTGGAGAGTAAGCAAGGATAATTGGAACAGGTATCGTTTCAGAGAGCTCCTTTTGAAGGCTTGCAATATCATCTAACTCTATACCTTTTAAATATGAAGACCCCTGGTTGTAGGGATTTCTATGGCTCATCGGCCAGGGAGAATCAGCCAAGAATAGGTTCTTTGGTGGATCAATAATCGACTCCGCAATTGCTATATTGAAAAAAATAGATGCAGAAAAAAAATTAATTAAAAATGCGGTTCTTAAACACCGAATCAATCCAGGAAACATCAAAACATCCTCCATGTTTAATTAAACACCTAACTATAAAGCAGGGAAAATAAAACACTAAGAACTCCGAAACCCCTCCTTAAGGCTTGGCTTCTCTACAAAATATTGCTCGAGCATCCTCTAGCCAATATTACGAGGAAACTAAATTTAGGGAAAGTGCAACTTATAGAGGCGCCCCTCTTTTTGCAACAGAAACTGAAATATACTATAAAGAAAACCACTTGAATTCAATGTGAAAGATTATATAGTCCTGGTTATTATTCTCTACAAGTAGCTCCTTAAGCTTTTCATAATACTTGATAGCTTAAAGCATTTCATTAAAGATTACTTGGTGTCTTGAACAACACACCAACTTTGATAGATATCATTTTTTAAACTGATATTGTTGGAAACTATTTCGTAACTCTAATTCAGCTGACCTTAATGAAATGTGATTTTTTCGGTTAGCAGGTATTCTATATGTATATATTACAGATAAATAAATTGAAGGCTCTCTTATTATTTGGGTGTTTTAAAATTACGGAACTGTTTTTATCCCAAAATTATAGAATAACTATATCTTACCCAACTTATAATCACTGTCTCCAAGATCTATATATGTCAAATAAAATACTAATTCATTCAGTATTTTAGTAAATGTCTCCCGGAAGGCTAATTGCTAGATTCCCGGGATATACGATCTTACGTCAATTACCTCTGCACCCCTTTCCTTGTCTAGTAGGTATTTCTTATCAACTTCCCCATAGAGAGGAGGGTACTGACGACCGCCTTAGCTCGTTAAAGTATGCGCTAGATTTGATTTCATAATGATTTGACCAGTAAAAAGACCCCTTAAGGGGTCTTGCAGCAAAATCATCATGCATTTAGAGCCTTAAATTCCCGCCTGCGACGATGCAGAACCGGCTCAGTATAACCATTAGGCTGCGCACAACCCTCGAAAACCAATTCACAAGCAGCTTGAAAGGCAATGCTTTTATCGAAGTCAGGGGCCATATTATTGTAGTTGGAATCACCCGCATTTTGGCGATCTACTATCGCTGCCATACGCTCCATGGTTTCTCGCACCTGCTTCTCACTCACGATGCCATGTTTCAACCAGTTGGCAATATGTTGGGAGGAAATACGCAGAGTTGCGCGGTCTTCCATCAGGCCAACATCGTTGATATCCGGTACTTTGGAACAACCTACACCCTGTTCTACCCAACGTACAACATAACCAAGTATCCCCTGGGCGTTATTATCCAGCTCTAGCTGAATCTCTTTGGCGCTCCAATTGGTATTATTAGCCACGGGTACGGTAAGGATATCTTCCAGCTTGGCGTGATGGCGATGCTGGATTTCTTCTTGACGGCGGTTTACATCTACCTTGTGGTAATGCAATGCGTGCAGTGTCGCGGCAGTTGGAGAGGGAACCCAGGCAGTATTGGCACCGGCCATGGGATGGGCAAGCTTGGCGTGCATCATAGCTGACATTTGGTCAGGTATTGGCCACATTCCCTTACCGATTTGAGCCCGGCCCTTTAAGCCGCAGTTTAAACCAACATCTACATTCCACTCTTCATAGGCATTGATCCAGGTAGACTGTTTCATATCGCCTTTACGAATCATCGGACCAGCAAGCATTGAGGTATGGATTTCATCGCCAGTGCGATCGAGGAAGCCGGTATTGATAAATACCACACGCTCTTTAGCTTCGGCAATACAGGATTTCAGGTTTACCGTGGTACGACGCTCCTCATCCATAATGCCCATTTTTACAGTGAAACGCGGTAGGCCAAGGACATCTTCAATACGATTGAACAGGATGTTGGCAAAAGCCACTTCTTCCGGACCATGCATCTTTGGTTTCACGATATAGATACTACCGGTACGGGAGTTCTTAATCTCTCCATCGCCGCGTAGATCGTGTAGCGCGATCAGGCTGGTAATCATGCCATCAAGGATGCCTTCAGGAATCTCCTGGCCATCACCAAATAAAACAGCATCATTAGTCATCAGGTGGCCGACATTGCGTACAAACATGAGGCTGCGACCTGGCAAAGTTAACTGATTGCCATTTGGAGTAGTGTACTCACGGTCGGCATTCAAATTACGCTCAAAGGTCTTGCCACCTTTATTAATGGTTTCTTTCAGGTCTCCTCGCATAAGGCCGAGCCAGTTACGATAAACGACAACCTTATCCTCGGCATCGACCGCGGCAACGGAATCTTCGCAGTCCATAATGGTGGTCAAAGCAGATTCCAGCAGCACATCTTTTACACCAGCATCGTCAGTCTTACCGACAGGGCTTTCCCGATCTACCTGAACTTCAAAGTGCAAGCCGTGCTGTTTAAGCAGAATACAACTGGGCTCTTCGCTGTCACCGCGATAACCGACAAACTGTTTACCATCTTTGACGGTGGCGATATCACCATTCGCCAGTACCACTTCCAGCAGGGAGCCATTTACGCGGTACTGCACAGCATCTTTGTGGCTGCCGCAGGTAAGTGGAGCAGACTGATCCAGGAAGTTGCGAGCAAACTCAATAACTTTGGCACCCCGTACAGGGTTGTATTCGGTGCCTTTTTCCGCACCGCCCTCTTCGCTGATCACGTCAGTTCCGTACAGGGCATCATACAAGCTGCCCCAGCGGGCATTGGCTGCATTGAGTGCGTAACGGGCATTCATCACCGGCACCACCAACTGTGGCCCCGCAAGAGTGGCAATCTCTTCGTCGACATTTTCGGTAGTAGCGGCAAAATCAGCAGGCTCATCTACCAGGTAGCCAATTTCACGCAAGTATTCACGATACCCTTCCAGGTCGCGAACACCCTCGGGGTTCTCTGTGTACCAACGATCCAGGGTTTCCTGGAGTTCATCACGCTTTTGCAGTAATTCGCGGTTAACTGGCGCCAGATCACGGACGATGGCATCGAGCCCACCCCAGAATTTATCGGCATCGACCCCGGTTCCTGGAATCACCTCCTCGCTAACCAGATTGTATAGTTCCGGTGCGATTTGCAGATTACCGATTTGGACTCGTTCCGTCATACCCTGGGCCTCTCGCTAATTGTTGGAATTACGGCATTCTAAACAGCCATTTCGACATACCGCTAATTTATAGGCGCAATTTCCACTATTCATAGATCAAATTTTTATGAATGCGGTTGGCGCGTGAAACCTTACCAGTAAAACTACGCATTCACCTACAAGGCGCATGCTTCCTTACTCACCAGTCACTTACAGAGCCCGACCGATATCCAAGATCAGGCGGCGTAACCAGCGGTGCGGCGCACTCTGCTGCAATAAGGGGCTCCAAGCCATTTTCAGTTCCAGAGGTGGAATATCCAGGGGGGGATCCCTTCGCACAACCCTCGGATTATCGCTGGCCAGCTGCGCCAGCCGGGTGGGAACTGTCACTATCAAATCGCTCTGTTCTGCCAATAGCATGGCTACCTGATAGTGGCGTGTAAACACGGAAATATCGCGCTTTTCCCCCAAGCGCCCGATAGCCTCATCCACCCAGCCTAGCCTCTGAACATCCTCTGGGTTTACCCCTACCCCAACCCCCATGCCCGTTTTACTGACCCAGATGTGCTGGGCCTTCAAATAGCTTTGCAGATTGTAGTCTTCAAGCATGGGGTTATCTGCCCGCATCACACAGGAGAAACTGTCTCGCCACACAGTAGCCTGATGGAAGCTCTGCGGCATGCTGTCAAAGCGGTTGATTACCATATCCACTTTGCCCTGCTCCACATCAACGAAACTCACATCACTGGGGGTCATGATATCCAGGCTGATTCCAGGAGCATCATCACGCAGCTGCTTGAGTAGCGGCGGAATCAAAGTGGATTCTGCATAGTCACTGGCCATGATTCGAAATGTTCGGCGTGTATTCGCCGGATCAAAATCCCGATTAGGCTGAATCACCCGATCGATACTGGACAGGGCTTCTCGCACCATCGGCTGCAACTCCAGGGCACGCTCGGTGGGCATCATGCCCTCGCGAGTGCGTACCAGAAGGGGGTCATCGAACAGCTCTCGCAGACGCTTAAGGCCGTTACTCATAGCTGGCTGGGATAGGCCTAGATAGTTTGCCGCACGGGTTACATTACGTTCTCGCAGCAGTACATCAAGATACACCAGCAGGTTCAGGTCAGCTCTTTCCAGTTGCATACATCATTCGCCAGATCGATAGTGAAAATAAAATCAATAAATTAGGCAAATTATGCCACTCCTCCTAAGATACTCAACACCTAATCGCAGTCACCGTTTTAAGGAAACACTGTCATGTCCACCTACACTCAAGACATCGACGCGGTAGCTAAGCTCCGTGACAGCAAAAGCGGCACTTGGGACGCTATCAATCCCGAATCTGTTGCCCGTATGCGCGCCCAGAACAAATTCAAGAACGGCCTGGATATTGCCAAGTACACTGCCAATATCATGCGCGCTGACATGGAGAATTACGACAAGGACACCTCCAAGTACACTCAGTCTCTGGGTTGCTGGCACGGTTTCATCGGCCAGCAGAAGATGATTTCTATAAAGAAGCATTTCGAAGGCAATACTGACCGCCGCTATCTGTACCTGTCCGGCTGGATGGTAGCTGCACTGCGCAGTGAATTTGGTCCGCTGCCCGACCAGTCCATGCACGAGAAAACCTCTGTTGCACACCTGATCAATGAGCTGTACACCTTCCTGCGTCAAGCAGATGCTCGCGAGCTGAACGACCTGTTTCGCGAATTGGATGCTGCCCGCGAGGCCGGTAACAAGGCTGCCGAGAAGGCTGTACAGGACAAGATCGACACCCATAAAACCCACGTTGTACCAATCATCGCTGACATCGATGCCGGTTTTGGTAACGCGGAAGCCACTTACCTGATGGCCAAGCAAATGATCGAAGCGGGTGCTTGCTGTATCCAGATCGAGAACCAGGTTTCCGACGAAAAGCAATGTGGCCACCAGGACGGTAAAGTGACCGTTCCTCACGAGGACTTCCTGGCCAAGATCCGGGCTGTTCGTTACGCGTTCCTGGAGTTGGGCGTAGATAACGGAGTTATTGTTGCCCGTACCGACTCCCTGGGTGCCGGCCTGACCAAGCAGATCGCTGTGACCAAAGAGCCTGGCGACCTGGGCGATCAGTACAACGCTTTCCTGGACTGCGAAGAAATCGACGCTTCTGAACTGGCTAACGGTGACGTTGTAATCAACCGCGAAGGCAAACTTTTGCGTCCTAAGCGCCTGGCTTCCAACCTTTTCCAGTTCCGCAAAGGTACCGGCGAAGCTCGCTGCATCCTGGACAGCATCACTTCCTTGCAAAATGGTGCTGACCTGATTTGGATCGAAACCGAGAAGCCCCATATCGGCCAGATTGGCGGCATGATGGATGAAATCCGTAAAGTCGTTCCCGATGCGAAACTGGTTTACAACAACAGCCCATCCTTTAACTGGACACTGAACTTCCGTCAGCAGGTTTTTGATACCTGGAGTGAAGAAGGCAAAGACGTATCCGCTTACGACCGCGCCAACCTGATGAGCGCCGAGTACGACGACTCTGACCTTTCTGCAGCAGCTGATGAGAAGATCCGTACTTTCCAAGCCGACGCGGCTCGCGAAGCAGGCATCTTCCACCATCTGATCACCCTGCCAACTTACCACACTGCAGCCCTGTCTACCGACAACCTGGCCAAGGAGTACTTCGGTGAGCAAGGCATGCTGGGCTACGTGAAAGGCGTTCAGCGTAAAGAAATCCGTCAGGGCATTGCCTGTGTTAAGCACCAGAACATGGCAGGTTCTGACATCGGTGACGACCACAAAGAGTACTTCGCTGGTGAAGCTGCCCTGAAGGCTGCTGGTAAAGACAACACCATGAACCAGTTCGGCTAAGCCCTCTTTATATACCCAAAAGGTATGTTTAAGGCGGCGCCAGCCGCCTTCTTCTGATAAAAGCTGACGATTTCTCTCAGCCTGAGAGTTAAGTTTCTGCTGAAGAAGTACAGTTGAAGCAAACTGCGCTTTAATCTCTGCATTTTAAATTTGGGCCGCAATCGCGGCCCTTTTTTATTCTCACCCCCAGCCATGTTTTCAAAAGACTTTTGCGCCAACTTGGCTAGCCTTAGGGTATATACGCAGGGACACCCATCCTATGCCCAACCCCGGCTTAGTACTAATTCTGAACTGTGGCAGCTCCTCACTGAAGTTTGCCGCACTCGATCCATTCAGTGGAGAGGAATACTTATCAGGTCAAGCCGATGCCCTGGGAAGTTCCGGGGCAGTTCTCAATTGGCGTTATTGCAGTGAGGACAACAGCCAGCCGCTCTCCCCAAGCGATGACTGCGAAAGTGTGATTGGTTGGCTGGTTGAGCGGTTTGATGGGACTTGGCTCGGACTAAAAGCCCGTCTGCTCGCCATTGGCCACCGGGTGGTCCACGGCGGCGAGTTATTCGCAGATTCAGTATTGATAGACCAGCAGGTCCTGACCGCAATTCGCTCCTGCTGCGAATTGGCACCACTGCACAACCCGGCTGCTCTGCAAGGGATCCAGACTGCCCTGATCGCTTTTCCCCAAGTACCCCAAGCTGCCGTGTTCGATACAGCATTTCACCAGGGTATGCCGGACTATGCCTACCTCTACGCACTGCCCTACCGGCTATACCAGGATCACCATATTCGACGTTACGGCATGCATGGGAGCAGCCACCGCTATATTGCCGAGCGCAGCGCCGAGCTATTGGGAAAACCAACTACTGAGGCCAACGTAATTTCCGCACACCTGGGTAACGGCGCTTCCATTGCCGCTATCAAAGGCGGGCACAGTGTGGATACAAGTATGGGACTCACGCCCCTCGAAGGACTGGTAATGGGTAGCCGCTGTGGCGACCTGGACCCAGGCCTGCTATTGCACCTTGGAGAATCCCTGGACTATTCCCTGGCCGAGCTGGAACAGCTGCTGAATAGAGAGAGCGGCCTGCTCGGCCTATCCGGTTTGAGTAATGACTGTCGCGAACTGGAAGAGGCAATGGAAAACGGCCACGAGGGAGCCCGCCTGGCCCTGGAGGTATTCTGTTATAGATTGGCTAAATATATCGCTGCCTACACTGTGCCCTTGCGCAGGGTCAGCGCCCTGGCATTTACCGGGGGCATTGGAGAAAACTCCTCCTGGGTACGCCATAGGACCATTAGCTGGCTTAGCGCACTCGGCTATCAACTGAATCAGGAGCGCAATGAGGCAACCCGCTTCGGTGCCGAGGGGCTCATATCCAAGGCGGGTACGCTGGATATCTTTGTAATCCCAACCAGGGAGGATTGGGTAATCGCCAGGGATGCCGCAAGGCTCGCATCTGAGGTGCGCTAGAAATGTCTCATCGCACTCGCACACTGATGCTCGTTCCCCTTGCCGCTGGAGTCGGAATTACTTCCGTAAGCCTGGGCTTAATTCGGGCATTGGAGCGTATCCAGGTGGAAGTTAAATTCTACAAGCCTGTGGCCGAGCCGCCGCCTCCAGACGGTACCATTGAACGGACCAACGAAATATTGCGGCAGGTTTCCAACCTGGATATTCCACGCTCCTTCAGTGCCAAACATGTTGAGTCCATGGTCTCTACAGGGAAAATGCCAGATCTGTTAGAAGAAATACTGGCCCGATATCAAAGCGGCGGCCAGCATGCAGACGTGACCGTCATCGAAGGCGTACTACCCAGCAGTGAAAATCAGTTTGCCAACCAACTCAATTACCAGATTGCCAAGACACTGGATGCGGAAGTAGTACTGGTAGCCTGCCCTCATGGTGGAGATATCAGGCAATTGCGAGAGCGGTTACAGTTCGCTGTTCACTCCTTCGGCGGAGAAAAATCCAACCGTGTAGTGGGCTGCATTATCAATAAGGTTGGAGCCCCTGAAGAGCAAACTGATACTCCCGGTGCTCAACCGGCAGGTATGCGTGCCGGACGTGAAGATCCCGCAGAAAACAAAGTCACAATCACCAGGGAATCCCTCTACCGGCAAACCCCTCTACGTATTGTCGGCTGTATACCCTGGAATGCAGATCTTCTGGCTCCCCGCGCATTAGATCTGGTGCGGCATTTCGATGCTCAACTTATCAACCGGGGAGAATTGGAGACCCGGAGATTACACAATGTAACTTTCTGCTCCCGTTCACTCCCCAATATGCTCAGGCGATTTCAGCCCGGGGCTTTGTTAGTTACTTCTGCCGATAGACCTGATGTAGTCACCGCGGCCTGCTTGGCAGCTATGAACGGGGTAAAAATCGGATGCCTGCTGCTAACTGGGGGTTATCGGCTGGATCGTGAAGTCCATAAACTCTGCACACCAGCAATGGAGACCGGCCTGCCAGTAATGCTGGTAAGTGGCAATACTTGGCGCACTGTAGTGGACTTACAGACCTTCAACCTGCGTACACCGGCAGATGACCGTGAGCGGGTGAACCGGGTGCAAGATTTTTTTGCCAGTCACCTGGATGAAAACTGGGTGAATTCTTTGAGCCAGGTTTCCAACCGCCCCCGGAGACTTTCCCCTCCAGCCTTCCGATATCATCTGACGGAACTGGCCCGCCGAAAAAAAAAGCGTATTGTACTTCCCGAAGGTGAAGAGCCACGCACCATCAGGGCAGCATTGATTTGCACCGAGCGCGATATTGCCGAACCTATTCTGCTCGGCAATACAAAAACCATTGCCAGGGTCGCAGAGCAGCAAGGTCTAACACTCTCTGACAAAATTCACATTACCGATCCGGAAACTGTGCGTGACAATTATATTGAGCCCATGGTGGAATTGCGTAGGAGCAAGGGCCTGACAGAAGTGGTCGCAAAGGAGCAGCTCCATGACAATGTAGTACTCGGCACTATGATGCTGGCTCTGGATGAGGTCGATGGACTGGTATCCGGGGCTATTCACACCACCGCCAATACCATCCGTCCCGCTCTGCAGCTAATAAAAGCCGCACCGGGTGAAGAGCTGGTTTCCTCTATATTTTTTATGCTGCTGCCCGAACAAGTTTTGGTTTATGGGGACTGCGCGATTAACCCCGACCCAAACGCAGAGCAACTGGCAGCGATTGCTATTCAGTCCGCCGATTCAGCGAAAGCATTTGGCGTAGAGCCTCGTGTGGCCATGATCAGCTACTCTACAGGAACCTCAGGCAGTGGCTCAGATGTAGACAAGGTTCGCGAAGCAACCGAAATTGCCAAACGCAAAAGGCCCAAGCTGATCATCGATGGCCCCCTACAATACGATGCGGCCGTTACCGAAAATGTAGCCGCTCAGAAAGCACCACATAGCCCTGTTGCTGGACGTGCAACGGTATTTATTTTTCCCGACTTGAATACAGGCAACACAACCTATAAAGCTGTGCAGCGCAGTGCGGACTTGGTCAGTATTGGCCCCATGCTGCAGGGGTTGCGCAAACCGGTGAATGATTTATCCCGCGGTGCCCTGGTCGACGATATTGTCTACACCATCGCACTCACGGCAATTCAGGCGCAACAACGTGATTATCAGGGTTAAAAACAATACTAAGCAGGCAACGACTTACTCCCAACGCAGTGGGCGGCGCCTGTCGATGTGATTCCGTAATGCAGCGGCAACAATGTAAGCTTCCAGGCGGTGCTCGTAAGTTTCGGTATGATCGTAACCCATTCGCGCCAAACAACGCTGTAACCACTCAGTGCCTGTCGACTTGTCATGCCACACTTTACGTCCCTGGATCACTGCCATCAGCATTCGCCACCAGCTGCGATCCGCCGCACGCAACTGCTGCAATGAGACTGCAAGCAGGGCCTCCTCATCAGTGAAATCTGTACCCAGGGGATAATAAGGCAATATCGCCAGTGTGCTTTCGACGGAGAAAATTTCAGTGATATGTTCCGGGGTGTTGTTATTAAAAGACTGCGGGATGACAAAACTCTTTTCGATTTTGCCGGCGAATTTTGCCTGCTCCAACAATACTGCCTGGAAACGGCTATCACAAATACTCAGCATGGAAACCATTACGTCCCGATCGGTTTTTCCGCGCAGGTCCACTGCGCCATATTCAGTAACCACTACATCGCGAAGGTGCCGGGGAATAGTGGCATGGGGGTACTCCCATACAATATTGCTCTCGCATATACCACCGCGCACACGAGTGCTGGGTAATGCAATCACCGAGCGTGCTCCCGGCAACGCAAATGCCTGAGCAACAAAATTGTACTGGCCACCCACGCCACTGACGACCTGGTTGTCCACCAGCGCATCTGAAACCACTGCGCCCCCCAGCGTGACCATCATGGCGGAATTGATAAAGCGAGCCTGTTTACGTTGGGCGCGCTTCAGTTCTCCCTGGGACTGCAGATCATTGGTGAAGTCAATGGCGGTCATATCAATTCCCGCGCGCTCATCAGGAGAAAGATCCCGCAGCTCCCGATACATTAATTCCGGCCCCAAGTAGAAACCTCCATGCAACCAGATCCCGCCGCGCAGTTTCTTATTCAGGCAGCTGCCAATCAGACGTCTGCGGCCATGCTCGCTGTGCAGGTCACACTCTTCTTCCTCACCGTCAGGCGTTAATAGCTTGTGCCCGCGCCAACTGTAGCTGGGGTCGACTATACCAAAGCGTTGTAAGAATTCTGTATCTTCGGGAGTGAGAGGACAACTGATACGACCTGCATTCTTCAATCCGAGCAAGGTTTCCTCATTTACGGTATGGGTGATTTCATCCCCATCCAACAACTGTTGCAGCCCAGCATCCTGATAAACCTCCCGGGACAAAACCCCCGCCCTGCGCAAGTGCAGAAAACCATGGGGCACCATTTCACTTGCGCCATACAAACCCTGCTTAAAACTTTCCAAAAGCAGCGGAAGATCTTTCCGGTAATGGAGTGATTCACGATCAACCAGCTTTTCAATGATACTTCTGTAATGGGCATTTTCTTTATGCCGCAAACGCAGTGCATGGCAGACCGCATCTCCCAAAGCCCCAATACCCACTTGCAAGGTTCCTCCATCGGCGACCATGCTAGCAATATGGAATGCGATACTGTATTCGGTAAAGCTGACCGGGATAGCCGGGGCCGCGAATAAAGGGGTATCAAAAACCTCTCCTTCTAGCAGCAGGTCAAACTCACTCTCTTCCAATTCACTGCTACCGGTCATATAAGGCAGCTGCGGATTGACCTCCCCCACTAAGAACAACCGATGATCTTTCCGATTGGCTGTCAGTTTCAACAAAGGTAAAGTCAAATCGGGATTACAGCTCAAGCTGTAACGCCCTCCCCCCTCCATCGGTGCCACCATCTGGGCAATAACATTCACTCCAAAGCGCAGAAGATCTTCAGGCACCTGGGTGTAATTCGCACTTACATAATGTCGCTGGGCATAGTGATTTCCCAACAGTGCACCTGGCTCCATAAAGAATTCAATAACATTAATATTTTTTGGTAGATGTTCCTTTCTGCGTGGTGAGACATACCCCAGGTCCTGGTAACTACTGTATAAACGATCCAGTAATGGCTGGATAAAACGACGACTGATATCGCTGTCCCCCTGAGGCCGTTCCAGTGTGAGAGCCGTAAATATGGTCAGGGAAATTGAGGGATCGGCAACAGCGCGGGCATAAAGAGCGTTGGCAAAATGGTTGGCCTTACCAAGTCCAAGAGGTAAACCCAGTACAACCTTCTTGCCAACTTTTGCCAACAGAGCATCAATACACTCCTCGACACTGGCGAAGCGTCTTGGAGCCTCTTTGGAAGAGCCTTCCATGGACTTTTTTTGTTCCACGTAGCGTTATTCTATCTTTCCAGACTCCTCCCCCAAATGCTCAAAGTGGTCGACCTGGATTGCCTTATCCACGGCATCAGCAGCATCACGCAAAGCATCAGCCTCTTCATCACTAATCAAATTACGCTGCAAGCCCTCATCCACACTCTCACGGCTCAGGGTACGCACTCCCCCTTTCTTGAGCTTTTCCCTAGCTCTCTCTGACGCGCAAACTTTTATAAATGCCTGCTCGACAATATCCACCCCATCACCAGGGTTGCCCAGGAATACACCTCTAGTGAGACGATCCCGGGTTTTAGAGGGAGTCAGCAATAATTCCGCGCAAGCATGAGCCTGGCGATCTGATGCGGTATGTACACTGTGTCCCCAGGGCATGGTTAGAAAATGCATCACCTGGCCGAGGAATGGTCGAGGAAAATTCTGAAAAACTTCAAGAAGATTCACCTCTATCTTGTGTAGTCCATCACGCATGGAGTATTCCAACAGGGGTAAATCATCCTTGGGGTTTCCGTCGTCGTAGAAGCGCTTCAAAGTGCAGCTGAGTAAATAGAGCTGGCTGAGAACATCTCCCAAGCGCGAGGAAATCAGTTCTTTTCTTTTCAACTCTCCACCCAGGCTCATCAAAGAAATTTCTGTTACTAAAGTGAGCACTGCCGAATAGCGATTCAATTGTCGATAGTATTTTGCTGCCCCGCCGACATTGCGAGGACTGCTGGCGAAAAGCCCTACTGTCCAGCCATGGAAAAACCCTCGTAACAGAGTCTTTACCTGGAACCACATATGCTTGGGCAATAACTTATCCAGCTGGTCCAAGCCCTCTTCTTCATCTGGATTCTCCGCCGCTAACATTTCATCCAGTAAGTAGGGGTGACAACGAACTGCACCCTGACCAAAAATCATCAGGCTGCGGGTCAGTAGATTTGCACCCTCTACAGTGATCGCTACCGGTACGGCACGGTAGGCATTCCCCAGGTAATTCAGGGGGCCATCCATTATCGCCTTGCCAGCATGGATATCCATTGCATCATTAACTGCATGACGCAATCCAGAGGTGGCATTAGCCTTCATTATGGCTGTAATTACCGCTGGCTTTCGTCCATGGTCAAGGGCTCGGGTTGTGGTTTTATGGGCACTATCGAGCACGAAGGCGATAGAAGCAATCTCTGCCAGGCGTCGCTGTACTCCTTCAAAACGCCCAACTGGCACATTGAACTGTTCTCTAATACGCGCATAGGCACCTGTGGTACGCGCCGCCATCTTGGCCCCGCCAGTAGACAGTGAGGGTAAAGAAATACCGCGCCCTGCAGCCAGGGCACTCATCAGCATTTCCCAACCCTTCCCGACATTTTCCTCGCCACCAATAATCCAATCCATGGGAATAAAAACATCCTTTCCCCAATTAGGTCCGTTCTGGAAAGATTGCATGGCTGGTAAATGACGCTGTCCAATTGTGATTCCGGGAGTATCGGTGGGTACTAGTGCAACGGTAATTCCCAGCGCTTCCTTGTCTCCCAAAATGTGCTCTGGATCGTAGAGTTTGAAAGCTAGTCCCAATACCGTGGCTACCGGTCCCAAGGTAATATACCGCTTGTGCCAGTTCACACGCATGCCGAGGACTTTCTCGCCCTTATACTCCCCATAACAAACCTCACCCCGGTCAACCATGGCTGCAGCATCTGAGCCTGCCTGGGGGCTGGTCAAGGCGAAACATGGGATATCTGTCCCGTCCGCAAGTCGAGGCAGATAATAGTCTTTCTGTTCCTGAGTACCATGGGATAACAGTAATTCTCCCGGGCCCAGGGAATTTGGCACCATCACCGTCACTCCCACACAATTGCTGCGGGTGGAAATTTTGGTGACTATCTCGGCATGTGCTGTGGGGGAGAACCCAAGACCACCGTATTTCTTGGGAATGATAATGCCAAAAAAGCGATTTTTTCTAAGGAAGTCCCAAACATGCTCCGGGATATTGTGATCGACAAAGCTGATCTGCCAGTCATTTACCATTTGGCAGAGTTCTTCTGTGGGGCCATCCAGGAATGCCTTCTCTTCCTCACTCAGCTCTGGCGGCCCCATGTCCAGCAGCTGCTTCCAATCAGGCTTTCCCGATAAAAGTTCGGCATCCCACCAAACCTCACCGGCTTCCATCGCCTCGCGCTCAGTCTCGGAAATTGGCGGAAGAACCCGCTTAATGACTTTGAGAAGAGGCCTGGTAAAGAACTTCTTACGCCATTCACTCATTTTTACCTTCCATACTGGCAGTAACGGCGAAATACCCTGCCATTTCCAACGGGATATCGAGGATTACCAAAGCACAATGATAGGTGACGTTTTCCGCTGGGGAGCCACGCCCTGAGGAAATGGATGACCCGCCGGAGAACGTTGAAAGCAGGGAGGTAAAGATATGCGCCAGCTGACACCATTGTTCAGGAAAGTCTACCTATCCTTCAGTCGCTCTAAACGGGGTGAGCAACCCTGGCAAACAAACAATTCAACAAGTTCCGCGAAAAAAAAGTTCACCAAAAGGATATATATTTGTGCGCCAAAGACCGATAACAAAAAGTAGATTTAGGAAGTTCTTATGGAAGTTATTGTGACAACAACACCTATCAGTGTAGGGCTCGTATTCCCCCAAAACTCCATGCAGACCAGGCCGATAGTCGCTAGGACACGCTCTCCAGTGCAGGCAATTGCCTTTCCCACAGAAAAAGGGCTACACATATCGCCAATCGTTGCCTATAACGCCGCTGTGTAACTTGCTCAATCAGAGAATCTGACTTCAGGTTAGTGACTTACCGGCAATGATAATGCCGTTATTATCAGCATAGAGATATTCTCCAGGGTGGAAGGTAGCGCCGCCAAAAGTAACTGCAAGATCTCTTTCGCCAATACCTTTCTTTTCAGTTTTCATCGGGTGGGTTCCCAGGGCCTGAACACCCAGGTCCAACGCAGATATTTCATCGACATCTCGGATACACCCATACATCACTATCCCTTCCCAGCCATTTGCCACGGCCTTCTCTGCCAACATATCCCCCAAACAGGCTCTACGCATAGAACCTCCCGCATCCACCACCAATACTTTTCCCTGGCCCGGCTCCGTCACCAGTTCACGCACCAATGAGTTATCCTCGAAACACTTAATGGTTACAATTTTTCCACCGAAACGCTCTCGGCCTCCGTAATTTACAAACATCGGCTCAACCACTCGCACCTCGTCGCCATGGGCATCGCACAGATCAGGAGTAGAAATTGGCATCAGCTATCTCACAGTTATTGGGAAAAGAGGAATGATAGCGATACTGGGGCAATGCTGGCAGGGAAACAAAAAAATACCGGGTATCACCACTGTTGATAATACCCGGCCAAGCCTTCGCTGTTACAAATTCATCTAGTGGGTTACCCTAACCGGAGTACCAACACGCACATGCCGATAAAACTTTCTCGCCATATGCGGGGGCATACGCACACAGCCATGGGATGCCGGGTATCTGGGTACACTGCCTGAGGCGTGCAAGCCGATTCCACCATTAAAACGAATATAATTATTCATTCTGGCCCCACGATACACAGTACCTGCAGGACGACGATGCTTACGGGTATTAACATTAGACCGCACTACGCGGCCCGAGCGCCTGTCGACATAACTACCGTAAATCGAAGATCGGTGATAGGGGTGCTTGGAAAGAACGCGGAAGTGTCCAGGGCGTGTGCTATAACCGCGTTTACCTGAGGATATCCTGGATACCCCTACTAACTTGCCACCTTTGTACAAGTAAGCTCGCTGTTCACTTAAATCAATCCTGATTGACGGGCTTCCTCCCCTCGCGGCAGCTCGGTCATCAAACCAGTTACCACCACGTGGCTTCGCTATTGCAGGGGGCACCGCCAACAATGTCAAAAGACATAACATCAGGAAGATGTGCAAAATGGGGATCTTTAATTGTCTGCTTAACTGCATAGCTCACCTCAACAACTTTATCTGCTTTGCTGAAGTGGATGGAAAGGGAAACAGCCCAACCGAATCCACTTTCAAGCTCAACCCGGGGATAATCCCCAATTTGGTGAATCAGTGCTAAAGCAAAATACGCGAATTTTTCCGGTTAACGCGCTGCCTCAGGACTCTTCCGATTCTATTGAGGTAAATACAAAGCCTTAGAATGAATAATTCTCTGGGTGAAAAAGCATAGAGGTTTGAATTTTTTAGGTAGCGTGTGATCTGCAAGTCTCACACAAAGAATACAGGACAAATTTCGAGGATATCGAGAGAAGCAGCAACAGAAGCCTAATTTTTGGCCAGGGGCGCTTTGCGTTTGTGCAAAAAAATTTTAGCCAGGTTTTAGACTGAAAAATAGAAAAGCGGCCCAATAAGGGCCGCATCGGCGAGGAAATTAGGCTTCCTCGTTCGCCAGGAATAGCCAGGTATCTACAGCGGTATCCGGGTTGAGGGAAACACTGTCTATCCCTTCATCCATCAACCAGCGGGCAAAGTCTTTGTGGTCAGAAGGGCCCTGACCGCAAATGCCCACATATTTGCCGGCTTTCTTACAAGCCTGGATAGCGCGGGACAGCAGAGCCTTTACTGCCGGATTGCGCTCATCGAATAGATCAGCCACCAGGCCGGAGTCTCGGTCCAGTCCCAAGGTGAGCTGAGTCAGGTCATTTGAACCGATAGAGAAACCATCGAAATGCTGCAGGAACTCCTCAGCCAGCAGGGCATTTGAAGGCAGCTCACACATCATAATGACTTTGAGTCCACCTTCCCCGCGGCGCAGGCCATTCTCTGCAAGCAGGCCAACAACTTCCTCAGCCTCTTCCGGTGTACGTACGAAGGGCACCATAATTTCAACATTGGTCAGCCCCATCTCATCGCGTACTTTTTTCAATGCGCGACATTCGAGAGCGAAGCATTGGCGGAAATCTTCAGAGCGATAACGGGCAGCACCGCGGAAGCCAAGCATCGGATTTTCTTCACTAGGCTCATACAACTGGCCGCCAACCAGGTGTGCGTATTCATTGGATTTAAAATCTGACAAACGCACAATGACACGGTTAGGCGCGAAAGCAGCGGCCAAGGTGGCGATACCTTCAACCAGCTTCTCAACAATAAAGTCTTCAGGAGAAGCATAGCCACCAATGCGCTCACGGATATTCTGTTGCAGGTCCTCCGGCAGGCTGTCCAGCTCCAGCAGAGCTTTTGGGTGAATGCCGATCATGCGGTTGAGGATGAACTCTAAGCGTGCAAGACCTACGCCCTGATTGGGCAGGTGGCTGAAAGCAAATGCGCGATCCGGGTTGCCTACATTGAGCATAATCTTAAATGGCAGATCCGGCATTTCGGAAACTTCAGTTTCCTCACGCTGGAAATCCAGCTCTCCAGACATAACGAAACCAGTATCCCCCTCAGCACAGGATACGGTCACCGGAGTGCCGCTTTCCAGCAGCTCGGTAGCATTGCCACAGCCGACCACCGCGGGAATACCCAGCTCACGAGCAATAATGGCCGCGTGACAGGTACGGCCGCCACGATTGGTAACGATCGCACTGGCCTTCTTCAGCACTGGCTCCCAGTCTGGATCGGTCATATCCGTCACCAGGACTTCACCATCCTGCATCGCCGCCATATCTTCAACAGACTTCAGCTTACGCACCCGGCCGGCGCCAATGCGCTGGCCAATCGCGCGGCCCTCACACAATACCTCTCCACGCTCCTGCAGGCTGTAACGCTCAATACTGGTACCCTGATCGCGAGAACGAACTGTCTCTGGACGAGCCTGAACAATAAACAACTCACCGGTGTCACCGTCTTTGGCCCACTCGATATCCATCGGCCGACCATAGTGCTCTTCAATCTTGCGAGCTTGCACAGCCAGGCTGGTCAACTCTTCATCATTCAGAGCAAAACGCTGGCGATCTTCTTCTGCCACCTCAACAGTTTTAACAGAACGGCCGCACTCACCACTTTGGTCGTATACCATCTTGATTGCTTTACTACCGCGGTTGCGGCGCAAAATCGCAGGGCGACCAGTATCCAAGGCAGGCTTGTACAGATAAAATTCATCAGGGTTTACCGCACCCTGCACCACTGTCTCGCCCAAACCGAAGGCAGCAGTGATAAAGATTACATCGCGGAAACCGCTCTCTGTATCCAGGGTAAACATTACACCGGCAGCACCAGTTTCACTGCGCACCATGTGCTGAATACCAGCAGACAGGGCTACCCCCACATCCGCATAACCCGTATGTACCCGGTAAGCAATAGCGCGATCGTTATAGAGAGAAGCAAAAACTTCCTTAACCGCCTGCAAAACCGCATCAACTCCGCGGATGTTTAGGAAAGTCTCCTGCTGGCCTGCGAAAGAGGCATCCGGCAAGTCTTCTGCTGTTGCGGAGGAGCGCACAGCGACAGCCGTCTCACCACCGCCCAAAGCCTCGTATCCATCACGAATCTCTTTTTCAAGCTGAGCGGGGAATGGCGTTTGCAGAATCCAGTTCCGAATTTCGTCGCCGGCCTTCGCCAGTTCCACAACATCACCAACGTCCAGCCCTTTCAAACGCTCGGCGATTCGCTGCTCTAACTGTTCGTGGGCGAGGAAAGCCTGGAAGGCCTCCGCGGTAGTTGCAAAGCCGCCCGGTACACTCACGCCGGCACCGGCAAGTGAAGAGATCATCTCACCGAGTGATGCGTTTTTACCGCCGACCTTGTCGACATCGTCCATACCCAGTTTTGCGAAGTCGATGGTGAAGTTCGTCAAGTGAAGCCCCTCTGAAATCAGGTATTAGTGGGCGCTGATTATAAGGATGAGTCTTGTAAAAAATAGCCCGTAAAATACGTTGAAAATGTTGTAAATTTTCTACAAAAATTTCAGTATCACGGAATAAAAGACCTTTTGTCCCACCCCTTTTATACTGGGCGCCTTTTCGCCGCCCGGCAACCTGCCAACAGATAGAGAAGAATCATGGCAAAAGACAAGCGCACCGCTTTTTTCATTTCCGACGGAACCGGTCTCACTGTGGAAGCTATCGGTCACAGCCTTCTGGCCCAGTTCCAGGACCAGCATGTGGAACAGGTAACCCTGCCTTATATCGACTCTAACGAGAAGGTACAGCTAGCACTTCAGCGGATTGAAAAAGCTGCTAAAGAATCGGGCCTCCAACCGATCATTATTACCAGTATCGTTTCTGACCAGATCCGCGATCAGTTACACCAAAGTCCCGCCTTGATGCTGGATGTTTTCGAAAACTACCTGACACCATTAGCCAACCTGTTCGGTAGAGACCCGGCACAGACCGTCAATGTCTCCCACGGCATTGCCGACAACCGCCGCTATAGTGAGCGCATTGATGCGGTGCACTTTGCTATCGACAACGATGATGGACGCAGGGTTAGTGAGTTTGAGCAGGCTGACGTGATACTGCTCGGCGTATCCCGGTCCGGCAAAACGCCCACCTGCTTGTACCTGGCACTGCAGTTTGGGCTACGTGCTGCCAACTACCCCATTACCGAGGAGGACATGGACTCCACCACACTGCCAAAGATTTTGCGCCCTTATCGCCGCAAGTTATTTGGTCTGACCATAGATCCCAAGCGCCTGATGCAAATTAGGCAGGAAAGACGCGCCAATAGCCGCTACGCTTCTAAGGAGCAATGTGAATTCGAAGTGCGCCAAGTGGAGCAGATGTTGCGAAGGGCACAAGTGCCTTTTCTCAATGCCACACAGCTTTCAGTGGAGGAGCTTGCGACGCGCTTAATGTCACAAGCCGGTATCGAACGCAGAATTGACTAAAGAACCACGCGGACTTTTCACGCCGCCACAAAATGTGTAGTGTGCGCCGTCTTCCGGACAGCCATGTTTTGATATGCAAATTGTCTCCCTGCCCTATTCCCTGAACACAGCAGCGGCCTTTGCCGCAGTGGCCGACCTACCCGCACCGGTATGGCTCGACAGTGGCCGACCCATTGGTGGAGGCCGCTATGACATCATCAGCGCCGACCCCCTCAGCACCCTCGAGTTGCATGCAAATAGCCCAGCCCCCTTTTCACAGCTGGATGACTTGACCTGCGAGCTGTGCCCACAGGAGCGGGACTCGCAATTGCCTTTTTGCGGCGGAGTGATCGGCTATGCGGGATATGAACTTGGGGTAGAGGGCAACTATCTTCCATCGGACACCCGCCCTACCGATTTACCGGCAGGCTTTTTTGGTCTCTATGGCTGGGCTTATATCGCAGACCACCAATTAGGCAGCTGCCACCTGGTATTCCACCCAGCCTGCCCACCTCGACAAGTGCAAGAATTGACCGAGCGTTTTAACTCGATAACCTGGGAAAAGCCTTTGAACACGGCGGAGTTCCGCCTGCTGGCCCCATTTGAACATGAGTTCAGCGCTGAGGAATATCGCGCTCGGATTGAACGCATTCTCGAATATATCGCCGCAGGAGATGTCTACCAGGCAAACTTCACGCAAAGGTTTTGCGCCCCCTATGAAGGCGACCCCTTCAGTGCCTACCTGGCCCTACGCACACGGGTCGCGGGTCCCTTTTCTGCCTATATGGAACTAGCTCAGGGAAGCCTACTGAGCATGTCGCCGGAGCGTTTTATCCGCGCAGATGGCGACAGCTTGCGCACAGAACCAATCAAAGGCACTGCTGCCCGGGTTGCCGACCCGCTAGCGGACCAGAGAGCAGCCTTCACCCTGCAGAGGAGCCCCAAGGATCGCGCCGAGAACCTAATGATCGTAGATCTACTCCGCAATGATTTTAGTAAGTTGTGTCGTAAAGGCAGTGTGCGTGTACCAGAGTTGTTTCAGCTAGCCAGCTTCGCGAATGTTCACCACCTCGTTAGTGTTGTTACCGGCGAGATGCCAGAGGACTCTGCTTACAGTGACCTCCTCGCAGCTTGCTTCCCTGGAGGCTCGATTACCGGAGCACCTAAAAGGCGCTCGATGGAAGTCATCCGCGAGCTTGAGTCCAGTCCCCGTGGCATTTATTGCGGTAGCATCGGCTACGTCAGTAGCTGTGGCCGAGCTGACACCAATATTGCTATCCGCACTTTCAGTGCTAGCAATGGGCGCATAACCTGCGCAGCGGGCGGTGGCATTGTCGCAGACTCGGATCCTGCGGCAGAACATCGCGAATGCTTAGCCAAGGTGCGCCTGCTTTTAGATACCACTGAGCAGTTTTTACGCTAATAGGATTATGGGAAGCTGACAATTCCGCGTTTGGCACCAATTCCTGTAGTGAGACTACAGTTTTTGGTTATAGCCCTATCCTGGATCGATATTTCAATGTTATTAGACCTTCTGATAAATTCGTGGTTAATAGCTCCAATTTCGGTGCTTATAACGGATCAAGGAATTTATTGTGAAGATCACACTGGTCAAAAAAGTACTCGCCGATGGCTCTCCCTGCGCCAAGTGCCGCGACGTGCAGGAAAAGCTGGAGGGAAATGATCAGCTCAAGTTTATCGACCAGACGCTGATAGCCGATGTGCGCGACCCACAGAGCGCCGGAATAAAAATCGCCCAGCAATACAAAGTAGAGCGCGCACCCTTTTTTGTCGTTGAGCGGGAAGGCCAGGAAGCGGTGATTTATACCGTTTATTTCAAGTTCGCCAAAGAAGTACTGCAACCAATGATTCAGGTAGAGGCCTCCTAGCCTCTACCTTTAAAGCATGGCCTCTTAAATAGCTGGACTAGTAAACTGGCAGTTCCATGCCAGAAAACAGCGCATCAACCTCTGCACGACTCCCAGCATGTGCCGCTTGATCAACCAGCTCACGGGTTAGATGCGGGGCAAATTGCTGGATAAATTCATACATAAAACCGCGTAGAAAAATTCCTTTTCGGAAACCAATCTTTGTCACGCTGGGTTCAAACAAATTGCTGGCATCCAGCGCTACCAGATCCTCATCCTCTCCATCCACTGCCATATCCGCCACAATACCAATCCCCAAGCCAAGGCGCACATAGGTCTTGATCACATCCGCATCAGCAGCAGTAAATACGACTTTCGGTGACAGTCCTTTTTCCAGAAAGGCCTCATCTAGTTTTGAACGACCAGTGAAGCCGAATACATAAGTCACTATTGGGTACTTTGCAACCTCCTCAAGATCCAGTTTGCTGGCCTGGCACAGGGGGTGGTCTTTCGGCACCAGTACACAGCGATTCCAGCGATAAACCGGCATCATCACTAAATCACTGAACAATTCCAACGCTTCAGTGGCAATTGCAAAATCCGCAGTGCCATCCGCTGCCATTTCTGAAATTTGCATTGGAGTGCCCTGATGCATATGGAGGGACACTTCCGGATAACGGGAAATAAACAGCTTGATAACCGGGGGCAATGCATAGCGAGCCTGGGTGTGAGTGGTGGCAACAGACAGACTGCCCTTCTTGTCATTACTAAACTCTTGCGCAACCTGCTTGATATTCTCAACCTTGCGCATGATTTCGCCGGCCGTCTTAAGAATTGCCTCACCAGCAGGGGTGACCCTTGTAAGGTGCTTGCCGCTGCGAGCGAAGATTTCGACACCTAACTCATCTTCAAGCAAGCGGATCTGTTTACTGATACCCGGCTGAGAAGTGTAGAGACTCTGCGCAGTAGCAGAAACGTTGAGATCGTGATGCGCCACTTCCCAGATATATCGCAACTGCTGCAGCTTCATAGGTCCTCCCTTACTATCAATCACCCCGCCCCAGAACGAGCGCAACCCTGACAGATAAATTGTTTGTTATAAAAAACACATTGAGTTATGCGCGAAAAGAATAGCAGCGAATTAGAGCCCGGGCCAACAGACAGATGAATATCCGGTGAAGAGGAGCTAGTGTCAATCGACTTTGAGAGATAAATCCCATTCTGGCGGGATTCTTTGATCAGGCTTCAGCATTGGCAATACCGTGGGGCACATGTCCCGTGGCAACATGCTCCGCGGCTGAGGCACAATGTGTCGGCTGATCATCAAAAAAGACATCGGCCCCAAAAGCACGCAGGAACTCGCCTTTTGGCAACCCACCCAGAAACACCGACTCATCTACACGAATATTCCAGGCCCGCAGGGTGCGAATCACTCGCTCATGAGCCGGCGCAGATCGCGCAGTAACCAAGGCAGTACGAATAGGACAGGAATCCAGGCCGAATTCCGACTGGAGCTTTTGCAGGGCCTCAAGGAACCCTTTAAATGGACCCCCGCCAAGTGGTTCCTGGGCTGAAGCCCGCTCCGCCTTCGCAAAAGCGGCAAGGCCATCGCGCTTATAAATTCTCTCAGCCTCATCAGAAAAAATAACGGCGTCGCCATCAAATGCAAAACGCAGCACGTCATCCCGATACTCGCGACTCCCACCTGCCACCAAGGTAGCCGCAGCCACCCCCTGCTCCAGTGCACGCTGGACATCCAGCCCATCTGTAGACAGAAACAGATTACAGCCAAAGGGGCCGATATAGCGGTAAGGGCTCTCGCCATTACAAAAAGCTGCACGGGTAATATCCAAACCATAGTGCTCGATGGAGTTAAACACCCTCAAGCCGGTATCAGCACTGTTGCGGGAAAGTAATATCACTTCAACCCGGGGCTCTCCCTCTAGCAGCTCATTAATCTTTAAAAACTTCTCAACAAGAGGAAAAGCGTCTCCCTTATCCAGCACATCGTTCTCCCGGTCAATCTGGTAACGGGAAAAGGCTTGCAACCCCTGCTCCTCAAATACCTGGTGGCTCTCACCCAGGTTAAACAATGCACGCGAAGAAATTGCAATTACCAACTTATCGGGTCGAGCATCCATCAAGGCCCCTCCACATACTCATGCCCAGCGGGCCTTTTGTTGCCATACCACTTTTCCAGCAGGGCACCCAGCACCCGCCGTAAATCTTCCAGAGTACACTTAGACATACCTCTTGGCTCGCCACCAGCAATTGGGCATCGCTAACTTCCAAAACAAACTTTAGAAGACCGTTCAACTCATTCGGTGGGCATGCAGCCTCTATACGCTGATAAATTTCCACCAAATGACCGATAAACAGCCCGCCGCGCCGCCAATCCAACTCATAGGATTGAGCTCCATCCCGCATAACTTAAGCCTGCAATGGAGTGTCTCATGATTATTGAAAAAAACAATGCTAGGGAGAGCCTACGGAAACCCCCATTACAAGCACAGCCAGAGTTAGAGACATAGACCGATCTCTTCGGGAGTCGAGATGTATACAGGGGCATTTCACGAGCAGAAGACTATAGAGATATCCACCAAGGAGATAATTGTCCTGGTCATCCTCGCTGGTGGCAAGACAAGGCTCCGAAATGCCGAGGTAGCAACTACCGCCCAAACCTATCCATCATACTGTGATAGAACATACCCAACACAAGCCCCGGCCAACGTAACAGGGTGCCGCCAGGAAAGGTATCTGTTGGTATCCTGGCCATAATATCGAAGCGCTCTTCGATCCCAGCAATTGCCTCAGCAAGGACCTTACCTGCAAACGTAGCCGTGGGGACCCCATGCCCGGAATACCCCTGACTGTAATAAATATGGGGTTCCAGCCTGCCCATGTGTGGCATGCGGTTCAAAGTAATTGCCAAAGCCCCTCCCCAGCCATACTCAATGTGAGTCCTCTCCAGCTGCGGATATACCTTCAGCATGTTTTTACGCACAAACTTGCGAATATCAGCTGGGAAGCGAGTCGTGTAATTCTCACCACCGCCAAAGATCAAGCGGTTATCGCCTGAGAGCTTCCAGTAATTGATAACAAAAAGCGTGTCCTGTACCGCGTGATCGTTGGCAATCAACTCTTGTGCCTGTGAATCGGGCAAAGGCTCGGTGGCGATTACAAAGTTATTGATAGGCATTATCTTGCCTGCCATGCGCGGTTCGAGTTTACCTAAGTAAGCATTACAAGCCAGCACCACATTGCGTGACCTGACTCGCCCCTTGGCAGTTACGATCTCACAGGGACTTCCACCTCGATAACGCAGCACTCTGCTGTGTTCAAAAAGTTTTACCCCCATCCCAACACAGGCCGCTGCCAACCCCAGTGCATAGTTTAGTGGGTGCAGGTGCAACGAATCGCTATCAATTTGAGCTCCGAGATAACGCGTGGAGCCAACCAGCTCCTGTACTTCCTGCTCATCCGCGTATCGCACCCCCTGGTAGCCATAGCGATCCCGCAACAGCTCCGCTTCCTTACGCAGATAGTTATCATGACTGGGCTTGGCTGCCAGGTGCATAATGCCGCGTTTGAGATCACAGGGGATATTATGCTTAACAATTAACCGCTCAACTAGTTGCACCGCCTCGATACTGAACTTCCAGAGCCGGGCCGCAATATCGGCGCCAAACATTTCCTCCAGATCACTTTGGCAGCGGCGTTGGCCCACCCCAACATGACCACCATTTCTCCCAGAAGCGCCCCAGGATATTCGCTCAGCTTCAAGCACCGCAACCTTATAGCCTCTCTCAGCCAAGTGCAGTGCCGTAGATAGACCGGTGTATCCAGCGCCAATCACACAGACATCCGCCTCTATATCCCCATTTAGCAAGGGGTATTCGAGAGCCATATTGGCACTCGCAGCGTAGTACGATTCTGTATGTCCACTCAGCACTTTCATTAAAATAATTCCCTGAGCTGATAAGAGCGCCCGAAAAGCACTAACTTATAAGATTAGCAACAACACACTCCTGAATACTAACTCAGGCTTTTTGTCACAATCATAGTCAACCCTACACATTAATCTGCAGCGCCCTTTCCCCAGCCCTCGCTCACAACAACGCAAGCAGGCGCCCAAGCGTATACTGAAGTCACCACAGGGAGAGGTCATTTTACCTAAGGGGCTAAGATGCGGAAGATTACAAACTGGCTTGCAGAGCACCAAATCGCCGAGGTGGAGTGCCTGGTACCTGATATGTCGGGCAATGCCAGAGGAAAGTTCACCCCAACCGACAAATTCCTCACCCAGGACAGCCGCCTTCCGGAAAGCATTCTGGTTCAGACTGTGACCGGCGACTACGTCGATGAACATAACGAACTGGTAGACCCGGCCGATACGGATATGCTTTTGGTACCCGATCCCGATTCAGTTCGCCTAAACCCCTGGGCCAATGATCCCACTGCTCAAATTATTCATGATTGCTATACACGCGATGGTCGACCCCATCCGATTAGTACACGCAATATTCTCAAATTTGTTCTAGAAAAATATTCAGCTAAAGGGTGGAAGCCGATTGTTGCCCCTGAAGTGGAATTCTACCTGGTGAAACGAAATTTAGACCCGGATGAAAAACTTTCCGCACCCGTTGGTCGCTCTGGCCGCACAGAAAAAACCCGGCAATCTTATAGCATCGATGCGGCCAACGAATACGAACCTATCATTGAGGATATGTATGATTTCTGTGAGGCACAAGGCCTGGATGTGGACACGCTTATCCATGAGTCTGGCACCGCGCAAATGGAGATAAATTTTCTGCATGGAGACCCTTTACGACTCGCTGACCAGGTTTTCACTTTTAAACGGACAGTAAGGGAAACTGCACTGCGCCATGGAATTTATGCAACCTTTATGGCGAAACCGATGGAGGATGAGCCTGGCAGCGCACTACACTTACATCAAAGCGTCATTAATGAAAAAACCGGAAAAAATATTTTCACTGACAAAAATGAAAAAGAAAATGAAACATTCTTAAACTTTATTGGCGGCATGCAGAAATATACACCTGGATTTATCAGCTTTTTTGCCCCGAATGTAAACTCCTATAGACGTTTTACTCCGGAAATGGCTGCACCGACCAGCCTGCACTGGGGCTATGACAACCGCACAACTGGATTGCGAGTTCCCGACAGCTCCCCTCAAGGAAAAAGACTGGAAAATCGCTTTCCAGGAGCTGACTGCAATCCATATTTAGCCATTGCCGCCTCTCTCGCCTGTGGCTATTTAGGGATGATCAATAAAGTGGCACCCAGCGCACCTTACCAGGGCGACTGCTCCATGGAGCCCATCACCCTACCCCGCACGCAAGAACATGCCCTAAATCTTTTATTGGAGTGTGAAGAAGCAGCAGAAATGTTTGGCAGGAAATTCGTAAAAGCATGGAGTGCAATTAAGCGCGATGAATACGAGGAGTTCAACAGGGTAATTAGCTCATGGGAGAGGGAGTACCTCCTTCTAAATGTTTAACCTTAAAAATGATCACATTATTTTTTTAAAAATAATATTTAACTGGCACCCCACTCATTCAGCAGGAATAATTAGGCGTATCTTTCGGATTTCTCCGGCAGGATATTAATTGCTGATTTGTGACTACCTGAGCAAAAATATCGAAAACAATTCAAATATATAGGTTTATCATCACCTTTTTGTTGCCACTATGCGTACGCAAGGTAATCTCAGGTTGCCCGTTAAAATCGGGTAACAGGTTTGAGAAAGCGTACGTCATTACCGCATGTGCGGTCCCACCTCTGACGTCTGGTTATCTTCTGCTGTCTTACCGCACTAAAAGACCGGCCCGTACCGACCAGCCATTTTTTTGTAGTAACCCATAAGGGTATCTCCCGGCCCGGACGTCCGGTTTCATATAAAAAGTTATAAAGGGAAAGCTAGCAATGAAACATCTAATAGGAGTTACCTGCACTTTAGCTTTGGCTATAAGTGCCCAGGCTGCCGATCGCATCCCCGCTACACCGGATATGCTCTCGCCGCAGACGCTAACCGCTGCCGCAGGGTCCGATATGGCTCTGGTAAAAGTCCGTGAGCGGACCCTCGGAAGCGGAAAAACTGTTGCCCGCTATCAGCAGACACATAAAGGCATACCGGTTTGGGGACAGACCGTAACCAGTTCAGGCCAGGGTTTAATTACTGAAGTTCACGGCGACGTTCTGACAGGACTGGAAATCGAAGTACCGACTGTCCGCGCATCTATTGACGGTGATAACGCCCTCGATCGCGCAATGAACCACCAGATTACTCAACGAGCCCAACAAGGAATTATGCAGGGAGCGTTATCCCTGCCAGTTCTGAAGCTGGAAGCCAAGAACCAGAAAAAAGAGCTGTTTGTTTACATTAATGAGCAAGATGAGGCTCGTCTCGCTTATCTGGTGAACTGGGTTGAATACGGCGAAGAACCCAGGCGCCCCTTCTACTTCATTGACGCCATGACTGGCGAAGTAATCAAGCACTGGGACGGCCTTACGTTCCAGGATGCTCAGGGCCCTGGTGGCAACCAAAAGACTGGCCGCTATGAATACGGCACTGACTTCCCCTCTATGGAAGTGGATGCCAACTGCCGCATGGATACCACTAACGTGGAAACTGTGGATTTGAACCACGGTACCAGCGGCGGCAGCGTTCACCAGTTCACCTGCCCTTATAATGATTACAAGGAAATCAACGGCGCCTACTCACCGCTGAACGATGCCCACTTCTTTGGAGGTGTGGTCTTCAATATGTTCAACGATTGGTATAACACCTCACCGTTGACCCAGAAGCTGCGTTTACGTGTGCACTATGGCAACAATTACGAAAACGCTTTCTGGGATGGCAGCCAAATGACATTTGGGGATGGCCGTAACACCTTCTACCCATTAGTCAGCCTGGATGTAACAGCACACGAGGTCAGCCACGGTTTCACCGAGCAGAACTCGAATCTTGTTTACAGTGGTCAGCCGGGCGGTATCAACGAAGCCTTCTCTGATATTTCAGGTGAAGCCGCCGAGTACTTCATGACCGGTAGCAACGACTGGCTGGTTGGAGCCCAGATTTTCAAGTCCAGTGGAGCCTTGCGTTATTTTGAAGACCCCACCCAGGATGGAAGCTCCATCGGCCATGCCGATGACTACTATAACGGCATGGATGTGCATTACAGCTCCGGGGTTTACAACCGCGCATTCTACCTGATAGCCAACACCTCTGGCTGGAATACCCGCACGGCGTTTGATGTGTTCGTCCTTGCCAATCAGATGTACTGGGGAACCAACTCTGACTATGACGAAGCTGCCTGTGGCGTTGAGCAAGCGGCTGTTGACTTGGGATACACCAAGGCTGACGTTACTGCAGCCTTCAATACTGTCGGTGTTACCTGTGACGATACTCCTCCCCCCCTCCCGGTGAATTAGAAAATGGTCAGTCTGTGGATGGCCTATCCGGCAGCTCTGGTGATGAACTTCATTACACTCTAGAGGTTCCAGCAGGAGCTACTGGCCTGAGCTTTGCTATGTCTGGCGGAAGTGGAGATGCAGATCTCTATGTACGCTTCGGCGCTGCTCCAACTACTTCCAGTTACGACTGTCGTCCTTTCAGCGGGGGCAATAATGAGACTTGTGATATAGACGATGCAGACGTGCAAGCAGGTACCTATTACGTCATGGTACGCGGTTATAGTTCCTTCTCCGGTGTCAGCCTGGTAGGCAGCTTCACAGGTGACGACGGAGGTGGCAACTCAGACGGCTGGGAGGAAACTAACCTTTCCGGCTCTGCGAATGCATGGCAGCACTTCACCCTGGAGGTAGGCAGTGGTGCATCAACCTTGAATGCAACGATGTCAGGCGGTAGTGGTGACGCAGATCTCTATGTTCGCCATGGTTCAGCACCAACTCGCAATACCTGGGATTGCCGTCCATACAAGTGGGGCAATGATGAAAGCTGCAGCATCAGCAACCCGCAAAGCGGTACCTGGCATATCAGCATTCGTGGCTATCAGTCATACTCCGGTGTCACCCTGAGTGCTCAAGCAGAGTAAATATATCTGCTGAGGAGTTCGATTCCCTTGCCATACCAGCGGAACCGAACAATAAAAAAGGCAGCCATCAGGCTGCCTTTTTTCGCTTCAGGTTAGAGTCCCTAAGAACCACACTATTTGTGGCTGGGATCCTTCCAGTAATCCTTCACCGTATTCTTCATCTCTTTCGCCAATACGGTAATACCGAACAAGTTGGGCAGAGTCATTATGACAATGGCTACAGCGGATAGATTCCAAATAACAGTCGTATCCTCAATTGCCGCCCAGAAGAAGGCGATAACATACACAATTCTGTATGGCATAACCGCTTTGGGGCCAAATAGGTAGATCATGGAACGATCACCATAGTAAGACCATGCGATTGCGGTAGAGAAAGCGAACAGCAAAATTCCCAGGGTAACAATCAAGCCACCATACTCACCGAAGAAACCGCGCTGGAAAGCCTTATTGGTAAGCGCTACTGAGTGCACCAGGGATTTCCCCCAAATATCCACATCTTCATTGGCAAACTTACCATCCACCACATTAAGTACACCGCTGAATTCATCTTCACCCACCCGGAAATCCAAGTCTTCAGCGATAGAGCGCGCATGGATCAAGGTAAAATCCTGAGCGTTTAGCGGGCGACCATCGGTTACAACCACCGAGCCATTATAGGGTTTCACATCGCTGGGCTGGCTACTGAGGTAGTTAAATAACTGCTTCACCTCCTCGGGGTTACCTTCGTCATAACGCCCTTCCACTACATAAGTATCCGCACCCTCAAACAGGTTTTCATGTTTTTCGCTCCAGACACCGGAAGACAAGATTACCAGGCCGGTCAAGGTACAGATAATGATGGTATCGATAAATGGCTCGAGCAGGGAGACCATGCCCTCGGAAACAGGCTCATCGGCACGCGCAGCGGCGTGAGCAATCGGCGCAGAGCCCTGCCCCGCTTCGTTGGAAAAGAGGCCACGGTTTACACCACGGTTAAAGGCATAGGCGAAGCTGGCTCCCAAGAAGCCCCCTACTGCAGCGCTGCCAGTAAAGGCATCGCGGAAAACGGCCACAAAGGAGGGAACGATATTTTCTATGTTGTAGAAAATCACACCCAGTGCACCAATCACATAGATCAGCGCCATTGCAGGAACAATAGTGGAAGTCACCTTGGCGATTCGGGTAATGCCGCCAATAATCACCATACCCAACAGGATGGCGAGTACACCACCGGTCAGGGCTTTTTCAATACCAAAGGAGTCATGCATTGCCTGAGCAATATTATTCACCTGAGGCAGGCTTCCAGTACCGAAAGAGCAGATCACTGTAGCAATGGCAAACAAGACTGCCAGCCACTTCATATTGAGGCGGCGCTCCATATAGAACATGGGGCCACCAGCGTAGTAGCCATCTGCGGCTTTAATACGATACTTATGGGAGAGCGTTACTTCGACAAACTTGGTTGTCATACCCAGGAAGGCGGTCATCCACATCCAGAACAGTGCGGCCGGACCACCCAGGAAAATAGCAAGACCTACACCACCAATATTACCGGTACCCACGGTACCGGAAAGCGCGGTAGCCAGAGCCTGGAAGTGCGAGGTATCACCCGGATCACCAGGTTTATCGTATTTACCCTGGACGATCTTGATTGCGTGCCCGAAATAGCGAATTTGCGGGAACCCAAGATAAATGGTGAAAAAGAAACCTACCCCGAGCAACACCCAGGGAAACCAAGGTGCCGAACCGAGCATGCCGTCCAATGACAGCAGCAGTTGATTAAAGGAATCCAAGCTAACCCCCCACTCCTCTGAATTAATTCTGATTGTTTTATATACAGCAACAGCCGTAATTTGTTGCGCAGGTTAGCAGCTTACGCAGCACTAGAACAGTAAAGGGGCGTTAAACCGTTTGAAATGAAAAGTTTTGCCGGTAGGGAAACAAAGCAAATTGTCCGCCAGTGTGAACAAAAACTATATTGCTGCAACCTTCATAGCTACCATTGCGCAACTGATGTAAAAGCCCGTGAAAGGCTTTGCCGGTGTAGACGGGGTCAAGCAAAATTCCCTCGAGGCTGGCCACCTCATTGATTGTCTGGTAGACCTCAGGACCGGCTGCTCCATACCCAGGCCCGATAAAATTCGCATTTACATCAACCTCGAGAGATGAAAGATTGATCTCGTTTCCCGTCAAGCGGCTCCAGTGAAAGATATCCTCGCGAACTTTGTCCTCGAAGTAGGCTGCACTATCACATACTGCGTACCCGGTGACCTTCGTTTTAACTTGAAGCAACTGGCAACCCAGGGTCAAACCTGCCTGAGTTCCACCACTGCCGGTGGCACTTACAATATACTCTGGCTCAAAGCCTTGGCTGTGACAATCCTCTATTAGCTCCTGCGAAGCAGACAGGTACCCCCAAATCCCCAGCCCGTCACTAGCGCCAGTGGGAATACAAAGGGAGCGATGCCCCAGGCCCAGATATTCCTCTTGCCAATAAGCAAAGTTCCTTCCAAGTTCAGCTGTATATTCTTTGGGCGGATAGATAGATACTTTTGCACCAGCGAGATGGTCCAGAAGCAAGTTCCCATCCACTAAAGTATCAGGCTCTCCCCGCAAAATAAGGTGTACTCCAAGCCCTAGGCGCGCACCGACAAGTGCCGTTGTTCGACAGTGGTTGGATTGAATCCCCCCACAGGTAATCAAAGTGTCACAACCCCGGCTGAGTGCCTCTGCCGCTACAAACTCCAGCTTTCGCAGCTTGTTACCAGACATCCCAAATTCAGTCAGATCGTCCCTTTTTACCCAGATTCTGGGGCCACCAAAAGGAAGGGAGTAACGCTCACTGATTCGATCAAGAGGCTGCAGTGGTGTTGGCAGGTTGCCAAGACAAAGGCGCTCAGGCAACTCGACAGGCAGGCTTTTGGGCACAAGAGACTCCTTTTCTATGGACAGGGCTAATATTGGCGTCGTTGCTCTGTCTGTTTTTACAAAATTGCGGTCGTAGAAAGGGTTACTTAAAGACGAAAACAGCCTTCGTCATAATTCGAGTACCCACCTGAATTTTGTATAATTCTGAAAAGCCCATTATTTTTTGGATTATCGCGGGCTTCGATTCACGCTGACTATTAGCTTGCACTGCTCTTCCAAAAGATTTTTTCTATAAGGGATAACATAGAGTGCAAAGAATCAATCTCACAGAAACGAGAAAGCCCGGCAATCGCCGGGCTTTCTCAACTGGACAATTGTAAGATCAAGCCAAAAGGCTATCAGATCTTTTTAATTGTGCCTTTTGGCAAAACAGCGTGAACTGCCACTTTCTGGAATTTCAAGGACATGTTGTCCGCAACTTCCAGAACAATGTAGTCCTCATCCACCTTATCAACACGACCGAGCATACCACTGCTCATCACCACTTCATCACCTTTTTTCAGGGCACCAACCAGCTCCTGGTGCTCCTTTTGACGCTTGCGTTGAGGGCGAATAATAAAAAACCACATGAACGCGAACAGGCCTGCAAACATCAGCAAGGTAATCATTGGATTACCTTGTGGTGCCGGCGCTGCCTGCTGTGCCATCGCAGAGGGAATAAAAAAGCTCATGCAAAACCTCAAAGAGTCAGCCTATAAAATTGCCGCCAACTCTAACGGGTTTACCCCGTCGAGGCAACGGATCGGGCCGACCAGAGCAAGATCGGCCAAACCAATTTCCACTTAAAAGCGCTGGCGAACCTGGCGTCGATAGCCAGTAGGCGACATACCGGTCCAACGTTTAAAAGCGCTGGTAAAGCTGGTTCTGTCGGAGAAATCCAGAATCCTTGAAATTCCATCAACACTGAGCGCAGTATCCTTCAGGAAGTGCACTGCATGGCGAAAACGCACATGATCGCGCAGTGAGGCGAAGCTCAGATTGTGCTCTTGTAAACGACGCTGCAGTGTCCGGGTAGACATGCTTAAGTCGGAAGCAACGGGGCGAATTGCGAGAGAGGCCTTACCGATGCGCTGCTCAAGCACATCGATCACTCTGGCAGCAATGCCAAAGCTGGTAGCCTCGGGGGGAGCCAGCAGCTGGTCGAGGATATTCGGATCACCGGATATCCTAGCCTGCTGAAGGGATTTATCTTCAGAGAGCGAAGTCTGGTCGGGCTGAGTATGGTTCATCGAGCTGCTCCTTTTGAGTTCCGTGAGCCGCAGTTATTTTTCTATGTCCGCATCAAGCGAATCCCGATTGCCCCTGCCCACTCCAACACCAACTTCTTCAGCGGGCTACCACTCGATGCGGGATGCACCAAAAACAGACATCGAATCCTTCACAGAGATGTACAATTTTTAAACTAACCGCTCCGGCAATACCCCACAGAGACACACTCTCTCGCCGGCGCACCTTTCCTTTACAACGACCAGTATAGACCAAGAATTGAGAATGCAAGGGACGACAGCGGTTTTTTTCATCTTATTGTGCTGTATAGGGCAGAAATACATGGCTGCAGTGCTCGTTTTCCATGCCAAACACCAAAAAGCAGGGCCCAGAGGCACCCAGAGCACCCGCTAAACTATCACTTGCGCCGAATTAACTAATCAAGATTCTCCCCAATCCAGTTAAGGACATCCTCGCTGTGAGTCTTGGTTTTGACTTTATCAATGATATGACGCAAGCGGCCGGTCTGATCAATAATAAAGGTAGTTCTGATCAAGCCCATGTATTCCTTACCCATAAATTTCTTCAAGCCCCAGCAGCCATACTTGTCCGCGATCTTATGATCTTCATCAGACAGGAGGTCAAAATTGAGTTCGTGCTTGTCGATAAAACGTTGCAGCTTGGCTTCTGGATCCGGGCTGACTCCGAGAACCACAGTATTAAGTTTTTCAAAGTCACTACTACTATCGCGGATACCACAGGCTTGGGTGGTACAACCTGGCGTCAGAGCTTTCGGGTAGAAATAAAGCACAACATTACTTTTGTCACAAAAGTCTTTAAGAGAAACCTTCTCACCACTTTGGTTGGTAAGAGTAAAAGCCGGTGCTAAATTGCCGATTTTGGGAAAAGCCATAAGAAATCCCCTGGGGAGTAGTTACAAATAATGTCGGGGATTATATCGAAAAGTGGATAGGGAGGACGCCAGTACTGCTGAGAAATCAGAATTGACGCAAGTGAAACTCCTGCTCCTTGCGAGCAATGATACCGATCCGACCCAGCTTCTGTACCAGCTCAGCCTTCTCCGCATCAGTGAGGAACTCCCCCACTTCCAGGCAGCCCTCAGGCCCACTGAAGCTCACTTTGGCCGGTTCAGCGGAGCTCGCCCCCATACGAACAAGAAGGGCCAGCTTATCTCGGGAAAACTCGCGGTGGTAAACACTCTGCTGCCTAAAGCCCTTACAGCAATCAAAAACCACCTGCTCATTATTAATTCGTATAACCTCACGACGTGTTCCCTCCATGCACACGTAGGCAAACAAAACCCCCAACAGCAGGATCTCAAGGCCGGCAAATGGCAGGATCATCCAGGCTCCAGCAAAGGCAAAGGCAAAGCTAATGCCCAAGGAGACTGCAACAAGAGAGAAAAACACCCATAAGTTGCCGGAAACCGACAGGGATTGATTCGGCTGTAAGAGAATACAGGCACAGCGGGAGGAGTGGCGGCCGACTTCTGTGACCATAGCAAACGCTTCCGACAAACACTTAACAATCAGTGTAGTGCCAGCATCCCAAGCCCACATCCGGCGGGCGACTCATTGGTTCAACCTTTAAGTCACGCCATAAAAAAACCCGCACTAACTGTGCGGGTTTTTAATGCCACCCTGTCTAACGACAGGCTGTCAATTCATTGCGATTATGGCAGCAGGTGAGCTACTGCATCACGCTCTTCCGCCAGCTCCTGCTCTGTAGCAGCCATTTTCTCGCGGGAGAATTCGTTGATTTCTACGCCTTGCGCGATTTCCCAGTCGCCGCCTTTACAGGTGCAAGGGAAGGAGTAAATCAAACCTTCTTGAATACCGTAGGAACCATCGCTGTAAACAGCCATGCTGGTCCAATCGCCTTCAGCAGTACCCAACGCCCAATCGCGCATATGGTCAATAGCGGCGTTAGCGGCGGAAGCGGCAGAAGATGCACCGCGTGCCTTGATGATAGCGGCACCGCGCTGCTGCACGGTTGGGATAAAGTCGTTCTCGTACCAGTCTTGCTCCACTTTATCCATTGCCGGGGTGCCAGATACTTTAACCTGGTGAAGGTCTGGATACTGAGTGGAGGAATGGTTGCCCCAGATGGTCATGTGGGTAATGTCATTAACACTGGACTCAGTCTTATTGGCCAGTTGCGACAATGCGCGATTATGGTCCAGACGGGTCATAGCGGTAAAATTGCGTGGATCCAGGTCCGGCGCATTGCGCTGGGCAATCAAGGCATTGGTATTAGCCGGGTTGCCAACAACCAGAACTTTTACGTTGCGAGAGGCAACATCGTTCAGGGCCTTGCCTTGCGCGGAAAAAATTGCAGCGTTGGCTTCCAATAAGTCCTTACGCTCCATACCCGGTCCACGGGGGCGCGCACCTACGAGCAGAGCGTAGTCAGCGTCTTTGAACGCAACAGTAGCGTCATCGCTCTGTACAATACCCGCGAGCAGCGGGAAAGCACAGTCTTCGAGCTCCATGGCAACGCCTTTTAGCGCTTCCAATGCCGGAGTGATTTCCAACAGCTGCAAAATAACTGGTTGATCTTTACCCAGCATCTCGCCGGAAGCAATACGGAACAGCAGCGAATAGCTGATCTGACCGGCGGCGCCGGTAACAGCAACACGAACAGGTGCTTTCACGATAGTTCTCCTCGTTTGTAAGCGGCCGCATTATAGGGCCTCGTGTGCAAATTTCACCTCAAGCGATAGAATTACTGGCTCAATTTCTTGGTGAATTTCTTTATCGTCCAACCAACGCATTAAAAGAACGATTATGCCAGTGCAATTTCTCGATAACGCTCTTGTAGAGAGCAATAGACCTGGTCACTGTAATCCGCCGCAGAAGGATCGAGCTGCCCGGCAATTTCTGCCAGGTGTTCATTGTCTTCTCGACCAGCCCAGTTCTTTATATAAGTGCCTTCTTTATAACCGTTATCCTGACGAAAACGGTTGAGTACATTTTTGCCAACATATCGCTGGTACAGTTCAGCAAAGGGCATTGCCACATCTGCAAGTAATTGTGCAAAACCACCCAGATCGAACTGCTTACTGGCCAAAGTATTGAGCGTGAAAGACTCCAGGTTCTCGCGAAAATCACCTGGGGCCCGCAATCCCTTTTCTATTTCACCCAGCATAGTTTCAGCCACTTTCTCAGGTGACCCCTGCTGCAACTCCAGGCTAAGACCAAAGTGCCAAATATCTACCAGCTCAAGCTTTACTTGGTCGATTTCCGGCTGTTGTTTTTTCCACCACTTCCAGCCATAGTGATCAAGTAACTCTGCACTCTCTACCCAGATCGCCCGGTACCAGGCAAAATTCTGGGCCCGCCAATTTTCATTGACCATGGTATTAATTTCATCTTGCAGGGTCAGCATGACCTGCAACTGCTGCTTCATCATTCGGGTACTTCCTATAGTCGGGATCAGGCTAGGCTGCCCGCGGGAATAATCTGAAAAAGTTTTCTGTAGTTATTTCAGCCAGCTGTTCGTAGGGGATGCCACGCAACTCGGCAATAAATTCTGCCACCTCACGCACATAAGCTGGAATATTGGCTTTGCCCCGGTAGGGAACCGGCGCTAAGTAAGGAGAATCAGTCTCCACCAGCAAGCGGTCCAGTGGTAGCTTACGCGCAACATCGCGCAGCTCCCCAGCATTCTTGAAGGTGACAATACCAGACAGAGAGATGTAGTAGTTAAGATCCAAGGCGGATCTTGCCATCTCCCAGTTTTCGGTGAAACAGTGCAGTACACCAGCTGTTTCCAGGTTTCCATGTGTACGGATCAAATCGATAGTATCTTCACGTGCATCGCGGGTATGCACAATTACCGGTAATTGCGCACTCCCTGCAGCCTGTAAATGGGCGATAAAACTCTGCTGCTGAACATCTTTGGTTTCTGTACTGTAATAGTAGTCAAGGCCGGTCTCTCCCAACGCTACCACATTGGGACGTTCGGCCATTGCTATCAACTTGTCAACACCGGCCAAACCAGATTCCACATCGAGCGGATGGATACCTACCGAACAGACAACATCGCGGTAGCGAGAAGCGATTTCAACAACTGCGTCGGCATTATCGAGGCTGATGCCAACACAAAGGAACTTACCAACACCACGATCGCGCGCCAATTCAAGCACCGCATCGAGGTCACCATCAAATTTATCGAGCTTTAACCTGTCCAAGTGACAGTGAGAATCTACGAGCATGTGTAAGTTACAACGTATGAGTGGGTCGGCTGGACTCAAGCGTACCGGCCAAATAGGTTTCTATCTTGTTTTGCGCAATATTATCTTTATCGCCAAACTGAACCCCAATCCCGGGAGTTCTGTTACCCTGGGCTCCATTCGGAGTAATCCAAATCACCTTACCTGCCACCGGGATCTTTTCCGGCTCATCCATTAGGCTCAGCAGCAGGAACACTTCATCGCCAAGACTGTAAGATTTATCGGTACTGATAAATAAGCCACCATTCTTCACAAAGGGCATATAAGCCGCGTAGAGAACTGACTTGTCTTGAATCTTCAGCGATAGGATGCCGTTGCGGGCACCGCCTCCCATGGCTTTCATGCTCAACCTCAATGTTCTTCAATGATGCGCTAACTTATCTGAGCGTACTGATTCTGTCCAGAAACAGCGCTTTTTCATCTTTTTCGCACCTGTAATTATAAATTTGCAACCTACTGAAAAGCGGCACTAGACAGTAAAGAGCCTTGCCCAGCGAATCATCAACTCCTCAAGCAGCAGGCGACGATTGGGGTTAGCCCCGCTCTTTAACCCTTTGCGCGCTTGAAGTAGGTGATCATAGAACCCAAAGAGAGGACGCAAACCCTCCTCCCCACCACCAGGTAAACGCTGTAAAAGCGCCATTAATTGGGCATCACCGGTCAAATCACAACTGCGTACCTGGGCCATTTGCGAGATCCACTGCTGCCAAAACTGCAGAAGCTGCTCTATTTCTGTGCACTCCGGAGGAGCCTCCCAACGCCCGGCAACTGCAACAGCACTGGTGCGCCCTTCAGCAATACACGTGAGCTCCCGCAGGAACTTTTCACGTACTTCACGGGCTTGGGGCTCAGCCAACTCAGCCGCCAACAGGGGCGCACCACCAGACAGAGCCAGCGCACGCCGTGCCAGCTGTTCTTCCAGGCCTTGATTGTGCAGCCATTGCAAAGCCACTTCCTCTGCTGGAGAGGGAAAAGTAATCGACTGACAACGGCTGCAGATCGTTGGCAACAGCCCAGCAGGAGAATCACTAATCAGCAAAAAAATAACCGATGCCGCCGGTTCTTCAAGATTTTTTAGCAGGGCATTAGCAGCATTGATATTCATCGCTTCCGCCGGTGCCAGCCAGACCAACCGCGCCCCACCGCGGCCACTAGTTCGCGAGACAAAATCACCCAATTGGCGAACCTGCTCCACCTTAAGTGGAGAACCGGCTTTTTCCGGTTCTATTCTCAGGAAGTCTGGGTGGGAACCAGCCTGCCACAAGCGGCAATCTTTACAGCCTCCGCAAGCCTGGCCACCCTGCGGTTGTTCACACAACACCAACGCAGAAAAAGCTTCAGCAAATGCGCGTTTACCCAGGCCAGCCTGCCCTGTTAGCAGTAAAGCATGTGGGCAGCGCCCTGCCCGCCACTGGGCTCCAATGCGCTGCCACTGCAAGGCCTGCCAGGGCAACAGCTCGGGGATAGGTATATGTTGAAATGTTTCAGACACTGACAATTGCCAAGTTTAGATCCAGGAAATTTTTTTAAATGAACACGCCCACTTTGCCAAAGAAAGCGGATATCCGAATCAAATCAGCAGGCGCTCCAGCTCCTGACCAAGATCCCGCTGGACCTGCTGCAGGGGCTGTCCGGCGTCAATGATGGCGTAGCGGGAAGGTGAAGCCTCGGCACGTTTGCGATAGGCGTGACGCACTCGTTGAAAGAAGCCCAAATGCTCACTTTCAAAACGATCGGCAGCACCGGTATTCGCTGCTCGTTGCAAGCCAATCTCCGGATCGAGGTCCAAAAGCAATACTTTGTCGGGACGCAATGTACCCTGTACAGTATTTTCCAGTTGTTCAATCAGTGGCCGGTCCAGTTGGCGACCACCACCCTGGTACGCATAAGTGGCATCTGTAAAGCGATCACAGATTACCCACTCACCACGCTCCAGCGCAGGTAGGATAACCTGGGCCAGATGTTGGGCACGTGCTGCGAACACCATCAGCAGCTCAGCGGTCGGATTCACAGGCTCTTCACGCTTCGCCAGGAGCAATTCTCTCAACTGTTCTGCCAAAGGCGTACCGCCAGGCTCACGGGTTTGAATAAACGGAATATTACGGTCTGTTAACCATTGGGTAATAAATTTCAGGTTGGTAGATTTACCAACACCTTCACCCCCTTCCAGGGTTATAAATTTTCCGCGCGACACTGTAACTAATTTCCTTTTGCTGGACTGGAGCGGTAATCCGCTCGTCGCTTCAGCTGATACTCTCGCACTGCACGGTTGTGCTCTGTCAGAGTTGTCGAAAAATGATGGGAGCCATCCCCCTTCCCCACAAAGTAAAGACTCCTGCCCGGCTTCGGGTTTAATGCAGCCCTAATAGCTGCACGTCCAGGCAAAGCAATCGGTGTAGGTGGAAGCCCATCGATTACATAAGTATTGTAAGGAGTCGATTGGCGCAAATGGGCGCGGGTGAGATTACCATCATAATCCTCTCCCAGCCCATAAATCACGGTGGGGTCTGTCTGCAACCTCATTCCCTTGTGCAACCGGCGAACAAAAACCCCCGCAATCTCGCTGCGCTCGGAAGGCTGCCCGGTTTCCTTCTCTATCAGCGAAGCCATAATCAGTGCCTCGTAGGGGGACTTGTAAGGAAGGTCATCCCCTTTAGCCTGCCACTCTTCCTCAAGAACCTGCCGCATACGCTCATAAGCTTCTCGCAGGAGTTCGATATCGGTAGTACCGGATCGGTAAACATAAGTATCCGGGAAGATCCACCCTTCCACAGCGCCTTCGTCAAGCCCCAGTGCTTTAGCTGCAGCGCTGACAGTTCTGCCCGCTTCAGATTTTACAATATTCCGCCCGGACCTGATTTTTTCCAGGGCTTGTCGAAACGTCCAGCCCTCAACCAGAGTCACCCGGTAACTGGTGACCTCTCCTCTATTCAGGCGCGCAATCAGATCCATAGCAGTGCTACCGTGGGGCACCAGATATTCCCCGGAGTGAATATCGGTTTTACCTTCCCAGTAGGCGTAGGCGAGAACCAGGCGCGGCCAGTTGATTACACCTTCGGTCTTCAACTCCCGGAGGGTTTTCGAAAGACTACCGCCCTTTTCTACCTGCAACTGTAAACCGCTTTCCTGCAGCTGAAGCGGTGTCGCCAAGGCTGCCTGCAGCACCCATGCAGAAGCTGCCACCAGCACGCACGCCAGGAGAACGCTGGCAAAAAAGGCCTTCCATAACTTACCGAGGGCGCCGGCCCGCTTTTTCTTCACCACAATGCTTCCACGATCAACTGCTGTAACCTCCGCGCACCAGGTCCTATCGACCAACTTTTATAGCCAATAATCTCGACAACAGGTATTACTCCGCGAACACTGTTGCACAGGACCACTTCATCTGCCTCACAAAATGTCTCGATGTTCATATCCTGCTCCTGCCACCGGATATGACCGGAAAGCCAATCCAGCATAACCCCATGAACACCACACCTGGTCAAATTTGGAGTTACCCAAGTATTTCCAAATCTCGCCAAGAGATTACAGCGCAGGCTCTCAATTACTCGGCCCGAATCATCAAATATCAAACCGTCGAGGCGTTCACCATCAGGCAGCTCGGCTCTCGCAGCATTATATCGACTGCGATCCAAAAATTTGCAGCCCAAGTTCTTACTTTCCGAGCTGAGCAGCCTAGTGTGGCAAGGATACAGGCGAGCACCAAGCTCCTCTTCAAGACCGCGCATCAGGGGCAGGAAAGCTAAGTCCCAGCACTCACGCCCATCGACAAACCCTACACGAAGTCGTGCAACTGCTGCATTTTGACTACATTTAGCAGCCAATTTTTTAATAAAGCGGTCAATATCAGAAAGAAGCAGTGCGCTGAGGGCAGAGCTGCGTACCAGCCGAGATCGGTGTAGAGACCACAGCGGCAGACTTCCGTTGTGACAACGCATGGTTTCGAGGATTCCATTTGCATAGTCACTATCGGGCACCAGTTCGCTAGCCCGGCGCCCTTTTCGGTAGAACTGCGGCAACTTGGACATACTCTCCTCGGGGCGAGAGTTGCCCGCCCTACGGCGGGCAGGCAGGGTCAGATTCGCTTAAAAATCAGCGAGCCATTAGTGCCACCAAACCCGAAGGAGTTGGATAACACAGACTCAATGGCTGTTGGCTGCGCCTCTTGGGGCACTAAATTAATATCGGCGCACGCCTCATCTGGTTCATAGAGGTTCATCGTGGGCGGGGCTATTTGGTCACGTAGCGCCAACACAGAGAATACCGCTTCGATCGCACCGGCAGCGCCCAAAAGGTGACCTGTCATAGACTTAGTGGAGCTAACAGCTAGTTTTTCAGTGTTACCTGCAAAAACCTTCTGAACAGCCTCGATTTCCGCTTTATCCCCCAGAGGAGTGGAGGTGCCATGGGCATTGATATACTGGATCTCATCAGCATTCATGCCTGCATCCTTGAGCGCATTCTGCATAGATAGCGCCGCACCCGCACCATCTTCCGGTGGCGACGTCATGTGGTGGGCATCACCACTCATACCAAAACCGCTCAATTCCGCATAGATATTCGCACCACGTGCTTTGGCATGCTCATACTCTTCCAGCACAAGTACTGCAGCCCCCTCACCCAGAACAAAACCATCCCGGCCTTTGTCCCAAGGACGGCTGGCAGTTTGGGGATCATCGTTACGTGTCGAGAGCGCCCTAGCTGCACAGAATCCACCGAGCCCGACAGGAGTGGTCACCATTTCTGCACCACCACACACCATCACATCGGCATCACCATACTGAATCGTACGCATGCCAAGGCCCAACGCATGAGTGCCTGTTGTACACGCCGTGGTCACCGCAAGGTTCGGCCCACGCAGGCCGTACTTAATAGACAGATTACCAGCGACCATATTAATAATGGCACCAGGCACAAAGAAAGGCGATACGCGGCGAGGTCCCTTCTCCGCAATTAACATCGCATTGTCTTCGATGGCCATAATGCCACCCATTCCGGAGCCAATGCAGGTCCCCATGCGCTGGGCACCCTCGCCACTCACCTCCAGACCACTATCCTGCATAGCCTGGATACCTGCAATCAAACCGTATTGCAGAAAAGTATCCATCTTGCGCGCATCTTTCGCGGGCATATAAGGAGTGGGATCGAAATCTTTTACCGTAGCTGCAAAGCGGGTTGAGAAAGCTGAAACATCAAAGGTTTCTATCGGAGCTGCGCCAATGGCCCCCTTCAGAATGCCAGACCAAGTTTCTCCTACGGTGTTACCCAACGGGCTGACTACGCCCATTCCGGTTACAACAACTCTTCTGTGCGACACTGCGGTCCCCCCGAAACTCTTGCGGCCGCTGCACTCCCCCCGTACGGTGAGGGAAACAACATTCGGCCAGCAGTCACAATTCCATAGTGCTCATAAAAAGAGAGCCGCGCTATGTAACATAGAACGGCTCTCAGAATCGCTTGGCTACGTACAGACACTATGCTGTTCGCGCCTAAACTACCCAGCAGGAATTAACCAAGGTTGTCCTTGATATAATCCATTGCCAGCTGAACAGTAGTGATTTTTTCGGCTTCTTCGTCAGGGATTTCAGTTTCGAATTCCTCTTCCAAAGCCATAACCAGCTCAACTGTGTCGAGTGAGTCCGCGCCCAGATCTTCAACAAAAGAGGCTTCAGGCTTTACGTCTTCTTCCTTCACGCCCAGTTGTTCAGCAACGATCTTTTTAACGCGCTCTTCAATGCTGCTCATGATTCAATTTAACTCCTAGTGGGTAAAAATCTGTTTTAGTCGTTATTGTTATTTCACCAACTTAATTGGCGGTGATAACGACCGGCTCACACAGCTTTTGGATAATTCAGAGGCCATTGTACCCCAAGTTTTTAGGGATGTAATGTACGGCCCTGCACCACCATCAGCAAATAACAAAATACTCCTAAAATCAATGAGTTAAAGAAGTATTTTTAAACAAACATCAGGTCATGTACATGCCGCCATTGACATGAATTGTCTCACCAGTGACATATCCTCCGGCATCGCTTGCCAGGAAGGCTACCACAGATGCGATTTCTTCGGGCTGACCAAGACGGCCCAAGGGGATTTTACCAAGTAGCGCTTCGCGCTGAGCTTCTGGCAACACCTTGGTCATATCTGTATCAATAAAACCCGGAGCCACGGTATTTACGGTAATTCCACGAGAACCAATCTCGGCTGCAAGGGACCGCGCAAAACCAGCAACACCCGCTTTAGTAGCCGCATAATTGCTTTGTCCGGCATTACCCATGCTACCGACTACAGAGCTGATATTAATAATTCGCCCCCAGCGAGCCCTGGTCATATCCCGCAAGCAGGTTTTGGTCATACGAAAAACTGCAGATAAGTTAGTTTCAACAACAGAATCCCACTCATCGTCCTTCATGCGCATCAGCAGGTTATCTTTAGTGATACCTGCGTTATTTACCAAAATCGTTGGCACGTCAAAGTCATTCTTTATGGCAGCATGAAGTCCGGCAATACTCTCCGCACTGGTAACATCAAGCACCATACCAGCTCCCTTGATGCCCTTTTCAGCAAAGCGCGTGCTAATTTTTTCAGCACCGCCTTCACTGGTGGCAGTGCCGACCACTGTTGCCCCCAGGCTACCCAACATATCTGCAATTGCCGCACCAATACCGCGGCTGGCACCGGTAACCAGGGCTACTTTGCCCTCCAGGGAAATCATTAGGCTCATACTCGCTTTATCCTTATTCAACCAATGGCAGTCGCCAAAACACTACTCAGACCGCTGTAGCTCTCAGTGCCTCATTGAAATTACTGGGGCTGTCGATGTTGTGGCAAGCAACACTGCGATCAATACGCTTTGTCAATCCAGCCAGCACCTTGCCTGGCCCACACTCAACCAACTGCGCAGCGCCATCGGCGATAATCTTGCGGGTACATGCAGTCCAGCGTACCGGGCGATAGATTTGCTCAATCATTAGAGCCTTAATTGCGGCAGGATCCGATTCAACTCCCGCATGCACATTGTGCACAACCGGAATTTCAGGTGTGTTAAATTCCGCCGCTTCAATCTGGGGAGCAAGCTTCTCCGCCGCTGGGCGCATCAACTCTGTGTGGAACGGGGCACTTACCGGCAGGGACATTGCTTTCTTAGCGCCGGCAGCCTTGCAGGCCTCTATAGCACGATCAACCGCTGCGCTATTGCCGGCAATCACTATTTGCCCAGGAGAGTTGTAATTTACAGCGGAAACCACCTCACCTTCTGCAGCACTGGCACAAGCAGCTTCCACAGCCTCATCTTCGAGACCTATCACTGCAGCCATAGCACCTGTACCCACAGGAACCGCTTCCTGCATCAAACGACCGCGCTCCCGAACAAGATGCACTGCATCTTTAAAGACCAGCACTCCAGCACAAACCAGGGCAGACCACTCCCCCAGGCTATGCCCCGCCATACGAGCAGGCTGGGCTCCCCCACGGGCACGCCACAGGCGATACAGGGCTACACTGGCAGTCAAAAGAAGAGGCTGGGTGCGCTGAGTGAGATTGATCGCCTCTTGCTCACCGTTCTGGCAGAGATCCCACAGATCATAACCAAGAACCTCTGAAGCTTCGGCGAAAATGGCCTGGATTTCGGGAGCCTCTTGAGCAATCTCAGAAAGCATACCGATCTTCTGAGATCCCTGCCCCGGAAAGACAAATGCAAGCGCAGCATTGGTCATAAGATATCCTTAAACCTATTTGGCAAATTTCAGTAGGAGGGGGAACGTACTTCCTACCCCATTTCCTTTGAGTTTCGCTCGCCAGCCTGGGCCATAGCGGCACCAACCTTGGCGGCCAGGTTGGCATCAGCACATTCCTTCGCCGTCACCATTGCCCGGTAAAAAGCCTCGCTACTGGCTCCTCCGTGACTTTTGATCACGTTGCCCTTCACCCCTACAAAGCTGGCGCCATTATAGCGAGCGGGTTCCACCTGTGTACGCCATTTTCGCAACAGCTTTATGGCTAATTGGCCAAAAAAACGCTTGAAACACCCCTTTTTCTCGATAGTGAACGCTTTTTGACCCATTAGTCGAATCACACCCTCAGCGGACTTCATCGCCACATTTCCCATCAACCCATCGCAGACAACCACATCGACAGAACCGGTAAATATGTCGTGCCCTTCCACAAAGCCCACATAGTTGACCTCTGGATCCGCCTCAAGCAGCTCTGAAGCGCGACGAATCTCAGCAGTCCCTTTGTGTGCCTCCGAGCCAATATTCAGTAAAGCGACCTCAATACTCTCGCGGGGGATAGCCGTATGAATGTGCTGAGCTTCAATACCCATACGCGCAAACTGCAACAAATCTTCCGCGCTACAACCAACATTCGCACCGAGGTCCAAAAGATAGCAGGAGCCGTGGCCGGAAGGGACCGATTTGCCCAGCGCGGGCTTTCGAACGCCATCAATATTACCCAGTATGCTACGACTCAGGGCCAACAGCGCGCCGGTATTTCCCGAGGTAACCATAGCCTGGGCATCACCACTGGCAACCGCCTTCAAGGCCTCTGCCATAGTGGAGCCACGCTTGCGTCGCACGGCCTGCAGCGGATTACACTCTTGCGTAACAACCTGGGCGCAATCGACTATTTCAAGACGGTTAGAAAATCGGGTTTTGTGAAACTCAAGGATCAGAGTCTCAAGCTGCGCGCGAGGGCCAAATAACTTCAGCTGCGCATTGGGGAAATTTTGAAGAAATCTAATACAGGCCGGAACGACAGAGCGGGGACCTAAGTCCCCGCCCATTGCATCCACGGCCAATCGCAATTGGCTGGACAAGGCTTACTCTTCTTCGGAGCCGCCGCCGATTTCAATCACCTTGCGACCGCGGTAGAAACCGTCTTTGGTCACGTGGTGGCGACGATGCTTCTCACCGGTGGTAGGGTCCACAGAGAGAGTTGCACCAGCACCCAGGGCGTCGTGAGAACGGCGCATGCCGCGACGGGAACGAGTCTTCTTGTTTTGTTGAACAGCCATTGCTAGCTCCTAAAATAAACAAATTTCACTGGAACCGGGGCGCCTACCGGCGAGCCCAAACTCCTCGGATAAATCTAGGACTTACCCGAAGAACCCTTCAACTGCCCCAGCACTTTAAAGGGGTTTTCTCGTTGCTCACCCGCCTCCGCTTTCTCCTCACCGACATGAAAACTGTCCCTGGAGACGCATTCCTCATCGTGATAAGCCACCATCGGCAGATTGAGCAAAATTTCATCTTCAAGGATCTGGTGCAGGTTTAGCTCCTCGCTTTCCTGGATCACCGGATCCAGATCCTTGGGGAGGGCTTTACCCTGCTCCTCAGACCAAACGATACCCCAGCAAAACTGTGCCTCAATCTGCTCACGCACTGGGTGCAGGCAGCGCTGGCACAGCAGCTCAACAGTACACGACACTTTGCCGTTTACAGTGAGATGACCTTGCAGATCGCGCCCAAATTGCAATTCAGACACGACCTCCCCATCCACAGATTCCACGGCTGTACGCAGTCGATCCAGTGGTTCCCACGGCAAAATACCGTCTAAATACTGTTCACGCTGCACCAATTTCCGAGCATCAATGCTCTTTGGTAATACTGATTTTGAGGGGGCTATCGACATAAGCGCGCAATTCTATGGACTCACTCTACCCTTGTCAAAACAATTAAGGCGCTGCAGTATCGCGCGGTCACAAACTTCGACCAATCAATTACGGAAACACCCCCTGGAATGTCTCTTTCACTGATACTGGCCTCAAGCTCCCCCTACCGCAGAGCATTACTAGGGCAATTGCACCTCTCCTTTGAACATATTGCACCCCAGATAAATGAGGAGGCAAAACCCGGGGAGAGTGCCAACGCTTTAGCCCTGAGGCTCGCTGAGGAAAAAGCTCACGCACTGGCGCCAAAGAACCCTCAATCGCTGATTATTGGCTCCGATCAGGTAGCAGAGTGCAATGGCCGCATCCTGAGCAAGCCAGGTAACCGCGAACGGGCAATCACCCAACTCCGCGCCTGCTCCGGCAACAAAGTTACCTTCTTCACCGGGTTATCCGTGCTTAACAGTACGACCAAGAGACAACTGAGCTCAGTAGAAATCTACACCGTTTACTTCCGCCAGCTCGGTATGGAGCAGATAGAGCGCTATATAGATCTGGAGGAGCCCTACGATTGCGCGGGCTCATTCAAAGTTGAAGGGCTAGGTATCACGCTCTTTGAAAAACTAGAGGGCTCAGATATCAACACTCTGGTGGGCCTCCCCCTGATTCGCCTGGTAGATTTCCTTGGTGAATTCGGCATCAGCCCACTAGCACCAGCAACTAGGGAACCAAAGGCGGCCAGCTAAGCAGGCCTGAGAACTCATCAATTATGGCCTTGGGCCGACATTCCTGCAGCCTGGTAGGGCAATGGGCGCCATAACTAACACCGATGGACGGCATCTCAATAGCCGCTGCCATGTCCAAATCGTAAACCGTATCACCAACCATGACAGCTTCCTCAGCCTTATGGCCGGTTTCAGACAGCAACTCGCTTAGCATCAGTGGATCAGGCTTGGAGGCAGTCTCATCGGCACAGCGACTAGCGACAAACAAATGCCCCATTCCATGCTCTTTGAACTCGCGATTGAGGCCCCGGCGACTTTTACCTGTCGCCACTGCCAGCTGATGTCCGGCACAAAGCAGCTTATCGAGGGTATCCAACACCCCATTGAAAAGCGGCAAGGGTTCCACCCTCGCAGCCATCCACTCCTCTGAGTAAAACTGCCGCAAAGCCAGCTTATCCTCACTTACAGCTTCAGGGAAAAGTGTTGCCACAGCCTCTGGCAGGCCGAGTCCGATAATATTGCTTACCGCCTCAGGTGCCAGGACCGGCAACCCTACCCGCTCAGCCGCTCGCAACATGCAAGCGACAATACGCGACTCAGAATTACAAACTGTGCCATCCCAATCGAGAATAACCAACATACAACCAGCAGACCTATTCTTCCCGCAACTTCTTCAACAACGCCTCTAACTCGCCGGGCAGGGGCGCTTCAACATGCACCCTCTCACCGCTGGGGAGCGAACAACGGACCGAAGCGGAGTGGAGAAACAGACGCTTTAGCCCGCGGGAGCGAAACTCCCGGTTTGTGTCATCTGGGGTATATTTAGCATCCCCAGCTAAAGGGCAACCCACAAACTGTGCGTGAACCCGGATCTGGTGAGTACGCCCGGTCACTGGCACCGCCGAAACCAAAGTGGCCGCCTTGAAACGTTCAAGCAACTGAAAGCGTGTCTCTGAGGGCTTACCCTCAGGGTGTACTGACACCATACGCTCCCCACTCTTTAGGGTGTTTTTACGCAGGGGAGCCTCAACCAACCGCCGACCTCGAGGCCATTTGCCCACGGCCAGCGCCAGATAAGACTTGCCTATCTGGCCGTTACGCAATTCTGACTGCACATGCTGCAAAACGGCACGCTTGCGCGCCACCATAATGGCACCACTAGTATCACGGTCGAGACGGTGTACCAACTCTATAAAGCGACTCTGCGGATACATCTGCCGCAACACCTCAATCAAGCCGAGGCGCACGCCACTGCCGCCATGCACCGCAAGGCCTGCAGGCTTATTGATCACCATTAACCCATTATCATCATATAGTATGGATTCTTTCACCAGCTGGCGCAGCTGCTCTCCTGCAACAGGGGCCGGAGTTTGCTCGGCTGCACGGATTGGCGGCACACGCACCACATCCCCCGCCACCAACTTGTATTCCGCCTTAACCCGTCCTTTATTTACTCTTACCTCACCCTTGCGCAGGATTCGATAGATTCTTGAACGGGGCACACCTTTAAGGCGCGCCTGTAAAAAGTTGTCAATCCTTTGCCCTGCCAACTCATCCGGCACAGTTAAAAACTGCACGCCGCCAGAAGGGTTCCAGGTATCAGAGGGGCTATCGGCCTCAGCCGGTTTTTGGGGAGGTATACTTCGCATGACGCGCATCATAGCGCCGCAGCAGGGACAATTGAAGCACCCTCCTGCCCGTGCTATATTCGGCCGGCCTGAATTCCGCTGGTTTTCGGCCACTGGCAACTTCCCACATGAAGAGACAGCCATGGCTTCAGAGAAAATACCGCTGTTCGGCCGGTGCGCGGGAATGCCGCGTCATTGATAGAAACTTAGCTGATGAGTGCCTCCCAAAACGAGAACCCTATGGGGGCCTCAGCAGCAAAACAGCCCACTGTTAGGTGGGTAAATATCGCGAAGGTAAGACGGGCCGTGACCCGCAGCGCTTGAAAGGACGACTCATAAACTTGCGTCCCGCTTTGTAGAAAATAATGCCAGCGACCGCACTGGCTACCCGGGTGTTCCAGCTTCCACGTGCCCGGTGAACAAAATATAGAACACACAGATCGGCCAAAAGCCGAACTACAGAGCCCGTATTGATGACGCAAACCTTGCCACCCAGCTAGAAACTGACCGAAGGGTGGCGCCCAACCCGGCCATGGAAGCCTATGGCACAGGTACAGGGCGGTACTAGCAAAAGGTACTTAAGGAAGAACGGTGCTAACCAATAGCGCCAACGGATAGCAGCATCGTGAGGCTTATCCGGAGTTTTTGCAGTGAGAACAATGGGCGAACACTCGTCTCAAAAAGCCGCGTAGATCGAATTTGCGGCAGAGCCAGTGCCACCCAATTCCCTGCCCCGCTTTCCGGTCCTCTCCGGTAGGCGGCCAACAAGCAAGTCTGCGAACAACGGTGTCAAACCTTTGCGCAACGCAAGGAAAACGACACGCATGAAAAGAATGCTAATCAACGCAACCCAGCCTGAGGAGTTGCGTGTAGCCCTGGTGGACGGCCAGTGGCTGTATGACCTGGATATTGAGAACCGAACACGTCAGCAGAAAAAAGCCAATATCTACAAGGGCAAGATTACCCGCGTAGAACCTTCTCTCGAAGCCGCATTCGTTGATTATGGCGAAGAGCGTCACGGCTTCCTCCCTCTGAAAGAAATTTCCCGCGAATACTTCCTCAAGCAGCCCAAAGACATTGAAGGCCGCATCAAGATTAAAGATGTCGTCAAAGAAGGCATGGAAGTTATCGTACAGGTAGACAAGGAAGAGCGCGGCAACAAAGGCGCCGCCCTAACTACCTTCGTTAGCCTTGCCGGGCGCTACCTGGTACTGATGCCAAACAATCCTCGCGCTGGCGGTATCTCCCGCCGCATTGAAGGTGACGAGCGCTCGGAACTGCGCGATGCCCTGGCCAGCGTTGAGGTGCCCTCAGGCATGGGCATAATTGTGCGCACCGCAGGTGTGGGTCGTAGCGGTGAAGAGCTGCAATGGGACCTCAACTACCTACTGAAACTGTGGGTAGCCATAAAAGAAGAGGCGGACACCTCCAAAGCACCGCATTTTCTTTTCCAGGAAAGCAATGTCATCATCCGCGCTATTCGCGACTATATGCGTGACGATATTGGCGAAGTGATTGTTGACGACAAAGGCGCCTTCGAACTGGCAGCAGAATTTGCCCGCCAGGTAATGCCTCACTACGCAAATAAAGTAAAGTACTACGAAGATGCCATTCCACTCTTTAACCGTTATCAGATTGAAAGCCAGATAGAGACAGCCTTCGAGCGGGAAGTGAAACTACCTTCCGGCGGCTCTATCGTAATCGATGTTACCGAGGCACTGGTTTCCATCGACATCAACTCCTCCCGTGCCACCAAAGGTGGAGACATCGAGGAAACGGCCCGCAGCATTAACCTGGAAGCAGCAGACGAAATCGCCCGACAACTGCGTCTGCGCGATATGGGCGGCTTGGTTGTTATCGACTTTATCGATATGCAGAGCAAATCCAACCAGCGCGAAGTTGAAAAGCGCATGGAAAAAGCGCTCAGCATGGATCGCGCCCGAGTACAGGTTGGACGCATCTCCCGCTTTGGCCTCCTGGAAATGTCGCGCCAGCGCCTGCGCCCCTCCCTCGGGGAAACGACCTTCCGCGTCTGCCCCCGCTGTAGCGGCCAGGGCACTATTCGTGGCACCAAATCCCTGGCTCTCTCTATCCTCCGCCTGGTGGAAGAAGAAGCCAAAAAGGAGCGTAGCGCAGAAATTCGCGCCATCACCCCTGTGAATGTCGCCACCTACCTGCTCAACGAAAAACGCAAGGCTATTTCCCAAATCGAGTCCCGCAATAAAACCCGTGTAGTTGTAGTACCCAATGCGGATATCGAGACCCCGCACTTTGAAGTGCAGCGTCTGCGTGATGACGACACCGCAACCCTGGAAACCTCTTACAAGATTTCCGGTACTGTGGAAGAAACCATCACCAAAAAAGATGAGAAGCCGCAGCGCACTCCAGCCCAGCCGGCCGTACAGCAGATTGCCCACACCGCACCTGCCCCCACTCCGGAGAAAAAGCCAGAGCCGGGCCTGTTCAGCCGCCTGATGACTGCAATTGCCTCTCTCTTCAAGAGCGAAGAGACAGAGCCTAAAAAGCACCAAAAATCTAAAAACCGCGGCAAGGATTACCAGCGCGACCGCAACCGTAATCGCAACCAACGCAGTGGTCGCGGTAACCGCAATGGCCGCCCTACGCGCCGCAAAGACGATCGCCGTGATGATTCCAAACGTGAAGATCAGCGGGAAGAGAAACAACAGACCAAGCAATTTGAAGATCGCGAAACCGGCGCCGAGCGTGGCGAGAGTCAGCGCCGCCGCCGCCGTCGTCGCAGCAATGACAATCGCCGCCGGGATGAAAGCCGCAGTGTAGTGGCTGAGAACGAGAGCACTAGCGAATCCTTTGAGCAGACAGGTGATAGCGGCGAACAGCGCCCTGCGCGCCGCCCAAGCAATGTACGCGGTCGCCCACAGGCCCGCCGCCGCGGCCGCCGCACAGAAAATACTGCTGCAGCTGCCGTAGCCCAGAGCCAGGAAGAGCTGAATCGCGAAGTCAATGAAGCCATTGATGAAGCGGAAAGCGAAGCCAGGAAGTCCAAGGAATTTACTGCAGAAAACCATGGCGAAACACCCATGCGCAAGAGCGAGCGCCGGGAACAAAAACCAAAATCTACCCAGGCGCAACCCAAGCCAGCAGTAGAGATCCCTGAGCGTTCACCTGCGCCTGTGAAAACTGAGGTCGCAGCGGAAGCCTCTATCGAGCCCAAGCGAGCTGAACCCTACGCTGCATTTACTGCAAAAGTTGAAAGGGCTTCTACCCCTGCAGCGGAAGCGACTCCGGCACCCACAAAGGAAAAAGAACAAGCAACTCTCGCTGCCAAGCCAGAACCTGCAGTAAAAGTTCCAGCTGAAGGACCTGCTGCGACTCAAGTAGAAACAGAAAGCACAGCTCCAGCCAGAGAAGAACTGGCAGTTGAGGCAACACCAACCGCAGAAACTCTGACTGCAGCAGAAGCAACCCAGGCCGAACCGGAAGATGCCGAGGAAATCGCATTGTCCGAAGCCAATGAGGTAGCAGAAATACTGGAGCAGCACAGCGAAACCAGCGAAGTTACGGACCAGGTAGAAGTTGTGGCCGCAGAAGCTGAAGCTTCTGAAAAAGTTACCACTCCCGCCGCTCAAGGCCGTGCCAGCAATGACCCTCGCATCAACCCCAAGCCTCTGCTTGAACTTGCCATTGTGACTGAGCACCGCCAGGTAGGCTCCCAGCAACCACTGGACACCGCCCAACCTGCAGCGATCTCTCACAGCCCGCGCTCACTGTCCCGCCCGGCCAATGATCCGCGCCTGGCCCGCCAGACGACACGGGTAACCACCGAGGATGGTAGCGACCGCAATTCTGCAGAAGCTGGCTAAGTAAAGCCACTAGAGCCGCCAGCCCCTCTGGGACTGGCGGCTATTTATGCCCGACGTATTTGTCGGGACTGGTCAATAAACCACCTAACCTATTGAACTAATTAAAAAAAATCACAATGGCGCTTGTATGTAGCACGAAGCTATGTATAATGCGCAGCACAATTTGGTGGGGTGGCTGAGTGGTCGAAAGCGGCGGTCTTGAAAACCGTTGACTGTAACAGGTCCCAGGGTTCGAATCCCTGCCCCACCGCCATATAAAGTCTTGTAAATCATAGACTTACAAGCATCAAAGGGCGGTACCAATTTCCTTGGTACCGCCCTTTTTTCGTTCAGGTGTCGACATAGTGACAACGCAAAAATATCTCTTACTGCCAGAGAGGAGAGAAATGCACTTGTTTACATCCCTCCTACTCCCCCCTTCCAGCCGATTTATTAGTGGGCATAAGCTGGGCTCAAGAGCTGAGGGCAAGCGAAGGTAAAATCAAAAAAACTGATACCTTAGTGTCAGGTGAGAGTGATAAAGGCGGAAGAGTGATCATTGACCCTAATGACGACTATGAAGATGAGCAATAAGCTACTCAGACATTAACGACCAGCTATGCATATGAAATCACACTGAACTATAACGTTTGGCCTCAGTAATACAGAGTGAAACATTAGCTGGAAACCCTTGTTCGACGAAATTTCATCCATGATCAACTGAATGATGCTCTACCAAGAAACCATGTAACAAAAACGACTTTCATTCCTTTTTCCACTCTCGTTGATTCATGCCAAGCTTCGGATGGAAATGCCACGATACGCCCTGGACACATTTTGTAAGAGTGCATAGTAGGGTCATGAATTCTAAGTATACCGCCAACATCGGCTTCGATGAGCCCACCAACAACAGTAAATAGCGCATTGCAAAAATGGCCGCCGAGATCTTGGTGAGGCAGAAAGTGATCGCCAACTCCATACTTGAGCAGTTGAATAGCGGAAAGTCCCTCTAATGCAATACCGCACATACCTTCAAGCTGTGGTGCAGTTGATTTCCAAAGAAATTCTTTCACGTCACCCCACTCAGATCCAGCTGGGTAAGCAACTCCTCCAGCGCGTTTAGCTCTATCTAGCAGGTGGCGTCCATTTCGACTACTATAAATCCGCGCTTGCTCCCAATCTTCGTTCGTTTTCAACTTTGCCGTAACATTGTCAAGCAGCTGGGATGGCATCGATTGCTCTAGGATCATGAGTGGGTAGCCATCTCTAAAAAACCCACCAACACTGACTTATCACCGTCAATTACAGCAGTCGCATAGTGGACCTCAGTGGAAGGGAAGACGACAACATGTCCAAGTTTTCCCGAGCAATGAAAGCTTAAGCTAGGAATGATAAGCTCTCCTCCCTGATAATTATCCGTGAGGTAAACAACGAAAGAATACGCTCGCAAACGCTTAGTACGGTTAGTATCTGAGTGAGGAGGTACAACAGCACCCAGACAATATCGCACTATCGCGGCCTCACTAAAACGCACCGAGTGTTTCGTGAATTTCCAAGTGTCATGAATAAGTTGCTCAATTCTTTGAGCGAGAACTTTGGTAACTGCGTGTTTATCCGGTAGATTATTTACGCGAGTGTCTCCGCACTCCGCGCCTGCAAATCGCCAACCAGGCAAATCTTCGAGTACGCAAACAATGTCTGCGCACTCTTCAGGCAAAAAGAGATACTTGAATAAAACAGGTCCATTAGCCATTGCTAGGTTTTAGCAGTTAATTCCACCTGGCAAGTCTGGACCCATGAGCTCCTCTTCAACCTCAGACGAGTCAACAAGCACAAGGTTCGACAAAGTGGCGTCGTCAAGTTCTACCCCATGTTCTCGTGAAATTCTGGATATTGCCGCAAGAAGTTCAAATCGGTATCGGATATTTCCACGCATGTTAGCTCTTAATACTGCAGCGCCGCAATTTGATGCATCACTCATAATCTATCTCTCTCTAAGGTTGAAATGCTGTAAACTCTTTCGTGTTTTGTTGCCGTAGGTGCTTTAGCACAAGCTTCACAAGTATTTTCTCATTAGGCATCGCGCCATAGCACTCTTTGAGTTCTAAGACTTCGGTCCCAACTGTTGGTGGGATTACATGAAAATTAGAGTCTTGTAGGAATTTGCAATTGCGCTGGACTATTGTATTTTCCCACATATTAGACGACATTGACGGGGCTACTACGCGCCTGCATGAAAGTGCTATTGCTGCGGTCGTCAGAAGATTATCTCCAATACCTGACGAAAGTTTTGCGATTGTGTTGGCCGTTGCAGGAGCAATAAGGAACAGATCTATCGAGTCAGGTAACGACATATGATTCGTCAGAGGATCAGTCAACACTTCAGTGCTATTAATCGCACGTAGTGAATCCGCAGGCATCATCCTCATGGCTGCTGGAGTCATGACCACCGTGACCCGATCAGCAACCTTCCATAGTTGTATTAGAAGCTTGGCGGAGTTCAGACAATCAATTCCTCCAGAAATCCCCAGCAATACGTGTGATATTGGCTTAAGGTAAGAACTAGCCACGTATTTTTTCCTATAGGCGCGCATATAAAAAGATGGCCACTATGAGTATATAAAGAATGTAGTCAATTCATACAGATCAAACTAGATATCGTGAGAAAAATGCGGTGCTCTCTTCTCGTTACCATCTTTCCCAAGATTAATTTATGTTCTCTCTTAATTTTAAAGTAGCATGAGTCCCAAACTGATCATGAGAATATGACTGCTAAACAGCATGCTTTTACCTTCTAGAGTTCAATTAAGTGCCCATCTACTCCTTTAGTCGATTCCAGCAACCTGATGCTCTGTTAATGAAATATCTTTTCAGAGCGCTTCAAAACCTTTCATTCTATGAAACAACTGTCGGCTGTGGAACCCGCAATAACTCACATCTTGGCCCTACCCTGCATTTCATCAATCAAAAGAATGCCAAAAATCGGCAGGCGTGGGGAGGAGTGACTAGCGACCCTGTTTGCTGCTCAAATAATAGTCAGTAGAGATTTTCCTAAGGGGTAAGCAGCAATTTTATGAGGCTTTCCAAGTACATCCACTCAGTTTGCACGTTCGTTCAGAATTACATAACTAATGAAGAGAAATGAAAATTGTATACACCTACATAAATGTGCCTAAGCTCTGTGTTTTCTTGTTGTTACCACTCTTCACTCGAAGTCAAGAGAAGCTCCTTCAATTCACCCTTTAGAAGCCGCTAGGGTGTAAGTCTTTGAGAGCTTCCCAAAAGGATATATAACAGCGAAAATATCGAAACATATAGAAGCAACCCTTAAATTAACTATCAGGCACCCAAGTAAAAAAAATTAGAAGAAGGAGTAAATAATGAAATATATTTATTTGACATTCAATTGGAGCTTTGGTGTTCTCTTCCTATTATTCGGGCTGGTATCACTAGCTGAATCCCTATTGGGTGGTATATGCCTAATTATAATATCTTTGTTGTTGCTACCAATTTCACGAAAAATGGCATATTCAAAAACCAATAAAAAAATACCCACCGCAGCAAGAGTGACAGCTATTTTTGTCCTGTTTTTTGCATTCGGCGCACTAATTGGTCCAGTGCAAGAAAAAAAAGAACAAGAGCTGGCAGCACAGCGAGAAGAAAAAGCAGCTAGGGACCATCAGGAAAAGATGCTGCACTTCAACAAAAAAAGAGAAGAAATCCTAGCAAAAGCAAATTCTGCATTATCAGAAAAGAACTATCAAACAGCAGCGACCTTAACTGATAAGCATCTATATTCTGGAGACAAAGAAATATCAGAAATCAATAAAACAGCAAAAAATAAAATAGCGGAAATACAAAAAATAGAGAAAACAAAAACATTGCTTGCAAAACTAAAATCAGTTCCAGCTTCAGAGACAGAAGAGAACATACAACTATATCAGCAACTGGCAAAGTTACACCCAAACAATGAGAAATATAAAGCAAAAATAACGCACTACAACAACCAACTTGAAAAAATAGAAAAAGAAAAAATAGCAGCAGAGGCTAGAAACAAATTAATTAAGCGGCAATTCAGCCCATGGGATGGATCACATAACAACCTTGAGCGCTTCATTAAAAAAGCAATGAACGATCCAGATAGTTACAAGCACGATAAAACAGTATACTGGGATAAAGGCGATCACCTAATCGTTAAAACTACTTATCGTGGTAAAAATGCCTTCGGTGGTGTAGTTCGCAACTTTATTGAAGCAAAAATAGGTCTTGATGGTACAATATTGGAAATTCTCGACCACACCTAACATGTAATAGTCGGCACCCGACCTGACAGACAGTGCCAGAATCCCCTGAAGATAGACGTTAATCAGACTCCGGCTAGACTGTCTCTGTACGGCTCAAAGCGGACATTTGAACGCTATATTAAGAACGCTGACTATCAACGTAAAAAGACGGGCAATAGACAATAATGCATCCATTACATTCAGGATTTATGCCGGAATTTGATCGAGAAAAGTATCTGTATCATTACACAAGCATGGATACGGCGATTAACCATATCCTCAAAAATAAAACGCTTCTCTTCAATCCACTTGCAAATGTAAATGATCCGATGGAATCGGATCCCAATTATTGGGCTTTTTCAAGCTCTGGGAAATTCCGTGACCAACTATCTGATTACTTTAAAAACCGCATAAAAACCGTTTGCTTTTCCCGCGATGTTCAAGGTGACTGGGAACCTGGCTGCTGTCCATCAGACTTTTGCGCTCGTGGTCATTCAAAGCCACGAATGTGGGCGACATATGGTGATGATAATAAGGGTGTATGCCTGATTTTCGATAAAGAGCTTCTAAGACAGGCATTCGAGAATGGGTTGAATGGACAGGGGCGGTTGTTGCATGGCGCGGTTCGCTACGGAAAACAATTACCGGCCGATAAAAGAAAAGCCGCTGTTACTGACTTAAAAGTATTCGAGGGAAATTTCGAAGAAGCTCTTCAGAAAAAAATTGAAGATCATCATGATATATATTTTTTCTACAAGCATGTCGATTGGTCAACGGAAGACGAGTATCGATTTGTAATAACGGGAGGGGAACCGAGACCAATAGAGCTAGCGTTTGATGATGCACTGGTCGGTGTGGTTGTTGGAGTAAAGTACATGGAAAAAGGCGACTCTGTGTATGATCTTGGTGACATCGCTCAGGGTCTAGGTGTTCCAGGTAACTATCTAAGTTGGGGCTGGGAAAGTGCAGGTCACGCGCCCATAAATGAAGCGGCAAAGAAGATAGGGCCTAGATTTAAGCCTCCTCTCTGAGACATCCGAGACGCGAAAAGCAGAGCCATTCGAACATTTGCTCTTGAGCTTAGTTCCGATACAATTGGACACTGTCCGTCAGCTTTGATCTGAGTTATCACACCTAACAACCATTTAAATTGCGAATATGTTTTACCCTGCCATCTACAGCAGGCTAATTTTAAAAAATCCACGCTCCAACACTTCGTCCCCTGCCCAATGGGCAGGGGACGGAAAAGGCTAGTGCCATTTCTATAAATCTTAGCACTCCCTCTCCACCAATACCCCACCAACTTCAATCGAGTATTCAGTAAACTTCCCCGTCACAATATCCAGAATTTGCAGCCAAGAATAAAACTCTGCTTTCTTAGATTTAGCAATCTCTTCTGCGAGTTCCTTTGCCGCCTCTTGAGTCGGCGCAGAGTCTCTATAGCTTCTTGCACCACCATTCATCAGGTGGGCTCGCTCGGCAAAAATTGCAAATCTGTTTACCTTATTTTTCATAACTTCTCTCCTTTTAAGTATATAACCAGCTTAAGCCCGCACCGCGCTAAGCTGAGATTTCAAACTATCCGCACTGCTCTTGTGCCCATTAATTGCCGCCTCTTGGGTTGGCTTCTGGCCATTCCCTGGGTGCGAGTGCGTCGCCAGGGTGGCGGCCAGGGCAGACACTACGCCTATTAAATCCTCTAGCACTTTCAGCACGTTTAAAGATTCACTGCCTAACCAAACCTTGCCGCCGTCTTTTACTTTGATGGTTTGGCGAACCTTGGCCACTGATTCGCGAATATTTCCGATTTGTTCCTTTATGTCGCGGCCCGCTGAAATATTAATATCACTGGCTGTTGTAATATTTAGATTGTCCAGCGCGGATAAGTTCAGGCCGCCAGCAGATAAGAAACGTAAAGCTCCAAGGACTTCAATTATTTTTACGCCGGCCACCTCTTCTACGGAATGTTCACGTACTTGACGGTATTCACTGTCGCAGCTCGCTTGAATTTCGGCGGCCTCGGTAATTCTGCGTAATGATTTCTCGCGTATATCGCCGTGGGTTTCCCGGCTCCACTCTGCGCTGGCGTCCACCTTTTGCCGCACCGAGTCGCTTTGCTGCCAAATTAAATCCTCACGGTCGAGCGCTGGAAGTCCTACCCCGTGGGATAACACCGTGCGAATAAAGGGCTGGTTTGGTTGGCCATAGGCAAAAGCCAATTCAACTATTGTGCCCGGTTGAGGAAAACCAAAGGCCCCCGCATAGTGCAGAATGGGGACAAGCAGAGCCCGTGAAGAAGAAACCCTGATTTATACGAGAACCCTATCGGAGTTAAACCAAGATCATCAGACACTAGCTCTTAATCATCTGGAAATGGTTTATAAGCATGGAAAAAAGAGAGAGGGTAAAAAGAAGGGACTGCACAGCAGTCCACGTTAACAATTTACTAGTGTGTAGTTATTCAGAAGGTGTCCTATCAAAGTCAAGTCTAAACCACCAGGAAACTTTGGGCCAACTCTTGAACCTCCCTCTTAAGTATGTCCTTGCCCTTTTCATTATATTCATCAGTAGCTAGTATCATTATGCCAATAACATCGTTGATATCTTCTCTTTGTTTTTCCTGACTTTTTGTTAGAGTTACATTGCCATCTGCATCAAATGAATAAAATTTCTTTCTACTTAAACCCTGCTCGCTATCAGTTATGTGAGTAACTCGAATTCCCCAGTTTTTATTCTTATATTGTTCTGGCATATCATTTTTTACAAAACTCTTGATACCTGTATCCAAATAACTATTCAATTTCCCTTCAAAGTTTTCCTCGGAGATATTTCCAATAACTATATCCGCAATCAACCTGTTTGAGGCTGGAGGCGGCAACTCACCATTCGCACCACTAAGTTGTGTCAATGCAAGACCAACATTTTTCAAGGCTCCTCTTTGAGAAGTCGCCGTGGACCACTTCTGCTGGGTAACAGTAACACCTTGTCCAGACCCGTAATATTGGTCACCATAGCTGTCATTTTCCAATGCATCTCTACCCGTCCTGTAAAGCTTCCTAAGCTTTGTGATTTCGTACAAATGACCAGGCAAATCTCTCAAGGTAGAATTCCAATCGGTAGATATCCTAGCAGCAACACCCGTCATTAAGACTTTGACGGTTTCACGGGCAACACCATATCCAACCAATTCATCGCCAATTGATTTCAATTCGTTTATAAATGACACTTCCGCCCTCCTTGGGGAGATCCTTGTGGAATGGAACCTTCAGAATATAATTCGATTAAAAAATATTAAAGTATCATACATAGTCGGTCAACAATTAAAGGAAGCCATACTTCTGCTTACATTAGCGATTTATACATCTAAATACTTTCGCATATAATCAAAAATAATACGATATAGTAACGAGGGTCGAATAAAATATTTATTTCACCCTCAAAGCGGAATTCTGTCTTTGACATGGTTATTCAAACTGCAAGTTGAATCATGCGCTAAATTCTAGTGCACGAACTCATCACGATAAAAAGGCCTAGAGGGGAGTAATAGTATATTAAACCTGACCTGACTACTACCAATAGAAAAAATTGATAATGTCAGATCAACTTTGAACCGCTACAGGTATGGAAATAGATGGATGTACTTCTTAGGATCTACGTTAGCTTCCCGTACTAGATCTCTAATTGCGATTTCTATGTACTCTTCCAATGTTTCCCCCGTGGGGTTAACTTCCGCTCCATCTCTTCCATAACTTATTTCATGTACTATTGGATTAGCGTCGCCACCACACTCGAAGAAAAGTAGTTCAGCACCATCTATACACCTAAAAACGAAACTACTACCTGGTAATTTATCACTATCACCCTCCTCTTCTAACTCTTCCCTAACCTCCTCTTGAAACTTTACCAGCTCATCAATAAGCTGAAACCCGCGTAGTTCATCTAACCACTTTGGGCCCCTTCCAAAAACACTGAGGAAATCAACGTAGGCTGCCGGAAATTTTAACCCTATACTTTTTTCGACCTCACAAATAGCTTGTAAATCCGACCCAAATTCATTTGGGTCGAATCTATATCTAGAGCTTGCAAGTGCTGCTGCATATTCAGATAACTTTGCCGAAAGTCCCATATTAAAACCCTTCAATTGTAACACCAAGGTCACATTCTGCATTAAGAAGAATCTTAAAGGCAAATTTTATCATTACCTAAATCAATAAGAAGCTAAGATAAGACTATCTCTTTTCACTAGATCTCTCCTTTCAGCAAAAATACTCGAAAACGGGGCTAACAAAATTGTTTCCCCTTTAAATTTATCCTTGAGAATTCGCAGAACTGGGCACGCCCTCAGCAGAAAAAATGGATACCTATAAGCCTATGATAAAAACTACTGAGGCAGAACAAAATATTAGGGCGGCTACGCCAATTGGATACATCAAGAACTTCGCTGTTTATTCTCTTCAACTTTTGTTGCTATTTTCTCCAACCAGGCTTTAGCACTTTTTATAGCTGTTAGTTTTGAAGCACCATGGACAAGCAAATGCAAACTTCCCACACATGCACGGAAAACAGAATTACCTACTTCGAGGTCGGGCTCTGCCGTCACACCAATACCTAATAGAAATTTGGCTCTTTCCGTGATTAAACAATTTTTTTCATATGCTTCTGTTTGATCTTCGGTAACTGTTTATCCTCCACTAACCTTAAGGAAATCCTTCTTTCTCAAATGAATACACTTTCTTTAGATATAGAAGGAACATCAATTTCCCTAAATATACCCTTGGCTGGCACCAGTAAACTGGCTGTTGGTTGTAGTTTCCTTGGCCAAGCCTGAACTGGTAGCGCGAGAGCTTAGCGTCTAGCTAAGGTTGCATCGCTCTGTACTGATGTAATTTCGATCAATACAAAGCGGCCGCCGCTGGGTGCTCTGCAATAGTGGGGCCGAGACGTCCGCGCAGGAAATAGCCCAATTACCAAATGCCTGAGCTGATTTATTCGCCTCGCCAAAGATGACAATTTAATTGCCGATCAGCGCCCCACTCTGGTGGTTTACCAACTCGCCGAGGATGCAGTTTTCCAAGGTCCGGCCTCTATCATACAACTACACCTATACGCAGTTGTATGTGTCGGGGATTTCTGGTTTGTGCTTGACCAGAGTGGTTACCAGCTCGCCCACAACCGCTTGCACATTAGTGCTGCTGGATTCGACAAATTTCTGCCCACTGTCGAGCGACAGTGCCATTGTGATGCTGTACCAGGGGCTATTGCTGCCGGCGAGTGCGATGCAATAGCCCGGCTTGCTGTTTTCACCGCTGGGTAAGACACGGCACACCAGCTTTGCTGGCCTGCATTTTGATATTGTAGAATCTGCCCCCTGAATAGTGAAGGTGCCGAAAACCAGGTTTCCCATGATAAGTAAACCTCCACCAGTGGGTGCCACCAACGGTCTTCTAAGGTATGCTCGCGGCAATCCTGATCCGCATGGGCATGACTAAGGGAAAAGCATGTTTTACTTACACATTGAGAGTCTAGAATAGAAATAAGGGCCTTAAACTAGAGATCATGGAATGGATAAATGACTCGTTTTCTTTCCTTCCTGACCTGGAAGAAAATACTTCTAGGTTACTTCTCAGTCATTTTTATTTTTGCTGCCATCTATAGTAGCTGCAACTCCTGCCTCAATGAGCAACTCGGCTTTTCAAAGAGTATCTACTTCAGCATCGTAACAATTACGACATTGGGATATGGAGAGATTTATCCGGTCAGCAAATTTGGCTTTCTGCTGACCTCCATGGAAACACTACTTGGAATTGCAACCTTCGGCTTACTTCTCAATGAATTCACCAAATATCAGTCTGCTCGTCAGGAAAAACTAAGACAAATTAAAAGAATTGGACAACTGAAAAATGCATACCACTATTTTAGGGTTCACATAGCTGACTACTGCACCACCGAAATAAAATCGGCAACACACAAAGAAAAAACTCCAGCACCGCATGACATGATGGGCTTTAGGGAATATCTTGAGGCCAATAACAAAGTAAATATCAATATTATCAAGCAAATACTACCAAGAAATTCCAGATTCCGACTAATGATAATGACTGAGTATAAAATATATGCCAGGCAAATAGAGCTGGCTTGCTTAAGCATAAACCTTCACGATACAAAGCTATTAGATTTCTTTTACAGCCATATAAGCCAATCTGTACGGCTTGAAGGACTGAGTAGCGCCACGGAAACACTATCTGAAATTATATTAAATTTAATCAACGACATTATGGCGGGCATAAGCCCAGATGGAGTCAGGCGCGATCATGATGTATATATGGACTATATCAATTCCCTAGAATCTCATGTCAGAAAGGAGCTTTAGACCATTAACAGTGTCGCTATACAAACTTTAAATATCTCCCACCAGATAGATAAGACCAACCAGCAACGAAAATTCTATAATGGCCATATTAGTGAATCAAACTTCAGTTCAAATGATTAACACTCTACAACAAACCGGCTGAGCCTTCTCTTAACAAATGGTGAGTACTTGGCTGCCGCCAATACTGTATTGAACTCCATTCTTGCAACCAATGTTTTCGCAGTGACGATTTTTCTACCGCGCTCAGTGATCGCTATAACTTTTTTATCTTCCCTCTGCCGAAACTCTGAATATCCATCCAGCGGATTTCCAGCCATACGCTTAGCCAGCTCAACTGCATCTGCAATCCCCAGGTTCATCCCCCGTCCACCTACTGGGATGCAGCAATGAGCGGCATCCCCAACCAAATGTATCCTGCCCTTTGAATAGCTCTCAGCTTGGCGAACTGAGACTTTAAAAACACCCTCGCTTCGAACTTTGTGTATCTTCAGAGGCAGCGGAAATGCTTCCAAAGCATTCTCACAACTGGATACAAAACGAAAGCGGTTCTCTCCGATCGGCACAGATACCGCGACTAAACCAGGTTTCATTTGTGTTAAGGTAAATGTTTTTGAGTATGGCCAGTTTTCAACATCAGCTATTGACCATTTCTCTTTCAAATCAAAACCCGGATAGGCAATATTGGCACATTCCCTGACTGCGCTGTGAATACCACCAGCCCCTACAATATAGTCGAACGTTTCATTCTCTCCATTGGAAAGTTCCGCCACTACCTGATTACCCTCTTCATTGAACTATAAGAGTTTAACCTGATATTCGACTTGAACCCCCATGGCCGATAAGGTTGCTGAGAGGATCATCTCTGTCCTATCCTGGGGCAACCTCAGAATTATAGGAAAATAAGAGGAGCAGGAATGGAGAGGCATTCTCATAACCAGGCGTGTTCCCTGATAAATGTAGGCCTCTTGGATAGCAGTACCCTCCTCAATAAGCTGCCTGGAAACGTCTTACGGAGAAAGCAGCTCAAGGCTGCGAGAGGTAATACCCAGGGCACGGCTTAACGTTGACGAGCTATCACATTTATCAATGATCCTTGCGAGAATGTGCCTACGGGCTAGTTCCACCGCAAGCGTAAGACCGTTGGACCTGCATCTACAATTAATACCTTCATAAAGTTCCGGCAAATTACCTCTTCAAAAAGATAGCACGATCAGCGAGGGGGAAATTCTGCAATTAACCTTACGAACCACTAATAGCTCATATCTAATAAAAGCTCAAAATATATTACCTGACTTACTCGTCATCCTTATTGGCCAGCTCTAGAGAGTGTCCTGTTTATTACCAATGAGTTTTGTAACTTCTCTTGACCGAGGTGATTTATTGCCTAGCACCTGTCCCGCAGAAAGGGGTGAGACCGACAAGGAGATTTTTAAAGGACAAGAGCCATATATCCAATAGTCCCATCTAGAATACAGCTGTGTTAACACAGTTTTTAGTATACCAAGAGCACTATTTCTCACTCTCTTGGCAAATGTGTAAGTAGTAATGTCTTTCGGTAATGAGGTAGCGGGCATGTTTAACAATGTTGGTTGGATTATCGAAGGGAAGATCAAGAAAGGACGTGAAGCTGAATTTAAAGCTATCGTCGATGAGATGGTAGATGCGACTAAAAAAGAAGGTGGGACATTGAACTATCAGTACTATGTGACTGATGATGGGAAAGTACTTATTTATGAACATTTCAAGGACTCGGAGTCCGCTCATAAGCACATAGATTCCTGGGATGCCTTCGCCGAGCGGTGGATGGCGGCTGCTGAGCCAACACGCCTTGTTCACTTGGGAGATATGCCCCAGGAGCTGAGAGAACGCCACTCAGGCTTGAAATCGATCCTGTACCATCCCTATGCAGGCTTTGATCGTTCCGAGGGAAAACTCCACTGAGTTCAACACAACCTAATTTTACCTGACAAAGTTTCACCAGTCTGGTCGGTTGCTTTATTAAGCACAACCAGCTGGTGAACATAACCATTACAACAAAAATTAGCCTTTGCTATCTTTGTTGAAGGCGTTCCAGCTCTTGTTAGAATTGTTGGCTTTATCATTCCCGACCCATGATTTTCTGCCCTATATATCACCGGTAATTTGTCATTCGTCACCACTGAGCACTTAGTAGTTGTGGTACTTGATGCCGTTAACAGAGGATGGAAAAGTGGGCTATGCGGCTATGCTTCAGAACCAGTAATATGGCAACTCCACTAGGAGCCCACCCCTTCCCAAGCCTGAAAGTACAAATCTTGAGCAATTAGAGTTCCACAACTAGACGACCAAAAAAGAGGCTTAATTCCTGCATGCGACACCAAATATGAGATACTCCCTTGCCATGAAATATCCATCGCATCAGGGAAGGTATATGACCAAGCTCGCAATCACTCTGACGGCTCTCTTGTTAGCCGGCTGCAGTGCGACAACAAGCCTTACACAGAAAAGCTCTGCCGAGGTCCGGCAGGGCGTGACAACAATACACAGTACTATTGGGAACCCTGGAATCGCCTACAGTGGCCCTCCAATGCAGGCGACCACTGACGGTTCAGACCTCAATTTGGTCTACTACGAACTCCGTGCTTTTGAGCCTGAAACTGGCGGTTCCATCCGTTACCGCTTGGTCATCGATATAACTTATAGGGCAAGTTGGCGTAACTACGTATCCGCAACCTTTAGTGATAGAACAAAAGTCAATGTGACCCAATTAGAGAAAAGCGTCCTTAACTGCACAGGTGTTACCACTTGCATGCTCGAAGAGACATTAGAGGTTCCTGTAGAGGAAGAACAAATAGTCAGCGCGCTCAAGCGCAGAGAGTCCCTCAGGGTGAAGCTCAGGGCAAAGTCGGGTCACCGCTCCGTAGTTGAGGTCCCAACATCCTACCTAATGGGCTTTTACGCTGCTATTGTAAATCGGCAGGGGTAAGCGCAACTGGGGCCGCGCAAACCCTGTTCGCGGCCTATTCTCCCCCCCCCCCCCCCCCCTCTGGGCACGACCTGGCTATCTCGCCCGCACAGTCTTCTTTAACCCCTTCTCTACCGTTTCTGGTGGCCTCCAACCTAACAACCTCTTAGCTTTTCTTTATATTCACCCGTAGGGAACCGCATAATCGCTCAGCCATAGCTCTTTTTCCAAGCAGAGAAAGCCCCATAATCAACAGGGACTTTGTCACTGGTACCAGTCGGGAACGGTACCCCAAAGCGTTTGAAAGCCGGGTTAACAAGTCGGAGAGTGACATGTCCATATCATCAGAAACCAGGAAGATCTGGTTTGCAGCCTTTTGGAGCGCAAAACAAGTAGTGATCAGGTTATAAACAGAAACCACAAACTATGACGGTTATCTATTGCACCTAGTGATAGAGGTAAACCCCACTTGAGCCATGACATCATCGATTGAAAGTTCGCTTTCACTTCAGGCCCATACACTAACGGAGTTCGGATAAGCACTACCTCCATTCCAGTCTCCTCGGCCAACGCCAATAGGGCATCTTCTGCTTCTTTCTTGGAAATTCCATAGAGATCGAAAGGGTGATGCCCTTCATCTGCATTAAAGGAAGCCCGGCACTCAGCAGATTCCCCATTAACCTTGATCGAACTCAGTTAGATAAAACATCTTACTCCAACAGAGGCTGCATCACTGGCCAGCTTTAAGGTGACCTCAACATCAACTTTTCGAAACTCTTGAAGGGGGGTCCGCAGAAACTTCCTGTATCACATGCACCCTGGCGGCAGAGTAAATCACCACATTAATATTCTCCAGAGCCCTACACCAGTTAGTTTCAGCACTCAAACTGTCTATCTGGAGGCCACCTTCTACTGCCTGACGATATACCGAGGTTACGGTATAGCCCTTCCTCCTTAAAGTCGGTAATAAAGCACTCCCCACAAAGCCACTGGCCCCAGTTAATAGTAGATATTTTCCAAAAGACCACTCGCGCCCCAAAAATAGTATTTGTTTGTTAGTTTACCTTTGGGCTGAGAACAAGTCATCGTGTGGGGCTAATCGGAATTTGCCATAACAACTCATGCGAGGAATGTAATTAATAGAAGGAGCTACAGAATAAGATTCATTTAAAACACAGATCAGTGAATATCGGAAAAGTCTGTGTCACAACTACGTCGTCGGTTCCTTTCCGCATTCTTCAACCGGGCCCTTACATTTTCCAACGCCCGTTCGTGGGGTTCGGCTGTTTCCCAAGTACCCCAGCGCTTTTCCCAGGCTTCACGAGCGCGTAAGCAGGAGATAGCTTGGTGGTAGTGCCATTTTGCCTTATTGCAAGAAGAGAGCCCCTTTGGCGACTTGCGATCACAGATATGATGATAACGCTTATGGGCCATTTGTGCCTTAAAGTCCTTCTCAGTCACAGCATCGAAATGCCTGATTGCCGGCGCTCTCTGGCTGCGTTGTTTAGCTACATTCCCAGAGGAGCGAATTACTACAGCTCCCAATAATTCCGCCGAGGCATATCGGGAGCAACTTCTATCAAGGCCATGATAAGTGAGAAGTGACGGGGCTATCACAACAGTTTCCAGGTCTAACAGGCCGGCGTGAGCTTCCAGGTAACTGATCAACGGCCCTCTCCCTTCTACCTTTCTACAATCCTCAAGACTTGCAGTACTGGCAAAAAGTACAGGAGTAAATAATACGGTTAGAAATACAATAAAAACAGCGATATGGGCACTCAGAACTAGCTTTGTGCCCAATCCAATTGCTGATTTGAAAAGCCCTAGGCCCCGGGTTATCGGGGGCTGATAGCTGGTTTGCGATGGCCGTGGACGAGCCAGCAATAGGAAAACCCTCCGGAGCTATCCATATTAGAATTTCAAGCGAAAATTCTAGTGTCTAGGGATAACGTTTCCAAAGTAATTTAGTGCTATCCGGTTCTCCACTACATATGCTTCTTCAGTTCCTTATGGGTTAGTACCGGGGTTACCCAGATCTCTGCTCCCAGCACCGCAAAAAAATTTTCATTGTAGGCCATTAATTTATCTTGGCGTTTTTCCTCAAAGATAAAAATTGCTGCCCGCTTACCATCCTCTAGAAAGAAGAATGACGACTCCGGATCTGCTGAAGCGACAAATTCATTGAAAACAGCAGACATGGATTTGTCAGCTATAGAATTGTTACCTGGTTTTACCGGTATCAGAATTTTCATTAGAAGGCGCATGGAGAATCCTCACATTTTTGTGTAGAGAGAACTGGGTCCAAACATAGCTAATGCCGATAGCGTCAAGCTGCAATCGGCGACAATTCCCTATATTTATACTTTACGGAAAAAATGAGAAGATTAAGCTGTCACAGGGATGTCGCCATCTCCTTCCTTTACACCGCGCTCCTCCCAACGGATCCACTTCAAGTCCACGACCATGATCGTATACAAAACTGGCACCAACAGCAGCGTACCGCAAGTGGCCAGGATCAAGCCGCCAATCTGAGCAAAGCACAATGGCTGCCACAGAGGGCCACCATGGACAGCCAGAGGTACCAGAGCAAAAGTAGTAGCTGAAATAGTGATCAGAATTGGACGCAAACGCATAATGCCGGCATCCAGCAAAGCTTCGCGGAAGGGGTCACCTGCGGCATGACGAATTTCAATAAAATCAAATAACACTATGATATGGCTGACGATTACTCCCACAAGACTGACAATGCCCAAAAAGGCCATAAAACCAAATGGCTGACCAGTTACATAAAGAGCCAGTAGTGCGCCCACCATTCCAAGTGGCACCGTAGCAAAAACAACTAATGGTTTAAGCAAATTACTGAACTGAAATACTAGAGCCAAAAATATTGCACTGGAAGAGACACAGAGAATCATCAGCAGTTGCAGAAATCCATGTTTCGCATTTGCCGCGTCTCCAGAGACTTGCAACTGGTATCCGCTCGGTAAAGTATTTTCCAGTTCATCTAGTTCATCTTTTACATCTGCCATAATATCAGAGGAAATAAAACCGGCATATGGGAAAGCAAAGACCGTTATTGTTCGGAATTTCTCAAGGCGATGAATTCTCTCAGTTCTAAATCGGATACTTGTTTCTGCCACTTGCTCTAGTGGCACCCGAACATCGCTATCTGCAGAGAAGACATAGAGGTTATTAATATCTTCAAGCTGACCTCTCTGATCCAACCGTAAGCGAGCGACAATAGGTATTTCTTTATCTCCCTGTCGCAAGGTAGCCACTTCTGTGCCATTAATTCCGGTTGAGGATGCGAGTGCTATATCTGCATTGGTCACACCAGACATTGCTGCACGATCCTCCATTACATTCAGAAGTAAAGTCAGGCTTTCACCTGACCAGTCCTGGCGAACTGTTCTCGCATAAGGCGACTGCTGCACTATTTCTTTTACTTTTTCAGCTGTCTGGCGAAGCAAGAGGATATCTTGCTCTTCCTGCACTGAACCAGTTGTAACACGCCCGGAAACCCTAATTGCAAATGGATAAGTCACTGGAGTAGTTTGCAACTGGCGCACATCTAAATAGGCACCTGGAATATTTTCAGTTAGCGCCTGCTGAATCTTAGGGGCCAGCACCGGAGTCAAATCTTTGTTACTCAGCCTGATGATAATTTGTCCGTAATTAGGCTGCTGTTGCTGCGGGTTAATTGTATACCAGAATCTCGGCGCCCCTCCACCAACAGTGGTACTTAGGGCTTCCAAAATTGAGTCATCTCTCCCTATCTCTTTCTGATATTGGGCAATTGTCTCACGAATAATCTGCTCCGCCTTGTTTGCCACACTATCTGTGGCATCAATGCTGGCATCATTTTGCAACCAGATATCCACATAGGAAAGATATTGAACATCATCTGGAAAAAACGCATTTTTAAGCTGGCTTTTTAATGCAAATCCACAAACTAGAATAACCGTGGTGGTCAGTAGAACTAGTTTTCGATGATCAATTGCCCAACCAGCCAAACGATAATAATGACCTGTAAGGCCTTGCTTACGCTTCAGATCAAGACTCAGTTCCTTGACCTTTGGTGGTCGCAATATAATGTTGGCAATAAATGGCAAAAAGGTCATGGAGACAATTCTCGACGCTATCAAAGCGCAAGCCATTACAACTGGCAGACTATGTAAAAAATCTCCCTGATTACCGGTGAGCAGCAGGAATGGCAAATAGGCCACCACATTGGTCAATGTTGCAAAGAATATCGCTTTTGCAAGCAACGTTGGCCCTAACCAAGCGGCTAAAAATGAAGGTTTTCCTGCCGCCATTTGTCGTTTGATTGCATCCCCGGCCACTACGGGGTCATCAACCAACAGGCCAAGTGCGATAATAAGCGCGGCAATTGATACTTGCTGGATGTCCACGCCCATAAACTGAATAAAACCAAAGGTCATGGCCAAGGTTATAGGTATTGAAATCATTAATAATACCGCTGAACGCCAATCTGAAAATCCGATGAAAGCAACAATTACCACGAGGATAATTGCTTCAATTAATGCCTCAATAAATAGACCCACACTCTCTTTAACTTGGCGAGGCTGATCGGACACTCTCTCAATGATTAAATCTGGAGGCAAGTCGACCTTAACCCGCGCAAGGACTTTATCCAGAGCTTTGCCAAGTTCACCTATCTGCTCACCATCTAACATCTGCACAGACAAGTTAATACTGCGGTGACGATGCCAATTACCCTGCTTATTTTTATAAATATAATAATTGAGTAAAGTCGGCGGTGATTCATAACCCAGCGTAACATCAAGAATCCCCCTCAAATATACCGGGGTTCCATCCTCACTTAATGCAACAGGGACATCGCCAATTTCCTTATAATTATTAAAGTCTCCACTGGGAAATATAGGGATATCCATATTCTCTACAGTTAGAGTACCCCCGGGTATTATATTATTCCTGGCATTCAAGATTGGAGCAATCATATCTGGACGCAAATCATAAGAAGCCAGCCGCTCCTGGGAATAAATCAAATTAACCTGTTGATGTAATACACCTGAACGCAAGACACGCTTCACCTGAGGAAGTGTGCGAATATTCGCCGCAACAAGCTCCGAAAAATCATCCAGCTGCCGATAGCTATACTTAGCTCCAGCTACCATAGACAAACGAGCGCGAGTGCTAGCTAAATCCCTTACAATAATTGGCTGCCATGCGTCGGGAAAAAAAGTTTGTGCGCTCAATCGCTGAGTTAGAAATAATTTCCTAGCTTCTGCAAGTTGCTTATCGCTTTTATCAGAGAAAAAATCCACACCTACAAAACCTGGGCCATGGAGTATTTTGAAGTCGGCCCCGTAGCCCTCTAACTCCATCCAGTTAGAAAAAACTTGAAGTGCTGCCTCTGCATTAATACCCGCAACAGAAAGTGGTAACGCGACTACCATACTAACACGCTGACCTACTTCTTGCTTCTCTTTCTCCTTGTTATTACTGGCATTTTTAGCGCGAATTTTAGATAGGGCTTCGCGAATAGTCTTAGCACGTAAAGCTATTTCATCCGCTCCCGCTGGCGGGCTAGCAACAGCCAACAAAACTGCAGCAGTATCACCAAATTCAGTATTCAGCTGGGTAGACTCTACCCCAGCAGGCAAAGTATTTTGCGCATCAATTAGTTTCAAGTTGAGGTCGTTAAAAGCTTTTGTGACATCCGTATGAGGAGCAAGCTGGGCTTGCACCATGGAAATACCATTTAAAGTTAAGGACTTAACTCCAAAAGAGCGAGCATCAGGCTGATACAAATATTCACTTTGAGCAATAGCATCTTCAATTTGTTTGGTAACTAGCTCCTCTACCTTGACCGCACTTTGTCCAGGCCACGTGGTTGTTGCCATTGCAATACGAACAGGAATATCTGGATCTTTGCTCTTCGGCATAAAAAAATAAGCGAAAATCCCCCAAAGCATGACGCCTACTAAAAGTGCCCAGGAAATAGAGGGGTTATCAACAAAGAAGCGAGCAGTATTAAATCTATGCTCACTCTCCGCTTCAAGTACTTCCTCTCTTGTTTTTTCATCCTGATACAAGTTTCTCAACTCCTTATCAAGGCACTACTCTTACCTTTTCACCATCCCGCAGCTGTGCAGCCCCATTAGAAACAACGCGCTCCCCCATCGACAAGCCATCTAAAATAACGATACTATTGCCAAGAACGGGACCAGGAGTCACCCTTCTAATTCGCGCCCTAAGTATCTCTTTCTCTAATTCAAGAACATACACAAAGAATCCTTTTCCTTTGACTGGATTCGTTAACAAGCAGGAAAGTGGTACAACCACCCGATTTGATGGGCTTTTTCGTTTTGCCAACGCAAGAGACATCACCATGCCAGTTTTTAGCTCTGCATTTGAGTTAGCAACAGTTACGGTGACAGCAAAAACCCTAGTACGAACTTCCGCCGCTGGAGAAACTTCAGTTACTATACCGGTAAAGATTTTCTCAGGTAGGGATTGTGTGCGCATTGAAAGAATGCTGCCTAATTTAGTATAGCTAAGCACTACATCTGGCACAGTAAAAACCACTTTCACTCTTGAAGTATCAGCAACAACAAACCCCACTGCTTGTGCATGTACTAAGCTGCCCACTTCTATCTTGCGCTGTAGAATTATTCCCGTTAATGGTGAACGTAATACAGTATCGTTCAGATCCTCCTTCGCTTTATCCAAGTGTGCTTTAGTTCCAACCACCGCTGCCTGAGCTACTTCGAACTCTTCACGCGCGGTATCGTAATCTGGTGCAGTTATACTGGCTGTGGCAAATAATGCTGAAGCGCGCTTGTAATCTAAATCCGCCTTTCGGCGCTCCGCCTCAGCCTTACTTACATTGGCTGCAGCTTCAATTACCCGATCCCGGTACTGCTCATCATTAACTTCCGCAAGTATCTCCCCCTTTGTTATGTAGTCCCCGGCCTGTAAAATCCGAATTTCTCCCTGTGCCTCACGGGTTGGAATATCTTCTATATAACCCTCTGTCCTAAATGCCACATCCACTTGAGTGTAAGGATTGACTACAGCTGAATAGGGATACCCTTCAGCACCGCGCTCAGTGCGCGCTACAGCTACCTGAACAGGCATGGGCTGCTTTGCAGGCGGTTCTCCATGGCAACTTATAAGCAAAAATGTGAAAAAAAATAAGGCTAAAGGTTTAAGCACTTAAACTTCCCCCAATGCCTTTTCATACTCTGCAAGGGCACCCCAAACTGAAAGTACAGCGCCGTTGTAATCGCTATTGGCTCGATCAAGCTGGGTTTCCGCCTCCAGCACATCGGTCAACAATGCGGTTTGCTCCCGATAGCGATTAATCATTACCCGGACTTTTTCCCGGTAAGCCGCTTGAAGATCACGTGCAACTTTTACAGATTCCTGCGCAGTACGCAGCTTACGGAGACTCTCCCGCACCTCTATCTCAATACGATTACGTACCTCTGCCATTTGCACCTCAGCGCCCGCAATTTTGCTCGCGCGACTTGCCAACTCGTCCCTCTTCCTCCCCCAGTCATAAAATTCCCAACGCATATCCAGGGATACATAAGCTTCGGCATCTGGAATCAAGCGTACGTTGTAAAGTTTGAGATAGCGAAATTGAATATCTATTTCCGGTATATATTCCGATTTCTTGATGTCATAACTGTATTCGGCTTTTTCAATTGCCAGCTGTGACTCAATAAAGTCAGCCCGCTGTTCAAAAGCCAACTGAAGTGACTCCCCCATATCAAAGAGAGCCGGAGGGGGTACCGAAAGGTGCTCAATACTAAACGGTGTTTCTACATTTCTGCCAAGTAACGCATTTAACCTCTCCTTGGCGGTGATCATCTCATCAACACGCCGTTGACGCTCTAGCTCTCGCTGAGCAAGCCGGGCTCGCACATCCAGCAATTCATATTCCAAAGCCACTTGCTGGTCGACATAATTCTTAACCAAATCACTCAAGGAACTAAGAAAAAGTATGGACTCATCTATGGCCTGTAAGTCTCCGAGTATTTTCCCCACCTCGAAGTACTGCAATTTCACTAAATAGGCCACATCCTGTTGGGTCCACCGCACTTTTTGTGCCGCCATTTCGGTACTCACGTAACCTTCACAGATTTCCAAAGCAATGGTGTACAAGCGGGTTAAGGGTTGGCGGACCCCGAGTGAAACCAACTCGGTCGTTCCCTCTTCAGAGGTAATTTCGACATTTACCGGTGGAATAGGCCCAATTTCTGAATCGGGAACCAAACTGCCCTGAGGAAATGTATAGTTTTGAGTAGTAAGGTTATGCTCCACAGCTGCATCCAGTTGAAGGCGTGGGTAACGACGGGTTTTGAGCGCTTCGACCATATCTCCAGCCTCATCAACTTCCAGCGCAGCGCCCTGCACTCGCAAGTTGGTCCTAATTGCTGTTTGCACAGCTTCATTTAAAGGAAGCACAGGCTCGGGGGCAGAGCTCCAGGCAGCGCCGAAGAATATCCATATTGCGAACCCGCCCTTGAACAACGATCACCCCTATTCCGGCAACGGCACAAAACTGGTCAATGCGCAAATAATTAAGATCGAATAAGTATATGTGCTGATCGCCTTGCGCTAAGCTGTGGGGCCCATCCCAACGCCATCCTGTTGTCGCCCTTTTTAAATTTCTTTTCGCAATTATGGACTTAGCTTTTATTAGGCTGGCTTATTTAATATCTCATGGCGACGCCAGTTCTTTTCTAACGGGAATAGGCCAAAAAATAGATGGGTAATCGCTAAGAGGTCAATTCCATCACTGTCACGCCACAAGGAAGTTTCACCTGCCGTTATCCATTGGCTAGGCTAATAACTGGCGGCAATCAAAACCGCCCGTTGTTGGTTCCCCGAGCAGTTCTATGGCGGCGAAGTTTCTTCCAATAGTCGTTTTTTTCATCTGCCTGATCGCCGTGGCTGGGGCACTGAGCCTGATTTTTTATTTTGATTTGGATGAACGGCTGATAGAACTACTGCAATGGCTCAATGAACGGGGTTGGCAAACCAGCCTTCTCTATATCCTCATCGTGGCCGCAGCAATCGTTTTACTGCTACCCGGCGTGATCTTCACCATGGGGGCTGGATTTGTTTTTGGGGTTATTAAAGGCACTATCCTGGTGGTGGCCGGCACAGTTCTCGGCGCCACTATTGCTTTCCTTATTGCCCGCTACCTGTTTGGTGAAAGGCCATCACGCTGGGTGATGTCGCACATCAAGCCCGCCACCATTGGCGAGGTCATCCGGCGGGAGGGCTGGCAGATGATTATGCTGACTCGCCTGGTGCCGCTGTTTCCATTCAAGCTGTCCAATTACTTTTTCGGCCTGACTCCGGTGCGGCTGAGGGATTTTATCCTAGGCAACACTCTTGGAGTGATTCCCCTCACCCTACACAACGTCTATGTGGGCTCTATCGCCGCGGATCTAGCCTCACTTGGCAAAGTGGAGGAACGCACCGCAGTCCAGTGGACGCTCTACATCATGGGGTTTGTTCTCGCAGTGATCGCCCTGATCGGCCTGACTCGCATGGCGCGGCGCGCATTAAAACGAATCGTAAAAGAAGAGGACCTGTGATGCCCTGGATGAAATGGTTACCGTGGCGTTTCTTCGTTCGCAGATTCGCAACTGCCCACGGTTTCCTTGACCCGCTTACATTAATGGCACACCTGCAGCGCTTTGCCGAGCCCTCTGAGGTCAGCGAACCAATTGAGCTGTTGCGTGCTGGGGCAGTCTTTCATGCCCGCGCCCTAATCAACAGTAAGGTTATCCAACACAACCTGGATTGGGTCTGGCCATACTGGATCCAGCGCCAATTCGATCCAAGGGACAAGTCATTCATCCCCCGCGCTTTTTCCATTACTCACTGCAACCTCAGCCACCGCAACTGGACGGCAGTAGGCCTACCAGACTGCGATGAGTTGCCGGTTATCGATCCTCGCGGCCTACTCACTCCCCATTACGATGGCTGGTCCATTGATGCTTGGGTAGTCAGTGATACAGGCGATGTGCTGACCCCAGCCAGTCTCACCTACTGCGAGCAACACCAGGAGTTAGGTGACGATATCTCGGTGGTGACTGAATCAGCCCTAAAAAGCCTTAAATTGCGCAACTGTACCCGGGTTGAGACCCGATATGGAAAACCCCACTGCGTGATGGATCTCACTGCCAGCTGCCGAGATAGCGGATGGTTATTGGTGGCACTGCGGCCTTGCAATCCCGAAGGAGTCAGCTTCGTGCACAAGGTAAGCCTGGAAGAGAGCGGAAGACGCTGGCTAATTGAGGACCAGCCCGCTGTTGAATTCGGGCAAGCAGTGGACAAACACTTGGCATCCAACTATCGCGGAGGCGATATCTATTTGCACCTGAAGGATGAACAGGGATGTATGTCTGGTGAGTGCGACGTTGGAATGGCCACGGCAGCGGCCATGTTCCGGATTGAACGACATAAGCCACTCAAACTGGATGTATCCATTCCCCTAGGAGAGGAATCTCATACAGGCCAGCCGTCGAAAACTTGGAAAGAAAGCCTAAAAGGGCATTGTACCCTGCAGGTCCCGGATAGGGACTTCCAGTTCTTATATGATTCGGCAATCCGCACATTGATCCTTCACTCTCCCTGTGATGTCTACCCTGGGCCCTATACCTACAAGCGTTTCTGGTTCCGTGATGCGGCCTTTATGATTCAATCCCTATTGTTCGCTGGGCTCACCAGTAGAGCCGAGCGAGCCCTGGATCAATTTCCCCAGAGACAAAAACGCGATGGTTTTTTCCACTCCCAGGATGGCGAATGGGACTCCAATGGCGAAGCTCTATGGATTTTCGACCTCTATTGCCAGCTGAGTAACAGACCACTAAAACAGGCCTGGTGTGAACCAATACTGAAGGGGGCGCGCTGGATCATCAATAAGCGCCTACCCAAGGACGGAAGTCTCTGCGCCGGTCTGCTTCCCGCCGGATTCAGCGCAGAGCACTTGGGCCCCAACGACTGCTATTACTGGGATGACTTCTGGGGAGTGGCTGGTCTGCATGCCGCAGCTTCAATCTGCACCAGGGAGGGCATCGACGATAACGCCCACCGTTTTAATACCGCAGCCGGTGACTTTCAAAACACCATTGACCGCAGCCTTGCCGAGGCGCAGAAGAGAATTGGCCGCGCAGCAATGCCCGCCTCTCCCAATCGCCGCCTGGATGCCGGCGCCATTGGCTCCGTTGTTGCCGGTTACCCCCTGCAACTCTATCCAGCGGATGATGCCAGGCTCACTGATCTAGCGGACTTCCTGATCAATAACTGCTTTGTCAGCGGAGGTTTCTTCCAGGACATGATCCACTCGGGGATCAACGCCTACCTGACCCTGCATATCGCCCAGGTCTTGCTGCGTGCCGGCGACCGGCGCTGCCTGGACCTAATGCGCAGTGTGGCACAACTCGCCTCCCCCACAGGCCAATGGCCGGAAGCCATCCACCCCCATTCCCTAGGAGGCTGCATGGGGGATGGTCAACACGCCTGGGCCGCAGCTGAATGGATAGCAATGCAACGGAACTGCTTTGTTCGCGAGGAGCAGGATGCCCTAATCCTGATATCCGGGCTACCGCCTGAATGGCTCAAGGATACTTCTGCCAGGAAGCCTATTCTGTTCGGCCCAGCACCAACCCGGTTTGGCGTCATCTCCCTGGAAATTACTCCTGGCGCCATCCCGAAAGTATCCTGGAAAGGAGAATGGTACGGAAAGGCACCGGCTATCGCCATCAAACCCCTCGGCTTTTCACCCACCCTGGTTGGCGAGGGCCTGAATTCCGTAGAGTTGAAAAGTCCATGAACATCGTGATGTTAACCAATACCTACCTGCCCCACGTCGGTGGCGTGGCGCACTCGGTCGCAGCATTCAGCGAAGAATACCGCAAGCGCGGTCACAAAGTGCTGGTTATTGCCCCGGAATTCGCCGAGCAGGTAGCCCGCGAGGAACATGTATTACGGATCCATGCGATACAAAACTTTAACGGTAGCGACTTCTCTATCGCTCTACCTTTTTCTCTCGCCCTAAATGAGAGGCTCGATGACTTCAAACCGGATATTATCCACTCCCACCACCCCTTCCTATTGGGCCTGACGGCACTGCGAATTGCCCGCGAACGAGAATTACCGCTGGTTTTCACTCACCACACACTATATGAACACTACACCCATAATGTGATGGCCAGCTCCCCGGTTGTTAAACGTTTCGCCATAGAAATTGCTACCCGCTACGCTAACCTTGCCAACCTGGTACTCGCTCCAAGTCTCAGTGTTGTGCGGCTACTGCATGAACGCGGCGTACGGACGCCTATTGCAGAGGTGCCTACTGGAGTTCACGTGGAAGAATATTGCGGCGGTGATGGTAGGGGTATCCGAAACCAATTGCATATTCCCGACTCAGCATTTGTAGTGGGACACCTCGGCAGATTTGGCCAGGAGAAGAATCTGCCTTTCCTCTGTGAAGCAGTAGCCCGCTTTATGCACGACCGGGAAAATACCCACTTCCTATTGGCGGGAAGTGGGCCACTGGAAGATGACCTGCGTGACTTTTTCACCCAGCAAGGCCTGTTACAACGTGTACACATGCCAGGCAAGGTTCTCGGTACATCACGGCGAGATATGTACGCCGCCATGGACACCTTTGTCTTTTCCTCAACAACAGAGACTCAGGGCCTTGTCCTGTCTGAAGCAATGGCCAGCGGGGTTCCAGTCATAGCTCTGGAGGCCAATGGAACCCGGGAAATGGTCAAAGACAGAATCAATGGACGGCTACTCAACAACACCGACCTTGAACATTTTGTCTCTGCCATTCACTGGCTACATGACCTACCTCCGGGAGGCCGCAGAGAGTTAATTTACCAGGCGGTAAACACCGCCAGGGATTTCTCCATGAGAAGCTGCGCCCAGCGCGCGCTTGACCTTTACCAACCCCTGGTAAAAAACAATACCCAGCCAAGTCGGATCCACCCAAATCAATGGGGAAGGATATGCAAGTTAATGGGGGCACAGTGGGAAATTATCGAAGGCCTAACCGGAGCCGCTGGGGCAGCACTGAGGCAGGCACCGGAGCAGTAATCCCGAGCAATGTTAAGCCGTATTGGACTCTCCGTCAGGCGTTGGCGCCGTCGCTTCAGTCGCAGTGAGTGGATTGCCTCTCTACTGGGTCTCTCCACCAGTGGACGCCAACCCCATGCACCGGGGCTGATCCTGATCCAGATTGATGGACTGGCTTACCCCGAGTTACTCAAAGCTCTGGCCAGAGGCCGCATGCCCTTCCTAAAACGGTTGATCCGGAAGGAACATTACCGTCTAGAACATATGTACCCTGGAGTTCCCTCCACCACGCCCGCTGTTCAAGCGGAACTCTTCTATGGAGTGCGCCAGGCGGTGCCCGCCTTCGGCTTTCTGGTACACGAGACCCAAAAGCTTGGCCGCATGTACGATCCGGAAGTGGCTGCATTAGTCGAAAAAAGGATCAATACCCAACAGCGCGACCCACTTTTAAGCGGTGGCAGCTGTTATCTCAGTCTGTTCCGTGCCGGAACCAAAACCGGTGAAGCCCATTTTTGCCCCGCCGACCAGGGCTGGGGACCCGCACTGCGCAGTGCCAGCCCACTAACCATCTGCATACTGGTGCTCAGTAATCTATGGAGCCTGATTCGCACCGGCGCTTTGATCGTGGTGGAACTGGTTCTTTCCCTCATAGATTGCGTACGCGGTTTAATGCAGGGGCAAAACTTCATAAAGGAATTGATGTTTATCCCAACGCGGGTCGGCATCACAATCCTCACACGAGAGTTTTGTACTATGGGCGCCAAAGTCGATATTACCCGCGGCCTGCCCATTATTTATGTCAATCTACTGGGTTACGATGAGCAATCGCACCGCCGCGGTCCTCGCTCGGCTTTCGCCCATTGGGTACTGAAGGGTATAGACGATGCCATAGCGCGTATCTGGCGCGCTGCCCATGCCTCAGACCGCCGCCACTACGATGTATGGATCTTCTCCGACCATGGCCAGGAACAAACCCAACCCTATGAGGAGCTGTATGGCCGCAGCCTTGGCGATGCCCTTTCAGAAATCCTTTCCGGACTGCCAAAACCACCACGAATCGAGCCAGGCCAGAGTAGACGTGGAGTCCAGCTGGAGCGGGCGCGACTGTTTGGCAGCGAATGGATGGATAAGGTTGAACTTGAGCGGGCGCCGGAACAGGATGCCAGTAAAACCCCGCTGGCACTGACCGCCTTGGGGCCCCTGGCAATGCTCTACAACCTGGACCTGGATGGTAACAGCCGCGCAGATGTAGCACGCATGATTGTAGAGAAGGCCCACGTGCCACTGGTGCTCTACCGGGTGGACCCAAGTTCTCCCTCATCCCCTGTCCACGGCTGGTGGAAACATGGCCCGGTGAGTCTGCCAAAGGATGGCCGCGAGCTGATGGGGGACGAGCACCCCTACCCCGAACAGGCTATCGACGACATGATCAGCCTTTGCAGTCATCCGGATTCCGGCGATTTCATGATGTATGGCTGGTGTTCCAGTGAAAAACAGCCGCTGACATTCGCTATGGAAAATGGCAGCCATGGCGCCGCTGGCCCCAACGAGACCCATGCTTTCGCGCTGATGCCAGAGGATATCCAGCCACCAGATCCGGGGCTGGGCTACTGGCGCCCGCAGGATCTACGCTCTGCCGCCCGGGCCTATCTGCGTGGCGCACGTCCGATGAAGCTGGACGAACACAGGTCGCCGGAAAGTACCCTAAGAATCATGACCTATAACGTACACAGTTGCCGGGGTGTGGATGGCACCCTCTCCCCGCAACGTATAGCCAGGGTAATCGCCCGCTACCGCCCAGACGTGGTGGCATTGCAGGAACTGGATGTAAAGCGTAAGCGCAGTGGCGGCCTGGACCAGGCGGAACGGTTGGCGCGACTGCTGGCGATGGATGTGCACTTCCAGCCGGCAATCAACCTCAACGAAGAGCGCTACGGCGATGCCATCCTCACCCACCTCCCGGTGAAACTGGTCAAGAAAGGGATACTGCCAGGCCCCCCTAAAGGTAAGGGGCGCTTGTTTAATCCAGCTGCTGATGAACCCCGCGGCGCAGTCTGGGTGGAGATTGAGCACAACGGCAGCAAGATCCAGATCATTAACACTCACCTTGGCCTCTCCAGAGCCGAGCGATTGCGTCAGGTGGATGCACTGCTGGGGCCTGAATGGCTTAGCAACCCACGCTGCAAAGGCGAACGCATCTTACTGGGTGACTTTAACGCCCTACCGGCCTCGGCGGAGTGTAAGCGCCTCGGAGGTTACCTGCGTGATGCTCAAGAGCAGGCCCCCCGGCATACACCTAAAGGTACCTTCTTAAAAGTGCGAATTGATCATATTTTCCTGAGCGCCGGCTTTGCGGTAAAAAGGGTGCGTGTTCCCCGTACTGCCCTCACCCGTCAGGCCTCTGATCATCTACCGTTAATCGTGGATATTGAGCTGCCTTTTCGACCCTCGTAACGTAAATCCCCTTGAAAAGGCCCACTATGCCCCTATTAATTGCAGGAGAAGATTCGACTAAAACCCTGTAAAAATTGAGGTTTTTCGAATTTAACAAGAATTATAGCCAGCGCTTAAAAGGGATTTCCCGACTTGATGGTCCCCACCGCGAGCTATATGATTCCGGTATCGATTAAATAGCAGGAGTCGCTAAATGCAACCACAAGCTTATACAAATACCCGCGCACTGGACCGCTCGGAATCGGCGAAGGTGTTGCGCAATACCTACGCCCTTTTGGCAATGACTGTACTTTTCAGTGCCGTCACTGCAGGAATCGCCATGGCCGTTGGCATGGGCCGTGGCATGGGCTTGATCTGCTCACTAGGAGCCCTGGCCCTGATCTGGTTTGTACTGCCGCGCACCGCAAATTCCAGCGCCGGTATCGGCGTTGTTTTCGCTTTCACCGGCCTGTTAGGCGCTTCCATTGGCCCAATGTTGAACCACTACCTGGGCCTAGCCGGGGGTAGCCAGATTGTTATGCAAGCCCTTGGCACCACCGCACTGATCTTCTTTGCCCTTTCCGCCTATGTGCTGACAACCCGCAAAGATTTCAGTTTTATGGGTGGCTTCCTGTTTGTAGGGCTGATTGCCGCCGTAGTTTGTGGCCTGGGCATGGTGATTGCCAGCTTCTTTGGCATCTACATGCCGCTGGCCAGTGTTGCCCTGAGTGGGGTTATTGCCCTGCTGATGTCCGGCTTCATTCTGTATGACACCAGTCGTATCATCAACGGTGGTGAAACCAACTACTTGATGGCCACTACTTCCCTGTACCTGGACATCCTGAATCTGTTCACTGCTTTGCTGCACATCATCGGATTCGCTTCTTCCGACGACTAATCAGCAGCTGCTGTTGAGTCAATACTATGCCCCGCAGTGCGGGGCATTTTACTATTTGGCCCGCTATGAAGTTTTCCTTGGCAGTCTACTCTGCGCCCCACTCAACCCAGTCCGCCGCAAGCGCATTGCGCTTTGCCAAAGCCCTGCTTTCTGAAGGGCACGAAATCTACCGGATTTTTTTCTATTGCGATGGCATACAAAATGGCAATAGCATCGCCGCGCCCCCCCAGGATGAAGCCGACTTAACCGGCGAGTGGCAAGATTTACAGCGGCAATACAATCTTGACCTTGTTATTTGCATCGCAGCAGCGCAGAGGCGCGGCGTGTTAAGCCAACGGGAAGCGGAGCGACAGGAGAAGCTATCAGCAAACCTCGCAGAAGGATTCGAGTTGGCAGGCCTAGGCCAACTAACTGACGCTGTAGCCAATTCTGAGCGGCTTGTAACTTTTGGAGGCTAATCATGGGTAACAAAACTCTCGCCCTATGCCGCACGGCTCCCTACGGGAGTGCTTTGGCTCGCGAAGGTCTCGAAGCAGTGCTTGCATCAGCCGCTATGGAGCAGGAAGTAGACCTGCTATTTATCGGTGATGGGATATTCCAGTTGCTGAGCAACCAATCGCCGGAAGAAATCCAACAAAAGAGTCAACGCCGAAACCTGCTGGCACTCCCTATGTTTGGACTGGAACAATTCTATGTTTGCGCAAGCAGTCTCGCAGAAAGGGGGGTTAAGCCCAAACTGATAGAAATTCCTGGAGTAGAGATCAAGACAATTGAGCAGCCGGGCGCTTTAATTGCCTCTTACCAATGTGTATTGAGCTTTTGATATGACATTACATTTAGTCAGTAAATCTCCATTCAGCTCCAGCGCCTTGCGGGACTGCTTGCAAAGCTTTGCCGAAGGAGATGCGTTACTTCTAATCGAGGATGGCGTTTATGCCCTGCGCCATGATGCTTTGCAAACACTACAGAATTCAGCCGTTTACTGTCTGGAGGCCGATGCCGCAGCACGCGGCCAGCGGGAGCTGGCGGCAATTGTGTCAGGTATCAAAATGATTGACGATGCTGGCTGGGTAAAACTCTGTACTCAGCATAACCCCATCGTCAGCTGGTTCCGGTAGAAGTTGAAATGGATCACTTATCAGCTAATGGTAAAGAAATTCCCCTAGATAAAGAGGGCTATCTGCGGGACCTTAAAGATTGGAGCCCCGATGTAGCAGAACAGCTGGCGGCAGCCGAAGGCATAAAGCTGACAGATGCCCATTGGGAAGTTATCGAGCTGTTACAGGACTTCTATCGCCAGTTCGACCTGTCTCCCGCCATGCGTCCCCTGGTGAAATTTATCGGCCAACACCTGGGTGCAGACAAAGGTCGTAGCATCTACCTGATGCAGCTTTTTCCACCAAGCCCAGCCAAGGTGGCCAGTAAAATCGCTGGCCTACCCAAACCCACCAACTGCCTGTAACTCCTACTATTCAACTTCTAAGAATTCAGACCAGGCCAACTATCTCCAACGGCCTGGCTATCTAGCCAGGCTGATCATAGCCCTCCCATACAACACCTCGCACAACCTTGTTCTACACTGCGCTTCACAGCCACATCCTGAAATTACTCCGCAATTTTTAGCAAGACACCCAGGAATCTATGTTATGCCAGATATCCGATTCGGAATCGTCGGCAGTGGTATGATCGCCGGTGTAACAGCCAAGGCGATAGACCAAGCCACCGGAGCCAGAGCTGTCGCGGTCTCAAGTAAACACTTTGACAGGGCCAAAAAATTCGCTAGTGAACACAAAATTGCCAAAGTGTTTAAAAGCTGGCAACAGCTTGTAGAGGCAGGGGATATCGATGCTGTCTATGTAGCAACCCCAACTATCTGCAGGGAAGAGATTTGTCTGGCAGCCCTCAAAAATGGCAATCACCTGATTAGCGAAAAACCATTCCTCAATGGACTTTCAGCACGCAGAATTGCCAATCAGGCCCAGTCGACAGGGCTTGCCTTTATGGATGCCACTCACTTCACCCACCACCCGAGGACAAAACAGATCATCAAGCAGCAACAGAAGTCTATCGGGGATGTTCAGCGCATTTACTCCGCTTTCCTCTTCCCCGTCGTAGAACGCGACAACATACGCTTTAATCCAAAGTTGGAACCAACTGGCGCAATTGCAGATATCGGCTGGTACAACATGCGAGCTATCGTAGAGTTCTTGCGCCCGGCAGGAACAATCCAATCTATTGCCGGAGCGGTAAAACGCGACCGAGAAACTGGTGCCGTTATTAGTGGCACCGGCATGATCGAATTTTCCAGTGCTCAAACCTCAACTTTCGACTTTGGCTACGACGCTGGTGTGTGCGATATGGACCTCAACATCCTGGGAGACAACGGTCTGATTCAGCTCAATGACTTTGTCTTGGACTGGAAGGATAGCTTTGTATTTGGCAACCCCAACTACTCAGCAGACTTTACGCTACGACAAGGAATGGCAACTCCCAGAGAATTTGAACACTTTGCTGTTGACACCCAAAAATCCCAAGTCGTTTACATGATTGAACATTTTTGTCATATGGCTACAACTGAAGATATTGAGCTTCGCAACGCCGCTGCTGCACGCGCAATTCACACCCAGGAACTACTGGACCACTACTGCAGTTCGGTTGGAGTGACTCTCGAAACATCCAACTTTTAAAGGAAAAGGGAATGCAGACTGTGAAACTATGACCATTAAGCCACTAGCCAAGCAGGACCGCTCTTAGTCTCCAATCAAATGTGCAAGATTACTCGCCGATCTCCGTGATGGTGGCGATGCTCCCACAGATAGATACCCTGCCAGGTTCCCAACATCAGGCGATCACCCTGCACCGGGATTGAGAGGCTGGTTGCAGTCAAAGCGCACTTGATATGGGCCGGCATATCATCCGGCCCCTCCATGGTATGGGTGTAAAGGCGATCATCCTCAGGTACCAAGCGATTCAGCCACTGCTCCAAGTCCCTACGCGCACTTGGATCAGCATTCTCCTGAATCAACAGACTCGCGGAAGTATGCTGAATAAACAACGTACAGAGTCCTTCCCTTGCCCCTTGATAAGAGACCCAGTCAGTCACCTGATCAGTAAACTCATGTAACCCCTGCCCTTGTACCCTGATTGCTATCTCACCTATTGCCATACAGATTCCTATATAATTCGCGCCCGCTCCATTATTGAGACTACCGTATTCTATATGGCACTGTACCGCGTTAACACCAACGACTATCAAGAGCAGCTGAACAAGAAGGCCCGGCGCCTGGGTGAAGCTTACCGGGAATTCACTAACCTGGAGCCAGAGCTATTTCCCTCACCACCCATCCACTACAGACAGCGTGCAGAATTCAAAGTCTGGCATGAGGGCGGCGTAGCCTACTACGCCATGTATCGTCAGGGCGAGTACAAGAAGCCATTTATTATTAACGAGTTTACTGTCGGCTCAGAACTTATGAATAAACTGATGCCAAGGGTCCTGGCGGCCGTAAACAGCAGTGAGACTCTACGCAAGCGCCTGTTCTCCGCTGAATTTCTCACCACTCTAAGTGGTGATGCCCTGATTACCCTGATCTACCATAAAAAGCTGGATGAAATATGGGAACAGGAAGCCCGTGCACTGCAAGATAAACTCGGCTTCCCAATCCTCGGCCGCTCTCGAAAGCAAAAGGTGGTTTTGGAGCGGGACTATGTCACCGAACAGTTGGAGATAGGTGGCAAGCAATACCAATACAAGCAGGTGGAAGGTAGCTTTACCCAACCCAATGGTGAGATCTGCCGCTCTATGATCCGTTGGGCCAAAAGTGCTTGCGGAGAAAGCGCCAATGATCTGCTAGAGCTATACTGTGGGAACGGCAACTTTACCATTCCGCTCAGTGAGAATTTCCAGAAAGTACTAGCCACAGAAATATCCAAAGTCTCTGTTAACTCCGCCCAGGAAAACATCCGCGCAAATCGTATTAATAATCTGGATATTGTGCGGCTGTCCAGCGAAGAGTTCACACAGGCTATCGATAAGGTCCGCCCTTTCCGCCGGCTCGCCGACATAGACCTGGACAACTATAATTTCGATACCGTACTGGTTGACCCACCCCGTGCAGGCCTGGACCAGGAAACCTGCAAAATGGTTGCTCGTTTCCCACGAATACTATACATCTCCTGTAATCCAGAGACACAGCTGGAAAACCTCAAGTTGCTAAGTCAAACACATCACATTGAACGCTTTGCTCTATTCGATCAATTCCCCTATACGGACCACACTGAAACTGGATTACTACTTGTACGCAAGTAAAAAGCGAACACTCCAAAATTATTCGTCTCAATAAGTAAGCTTACCTTTTAGCGGGCTAGCCACAGCTCGCTTTTAAAATTTTACTCACTATCTCTCATAATTTAACACTTACTTTCCTAATCAATAAACCCGACAAAATGTGACTCCCTCTCTCGGCATCACATATACTCGTATCACATAGACTATCTTGATTAACCCTATCCTACGTTAATAACATTTTACGAAACCACCTGTTCCAAAATTTGGAAAAACCATTCATAAGTCACACTCATAACCTCTAAAAATTGATTGAAAAAGAAAAATAAACTCATTAGTTACAGATAAAAATTAATTTTGACACCGGTTTAAACACAGAATAACTTAAGACACCTGGTGACCGTGAAAAAAGCAATCTACTTTCTTAGGTGTTATCTAGCCTTATTGGACACAATCTTCTTAAGCAGCCAATAAACTAAGCAAAGCAACGAAATAAAAATAAATAAAATGGGAGATTTGAACCTTAAGATCATCACCTTGGTATTCTCGGTCTGATCGCGACCTCTTCAGCCAATCATAATGGCCACTGTGTTTCACTCCGAGTCACCAGTAAGATAGTTTGATACCTAGTTATGAATCGAACCACTGGACAAATCGATATCTTGCTAATGTTCCTCCGCAAAAACCATTGCCACTTTCCTAGTATATCAACCTCCTGTTTCAACTTAGGATTCTCTACCCCTAAACGCTGCACTTCAGAAAGTTCATTTTTTGCTCTAGTGAATACCTTAGTGAGATCCCTGCGTTCATCCACCAAAATCTTCACTTCCTGACACTCTTTTTCAACATCGTGACAGCATGAAGGAATGATTATCGAGAGTATCAATCACTTCCTTAACTTTAATGCCTTATATCAAGCTGAGAATTACACTTTAACTTTGGTTTCTTTTGAATATAACCAGGCTAACTTCGTCCCTACGTGATTGCATGGATAATTTATCCAGGATAACAAATCAGGCTCAGCAAGCAGCAAGCAGCAAGCAACAAACTTGAATAGCACTTCACAATTATTCTTTATACCACCAGATCAATAAAAAGCAGTTACTATTTTTTCAACTTTGCGCCTTGTGTATCAATGGTTACATCTGGATGAAAACCCAAAAAACAAGTTCATTTATGGTTGGAATACAAAAAGGATATGGGCCGAAGCTTCCAATATTATTCCTCTTGAACTGTATTTGCCTTAAGTAAGGTCTATCTTCAAAGATCATTCTTTACCTGTGCAATACCTAAAATACTTGCCTCAAAATCCAGGCAAAGCTCAGATTTTGACATTGGCTGCCTTTGTTTTTTATCCGTTTGGCTTAATTGGAAGTCCTTTCAGTTGACTAAGAAATAGTTCTTTGGTTGGCAATCCCGCTCCCTTGCAGCAAATCCTTGGACATCAACTCCTAACTGTACAGATGGTATACCATCAACGTAAGTTCCACGTTCAGCAGCATAAGAGATGAAATTACGTCCATGAACCCATCGCTCAGGCAGATACCCCAATCAAATTTTCCGAACTAAATTCGAATATTTTACTGGACGTCGAGGGAATACGCGTAACATTGCCTCGGACATTGACAAGAATAACCACTCCGACGTTGATATATAGATATATTTTAACTGCTTGTAGGCAGCCGATTATGAGATTTAGTCTAAACTAATCCAGATCAGAATGACCTACTTCCACTATCAGATAAGGCGTACTTAGCCAGGGGCAAGGTACATCCGCTAAAGCTTACTGTAGCACTCAGGGGATACCAGATGGAAAATCAACACACCGTAAAAAGTACCCGATTTTGGCTATGGATTTCGATTCTTATATTTGCTGCCTCCAACTCTGTTGTTGCGAAAATCGGGGAGCTCGGTGCCTATCACCCCATTAATGGAAATAATCCCATATCATTTTGCAACCTCTTGTTTGCAGGAAATCTCTTGGCGGGTATCACCCTTTTAATAATCTATAGGAAAGATTGGCGCCTCAGCATCTTAAAACAGTACCCTTTCAAAGACTGGTTTTACATGTTTGTGCTTATCTTGATGTCTGGTGTTCTTGCCCCTGCTTTCTTCTTTATTGCTCTAATGATCACAGAGGTGACTAATGTCGTTTTAATTGCAACTCTAGATGCTCCCTTAGGACTCTTGTTAGCTTTTTTAATGTTCAGGGAAAAGCCCACCGGGTTCTCAATAGTGGGTGCTATTGTGGTAACAGTTGGTGTTATTGCAATTTTTGTGCTACATCAACCTCCGATGGAAGATCCAATGAGCATGAAAATGCTGAACCTTGGAAATCCAGCAATGAACCAATTCCTAGAAACCCTTCCCAAAGCAGGAGAAATTTTAACCGCTGTAGCAACACTCTTAGGAGTCATTGCCGTTCAGGTAAGTCGGAAACTGCTTGATCGCATCCCTATTGGCGTCTTTTCAGTTTTCCGCATGCTTGCAGGAGTGATACTCTTTTCGATCATTGTCCTCTCTGTATTTGGCCCCCATCACTTTGACGACCTCTTTTCTCCATTCCTCTGGGTGTGGATGCTGGTATACGGCGCGATCATTATAGTCTTTGGGCAGATCACCTGGTTTAAAGGACTCCAAGGAGGGGCCAGCTCTGCCGATATCTCTATCGCTACAGCCATCACTCCCGTAGCAGGCACTTTCTTCGCCTTTCTGATTCTTCAAGAGATTCCCAACTTTGCTCAAATCGTTGGAGGAATCATCATCATGGCAGGAATAGGAATCTCACTACTCGGCCAATATCGAGAACAAAAAGTCGTCGAAATTAGGTATGAAAAGCCGTGCTCATTTAAGGGGGTATAGCGCTTTCAAGCAGCAGCGCCTTATTAGGTAACTTAGTACCTTAGTAAGCCTCGTTAAGCAGAACAGTACAGCTGATCACGAAGTAAACAGTGGCGAAGCAGGGTAAGAAACAATGTGCATAATTTAAACGTAAAGCTATTGCTTTCAGACTATTTATGACTAGAACGCTTGATTGATACTAGCCGATTCATGCGCTGTTTAAATGAATCAATCACTCGCCGGGTCTTTATTGAAGGCGCCTGTGCCAGCCGCTTCTAGGACGGCTATTTTTACTGAATGAAAAGGTCCTTGGAACTACTTGGCCAATGGGGATTTCAATCCTAACCGTGCCTGTATCGCCGAGACTCCTAATAATTCTGATTACCCTTCTATTCAAAAACGTATTCATACGCCAATCATAGGTAGGCAAACCAGAAGTCCGCTACCTCTTGTGCAAGATGAGCGCCCAAATATGCTAAAAAGTTTACCTGTTCATATGAATAGATAATAAATTTTTGTGATCGCTATCTAGCCCCTAAAAGGCTGTATGCTGTTACTTAAACTCTCCTCTATCCTCAAGCAGCTGGAAGATATCATCAAAATACTGGCTTCAACTCCAATGAGACTTTGGAGGCTGCTTTAAAAGTTTAGCAGGGCCAGAGAGTGCGGTACGATTAATAAGGAGACTCCACCCGGACCTCAGTTATAGAACTCAAACCTTATTAGACAGTAAGAAACATCAAGCTCCGATTATCGCACTAACGTCAAACGCTGTGACAAATTCGGAGTGCAGCAGAAAGCTTTTTAACAACAGCGTTTTGTTATGCACCAAATCGTTGTCACAGCTATCGCCATCGCCCTTAGATTTCGGGAATTTCGCCGAAAAAACCAATTACACAGCAAACTTTCCCGTTCTCATCTATTTCTGTTACATCAAACCCGGCTAGGAGCAACTTATCGTTTTGATGAATTGCCCAATGGTACCGATGAAACCCATGTTGGGAGTCTACACCACTAGTTCGAGAGTAAATAGCTCCTGGAAGCTTAGACTTTACTTCATGGACATTTTTCTCAAATCCGTCAATGCCAGAGACATCAATAGACGGATCAACAAACCGAACATCGCTGCTCAGAGCATTTTCAAGGTGGACGCGTACTTTAGAAGAGTCAGGTTCGTTCCATGCTGCCAGCATGTGGTCAAGGGCTTCCGGGTATTTGGCCATAGTTCTTCTCGTGTATATCTGGCAAAATCAGAATTAAAAGTTAAATTGCATAATGTCACATACAGCCGCCAACAAAAGGAGTCCGTAATTGCGTAGGAATTTGAGTGACGCCTTTTGTCGGTCCGCTGCTGCGACTTCTTAAGTTTCCATTTGTGAAATAGTCTAAAGTATCAAAATGACCTACCGAGCGCTATAAACCAGTTTTTACCAGCAATCATTTGACCTGCCTCCTCGAGATACTTTATATCTTTAGATTCGATGTATTTTTGACAGATATCACCGACTTCACTTGCCTTTAAATCATCAGGTAGCTCTTGCCATTCTCTTAGATCATTATGAGCAACTGAATAGAATGCAAACGCTATCTTTCGCCACTCCTTATTATTTGCCTTTATTTCTTCAAGGCTCTTTTTTATACTACTCATTTTCTAACAACTAACTGATATTAATTGAAACATAATAGCTAATTCAAAAGCAGTATCAATATATCATCCTTTTCTTTAATTCCAAAGCTCTTCAGCCTAACCATCCAAAAAGGTACCGAAGTTCAATAGCTACCTTTAGCTATTACACATATTAAGAAAGAAGGATAATATAATTCCGTACTTTCATTGCCATATATCTTATCGAGAAGCCATTAAGAATCAATGAAATTATTGGTTTTCTTCAAGCAAGTTGTTGGTAGAACATACATAACACAATGTCAGACGGACAAAGCTGTTTAGCTCACCAACCTTCAGATAATATTACTCGTTACTGACAAACAAAAAACTTAGAAATAGAAGCATATTCAATTTAATAGAATACTCGTATTGGTGAGTTAGCCGTCAATTTATGTGCTATTTACATTTTAAATAATGACTTAATATACTTTTAAAGATAAGCTAGACAAATGATATATCACGCTCTATCGAGTTTAAGTTGTCCAGACGCTTCACTACCGACTTTTACGAAAAAGGATTTATTATGAAATTAAAATTGAATAAAGGATTTTTATTTCTTGCTTTCATTAGCAGTATCATTCTAAGTGAAAGTCTCTTGGCTGAGATGAAAGAGGATACCGTTATCCTAACTATTGGAGCATCTTTCACCGATGGCAGAATACCAATTAATGATGATTTCAATTCCCCCCTTGGCGGAATCGCGATTAGCGCCGGTAAATATCTATCATTACATCAAGCACTTATTCGGCAGAAAAGTCTATCAGGTTATGTTATAAATGAAGCTCAGGCTGGGGCGACAACCTTCAACCGCCTAGGCTGTAACCCTGGACCGGATTGTGGTCCAGGTTTTTGGTTTGGTTATGAAAACCAACTTAACCGAGCACTAATGAGAGTCGCTGTACCTGACCCCTCCCAACCATCTGGCGTAAAATACAATGCGAGTTATGTTGTTATCACCATAGCAAATGACTGCCTACACTCGGATGCCTTTGGTATTCCTCAAGACCAGGCTCAACCATGTGATACAAGTCAACTGAATGCCTATATCGATAGATTAATAGCTGTTGGGCAGACTGCCCTCAATAAAGGTATCACGCCTATCTATGACATAATGCCAGCTTGGGAGGATATTGACCTGTCAACAACCGCAGCATTATTCGGTTTGCATTGGATTATGAATGAACAGCAGTATAACGAATTGCGGGAGCTTCATTATAACCGTTTAAGCAGTGAACTCCCTGGGGCGGAGGTATTGAATATATGGGAGGGCTTTCACCCTTTACCTGATGGACTGCACCCAACAGACAAAACCACACAGAAAGCAGCCCGCCGAATCGCTAACTACATTCGCTTTCACAATTCAGGAGTTTCTGAATAGCTCCTTGATATTAATGCGGAAGATAAAGGCAGTCACTTGGCTGCCTTTAAAGCACCTTCTTGATAGTAATGATAAGACGATTCTTCTTTCACTACCTCAACATGATTTTACATTCAGCGGCTTGTCATGAGTTTTACCGAAGTTGAAAGTGCTTGATAGGGCCGATTGTAATATTTAATATGTCATAGCCTCCACCAAGAACTCCGGTGAATTACATGAGAACACTACAGCCTTTCAGCAAGCGGATCAAGAAGCTCATTTATTTGTATATATCTGTTGCTGCCAAATATATTTGCCGGTTAATTTCCTTAGCCGCTTTTTCAGGATTGTCTGCCTGAACTATAGGCCGCCCAACAATAATATATGAAGCTCCACTATTGATTGCATGGGCAGGTGTACCAATCCTATATTGGTCCTGTATGTCGCCGCCTTCTGGGCGAATTCCTGGGGTAACCATAATCATATCCTTACCCAGCAGCGCTCGAAGGGCTTCCGTTTCTTGTGGGGAAGCAACAACTCCATGACAGCCGCTACGCTGCGCAATCTGAGCTAGCCTTATAACTTGATCCTGGCTTTTACGGCTAAAACCAATATCGATCAGATCCTGATCATTTAGCCCCGTTACAACGGTTAAAGCTAGCACTTTCATACAGGGAAACTCTGATGCGGCCTCTACTGCTGACTCCATCATTTTTTGGCCACCTGAAGCATGGACGGTAATCATATCTACTCCATGTCTGCCTGCAGCTTTTATTGCGGATGAAACAGAGCTAGATATTTCATGTAACTTAAGGTCTAAAAATACTGTTTTTCCATGACTCTTGAGGTATCGGATAGCTTCAGGGCCTTCTGAAGTAAGCAGCTGTAGGCCAATTTTATAAATATTAACTTCTGATTTTATTGATTCAACGATATCCTTCATTTCATTCAGAGTAAATACATCCAGGGCCACTATTAACAACTTCAATTCCTCTTTGTAACTCTATGAAATTCAATAAAAACATAGAACGTACTTCCTAGCGGAAATAGCCTCACTATATTGTAAAAAAACTTGAGCGATATTATCACCTCAAATTTTGAGCTATTACCCCAAATGAGCTCAAGATGATCGCCACTTACTCTAAATATGGAAAGCATATTCATCACCTGATTAAGCGTAATATTTTCCACTCCGCCAGGCAAACCTTCATGCGCAAGATGTTTAAGGATCTACTCCAGGGTTTGATGAAATCATCCATAGTCAGATAGCCCAATTAACTTCGCCCAATCGCTAGCGATAAATATGACTTGGTCATCCAAGCTGTAATTATCACCATTAACATATCAAGGTTTAAGAGAGAATGTATATCAAATTGCAGCTAGAATTAGCCTAGCTCAATGCATAGTAAGTGACTCTTAGCATATTGCCAAGATATAACCAGCATGCAACATGGATCATGTCCATACAAAGGGTACCGTTTACAGCCCAAATTTACTCAAGAAATGTACCAACCACGGATACTTCGCTTCAATCCGAATTGCCCTCTCCTGGTGGCCTCTTAAAGCTCATTTCAACATTTTATGTAGTTACCGACGTACCTTGAAAGAACGCCAGAAACTAGTTGGCGATAGGCTGATAAACTTTCACATGGGCAAGACAAATGTCATATAAAAGCCCCAGGCAATCAGCAGTCTTTTATCAAAACCGTTTGTTCTGTATTGTATATGGCCCAACTTAATACATATATTTAATTTTCAATTCTTAATACATGCACTTTGTAATGCCTTTAGCAATTGACCAGAAATTTTACTCGGCTGTTCGGTACTCCGATTAACAAAGACATGCGTCATAGAGCCATGCGCACATGCATTTTCTTGTTTTTCTTTAAAAATTGCGACACCATATTCTACTGAAGAATTGCCTATTCGATTAACCCTAAAAGCACCAAGTATTTTTTCAGGATATGAAATACCAGCCAAATAATTACATTCAGATTTTACTATATAACCAATGTTCTCACTGGCTTTAATATCCAATCCAGCTTTATTAATCAAAAAGCTATTCACAATAGTGTCAAAATATGAGTAGTAAACGACATTGTTTACATGCCCATACACATCATTATCCATCCATCTGGTAGTTAACTCTTCAAAACAAAAATAATCTGTACGCAACACAGCCTGCTTACTCACAAAGCCTCCTCATAAGCAGCCTGATAAATCAGGAGTGCATCATCATGAGACAGCGGTTTCGGATTATTGATTAGTAAGCGAGTTTGTAGCATTGCATCGGTGGCGAGCATCTCTAAATGATGCTCGCCAATATCTAACTGTTTTAAGGTCCGGGGTAATTTTAATCGTTCAATTAGCCGCTCAATAAAGATAATGAGATCAGAACACACTTTTTGATCTGATTGAGACGTATTTATGTGTTCACAAATATATGGCGCCAATTCACTATAGAGCTTGGCTGTATCACTCTGATTAAAGCGCATCACATGTGGCAATACTAACGAGTTGCCTAATCCATGAGGTACATGAAAATGCCCCCCTAATGGGTATGCTAGCGCATGTACAGCGGCAACTGGTGCATTGGCAAAAGCCTGACCTGCAAGGCAGGCACCCAATAACATATTTTGTCTTGCTTCTATGTCCTCTCCATGACGTGTGGCTTGTTCTATATTTTTTGATAGCAATAGCAATGCCTGCTTGGCTAGCATATCTGAATAGGCATTTTTTTTGTGCTTAGACGTATATGCCTCTATGGCATGCACCATAGCATCAATGCCCGTTGCAGCAGTAATATGAGCTGGCAACCCTAGAGTTAATTGTGCATCTAATAAGGCAACATCTGGCAATAATTGTTTGGAGACGATGCCATCTTTGGTGGTTTCTCCTGTTGTTAAAACCGCGATGGGTGTTACTTCTGAACCGGTACCAGCAGTGGTAGGTATTAAAACCAAGGGTACGCGACCTCCTTGTACTCGTTCAAGCCCATATAGCTGTTCTAGAGATTGCTGAGAATCCATCATAACAGCAACAACTTTGGCGGTATCCATTGAACTGCCACCACCAAATCCAATTACACCATCAACATTATGCTGCTTTGCTAAGGCTACTGCCGACAATACGATCTGCTCTTTAGGATCAGCACTAACTTCATCAAAGACAATGGTCGAAAATTTACTATGTAATTGCTCCTTCAGTTTCTCAACCAAACCACAATTTACAATACCTTGATCAGTGACCACTAACAACTTAGTTATATTTAGTTGATCACATATCTCACTAATTTTATTTAACCTACCAGGGCCATTTATAATCGATTTTGTAGTATTAAATTGAAAACTTAACATAGGATTGTCACCGCCTTAATTATTATGTACTGTTTCGTTTGGCAATAGTTCCATTTCAAACCCTAGGGAACTTCTGATTAGTTCAGAGTAAATTTGGTACTAATCAGTTATCAGTAAAGACTACGATAAATTAATCACCAAGTCACCAGTGTAGATACGCCGACGTATCTAGATTATTTGGCAGCTAAACCTCCCTCTCCAGCCTTCTTTCCCAGCGTGAGCCCGCGTCCAACGTATCTGGAGATAAGGCTTCTTCACTTGCCCCACGAGATTGGGTACGGGCCAGCGATAGACCCAAGGTTTCAATACCGTATAGACTATGCCGTTAACCGAGGTTAATACCTAGTTTTCTTTCCCTTCGCGCTACTCCACCATTGAGGAACTCGGGGTAAAGACGCCTTTAAAACGATATATTGATGTACATAGAGCCGAGTATCTTATGAAGCACTCCAGCAGGCAACCCAGCCTTCATATGCTGGAGTGGAAGCTCGACGGTATTACCAACGATCAACTATTCCAGATAGGGAAAATGTGACCTCGATTGAAAAATCTGCTGCATTTACATTGATAAAGACGAGAGGCCCTGCCCTACTAAGCCTGGCTCTTAAACTACTCTATTAACCCTTGAGGTGCGCCCATTCGGGAGTAAGGACCTTTGCACTTTCATCTACAGCGTCGAGGGGAAGTTTCACGACACTTCCAGTATCGTAGACCTTATTGCAAAATAGGATCAGACCTCCTACCCCAAATAAAGTAACCTTCTCCGAAGCATCAATCTGAATTGTAAAGGGCTCCCGCCTTAAAAAGCAGCACCATTAAACCACGCTTCCTAGAAGTACACAGTTGCTTCCACGGGCGACAAAAAGCACTTTGTGCCCAGCCTGCAATAAGTACCCCCGCAGTAACTGTCTAGGGCTCCGGCACACATAGCGATAACTCTCATTACTTTCTTTGGCCCTATGGAATTGAATGTACTTTTTTCCATACCGGACTGCCATTGACAGTTACTTTAGCTTTCGTATAGAGGGCTGTAACTGAATTGTGCTAAATACACACAATTGGGATATACAAAACACAGAGTAAGCCAAGACAAGCATACTTCACATAGCAACCCAGCTGGCCATTATCCGACCTTAAAAGGATGGAAATAAGGTAGATTACCGGTAAAATTAAGTACTAATTTACACAGAAATGAGTTTACCAACAGCCAAGTCCACTATTTTTTGGGTCGAGTTTTTGGCTTAGCCGTCCTAGCCCCTCATGCAGATAACCTGGTCTGACTCAAGGTGTGGGAGCGCCAAGGGCCTACCTACCTGTGGGACCCAGTAACAAACGAACTAGCATCTCACTATAAAAACCAAACTCTCTATCCGCTATCACCTCTTTAGTGACGTATTTGTCAAAGAGGTGATTAAATCTAGGGTTCTACCACTAACAATCAGAGGGTTTTATCGACTGAAGTTCTTTCCAAACGGGATGAGAAAAATCTTGTGGAGAGACAAGGAAAAACCAGCGAAGCTCATTAATTTTTTCACAATGGATTTGGTCCCCTTTAAAGCGGAGGGTCTGTTCCTTTTTGGTTACAAATGGCTCAATCCAGCTTATCTGACCAGTATATTTGCCATCAACCTGCTCAATTGTAATAGCAGGCTCATATTCTTTGCCTTCAGTGACGGCTTTGTACAACCCCCTATAGTAGGAGGCTATAAAATTCTCAATTTTGGTCTTTCCAAAAACTTGATTCTTCTCAGGCTTATGGGTCCATGAAAAAGCATAACTAAAAAAATCTTCTTTTTCTTGTTTATACATGCCGGGTAGAAACACAAGCTCTTCAATACCATTCAAGGTGATATCTGAAGCAAATTCGATCGGGAAAGGAATTACTTCAGTCTTTGAACCTTTTGGGAATTCAGAGTAAGTGCTAAGCTCTTCAGCAGAGAGCAAAGGTGTAAAGAGAAGCGTAACACAAGCAACCAGCCGAGTTAAAATATTATCAAATTTTAGATATTTATCCATTTAAGCTTATCTTCCTTTAATTCCATACATTAGAAAAAACACGCAACCAGTTTTTACCAACTATTTTTTCTACTACTCGATCAGAGATCCCTTTTTGACTTAGCTTATAAGCAATAAGCTCCATTCGTCTCTCAGAATTCAGTTCGGGAATAAATGGAGGACGATGTGGGGTTTCTCCTGGCGCTGAAATTCCTGCCGCAATACGACGCTCAACTTCTTTGCGAATACTTTCCCGATACTCAGGGCCGTCGTTGACTGGCACTACGCCTTGATCACTACCGATAGCAACATGATCTTCACCGCATATATTATAGGCATGCAATAGATGTTTAATTACCATATCAGCCTTAATTTCATGCTCACCGCCTTCCAAAAATGGCATTAAATAGATACCAACCAAGCCGCCGGTGTCTGCTGCTGCTTTCAACTCTGTATCGTCATTATTTCGAGGATGCTTATAAATCGTATTACAGCCAGTATGGGAGATCACAATCGGTTTTTTTGACTGCCTGATGGCACTGGCAACGGTTCTCTTTCCTGAGTGTGATAGATCGACCAGCACCCTCTCTGATTCCATTATCTCTATGGCTTTCTTGCCGAGCGAGGTAATTCCTGAATCTTCCTTGACAAGACCACCGCTACCAAGAATTGAAGGGCCATTGTAAGAGACCTGCATGATCTTAACACCCATCTTGGCAAACTCTGAAATACCTGAAAGTGTTTCATCAAACATTTCAGTTGACTGAAATCCCATTATGATACCAAGCTTTTTGTCCTCTTTAGCTTTTAGAATATCTGATGCGGATAGAATCAAGCTTAAGTAGTTTGAATTATGCTCAATGATAGCTTTAGTTTTTTCGACCTTTTTTAAAGTCTCTCCATAGTCATCACCTGGGTAGGGAACAGTCATATTCAAGGCACTAATCCCTGAGCTTTTGAATATCCCCAGCGACTTCTGGGAAACAGGCTCCTTGAGCGAGAATGCTACACTGAGCCCATCAATTACAATCGATGAATCGTATTGATTCCACACTGATTTGCCTGCATCAACCCCTGAAAAAGCATTTAATATGCCCGAATTAATAGCCAGATAAGAACCAAGGCTACCTGACATCAGAGATTTAATTAATGCTCTTCTATTTATATCGCTCATAAAACCCCCTCGCCAGAATTAATCAGTACTTCGTGAAGCAATACACTCAACTTCCGCTTTTGCATCAAGTGCAAGTCCGCTTGCTGCAAAAGCACTCCTTGCAGGCTTTTTTCCATTGAAGTACTGAATATAAACTTTATTCGCCTCTGGCCAGTCATCAATATCAGCAAGCATCAAAGTACATTTAACCACATCATCAAAACCCAGATTTTTGCTCTCAAGAACTTGGCCAATATTCTTCATTGTTTGATGCATCTGAACTTCCAGGCTTTCACCTGCCAAGGTTAAAGTTGAAGGATGATTGCCGATCTGTCCGGATAGCCAAATAGTTCCATTCATTTCACGTGAAGAAGAGAAAGGCAACTGTGGGTCGTCGCCGATAAAGATAAAACGACCATTCTTTACAACATGAACTATCGATTTACTATTTTCAATATTCTTCTCGGGACTTTCTGAAAGCACCACCAAATTTGCTTTCTTACCTTCTTCAACACTACCGACAGAGTCTTCGATTCCTATCACCTTTGCGGCATTTAAAGTAGCTGCTTGAATTGCTTCGAGAGGCTTCATACCTATCTCACCTACGAGTAGCTTCAACTCATGGTGAATCATCGGTGTTGTGTCATTTTCCAGGTCACTAAATGCATCTGTGCCCGCGGCAATAGTAATGCCGCTTTGATAGGCAAATTGTGTCATTTTTGTACTAAGCTGATCAAGCAGCCTATATTTTTCGTTTAATTCATTCCTTTGTTCAAAAACGGTGAGTGTTGCATCTAGAATTGTTCCATTCTCATTCATCGCGTCAAAAAGATCTAAATAGCTATCTTTTTGTAGGATTTCTTCCCACTTTGAGCCATCCAGTTCAGCAGTTTTTCTTCGCCATTCCTTGAAGTTGTCAACTAACTGTGCGGATATATCAGAGGCATGTGAAATAGTCTCAACGCCAGCATTAACGGTTTGTAGGGGTTTGGAAGGGCCAATATAAGCATGCGACCAGACTTTTAAGCCGTGTTTTTTGGCCGCGCTAGCGAGTAATGGAACCGTCTCAGCTTCAACGTCTGCATATATCTTGATGCCTGTTGCACCAGCACCTTTAGCCTGGAGCATTATTGAATCCATATCGGAATGCTCGCCTACCGCTCTCATCCAGACGGTGTGCCCAGGTTCGCGCCCTTTGGCTGATGCAATGGTTCTAGGATCTGAGAAAAAGGATTCTCCACCAATTATGACTGAAAAGTAGATATCCGGCGACGCGATCGAATCCACCTCAGCTTGACGTTTTAAGTACGCTAGTGCTCTCGCATCGCCTCCCATATCTCTCACAGACGTGACGCCGCCGCGAAGCAGATATCTAAGTCGCTCAGTAGTAATCGAAAGCTTATCCCAGTCATCCGGATCTGTAGCGTGATGAACATGAGCGTCTATTAGACCTGGTATAACGAACTTACCTTTTAAATCAACAACGCTTGCCCCCTTCACTTTGGACAGCTTCTTCGTAGAAGCGATTCTCTTAATCTTGTCGCCTTCGATGAGGATCGATTGATCTTTGGCGATTTTAAGTGATTTAACATCCACTATATTGGCGTTAATGAGCAAAACTGGCTCTAGAGTATCTTCGGAAGCTAAGGCGTAGCTATTGGTGGTGATAAATAGAACTACCAGAGTCAATATTTTCTTTATATTCATGGAGTTATCTAAAGGGAGGCTTGCAGGATTTTAATCTAATCGCGCTATTTTGCGCCACTAAAGTCATATTTGAAATGCCATATTATTTTATAGTGTATAAACTATAAGTTTATTTGGTATATCGGTATACTCAATTCCGATCCACGACGATAAGAGATGAAGCTGACTGGCCGCGAGGAAAGTCAATGAATAAATTACACGCACTTGAAGCCTACTGCTTGGCCTGCGAAAAGCAGAGCTTCGCAGCTGCTGCTCGTGAGCTCGGAATCTCCGCAGCGATGGTTGGCAGGTACATAAAGCAATTAGAGGAAGAGCTGGGCTGCCTATTGGTGATGCGCAATACGCGCAAAGTATCGATAACCGAAGCAGGCGAGAACTACTATAAACAGATTTCACCAATACTAAAAAAACTTCATGCCGTCGATCAGGCGATGTCAGAATATAATCAAGAGCCCAAGGGTAGACTTTCGATATCCACTAGCGTAGAACTGGGCAGTCAATACTTCTCCGGATTGATCGCAAATTATCGCGAGCTTTATCCTCAAGTGTTTCTGGATTTTCACCTTAGCAATGATCCTCTCGATTTACTTGACAATAAAATCGATCTTGTTTTTAGGATCGCACCAGAGTTACCCGATTCTAGCTATATCGTCCAATCTATCGCAAAGACCAAGTTAGCACTCTGGGCGAGTGACTCGTACGTTGAAGAAAATGGACAGCCTGAAAGCTTGGAAGCACTAAAGAAGCACCAATTACTGTTCTTTAACCACAGTATCCGCGGCGACCATTGGCTATTTCTAGATAAAGAAGAAATCAAGAAAATAAAACTTCCCTGGGCATGGCAATCCAATAATGGAAGACTATTAAATGAAGCCGCCGCAGAAGGACAAGGGATTATTCAAGCCCCATTTTATTCAGTCAAATCTTATGTCGAATCTGGGCAATTAATTGAAATTTTGCCTGAATTCACAATAAAACCACTAACAGTCTTTGCGCTCTACCCTCATCGTTGTGAACTATCTTTGAAAGTTAAAACTTTTATCGACATGGCAAAAAGTTATTTTGCAAAACACCATTCTGAGCAGTTCTAATTTAATGGATGTATTTAAACGCACTTTCTCAAATCTGGGCCCTGGAATCATTTGGGCTGCAAGCAGTATTGGCGTATCTCATATCGTACAGTCTACCCGGGCAGGAGCGGATTACGCTTTTGCTTTAATTGGATTTATCTTTCTGGCTCATTTAATCAAGTATCCTTTTTTCAAAATCGGTCCAGAATATGCTGCTGTAACTGGCGAGAGTCTATTAGAAGGCTACAAAAAACACAGTCGATTGGGCTTTTATAGTTATCTGGCACTCACATTTTTAACAATGTTCTTTGTACAGGCGGCGGTTACGATTGTCACTGCAGCCTTGGCTCTGAATCTATTTGGTGATGTCTTAAATGTTTCGGAGTGGTCCGCCGTCATTCTGATCATCACATGCGGAATACTGATTGCTGGCCAATTTAAGTGGCTAAATGAATCCTTAAAATGGATGGTACTTATACTAGCTATCGCCAGCTTAATCACGCTCATTGCTGCAATAAGTCAGTACGGCCTTCTCCCCCCTAAAACATATTTATTGACTGATTTAGGCCCAGCTATGAGTATCGCATTTGTCGTTGCCTTAGTCGGCTGGATGCCCACATCTATTGAAGTTTCTGTTTGGCACTCTATTTGGTCAGAACGAAAAATAAAAGAACTTCCGGAAAGAGAGTATGCTAAGAAGTCTTTAGTATTTGACTTTAAAGTTGGTTATTTCACCAGCTTGCTATTAGCAATAGTATTTGTGTGGTTAGGCGCATTAATAATGTTTGGGAAAGGTATAGAAGTATCCCAGTCTGCTGGCATTTTTGCCGGACAACTAATCAATATTTATACCGAATCTCTAGGTGATTGGAGCCACTTAATAATCAGTATTATTTGTTTTTTCGCACTTTTTTCAACAACATTTGCGGTCTCTGATGGATTCCCTCAAGTTTGGCGAAGCGCCCTAAAAGGCTCAGGTGGCAACCAGATTTCTGAGAATAGGGTCTACATAATAAGCCTAGTTACGCTAAGCCTTATAAGCTGGTTTATTATTTCCCTATTTGCCAATCAGCTAAAAAGCCTTATCGACTTTGTCACCACTTTATCTTTCGTTTGCGCACCAATCTTTGCATTACTCAATATTTTGGTCATGAATGGTAAATGGGTACCAAGAGAGTATCACTTAAAAGGCTGGTATTTGGTTTATACTTTTGCCTGCTTGGGCTTGCTGATCTGCTTTAGTTTATATTTTGTTTATTGGCGCTTTCTGAGTGACTGATTACTAATCATGGAATCTCCATCAGTATTCCTCACTAATGGATAACATCGCCATACCACACACCATTAATGTCTCTACTTTTTTCTTAGAAGTCTCATTAAGACTTCTAAGAAAAATAATTATTCTTATAACACCCACATATTAACTTTCCCCTAAGCATATTTTACATGAAAAATTTAAATGCACTCATGCTAGCTAATACATCTTTTTGCTATCTATCAAGGACTGGACTTCGTTTAGATTCATCATAGTTTCTACTAAAACACTCATCAAAATCCGATTCCTTTATATCTTCTGCCTTCATTAACTCTCTCAATGAGCACTGCCCAAACTCCATCGTAATATTCATCTGCTCTTCATCAGATAGACTCATGCCTAAATCCAGGTATTTCGAAGAACATTCAGTTGTATTCTTTACAAAATATGTAACGCAATTTTGTAAGTCTGATAGTATCTCAGGCTTGATACAGTAAAGAAAATTTTGATTTCCACTGCAGTAATATGCGGATATTTTACTAACTGCTTTTTCCTTGAATGTTTCGGCAATAAGCCCACTGGAGTAAATAACTAGCATTAAAAGTATCGGTAGCCTCATAGTTTTTTACTCAAAGTTTTATTCAAGCAAAGGGGTAGCAGTGATTCACTAGGATTGCCACATTTGAATTTAGCAAGATATGCAAGCAAATTGATGCGTTAGCATAGATCAGTAAAATTATAGAACAAGACTAACTTAATGTCTTATTAAGGGCGGGTTAAAAGCAGTACAAATATTCCCGCGAAGGTCACGCCTCACGAGCCTTCTTAGATCTTCAGCAGTCCGTTTGGCTCTTGATTCCGTTTGATTTCTGATTCCACATCATCCCTGAAGCTATTTTTCATAAACTGACCAATTGACCATTAGCATCTTAACCCTTCCGAATGGGTCACCAAGCCCATGGGCAGAAACTTCAGAATTCCGCAATCTTTAGGCAAGCGATTATTCGCAAACATCGTTTCATGTGCAGAGTATCCTCCCCTCAATCCAGCCACGAAAGTAGAGCACATTCTTGAAAACAGTCAGAATGGCGCATGTTCGGAAAGGTAGAGCCCAACTACGATTCTGAGTGCTGATTCAAGCCTAATACCTAAAGCAACTGCAAAGATTCATATGAGAGCATCCACACCATCGACTTCAATTTCATTCCTGATTGCTCAAAGGGGTTCAAATTTGTGACTTTTAATCTACCAAGCCAGAGGCCCTTCTACTGCAGCCCTTCCAACCAACCATACCGGTGAACGAGTAGTTCACCCCCTCAAGGTCTCCTTTCCTCAGTGGCAGCATTCCCAAGCTGCACGTGATTATCTTCTCAGTTCGCAGGCCCTATTCGCCACAACGGACTCAACTGAGCTCCCCTAAATTCTGTCAAAGTGCCAAACTGTCACAGGATAAAGGTAAATGAATATCCCAAAATCGGGCCAAATATTTGGTTGCAAATGAAACCCTCGCCCTATTCTTTGTGGCACAGTAGGATAAGTCATCCGCCTGCAAGTGCAGCGCGGTACTATGGAACAGAGTAATCAGAAGACGCTATGACCACACAGCAGTTCGACGACTTGAATGTCGTCTCCCAGGAAGTTCTGATCAGCCCGGAGATGCTGAAATCAGAACTCCCCATCAGTGATGCCGCCGAAGCAACTGTCGCCAAAGGGCGTTCCGCCGTGCGTGACATCCTGGATCGCAAAGACCACCGCCTAATGGTGGTAATCGGACCCTGCTCCGTTCACGATGTGGGCGCCGCGATGGAGTATGCCAAGCGCCTTAAGGCGGTAGCTGATAAGGTTTCCGATACTCTGCTGATAGTGATGCGTGTCTATTTTGAGAAACCGCGTACCACAGTTGGCTGGAAGGGTCTGATCAACGACCCTCATCTTAATGATTCTTTTAAGATTGAGGAAGGTCTGCACATCGGCCGCAAACTGCTCCTGGATGTCGCCGAGCTGGGGTTACCCACCGCTACAGAAGCGCTGGACCCAATCTCACCCCAGTACCTGCAAGACCTTATTTCCTGGTCAGCTATTGGCGCGCGTACTACCGAATCCCAAACTCACCGAGAAATGGCCAGCGGCCTATCCTCCGCTGTGGGCTTTAAGAATGGTACCGACGGCGGCTTGGAAGTGGCGATTAACGCCTTGCAGTCTGTCGCTAATCCCCACCGATTCCTTGGTATCAACAAGCGCGGTCAAGTTGCGATCATTCACACGTCCGGCAACCCATACGGCCATGTGGTACTGCGCGGTGGTAATGACAAGCCAAATTATGACTCGGTAAGTGTTGCAATGTGTGAGCAGGAGTTACGCAAGTCTAATATCGTGCCAAATATTATGGTGGATTGCAGCCATGCGAACTCCAACAAGAACCACGAATTACAGCCCCTTGTTGTGGACAATGTGACCCATCAAATCCTCGACGGCAACCAGTCAATTATCGGTATCATGGTGGAAAGCAACCTGAAAGCCGGCAACCAGAAAATCCTGCCGAACCTGGATGATATGGAATACGGCGTTTCCGTTACCGACAAATGCATCAATTGGGAAACTACCGAGTCGTTACTACTGGGAATAGCAGAGCAACTGCATGACCCACTAAAGCGGCGTAACGCTTGATCAAACCCTTTGATAGTATCAGGGCCTTCTAGAGGTCCTGATACCTTCGCTCTATCAACTCCCACTACCTCCCTTCCCTAGTCCTCTACCTAAGAATCGCTGACATTCTTCATTTACAGGAGTATGCTGCAGCAGGAGTTACCATTTTGTGACGCCAAAGTCTACATTTTATCTATTTAATTCTGTCAACGAGGCATGTAATTAGTCGGTTTAAATCGGGCCACAATAATGGAACTGCAGTCCAACAAAGTCTTAACCTATATATTCGGCGGATTTATCCTAGTTTGGCTGCTAGTGAGCCTTAGCTTCGCTCTGGAAGGCAATGCGATGTTCCCCTGGATTGCCACTACCCTGCTTGCACTACTTGCTTTCATCACCTTCTCATTCGAAAAAACACGTTATGTCGACGGCACAAAGAAGTTGTTTATTTCTGAAAACCGAATCCTTTGGCATAGCTGGACAGAGAGGCACCCCCTTAGCATCTTTCAAGGAATAAAAGTAATTCCCTATTCAAGCTACTCGGCAAGCAGTAAAAAAAGCTACACCAGCTGGCATATCAATCTGGTATTTCGACATGCCAGCGCCAACGAAGGCGTATTGGCCAGGGTTTTCACCAGAAAAGAGGATGCCCTGGAATTTGCTGATAAGCTTTCAGAGCTAACCGCATTACCAGTCCTGGACTGAAAAATCTTTGAGTTTTGATAGGATGCTTTAAGCTGACTCAGGAAGATAATCCTAAGTTACTCTCTATACCTATAACTGCTTTTCTCTAAAGACTCTGTGAAGTAGATCAAAGGCACCCTAATATTCCGCCCTACCTGTATGATTCCCAGCCCCGAGTTCTAAGGTCAATAACTTGCCTTCATTGTGACCCGCAGGTCAGGACTTAAATTAATTGAGGAGAGGCAAATATGGACTCCATCAAGTGGGACATGTCTTCTTCAACAATTGTTCGCAAACTTTCGGAAGAAGCTGAACAATTAACGTTTGCCGCACCTCACCTGGACAAGGTGAAACAAGGGGAGCTACTGAAGTTCCATGCACATATCAACGTAGAACAATTGCCTCAGGGGCATCACCTTAAAAAAGCTACGATATTTTCCAATGTTCCCAATGGTGGCACCTGGGAACTGATTTGTGATGAAGGTACCGCGGTTGGCGGTCGAGGCAGTGCCCCATCACCAATTATGTATTTCTCTGCAGGACTGGCACTTTGCATGATGTCCCACGTAGAGATGCTAGCAAAACTAGCAGATATTAAACTGAACAGTGTGAGGCTCGAGCAAAAAACCGAGTTTTCTACAACAATGAATTTTGGGGGGATCAAACCTGAGGAGGTTTTTGGCAAAGGTGATCGAGTGGAAATGCATTTGATCATCGAGAGTGACGAATCAGAAGAAAAACTGCTGGAATTCGCCCACTGCTGTCGACAAGCTTGCATGTCACTTCAAACTGTAGCTTGCGCAACGCCGGTTTCGACCAAACTATATCTAAATAATAGTGAACGCTCCTTCGAGTAGGCCTATCCTACAAAGCCCTAATTGATCTCAGCGGGAGATATTATATTGATAGATAACTAACGGGGTATCCAAGGTAATCCTTAAGTTAACAGGCTCGAAGCAAATAACTTCATAAATTCAATTAACTTTGACTTTCCTCTTACAAAAAAATCACCAAAAAACCAGCTACCAGCATTGGTAAGTGACCTACCAATTCATGTAATCTGATAGTGGAAGCCATCAAGAATAATGACATCACTACAGTTAAAATTGTCAATCAGACAGGCCCCATCAACACAGCCAAACAAAATCAGAAATCAGCCACCCCAAAGAAAAAAAGATCAGAGCTGAGAAGAATTTCCACCATAGACAGGACACAAAGCCCCAATAATATTACCGTATAAACTCCAATCCTACGTAAGAATTAAGCCATTTTTTGTGAACAGCAAAAGCCATCAGCTGCACGCCTAGCCTGCCAAATAAGACAACAATTAATAACAAAGTTACCCCCACCAACACAGATAATATGTACCAAACTTTATGACAACCAATGTCAGACCAAAGAACTTAGAAACTGACGGGTAACCTATAATTCAATTGGATTCCAGCGTTTATACAAAACACAATGAAAAGAACTTACAAGGGGCGCCAATACAAAAAAGCAATTCCAACTCGACTAGATTACTATCACCCTGTAGAAATCAGCAGAAATAGAGCCATATAGATTGAGAAACCCAAGGAGTCACAAACATCAATACTATTGAAAAATAGTTTTATCCCCTCCTTCTATACATATTTATAGTTCACTGAAAACTTCTTAGATCTAAAAAAAATGTGCTATCTGGTCTTGCAATCATGAACACAGCTTTTCGAGAAAAAAATCATTTTACACGCTGTCACGCTAGACGCTTATTATTTTTGAAAAAATAACGTATCGAGATAATTTCATATCAACTAAAAAAATCACCTGATGAGCCTGCAACAAAAGAGCCTTCTACTAGGCTCATTCAGTGAAGGATCCATCCTAGCCAATGCAACCCAAAGCTTGGAACTGCAGCCCCAACCACATCTACTCGAATTAAAAGGCCTCTTAATCCCCTAGCTTTACGCATTTTTGGCACTTACTCTCTATCAAGGTATCCGGAATGGCTCCAAAATATTTATAAATAATATGACGAACCAGTCATCGCAAATATCATTCAATTTAGCCCCATTTTAAAGCAAAAGCATTACGTATAAAGTCATGGTCAACCGTACAAACTGACATAAATCGAGACTTAAGTTCTATAGTCGATTCATGGTCTGGAATATTATTTGAGGCTGCTGCCAGTTATCGAAATAAACAGCACAAGGGAACTCAAAAAAGCTTTGCCTGAAATAACAAAAAAAATCTACAAAAAAATGAAACTTCTCAAACAGCACGTTGGGACTGCACACATGTTCGAGTAGACTTGTTGCCAAGTTGGGAGAAGGAGAAAACGTTATGCGTTATGTACTTTCAATGATATTACTACTCTCTCTTGCCGGTTTCAGTTATGCGCAAGAGCGTCTGGCACAGCTGCCAGCAGGCGCATCACCGGTGCAAATACTTGGTAAAACTTACTATCAAAGCGGCAATACTTTCTATGCCTTTAATGAACAGGGTCGTTATTTTTACCCAGTACAACCTCCGACTCGTATCCGTCAATATGAGCAACCTAGAAATATGTATTGGCGCGGTTCCCAGCCTCGCTACTACTGGCGTGGTTCTCAGCCTCGCTACTACTGGCGTGGTTCTCAGCCTAGCTACTATTGGCGCGACTCTACGCCTCGTTACTATGGCCTGACTCGCGATCAAGTAGAAGGTTGTATGAACGCGGCAGCGGACAAAGCAAATGCCAATCCTCGTATCGGTGGTAAAGTGTATATCCGCGAATATAACCAGTGCATTAGCAATCTGCGCTATTAGCAAAGTGCTATACGCACAAAGAACAGACCCTTAAGGGGCCCTCGGGCCCCTTTCTTATTTTACTTTCTAACTAGGGTATCTTTGTTCCTGCAGGATTAATAATCAATGGACTATGGCAGTGTCGTTAATAGATTTCATGTTTTATCACTAGTGCCAACGACTATCAGTATTCAGCCTCTAGAGCTATCCAGTTATAGTAAGAAGCCCGTGCTGTCTCCCGTACCTCTACAGTACTATCTCCAAATCCGGTAAATTTTCGAATCTAGCCTTAGTCAACTATTGACTGATTTCCAAGAAATTGAAGATCGTATCGCCAATCGTGACAGTGGACCAGCTGGGCTTATTCCCTTAAGGGCACCTACAACACTCGGACAATTTTGGCACGCTCCACAGTTTCCAAAACTTATAGCTCACCCCCTTAATCGATTGGAGCTGTTTCTCGATAACCAGTTAAGAGATATCATTGGAGAAGGCTTTAACCTGGCAATACGCATCAAAGCAACATCCGTTAACTCTTCTCTATATGCACAAAAGTTGGGTAAGCATCACCGGCGCTTAGTTGCATCACTAGAAAATATACATCAATCGGGTATATCCCGGAGTCCGAAAGAACTAAACGGTTTTGCTTGCCTTTAGCTTTGATAAAAGCCCTGCTCATTGGAATTTATCGAGCAATAATCAGGAAATAACAATCAATATGCCCACTATTACATAGCCAATAACTATTTCCCCCTATACCAAGCTACCCTGGCCGAATCAGGCATCGCTAGCTTATGCGATTACCTGGAAAACAATGACATCACATCGATGTCTTCTAGTTGAAATCCTGCCACAATGGATACAAGCGAGCCGGCCATTATTTGGTGTATATCAGCAAAAGGAAGGCTACTTCACGCAAGCTGGGCGTACTATGGAAATTTTTACAAGGAATTTTTCCCAGGGATTGATTCAAATAACAACCCCAATAAATTCGTCTCTCACCCAGGCTTTATGTAGTCTTTATATAGAGGGTTATGGAGAAATCAACCACACATCATGATTTCGATAGCTTTTACAAGAATTAAAAAATATATCCACTTAGGAGCTTAAAGATCCAATTTAATCATTCCAGTCTTTGACAAACATATCAATGATTGGCACAACTTAAATCCATGGTATTAATCAAATTTCATATCTAATGGCACAAGAATTACTATGCCTTCCACCAAATATCAAAAATTGTTGAACAAAATTAGAGACCTTAAGTAACAGTTGAACGCCTCATCCTGACTTGTCACAAAAGTCTCTTAATAAAAGGCATAGTGCGCTACTACTTTCTATAAAATTTCACGCCCTACACTATGCTTGGATTTCTGCCATGGCACAGTACCGACTAACAAATCATCCGAGGATTATATGACTGCCAATCATAAAGAAACGTCAAAGAGTCTTCTCCAGCAGTGGGGAGATAACACACCTCATAAAGCCACTAGCTATCTCTCGCCCAACTACAAGAACCACCAGATGCCTGATGCAGGAAGTGCAACCTCATGCAAGTCACTTAAAGAATGGCAGGAACTTGTCACCGAATTCCATAAAGGATTTTCAGATGTAAAGATGGAAATCCTACTTCAAGTGGCCGAGGGCGACTATGTTTGCACACGTTGGCGAATGACAGCAAAGCATACTGGTAAATTTATGCAGTACGAACCGACAGGAAAAACTACCACCTGGACTGGTATTCACACTGATCTATACGAAAAAGACAAAATGGTGGAAAGTTGGGTTGACTGGGATAAGTATTCCTTCCTGGAACAACTGGGCCTCACAGACTAAATTTCGTGGTCTGGGCAAACAATTCCCAATGTAAATTTAAGCCTATAAATTTTATCTTTGTCAGCAACCAATTGCCCGAGAGAAAATTTCAGCGGAACCACCAAATATGAAAAAAATTATTGTTTCCGGCTTCGAAGCTTTTGGGCACACCCCCATAAATCCAGCAGAATCAGTCATGCGTGTTTTAGATGGAACCTATGTAGGGGAAGCTGAAATTTCTGGAATCTTAGTGCCCAATAATTTTTTTGAAAGTATTGAGGTTGTTACTGTTGCAATAAAAGAGTTACAACCTCAGTTAGTGGTGATGCTGGGTGAGTATGGCGGTCGTGCAGAAATAACAGTGGAACGAATCGCACAAAATTTTAATGATTCTACCCGATATAACCTAAAGGATAACCGCGGTGTAGAAATGCAGGGTGAGCCAACCATACCCGACGGTCCCGTGGCCTACCGCAGCACCCTACCTTTAAGGGCCATGGTTAAGGCTATGCGTGGCGTGGGCGTTCCCGCAGATATCTCAGATACCGCAGCCACCTTTTGTTGTAACCATTTAATGTACGGTGTACTACATTATATTGCCATAAATCAGCTAGATATACGTGCCGGTTGGATTCACCTCCCACAATTACCTCACGTGGCGGCATTACCTGAAAATCTTGGCACTCCAAGTATGTCCAGGGAGACAGCCGCACTCGGCGTACATGCGGGGATAGAAGCAGCGCTCATTCACCCTAATGATATCAATGAGCCTATTCCATCCAGGTTCCAGATATAGAGTCCATTATATCAACTATTCATCACAGGTTACGCCGGTAAATTAGCCTCTTTACCTTCCAGTACATTTACAGACGTACAATATCGGCCTGTAAACATTTTATGGAATTCGAGATTTACAGCCCAACCAAATAATTCATATTAACCAATTGCCGAGTTCCCATTAGCACTGATTAAAACAAACGCAATACGGCAAGGCTCAGTCCCTCGATTAATCCAATTATGGATGGTCGCGCGCTGTATCAATGTATCTCCAGCAACCAGATGAACTTCTCTATCCTCTCCCAGAGCCATGTCAATCTCCCCAGAGAGGACTACAGCATAGTCAATACTATCTGTACGATGAATACGAGGCGTTACACCTGGGCCAAATTCAACCACTTTAAAGATGGAGCCACCCGCAATAGTAGTACCAGCCCTACGAGCCCCTTTATCGCTATTTGCCGTGTCAATCTCAACGGGCAGATCGGCTGTTGTCCAGAACTGTTGCTGCTCCATATGAGGACGCCAACTGGCAGTATGTTCACCCCTATCATCCAGAACCACGACAGGCTTGCCGGCACTATCGTGTCCTGTCACTACGCGTCGTATATTTAGCCCCATATCCTTTTCCATTAAGAGTCCTGACCCAACTTAATGATAGGGGCTTTTTTCCCCTATATACCACACTCTCAAGTTGGCAAGAGGAAAAATAGACTAGCGTATATAGCATTGATAACTGTCACGTATCACTATAGATAACTTAAGCACTAGCTGATAACTTTGCACTACAGCAATACTATATTTTGGCTCTCTATACCTAAATCTTGTGTATCTCCACCTTTAGACAATAGATTAAATCACTAAGTTATATAGAAGGCATAATAGTATCTAGACCTTTATTGAACTACTTATCTTACTTCTTCTATTCAACGAAGACCTTCCCAAAAAAACTTTCAATAAATATGGTTGATCGGACAACATGAGCAACGAAAAGGAACATCCCTCAAAAAACGCTCCATATCCACATCGATGGTGGGTGCTGGGAGGCCTCGGTCTGGCTCTAATGATCGTTAATATCGATGTCACCGTGATCAACCTCGCCATCCCTACAATAGGGCGTAATTTCTCTGCAAAAATATATCAACTGCAATGGATCAACAATATCTATCTAATAGCCATGGGGGGATTAATTATCACCACTGGAAAATTTGGAGATCGATTTGGGCATAAAATTACGCTCATGCTTGGCATAACCATTTTCCTCGTCGGATCATTGATTGCAAGTGCAGCCCCAAACCTAGGAACCATAATAATAGGAAGATTCATACAGGGATCAGGCATGGCGGCCTCCTTCGGTATGATCTTTGTTCTAGCTGAAAGCCATTTCCCCAAATCTGAACGGGGTTTAGTCGTAGGACTACTGGTAATATTCACCGCTGCCGCTCAATCAATAGGCCCTATTTTAGGTGGATTTATTGTTACCCATCTGGGTTGGCGATGGGCTTTCTTAATAAACATTCCTGTTTGCTTATTGTGCCTTATCATTATTCATTTATTTGCAATAAGAGGCACTCAAAATAAGGAGGTCAATGTCCACTATCAGTCGGGGTTTCTAATTCTGATTGCGTATCTTTTGATATTATTTTCACTCAATATCGTGCCTCACACAGGAATCAGAAGTCTTCAATTTATTCTACCCATCGTAACATCTATAGGAATTCTAACTTCTGTACTTCTTTGGCAGCGAACTATTCCTCAACCATTGATCAACTTAAAACTGCTACACAACAAGCTATTCCTGGGGTTACTTATAACTCGAGCATGCTTCCAAATGATATTTGGATCTTTCTTGTTTATTTTACCTTTATACCTGGAAAACATACTTGGGTACGACGCCGCCAAAGTCGGACTTATTATTTTGACAATGACAATTTTCTTATGCTTCTCTTCAATCTTAACAGGGATATTTAACAATAGATTCAACCCTATCCCCCCTATTGTTATCGCACAATTTACCTGCTTAACTGGTGTCCTATCACTTACTTTGATGCCCGACAAACTATCCTGGTATTACTTAATAATCGGAATGGTTTTTATGGGGGTTACTACCGGAATAATGTATTCTTCAACTAACCTTGCAGCGGTTCAATGCGCACCAAAAAAAGAGAAGGGTGCAGCCTACGGATTGTTCATCTCTAATACATACCTTTGGTATGCTGCAGGAATAGCATTTACAGGAGCAATACTAAGCGCTGCAAGTGTTAGAACTTTCTCGAAAATCTCAAAAGAAGCTCTCTCCAATGAGCACAAAGTAAGTACTCTGGAAATACTTCCTTTTATAACGGGTGCACAACCTCTGAAAAAAATAACAAAGCTCTTTCCTGATCCTTCGGTACACTCTCAAGTGTTGGAATGGGGTCAAACATCTTTTCATTCCGGGTTTCACGCGGTAATGATTGCTTTTCTTTGCCTATCCCTTATCGGAATCCTTGCAAGCTTACTTTTTAAAAATACAACCCAATTTCTGTATAAAGATGAACCCTATTTGTAGCCTTCAGCAGCAATTAACACTCTATCGTAGAAAACTAGCCCTTTGCACAAGCGAAGAAACCCCATACCTTCTTAATCCTGAATCCACTATAATTCTCTGCTATGCCAGAGTTACCTATACATTCCGTCCTACCAGAGTTACTTGAAGCACTGGAAACACACAGCAATGTGGTGCTGCAAGCGCCACCAGGTGCAGGTAAAACTACTGTTGTCCCTTTGGCTCTACTGGATAGTGTCTGGCTGAGGGGTAAGAACATCATCATGTTGGAGCCCCGCAGACTCGCTGCACGCACAGCAGCTGCCCGAATGGCTTCCCAGCTTGGTGAAAAGGCCGGTGAAACAGTGGGATACCAGGTACGGGGGGAGCGCAGAACCAGCGGGCGAACCCGTATTCTGGTGGTTACCGAAGGCATTCTTACCCGTCTTCTGCAATCTGATCCTGAGCTAAGCAAAACTGCCTTGGTGATCTTTGATGAGTTTCACGAGCGAAGCTTACAAGCGGATCTGTCACTGGCACTGTGCCTACAATCCCAGGAGTATCTGCGGGAAGACCTTAAGTTGCTCGTAATGTCCGCAACCCTAGAGACCGATGCTGTCGCTGAAATTCTGGGTCAGGCACCAGTGGTGGCCAGTGAGGGAAGAAGCTACCCCGTCAGTGTTGAATACCTCGATAGGCGTGAAGAACTGGAAGATGAACGTCAACTTCCCCAGCTGATGACCCGCAAAATTCTGGAATGCATCAGTAATGATACTGGCAGCCTGCTAGCGTTCCTGCCCGGTGTGGGGGAAATACGACAGATCGAAGCAACGCTGGGAGAGCGCTTCGCTGAGGAACCCCACAAGTTCAGCGATATCATAATAGTTCCGCTATATGGCGACCTGACCAGGGAGCAACAAGATCAAGCCATTGCACCAGCAAAACCCGGCATGCGTAAAATTGTATTGGCCACTAATGTTGCCGAGACAAGCCTGACAATCGAGGGGGTTCATAGCGTGGTGGATTCGGGATTAATGCGTGAATCGCGCTTTGACCCCAACACCGGGATGAATCGCTTGATCACCAGCCGTATATCTCAGGCATCGGCTATTCAACGTAGTGGTCGTGCCGGCCGACTCAGTGCAGGTCACTGCCTGCGCTTATGGAGCAAAGAGCGTCAGAACGCCCTGAGTACGAAGAATACTCCAGAGATACTTCGCAGTGATTTGGCTCCAGTTGCTTTGGAGCTGGCCCAGTGGGGAGTTACTGATGCTGAAGAGCTCCTATGGCTGGCCCCCCCTCCTCCTGGACCTATGGCACAGGCTCAAGAGTTACTCCAGCAGTTGGGAGCACTCGACAGTAAACTGCGCATTACTCGCCACGGCAGCACCCTGCTATCCCTCGGCTGCCATCCCCGTCTTGCCCATATGATGATCCACAGTTTTAAATGGGGATTGCAACAGCAGGCCTGCCTGATGGCAGCTCTTCTATCCGAACGGGATATCTTCCGCGGTGAGGCCCGCTGGGACAGGGATATAAGCAAGCGCATTGAGGTCCTACAGGAACGGTCCAAAGGTCGAGAAGTGGATCAAGGGTCTATCCAGAGAATTCGGCAGCAGTCACGGGCCTGGCGCACTCAGCTGGATAAACTCACGTCCAACCAACCGGTGAGCACACTATCAATTGATAGTGTCGACCATGCTGGCGTCCTCCTGGGGCTCTCCTATCCAGATAGAATCGCCATAAGCCGCCGAGATGGCAGTAGGCGCTTCCTGCTCGCCAATGGCAGGGGGGCACATTTCACTCATGATGATGCACTGGCCCTTTGCGATTATCTTGTAATTGCGGAACTCGATGGGAAAGGACGTGATGCCCGAATCCAGTTGGCCGCACCTATTTCGGAAACCTCTCTTAGAGGTTGCTTTGACGATCTGATAAAACAGCAGACAAGTGTTGACTGGAATGAGTCTTCCGGACGTGCGGAGGCAGTGACTCGTATCACTTTAGGAAGCTTGGTACTAAAGCAACAAGCGGCCAGGGATGTTCCCGAAGGCTTGCTGAGTTGCGCTCTTCTGGGTGCCATTAGAAAGAAAGGCTTGGCACTACTTCCTTGGGGCAAAGATGCTTCTCAGTTACGCAGTCGGGTGGAGTTTCTACGCCAGTGTGAGCTGGGGCCAGATCTTCTGAGCGACACTCCCCTACCCGACTGGAGCGATGCAGCGCTTTTAGCTCACCTTGAAGACTGGTTACTACCCCATCTCCAGGGCTTTAATAAGTTAGAGCAACTCAAACAACTGAACCTGTTTACCATTTTACTCGGTCAACTAACCTGGCCACACCAAAAGCGGCTGGAAGAATTGGCACCCAGCCATTTCACGGTGCCCAGCGGGTCGCGCATTCAAATCAACTATGAAGGATCACCCCCGGTATTGGCTGTGCGCTTGCAGGAATTATTTGGCATGGCACAAACGCCTGCTATTTTGGACGGCCGATTCCCCTTGATGATCCACCTGCTGTCACCGGCAAAACGTCCGGTCCAAATAACCCGCGATCTCGCCAACTTCTGGGCCAACACCTATCAAGAGGTAAAGAAAGAGTTACGTATCAAGTACCAAAAGCACTATTGGCCAGACGATCCCCTCACAGCAATAGCAACTAGCAAAACCAAGAAAAGAATGGATGCGCAGTGAGCCATTAAGCCAATATTCAGGCTTGATCAGCTAGGATTTTAGATCCAGCACTTCCACACAGCAGCAGAGTCGCCCATTGTCAATCTGTGCCTGCATGTGATTGGTCAGTGGAAAATGTTAAACTCAATGGAACTTAGTCTTCATTTCCCTGCCAATAGGTAAAAATTAGCAAGACAACCTTACCTCACTAATAAACGTCTTCGGAGATGAATTTTGCACCGGACGCTTCCCTTCCTTCTTAGCCCATTTCTTCTTCTCGGTTGTAGCTTTGACGACCTTCCCGACTTCGTAATCCCTGTCTACGTGGATTACGATCAAGAGATGCGATATCTGGTAGAGGATATTAGTGACTATGCCAAGGGTATTAACCGGGACGACTTTATTATTGTCCCACAAAATGGTATTGAACTGATCACCACCAATACCAAGACCAATGGCCCAGTAGATAACGCCTATGTAAACTCTACCGATGGCATCGCCCAGGAAGCGGTCTTCTTTGGGCAAAATGGTGATGTAGACCAACCCACCAGCAGCACCGAAAGCGCTCGCTTGCAGGACTATCTCAACTTAGCCAAGGATAAAGGCCGCGAAATCCTTGTGACCGATTTCGCCTATACCGAGCGCAATATTGACGAATCCAATCAAGAGAATGAAGAAGCCGGCTACGTCTCCTTCGTCGCTGACGATACGGACCTGGACGATATTCCGCCCTACCCTGAAGAGCCCTTCAATGTAAACAGTAACAACATTGATGAGCTGGAGAATGTCAAAAATTTCCTTAATATCACCAATCCACGGATCTCTTCCACACGCCAGGAATTCGTCGACAAGTTATCCGAAACCGATTACGACCTGCTAGTTATCGACTTTTTCTTTAATGGCGAAGAATACACTGAAGAGCAAATTGAGCAGCTCAAGGTTAAAAATAATGGGGGGCGCAGGCTGCTAATTGCCTATATAAATATTGGTGAAGCCCAGGATAACCGTTATTACTGGGACCCCTCATGGCCCACCAACCCACCCAGCTGGCTACTGGAAGAAGTACCAGGGGAATCAGGAAACTATTATGTAGAGTACTGGAAGGAGGGCTGGCAGAATATCATTTACGGTAACAATGACTCCTACATTTACAAAATTGTGGATGCAGGTTTCGACGGCGCCTATATGGATGGTATCGACGTATATGATTATTTCGACTCCCTGGATACCGAGGAAGGAAATTAAATCATCGCTCACTCCTGGCAGGCAACTGGGCGCAGAGCCCAGATTGATTGCCAGGTGCTTGTGCCATAAGGACGAGTATTAAGCCAGCTGGCTATCTTTGTACTGTGTCACATATTGGGAAAGGCGCCCTGACATCTCCTCCGCCAGCTTTTGCAGGGCGTTGAGTGGGCGAATCATCACCTCAAACTCTACAATCTTGCCGCTCTCATCAAAGCGAATGATATCCAAGCCTTTGAGGCTTTTTTCACCAATAGAAGCCTTGAATTCCAGGGCCAGGTCACGGCCGGACTCAGTGGTAAAGCTGCGGTCGTATTCAAAGCTCTCAAACACTTGCATCACAGTATTGAGAATAAGGCAAACCGCCGCTGAGCTGTGGTAGGGCTTGAAGAAAGCCGGAGAGCGAAAAATCGCATCATCTGCAACAATAGTAGGGAGCCTGGTGAAGTCTCGCGCTTCTACCATCTCATGCCACAAGGCGATTGACTCCGTTATCGAATTATTGGAATTGTTCATCAACTATCTCCCGTTCAAGCTTGTGCTTGTGTAAAAAATTCCGGCCATCGGCAAAGCCGAGCTCGTAAGTCTTTTGCGCCAGCTCGGGATTCGTGTAATCCCAAACTCTGATAAAAGGTGGTTGTGAGGGCTGCACGTAGGTCCACAGTTGATCTCCCTGTCGCCGGGTAAATCTGTCCGGGTAACGGGAATAACGGCGACTCAGCAGAATCAATACTCGACCCTCTTCCTGATCCAGTCCCGCTACCGGTATATTGTCTACCACTCCGCCATCAAGCACCGTCGCACCGCGCAAGCGCATTTGTGGAGTAAAAGGCGGTGTACAAGAGGAACAAAGGATCAACTCCGCCAGCTCTTCCACACTTGTGCAGTCCTGCGCCTTATAAAATCCCTGCTTAAACCCAAGCCCCAGAGCAACCTTAGGGTGCAAGCTCCGCAACAAGTGCTTGTCGGCATAGTAAGCCAGGGCTCCAACACCCAATGCCATTCCCCCTGAGAGCAACCGTGGCGGATGAGTTACTGCAATACGTAGCTCCGCCGCAGTTTTAAGTGTGCTCATGCCCTCGCGGAATAGCTCCCACATGGCATTGCGATAGATTCCATACTGGGGAAATACTGATTCCTTTTTAAATAAGTTGCCCCAATAAGCATTCTTATCATTGGCAGCAAATGCCGACCAGAAGTGCTCCCGGGCTTCTTCTGTGCGCCCCATCAAGATTAGGCTCGCCATAAGGCCTCCGGCGGACACCGCAGTCACAGTCTTCGGGACAAGACCTATTTCACCGGCAACTGACTCCCAGAAACCAATCTGCCATGTACAGCGCCCGCCACCGCCAGCAAAAACCACCTGATCAAACATAAATCCTTTACCTTCTGCACTGGGCTTTTGATCAGCTCCAAGCCCATATTCCTTTTAGCCTGCCTGCAATAATCGAGTAACTACAGCAGGCAACCGCCACACATACCCATATGCAACTAATTGCATAAGCTAATAGAATCAGCAGCTTAGCGCAACCAATGGGCCTGCCCAATACGCTCAATCATGCTGGGCATTAATGACAATGGTATTCCTGTGGCAAGTCCATTAATTGCCAAATCCAAATCGCCCCCCCTTGGCCACTATTTCGGCAAGAAATGCCCTGCCATCGACCCGGCCAATCTCAAATGTTTCTGTCAATGCCTCAGGGTTGGTGAAATCCCAGGACTTAATGGGAAGCCGGCGAGAGGGCTGCACATAAACCCATGTTTGCCCTTGGACACGCCGACTGAACCAGTGGGGCAAACGGGGGGGGCGGCGGGTCGGTAGTATCAGCACCAACCCTTTATAAGCTTCCAAGCCATCAATTGGAGCATTGTCCACCACGCCCCCGTCCAGCACTTGCGCACCATCCATCCGTAGCCTTGGGGTAATCGGCGGGGTACACGAGGAACTGAGAATGAGGTGTTCAAGTTCTGCCTCATTCGCACAGTCCCTCACCCGGTAGAACACCTGTCGAAAGCCAAGCCTGGATGGCAGCTTGGGGTGCAAGCTGCGCAGCAGGTATTTGTTGATGTAGTAGAGGGTGCCGCCCGCCGCCAGGGCACAGACTGGGGGCATCCAGCGAGGCCGTAACGTCACTGCCACCCTTAAGTCGGTAGCAGCGCATAACTTGTCGAAACCTCCGTCAAATAGCTCGCGGACACCACGCCGGTATATCTCATAATGGGGAAAAACTGGTGGCTTACGCAGCAGGTTACTCCAGTACACATTCCTCTGATTCTGTTGGGTTACAGATAGGAAGTAATCTTCCGCTTCCTGACCACGCCCCATTAATACCAAGCTAGCCATAAGTGCGCCGGCAGATACTGCACTGACTACTTGTGGTGCCAGGTTAATCTCATCCTCGATAGCCTGCCAAAAACCAACCTGCCAACAGCAGCGTCCGCCACCCCCACCAAAGACTACCTGGTTGAACACGCTTACAAAGCCTGCACTCTCGTTTCAGGGGCAATCGATTTGAGCTGAGTCAGCAACGCCCTGCCATCGGCGCGTCCAATATTCAGAGTCGCGGTAACGGCCTCAGGGTTGGTGAAGTCCCAGACCTTGATCGGTAAAACCCTGGAAGGTTGCACATAGGTCCACAGCTGCACACCCTGGCGCTGGGTAAAGCTGTCTGGATAACCTGGAAATCTATTTGTCAGGAGTATCAGAACCCTGCCCTGCCCTGCCCTGCCCTGCCCAGCATCCAATCCGGCAACTGGCACATTGTCCACTACGCCACCATCCAGTATTTCAGCCCCATTCAACTGCAGACGCGGCGTAAACGGAGGGGTACAGGATGAGCTGAGAATCAAGTGCTCAAACTCATCCATATCAGAGCAATCCTGGGCGCGATAAAACGTCTGCCTAAATCCCAGGCGCGTGGCGGAAGTGGAATGCAGGCTGCGCGGGAAACCTTTATCTGTGTAATAAATTACGGCGCCAAGGGTCAGTGCCAATGGACCAACCATCCACGCCGGTGGACGGGTAACTGCGAGACGCAATTCCGCTACCGTTCTCAAGTCTTCCAGGCCATTATCAAACAGCTCTCGAATCCCATTGCGACAGATAGCGTATTGGGGAAATACCGCTTCATCACGAAATAAATTTTTCCAGTAAGCGTTTTTACGATTAACACTGAATACAGAGCGAACGTATTGCACCGCATCCTGCCCACGGTTGATCAGTAGCAGCCCGGCAACAAGTCCCCCTGCTGATACTGCACTCACTACTCTCGGTGATAACTGGACTTCATCAACGATCGACTCCCAAAAGCCAATCTGCCAGATGCAACGACCACCGCCACCGGCAAAAACCACTTGATCAAACATGGAGTACGTCCTTTAAACTTTACGGCTCTTCCTAGGCCTCTAAATCACTACTTTTCCAAACCAAGTACTGACAATTCCCCTTTTCAATACTTATCTGCCAAATGCGATCCGCAGTCACATTAATCCCAACCCCAAAGGATTTTTATTTCTTCGCTGGATAGGTATTTCAGGAAAGCCTGTCCGTCAGCACGACCGATCTCCAGAGTTTTTCGAGTAGCCTCCGGATCACTAAATTCCCAAACGCTGATCGGTAGCGCCTGGGATGGCTGAACGTAAGTCCATAGCTGACCTCCCTTACGCACGCTGTGAAATGTTGGGAAGTTAGCAAAATGCCCGGCATCGAGAATCAGGACACGGCCTCTTACAGCATCAAGGCCCGCAACCGGTGCATTGCCCACAACCCCACCATCAAGGGCTTCTTCACCATTGAAATAGAGCCTGGGAGATAAGGGTGGGTTGCAGCAGGAGCTCAAAATTAAGTGCTCTAATTCGGCCACATTGGAGCAGTCCCGCGCCCCATAAAACATTTGGCGAAAACCAAACCGGAAAGCCATTGTTGGGTGAAGTCTTTGTGCAAATTGCTTCTCTAGGTGATCAAGCGCAATTCCTGTCGCTAAAGCCAGGGGAGACGGTAACCATGAAGGTGGGTGAATAACGCTCACTCGCAAGTCAGCAGCAGCACATAAACGCTCGAACCCCCCAGAAAACAGATGGTTCACTCCTTTTTTGTAAATGGAGAAATGAGGAAATACCGGCTCGTCAGAAATAAGGTTATTCCAGTGAATATTGCTCTGATTGTTCCTGCACACCGAATGGAAATAATCTGCCGCCTCCTCACACCTTTCCATCAACAGGAAACTTGCCACCATGGCTCCACCTGACGCAGCACAGATCACTTTAGGTGCCAACTCAATCTCCTGCGTAATAGCCATCAAGAAACCCAGCTGCCAGGTACAACGACCGCCACCTCCACCAAGGACCATCTGTTCAAACATTACTTTTCCCCACGTCAGTGTAAAAACAGCGATCTGCCAGTACATTGCGTAAAAAAAGTCGGCCGTCATGGCGGCCCATTTCACAGGTACTTCTCAGCCCCTCCGGATTTGTAAAGTCCCAAACACTGATCGGCGGAGACTTCGATGGCTGTATATAGGTCCAGAGTTGCTCCCCCCTACGCTCGATGAACCAATCAGGACAACCTGGGTAACGGCGTGTCAGCAGGATTAGCACCCTGCCTTTGCCCGGATCTATTCCCCCAACCGGGACATTGTCTACCACCCCACCATCCAGTGCCTCCAGACCATGGAATCGTAATCGAGGAGTAAAAGGTGGCGTACAAGATGAGCTCAATATCAAATGCTCAAAGTCGGCTACATCAGCACAATCCTGGACACGATAAAAATCCTGGTGATACCCCAGGCGTCGCGCTGCGGAGGGATGAAGCCCGTGCAGCAGATATTTATTTGAGTAGTAAATAGCCCCTCCCATAGCCAATGACAGGGAAACCGGAAGCCAGCTCGGCGGCCGGGAGATGGCAACCCTCAACTCAGCCGCAGATCTCAGGCGAGGAAAACGTTCTGAGAAAAGTGCCCTGATACCGTTCCTGTAAATATCATAGTGGGGAAACACCGGCTCCTTGCGAAACAGGTTACGCCAATAGATATTCCTTTGATTGGCCTTAAACACAGAGGCAAAATAGTCCACAGCTGCCGGGGCTTTGCCAATCATAATCAGGCCTGCAATCAATGCGCCTGCGGACACGCCACTCACCACACGGGGGCGCAATTGAATTTTTTCAGCAACGGTCTCCCAAAACCCTATCTGCCAGGTACAGCGCCCGCCGCCACCAGCAAAGACCACCTGATCAAACATTCCGCGCAACTCCACTTTCGCGGCTAATCGTCAACAGTGCTCTCCTGCCAGTAGCATCGCCAGGAATGCTTGGCCGTCTGCGCGCCCAGCGTGAAAAACCCGGTTCAAAGCCTCGGGATTTGCAAAATCCCATACCCGGATCGACAGAGGCTGCTTGGGCTGCACATAAGTCCACAACTGTTCACCCCTATGGCAGGTAAAACACCAAGGGTACTGAGGATAATTTCTGGTCAGCAAAATCAGGACCCTACCCGGGGTCGGGTCCAAGCCCCCAACCGGCACACTATCCACCACACCACCATCAAGAATTTCCGCGCCCCTAAATTGCTGCCTTGGTGTCAAAGGGGGCGTACAAGAAGAGGTTAAAATTAGCCGTTCCAGTTCCAACTCATCAGTGCATTTGTGCACGGAAATAAAGGACTGCCGATAGCCAATCCGCCGGGCACCATCCGGATGTAAGCTGCGTGAGATATAGGTATCGGAATAGTCGATTCCAATCCCCAGAAGCAGTGCTAAAGGCCCCTTGAGCCACTCTGGTGAATAAGCGACCGCGACACGCAAGTCTGCAGTCGCACGCAGTTTTTTAAGGCCGCCGGCAAATAGTTTACGCATGGCTCGACGGTAAATATCGTGATGAGGGAAGACCGGCTCACTCTTAAACAGGTTTTGCCAGTGGATGTTCTTACTATTGCTACGAAACTCCGAGGCAAAGTGATCTACCGCTGCCAGGGATTTCCCCATAAGGATCAGGCTCGATACCAAAGCCCCGGCGGAAACAGCACTAACCACCTTCGGGGTCAGCTGTATCTCACTGGCCACTGCATCCCAGAATCCAATTTGCCAGGTACAACGAACACCGCCACCGGCAAACACTACCTGGTCAAACATAAATTTTCTTCCCCGCCAGTCCAGTGTATCTGCAAGGAAAACGCCACTTCATCAACAGAAAAGCGTTGTCAATAAATCAAATATAAACAGGGGGAAGCAATGCGGCACCCTGCCGTTCGCCGCATCAAACATGAGAATGGGAGTTAAAAATGCACAATAAAAAAAGCGACCTTATAGGCCGCTTTTTAACTCAGACGATCATGCCATTCGGGCTAACCCGGCATTTGCGATCAATAGTAAGCCTGGGATTTATCGGTATGGTCAGTAATATCTTTCACGCCAGCAAGCTCTGGGATCTTTTCCTTCAGTGTTTTCTCAACGCCCTCTTTCAAGGTCATATCCACCATGCCACACCCCTGACAGCCTCCACCAAACTTGAGCACAGCAAACTTGTCTTCGGTAACCTCCACAAGACTCACCTGGCCACCATGAGCAGCAAGTCCGGGATTCACTTCGTTATAGAGTACGTAATTGATCCGGTCTTCGATGGGGCTGTCATCGGTAATCTTGGGCATGCGCGAGTTGGGCGCACGAATAGTAAGCTGGCCGCCCATCTTGTCTGATGAATAATCCACTCGAGCCTCATCCAGGTAAGGCACACTCCGCCCTTCGAAGTATGCCTTGAGACCATTCATCTCAATCATCACATCATCTGCCTCTTCCTCACCAGGGCGGCAGTATGCGATGCAGGTTTCGGCACTGGGTGTGCCGGGGTTAGAGACAAACATGCGAATGGCAATTCCCTCGCAGTCCTGCTTGGCCAGCAGTTCCTTCAGGTATTCCTGCGCAGATTCGGTAATGGTGACATTCAATTCTGACATAAGCCTTCTCAAATAACCGAGCTACTTTGTCGGGTATTTTACTCTCAGAAACGCTCAAGTGAAACCGGTGTATTGGCCGGGAGGTGACGAGCGTCCCTCGACGCCTCCCAAAGCCAGCCTAAACCAGGATCAGTCCCATTAGAGTCTGGGCAGTTTCCTCTGATGAGGCAGGATTCTGACCAGTCACCAACTTGCCATCCTGCACCACATAGGGCGCCCAATCGTCTTTCTTGGAGTAGTGTCCCCCTTTATCTTTGAGCATATCCTCCACCAAGAAGGGCACCACATCCACCAACTGAACTGCAGCCTCCTCGGTGTTGGTAAAGCCTGTGACACTCTTACCGGAGACCAGCGGTTTGCCATCCTGGCGCAAGGTGTGACGGAAAACACCGGGAGCATGGCAGACTGCAGCTATTGGCTTATTCGCAGCAAAGAAGTCCTCAATAAGGGAGATAGACTTCTGATCCTCCGCGAGATCCCAGAGTGGGCCATGACCTCCAGGATAAAAAACTGCATCGAAATCTGGCTCTTTTACATCAGCTAGTTTCACAGTGTTAGCCAGCACTTGCCGGGCTGCCGGATCCTGGTGAAAGCGTTCAGTTGCCGCTGTCTGGAAATCCGGTTCATCGCTTTTAGGGTCCAGTGGCGGCTGACCGCCCTTTGGAGACGCCAAGGTCACCTCAGCTCCCGCATCCTTAAAGATGTAATAAGGTGCGGCAAACTCCTCCAACCAAAAACCGGTCTTCTTACCGGTATTGCCCAGTTGGTCGTGCGAAGTCAGTACCATCAGTATTTTCATCAGTAGCCTCCAGCAAAATGAAACGTTAATTGGCGGATATCACTCGATTATCAGTATCAAAGAATGAAAAACTGTGGGAAGTCTAGAGCACCAATTAGTCACACTGTGAAATTCCCTGCCCCTTAGCCCCGTTTAGATTCTCTACCTGAAACTGCTGAATCAATGCTATTGAAAAGAGCAGGTCCTAACAGTGTATAAGGCGCAACAACACTGCCGCCTGCTTTTTTGTACCCATGAATAGCGCAACCATAAACATAAATTGCTGTTATTTAGCAAAAAAATACCGGTTATTGTGGGGATACTCTATTGATACACTAAGTCGCCCCCTTTTTGGTGGAAGTACTGTGCTAAGATTGATGGCTCTCACGCCATCGACAACATAAGGATTGGTATATGTCCGAGCAGTCCCGTGATCAACGTCTAGAGCAACTAAATGGCACGCTCGCACAGCGCATCCTGATTTTGGATGGCGCCATGGGGACGATGATCCAAAGGGAAAAGCTGGAAGAAGCCGATTACCGAGGTGAGCGTTTCGCCGACTTCCCCCGCGACCTGAAGGGCAATAATGATCTATTGAGCCTGACCCGCCCGGAGCTGATTGAAAAGATCCACCGGGAGTACCTGGAAGCCGGCGCAGACATTATCGAAACCAATACTTTTAACGCGACCCAGCTGTCCCAGTCAGATTACGATATGGAACACTTGGTGGTGGAGATCAACCGAGCTTCCGCAGAGATTGCGCGCCGCGCAGCGGATGCACTTTCCACCCCAGAACGCCCGCGCTGGGTAGCCGGCGTAATCGGCCCCACTTCCCGTACCGCCAGTATTTCACCAGACGTCAATGATCCCGGCGCACGCAATGTCACTTTTAATCAGCTGGTAGAAAATTATGTAGAAGCGGGCCGCGCCTTGATTGATGGTGGCAGTGACCTGATCTTAATTGAAACCATTTTTGACACCCTCAATGCCAAAGCAGCCATCTATGCGATGCAGCAGCTCTTTGAGGAGCTGGGTTTCGAATTGCCGATTATGATTTCCGGCACCATTACCGATGCCTCCGGCCGCACCCTTTCCGGCCAGACTACCGAAGCTTTTTACTATTCCGTTGCCCACGCAAAACCGATTTCTGTGGGGCTTAACTGCGCCCTGGGCGCCACCGAATTGCGCCCTTATGTGGAAGCCTTGTCAGGCGCCTGTGCCTCTTATGTCTCCGCCCACCCCAACGCGGGACTGCCCAATGAATTTGGCGAATACGACGAAACCCCGGAGCAGACCGCCGCAATCGTAGCGGAATTTGCCCGCAGTGGATTTATCAATATCCTCGGCGGCTGCTGCGGTACCACTCCAGATCATATCCGCGCAATTGCCGAAGCGGTGGCCGATTTGGCCCCACGACAATTGCCAAAAATTAAACCCGCACTGCGTCTATCAGGCCTGGAGCCATTTGTCGCCGATGAAAATGCCCTATTCGTCAATGTGGGCGAGCGTTGTAACGTCACGGGCTCCGCCCGATTTAAGCGCCTGATCCTGGAAGAGGATTACGACACCGCCTTGCAAGTGGCTGCTGCACAGGTGGAAGACGGTGCACAGGTGATCGACTTCAATATGGATGAGGCGATGCTCGACGCATTTGCCGCTATGCGCCGGTTCCTCAATCTTGCCGCTACCGAGCCGGATATTGCCAGAGTGCCATTTATGGTGGATTCCTCCAAATGGGAGGTGATCGAGGCCGGACTGCAGTGTATTCAGGGCAAGCCCATAGTGAACTCCATCAGCCTCAAGGAAGGCAAAGAGGAGTTTATCGAAAAGTCCCGGCTGTGCCTGCGCTATGGTGCGGCTGTGGTGGTGATGGCTTTTGATGAAGATGGCCAGGCGGACACCTTCGAGCGAAAAATTGAAATCTGTAAGCGCAGCTACGATGTGTTGGTGGATGAAGTCGGCTTCGATCCCACCGATATTATTTTCGACCCGAATATTTTCGCCGTCGCCACCGGCATAGAGGAACACAATAATTACGCGGTGGACTTTATCGAAGCCTGCCGCTGGATTCGCGCAAACCTGCCCGATGCCCAGATCAGCGGCGGCGTATCCAATGTTTCCTTCTCCTTCCGGGGCAACAACCCGGTACGTGAGGCCATCCATTCCGTATTCCTGTTTCACGCCATTAAAGCCGGCCTGAATATGGGTATCGTTAACGCCGGCCAGCTGGCGGTTTATGACGAATTGCCAGAGGAACTGCGAGACAAAGTCGAGGACGTAATCCTTAACCGCAGCCCGGATGCTACTGAGGCCCTGCTGGAAATCGCTCCCAAGTACCAAGGCGATGGTGGAGGAGCTGCGCGCAAAGAGGACCTGAGCTGGCGCCAACTGCCCGTGAACGAACGCCTGGCACACTCCCTGGTAAAAGGCATAAACAACTACATCGAGGAAGATACCGAAGAGGCCCGTGCCAACTCCTCACGCCCGCTGGATGTGATCGAAGGCCCGCTGATGGATGGCATGAATATCGTCGGCGACCTGTTTGGTGAAGGGAAGATGTTCTTGCCCCAGGTTGTGAAATCCGCCCGGGTAATGAAACAGGCGGTAGCCTACCTACAACCGTATATTGAAGCGGAAAAAACCGAGGACAGTCGCTCCAACGGCCGCATCCTGATGGCTACTGTTAAAGGGGATGTGCACGATATCGGCAAGAATATCGTGGGAGTCGTGCTGGCCTGTAACAATTACGAAGTAATCGATTTAGGCGTTATGGTCCCTGCGGAAACCATCCTTCAAACTGCGCGGGACAAAGAATGTGACATTATTGGCCTGTCTGGCCTAATCACGCCCTCCCTGGATGAAATGGTTCACGTAGCTGCCGAGATGGAGCGCCAGGAGTTTGATATTCCCCTGCTTATCGGTGGAGCCACCACCTCCAAAGCCCATACCGCCGTGAAAATTGACCCCCAGTTTCATCGCAACCAAGTGGTGTATGTGGCGGATGCATCCCGCGCCGTAGGTGTGGCCAGCAGTCTGATTTCCGATGAGCTGCGCCCGGCTTTCGTGGAAAAGGTCCAGGCCGAATATGAGAAAGTGCGCACCCGCACCGCCAACCGCAAGCGCAATGACACCCGCCTGACCTACGAGGAGGCGCGTGACACCGCACCGGCGTTCGACTGGAAAAACTACCAGCCGGCACGCCCCAACAAGCTGGGCCTCACCGTGATCGACAATTTCCCCTTGGAGAAATTGCTCGATACTATGGACTGGACCCCCTTCTTTATCTCCTGGGATTTGGCAGGTAAATTCCCAGCGATCCTTGAAGACGAAATCGTAGGAGAAGCAGCTACCGATCTCTACAACAATGCCCAACGCATGTTAAAAGAGATTATCGATAAGAAACTATTGCGTGCACGTGCCGTATTCGGCCTCTGGCCCGCCAATAGCGTCGGCGACGATATCATCGTCTACAAGGACGAAAGCCGCAGCGAGGAACTGGCCCGCCTTCACCATATGCGCCAACAGGTACAGAAACGCGGCGGCGATGGTCTGTGCCGCTCTCTGGCGGACTTCGTTGCGCCGCTGGAATCCGGCCAAATAGATTATGTGGGCGGCTTTGCAGTAACCACCGGTATCGGCGCAGATGAGCTGGCGGAGAGTTACGAAGCCAAACATGATGATTACAACGCCATTATGGTAAAAGCCCTGGCAGACCGTATGGCGGAATCCTTTGCCGAGACATTACACCGCCTGGTCCGTAAAGAATATTGGGGCTATGCGGCAGATGAAACGCTCAGCAACGAGGAGCTGATCAAGGAGGCTTACCAAGGTATCCGCCCTGCCCCGGGCTATCCGGCCTGCCCAGATCATTCGGAAAAAGCCACTCTATTCAAATTACTGCAGGCGGAGCAAAATGCAGGCGTCAGTCTTACTGAACACTTTGCCATGATGCCTGCAGCCGCAGTGAGTGGCTGGTACTTTGCCCACCCCCAGGCAAAATACTTCAATGTCGGCAAAATTGGCAGGGACCAGCTGCAAAGTCTTGCCAAACGAAAAGGTGTCAGCGAACTGGAACTGGAGCGCTGGCTACGTCCCAATCTGGAGGAGTGAGCCTATGCAAGAAAATAATAAAGAAAAGGCAGGTAAACCCGGTTTTGGCCAGATAGTGCTCAGCACTCTGGCCGCGGCAATCGGCGTTCAGAGTAACAAGAATCGACAGCGTGATTTTCAAAGCGGTAGCATGGTGAACTATGTTATCGCCGGTATTCTCTTCACCACATTTTTTGTACTGGCATTGGCACTCATTGTGAAAACTGTTCTGGGCAATATGGGCTAAGAGCGTAGTCAGAAATCAAGCGACTACGACTAAAGAAACCGATAGGACTAGTCCGCTGCCTTTGCTAACATCCTAACAAAATGAAGGTAGGAGGCCCGGTAATGCCTAGCTCCGGGCCATTGGGTTACTAGCGGGTAGCAACCCAGAAAACACAGGTGGCAACAAAAATAGCGACTAGAGCCACGGCGGCTATAGCGTCTACAAAATTGTCTTCTTTCGGGGTAACAACTACTTCTTCATTCATCGAATCACTCCGATTGCTCATTATTGTTATGCAAAGTAGATGAGCCGCATGGAACGGCCAGTCAAGTAGAGCAAATCTCCGTTTATCGCGCAAGACGGCATATGCGAGCAATTCCTTTTCCGTTATAACCGTTGGTTACAGATATAGCGGAAAATATTGTTATTTATTGCATAAGAGCGCTGGTATGTTATGCGCCAGCGGAGATTTATCCGGGGCTCGCCCCTTTCTCCACCATCAGCGCACAAAGGCAATGGAATCAAGCTGTTATGTATCGATACGACGACCGGGATCGCGCCATCATCAACGATCGCGTGGCCCAGTTCCGCGGCCAGACGGAACGTTATCTCGCTGGCGAGTTAAGCGAGGAACAATTCCTGCCGCTGCGCCTGCAAAATGGCCTCTATATTCAGCGACTGGCCCCCATGTTACGCATTGCCGTACCTTATGGCCTGCTCAATAGTACCCAGTTGCGCCGCCTCGCTCGTGTGAGCCGCGATTACGACAAGGGTTATGCCCACTTCACCACGCGCCAGAACTTGCAGTACAACTGGCCGCAGCTGGAAGATATACCCGCTATTCTGGCCGAATTGGCCGAAGTGGAAATGCACGCTGTACAAACCAGCGGCAACTGTATTCGCAACACGACTTCAGACCCCTACGCCGGCATTGCCCTCGACGAAATCGCCGACCCACGCCCCTACTGCGAACTTATCCGTCAGTGGTCCACCTTCCATCCTGAGTTCGCCTTCCTACCGCGCAAGTTCAAGATTGCCGTGAGTGGTTCAGAACAGGATCGCGCCGCCATCCGCGTACACGATATCGGCGTACAAATCATCAAGCGCGGCGAGGAAATCGGGTTCCAGGTGCTGGTTGGTGGCGGCCAGGGCCGCACACCGGTTATTGCCGAAACCATTCGTGACTTCCTACCTGAAGAGGACCTGCTGTCCTACCTGGAAGCCATTGTACGCGTATACAATCAATTGGGCCGCCGCGATAACAAATACAAAGCGCGCATTAAAATCCTGGTAAAAGCCCTTGGCCCAGAGGAATTTGGCCGCCGGGTAGAAGAGGAATGGCAGCATATTAAAGATGGTGCAGAGAAGCTGACCCAGGAAGCTTTGCGGTGGGCCAAGTCCTTTTTCACATCACCTGAATACAAAGAGTTTGACAGCGCCAGTACGCAGGACGCGCTACAGCAACAAGCGGATGGCAATAAAGCTTTTGCCCGCTGGCTGGAACGCAATACCTATCCGCATCGGGTACCTGGTTACCGCGCTATCAAGCTATCCACCAAGCCCACTGGGGTACCCCCTGGTGATGTAACCGACAGCCAACTGGACGCCATCGCAGAGCTCGCCGACAACTTCAGCTTTGGTGAGGCCCGTGTCACCCACGACCAGAATGTAGTACTCGCCGATGTGGAGCAAGGCAAGCTGTATGATTTATGGCAGCAGGCGCGTAAGTATGGCTTCGCCACCCCAAATATCGGCACCCTGACCGATATGATTTGCTGCCCCGGTGGTGACTACTGCTCCCTTGCCAACGCCAAATCCATCCCCGTAGCCGAAGCAATCCAACGCCGCTTCGACGATATGGATTACCTATATGACCTGGGCGACCTGAACCTGAATATCTCCGGCTGTATGAATGCCTGTGGCCACCACCATGTGGGGCATATAGGAATTCTTGGGGTCGATAAAAAGGGCGAGGAATTCTATCAAATCCAGCTTGGAGGTAGCGCCTCCAACGAGGCAAGCCTGGCCAAAGTACTGGGCCCGAGCTTTTCCCGCGCAGAAGTCCCTGAAGTGATTGGTAAAATTCTCGACTTTTATGTTGAGCAGCGCCAAGCCGAAGAACCCTTTATCGATACCTATAACCGCATCGGCCTGCAGCCCTTCAAGGAGAGAGTCTATGCCAAAGCCAGCTAAACTGGGCCCGCAGCCGGGCAATCCCGCCGAGCTGATCCTCAATGGCGAGGTTAGCCCCAATGAGTGGCAGCTGATACCCCAAGTTGAAGCTGGCGAAGATTTTGATCTGTCTGCTTTACCCGATGGCAAGGTAATCCTGCCCTTGCGCCAGTGGAAAGATCATCAAGAAGCTCTCGCGGCTCGCCATGATGAAATCGGCGTCTGGCTTGATAGCGAGGAAGGCGCGGAGCTGATTGGTGATGGGGCTGTAGAACTTCCACTGATCGCTATAAATTTTCCTGCTTTCGCCGATGGCCGTGGCTTCACAGCCGGCCGCCTACTGCGCGAGCGGTTTGGCTTTAAAGGCGAATTGCGGGCTGTGGGTGGTTTTATGCGGGATCAGCTTACCTACCTTCAACGCTGTGGCTTTAACGCTTATGCTTTTGAGGGTGAACAGCCCCTTGTCAGCTTAAAAGACTCCCTAAGTGATTTCGGTGACAGCTACCAAACAGGAACAGATCAACCCCTGCCAATGTTCCGTAGGCGCTTCTGAGGCAATATTTTGTAAGATCTGCCCCTGCCATCCAGCGTAGAGGCAGATCACCGCTTCCCATCCTCATTGATTCCCAGGCCACGCAGCACAAATCCCAGGATACCCTCCAACTCAGACTTGCTCCTGCCCGACCGGGACAGGGATGCAGTGCCGTGAAGCAGAGCCACCAGGTATAAAGCCACCTTTTCCGCCTGTCGATCTAAACCCAAGTATTGGGAGTCAGCATCACTCTGAAAGAAACGCACCAGCAAACGCATATTCTCCTCATCAGCCGCTTTTAAGGCCTGTATAGCTGCCTTGGGAAGCCCTTCTCCAGCAGTCTCCGACAGACCCTGGGCCAAATAGCAGCCCTTAGGGGTCTCTTCGGCCAACTGGCCCCTGACGGTTGCAAGGAGGAAACCAGAGATCCTCTGAGTCAGCGTCAGCTTATCGTCACTTAAATAAGCCAAGCGATCTTTGGCATGTTTTTCTAAATATTGGTGTAAAGCCTGCACGAAAAGCGCTTCTTTATTTCCAAAAGCAGAATAAAGACTGGGCTTATTGATCCCCATAGCCCCGGTTAAATCTGCTAAAGATGTCCCCACATATCCCTTCTTCCAGAACACTCGCATCGCAGCATCCAGTGCGCTCGGCTTATCAAACTCAAGTCTGCGCCCCGCCATAGTGAAGTCTCTTCAAAAAACCATTTGACAATATTGTACCGATCAGTACACTTCAATTCAAATCATACCGATCGGTACATATTGAAGATAGTAACCACTCACAGGAGAATCAGGATGGGTATTTCCGTTCAAGGCAAAGTTGCACTGGTCACCGGAGCCAATCGCGGTATTGGCAAATCCATTGTGGAAACCTTTATTGAGGAGGGAGCAAAAAAAGTCTATCTGGCGGTGCGAAACCCCGGGACCACCGCCGAATTCACTAGAAGATACGGTGCTAAGGTAGTCCCCGTGCAACTGGATGTTACAGATGGCAATGGAATAAAAGCACTAGCAAAAGAAATCCAGGACTTGGATATCCTGGTCAACAATGCCGGGGTACTAGCTCCTACGGAACCCCTCGGCGAGCAGGTTGAAGAGTCTCTGCAGCACGAGTTGAATGTAAACCTATTTGGGCTAGTAAGGATTGCCAAGGCCTTTGCACCTCAACTGGAAAAGAACCGCGGCGCACTGGTCCAATTGAATTCTGTCGTATCTCTGCGTGCCTTCACCCAGGTGAGCACCTATTCCGCCTCCAAGGCCGCAAGCTACGCAATAACTCAAGCCCTTCGAGAAACACTTGGAGAGCGTGGAGTACAAGTACTCAGCGTGCATCCAGGCCCAATAGAAACCGATATGGCCAAGCAGGCAGGATTGGAGGAGGGAGAGGCTCCCAGTACTGTAGCCAAAGGCATTGTTGAGTCCCTCGCAAACGGGGACTTTCACCTATTCCCAGACCCTATGGCTAAGATGTTTGAGGCCGCCTATCAAGGATTCTCAGATACGATTGTCACTGCAGATTTCAGTGAATAATTGTCAAGCAAAATTAGCTAAACATTGATAACCGAATAACCCGCGATGTTTAATGACTAGCGCCTGCTATTATCAACACATCGCGGGTTTCAGCATGCAAATGTCTTAACAAATTAGAATGGATGGCACTACTAACTACAGTGTCAATATTGATTGGACAGCCGCAGTAGCTTCCTTCTCATCGGCATCGCGATGCAAGGTAAAAGAACGATATTGATCGCCTCGCAGACCAAATCTACGATCAACTTCTGCCAAGCAGTGCACCATTCCCCCCTCCAGAATAAAAGAAAGTTCAATTTCTTTTGAACTAAGAAGACCTGAATTCTTAAACTCAATCTCCTGGTAACATCCAGATTTTGAAGAAAAGTTCCCTCCCCTCAGGTACCCCTTCTCGACATCCGCTTTCACCATGCTAAATCCACCCTGCTCTATCGCCGCGATCACCTTTTCGACAACAGGTAAGGGCCGTACTTGCAGAAGATCTCTATCCTTAGGATCGAGCGCAAAATCAATATCTAACACGGTCTCTAACCAAACCCGACATTGGTTCTTGCGCGTGTTAAGTGCGGTTACCGGAGTTTCGTCATTCAATTTAAGCTCAAAGGGTAACTGCTTGGATTCATTAGCATTGATCAAAAATGGTTCCAGAGCCTGAATTTGATCCAGGACAAATTGCTGGTAACTAACGCCGTTATCATTTTCAATTTTCACCTCAGTACAGAGTTTCAAATTGATAGCATCAATCTGTTGTTCCACGTCTCCACCGGCGATATGAATGTTTCCTTTAAGGACACCGCCTTGAAGTATGCTGCTACTTTCCAATACTGTATCAACCTTTGCGGCACCAATACCCAAAGAGGCCTTTAACTTTTGAAACATGAACTTCCCCAAAACACTGACAAGTTAGAATTGATACTGAGTATTAACATGGCCTAAATACTTGGTCACAGCCCCTAATTGCACATCATTATCAGAGGCAACCCAATAATCCGATTCTGCTGAAGCATATCCTTACTCGAGATATTTCTCAATTATTGCTGTTTGCCAATCATTAACATTGCAAGACCCGCCCCCAAAACTGAAAAAAATCATATTATGAAGCGTCCATCAACCCTATTTTTAAACTTAGATCGATATATTGAAGAAAATCGCTGGGCTAAAATTATCATTTTTTATCGTCAATCTTCCCCCCTACCGATAAAGCGCCCCAAAGATCTGATTAGCCCCACTTTTCAACCCAACTTGCCACTAAGGCCTCAAAAATTCCACCTTTGGCATAGGGACATTTCTTAGTAGTTTTACCTTGATCACCTCAACTAAAATTGCATGTATGCCCACTGCCAAACTACGGAGTACCTGCAACTCATAGTCTGTATCCCATAATAATATAGACCGAATATTCAGGGCCCCAGTCTAACGGCTATTAATGTGAGCGATGTATATATGTTGGAGTATGCTTCAATAACCTGAAGGAATAATTATTGATTATTATTTTTAAATCTTTATAAGAAACAGATATTAAAATTTATCTCAAATCTTACGTTATTTTTCTATATAACAGAGAACACCTAAAAGCAACTTTCACCAGAAGACGAAAACTAACACTTACTCGGCGCCACCTTCCGAGGGTCGTGCAGTTTCGGTGGGCTGGCATTGCCGCCGTGTTGCTTCAACCAGTTGCAGGCGTTAATGATGTCATCTGCCAGGCCATGTATTGCATTCAGATTAAGGTGTGGGCGCACCACTATTCGCAAGGTATTTACTGATTGGGCGTTTGGCGGCATCGAATAAGCTGACAGAACCCAACCCCGCTCACGGACCTTATCTGAAATATCATACTCATTAAAATTGGTAATCTTATTATTCAGAGTCATCGCCACTACCGGGATACGCTGAGTCTTGTTCATAATCTCAAAGTAGCCACTCTCAACTAAACGATTACGTAAAGTCTGAGCGTTATCCAAAGTATGCTGCATAATATCCTGGTAACCCTTAAAACCGAGACGAATAAAGTTGTAATACTGGTAGGCAACAGTGGAGGCATTGCGACTAAAGTTCAATGTGGCAGTAGGCATCTCACCACCCAAATAGTTTACATAAAACATCAAGTCCTCATCAAAAACAGCACGCTCTCTAAAAATTATCCAACCTAAACCTGGCGGCACTAAGCCAAATTTATGACCGGACGCGTTGATAGATTTAACTCTCGGCAGGCGAAAATCCCAGTGGTAATTCGGATATAAAAACGGGTTCACAAATCCACCGGATGCAGCATCAATATGCATAGGGATATCATGGCCAGTAGTTTCCTGATAACTATCTAACCAATTATGGATCGCACGGAAGGAATCATCCTCACCGGTAAATGTCTGCCCCGCAATAGCCACCACTGCTATTGTATTCTCATCTACTAACGTATCCAGGTGTTCACTGGTAAAACGGTAATGTCCAGGCTTAAGCGGGGCAATGCGTGGCTCTACATCAAAATAGCGCATAAATTTTTCCCACACAATTTGTACATTGGCACCTGTGACCAAGTTAGGCCTGCCCCCATCTTTACCTGTTTTCTCTCGCCTCTTACGCCAGCGCCATTTATGGGCCAGACCCGCCAACATACAAGCTTCTGAAGAGCCTATTGTCGCTGCACCATAGGGTTCTACATTCTTCGGGCCATTCCAAAGTTCGTGCAACCAGCGCACCATCCGTGCTTCCATAGCAAAAAGCTGGGGATACATATCATGATCGATATAATTTTTGAGATAGTGCTTTTTTGCCACTTCAAAAGCTTCGGGCTCGGTAAAGGTGGTGACAAAGGACGACAGGTTCATAGCCGGTTTGGCGTCAGACCAGGTTTCACTGGTTACAATGGATTCGGCGGCATAAGCACAAATACTGTCACGGGGAAAGTGATCTTCAGGAATATCCTCATTGTACTCATCAAAAAACAGGTCGAACGGAGACTTCTCTCTCATAGCCAACCTCCTTGCCATTAATCTGCATCAATGAAAGGCCGCTGCATATCCCCCTCTTTATACCAAGAGGGTTTTTACATATGGATGTTTTGCAACAACATAGCAGTAGAAACCAAAATGCCACCAGGCACCAAGGCAACATAGACCCTGTGACCAGCTACAACCAGCTGTTTAGGAAGGAAAAGGAGCTAGCAAATGAGAGCACCCTGCTTTTGGGTAAGACGCAATATGATATTACCTGATTCGATATTTAGCCGGTGGTTACATAAGCCGCCAGCTAAACATTCTTAAAGTGGCTTAGCCAGGAACGCCATGTTTGGTATAGATATCAAAACGTCCTGACTTACCCTCAAGCGAGAGCGTGGGCTTTTTTTCACCCAGATGCGGAGCCTGCTTCGGGCGCTTGACCACGGTACGGTAATAACAGGCCTTAAGCGCGGGCTCAAGTAAAGCATCCGCATCTTCGTCTGCTCCTACCAAATAGTGGAAAGCCACCATCTCTTTTTTTACTTTGGCACTTTTGCCCCGTGGCGGGAACATTGGGTCCAGGAAGACAACAGGCCAGGAACCTTCCGCTTGCTGTGCCAGCCAGTCAGCAGAAGAGTCTTTTCGATCAGTAAGGGACAATCGCTCAGCCACCAATATCAACTCTGGATCAAGGACTGCAGCTTCCTGCAGCCTCCTCAAGCCATCTTGCAGCAACAAATACACCACTGGGTTACGCTCTAACATCAGGACTTCACAGCCCAATGATGCCAAAACAAAGGCATCACGTCCGAGCCCTGCGGTCGCATCCAAAACACGGGGGTGAAAACCAGGCCGTATACCAACAGCTTTAGCGACTGGCTGCGCTTTACCGCCACCATATTTACGCCTGTGCGCCATAGCCCCACCAACAAAGTCCACAACCACTGGTCCCGGTGCTTTTTTTCCCGTCGCGCACAACTGTAGTTGCTCACCGCAACGTAGCACCTGCGGAAAATCACAAATTTCTGTGGGATCTTCAACACCCAGGCAGGGAAGGTCAAGTTGGTTGGAAAGTTGCTCAGCAGCGGCAAGGTAATCTTTGGCCGCCGCGATAATGGCCAATGCTGGACTCACCACTACTCCTAAAAATCGTTAGATGGTGCGTGATGCTACCCCGGATTTTCCAACCATTCCAGAGCTTCAGACTTCTCATTCGAGTTAAACGGGCGGACTTCTGCGCTGATAAAATGACAAACCAAATGCGGCATAAAACTTAAAACAGGGTTGTCGGACACCACCGCAATTTTTTGTATGTGTTTATGGTGATCGTGCACAAAACGAAAATGAGTAATCATCGCGACGAAATTTTCCCATCCAGCAAAATCCTCTGCGTCGATCATTAGTCCTTCTATTCTGCCCTGTTCCCTGATCACCGGATCTACTTGTGACGCCAGCTGATGGAAATCTTCTGCAGAAAACTTTCCCTTGGGGCGAATTTCTAGGATTTTGTGTCCCTGACACCATTTGTGCTCAATCATTCTGTTAAAATAGCTTTGGGCCGCCTAAACAGGCGACCCTCACCGATCTCCTAGTTCCTACTTTCTGTTCTATCTATTGCTGGGGCTGGCCAGAATTACTTTCCACTCCCTCATCAGTGCCCGTGTCGGTATCACCGGGATTACTTTCCATATTTTCAGCACCCTCTACTGCTTGCTGGGCTTCACTGGAGGCTTCATCAACAGCTTCACCAGCGGGGCTTGCCGTGCTCGGCTCTTCCTGTGGGGTTGAATCATCAGGATTGCCACTAGCAGTCTCTGCATCTGCTTCCCCAGGCTCCGGGGTTGGTCCGCCGCTCGAGGGAACTGAGCCAGAGCTAGTAGAAGCGCTACCCCCAGGAGGTGTGGGATCTGTCTGATCGGATTCCTGTGGCACCTGGGTATCGGGGTTACCCATGCCATCAGGTGGTGTGGTGGTGCCGTTAGGCGAAGAAGAATCACTACCACTGCCGCTACCCGACGGCGTGGAGTTATCGTTCATTTGCTCGCTCTTTGGCTGATCCATTGAGTCATAGGCTTCTTTGGCCTTGTGTTCGCCACTGCGAGACATAAAGTATCCGATGATCAGTAACAAAATGATCAATGGAATCAATAGCTTCTTCATACGTCGACCTCTCGACCCCAAGCGGTTTCTGGAAAACACTTATTGCAAGGCCGGCTAAGCGCCTGGGCTTTTGGGCCCACGGCAGTGAGCACTATAGGCTTGCCTCACACTGCATCCCTGCGGCAATAATAGCTGGCCCTAAGGCCTTTTGACGCCAGCGCCAAGTAATTCAACGCATATCGACTAAAAGAAGATGACGCCAATACTGATAAGAATAACTCGGCATTGGCGTACTTCAAGGAGGTAACCTCCACTTGGAGAGTTTGGATTGCTGTAAATAGCAGGCAACTTACAACCAACAGTTCTATTCAACAAAATTAGATCAACAAAGTTACTGGTGGCGCTCTTAAAGCACCTATCCTCGGGTGGTGAATTCATTGAGCTCTGCTAAGAGCTCCTCTGCATCAGATTCCACCACTGCGGCATCGCAGCTGCGCAGTTGTAGCCGTCCATAACTATCCAGACTGGCAAAGATCAAATAACGCTCCCCTTTCTCAAGCTTGGTATCGCAAAACTCCAGCCCCAAACGAAATGTGATTTGATCTGCCACAGCCCCCTTCCATATCTGTTCAGGAACAGCCGAATAAACATAGCCTGAAATTGCTGTGACACCCGGCTCTGAGAGAGCGCTGTCTACATCCCTATGAATTCCTATAACCTCCACCTGAGCTACCACCGCCGCTTCGGTAAAACGCATCTCCAGGTTGGTAGTAGGCACACCCAATACTCCTTCTTCTGCATGTCCCAAATGAGGCATCAAATTGAGGAAAATTAAGACAAATCCCAGGGAGAGCGTTATTAGGGTGGCTTGACGGGACACAGGCTTTCTCCATTATTCGTATTGTCACTACTGTAGAAATAGCACAACCCGGAAGAACCCTATTTTGATTTTAAACTTTCAGCAAAAAATTATGAAAAAAGCGTTTACCGGTCAGTATTCATGGGTTTCACCTGACAGGGAAGCCCGGTCATCTCAACCAATGAATTATATGAAGCATGCCGGGCTATTAGTGTCAAGGCTTGTCTTCCACGCAAAACATGAGTAAGCACACGCGACAAGGCAATTAGAGCCCCATTAATGGCTACTGGAAATATTGAAGATAATTGGCCGCCTTTACAGGCAGCCTAACCCAATACTTCTATAGAAAATCACTTCAGCTGAAGTTCAATGATCACTATAAGTTAAACGATAAATCTTATGGGCAAAATCATCTGAAATCAGCACACTGCCATCAGGCATCTCCAGGAAGGCCACCGGGCGTCCAAAAGTCGTTTCATCCCGCATAAAACCAGTAATCACAGGTTTATAGTTGGTGATTCTATTCTCTTCTACAGTAGCTAACATCACACGATAACCCGACTTCTTGCTTCGATTCCAGGAGCCGTGTTCCGCAACCAAAAGGTTTTTCCTGTAATCATCAGGAAATTGATTGCCAAGGTAAAAGTGTATTCCCAGAGGTGCGACGTGGGCACCCAAATTTAGTACTGGTGCGGAATAATCACTAACCCTCCTATCTTGACCAAATTCAGGGTCTGCAATATCAGCGCCATGAAAATAGGGGTAACCAAAATGCTCTCCTTCGTAGCTTACCCTATTAATTTCACAAGGCGGGATATCATCTCCCATCATATCCCTGCCATTATCACTGAACCACAACTCATTTGTCTGCGGGTGAAAATCAAAACCCACAGTATTTCTCACTCCATTAGCTATTACTTTTGTTTCCTTTGAAGCCAGATCTAAAGAAAATATCTTGGAATAGCGTTTATCTGCATCACAAATATTACATGGCGCACCAACAGGAACTATTAAATTACCCTTTTTATCAAAACGTAAGAATTTCCAACCGTGATGCCTATCAGACGGGAACTGATCATAAACCACTTCAGATTTTGGCTTATCAAGATTTTCATCTATCTCAGGAAAACGAATAATTTTATTAATATCGGCCACATACAAATCGCCATTTTTATAGGCAATCCCTGTCGGCGCTCTTAAGTTTTCCATGAGCAACCAACGCCGATCTGCTTTTCCATCGTTATTTGTATCTTTGAAAGCATATATCTTTTTGGCACTGAAAGAGCCAGAAAAAACAGTACCTGACTCAGAAAGTGCCAGTTGTCGTGCAGTCTCTACATCTTCGGCAAAGTAACTAAGTTCAAAGCCATCCGGCACCTTTAGTTGTTCAAGGGTAATCTCAGCTTGCACTACTGATGAGAGCAATAAACTAATTAGCAGTATTTTTTTCATGGGACGCAGTCAACAGACAAAATGCTATCTTAGCTTTAGATGCACTTTTTGACTAACCAATAAAGACTGTATGAGACAGAAACCTGCGAGAATAAGTTAAGCGACCTAAAAGAAACTCTTTAAAAGCCCTATCGCCCCCCCTTTACGAATGGCTGTTGCCACCAGCTATGGTTTGCTACCGGCACTATTAGCCCTGAGTTTACTAACCCTGCCTGAAAGTAAGGTCAATGATTAAACAAACATAAGGGTAGAAGAGCAACCCTGCCACATCTGTAAAGGAGGATTGATACTGAGGAGGTCAAAAGGGATTAATTAGGACCGCAGCGCCTACGACTATTCAGTTAGGCGCTGCGAGTGTCACTCTAGAGGCAACTAAGCCTCATGCCGCTTATAGCGGCAACAGCTCGAGCTCTACACGACGGTTAGCTTGGCGGCCTGATTCAGAGTCATTACTAGCCAGCGGATAACGCTCACCATAACCGACAGCCTGTACACGACCGTAGGCAACACCGCTATTACTGAAGAAGCTAGCTACCGAATTAGCGCGCTGCTCACTCAAGGACTGGTTGTAAACGTCAGAGCCAGTGCTGTCAGTATGGCCACTAACACGGATGGCTGTCTTATCAAACTCCTGTAAAACAACAGTCACAGATTCCAGAGTATCGTAAAAGTCAGTTCGAATATCGGAGCGGTTGGTACCAAATGTGATATTGCCAGGCATGATCAGACGGATGTTATCGCCCTCACGCTGAACACGAACACCACTGCCCTCCAGGCGCTGTCGCAAAGCCATTTCCTGGCGATCCATATAATAGCCAATGCCACCGCCAATGGCTGCGCCACCCAAGGCCCCGGTGAGAGCCCCTTTCTTACGGTCTTTCTTACTCGCAGTTGCCGCACCGACAATTGCACCAGCTACAGCGCCAATTCCTGCCCCTTTGGCGGCATTACTGGTTTTACTCTCACCGGTGTATGGGTCCAAAGTGGAACAACCCACCAGTGAGCCCATTGCAAGAATTGCTACCCAATGTTTCATTATTGGTTCTCCTAACGCACTTTTAATAAACGGGTATTGGGATGCACTGAGCCCAGTGCTCCTGCACAGTCCCTACAGTATTCAGCACGCTAGCTGACCGGCGGCTGAATCGACCCTACGAAATATTGTGAAGGCTAAGATAAACTGATCATCAGTTCTATTGACCAGTCCCCATTGCGCATCATCGATTACTGCGACGACGATGCACTAGCGTGCAGTTTCGCCACTAGAGAAGTGTTTACCCCCTTCTTCCACAAAATCTGTGGATAACTCTGTGCATTAATCGACAAAGGTCAGCGCCACATGGCGTAATCCCTTGCCTATAGCATTTTGCACATTTTTTAAACTCTTGAGTTTTGCCAATAAAAACAACAGGTTAGATAAAGCAAAATTTTTAATGTACCGGCTGTTTTAGTGTATACAGGTAGTTGTCAGCAGCATGTTTGCATGTGGAAAAGTTTGTCAATACCTCCAGCACCAGAGGACAAACTTTTTTTAGACGCATTTGTGCTTACTCCCACAACTCAATGGCACGACTTTAATCATTCACATCTACAAGCTATCCCCTGCTAATAATGTGGCGGCTTCTCATCTTGCTGCTTTGCTCCACCCTGCATTTCGAAAGTTATCGCACTGTACTTTTCTCCCAGCTCACGAATGCGTGCAATCAGGTTCCGGATATCCAAATCCTGGCGGGCAATAACGTCATTAAGTTGAGCGATAGTATCCTCCTGGAAAGCGAGACGGCTCTCCAGCTCATCAATACGCTCAACCAGCTTTAAAATTTCATCACTCATCACAGCAGCCCGTATAAGGTTTCCACCAACCCTACCGCGCGCCGGTCCATAAACAAACTCTGCCCCAGCCTTGTTGTGACATACCCCAATCCCAAGCCACATTCAGGATCGGCGAATCCGACACTGCCACCGGCACCCGGATGACCAAAGCCTTCAGGACCACCAAAACGCAAATCCGCAGCGTTACTGCTGCGAATAAAACCACAACCAAAACTCACTTCGGCCTGTAGCACTTTATCTCGGCCGCAACTTTGCTCCCGTGCAGCCTCTTTTACCCATTCTATTGGTAAAGTTTCGGGGTTGTCCTTTGACAGATCGCCGTACACTGCTGCCAGGTCTCGCGCACTGAAATGTCCATTGGCAGCGGGAATCAATGCTCCGCGCCACTCGGAGCTGTTGGTTCCCATCATCAGGCTAACGGGATTGCTAAACGCCATTGAAACCGGACCCTTGCGATCTTCTTTTATTGCACGACCAATAGCATTTTCACGCAACTCTGGAAGCGGCTGTTTGAGGGGGCTGACATCAGCTATACGCTGGGATTTGTGTCCATTAGCGCCAAAGCCCCCATCGAGATCGAGGGGTTTGGCTAACATTTCCCGATAAAGTTCCAATAAGGGCTTTTGCGCTACCCGCTCGATCACCCCACCCAAGCTCCAGCCGTACAAAAAAGGGGCGTAGCCCTGCTGAGTTCCAGGAGCCCACCAAGGCTCAGTACGAGCCACTTCATCACATGCCGCTTGCCAGTCATAAATCAGGCTATCCTTTACCCGCCCACGGAAGGCAACCAAACCACTACGGTGGCAAAGTAATTGGCGTGCCGTGACACTGTCCTTACCTCGGGCAAATTCCGGCCAGTAGTCTGCCACAGGGCGGTCCAGATCCAGGTTACCAGCAGCTACTTGTTGCATAGCAAGCAGTGCGAGTATGCCCTTACTGGAAGAAAATACATTGGCTAGAGTATCTTCTGTAAAAGGGCGTTCGGCATCCCTATCAGCGCTACCGGCCCATAAGGAACAGATCAATTCTCCATGCTGGCGCACCGCAAAGGCCGCGCCGGTATCCCCACACTCGCGAAAATTTTTGGCGAAAGCATCATAAAGTGCCTCAAACCCAGGGGCGCAAAGGCCATATATTTCCATGTATCTATGTCCAGATAATTCGGGTAACTCTATTGGAAGCCCGCAAGGTTAATTTCTTCCCCTCTCTGGCGCAAATCGGTAGTATTGCGCGTCTATCGCGAGGGACAGTTATGACTCAAGAAATCGCCATCCAGGATCAAATTCAGGGCAACCACTGCTTTGGTTGTGGCCCGGACAACGACCAAGGGCTGCGTATCAAGAGCTATTGGAGTGGCCAGAATCAAACCCGCTGTGAGTTTACTCCCAGCCCGTTTCACAATGCTGGTCCAGCAAAGTATTTGAATGGTGGTATTATCGCCACAGTGATTGATTGCCATACTATTTGTACGGCTATCGCTGATGGCTATGTACAGGCCGGGCGCGATGTTGGTACTGGGGAGAAAATCTGGTACGCAACCGGTAAGCTCGATATCAAATACCTGGCTCCAGCAATGATTGATAAACCACTAATCCTCGAAGCCTCTATTGTCGGACGCGGCCCCAAAAAAACCGTATTACACTGTAGCCTTACCAGCGATGGCCGTTTATGCGCCAAGGCTGAGGTTGTGGCAGTACGTGTTCCAGGTGACTGGTAGCCACTCCCAACAAGAAAAATACTTTCTGATGAATTTTTAGCTCAGGTCACATGGACTCAGGGGTGACCCTATCTCTCGGAGCTTCTACCCCTCTCTGCTCAAAAAGCAGGCAGGCCTGATGAGCTGACAATTTTCAAACTTCAGGTACCTCCTCCGTATCCTCCAGCCTGTGGCCACAAAACTTACAGTATTCCGCATCGGGATCATGGGCGCTGCGACTGCAGTTGTGGCAAGCCAGCTGGGTACGCTCGCGATTCATCTCTCCCGCCAACTCCGCGGTCAAAATCCCTGTGGGAACTGCAATGATTGAGTAACCTATCAACATCGTCATCGCCGCAATTGCCTGCCCAAGTGGTGTCTGTGGCGAAATATCCCCATAGCCTACAGTCGTAATGGTGACAATTGCCCAATACACGCTGGTGGGAATACTGGTAAAACCATGACCAGGCCCCTCTACTACAAACATCAGGGAGCCAAAGATAATACACATTACAAATACGCTAGAGTAGAACACCAGAATTTTTCGCCGCGCAAGCCCCAAAGCACGCAACAAAATATTGGCATCCCTCAGGTAGCGAACCAGCTTAAGTATCCTGAAAATACGCAGCACCCGCAGTAAGCGGATCACCAGCAAATAGGTTGCACCGGTATAGAGCAGGGCCAGATAACTCGGCAGGATTGCGAGTAGATCGACAATTCCATAGAAGCTGAAAATATATTTACGGCGATTCACCGAACAATAAATTCGTGCGAAGTACTCTATGGTAAACAACCCGGTAAAGACCCACTCCAGACCGATGAGCAGCGAACCGTAACGATCCGCTACAGCTCCAATCGAAGCCAGTAAAACCAGGGACACACTGATCAAAATCGCCCAGATCAAGAAAACATCAAAGTTGCGTCCGGCGGGAGTATCTGTACCGAAGATCACCTCATTGAGCAGTTTTCGACGTCCTGTTAACGCCATCTATCACCTCAACCACTTGCTGCTATCAATTTTCGGCGGAATTCTAACCTTTAGGAGGAACTTGGTCGCCTCTAATTTTCACCGGGCCCACTGCCGGTCAGCTGGGTCCCCTTTGACTTCTTCCACACCTCGGGCACAATCGCGCTCCGACCAAAAATCACAATTGTTTATCGGGGAGCCCTCAGCCATGGCCAAGGAAAATCGTCTCGTCTATTCCACCGATCGCGGCCGTATAAAAGAAGAACCCTCTGCAGAAAAGCGCCATGAGGGGGATGGCATAGTACGTATCCACAGGGAGACCAAGGGACGCAAGGGTAAAGGGGTGACCTGCGTGCGCGGGATCGCAGGTACTGATCGTGAATTGAAATTACTGCTGGCAGAATTGAAGAAACGCTGTGGCTGCGGTGGTGCCTTGAAAGACGGTGTGATTGAAATCCAAGGCGACAAGCGCCCGGAAATCAAGACCCTTCTCGAGTCCAAGAACTATAAGGTCAAGCTGGCCGGGGGTTAAACGGTTCGCAACAGGCGAAGTGGACTCAGCTGCAGCTGCCTTTCCCGCTCCAGACAGCGTCTCAACAAGGCTGCCAACTGTACCTGATAATACTCCAGAATCACCGATCGGGCATATTTACAACGAGACTCCATTGACCGCACAGCTGCCAATGCCTCTTGGTGTTGCTGCGGCAATACCTGTAGGGTTTCACGCTTAGCCTTGATACATAGGGCACTACCAAGACCCTGCGATCTCAATAACTCAGAAGATTCTACTGTAGCGAAAGTCGCATCCAATTCCCGAGCACTCAAGGCCAGATATTTCTGCACCAGCTCCCGTTCTGACAGGTTTTGCGATAGATGCCGGGCAAATAACCCCAAACTGGCACTAAACCCGGCAAGCCGCTCCAGATGAGGCTCTAGGGAATCGTATGCAGAAAGATGGCGCAGTTGGTTGCGCGCCTCTTGGCGTTCCTTCGCCGGCATGGTTACCAGAGCCAGACACAAGCGTTGGTAAAACGCGGTATAGATATGCTGCAGCTGCTTTTCACTCTCTTCCAATTCGGATCGTTTCAGCGCAGCCAACTCTTGAGCCGATGCAAGACTGCCACTTTTTAGTGAGTAATCCTGGGGGTCGATACGCAACTTGTTCCTAATCATTGCCGCACCCAGCTGCATTGTTGCCATACGAGTTCGCAACATCCGGCTACGCTCGCGCACCTCACCCAAATCAACCAACTTGCCTCGCAACCAATCGACAATGGCCTGCAGATCCATCTCCTGCATTTCTTTAGATGCTGGTCGACTCAACGGCAGCAAAGAAAACGGAGGAAGACGATTAAAGTACTCTTCCAAAGTCTGCACTGCCTCGTCTACCTCACGGCTGGAACAGAGCAAGCGGCGATTTTCTACTACTTGGCAATCAGCCCCAGCGCTGGAAGCAGTGCAGGCCATTGCCAATTCAGTAAAATTGGCGAATAGCTCCGGCATAGAGACTTCCCATTTGATACGAGAGCCCAGGTCACGCCGGCTTACCACCTCAATACGCTCTAAATCCGCCGCCTCACACACATCCCAGGGATCACTTGCCTGCCCCATGGCTAGCTCTATAGCCTTACAGGTTTCTTGGTCCAGATTCTCAAACGTCCAGGCTATCGCAGTAGGGATATTTTCAAATCGTTGACCCAGGGCAGCGGCCTCACGGGCGGTCTCTGAGACAATCAAATCCGCGTGCACCAGTCGGTGCCACCTTTCGGCAAACCCCGGAAACACCTGACTACCAATCAAATCTGCCGCCCACAGATCAGCACGTGACTCTAGGTAACGGGCACTACTACGGGTAATGAATCGGTGCAGGTTTTCGAGACGCTCCACTAAAGGCAATAAAAAGTGGCCACAGATGACCAGCATGCGATGAAAGGGTTTCTGGAAAATACTGGGCTCTCCACTTGTACACAGGACACTGCGTTCGTTCTCTAGAGCCCACTGAACTAACTCAAGGCGGCGCAAACCATCCAAAACCAACCAAGCCAATAATCCGGTTAGTTTCCCCTGGTAGATACCAATTCCACGGCCCACCAAAGCTAGGGCCTCACTGCCACGTAGAGCCGTCACGCTGGCGAGCCCCAAATGAAGTGGTAATTGCTGGCGTATTACCTCGGAAAGTGTGGGTGAGCTGAAAATCTGGGCGTTGGGACTTAGAACAATCTCATTCACTTTCGGCAGACTGGTTCTTCGGGAAAGCTGTTCAAATAAACGCAGAAGGTCCTTACCTTGGGCTCGATCAAGGGGTATCTCACCGAGTTTGGCCCAAGCACTTCTCGGAAACCACAGGTAGGGCGCAGCCAGGAGCAGAAAAAGAAAACCACACACAGCAATCGCAATCAAACTGGATACAATAACGCTGCCATTCAAATCGCCCTGCCATACTGCAAGCGGAATCTGCCAGAGGGCAAAACCGACCCCATACAAACACAGGCCAGCAACTGTCAAAAAAATAGCGGGCAGCACTATTGCCGGCAAAAAACCCAATAAAGCTCTGCCAACACCGGAGGGCACAGTAACTTTCTTATCACTGATAATTTGCTCTATTCCCTTTGAGGGTTCTAAGGTCCTTGAGCCCTCCGATTGCACAGCAGCTTTAGGGGACTGACTGTACTCTGGTGGTACCCCTGGGCCGCTGCCAATAATGCTATTTTTGTTGAAGGACCTCCCCTTGGCTGTCTGGGCTTTGCGCCTCTGCGCTACCTTAATACGGGCAATTAACTGCTGATTATCAAATTTTCCTGCAGGGCAGACCTCCACTCTCAAACCAATTTTGTGAAGACCGGCGCGATACTCCAAGGCACGGGCAGATTCCAGCTGATCTCTGATAACCCACCCTTTCAATAGAAACCTTCGAGCTTGGGCTTCTGGGATTGAAAACAGCTTCGTAGCATCCCGCACCACTTGATCCGAATCTTTGGCGTGAAGTGTCCTTCCAGTGGAAACTACCTGGTAAAGTTCCTGGCTCGCCATTCCCCTCTCCTGTCACCTAGTGACACATATTGTCACATTCTTTACATCTTGCGCGCAGGGTAAAAGATTCAAGAGAAAACGGGTGCGCACCAGTTCTCAGGAAACCATTCAAGGTTACATAATTGGCAAGAAAGGAGGCAAAGTGCACAGTTTTTCGTGCGCCTCGCAGTTTTTCTGTGGTCAGGGAGTAAAGATATGAAAGGTCCGATCAGCCAATTCAGGAATTGTCAGCCCCCTATCCCTGGGTTCGAACCAGCTATAAGTGTGGCTTAGTGCGCCAACTAAAAGCCGCCGCACAAGTGCCGGGTCATCACCAGGGCATTTGGCCGCAACAATTGCATCCAACCAGATCCGCTCATACTCTTCGCGCAGCTGCAATACCTCTTCCTGGCTCTCCTCAGACAAGCTGCGCCACTCCATTACCAGAATGGAAAATCCTGGTACGGCTTGTTCGTGGATAGCCTCGAGCTCAGACTGTATGCAAGCCCGCAACTTTTCCTGCGGACAGCCCGCACTCTCTGCAGCACTACGCATTCGAGCACTGGCAAATATGGTGACCTCTTTCATTACCGCGCAGAGAATCTGCTCTTTACTGGCAAAATGGTGAAAAATACTGCCAGAAAGTATGCCAACTTCCGCAGCTAGATCACGCACTGTGGTGCGGGCAAATCCCCTTTGCTCGAACAGACGCGCAGCGGCATTCAGTAAACGTCCGCGGGGAGAGGCAGGGTCAGTTAGCATACCCTGCTCTACCAGAGTACCAATTAATTCTTGTGGTGACAGTTGAGTCGGCACCTCCACCAGCACTTGCGCACTCTCTCGCACGTATCTCTCCAAAATTTTTTCGGGTAATTAACCCGGAATATTAGCGGCCCAATGAATTTCAAATCAAATAGACGCCAGCTATTGAATACCAAGCGCTTGCTTGGTAGCGTTAAGCTATTCTGCGTTTTCTCACACGCAGGCGCAAGCGCCAACAAGAACAATAAAAACTGAATAAGCCGTGAGGCCGTAAAAAAGGAAACTTTCATGCGCTATCAAAGCCAGCTGCGCTCAGGCAGCTTTAGCGAGCAAACCTATATCGTCACCGGCGGCGGCAGCGGTATTGGCCGCTGTATCGCCCACGAATTGGCCAGCCTCGGCGCCCATGCAGTATTGATCGGGCGCAAACTGGACAAGCTGGAAAGGGTTGCCGGTGAAATCAATAACGATTGTGGCGAGTGCAGTTTGTTCAGCCTGGATATTCGCGATGAAGACGGAGTGCAGGAGACAGTGGGGCAAATAGTCCAGGCCCGGGGCCAAATTCACGGATTGGTGAACAATGCCGGTGGCCAGTTCCCCTCCCCCCTTGAGCAGATCAACACAAGAGGTTTCAATGCCGTTGTACGCAGCAACCTGCTCGGTGGCTTTTTAATGTCCCGAGAAGTTTTTGTGCAGTCGATGAAACAGCACGGCGGCAGTATCGTAAATATCACCGCAGATAACGCCGGCGGCATGCCAATGATGGGCCATTCCGGTGCCGCCCGCGCGGGCATGGAAAATATTACCGAAACCTCCGCATTGGAGTGGGCACCTTTTGGCGTTCGAGTTAACGCCGTGGCGCCAGGCTATATTCTCTCCAGCGGCTTTGATACTTACGACCCCAAATTCCTGCGCGAGCTACTACCGGGCTTCCGAGACAGCATTCCCCTCTACCGATTGGGAGAAGAAGCAGAAGTTAGTGGGGCAGTGTGCTTCCTACTTTCCGATGCCGCCAGCTATATCACCGGACAAACGCTGCGTATCGATGGTGGCTCAAGTCTCAAGCATCACTCCCCCCTTTGGCAGCCACAAGCCGCCAACAACTCCAAGCGCTTTAATGGATTCCACCGCAAACGCCGGCCCCAAGTTGTGGAAGAGCTGGAAGCGGAGGGTAAGCTCTAATGCAGCCGATTGATTCCCAGCTCGACAACCGCTCGGCAGAGTTCAATGACAACCAAGCTGCCATGCTCGAGCAGATCAACCAGTTTCGTGAAGCTGAGCAACGTCCGGTTCAAGCTGAAAAAAGTAAGGCTGCCCGCTATCGTGATCGGGGCTGGCTGCTGCCAAGGGAGCGCCTCAATTTACTGCTCGACCCCGGCGCACCTTTTGTAGAGCTGTGCTCCCTCGCCGGCTATAAATTGTTTGACGACCAGGATGGTACCGGTGCTGGTGGCGGAGCCATTTGTGGTATTGGCCAGATCAGCGGGCAACGTTGCATGGTTCGAGTGGATAACTATGCCGTAAAAGGTGGCACCATCTCACCAGCCGGGATGGATAAAGCCCTGCGAATGCAGCGGATCGCTCTGGAAAATCATTTACCAATAGTCGCCCTGGCGCAAAGTGGTGGCGCCAATCTGATGTACGCCAGCGACACTTTTGCTCCCGGTGGGCGGGGTTTTGCCAACCAGGCGCGAATGTCCGCCGCCGGTATTCCGCAAGTTACTGTGGTACACGGCGGCGCTACTGCCGGCGGCGCCTACCAGCCGGGCCTGTCAGATTATGTCGTTATGGTGCGCAGGCAAACCGGCATGTACCTGGCTGGGCCGCCGCTGCTGAAAGCTGCCACCGGTGAAATTGCCGATGCGGAAAGCCTCGGCGGAGCAGAAATGCACTGTACCGAGTCCGGCAGTGGCGATTACTTAGCAGAGAACGACGCCGATGGTATTCGCATAGCAAGAGAGATTGTCGCCGCCCTACCCTCACCAATAAAAAATTCAGTAGATAAAGATTACCGAGACCCACTGCACCCTATCGACGACCTGCTCGGCCTGATTCCAGCAGACAGCAAAAAGCCCTACGACGTGCGCGAAATACTGGCTCGTATCGCCGACAGCTCCGCCATGCTGGATTTCAAGCCGGAATTCGATCGACAAACCGTGTGCGGCCATATTCGTATCGAAGGCTTCCCTGTGGGAATTATTGGGAATAACGGCCCGATCACCCCCAAGGGCGCCAACAAGGCCGCGCAGTTTATTCAGTTGTGCGAACAGAGTGGCACGCCACTGCTGTTTTTGCATAACACCACCGGGTTTATGGTGGGTACCGAGGTGGAGCGCAACGGCATCATCAAGCACGGCGCCAAAATGATTCAGGCCGTGGCCAATGCCAGCGTACCAAAACTCAGCATTGTCGTAGGTGGCTCCTATGGGGCCGGCAACTACGCCATGTGTGGCCGCGGATTCGACCCCCGCTTTATTTTTGCCTGGCCCAATTCCCGCACTGCCGTTATGGGCGCAGCCCAGGCCGGCAAGGTAATGCGCATCGTCACCGAGCAAAAAATGCAACGCAGCGGCAATGTCGATGAGGCGGTATTAGACAAATTGGAAAACGACACCAGCGCATTTATGCAGGGCAATTCCGATGCTCTCGCCTGCAGTGCGCGCCTCTGGGATGACGGCATTATCGATCCCCGCGATACGCGCAAACTTTTAGGCATGTTGCTAGAAATTTGCAATGAGGCCGAGCAGAGAAAACTCAACAAAAATACCTTTGGCGTAGCTAGGTTTTAACGAAAAACCTGGGCAACAAGGAAGTGCGGTTGCCCATTCACACCATCACCGGGTTCACACTTCAAAGCAGGGAAAACAATAATGATATTTAGCGATCAACACCGGGAACTGCAGCGCACCGTACAAAACTTTGTACAGCAGGAAATTAACCCCAATGTGGCCGAATGGGAAAAGGCCGGCCGCTTTCCTATCCGCGAAATTTTCCAACAACTGGCTGGTCTGGGTCTGCTAGGCATCAGCAAGTCCACAGACTTCGGTGGCCTGGGTCTCGACTTCAGTTATGAAACCGTTTTCCTGGAGGAGCTGGGCGGTGCCCACTGTGGCGGCGTGCCCCTGTCGATTTCCGTGCAGACCTCCATGTGTACCCCTGCCCTGGCCAACTTCGGCAGCCAGGATCTCAAAGAGCAGTTCCTGATACCCGCCGTGAACGGAGAGATGATCGGCGCAATCGCCGTATCCGAACCCGGCGCCGGTTCCGATGTTGCCTCAATTAAAACCACTGCCAAAAGCGATGGCGACGACTATGTGATCAACGGCAGCAAGATGTGGATCACCAACGCCCCCTGCGCAGACTTTTTCTGCACCCTGGTCAATACCAGTGAGGGCAAAGCCCACAGCAACAAATCCCTGGTCATTATTCCGGCGAAAACGCCAGGGGTACGCATCGGCGAAAAGCTCGACAAATTAGGCATGCGCTCATCGGAAACCGCCCCTATCTTTTTTGACAATGTGCGAGTGCCCAAACATTTCCGCATCGGCGATGAGGGTGCCGGCTTCCTGCTGCAGATGCTGCAATTCCAGGAAGAGCGCCTCGCCGGCGCCGCACTTAATTTAAAGGGCCTGGAAAACTGCGTGAGCAGCACCATCGACTATGTGCGCGAACGCCATGCCTTTAAAGCACCATTGATCGACAATCAAACCATTCACTTTGCCCTCGCGGAAATGCAGACCGAAGTGGAATGCCTGCGCTCTCTAACCTGGCGCGCGGTGGAAGCCTATGTAGCCGGTGAAGATGTCACTACCCTCGCCTCTATGGCCAAGCTCAAGGCTGGTCGCCTGTCCCGCTCTATTCCCGATCAGTGCCTGCAGTTCTGGGGTGGCATGGGCTATATCGAGGAAACTGTAATCAACCGCGCTTACCGGGATAGCCGTCTCACCGCTATCGGCGGCGGCGCAGATGAAGTAATGCTCGGCATTATCTGTAAGTTGATGGGCATACTGCCCGGCAAGCGTAAACCCAACGCATAAGGTCAGGCTATGCAGACAATTATTAATGAGACCATCGGCATCGCCTGCCATCTCACCCTAAACCGGCCACAACAGCGCAACGCCATCAGTTTGCAAATGGTGGATGAGCTTCTGCAAAAGCTCGCAGAAGCGGAAGAAGATCCGCAGGTGCGAGCGTTGGTACTGCGGGGTGCAGAACACAACTTCTGCGCCGGTGGCGATATTGCCGATATGCTCAATGCGCAACAGGGCGCGAGCGATGGAAATAGTGATGTATTTTTTCACCTAAACCGTCGTTTCGGTGAATTGATGGAACGATTTAATCGCACTCCTTTAATAGTCATTGCCGTATTGGAAGGTGCCGTAATGGGCGGTGGTTTTGGGCTCGCTTGCAGTGCCGATATTGCCATTGCCGATCGCAGTTGCCGCTTTGCCCTTCCGGAAACCCGCCTGGGTTTACCGCCTGCACAAATTGCTCCCTTTGTCGTGGCACGGGTCGGCCTCTCCCAGGCCCGACGCCTGGCCCTCAGCGGAGCAAAAGTCAATGCACAGCAGGCCTTGGAAATTGGGTTAATCCATCAGCTACTCGATAATTCCGAAGCCCTCGAAGGCGCACTGCAGGAACACCTGGGCGCGATCAATGCCTGCGCTCCCGGCGCCCTGGCAACAACCAAGCAGATCTTGCTGGATGCAGCGCGGGTGAGCGATGAGACTGCCCTCGGCCAACTACTCGACGGCGCCGCACAGCAGTTTTCCCGCGCAATTCAAGGCCATGAAGGGCGCGAAGGCGCCCGTGCATTTCTGGAAAAACGATCACCGGAGTGGCAGCACTGATGTCGACAACAGAGACCCTGTTAATCGCCAACCGCGGCGAGATCGCACTGCGAATTATGCGAACTGCCCGGGCGGAAGGCTATCGCACAGTCGCCGTCTACAGCGATGCGGACTGCGATGCACTTCACGCACAGACTGCCGATATCGCCGTAGCCATTGGCGGGCAGACTTCGGCGGAGTCCTATCTGGATATCCAGAAAATTCTCGACGCGGCTAAAAAATCCCGAGCCACCGCCGTCCACCCCGGCTACGGCTTTCTCGCTGAGAATGCGGAATTTGCCAGCGCTTGCGAAGAGAATGAACTGCGTTTTGTTGGCCCGAGTGCCGAAGTCATAGAACTAATGGGCAACAAACGCAAAGCCAAGGAGTTTGTTGCCGCTGCCGGCGTACCCTGTATTCCCGGCTTCCAGGGTGCCCAGGACGACGATACCCTGATCGCCGAGGCGCGGCGCATTGGCTTCCCGTTAATGATCAAAGCCGCCGCAGGCGGTGGTGGGCGCGGCATGCGCCTGGCTCACGGAGACAGCGAACTGGCCTCCCAGTTGCGCGCCGCCCGCAGTGAATCCATGAGTGCATTCGGCAGCGACGAATTAATTCTGGAAAAGGCACTGGTCAACGCTCGCCATATCGAAATCCAGGTATTTGCGGATCGTCATGGCAACTGTATTCATCTGGGAGAGCGGGATTGCTCCGTACAACGACGCCATCAAAAAGTGGTCGAAGAGTGCCCTTCCCCAGCGGTCGACACCCAGCTGCGGGAAAGAATGGGGCAAGCCGCAGTCGCCGCCGCGCGAGCCTGCGGTTATCTAGGCGCGGGCACCGTAGAGTTTCTACTCTGTCCCAGCGGCGAATTCTATTTCCTGGAAATGAACACCCGGTTGCAAGTAGAGCACCCGGTAACAGAAATGGTAACCGGTTTTGACCTGGTAGCCTGGCAACTGGCAGTGGCCCGCGGCGAAGCCCTATGCGTCTCCCAGCAGCAAGTCACCCAGCAGCAAGTCACCCAGCATGGCCACGCCATTGAAGTCCGCCTGTATGCCGAAGACCCGGAACAACAATTCCTGCCCCAGGCCGGAAAAGTACTCCACTGGGTAGCGCCAAAGGGACAAGGAATCCGTATCGACCACGCTTTGAAAAATGGTTGTGAAATTACGCCATTTTACGACCCCATGCTCGGCAAATTAATTGCCTGGGGGCAGGATCGAGAAGAAGCTCGGCGCAAGCTAACCCAAGCCCTGACCCGGCTGGAATTTATCGGCCCCAAAAACAATATCCATTTCCTGCAGAAGATCCTGGCCGAATCACAGTTTATCGCTGGCGATGCCGATACCAGTTTTCTCGACCAAAACAGCACGCTGACATCCGCAGAACCAGTTCCAGCAGTAATTGCAGCCCAAGCCACATTACTGAATCACTTGTACCAAGCTAACCCTCAGGATCGGCGTAGCGGTCGCAGTGACTGGCGCAGTGGCGACAACAGCGTGCCGATCAACTACCGACTGGAAATTTCAGGGCAAACCCTGAACTGTGAGCTGCTGGTGTTAGTAGATCATTCTTACCAAATCTCAGTAGGCGACCAGCAGTTCCTGATTCAGTCGGTCCATTTTGAGAAATCACAAAAAGAAAGTGGAATTTATAGTGCTGAACTCCTGCTGGGTGGCGTTAGTCAAAAGAGACTGTTCCTAGCCAACCAAAGCAATCTGTATGTCCTGTTAGACGGCAGGCAGTTTCATTTTGTCGATATCACCCACGCCCCGGCCAAATCGAGACTTAACGAAGGCAGTGGCCGCATCACGGCTCCTATGGATGGTTGCCTGGTGCAGGTATTGGTTGAGCCCAATCAAAGCGTTCAGCGGGGAGACACTATCGCCTTAATGGAAGCCATGAAAATGGAGCACGCCCTGCGCGCAGACCGTGACGGTACCGTAATTAAACTGGGCGCCTGTGAAGGAGACCAGGTACGCGGTGGCCAGCTGTTAGTTCAGATCGAAGCCGCTCCCACGGAAACCGCCAAAATCCCCAGCGACGCTACTTCCTAAAGGAGATCAGCATGTACGATATTGATGCCTCCCGCATGGCAAGCCCCTTCTATGACGAAGGCCATCAGGAATGGCGCACCCAGTTGCGCCGCTTTGTCGACCGCGAGATTACTCCCTACATCACTCAATGGGACGAAGACGGCCAACTACCCGCCGAGCTTTGGAAAAAAGCCGCAGAAGTTGGCCTTCTGCAGATGAGTTATCCGGAAAACTACGGCGGCATCGAAACCGATGTCTTCCATATGATTGTTGCCGCAGAGGAGTTAGCCCGCCCCGGCGCTGGTGGCCTGTATGCCAGCCTGATGGTCCACGGCATTGCCCTGCCCCCATTACTGCACTATGGCAGTGAGGCCCTAAAAGATCAGGTTATTCCCTCGGTATTACGTGGTGATAAGCATATTTCCCTGGCAATTACCGAACCAGGCGCAGGCTCCGATGTAGCCAATCTCCAGTGCCGCGCAGAGCGTGATGGGGATGACTATATCGTTACCGGCGAAAAGACCTACATCACCGGCGGCATGCGCGCTAACTGGTTTACTGCTGCCGTGCGCACTGGTGAAGAAGGCTTCGGCGGTATCTCCCTGCTCTTAATCCCTGCGGATACCAAAGGGGTTAGCCGGCAGCTGCTCGATAAAAAGCAGGGCTGGTGGTGCTCTGATACGGCCAGTATCTTTTTTGATCAGGTGCGCGTGCCCGCGAGCAATCTAATTGGCGGTGAGAACCAAGGTTTCTTACCCATAGTGCACAACTTCAATCGCGAACGCCTGGGCATTGCCGCCTCTTGTGTAGAATTCAGCCGGGTCTGTTTGCAGGATGCCATTGAGTGGGCTCAGGAGCGTCAAACTTTCGGAAAGCGCCTCGCCAATCACCAGGTGATTCGACACAAGTTTGCCCAGATGCTTCAACGCATCAATGCCACCCAAGCCTATCTGGACCTCTGTGCCTGGGCGGAGCAACAGCATCAGCTCAAGGTAGCCGATATCGCTCTACTCAAAGTCCAAGCCACAGAAACCCTTGAATTCTGCGCCCGGGAAGCGATGCAGGTGTTAGGTGGCGCAGGCTATATGCGTGGCAGTCGGATTGAGCGTATCTATCGTGAAGTGCGGGTGAATGCGATTGGTGGCGGATCTGAAGAAATAATGCGGGATCTGGCTTCCAGGCAGATGGGAATTTAGAGTAGCAGGATAAAAGCCTCTTGCTAAGCCTATTTATAACTCAGTCCCGCATGGGTGTGGGACTGAATTAGTAAAGATCCTAAATTAACCTTTCTTCTTTTCTTCGATAAAGTCCCTTACCTGCTCACTCAGTACGGCCATAGGGACATTGCCATTTCTCAGAATAATCTCATGGAAGTCCTTAATATCGAAGTCCTCACCCAGTTCATTTTGCATCAGTTCTCGCAAGGCGAAAATCTCAAGTGCACCAGAATCATAAGAGGTAAGCTGCGCAGGCATAACCGCCATTCGGTCCATCAGAGTCCTCGGGCCTTTAGCAAATGAGGCTCCAGAATCCTGCAAAAACTCCGCAACTTTTTCATCACTCCAACCGAGTATATGCATTGCGGTGTCCGCTACCATACCTCGCGCAGGCCAAGCACGCCTAAGGATTTTGGTGGACCCGTACTGATACATCCCAGCTTCTTCCGCTAGATGTTCAGAGTACCTGCCCCAACCTTCAGCAAAAGCAGAGTTAGACAAGGCATCTTCAATTTTATGAAACTTTTCCTGCTCCTGTACAAGAGCAATTTGCATATGATGGCCCGGGTATCCTTCATGGATAGTTACCTTCTCGGCAGAAGCGTATGACTCATTCTGGTAGGTTGTCGGGTCATATCCAAATCTTGCCTTTCGCTCCTTAGTGCCCGGAATATAGTGTGCACTGCGACCAGAACCCTGCTCATGTTCAGGGATGGCCTTCACTTCCATTTCGATCAAAGGCATTTCATGGAAAAAGTCTACGGTTAAATCTCTAGACTTATCTACCAAGCGCTCAAAAAACTGATGCATTTCATCAGCGCTGTTAAATTTCTGAGTTTTATCTTCACTGGCCCTTGCCACTGCCTCAGAATAGGAATCTACTTGATAGAACTCCTTGCCTAAGCGAACCACTTCGCTCTTGTTTGCGTTGACAGCACTTAAACCCAACTCAAAAACTTCTTCTGGTGTTCTCTGCAATGTCGTATAAGAACGATACTGAGCCATATAGCATTCACGGCCATTAGGAATTGCATGGATGCCAAGCTCGGCTCTGGCTTCAGGTAAATAGGTGGATTCTAGAAAATTCTTATAATTCACCATTGAGGGGATAACGTGATCTGAAAGCACCTGTTTAAATGCTGCCTCAAATTCCGGGTCCTTAGCTTTCTTCGCTAAACCCAGGAAAGGATGCTCATCAATGGGTACTTGGGTCAAACCATCAACTTGCTGAATGACTCGCTTCACCACGCTCTGGGGTGCGGAGTAACCTTGCTCAAGCCCTCGACTCAGATTAGCTATTTCTTGCTGATAATAACGAGCCACATCAAGCCAACGCTCAATCGCGTCTGCCCTGTCTTGGGCAGTTTCAACCGGCTGAACCTCTGTCAAAAAGCCAAGTATGATATGGGGGCCAAACATATGATCAACAGACCAGAGTTCAGTCTTACAGACCCTTAAGCCAACATTCGACTCCAATCGCTCTTTCAGCTTGAAGTAGAATACCTTCTCTTGATCACTTTTTAGTCCATTTAGATCTATTTCAGCCAAAGCCTTGAGTATTTTATCCTCAGCCGCAGCCATAGAAGCAGAATTTATGGGGGAATTACTTAAGAAGAGATTATGTCTGTCCAGATCCATATCTGAGAAATATGCATACGGCTGGAAGTTATCTAAATAAACATCAGTATATTGATCTGCAAGTTTATGGAGTAATACCGAGTCACTAACTGCTTTCTGATCAGCCGTATCGGTTTTATTTTCGGTTAGGGTGCATCCCATCAAAGCTGAAGAAAATGCCAACGCCCCTAAACTTGCCCTGCTTATATTAATCATTCTGAAGAGACCAAATTGTAAATCAATAATTAAATAAAGTTGCTTTCAGATTAAAAACACTTAACACTTAACACTTAACACTTAATTTCTAGTAAGCATTCAAGCAGATTTTTTTTCAATATAGCTGATACCCAGTATCGGTGAATGGAAAGGATTCAAAGATAGATGCCAGAGGTATAACATCTGGCAAGACCACTACGCTTAAGCGAGTCACTTTAAGTAACTATCGCAAAAAAATAGCAAGTAAAAACAGAATCGTCCCACTCCACTCAGGCTTCCCTGTGATAGATGAGACTTAACCTCGAGCCAATACTCGACTACCGGCACTATTGGCACCAAGATCGAATGGCGCCTACGAATACTTAATACTCGCACTTGAGCCCTACAGGAGGTATTCCTTTCCATCAAGCTCATGATCTGTTTACTTGACATATATTCAATGGGGCGCATAGACAAGCTCAATAAGTGCTAACATTCTAATGATCAGCAAAAAGGACCTTACTTCAACTCAAGTAATCAACAGGAAGCAAGTACCTAATTCGGCATTAAAGAAGCTGCAATCAATTAAAGATCTCACCATAATGCTCATTCATTATGAGATTTAACCGCACTGCTGTCTCGCCCCTAGTGGTGAAACACCATATTTTAACTTATACAGTTGTGTAAAATAGGACTGACTGGAAAAGCCACTGTCAAGGGCAATATCAATAAGTCGTTTACGGGTGGTCCTTAATTGAGCATCCGCATAGCGGAGTCGCCGTTCATTAATCCAAGACTTAGGTGATGACTCTCTAAATACTTGCCCGAACATATTCTTAAATGAAGTTAAACTCATACCAATGTGCTTTGCAAAGGTAGCAACAGACCAGTTTTTTGTGAAGTTTTCCTCCATAAATCGCCTAAAGTTTTCCTGTAAAGGGTTTATATGATTCAGAAGTTCCGCAGCAAGTATTGGCCCGTGATCACTATTTAATTTAAGCAACAGTAGCTCTTCCAGTTTAAGAGTATTTAAACCGTCGTCACCTAACAGGCTAAACAGTCTGAAGGAGTCTAGTGTTAACCGAGTCAATTCACAGCCAGGAAGAACAATAGGCGCCTTATCTTCAGGAAGTGTTGAGCTGTCTATATTTATCCCGTTCCTTTTGTGGAGTAGTGTATTATCGTATCTTTGGTAGAATCTAGTAATCATTGCAGCTCTAATGCCTACGCATATTATAATAATACTGTGTCCCCTTAAATCGCTACTCAAACGAAAGTCACTATTGGAGCTCGCCAGCCACGTCTGCCCCACTGTTAGCTCAAAGCTTGATTGATTACCTTTAACTAATGCAGTACCAGCCGCCACCATAATCAAGTTCAAAGGTGACGAAAAATTGAGTCCAATAGATTCCCCATATGGAACTGACAGCATCTTTAGCTCAAACAGGCTTCCACAGTGCCGGCATTCAACTACTACCTCTCTATTAACAAATCTATTCTGCTCCTTACCGATTGGAATATCCATGTCCCTCTCTACACACTATTAAATCACTAGAATCTCTATCAATAATTCGTCACCAGTCGCGCGGTTACAATATTCTGCACAGCGACCCCAATGCATCTTCAGGAATCAGCTCCCTGTTTTGGCATAAATCTCATACTTATATTCCAAATATATGAGAGAATATGGCTGTGAACCGCATAGATATTGACTTTGACAACGTGGTTAACGAGCTCCAGTGAACCTCTATATCGTTTGAACCACCGTTTGAACCACCGTTGAATTTGATAGTGATCTAGCCAGTTTCATTCAAAGTGGCAACCTCACCTCAAGAGTGCTTTATAAAGTCTGGATTTCCGCAATGTAAATTTACCCGGAATTATCGCTATAAGTATATAATTTCAAGTGTCATATGTTTTACCAACCACCCAATTCCTACAGTCAATAATATCGACCTTAGATAACAAATTTTGAAGTATATGCCTCATAAATGACCATCGAAGTAAAATAGCTCCACCGCTCATATAACAGCTCTAGACTCGCCCCTAACCAATCAAAGGTTTATATAGCTCTTATAGCTCTGGCCCGTTTATTAGGAAATAATGCAAGCTGACTGAAAATTCACAAGTATTCACTATCCTTTCATAGACTAATTATCACAATAATAGGGCTATGACTACCTTAGGCTGGAGCAGCTCCAGTCATCAAAAGCGATTTGTTAATTAATGTAAACCCCTATCCAAACTTCAATTAGTGCTTTAAGGGCTAGATATCTTCCATCGAAACGCTATAATTGCGTTACTTAGGGAGCCCTTTTACTCCCAGCTTGTGCAGTTTTTCTTGATGCAGCATACGCTTTATCATTCTCAAGGAGCATGATGTCTACCAACGATTACACTCAGAAGTTAAACCAATTAGCTGAAATGATTTGGGAATCAGAAGCTGGATTAACCTTTAAAGAACAGGAACAAACTCCCCCTCCACCTCCCCCCAAGGAAGATCCTGATGAAGTACTTTGGGGCAAATGGGGAGGTCAATATATCATTGTTACTCGCTGCAAATCAGGAAACCGAGTTGCAAACATAAAGTTACCAGAAAAATTCTCTGATGAGGCTTCTGCGCGCTCAGCTGCCTTAGATCTTATTCGCAAGTATCCACAAGCAGGAATCCGATATCTTAGCGCTCAAGAGCTGGCCGTTTATCTTTTGTAAAAAATTTACTTAATAGCAAAAACTCTGCTCCAATCACTTACAGTGAGGCAAAGCTTTGCTTGTCATAGTACATTTGGAAAAGAGTTGACAAATTAAAAATGATTTACTCAATATGCCGCTATTAAGTATGGCCTGCCTGTATAATTTGAAGGTTATTAAAGGTACTGCCTTGCTTTAGCTTATATCAATAAGAGCTGCCAATAAACTTCCGCACTTCTTCTACAAATATTTTTGAAGCAGGCTCACGCCCAAGTAATAAATGGCCATCACTATCCAAACCAATAAATCTACAATTTGGAATACTTGATGCGATATCAAAACCTACCTTTACCGGGATACGTTGATCCCCTATCGAATGAATGACCAATGTAGGAACACTTACTTTTTTAAGCTGATTACGAACGTCAATATCCCCAAATACAGAGAGGAACCGCGCGGCATTTTCAGGAGAGGTGGTTAAGCGTTGAAATTCGTTAAACCAGGCTAGCTCACTTGCATTTGCACTCGGCATAAATGTCGAAGAAAAAATTTGTCTATATGCAGGATTATCTTGCCCCCAGCCAGTCTCAGTGAGGGTTATTATAGCTTCTCGCTCTTTAATTACGGCATCAGTAGCCCCTGTCCGCCAACCTGCTGCATAACCGCCAAAAAGAATAAGACTTTTTACCCTTTCAGGGTGCCGCACTGCATATTCAATAGATACAGCTGCTCCCTGTGATATGCCGAGCAAAGTAAATTTATCGACACCACATGCATCTACGACAGTCTCTAAGTCGGTCACAAAAGACTCAAAAGAGATATTGTTAACATCCCAATCTGAGAGTCCATTACCACGCTCATCGTAGCGAATGAATTGATGATCCGAGGAAAGCTCTCGGAACAAAGGGCTCCAAATTGGCGAATCCCAGTCATACTCAAGGTGACTTAACCAATTAGCCGCCTTAACAATGGGAGAACCATCCCCAACAGCTGCATAGGCAATACGAACGCCATCCGAAGCACTGCAGAACCCAACTTTTTGCTGTGTAAGAAGCTTACGCTCAAGATACTGATTATCAATATTGGTATCTTTAGCCTCTCCCAATGATAAAACCTGGGGAGACCATGCAATCCCAGCCTTTCTAAATCTCTCCAAAAATTTTGGCCGAACATTAGCCACTTCTTTGGTAAAACCTAGTGCCTCCAGTTTAACTAACAACTGAGCCGCAGCGCGGGTATTATAGGGCTCCAAAGCTTCCCAGCTGCGCACCCACTTGAGTTGATCTGGAAGTGATGTATCAGGATGAGATGACAAACGGGAGAGCACCTTACCCCGCAATCGCCCTATTTCCTCTCGCTCCGCGAGTAACCATTGCTGGAATAATTCTTGATCCGGTAAATCAATTCCGTCCAGAAATGGCTCTTTAAGAGCAGTATCTATAGATAGAAGCTCTTCTACCGAAAGATCAGGATCGCCTAGCTTTAGCGCTATCGACTTTATATCAATGTGGACATCTTCCCCCTCTAGTCGGACCCTCTCTCGATCTGCTATCAGGCGCTCCCCACAAGAATCATTGACAATTGGGCGAATCTTGCTCAAAGACCACCTTAGAGATGCCCTTGGGTCATCTGGCAACTCCCAGAATATCTCACATAAACGATCGCGGCGATGAGGCCGAGCTGCCAGTACTAAAAATGCCAAGAGTGCACGAGTTCTTTTTGAGGGGGGAAGGCTTATCGGTACCCCATCGCGATAAACTGCCAGCTCTCCAAGCATTCGGATTGTTATACCCATAATCGAAATACTCACTCTTGTTTGCTGTGATACCTTGATAAATTAGGAAGAGTTTCGAGAGCGAACCGAGATAATTCGTTTACAACTTCGAATACATCAAGTGGTAACCCCGCCAAACATAGCAATTCGGCAAACAAGCCTGGGAAACCACCCTGCCATTTTCTCAAGCCATTTGGCCATCTGTAAACAACAGCCACTTACATGACTCACAGATTAATTGCGTGCCGATAATCACTCGCCGTCAGTCATTGAACATAGAATGGGAAAGTGGTGCAGGAAAGAAATCATCTTCTTACAGCTCGCGCTATTACTAAGTGATGAAATTTTAGCCTAATTCTTGCTTTTAATAATCAAGAGGTAAATTACCGACCAAAGCTAAAAATCACACGTCCATGACCTACATGGCAAATTCAAAGCTTACAATTTTTCACTGCCAAAAATAAAAATATCCTAAACCTTTCCTTTAACCTCCTTCTTTTGAAGCCAAATACTCACGAACAGCAATTCATCAACCCTCATGATACAGGTATTAACCTATGAGGCTTATCAAATATTACATGTGGATGCTTTTTGGGTATTTATTCTTTCATGTGAGAAGTTTCACATACTTACAGCCTGCCATCTTGTATTCCTTATTCTCGAATATATACAATTTAGGCTTCTCGCAAGGCGAAATATCGAACTACTGAAGTAGCTGATAGCTCCATGGTAGTGATTAAAAATTTATGCTATAGCAAACAACAATCTTATCTTTGCCTTAGATAGAAAGCCCAATAAAAATCGAACATATTCCTTACATATGCCGTGCTTAAAGCACAATCCAGATAAGGAGCATTTATACATGTTGATTGTGATTCCCATTAGGATCAACACAGCATCTTGACTGTAGCGTAGTAAAAATCGACCAGAGTTTCTCGGGCCTCGCCACCTCTTGCTCGTATAGCCAAGCTTTGCAAGGCAGCATGTAGCAATTTAGCTGTCGGTTGAACGTCTCGATCTATAGGCCAGTCCCCATCCTCCTGTGCGCGCAGGAGTCGTCTTTCCAGTTGGCTATCAATTCTTGCAATCAAAATTTTCAAGTCATCTTGAACATCTGGATGAGCCAATGATTCCACTGGTGCAGTGCAAGTAGCAAAACAACCCAGCGATTCGTCTTTTAGCAGATAAGTTTCCAGCGCCTGTCCATAGAATCGCAGCATAGCATCCTGCAAAGGAGCACCATCATTCAATATTGCATCAAGTTCTTTACCTAGCTGATTCGCAAACTGCGCAAAAGCTTTACGGTAAATGGATACTTTGTCACCAAAAGCGGCGTAAATACTTGGCCTGTTCATCTTCATCGACTCAGCCAGATCATCTAAAGAAGTAGCTGTGAGGCCCTTGCGCCAAAATACCTGGAGAGCGCCCTCCAGGGCCTCAGTGGCATCATATTTAGGTGGACGGCCTCTTCTCTTTTTCATTTTTGTACTACTCCGAACATAATTGTTGACACCGCAGAAAGCCTATCATATTTTATTGTTCGAAACGGTACAAAATAAATGATATTATGGAACTTACAACGAATAAAATACCGCCACCTTTGCCTTGTCTGGCCTGCCGCTTTGTTACATCCAGTGCAAGTGCAACTTACACACGCACTATTCGCTACCTGAAGAGGGAGCACATTCAGTATGTTGCTAAAGAGGTCTATCAAATTCCTGACTCGATGAGCTGTAAAAAAGCGTTGGATATGGTGGCTCAATGCAGCCCCGACTTCCTCCTCAACCACAGCCTTAGAAGCTATGCATTCGGCTTAGCAATGAGTCACAAAGTAAAGACAGTGATAGATCAAGAAGTCTACTTTCTTGGTGCCATCATGCATGATATAGGACTAACCCCGGCCTATGATGTCGGTGGTACTTTTGAGCTAGACGGAGCTCAAGCAGCAAGATCCTTTTGTATTGGTCATAACATCTCTACCGAGAAGGCTGATTTAGTACATGAGATGATCGCTCATCACAACTCTGTTGGAATTGCGCACAAAAAAGACCCGGAGATTGCCCTACTACATTTTGCCGCAGGGCTGGATATTGCCGGGTTATGGTTGAGTGATATTCATCCCAAAACCTTGTCTGAAGTAATTAATGAGTATCCCAGACTGGATTTTAAGCAGGGTATGAAAAGCATGCTCAACGATCAAGTCGGGAGAAAACCACAAAGTTATATGAGGCCATTTGTAGAACTTGGCTTTCTAAAAAAAATAGAAGAAACCCCTTTTTAAGTACTCTTTCAGACCTCCTATTTATTAATATTACAAAGTAACTTGTCAGGAGAGTCACTATGCCTCACCAAAGAAATTACTCAAAGCCAGCCAGAAGATGCTTTAGACAAAGGGAAAAAGTCAGACAGAAAGGTTTAATAAATATAGCACTCTTAATATTTAGTGCCCTCATAGTCAGCGCCTGTGAATCCGAGATTCGAAAAGCCATGATGAAACAGGCGATTCCGGTCGACTATTTTGAACCTTTTACAGAATTACCTTCAAAATTTGTTCAACATAGTGATCGAGTTTATAGTTTTCGTCTGGGAATGAACCGGGCAGTGGTCCTGAAGACGAATGACGGATTGGCGGTTTTTGATTGCTTTAATGAAAATTTCAGCAAATCACTTTCTAATGAGCTACAAAAACAATTTCCCGAACACCCCGTACGCTGGTTAGTCTACTCCCATAATCACTTGGATCACATCCGTGGTGGAGCACATCTAAGCCCCAAAATTGTCGTCGGACATAATAATATTAACCATCTAATCCAAGATTGGGAGCACCCATTAAATAAAATCCTACCTGTAACTAGTCCAATAGATGGTGATAAATCTTTAAAATTTGGAGATCAAACTGTCCACTTCCTATATATGCCTGAATCCCACTCAACAACATTGTATGGATTTTATATTGAAAGTGAAGACATCGTATTTGCTCCAGATATGATGTTCGTGAACGCATTTCCCCCTTTTGGTCTGCCCGACTGGTATTTCCCCGGTTACATACGGGCCCTCGATCGCCTGATTGAATTAAATGCAAAAATTTATATTCCCAGCCACTTTAACGAAGGAGATAGAAGAGATTTAATTCACTATAGAAATATGATGGTAGATTTTCGTAAAACCGTAGAACGTGAGATGTCTAAAATTAATTATGAACCTGATCAAGGGAAAAAATTACGAGCCATTTTTGATATAGTTTACCCTGAGCTACAAAGTAAATACGGTGACTGGCATGGCTTTGACGCCATGTTTATTCCGCACTTTGCAGGACAAGTGGGAGGCACCTACTTAGGTTACTAGATACAGAATGTATATAGTACCTTTACTTGCAGATCTCTCCTTCTTAAGTTCCTTCACGTCATGGAGTTGAGGAAAGGATTATATACTGTGATTAGCATACGGAAGGGGTGACACATTAGATATAGATTTTGACATCTTGAATATTACACTTAGACCCCTTTCCTCCCTCAACTTCTGCTATCATCGCGCCCGCGAACCTAAGGGGTGGCCTTGGCCTGAGATGCCCAGAGGACTTTTGATTCTTCCGGGCAAACCCTTGAACCTGATCCGGTTAATACCGGCGTAGGGATAGGTAACCTCACCAAACGCCTCCTCACGTCGCGCTCCGGGTCTCTTTCACTTGTGTTGATTCGAGAGAGAACCATGAAGAATCTGTTCAAAGCCCACCCCATTGCCTGGTCTGTTAGCATTGTAGCCAGCTTGTCTGCGGGGCTGGCAGTTGCTGAATCGAGGGAAGCAGGGATTGAAGAGGTCGTAGTCACTGCCCAATTACGCAATACCAACCTGTTGGACTTGGCTACCAGCGCGACAGTGGTTAATGCCGATACAATCAAGGCCCGGGGTGCGAGCAATCTGGATCAGATCCTGAATATGGCACCAAATGTAAATTTCTCTTCCGGTGCATCACGGGGCCGCTTCATCCAAATTCGCGGTATTGGCGAGCGCAGCCAATTTATAGACCCTGTGAACCCCTCTGTTGGCCTGGTTATCGATGGTATTGACTTCACCGGCCTCGGGCTCGCTGCCAGCACCCTGGATATCGATCAAGTAGAGATTCTTCGCGGGCCCCAAGGCACTGCGTATGGTGCCAACGCCCTGGCGGGTCTGATCAATATGACCAGCGCCGCTCCTACCACTGAACCCATGGCAAAAGTATCTGCCGAGGTAAGTGAATACAATGGACGCAATATTTCTGTAATTTCCAGCGGCCCATTAGCCGATCAACTTGGTTATCGAATCGCTGCCAATAGGCAAAAATCCGATGGCTATACAGAGAATGCATTCCTGGGCAGTGATAATACCAACAATATTGATGAATCAGTGCTAAGAAGTAAGCTGGCCTACACGCCTAGTGACAACCTGAATTTTGGCCTCTCTCTGCTCTATGTGAATGTTGACAACGGCTATGATGCCTTCTCCTTATACAACACCCGTGAAACACTGTCTGACGAACCAGGCTCGGATCGACAGGAAACCTGGGCCGGAGCCCTAGCCGCACAGTGGTCAGGGAGTGAGCTATTCCACTTGGATGCCACGCTGAGCCTCGCAGATTCAGACACAGAATACGGTTACGACGAAGACTGGAGTTATCAAGGCTTTCACCCATGGGAATACAGCCAAAAAGACAATTACCATCGCGACAAAGATAACATCAGCCTAGACTTGCGCTTGCTTTCTACTGATGTATCCAAACTCTTTTCTGGCCGTAGCAGCTGGGTTGTAGGTATATATGAGCGTATAGAACGTGAGGATTTATTACGCACCAAAACCTCTAATGAGGAGTTTGGGGCTGATGTTGAATACTTTTCCAGTGAGTTTGACACAAGAAACACAGCGATTTATGGCCAACTTAATACTGAATTGACCGCCAGCTTAAATCTGGTGACAGGGCTCCGCCTGGAGAAGCGAAGTGCTGATTACACAGATTCCCTGTTCACTGCCAGGGATATCAGCGAGGACCTCTGGGGTGGCAATATCACTCTGGAGTATCACTACTCCGAAAATACTATGGCGTATGCGACGGTATCCCGAGGATACAAGGCCGGCGGTATCAATGGTGTAATCATCTCTGAATCAGTGAGAAATGTAGAAATTAGCCCTAATTTCTTCGATTTTGATACTGAGCATATGCTTAACTACGAAATAGGTATTAAAGGCAATTGGTTCGACAACCGCTTGCATGCCCAGTTGGCTGCTTTCTACCAGGATCGCAATGATATCCAGGCAAAACAATCCGTCTTCATATTTAATGAAGATGAAGTTTCCTTTCACGACTACCTGGCCAATGCCGCGGGAGGTAAAACTTCCGGGCTGGAAGTAGAGTTTAACTACTTTGCTACAGATTCCCTGCGCATCTTTGCCTCTGCAGGCTGGCTAAATGCGGAGTTTGAAAACTTTATAACCGGCTCTCATGTCGACGCAAGAGATGACTCCCAGGGAGCACCTGTAAACCTGGATGGTCGAGACGTAGCCCATGCGCCAAGCTATCAATTTTTCACTGGCAGCGAAATTTCTCTCCTGCCCAACTTAGTTCTGCGCTTAGAGCTGGAAGGAAAGGACGAGTTCTACTTCTCCAATAGCCACAATGAAAAATCTAATGCCTATGAATTAGTCAATGCCCGGCTGACATACCAGGGTGATAATTGGGATCTGTCCTTATGGGGCAGAAACTTAACTGATGAAGACTATTACACCAGGGGTTTCTATTTTAGCAACCAATATGGTAACAACCCTGCCAATGGCTATGCGCCAGAAGCCTATTATCAATTTGGCGAGCCTCGTATCGCCGGTATAAGCGGTACTTATACTTTCTAATAGTTGTATCATTGGGGGTGGTCTATACCACCCCAACTTTTGCTTTCAATAGGAGGCGTTGTGAGGCTCTCAGTAGAAATCAGTATGTACCCACTGAAGGATGAGTATATCCCCGGCATCCAAGCATTTATTGATCGACTCAATAAATATCCAGAACTCAAGGTAATTACCAATACTATGAGTACTCAGGTTTTTGGGGACTACGATTTGCTAATGGATGTACTCAAGTTAGAATTGCGCAGATCCTATGAGCAGTTTGGCCGTGTCATCTTTGTTTGCAAATTTATAGACGGGGATCTTTCACCGGCGGCATCAGATGCTTGATCAAGATTTCACTAGCGCTATTTCAGCTTCTATCAACGCGATGTCCACCTGGGAAATTGCTGCAGTTGTATTGGCCCTATCCTACCTACTGCTTGCAATGCGTGAGAAGATCAGCTGTTGGTACGCCGCTTTTGCCAGCACAGCCATTTACCTTTTTTTATTTTGGGACGTCAGCCTGCTGATGGAATCGGCCCTGCAGGTATTTTACCTGGTAATGGCTGTTTTTGGTTGGTGGCAATGGCGTAGTCATCGAGATAAACAACAAGATCTCAAAATTCATCGTTGGCCACTTAAAACCCACCTTCTTGTACTGACAAGCGTCAGCGGGCTCACCTTGTTGCTTGGCTATATTCTGGAGAATACAACCAATGCCGCCCTGCCCTACCTGGACTCTTTTACTACTTTAGGGGCCATAGTTACAACTTATATGGTCACTCGAAAAGTCTTAGAGAACTGGATTTACTGGATTGTGGTTGATGGTGCCTCAATTTACCTTTACCTGGACAGAGGCCTATACCCCACGGCTGCCTTGTTTTCACTTTATGTAATATTAGTAATCATCGGCTTTTTCCAGTGGCATGCCATTTATAGAAAGGAAAGGCAGTCTGAAATATCTGCGAGCGAAGCAGTAACTGATAGAGCAGCCACTCTTATTTAACTGGTCTTGAAACGAGCGCCCCATAGTCATGAGTAACCCCCTAGATGATATGCTGCCCCAGGACTGGCCCCTATGGAGCCAATCCAGACCCACTGTGGTCAGACAGCTCACAGGAGGGCAAACGAACCAAACATTTCTACTCAAGACAAACCAAGAGCTATTAATTCTACGTATCAATTCACAATACAGTGGTGCTCTAGATTTAAACCGACAAACAGAAACCAACGTCCTTGTAAGAGCAAGTAGCGCCGGGCTATGCGCTCCTTTAGTCTACAGTGACCCAGCATATCAATACCAAGTTACCCGCTTTATTGAAGGGCGACCTTGGAATAAAAATGATGCCGATGCTCTGGAACAGGTTGCCAATTTACTTGATGGAATCCACAGCCTCCCCGAAATTGATGCCCATTTGGATATATCCTATAAAGCTGACCAATATTGGAGCTCGATTGATAAACAAGCAGATTTCTACCCGACTCTAGTACAGCTTCACCAAAAAATCCCTTCCCATATTGCTGCCGCGGAACAGCTAGGTGATGGGTTCTCTCTTTGCCATAATGATCTAAGCACTGGAAACCTCATCGCTGGAAAGGCCAGGCGGCTTTATGCCATTGATTGGGAGTACGCGGCTATGGGCGATCGCTTCTATGACCTCGCCGTGATCATAGAGGAACATCAGCTCAGCAGAATTCAGCAACAATCCCTACTCGAGCTGTATCTTAGGCGTAATCCGGCCCGAGAACATTGGCAACGCCTATACCATTGGCGCAGAATGTACAAATATCTAAGCTTACTCTGGTATGCTGTACAGTGGGGCTCTGAGATCCCAAAAAACAATTTTTTTGCTGAAAAAATAGACAGTATCAGCAAGAGCCTGCTCCGATCGGAACCCGCCTTACATATATAGCTTCGCTCACCTTAAGGAATTTAGGCACTTGATGGAGCAAATATTGTAAAATCAACACTCCCGTTACTAAAAATTAACTTCTAAGAACCAGGAATATAACTTATGCAAAAAATTGTTTTTACATTGATGTTGTTTGTTTTGACAATCGGTAACGCACAGGCGCAAGAGAAGCCTGAAGCATTCAAAACTATCGAGAACCTTCTAAATTACCTATCAGATGTAGACCATGAGCGTATGAGAGGCACCGTAACTGAGTCTTTTCTCTTGCTCGAACATGGTGAAGTATGGACGATTGAAGATCTAATTAAGGTGGCAAAGCCGTCAGATACTGTTAGAACCAATTACTTTAGCATTATTGACTTTGATGAGAGGCCAGATCTAGTCACAATCAACTATTGGAATAAGGCCAATTTTGCTGCAAAGAACAAGAGCCAGGATGTTTACTGGCTCGAAAGCGCTATTCTAAAGAAAGTGCAAGGAAAGTGGCTCCTCTCTCAATTGCACTCTACAAGACTGCCGTCTGGAAAAGTACCAGAAAATGTAGTGTTTAAGCCATAAGGCTACCTTAACCACCAATAAGTAAGAGCCAAAAGGGATTTTGGTCTTATACTTCAGCGCTAATGACGCATTGATACATCCTATTTAACTCAATCAGTAGTCCCCTCCTTTCAAGTCAAAATCATATTGTAAAATCATTTCCTAAGCATCAAACTCTATTGTTTACCACTATCAGGTAACTAAACTATGAAACTGAAAGTATATCTCTCTGGAGAAATCCACTCTGACTGGAGAACCCAGATAATCGAAGGCTGCAATAAGCAGGGACTGGAAATCTCTTTCTCCTCTGCGGTGACCAATCACGATGCCAGTGATGCAGCTGGCGATGGCCTTGGCGTGGAAGATAACTCCTTCTGGCGAGATCATAAGTCTGCCAAGGTCAACGCGATACGGATTAAACACCACATAGAAAATTGTGACCTGGCTGTTATCCGCTTTGGTGAAAAATATAAACAATGGAATGCAGCGTTCGATGCTGGATACTGCGCAGCGCTTGGTAAATCCTATATCACTCTACATGATGAATCACTGGTACATGCATTAAAAGAAGTTGATGGTGCTGCTCAAGCCTGGGCGCAAACACCGGACCAGGTTGTGGATATTCTTAAGTATTTAACCACTCAAGCTTAATGGCTTAAGGGCAGCTGGATATAGGGCTGCTCTTCTCAACTCTATTTACAATGGAAGGCCAGGCAGCTTTATTTTTCTAGTTCATACTCATTGTAATTATTTATTCGGTTCTTCACTTGCCTAACCAACTTAAATGGAACCAAAAACTATTTAGGCATTATTCAATTAAAGTCTGTATATACCAAACTCTCTCACAAAAAAGGCACATTCGTTTATACCTGCAAGAGTTTAGCTTTCATGGTGAAGAGCTGCTTTATACCGCTAACCAAAAGCCTGACAGTTAGAACCACCACTCACTACACGGGTATCAACTTCAGCTTTATGCTGAAAAAGTGCTACTATAGTGTTCAAAATTAGACCAATAGTTAACTTCCAGTCAGACTTGCAGGAGATGTACATGGCCGTTACAAAAGAAGTTGAGCAGGGACAAGCCGTTTACTCCAAACCCGTACTCTGGCTGTACGATCTTTGGGTTCTAGGGCTATCCAACCGCTTTATTTGGCAATGTCCCACTCCAGGCATTCTCAAGCACTTCAACCAGCACATAACGTCAAACCACTTGGATGTCGGTGTTGGAACAGGATATTTCCTCGATAAGTGCACCTTCCCCTCCGGTGATGTACGGCTGGGATTGATGGATTTGAACCAAAATAGTCTGGATGTTTCTGCTGCTAGAGTTGCACGGTACAGCCCACTTCAGTTTCGCTGTAATGTGCTGGATAAAATTGACTTAGTCACTGAAAAATTTGATTCCATTTCTCTGAACTATTTATTCCATTGTCTCCCAGGAAAACTGCCAGAAAAACTATCAGCCTTAGACCACGTTAGTGCACTACTTTCTGAATCCGGAGTTGTATTTGGTTCCACGATTTTATCAAAAGGTGTACCCAGGAACACTGCAGCAAAGAAATTAATGGCCATCTACAATAAAAAGGGAATTTTTTCCAATACCGAGGATTGCCAGGAAGACCTCGAAACTTACCTCGAAAGCAAGTTCAAAGAGTATCAAATAGAAGTAAAAGGCTGTGTGGCGCTATTTAGCGCTAAAGGAAAAATCTAATTAAAGTATTCTCTAGCGGCAGAGGAAGCCCTTATGATAAGTCAACTACAAAAGCTACTTATTATTTTGGGCTTCCTATCTACAGTAATAACTCCCAGCTTAAGTTTTGCAGTCCACTTCAGTGCAATAGAAGGTAAGTTTGATTGCCCCAATATTCATAATTCTCATAACTGCGCGCGCTCTATAGAAAGTAAGCTGCTTGAAAATACGGGCCTTATCAAACGTAACAAACTTTTTTCTTTAATAGTAACCCTGAAAAATGGCACAACCAAAACTTATCAGGACTCCCATGAAGAAAATCCCCCAGGAGAAAAGTATACCTATTCGGCTCTCGAGTTCGTGGCTGATAGTTACTTATTGATATATAGACAGTTATGGGAATCCAGTGACTATATTCTTTTAAGTTTAAAGAATGGTGTCGAATACTCCCTGGAAGGCTATCCTCTCACCTCTCCAAATGGGCAATATATCCTGACAGTGGAGCAAGACCTGGATGCTGGCTTCAATGAAAACCTTCTAGAGCTCTATCTTTTAACTGTGAATGGCCTGACACCTGTTTACAGTATAAGGCCTGAGTCCTGGGGGCCATCATCTGTCAGCTGGGAAACAAACAATCAGGTAAAGTTTATAAAGAAACAATTTAACCCTAATTACAGCACTACCAAGAAGAGCCCACTTTTTTTTGAAGACAAAGCCCTACTCAGAATTGAGTCTGATAATCGTGTAATCTTTATCAATATCGACTCTTAACAACCCTCAAAGAATTATGCTTAACCGCTGGCATCTGTCCCAATACGCCCTATTTCCAGTTTGGGCTAAAGGTTACCTGGTCTCGTACCCAATAACTTAGTCAAGTATCTTTACCTTAAAGATCTTGCCAGGCCTCGCGAGCAAATAGACCCTTAATGCCCGGTTGATTAACCGATATATTTCACTACAGTTGTGTATTCTGCTGTAAAGGGTCCAGTCGATAACAACATAAGGCAAAGTCGCTTGCCTACTTTTCACGCAAAAGAGGGTTACCCATGTCTATTGAGCGATTAAGAACACCCGAAGAGCGTTTTTCCCTGCTGCCCGGATTTCCCTATCAACCAAATTATATCGACAGTCTCGAAGGCTTCGATGCCATGCGTATGGCTTACATTGATGCAGGAGAGCCAGCGGCAGAAACAACTTTTCTGTGCCTGCACGGAGAACCCAGCTGGAGCTATCTTTATCGGAAAATGATTCCAGTATTTGTCGAAGCTGGGCATAGGGTTATTGCACCAGACCTCTTCGGGTTTGGGCGGTCTGATAAGCCGATAAACGAAGATACTTACACCTTTAACTTTCACCGCAATAGCTTGATGCGCCTGATTGAATACCTCGATCTGAGGAACATCACTTTGGTTTGCCAGGATTGGGGAGGGCTTCTAGGGCTCACACTCCCTATGGATATGCCAGGCAGGTTTACCCGATTATTGGTAATGAATACTGCTATAGCAGCGGGAGATGGAGCCTCGGAGGGATTCTACCATTGGCGCAACTTCTCAGTCGGAGTGCCAGAAATCCCTGTTGGCGGGTTGATAGCAAGCGATGCCCGATCTGAAGTCAACCTCTTCGATATAGTGGCTTATGATGCCCCCTATCCCGACAACAGGTACAAAGCCGGGGTGCGTCGCTTCCCATCGATTGTACCGGTCGATCCCGGCATGGAGGGTGTAGAACTTGGGCTTAGAGCTCGGAAATTCTGGTCCAAGGACTGGGACGGGGATAGTTTTATGGCGATTGGAATGAGAGACGCTGTGCTCGGTGAAAATGTAATGGAAATGCTAAGGAGTACCATCAAAAACTGCCCGGAACCACTCAAGATTGAAGAGGCCGGCCATTTTGTGCAGGAGTATGGCAAGGAGATTGCTGAAAGGGCCCTCGCCCACTTTAAACTTTCTTCACCAGTAACTACAAACTAAAATGTTTGATTGCAGCTGCCGGGCTTATACAGAGCCCGGTTTCTTATCATCTAAACATTCTAAAAGTAATCGGTAAGCGGTACATGAACCACATTATTCAACTTGCTTTGGCAGACTGGCATGATGCCCCCTCCATCAACTTCGGTGGGAAGCCCCATGCATCAGCAGCAGTGGCAAAGTCATGTCAGCGCCTACGAGAAAAGCTCTCAATCCAAGCGCGCTTATACCCGTAAGCACAACCTAAACTACAGCCAGTTCCCCTACTGGTACCGCAAACTATCTGACAAACGCCTGTGTCTGATATCCCCGACTTTGTTCCCGTGGATATCAAGCCCCTACAGCCACTACGGGAAACCTGGGTGTATTAGAGCTCCCCAATGGCATAAAGCTGGTGATCAACAGTCCGATGTTGTTGGCGCAAACTCCTGGCCTTATGGACCTGTAAATACGATGTGGCTGCTGTTTAACACCAAGTCTGGTTTTACCGTCAGCCGATCGATTTTCTCAATCAGATTGATGGTATCGTGCTGTTGGTGGCTGATACGTTACACAAAGATCCGACACCCGGTCAGCTCTTTGTCTTTCGCAATAAAAAGGCCGATAAAATTCGTATGCTCTATTGTGAAGATAATAGATTTTGGCTCCTTTATAAGCGAAATGAGATTTGGAAAGGCTTACAGTCAGCTATTATTTCAATTCAAATAACTATAGCGCTCTCTCTTTGGTCGACGCTCTAAGCAATAAGAAGACCCTGAAGATCCCCAGGGGTTACTATTCAACAGTACAGAAGTTCGGGATGAAGGTTCTGTAGAGGAAAACGAGGCTGATGGCGACAAAGACCAGGACGATGTGGTTAGTATTGCGACACACAAGCGTCATAAAAAAACAAAGAAAATCTTTGCCGAGCAACTGCCAAGAAAAGAGGTGGTAATCCCCGCCTCAGAACAGGATAAAACCTGTGCATGTGGCTGCCAAAAGAATCTCGTTTATTACGAACGTCATGAGCGCTTGAACTACATATCCCCAATATATGAGGTGATTGTCGAGTTGTCGGTGAAGGTTACCTGTCCCAAAGGCTGTGCAGGCCAAATAGTTATTGCTCCCAAGCCAAAGCATATCCTACCTAAGAATAAGTTTACCGAATCCGTTCTAGCCCACCTCATAGCCAGCAACCTTGATGATCGTCAGCCGTTCTATCACCTGGAAAAACAGTTTGAGACCCATGCCGGCTTTAGTTTCACCCATCAAACCATGGCTCATACTGTTATCGATTGTGCTACTCCCCTACAACCACTGATCAATTTGCTAAAAGATGACGTCATTGGCTAGGATATTGGGGCTTTGAATGCCACATCACTCCAAGTTCTTAATGAACCTGGCCGGCCAGCAAGCCGAAAATCTTATGCCTACTGTTTCCGAGGCGGTCCTCCGGGAAAGGAAGCTATCCTCTATGAATATAATGTCTCGGATCACAATAATGATGTAAATGACGGATTTGTCGGCTTTAAAGGCACGCTGCATTGTGATGCTGATCCATTTTTTGAGTTGTTATTTGAGCAGACAGCTGTAAACCCAAATCATTACAATGCACATGCCCGTCGAAAACTCAAATCCATAGCGAGAGCAGCGCAGGGGGGATGGACTGGCAAAACGGGCAATGCAGTTTTATAAGAAGCTCTATCGGGTTAAAAGGAAAGCCAAAGACAACCATCTATCATCGAAACAAAGGCATGAATTACGACAGCAAGAATCCAAACCCATCATGACCTCCTTTAAGTGCTGGCTGGATAAGCACCATTTACAAGTGCTATTCAAATTCCCTCAGGGTAATGCAGTAAATTACTGTCTGAAATACTGGAATGGGCTTTGTGAATTCCTCAGCGATGATCACTTGGAAATCGATAACAATCTAACAGAGCCGGAAATCAAACCCTTTGTGATGGCACGTAAAAAATTCCTGTTGGCATCTTCGGTCAATGACGCTAGAGCACTATGCTCTGCACTTCAGTTTGATTCGCACTTCCAAGATCCACAGCCTTGCCCTTACCATCTTTATCGATTTCCGATACTCATTTTTGGGGTTTTCTGGCTGGGCCTTCAGGGGCCTAACTTGAATGTATCCATTGGCAAAAAAAATGACTCTTTGTAAAACCTAATTTTCAAACGCTATGAATATACCCAGCCTAAATGCAGCCTGGAGTATCTGATTACGTCACATAATGAACATTATGTGTACACAAAAGACTTGGATCGGTGACGTTTATTTAAAATAGTTTTTTGCTACATCTGTGAATTATTGACTAGGGGGCATTTCTTGATGAAACCATTCCCATTAAGGCCACTCCGCAAATATCACTGAGATGAAACTTATTTTATTTATATTTGTTACAGCATTAATATTGAACAAATAATAACTGCTAAAAGACTATGGCATGTGATTTATAGCCAGACCGCATTCTTGTGCCTTTCCTTACATTTACCTCTTCCTAATTGTTAGTCATTCATTTATATTAATTACTTCAAGTCACAAATATTAACTAACGCTACAAAGTAGCTTTGTATCTTTAATAATCCTTATCTTTTCATTAGGCACTATTAAGGATAAATGGCCAAACCTATCAAAGGGAAAACTATGAAAGCTTTAACTATTTTTTCGCTGTCTATTTTAGCGACGGCATCTGCCGCCTCTTATGCAAATAACTTCTCTGTTAATGTGGTTCAACAACAGTTCGATTGTGCGAACACACCAATTACCTCTCCCCCTGGAGCTAATGTGATAAGGCTTGATTTTCTCCAGAATGAAATGCAGGCACTTCTTGCAGGTGGAACTAGCCAAACAACCATAAAAAAATCTTGTGAGGTCGACTATAAAATAACTCCATTCCCAGGGTACAAGATTGCAGCAATCGAGTTCTCAACAGCTGGCAACTATCTCACTAGCCCTAATTCCATCAATGCAGCCAGAGTGAGAAATCGTGTTAACAATCAAAACCAAACTTTTTCAGACCAAAAATCCTGGTTTGGTGCCGGAGAAATAAAAAGCGACAGTTTTGACAATGTTATCGCAACTACAACTTCAGGTTTAGGCCAGTGTGGTCAATCAGTTTTCGTAGAGACTGATCTGTATAGTGAAATAACTTACCGACCAGTTAGCGATGCTTCTCCAGCTATCACAAACCTCGACCAAGGTAATGGCACCTTTAAGTTAGCAACAGTTGTCTGTGTTCCATGTTTTTAAATGAGGTTCTTCGTAGAATAGTGTGAAAATCCAATATAATTGGTCATGTATTCATCGAAACTGCCAGTTACATCAGGATAAGCAGCCCATTCAGATTGAAGACCACTACTCGCAACTCTTAGGTGTTCAATCTGAATGGAATATGAGTGATGTCGATCTTGATATCGCCGGTGAGTAGGTAGAAGTGAATTGGATACAGTGGAAGGCTTTTTGCAGTGATGTTGGCCACTGTTTGCCCGGTGCGACCATTGTCCTCGACCGCTTTCATATTCGCCTGCACCTCAACAAGGCAGTTGATCAAGCGAGCAGGGGGATTTACTGAAAAAAGGTGACAAGCGTTTATCTAGAAGTAAATATTTTTTGTTGACCAACTCCGAGTAGTGTAAGCGAAAAATTGACGGAAAAAAATTATGCATTTAAAGGACCCTGTCCTGGAAGTAGCGCGCACCTGTTTGATCATAGACCTATTTCGCAATTTTTGGCAATGTATGAGCAGAATTACAACCGAGAGGTTCTTTGAACGCTGGTAAAGCTGGGCGATACGCAGGGGAATGAATCCGATAAATAAGGTTGCACAAATTCTGAAATGGCACTTGTCCAACCTGCTGACCTACTTTTAGGATCCAATTAGTAACGGTGTTGCGAAGGGGCTGAATTCGAAAATCCAAGGTATAAAATCCAGAGAGAGGAGCTTCTGATCATTCGAGAGTTTTAGAAATAGCATCCTTTTGTCTATAGAAAGCTGGATATGACAACTCAATTATTCACACAATTCTAAGAATCACCTTAAATAGATAAGGTGTAAAAATTAGGCTAATTGCTATGAGTAGCGGTAAGTAACCTATACCGCCACGTCATCATGCTTTGGACTGAAAGCCGAAGACAAAGTTTAACAATAGAGACATATATTATTCAGCGATTTACTAGAAGCTTATTTGAAAAGAAGGATTTGGTATGTTGAAGAATACTAACCGGCACCGACTATCGCCGAAAAAATTGATCGCCTTTATTGCAATATTGTGTTTTACATCCGTACCGAATGCACAAGAAGCATTGAAAGACGTAAATTATGCAGTAATACTGCAAAACCAACAGTTTGATTGTCAGTTTACTGATATCGTCATTGATAACGATGCAGAGGGATTCCCCTATATGCACGTAAACTTCACTGACGAATTAAAGAGTGTTGGAGTTACTGATAAGAAAAGTTGTGAATTAGACTTCTTTGTCTTGATCTTACCTACAAAAAACAACATTCGTCTGAAGTCATTGCAGTTTAGTGTCAAAGGAAACTACCTCGTTAAAAGTAGTTCGATTGCTGCAGCTCGGGTCAGGCTTAGATACAACAACAGTTCGCTCAGCCAATCTGAACAACTTATCGTGATAGCTCCAGAGAATGAAATACGAGAAGAATCATTTGACTTGGATGTCACTCTAGCAACCAAACATCCACCAAGCGATAGTCCAGATGAGGACGATTGCGGCAAACCTGTCTCTATTGAGGCTAGTATATATTCAGAGTTTCAATATGCCCCCGACTCACCGGGTTTTATTCAAATAAACGAAGCTTTTGTGGATCACTCAAGAATGACTTTTGAAGAATGCGACCCCACCCCACCTTTACAATCCTGATGTATTAATAGACGGAGACTTATTATGCTTAAAGCCTATATAATGTATGTAACACTTGTAATATCGCTGATCTGTTTTAATTCAGGGGCCGTGAATGCCAGCGTAGCATACGACAATCAATATAACCAAAGGGGTTCAGACCCCTACAATATTGAACTGATTGCCCAGGAGGGCGATTGCGTAAATAGCAATATAGAGATAAAACAAAGAGCTCCGGGCGAAGGTGATTTGATAAGGATTGATTTCACCAATAAAGAAATGCAAGCAGCCATATCCGACGCCGATTATGCTAATGAAAAATATTTTGATGAAAAAAATTGCTACCTCAAATATAAAATTGTCGTTGACAATCAATCTCAGCTTACGAATGCGGGGTTTTCAGCTGCTGGCTCATTTGTAATTACAAAGTATGGATTTTTGCTATCACAGGTAAGGCATGAATTTCCAGATCAGTATTTTTCTGTCAATGATTCAGCAATCTATGAAGGACATGAATTCTCTGATTACCCCTATAGCGATTCGTTCGACAACCAAATGGTTGATATCAAGCAACATCTTGATAACAGTCAATGCGGCGGAGAGTTCACTATCGAAACCAACCTGCGCACCTTTGTCGCAATTACCCATTTTGATCAGGGGCCTAATTTAATTGACTTCGATCAAGCCCAAGGGGTTTATGATTTATGGAATCTTCATGTCGATCCGTGTAATATCAGTGAAGATTAATAGAGGCTGTTTCATAACTTGCAATCGGCTATTCTCGCACACTCATAGAGTAAAAAGACGGGTGGTTGTGAGCCGATTCAAGTCAGAGTTGACCGACGACCAGTGGAAATTTGAACCCTGCATTCCCCAGCTAAAACGTAGGAAGGGGAGGCCCAAAGCCCATTGATAGCCGAGCATGTATTGAGGGTGTCTTATGGGTTTTGCGCTTAGGCCGTATATAAACCAGCAAGTAGTCTGTAGTGGTTTACTAAACCCGGACACCAATTTAGGTGGTAAAGTTGCCACCGAAAATAGAGGCGTTCAATGAGTAGACAACGTCGATCCTTTTCTCCTGAATTTAAATTAGATGCTGCTCGTTTGGTAGTAGATCAAGGTTACTCAATAGCTGAATCGGCCCACTCACTGGATGTTGGTACAACGGCCCCGCCGTTGGATGAAGCAGCTAGAGTCAGAGCGTGGGGGTAACGCACCTGTAAATAGTGCACTTACCACTGAGCAACAGGAAATTCAGGAGCTTGAAGTCCGTATCAATCGCCTAGAAAGGGAGAAAGAGATACTAAAAAAGGTTACCGCTCTTTTGATGTCCGACGAGATGAATTGTACGCGCTGATAGACCGATTAAGTGAGCATGAGTCCGTAGAACAGGTCTGTAAAGCGTTTGGAATACCTCGATCATGCTACTACGAATACAGGAAACGGAAGGATGTCGTTGATACGCCCAGAATGCAGCTTCGCTCCAAAATCAGTGAGCTCTTTCAGCGCAGCCGTAGCTCTGCAGGTAGTCGTACAATCGTAGGTTTACTTTATGAGCAGGGAATTCCAATCGGACGCTTTAAAGCCCGAAGGCTAATGTATGAGGCCGGCTTGGTTTGTAAGTAACCTGGCCCATAGATATAAGAAAGCAACAGTCGAGCATTTAGATATACCGAATAAATTTGATCGTCGATTTAATGTAGAAAAACCCAATCAAGTTTGGTGTGGTGATATCACCTATATCTGGGCTGGTTCGAGCTGGTGTTACCTGGCTACCATTCTGCTTTTCACCGGTATTGCCATGAAAAGCCAATCACACTGGTGTAGTGGCTATAGCACTCTCGGCAGCTATTAAGCGGCGCATTGACTTGCTTCCGCTAATCAAGCATCTGGAGATGCTGTGATATTCCAGTGAGTCCAAATCAACACAGCCTACAATCCGGAATAATCACCCATTTATTTCAAGTGTAAAGTCCTTTTCCAGCACATTTCTATCCCAGGCAGCACTGTTAGCTGCTGCCTCATAGGTACTTTGTAGAAATTCCAATAACAATTCATCTGGTGAACTCGCATTCCTGACCTCATCATATGAAAGTATGAACTCTCCCAGCTTTTCCGAATAAAAGGCAGAGGCAGGCTTCACCTTCTGAGCAGAATAATTTTCTGGCGCAGGGTAGCAATAAGAATAAAAAGATGCACTTTCAACACCACCTCCCCCGGGCCAAAAACCTGCACTACTCACCTCATGGGAGTAGGCCTCACGAGCAGCCCAGTCGGGAAAATGAGGTACTCCACCCGGATGTGGCGGAGCTTCCCTTCCTGAGAAGCGGGTTACTGCCATATCAAAACTTCCCCAGAAAAAATGAACAGGGCTGCACTTACCAATAAACCGAGAGCGGAATTCCTTAAACACTCGATCCATCTGTACCAGGGCCCGCCAGAAGCGAGTGGCATATTCCCGATCATAATGGCAGTGCTTTTCATCCTCTTCAAAGGGGACTCCATCAGCGACTTCACTAGGGGTGGTAAAAATTGCTACTGGAAGTCCAAGGTCTTTCATTGAGTGCATTATCTTTCGATAAAAAGCAGCAACAGATTGCGGTTTCAAAGGTATAGAGCGGCTATTACCGTCTGAGACTATAATCAATAATTGATGGTCGACGAAGTCAAACTCTATAGTAAAAGCCTTACCATTGTATGGAATCAGCGAAGTATCCAACCCCTTTGCTGTTACATACAGTGGCACATGCCAGGAATGATTGGTCCATGGGGTCTGCACCAAGCGAATTTTTCCTACTATTTGGGTCCACATATGTAAAGTTGATGCCGTTTCTGACCATTGCGCAAATGAAATGTCGGGCCAATCCGTGCTTTTGGAGCGATTGACAGGATTCTTCACGAATTTGTCCTCTTGAAAATCCAAGTTTTATCTTAGTTCTGAAGTTACTTTATAGACCCGGCAGAGAATATTGGCAGAACCAGGTAGATTTCATGGACAATAGATATGCTTGAGTATTGTCACTTCTTACAACGATACAAATAGAAGGATTGCCATCAAATAAAGTAAGACTACGATAGACGCCCCTATAATCGTCGTTTTTGTCTTTACCTCTTCCCCTCCAGAGAGCCAAAAACTAAATACCCTCGTCACAATCGGCATTGCCACCCAAGTCAGGACTGAAACACTAATAAGACTAGAAACAAAAAGTGACATTGCTGACTTCCAATTTTCCATTAAAGGCAGAATCCAAATTGAGATCAGCATAATAATTGGGTAGAGCGCGAGAATAATGAGCATCGCCATTTTCCATTGGGGAGGCAACGCACTATTTTTTATACCTCTGGCATGGGCAAGCCAATCCTCAAAACCTCTCCCAATTTTTTTATATTGTACGCGCTCTAGAAAAGACTCTGCTTCCTCCATAAGCACTTTGTGGATGGGAGATGACAACCAAAGATTGAGGTTTTCCTCGGAATCAAATCGAATAATAATTACCCAGTCATCCTGTAACCCCTTAATGGGTTTTAGAAGTTCTCTTCCAAGAAATCCTGGATGACTTTCTGCAGCCTCCCCAATCTTCCCAAGCCACTTTTTATAGCCCCGAATACGGTCAGGTTTAACACGCTCAAAGACCACAATAGTGGCTGGAACAGTCATCTGCTTGGTATTAACAATCACTTGCTGCTGTATTTTTGCTCCAAACTCCTCTTCACAGGCAGACAAGACTGATCGTAAGTCAGCTTTCTTTAAAAAAATATTTAACTGTTCCACAGCCTCGAACTGAAATAGTTGGACCCACTCTTCTTGAACACCTACGATAGGCTCAATCAGGCTTGCTTCAATAAGCCCATCACAATGAAGAGCTATATCAGAAAACTTTTCATGCCATAGGCAGTAGTCACAGTTTCTGCAGGCAGGAACCTTTTGGGACAGGATTACGCTGGCATTCGATTTAAAGTTGGCCACCAACCAGTTACCAAGATATTCAAGGAAGTACGGGGTAAATCACAACTTTCCGGGTACCTGTCGTCTAAGCAGGTGCCCATTATTCAATAATCGATAAACTTATTCAGCTCAAGGAATTGTGACGCAAGGGTAAGGGTAAGCAAAATGGGCAATATTGCCAAGGCTAAAGGGCCATGCGATAAGAGTCCTCTAACGGCCAAGAAGCCTTAAATGTATACAGCCGGACGTCTTACATTCATCGTAAAGCTGTTCTAGATAAGTATGTCTCTTAAACAAAAAAAATCATCTCGTAAATAAACGCCACAAGAAATCTGTGGCGTTTGTGATCTGCAGACTCACGCTGGTCTTTTATTAAAATTTAATTGGGTAGATTCTCCCCCACTAAGAGCACCTTACCATTGCGTTCTCCCGCCGCCGCAACTCTTACGGCCTCTTTGATATCCTTGACTGGATAGGTCTCATGAACAGGAGCGGATAATTTTCCTTCTGCCACTAGCCCAGTAATAGTTCCAAACACTTCTTTCTGTCGCTCCGGAGAGGCGGTAGCAAACCACTTGGCCAGCCAGAAGCCCCTCACGGTGATATCTTTGAATATAATAATGCCTGGAGCCAGCAGGCAAGGCTCACCACTGAGAGCACCATAGTTCACCAACGTAGCACCTTCACAAAGCGTCTCACCCAGGCGGGCGGTCGCCATCCCGCCAACAGCATCAATTCCCAACTGGATCTTAGCCCCATCGGTGGCAGCTTCCACTCTTTGCGCAAGGCTCTTTCCATCAACCTCGCCGTCTACCAATACCACATCTGCCCCCGCAGCAAGTAATGGCTCCACCAGGGAGGCCCGGCGTACAACATTCACTACTTTAAGACCCCGGAGCTTCGCCAATGAGGTGAGATAAGACCCCACACCAGAATTGGCGGCGTTCTGGATCACCCAGTCCCCTTCTTTGAGGTCAACAAACTCGCTCAACAAAAGATAAGCAGTAGGTGGGTTGATGGTGATCATGGATAGCTGCACAGGATCTACATCATTGGGCAGCGGGATTAGTCCTTTGGCATCTGCAACCATATGCGTAGCCCAGGTACCACTTCCCACCGGCAGAAGAACAGTCTGGCCAATTGCAGGGCCACTCACATTAGGTCCTTGCTTAATCACTTTCGCAATACCCTCGTTGCCGCCAATAGCCGGTAACGGCGGCAGCATGCCATATTGCCCAGTTAAAGTGAGGACATCAGAGGGGTTGATTGGCGCAGCCAGCATTTCCAACAGAACCTGGCCATCCTCTAATTCGGGCACATCAAATGAAACAGCTTCAATTACATCCTGTGGCACTGGGCCACGTTCACGATATTCCGCTTTCAGCATGTCGCCGTATCCTTTTTTTACTGATATTTTCTCTGGTGGTTCAGGGTGATGGCTATCACCAAGCCTGTTGGCAGTCTACTTACTAATGCCAATTGTTCAAGGATATCGAGACTGTGAATAAGAGAAAGCTAGAGCTACTCTACATAATTGGAATCCCAGAGAGTGCATAAACATTGTTCACATTAAAAAGGTTAATATTTGCCTATCAACCCCATACCTCTAAATTCTTGCCGAAATGTAAAACGAGAACTTATTGAACAGAGAATTAGCCTCACAATTTTCAATAGGTGAGATAAAATAATGATTCATTGGGACATACTGACTCAGTAAAAGTACTGCTAAAGCCCATCCCACCTTGAATTTCAGCAATAGTGGACACGATATCCAATCTGCTGTTTTCGAACAGGTTACCAAGAAATCCTTTGTAGAATATTTGAACGAAAATATCTTTGGACCTCTGCAAATGGATCACACTCAGGTAACTAACCTTTTATCCAGGCCCCACCCTCAAGGCTACTAGGCTTTGATGGCTCAGATCTAATTGACCTGATTTATTAGGATGTTGCCAGTCTAGCGGGCACCAGTGCGGTACAAACTTAAACAAACCCACTAAAAGTGCGATGACATTTCCAATAGCACAGAAATAAATAGTGCTAGCAGTCCATTCGCTGTCCTGTCGTTGAAAAAATAAATGACAAATGTCGTAAGGATTGAGTGACACCGGTGACTTACTTATGCGAAGCTAGCAACCAATACTCCTTGTAATTTATCTTTACAGCAGCACCGGATAGGTGCTCTCAGGAGGATTACGTTGATCAAAAAAACCGCTTTAACAGTGGGCACACTGTTATTACTTTTAGGCCTCTCCTGCGTCGTTTGGGTCATTACTGTTCCCCCGCTTCCCGAAGATATAGAGCAACGCCTGCAACGAACCCTAAACCAACCACTGCCCCCTCTGGCGTCAGACGACAGCGGCTTCGTACGCTCCGGGGACATCAATATCTGGTATCAACTCAAAGCCCCTGCGGAACAACCTGTCCGTGGGACTGTTCTATTAATCAATGGACTGGGCTCCTCTTCATTATATTGGCCACCCAAAGTCTATGAACCCCTGCTCGCCGCGGGCTACCAAGTGTTACTCACAGACAACCGTGGTTGCGGTGCTTCCAGCCGCGTTCATAACTGGAGTAAAGAGACCGCTTATGATCTCAGCGACATGATGCAGGATAATATTGAGGTTATGAATACCCTGGGAATTCAGCAGGCCCATGTGATGGGGGCCTCTATGGGCGGAATGATTGCCCAGGAAATGGCTCTGCATCACCCTGCCCGCCTGAGAAGCCTCAGTTCAATTATGTCTTCAGGCTACGTAAATGATCCCGAACTCCCCGTGGAGCACGCATTTAAATACAGTGTGCTTCGGTTATTCCTGCGCTACGGGCTAAGTGGCTCAGAGGAAGGCATGGTTAGGCTTATGGCCAGCACCTATCACTTTCTCCAGGGACAGGGGGGCTTTGACGTAGAGCATATCACTCGCACCACTCTTTACGAGTTACGTCACAGGAAGGGATTTGACCCCCAACTACCCACTCAACAGGCCACTGCTATCTCTCTCTCGGGTTCACGATTGCAGCGTCTTGAAAAACTGGAAGTCCCTGTACTTGTTATCCATGGCGATAAAGATCCACTCTTGAATATCGCTCATGCCAAAAAATATGCTGCGCGTATTCCAAATGTAAAAACGCTGTGGGTGGATGGTATGGGGCATGCCATGGCGCCGGTATATGTGGAGACATGGATGGAGGAGGTTCTAGAATTCCTGGACACCAACAATTGATACAACGGAAAACAAAGTTACAGCTGTTTCTTCAATTATGAATGGACCGAATTTGCTGTTTCAATTCGTGAAGTACCGTACAGAAATAGTTTAGCTCCCTTAATAGCAGCCTTAGGTCTGAATACAATATAGGATTCAACCAGATCACCCGCAACCGACCTGGCTGTAACGGCCCCAGCACTTTAAGTCCTGATCCAACAGGGTAACCGGCTTATCATCTTTTCCAGCCAAATCCACTGTCACAGGCTCCCCCATCCTTTCATCAATTACAAGGGACCACTGTGTATTTGACCTTTCACTCCAGTCGATCAGAGAAACCAAAGTAGGAACCAGCGCAAAGCATTTCTGGGTTGCGTTATATAGAGCAAGCGGTGCGCTCCGGGCTTGATTGGGATCTTAACCAGAATGTCAGCTTCTTCCAGGGTATATCATCTTTGGGTAAGAATATTTCTGGAACCTTGCAGGGTCTCTTGCAATGAATCAAACCGATTTACTCCTCTTAATGCATCACAGACAATAAGCAGACTCCAGCGATCCCCAATTACAGAAAGCGCCTCTTCAATCACACATTGAAAAGCGGATTTCTTCTCTCTCGCAACAGTCCTGTGATAACCCAGGGCGCCATAGCCTCAGAGGAAGTTTCATTACAAAAGTTTCCTGTGTCTCCCCAATTGATCCATATAAAACCAAAAAAATATTGTGATATACCTTCCACTTTCAATAATTTTAGTTGCATTTTGGAACTTATGATCATTAAATTAGTTCCAAAATGCAACCCATGAGACAGATGATGCGATCCAAACCCACTGTTTTGTGCTCTTCCACAGAGGGGTCTTTACATGACCTCAAAAAATACGCAGAAGCAAATCATATATCGAATTTACCAAGGCCTTTTAATTAAGCCTGTAACGCCAAGGGTGGTATGGATGGATATTCCTGTGAAAATTTCAACCAAAATATTTTCGATTTCACTCAACATAAAGAAGATCACTCCCCTTTTACTAGCTTGTGTGCTTCTTGCTGCCTGTGGAGGTGGGGGTGGTGAGTCCACTCCTGATTTAGACAACCCTACTAACCCAGAGCCACAGCCAGAGCCAGAACCAGAACCAGAACCAGAACCAGAACCAGAACCAGAACCAGAACCAGAACCAGAACCAGAACCAGAGCCAGAGCCAGAACCTGACCCGAGAGACGATAACTACATTCATGAGTTATCGCAGTTAGAAAAACAGGCTTTACTGGATGCACATAATGACTACCGCTCTAAGTGTGCTAGTGGAGAAGGTAGCGGAATGAACGGACCAGAGTCAGCCTCAGACATGATCAAAGTTTTTTGGGACCCTGCGCTTGAAGAAATGGCCAAACAACGAGCGCTCAGTTGTTACAATGGTCATTACGGGGGGCCTCAAGGTATTCGAGATGCCTATGACTCTGTTAGACATTTAACCTCCTACAATAGTGAGAGTTTGGCAGGTGGAAAATATGCCACAGAAAATATTGCTCTCTTTACACACAACCCTCCTGCTTCCAACTACGACATTTCAACTTGGAAAGGTGCAGTGTTTGATTGGTATTACGAAAATACTAGTTATGATTGGGAAACCAATGCTTGTTATGGTGAACATTGTGGTCATTGGGCTCAAGTTTGTAATAATGAAACTCGATATATCGGTTGCGCTGTCGCCAACTGCAATACCGGAATAGCTGGTACTGGGAACCCAAACTATGAAGATGGCGCCATACAGGTTGTGTGCACATATTGGCCAGAAAGGGATGCATCTAAAAAACCATTTAATGAGGGCTATTTAGGATTATGCTCTAAATGCAGGGCAAATTTTGATACCAACCAATGCCATGAAAATTTGTGTGTTGGAGGCAAGAGCAGTGAATTTTTGTCAAGCGGCCAAATTCAAGACAAACCTGATCAATGCCACGATGGATTAGGTCGATATGAAAAGCTTTGTAATAAAAGTGATGACATTACCCCGCCTTCTGATGTAACAGGCATCACTTATGAAATTTTGAACGGCGCTGTACACTTTAAATGGGAGAATTCACAGGATGATTATGGAATCGGCCATTATGCAATATATAGGCAGCTTCCAAATTTAAATGGTTACGTAGGTCGAACCTGGAAACCCGAGTTTATTGATGAAAATATCCCCGAAGGTATTTCTGAAATTGATTACTATATTCAAGCCATTGATCTAGCAGAGAATAGTTCTGAATTTTCAGTTATTAAGGTTTCCTTAGATTAGGATACCTTAAATGTAGTAGTTCATACCTGAGCTGACAGTTATCGGTTTTTCAAAAGATGTTCTGTCAGGCCAAGTCTGGACTACTGCGACTCATATCCCATAATAGTCAGTACCTCCTTTGGCCCGAAAAGTGCCTCGTATTAAACAGAGTAAGCGTTTCGTATCGCTACCTTGTATCGAAGTTCCGTATAATCGGAGCTTACTTAAGCCCCTAATCCAGTTGCAGGGTCGACTGTTTACTCGTTACCATCTGCTATCACTAGCGTGTGCTCATTCAACAGGCACGTTCCAAATTACAATTTCCGGACGTTACCCTCGGGAAAATGAAGTAGCCTTATCGATGGTTAGTTATACCCTGATAAAACATACCCATGTTTTTGCCGCAGTTCTGAGTATCACTCTCTTTCTACTACGTAGCAGCCTGGATCTCAGCAGAAATACTGCATGGCGGCAAACTCCATTGCGCTGGATACCCCATGTGAATGACACTGTTCTGCTAAGTGCGGCTATCGCACTGGTAGTAATCGGCAGCTGGAATCCAGCCATTTACCATTGGCTTGCGGTGAAAATAGCCTTGGTATTTGGTTATATAATCGCCGGTTTTTTTGCTTTAAAGCAGTCTTCTACGCAGCGTACCCGTATTATTGCGATTGTTCTGGCAGTAGTGCAGGCCGCTTTAATTTTCTATTTGGCAATAAACAAGCCTTCCCTCTAAATAATCTTTCCTGCCGGGTACACGTCTCCCGGCAGATAGCAATCTTGTAACCCCATGCTATGCAGTAGAAGCAGTGGCAATTATCAACCAGTTCAATCAGGTTACCCGCAACCGACCTGGCGAGAACAGCCCCTAGTACGTTAAGTCCAAGTCCAACAGGGAAACCGGCTCACCATCATTTCCAACCAAATCCACTGTCACAGGCTCCCCAGTCCTTTTATCAATGACACGGGCCCACCGTGTATCTGGCTTTTCAGACCAGCGGGCACTCCAGTCGATCAGAGAAACCAAAGTAGGAACCAGCGCAAAGCACTTCGGGGTTGCGTTATAGAGCATGCGGCGCGCTCCGGGTTTGATTGGGATCTTAACCAGAATGCCAGCTTCTTCCAGGGTATTTAATCTTTGGGTAAGAATATTTCTGGAAATTTGCAGGCTCTCCTGCAGTGAGTCAAACCGGTTCACCCCTCTCAGTACGTCGCGAACAATAAGCAGACTCCAGCGATCCCCAATTACAGAAAGCGCCTCTTCGATCGCACATTGAACAGCGGGTTTCTTCTCTCTCATAACAGTCCTGTAGTAGCCCAGGGCGCCATAGTCTCATAGGAAGTTTCATTACAAAACTCTCCCGAACCTCTCAATAGGCTCAGATATAACTAAAAGTTATTGCTTGATACGCTTTCACTATTAACAAATAGTTGCATTTTAGAACTTATTGACGCTTAATAAGTTCCATAATGCAACCTAATGGACAGATAATGCGATTCAAACCTATTGTTTTGTGCTCTTTTATCGAGGGGACCTTAACTAACCACGAAAAACAGAAGCTGGAGTTCACCATTAATCTGGCTTATCAGGATCATATGAACCCACGTGTAGCACCCAGGGTTGTATGGATGGAAGTGCCAGTTAATCAGGCATTTATGGAGGGTAAGCAATCGTCAGCGGCCACCTTTATGGCCCCCCTACCCGATGGAACTACCAATACTTTACGGCACTCATTTTTATACAGGCTGCTTGACCAGTGGTGTTCAGTAACAGGAAGAGATACATACGAGGTCGTCATTACAGCCCCGGACCATTCGCTCAGCAAAGAATTCCTAAGCACAAATCGCAAGCGCATGTCTCCGCTAAGGCAATTAGCATTTATTGGCAAGACACTAATACGCTTAGTGAAATCCAAAAGCGCCTCGGGGCAATTCAAAACACACATCAACTTATAGGAGATAAAAATGCCCCTATACACAATTTCCACTAAACGGCCACTATTGGACTCTGATCAACAGGCATTGGTATCCGCAATTACCGAAGCGCACTGCTCCATTACCGGCGCACCTGCACAATTCGTACAAGTTGTATTCAGCCGAGGCGTTCACCTGCGCTCAAGAAACATTGTCCATATCCTGGGTTCCATTCGCTCAGGCCGTAGCGATAAAATCAAGTCAGAGTTGGCCAGTGCCTTTGTTAACTCAGCTTCCCAGATTTTGTGCTGCCCCCGCTCTCGCTGCTCGGTAGACCTTGTTGATGTTCCCGCAAGCTGGGTTATCGAGGGAGGCGCTGTGATGCCGGAGCCCGGGCAAGAGCAAGAGTGGCTTGCCCGACAACTGGGCTAGGTCTGAGCTGACTTTCACACACCCCAGAATAATGAATAACACAATACTGCCAGGCGCTAGCCCGCAGACAGGGAGTCATACTATGTCCACCTCAACCTTGAAAGACATCGAGGCTCTGGAAGCCTACCTTGGAACAGACAAGCAACCAGAAGGCTATGATTTTACTCACCTTAAAGAGATCTCGGAAAAGTTTACTGGCAACACCTTTGATGCATTAATGGCATCCTGTGAACGCTACTCTCAGCAAACTGCAGTTTCTTTCTTTCTCACTGGGCATGATTATGAAAAACCGGTAAAAATCAGCTATCAAGTGCTGGCCGAGCGCATCATTCAAACAGCTAACTTATTTAGAAGTATTGGTATTGAAGAAACCGATACAGTAGCCTACATACTGCCAAACCTGCCCGAAACACACTATGTTTTATGGGGGGCAGAAGCATCAGCCAGAGTATTGGCAATCAATCCCTTGCTGGAAGCCAAACAGATAAAAGAGCTGTTGCAGCATAGCCAAGCAAAAGCAATTGTCACCCTGAGCCCTTTCCCCGGCACCGATCTTTTCGAAAAAATTGAGAGTATTTTGACCGACCTGCCGGGAGTTAAAAGCATTCTCCATGTAGATCCCGCCTATCACGCCCGCGGGTTTAAAGGTTTTGCAGCTAAAATCATACAATATCAATACCGCAGACAATTGCAGTCGCTGGAGGGAAAACAACGAATACAATTTCAAGCGGCCATAAAAAAACAGAATTCCAACCGTTTGAATTTCAAACGCAGCATTAATAGTGATGATATTGCCTCCCTTTTTTGTACCGGAGGTACAACAGGCTTACCCAAAATTGCAACACATACCCACGGTAATGAATTAGCCAACGCGAAAAGTATTAGCCTTGTCGCAGGCGATATTATGAATCCAGGAAAGGTGATTCTTTGCGGACTGCCGTTGTTTCATGTAAATGCAGCAATAGTGACTGGACTTGCAGCCTTTATCAATGGCTGTGAAGTTGTATTAATGACTCCCCAAGGCTACAGGGGAGAAGGTGTGTTTACCAATTTTTGGAGGATCATCGAGCTATATCGAGTGAATAGTTTTAGCGCTGTACCTACAGTTTATTCCGCCCTACTCCAACAGCCAGTAAATCAATGCGATATATCCTCTCTGCAGATGGCCCTGTGCGGTGCAGCCCCTATGCCCGTAGAAGTATTTAATGCTTTTGAGCGAATAACTGGTGTACAGATTGTCGAGGGGTATGGCTTAACGGAGGGCACCTGTGCCAGCAGCATCACTCCCCCATATGGAACCAAAAAGGTCGGTTCTATAGGGCTACGTTTACCGCAGCAAATGATTCAAAGTGCGCAGCTGGATGAACAAGGGAATTTCACCCGTTATAGCCGGACAAATGAAATCGGGAGCCTGATTATTTACGGTGACAATGTATTTAATGGGTATCTCAATCCTGAGCACAACAGGGGGATTTGGGTCCACGATGACCAGGGGCGCCGCTGGTTAAATACCGGAGACCTGGGCAGGCAGGATGAAGATGGGTACTTTTGGCTCACCGGCCGCAAGAAGGAATTAATTGTGCGCGGCGGGCATAATATTGAACCCAAGCTGATCGAAGAAATCCTTTGTCAGCACCCATCTGTTGCCATGGCGGCAGCGGTAGGCACTCCTGATGCTTATGCGGGAGAAATTCCCGTCGCCTATGTCATGTTATCCGATGATGCCGTCGATTCTCTCACAACCCAAGAGAATGAGATTGTAATGAATTCCTCTGCCCAAACCCTACTGGAAGAAATTACCAGTTACGCCAGGGAGAACATTACTGAACGCGCAGCTATTCCAAAGAAAATTGTACTGCGCACAGCGCTCCCCACTACTGCAGTTGGCAAGATCTTCAAACCTGCATTAGAGATGGAAGAAATCCGCTTATGTGTTGAGGGTATTATCAGGCAGCTCAACCAGGATACAGATATTGTCACTGCTGATACTGAGGTAAAAGTAGAGCAGGATAAAATACTTGGAACTATTGCCAGGGTCTCCACTCGGGGAAATTCAAACCTCCAGAACCATCTCTCTGAACAGCTCGCTCCATATACATTTAAATACGAAATTGTCTAACATCCCAATAAAATGGAGGGACTTTCAATAGATAGCCCCTCTTTCCACTCACTAAAATAGAATTTAGAAATATTGGAATAGGGTTTTGCTTATCCAGTAAGAACTATCAATGATATTGAGCAAAATTATTTACTTTATTTTTTGTGGTTATTATCATTTCTACTGGATATAAATCTTTTACAGATGTTAATAATGTAAATTCTTATTTTCTATCCCACACCTCATGGTCAATCCCTTTAATATCATACTTGCTGGCATCAAAAACTGGCTCCTTAATTCCTCGATTTAATTGCTCTTCATAGTCCGCTAGAACTTTGAATGCAATGCCTGAAAGCAAAATAATAGCCAGGATATTTGTCGAAGCCATAAATCCCATTGACACATCAGCCATGCGCCAAAGCAAGGTAAAATTCTCAGCACTGCCGCTGAAGGAAACCCAGGCACCAAAGAGGATAAATATCAGGAAAACAATGCGATAACAGAATATAGAGGTGCGCGTGTGGTAAAGATAAAAAATATTGGTTTCACCATAATAGTAATTACCAATAATCGAAGTGAACGCAAAGAACAGCAGCGCAAAGGCAATAAATCCGCTTCCCCAGGAGCCCACCTCACTAGCTAACGAGTCCTGGGCCAGCTTTACTCCTTCAACATTCCCCACCATATAAACATCGGCAACCAGAATAATCGCCGCCGTACAGCTACAAATTACAATAGTATCCAGGAATACCGAAGCCATTTGCACATAACCCTGCACCAATGGATGCTTTACATCGGCGGCAGCACCAACATTTGGCGAAGACCCCAACCCGGCCTCATTGGCAAATAGTCCTCGCTTAATACCATTGGAAACCACTGCCCCCAGTACACCTGCGCCAGCCTCAGTCAGTCCGAAAGCACTTTTCAAAATAGTAGCGAGTACTTTTGGTAACTCGGCAATATTGACGATCAAGATTGCCAGAGCCACTAACAGATAGGCGATCGCCATAAAGGGCACTACAATTCCCGCAAAGCTTGCGATAGAGCGTATACCACCAAACACAATAATCGCCGCAACCAAGGCCACCACAAACCCTACTAACAGCGGGTTAATTCCCCAGGCATCGTTGATTGCCTGGGCCATGGCATTTGACTGCACTGAGTTGAAAATAAAGCCGTAACACATCAACAGGAATATAGAAAAGGTGACTGATAACCACCTCCAGTTTGGCCCGAGCCCCTTTTCGATGTAGTAAGCAGGCCCACCGCGGAACGTTCCCGGCTGCTCCCCTTTTTCCTTGTAAACCTGAGCAAGGGTATTTTCAACCATACTGGTCGCCATCCCCAGCCAGCCCACCATCCACATCCAGAATACGGCACCCGGCCCCCCAGCAGTAATGGCAACCGCAACGCCCGCAAGGCTCCCGGTACCAATACGGGCCGCAGCACTGGTGGCAAATGCCTGAAAAGCAGAAATTGAACCGGGATGCTCTTTATGGATACCGCGCACCATAACCTTCACCATATGGCCAAAGTGCCTGAACTGGATAAAGCGGGTACGAATGGAAAAGTAGAGGCCGGCCGGCAATAAGGCCATGATCAAAATTCCCAACCACCAAATGCCGGCAACTCCCCCCCATAGAAACAGGTTGGCCCAGTCAATCACCCTGATTAATTGGTCCAGAAGCGCTTGCATCCACCACTCCCTTTGACGGCTTACTTTTTATTCACCCATGGTACCGGCGACACCCAGGCTGGTAATAAGACTAGCAGTCCCCAGGCAGATTGATTTTCAGCAGGAGTCAAAGGAATAAAGAGGAAAGGCCTGCCGCAGCATAAAATTCACCCGCCACGGCATCACCATAAATAGGAAGGTCTTAACAGAAAATTTCCCGCGCTCGCTCTGGAGATACCACTTTACGGCCACGCTCCTCCGCAATAACAGCCAGCGCCTCAATCAGCTGGCCATTACCGCTAGTACGCTCCCCTCCAGGCAGGTAAAAGGTATCTTCCACCCCTGAGCGCAGGTTCCCGCCCAGCTCCGCTGTTTTGCGATGCACGGGCCAGATTTCCTCACGCCCGATCACCGTACTCTGCCACAGGCTATTTGGCTTCATATATTTCGGCATAAGCTCCAGCAGTTCCGGGTCTGCGGGCATTCCCGAAGCCACCCCCATCACCAGATTGTAATTGGGCTTATCCACCATACCTACATCTGCATACATGCCCACCGAGCGCACAATACCGAGATCAAAACACTCAAACTCTGGCCGGGTACCTGTCTCACGGCAAACTTCCAGTAGCTCCTCCACCTTGTCTACCGGGTTATCAAAAACCATGGGCGGCCAGGCCCAGGTGCCATTAGAGCGCGCCTTCAGGTAATTCAGGCTGCCAGCATTACAGGCAGCAATTTCCGGTTTGCCGGCGCGTACACACTCCAATGGGCCTCGCTGGTCCCTGCCTATAGTGCCAGTGGAAAAATTTAAAATAACACCGGGACACTTTTCGCGAATTGCATCGGCTATTTCCAATGCCACTTGCGGGTCCCAGCTGGGCAGATGCCCCTTACCCGGCTCCTGGGCACGAAAATGTACATGCATAACCGAAGCACCGGCATCAAAGGCTTCCCGCGCAGAGATTGCCATTTCCTTTGGGGTAACCGGAACCGGGTGCTGCTGGGGGTTGGTGAGCACCCCTGTCAGGGCGCAAGTAATTACAACTTCATCAGACATCGCAGGCTCTCCTGAATTATCTTTATTTGGGCCGCGGTCAACCTGGCAAGTCGAAGGATCTATTCAAAATCCATTGATTGCCTTTCTCGAAGTATCTGCACCGTCACTAGGTACAAGATCTTCAAGGCAGTATCCCTAAAAATCAGTTGATCATTGTTATTGATCACACCAAGCGCTTGCTTGGTTATTGCAGCCTATCACAGGCATCTGCCCTTAGAAAGGCACCTTGTGCCCTCTTTACAGGGCCGGCAGAATGCAAGAAACCAAATAAGGAAATAACTAACCAATGAGCGAGGTCCCCATGACAATTACCGCCCCCTATGGCAGCTGGAAATCTGCAATCAGCGCTGAACTTCTTGTAGAGGGCAGTGTGCGCCTAGGGGAAGCCACTCTGGTAGATGGGCGCTATTACTGGCTGGAGTCGCGACCATTAGAGAAAGGCCGCAATGTCCTGGTGCAATACTGCCCAAAAGATGGCCGCAAGGACCTCACTCCCGCCCCTGTGAGTGTGCGCTCCAAAGCCCACGAATACGGTGGCGGCAGCTACCTGGTGAGTAGGGATACGCTCTACTTTGTGTTAGCGGAAGACCAGCGTATCTACCGCATGAAACTCGACAGCACCCTGCCCGAAGCCATTACTCCAGAAAATAGCTCGCGCTACGCAGACTTAATTCTGGATAAAAAAAGAAACCGCCTGATCTGTATCGAGGAAGACGACAGCGGCCACGAGCAAGGCGCTGAAGCGCGTGCTCGTATCATTGCGATCGACCTGCAAAAACCACTGGATACAACTCCCGAAGTATTACAGGAAGGTGCTGATTTTTATTCAAACCCGGCCCTGAATGCCGACGGCAGCAAGCTGAGCTTCCTGCGCTGGCATCACCCCAACCTCCCCTGGGATGCCACCGAACTGTGCCTTGCCGACTTGAATACACAAGGGGTAGTTACCGGAGTCACGCAAGTGGCCGGCGGGCAGAACGAATCCATATTTCAACCGCAATGGTCCCCACAGGGGGAGCTGGTTTATGTTTCTGACCGCAACAACTGGTGGAACCTGTACCAGCTGGGGCAAGAAACTCCCCTGTGGGAAAAAAATGCAGAATTCGCCACACCCCAATGGGTATTCGGCATGTCTACCTACGGTTTTATCAGCGAGGAAGAAATTCTGTGTACTTACACAGAGAACGGCCGCTGGTATCTGGCCACCCTGAATACCCGCACCGGTAAGCACCACACTATCGAACAGCCCTATTGCGATATTGAAAGCCTGCACTGTGAAGATGGCAAAGCCATTATGATTGCCGCTGGCACCGACAGTTTTCCAGCGGTTGTCACTTTTGACTCAGCTATGCGCACTTTAGAACCTATAGCCAGCAGTAACAGCCGCACCTTGCCAACCAATCTCTTCTCCAACGCCCAGGCAATTACCTTTACGGTAAACGACCGCGACGTCCATGGCTTTTACTATCCTCCACACAACCCCAGCTACTCAGCCCCCGAAGGCGATAAGCCCCCACTGATTGTATTTAGCCATGGCGGCCCCACAGGTGCCACTTCAGCAGGCCTCAACTTAAAAGTGCAATATTGGACCAGCCGCGGCTTTGCCATTCTGGATGTAAACTATTCCGGCAGCACAGGATATGGGCGTGAATATCGAGATCGCCTCACCGATAAATGGGGAATTTATGATGTCGAGGACGTCTGTGCAGGTGCCGAGTACCTGGTTGACCGAGGTCTGGCAGATCCTGAACGGCTGTTAATTAAAGGCGGCAGTGCTGGCGGTTATACAGTACTCGCCGCACTCACCTATCACGACACCTTTAAGGCCGGCGCCAGCCATTATGGCATCGGTGAATTGAGCAGCCTTGCCAAAGACACACACAAATTTGAATCCCGCTACCTGGATAAACTGGTGGGCCCCTGGCCATCTGCCGAGCATATTTATTATGAGCGCTCTCCCATCAATCATGTGGAGCAGCTGAGCTGCCCGGTAATCTTCTTTCAGGGTATGGAAGATAAGGTAGTACCGCCCAACCAGGCAGAAACCATGGTAAAAGCCCTCAAAGAGCGTGGCATTCCCGTTTCTTATATCACCTTCACCAATGAAGGACACGGATTCAGGAGTGGCGACAGCATCAAGATGGCACTTGAAGGCGAACTCGAGTTCTATAGTCGTATATTCAAGTTTCCGCTGGCAGAAGCCGGCCCAGGAATCACCATTGAAAACCTTTAGCAGCGCATCCCTACAGTTAAGAGGCATCCAGTAAACCTATGGGAAGATGGAGACCGCCGCGTCCGCGCGGCTCCCGCTATATCACCGCAGAGGGCGCGCAGCGAATGCGCGCCGAAGTAAAACACCTCTGGGAGGAAGAACGGCCCAGGGTCACCCAGGCTGTCAGTGACGCAGCCAAGTTAGGGGACCGCTCCGAAAACGCAGATTATATCTATGGCAAGAAACGACTGCGTGAAATCGACAGCCGCGTGCGCTTTCTCACTAAACGCCTGGAGGAAATCACCGTAGTAGATCGGGTACCAGAAGATAAAGAAAAAGTATTTTTTGGGGCCTGGGTGACGCTTGAGGATGAGGACGGCGAAGCTGTTAGCTATCGAATCGTCGGCCCAGATGAGTTTGATGTGAAAGCAGGCCTGATCTCAATGGACTCCCCAGTTGCACGCAGCCTACTGGGGCGAAAGCTCGACGATGAGATAGAAATTCGTCAAGGAGAAGAATGGCAGACTTACTATATCACTGAAATCCGTTACGAAGAGTAACGCTTCTACATATTTGTTGAGGAGGGAAAGTAAGTGCCACTGGCCACCTATCCCTTCCCTTTTATTCCTGCTCACTCACTGTCTATAAAAAAATACATCAAGCTCTATTTCAGTCCAAATTAAAAAATAAACCACCCTATTCCTGAATTTATAAACGGCCTTCTACTCCTCACACACCTGTCTACGCCGGGACACCCCCAAAAAGGCTAACCCCACCAGAAACAATAAACCCAAAGTAAACCGGGGATAAGCCTACAATAAGCAGTTATCGGCCTGCCCTGAAGGCTCCACCTACTTCTCCATAACTTCTCCGAACACTTTTCCCTGAATTTCATCTCACCAATCAGTGAGCACCTGGAAAAGCGGAGGGATTATTCAATTTATAAGATGAGAACCGGTACGGAAAGCCACCTAAATCAATCAAGAATAAAAATACATCCAAGTATAAACAGGCAAATATAGGCACGAAAATAATCTTATTGGATTTTATTAAGTTTGTTTTAGTGTCAAAGCTGCGTAGAATTGGTGGATATTTATCAGGATTTAGGCGCTTATTTAGCAAACCTCTGTGGGCAATAATCTAAAAAGCCTCAGAGAGTCAGAAGCCTTAAGATTTTCCTAGAAACCCCACCCTTCAAAGGAGAACGCTAGCGTGATGTAAGAGTAAGTAAAAGGCGCTGACCCAAGGTGCGTCAACACCAGGGGCCAGCTGACCAAATTGATAACCCAACTATCAAAATGGCTGAATGGATAATACGCTAGAAACCCACTCGTCTTCAATAAAGTGGAGAACATTCAGTAGCTTGGAGCGATTCCCCAGGCTCTGGGAGCGTTGCGCCCGCCTTTTCTTCTTCTACGCCTACCGTTCTCGTGCACCACCCCACATTCCCTTCACACATTACTTTTTAAGCCTTCCCAACGTGGAAAGCCTACCCATCGTTTAAGTTCAGCAGGGAATGACCATGTTAATTTTAACCCGCCGAATTGGCGAAAACATCAGAATTGGAACAAAAGTCTCGATCACAGTATTTGAAGTGAAGGGTGATCAGGTAAAGGTAGGAGTGGATGCTCCCAAATCCATTTCCGTTCACCGCGAAGAAATTTATCTGCGGATCAAAAAGAAACGGATAGAGACAAATAGAAATCGCTGAGAATCAGATGGTCTATATACAGTTTAAAAAAGTTTATCGCCCATTAGGGCGATACGGGGATCATATATACTGGTCTTTCGGGAGAGCATTGTAAGTCTCCGCTTTTACTTTCTATCAAACACTAGGTGCCTAGGATTTTTCTGAGAAATCCCTGCATAGAATTCAGTATTTAAATCTTTCAGCACCAATAATTGCCGCGACTAAAAATTTATCCGAGATATTCATATTGGTAAAGTATCGGTTTTTCTCAAGAGATCATGCCCCTTCTGGCCCGATGACAAGATCTAATTAAACCCCAACCAATTTCCGAAGAAGAAATCCTTGAAATACTATAACATCAGCATGGGCCAAAATTATTAGCACCTATCATGCGGTGGTTACTGATCTTTTAGAGTAAGGAATTCCCAAGATACGCAACAATTTTAATAACAACCTATCTATTAACTATTATAGAACCTGCCAGCACTCTTAATAAAAAATATATTTTGGTCTATACAATTGCCAAAAAATACAATACAGCCCTTATGAAACTCACCAAAATATTAAACAGTGTTAGTATAATCACATGATCTCATAGCCTCACAGGCAACCCTAAATCTACGCAACAATAAGAATCAGGCCGGCCTGAGGGTTATGAAAAATTAAAAGAAAAAACTACTTTTATGGGCTGAAGGTTAATAGACACCCTGCTAAATAAAAAAATTCATTTAACCAGTTCACATTTGAAGCCAAATTATTGCTGCGTAGGCCTATAGTTGACCAGCAAGTCTCACTATCAAATATGCTATGATTGCCGTCAGGTGAACAATACCGCGGGTATATCGATACCTTTATTGGCACCTCAATAAGCAACAATAAGACTATTTACAATTCAAATTTGTTTGGTGAGGAACTTTCTTTTGAGTAACCAAATCTCCCTTGCTGGTAAACCCAGCCAGAACAGTAAGTTACCTCAATGGATTAGCTGTCAAGACTGTCTTCCTACAGCGGAAAATGCCACAAATCGTGGGTTAGTCAGGGTAATTTGGAAAGTTGCCACAGAGTCAGAGGGCGCCACCCTTATTGCCTGGGAAGTAGGAATGGACCATTACGAAAATGCGCACCAGTACTTAGGTTGGATGCCGATTGAAACTATCGAAGAGAAGGTGCCTTCAGGTTCAAGCTAAAACAAGCTTATTAAAGTTTATACAAATAGTGCAATTACCAAGCAAATATATGTGGTTATTTTTTATACTGGCTGGAAGAAAGATATCAGCCGACTTATTCTCAATTTACTCTCCAGGCGCCTGAGTTGTTGTTTTTTAATCTTTAACTATTGCTTTACCGTTGTGGTCAAACCAATTAAGCAGAGTGCCGATACTCTGCTTATGTCAACTGATGGTACAGAGGCCGGAACAGTCAAAGCGCTTTTAGATCGCAATAAATTACTTCCGTATTCGGCATCTCTATTAACGCCTGCCTAATAAAATGGTTAATCAAAACCCCCCTTAAAAAGCTAGAACGGCAATGGTTCATCAAAGGCGCAAAAACAGATCTTTAGCAAGGTTTATTATCAACAGATAATAGCTAAGCGATTGTTCACCTTGATTTAAAAGCGCTCAAAAGAAAACTATTCAAGCGATGAACGCTTGAGGCAGAAACCTTACGATTAACTATTATTACTTCTCTTGACTGAGAAACTAACCCCGTTTGTGACGTAAGGAGACCTGGATGCCACAGCCCAATGTGCACCCCAGCAAGACTTATTTATCCCTGCTAAGATCTCAGTTTAATTTACTGCCAGCTTACAAGGTTCAAAATCCCGCTCTCCAAAGATTATTTCGGGAAGCAATAGCTGTTCAAAAAACACTTCTTACTTTCTCTTGGAACCAGCTTGAGCAGCAAGCTCGCCTATGCCTGGGGCTTGGATATGCAGAGTTTCGCAATTTACAAAGCCGCGCAGATAATGCTTCCGAACTAAATCAAATCGATCATCGAATGGGTCTGGAGTTCCTATACGTATTACGAGGTATTGCTATCAGTGAAAGCAGGGACCAATTTGCGACCAACCTTGAAGATGGCCTTCAACAAATGGATATCGATAGCCGCCTGGATAGACTCTTGGCAAAAGCCGAAGAAATGGTGGGCTCGGAAGTCCCCAACAGTATTGTGGAGCGATTGCGTACAAGGTTGGCCGACATAGGAATAAGGGCCGATATTCAGGCATCAATGGAAGGCCTGGCGAGTGGCGACACGGAAAATATCAGCCTCCTGAACGCTTACCTGCCCAATACAGATAAACCCCTGAACCCAGGCCTGGAAAGTGGTGCCGATGCGGTAATGATGTGCCTGTGTCGCGGCCTGTTGGCTTTAGTGCATGCACAATTTAATAACGCTGTGTCGACAGGAGAGCATAAACCTGGGTTCTCAACGGATGACATAGGCGAAGTTAAAGCCATCACCAGGGAATTTACAGATTTTATAGAGGGGTGGCAAAAGCAGATTTACAGCGCAGTATTGATAGGCAACCCGGAAAATATCACAAACATTTCCTTGTTATTCGCAGGGGAAATAGAACGGAACTTGCCCGCACTCATAGGAGCGCAGGCGGCTATGCATAACGTCATCCAAGAACTCTTGGGGAGAGGTAGCGGCGGCTTGGCTGAGCGGGTTGGGGATATCGCCGTTGATGCCCACTTTCTTACTCGCAAGGCCATTGCCAGCCATGTGGCCTGCTACAGACTTGCCGCGAGTACGAGCGGTTTGGAAATACCAAAAGATATTAAGGAACTGCAGAAGAATATTGCCTCAATGTCGTTTAGTACCGCACTTCCCAATGGTAAGAATGTGGAGCTGGCCAAACTCAGTAACCACTTGGACGGAGAGTTTATTGAAGTTCGTGGTTTCGTAAAAAATGTCACCTCTCCTCCTCAGGAAGGCGGCATGCTATTAAGCCACATTAAGTTGCATGACCCCTCCAGCGATGCCGAGGCAAATGCCGTGGTGCGCTTCTCTCACTTACCGCATGCCGGCGTTACCAAAGGGGCCTTTTGTAGGCTCAGCGGCATATTCAGAAAAAGCTCAAGCCTGTTAAGCGGGAGACCTGGTGTAGAGGTAGACGCTCTCGCACTTGCCGATATCGGCGAAAACAGCTTTGACATCGCATTTATGAGGCTGGCAAGCCGTTGGTTCCAGCCATGGCGGAGCAATGCAAATCTCTATTGGTCCCTTGGAGTTCAAAGCCCTGATAGTAGCGATGAAACTTCCCAGGGCGCTGCAGAGCTGCTCTTTACCCCTCTGATACGTTAACAGGAGAAGCACCATGCCACCGGATGACGGCTGCTTGTCGGAACAGGAAAGTGTTGAAATCAAATTGCTGGAATTAGAGGTACTGCTGGCGATGGCGCAGTTGGCAAAGGCCGAGTGGCACGCCGCCAAAGAGTCTGTGCGCGCTGAATGTCTCGAGACGGCCATTCCCAGCCTTCCCAACCTGCATCAAAAAGATGAGATGGATATGCCTATCGAGCCAATGGATCATGCCGTGGCCGAGTGTATCGAAACTCACCCCGATGTTTTTGCCGCGTGGGATATATTTGAGCAGGTTGCGCTCGAACTCGAAGTGGAACTGGAAGACATGCATGGACTGCTTGATGAGTGGAAATCCTGCTCACATGCGCTCCATGGGGGAGCACCGCTCAGGTAGTTGCTTCGATGCACTTTATTGCCAACTTACGCCGTCAAACTCTGGATGCCTTCGCCAGTCATCTCATTTCAGCCGATGGCTACTTGCTATCAGCCCATCGTATTACAAACCCAAACCTGCGTCTGGCTGTTGAGGTGCGCAACAGGGGCCTGCCACTCTTTGCCGATAACGGCACAAAGCAGTTAATCGATTCTGTCATTGCGAAATTCTCTGAAAAAGCCAGGGAAATCACCCGCGAGGTCAAAACTCTACGCCGAAAGCTCGGTCATCTCCCCCGCGGTCGCGAGGTCCCGCCAAGCCTACGTAAAAAAGCCGATGCACTGGCAGAATCCGTACTTGCCGACTGCACTGGACGATCCGAGTCTATCGATACCCTCCAGCTGATCGAACGTCAGCTGCTGATGAATCCCACCGACCTTATCGCCCAGGAAGACTTCGCCAGCACCTGCCTGGTGGCCTTGGACCTGGAACGGGAGATCACAGGCTGGACAGTGGAGCGCATTGCCTCACGCAACCGTCGCAGCTTAAGGCTTTGGCAAAAAGTAGCGGAAAACCCACTCTGCCAGGGGCTTGCGATATATGCGGTACTGAGTGCGATGGACTACAACACGGCCCGCGACGCCGGACAACTCGCCGCAGAAGCTGGAGTAACATCCGCAGCTATGGGGCTCGCGGGTATTTGCGGTGACCTTAATGCAACGGATTTTTACGTTAGTGGTACGGCATCCTTCAAATTGGCCCGTCCGGTCCCACGGCGTTACGTGCGCCTGGCACAAGTACTTAAAGGTATTGCAGATGGCTACCAAGACCGCAACACGCGTTTGCAAAGATTTCACTGCCTGGGCCTTGGCGCTCCATCTTTGCTGCCCATTGCCGCAGCAGCCCTGCCTACAGAAACGATAGTTACCGCCGACGCCACCAGCCCTATCCATGCCGCCGCTAAAGACCGCGTACTTTATGACCCGGAGAACTTCGGTGATCGGGCAAGCACTAAAGAGATAGTTGAACGTATTTTGGAAGGCGGTAGCTGGCCGTTTCTCAGCCCATTTACGAAATCTTTTAAGCAAAAATTTGGCCACGACCCGGATACGGCCCGGCGCTGGTGGAATACACTTGGAAACCCAGGTATCTCTTCAAAGACCCTGCGCCAAACCAGCGACCTGACCATATCCCTACCGCTATTTTGTGAGGCAGACCAGAGTATTCGCCCAGTCGCCAGGGATACCTGGATCGCACACAATCACTGGGTTCTAGGAGAACTTACCAAGGGCAGCAGTGGGCCACAGAGGCGTGATTTTGCCCATCAGATTATTGATCACTGGATTAATGGACCCTCTACGACAACCAGTCGCGGCCTTGGCGCAGCTAAAAGAATACTTGTCAATTAAGCCCAGCAACCAGATATATCGGCTTTATGATTGAGCCCATTTTATTGTGAGCGCTGTAACAACTCCCCATATCCAGTTAAAAAACAATACAAAAACCGGGGTAAGTGCACCCAATTCAAGCCCAGCCATACCTTTTCCAGCCATCACAGGAAAAACCACAAAAAGCTGGAACGCAGTGGGGAGCAAGCTCAGGATGCTGCCTTTTAACAACAACTTCGATGACAAGAAGGGAAGAATAAAAAAAAGCCCCCAAATACCCCCCCAAACTACCCTGGGATAGAGCCATTCAGCGGATAAAGTTGGGGTAATAGACACACCAAGAAATGGGGTTATTCCAAAGTCCCCAAACAGCCATACCACAACACTATTGGCTACAGCGCCCAAACAACCAGCCGCAAAGAAGATTAGTAATTTTTTCATTTTTTATTCTCGAATGCATGAAAGCGAACATCGCTATTTGTAAAAACATTCTTCTCAAAATAGCAAATTTTTAATCCCCCAGGCTTTGCCACCTTATAAACCTGAGCACTTTTCACCAAATGCCAAATCGGTTGGCACAGCAATTACAAACTAAACTGGCGCCAATAAGAAGTGATTATTAAACTAATCATTCCCTTCCCGAAGCTGTTCATCCCAGACCTAAACTGACAATTAAAACCGTAGCGAATAAAAGGTTACTCATTATCTTACCCGAGAAAACAAATTTATCTTGAATACCACTTTGTACCAATTAGCAGCTAAAAAAAATTCATCTGCATGACATAAAAAATAAATAATTAAGACGACCAAAAAACTGACCACGAAAATTTTTAAAAAGTGAGAACCAAGAGCCTAAGTGGTCGAAATCGCAACCCAAGCCGACAGAAAATACCTATCGTTTAGTCCAATAAATTCCTGTAATACATAAGTGGTACATTTATGGTGTTTAACGCCAAAAATCAACATCTAAATAGGAACAAGTACTGATGAAAGTACCAGTAGTAGGAATGCTGTACCCGATTTTATTAGGATTGGCGATACATTCTGCAAGTGCGCAGTCTTTTGATGAGAGCGCCTATCAAAATAGGCAACTGCAATATATTGAAGAGGGGGTTTCTTCCACCAATGATACCGCTGTAGTCCTGCAGGCATACACTGGCGATGAGCTCAACTGGGAGGCACTGAACAAAAACCTGGATGTCTTGCGCAATGGTGGACAAAAAAATTCAGATTTCACCCTCACCAGGCTGATCCGCATTCTGTTTTTCCGCCCGGAAATTAAAGACGAACTATTTGCCGCCCTGGATGGATACCATTTCTGGTTTAAGGAAGGCGGCACTGGGGATCATGTCTTTGCCTCTGAAAACCACATGATCATGTACACCTCTGCCCAGTACCTTTTGCAGGAAAAGTACGGTGCCTTTGCAGATGACAGAACTTATAAGCGCCTAAAGCGCTACCTGGAAGTCAAAAACCAGTACGGTTTCTACGAGTTTTACTCCCCGGTCTATTACCCCTACACCTTATCGGCGCTACTTAACCTCGTCGATTTCTCTGAAGATGCAGAAATCCGCACACTGGCCACAGGAGCTGCGCAACGCTTGCTACAGGACATCTTGCTGGTCACTAACGACCAGGGCATCCTTTTTTCAGCCGCAGGCCGCAGTAACGATGGCTATCGCAGGAACGGTTCCGGCGGTAACATCAACCGCATCATCTACCTGTTAACGGGCCTGGGCAAAGAGTCAGTAAGAACACCAAGCCCCGCAGGTGTAATGCTGGCTACCTCTGGCCTGGAGATCACCGATGAGGTCTTTGAGTATTTCGGTAAAAACCTGAATATGAATTACTCGGTAGGCCACTCTCTCGGCGATGCCAGAAACAGTCTCTATGCCGACTTCCCCCGCGAAGAACGTGTGCCCTTCTACTGGAGCCAGGGAGCCTACTTCCACCCCGACGTAGCCGCTGATACCGCTTGGTTCGCCAGTAGATATCAGCTTGAAGGGTATGAAGGGCTAAAGGCCTTTGACCAATTCCTGGGTCTTTCAGAAGCGGCTGCCCCCGCTGCCGCTAAGGCCGGAGCTGTTTTCAGCCGCAGCTCGGTGCTCTCCGGTGCCAACTTCTCCATGTATAAGGATGGTGGTGTGATGATGCACTCCATTCAGAACTACTGGGGTGGTCGTCAGGGCTACCAGCAGACCCCCTGGATCGCCACCACCGGCACCCAATCAGTCTGGGCGAAGGTTGGCGATGGCAATAGCACCATGCAAAACGACCACCTGCCCAAGATTAAGCAGGTAAACAATGTCGCCGTAATACAATACAACCCCTACCCGGAAATTGAGCTGTTCCACTCCGGCGGCTCCAACGTAGCCCTGCAGTGGCCGGAAGGGTTTGAAGAGGAAAAGCGCAGCGGCAACTGGAAGTTCGGCAAGGAAGACGACGGCTATATCGCTGTGCGTTATCCTTGTGGCAATGGTGACTCCAATACCGTTACCTGCGACTGGAACGAACAAACCTGGGTAGTGATCATGGGTAGCCAGGAGCGCTACGGTAGCTTTGAAGCCTTTAGCCAAAAGGTGATTAATGAAGTCAGCTACGATGCCGACTGGGAATGGCACGGCTCCTTCTGGAAAGGCACATTGAAATATGTGTACGACTCAGACGTAAAGTTTGATGGAACCGATATCAGCTTAACCTGGTAAACGCGATTCCTACTGTTACTGGGGAGGGGTTCCCCCTCCTCTTTATCCGATTTTAAGTTTGCAAATATTACTCCCTAAGGCTCGGGCTTGCTGCGAACTTCACCCCCTAATTTTGCCTTCTACGGAAAATCCTCTCTCGACTCTAACGCGATGCCATTCAGATTAGTTGACACTATCAACCATTTAAAATAAAGTTGACAAAGTCAATCAATCTAATGCGGTATCACTGTGAGCTACCCAGCCAATGAAATCCTGCACCAGCTGATCCACGCCTACAAAAGACAGCTGCGAGCCCGTATTCAGGAGCAAGAAATTGACCTCCCGGTAAATCATATTCGCGTGCTCAAGGGAATAGGCAAATATCCGCAGAGTACCGCGCGGTCAATCGCTCTGCGAATGAATCAGGACAAGGCCCAAATTACACGGGTACTCAATGAGTTGGTTCATTCCGCACTCATCAATAAAACCGATAACCCCGATGATCGCCGTAGTCAATTCCTTACCCCCACAGCAGCAGGAAAAAAAATTCTTGAAAAAGTGAATAACCTGGAAACAGAAGTTATCGCTGCAATGACCCACAACCTGAGCGAAAAAGAACTAAAAACTTTTGCCCATATCGCCAGCGTTATGATCGAGAACCTGACCGAACACTCTACTTCAGATTAAGGAGCCTAAATACTATGGCTGAAAAACGCACACGAGAGCTGGTCGTTTTGCGCTCCACAAAAATCTCAAAACATATGTTACGTATCACTCTGGGCGGCGATGGGTTTGAATCCTTTCCCAGTGACCAGGAAAGTGCCTATGTAAAACTGGTTTTCCCTAAGGGCGAAGGTAAACGCCCGCTAATGAGAAGCTATACCATCAGGCACCAACGGCAGACAGAAATCGATATCGACTTCGCTTTGCATGAAAATCAAGGACCGGCCTCAAATTGGGCGGCCAATGCACAACCTGGAGACTGTATTCAGATAGGAGGACCAGGCCCTAAGAAGCTGGTTAACCTTGAGGCCGACTGGTTTCTGCTTGTCGGAGATATGACCGCCCTACCCGCTATCAGCGTTAACCTGGCCCAATTACCTGATGAGGCCAGTGGATATGCGGTGATAGAGGTCCAAAGCGAATCTGATATTCAGCTACTCAAACACCCAAAAAACCTGCAACTGCACTGGGTGGTAAATCCCCTCCCCACCGGAGAGATGCTCCTGCCTAAAATTCAGGCACTGCCTTGGCCCCAAGGTCAAGCCGCCGTCTGGGCCGCTTGCGAATTTAATAGCATGCGTCAGTTACGGAAATTCTTTAAGCAGGAAAAAGAAATCCCCAAAACCCATATTTATATCTCCAGCTATTGGAAACTTGGGGACTCCGATGAAGGCCATAAACTCGCAAAAAAACTGGATAACGAGTAGATCTAAGAGTGAAATTAGTGGGCTTGTTTCTTACTAAAAAAGCAGAGTGAAAGAACAGGAAGCGTTTAAAACATGAATACCGATTACGAGCGCACAGGGATGTATTCACAGCGTGCCCCGGGTCCAACGTTTTCTTTCTCCGATCCACTAGTAACAAATCCATTTTCAGGTAAGAAATGGGGTTAGTGGGTTTTTAAGGCCTCAAGAGCAGCGTGGAGTAACACCCCACCGTTGAAGCCTTATTGGGCACTGGCACCAATTATTTGAGCGCCAAAATAGTTTGGCCGCATTTCACAATGGCTTTGCATTTTTTCCACCTCGGTGGCAGTGGCTCTCAATTTGCATAAGACAAGCCACTCTATCGATGATATCTATTTATCACGGTCTATCCATCCGATACCAGTAATTCGCGATAAAGCCCCGCTTATCTACTTGCAACGCCTGTCGGGTAATTTCTGGAACGCTATTCTCACAGTGCCATTCATAGATAGTCACCCGCCCAGTTACAACTGCCGGTATAGATTTAGATACAGGGTTGCTCTTACAGTAAGCAGTAATCGCTTCACTCGGCTCCTTCGAAGTATTCGCCTTTTCCTTGCAGGGAAGATTGGCACCGATAAAACACGCATAGACTCCGCCATCCATACAACGCCAAAAGGTGCCCCCCGCAACCCAATCCCTCGGGGCGCCCGCAGAAATACCAGCCGCCAGGTAAATACCCGTTAACACCATCTGCGGTTTTGCGGGGCCTATATAGGGTTCTTCCGGGTTATCTGCGTTGACCACAACTCGACAATAAGCCACCGGATCATTAAAGGCCCCAAGATACTTTCCTTTATTTTGCGCTTCATCAGCCAAGCCCACAGCAGTAGCCAATAAAGGAAATACACATGCGGCTAAATACATCACCCATCGAAACATTCAATGACCTCAAATATGACCTGAAAGTAACAATAAAACCGTCAAGTTGCATATCACCAATAAGTATTGTTTGAGATAACTTCTAGTCGCCAAGGGTTACGACCAGTTATCAGTCGCTATTTAGCCAAGGTAGCATAATTACCCTTGACGTCGACCAACGGCTGAATCACCATCACTAAAAACAACTTTCCAAAAAATTGCCCACAAATGAATCAAGTAGTGCCCCGGTGGGAAGGCACGAAAAACAAGCTCGATGCTATGGCGAATTTGATTCTGGGTGATACCCTGCCCCACTCTTTTAACCGATAATATTTTTAACTTTCGTATGGAATCGACCGCCACTTCAGGGAAAGATCAAATGAGTAAAACAGCGTGGGTGACCAGTGCTATCTCCCAAGCGGATACCCTTTGGCAAAATTCGCGGAAATCGATCGAAGGTAAATCCTTTAGCGATGTACAGGATGCCGATGGGCTCCAGTATGTGGATCTGGTAATGGAAGGCGGTGGCATGCTTGGCATTGCCCTGGTGGGCTACACCTATATCCTTGAGAAGGCTGGCATACGCTTTCGCAAGGTTGCGGGCACTTCTGCAGGTGCCATCAATGCGCTGTTTTTAGCCGCTGCCGGCACACCGGGCTCATGTAAGAGTGCAAAGTTACTGGATATTATGGCTAAGGCGGACTTTGCCAGCTTTGAAGACGGCGAACGTTTTGCGCGCAAAACAGTACAACGCCTGCTTAAAGGCAAAGGGCTTTTTAGTAGCCTGGCCCTGCATCCGTTCGATTCTCTACGAACCTGCAAGCAACTGTTGCGAGAAAAAGGCCTCAATCCTGGCGATGCTTTTACCCAATGGCTACAAGAGGAACTGCGCCAGCTGGGCATTACCAATACGGCACAACTCAACCAGCGTATCAATCAGTTTCCCACCCTTCACTACCGGGGGGAGCCCGATCCTATAGTAGGCAATGCAGAAGTCGCTTTGGTTGCGGCGGATATTACCACTGAAACACGAGCCGTATTCCCAGCCAAGGCACCGCTCTATTTTAGTAACCCGGATGCGGTGAATCCCGCCGAGTTCGTCCGGGCTTCCATGTCTGTGCCGGGCTTTTTCAAACCTTACACTGTGAAGGATATTCCCCAGCTGGATGAATGCAGTTCAGTGGCTGAGAACTGGCGCAGTATAAAAGGGATTGGCGATCCCCGGCTGTTCTTTAAAAATGGTTTCCCTAAAGAGATTCAGTTTGTTGATGGCGGCCTGGTATCCAACTTCCCCTTTGATATCTTCCACAAGCCAGTCGGTACTCCCAAGCTACCCACTTTTGGTATCAAGCTGGAGGTGGACCACTACCAGCCCAGGTCTGACAAGGTGGGGCGCTTTGCCATGGGGCTAATCAATACCTGCCGTAATATGCTCGACAACCATGTGCGGGCAAGCCTGAATGCGGAGTACCACACACTGGTAAAAGAGATCGCTATAGAACCGATGACCAGCGGTGAGCACCCCCACTGGCTGGACTTCGCAATGCCAGGAAAACACTGTGAGCACTTGTTCTTATCGGGCGTTAGAGCTGCGATTGAGTTCTTAAGCAGCGGTTTCCAATGGGAGGATTATCTGGTTCTGCGCCAACCGGAAGTCTTCTTCTCAGGGGAGCAACTGGCTTAAAAGAAGAAAGCCGGGTAGAACTACCCGGCCAGGGCTGTTATTAAGTGGTCAGAAAGAACGACGGCGGTAACTGCGATAGTCGGCCTGCCAAAAGTTACGCTTGAGAGATTTCTCCAGATGCTCATGGCTCACTTTGGGCGCAACTCCATCGAGCTGTGCCTGGGCAGCCACAGCCCTGGCGATATCAATGCTCACCTCTCGAATATCATCCAATTGTGGCAATAACGCGCCCTCCCCCTGCTTCACCACTGGCGCCTGCTCTGCCAGAGCATTGGAGGCTGCCATCAACATGCCGTCGGTAACCCGTGTGGCATTCGCGGCAATCACCCCAAGGCCAATACCCGGGAAGATATACACATTATTGCATTGGGCCACCGGGTGGTGATGCCCATCAATTTCCACTGCGGCAAATGGGCTGCCGGTAGCCACCAGCGCCTCTCCCTTGGTCCAGGTATATATTTCTGTAGGGGTCGCTTCAGCGCGGGAGGTGGGGTTTGACAGCGGCATCACCAGCGGGCGCTCATGGCCCTTCTGTAATGCCTCAATCACCTGCTGGTTAAATAAACCACCCTGTCCGGATACGCCAATAAGAATACTCGGCTTTACCTTGCTAATCAGGCTTTGCAGGTCTGATTCGGCTGCCCCATCCAAGATATCCGGAGACTGGGCCAGTGCAGCCTGGAAATCGTGTAGCCCCTTCATATCAGAGGTTACCAACCCATAGCGATCGAACATAAAAATGCGCGAGCGCGCATCTGCATCGCTAAGGCCAGCCTGCACCATGGCGGACACCACCTGCTCGGCAATTCCACAACCGGCGGAACCGGCACCCACAATCAGAACCCGCTGGGCCGTTAATGGCTCCTGCCAGGTTTTGCAGGCGGCCAGAATGGTCCCCAGAGTGACAGCGGCAGTGCCTTGGATATCATCATTGAAACAGCAGATTTGATCCCTGTAGCGTTGCAACAGTGGCATGGCATTGGTCTGGGCAAAATCCTCAAACTGTACCAGCACCTTGGGCCAGCGACGCTTTACCGCCTCAATAAACTGCTCTAAGAACTCATCATATTCCTCTTGGGAAATGCGCTCATGACGCCAGCCCATATACATGGGGTCGCCGAGGAGGGTGCGATTATTGGTGCCAACATCCAGGGTGACGGGAAGTGTATAAGCCGGGCTGATACCACCACAGGCGGTGTACAGGGATAGTTTTCCGATAGGAATACCCATTCCACCAATACCCTGATCGCCAAGACCGAGGATACGCTCACCATCGGTCACTACGATAACCTTGACGTTTTCCTTGGTAGCGCTTCGCAAAATATCATCAATATATTCACGGTCTGGGTAAGAGACAAACAGACCGCGATGATTGCGGTAAATGTTAGAAAATTCCTCACAGGCTGCCCCTACGGTGGGCGTATAGATGATCGGCAGCATCTCATCAATATGATGCTCAATCAGGTAAAAGAACAGGGTTTCATTATCGTCCTGAATCCCTCGCAGATATATGTGCTTGTCCAGCCCCGTCTTACATTGCTGGTACTGTAGATAAGCGCGCCGAGCCTGCTCCTCAATCGTTTCGACATTATTTGGCAGAAGCCCGGCCAGGTTGAATTCAAGTCTCTCCTCTAAAGTGAAGGCACTACCTTTATTCAACAGTGGCATCTCCAACAGGGAGGGACCGGCGTGGGGGATATAGAGTGGACGCTTTTCGTTGTTGCTCATAAACCTGCTTTAAGTCTGATACGGCAGATGGAGTAAATTGCGCTCAGCTTTTGCAATCTGACTAAATTAACTAATGCGGGTCAGGATTGTGCGCAAACCTGCCAATCCAGTGGGGCATGGAAGACTATCCATTGTTCCGCGATATAACAAGACCCACCCTTCGGCCTACCCGCCCCTAAAAAAACGCCGCTCAACTATGCTAGCTGTATTTTCACCTAAGGAGGCGGTACCGAAATCAATATCGGCGCCACTCATTTTCTGCCCAGGCAATGGAGCGCCCGGCATGCAAATAAAAAAACTGCAAAGTATTCTGATCGCCCTGTCAGTCGCGTCAGGCCTATATAGCTGCGGAAAAAATAATGGTGAGGTTGAGGAGCAACCTAATAAAAAGAACGAACAAGTCTCACAGGAAAAAAATCAGCGTGAGGTGCTTACCGCCATGGCACCGGAGATCAAAGCAGAGATAGAGGCCCAGGAAAGTTCTGACAAACGTATCGCACGCAATGTCTATTTTGGCGATACACATGTCCATACTGGCTGGTCTGTCGACGCGGGGTTGGACGGCGCAATACTCACCCCGGACGATGCTTATCAGTTTGCGCTGGGAAAGGAAGTTACTTCCAACAGCGGACTCAAAGCAAAATTAAACCGACCTTATGATTGGTTTATGATCACCGATCACTCCGACGGCATGGGCGTTATTAGTGAGATAGTCGCTGGCAACCCGGAGATGATGTCCGACCCCACCCTTAAACGCTGGCACGATGCTCTCGCCTCCGGCAGCGAGGAAGCCACCAATAATGCCAAGAGCGAGGTCATTGTTCTCCAGTCCCAAGGCAAACTCCCCAAACAGGTAATGGATCCCAAGTGGATGCGTACCGCTTGGGAGAGAACCGTTGACGCCGCAGAGCGCTATTACAAACCCGGTGAGTTCACTACTTTTATTGCTTTCGAGTGGACGGTCAATGCCGATGGCGGTGATAACCTGCATCGCAACGTCATATTTCGCGATGGAGCCGATCGCACCAAATCACTGATGCCATTGACTACTTTCGACACCCAGAACCCGGTAAAACTCTGGGAATGGATGAAGGCTTATGAGGATAAAACTGGTGGGCGAGTATTAGCGATTCCACACAACGGCAATATGTCCAATGGGCGCATGTTTATCGAGAAGCAGTTTGACGGCTCTCCCCTAACTCCAGAGTGGGCTCGGCTTCGTGCGCGCTATGAGCCACTCTATGAACTTGTTCAGGTAAAAGGGCAGAGTGAGTCTCACCCTGCCCTTTCTCCCGAGGATGAATTCGCTAATTGGGACCTTTGGGACCGCGGTAACCTAATCCTGAAACCCAAACCTCCCGGTGCCTTACAGTACGAGTATTGGCGCGAGGCTCTCAAATCCGGACTGCGCTTGGAGAAAGCCCTGGGCACCAACCCTTTTCAATACGGTGCCAATGCAGGTACAGACACTCACACAGGCCTCTCCACTCCTGATCAGGATAATTTCTACGGCAAGTTCAAAACCCTGGAACCCAGTAATAAACAACGCTGGGCCTTTCCCTTATTGAAAGGGGTTGGTGGCGAGTACTTTGGATGGGAGCAAGCCGCTTCGGGCATCACTGGTGTATGGGCTAGAGAGAATACCCGCGAAGCCATCTGGGATGCAATGAACCGCAAGGAGACCTTCGCCACCACAGGTCCCCGGATTTCCGTGCGCTTCTTTGGCGGTTATGACTATACGGATGCAGATATCAAAGGAGACATAGTGGCGAATGGCTATAAAAAAGGGGTACCGATGGGGCAAAAGCTGCCTCCCGCCACCGAGGAGCAAAAAGCGACCTTTCTTGTAGCTGTATTGAAAGACCCTCAAGGAGCTAACTTAGACCGAGTACAAATCATTAAAGGTTGGCTGGATGACAACGGGCTCACCAGGGAAAAGATCTTTAATGTAAAGTGGTCCGGTGGGCGCAAAATAGACAGTGCCGGTAAGATTCCACCTGTAGGCAACACCGTTGATCTGGACACAGCCAAATACTCGAACACTATTGGCGAACCCCAGCTGATTGGGCTTTTCAAAGACCCGGAGTTTAACCCCAAGCAAAGCGCTGTCTACTATCTGCGCGCCCTTGAAATACCGACACCTCGCTGGACGCTCTACGATAAGGTGCGTTTTGGCATTGATATGGACGAGAAGGTGCCCCTCATTCAGCAAGGGCGCGCCTTCAGCTCACCAATCTGGTACTCGCCGCAGTAAGCATCGAAAAGATTGCATTACTATTTGATAGAAATAGCAATCTTAACTTCGTTAGGGCTTGCATAGTGCTCAAAATCAGTAGTGTAAGCTCGCTCATGAGGGCAGTCCGGTGCTGAGAAATGACCCCACACTTCCCCCCAGAGATCGATAACTGCCTGGGGCATCTCACCCTGTGCGCCAAATACAAGGTACTTGCCTGGCTCTATATGAACTGTTTTAAAGTCTTCTGACATCTCCGTAGAAAGCATGTCGGAGCAGGCAAAGACATCAAACAAGCCCGTGTGGTCTGACTCATAGTTGGTATACACACCATACACCTTGGGAGTGCCACGCAATTTTGGTGCGGCTTCTGCGCCAAACTTATCCCAAAGGGGGGTAATCTTTGCAGTGCCCGGATCTGCCTCATTGGCATTCTTGGTTCTTGTACTAAGCCCCACAAGATCAAAACCTTCAATCTGCTCAACAACCATAGCCATTCCGGATTATCCTCATTATTAATATCGTTAGCATAACAACCTACCGTGAACCTCAGTAGATCGCAATCTTACTGGCTTCGAACATCTATATGTCGAATGATTCCCCTATCGACAATTACAAACTCTACGCCAGACATTTTGACAGTTTCACCCTCTTGAGTAGTGCCCTCAAAGTCAAAATCAAAACGAATAATGCCGGGTTTAACCTCCTCCACTATATTTACAATCCATTCTAACTTGCTATAAGAGCCATGATGGACCCTTTGCATCACCATAATATCTTTCACACCCAGATAGAGTGCGCCATCTCGCGCACAGAATGTGGAAGACTGATCAAATAGATTTTCTATCTCGACAAAATTACTCTGATTTGAAAGGTCAAAGTAATATTTTGCCAATTCTAATGCCTCTGACATAAACTCACCGTCTTACAAGAATGAAAACTAAGCTATAAATTAATCATCAGTAGGTGCATACTGCATTAAAAAATGTACCGCATCTGTGTGCTGGTTTGGAGAAAAGCACTTCATATCAATACCTCGAAACAGCTTATCCTCAACACCTACAACTTTCTTAAGCCACTCTTTATCAGTCAAAATCGCCACGGCACATATATTTGAGATGCCAACCTCAAATAGGTACTTGAACTTCTCTACAACTGCCGAAAACTCCAGGCCATCGAATGACTCTATTTCTTCGTAAATTGTGATCTTTTCATATTTCTCCCCAAGGGCTTTCATCTGGTCAAATGCCTCAGAAATATCACTTTCAGTAATATCTCCAGATATTTTGAATGCAAGGGCATTAGGTATACCGATATCAATGGTTGTAATCATTTGTTTATTCCTAATTTGAGGTCAGCAATGTCCGAACCCTTAAACCGGGATAGATAGCGGCCAGCCTCTTAAACTTAAAGCTATCTACCACCTTTTCGTTAAAAAATAATTACTGAATAGACTGCCATTGTGCTTTCAGGGCATTGACAAATAGTTTATCCCTACCATCTACGCCAGAAACATAGAGGATGAAGTCACTACCATCCTTCCTAAGGATGGTGACCGTGGTATTATCCTCCAAGCCCCCCCATTCAACCTGGATATCTTCTACTTTGTCATAAGTCGCCACTTCTTTCTGTAATACCCCTTCCTCTTTCCAATAAGAAAATACATGACGTTGAGTGAAGCCGTTCCCATCATCTCTCACAAATAAAAGGGCATCACTATAAAAATATTCAACTTCATCTTTTGGTTTTATTATCCCCTGTCTTTGCATAAACTTAATGTTATCAGCCGAAATTTCGCTGCCATCTATTACCGCTTCGCTCGGAGTCAACCCAACTTCGCCTCCTATTTGAATCACATATAGAGGTAGGCCAAGTAAAATCAATAGAACATGCCTAATACCCCAACGGGAATTATTTATCTCTGCAGATGATTTGGCACCATTAACAAAAATCATATAATTTGCTAGAGGCAATATAGCTAATGCACTTATCAGCAAGGATAGCAAGACGTAATCTGTAATATGTCCTAAAATCGACGAGACTAGAAAGATTATAGCCAATAGGATTGCCAATTTTTTACCAGGCAAGTGAGAAACACCAAAACGGTTTACGCTATCCTCTTTTAGATTGTTCCAAAGGGGGAAATACCAAAATTCGTTAAATATCCCTCTGGCAACCGGCATGATTGCGCTGTTCTCCTGTACCCGAATATACTTAAAATTCCTATAGAACCAATAGACACCAAATAATCCAAAAGTAAAAATCCACATCGCTATCAACTTACCTAGAGAAACTGGGTAATAAATCGCGTCTTGTTTAACTGGATTTTTCCATCTTTCATAACGCCACATAAAAATAAGCAGCACATAGAAAGATGCATATATATAAATAAATGTGGCGACAGACAACTGAGACACCAACCCCCCTTCGCCCTCATTTACTATAGAAGAATTTGTATACCGTTTGTAGACACCATAGCTCAAGTGATTTTCTACCCTTTCAATTGCCTCAATGTAAGACTTGTAATCTTCAGCCTTAACATGATCAATCTTGCTTTGGTATGAATACTCTAACCTCAGTTTTTTAGTGGCTTCCTGATAATCAACGGTATTCTTGAAGTGGAAAAATTTGTTATCTTCCTCAAAAAACTCATTATCAAAGGACCAATCATCCCCTTCAAAGTTGACTTCGATGATCTGCTCGATTAGCTCCGGATACAATAATTCTAGAGGGTGCCGCCTATTCCTATCATCATATTTTGAAATCGCCGAACTGACAATATTTGCATAAAAATCAACTTCATACCGCTCTCTTTCAGGCTTATTCTCCCAGAACTCTTCAATCCTATATTGCTCGGTATAAGAAAAAATATTCCTCTCAAGATCATCTTCAAATTCAACTATAGTTTCAACTTCAATACCAGGATAATAGCCTTCAAAAAATTCCAGATATCCATTCTGAATTGAGTCTCGCCCATTACTCGCCAAACCTCGCCTTTGTCTTTCAGCATTCCATCCATAATTAACAGTCTTTGACTTAAATGCTACAGAGCCTTCAGTAGGAATATTGAACTCATCCTTTACAAACACACCAAATTTTGCAAAAGTCGGGTGCATTTCTGTTAAGTTATCGACGCCAGGTCTTAGTACGAGTGCTTTTCCATAGTCTGGTTGGTGGATTGTATCTAAAGCACCATGCTGATAGCTTCTAGTCGGGTCTACCCAGTACTCTTTACCCTCAAACTCAAAATAGGTAATGACATGATCAAAGGATCTGACACTAGGGATTTTATTCTTTAACTTTGACTCCGTATTAACTAACGCAGGATAACCTATAACTCCTAACTCTTTTAGTAGAGTAAGAAATAGTACGGTTTTATCTTTACAGTCACCATAGCGGTTTCTTAATGTCTCACTCGCCAATCTGGGCTTATGCGAATTTTCCCCCAACTCTATTCCTAAATAACGCACCTCATCCTGAACAAACTTTAGTGCAGCCGATATCTGGGAACCCTTATCTGATGAGTTTGATTTTATATTATCTGCTAGCTTCGAGATATCTTCATTAATATGATATACATCCTCATACAACCCTCTCCCCCAAATACCAACATCTTCCCATGTCTCAGACTCACTAAAGTAAACAGCCCCCCATGGACTAAACCAGGAGGGGGTATCATCATCAGACTTCAAAGGGTCAATTTTACTATCCTGTAAAATAAACTCATTGGCATCACCTAGATTCCGTCGTTTTAATTCTAAATCACTATTTACGATCGAGTACTGGAGAGGATTTGGCTTTTCCCAAAGTATGCGAAGAAAATGACTTTCTAATGGAACAGACCAGTTAAGATTGAAACTATAAGCAAATAGCCCTTGATAGACAGGGTTCATTCCCGAGCGAGTATAGCTATACTCTACAACATCCCCTACCCTAATGTCATCCAGAAGAATATTTAATGTTATTTGGCCACTATAAATCAATTCACTCATTTCTTCTTCACGCTGTATGTAATCCATACGCGCTGTATTGATTTTATTTAACACTTCTCCATTTCGTATAACATTAATAGAGTGCAGAACTACTTTTTGATAGACAGGATCATAGTTAATGCTAATCTGCGAACTCTCATCTACTCCCTCTTGATTAATAATGTTTTCAGCCATCCGGAAGAAATAATCCGGCGCCTTCTCCTCACCCACTTTAACTTGTGTATCTAACAGCAAGTAATGAACTCCATTCTGAATTTTGCCATTTGGAGTCTTACTTACTTCAGGAATAACTACATTTGTTACCCATTCTGGTACAGGTGAGGTTGCAACTTCCTCCTCAGCCCAAATTTTTCCAGCCCCACTCAACAAACAACCAATTAAAACCACTTTTACTAACGAAACAATTCTAATATTCATCTTTCTTTTTAAAGTGTAAAAATACTCACCAACAAAAACGACAACAAATCTACTACCAACTCAAAGTTATTGTTCTCACTACCACTCAAAAGCAGCCTGAAATACTGCCTCACCTGGAACTAAAATACCAAATACCACCCACTTAAGTTGACATCTTCGATTAAAGTATTATCGATTTCCAATCGAATACGGAAAAAACCTTAAACAACATGGTCGACCTCTTATGTTTGCAATAAAACAAATGACACGTAATTTATCATCTCTAAGTTAAAAAATATACTTTTTAACTTCTCGAAACCACCCACAACTGTAATAATTATTCAAAAATTGAATATATCCAGATTATATATGCACACAAGCATCCCTATTAATAAGTAGCAACCCTAAACTGAAATGCCCAGACATATTTCTATCGGTAAAAACAGTTCAGTATTCTGAGGTGGTGACTTTGAAACTTGTATTTCTACCTGGCCTGGATGGCACTGACATCTTATTTAACGACCTGATAAAAGCACTCCCCAAGACACTAAATTACGAGGCAATTTCTCTCCCAGAATTAGAAGGGCAAGACTACTCAGAACAAGCAGTATCACTAGAAAAATTGACAAAGGAAGAAATCCTTTTCCTGGTTACGGAGTTCTATTCCGGCAGGTTAGCCTATGAGCCATGTCAATTAACAGAGAATAGAGTAAAAGAGATTGTCTTTATTGTTAGCTTTGTCTCACCACCATCAGCCATATCCAGATTTTCTAAATGGCTGCCAGTTTGGATTATGAAACCCAATTTCGTAAGCCGATTGATAGTCAACTTCTCAGGCTTCAATGGTTATGACACAGACGAAAAATTTCAGCAGCTTTTTCAGTCATTGAAGCAAACGAATACAGATATACTAAAACAACGATTTACAAATATTACAGAAATAGACACACCAATTCGAAAATTCAGCATAGCTGCGGTTTATATCCGCCCTGTGAATGACTATTTAGTAGTCAAAGAGGTTAATTAAAACTTTGAGTTTTCTATTTGAGTCCTTGGAGATTATCAGTTTGCCGGGCGGACATTTTGTCTCGCAGTCTAAGTCAGTTGAATGCGCAGGGATTATAGAATTTATTGCGTATTTAGCACTCAATGCCAACAATCACTACTTGTCAGAGTGATAATTGGCACCACTTCAAAAACTACTAATTTTGCCCATCTATTACTCACATAAGAGTGCTCCTAAACTTTATTAGCAATTAGCGCCAAACCAATTATATCGATCTGATTATCAATACACTTAGAGCTAACAAGAAAATAAATGTACTTTTTGAAAAAAATTTTAAAGGTATTTAGGCAGGCAATTCCTGCCTAAATAAAATAGATAAGATTTAATAGAAAGGCCCCATTAGAAAAATTCTCTTAGGGGCCTTTCTATCCTACGCTCCTCGGCCCACCAATAAGGTGGTACAAAATAGGTCAACCTTATTAGGGCATGGCGCATTGACGATCTGGATATGGGAAGCTCTCATTCAGTGTTCTGTAAGAAGAGCCGGCATCAAGAATCCAATCAAAACCTATCACAGTAGGATTGGTTACTCCAGCGGTTAACGGTCCCTTAAACAAACCATCAAACAAATCATTTTTTGCACGCCAGTCTTTCCATAGCACAAAACCTGATGATGTAGAGAAGTTATCAAAGAAACGGTATTTGTCTTCACTCCCAATAGATCTTGGTAACGGTGGTGCACACAACATCCATTGATGATTACCGTCGATGCTTTTGAAGGCACCAGCAACAAGATTATCAGCGCTTAACCCATTAAAAATAGACTCGCTCAAACCTTGAGTCCTGGCTAATGCTTTCAGCCCCTCCGTATCCAGCAAGGCTAGCTTCGCCAAAGTAATGGCATTTGCTACTACCGGATACTCACTCACACTGTAGTCGCCATTACCATCCAGGCGCATCTCTGCTGTGACTCGATAAGCCATATCTGGGATTTTAACCAAATGCTGAGTATTGGATTCATTTTTCGAATACCAGGTATTCAGCGCAGTATCGGTCATGGGTGCATCAAGCAGGTCGAGTAACTCCTTGAATTCGGTGGGCAGCACATCTTCCACCTCTTCAATCGCATACTCCTTTACCTCCCCCTTTAACCCATCAATTGCCTTTCGGAGCTCTTCTCTGGCATCAACCAAGGTTCCAGGTATTGGAGCATTCTCAAGAATATCTAAAACATCTGAGAGCGCATCGATCATACCACTGGTGTTCTTCCAGATATCACAGGCCTGGGACGGTACACCGATGAAGGTAGGACCATAGCACGACACCCAATCCGACAAAGGATCCACGCTACTGGCATTTTTATTCATGGTATTTACCATCATGGTAGCCGTAGTACGAGTATATTCTGTCATTGCAACATCAACACTCGACTGCCACATCTCGAATATTGATTGAATTGGACTCATATTGCTATTCAGAAGCTGCATCAAATCCACCGCAGCATCTTGAATCGCATACAAGTGATCCTCAGCCTCCTTCATTTTTTCGTAAGCGGCCTTAACGTCCTTAATATTCTTTTCGGCCAAATCATTAACTTCATCCTCAAGTTTATGAATGGCATCAAGGGCTGCATAGTCAGCCGAATAAACCATCTTTGACAGGTTTTCGCAAACACCTACATCATCTGAGATGAGCTTATCAGCCTGCATACTGATTATCATTTTTTCTGATTCCGCCTCACGAACCCAAAAATGATCTACAACATTGTGATCGATACTTAGGCGAACCCTCCAATCATATTTTTTATCATTGACAATAGGGATAAAAATGTTACTTGTTGCAATAGGAATAAATGGTGCCTGAGTATTCTTTCGCGCCAACCCCAAAACATTTGTAACACCATCAACCATAAAATTATAATGATTTAAATACTTTTTCTTTCTCACTTGGGCGCTTGGATGCGTCAACTCTATATTATCTATCTCATTTTTTAAGTCATTAGCCCATTCATTTAAATAGAAATCAGAGTGAAGTTGATACGCTGATATTCCTCGAGCATCTTGATACCAATGATCCTCTCCATCACCATTAAACCAGCTTCCAGGATCCGTAGCTAACTTTATTAAGTCCTCTAAACTATCGACGCCCAACATATTAGCAATTGGATCAAGATCAATTGCCTTATCAACCAAGCCAGTGGGATCAATTGATTTAATTGCGAATTCGCAGCCATTAATAGCCACCTCACTACGCCAGTCTAATAAAGCCTTTTCAAGCTCTTGCTTCTTATTGGTTAGATTAGAGTGAGAAGACTGAACTTTATCCAGCGCAGAAGTTACCGAATAAAATCCAAAATCATCAAAGTCCCGCTTATAACTAAGGATTTTATTATTGATCGACTGAAGCTTATCTACTGCGACATTGGCCTCATCGATAAGGTCATTGCCAATATCTACAAGATCACTGGCAAGTGATTCTGGCACATTATAACCAGTATAATATTCGATCAAGTACTGAACTACCCAAACATCAATGGCGTGCCAATAGCCATCAGCATCTGTTGCCTGCCGATAGAGCTGTTCTCTAAACTTCGAAATCGAAGCCAAGTGAGAAGCCATCGGGTTTTTCCCGTATTGATCCGTAGGGATATCCGCATAAATAAGCTTGTCTCGAAGAAACTCGAACAGTTCATCATCATTCAAGTCAATTCTCTGGTGGGGCTCACCAAGTGCTTTACCCAGATAGTCGCGTAACACAGGCACCCTAGAATCAATGTAAGATTCAAGAGCTATATGGCGCTTTTCATTTAAACTTTCACCATCAAAAATAGCAAAAATATCACCCGAGTACTGGTTTACATAGGTGTGAGCGAATACATCCGCTGAGGCATGCCCGAGGTATCCATAGATATAAGCTTTTCCTATATTAGAGGTGTCCTTCTGGGTCAGCAAGTACTTTAGCCAATCGTCTGTGTTATAACGCGTGCTATCCTCTTGAACTATCGCATCACCAGCCTCATTTTTATCCAGTGCTCCAGGGTGAACGCTGGTCTGCCCAACTACAAAATCGGGAGAAGCATCAGGCCCTATATTGCCAAGCAGATAAGCGGACTGATTCTTCAGGATCGCTGAAGAAACATCATCTGGAACATCGATATCATAGTAATTATTATTGATTTCAAAAGTCAGCTTGCCATCATCAGCAAGATCATTGATTACTTGTTGACCAACAAATACATGACTCTTTAACTTAAAAGCCCAGCTCTGATTAGTTGCCAACAACCCCAAAAGAAGGCAGGCAAACTGCCCCCCTATCCCCTTTTTTCTAGCAAACATCCGATATACTTCTTAATGATAAAAGAAGGATTGTATCAAGCTTAAGATCTTATATATAGTTAAAGATTAACTGTTCATCCTTTATCCATAGCCTACAAAATTTATAAGGCGAACAAATTTTACACAGACTTATAGGGTAGGTCTGTTTAATTAGACATTCAGCAATAATTTGGTTTAAATTTTCAACATTCTTAATATAATTTAAATACTAATCAAATTCGTGAATTAATTACTTGTTTGGATGATAATTAGCACTACTCCAGGCATTATTAATTTCATCCGCCTGCTGTTGAGCATTAAAGTGCTCCCAAGTGATACCATTAACATCCTTTTCTTGGGTAAAAGCGGTTGCAGCCGGATCTTCCCATCCCAAGTGCCTAAGAGTCCCAGGTCTGCACTTTGGGTCTTTGCGGACAGATAGGTTCAGTGAGTCGGTGCGCCATAAAGCATATTCACCAGCAACATAAGAGCATGGGGCGCAGTTTAGGCGAGTACTATAATCTTGTACTGTTTCCTCAATTCTATCAGTGGACAGTGCTATATGTAGTTTTTTCATACTTTGCTCTTTAGCCAGAGTGTTTTCGGAAAAGTCAGTTACTTCCTGCGGCACCCGCTTCGAGTTGCTTTTGTACTTTATCCAGGTTAAAAGACCCCGGTACTTGACTGGGAGGGTACTCCTTCATCGTTTGTAAGAATTTGGCAGCGAGCTGCTGCATCGGCACCAGCACAAAAGCTCTGTCAATAAACCAATCGTTATAGGTATTGGAGTTATGCTGCGCTTTTTCGAAAGGGTCCTGACGCAGGTTAAATAGAAGAGGAACCCGCAATTCCGTAAAAGGTTCACGCCAGACTTCAAAACCCTTTCCGCGGTTTTCCAGGAAAATGGCCTTCCAGGGTTCATAACGCATGGCTACTATCTGTCCATCGTCGTTCACATAGATAAATTCCTTGCGAGGTGATAGCTTTGCCTTGCCGGTGAAGTAATCCATCATATTGTAACCATCGACATAGTTTCGATATTGCCGACCTTCCAGCTCCACCCCTGACTTTAATTGCTCTTTAATATTGGGATTTCCACCTGCAGCAGCCAGAGTAGGCAACCAGTCTTCATGTGAAACAATACCGGTTAATGTGGTTCCTGCCGGGAATTTACCCGGCCAGCGTACAAAGGCAGGGACCCGATAGGCCCCCTCCCAGTTTGAGTTCTTTTCACTGCGGAAGGGGGTAGTCGCTGCATCAGGCCATGTATTGAAATGAGGACCGTTATCGGTTGAATAGAACACGATGGTATTATCGGCAATTTGCAGGTGATCCAGCAGGCTGAGTAACTTCCCTACCAGGATATCGTGCTCCACCATACCGTCCATATATTCATTACTGTTCGGGCCCGCCAGATTTGTATGCTCCTCCCGTACATGAGTGCGAAAGTGCATTCGGGTGGCATTCCACCACACAAAGAATGGCTTTCCGTCCTGGTGAGCACGCTCGATAAAGTCTATGGCCGCAGCAAGAGTCTCATCATCAATGGTTTCCATCCGTTTCTTGGTCAGTGGGCCGGTATCTTCAATAGTGCCCCTAGCGAAGGACTTTATGACTCCACGAGGACCAAACTTTTTGCGGAACTCTGGATCTTTGGGATAGTCACGATTTTCCGGCTCTTCCTCCGCATTGAGGTGATAGAGATTTCCAAAAAATTCGTCAAAGCCGTGATTAGTCGGCAGGTGCTCATCCAGGTCACCTTGGTGATTCTTGCCGAACTGCCCTGTAACATATCCAAGGCTTTTCATCACCGTAGCGATTGTCGCATCACTCTTTTGCCATCCCTCTTTGGCTCCCGGGAGTCCTACTTTGGTCATTCCAGTTCGCACCGGAACGTTGCCTGCCAGGAAAGCTGCACGCCCAGCAGTACAAGATTGCTGGCCGTAGTAATCGGTAAATGACAACCCTTCAACTGCCAACCGATCGATATTTGGGGTCGCGTACCCCATCATGCCGCGACTGTTAAAGCTGATATTCCAGATACCGATATCATCTCCCCAGATCACCAGGATATTTGGTTTTTCTGGCATTTGAGGTTGGGGTTTACCTTGCTGGGACTGAGCTTGAGCAGGGCTCTCCGGTTGTTTTTCAAGTTGCTCTTGTTCTCCGAGTTGGGGCTGAGGCTGAGGCTGAGGCTGAGGCTGAGGCTGAGGCTGAGGCTGAGGCTGAGGCTGAGGCTGAGGCTGAGGCTGAGGCTGAGCATTAACTTGCCACTGAAGACAGCAAAGTAAACCAATAGCCACTGCTACTCGTCGCGACAGCAGGAAAAGTGAATACATGACGGACCTCATCACTCGCTTTGCGGGCTCATATCAAAACAAAAGTACCTTGCCTGATATCCAGAATATGACCCCTGTTATTGGTGCCAGAGTTCAAATCTTGCACTTTCTTTGAGGGGTAATACAGCAAGATTAGACAAGTCTTTACCCATTGGTGCCTGCTATACCAACACTGCTCGATATGCTTCCCTGGCGAAAGATTTGATTAATTTGGCGCATGTACTTTTTCACCGTTTCTGTCCTCTTTTTCGGCGGTTTGTACGACGGGAAATATCACCTTCCAGTCCTTGGCCATATCTACAACCGTCCAGCCATTGGGTTTCGCAGCTTTTAGCGCTTTATCCAAGCGTCCCACCCTGGAATTGCGATCATAAGCCCACTCCCTTTTTGCATCGGTATGATGAATCAACATCCCAAAACGCGGCCCAGGGCCTGATGTTACCCACTCCAACATCTGCAGGTCCCCATCGGAGTTTCCAGCGGCAAAAATCGGACGGCGGCCAATCATCTGGCTAATACCGATAGGTTTGCCTTCTTTATCATTCACAAATTCGACATCATCAGTAGTGATAACACGCGGCTTGCCATCACCATCCTCATAGCGGGCTTTCAGTCGGCTACCAACAACCTGCTCTGGAGGAATACCGTATAGCTGTTCAGAAAACACACGGATAAAATCTGCGCCACCTCCAGAAACTATATAAGTTTTAAATCCTTTCGAGCGCAGGAAATTTAATAGCTCTCGCATTGGCTGGTAATACATAGCAATGTAGTGCTTTCCTGTGAGCGGATTTCTGGCTGTATTAAGCCAGGAAGCAACAACTTTATTAAATTCTTCTCTGGTCATATCGGCATGAGTCGCACCGATCATTTTCTCCAAACCGGTTCTTCCCTGTGCCAACAAGGTGATCATGTCATCGTTGAGAATCGTCGCAAAAGGCTGCTCCGACTTCCATTCAGGGTGTTCCGGTGCCAACCGCTTTACTTCATCCATAGCAAAGAGCAGCTGAAAGTAGGCTGGCTTTTCTGCCCATAAGGTTCCATCGTTATCAAATACGGCTATACGTTGTTCAGGAGGGATGAAATCTGCGCTACCTTCCTGAGTGACCTTATCGATGAATGTTACGATAGCGGACTTTGCAGCAGTACTATTCCATGAAGGAAGTGGCGCACTACCACGTTCGTTAGCAAAGCAGGCATATGCTGACACGAGTAAGCCATATGCAAACAGATACGCTTGAATCCTGACCATACCCACAAACCACCCTAATGGTTAAACGTTACTCTTTGGCGGCGAATGAACTAATCTTGCTTTAGCAATCCCAGAGCCGAACTGGGTTATTCAGGACTACGCAAGAATTATGATAAATATAGTCAGCGGTATTTCCCGACTTGTCGTGCTCTTGAGTCTTCAAGCTCTGATTGCTTGTGGGCCGAATGATCGCAGTATGTCCAAAGTAGATAAGGTTAAAAACCTCGATACCTCCACAACTCATAATCAGCAGATAGATCAAGCTGCGCATAAAGAAACGACTTATGTAGGGTCTAAATTTTGCGCTCACTGCCATAAGGAAGAGACCAGCGCCTGGCAAAGTTCCCACCATGCTTTTGCAATGCAGGAAGCGAATGAAGGGAGTATCCTCGGCGATTTTAATCAGTCAACTTTTACCTATGAGGGTATTACTTCCACCTTCTATAAAAAGAAAGGGGACTATTACGTCAATACTGATGGGGCCAACGGCGAGCTAAAAGATTTTCCTATTGCCTATACATTTGGCGCAGTACCACTGCAACAATACTTGATTCAGTCTCCCGGCGGACGCCTCCAGGCACTCAGTATTGCGTGGGATAGTCGGTCCAAGGCAGAGGGGGGGCAGCGATGGTTCCACCTATATCCAGATGAGAAGATCTCACATAAGCACTCCCTACACTGGAGCGGCATCAATCAAAATTGGAATTTTATGTGTGCGGATTGCCACTCCACAAAACTACAAAAAAATTACGACCTAAATACCGATAGCTTTAAAACCAGCTGGTCCGAAATCAATGTTGCTTGTGAGTCCTGCCACGGGTCAGCATCCAAACATCTAGAATGGGCTGAGAACAAGCAGTTAAAGATCAAAAATTTTGGATTTCCTGTTGAACTGCATTCGGTCAGTGCGACCAATTGGGAAATGGACCATGAAAGTGGCATTGCCAAAAATAAGGTATCCAAAAAAAATCAAGAGCTACAAACCTGTGCCCAGTGTCACTCCAGGCGCACTACTTTCTTTCCTGGCGCAAAAGCTGGCAGCCAATTTCTGGATCACTATAATCCCGCCCTGCTGCTACCGCCGCTCTATCATATAGATGGTCAAATTAACGAGGAAGTCTATGTTTACGGTTCATTCCTGCAGAGTAAAATGTATGCAGCAGGAGTTACCTGTAGCAATTGCCATGAACCACATAGCTTACAGCTGCGCAGTAGTAGCGATGGTGTCTGTTCCCAGTGCCACCTCCCGGAAAAATTTGCGCAAGTCGATCACCACCTTCACCCTGTTAATAGCTCCGGTGCAAGATGCGTCAATTGTCATATGCCATCAAAAAACTATATGCAGGTAGATAGCCGTCGGGATCATAGTTTTCGAATCCCAAGGCCAGACCTTTCTGATAAGTTAAACACACCCAATGCCTGCCTCAGCTGCCACCAGGAACAAACCAACCAATGGGCAACTGATGTACTGCGCAGAAAGTTTGGTGCCCCCGACAAGTCTCATTACGGCGAAGCGCTTCACGCAGGATTTTTCCAAGCAATCGATGGGGAGAAAAAACTAAGCCAGCTAATTACAGATTCCACACAGCCAGCAATTGCGAGGGCGACCGCAGTAACCCTACTCCCCCAGTATTTCACACGTCATTCCGCCCAGCTATTGCAGGCAATAGCGCAAGGTAACGAACCGCTTCTCAGTTTGGCTCTAGCCCAATCACTGGATAGAGTACCAGCACAATTTCGCCCGGCACTGGGCATTCCCCTTCTCTTTGAGCGTGAACGCGTAACACGCTCGTTAGCCGCCAATGCACTGGGATCATTGCCCCTAAATAATTACCCAGGCCCGGTTCAGAAGCAGTTTTACACAGCACTTAAGGAGTACACCGCCTCAGAGTTATTTAATAGTGATCGCCCAGAATCCCTGGTCAACCTGGGCGAACTACACAGACAGAGAGGTAATTCCAGCCAGGCAGAAGTTTTTTTTCGGCGAGCAATTAAGAGTGCCCCCTATTATGTCCCTGCCTACGTGAATCTGGCGGACCTGTATCGAGTTGAGGAGCGTGAGGAGGAGGCTGAGAAACTACTGCGGCAAGGCCTGAATCGAGCCGAAAGCAAAGCGGCAGTTCAGCACTCCTTGGGGCTATCTTTGATACGGCAGAGCCGCCACTCAGAGGCAATTAACTTTTTGCAACAAGCTGCAGAAGCCCAGGAAACCAATAGTCGTTATATCTACGTATATGCTATTGCCTTACACTCGGCCAAAGAACCATTGCAGGCACTTTCAGTACTTGAAAAAGGATTGGATCAGTTCCCATCCTCACCAGATATATTGCAGGCAATAATCTCTATTCATCGTGAATCTGGCAATCTCGAAAAAGCAAAAAAATATGAAGTACTACTTACTGGAAACTATTAAATACTTTGAGCTAAATAGACCTGTTAATTCTATATAAGTATCAGAGAACACTTTGCTATTCCATTTATACATCCTCTAGTATAAAAAAACTAGAAATCGTAATAGAAACTCAATCGCAGTAGATGCTCACTGGGAATCAGACCAAATTCACAGTTATCACAGCCGGAAAATACTTGAGCCTGAAGCCTTGTACTGAAATGTTCTGTCCAATTCTGGATAAATTCCAGATTGTGGTATTGACTCTGATCGTCAATATTATATTGGATGCTTTGACGATATTGGAATTTACGCTCTACACGCGTATTGCCCCACATAAAAAACAGATATTCCCGTCGTAGCTGCCCCACAGATAACAAGCCAAAGCTATCAATCAGGAAATTAAAAGCTGTGTGCGCCTCTGTTGATTGTAGGCTTGTCAGGGAAAAGCCTGACTGAGTGAGATTCAGCTTAGCCACATCTATTTGCTCAATTACCTGATCCCACTCTTCCGCTGTATAACCATGCTCGTTATACAGATATTCTGCCGTAATATCCCAACCATCATTTAAGCTTACTTGGGTGCCGAGAACCGCTTTCAAGTAACCGAGATCCTGCAGGTCGGCGTATTGCATATCACCTGCCAGTGCTAGCTCCCGCTGGTGCTCCCAGGCGCCCTCAAACCTTAGAGTGATATTATCGTCAGCTAGTGCACTTAATCCAAGGGCAACATTAATATCCCCACCTTCTAGCTGGTGTAATACCAGACGAGTATCCAGGTCCCCCTCTCGGTTGAAAACCAACGCATACTGATAATCACTATCGCCAAATGGAAGGTCCAGATTTCGGTCCAAGGTATCTTCCACTTCAGCAAAGTAGAAACCCGTATTCCAATCCCCGTAGCGAAAATCCAGATGAACCATATCCCACCCTTGTTGTTGGGTCAGGTCATCGGTATCCAGGTTTGGGCGATCATAAACGGGCTTGAGTAAATTTGCGGGTGACCAGTTGTAGCCATTGCTCCACTGTGGCTTCATGCGCCCAACATTCACTCCAAATCGTCGATTAGAGGAATAGGAGGATAAATAGCCTTCTAATAAGTAGTGGCTGAACTCATCAGAAGCACCTCCTGATTCATCTACTCGATAGTCCCCTACGAGAGCTAAACGTGTATAAGCGGAAAAATAAGAACCGGTAGAAAACTGGCCACTTAAATCCAATGCCAGTTGGGACTCCCTTTCACGAAAAACCAACCCTCCAGGATTAAAGTATTGATTGTCCCTAACGCTATTTTGCTGGTGGTAGGCAATAGCAGAGACATCAAAGTTCCATGAAGCAGAATTTTCCAACATATCACTACCGAGCTCACCCGCCAGATTGGCTTCGGAAGATTCGGTTGAAAACGGATCTTCATACTCCTGTGCAATGACTAAGGGAGGTAGTGAAGCAATACACAAAAAAATAGCCAGCTTTTGCCGGACCAAGCTAGGATTTGCCATGATCTTTACTTCTTTTAATTCAGCCTACCCAGAGAAGCCTTTTGAAAAATAGCCGGATCTAGCGCTTCAAGCTGGTAATTATCAAACTTCATCCAGGTATAGTTATCCTGCATCAGTGCATCAACTAACAAAATCTTGTGTACTTTCAATTCGCCAGAGTACTTTTTATACTCTTTGTAAAATGCTGTTTTCAAGAGGCGGTCGGAGCGGGAATAAAACTCACTTTTTAACGGTTGATGGCCGTCGGCTTTTGCCATCCATACCTTTACTTTGGTATATGCTACGCCGGAAGCAGTCGAAGTTAACTCCAACAACCAATACTCCTGCTCTTCGACTGATTCCTCACCAACAATTTTTGCACGGTAGTCCCTGGAGAAGTTAGTGCCCACTACATCTCCATTACTGGTCTCCCCAATTAAACGCTGCGAAGGCGCTATTCGGATAATACGGCGGGTCCCCGGAATATAGAGCCACATATTGGAGTCTTCTTTCAACATTGTCCGGCCCCTTTCTCGGGCGGGTGACTCGAAACGAATCAGGGATTTATCATTGAAGACTTTAACACTGAGCGTATTTGTTCGGGGCTCTTTATCTTTTTTGTAGCTGATATTAGTGATATCGAATACAAATCCTTGATCCCTATAGCCCCTGACCTCATCCAGTCGATTTACCAGGTATTCCGCTGTCACTTCAGCTTTTGACGATAGACTGAAAGCAAGCAAAAACACAATCCAAAAACCAAAGCGATATTTTTCCATCACAATACTCTTTCTAAGCCTCACGTCACTGGATAGCTCGCATTAACATCAGGTAAACCTCAGAGCATTCACTACGGGTATTCTGGATGCTTTCACGGCAGGATAAATACTGGAAACCAAAGAGATGAAAAATCCCAAGACAAAGGTTTTGATTAAAATTTCAGAAACTACAAATACCCGTATAGGGTAATCTTGGGTACTACCCGGTGGGCGCGGCATCATCCACTCCGCATAGGTGATGCCTTTAGCAGCCAGAACGCCTACAAGTAGACCTAAAAGACTACCGATAATACCCAGGAATACGGATTCCAGAAGAATTAACCCGACCACTTGGGTGGGGGTTCCCCCCATGGCTCGAATAGTACCAATCTCGCGAGTGCGCTCCATCACTGCCATCAGCATGGTGTTGGAGATACTTAAAGCCACAATTACCAATACAATAACTGTAATAAAACCAAAGACACCATTGAATAGCCCGACGACCTGGTGATAATAACCAGCCAGATCCCACCAACTCTTTATTTCCAGTTTTAGACCCTGCTGTTGAAATATCCTTTGCAAATCACCAACGACTTTGTCGGTCATTTTGGTATCGTCCAAAAGGACAACCAGCCTGGTTACATCTGAGGTATAAAGCAACTCCTGGGCAAGAGGTAAATTGACGCGAAGTAGACGATCATCCAGCTCTTTTACACCAGTGCTAATCACTCCAGCAATTTGGATATCCACCGCATTGATCGCCCCATCCTGGGTGCTAGCCAACAAGGTCAAATAGTCCCCTATTTCAGCATCCAGTGAATTAAACAGCCCCTCTCCAAGGTGCGCAGCAGCCGCATCTTCAGGAAACAGGTCCTCTCCTGCAACAATATGTATAGCGGAGGAAAGGAGAACTTCTTTTTCCGCATCGATACCAACCCCCGTTATGGCTATAGACTGTTTTCCATCACTGAGAAGCCCATTAAAATTTAGTCTTGGAGCCACCACCAAAGCCTGGATTTGCTCTTCAATTACATCGCTAATCTCTACTAAGTCAGCAGAGGAGATAAGGTATTTCTCTGGTTCAGCCTTACCATACTGATCGAACCCCTCTGCATAAACCTGGATATGACCTAACTGCGAACGAATCATACTCTCACGCATACCATCGTACATAGACTGCACAAAGCCACCAAATATAATCAGGCTCGTGCAACCAAATACAACTGCTGCCAGAGTAATCAGACTACGCCGTCCATTTCTCAGGATATTTAACAGTGCTACTTTCCAACCCAGAGTCATGGTTACAACTTCTCCAGCGCCTGGCGAGACTTTTGCGCCCAATTGGTTTCAGAGCCCGCCAGCTTTGCCCAAAGGCTTCGGGCCTTCTCTGCCTGCTTATTACGACTATAGGCCTGCGCCAGGTAGAACTCGACAAATGCCTGGAACTCTTCGCCATATTTCCCACCTATTTGTTGCTGAACCAGTTCTAGATCTTCAACCGCATAGCGGGCTCGACGAAGGAACGCCGGCATATTTGCACAGCTGATGCCGCGCTGTAACCGGGCACCCAAGTCAAAGGGGGCTTGTTTAACAGCTCTATCCATAATGCGATTTCCCCTTCTAGAGAATAAGGAAAGCTTTGCCAGCTGGTCTGTATAAAAACTGGATCGAAACGAGATCGCTGAACCCAGGGCGGCACTTAGTTCTGAATCATTATCCTGTGACTTCAGTAATTGAGTGATCTTCTCTTCCAGCAATTCCACTTGTGCCACTTGTGTATCAGCCGAGGAAGTGAGCAATGCCAGCTCGGCTAAGTAGGCAACTTTTTTTTGTTCCGGGGTGGAATTTTCATTTAATCCAGCTATCAGTAAAGCCCGCTCACTATTCTCAGGGGGAATCTCAGTGGGTGGTATATATTCTTCAGCCCATACTTTTGATAGATGGCTGGCTAAAATAAAAAAGATAACAAAAAATCTCAGAGCATATTGCTGAGCAAATAACTTCATACCTCTACCCCCGACTCATCAAGAACAGTTTCTGAATATTTATTGGCCTGCCTATTTTCAGCAAGACTATCTCCCACTAATTTTCCATCCAGAATAGTAATAACTCTGGAAGCCAGGCTGGTCACATAATTATCGTGTGTGGATATAACGAAGGTGACACCCTGCTCCTTATTCAGTTTCTGTATCAACGCCATAATATTTTCAGAGGTTTTTGAGTCCAGATTTGCAGTAGGCTCGTCAGCCAGCACAATATCGGGCCGTGTAACAATCGCCCGGGCTATGGCTACCCGTTGCATCTGCCCACCAGACAGTTGTGTAGGCCTCTGATTAACCTGCTTTTCTAGACCGACATCTTTCAGTGCCTGTAAAGCCCGCGGCTTTACATCTTTCACCCCCCTGAGAGTCAGTGGATACATCACATTTTCCAAAGCGGTCAGTACCGGTATCAGGTTAAAGGACTGAAACACGATGCCAATATGCCGGTTGCGGAACCTCGAGCGCTTGTGCTCGCCCAACGCCCCGACATTAACCCCCCCTACCTGAACGGTGCCGGAATCGCACTGATCAAGTGCAGACAAAATATTCAGCAAGGTGCTCTTTCCGCTGCCACTCGGGCCTTTAACAGCTAAAAATTCGCCTTTATCCAGGGAAAGAGTGATTTCTTTGAGCGCATCCACCCAAACATCACCCATCGCATAGCGTTTAGATACATTATTAAGTTCAACCAGCATTAGGCTTTGCCCAGGGTTACAACCATTTGACTTAATTGCTTGCAAGCATCCTGCATTGTCGAGGGACAGTCAGCCAGACTTTCTGCCTTCTGAAAATAGTCAGAGGCTATACTAAACTCGGAACTATCTTCCTGCCCCTTAACCCAATAGGCATTGGCAAGAGCGAGATATACCAGCTGCCTGACCTCAGCAGGTAAAGCCGCAGGGTCTTCATCAATTACCGCATTAAACCAGTTTTCATCTTCAAAGACCCGATCAAAGTGACCGCTGATCTCACCAACAAAAGAGAAAGTCAGTAAACGAACCAAGCGTACATTAAAATCAGAGTTCGCCTGTACTGCGGCCGCATCCACTTGGCTCATCGCATTACGCAGCCGATAGAGCTTGTAGATCCCCATAACGGGATCAAACATAGCCCCGGCCAGCTTCCCGTCATTAGAGAAGTAGGCAGCCTTAACCAGCATATTGTCAGGATCTTTCTGGTAAGCAAGGCTCAATAACTCATCTGCTCGATCTATTTCATTGTGATAGCTGTACAGTTGACCAAGCTGCAGCATCAACTCTGTGTCAGATTGATCCTGTTCAAGCTCCGCCTTAAGGAACTGCAACTGCTCTGTTTCTGATTTACTATAAGCGACCTTTTTAAAATCTATGGGAGCTGCCCCTGAAAACCAGGCAACAATATTTCCGATAAAAAGGCTGCTTATTAGAATTGTTAGCACTTTCTTTAACATGGGCTACCCCCCTATAAGAGATTTACATCTCGACAGAATTCTCAAGTAATTGGTTATCCATTTCTTTAAGAGTGGTGTGTTCATCAAACACCAGATTTTCAGGACTCATAACTCCAGGATAAAGCTGTTCACAAATTAGTATCACTTCAACAATATTGAGTGAATCAACACCAAGCTCAGCGATGGGAGTATCCGCATCGACGGAATCAACATTCAGCATAAGAGCTATCTGCTCACAGAGTTCCTGTACTTTGCTCTCTACGACTGCTGTAGACATACCTAATCTCCAATAACATTACCAACTTTTAAGGGATAGAATCGCAACAAATAATCCAGAGTAAGGGCATATATACATATATGCTGTTCACCGCCGGAATATTTCTGTTGCCGTTTAATAATCTTGGCACTAATCATGGGTGGAATAAAAAACCATACGCGAGAAAGCCACTGGTTACCGTAAAAGAACACCCTTTGAAATGATTCATAGACATTTACTATTGGGGCATCGTCCAAAGAAAATACCGGCGCTACACTGTTTTCCTGATTTGCTGATTCAACAACCCTGATTTCCTTACCAGCTCCAGCAGCTAATGTATTGAGCTGGAACAGAATAAATGGATAGTAAAACTGCTCTGCCAGATAGCAACCTAGGGACTCTTTACTTCCCGAAGCCTCCCAGCTTGACTTGATTAAGCCATTGATCTGATCGGTGTATTCTTGTAGATCAACCCCCTCAACTACGTTGGACTTGTGGGCTCCATTAAAGACATCAGCCCTTTCTTTATTAAGCCCAAAATTTTTCGGCAGACTATCTTTGGATATTTCAAGAACCGAATCTTCATTGTCTTGTAGTTGCTGTGAAATTTCGGCAAAAAATACATGATCGAAAGGAGAAAACAGGTCCGTAGCCACTTTGGGCAGAAGGTTGTAAACTACATCCCCTTTTGCTTGAGGTTTCACCAAAGTCGCATGTAAACCCGGTTGCTCCGGCAAGGTTTCATCCAGCCAAATAAGCTCTTCTGCATTAATCATCACTTCATCGCCAGGAAAAAGCATATGGACATTTTTCAGCAGGCTTTTTCGCTCTGTCGGAAAACCAAAGTATTCCAGTTCGATTAAATAATGAGGATCAACTTTATCGGCACCCACCGCTATAAAAGAAGATAGACATCTTCCTATATATAACTGTTCATTAAAGAGGAAGTGATAAAGGGGCAAACTGAATGATTTGCCAAGCTTAATATGAAAGCTATTGCGATCACTTCGCTGAATCACAGAGTCATGATCTACAAGTGGAATAGCTTCTGACTTTTTGTATTTGGCAGGATATAAATTAAGTAGGGAAAGCTCTGCTCCAACTGCCAGAGTTACGGATTCCACACCCGGAACATCGTAAACCATTTGCTTCACAGGCTTGCCTCCAGCTGACGCTCAACTACCTTATCCAACCAGCTGGAAAGTGGTTTGGCCGATGCCGAAATAGCTGACATATGCGTGGCTTTTGGAATCTCGGTCAGACAAGACTCAACCTGGGGAGATATATACCAGTTCATCACTGTATACAGAATATGAGCGTCGACCACCTCATCATGCTCACCGACTGTGATGTGGCACGGAATATCCAGACTGGCAAACAGATCCGTATATCTTTTGATTGTATAAGCGCTCAGGAGATTAAAGCTACAATCAAGAACTCTACCCTGGTTACCGGCATCCGACCCCACTGGAGGAAAGCTCAGCACAGCCATCCGCCTGAAAACAGGAAAGAGCATTGCCAGCCAATACTTCCACAGATTTATTTTAGGCAAATTTTGTTGCTCAGGTCCCGCCATCGGCCGTGCATGTCTTCTCTTGCGGAAGTAACGGATAAAGTACTCAAGGCCTGAGGTAGCAATATCGTACTTCCTGGTTTCCTCTGCCTGGGTTAATGGCGGAGCAATAGCGAAGAAACCCACAATGTCCTGGGTACCATATATCCCAAGGTATCTTAAGCACGCAAGAGAACCTGCACTGTGACCCCCCAAAATAATACGACGTACTCCGCGCTGTTTCAGGTGATTAATTAAATCATGCAGATCGTCTTGTAATTGATCTGGATAGTCCAGGTCACCTGGACGGCCTTCACTTTTGCCATGGCCACGCCAGTCGGGTAGACAAATGGTCATCCCCTGCCTGTGCAACATACGTCCAAACATCAGATACCACTGGCTACTAAAAGTACTACCGTGCATACAAATTAGTGCAGTCTCAGTATCATCCGCTGGTAACCAGCGAAATGCCAGGCTCTTACCATCCCTGGCCTTAAAAAACTCCTGAATCACACCGCCTCCACAACATTAATTTCAGAGACTTCTCGATTCATACCCTGCATTTTCCTCTGGTCTATTACTGAATCCATAATGCTATCAGGCTGGCTACGAGCAAATGCCAGAAATACAGGCACCATACCCGGCATGGCTATATATTCCTGAGTTTGCCCCCAGAGTGCCTTGGCTTTCTTAGAAAGCTTTTCAAGCTCAACTTCAGTGAGATCACCTGAGGGGTCCACAACGTTCACCATATCAGTGTGAAAGGTATCTTCATTAATCTTAGCCTGAACCGGGACCTCGGTTTCTTCGGAGAGCATTTCGGATAATTTGTCTGAGATTTTATTCAGGAGCCAATCTTTGTCCCCAACATTCAGGTTGGGCCTCTCCAAAAGGTCCGGCAATAAAATACTTTGCTGCACAACCATCCTACTGGCAAGCATCGGTAGATCCAATTTAGCTTCGATTACTTTAAGGAACATCTCCACCCAGAGCTTGACCCTTAAATCAATACGCCACCCATCTTTGCCACTGGTACCCATCAAGTAAACAAAATACTTATAATGATCGGCTCCAGATTCGAAAAAGCCCTCATCATTTCGGCGATAGTAGCGCCCCTCGGACTTGAGTACTTCAGCGGTATCTATCAGCTGCTTTTGCAGTATTAATTCAAGAGCCATATAGCCGCGACGCAGGTAGCTCTTGCGTTGCCAGTATTCCTGGTCAAGGTAATTTCCAGACATATAATCCCAGGCTATTTCCAAGAAATAGGCCGCAGTATTGTAAGCCAGTAGCGGCGAGCACAGTTCGGCGGAGTCAATGACCGGATACACATTAGCCACATGTGCATAAAGTCCCTGGTAAAACTCTTTTACTGTTTGGTTGGCAACCGGTAACTGATGATCCAGTACTTCCTGAGCTTTATCTCTGTCAGATTCACAAAGATCCATAAGAATGTATTTGGAAATATGATCATTGAACAGGGCGATCATATCGCCCCCCCCACTAAATAGCGGGTCCAGGAACATAGAAGCAAAGCCGGAAGTTGCCCAACGATCTGGAAAAATAAATTCGTCCGCACGATAAGCTAGCTGGCCCCAGGCCTCAAAATCCACAAGCTCCGCACCCTCCAACAACTCCGCAATCGCACGATATTCCGCCAGGAAATTCAGGAAGCTATCGCGCTTAGTAGGTGGTTTCTCAAATTTAGCCTTTTCTCCAACGATACCAACACTGGTGTAGCCACCACTCAAAGGGATAAACCATACCCAATAGCCATCCCCTGCAAAGTGATTGGTAGAGAGGAAACGGCCAAACGCCCGTTTTCTCCAAGCCTCATCACCCATGGAATCTATATCCTGGATATTCTTGAAACGCCCCCAAGCAGAGAAGTGTTCAGGCACATTTTTCTGCCGGGTTAGTTTTTTATGCTTTTTGGTGAATCGGTTTCGACCACTACAGTCCACTAACCAATGTGTAGAAATCTCCGAACTGTAATCCCCGGCAGACACCAGCACAGAGTGTCGTTTATCTGCTGGTTCTATATTGAGTGCCTTGGCCTTCACCCCCATGACAACTTCAATACCGTCTGCGCGATTCATCTCCACCAGATCTTCTTCCAAGCGGGCCCGATCCAGTTGGAAGGCCGGATGCGGTGGAATGCTGGTAGTCCCATGCTCACTCATTTCTGTGAGCGACAAGCTGTGATCAGGCTTGTCATAAAAGAAACGCAGACCATTTTTAGGTAAGTGATTACGGTATAGGTAGTTCACCAACCCCAGTTGCTTCATAAAATAGTGGCCTGTCATTTCGACAGTGGCTTCACCAACTTTCCCCCGAAACTCCTCGCTGGCCTCTACAACAAGGATTGAGATTTCCTTACTGCCTCGCCTTATCTGGCGCGCAAGGGTCAAGCCGGCCCAACCGCCACCAATAATGACAACGTCGTATTCTTTTTCTAATTGTTCGACTGCTTTCATTACAGTTACTCCACATCACTGAGCAGTGAGGCCCAAACCGGCGAGTCGACCCCACAGAAAGAGTCAGGGTCTTGAATTACCTCCAGCGTAAACCTGCTTCTGGGCAACTCATTGCGAATAAAGAACTTGGCACTAAGTATCTTTGACTCGTAAAAAGCTTTATCTGAATCTTCTTTACTCAATTTACTGGAGGCTGCACAGGCGGCTTCGAGTAATAACCAGGCCAGGGTAATATCCCCCATCATGTGCAGGATACGTGTACTGTACGCTGGGATTTTAAACATCTCTTTGGTCCGGACCCAGACATGAACAGCCTTCAGGGCTGCCTCCAAGTGTTCAAAGGACTGCTTCAGATGATCAAACTCCCCCTTGAATTGTGGGAAGTCTGCCGCCCTGCCAATAAATGCGTCGATTTCAGTCTTATATACCTGAAAGAGCTTGCTGGAATTGCCCAGGCCGAGCTTGTCTCGAATAAGGTCCTGGCTCTGGATATAGTTGGTGCCCTCCCAGATCGCCAGCACTTTGATATCTCGGGCATACTGCTCAATACCCAAACCTTTCAAGTAACCCTGACCACCACAGGTTTGAATCGCCAGCTCGCAGATTCTCCAGGCCTGATCACTGATATAGGCCTTAACAACTGGAGTAAGTAGATTTACCAGACCCTGATGGTGGGCTATCTCCGCTTTTTTGTCGGCATCACCGGCAAAAGTTTTCAGGAGACTTTCCGAAAGGGTCAACTTGGCAATCAGCGCACGACAGCCTTCCACCTTGGATTTCATCTCCAGCAACATACGCTGAACATCCACATGCTCAACAATATTTACACGGCTGGCTGTTGAGCTGAAACTCTCATGGAACCGCTTGCCTTGAAGACGCTTACTGGCATAGGCCAGCGCATTGTAATAAGCAGAGGAAGCCATCCCCAGTGCATAAACACCGGTACTTATCCTGGCCTGGTTCATCAGGGTGAGAAACTGTAGTAGGCCGACATTCTCTCTGTCGCCCAACAAATAAGCCCGACATTGGCCTTTTTTGCCAAAAGTCAGATGGGTATTGGCGCAGCCTTTAAAACCCATTTTATCAGCCAGGGATATACACTCCACGTGATTGAAAGCTCCCAGGCTGCCATCCTCTTCTACCCAATATTTGGGCACTATAAAGCAAGATAACCCATAGGTACCTGATCCGCTTTTCTCTCCTCTGCCCATTACAAAATAAATGGTATTACCTGTCAGGTCATGCATACCGGCGCTGATCAGATATTTTTCACCACTTAGTAAGTAAGTGCCATCTTCCTGGCGAGTAGCTTTGGTTTCCACCAGGGAAACGTCACTGCCAGCCTGAGGTTCAGTCAAGCAAAGACAGGAAGTCCACTCGGAGGTTGCCAGCTTGTCCTTGAAGAGCGCCTTTTGGATATCACTGCCGTACTTTTCTACCAAAGTGGCGGATGGCAGGCAGAAACCTCCATATGTCATAAAACTGGGGTTGGCGCCCATAAACATTTCCAGGAGCATCTGCATAACGAAAGGCGGCAGACCGGTATCCTGTGCCCCATCCACAGCAGCCATATTCCCCCACTCCTCCTTGAAACGTTTCCACATTTCAGGAAAGGCACTGGGGAGTTGAACCTTGCCATCTACAAGGTGGCAACTTTGTTCATCAGCTTCCTGATAACCTGGCCCTAAGACTTGATAGGAAAACTGCTTTCCACGCAACAAAATATCATCCAATATTTCTGGCGTACAATTTTTATATAGCGGGTGCTCAAACAGGGTTCGGGCTTGGTGAAACTGGTCTTCAATCAGGAATTTGAATTCCCTTAAATCAGCCTTGTAGATATTTCTACCCATGTTTGGCTCCTTGATTCTCTAAAAGGGATCGCCAGCTGCCAGAATTTAGCACCCAGTGAAATATTTGATTGTGCCTTCCCCGATACTTTCTTTTGGGGTAACTCAAGGCTTCACGTACATGTGGAAGGTAGTCCTGCCCTAACGTGTCTCCGATATGCTGCGCCGTACTAAAATCGGCAAAGGCATCCTCCAAAGACAGCGTCTCGGTATGGACCAATCTGGAAAGCAATCTAGCTCGGTCGATTGCGGGACTCACTACCTTTATACACCCTGCTCTACCACCACCACCGAGTGTTATCAGCCAAAGATTCTCAAGTTTTTTCTCAAGAAAGTACTTTCTAATCTCAGCTAGCGGTTTGATACTCAAATAATGCAGGCCATCCTTTTCAATACTTGGCAGCCAGGTTGACCTTTCTGCGCCAGAGAATCCTTTCAATAATCCTTTGGCCCACTTGGATTCAATATCAAAGGAAACTACCTGACTCGCATCATCGAAATTGACGGACATGATTCGCTTTAGACTCTTTACCAGCTCGTGTGCGCCAGTCAATGACGGGGACTGCGATAAAATGTCACAACTTGAAATCTGACAGATGCTCTGCTCGTGATATTTTCTGGTAATCCAGGTGACTGCTACACCGGTAATTACACTGAGGCCATCTTGTCCTGCTTTCACGCCTATGCCCAGGGAATCCAGGCATTCCTGCTGACGTTCCTTACCCACCTCCAGGTTGATAATCAACGCATCAGCTTCAGCTCGCCGTGAATAACTAAGGATCGCAGCATGAAAGCTGGTACAAGCACTACCTACGAAAAGAATATTGTGGGCGGACTCTTCCAGCTTAGTAATAAACTGCATTACGCGCTGCTCGAGCAGCACATTCGCCTCCCCGGCAGACACGATATAGATAAGCTCAGGAAGTTCAGCAAAACCATCCAGATACTGATTCAGCGATTGTACTAGCTGCTCCGTCTCCCCTTTATTGTCCAACCACAGGCTTTTGATATACATGTCTACGCGGTCCTGTCCTTGACTGTCGTTTCTACAGCATCAAATCCAACGGCTTTTAATTTGGCTGAAATACCTTCCACTAAATTCCAATGTAAATCGGAAGGGTCCTGCTCGCAGGCAATTCGAATTTGGATTTTATTATTCCCCGCCTCTAATGGATGCCGAGGGAGTGTGTCTTCAATGGCAATATATGGTTTTCCTTCACGTTGAAGGAATGCCTCTTCAGCGCGTACATCCTGTAACATCAAGACCTTCTCATCGAGAAACTCTTTAGGCATGCGCCCACCTGCAGGCATTTGTATCCTAAGCAGGCACGTATCAATCCTGGCTTCAAAACTCTTAATACAACCGAGCAACTGGACGATCAAACGATAGTGCTCGGCAAAGTTTAGCATCATCGGGTTACTATTCACCGGAAGAATAGATATCGCTTCGAAATCCTCTTCCCTATGTAAAGGCAAAGTCCTGGCTGCACAGAGCTTAGGTAGATCTGGGTATGGATTACGAACCAGCGTAGCAGTAATTTCTATCAATTTACTCATACTGCCTCCGACAGATAAAAGGTGCTCTGCTGGTCAACACACACCTCTGCGGTACAGTAGTAGCCATTTAATGCAATAGAACAGGCCAGTATTTTTTTTGGCTGATGAAAATCACCATTGACACCGTGACAGATAATATTCAACCAGGGATCACTACCAAAACAGTGACCCCACCTGTCATGTAAATCGGGCAGTTGCTCGAAACCATTGAGCAATTTGGTAAAAATTTGACGAATATTTTCCGGGAAGAATGGCAATGATAATGTGAGGTCGTCCCTACCAGCTGCCATTTTTCGGATAATCGTTGCAAACTCGGGGGTAGTATTATAGGTAACAGCACAGCTTGCAGTGATATCATTTTTTTCAAATGATTCCACTTCCAACAGCAAAGTACAAAGACCAAATCCGCTATTCCCCCAGTTTTCATTACTCTGCCAAAAACTTAAGTCCAGTACATTGGCATCCAGAATACTGACCATGACATAACGGGCATCAGGGTTCTGTTTTAAATAATAACGAAGGCTATAGCCCCACGAGGCGCATTCATAAGTATTCACAAAGCTGGTCACAGGGACATGCTGCTCTTTTCCCACAACATTCAAATCACTCTCCGCAATAGCGCCCGTTGTAAAGGGCAATTCGATCATTGTTGAGCAAAGAAAGTGGCGGCCGATCTCTTTCCTTATATCTGGTGAAATTGCTTCAAGTACACGAGTACTCTGCTCAAAGAGAATTTCACTGACGTGAGCAAAAGCACTACGGAGACTTCCGCTCGATGAAAAAGTAATACTTTCGATAGGAGTGAAAGCGGCAGACTTCAAATACAAACTCATACCCGGTGCCCTTTCGCCTTGCTATAGATCTCGAAAAAGCAGCGGTAGGAGCTTCCTTCCATTTTGGTAAATGCCAACAAGTCACGCTGACGAGCCTTATTTTTTACCTTGCCAGAAGCCACTATATCGAGAAGCAGTTCATTACTGGCAAACTTTGTCGCTAATACCCTGTTTACACTGTGCATTGAAAAGATCGTTGCCGAAGTCTGCTCGTTGCACAGGTAAATGAGGTATTCAATATGTTCCTGATCTGTAACTGAGAGCTCTACCTCTCCCTGATCTTTTAACCACAGCACAAAGTGCATCAAAGACTTTACAAAACGGGGACGAACCAAAGTAAGGAAACGGTTAACACTACCCAACCCCCCCTTACTGAGTAACATATCTTTAGAGACTTGCACACTGCCTTGACAATTACCAAGCTGCAGCCTGCCATCCAGGAAAGGTTTTCCAACAGGTAACTGTTTTAATTCAGCACAAAGATCAGGGGGCAACATCACCGTGATTGGAAATGGACGCGCAACCTGTTTCGCTACAACCATGGCAAACCCAAGTTTCTGGGCTTCAATACCATGCACCTTATTAACATTGAGTACCAAGCTCTCGTCACTATCCTTAAGCTCAGTCTTCCAACTTTGCAGGCTGGGCCCGCCGGGGTCCGTCATTAAGAAGTGACCAAAAATCCCCCCCTCTACCCAATGGTTCACCTGCGCTAATTGCTCATCTGTAGCAGTCAGGCTCATCATAATGGAGCCAAAAAGCCCGATCATTTCATGGAAATGCCCCGAAAGCCCTTCATCCCGCACCCTATCAATAATCTGATCGATTACGTAGGTCTGCTCAAACTGCTCTAAAGGCTGCTTTACTGAGGGCTCCCTAAGCGGAGCCAAGTCAGTCAGCGGGTCTTCAATAATCATCGAGGCATCAAATAAGCGAATGCAGGCCCGCTCCAGCAGGCTCTGAAAGGTCGCAGGAACAGGCGAAATCGATGCGAGCTGGTCAGCGACAAAGCCGCCAGCAATGGATTGCAATTCCATGAACTACTCCATCAGGTAGGATTTTGCGGACGGCAGGCTTAGGAAAGGAGCGACGGTATAGCTCGCGTTATAAGCACCACAATGACTAAAAATAGCCAGGTCTCCAGGCTTTACCTCAAGCTCTTTAACCTCACCGATCACATCCTCTTTGTTACAGGATGTACCGACCAAAAAGCAGCTACCGGCCTCTTCCTCGGGTTTAACTACAGTGCCTTCGCGTAAGACCAGGGGTTGCGAGAATCGCTTGAAAGCACTTTCCGTTTTGGCCAATAGAAAATTCTGGGCCATCCCCCCGTTACAAACACCGTAACGGCGCCCTTCTATCGACTTCACATAGCGCACTTCAGTAACAAAGTAGCCAGCAGACTCCATAATGGCCCGCCCGCTTTCATGGATAATACTGATATGGGAAGGAAATTCTGAAAGAAGACTTCGATATTGGTCAAAATCAAAATTCTCATCCTCCCAGTTCGAATTGAAGCCACCTCCAAGGTTCACAAGCGAGAGCGGGTAGCCTAGAGAATCCTCAAATGTCTCTACAATTTTTAGTGCAGCTTGCGCAGTAGAGTTAGCAAGCTTGGCAAAACTATATGATCCGCGGAAAACATGGAAGCCAGCAACGTCCAGGCCATACTCCTTACAGGTTTCAAGGGCTCGAATTGCATCTTCCCAACTCAAACCAAAATGATCTTTCCGGATTCCAACTGGAGGCTCTACAAACTGATCGAGTGTGCTTGGATTCAGGCGCAATATCAGGGGTTTGATCGGCCTCTTGCCCTGAAACTCTCTGATAATTTCCAATTGGAAAAGGTTATCTACTACCAGAGTACACTTACTGGCTATGGCGGCCCGAATAAAGCTCTTGTCCGCTGAAGGGTTATTGATGTAACGGGGACTCTCACCTCTCGGTAGAAGATTCAATTCCCCCACAGAGGCTATCTCGATACCGTCCTCAAAAATATGCCCACAGCGTACAATGAGATCGAGGCAACTGTTTGCCTTCAACGAGTAAATCAGGGATGTACCCAATTTTTCCTTTAGCTTGCGATAATTATTAGCAACATCTTCAATCGAGTATACGTAACAAGGCGTTGAAAATTGTTGTCTATTTTGGTCAAGCTGGGCAACAAGCTTTTCCAAGGAAGCGTTCATGGTATCCCCTAAAGAAATTCAATGTCATTCTTATAATGCGCTTATGTTTCAATCGTATTGATGACTAATAAGTCTCAGCGCTTTTTATTTTTGTATCATTGCAAATAGCCAGAATTAGAAACTCTAACTCAGGCCTGAAACTCTTGCTGCAGTAATTTTCTATCCACTTTACTATTGGCCGTCAACTGAATGCTCTCAGCAAATTTTATTTCCCGAGGTGTGTAATCAATATCCAGATTTTCTTTTAACCACACTTTAAACTGCTGCTGGTTTTCCGGTGTATTTTCATGCAGTTCAACAACACAAACGGCAATTTCACTTTGAAATTTGTCTTTTGAACCCATCACCACATTGAGGTGTACCTGCGGGCAAGCATCAATAAGGTTTTCCAGGTCTTTAGGGAAAAGGCAGAATCCTGCCTGCTTGATCAGGTCTTTGGAACGTCCCTTGAAATAATAAAACCCTTCATTATCCCTGCTGAACAAATCGCCTGTCGCAAGCCAGTTATCATCTCGATACAGGCCATGCACAATTGTCGCACCGCCCTGGGCATTCGGATCGTAATAAGCCTGCATTACCGCTGAGCCACGTACATACAACTCACCGACTTCGTTTTCTGCTACTTCGCGATAGCTATCTGCGTCACTGTCATATTGAAAAATTCGCGCATCCAGACCGGGAACCGGTTTCCCAACCGACCCCATTTTCTCCTCCCAAAGCTCAGGCTCCAGGTACATGGCCCTTTTACACTCAGTAAGTCCATACATTGAAAAAACGTTGAGTTGCGGGCAGTACTCTTTCCAGGCTCGAATCACATACTCAGATAAGTGACCGCCGGTATTGGTGATACTTTTCAGCAGTGAGAGATCCGGCTTCACCAGAGAAATTAGCTTTACTAATGCTGCCCCCATGGCAGGAACGATCGGTAATATCGTGATTTTATTCTCAGAAAGTGCCTTTAACGCATGAATTGGATTAAAGGGCTTATCATAGAGGACCGTCGTGCACTCTTTGTAGAGGGCAAATAGCACCTGGTAAAGACCGTAGTCAAAAGATAGAGGTGAGAGACAGAGAATCCTGTCCTGCTCAGTTAAGCGCAGGTACTCTGTGATTGACTCCAGTGAGGTCAGCACATTCTGGTGGGTGAGCATTATTCCTTTGGGGCTGCCCGTGCTACCAGATGTATAAATAATCAGTGCCAAATCAACCCCGGTTACCTCTGGGGGCGCACAAAACTCGAAACGTCTCTGCTCTGAGCGATAAGTCTCTAGGGAAACAATATCACCATCTTTGAAAATTACCTTCGCATTACAGTCTGAAGCTACAGATTGCACCGCAGCTTCGCTCGCATCACCTTTAACTGGTACTACGGCCAGTCCAAGTCGCCAAGCGGCCAGCATAACGGCTACAGTAAAAATATCGCTGTGTGCCCTGACAACAATCCTATCCCCGTTGATGAGACCTAGATTCTCCTGTTTCAACAGGGCCAGGGCCTCCTCACAATGTGAGAGGGTCAATTTTTCGCCGGTCAGGCTTTCCAAGCTTCCATGCCAAGAGTTAGCGACAACCTTATCGAACAGGTCGGCAAGCGAGAACATTCTTAGTCCAATTAATTATTCTAAATTTTTTAACTACGGTTTCCCCAGTTGCTCTTCAAAAACTTTCGGGGTCACCTACATGGGACGATCATTTTATAAAGTTAGCTCTCCATAATGACAAGTACTATCTTGAAATCCTGTGATGAAGTTTTTATTCAGCTACTTGAAATTAAGAAAAGTCAAAAATTGTTAGACATTTTTTGTTTTGTCTATCCGCGACAAACAGACAAAACGAACTCTAAGAATAAAGTTCCCAACCATTAACATGAGCTGAAATTAAATCTTTTTCTTCCACAAAAAATGACAACAAATCTTCCAGTAAGAAAAAAAATCCGAATATTCATGCAATTATTTCAATTAAAAAATGGCTGCCCACTCTACCTTTAGCAAGCCGATCAACTGCCCACGATTGACAAAAAAAACATATACTAATGACATTTTCATTCAAAAAATTTTCTTTCCTGAACAACCTTTAATCCATTTTTAATCAGGAAGTGATCAACCATTATAAACACCACTTAACATATTCGCTCAAAGCTCTTGATAAAATTAATATTATGAGAGTGTTATTCCCAGGTTTTTACAACTCGCCCCTGCATGAATTTCTACGTAATACGCCATCTGTCAAAACATGTTATAAATTTGCGCCACTTCTGAAACTGACAAAGAGTCCATCAGTAGAAGCGACTAATATGTAGTTGCCAAATTCTCTTTTATACGCGCCAGTAAATGACACCTTTTTACTTCTAAAGGCTTCCCTGCGCGGAAAATAACTTACAGCTGAAGCATTGGAAACTATTGCCTTTCCTGTCATTAATCTACTCAAAGGCAACCTCACCAATGGAGGAACAGAATTTGAACCGCCGGTCATGGCTGCCTCTCCAGCAAGTACGTCCTTGCATCCACGGTGGGTTTTTGATGGCCCTCTTTTTATTTAACTTTTACTTACCCGCTACTTTTGCTAGCACAGACGTCGGCCCGGAAACCATAGAGTCCATCAGCACCCCGGATAAAGTCGAGAGTAGTATCGGTTTATTAAAGTTTCGCGACGGCGCGCCTTACCCTGAGACAGCTGAAAAGCTATATGACTATCTGGACCATATGCGCGCGGTAGATAGCTTCCTGAAAGGTATTCAGGGAGCATCAGTACATGCACTCATGAAAGGTGGGTATGAACTCGGCGCCAAGTCGGCCCATGAAGTGCTGATCTTCGATCGACTAATGAATTCCGAATCCCTGTTCCTTACCGGCAATACATCCACCATCTACACCCTGGCCTTCCTGGACCTGAAGAGAGATGGCCCTACAGTTCTACACGCACCACCGAATGTGATGGGCGCATTCAATGATGCCTGGTTTCGCTATGCGGAAGACATAGGTAACTCCGGCCCCGATAAGGGTCGGGGAGGAAAATATCTAGTCCTGCCACCCGACTATAAAGGCAACCTTCCCTTCGGTTACTTCCCTGTATATCCTCGCTCTTACCGGGTATGGGTCTTTATGCGCTCTCCCAGTAACCAGGACTTGGATGAAGCTGTACAGAGCGTTAAAGACAAACTGAGGATCTACCCCCTCTCCAAGAAGAATCACCCTCCGCGCATGGTGTTTATTAGCGCCTCTGGCAAGGCCTTCAACACCATCCACCCCAACAACTACAAGTTCTACAAGCACTTAAATGAGATCATCCAATACGAATGGATAGGAATGCTAAATCCGGAAACTCGCGGCTTGTTTGCCTCTATCGGCATTGAGAAAGGTAAGGCTTTTAGCCCCGATGAACGCATGATCAAGATACTGACCGATGCAGTTGGCATCGGTAATGGCATCGCCCGATCTATTGTCTGGTACCCACGCACAGACAAATCATTATCCGATGTCAAAATCTATCCGGGCACCGACAGCGCCTGGGTGATGGCCTTCCCGGGTAAAAATATTTTCTTCAATGGGCCCGATGGTAAAACGATTAACAGTGATGCCCGTGTTAGCTACTTCTACCCTTACACCGGTGTCAGCCCAGCGATGACAGCCATCGAGCCAGGTAAAGGTTCTGACTATGCCATTGCCTTTGTCGACGAAAACAAAGAGCCCTTTGATGGCGCCAGGAAATACAAACTGCACCTGCCACCCGATGTACCTGTCAATGCATTTTGGGCGGTTAACATTTATGACAGCCAAACCCGCTCCCAGCTAAAGACAAGCCAGGAGTTTCCCTCGGTAAGCAGCCAGAGCAAAGGTATCAAGAAAAACACCGATGGTTCTTACGATATTTTTTTCGGTCCCGTAGCGCCGAAAGGATTTGAGAACAACTGGCTGGAGACAGTGCCGGGTAAAGGCTTCTTTGTTATTTTGCGCCTATATGGCCCATTAGGCCCCTGGCTGGAAAAGACTTGGCGCCCCGGAGAGGTTGAGCTAACAGACTACTGATCTGCAGCAGCCAAACCTTTACGCTCTAAAGCTTGCGCACGAGTAAGGCGACGCCGATGGTTGCGTGGCGTATCGGAAAACCAACGCCTACAGGAGCGCTGGAAAGTACTCTGCTCGGCATATCCTAATAAACCCGTTATCTGCCCCAATGCAAGACTGGCATCTGAGAGATACTCTGCCGCCAGCTCCCTACGCACCAGATCCAGTAAGCTATCAAAACGCAGACTTTCATCTGCCAAGCGCCTTTGTAGAGTGCGGGGGTGCAAGCTCAGGTGATCAGCAACCACCGCCACCTGATATTTTCCCGTTGGCAACAACTGCCGTAATAGTTCCCGCACTCTGGTACCCAGAGACGCTGCTGATGAGGAAAATTGCTGCTCCAGATAGCAGGTAGCCAAACGCTTGGTCACGGGATCGGCAGAGGGCAATTGACTATCCAACGGGTCAGAGGGAAACTCCATAGCACAGTAGCCCGACTGAAATTCCACTAGACAGGAAAAGTACTCGTGATAACGTTGCCTGCTGGAGATCGGGCTGTGCGGCAACAAAACCCGTTGTGGTGCAGCATCCGCCCCCATCAGCATACGTAACATTGCCAATGCATTACCCAATGTCTGCTCATGGATTTGAGTAAATCGTGACAAAGCTGGGTCAAGTAAGTTAAATACCAAGCGCTCACAATGCCCGTCGCCTACAGGCTCCAGACGCAATTGGGTTGCCGGGCTATGCAGAGGCATAAATCTACCTACCGCCTCCACCGCCTCCCTTGGCGTTGTAGAGTTGCAGGCAATCACAGCGATTCCCCCCAGCCTGTCTACTCCCTGATGAAAGGCAAGGCGCAGCGCAAAGTCCTCACACTGTAATCGCTGTGCGGAGACTTCCAACAAACTCGCAACATCGGCATGGGACAAGAGACGAGTGTCGGACACCACAATATCCTGCGGTATATTGAATTCAGTGAGATAGCTAGCGGTATTACCACCCAAAGCCTCCACTAATTCGTCATATCCCGTGAGCACACTGGCTCGTATTACGCTTCCCACTGCCCCTCCAAAACGCCTCTGGCGCCTCAAGATAATTTTTTGTCGCAATGTAGCAATAAATCAGCATTGGTTCTACGCAGTCTATAAACACCTACCAATCAGCCAGGTAATTGATTTTGGAGCCGCTTCATTTTGACGTACTAATTATCGGTGCTGGCCTCTCCGGTATTGGCGCAGCCTGCCACCTCAGTCGCGAGTGCCCTACAAAACGTTTTGCCATTCTGGACCGCCGCGAACAAGTCGGTGGAACCTGGGATTTATTTCGCTATCCAGGAATTCGCTCCGATTCAGATATGTTCAGTTTTGGTTTTGATTTTCACCCCTGGCCTGGCCTCAAAGTGCTGGCCGATGGCCCCTCTATCCAACAGTACATCAGCGATACTGCCGAAGAATATTCCATTAAGGAGCATATTCATTTCGGCATTGAACTTTCCAAAGCCAATTGGGATAGCGAAAAAAAAATCTGGGTTATCGACGGAATTAACTTAAAAACCGGTGAACGGTGCAGCTATAGCTGTCGTTTCCTGATTTCCTGTACAGGGTATTATGATCATCATCAGGGATACCTGCCTGAGTTTCCTGGAGCAGAACAGTTTCAGGGTGACTATATCCATCCGCAACATTGGCCGGAAAAACTGGACTACTGTAATAAAACGATCGTTGTCATCGGCAGTGGAGCAACAGCGGTTACTCTAGTTCCCGCACTTGCGGAAAAAGCCAAGCATGTAACCATGCTGCAGCGCTCACCCACCTATATCATTTCTGTTCCCGCGTTCGACAAACTCTCTAAAAAACTCTTAAAAATTCTACCCAGCTCCTGGGTATTTAAATTTGCTCGCTGGCGAAACATCAAAATACAGCGCTGGCTTTTTAAAGCCTCCAAGCGCTGGCCCAACTTTATGCGAAAGCTTTTTTTACGCGGTGTACGCAAAAGCTTGCCCCAAAATTTCGACATGCGTCATTTTACCCCAAGCTACCAACCTTGGGATCAGCGGGTTTGTGCGGTACCTGATGATAACCTTTTTAAGGCAATGCGCTCCGGTAAAACTTCGGTAATGACCGATGAAATTGAATCTATTGGAGAAACAGGCATTCAACTGAAATCTGGAGAGCGCATTACTGCCGATATTATAATTACGGCAACCGGCCTCAAATTACAGGTGCTTGGAGGAATGCAACTCTATGTTGATGGAAATGAAGTAAATATCAAGGAAAAATTAACCTATAAAGCCGTTCTCTTAGAAGGGGTGCCCAATATGTCATGGGTATTCGGGTATACCAATGCTCCCTGGACTTTGAAAGCAGATATCTCTGCAAAGTACATCTGCCGCTTACTCAACTATATGGACCAAGGTAACTTTGACACCTGCATTGCCAAAGATACAGAAGGATGTAGTGAAAACAGCTCTGTGATGAGCAGCCTAAATTCCGGCTATGTGGAAAGAGGAAACAACGTATTACCTCGCCAGGGTAACAAGTATCCTTGGCGCCTCTTAAATAATTATGAGGAAGACTCAAGAATTCTACTTAAACAACCTATCGAAGATGGTATTCTCACCTTTACGCTCCGACAAGCTCCTGAAGTGACGCCGAGCATTAAAGCTTCAGCTCATAAAACTGAAGAAACTATGACTTCCTGAATATTAAAGCCACATTAACAACCACCACATTTGATATAGGGATTACTAAATAGCAGAACATAAGTTATGAAATGAAAGTATAGTTTTGAGGGACGTTAAATAGCCTCGGCATTGGCCTTCCAGACAGTCTGGGTAAAAAAGGGCATTAGGGGCCACAATTCTGGCCTCTGCAATTGCCTGCTCCCGATCAAATCTTTTAATTAGCCGGTAAACTCTCTCAGGAACCTTTTGGGCAATCCGTAGTTTGGCCCCCATACCACAACTTAACTACATAGCTCGATCGGATTCCAAAAACAAACTCTTGTATCGCCATAAATTACGCCCTGAAAAAGAGGCCGCTGCTACCCCAAGACATTTGAACCAAAAGAACGGTCACTATTCATTACCCAATAGAATTCCCTACAAAGCCATGGGAGGCATATTCTCTATTGGGAGCTTAAGCGTGTATGAATAGTTACTGTTGAAGTCAGTGTCTGGTGTACCGGGCAGCGATTAGCAATCTTCAGCAGGCGCTGCCTCTGTTCACCGGTCAGTTCCCCCTCCAGGGTAATATCCCGCACAATTTCATCAATTTTTTTCGAACTTTTTTCACAGTCCTTCCCGTCCTCTAGGTGGACCTTACGATGGGAGAGGATGACCTGTATTCGCTCCAACGGAATATTTTTCATATTTGCATACATACGCACGGTGATATTGGTACATGCTCCTAGCCCCATGAGTAAATATTCGTAAGGGCCTGGTCCACGATTTTGCCCGCCTAAATCCTCCGGCTCATCAGCAATTAACCGATGGGGACCCGAGTGCAGTATCTGCGTATATTTATCCGCACCAGCCTCTTCTACGGTAACAACAGTTGGCAATGGACCACTCATCAGAAGTCTCCTGAAGACATTTTTTCCATAGGCTCTGGGGTTACCAGGTTCCACCAGAAGTCAAATCGATCCATAAGGGAGAGAAGAGTTTTCAACTGGCCAACATCCCCAACTATTTTTATCGAACCATCCTCCATCTTCTCCTGAATTGTGGCGGTACCAAGGATAATATCATTCAAGTCTTCACGCTTTATTGTGACACTGGAATGAGGGTCATTAACTGGAGGGCCATAGTTCAACACTGCATTTTCCAGCACCAGTGAGTAGCGTTCTTTTATATCTGGAAGATTAATATTGATCGATATTTTTTTGCCTGTCGCTCTTGGCCCATTCAAGCGAATCCCCAGATAATCAAAAATCAGCTCGGTGGGCATACTACGAATAGTATCTGCGCTGGCAGTTAGCGGCACCGGTAGGCGCTCGATGCCATCCCGCAGCTCTTTAGCGCCGCTGAGGAAGAAGTTTCTCCAGGTTCCGTTTTCCTGTTGGTAACCCATTTGCTCCAGGGCATCGGCCAGTAAATCTCTTGCAGCACGATTGTTCGGCTCGGCTGAGACCAGTCTATCCAGCACTTCCGCCACCCAGCGGTACTCGCCAGCATCATAATCTCTCTTGGCTTGCTTGATGATATTGGCCGCTCCTCCCATATATTGCACATACTTCTTGCCGGCAGCAGTGGGAGGCATTGGATAAAGACGCGCGGGGTTGCCGTCAAAAAAACCGAGGTAATAATTCCACACTGCGCGAGTATCGTGATTAACACTACCGTAGTAACCTCGGTTGGCCCAATACTGAGACAACTCTGGGGGAAGCTCCATCATCTCAGCAGTCTGCACCATGTTATAGCCATGGTTGGCCAAGCGTAGGGTCTGGTCATTCAGGTATTTATAAAGATCTCGCTGTTTCTTTAGGTGATTAACAACATTTTCCTGCCCCCAGGTCGGCCAGTGATGCGGTGCAAACAATACTTCTGCCTTGTCTCCCCAGCGCTGAATGGTCTCATTTAAATAACGCGACCAATCCCTTGCATTGCGCACCTTGGCCCCGCGAAGCGTGTAAAGATTATGCAAGGTATGGGTAGCATTTTCGGCAGCGGTTACTGCCTTTAGCTCGGGAATATAGAAATGCATTTCAGCCGGTGCTTCAGAACCCGGTGCCATCAAAAATTCAAAAGTCAGACCATCAATGGTTCGAGTCTCTCCTGTTTTTGTAATAGTGTCGGTGGGTTCAATTAAAGTGACGGTACCCGTAGAGGTTTCCAGGCCTAATCCAGCCCCCAACGTACCTTTAGGGTCTTTTGGGATCAAATTACCGTACATAAAACTGGCGCGACGCGCCATATGGTTACCGGCAAAGACATTTTCACTGACCGCTTCAATCAGGAAGTCTTTTGGAGCAAAGATTTTAACTTTTCCAGATTTTACCTCTTCCTCATTTACCACCCCACGTACGCCACCGTAATGATCCACATGACTGTGGGTATAAATCACCGCGACCACTGGCTTGTTACCTCGATGCTGCCGGTACAATTTCAAGGCTGCTTTCGCAGTTTCTTCCGAGATCAGGGGATCCATTACGATCACCCCAGTCTCTCCCTCAATAAACGTAATATTTGAGAGGTCGGCGCTACGCACCTGGTAGATTCGCGGAGTTACCTCATAAAGCCCACCCTCGGAGATCAACTGTAATTGTCGCCATAAACTTGGGTTGGCACTGTCTGGTGCAGGTTTATCCCGTGCAAATTGAAAGGCTTCAAGATTCCAGACAGGCTGTCCTTTTTCGGTCTTAATTACGCCATTATCAGGTAATGGCGCGATAAAACCGCGTTTTACATTTTCAAAATCCTGCCGATTATCAAATGGCAACTCTTTTAAAACTGTCTGATTGGCCTTTTGGGTGACAGCACTCGCCGGATTAGGTGGATCGGCATAAGTGAAAACAGAAAACTGAAGAGATATAATAAATGCCAGGCGAGCTAAAAAAGTCGCGGAGATTCCCTGGTCAGCAAGCATCATTCTCACCCGCTATCGGATACTCTTAATGGCCGCAAGTACTGTTTAGCGGACAAGCTCTGAAAAATATTTTCCCGGAAAACAGGAAAAGAATTTCCCAGTAGAGAATAGGTAGGATCTGTCAGTAAGGATGGGATATTCGGTAGCGAAGGGAAGATTGCTGACAATTTTAAGCATGGAGCCCACTGGCCGACTCCTCCATTTGGGTAGAGCCAGCCTCTGGGTCTTATATCACTAAATCAACGCACATCAAGCAGGTGACGCGCAATGATCAGGCGCTGGATCTCACTGGTGCCCTCATAAATGGTGGTGATACGCACATCGCGGCTCATGCGCTCCAATGGGTACTCGCGGGTATATCCGACCCCACCATGGATCTGCAGGGCTAAGTAACAAGCTTCATTGGCTTTTTCACTGGCAAACAGTTTGCCCATGGACGCCGCCGGGCCAAAAGCCATGCCCGCATCTTTCTGCCAAGCTGCCTGTAACAGCAACAGGCGCGCACCTTCGAGCTCAGTGTACTTATCTGCCAGCTGCCACTGTAATCCCTGGAACTGCGCCAGTTTTTTACCAAACTGCTCGCGCTCGTGCATATAAGCGCGGGCGCAATCCATCGCCTCCAACCCAATTCCCAGTGCCAGGGAACCGATACCAATACGACCACCAGCAAGTTCACCCGCGGCGATTCGGAAGCCGCGATTTTCCTCACCCAGCATGTTACTTGCGGGAATGCGGCAATTATCAAAGGAAACTTCATTGGTGACAGAAGCTTTCTGCCCCATCTTCTCTTCAGCCTTGCCGATAATCAGCCCCGGTGTGCCCGCTTCAACCAGGAAGCAGGAAATCCCTTTACCTTTCGCGGCATCAGGGTCGGTAACCGCCCACACAACAAAAATGCCAGCAAATTCAGCACTACTGATAAATAATTTGCTGCCATTCAGCACATACTCATCGCCGTCTTTTACTGCACGGGTACGCATAGCTGCAGCATCAGAACCTGAGCCGGGCTCAGTCAGGCAGAAAGAACCCGCAGCGTATTCCCCGCTACAGATTTTTGGCAGGTACTTCTGGCGCTGGTCCTCATTGCCTACAGCCTGGATAACTTCAGCCACCATATTGGTAACCGAGGTGGTAGTTGCAGTGGATGCACAGCCTCGTGCCAGTTCGGTAATCGCCAAACTAAAAGCCACCGTGCCTGCACCTGTACCACCGTAATTGGGATCGATATTGATACCCATAAAACCCAGTTCGGCCAATTCCTTGAGCTTCTCCAGTATCAGAGGGCGGTTACCTGTATTGTCGAGTTCCGCAGCTATAGGCTTCAATTCGCTCTCGGCAAACTGACGTGCTGCGTCCTGGATCATCTGCTGCTCTTCGCTCAGTGAGAAATCCATACATTACCTACTTTATCGTTATCGCATTCTGATTCGGCGGCGGGGACACCGCTCACAAGTTATGTCGAGGATAATAAAATACCGACCGACAATGGTTGCCAATTCACCCTATTCCACCATGAATTCCGCAATCAATAGCAAAGATAGCGGTGGGGAAAAGCAATTGGGTTTTACCTCAACACGGAGCACATGCCGGGTACGGAGTTTTTTGGCGAGTCATTTTCCCGAGCTCTGGCAACCTTACCTGATGATTATCTGCCCGGTGGCCGACTCCCCATAGGTTCCAGATAGGTTCCAGATAGGTTCCAGGCCACCACGCGCCTAAAGCGCGCTTCCGGCTCAGCGCCGGGCTGATTTGGTCTTAGGCTCAGGGTCCGGCACCGCTACGGCAGTATCGGTTTTCACCTCCTCCATCACCACATAGGTATGGGTTTCGCGTACTCCCGGCACTGAAGCCAGCTTCTCTCCGAGAAAACGGCGGTATCCAAGCATATCCTTAATGCGAATCTTTACGAGGTAATCAAAACCACCGGCCACCATATGGCACTCCTGCACTTCCTCCAAGCCAGCCACATGCTGGTTAAAGGCTTCCAGTGCCTCAGTGGCTGTATTAGCCAGAGTCACCTGGATGTAAACAACCAGGCCGGCATGAACCTTGAGCGGGTCCAGCAACGCTACATAGTCGCGGATAAATCCCTCTCGCTCGAGGCGCTTGACCCTCTCCAGGCAGGGAGTGGGACTGAGATTAACCCGGCGTGCCAACTCTACGTTTGGCAGTCGTCCATGGCGTTGCAGGATACGCAGTATTTGGCGATCGATACGATCAAGATCTTCCAACTGTCGAGACATTACAAAATACCCTACTGGCAATCACGCAATTAGGCGTGATATTTAACCACAACTGGCGCCAAAATGGCGATTAATTCTAAGCACTTTCGCACATAATCCGGTTTTTTATTCTGACCCTAGATATAGAGCTTGGGAGACGATATGTCGACAAACTTCGCCGGAGACCTACACAGTGCCCGAGAACAGGCACGCGAGTATTTGCATGCCGACGAAAACCAATGTGTAAGTGAGCTCCTGGCCGCACCGCGCCCCAGTGAAGCCCTGCGCAAGAAAATTCTGAATACCTCGCGCGAGCTGGTACGGCACTCACGCCAGCAGCGCAGTAAGCGTGGCACCCTGGACGCCTTCCTGCAGCAGTTCGGCTTGTCGAACAAAGAAGGGGTGGCCCTCATGTGCCTGGCGGAGTCTCTACTTCGGGTTCCCGATGCTGATACTGCCGATAAACTGATTGCTGAGAAAGTGCATTCCGGCAACTGGTCCAGCCATCGTGGCCAGTCAGATTCACTATTTGTGAATGCCTCTACCTGGGGGCTTATGCTTACCGGCAGCGTGGTTGAGCTGGACCCCGATATCACCGAGCGTCCTTCCCATTGGATGAAACGCCTGATCAGCCGTATCGGCGAACCCATGGTGCGCACCTCCATGATGCAGGCCATGAAGATCATGGGGGGACAGTACGTACTTGGTCGTACTATCGACGAGGCACTTAAGCGCGGCCCCAAGGAAAACCTGCCCGGCACTCGCTTTTCCTTCGATATGCTCGGAGAGGGTGCGCGCACCATGGCCGATGCCCAGCGCTATTACGATGCATACATGATGGCTATCGAAGCCATCGGTAACGACAACACCAAACGTGACGTTGTCGAAGCTAACGGGATCTCTATCAAACTGTCTGCCCTTCATCCTCGCTATAGCGTACTGCAACGCGATCGTGTCATGGATGAACTGCTGCCCCAGGTAAAGCGCCTGTGCGTTGCTGCCGCCAAATATGATATGGGTTTAAATATCGACGCCGAGGAAGCGGAACGCCTGGATATCTCCCTGGATATTTTCGACGCACTTGCCCGCGACCCTGAACTGAAGGACTGGCAAGGCCTCGGCTTTGTTTTGCAGGCTTACCAAAAAAGGGCTCCCCATGTTGCAGACTGGCTGATCGCCCTTGGTCGAGACACCGGCCGCAAATTAATGGTTCGCTTGGTGAAAGGCGCTTACTGGGATAGCGAAATCAAGCACGCCCAGCAGATGGGCCTGACCGATTACCCGGTATATACCCGCAAGTGTCACACTGACCTTTCTTACCAAGTGTGTGCCAAGAGGCTGCTGGATGCCGGTGATGCTATCTATCCCCAGTTTGCTACTCACAACGCTTACACCGTAGGCCTGATCCTGGAGATGGCTGGTGAACGCACTGACTATGAATTCCAGCGCCTGCATGGCATGGGCCACCTGCTCTACGCGCAAATTGAAGCTGTACACGGCAAACGCGTACCAGTGAGAGTTTATGCTCCGGTAGGCGCCCACCGCGACTTGCTTCCCTACCTGGTTCGCCGACTCCTCGAGAACGGCGCAAACAGCTCATTTGTAAACCGCTTTATGGATGAGGAGACCCCAATTGAGGCATTGGTACAGGACACTCTCGACCTCAGTGAGGCCTGTAACCCATACCGCCACCCACAAATTCCTGTACCGGAGAATATTTATATGGGCGCAGAAGCCCTGCCACGAAAAAATTCACACGGCATCGAGCTGACCGATCCCAATTCTGTAGAGCCGCTGTTGGAAGAGTTGGACAAACAGCGCGGCAAGCATTTCCTCGGTGGCCCAATCATCAACGGTGTTATGGGTAAAGCCGAAGAGCCAGTTTACAACCCGGCTTCCGGCGAGGTCATTGGCCACACCGCTAATACTGACAAGCACCTGATTGAGCAAGCCTACGCCTCTGCGACTGAAGCACAGATCGGCTGGGATCGTATGGGCGGCAATGAGCGCGCCGCGATTCTCGATCGCATCGCCGATTTCTATGAGAAAAAGACGAATGAACTTGCCGCAATTATTTGCCTGGAAGCAGGCCGCACTCTCAATGATGGTATCAGCGAAGTACGTGAAGCAGTCGATTTCTGCCGCTACTATGCCAATGCAGCGCGCCAGCATTTCAGTGAACCAACGGAGCTGCCCGGCCCCACTGGTGAAAAAAACCAACTATACCTAGGCGGCCGTGGCGTATTCGCCGCTATCAGCCCCTGGAATTTCCCCTTGGCTATTTTTACCGGCCAAGTGGTTGCCGCACTGGCGGCTGGTAATGCAGTACTGGCCAAGCCCGCTGAACAGACGCCAATAATCGCCGCCCACGCCGTTCGCCTGATGCTCGATGCTGGCGTACCAGCAAAAGTACTACACCTGATTACCGGCACCGGTGCAGCCGTAGGTAAGTTATTGATCGAAGACCCCCGCTTGGGCGGCGTAGCCTTTACCGGTTCCACCGAGACCGCTCGCCTGATCAACCAACAACTGGCAGCGAAAGAGGGCCCGATCGTTCCATTGATTGCCGAAACTGGCGGGCAGAATGTAATGATTGTAGATTCCACTGCCCTGCCCGAGCAGGTAGTAGATGACGTAATTCAATCCGCCTTCCTAAGTGCCGGCCAGCGCTGCTCCGCCCTGCGCATTCTGTGTGTACAGGACGTAATCGCCGATAACTTGCTCAATATGCTCAAAGGCGCCTGTGAAGAACTCTCCCTTGGCGATCCCGGCAAGCTGGATACCGACATCGGCCCAGTAATCGACGACAAAGCACTGGGCATGTTGGAAGCCCATCGGGAGCGTATGAGCACAGAGTCCAAAACGCTGTTTGCCTTCGATGAAGATAAAAAGCCCGGTACAGGCACTTTCTTCGGCCCTCAAGTTGTAGAAATTGAAGACTTCTCTGTACTAAAGCGCGAAGTCTTCGGCCCCTTCCTGCACGTGGTACGCTTTAAAGCCGAAGAACTGGAGGACGTGATCCGCCGCATCAACGCCACCGGCTACGGACTCACCTTCGGCCTGCACTCCCGCATCGAGGGCCGCGCCGACGCGGTATTCAAACGGGTTAATGTAGGGAATTGCTACGTAAACCGGGATATGGTCGGTGCAGTAGTCGGCGTGAACCCATTCGGCGGCCAAGGCCTCTCCGGCACCGGTTTCAAAGCCGGCGGCCCCCACTATTTATTCCGTTTTGCTACCGAGAAAACCAAAACCATCAATACCGTTGCCACTGGTGGCAATACACAGCTGTTTACTTTGGGACAGTAATCTTCAAAAATGAGAGAGCGGGCTTAGCCCGCTTTTTCTACACCATATAAGTAATTACTTTTAAATCTTTTTTGCTCCCGGCTGTCTCACCCTATTCCGCCAAACCAGTAAAATTTAATTTTTTAATCTTAGCAGTTAAAAACGCTTAGGTTTCTGCACCCCTGCTTAATATAATAAAGACTTTCAGCAATGCCATATTTCCACTGAAATAATCGACTTCTAATTGACCATCAATACACCACTAATAAGTTCACAGGCAGGATACAATAAGATATTTAGAGTCCCACCCATGAAACCAATACTGTATTTTTCAACATTAAAAATAACAAAATTTCTTATTTTTTAATTTTTTAATCGGGCTGCATCGTTAAAAAATTGATTCAGAAAGTCAGATATCTTTTTTCACTCTTCATAAGTCCTGGACAAAAACACAAAGCTCACTAAACCCAACTGCCAGTAAAAGATCCATTAGAAAAGACTACTGGCCTTCTGGCTTAATGAATAGAGTAGCAGACACATTCCGTACGATCGTACAAAAAATCTGCCAATCGCTTTTTGTATTCAAGTACCAACTTACGCCATGCTCAATGAAGGTTAGTTTATGTAAACCAATTTATCTAAGGCAAAGAAATATAGAAAATCAGCTGCACTATTGGGATGTGCCTGCGAGTAATAGGTTTATCAGGGAAGTATGGTAATATAGAAGCTGATTATCGGGCCTTGGCTATTCCCATGAGAAACTACGTTAGCCTTTAAACCGTCTTAAGGCTAAGACATATAGGAGTCAAATTATGGTACTACTCCTATGCTGCTCATCATAACTGGCCTTCCAGAACATCATATATAACTGAGTGCCGACTTCCACTTTAAATTCTCCACCTGACAAAGGGACTAATCATGGGTGCAGACGTTTTCACTAATACCAAAATAGAAGAGATGATTGAATTTTGCTCCAAAGGCTATGACGCCTGGACCAAAATTATTAATAAGGATGTCGCCAATAACTATAAATCTGGTCGAGAGCGATCTGCGGATGGACAAGTTTATTGGAATGACCTTAACAGTGAAGCGAGCTGCATCCTGGCCATCCACTCCTTTCTCAGGGAATACCTGACTTCGAGAGTACCTGCCAGCCAAATTGCACAACTAGATAACTTACGAGACCGCTTTAGGATCGCTGCAGTGGATTATCAGCGGTTATGTTCTACGGCGTTCCTCACGAAAGAAATAGATAAAGAAATCGATAAAAACAATGCTCTTAAAAAAGATAGGCGTATTAATTTTGCAATTTCAGCCTCTTCGTTAGCGTCATCCGTCAATGATATTTCATCAAAGATCAATGGAGTTGTGGCAACAATTATCGCACTTAAAGGCTTGAGAAGTAATCTGGCCTCACAGAACACATCCTGGAGGGAATACTATAAAATGATCCGGCGAGATTTTTTGGCGATCGCCTCTAACGTGGTGGGGCTTTTTGCACCAACAGCCGTGGGAAACACGATTATCATTGCCTGGATGTATAGTGATACACGTGATTATATGAAGTTTCAAAAAACTGGTCAGCAACTGACTGAAAACAAACAAGATCTATTAAAAGCAGCAGATAAGTTTAGTGGCGACACATCAATTTGCGACTTCTATACCTACGTACTAGTGACAGCACTTGCAGAGCATTATGGCTTCTCACCAAACAACGGAATCAACTATAATCTTCAGCATGAGCATTTAGCTATGACCAAGGGAGTTCTGGCTAGAAATACCCTATAGCAACAGTTGTACAACCATAAAGCTGATTAATTCTGGCACAGGAAAGGCAATACTTAGATATTAGCACTGGCCGATGTATAGATCGGCCAGTGCTTTATTGTTACTATCTGTGCACTTGAAAGAGCAACTACTGGTGGCCTTAATCAATACTTACTGATAGCATATACATTAAAGATCCTACCTTTTAATACCCTATTCATCACAGAGATAGAATTTTCAATTGAGCAAAATATTAATTTTTGGAAACTCTGGTTCCGGCAAATCGACCTTAGCTAAGCACCTTTCAAATAACAAAGGATTAGCTCATTTGGATTTGGATGTTTTGGCATGGCTACCCACCTCCCCTCCCCAGAGAATGCCTTTAGAAGAATCCCGAGTTAAGATAGAGGTTTTTCTAAGGGAAAATGAAAACTGGGTGGTAGAAGGATGCTACACCGATTTACTTGAACTTCTAGTAGAAGAATCCACAGAAATAATATTTATGGATCTCAGCATAGAACAGTGTATAGAAAATGCCAGGAATAGACCCTGGGAGCCACATAAGTACGAATCCAAAGAGGCACAGGATTCAAATCTTGATATGCTGACACGCTGGATCAAGGATTATAAAGCAAGATCAGACACCTTTTCTTATGAAGCTCACCTGAGATTTTACAAAACTTATCAAGGCAAAAAAGCTATTTATGCAGAGAATAAAAATATAAAATGAGCCTGCCCTAATCCCACCGTTTTCTTTACCCGCGCAAAAACCAGCAGCAGCTAATTTAGTTGCGTTAATTCTTAATTTGGACACGCGGTTTAAACAGAAGCTAGTCTACTAGGGGCTACATACCTCCATCGATGAAAAGCATCAGTAAAAAACCCCATATTTAATGGTCAATATATCGACCCACACAGAGAAAGCACTTGATTACAGCTATCCAGCTGTACTCTATCCCTCTCCAGACAACACAATCCGATACTTAGACTTGCCAGATTTCAGGTGCTTGAACGCTTCTTCAATCTGGCTCATGGGAAATATTTCCACCTGGGGCCTGATTTGATGATGAGCGACAAAGTCGAGCATGGTTTCCATGGTAGCTGGGCTACCTACCGGAGATGCGGAGATGGAGCGCTGGCCAAATATCATTGGGAAGAGTGTAAACTGTATTGGATTTACAATGGCACCGACAAAGTGTAAACGCCCCTTAGGCTTTAGCGCTTGCAAATAAAGATCCCACTCCAGATTGACATTTACTGTAGAGATAATGAAGTCAAAGCTCATTGAAGCAGACTTGATCTCATCAGGATCACGGGAGTTGAGGGTTTTATGGGCCCCCAATGATAGTGCTTCTTTTCTTTTATGCTCACTGGAGGTAAAAGCGGTTACTTCACAACCCCAGGCATTAAGGAACATGAGCGCCAAATGCCCTAGTCCACCAATGCCAATTACTGCAACTTTATCAGTAGGCTTGATGTTGAACTGCACTAATGGGTTGAATACTGTAATTCCACCACACAATAAAGGGCCCGCAGAGACATAGTCGATGTCCTCAGGAATAATCACAAGACTGCACATGTCAGCCCTGACCTTATCTGCAAAGCCGCCATTAGTCAGAATGGTAAAGCGCGCTTCAGCACAAAGGTTGTGGTTACCCAAACGGCATGAGTGGCAGGTCTCACAATAACCAGAATTCCAACCCAATCCCACTACCATGCCAGGCTTAAAATGGCTAGCTTGCCTCCCCGCCGCTACGACTCGACCAATGACTTCATGGCCCGCAACCATAGGGTATTTGGATACTCCCCATTCATCATCAATCATACTGAGGTCACTGTGGCAAACGCCACAATAGAGTACGTCCAGCTCAACTTCCGTCGCGCCCAACTCACCCAACTCTATCTGATAGGGCTGAAAGGGACCGCCGGCTTCCATTACTGCATAAGCATTGATGGTACTGTTCTCCGGCATAAGGTACTCCCGTTACTGTTAACCTGATTCAGGTTCCCACCACAGAAAACCAGTGCTCATCCAAACAAAAAAGAGCCGGGATATTCCCGGCCCAAGCCAAGTCCTGTGAGGTTGCTGAATTTCAGAGGACCTACGAGAAAACCTGGCTAATTCCTGTGATAGAACTTAGTTCAGTACGCGGTAACCTCGGCCGCGCAGACAATTCTTGATGATCTGGTCAGCCTCAGCCCCAGCACTCCCCGCACCGGAGAGACCGCCAACCAGTGCTCCGGCACCAGCTCCTGCTGCTGCGGCTCGGCTACTATCACCCACAATAGCTCCAAGCGCCCCACCTACTACTGCGCCTCCAGCGGCTCCGGCCAAGCCTCGTCGGCCCTGATCGCTATAGGTGGAGTAGGCAATCCCCTTACACTCGGAAAGATCCATTTGGTATTGATTCATGTTGACACCCCAGGTGTCGATCACAATTCCTCCAGCACCAGGCACCTGCTCCGGCTGGGCGGCACAGCCAATAAGAAGTGTTATACAGAGTCCAGCAGTGGCGGTAATACCAGTATTCATCGGATACCCCTTCCAGCTAGTGCTTAGAGACAGAGGTGCTGTCACGTATTTCTACTTTAGGTTTAGCTCTCAGTTGAAGTTGGCGCCAGCGAGGAAGCACTAAAAGAGGAGAAAAGTGTGACCCTGCAGACAGGAAAACCCGGACCTCACCTTAATTCCAGGAGCAAGCATTCGGAGGGTAGAACTTATCATACGCGGTAGACCGTCCACTTTCGTATTGGCTACATAAGAAAATACACTTGGGAAAAGTCTCTCAAACTATAAGCATCACTTATTAATACTTTTCATATGCTTATTGGGCATTTTTTAAACTCTCCCATATATTCACAGTTAATTGATGGATTCACAAAATCCATTGGTGATACACCTGAAAATGGTTGAAGGATACTAAGAATGGAATACGGCATATTGAAAAAGGTAGTCTTTGTGGCTGCGATTATTTACTCTTCAATAACTTCGGCAAGCGAGGACTATAAAAACTCCCCTGCAATATTTGCCAATAGTTATGAGCACATTATTATTGAACCAGAGTGGGCAGATGATAATAAACTGGAGTTAATTCAACCAAAAGAGTTTCGCCGCTGGGTATTTATTGGTTCGCCAATAACCCCAAATGGACTAAACGGGGGCAATGCCAGCTTTCCAGAATACCATAATGTTTATGTCCAACCAGAAGCCTTTCAATACTATCGGGATCATGGTAAATGGCCCGAAGGAACGATCATGTTAAAAGAGCTGCAACTTACCGGAGGAAAAGCAACAGAAGCCGATGGTTCGCGTTACGAATCCTCCGGTCGCGGTTATTTTCCCGGAAAAGTTAACGGCATGGACGTGTCTGTAAAAGATTCAACAAGATTTCCAGAGTCCAGGGGATGGGGATATTTTAACTTTGGTCACCATGCTCCCCCATATGCTGCCAGTACAGAAGCAATGGATATCTCTTCCTGCGCAGGCTGCCATATGGCCAATGCCACAGAAGATATGGTCTTTATGGATCTCTATCGGCCACTGATTTCCCCACTCAAGCTGCCAGAAGCTAAGTAGTCTCAGCAGAAAGCTTCACAATATCATCTGACCACTTAGCTTCCAAAGAGCTCCAATCATACCCAGATGTAGCAGCAATAAATTTTTCAAGAGCTGGGGACAAAACAGAATTATTGGTAGTAGCAAGACCTACTGTTCTAGATAATGGTGGGTCTGTAATTGGGAGGTAGTCAAGCTCCGGCTTAATTAATGAGTAAAGAGGAATCACACTGACTCCTGCTCCCTCTCTAATCAAGCATTGAATCCAGTCCTCTCGCTCGCTACGAAATACAATATCCAACTCCAGATCCTGCTCGCTATTGAACACTTGGCCTTTCTGACGGAATTCACAATGTAAACGCTCAACATAGGGTTGATTGGCAAGATCAGAAATAGAGATAGACTTTCGGCTTAAAAAATTATGGTTTGGAGGACAAGCCAAAACCAGCGGTTCCTGAAATAATTTCAGGAAGCGTATTCGTGAATGCGCCACACTTTGCGGCAGACAAAACACTGCATCAAGATTACCTGTCAACAATAGCTCTCCCAGAGCTGGTGGTGCGACATCATGAATCACCACGGATATCTGAGGATTATTTAATCGAAATTGACCCAACATCCCCACCAGAGCTTGCGGCCCAATGGTACACATGATCCCAATATTTAGCTCACCAGATTCCCCAGCTGTAATTGCGCGGGCTGTTAAGTTGACCAATTGCCGAGTATGATCAATTTGTTCAAAATTGCTCCGTAAACTACGGCCTAGCTCTGTCAACTCAATATATCGGCCTTCACGGTGTACTAAATTCCCACCGAGTTCCTCTTCTAACTTTTTAATACCTTGGGTTAAAGCTGGCTGCGACACATGGCACTGCTCAGCGGCACGAGTAAAGTTCAGCGTATCTGCCAGCGCAAGAAAATAGCTAACCTGCTTGAAATCCATTCTCTAGCCACACTCCCTTAAACCAATAAATAGTGACACCTTAGAGCAGGGTCTACTCCAAGGATTAAGTTATATATATCATTACAGATGATTAACCCGGCTGCTTTTTACTTAGAATGATCCGCCTAATGATTGGTACTGGTAAAAGATTTTCAAGCGTTGGCTCTGTGCCCTTGAATCGAGAATATTAACTACCCCCTCAAACCTAAGCAATTTACGACTGACCTTGTCATAAACTAAGTCGAGATCGCCGGCAAACAGTCGCAACAATGGCTGGGCTACGTCCACACGGATACAGGTATTCTCCAGCTGGTTTTGATTACAGGCTACTTTGCGCGCCCTCAGCTTGATTGCCCGCCCATGCATTGGAGAGGCAAAATTGAATTTGAGGACGTCACCACGCACTAATGCCTGCCAGTGTTCACGCACATATACATCAAAGCCAGCATCTACCACATCGATACTTTCCCGCTCTCGCATTACACTCTTCCAACCTGTCTGGCCGGACTTACGGTAGCGCATCAACCATTGCCCCTGCTCCCTTCGCACTTCACGTACTTCCCCGTGGCGAAGGTCGGTTTGTATAACTTCCGGCATAGTCGTGCCACCATGAGGGTTACCGGTATGATCCAGTAATGTCTTTTTAGCAAACAATTGCCCTTGAGCTGAAAAATACAGCACCTGTACCTGGCCATTTTCAGCGGGTAGATAATATTCACAGTATTCAAGGCTGTGGCTTTCTGGATCGAATGCCAGGCCCGTTGCAGAGGTCTGGCCTTGATAGCCACAGCCTGCCATTGATATCGCCAGGGCAGCCAGCAGCTCTAACATAGTTCACCCCATAGAAATATTTGATTAGCCCGGCCATCAGTGAGGCAACAGAGTAACTATTTGGATGCCGTATTCAGAGCACGTGCCAACCGAACAAAAACCGGCAACATCACAGCCCATAGTACTGACAGCACCATAACTGACTGCCATAAGGGCCGGTGTAGTTCCACGGTACCGTTTAGTAAAGCGCCGGTATAATAACTGAAAGGTCCAAAAATCCCACCTAGTAAGACAGGCAGCCATAAATTACGCTGCAGCACTGCCAGGCTATAACGCAGTGTCATAGCAAAGTTCAACCATAGACAAATCAGCCAGACCGGCGGCCAGGAGCTACCACTGAGATTGCGCAACACACCAATATGGAAAAGCACAGAGTCCACCCCCACACCGAAAAGAAAGATGCCCGCTAACCAAAGGGGCTCCCTGCGCAGATTTGCTATGAAAAGCAGGTGAATACTCAAATTAACCAGAGTAAAAGGCACTACAATCCAGGGGCGGGCAACAATCACACAGAGAGGCCATGCTATATCAAATAGTATGGCATTGGCGAAAAATCGCCACATTTTAAAAGCTACCGAGAAACCGCGGCTTGGCAAAAATAAACTGTGCGGCACTGATCACTCTCTGCATAAATCCACCCTCGCAATAGCACAGGTAAAATTCCCACATACGAATAAAGCGTTCATCAAAACCAAGAGCTTGCATTGCATCCACCTGCTTCAAAAAAGCCTCGCGCCAGTGGCGGATAGTATGTGCATAGTGGATGGTAATATCTTCCAGATCGACCATCTGCATATCCGTGGCTGTCGCCACATGGTGAGCAACCACCTGGTTTGATGGCAAGCAGCCACCAGGGAAGATATAGCGCTGGATAAAATCCACTTCTTTACGATATTGCTGATAACGTTGATCCTGAATGGTAATGGCCTGCATCACCATCAAACCATTATCTTTAAGCAAATGGCTGCAAGTAGAAAAAAACTTACGATGGTATTCATGCCCTACCGCTTCCACCATTTCAATAGAAACCAATTTATCGAAACTTCCCTGCAAATCACGGTAGTCTTGTAAGAGCACAGAAACTTTATCTTGCAGCCCCTCTTTTTGTACCCACTTTTGGGCATAGTCATACTGCTCTTCAGAAATAGTGGCAGTAGTTACCCGGCACCCATAGTGTTTTGCGGCAAAGATGGCCATTGCGCCCCAGCCGGTTCCTATCTCAAGTAGATGGTCATTGGCCTCTAGCTGTAATTTTTGGCAAATATGCCCCATTTTGTGTACTGAGGCATCAAATAGCGGCGTTTTCTCTGAGGGGAATATTGCCGATGAATAGAGCATGGTCTTATCGAGGAAAAGCTGAAAAAATTCGTTACCCAGATCATAGTGTGCAGCAATATTCCTACGCGAACCGTTAGGATTATTCGAGTTTAATCGATGCAGACCTCGCAGGAACATTCGTGGTAACTGACTCCAACGCCCGTCCATATCCTCAATCAGATCCATGTTATCGACCATCAAACGAATTACACTCAGAAGACACGGTGAAGTCCAGTCCCCTTGCATGTAGGCTTCACCAGAACCAATAGTGCCATTGAGTAACACCTGTACGTATGCACTGCCATCCAGTACCTTTATATGTGCACGAACACAGGCTTGATCTATAGGTTGGCCAAATCGATATTTATTAACTCCCTCCTCGATAAGCAAATGCCCCCTATCAATTACCCGCATCTTACTCAACACTAGCCTGCGGGCCAGGCGAACCATCCATGACTCTGATAGCCCCGCTAAAGAAGTACTCTCTTCCCTTTGGACCTGTTGTATGACTTTCATAGTTGCTCTTCTCCTCCCTGAGTCCCACGCTTACTACCCGGATGGGAAAAAACGGGGGTGCGCTTAATCCATAATTTCAGCGCCTGCCAATAAATTGTGGCTATTACCTTTGCGGTCATGAATGGGTACTGGATCAGGATACTATTGAGCACCGCGCTACTCACTTCACGGCGACGCAAGCTCAGTACAGCATCAAATAGAGGGCGCTCACTCTCTCCCCCGGTACTCGTGTCAAAATTCTGCAGATAAGCCGTCAGTCGATCTCCTGGAGTGATACTGCGCCACCGGTATCCCTGGGTAATCGGCATAAAAGGGGAAACGTGGAAAGCTTTGGCAAATGCCACTTTCTGTACCCGGGCACCAGAGCGGCAATCCAACACATAACTATGGCGTTCATTCCAGGGCGTATTGTGCACATCCAGTAAAAGCCAGCGTACCTTATTGCCCTCTCCGTCAAAACAGTAATAGATGGTGATTGGATTCATGTTGTAGCCAAAATAACGCCAATTAGCCAATACACGCACAGGGCCCTGCGGACGCTCTCCACAAACATCTTCCACTCTACGACGCACGGCCTCATCCAGACTTAAAACCGGATCACCAAAGAAGTCCTTCCTGCAAAAACGCGCCGGTGCCCAACCCCGCGTTGACCACCACCGCGAAAGAGAACAAAAGCTATCCAATTCCGCCAGGTCCAGATACACCATAAACACTTTATAACGAAACTGATTCTGCCTAGGTGAAAAACGGCGATGCTGTACCCAGCCCGTATAGATGGCACTCTCCACTACAATTTCCCCTTCACCAGCAAACCCCCAGGCTTTCGGCCACTCGCAAAGCGCTATTTACACCATCTTCATGAAAACCATTGGCCCAATAGGCGCCGCAAAACCAAGTACGGTTTACGCCATTGATACTGGCCCACTGCTGCTGTGCCCGCGAGCCAGCAACAGAGAATTGCGGATGGGCATACTCGAAGCGTGCCAGGATTTTCTCCTGTTGAATTCGCTCTTCCGCATTCAGCGTAACGCAGTAGGTTTTTTCTGTTTGTAGTCCTTGCAGGATATTCATGTTGTAGGTGAGAACTGGCAGCTGATCCTGCTCCGCGCGTAAGCGGTAATTCCAGCTAGACCAGCTGAGCTTGTGCTTCGGCAGCAGAGCGGTATCTGTATGCAAAACTACCTTGTTACAGGCATAGGGAATTGCTGAGAGGACTTGTTGCTCACGAACCGAAGCATCATCCAGGCATCGCAAAGCCTGGTCAGAATGACAGGCAAATATCACCCCATCAAAAGAATGTTGTTCACCGGCAGAAGTTAATAACTTCACACCTTGCTCTGTACGCCGCACAGAACAAACCTTAGTGGAGAGCCGTATTCTGTCGATATAAGGTGCTGCCAGGGGATCTATGTAGGAGCGTGACCCACCCTTGATCACCCGCCATTGAGGCCTGCGCACTATATTGAGCAAGCCATGGTTAAAAAAGAAGCGTACAAAAAAGCTGACTGAAAATTCCAGCATCTGCGACACGCTAGCCGACCAGATTGCAGAGCCCATAGGAACCAGGTAACGATTGGCAAACTCTGATGAATAACCATTTGCAGGAAGGTATTCGCCCAGGGTCAGGCCATCGTGCAAGCGCCCTTCTCGCCAATCACGTAACGCGCCGCGGTTAAATCGCACAATATCCCAAAGCATTCGCCAGTGGCCGGCACTGAGTATGTTGGAGCGCTGGGAAAACAGCGTATTCAGGTTATTACCAGCGTACTCAAAGCCCTCCCGATCACAGCGCACACTGAATCCCATTGAAGTTGGTTGGGATTCAACTCCGAGTTCATCCAACAAGCGAATAAAGTTCGGGTAAGTCCAGTCATTGAATACAATAAAGCCTGTATCAATTGCCAGTTGGCGCTCACCCTCCTGTATGTCGATAGTAGCGGTATGCCCGCCCAGGCGTTCCTGTTCCTCAAAGAGGGTTATGTCATATCTGCGGCTTAGTAAGTAAGCTGATGTGAGTCCGGCGATACCGCTGCCAATAATGGCAATACGCATCAATTCTTCCTTAAAGTGCGAATCCTACTTATCCTGGGTGTGCAAAAACGAAACCAAATAAAACGAAAAAAGCCAAAAAATCGTAAAGGCCAACTCAAACGTCGGGGGAAATCGATTACTGATTTTCCTTTTGAAAGGCCGCTCTCTATATATATTGCAGCCCGCTCCGGGCTGATTAGAAAAGGCATATCGAAATCGTTACGCGCCGTCAGTGGAGTGTCTACAAACCCAGGACGAATACATACAACTTTGAGGTTTGTATGGCAGGAATCGGCACGCACCGATGCCAGAAAATAATCGAGCGCAGCCTTTGAACTACCATAGGCCTCCGCACGCGGAAAAGGGACAACCGATGAAAGACTGCCGAGGGCGGCAAATATCGGGGCAGGGCTTACACTCAGCAGTGGCAGAGCGATGCGCAAGGTATTTATGACACCGAAGAAATTGGCATCAAACACCCGTCGATACATAGCACTTTCAAGCTGTAAATCATTGTCATATTCGCAGGTACCCGCACAGGCAATCACCATATCCAAGTGGTCGATAAACTCATTAAGGCGGGCGGGAACTGCCGCCATGGCATTATCGTCAGCAACATCACAGTCGAGTATCTGGATGCGGCTGGGCGCGCATTTTTGCAGCTCTACCAATGTCTCACGCCGGCGAGCGGAGGCAATTACAAAGTTATTGTGCCGAGCAAGGCGCAGGGCCAGCGCACGGCCAATACCAGAGCTGGCGCCGGTTACCCATACAGTCTTATCACGAATTTCACCCACCAGTCAGCCCTGGCCCAGCCGCGACTTGATTTTTCGAATCAGGGAACCCAGCAGAGGCACCTGCTCATAGACCATTGCACCCATGTCGTAAAAATCCTCGTGATAAAATACCTTATCCGAAAATCGCACCAAGCTGCAGCCCCGCAATCGCAACGGCCGCCCCCCTTTCAAGGATTGGTGGGAGTAGTTCATATGCCAGGGTAAGCAGGCACTTTCATGGGTAATGGATGTCTCTTCAAAGCGGAAGCGACACTGGGTAAGTCCCCGGCTCATTTCACCAAAGTGCGCTTTTAACGCTGATAGCCCCTCAATTCGGTATAGTGGGTCGCGAAAAACAACGTCATCGCTATATATCGCAGATAAATCCGCTGGATCTCGCATCAAAAAATCTTGGTAGTAAGTCTGAAGTTCTTTTACCAGCGTTTGACTGCTCATAGCCTCTTCCACAATATCCCGCACTTCTGTCCCTTAAATCTACGCCCAACCACTGAGGATGGATCACAAGCAAGATACAAAATAAATTTCAAAAAACCACATCCATACCTTTCCAGTGAGCGTAGTAAGTATCGACAATACAGCAAAGAGCGCTAAGATGGCGCAGATACAAAAACTCAATAGCAATGGAATTGCAGTGAGAGCCACCCAGGACTGTGCAGATGACTGGAGTACATTACTCACGCGGGTCGGTACCCAGCGTGACAGGCAGGCATTTGAACGTGTTTTTCGGCACTTCGCTCCACTGATTAAGGGCTTCCACCACAGCCGTAGCACCCAGGCACTCAATACCGAAGCAGCTGATGAATTGGTGCAAGAGGTAATGCTCAAGGTATGGCACAAGGCACCCAGCTTTGACCAGAGTAAGGCCTCTGCCAGCACCTGGATCTATACGATTATGCGCAATTGCCGTATCGATATGCTGCGCCGCAACCAGCGCCATCGGCACCGGGAAGGCGATATAGATGTCGCTGACATCTGGGATGAGGCTCTGGAAAATCAGCCCCTGCTTTTCTTGCAACATAAACGCAATGAGCGGGATATTGCCGACGGTTTAAGTGCACTGCCGGCAGAACAAAGCCATATCCTGGAAAAGGCCTACATGGAGGGAAAATCCCACAGTGAAATATCACAAGAGCTGCGCCTACCGCTGGGCACGGTGAAATCCCGCGTGCGCCTGGCAATGAAGAAATTACAAGCTCGATTTGTCAGGTGATCGCCGTATGATTCGCCACCACCCCGATAATAACTTACTGTTGGAATACGCCGCCGGCAGCCTGGCACGCGGACCTAGCCTGGTAGTCGCCGCGCACATCCAGATGTGCGCGGACTGTCGCTCACACTACCACAGCCTTAATTGCCTGGGTGGCTCCCTGCTAAACCAAAGCCCCGCTCAACCCCTGAAGTCCAAGGCTTTCGAATGCTTAATTGCACGTATCGACCAGACCCAGGAAAAGATTACCGATCTGGAAAAACCTGCTAGACAACCAGACTTATCAATCAAGCAGGTCCCGGCAATGGAACATTTACCAAAAGTATTGAACAAGTTGCTGGAAAAAAACCCCAGCAGCAAGTGGAGAAAAGCTTCTCGCAATTTAGAAGTGTGCCGGGTGAGGACCGGGCAAAGAGAGTATGAAGTCGCCTTTCACCGTCTACGCAGGGGAGCCAAGCTGCCAGAACACGACCACAGGGGGCCAGAGTTTGCAGTGGTTCTAAACGGCAGCTTCTCTGACCACAATGGGATTTATGGGCCGGGAGATTTTGTATATCGCGAACCTGGCCAGATACACCGCCCAATTGCCACCCAGGACCAGGACTGCCTGTGCTTTTCTGCAGTGGCTGCCCCGGTAGCCATCACGGGGATCAGCGGTTTATTACTCAACCGATTGATCCCCTTCCGCCCAGGTTAATATAGCCAGAGAAAGATCCGGGCTATCAGGATGCCACCATCGAAACCTGATCTCCATCCACAAACAGCCCAAACAGCTCCTGCCAACGCTCTTTTACCAAGGCAAACTTCTGCTCACGCACATGGCCATAACCACGCACCTTGAGCGGGATCTCCAGCAGCTCCTGCGCAGTGGCAATATTGTCTGCTCTGAGTTGAGCTGCTACTCCCTCTACGGCCAGGGCCACCTGGTGTGCCCAGTCGCGCTCTGCGCGACGTTCCCCAGAGTAGCCAAATATATCCATAAAGGTACCGCGCAGTACCTTGCCCCGTGCCAATAATGGCATCAACTTACCCATCCAGGGACCAAACTGCATTTTTCGCACTGTGCCACTGGCATCCGGCCTGGCCAGTATTGGCGGCGCCATATGGAACTTCAGGGTGTAATCACCGGTGAAAGTCTCGCGCAGCTGCCGCTGGAAATCGTCGCCACTGTAGAGGCGCGCCACCTCGTATTCATCTTTATAGGCCATGGCCTTGTAAAGACTATTAGCCGCAGCCCGGGTCAACTCTCCGGATGTGCCCTGCAGAGACAGCTCCGCCTGATGTAACTGCTTAATACGGCGGGTGAATTGATGGGCATAAGCTGCATTTTGGTACTCACTCAATTCACCTGCCAAACGGGCGATCAGATGCTGAACACTCTCTTGGGGCTCAATCATTTTTACTGGCTGCGCTGGAACCGCCAGTTTTTCAATTGCCCTTGGGTCAGTCGCCAGCAGGCGCCCTGCACGGAACGCCCGCAGGTTATTTTCCACCGCGACGCCGTTTAACTGGATGGCCCGCTCCAAAGCTGCTTCACCGATAGGCAGCAGGCCCTTCTGGCAGGCAAACCCCATAATCATTAGATTACTGGCAACAGTATCCCCAAAAAGGGCCTGAGCGTATTTATTTGCATCGAAGGCAAAATACTCAGCGCACAGGGACTCAATACTCTCTTGGGTGGTATCCGCCGGAAATGCCAGCTCATTATTGCGAACGAAAGCAGCTACCGGCACTTCTGCAGTATTAACTAGCGCTCGCATCTTTCCGGTGGCAAATTTCGGGCGCTGGCCTGCGGCCGTCACCATATCGCAGCCGAGTAATAATTCAGCTGCGCCATCGCGAATTCGTGCAGTGGTAATTGACTCAGGGCGAGCGCCCACTTTTACATGGGCTACCACCGCACCGTTTTTCTGTGACAATCCAGTGAAATACAGGGTGGTGCTGCCTTTATCTTCAAGGTGCGCTGCCATTCCCAATAAGGCCGCCACGGTGAGTACACCACTGCCACCAATTCCTGCAACCAGAATACTAAGTGGCTGCTGTAAATCTGCAGCTGGGGCCGCCGGTAATTCGGCGATGGCAGAATCCAGGGATTCGGCCAGCGACTGTACCGGTGGCTTTTTCAATTCACCGCCCTCTACAGTCACAAAGCTCGGACAGAAACCATCGGCACAGCGCATATCCTTGTTACAGCTGGACTGGTTAATCTGGCGCTTGCGCCCAAAAGGTGTCTCCAGTGGCTCCACTGCAATACAGCTGGATTGCACACTGCAATCCCCACAGCCCTCACACACCCGCTGGTTAATCAGCAGCCTTTGGGCAGGATCAACCATCTGCTTTTTCTTGCGACGACGGCGTTTTTCCGCTGCACACACCTGCTCATAAATAATCGCAGTGACACCGGGAGTCTCACGAAGGCGACGTTGAACTGCATCCAGCTCTGAGCGATCCAGTACTTCTATCCGGGCCGGTAATAAGTTGCGATGCTCGTGCCAGTGGTCCGGGTTTTCGCTCAATAAAACCACTTCCCCGACGCCCTCTGCCAACAGCTGGGCGGCCAGGCTTGGCGCGTTCACCTCACCATCAGCGGGCTGGCCGCCGGTCATGGCTACCGCATCGTTGAGCAGGATTTTGTAGGTAATATTGACTTTGCTGGCCACAGCTTGGCGAATAGCAAGCAAGCCGGAGTGATTGTAGGTGCCATCACCCATATTCTGGAAAATATGCTCGGCACTGGAGAAACGGTGCAGGCCCACCCAATGGGCACCCTCACCCCCCATATGGGAATAAGTATCGGTGCGCAGGCCTTTACCCAACGCCATAATGTGACATCCGATACCGGCACTACCCAGGCTGCCCTCTGGCAACTTAGTGGAAGTATTATGCGGGCAGCCAGCACAAAATATCGGTTCCCGCGCAAGCAAACCGCAGGCTTTAGTTGGTACATTCCCACCCAGCTTCTCAGCCAGAGGAATCAGTGTCTCTGCCAGATCAGTATCTGACAGCCAACGGGCAATCGCCTTGGCTACCTGATCTGGCCCAAATCCCCAAATAGCGGGCAGCAGATCATCGCCATTCAGGTCTTTCTTACCGATCACTTTCGGCCGGCGTCCATCCTCCCAGCCGTAAAGCAGGTTTTTAAGCTGGTCTTCCACCAATGGACGCTTTTCTTCGACGACCAAAAGGCGCTCCATGCCATCGGCAAACTCACCAATGCCCTTGGGCTCCAAAGGCCAGGACATTGCGACCTTAAAGATGGAAATGCCCGCTCTGTTCAAATCTTCTTCGCTCAAATTGAGCAGTTGCAGAGCTTCCAGCAAATCACCGTGGGCCTTACCGACAGTGACAATTCCGAAGCGTTTGTGTTCAGCTTTATGGGTGGTTTTGTCCAGGCGATTTGCATAGGCAAAGGCCTGGGCCGCCGGCAGACGCTCCTGCAACATACGACGTTCATACTCCAAGCGCTCCGCCGGCCAGTTGAGGTGCGGGTCATAATTCAGGCCATGCGCTGGAACAGGAAAGTCTGCGGGAGTTACAAACTGAGGCAAACCGGGCACAACCAGGGAGGCCCCAGCTTCTACGGTTTCAGTAATTGTCTTGAAGCCCACCCACAAACCGGAAAAGCGGGATAAGGCGATACCGGCAAGCCCGAGTGTCAAATATTCATCGATTGAGGCCGGAAAGATTAGCGGCATCATCACCGACTCAAAAATCTGGTCGGTATTGTGAGAGAACATGGAAGATTCAGCTGTGTGATCATCGCCACACAGGGCCAATACACCACCGAGTTTGGCCGTACCCTGAATATTTGCCTGACGGAATACGTCTGCAGTGCGATCTACGCCGTGGCCCTTGCCATACCAGATCGAAAAGACCCCATCGCGTGTTGCCTGTTTGCGGTAATGATCGACCAGCTGGGTGCCCCAGATATTAGTAGCCCCCAGATCTTCATTGATACCAGGCTCAAAATGGATATCGTGCCCTGCCAGCAGCTTCTTGTGGCGCCACAGGGCCTGATCGTAGCCGCCGAGGGGAGAACCGCGATAGCCGGAGATAAAGCCAGCGGTGTTGAGGCCGGCCAATTCATCCATGCGCTTCTGCATCAAGGGCAGGCGCACCAGTGCGTCAATACCAGTCAGAAAGACCCGGCCAGATTCACGAGTAAATGCGGCTTTAAGGGAATACTCCGTATCAAAGCCAAGCTCCTGATCGCCTTCGACCATTGCCATGGGTACCACCTGTGTATTCTTTATTGCTTTTCTCGCTACTGGGTGCTTAGGATCTGCAGGCCACTTTTTTCAACTCAGCGGACGTAAAGCAGTTTGAAGGCAAACCAGAGCTTTTGATTAGCCGCTAAAATTAACATCGGCCGCCTGGGCAGGTCATACCAAAATAGGCCTGACTAGGGCATAATACGGACACAACTCGCTAAAGATCGCCAACTGATGGCAACAAATCACTCAAAATGCCACATTTTGGAGGATCTATCGAAGAGGGAGGGCCCAGATGTGCCACCACATTTGAGCGCTGAATACCCGGGCTACTGTCCACCGATACCTCCCGAGAGCTACAGCAACCGGGTGTGTGACGAAAGTAGCTAAGTTGGTCGCTACATGGGATGTAGGTAAGAGTGAGTATTTATAACAAAGACAAAACCGTTTCACAGCAACGCTACGGCAAAGGCTTTACCACGCTTAGCTCGAAGACTGAAGCTAGCAGGTAATTCACATTATCGGTTCATAAAAACCAACCGTTTACTGGAGACATGAATAGACGGGAAGGTTACCCGGTTTGCCAGGTTGAAAGTGAGACTGCCGGAAACCCGGTATACGTTCAGAAAGATGAGATACGGAAAAAACCATGGCCTATTTACTGGATGCCATCGATAAAAAGATCCTGGAAATTCTTCAACAGGACGCCACTATTCCCAATATTGAACTGGCAGAAAAAGTCTGCCTCTCCCCTTCCCCATGCTCGCGCCGAGTCAAGAACCTGAATGAACAAGGCTTTATCAAGCGTGCCGTGACCTTACTGGAGCCGGAAAAAGTAGGACTGCCGGTGAGCGTCTTTATCCAGGTTACCCTCAACCACCAGGTCAAAAAAGAATTACAGGATTTTGAATCCGTAATAGGCCAATGGCCGGAAGTGATGGAATGCTACTTAATGACGGGAGACTTCGACTACTTGCTCCGAGTCGTGGTCCCCAATCTACAGGCCTACCAGGAGTTCTTGGACAAGAAGCTCACCGAGCTACCGGGCATTGATCATATTAAGAGTAGCTTCTCCCTCAAACAGGTACGCTACCGAACAGAACTACCATTGGATCAGTTACTGGAAAAGAAGGGACAGTAAGAGAGAATTGCTCTCCTGCGAAGCTGGCAAGTTCATATCTTACTTCGCTTTAAGCGCCTGAGGAATAACCAGGCGCTCCCCTCAAGTAAACACCTAAGTCGAATCATACCCCGGCACCCACCATTTGTAGCGACCTAAAAATCCGCTCATTCACTTACTGCCCAAACCCAGCGGGATATAAACATGTGAAAATTTAAATAGCAAAAATACCTACGACTAGAAAACTACACCTTTTATAAAACCCGCAGGATAAGACAAGTGCAAACTTTTATTAGATCGACGTTACTCATTGCCTCTATCGGAGGTGGTTTTATGGGCTGTGTCTCAGCCCTGAATTATTTCTTTGCTTTCAGTAGCTGGACTATAGGTGGGGCTATTGTGAATGGCCTGGCCCTTACTGTCTTTATATATACACTCTATGCCGGACTGCAATTTTCTAAATCCGCTTCAAATACCAAACAGCTTTCACGCGCTTTTCTCCTCCAGGTTCCATGGCTTTCCTCACCAATCTTGATGTATAAAATTGGAACAGGAATATCCCTTGCTTTCATGTACTCCTCACACGGAGGTAATTACTTTTTCAGCCTGGGAGCCAATTATTCCATGGCTATTTTCAGTGATAGGCCTTGGGGTATTGGGGTAAACTTAGCAGCTATCGGGTTCCTAATGCTAATCAAGCTTTACAAAAAATAAGTTGCCTCGAAATATAAGAAGCCCCAAGGTCTATCGATGCCCTAAATGTCATGACAAACAATTCAGAAACCAATAACAATACTCAAAAAATGGATCAATCCCAGAAAAAACCTAAAGACACCTTGATACTCCTTCATGGCGCCCTTGCAGATGAGAGGATGTGGGAACCGCACATCCAGCTCCTATCCAAAGAATTCACTGTGGTTAATTTTACCCAGAGACATTTTGGTATAAATGGACAAGATTCAAATGGCAACTTTGGAATTGATACCCATGCCGAGGATCTTAATTCATTTATTAAGGAGAAGACCAGTAAGCCCGTGCATCTTGCAGCCTGGTCTTATGGAGCCGATGTGGCCTTGAATGCTGCAATTAAGTCTCCTACCCTGTTTAAAAGCCTATTTCTCTATGAACCAGGATATCCGGGACACCTGGATAATGAAGAGATGGCTAAGTATATGCAGGATGCCGAGGCCATGTTTGGCAAGGTGTTCCAGGCCGTTTCTGATGGGAATCTCGAAGTGGCAGTAGAGTCCCTAATTGACGGGTCCGGTAATAAGGTCGGGTATTTTTCTTCCCAGTCGCAAAATCACCGCAGCCAACAACTGGAAAATACCCATACCCTACCCCTACAATTGAATCAATCTGAACAGCCCTCTCTGGATAAAACCCACCTTTCGAGAATCCAGATTCCAACCACTATTGCCTTTGGCAGCGATACCAGATCTCTTTTTCGAATAGTATCTAAATCTGCAGCCATCCACATCTCCAGCGCCAAGCTAATTGAAGTTCTTTCAGAAAATCATATGCTACCGCTGGAAAATCCGGAGCAATTTAGCCAGCTCATAAAAGAACATATAGCCAGGGAAGAATAATCGTTAGTCGATTTGGATGATTAAAGAAAGGGGGAGCATTAAATGCTCCCCCTTAGCAATTAATACAGCCTTAGTATCAGCGGCTACTCGGCCTTACAGATACGGGCATCAGAATACCAGTTGCCCGCCTGGCAGGTTGCGCCTGACTCACAATGAGAGTCATTCGTGCAATAACATTGGCCTTCCGCATTACATTCCGGGGTCAGGTAATTTTCCAAAGGATCTTGCCCACTCACCCTCTCCCAGAAGGGATTAGTAAATACGTTGTTTGGATCCAGTTCAGCCTTGGCATCCAGGAACTGAGACCACTTGGGGAAACGCGACGGCATATTTTCGAAGATCGCCACCGAGTTCTTACCCCAATGGGGTCTGGCTCCATACTTGCGCAGAGACATCTGCTCAATTTCCAGGTTTACGAAGTAGTTCTTGGGCACTGCTTCGCCACGCTGGCGCAAGGTATATTCAATACCCACAAACGCAGTATCGCGGCCGGCGCTCATGCCCAGGTAGCTATCAGAAGCCTTGCCAAAACGGAAATAGATACCATTCAACGGGAAGCAGGTTCGCTCACTGTGTGCAATAATCTGACGTACATCTGCAATCCAGTTAGGCAGCTCTTCAAAGGGAATGGCAACTTCCTGCAGGGCAATCGGTAGCTTATCCCATACGCAGTTGTTAGGCTCCTTACAAACAAAGTGCTGCATCAGATCCGCATGACCAGTCGGCTTAATAAACTTCTTAAAGCCGCTATCTACATCCCTGAAATAAGAACTGGAGCGTGCGGTATAACGCAAGGACGCTGCAAAGCACTGCAAGGCAGAGCTGTCAGCTTCATGTAAGCTGTCAAAAATAAGACCGAAAAGGTATTCAGAGAAATCAGAGACATCCGCCTGGGCATTATAGGCATTGCCTTTGGTATCCAGGGGAACTTTATTGTAGGTGGTTACCGTATAACGACCGAGTCCGGGGAACCAGGCAACATTGGCTGAGTGATTATCCCGGGCCAGATCCAGTATTACACTCTCAAGGTCTTCATCATCCCGGTGCCCTTTCACCTTGGCCTGAACTTTATAACCGGGTTCAGCCTCAATAGTGACTTCCACCACTATGCCGAGGACTCCCAGGTTTACTCGGGCGGCGTTGAGCATCTCCCCACTCAATACACGCAGATCTCCCTTGCCATCGACAATTTTTAGCTCAGTGACATAGTCTGAGATCATGTTGCTTTTTTGTGTAAAAGTTGAACCGTGAGTGCCGCTACCGAGCATGCCGCCAATTGTAAATATGGCTAGTTCTGTCACCATAGGAACGCTAAGCTCATGCTCTCGCAGGTAGGCCGTCAGGTCGTTAAAGCGCATTCCTGCCTGAACGGTCACCAGGCGGTTTTCTTTATCCAGGCTAATCACCTGATCCATATTTTTTAAGGTGACCTGAACTTCACCATTTCCTGCACAGGCAGCATCAATCTGGCTGTTAAATCGGCGAGTACCCGCCATTACCTTACGCCCCTGCGCAGCGGCATTGCGTACAATATCCTGAACCTCTGCTACCGATGAGGGATCATAGATAACACCTGGAAAACAGTCCTGGGTACCCTGGTAATTCTTAATTACCTCGGGAACCTCAATGGGTGGTGGCAATTGTGCTGCTGAAGCCCCTGCAGCAATAAACAGACCTGCCGCACAAAGTAAGTTGGTGGCCCCGCGCAACAAACGACATCGCCCGGAAGAAAGTAAATGGTACATGCCTTTGTTTCCTTGTGATTGCATTTCAATTGGATGAGTGAATTAACCGAATCGGGGCAGCAGCTCCCGGTTAATAATGTCTTGTACATTACCGCTATGATCTGGAGCTTTACCGCGAAGGAAGTCTCCATAACCTGAGCGGTAAGCTGTAATGGGACGTCTCCCTATTGAGGGTACCCACAGGGCATGGTTGGTGGTGGCAAACTCCAGTGAAGTACTGGCGAGAATACAAAGTGGCCCACGGCTTAAAGCAGCCGCATCAAAAATCCAGAATTCCTTGCCATTGGAAGCTGAGGTGGTGGGATTTTTCCTGACCACAGCAGCAATCAGGTAACCGTCATTCTGTGCCGTGGAGCCGGGTCTGGCCATAAATTGAGGCGTGCGCATCACACAGTCATCCGGGAACTGATAAGCATCAGCAATACGCATTTGCTTACAATCCATATGAACCAGTGCTGAAGGCCGACTTTCCTCTGGCATATTCCAGTAACCAAAGTGGCGCTCTGGATAGTTCCGGTAGGCCCAGGACACACGCATAGAAACCAGATTGGGACGATAGCCAACTGCCGCCCAATACAGGTGTTCAAAAGTCTCGGGGAACTGGAAGTGGCCTCTGTAAGCAGGGTCATTCATATCCCACAGAAGACGCTCATCACGTATAACCTGATAGTCTTCTTTAATTTCCCTCGCAGAACCGGAAGTCACCTGAATACGAGCACGGACAAGCCCACCAACATCTACCGGTGCGGCAGGATAACCAGATAGCCAAGAGGGTACCAAACCACCCTCCTGCAAAATCTCGTAGCGGAACAGTTGCTCTGACTTATCCATAGCCCCCATGTACTGGCCATAGAGGGTAATTTCACCAGCGCTATCATCGTAGTTACAAACAATATCGGAAGTATCGAAACCTAATTCCAAGTAGTCGGCAACTATATCCTCACGGCCAGTTATCATATCCGCTTTGCGCAACACCCAGCAGCGCGTGCGATGCTCTTGCGGCAGTACAATTCGTGTGCCAAGTATTCGTGTGGACTCAACCCTTGCGGCTGTCTCAAAAATCACGACGTGATTGCGTGTTACCCCCAGGGAGTGTGAGCTGGCAGCAATATAGGCATTATTCCCTTGGCGATCACGAATATTCCAGCTTTTGAAAGCTCCCTGCTGATCCCAGGAAATCAGCCGGATAAACCCAGAGCGACCTGAGTCACCCATACTGCCACCATAATTAATAGTGATGCACTCTCCGGTTTCCAAGTCGAAGAAAGGGTGCCCTGTCGTGCGAATCTGGGGAAACAGCCACTTTTTAGGTGTGAGATTCTCAAGTAGTGGAGGCAGGCTGGATTCCCACTCATCCACTTCACCAATAGGCGTGATCATCTCCAGAGTGGTTGCGTCAAACTCGTACGGCATACCGCCCTCATAACTCATCGCAAAGCGATTATCCCCCATATAATTGGGAGCCGTATTGCAATAATTCATGAAGCCCAGATTTGGACTGGAATAAATAGTTCCACCCAAGAGGTTAAATTTGTCAAAGCCACTAAGATCCTGCTCTTGCATAATGGCAGAAGCAGTTCGAATCATTTTTCGGGTATAAGCAACATTGGAGTTGTTACTTCGGCCGCTAAAATCCAGTCGTGTAAGCGCTCCTTTTCCGTTTGGTGTCAGGTGATTAGGAGCGATGGGGATTCCCTCAGCCATCAATAAATGACCCGTAACATCATCTGGCAAATTCCCCTGGATTACCGATAAATGTCCAGATGAATCCTCCAGGCTGCCATACATAATGGATTCTGGAAAATCGGTATCAGTTATCTTGCTACGTGCCTGAGCTGTCATTGAGGACATACCAGCAAGTGGTAATGCAGAGATAGCCCCTGCAGCTTTCAAAAGATCGCGACGTTTCATTACTTTCCCTGAATAAACGGCCGACTGCCTTTCTGACCCAATGTTTAATGGACTATTTGAACCAGTTAACGAAAAAATTAGATCTCAGACAGCGAGAGATAATTTTATATTTCTTATTACTCAATCAAGAAATATTTACAAAAATATTATTCTGCCAAACACAATAGCGAAGCAGTTAAATATATTAAACTGGAAAAATCAAGACTGGAACTGTGACAGAAACCACCAAAAGAGAAAGTTAAAAATTAATTAAAAATGAACTATACAGTCATGCAAATGAATATTGAAAACAACTCCATTAAAGAGATCGGTCCTCAATAGATATCCAATAAAATACCATTTATCTAAAGATTTTAAAGAGCAACCATTGCTTATAACATCATAACTTTCGTAAATTTGAAGAAAAGCAACTCACCCGCAAGACTTACACAAACAAGCTATTAAAGGAATTATCCGCCACCCAAAAAGAAATAAATTTGAAGCACCAGGAAGCTCAAACAGGAATCTCGACGTTGATTTCTGTGTCATTACAAAAATAGCATGATCCTTGAATAGAGCCCCTGATGGTTTTAAAACCTTATCAAGCCTTCATTTCTACAAAGCAACTTCAAACAAAGATACAACCATCAAGAGAAATTTTATTCACCACAAACTTTGTGAGTAATAGATGTGCCGAGAATCTAAAAAGAGGCTTGGAAAAAGTGGAAATTTATGTGTTAATTTTTATTGACAGAAATTTCAGGCAATGTACCTGATACCCTATTTGCCGATTAGCTTATTGCTAACTCGAAAGCTCAACGGCCCGCTATACCTCTATCATAGACATTAGCTCCATCTGCACTATTCAGCTTCACTCAGCCATTCATCCAGGAAAAATATATTTTAGAACGACAACAAAAACGACTCGCCGTCTAAAAGTTATGCTGGCAGTTTCCTTCCTTTATACCACTTACAATTTACAGGTAGTTATATATAAATTTTGCGGTAACTATTCCACGGATCGCAAAGCTGACAACAGATAGAAATTCATTTTCAGTTGATTGGGCAAGGCAGCATGAATCAAGTAGAAAGCCTGACTCTAGCTATAGCCTGAAATTTTACTCTATTGACCTCTTCTTTTTTGAATACTATAGCTCCAAAACCATATTTCAGGCTCCCCCAAAGAAAACTACCAATGCGAACCTCTACGTCAAAAAGTCAAATTACAACGGCAAGATCTTCAATATAGCAATAGAGGACCTCACTTTGTAGGCCAACACTTAATAGCAATAAACAGAAAGAAGATAAACAGATGATTATCCAGCACAGGCCCTGAGTTTTTCTTACTTCACAAATTTAGTTTCAGTCTTTCCCCGATGGAATTATCGACGAACCCTTCTCTTCGGTAAAAATCTATCGTCCTCTGCCAGTGCTCTTTCTCTGGTGTACTTACCTCCAGTCGCGGCCACTCCTGCTCCCTGGCAAAGCTCACAACCCTGTTGAGCAAAGCCTTGCCGATCAATCTAGAGCGGTATTCAGGTTCAACATAAAGCTCTTCAATCACACCATAGTGCCCACCAGCATAAATAGCTGCAGACTGTGACACAGTAATTACCCCAACCTCAATACCTTCAACCAGATATAGGAAAACATGGAAGCCACTACCTTCAGACAGGAGGCTCTTGGAAACAGCCGTTAACTGCTCTAAGTCAATCTCCCGCTTATGACCTACAAGAGCCTGCAACAGCTTAGCCACCAGGCTGGCAACCTTAACACTATGTTCCGCAGAGGCTTTTATAATCCCATCGAGCATCAGTCGTATTCCTTTGCCTTCTTACTATTCCTCCCCATAAACATGACTCTAGTCACATTTTTTGGGTGTATTAAAAATGTGATCACATTTTTAAATTATCAGCAGATTGGAAAAGAAGCAAGTCCCTTCGCTTAACGCAATCAAGGCGAGACTAACACCATTCTAGTTACCTAAGGGATATGAAGCGCGCGGTAAACAGGAGATAAGAAAAGAGGTTGGCAGATATAAAATTAAGGCTCCCCTGGCAAGGGAAGCCTTTTAAAGTCATAGCCTGATGCTAGTCCCAGCGATTGAAAATAACATGCATTCCATGGTTGTCATCACTTACAAAGACAAAGAAACCGCCGTTGGTATGCCTTGAAGCACACACTTTGGTGCCTTTGGAAGTCTCTGAACACTCCATCTTATAGGCTTCAACACCCACAGTGTCGTACATACACTGGCCAGGCTGAGCTGCTATGTTTTGAACCAAATCGCGAGTTGTTCGGGCTAAGACATAGCGGTAATCACCAAAGTAACGGTAATTATATGCATCCAGATAATAGGCTTGTGAATCACCTCCAGATTCTAAAAGCTCTGAATAACACAGCTCTGGCTTTGCTATCCATAGCATATCCATATCCTTGGAAGCATAGATTTGCGGCCAATTTTGCTCGTCATGTTTGGAGAGCACTACATTAGTGGAGTCTACATAATCTTTCGATATCACATAGTCTCCTGTGTCACTCTCTATACGACACACCGGTGCGCCGCCAACAAAGTTGTCACACTGGATTTCCTCAAGGGCAACCGGAGTAGTTGATCCCAGGCAGCCAGGAGCATAAGTCTCAGCCCACTCCCTCACGGCAGTAATCGCATACTCTCTTTTATCTTCTATTTCATAATAGAAATCAGAAAAAAACCGGTATACCTCACGATCGTTAGTATTACTTTGAGTTGCAACCTTTGCGCATTGGCTAAAATTTGGAAGCTCAAAGGTGGCACTTGCCTGGGTAGGAATTACGGTAGCAACAGCCAGAATTGCTGCACAAAATGTAGCGACGGTTTTCATTCAAAATCCTCCATGAAATCGCTGTATCTTAAGTCGGCGCGGATTCTAGCAAAGAGACATACGCAAATGAAACATTTTTGTAATGTGATGACAGTGGCGATTGCTTACAGTAGGCAAGTATTATTCCGGGCAAAAGATCTTCCACTCCAATAATGTTGATATTCACAGTCGAATAAGCAACAGCATCACCACCTTCCAGCTATGGCTATAATACTTTCCAGATTCTTGAAGCAACTCTCAATCTCTTACACCTCAATAAGCCAATGAACCCGAACACCTAAGTGCCTGCGCGATCTCTTTCTCTATATAAACAAAGCCGAAATACTTATCCCGATCGGCAATCCAAAACCCGCTAAATCCTTGATCGTAATCAAGTCAATCTTATGTGGTTACCACTTGCATACCAAGCTCGGCTTAAAGCTCATCAATTGCTTAGAGTTATCTATACTTCATCAGATTAAATATAAGGATAACGATCATGGCTTTTACATTTGATCCGGAATTCGTTCAGGCGACTGCAAAATACCAAGATCTGATAGACTCAATTGAGCCGATTCCTCCAGGAGATGTCATTACAAGGCGGGAAATCGGTGAAGGGGTTTTAAGAATGGTATTTAATACCTATCCAATGCCCAATGACGTGTTAAAAGATGATTTTCTAGTCAAGGCCTCAAATGAATCAAGCCTCCTGCTACGCTGGTATCACAAAAGAGATTCCACTCCAGGCCCTGCAATCCTCTATATCCATGGGGGCGGCTTAATTTACAATGATGTGGAAATATACGATAAAGCCGTTGCCAAGTATGTTTCTGATAGTGGAGTGCCATTCCTCTCCGTCGACTACCGCAAAGCACCCGAGCACCCCTACCCCACACCTATTGAAGACTGTTACACCGCACTCAGCTGGTTGGTTAAGCACGCTGAATCAATGGGGGTCGATTCCACTAGAATCGCGGTGATGGGAGATAGTGCGGGTGGTGGGTTGGCAGCAGCACTAGCCATTATGAGTAGAGATCGCGGTGGACCTGCCATCTCGAAACAAATCCTTATCTACCCCATGCTAGATGATCGAACCACAACATCCAACCCCAGTCTGGCTCCCTTTGTGCTTTGGACCTTTGACGACAACCTTACTGCCTGGCAAGCCTACCTTGGCAAAGACATTGGTTCCAACAAAGTGAGTCCTTATGCTGCAGCTGCACGCTTAAAGGATGCCACCAACTTACCGCCAGCCTATATCGATGTTGGAGAGCTGGATATTTTTCGAGATGAAGATATTCAGTATGCTGGACTTCTAGGTAATGCAGGGGTCAGCACAGAATTACATGTTCACCCTGGTGTAATTCATTCATGGGAAATTTTTGCCCCTGAAATCTCTGTATCAATACGCGCTCACAAAGACCGAATACGAGCGATTCAATCGATATAAAGACTAGCCATATCCCCTGATTGGCTGGACCTTCCGATCAGGGGGGGGGCAATTAGCATTTTGCTCAACGAGTACATCCATTTCCTACCAACTATCTACATCTATCGCAGGTAAAGCGATCACAATTCACGCCACCCAGAATGTAGCTGTAAACGGCAGTATAATTTTAAGCAAGCCCATATTACTTCCTTTGCGCTCTTAACTTGATTCAGACTAGGTAAAAATCCAGCCTTTCAATTTTTACATTTTTGAGAATCGAAACAATACAACCTGACTAAAAACAACAGTATAACCACGAGGACTCAAAATTATATTTATAGGATAAAACGGAGAGCTAACCAGATAAAAGATACCCACGCGATCAAAATAGCCTTTGGACCAGGGTAATTCTTAGTTGAAACCTAAAACAATAATTGTTTATCCATTCGGACCAACAACATAAATAAATACCATCTCAAGTGGCCTAGACCGAACAACATGACACCCTAAAGTACCAGTTTTTTTGGCCAACTTAAGAATCATCTATAGAAACTGCGGAGGCAAAGCAATGGTCCCTTAAATTCAATATGTGCTTTTAATAAAAATTAGTATCAGTCGTTCAAACACCACAATTTCATCATTATCTTAAAAAATAATTTTCATAAAGAATTTCACTATAAAGGTATTTCCCGACAGCGATACATAAGGGCTCACTTGCAAATATGACTCTACCGCTACCATCTCAATCATAGATCCAATTTACAGTGCCAAACGACCACTCCCCCAGAAAAAATATTTAGACGATAACTGTATGGGAATATATAAAACTCAAACTATATCGAATAGATATTTAAAGAAAAATAGCAGCTCAACTATGATGTAAGACAAAATTGACACTCAAGTACTTCTTTCCATTTACATCTCTGAGAGGGACATCAAGGTGAAATTCAAACATTCAACATTAATCGATACTTGTAAGACATCATCTATTTTAGCTGCTGTATTTGCCATATCGCCATTTGTCTTTGCTGTGGAATGTGGCTACGTTATAAATTCCACTACTGTGCTATCTGAGCCGCTTACTTGTGAATTGACACAAGATTCGCCCTACGCACTAACTGTTTTTGGCCCAAATGGAAACTTACAAATGGTTGGAGATGGAGAAATTATATGTGACACAGCCAGCCAGCATGGTATTGCAGGCATTCTGGTTAATGGATTTTCGGGGCTTGTCTCCGGGGGGACAATTACTAACTGCCCTGACGGCTTAAATCTGGAGGGTGATGGATTTCACATAATAGAAGGTATCAAAATATTAAGCTCCCCTAGGGAAGGCATCGTTATTGATAGCGACAGCAATACCATTGTAAGAAATCATATTATTGATACTGGCAATGACGACGGAATTGATATAAGAGGCGACAAAAACAAAATACTGCAAAATTATATAGAGTCAGCTGGTGACCAGGGAATAACGATTAATGGAGAATTCACCCTAGTCAATCTCAACCACATTGTGGGAGCCATTGATGGTGCCAGTGGAATCCAAGTCAATGCAGACCATACAACAGTATCTCAAAATTTTGTTACCAACAACTACAGCAATGGAATTGAAATAACCGATGGTGCATCAAACAATATTGTTAGTCAAAATTTCGTCACCAAGAATGGAACTAGCGGTTTCTCAGATCGTGCTGGAATAAATATATCTGGATTCAATAGCACCAACAATCAAATATCTGGAAACACCTCACTAGATAATAATGCCTTTGATTTACAGGATCTTTCCGACACAAACTGTACAGGCATTAATCTATGGACAGGCAATATTTTTAAAACATCAAATCCAGATTGCCTAGATTAACAATGCTAAGCAATATCAAAGCTATTGAAGTGTTTAGTCTTGCGCCCTCAGAGTTTTAAATGAGTGCCAAACTTACATATAGACAAGACCTACAAATGTAGGCAGACTAAACTTATAAAAATCACCTAAATACTAAGATATTAGATGGGAACATGAAGCAAGGTAGAATTACAATTTTCGATAGTCATCTACATATTATCGCACCAGGATTCCCTCTTTATTCAAACCAGGGATTCACCCCTGAGCCATTCACTACTGCTGATTACCTAAGCAAGCTCGATAATTATGAACTGGCTGGTGGTGCAGTTGTTTCTGGATCATTCCAGAAACAGGATCAAACCTACCTTTTGGATGCCCTGGCACGATTGGGAAAAAACTACGTTGGAGTAACTCAATTATTATCAAGTACAGACAATAATACTATTCTTCGCTTAAATAAGGCCGGTATTCGTGCGGTACGCTTTAACCTAAGGCGTGGAGGTTCAGAGGATATTTCCAAAATTACACCCTTTGCCCAAAGAATTTATGAGGTTGCTGGGTGGCATGTCGAGCTATATATAGATTCACAGCAATTAGATGCACTCATTCAAACCTTGCTGGCCTTGCCCAAGGTTTCAATCGATCATTTAGGGCTACGAAAAGCAGGTTTCAAATCAGTATTACAGCTTGCTGAGCAAGGAGTAAGAGTAAAAGCGACAGGGTTTGGACGCCTGGATTTTCAACCGGCCTCGGCTATTGCTGATTTATATAAAGCAAACCCAGAATGCCTGATGTTCGGATCTGACCTCCCCTCCACCAGAGCTCCAAGACCCTTCAAGTATGGAGACATTACATTAATTCAGGATACATTGGGAGAAGCTGCATCCAGCAAAGTACTTTGGAAGAATGCCAAAGCATTCTATCTGGGGCAAGAGTAGCTAAGTAAAGCCCTGCAAGTATTAGTTTTGCCCACCCAATAATTTAAAACTATGTGACGTTGTGGACTGCAACCTTTCTTCAATTCGTAACGACCATACCTTACTTCCTCGCCCAAGGAAAAATTAAACAACAAATAGAAATTTTCCCTAGTTGCAGCATCCAAAAGACCAACAACATAAACTTCTAAAAACCATTTATCAGAAATGGCCTTCAAAGAACCTCTAAACTCTAACATTCTAAAAAATACAAAGCAGGGTTAACCCCCTAAATATTTACCTTCCTTCCCACACCTAGATATCAAGATTTTTAGACATCAGAGAGGAAAACTGCTAAAGAAGAACAAATGTGGCTTTCGTGACAAAATACAAAATTATAAATATTAATTCTTGAGCGTGTTTCTTCTCCTTCTACCCACAAATCAAGTACGATTGTTCGACTCCTTATTGCCTGCTGCATTTATGCATGCAATATTAGGGTGGATTTTTTACCTTATGAACTCTAGCAAGGAGAATTTTTATCCAAAAAGCCACATGATAGGTTTATGTGATCTTTCTCTACCCTATCTATCGACTAAATTTTCACACTATTAAGAACAAATAAAAAATTTACGGTTAGAAATGCAATTTTATGAAAATTAAAGCCCTGTATGGAAAAGCTCTTTTACTCATACTTATTTCCCTTTGTTTTACCTCCACAGTTAATGCTCAGTCTGGTTTTGAGGCTGTAGTGCCAGGGCCGGTTCATCTGGGTGTAAATGTCAATACTGAAGATGTTCCGTTTTGGAAAACATTGAATTATGACCATCAAGATGACTGGGATGGACGTGTACTCCATTACCCTGCCGATTGGCGAATTGCGAAAGGCAGCGATGGTCGTTGGATCACTTTTCCCCATGAGTGGGATCACCGCGAGGGTTCGGATGGCCGAATTGTTGCCTATCCCCGCGGTTTTTACACACAAGAAGGAGATGATGGAAGGATAATTTCCTATCCTTATAGTAAATGGAGCTACTTTGAAGGAAGAGATGGTCGCGGCGTGGCAATTCCAAGGGATTGGGATGTAGATGAACACGGTAACAGACTGTGGGGAAAAAATGTCAGAGCAGGCAGTGATTACCGCAAGGTTGTAGTACCCCCCGGCTGGGAATCCGATCAAGGACGCGATTCAAGATTGATAGCTTATCCTGCAGGCTGGCTAACAGACTCCGGTTTTGATGAAAGGCTGATAGCCATTCCATCTCTCTCACCATGGAAGACCACCTGGGGGAGGGATGGGAGAATGATTACCTACCACGAAGGTTTAACATCCAGAGTAGTCGAAGGGAATGATAACCGAAAAGTGGCAATCCCCCATGATTGGTACTATTTTTCGGGGTCCGATGGAAGAATCAAGCCAAGACCCAAAAGTCTGAAAAAAGCACCTTTAACTTTTGATAATCCAGCACAAATTGCACTGATTAAGAAGCTGAAGGAAGATGCCGAATTATCAGATGAGGAGTACCATGATTATCTGCTTTACACATATCTCAATAGTGACTAGATTTTACTAACAATAAATCATCGTGAAGGCCACCCTTACAGCGGGTGGCCGCATGCCACTCACCAAGGGGTAATTAATAGTTTTGGCAGGATTCAAACTATCACGTTATTTTACTTCAATACACGTCGATTATTAGCGACTTTCAATTAGACACAGCCGAAAGAAAAGTAAATTAATAGTTGGCTTTGGAAGGAATTCTACTATTGCTAAAGGATGCCTTCCTCCTCTATCTCCACTTCTATAGTTTTACCACTCACAAACAGAATACAAACTATCAATCCCGCAAGAGCCAAGTAAGCATTGACTGTAAATGCACGGTCTATACCTGTTGGTAAATCCGGTGCCATAACTACAATAGTGGTATTCATTCCCAGTCCGAGAGCACCACCAGCAATTTGGAACATATAGAGAATCGCCCCGGCCAGGCTTGACCTGGATGGATCAACAACAGTAATTGCAGCTGTGGTAATGGTCGAATAAAAGAGCCCTATACCGGCTCCCAGTATCATTAGTCCGGGAATCATACCGGTATATTGGGTGTCTTCATGTAGGTGCGATAACATAAACATTCCGGCACACATACACACCGTACCGGCAGAAACGATGATCTTGGCCCCTAACCGCTCATACAAACTTCCAGAAACGTAAGATACCAGGCCAAATACAATCATCATCGGCAATAATCCCATACCTGACGCCATTGCCGAGTAGCCGCGAACCTTGGTTAAAAATTGCGGTACATACAAAAGTGCAGCAAAGAAGACCACTGAAAGCAGTAGAGTAGCAATACCAGCAGCAAAGAATTTGCTGTTACTCGCCACATCCTGAGGAATCAGTGCATCCTTACCAGCGTTGCGCTCAATGATCACAAACAAGCCCATAAACAATAAAAATATCGAAAACAGCGCTACTATTAACGGGCTCTTAAAACCAAAATCCACAGCGAGATCCAGGGCAACCAGCAGTCCAAATAGGGAAACTGTAAGAGCAGTTACTCCGGCATAATCTATACGCTCACGCACCTCTTCAGGACTGTCATCAGCTACAACCCGCCAACAGACAAAGCACGCCAAGATTGCTATAGGTACATTAATAAAGAAGATCCAACGCCAACTCAGTAAATCTGTCAGTGTCCCCCCCAGCATGGGGCCAATCGCATTTGATGCTCCACACACCGCCATGATCAAGCCACCAGCAAGACCTGAGCGATCCTCGGGCATCAAACCATAAATCATTCCCAGTATCGCCGGCCACATCATTGCTCCGCCGATACCCATTAATGCTCGCGAAATCAATAGCATCCAAACATCTACAGCCAGTCCGCCCAGAAGGGAGAAAAATACAAAAATAGCGGTACCTATAAAGAATATTCGTCGGCGCCCAAACATGTCTGCCAAACGACCACCGGAAATAATTAGAACACCAAAAACCAGGGTATAACCATTGATTACCCACTGGACCGTAGTGATATCAGAATTAAACTCTTTTTCCATGGCGGGTATTGCCACAGAGAAAGCGGTGAAATCATTCGCAATTAGAAATACAGCCAGGCTTAACGCTGTCAGGCCCAAGAATTGGGTCTTTGTGAGAGGCGTTCTTTCTTCCGCCATATTAATTACCAAAGTATCAACTTGATAGGAAAGTTATCTCGAAAGTGTGGCTCAAGGAGATGATTCCCGCATCCATATTACTTATCTAATCCTGGTTGCAATTGAATCTATGTCCTTCCTTGAAATTGAAACATTGAGTTACATGCTGCTGAGGATTTTTATAAGGTGTTTTTATCAACCGCAATTTGTATAGATAAGCCGAAAATATAACGAATACTGTTAAGTACCCAACATATTTATGAGGGTACAATGTCTGCCATAGCAGCGGTGCTGGTAATCACGCCCAGCTTGTAGGCATCGGACACCAACGGCACCAAAATACGATTGGAATCCACCTAAGAGGTGATAAATGGGCTCCACCGTTTCTGCGGAGCCTCAATTGCGGGACCAAGTAGAGAAGCCTCTGAGGAGAGGGTAATAACTGGCAAAGATAAGGGACTAGAGGTTACTTTAACCATGCCCCTCTTGAAAGAACTCCTGAACCGGCTGGTATTCGGGGTTTGCACCACAGGAAGCCCGCACCACCAGCTCAGTGGGCAAAACTTCTGGCTCAGCACTTTGCCCCCCTACAAGCCGCATAACCTTCTCAACCATCAACTCGCCAGCGCGGTGAATATTCTGGCGCACTGTAGTGAGAGGTGGGGTATAGAAAGGCGCGATGGGAATATCATCAAAGCCCACCACCGCTACATCTTCTGGCACCTTATGGCCCAATGCCTGCAAGCCCTTGATTGCACCCATGGCGATGCTGTCACTGGCTGCGAACACCCCATCGAAAGTCAGCCCCTCCCGACCAATCAAATCGATAATTGTCTGGTAACCACTCTCGCTAGAGAAAGACACCGGAATCTGTCGTTCAGTTTTACCCAGCCCAGTATCAGTCAATGCCGTGCGGTACCCCTCGTAGCGACCATTGATTTCCGGGTGAGCGGTGTCGCCCAAGAAGATCACTTTTCTGCGCCCCAGGCTAAGCAGGTGCTTAGTTGCCTGGTGCCCCCCCATCTGGTTGTCACTGCTTACAATGCAGTATTCCGAGCCCGGCTTGGTGGTGCCCCCCCAAACCACTAGGGGATCTCCCAGTTTCTGTAACTCCCGCAGCGGGTTGTCATCCACGCCCTGGCCAATCACTATGACCCCATCGGCACGACGAGAACCCATCAGGTAGGAGTGCCAATCGTCATTGCTGGCAATACTATTAGAGAACAGCAAATCGTACTTGTACTGTGCCAATTTATCGGCAATGGCACCAATCATGTCCAGCATAAAGGGATCGGAAAACGTCTGGCCACCCGCGCAACCGGTATTGATCACCACTGAAATGGTATGGCTACGCTTCAAACGCAGGTTGCGCGCGCTCTCATTAATCTTGTAATTCATGCTCCGCGCAATCTGCTGAATACGCTCACGGGTCTTTTCGTTGATCAGCGGATTATTGTTCAGAGCGCGGGAAACCGTGGATTCTGAGACTCCCGCCAACCGTGCAATATCTGACATGGATACGGGAGAGGAGGAATCCTTCGGCATGACGTACTTCACCTTGTTCACGGGAAATACGCCATCTTAGGGGTGTGGTAAATATTTGTAAAACAGGGACAAATTTCGATCAGGTCACCGGGCTGGCCGGTAGCGCCTGCTCACCAGGTACCTGCCGCTCCACTGCACGACGGAAGAAGAATAAGCTAATAAGAATCACTGAAATAGGAACCAGCGACAGATAGAAAGCCACCTGGCCATCGAATACCTCAAAAACGGTTCCTGTTATTAGTGAGCCCGTTGTCCCCCCCAATGCAGAGAAAATCACCAGTAACCCGGTCATTGCGGAGTGTTGGTGTGTAGGCAGTGAGCTCAGCATCACTGAGTTGATCGCCGGATATACGGGGGCCATAAACAGGCCTATCAATGGGAGGACAAATGCGGCTATCGGCGCATTGAGCCAGCTGATATCTGGATCTGGCTGGACATTACTCGACAATGGCAAGGTTAATACTACCAACAGCGCCATTGCCAACAGGCAGACATTGAGAACCGGGTACCAGTGCAGACGCCGCATGATAGCCCCCGCACCGAGCCGCCCTATCGCCAAGCCTGCTGCGAAAATACTGGCCGCCTGGACACTCATAGCAGCCGGCAGCTTAAGAATCTCATTGTTAAATGTAGGCAGCCAACTGCCGATTCCCTGCTCAATCAGCACATAGATAAACACAGAAATCACATAGATATATACCAGCGGTTTGGCCATTAGCTTGATCATTGCCAGGAACTCCTGACGAGGGCTGGCCCCCTCAATACGAGTCCCCGATTCATTCATTTCAGTAGTCCACAGCAGGACGAAGGCGATAGCACAAATAGCTGCCAATACCCAGTAGACGCTTAACCAGGTAGTTGAGCCAGGGTTGGCGGAATCAATGAACGCACTAAAAAGCCAATAGCCCCCCAACACACCCACCATAAAAACCCCCTCGAGGGTATTTAGCAGGCTCGCATGTTCTTTGCGATCTCTCGCAAGCAAACCAACGGTTGAATAAACAGCGACTTTGACCAAAGCGAAGGCGACACCAACAGACAGAAACAGCAGTTTGGCTGTCCAGAACCCCGGCAGTATCGGCATAGAGGTACAAGCCACAGCAACAATCGCCAGACCTATCAACATCGCTTTCTTGAATCCCAAGCGTGGCAACTGTGAAGCCACCAGGAATGAAACCACACCGATAGGGATATCCTTAAAACCCTCCAATACACTGGCGGCAGATTTACTCACACCATAAGTATTGATTACCTGCATGATTACTGTGCCCACGCTGTTTAGCAGAATGGCAAACACAAAATAAATGGCGAATAGGGAAAGCAGTATGCGCTGATTATTCATAACAAATTCTTCATCGGTCTATGGCTCAGGCGCTAAGCCGTACCAGCCTGTTATTGTACATTTTTTGATCTAATTTTGTGAGGCTAATGAAACCTGTGTGATCATCGCCTGAGGCCTCAGTATTGCTTAAAGTACTCACTTAATGCAAACGATTGCATTTAATGTGAAATATTAAGTGGATACCTTTCTTCCAATCCAGTCACAAAACCAATCAGATCATCACTCTAATAAACTATTTTATTTATAAATATCAATCACTTATGGATATATCTGTTTATGAGATCCAGTCGATATTCATGGTTATAACCTTTACATGTTCACAATTGCAATCGATTGCAAAACAATATCAATTGGAGATAGACTGAAACCTGCCTGCCCAAGAAAAGCAACCGCTTGGGGGGGAACCTAAATAACTGATTCTGTGATGTGGTATGAAGCAAGAACAACAAGTCAAACACGAGATTCATCCCTGGAGCCTGGTAGAAAATAGCTTCCAACCCGAGGATTATTGCCTCAACGCCACCCTCTTCTCTCTCGGTAACGGCTATATCGGTCTGCGTGGCGCATTTGAAGAGGGCTATGAACCGGAACCATTCACCGATGGTTGCTACCTCAACGGTGTCTATGCCAGTGAACCGATCAGCTACGGCGAATCCGCTTACGGCTATGCTCGCAACAACCAGCGCATGCTGACAGTTCCGGATGGCAAATCGATTCACATTTGGATTGACGGTGAGCGCTTCAGCTTGGCAGAAGGCGAGCTGATCAATTATGAGCGCCACCTGGATATCTCCACCGCCATATCCAAACGAACGCTGACCTGGCGTTCACCTCACGGCAAGACCATTGAGCTTACCGCCCAGCGGCTGGTCTCCCTGAGTGAAAAACACCTGCTTATCGTCAGCCTGGAAATAACTCCCCTCGATTTTGATGGCGAAATACGCTTGCAATCTCGCTTGGACGGAGACTTGGCCCAGGCGGATCGCAGTGATGATCCCCGCATAGCCTCACCTATAGATAGTGGAGATATTGAGTGGCTTGAAAGTACTGCCGATGGCGACTATCTCGCTTTGCCATTATTCGTTAAAAGCAGCGGCTTCTCTATCTGTAGTGGGGCACTACACCACTGTGAAAGTAATAATGATTTCACCTCCAGCAATCTCCGCAGTGAAGATTGCGTCTCGGTGGATTACCGCTTTAGCGCGCACCGGAATACCCCAATTCGCCTCACAAAATATGTTGCCTACTTTGCCGAGCAGAACAAAGCACCTTTAACCGCCTCACAGGTACAAAACTACCTTCAACGTTGTGCGAGTAATAGTTTTACAGAACATGCTCAAGCTCAACACTTGGAAATGAAGAATTTTTGGCGGGAATCGGATATCCAGGTCAGCGGCAACGATGCCTTGCAACAGGGGATTCGCTTTAACCTGTTTCACTTATTCCAATCACTGGGTAGGGATGGGCGCACTAATATTGCTGCGAAAGGCCTATCCGGTGACGGCTACGACGGCCACTATTTCTGGGATACAGAAATCTATGTGTTGCCATTTTTCCTTTATACCCAGCCACAATTGGCAAAAGGACTTTTGGAATACCGGCACTCAATTCTGGAGTCTGCACGTTCCCGCGCGCGGCAGATGGCCATTCAAAAAGGTGCCCTCTTCCCATGGCGAACAATTGGTGGCGAAGAGTGTTCAGCCTACTATCCCGCCGGTACCGCCCAATACCATATCAATGCAGATATCGCCTATGCGGTACGTAACTACTGCCGGGTAACTGGCGATACTGATTTCCTACGAGATAAAGGTGCGGAAGTAGTCATTGAAGGCGCGCGGATGTGGATGGAGATCGGCCACTTCAATCCGCGTCGTAACAACCAATTCTGCATCAATGAAGTCACCGGACCAGACGAATACACCGCGTTAGTAGATAACAATTTCTACACCAACCTGATGGCTCGTGCGCATCTGGAATATGCGGAAGAGGTCTTCCAATGGCTACAATCTTTCGACCCGGAAGCCTGCCAAACTTTGGTTAAAAAAATCCAGCTGGAGTCGGAAGAACCTGCAAACTGGGCCCGCGCAGCCGAGGCCATGTACCTTCCCTTTGACAAATCTGAAGGTATCCATCCCCAGGACGATGGCTTCCTGAACAAGCCGGTATGGAATTTTGCCGAGACACCTGAAGAAAAGTACCCCTTATTGCTGAACTATCACCCGCTGGTTATCTATCGGCATCAAGTTTGTAAGCAGGCAGATGTTGTGCTTGGGCTTTTATTACAAAGTTCCGAATTTTCAGTAGAGCAAAAGCGCCGCGATTTCGATTTTTACGAGCCTCTCACCACCCACGACTCCACCCTGTCTGCATGTATACACAGCATTATTGCCAGCGAAGTCGGTTATCCGGAAAAAGCTCTCAGCTATTTTCAGCAGGTAGCGCGTATGGACCTGGATAACCATCACAATAATACCCAGCATGGTATTCATACCGCATGCATGGGCGGTACCTGGATGTGCATGGTGCAAGGTTTTGCTGGAATGCGCCTGCACGGCAACGAACTGAACTTTAATCCCTACGTGCCCGAGGGGATGGACGGCTATCGTTTCCGCCTTCAATTCCGCGGTCGTACGCTTGCCCTGGAAATCGATCGCCTTCAAGCCAACTATACCCTGGTAAGCGGAGAGGCAATCACCCTGTATCACGGCGAAGAGGTAGTAATGCTGAGCACAGCCGGACAAAAGCAAACTTTCCAAATGGCAGCGATGGAGGAGGTATCTTGATGATCTATCGTGCGGCAATTTTTGACCTGGATGGCGTAATAGCAGATACAGCCCGATTACATTTGCAAGCCTGGCGTCAACTCGCTGAGGCCCTGCAACGCCCCTGGGCTGACGACACAGAGGAAAAACTAAAGGGACTTGAAAGAATGGCCTCTCTGGAAGTCATTCTCGGGAGGGAGAGCGGTAATTTCAGTGAGGAAGCAAAGCTCGCCCTGGCCTCCCGTAAAAATAGTCGCTATCAGGAATTGATTCGCAGCCTCTCGCCAGAAGATCTTCTGCCAGGTGCAGGTAAACTCCTGGCTTGGCTATACGAGAGAAAAATTCCCATCGCTCTGGCCTCCGCAAGTAAAAATGCTCCGGCCGTTTTGCAAGCTTTGGGAATATCAGATTTCTTCTCATACATTGCAGACCCGGAGCAATCAGCCCCCAAACCGTCTCCGGAAATTTTTCTCGCAGCCGCACAAGGCCTGCAGGTTGAAGCTGAATTCTGCATTGCCTTTGAAGATGCCGCAGCCGGTGTTACGGCTATCAAGGCCGCACAGGGAATGACTGCTGTCGGTGTAGGAAGTGAGAGTACGCTTGGAAGTGCCGACTATATTGTCGGCAGCCTAGAGATGTTCGATCCAAAAGACTTCTTTCTCTCGGCAATTAGAGCAGCTGCTGTTAGTTAACCAAGGTCCCTAGATATCGCTATACAAGCTGAGTAGCAGGTTTGGAAACTGGCTACTCAGCTTTACCGGAGCATAGTCATATTTGGTAGTCACTTCTGTGTGGAGAGGGAAAAGATCCATGTTAGGGGCAAGTACACTTCGGTAAATCTCACTTGAGCTCTTAACGAGCACTGAGGTTTCGACCAAAAACAAACCCAAAGAGCAAATGTGATATGAACAGAATAATAACCATCCAATAGGCCGGGAATAGATTCATCCACAAAGCATATATTGCATAAAAATGCAGCAAGATTAACAAGCCCCAAACACAATAGCCCAACCAGCTTACAAACTTATCATGTGCCTGCGCAAAGTTGGCAACTCCCAATCCCCAGGCAAGGAAAACCCAAATTAAAGACCAGCCAAAAAGTAAAGTTAAGGAAATATTTACTCCCAGCTCAAACATATCTATCCACTCCCTCTACATCCAGTCAGTTCATATGTATTGCTATGGCTCTATAAACTTTTGAAAACCGGAGTCTATACTTCGTAGCTTATTGGCCGTACCTGACCGTGGTTCAATTATCTCAAAATCAGAGAAATCAAAGCCGGGGCCGACCGAACAACCCACCAGAACCGATTCTCCGATAGGTTCAGCTGCCTGCCAGACACCAGCAGGAATAACATCACAGAAAGTATTACATTGTGTAGAAAGCTCAGTTCGCTTAACTTCCTTACCTAACCCATCCCAGGTATAGAGATACAATCCAGCGCCTTGATACAGGTTCCATACTTCATCTGATTGCACCCTATGAAAACGACTAACCTCCCCATTATTCAATGAAAAATAAATATGTGTAAGGGCAGACCTTTTCTGCCCATCTTGATTGGTAACTACAGTATTAGACCTGAATACCTCAAGATATCTTCCACCCTCAGGATGTTCAGACAGGTTTTTAGGTTGCACTTTTATTTCCCCACATTTTAAATTTAGTCAATTCTTTACTCTTCTCTTTTGAAAGGGCTTTAGCAATATTGGTTATAGCTTCATCCATGGAGACCAAGCCATCAAGATACGGCATCCAATATTTATCAAGAAGTACCTTATAGTCCCAGTGTCCTCTATATAACCCATTTGCTTTCGCATAGGCCGTATAATTAGGCTCAACCCTTGAAACAGCCCTTCTCACAGTCTCGCCAACTGTATAAAACTGAATCGGATGCCATATCCCCTTTTTGTCAGCCACACCAAACTTGTCAAATTCTTTATCAATCAGTCTTCGGAGTGTACTTTTTCTTCCAACACTACTAACGTGAGACAGTTCATGAAAGAACATTTCCAAAGCCAACCAGCCACTATAATCTGGATAGGTGCTATTGATGATAGTTTGATGGCTTCTTGCAGAAGTTGTCGCCCCCTGGAGCAAGCCCGGCTTGTAAGTAATATTGATCGTATGAGTATTAACTATTAAATCTTCAGCAAACAATCTCTCAAGATCTGCAGATATTTTATTGCCATACCTCTTTAGCTTAAATTGCAACTCCTGGTGCCACTCCAGATTCTTCTCTAAGTGCTTCCCCCACAGGGTTGCATTATATAATGGAGCAATCTCATTTATATGGTGACCCAACGTATTCTCTGCCTCACTATTGTCAATACCCTTACCGGTCATCAGAGCTTCAGTTAAATTTGCTATTTCAGATTCAGACCTAACAATATGAATATTATTTTCCGCCCCAAGTTTACGATAATCTTTAATCGCCTTCTCAAAGATGGAAATCTTACTAGAAGTGATGGCACCATTACTCTTGAACTCCTCCAGAGCATCCCTATCTCTTGCCAACTCATACAGGAAAAGATGTAAATTCAATAAAGGATCACTTTTGAATATGACACCTCCCCAGCTACCAATTTGATTTCGCTTCGGGTCGTCAGCAACAGTTGATAAAGAAATCAATAAGAGAGTGAGTACCAACAATAGAATTTTAATCATGAAAGAACGCCAGGGCTATATACTTGATATTAACTTCACTGGTGGTATGACTTGGGAACCCATACAAAGTTTTATAAAATATGACTAAATTAGAAAAATTCACAGCGGTACCAAATCTCACACCAGAATCATATTGGTACATAGAATAAAGCTACCTATGAGCCACAGTTAAGCCGGCTAATAGCCATGGGATTTTAAAAAAGTATTTTTTCTCAATATGTCCATGACATAATCAATACTTCTCCATTAAGGTACTTCTCTACAATATCCTACAGATGGGACTATGGGTACAACAGCATTTGCGTACAGCGAAAGAGAGAAATTTTTTTACCAGTTTTTAGGCAAAGCACTACAGCATCCCAAACCTGAGTAGTGCGCCCTTTATGTATAGGGCTCGCGATGCACTCTACTCTTCCCTCCCGTACAGTACTTAAGTGATTCGATTTCAGTTCTAAAGTAGTAAAACCCGTTGCAGTCTTTGGTAAATTTGCAATACAGCCAATACCACAAGCAGTATCTGCCAATGAAACAACACTACCGGCATGCAGGTATCCATTTGGAGCTAAATGCGACGCTGTAATATCCATTTCTGCGCATATTTTTAACTCATCCAAATTAATAATTTTTATACCAAGTAATTCAGGCAACCTCCCAGCACACATATCATTGAAATACTTTATGTCTTTCATAAGCCAATATATTGTTTATATCAAGTTTATTATATTAGTCAATTCATCTATTACCGATACTCTCTACCATAAAGAACCAATAAACTGGTTAATTGGAATTCCGTTTAGTATCACCAGAATTTTCCAGTGCTCGCCAGAATTCCTTTTCATAGGACTGAATAAGCCTAACACGTGTTTCAATATTTAACTCACCTATTCCTGAAGCCAAACCCTTGGCAACTATATCTATTACTTGCTCTCGAAATCCAGGGGGCAACTCTCTAAAACTGATTAAGAATGCGAGCTGGCTGTCTGACATTTTCTTATTCTGTTTAAGCGCCTTAGCCATGCGTCCAACATTTTTACCAAAACTCTGAAAATTGATCAACAATGCAGCAGCAATTTCCGCAGGCATAGCATAATTTGCCAACCACGTAGTATAAGCTGGGTATGCTTGTGCTCCGGCTAATGGTTGGTACTCGTTAATTTGTTTATCAGAGATCTCTAGGGCCTTGATAAGAGCTGGCAACTGCTCACTGGCCATAACCTCACCGGTGACCAGCCGAGTAAAGAACTGTCGAACTATTTGACTTGAGGAACCTCCAAATCGATGTAAAGATAATGCATTGCTACGAAGATCTGACTGAATGATCAAATGCTGTTCCAACGCAAATGCTTGCAATACTGAATCTGGCAATACATTGTTCTCAAGTTTTTTAATAATAATGGGCACCTCATTACTAAGGTATTTTTTTTCAAGCTGTTGGATCAAACTCTCCGCTTTATGCCGATCTTCCTTAGTCGTAAAAGCAATTGATTGAGCCGTAGTATTTAGGGCAAGTACCACAATAAGCCCAACTTTTAGAAAGATGTCTCGAGTCACCTGGCAATGCTCCGATAATAAAAACACTAAGCATAGCACCGTTAAGAGAAATTGATTGAGATAGACAAAGGAAGAGTTTAATGCCTAAGAATGGCCTGCAGTTATAAAACAACACCGGCTCAAACACTTAGACATTGCCCAATACCCGGGATATCAATTTGTATGCAGCAAAGAATGACAACTTATAAAATTTTACAATCAAGCAATCGAAGCAAAATTGAATATGGGCAAAACCATATATTTTAGACATAAATACGCCTATTTATTTGATAAGTTTACCGGCTAAATATTAGTATCAGTTCTCGCAAATCGATGCGCAAAACTATTAATCTCACCTACCTTCTCAATCCTGTATATCTTTTTGTTTTCGCCTAGAGATTGTATTTTATCAAATAATTCATCACTCCAGAATCCGGGTGATAATCGCAAGTATTGCCAGCTTGCGAATGTACCTTTTAGAACGGAACTGCCCTCAGGCCAACCTACGGGCCTCACAAAACAACTTTTTAACAACCTTTTAGTAATCCACCAGTAATGAATATAATATGGCAAGTCAACAATAATGAGCGTATCGGCTGCATCAATACGTGCCCAAAACGACTCCATCGTACCCAAGCCATCAATTATCCAGTTATCAGATTCAATTAGTTTAGAGTGTTCGCCCAAAAAATCTTCAGGAGAAATACGCTCACCATTTTTATTATACTCTACCGTATCCAGTGGGAAATATTTAAGACCCGTAACAGCAGCCAGATTCATGGCAAGAGTAGACTTTCCTCCCCCAGGCTTTCCAAATATCGCTACTTTCTTCATTTTATGATGACTTCTGCTTACCCTTAATTCAAAATCGATAACGGATATTAATACTATCTCGCGTTACTGATTAAAAAAAACATCCAAAAAAGCGCCAATTTTCTTTCTACCAAACCAAATACACTTACTCTGGCTGACCGAATTTCAGCTATATTGACAGCTATGTCGACAGTATTAATTGCGCTTCACCAGAAAATAGGTAACTTGATGTATTTATGGTTATACAAAACTTCACAATCAATGAAATCACAGTGCCTGTCTAGATTCTAAACCAAACTTTTACAGTTTAAAATCTACTTGTTCAAACAGCTGCAACACATTCTACAGAATGATAATGAGAAGAAAACAAAGCGAATCCCCCCAACATCCTGTACCTAATCTGGTCGTGGAAACCTTATCATCCGGTACATTTGACTTATCTAAAGACGCCCCCGGTTATGCAACTCTGGTTGTGTTCTATCGTGGCTTTCACTGCCCTATCTGCGTTTCTTACTTGAAGGAACTTGGCCGTTTGACGCCTGAATTCCTTGCGAAAGGAGTTAAAACAATAGCAGTATCCTCAGACGACAAAAATAATGCCATAAAGATGGCTGAAAAGGTTGCTTACCCTGATTTACGTATTGGCTATAATTTGCCCCTGCAAGTCGCAAAAGAGTGGGGCCTTTACCTTTCATCAGGTCATGGAGCCACTTCTGTAGGTATCGAAGAGCCTATCCTTTTCTCTGAACCAGGTGTGTTTCTGGTTCGGAATGATAGCACGCTCTATTTTGCCATAGTGCAAACCATGCCTTTCGTGCGTCCACATTTCAAAGAAATGATCGGAGCACTCGAATTTGTCCAAGAAAACGATTATCCAGCACGTGGTGAGTACATTGGATCGGTCTAATTCTTTGAAGATAATGAGTATCTATCTTCGGCGTTGAGTGACACCACTGCTAGTATTGGCCATCTAGTTCCATCCCCCCCAATTTATAACTGTCCTTATAATCGGGCTTTCTAGGGGATACCATTCAGATTATTAAATACTATCCATAAGGCTACGCCTTACATCAATAAAATAGGTGTTAAAGCTGCGCCCCAGTTGATATGTCTTAATCACTCGACTCGCAATTTTACTCAATACTTTATAATCTGGCCTGGTATCCAACAAATGAAATAGCACTTCTTTATGTTTGAATTCATTTGCCCAACGCATCAAAATCTTGAACAAACTTATCCCTAGCCCCCAAAATTTCTGGGATAAGACAATTGCCAGCTCATAACCATGATCATCTGGCTGGATCCCACACCACCCGGCAATTTTACCCTCTATGCAGACAGCTCTAACTCGACAACCTGGAAGAGAGTCAACTATAAGTTTGGCCTCGACCCAGTGTTTCAGAGAATTGTCATCAAAGTATGCGTGATCAATCAGATGCATTCTAAGTTTATCTTCATTAAGAACAGCTAATAATTCCTTCTGGTTTATAGCGTTGAGCCTCCTGAATTCGACTGTATTCATAACTAGCTGCTCCGGAAATACTTACCATTAATATTGAACTACAAAAATCCAGCATCAATTCAATAAAATTTATCAAAAAATCTTAGTATGTTAATTGTAACTTTTTATGGGACTCATGAATCTCATTATAACTTGGAATCCTGGAAGGCTTGGACAGATAACTATAGGCCGCCCTCATATGTCCCGCACAGCGCCTAACTGATAAGTTGCCTATTCCCGTGCCCAATCCTGAACATACAATTGAATTTATCTGACAGCCATTAGGTGACTGATTGAACATCTGAACGGAATTTAGAACAGCCCTGAAAGCATGATAAGCATTTAACGTAGTGGATATATCTTCTGGTACGCGCATTGTTGGAGCAGCTATAAGGTACGGCCAACTGTCATTAGATGTTGGAACTATTATTGCCGCCCCTACAGGTAGCTCACCATGGAAATCAGACTTGATTCTTTCCTGTAACCTCTCCTCAACTTCAAAACCCAATGTATTCCGGATTGGAAGATCCAAACCTCCATCCATAATTCCAAAGCTATTGGCCGGACTCACCATGGCATCGGCGGATATCGAAAAATAATCTCCCTCTACAATTTCAAAAATATCAATTCCTTCAAAAACCTGACGCCAGGCTTCCACCAGGTCTTTTGACCTATCTATTAGATAGATTTTATTAGGTAACATTAATTCCATCCTGCATCTGTTGTTTTATCAGTAGTTTGCCATCCAAAAGGCCTGAGCTTACTGCCAGGTAATTTTAAGCCTGGGAAGTTTCGGGCAGCGATACCAAAATTGCTCATTAGTGGATAATGCCCTAAACAGACACATCCGAAGATGCAACCAACTTGAGGCCTACCACACCTAGCACTATAAGAGATATACAAGCAATACGCGCAAGCGTTATTGGCTCATTGAACCATACAACACCAAGTACTGCGACACCTACTGCTCCTATACCAACCCATATAGCATAAGATGTGCCTATTGGTATATATTTAAGCGAATATGACAGAAAGGCAAAACTAATCCACATAGCCATGACAGTAATTACGGATGGCCACAACTTGGTAAAACCTTCCGAATATTTCATACTCACAGCCCACACAATCTCAAAGAGCCCCGCTACGAACAAGCTAATCCACGCTCCCATATATTCAAAACCACCTTTAATTTTATATAAATTATTAGCTTATCAAATATAAACCTTACCACAGTATAAATTATAATTATCCTATATAGAAAATCCACCAATCTTTAAATTCATTGCTTCACTACTAAAAACAGTATCAGCATTTAAAAATAAACTTCCAACAAAATATATTTCTATTTCAAGTATTGAAGGCAATTCTTTAAAGTGCTTATACCAATTAAAAACCTACGCAATATATCCCCTGTAAGGCCTAAAATTTGAACACCAACTTCAGCGCTTCGCCATTAATTTTATACGCAGCTTCAGACCCTTTACTTCTCCTAGCAGCAATAAAATTCTTTAAAAGAAAAAATATTACAATTAATAGTAATCCAATAGAGAATAGACCCAAAGAAATATGAAGGGCTCTTTCGACAGAGAAAAATCCAGGTAGCCTGTTTGCCAGAGGGTCCAGTGATATCCTAGCTTCGATGCCAGGTTAACGTCACCACTACTAAGTACGATGAATACCTTTCCATTATCAGGGTTGATTCTCACTGCACTATGAATTGCAGGCGCATTGATACCATCGTGCTCATAAATATAACTCCCATTCTCGGTGGGAACGTACAATTTTATTTTTATTATTTTAGCACCATAGGTGAATAACATTTAAATAGCTATCTGAAGGATAGCAACCAGCATAACAACAACCTAGTGAGGGTTCTGCTAATTGATCTGACTTGTGCATTTAAGAAGAACCCCCTCTAAGAGGCACAATTCAAGCTTTTTACCCCAGAGAAACCTCATATTTCATCACAAAAATGGACTCTATTTTTGATGATTCAATTACAGTAAATAACAAACACAGATAATATAAAATTCCTGTCTATCTATTTCATATCCCAAAAGAGCGTGAAACTTATATTACTTTTATACAGGCGGGAAGCCAATTTAGGCAAAGGCATCCATAAAAGAGCGCGATGGCACTAGCTGTTACTTATCAGGAAGGTAAGCCGAAAGGGTGCCCGATGGGGGAGATACAAAAAAGCCGCACGCTGGAGTTCGTGCGGCAAAGCTTAAAATACCTTTGGGAGAGGTATGGGATTAAAAATCGTAGGCCACGCTTAGCTTGATATTACGCGGCAAAATATAGCGAACATTGGAAGCAAGGGGATCACGGGGATCACCTTCAGTAATGCCATCCTCATCAGTCAAATTATCCACCGCCAGTTGTACGGTAATATCATTGAGATAGGCTACGGCCCCCAAGTCTACTTTCGTATAACCGGGTAGAGTTACTGAGTTTTCGCTATCGTTGAAGCGGTCACCTACCCGACTGATTCCTCCAAAAACAGCCATATCAATGTTGTTAATGGTAAAATCATAGTTCTGGCTCAGGCGAACCTGGTATTCGGGCTGGCGCATCACCTGATTACCTTTAAAGTCCCCACTGGTGATCTCCGGCTTTTGCAGGGTTGCATTCAGGCCTAATGTAAAATCACCCCAATGGGCTTTACCATCCAACTCAAGGCCTAGGGCTTCTGTTTCCAGGCGGGTACAAGTGGTACTACCAATAATGCAGTCTGGCATACCCTGGGTTTCATTGTAGAAGAGCGTGGCAAACAGCGAGTAGTCCTGGTCCTGCAGTTTGTAGCCCAGCTCGTATTGGTCGATGTCGATGATTAGATCGGAACCGGCAAGGAAGCTCTCACCAAACTCGCGATAGTTATCAAAGTCCGCGAATTTAAAGCCGGAATTAATTCGGAAGAAAGTTCCCATATTTTCCGCAAAGGCCCAATCCACTGCAGCGGTGTAGGCGAATCCATCTTCATCCGCCTTGTAAGTGGTAAAGACCCCATTGCGCTCTCCATCGTCAACGGAGTAATTGGTCTCACGGTTGGCAGAACGAACCCCTAAGTCGAAAGTAAAATCACCCAGGTAGAATTCACTGGCGAGATAAAAGGCGTTTTCGCGGGCATCACCCACAGCTTCAAGGTCGTAGCTCCAGCAGAGGATGGGATCCAGCTCCTCATCATCACAGGAGATATCTTCCGCAATTTGCTCGCCATCGTGACCAAGTACATAGTAATCCTGATTTCCAAGGGACCACCACTCGTCTACTTCCCAGCTAGAGGTGTAATAGCCCGCTGTAACCTTGAAGCTGTCCCATTCTTTGGACAGGCTGATATCGTTGGTAGTTGCCTCGATATCCTTCCGCACTACCCAGGCGCCAAACTGTTGTAACAGGGTATCGTCGCTGACTTCTGCCCCAGACACTGTAGTAGCTGAAGTTACAGCTGTACCATCGGTGTATCGCAGATCACCGATTGAGACCGGACCTCCATTGGGTACAAAGCCCAGGGTGTCGGCATTGCCACTGGTAAGTCCAAATCTTTCAGTAAGACTCCATCCATTACCCAGGTCCAGCTCAAGGTAGGCACCGGCTACGCTGCCATCCCAGCCACGCCCTTCACCCATATCGAAGGTTTCCCAGCTTGTTTCTGAGCCGCCATTCCCGTCGGCCTGGGAAACAGGTACTGAAACCTTGCGATTGCTGGGGCCAACTTGAGTGTAATCAGTTGCCAAAAAAGAGGCATTTGGCAGGTACCAGGTGCCGGTATCTTTAGTATCGCGTATATAGAAACCGGCTTTGCCATTATCCATTTCCTTGGTGAGGTGCAAGGTAAACTGGTGGCCTTCCTCGGCATCAAAGCCAGCATCGCGAATGCCGGGAGAAGAGCTCACATAGCCTCCCATCATGAAGTACACATCTTCACTGAGCTTCCCCGTCAAGAGGGCATCCGCCCTCTGAAGATCATAATCAGAGGTGGTGTATTTAAAGCGGCCCTCGGTCTCTTCAGTACCCTCTTTCAGAATAAAGTTGGTAGTAAGACCAGGCTGGCCATTGGAATATACCGGATTGGGTCCACCGCGCAGGCCTTCTACACGCTGGATGGTCTCATCCACACGGAACAAGGAGGAGTTTTCCATGAAAGAGAGTGTCGGAGCCGGATATAACGGCAAACCATTCATAGAAACCGTAACAAACGGTGCATCGCTGCCACCAGGAAAGCCTCGAACATCAATGTTCGCACCAGACACACCACCAGAACTTTCAACCCAAAGGCCTGGGATGGACTTCAACAAATCCGCAGTACTTGATGGGGAGGCTTTACCTATTTCATCGTCACTCAGAGTGGTGATTGAGAAGCTGGCATCCAGCTTGCGCATACCGGAACCACCTGGGGTACCCGTAGTAATCACCTCTTCCATCACTAGATTTTCATCACTGCTTGGAGAAACAGCTTCTTGGGCGATCGCGATACTACAGAAGCCAAGTGATACTGCCGCCAGGGAGACTGCTCGCGCCAGAGGTTTCTTATTCATCAACACTTCCCTCTCATCGTCATTCTTATCTGATTTATTGGTGTTGGTGGCCGGCACAACAATGCAATCGATTGCAAAACCCAGCCAAACCTGTCCTGTGAGACGACACCGCGATGATGACTATAATCCGCCAATGCAATCGATTGCAAGCTGCATTTGAGGTCAAATCTATAGCGATAGTCACACCGCTTCCTAGAGGGCTCACGTATTTGGCCAGAATGCCCAGGCAGCGCCGAGTTTAGAAAAGTAAATCAGCAACTATCCCTTTGAAAGAGATCACCGGTATTCCTACAGTTTTTATTAAGCACCTAATGAATGGACGTGACCGGGTGGTATCCGGCTGTCTATTTAGTGAGTAGATGCTAAGAGCCCTGAGCACCATCTCATACGAGGATCTGTTATGGCCAACAACCACTGCCAGCAGGCACACAACCATTCCCACAAACACGGCCCCCACTGCGGCCATGCCGCCATCCAGCACGGCGACCACGTATGTTATGTACACGACGGGCATCTGCATCACCCTCATCAGGGTCACTACGATGAACATGTACTGGAAATAAGCAAGAGAAACCCAGATGCCTGCAATCCAGTTAAGACCGCCACTCACGCAACCCACGTGCATGGGGAGGACTGTGGGCACGAACGTATCCCCCATGGCGACCACTTTGATTACCTCGTGGAAGGGAGATTACACCATGTCCACGGGGATCACTGCGATGATCACGGGCCAGTCGATGTTGTGCACGACAAATAAGTCAGGGGATTTTTATTGTTTGTACCACCTTGATTTTTTTGGGATAGGATTTTTAGTACTGTGAGTATTTGCGTTAATTAATATTATTTTTTATTGGAGCCAATAAAGAAATAGTATCGTGCTACCCAATCAGTATTTCATTTATAAATAACTTTGTTCTTTTTTACAGCAGGAAACCAGGAGAAGATCTCCTGGTTTCCTTTTAGCCTGTGAGACTAAATGCATATAGACACCTGAGTGTTAACAGGCGCTTACATGAAATGATCCAGCGAGATAAATTAACCGATTAGTAATAACCAGCAATATCGTCTACGATCGGGCCAATTGCACGGTATGCGTTTGAGATATCAACACCATTTCTTCTTTCACCACAAGGTAAACCATCACAGGCTACCCAATCCGGATCTGAGAAAATATCAAACTGGGTTGTAGTACCGAATACATGCGGATAAGCCATAATCGTAGTAAACCTATTTTGTACACCGTGGCCATAGCCATAGGAGTACACACCAGGAGTACCTTGCTGAGCAGTAGAGTGACTCAAGCCCATATTGTGACCAAGCTCATGGACAAAAGTATTGTAGCCACAGTCTACGGCAGTAATGCTATAAGCTTCATCACGGGTAGAAGCATACATTGTGCCATTGCTACCTTGACCAACCCAGGCGATACCACAAGTTGTATAACGACCATCAGTTTCGGCCATACCCAGCAAAATTATCATATCCGCATTTTTTGAGGCACGCCAGTTCTGGTAGCTGCTACTCGCGGTGATAGTATCAATGTCACTTTCTGTAGGGCGTCGATCTGTAGAAGTTCTCGCTGTGCCTACCAAGTTTAACTGGATATCAACAAGGTTGTTTTTAAAAGAGTTATTGGCATAAGCAATATACTGATCAATTTTTGCAGAAATATCGCCAGTATAAGCTGCCGCTTGATCTGTATATACGATACCAACATCTACAGTTTCAGCATTCACATAGGCGGAAACTGAAGCAACTGCAACAGCAGCAGCTAAACTTTTTTTGAGACTCATTATAGTCTTCCTTTTTATATTATTAATGCACGTGCTTTTTTGGCAGTTAGAGAAATATATTAACAGCCCAAAAAACGTGCTTTTGCACCCTAACCCAAAAAGAAATTATCCTTTTTTCCTAACCTACCGAGAAAATAAACTCTTGGTAATTATGGGCTACATCTAGACATATCCCTTGCCGACCTAAAGATTCGAAACCATATGTCCCTCACCTTTAGATTCTTTACAGCTCATCCTCTACTAAAAGATCTCCGCCTTCCAACTTTTTTCCTTGAGAGGATGGCTTTCTACGTAGGTCACCTTTTTCTACATGACCTTGTATTAACGCACCATTAGGCGCAATCCATGCAAAACCATCTTGCGCCTCCATAGTGTAAGAGCCCGACGGCAGGTTCAGCTGAGCATAGACCACATCCTTTCCTAGCGTTATTGTGGCCCCAAACAGACCTGCATGCCCCGGAAAATTTAATTCCAAACTTTTGTTTCCGCTTGCGTGCTGTTGGATATTGCCCACCTGTGCATCGTAGTCACCCTCCACACCGGGAAGATCCATATCAACATACTCGCCTATCTCTAAACTCCTCAACATATCCACGTTAAGCTCAAGATAGGTTTCACCCTTAAGATCTTTTGGCAGGCGACCATTCTCATGAAGAACCTGCTTGGCCAATTCTGACTCTTCCCAAAGAATACTTTCAACTTCATCTAGAGGCTCATCCATTGCAGGCGCCTCACCTTCAACAACTTCATCTAAGGAGTCCTCTACAGGAGCTCTATCAATAGATATCTTAGGCTCTGAAACTTTTGCGACCTGTCTTTCAGTATTAGACTGCCCTTTAGGCCAAAAATAATATCCAGCTCCCAGCAAGACCACCAAAATAGGAAATATCAACTTTTTCACGACTCACACCCCAAAATTCACTTATTAAAATAAACTTCTGAAACCCCATCTTCCAGAAGTAATAAATTCCCGTAATTTTCAGCCAGGAATTTTCACTACCCAACATCCAACGCACCCGACCAGATTCAGACGACGAATGGTATCAAGACCTCAAAATTTTTTTTGAAAATAATTCACAGATAAGAAAAAAATAAAAATGATCAAAGTAAAATCATAAAAACCAAGCTTAAAAAACTGCAAACCGCATCGCAACCAGCAAACATGGGCTCATAAAAATAATGAGAAGTTCATCCGCTCAACAACCTTAAATGGTTATATATTTATAACCAAAAAAAGAGCGAATTAATTACACCAAAAGATAGAAAAGGTACTTGCAAAATAAACCAGGCAGAAAAACAGAACAAAAAAAGGAGGGCAAAGCCCTCCTTGGAATAATAGAATTAACAGTCAGTACTTTCTTAACAAATCAAGAGAGTAAAATTAGATCAACAACAGCCGCCTACATCATCAATAATTGGCTTCAATGTTCTGTAAGAGTCAGTTCGATTTTTTCGCTACACGGCAACCCTTTGAAGATTTTATCTGGATTTAAAAATGCATTCAGTTGTTCAGCGCCTCCGTATATTGTGGATACACCATAATGGTGGAGAAGCTGTTATTTACACTGCAGCTTAGCCTCCAGCTGTAAACATAACCAATGGCATCACTTGGATAACAAGAATAAGTCAGCCCCATGTTGTAGCCCAACTCATAAATAAACGTAAGTTAGGTAGCCCCACAATCAATTCAGGTCAAACTATAGACCAGGCACTTAGCGCTGGATCCGCAACACCGCGACCACTCATTCCGCCTCAGGTAATTCATCACCCACGTTCAAGGCACCTAACGTTCAACGCACCCGACCAGCTTCAGACGAAGAATGGTATCAAGACCTCAAGATATTTTTTTGAAAACACTTCACAGATAAGAAAAATAAAAAATAACCAAAATTGAAGCCATCAACAAAATCTTAAGAAACTGCAAGCCTCATCGCAACCAACAAATATCGATCCTTAAAAAAATTGAGAAGTTCACCCACTTAACAACGTTAAATGGTTATAAATCTATAACCAAAAAATAGATTGGTTACACCAAAAGATAAAAAGACACTTATCAAACAAGCCAGCCAAAAAGCAAGGGAACAAAAAAGGGAGGGCAAAGCCCTCCCCAAAACAATGGAGTTAACGGTCAATAACTTCTTAACAGATCAAGAAAGTAAAAGTAGATTAATAATAGCCAGCTACATCATCAATAATCGGCTCCAATGCTCTGTGAGCATCAGCTCGATTTCTCTCGCCACACGGTAACCCGTTGCAGAGTTTGTCTGGATCAGAAAATGTATCCAGTCTTTCAGCGCTTCCAAATGCTGACGGATACGCCATAATAGTGGAGAAGCTGTTATTTACACCGTAGCCAAGCCCCCAGCGGTAAACATAACCACTGGTATCACCCTGTTGGCGAGAATGAGTCAGTCCCATGTTGTGACCCAACTCATGAATAAATGTAAGATCAGTACCCCCACAATCAACTGCGGTCAAACTATAGGCCAAGCGCTTGGCACTAGGGTCCATAACACCGCGACTACCTATTCCGCCCCAGGCTACCCCACAACGAGTACCAAGAAAATTCCCATCTTCCCAAACTGGTTCTCCCTTGCCTAACAGAGCAACCATATCGGCCTCAAAAAGTTGACGCTGCACCCCAACTGGGCCAGGAGCAACTTGCGCAATTTCATCGTAGGTCGGCGTACTATCCTGGGCAAAGTACTCAGCTAAGCCAGAAAATTCATTGAGGTTGTCCCCATTAATGAGGAGATCTTCTTTGGAATACTCTCTAGAGTCTACCAATTCCAGCTGAATATCCAGACCATTATTTTCGTAGATACGGTTAGAGGTACTGATCAGATTATCGACCATTACGGAAATATCCCCGGTATACTGAGCCGCAGGATCGGTATACCAAACCGCAATTTTTATCGTCTCCGCACTTGCCGCCCCAGAGATGGTGAGAGCCATTATTGCGGCAGCCAAACTATTTCTTAGCTTCATAGCAGTTCCTTTTATTATTAAATTATTTACCCCAATCTTTGCAATCCGACCAATGAAACCGGTTACATCTTCAGTTAAACTGATCGAATCACAAAATTTACTTGCCCTAACTGGAAAACAGATTACTCCCTGCTCTCTTCTCCACCTGTAAAAGCAATTGCTTCTGGCAGTAACAGGTACCTCAAACAGCACTCCCTTTGCTGTTAGCCAGGCCAGAAAACTCCTGCCCCAACATTAGATAAATTCTCACTTTAATTTTACCTCTTCCTCCAAGTGACTCCTGGTTAGATCTTTTTTCGAGGCCACCCAGGCATAATTTCCCTGCGCCTCTAGGGAGTATGAGCCTGAAGGCAATGTTAAATTGCCATATACCGAGTTTTTGCCAATTGTGAAATTTACAAAATACACGCTGCCATAACCGGGCAAGTTCATTTGCACACTTTTATTACCACTGGCATGCTCCTGGACTTTATCCACCTGGGCATCGTAGCTTCCCTCCACTCCAGGCATTTCTATATCGACATAGTCTCCAATAGATAACTTCTTTAGAGCTTCTACATCGACCTCAAGATATGTCTCTCCATTTAAATCGATCGGCAAGCGTCCTGATTCACGTAAAAACTGCCTTGCGACATCCGATTCTGCCCACATCAAGGCACTATCAGAGTTCACCTCTTGCTCATTGGCGGAAGGCATTTCTACCACTTCTTCAGTGGATTTGGTTTCAGCTGGAACAATTTTCTTGGAGGGAGGTGAGACTGGTTTTTCAGTAATTGGTTGTGGGCTATCTGTTTGACTCTTTGCCCAGAAGAAATACCCTCCCGCACAAAGGAGAGCAATCAGTGGAATTATTTTTCTCATTAGCTTCTCACTGCAAAATATTTATGTTAGTTCAGAGAAAATCCCAATAGTGCTGATTACTTAATGAGCTACACCAAAATCGAGACTTAACCTTTCTTAACATGGACCACTATGCTGAGACGCTTAATGCTAATTTCCACGCAATTAATTTTTCAGAAATATTTCACAAAAATGTCATCCACGTATGGGTAGCCTGTGAGCATTCTCTGACTTTACCTGCTGGATAAGAAAAAATATCGACAGATTCCTGAAAAATGACAACAACATTGGCTCAAAAATTTTTTTACCGAAAAAGAAAAAAGCCAGCAACACTGGTAAGAATTGCTGGCCTTAACTGATCAAAAAGTGACTTTAGGATTGGCTTTTATTGCCAAGGGTAATGCCCAATGCCTAGGCATGGGTCACTCGCTGCCCTCCCTCCTCAAAAAAGCGCTCAAAAAATACACTAATAAATCCGGTGATAACAATTGCCAACAGTAATAACCACAAGAAGTCCTGGGGCTTGTCCTGAGCTGCGGGCTCTTTTACTTCTTCTAGTTTCTGCCCACTAACTTGCTGAGACGCGGGAGCGCTGTTAGCGACATTATCTACCGTCTGGCCACTTACAAGCGGGGCAAGACCAAATCCAAGGGCCTGCTGATTCACAAAATCAGTAAATTTTTCATTGTCTGTTGCTACGTCGTGCTGGTTGGCGAGTTCGGTGTAAGTCTCAACCATTTTCCTTAGCATTTCTGCATCGGCAGGCCAGTAACCCTTTCGCACGGCTTCCAGCATGCGCTCCAGCATTTGCGCCAAGGCTTCCGCATTGTGCTCCTCAAAGAACTCACGCATATCCATTTGGTATTTATCATCCACGTAGACTTCAAACATCTCCTGCCATTGGTCGTCGCGAATGGTTTCCGGGGTCATCACCTCCCAGCCCCACATGTTGTTCACACGATCCAGAATTGCCGTTGCGCCGGCATAGCCGGATTCCTGCATCGCCTCAATCCAGCGGGGATGGAAGTAACGGCTGCGCATTTCCTGATTGACAAACTCTCCCAGGGTCTGGGTTTTAATGTTGTCCTTACGGCGCAGATTGGATACGTACATCTCTGGCGTCTTACCGTCGAGATTGCGCACCGCTAGCCCCATACCACCAAAGTACTGGAAAGGATCGTCATTGGTCATCATCGCGTAGAGGTTGGTGGAACGTGAGAAAATGACCCCATCAGTACCGGAAAGCACCTTGCCATAAAGTGCAACATTACGCTGGTCCTCGCTCCAACGGGACTCATCCTTGCCATAGGCAAACCCCATGCGGCGCATATACAGATCGGCCAGCTTGTCGTCTGTCTCCCAGCTGTCGGAAGCCAGGCTGGCACCATTCAGGCCGGTACCGTAATTGCCACTTTCATTGGAGAAAATACGCACGGAAGAAAGATAGCGGGCATCCTCCTCGGAGCTGCCCTCTTCCTTTAGCTGTTGCAGTAAGGCCTGACTGTGGCGATAAACAAAGTTGTTCTCCTCCTTCATCTGCGCCACTTTATCGATGGCTTCCGCCAGCCACAGCATCACATTAGGGAAAGCATCGCGGTAAAGGCCCGTAGCAGAGATCACCACATCGATACGAGGGCGCTTTAACTCTGAATAGGGAATCACCTCAGTTCCAGTAACATTGCCCTGCTGATTCCATTTGGGCTTGAGACCCAGCGCATGCAGTATTTGCGCTTCCAACGCACCTTGGTGGCGCATCGTCTCCAGGGACCAAAGGGAGAATGCCAGCTTATCCGGGAAACGGCCGTGTCTTTCCCGATAGTCGGCAATGGTTTGTTCCATCAGTTGAACGCCGGCCTCATAAGCCTCCCTGGACGGCACTTTGGCAGGGTTGAATCCAATCAGGTTGCGACCGGTAGGCACTGCCTGCGGGTTGCGAATAGGGTCACCCCCATAGCTCACCGGAATGTACTCACCGTCGAGCGCCAGCATCAGGTTTTGTAGCTCAGCAATACCGGCAAAGTTATCGGCATACTCCCGGCCCTGCTGCAGGTAATTTTGCAGTTCTTCAGAAAGTTCTGGCAACTTGCGGCCAGCCAGGTAGGCATTTAACAGCTGATAACCCGGCTGTGCTTCCAAGGCGACTACATTGCGTTCATCCAGCACCTGATCCTGCGGCAAACTCAGGCCCTGGTCGCTCTCATATTGGCCGGCGGCGGAGATAAAGTTTTCACCCAGCATTTGCAGCATGGTGCTGGTGAGATGCTCTGACTTGGGCAGCTGACCAAAACGATGGATACCCAGTGGCTGGCTCATTTCAGCCAGTTGGGCCAAGTGGTCCTGAAGATGACTGAGCTGGCCACCGAAATCAGCCCGCAGGGTTTCAGCGCTGATTTCCAGATCCTTGAGCATATTCAGCTTGTCCGCCAGGGCGATAATGCGCTCCTGGGTATTCTGCCGGGTTTGCCCTTCTTCCAGAATCAGGTAATTACCAATCAACTCAGAGAGTTCGGCCACTTCGGCATAAAGACCCGCTTTAGCGAAGCCCGGTGTCAGGTGGCTGATCATAGTCGCACGTCCGCGACGCTTGGCCTGCATAGCCTCGCCTACATTATCAATAATGTAGGGATAAAATACCGGGATATTTCCCAGAGCCAAATTTGGGGCGTCGAACACAGAGAGCCCGCGCTCCTTACCGGTTAACCATTCCTGGGAACCATGTGTCCCTAAGTGAATATAGGCATCGGCCCCGAAAGTTTTACGCGCGTAGAGATAAACCGCCAGGTAGGCATGGTTTACCGGGGTTTTCATATCGTGATATAGGGATGCATGGTCTTTTGCATTATCCGCGCGCACCCCCTGCGGCAGGACAATCAGGTTACCCAATGTCATACGTGGGATCACAAACGCCCGCTCACCATTATGGTCTGCCAACATGGCATTATCTTCCGGCTTACCCCATCGCTCCACAATGGGGTCACGCACAGAGGCCGGCAAGCTATCAAACCAATCGACGTAGGTGGAAAGTGGCATCCAGTCAGCCAAACCTTTATCAATCAGCGCAGTGCTGTCTTCACGACGATAATAGGGGCGTAGCAATTGGCCGGCCCAGTCGATCAGGATCTTGGAGTCCTGCTGCTCTATTTGATAGCCACGCTCCGCCATAGATTTGGCGATAGACTCGATGGAGGAAGGTACATCGAGGAAGGCCGCGCCAATATTCTTCTCACCGGGAGGGTAGTTCCAGATAAAGGTAGCCACCTTTTTCTGGCTATTTTTTTTATAGCCAAGAGAAGCATGGCTCCACGCGCGTTCCACCAGCGCATTGAGCTGATCTGCCATCACAACCTTATTGCCATCTTCGCTTGCCGCAACAATTACCGGGTCGATACTGCCGGTATCTTCAGGCATTACCAGGAAGAATGGGGTTAATGAAGGGGAAACCCCACTATTATCAGCAAGGTAATCCGTTTCACTACCCTCGGTATAGTTCAGAGCGTGAATAACTGGAACGCCCAGCTTTTCGAACTCTGCGCGACGTTTACTCACATAATGGAGAGAGCGGTAATTGATCATCAGATCAATACGTGTTTGCCCTGCTTCGTCCTGTAATAAATCAGGGTAGGAAAGCGGCAGGTCCTCACCTTCAAAGAAAAAGGCAAAAGCCTTAGCACCTTTTTCTTCCAGGCCAGCCAAAATTGCATCTACAACCTGCTGCTGCTCGTAATCCACTACTGAGCGATGGATAGCCAGGCCTATAACCGGCTGCTCTCCTGATACCTGCAGCCACTTAAAGAAATCCCCTTCGCTGTCAGTCACCAGGTTTGGCAGGCGCGGATGATAAAAACCCACCTTGGGCACAATAATAGGATCGGCTACAGGCAGCTCGGTAAGGCCAAAGACTCCCGCGGAGAGGAACTGCATCAAATGCCGGTAGTTCTGACGCCCAGCATTATTGAAATACGCAGCGATGGATTGGTGCTGTTCAGAGGTCAGCCCCTGGTTCATGGAGGCGTTATCGGCATCCCCCAGGGAAACCACTGGCACTTTGGGGTACTGGGTTAGCAGAGGTTGGTATTTTCCAAACATAAATTGGGAGAGTGCCGGATTGATACCATCCAGCATCACCAAATTGGAGGAACCCCAAGCCTGCGCTATTTGCTCTTCGCTCTTACCTTTGCTATTAAAAATCTCCAGGGTAAACGGCTGATCTGCAGCCAAATCAGATAACAGCTCCCCTTTGGCTTTCGCTGTATGACTGGACATCATCAACAAAACTTTGGGCTTATCGCTGGCCTGCACCATCATCGCAGTGAAGGCTATTACGATGAAGCATACCAATTGCATGCACACCTTCTTCAACATGACTATTTACCCCCTACAGCCTTGTCTTTTGCGGACTCTTCTTTTCCTTCCGGCACATAAACCAGGCTGCCGTCTGCCATCTGGTAAGCAACACCCGCGCGAGTGCCCTCTCCCGATCCAATTTCGCCGGTGGATTTGTACTGCTTGATTTCTTCCCCATCTTTTACAATAACTTCCATATTGGGCTCACCGGCATTCTTGATCACCGTGACCTTTTCGTTGGAAAAAACGTTTAACGGGTTTTGTGCAATAGCGATGAGCAGTGCGGCAATAATCACCAGAAAGACATCAATCAAGTTAACCGCACTCAGAATCGGGTTAAGTTCTTCATCTTCATCCAGGAAGCGCATCAGGCGGCCTCCTTCAATTTGCGAATGTTAATCAGCTCAGCGGCAAACCAACGCTTCTTTACCGAGGCCGGCCAGAAGGTCAGAGTGGAAATCGCGAGACCCCAGATCACAGCAGCAAAAGCGATAATCAGGTTTTCACTGATACCCTGGATATTGCCATCGGCCAAGGCACGCAGCGCCGGCCCCATAGGGATCATGGTGGCAATCAAGCCCAGCATGGGCGCGATACGAGTGACCATGCGTAGCATTTCCAATTTTTTAAGTGCAAAAACTTCCAGCTCGTCATCACATGCCAAAGGATGTCGCACGTAATAATTGTGCACCTGGTAGCCTGGAAGGCCCTCTTTCCGACCTTGCTTCAGAGCCAAACTGTAAGCGACAGCATTGCGCCGGCGCAGCATCCATAGAGAGATGAAGCGTCCCGTTGCGTAAAGCGAGTAGATAAAAAGGACCAGAATCGCCAGCAATACCGGGGCCATAAATAAATCAGCCACATCGGCCATCAGGTTCTCAATTATCGAAATATTCATTGCAAGCCTCCTCAGCCCAGCACTTTCGCTCTGTATCAATGGCCGCGGAAACTAGCGGAACTACCTGTCAACGTCAAATTTAATCTAATTGATAGTGATTCGCATTTGGCTTTACATTATAAAAATCATCCCTATAATCCTCCCCCAATTGGCTCCATTGGTGAGTACCCACACCTTCACAGCCGACCAACCAGAGCAGAAGTACAGAAATTACCTCAAGGACAACACCATGAAACTTCGCCCAATTGCAGCGGCCCTACTCGGCCTGGCATCCGCCGCTAACCTGCATGCCGAAACTTCAGGTTCGGCAGCCAGCAGCGAACTGGAGCTGATCGTGGTCAGCGGCCGCGCGGAAAAGCCGCTAAAAGATGTCGCAGGAAGTGTTTCTGTTGTCACTACCGATGAAATTGAACAGCTTCAGTTGAACGATATGAATCAGCTGTTCCAATACGAGCCCGGAGTTGAAGTAACCGGCGCTGCTGGCAGTGCACAAAACATTCTGGTACGCGGCATGGGTGGCGACCGGGTACTGATTATCAAAGACGGTATGCGGGTTAACGAAGGCTATGGGGCCGATGGCCAGAATGACATCATCGGCCGCGGCTTTATCGAAATAGATACTCTCAAGCAGGTAGAAGTCGCCAAGGGTGCTGCCTCTTCCCTGTATGGCTCTGATGCGCTCGCCGGCATCGTGGTCTTCACTACCAAAGATGCCAGCGACTATCTGGAGGATGGTGAGCAATTCGGCGGCGCGATCAAAACCGGGTACACAGGTATTACCAATCAATCACACATATCACCTGCTCTTGCCTTGCGCACCGGCAATTTTGAGCAACTGCTGCATACCACCTTCCGCGAAGGAGAAGAGCAGCAAAATTTCAATGAGAGCCAGGACCCCTTCGAAATTGAGTCGAAGAGCTTGCTATACAAGGCCAAGTACAGCCTTGGTGGTGAGGACTTTATCAGCTTCAGCATCGATCACTGGAACCAGGAAAGTACCGGCGACAGCGCCGATGGCCTGCTCCACTATTTCCGCGGACTAGCTGATTACGGCTACAACATCGTCAAGGAAGAATCGGTTTCTGATAAAAAGGTCCGCGCTTACCAACTGCGTTACCACAGCGAAACCCCAAGCGCAGTCTATGACCAACTGAATATCAGCCTGTACCAAAACAAATCCGAACAGGAAGACGAACAATATGGTCAGCTGGACATCAATGCTCCTATGTTCGGTGTTTTCGAAATCCGTGATATGTGGGAGACCAGCCTTTACCGTCAAGACACCATTGGCTTCCTTTCCAATGCCAGCAAGACCCTGAGCGAAACCCACACCCTGGGATATGGCCTCGACCTGGAAAAAACCGAAAGCCGCCGCACCGTACACCAGTACCGCGAAGTGGAAGACAGCTCCACCATGGACGTGACTACTGACAAATTCCCGGAAAACGAAGTTTCCCGCGCGGGCTTATTCCTGAACGACGAAATGACTTTTGCCAATGGCCAGCTGGTTGTAACCCCCGGGATACGCTACGACTGGTACGAGATGGACCCCAACGGCGCTGAGAAAACTGACGGGACTCCTTTTGCCACAATTGAAGAAAGCAATACCTCCTTCAACCTGGGAGCCCTGTACAAACTCAACGCTCGCTTGTCTGTCTTCGCCCAGTACGGCCAGGGTTTCAAAGTGCCGGCCTACGATTTGGCCTATATCGAGCACTACCTGCAACCAACCTCTACCTATGCTTACGAGGTGCTGCCAGCTGACGACCTGTCTCCAGAAACCAGCGACTCTTTCGAGCTTGGTCTGCGTGGACATCTGGGTCCGATTGCCTTTAGCACTGCCGCTTTCTACACCGAGTACGATGACTTCCTCGAAACTGCACTTATAAACAGCGAAACTTTCTTCAACGATGATGGCAGCTTCTCTCACGTATTTGAGCAATACCAGTACCAAAACATCGACTCAGTGACGATTAAAGGGGTTGAGCTAAGTGCGAATTGGTACCTTTCTCCAGCGTTCGAGCTATTTGCGAATGCCAGCTATCAACGCGGTGAAAACGACACCACCGGCGAATACCTCACCAGTATCAGCCCGCTTTCCGGTGTCATTGGTGCCAGCTACACAGGCGCACAACTTTCCAGCCAGGTACTGGTACGCTGGGCGGACCGTATGGATCGGGTAAATGAAGGAGAAACAGAAGCTCCAGGCTATGGTTCTGTAGACTGGACGTTGGGTTATCAGTTGATGGAGCAGATGTCTCTCAACCTGGCCGTCAACAATCTACTCGACAAAGAGTATGTGCCCTACCTGAATGTAGCTGGCTGGGAGGAAGGCAGTGATATCTACGTAAACTCTGCTCCGGGCCGCACTTTTTCTGCATCCGTTAAGTACGATTTCTAAGTTATTAATCCGGCTAATTAGTGGATAGCCGGATTGATGCGGCGCAAGGAAGCGCCGTCGCTGGTCACGGCCAGCAAAGCCCCTGAAATACAAGTCACTCTGCGCTTCGCGCAATTTCGGGGGCTGTAATCAACTGGGTCACGGATGACCTTTTTTTGATTACTGGAGAAGTCTTTCTCCTACTCTCCTATAAGTCCCTTGCGGCCGCCCCCATGCGGCCTTTTTTAATTTAGATTAAAAAAATATTTTTAGCTGTTAACTGTTTTCTAAAAATATAAGTTTTTGAAATTTTCTAAATATTCAATACTCCGGCACTCCCATAAGATCCGTTCAGGAACTAAGTATTAGCGACTTCAATTGATTTAAAGCGCTGCGCCAACCTATCTGCAAATTCACCCACACGTCTGGGCTGAGCGCGACTCGGTGGAAAGAGCATTTGCAGCGGTATTGCGGAGGGTGTGTACTCGCTTAACAACCTAACCAACCTCCCAGCTCGGATATCCGAGCCGACATCCAGCTCAGATTTCAAAATGATACCAAGTCCATTCAAGCACCACTGTCGAGCTAGCTCACCGTCATTGGTAATCCGGTCTCCCCGCACCGTGACCGCTCTTGAAACTTCACTTTTCTGTCCTTTAACCTCTTCTCTGAAGCGCCAGCTATTGTCCAGATTCTCCCCAAAGCGCATTACTAAGCAGTTATGGCTTGTTAAATCTTCAGGCTTTTTCGGAGAGCCATACTTTTCCAGGTAGGCCGGAGAGGCACAAACAATACGCTGCTTACTGCCTAAGGTTCTGACCCGCAGTGAACTGTCAGTGATGGATCCAAACCTCAACGCGACATCTATACCCTGACCAACGGTATCTACATAGCCGTCGGACAGCAGCAATTCTATCGAAACCGCCGGATGGTCCTGTAAGAAACGGTCTATTTCGGGCGCAACAATTGCCCTCCCAAGGTCACAGGGTGCGCTAATCCGTATCGTTCCCGAAAGGGTTTGCGCCCCCAAGCGGATACGGGACTCCAGGTCCTCAACTTCGCCAAGAACCAACTTGGCTCCCTCAACCAGAGTTCGCCCCTCGTCGGTGAGACTGATCGCCCGCGTGGTTCGGTTTAACAAGACGACACCAAAATGAGCTTCTAGGGCCGCAAGACGCTCAGATACTGTACTGGAGGAGAGGCCCGAGTCACGTGCAGCGGATACAAGACTGCCTTTCTCGACAATCTGAAGAAACAGCGAAAGGTTAGCAAGAAGCATTGTACGTCTAAACCGGATATTCATTTCGATAAATGACAGTTTATCCGGCAAATATAGGAGACCACAATACTCCTATCAGCAGTTACTACTATCCGGTCAGCAACGCATATTGCAGGGAGATGAGATATGGATAAAAGCATTCGTATTGGTCACATCGCATTGTCATTCCATGAGGCCAGCGCTCTGGAAGTCGCCAAAATTCTTCAATCTTATGGCCACGAGGTGAGCTTCAAGTCTGCCTCTCACGAGGCCGCTTTCGACATGTTAAATAAAGGGGAAATCGATCTACTGGCTTCGGCATGGCTGCCGTCCAGCCACGAGATCTACTTAAACCCCTTCCTTGATCAGGTAGAAAAAGTGTCTGTGCTTTATGAGCCCTACTGTATTTGGGGAGTTCCTGAGTATGTGCCTGAAGAAGCGGTTTCCACTATCGAAGATCTTTTGCATGAACCGGCACTGAACCGTATGGAGCGATTGATACAAGGTATCAATCCTGGAGCCGGCATCAGCCGTTTTTCCGCAAAGATGATCCAGGCATATGGGCTCGACAAAGCCGGTTACGAATTTCGCCCCGGATCTGAGGAAGACTGCTTCGACCGGTTTGAGCAGGCAGTTGCAGAGAACCGGTGGACTGTCATTCCTCTATGGCATCCACAGTTTCTACATAACCGCTACACCATCCGTGCCCTCAAAGAACCCAAAGGGCTATTGGGCACTCAAGATGAAGCGACCCTTATCGTCCGCAAAGATGCCAAACAGAGAATTGGTGATGCTGCCATGGCAGACCTCTCACAGCTTTACATTGGCAATAGCAAATTGAGCGCTTTAGAGGACGAGCTCCGCACACGATCAAAAACCCAATAAAACCTCTCGAAATTCAAACTTGGAAAGTTAAATATGAAATCTCTGAACAGTTTAATTGCTGCATTTGCCCTACTCGGAATTGGCAGCGTTGCATCCTACTCGAGCTATGCAGTTGAGTCAGGGGCCCTGCAGACGGTTACAGAGTTTACGGACTCCCGTGCGGCGGGCGTTACAGTCACTCCCAGTGGTCGAATTCTGGTAAGCATGCACCCTTTGGATGCACCAAAATTGAAAGTGATGGAAGTAATGGCCAACGGAACCAAACAGCCATTCCCCAACCGCGATTGGGCCGATGGGCCAGAAACCGGTAAGGTCGGTTTTACTTCAGTTATTGGCATACACTCCGACAGTAAAGGGATTGTCTGGATTTTGGATATGGGTAGTGAGAATTCCCCCACTCAATTAGTTGCCTGGGATAGCGTAAATAATAAATTGCACAGGCAACTGGAAATTTCTAGATCTTCACTACTCACCAACTCTTTCCCACAAGATTTTGCCCTGGATGAGAAGCGTCAGAAAATTTATATCGCTGATATGTCTTTTGGTAACTTCAACGGCGCTACTAAACCGGCGATCATTGTAGTTGACCTTAAGACAGGGCAGTCACGACGGGTACTGGAGAGCGCCGATGCTTTTATGCCCCCCAACCAGGATGTCGTGATTGATGGCGTACTGTTATCAGCAAAAACCAAAGAAAATTCCAGTAAAAGCTTACGCTTTGGCCTGAACCCCATAGCATTGGATGATCAGGGTGAGTGGTTATATTTCGGCACCTTAAGTGGTAATACCCTATACCGCTTACCTGCAGCACTACTGGCTGACCATAGAATTTCCAATAAGAAGCTTGCCTCTAACATTGAAGAATTTGGACCAAAGAATCCAAGCGATGGCATTGTGATGGCACCGGGGAATGGGATTCTCGTTACTGACCTGCAAAATAATGCGATAGGTTTAACCACAAAAGGCGATTATAAAATTCTGGTGCAAGACAAGCAGCTTTCATGGCCCGACAGCTTGGCAGTAAGCAACGGCTGGGTTTATATCACTCAGGATCAACTGCACCAGCACCCGGCCTTCAGTTCAGGTCTTGGTAACGCAAAACCGCCCTACAAGCTGATGCGCTTCCGCTATATGCACTAAAGCCACCCTCCCCACCAATTACTCATTTGGTGGGGACTTTCCTCTTACATTTCACTATCTACGTTCTGTCTTATCAATTACCAAGCTAAATTTAAAAACTAACGTCTAAAGAGATTCACCAGCAAACTTAACACCAAACTGATAATAATCATGGACACGATGGGAAAGTAAAATCGTGTACGTCCGGACTCAACGCGGATATCTCCTGGCAGACGCCCAAACCAGTTAAACAGCCCGGGCGCAAAATGCAACAGCACACCAAGGACCACCAAGATAAACCCTGCAACAATCATCCAGCGGGCCATTTATCCCGCCTCCTCAAGCTATTTCAATCAGTGGAAGTCTAAACCGACGTATATACATTTAAGCGTAATACTGAGGGCGCTACTCATACAACCCTGCCGCATCTATTGGAAGCCTCACCGCTGATATACTTCAAGAGTTTCCGCCCACCGACTACCCCACTTCCAGAAACATTTTTCAGGAGGCAAAGTGAGAAGGATCTCAATCGCGACAACAGTTGTACTTATTTACGCAATTATCGCAAGTAACTGTTTTGCTGATACACGCATATCCCGCGGTGCGATTCCTGTCATTGATAATGTAAAGCTGAGCCAGGTAGCTGGCCCTATCGAATATCCCTGGGGTATTGCACTGCTGCCGGATGGCGCTTTATTGATCACTCAGCGTAATGGAAAAATACGCACCATAAAAGATGGCAACCTCTCAGATCCCGTAGACTTTCCCGTTCAGGTTTACTTTGAGGGCCAAGGCGGCCTCCTGGATGTGGCAGCCAGTCCCAACTTTGCAAAGGATAATTTGCTCTTTTTCAGTTACTCAATCGGCAATACGCAAGACAACCGTCTTGCCATCGGCCGAGGCAAGTGGCAGAACGACACTCTACAAGACTTTGAGGAAATATTTAAAGCCGCCCAGGGGAAAACAAATGACCGGCATTTCGGTTCACGATTTGCATTCCTACCCGATGGTACTCTGTTGGCGACCATCGGCGATGGAGGAAATCCCCCGCAGGCATACCTGGATATATTTGCACGCGAACAGGGGCAAAACCTACATACGCATTTTGGCTCTGTAATTCGTATCAAGCCTGACGGCTCAGTACCTGACGACAACCCCTTTATTGATATGAAAGGCGCCCAACCGGAAATCTGGAGCTTTGGCCATCGTAACCCCCAAGGGCTCGCCATTGATCCAGAGACTAAAGTGGTATGGTCGAATGAACATGGCCCCGCCGCGGGCGATGAACTGAATCGACTTGAAAAAGGAGCCAACTTCGGCTGGCCACGGGTCACTTTTGGCAGGGACTACCGCGATGGCTCAAATATCTCCTTCAAAATTGCCGATCCGGAATTTGTATCCCCTATTCTTGCCTGGATAGATACCCATGCCCCTGGCGGCCTCACCGTATATACAGGCAAAGCCTTCCCTCAATGGCGTGGACACCTGCTTTCAGCAGGATTAGTCACTCAAGACTTAAGAGTCATTGACCCCGAGGGCGATGCGCTTACCGGTGAACAACGCATCGTGATTGGCGAGAGAGTCCGCGACTCTGAAATCGGGGCAGATGGTACCCTCTATGTGATCACCGATGGCCCTCAAGGCAGGTTACTGCGTATCGACCCCGATCAATAAGAGAGCTGGCAATCACCAACGGGAAGTAAATTCCGCTTCCCGTGTTTGCCTTTCCATAAGAGCTAAAGCCGCCATAGAATAGCTGACAATTAAAACAAAAAGGCTATCAACTATGCGACTTTCCCGCGTTCTGGCTGTAGCACTCCTCGCCGCTTCGTCTGTCAGCGCCCAAGCTGTAACAGTGATACACAATTTTTCAGGCTATCAAACCACCGATAAAGCCCTGATCCAGTTCAGCGCCATGGCCTTCGATCAAGGGAAGGTATTGGAAACTGGCAGCATTACCGAGCTGAATAAGAAGTATCCTGATGCAGACAAGATTGATGCCAATGGCAAAACTCTACTACCCGGTTTAATTGATGCCCACGGCCATATGTTGGGCCTGGGCCAGCTCAATACTATGCTGGACCTGCGCGACCAATCACTGGAGGAAGCCCTGAAGTCCATCAAGCGCCACGCCGAACACTTGGCGCCCAATGAGTGGCTCCTAGGAAGAGGCTGGAATCAGGTCACCTGGCCAGGCAAACAATTTCCCACGAGCGACCAATTGGATGCCCTGGAAATTGATCATCCGATCTGGCTACGGCGGGTAGATGGCCATGCCGGTTGGACCAACGCCAAAGCGCTGCGTCTCGCCGGCGTAGATAAAAATACCCAATCGCCGGAAGGCGGTGAGATTCTGCGGAATAGCAAAGGCGAACCTTCAGGCATCTTGATTGACAATGCAATGGGTCTTTTACAAAAGGCCATTCCAGCCCCCACTCTCACCCAAGAAAAGAAATCCCTACAGAATGCCTTCGCCAAGGCGCTCTCTCTGGGCCTTACCAGCGTGCATGATGCAGGTATTAACGAGAAAACTCTTAACGCCTATAGAGAACTATCTAAAGAAGGTGCTATCCCCATGCGGATGTACCCTATGTTGTCAGTAGACAGCCACAACTATGCCAAATTGCTAAAAGCCGGCCATATCGGCGGTCCCGAAGATCGACTGTATATGCGCAGTATTAAGTTATCGGCCGATGGTGCCTTGGGCAGTCGTGGTGCAGCGCTACTGGAACCCTATCACGATCGTCCATCGGAAAAAGGGCTTCTACTCTACCCAGAAACCAAAATGCTCTCTCTGCTTAAATTAGCTACCGATAACGATTTTCAAGTGAATGTCCATGCCATCGGCGATAGAGCCAACCATATCGTACTCAATCACCTGGAGACACTGGATAAGGCTGAAAGCCAGAAGCAGCTTCGCCACCGTGTGGAGCACGCACAGGTCATAGAAGTGAAGGATATTCCTCGCTTTACCCAGCTTAATCTGATTGCCTCGATGCAGCCCACCCATGCCACCAGTGATAAAAACATGGCTGGTGATCGTTTGGGAGAGAAACGCCTGATCGGTGCTTACGCCTGGCAAACCCTATTAGATCAAGGTACACCAATCGCTGCCGGCTCCGATTTCCCTGTAGAGCCCGCCAATCCCCTTTTCGGACTCCATGCAGCAGTAACCCGCCGTGACCGCCAGGGAAATCCCACTGATGGTTGGCGCACCGAGGAAGCAATGACCCTGGAGCAGGCGCTACGTGCATTCACCCTTGACGCAGCCTATGCCAGCCACCAGGAGAAAATGATTGGCAGCCTTGAAGCTGGAAAATTCGCAGACTTTATTTTACTGGACAAGAATATCTTTGAGATAGACCCTCAAGAAATCTGGAAAGCAAAAGTAATGGAAACCTGGGTTGAGGGGGAAAGGGTTTATAAAACCACTTTCTGATAAGAATAATGGGCTTTTCTTAACAGCAGTGGCTTAAAGTACTTTTTTGAAGAACTACCTTTGCAATAAGTTACAGTAAGCACTCAAGAATTTTAGGAAGAGCCCGCAAACGACCTAAAAAAGCCAAATGCTATAGCGTAATGAGCAAACTTGTTTTCATGTATAATCTTAGGTACTCTAAATTCGAATACCCAGGTCATTTCTACTTCAGGTTCCAGGCTTACCTAGTCTTTGACTCAGCGGCCAGGCCATCTCATAAAAGCCTACCTGGATTGTATAAAACCAAAAGTATCAAAATCCACTTTAATCCCCCCCCAAAAAAATAAATCTAATTATTAAAAACAGAATTTAAAGGTAAGTGATCAACAACTAACTTCATCAAATATCAGATCTAGATATTACTTTGGACATATTGCAGATAGCAACCATCTTGCCATACATCAAAAAGCTCAATAACAGTTTGTCTGTAAGAAAAAGCTGACTTACCACCTTCAAAAGATTATCAACAGATGAAAATAGCCCACCAGATTACAGGATATTCAGATGGGACCTTTTAACAAGTGGCCGACAGTGATAGAGTTTGCTGGTCTCCAAATGATTTCCATTTGATGATAAAATCTGGGGGATACATTGAACCCCTTAATATGTTCAATGTAAGTACACAAGGAAGAAAAAATCGTGCTAGATGTCACAACCGCTTTTTACTCCCTCAAGAATTGCAATAAAACTGCAGTGTGTTCTTTGAATATAAAGCCAGTGATCAGCCACGATATTAAATATCTTTACTACCACCAACCGATCCTACACTCTAAAAACAGTGCAATTCTAAGCAACAAATTTCGGTTCTTATAAAATATTCATACATTTGCAAAATGTTTACATCCTTTTTTACAGTCGTTAATCAGAAATCTATTTAAACATCTTTCAAAAGCCTGAGTACACTAAAGTATGGATAAAAGATATCAAGTTTTTGTCAGCTCAACCTATGTTGATTTAAAAGAAGAGAGACAGAAAGTTCTTCAGACCCTGATGGAAATGGATTGTATCCCTGCTGGAATGGAGCTATTTCCTGCAGCAGACGAAGAACAATGGGAGTTCATTCAGAGAGTTATAGATGATTGTGACTATTACCTGCTTATAATTGGTGGTCGCTATGGATCAATAGCCGATAACGGTCTTAGCTATACTGAGAAAGAATTTGACTATGCTGTTATCAAAGGAATCAAAGTTATTGCTCTATTACATGACTCCCCTGAATTACTACCCAGAGCAAAGACTGAAAAAAGTGAAGAGCTTGAGAGAAAGCTAAATAAATTTAGAGAAAAAGTTAGTAGTGGGAGACTGGTTCGATTTTGGTCAGACCCAAGGCAGTTACCAGGCGAAGTCGCCCTTAGCTTAAATAAAACAATAAAAATATTCCCCTCTACAGGATGGGTTAGAGCTAATTCAACAGCCTCACCAGATTTACTTATAGAACTCAACAATTTAAGAAAGCTAAATGATTCACTCAAATTGCAACTCGAAAACCTAAATAGAAGCTCGTTTATTATTCCATTATCCGACTTAGCAGATTGGCATGACTCTATTAATATAACAGGAACTTACTCTGTTAACGCAAGTAGTATCAATTATGAAATACTTGATAAAACCTGGAAAACAGAGACTACATGGAGTAAATTATTCTCAATCATCTCACCATACTTGACGCGCTCACCACATGAAAATTTAGTAAGCAATTTCATTGCAACTGAATTTAATAGATCCACATCAAGTAAACTGAATGCCTCAGATTTCAAAGTAGATCAACAAGTATTATTCTCTATACGAGTTCAATTTATAGCGTTAAGCTTGATATCTATTGATAGAGATGGAAACTGGCTTTTGACTGAAGCCGGAAATAATAAGATGATCGAATCCAGAGTTTCTCGAAGAGTGCATCCAGAAGAGCTAAGTACTTGATAAGCATATTAGCTTTACTCCCAATTATTAATCACAGATCCAATGCTTCACACTGCCAACCCTTTACGATGCTACTACTAGCTTTCCCAGGAGTGGCAGGAACAAATTAAGTAATTTGACACTTTGGTATTGATGTACTTATATCTTTGCTTATCAATCCTAAATAGCTGCGTTTTCCATGATAGAAGACAGCCCAACCCTCAAGCTACACCGTAACTTTACCCGCCCATCTCAGGCCGACATAAATGTGTTACGCAATACGCCAACAGAATTTATTGTCGACTGTATGGATGGTCGCGGATCTCTACACCATGCTATTAAACCGATATTACCAATGGACTCCTCAATAGTCGGTATAGCGGTCACCTGCGAATGTGGCCCTGCGGACAATCTTGGTGTTCTGGGAGCGCTCGACGTAGCGCAACCTGGTGACATAGTGGTTGCCTCAACAGATTCATATACTCAAACAGCGGTAATTGGCGATTTAGTGCTGGGCATGATGAAAAACAAAGGGGTGATAGGATTTGTCACTGATGGGTTGGTTCGAGATTTAGAAGGAATAGAACGTCTTTCACTTCCTGTGTTTTGCAAAGGGGTTACACCGAATTCACCAGCTAGAAACGGCCCGGCATCAGCTGGCCTCCCTGTAAACCTTGATTCAACCCATATCTGCTCAGGTGACATTATTATTGCAGACCGAGCTGGAGTTATTGTCGTACCCTTACAGCAATTGAACGCCATAAGCAGTAAACTCCAAAAAGTAAAAAATGACGAAGCAGCTTTGCAGCAAGCTGTAGAAACTGGCCTAACCCTACCCCCCTTTTATAAGGAAATCGTTAATGCTGGCAAAGTTGTCGAACTTGATAAGTAACTTTGCCATAAAAGATCCAGCAAAAAAAATTACTGGGAAAGGGGAGCCTCTTCAAGCATTGACAACGATAACATACCCTAGTGCACGATATGACAATATGAAGTATCAAAATACGATTGAATATACTCAAATACCAGAAAAGGATGTCCCCCTCTCACTTTTACTTGAGGCCGACCCATCCAAAAAACATATACGCTCCTATCTGCCAGGTTCCTGGTGCTTTGCAGCCATTGACACTAACCATATTAAAGGCATTTGCGTTGCAAATAGAGTTGATACATTCATTGCGGAGATTTTCAATATTTCTATTTCCCCAGAGAAACAAAAACAAGGAATTGGCACTAAGCTCCTGGAATTCTCACTTTCGGAACTAACCTCAAAAGGAATCCATAGAGTTGAACTCGGCACAGGCACTTTTGGCTATCAGTTAACTTTCTATCAGCGCCATGGCTTTAGAGTGGAAGCTGTCATCAGGGATTATTTCCTAAATAATTATGATCAGCCAATTTTTGAAAATGACTTGCAACACAAGGACATGCTTAGGCTCTATATAGAATTAAACAGCTAAGTTGAAACCCATACCATCAGAAAACCTTAGATTCAAGATCTTTTTCACTGGAAGAGCTCAAGCCAATATCGTTGACATCAAGAATATATATTTTTACTAAAAAGTGCGGAATTAAGGATAGTTTATCTATTTTACTTCAGAAGAAACGTTTTCAAATTGAACCAGATAAAACTATTGCTCAAACAAGCATTCAATAATATAGTTTCTCTTTAAGAATCCTGTGATAAAATAGCACACAATGCGTCAAGCCATGTTCCTCATTAAAGCCACTACTGCTTGGATTGTCATGGTTATGGCTGCAATTGCAAATGGATTTTTTAGAGAGAGTATTTTAAATCCATATTTGGGAGAGAAACTATCTTTACCAATAAGTGGATTGACTCTATCAGCACTTGTATTTGCAATAGCCTACAGGGCTGTAAAATATTTTCAGTTAGATTCTATAATTACCTGCTTTATACTTGGTTCACTTTGGGCTTTTCTCACATTTTTGTTTGAGTATGGTTTTGGTTACTACATACAAAACATGACCATCGATGAAATCAATCAAGTTTTCAATATTATGAGCGGCAATCTATTTATTTTTGTTATTATTACAGCCTTGATATCACCGGTTGTACTTGCAGCTCGAAAGAAGGGATCAAAGGAAACTCCGAGTTAAGCCGGATATATTTTATCCTAGCCATATTTTCATCTGCCATTTCCAGCAGCATTAGCTTTCGCTTCAACAATATTGGTTAAATTCACGACAATAGAACTATCTAAATTACAATAGATATAATACCTCCCCTGCTATTTATATAATCAACTTATAAAACAACCTGGATGCTGGCAGCTGGCCTGAAACTCTGGTCAGCTGGAAAGATTGGCCCTATAGCAGCAGGACGCATATGATCCAATACAATCGGGATTATTGCCGACCTACTTGTTATACCCTGGCCATACGTTTGGTCAACTTATATTGTTAAAACAAAATTATTTCACCATGGCTCAACTCATGGCTCAACTACTATAGGAGCACAAGTGCTAGATTCACAGAGCCTGCTGGAGGGCCCGAAAAAACTGCTGCTTAACTCCTGAATTTTAATATCCCGTTCAGGCTTGCATATAAACTCACGCCCCCCTTATTGGCTTACGAATTATTTATTTGCGAGTCAAATATTTCCATATGCCACATATAAAAAAGCCGCATCAAAAGATGCGGCTTTTTCGTGAACGAGCTATTGAAACTAAGTTCTCAGCCTTCCTTTTTCTTTGGTACCGGGAAACCACGATCACGCATCAACGCTTCGATATTGGCGTCACGGCCACGGAAAGCGCGATAAGCATCTGCGGGGTCCACAGCGTTACGCGGTGCAAACAGGTGTTCAACCAGCTTGGCAGCAACGCCCTTGTCGTAAAAACCACCTTTAGATTCAGCAAACGCCTCAGACGCATCAGAGGTCAGTACATCAGCCCACATATAGCCATAGTAACCGGCGGAGTAACCCTCACCAGAGAAGATATGACCAAAGTGCGGCGTGCGGTGGCGCATTACCAGCTCCTTCGGCATACCCAGTTTGTCCAGTGTTTCACGCTCAAACTTGTCGGGGTCGATACCTTCAGGATTAGCGGTATGGAACTTCATATCAATCAAGGCAGAAGCCAGGTACTCAGTAGTGGCGAAGCCCTGGTTGAATTTGGCTGCTTTCTTGATCTTGGCTACCAGATCAGCAGGGATCGGCTCGCCAGTTTTGTAGTGCACCAGGTAGTTGTCGATTACCGCATCGGTGGACAGCCAGCGCTCCAACAGCTGAGACTGGAACTCGGTGTAGTCACGTACACCGCTGTTCAAGGTTGGGTAGGTCACATTGGATGCGAGGAAGTGCAGCGCGTGGCCAAACTCATGGAAGAACGTCTCTGCATCATCCCAACTTACCAGTACAGGCTCGCCGGGTGCGCCTTTGATAAAGTTGGAGTTGTTGGACGACAGTACATTCTTCTTGCCATCAAAGGTGGAGTGGTCACGATACATAGTAGCCCAGGCACCGGAGCGCTTACCTGCGCGAGCGAATGGGTCCAGATACCAGAGGCCGATATGCTCGCCACTGGTCTTATCGTTCACTTCCCAGACTTTAACGTCTTCATGGAATACCGGCACTGAGCCTTCTTTTACCGGGGTGAATTTGAAGTTAAACAACTCACCAGCCACGTAGAACATAGCTTCGCGCAAGTTGTCCAGTTGCAGGTACTGCTTCACTTCATCAGAGTTCAGGTCGTACTTGGCTTTACGAACCTTCTCCGCGTAGTAGCGGTAGTCCCAGGGCTCAATGGTGATATTGGCTTTTTCGGCATCGGCTACGGCCTGCATATCAGCCACTTCTTCTTTCACTCGGGCAACTGCTGCTGGCCATACTGCCTCCATCAGCTCCATAGCGCGCTCAGGAGTCTTCGCCATACGGTCCTGCAGACGCCATTGAGCGTAGTTATCGAAGCCCTGCAGGCCTACTCGCTCATCACGCAGCTTCAGGATTTCAGCGATGATGGCGTTGTTATCGTGCTGATCGCCATTGTCGCCACGGCTGTAGTAGTTGGTCCATACTTGCTTTCGCAGCTCGCGATCATCGGAGTAAGTCAGGAATGGGTCCATAGAGGAGCGGGAATTGGTAATCGCGTACTTACCCTTCTCGCCTTTCTCTTCTGCCAGCGCTGCGGCAGCTGCAACAAAGGACTCCGGCAGGCCGGCCAACTGATCTTTGGTCAGGAAGATATCGTAGCCTTCCTCATCCGCCAGCACGTTGTTGGAAAACTTGGTGTAAAGCTCCGCCAGGCGCTTATTGATCTCAGCATAGCGCTCCTTGGCTTCACCTTGCACCGTGGCACCGTTAGTAGAGAACTGGGTATAGATCAGCTCAACAACACGTTTTTGTTCAGCATCCAGATCCATCGAGTTACGCTGGTCGTAGATGGCCTTGATACGATTAAACAGAGCTTCATTCTGGTAAATTTTGGACTCGTAATCAGCCCACAGAGGTGCCAACTCCTGTTGGACCTTACGAAACTCTGGAGAGGACATATTAGCGGCCCAGATTCCGTAGTAAGCAGTAGCACGGCCCAATTCGGCGCCGCCGCGCTCCATCGGCACGATAGTATTGGCAAAGGTGGGCTTGGCTGGGTTGGCAGCAATGGCCTCAAGTTCAGCCAAATTGATCTCAATGCCCTTCTCAATCGCGGGCTTGAGATCTTTCAGGTTCATCTTGTCAAACGCAGGTACACCACCGTAGGGACCAGTCCACTCAGCAAGAAGCATGTTACTGGCGTGCTCTGGAGTTACAGCCATGGACTCTTCAGCTTTCACAGTGTCTTTAGCTACCTCAGCCTGCTTTGCCTTTTCACCACAACCGCCCACAACCGCCAGGGATGCGGCTACGGCTAGTGCGATCATTGTCTGACGCATTTGCTATCTCCTCTAAGATAGAGTTTTGTAATAGTTTTAAGGTCGAGAGTTTAACCCCAGATGCCCCACCCAGGCCAACTTTACCGCCTCAGATGCCTGAAGCTGCGGTAAACAGAGAGATTTCCACGACAACCTCCAACACCTGATCAACCTATGAAACGCCGCCCAGGCAAGTACTCCGTCTGCTTTCTTGATAACGACTTTTTAAGTAAATAGTTTATAATGCATCAAAAGTATGACTTTATGGTCAAATAGCTGATCCGTTATCTACCAAAGAAGCCTCAGGCCTTCTTTGTACCCATCAAATGTCAGTACAAAGCCTCAGCTCCCGCTCAAAGAAGGAAGAAGCAGGCCTGATATCTCCTGATTACACAGCGAATCGCACCCCCGGGCCTTAGAGAGGTTAATTCAAGAAGATTTATACACACTGTACATAACACACTGTTAAAGAAGTTACTTCCGCCATTAAAGTGCAGGGTCTTAATATTTATTAAAAGTGAAGAAGCCTTACCAGGCAAAACAATCCCAGTTCAAAGATTCAATGATCGATATAAGTGAATAAATTAAAAATCGAGTATTAAATCTCAAATTAACATTTAAATAACTCTAAAAAGAAAAACTAAATATCCCACAATTTTTCATCGGAATAAGGAGCCACTGATAATAAAAATGTAGTGCTAGCTCATACCATCTTTGATCTTTATGACCCATTCGAATCAGAGGTATGAGATTCTTCAAACAACTGGGCGAATAATGTGTTTCTCACCCGAAGCCCCAAATGCGTAAAACAACCACGAAAAAGACTTTCTATTTGAGTAAAAAAACTTCCTTAACAGTCACAAACGCGACTTTAGCTGTAATCACGCTTGTGACATGCTACATCAATATTAAAAATAATTATTAGCTACGCAAGTCCTCAATCACAACACCCATATTTCGAGCCTCTTCCTCATGCAGCATTTCTCTCCAGGGCTCCTGCAGCGCATCTGAGATCCATTTTTTCATAGAAGGTAAACTTAGCAACTGATCAATATACTGTTTAGCTGCATTACTAAATGGCAACCCATAGTTCTGTGCGCGGATAGCAACTGGCGCAAAGAAGGCGTCCACCGCTGTAAATTCTCCCCCGGTAAGGAAAGGCCCACCAAATCGCTGCAAGCCTTCCTGCCAAAGCTCATCAATGCGACTAATATCTTTCTGTAGTTGCGGTGGAATCTCAACCAGCTCCACAATCAAACCACAATTCATAGCGCAGATGTTCCTTAAAACCGAAAAACCAGAGTGCATCTCAGCGCAAGCACTCCGTGCCCAGCTTCTTGCCAGTCTATCGATGGGCCAAACCTGCGGAAAATCTTCTGCAACATACTCCACTATGGCAAGGGAATCCCAAACGGTAATATCGCCATCAATCAAACAGGGCACCAATCCAGTAGGGGAAAAACTATGGAATTTCTCCCAGCTTCCCCCCTCTTCAAAAGTCGCCAACTGCTCATTAAAGGGAATTTCCAGGTGGTGCATTAACAACCAGGGCCGCAGTGACCATGATGAATAGTTTTTATTTGCTATAAACAACTGATACATTCGCTTTCCTTAGTAATTAACAATAAGGCTCCAATAGCCACGGTTTTGTCATTTAGAATTGCTTCTGCCAGCTGGCCAGCATTGCCATAGGCGGCACAAACTCAGATTCCTCTAGATCTCCACACCAATTCCCAATATTCTTACCCAGCTCTATAAAGTTTTTCAATGATAGATTACAAGCAATTGCTGCCATCAGCACATCGGCCAATGTATGGTGAAAATTATAATTTTCTTTTGCCTGATACTTCCTACCACTAAAATAATCCAACCCTTGATCATCCCGCTGTGGCTCTCGATTAAAGTATGACATCGCAATTTGTGAAGGGTTACCTTCTTCATACATATTCAAAACAGGATGAATCTCCTCCATCAAAAGATAGCCGCCTGGCTTCAGCAGCGAAGCACAAATACGCATAAATCGCTTTAGGTCCGGCATCCAGTTGAGTACGCCAATGGTAATAACTGCAAAGTCAAATTGACCAATATGCTTTTCTGGTAACTCGTAGATGTTAGAACATACAATCTCCATACCTGGATATCCCGCGGCTTTTGCCAGAAGCTTGGCTTGATCGACAAAGGCTTGAGATCCATCAATACCGACGCAGCGGCCAGCTCCTTTCTTTTTTATGGATATCAGATCTTTTGCATTGTTGCAGCAAATTTGTACCACTGATTTTCCGCAAATATCATAACCACTTACTAATGTATCGAAATCCTTCTCCAAAGCATTAAATTTAGAGTCTGAGACTTGTTCGAGCAGCTGCTTATTGACTTCCCAATGAATGGAGCCGGCCTCATCCCAAGAAGCCAGCGATTTGCCTACAAAGAATCCAGTTTCTTCTTTCATTTTATCTAGTGAAAACCAGTTTTTAGACGGATTAAAAATATACTGAGAATTTTAGGGACAGCCAATACCATACTCCTTACTCTTCCCGTTACACCAAATTAAATTTATAAAGCACCTAATACAACCTTCCCTATTTGATAACACACCAACCTGTTGTACTAGCCGCCTTAAGAAAGATCGGCAAGCCCACACTAAAATTGGCGACCACCTCATTAAGTAACAAAATTTTAACAAGCGCATCATCGCTATAGTATCCTGCTATCTCAAATATCAATCTGACTGGTACTATTGAGGAGGAAATAATCTAGCCAATATTCTTGCCTCTAGTGACATCCTAATCTCTACTTTTTAGGGAATATTACTCTCCCATGTGGATTGGCATATTCTACTCAAACCTGCCTTTTGACCCGTAGTATCACCCGCCATAGCGGTCTGTAGTAGAGGAAGGGATGCTTATGAAAGTCACATCTTGTTTTGCACTCTCAATATTTCTGGCGACATTGGTTGCACCCGGTGCCAACGCACAATGGAGCGGAAACGGCGAAGAATCCTTGGGGCACCCTGGCAAGCATTGTAAAAGGGTTAAACCCCGGTTCGATAAGCTGTTCAAAGCCCCAGTGGATGAGTGCTTTAATGGCGTTGGTGAACCCTACCCCGAGCTGGTTGATGGCGTCTGCTCCGCGGGTGAACCAAAACGCAACGGCGCCCAGATCTGGGGTATGGCTGAGTCACCCCGTTTCCTCTACTGGGGCACAGGAGCAAATGTCCCTTGTACTGCACAGGCCTCTCCAAATGCCGTACTGACGCCTATCTTTGCTCCCAACCAGGGCTGGGTTTGTGAGTTTGCAGAGGGAATACTCGCCCAAGAGAATCCAAATCTTAAAAATCTTGGTGATTGGCGTGCTCCAATGGCCTATCGCATGGATACCTGTACGCTTGAGGTAACGGAAATAACCCCTACTTACGATCCCCTGCTACAAGATACGCTGGGCTTCCGCTCCGGCGGTTATGCCGATGACGTAGTATTTCTCGCCGGTCCCGGTGGGGTTCAGGAGGGAATCGCCGGTGAAGGCGGCGGCAACAGCATCATCATGATGGCCTGGCAGGCAAGTACGGGTCGCTACCTTGGCTCCAAGCGGTTTCCCCAATACTCCAATATCCGCAAGTTCCTTAACCATGAGGGCGTTCTATATACCGGTGTGGCTGTGCAAGAATCTCTCGGTGGCACAGGGGAGGTTTTACGCTGGATGGGCAATATCCATCATCCATTCAGGTTTGAGGTCGTGGGTACAATGCAGAGTACTCCGGCTAATTTCACCGTACATGATGGTCGCCTGTTTTTCTCTACCTGGCCAACTGGCGACGCTCAGACGGGACAAATCCGTGCCTACTCCGGCATTGTAATGAGCCCCAAAATTCCGGAGGGTGGATTCCTGCCGGAAAATGCCAAAGAGTGGAAGGAAGTCTGGAACATTACCGAGTACGAACCAGACCTTGTTTCCGCAGGTGCGTATGCTGGCGGTGATATTACCTCCTGGCGCGGCAAGCTCTATTGGGGAACGATTAACTTCCCGCTGGGAGGCTTTAGGGCGCATGTCCTCGCTTACGGGGAAACCTGGAACAATCCAATTGGAGAGCTGGAAACCATCATCGCAACCCATAGGGCAACAACGGTTTTCCGCGGAGATCGATTTGGTAAAAAGAAACGGAAACCAAAGATTGAAGTGCTCTATGGCTACAAGGATGTTCAGGTTTGGGATCCAGACAGCAATATGTTTGTTGACAAGAATACTCTGGCAGGCCTCCCCCAATTAGGCAGAGCCGGCTTGGGGTGGCCATTTAATGTCTATACTTGGCGCCTAGGGGTAACGGGCAGCGATATGTATCTGGGAACCCTGGATGTGAGTCGGCAGTTTGCTGGCCTGATTGAAAGTGGAACCGATCCTGCCAACGAGCTTCCCGCGGAGCTACTCATGTTCTTGGAAGATGCGCTATCAAATCCCAAGACCTCTGGCGGCAAGCTCTACCGCTTCTTTTCACCAAATCGTAGAGCTATTCCAGCCACCTTTAATGGCGTTGGCAATTCCGGGAACTTTGGTTTCCGCACAATGATCAATCACCCCAGGTTTATGTGGCTCGGCACTGCAAACCCATTTAATTTGGATCCAAGAGGTGGCTGGGAGTTATATAGATTTGCCCCTATAGCTCCCGGAAAACCCAAGTGGGTGAACGATTCTGAGTCAGCGCAATAAGTCAGAAAACTTAGTCTACTGATATTCACTTTTCGGAAGCTACTTATCTAATCAGGTAAGTAGCTTCTTTATTAGGATACCTTCAGTAATGAGATATAACTGCTAATGAATTATTTAAGATAGTTTTTATCAGCTCCACCTAGAATCACACGCACTTATTTACATTAAAACCAATGAATAAATTGGCCAAGTGAAGTGCATTTAGTACTGAAATATTACTGAAACCTTCATAACAAAGCTAAATACATCCAATCAATTTTACCTGTCATTAATTCTAACCAATCAAAATTAGAATTGAGTTGGCTTCAACATAGACCATACATCAATCAATTGATAACCACTCCTCAAAGGATAACTTTCGCCGAGAATTCTACAAAAATTAATCACTCAAAAAATATATATTTATTTTCTAGCCAGAAGCATCACAACCGAATCCAGCACCAAATTCAACCATTCAGAACAGGCCACGCTATTAAACAGTCGAATTACTTCAATTTTATATTTAGAAAAATATACAAAAGAGTTTAAGATCTACAGTTAAACGCTGAAAGAAAACTTCACTTACCCCAAGTGTAATGTATAAATTTTCAGGGTGTACTATCAACTGGACTAACAAAGAGACTTTAGAAGATGTCTAGAATCTGATTATTCAATAACGAATCTTAATGGAGGCCCACATTAGAACATAAGCAAAAATAAACATCTTAAACCCGGTAAAAAAATTGAGTGTTAATATGACAAATTAATGTGCAAAGGGGAATATCTTTTTTCAAGATTTTCTCAACCACCGATCACAACCTATAACGCGGGCATTTTCCTAAAAAAACCTTGCAAAAATGATTTTTCGCCAAATTTTTAAACATTTCACAAAACGGCAGATTTAAATGAGGCAGTTTTTAGCGAAAACTGAAAATATCATTATTTATTTAACACTAAATAGATTTTTAAAGGCACCATGATGAATAGATTGACCCTCTTAAAGCGCACTTTAACTTTTGTAGCTTTCATTTTTAGTATATTTATTTCTTTTAATTCTTTAGCGGTAGAATGTGGCGACATCATATCAACACCGAAATTTCTTCTGCAGGACCTGAATTGTCATTTATCACCCGAAAAACCAGTAGCGTTAACTATTGAAGGGCCTTCAGGCAGCTTGACAATGGGAAACAAACAACTTACCTGCTCCTTTAATGCCGGTGAGGGGGAAGTGGGAATCGCTCTTGAAGGTTTTGCCGCACGTTTAGTAGGTGGGCAGATTAATGATTGCCCAAACGGCGTGATTGCGAGAGGTAGAGGATCTCACTCCATCATAGAGACGGAAATTCATGCCGCTTTATTTGAAGGTGTTACTTTGGAAAGTAACAACAACATTGTTTCCAGATCAGTAGTCTTGGGGCTAGGGGTTACTCAAGGAGAGGGAATCTCTCTAGATGGAAAAAACAATACGGCCACAGAAAATAGAGTAATTGGTGTAGGGGATGAGGGAATTGAAATTGATGGCGATTTTGCAACAGTAAACTTTAATTATGTTGATGGAAATGGAGATGATGGCATTGATATAGAGGCACTAAATGCGATAATTACCGCAAATTTTGTGAGAGGCAATGATGAGGGTATTAGTATCGAGGATGATAATGCTGTGGTTAACTCCAATACTGTTACAGAAAATGGTCGCAACGGTATAGAAATCTTTGGGGCATCAAATAACCTTGTATCTAATAATTTAGTGACAAAAAATGGATTTGTAATTCCTGGAAGTGCAGGCATAGTAATACTGCTGGAATCTGATGAAAACAACGAAATTGTTGGTAACACATCACTTGGCAACAGTGAAGTTGATCTAAAGGATGTCTTTGACCCTGATTGCACTGGCAGTAATGTCTGGCTGGATAATATCTTTGAAACGGCTGATCCAACTTGCTTGAAATGAGATGATAACTGACTAAAAATATTACTTCTTGGATTAGTTCAGACTAAATTTAACACATTGGTATTGAAATAAAAGAGGCGCCTGGTCTGAACTAATTCAATCGAGCTATATTCCCCACCTCTTCAAAGATCACTACCAATCACTATAGAGCGTTATTTTTAGTAGATCACGAATCTCTATTAGAGTATGCATATTTTAAGTGCCTTGATTGAACAGATCAAGGAAGCATCCTACTCTTAGCCGAGAGGATAAAATCAGTTACTTTCTTTCCTCTAAGACATTTACTTGGATCCAAGGGATAGCTGGGTATTATATCGTTTCGCACCTATTGCACCAGGAAAGCCAAAGTGGATTGAAGGTGCATAGATCAACAATTGGATTTTCTAGTCTTGGAACGATTTTCATCTGGCTGGGCGATAAGCTATTTTGTTTTATCAATGACTTCCACAATCAAAATATGTACTTACCCACTATTAAGAGATTAAAACTTTTCTCAACTTCTTCCCAGTCTGCACTTTTAGCAACCCTAAATACCACACAGGGATATTCAACAACATCAAAGAATATTGCTCTCGTGAACCTCGCCTATTTTTTAATAAATTCGATAGATCCATTCTGAGAATTGACAGCGCCTCCATCCTGAATATAAAAAGAAATACCTCTATGAAGAGCCCCTAAATGTGCCCTATACTTTTTACCATCTTTCAATAAAGGTCCGTTAAGAACCCCCCAATCTACCATTACTTTACCATTGTCAATATAGAGTTTTTGCTCCGGCCAACCGCTACTATTGGTAAAAGTGCCAAGCAAGTTATCTGGAAAATCATCGGAGCTGACAATCAAGGCAGAATCTGGAGCTTCCAATAGCTCACGTCGAACAGACTTCTTCAGTCGATTCATCTCTTGCTCAAATAATGTATTCCTATTTCTCTTATTTAAAATTGAGTTATAAGTATAGTTTGCCATTACATGGGGTAAGATATAAGCCACATCCTGATTAGTGAATGTAATTACACCAATCTCTCTTTCTGGCATAAATGATACATGAATGCTATATCCACCATAGTTTCCAAACCTCGTCAAAAGCGTCTCTTGATTATACTCAGCCAAATCCCACCCCAAAGTGTATCCAGATCGCTCATAGGTGAAATAGGTTTTAGATTGGCCTACCTGCTTTTCATGAAGTTCATCAAAGATATCACTTTTAGATAAATTTAACTTATCTTTGTTTATGTTTACCTGAAGCCATACCGCCAAATCATTTACTGTCGAAATCAACCCTCCTGAGGGATGCATCGTAAGGTCAGACTTGAAATGCCCTGAGCTAAAGATATTGCCATCGCTAGATGTGATGAAAGATGGGAGAATTGCCCTCGCCTTGGATATGTTGTTCGTTGTCGCATTCATATCCAGCGGGTCGGCAATATACTCCTTTATTAGCTCTCCCCAAGTTTTTCCAGTGACATTCTCTGCAATCATCGAGGCGACTATCGGGCCCGTATTTGAATACCTAAAATTATAATCTGGCGCTATCAGTAGATTCTCACTTAATGAGTGAACTAGCTCCTCTGGACCGGAATAACCTAAAAAAGCTGACTTAAAGGTATGTTGGATACTTGTAAATCCTGCCGTATGGGTCAGTAAATCCCTAATACTGATCTTATTGGTATCAACTTTTCCCTCAAGCCCCAACTGGAGCTTATAAGATGATATGGGTTTATCTAAATCCAACTTGCCCGAGCTATGCAGGATAGCCATCAAAGTACTGGTAAAAGACTTTGTGTGACTTGCGATTAAGATAGGCGTTCTCTCTGTAACTTTAGGGCCATCTTCAGAATAGGCATAAAAGAAATCAAGCCCGTTCTTATCAACTACTGCAACAAAATGTGAGCCAATTAAGCGGTTACTATTAGACAGCTCCACCAGAGCTGATTTTATTTCTTTTTCAATACTATCATCTATGGCATAACAGTTATTGCCAGCAATCAAAGCCATTACGACACCAACAAGAAGCCTTATTATCATATCTAAAATTCTTTTTCTAAATGAGATCGAAATTGGAAAAGTTAACTGGTAACGAATTCAAACACTAATTTCATCTTTGAAACAAGCAGCAACTATGCAAAATACGATAAATAGAATGTATATATAGGTATTCCGCAAAAAAAATACAATTAAACTATATCGGTATTACAGAATACTCTTGATCTTGACTCATTGTTGGGCCCCCAAGTACAACCACAATTTTCGTTACCGCTCATTATTATCCAAACACCCTTCACAGGCCTAAATTTCTCTTCAAGGCTAAGTATCTAACTTCAGATCCAGGAGTAAAATTTGTATACTTGCTACTATAGAAGCAGGATTTAAGACCATGGCTCCGTTGAGTGATCTTCCAAGAAAGAAAAGCGCAGAACCCGATCGCAAGTTTATTGAAGCCCTCGCCCGAGGACTGGATGTACTGCGGGCATTTCAACCTGGTGATGGCTTTCTGGGTAACCTTGAAATCGCCCAACGCACCGGCTTGCCTCGCTCCAGTATTTCACGGCTAACCTACACTCTGACAAAATTAGGTTATTTGACCTACTCGGATCGACTGGAAAAATACCAATTAGGAAGCGGCGTACTAGCACTGGGTTACTCTTTCGTCTCTAATCTGGCTATTCGCCAGGTTGCCAAGCCCCTTATGCAAGACCTTGCAAACTCCACAGGAACTGCAGTAGGACTGTCTGACCGTGATCGACTCGATATGATATTTGTCGAGTTTTGTGCAGCTGCTAATGTTACGACTTTTCGCTACGAAATAGGTAACCGTGTACCTCTAGCTACTAGTGGTTCAGGACGGGCTTTCCTGGCAGCACTACCACAAGAGGAGCGCGAGTACTTTTATGGACACCTGGAGAAAAGGAATAGCGAGCGCTGGCCGAAAATCAAGGTTGGAATTGAAGAAGCGGTAGCAAGCTATAAGCAGCGCGGCTTTTGTTGCTCCTTTGGCGACTGGAACCGCGATGTTAATGGTATTGCTGTCCCCCTACAATTAAGCCAGGGGCGCATTTATACATTTAACGCTGGCGGACCTGCTTACCGCCTGAGTCCAGAATTCCTGAAAGAAGAAGTCGCCCCCTTATTGAAGAATATGGTCGGTAATATAGAGGCCATGCTGATCCGCTACTAGATAACTTGACCCCAGGTTAGTAGCGCAATGCAACCAACCTGGGGAACAACTCATCACCTCACAGCTGCCTGCCTCGCTAGTGCCCGGCAAATCGGCGGGTATGATAATCTGTACTACCGAACAAATACTGGATTGTGGTTAAACGTTTAAAGTAGTGGCTTACATCCAACTCCTCTGTAACCCCTATACCGCCATGTAACTGAATTGCTTCCTGGCCTACTAACCGGGCAGCTTTTCCAATGCGGCTTTTTGCTGCAGAAATTGCCTTAGGGGCAACGCCATTATTCACATCCAACTGTAACGCTGCCATTAATAGAATAGAGCGGGCCTGCTCATATTCGGTAAACATATCCACCATACGGTGTTGCAAGGCCTGGAACTTGCCAATGGCAACGCCAAACTGCTCTCGGGTCTTTGTGTATTCCACGGTCTTTTTATATATTTTCTCCATGGCCCCTACTGCCTCGGCACACAGCGCCAGTGTGGCCCGATCAATTGCCTGTTCCATTACTGGCAAAGCGGCTCCTTCCTCTCCGACCCGGTTTGCCACAGGAACCATGACATTATTAAACTTTACCTCAGCCGCACGGTGCCCATCCACAGTGGCATACCCCTGGCGGTGAACACCCTCAGTGTTGGCATCTATCAATAATAAAGTGATACCTTCACAATCATGTTGGCCGCCGCTAGTACGTACTGCCACCAATAGTTTATCTGCGGCTGAACCGTTCAGAACAACGGCTTTGTGGCCATTCACTACGTAGCTGTCTCCGTTCCTTACAGCTTTGGTGGTAATATCAGAAAGATTGAAACGGCTCTGGGGCTCAGCAAATGCAAATGCCAGCTGCAACTTGCCTTCCATCAACAAGCTTATTAGCTCTCGCTTCTGCGCCTCGTTGGCACCGTTTGCTATTAGCCCACCACTTAAAACTGCACTTGCCAGGAAGGGTTCCACCACCAGACCACGACCAAACTCTTCCATCACCACTATCAAATCAACAGCAGAACCACCCAGACCACCGTCTTCTGCACTAAATGGAACCATTAGCCAGCCCAACTCGGCAAATAACTTCCAGTTATCCTCACTAAACCCAGTATCACTGTCTATTAACTTACTGCGACGATCAAAGTCATAATCCTGTTGAATAAATTTGCACACACTGCTTTGCAACATCTGCTGCTCTTCGCTATAGGAAAAATCCATCGTTCCAATCCTCATTAAACGTCGCGTTTACAGGCCAAGTACCCACTTGCTGATAATATTTTTCTGAATTTCGTTACTGCCACCATAAATCGAGGATTTACGATTATTTAAGTAACGGGGCACGCTGCTGGTAATAACTCCAGGGCCTACGTGCTCGCCATCAAATCCGCTTTTAAATTGCTCCCGGACAAATGGCATTCCGTAATAACCCGCAGTTTCCATGTAAAGTTCATCAATAAGCTGGGCGATTTCAGTTCCTTTAATTTTCAAAATGGAGGATTCCGGCCCCGGTGCATTACCGGTACTCACTGCCGCAAGTGCTCTTAGCTCGGTAAACTCCAGAGCTAAAAGATCTATTTCAATCTCTGCCAGCTTTTGCGCAAAGGCTGGATTTTCCAGGAGGCTGGTGTCACCATCACAAGTATCACCTGCCAGCTTTTTTAAAGTCTGTAAACGTTTTTTGGAAGTGGCAACCCGTGCAATGCCTGTGCGTTCATGGGTCAACAATACCTTGGCATAGGTCCAGCCGTGACCTTCCTCTCCTATACGATTGGCCACTGGTACCCGTACATTATCAAAATGCACTTCATTCACTTCATGATGGCCACCCAAAGTCATAATGGGCGATACAGTAATGCCCGGGTGGTTCATTTCAATTAACAGGAAAGTGATTGCGGCCTGGTTTTTGACTTCGGGGCCTCCGGTACGAACCAGGCAGAAAATCCAATCGGCCCAGTGTCCCAGAGTCGTCCAGGTTTTGGTACCATTAACGATATACTCATCGCCATCTCGCACTGCTGTGGTTTTTAACGACGCCAAATCAGAGCCCGCATTTGGCTCCGAATATCCTTGGCACCACCAAACATTACTTGCCAAGATATCCGGCAAAAACCGCTGCTTTTGCTCTTCACTACCATAAGTGAAGATAACTGGTGCAACCATTTTAAAACCGAAAGGAATTACATCTGGCGCGCCGAAGTTGGCACACTCATTGGCCCAAATGTATTTTTGTGTTGGCGTCCAACCGGTACCCCCATATTCAACTGGCCAGTTAGTCGCAGCCCAACCCTGTTCGTACAGGATCTTTTGCCAGCGTTCATAGTCCTCTTTTCCCAGGGGAATTTCATCCAGTGTCCTCTCACTGATATCCGCCGGAAGCTTCTCTTGCAGGAATTGCTTAACTTCCTGCTGAAAAGCTAATTCTTCTGGGGAAAAATCTATATTCATTCGCTTGCTCCTGTTTTTATGGGTGCAATTGGCAGAGATTTTTCAGCTAACTTCCTTCACCAACTTGCACAATCAACATGTACTAAATTCGGAAGTTCCCTTATACAAGCGGAATAAATTCACTTTCGATCTGGCTCGGCGGGCCCTACTCTTTGTCTTAAGTAAACCTATCTACAAACAATTTCAGGCTGATATTGATATCTGAGCATCGCTATTCTGACTTTTTCCGACTCACGGAAGTAAGTCCTCGGTTAACGAGCCAACTCTATTGGCGCAACTTTCTACTTAATGGCGTATTTACATAGCCGGTGTATATATTTACCCGCCATTTTCCATCAATTAGCTTTTAAATCACCACTCGACGCACAAAACATTACCATTGAATTCCGCAGAGTGGAATGCTCATTTCACTTTTGATATTGTCATCAGCATAATAACCATAGTGAGAGAAGCCCCCATGTCTATCACGTCCACTTCCACTGGCAGTCCCATGCTGCAATCTCTTGCAGAAATCCAGGAATATGAAAAAGTTCCTTTGTTACAACGTTACCCCTGGGAAAACACCTACGATTTAATTCGGCAGGCCGCCCGTCTTTACCAACAAGATGCAGCCATCGAATTTCTTCCCACCGCTGTACCAGATGAAGAAAGTGTGACAGTGAGCTACTCACAGCTATCCGAGAGAGTTCACCAAACTGCCAATCTACTCCATTCTCTCGGCATAAATTCGACAGATACGGTTTCATTACTATTACCCAATCTTCCAGAAACGCATTTCGCACTCTGGGGAGGACAAGCCGCAGGAATCGCCAGTCCTATTAATCCATTGCTGGAACCGGAGCATATCGCCGAGATCATGAATGCCACCAAAGCCAAGGTATTAGTCAGCCTTGGGCAGGATCTCAGTGAGGAGATTTGGGAAAAGGTTGCGCAGGTCATTGAGCAGGTTCCAACCTTGAAGGCACTGCTACTAATCAGTAAAAAACCGGTTAGTACCCTATCCATGCCTTCCGGCATTAAGGTAGAGAATTTTGTATTGGCAATTGCCCAACAGCCAAATGACCACTTAATTAGTGGGCGAACTATTCAAGGCGATGAAATTGCCAGTTACTTCCACACCGGAGGGACAACCGGGCGACCTAAAATTGCACGCCTGACCCACAGCAATATTGCGTTTGTCGCACAACTGAGTGTGGACACAACATCCAGTAAGGGGCGATTTGCTACCCTCAGTGGCCTTCCTCTGTTTCACATTTTCGGCACTGTGGTCGCCGGCATTGGCACTCTGCTCGCCGGCCGCACGATTGTTATAATGACCCCATCAGGTTTTCGCTCCCCCAATGTGCTCCCCAACTGGTGGCATCACGTCGCCCGCTTCCGGGTGCAGGGCTTTGGTGCCGTGCCCACTATTCTCGGCATCTTGATGCAAATCCCTGTGGGCGACAATGACATCAGCTGCCTGACAGATGTTGGCTGCGGGGCCTCGCCTTTACCCGCAGCGCTTAAGAGTGCGTTTGAGGAAAAATTCAATGTGACGGTAAGCAACGGCTATGGCATGACAGAGTCCAGCTGCCTGCTGGCCCGCCCCCCAACAGATATGCAAGCACCCGAAGGCAGCGTCGGCCGCCGCCTCCCCTACATGGAAATGAAAATTGCCGAAGTGGATGGAAACCGGCTAGTGAGAACCTGTAACACCGGTGAAGTAGGTATTGTGCTAGCACGGGGGCCACATATTTTTTCAGGCTATCTCTCCGAAGAGGATAACGCCAAGGCTTGGGTTGACCACAGTTGGTTTAATACTGGCGATATGGGATATGTCGATGGCGATGGCAATCTTTATCTGACCGGGCGAGCCAAGGATTTAATCATTCGTGGCGGCCACAATATAGATCCGGCCTTGATTGAAGAGCCACTAAGCCGTCACCCCGCCGTGGCTATGGCCGTTGCCGTGGGACAGCCCGATGCCTATGCCGGTGAGGTTCCGGTGGCCTATGTCACTCTATATCCGTCCGAAAATCCTCCCACGGAAGCGCAGCTTATCGACTACTGCCGCACCCAGATTTCTGAACGTGCAGCGATACCCAAGCGGATAGAGATCATTGATGAAATCCCCCTAACTGCAGTAGCCAAGGTATTCAAACCCGCTTTGCGTAATCGCGCTACCGAATATGTTATTGGTCAGGCACTTCAGGAAAAAAATATATCTGCAGAATTTTCTGCCCGTTTTGATAGTGCCCTGGGCCAGGTTGCAAAAGTTCGCCTGGAAAAACCTTCGGCTAAAACGGTAGCAGAGGAGGCATTGGAAAATATTCCGGTAGCACTGGAGTTTGATTAAGCCCGGACATTTACTACTGCTCACAAAACAATAATCAGTCATTGGGAAAACTGACAATGCCACAAGCTTATATCTATGATGGCGGCCGAAGTGCTTTTGGTCGCCATGGAGGTAGCCTTTCCAGTATCAGGCCAGACAATATGCTCGCGCATGTCATTAAAACCCTGGTTGAACGTAATAATTTCGATCACAAGCAATTTGAGGATGTGATTGCCGGAAATACCAATCAGGCCGGTGAGGACAGTCGTAATATCGCCCGCTTTGCCGGGCTAATTGCAGGACTGCCGATCTCCACCGGTGGTATTACGGTAAACCGCTTATGTGGTTCAGGCTTATCTGCCGTTGCCGATGCAGCCCGCTGCATCAGGGCCTCGGAAGGTGATTTGTTCATTGCCGGTGGTGTTGAATCCATGAGCCGCGCCCCTTTGGTCCTCTCCAAAGCAAGCAGCCCGTTCGATCGCACCCAGCAACTGGCGGATACCACTTTGGGTCCGCGCTTCACCAATCCCGATATTGTTGCAGAATTTGGCAGCCATACCATGCCGCAAACTGCAGACAATATCGCCGCAGACCTGAATATTCAGCGGGAAGAGTGCGATATCTTTGCGTTAGCTTCACAAGCAAAATATGAAAGCGCGCGTTTTGATGGCTTTTTTATCGATGAAATTAATCCTATTGAAGTGCCACAGGACCGAAAGCAACCACCCCGCCTTGTCGATACTGATGAGCATCCCCGCCCCGATACCAGCCTGGAGCGCCTGCAAACGCTACGCCCGCTATTTGAAGGCGGCGTAGTAACTGCTGGAAATGCTTCTGGAATCAACGATGGTGCCGCAGCACTCATTATTGGCAGTCAGGAGGCTGGGCAGGCCGTAGATCTCAAGCCCCGCGCACGTATTCTCGCCAGTGCTATTGCGGGAGTGGAGCCAAGAGTAATGGGGTTAGGCCCGGTCCCGGCTACCCGTAAGGCATTGGCTCGTGCAGGCTTGAGCCTGGCAGATATGGATGTCATGGAGTTTAACGAGGCTTTTGCTGTACAGACCATGGGCTGCCTGAAAATGCTCGAGATTGATTACGAGGACTCCAGGGTAAACCCCAATGGTGGTGCAATTGCAGTTGGGCATCCGCTCGGCGCCAGCGGAGCCCGCATTCTACTCACAGCACTACGCCAGCTGGAGCGTAGCGGTGGGCGCTACGGGTTAGCCACCATGTGTATTGGTATTGGCCAGGGAATCGCAGTGATTATAGAGCGTATATAAAAACCGGCGAGACCCTCTAGGAGAAACAATCTAATAGTCATTTAAGATCTGGAGATAACAATGTCTACCGTAAATTATGAACTTATTGGCGATATTGGTGTTATTCGACTTAACAACCCCCCTGTCAACGCGCTTTCCCACGGGCTGCGCGAAGGCATTTGGGGAGCGATCAAGAGTGCCCAGGAAGATGCCTCTCAGGCACTGGTTTTAATATGTGAAGGCCGCACTTTTATTGCTGGTGCAGACATCACAGAATTTAGTAAGCCTCCACAGGCACCTGCCTTATCTGAGGTGATTACAGAAATCGAAAACTCTCGTAAACCGGTGATTGCCGCTATTCACGGTACCGCATTGGGCGGGGGCTTTGAGGTGGCACTGGCTTGTCACTATCGTTGCGCCCAGGCTTCTGCCAAAGTCGGCCTGCCTGAAGTTAAATTGGGGTTATTGCCTGGGGCCGGTGGTACTCAGCGCACGCCACGTCTGGCCGGCGTTGCGACTGCATTAGAAATGATCACCAAAGGTACCCCAATCCCGGCTGCGAAGGCCAAAAGCATGAAGCTGATCGATCACGTGGTTGATGATGATCTATTCGAAGGGGCCCTCGCCTTTGCTCGTGAGCTAATTGACCAGAAAGCCCCACCACGCAGAGTCCGGGATATCACAATAGATCCTGCCAGTATTCCAGAGGGCCTATTCGACGATTTCCGCCAGCGACTGGAAAAAAGAGCACCTGGTCAACTGGCCCCACAGAACATTGTCTCCTGTGTGGAGGCAGCAGTTAAACTGCCATTCGATAAAGGGCTAGCTAAAGAACTGGATCTATTTATCGAATGTCTGCTCTCAAGTCAGTCCGCCGCCCTGAGGCATATGTTCTTTGCCGAGCGACGTGCGACAAAAGTTCAGAATCTCTCCAAAGATACCCCTATCAGAGAAATAAACAGTATTGGCATTATTGGCGGCGGCACTATGGGGGGAGGTATCGCCATGAATTTTGCCAATGCCGGTATCCCAGTCAAGCTGCTGGATATCGATCAAGCTGCCGTAGAGCGTGGTCTGGCAGTAATCGACAAGAACTACAGTATCAGTATGAAAAAGGGGAAGATTACAGAGCCTCAAAAAACACACTGCCTCTCACTAATCCAGGGCACCACTGACTATTCCGACCTGGTAGAGGTAGACCTCGTTATCGAAGCTGTGTTTGAGAATGTAACGCTTAAAAAGGAAATTTTTTCCAAGCTGGACCAATACTGTAAACCCGGCACCATTCTCGCAACAAACACTTCCTACCAGGATATCGACCAGATCGCCGCTGCTACCAATCGGCCAGAAAATGTTATCGGGTTACACTTTTTCAGCCCCGCCAATGTTATGAAACTTCTAGAAGTCGTTCGTGGCTCAAAGAGCGCCGACGATGTTATCGCTACCGCAATGCGGTTGGCAAAAACTATCAAAAAAGTTCCCGTGCTGGCCGGAAACTGTTATGGGTTTATTGGCAACCGGATGCTGCGGCCCTATGCCCGTGAAGCGCAACTCTGTTTAATAGAAGGAGCCACCGCGGAACAAATAGATACCGTAATGCAATCCTGGGGCATGGCCATGGGGCCCATAGCGGTTGGAGATTTGGCCGGTCTCGATATTGGCCACAAAGCCCGCGAGGGCCTGAGCGAAGCAGAAAAAGGCGACCCCAAAACCTACTGCATTGCGGATGCTTTAGTAGAGATGGGACGCCTGGGCCAAAAGAGTGGAGCCGGTTATTACCGCTATGACCCAGAAACTCGCGCTCGTACCAGTGACCCCGAAGTCCAAGCAATCATAGAGGCTCAAGCCAAAGCTCATGGGATAGAGCGGCGAGACATCTCCGATAAAGAAATTCTTAATCGCCTTACTTTCGCCTTAATTAATGAGGGAGCCAGAATTCTGGAAGAAGGGATAGCCCAACGCCCCAGTGATATTGATGTTGCGTATGTTTATGGCTATGGTTTCCCTCCCCATCGCGGCGGCCCCATGTTTTACGCAGATAGCATCGGCCTGAAAAAGATCTACGATACTATTTGCACATTCCGTGACCAACATGGCGAAGCCAATTGGACTCCCGCACCATTGCTCGTCCAACTGGTAAAAGAAGGTAAAACATTTGCGAAATGGGCAGACGATCAGCGATAGTATTCGCTTCTCAAGGGTAACCGGTAAAAGTACCGGTTACCCTTTTTGCCAAAGTTGAGAGATTTTTAATTGGCAACACAATGACAAGGCCTGATACCTTAATAGAATCGAAACTACGACCGAGCCAGATGCGGTTTAATGAGTTGCAGCTCGAACAGTCACCAGAACCGTTAGATCACCACAAAGCGATCCAAGCCAGGGTTAAGAGAAACAATTGGAAAGGCATAGGTTACGCACTGGCCACCGCCATGGTTGCCAGTACAGCCGCCGCAGCCAGTAAATGGATATCACCCGCCGTACCAGTACCTTTAATAGTTCTCAGCCAATACAGCATCTGCTTACTATTACTTATTCCCTGGCTGGTGCGCCAGTCACCCCAACAGCTCATAACACAACACTGGAAAACCCATTTACTGCGAGGCTTTGCAGGCTGGCTCTGCTTCTTTTCCTACTTTTATGCACTCAGCCGTATTTCATTGATGGAGGCAGGCTTACTACGCAATGCCGCCCCTATTTTTGTTCCACTTGTAGCCTGGCTTTGGGCGCGTGCACAGATTCCCGCCACAAGCTGGCTACCCATTGTGCTTGGACTACTTGGTATCGCACTGATTCTTCAACCTGATATCCATGGTATCAGCAGTGGCCACGCCTTCGGCTTACTGTCAGGTATTACTCTAGCTGTCTCTATGGTGGGCACACGTATTCTGTCTCGTACTGATAGGTCGAGCCTTATTTTGTTTTACTACGTCCTTATCTCATTTATGTGTAGCCTGCCCCTGGGTATCTACTACTGGCAGTCAATACCTACCTGGACTATTCCCTACCTGGCTTTTAATGGGGTTTCTGTTTTATTAGCGATATGGCTCTATACCAAAGCTTATAGTTATGCAAAACCCAGTGTAGTTTCACCAATCAGTTATTTTGGAGTAGTTATTGCCGGCATTTTTGGCTGGCTGATATGGCAGCATCTGCCTAACACAATTGCGCTGATAGGAATTCTTATAGTGGTCACAGCAGGTCTGCTCACAGTGTATTTCTCCACCCTGCGCGCTGCCCGAACGCACCCAGTTCCGAACTAATTTCCCAAAAGGTAAGTCCAAATGAGTTGGCAAAATAAAAAACAACCACCGTTTAATGATCATTTGGGTGTGAAAATTGATGAATGGCAGGAAGGCCGTGTAGTGATCGGCGTGACCGTACTCCCTGAGCATTTGAATAGCCACGGAGTACCCCATGGGGGGTTTATTACAACGTTAATTGATATTGCCGGATCCTACTGTGGTCTCTACTGCCCGTACCCAAATCGTCGACGTAAATCCCTCACGCTTTCATTAACAACTAATTTCACCGGTCGAGCCAAAACCAACCAGTTAACCGCCATAGGTAAGTTGACCAGCTCGGGGCATAAAATCTTTTATTCCTATACCGAAGTTTATGACAGCGTAGGAACTCTGCTTGCAACTGGTCAGATGACAATGCGTTACCAAACTGGTAGTGAAATACTAGAGGGGGAAGCCATTGAAGAGTATCCTGCAAAAACACACCATAGAATTGACGTGTGAAGCTCCCGACTGACTAACAGTTGTCATAATAAGGTCTCGGGCGTTCAGTAACTAACTCCTAAAATGCTAAGCAGCTAAATACTCCCCCTAAACTTAACTAAAAATTAATGGTCAAGTAACTCCGCATTAGTCGGGTACTTTTTAAGGAGTTCAATAAGTTTTTTAGTGCCATCTACAGGCTTAAGGCCGGCAAGCGTTCTTCGTAAAGCTCTTATCGTTGCAATATCTTTCGAGTTAAACAGGGCTTCCTCACGGCGAGTACTGCTTTTAGCAATATCCAAGGCAGGGTAAATTCGCTGTCTCGCAACTTCCTTTGACAATACTACCTCCATATTTCCCGTACCCTTAAACTCCTCAAATATCACCTGGTCCATTCGGCTTCCGGTATCCACGAGTATCGTTGCCAGAATCGTAAGTGATCCACCACCTTCAATCTTTCTCGCAGCGCCAAACAGCTTTCTGGGTATCTCCATAGCCCTGGCATCTATCCCACCTGACATTGTACGCCCCCTACCACTCTGCTGCGCATTATGCACCCGTGATAGCCTTGTCAACGAGTCAACCACGATCATTACATCCTGGCCTTCACCGGCTTCCTTACAAGCCCTATCAAGGAGTTCTTTAGCTACCCGCACATGCTCTTTATAGCTATGATCAGAGGAGGAAGCATACACTTCTGCCGGTACACTTCGCTTAAAGTCAGTAACCTCCTCTGGCCTTTCATCAATAAGCAAAGCGTACAGCTTTATTTCGGGGTAAGCCTTCCCCACTGCTTGGCAGATATGCTTGAGGATAGTGGTTTTGCCACAGCCCGGAGGGGCCACAATCAAGCCTCGTTGCCCCTTGCCAATTGGCGTAATCAAATCCATCGCCCGTACCGTAAGTTGCTGAGAACCTGACTCAAGGCGAATAGGCTCAGATGGATTAATAGCTACGCCATTTAAGAACCGCTTCTTTGGATCAGAAGTATCCTCTTGCTTTTTATCAGCCTTCTTAGGCTCCGTATTTCTTTTTACCTTTAAGGATAATATTTTTCTAGACATAATATGCGCTTTACAAATCATTCCCCATTGGGGAGCACTTTAACTTTTAAAACAAAACTACAGAGAACCAGATTTTCTTGATCCTCTGTGTTTATCACCACGAAACCACTCTATACACAAGTTAAGTAAAGCAGGGGCTTATATATTATTTATCATTCTCCATGGCAGAAAGAAACTGATCGAGTACCTGATTAAACTCTCTGGGTCTCTCCCAAAACATCATGTGTTTTCCCATATAAACAGCAGTGGCAGACGGTGTATTGGCCTTGATCCATTTATCCGCAACACTTTTAACTTCCTCTCTAACAACATACAGTAGGGGCAATTTACCTTCCAATGCTACAAGATCATCACTATAGTCCAGGTAAAATCCGGTCGCGTTGGTAATTGAAGCGACACTACTAGAGGTCTGATTAGCAATTTGGGTAACCCAGGCAATATTTTCCTTTGAAGGGTTTTCAAGCATCCATTTCACAAATTCACTAATTACATTATCTCGATCCTCTATAATGCCCTCAGTAAATGAGCGTGAATAGCCGTCCGAATCATCATTTAGATACCAAACCCACTCATCACGGCTTGCTCCCGCTATATCTGGTCCAGTATCAATCATGATCATCGCTTTCAGTTTATCGGAACCAAACTGATTCAAATATGCCAATTGCTCCGTTACGCCATATGACCAACCTGCCAAGATCACCTTGTCTATATCCAATGTCCCTATTAACTTAGCCAGGTCTCTAGCATGTTGTTGATAGGTGTGCCCTTCGACGGGCTTTGATGATTTGCCCTGCCCACGGGGATCATATGCCAGCGCGCGGTACTTTTTAGAATCTTTAAAGTGGGCAAGTTGATGCTGAAAAACGTCTGCCGACATCATCCAGCCAGGAATAAAAATAATGGCAGTATCACCACTCCCCGATTGTTCATAATAAATAGTGAGGTCTTTATCTATCTCGACTTCTTCTGCAGCTACATTGACCACAGATAAACCAATCCCGATAATTACCATTCTTAAGAAGTTTCGCATTTTCATAACTCTTACCCACTCCCAATCATGTTGTTAAATCGTCACTCCAATGAAAATCAAGGCATTCAAGCCTGGTAACTTTCTACCGTCAAATTAACTGACTTATTAAGCTGGTACCACTTCAAACTGGCTTGAATAATTAACAATTCCATCTCTTTCGATAAGTCATTAACTAATCCATGGGTTCCAGCTATTTTATTTAAAATTATACCTTCAGCGGAAGCTCGTGTCTTCTCGTCCTCGATAGTCAAAGTGCCTTTAGCTTTTAAAATGATATACATCTCCTCAATATCACAATGGGCAAGCTCACCCACAGAGCTAAACCGTGGCATCACAACAGGAATAGCAAAATCTCATGCTCTATTAAAATCTCTGCATTTAAGGGCTTGATATATTACTATGCCACCCTCTCCGCCGCGCCTCTCCTGTTCAACTTTTTATTGCACGAATGAAAATCAAGAATCATTTATTTTCCCGATAAAATTGCGTTTCTAAAGATCTCATTTACTCAGTAACTCCTGAATCCCCTATACCACTCTCGCACCTTTATGTACTTTAATATCAACTAAAGAATACTAGACACACTCTCTCAACAAGTTTACAACCCAATTATGTAAAGCATCATGATCTGAACGAGGGTGCCATGCGGCTATAACATCAAACTCTACCGGCTTGTTTTTCAGATTAAGAATGGCAAGGTTTGAATCACTCGCTACCCGGTTAGGTAAAAAAGCAAGCATATCTGTTTTCTTGAGATATTGTGGAACCGTGGTAAAACATGGCGTAGACATAACAACATTTCTACGCAAACGGTGCCTTGCAAACCAACCATCAATAATTCCTGCCGCACCAGACTTAAGCGGAGATGCCATAAGATGCGGCTCAGAAGCTATTTCCTCCAAACCCAGCTTCTTCTTTACCAGAGGCGAACTCTTTGCCGCAACGCAGACATAGTAATCAGTAAATAATGTGATAGAAGAGTACAGGTCAGAATTTATATCCGAATCTGCAACTATTAAATCCACCTTGGCTTCACTCATTAACTCTTCCAGTCTGTCTGTAGCAATATCCCGTATTACCACTTTCAAGTTGGGAGCTAGCGCTCTGAGTTTAGGCAATAAGCTGGGAAGCACCACTTGTTGGGAGTAATCTGTCGCAGCGATGGTATAGGTTTGTGCTATTTTAGATGGGTCAAAAACTGCTGGCTCCAACAATTTATCTAACCCTTTGAGGATCGCATCAACCTTTTTCCCTAAGTTTATTGCTGTCGGCGTTGGAATTAGTCCATTGCTTTTCCGGAGAAAAAGTTCATCACTAAAAATATCTCTCAACTTTTTTAAATGTTCACTAACAGCTTGCTGAGTAAGGCCGATCTGGCTTGCGACACGAGATACACTTCTTTCAGATATTAATGCCTGGAATATTCGGAGTTGCTTGACCTCCAATCGATTTATTTGGTTCACACTTGTATCTCTTACAAATAAATACTGTTTAACATTGTATCACAATAAAACTAGCATTCTCCTAGTAATTGAGCAGCATCGCATTGCGGCAAATAGTAAATTCTTCATATAAAACAGGTACTTAGAGTGAAAAACGTTATCCTTATTGGCGCACAAGGTAAAATGGGACAGGCCGCTTTAACAGGGTTAAGCAGCCACAAGGTTATCACAGCGAGTCGCTCGGGAAAGGGATGTGACCATCAGGTTGATATTACTGATGAAGACTCTATCAGGCGACTGTTTAAGACGGTGGGTGACTTCGATGCTGTCGTAAACACCGTTGGTTTCTGTGAATACGCAAACTTTGTCGATATGACTGAGCGACAGTGGATGACAACAGTAATGAGCAAGATGATGGGACAAATCAATCTTGTAAGAATCGGTCAAGAGTATATCGCCGATAAAGGATCCTTTACGCTAATATCCGGTATTCTAAACATCAAACCGATCCCTATGGCAATTGCCGATGCAACAACCAGTGGAGCAATTGATACCTTTGTCAGATGTGTTGCTTATGAACTCCCCAGGGATATTCGAATCAATGTGGTTAATCCAACGGTATTGGAAGAAGCCTGGGATGTCTACGGTGATATGATGCCTGGTTTCGAGCCCGTGCCGGGGCACCTGGTCGGAAAAGCTTTTGAACGTTCAGTCGATGGATTTATAACTGGTGAAGTAATCTTTGTCGATGCCTAGCCTGGAGTGTTCAGTCCCCCTCCCCTGCGGGAGGGGGGCGCGTGGGAAACTAAAGTATGAACTAAAGCTATTACTTAGTTTGTAATAAGAACAATAGATCAAACTCGCACTAACCGAATACTTTATAAAAAAACTTACTGAACAGATCAAAGACTTGCGTCTTGTTTGACCGCCCACCGAGTGCAAATAGAGCCCAGCCATACAGAAAGGTTAATAGGACAAAGAATACCCCAAAGAAAGACCAATAAACAGCAATTAATTTTATTCTGAGCTTTTAATTAATTATCGCTTGATTTTTCCATACCTCCATTACGATATGATAGCGACAATCAAGTCGAACGAATCAACACCTGAGTCAACTCCTTGGGCGTATCTATCATCACATAATGACCACATGAAAGGGTCATAACCTGCCAATCAATGTCCAGCTCAGCCCTGTCGAAAAAAGGCTTGCCGATACCTGGGCTCCAACCTGTAGCAAAAATATAAAGGCGCCCAGGCACCTGTTTCCATAAGCCATCCAGGCGTATAGGTTGCTCAAAAGTCTTTAATGGATGATCAACATTACGCCGATCTACCCAGGCGTGATCTTCAGCATTAACCCCAAAAACTTCTGCTGGGCTAGGTGCCACCCGAAAACCCTGACCTTTAGTTCTAGCGCTCTCCTTGAAACTGGAGGCATCGTCGCTGGGAAGGAGGTCCAGGACACTCTGCCCATCTTCTGGCACTAAAGCATCGAGATAAACTAGGGAAGATATAGCTTCGGGTACTTTATCAGCAACACCCGTTATAACCATACCCCCATAACAATGCCCGCATAAAACGATGTCAGACAACTCTTCACACCGAAGAACTTCCAAAATGTCCTGAATATGGGTGTCCAGGTCAATCCTATCGTTCAAGAGGTGCGAGCGCTCTCCAAGCCCTGTGAGGGTGGGTGTGAAAACGTCATGACCTGCCTTGCGCAGAAGTGCTGAAACCCGCTTCCAGCACCACCCTCCCTGCCAACCTCCATGCACCAAAACAAAAGTTGTCACAAATCACTCCTTACTCACCTAATTCATTCGCTTCAGAGACAGGTAAATTAGCTTGATCATAGGTCAAGATATCAAATAACGGAGGGGTTGGTTGCTGAATTTATAGCTGGAATCCAGGTACATATTCGCGGCGATTCGGTCTACAAATTGAATAGGTAACCCTCCAAGTAAGTTTGTGAAAACGACAATAGATAGTTCGTCCTCAGGGTAGTGAATCACAGTTCCCGCATTGGCACCACTTGCACTAAGAGCCCTATGTCGCCCTCTATCAATAACTTACCACCCCATCGCATACCTATTCTCGATATCGTTAAACCCTCTGGTTTTCCCATCTTCAAGAATGACTGGTGCCATAGCAAATTGAGGTCTTTAACTAACTTACCCGACTGTAAAGTGATAAGATAATTTGCCATCTCAGTTGCAGTTGTACTCATACCCGCCACAGCTCGCATGATCTAAGCAAATTCACCATAAAAATTTACGTGCTCACCCTTACCGGAATCATTCGCATACTGCCTGGCATGATTGGCTGTTGGGCGTACCATATCTTCAAAGCCAGCATTAGTGGTTAACTCCATCCCGACAACCTTCAATTGGTTATCAATTATAAACTTAGGTAAACCACCCTTAACCTATTTATCGATAATTTCTCCAACAATGACATACCTGTTTGGTTGTACCTGAACCGGCTGTTTTTCTCAAAAAATACAGGCAATGTCTTCGCCATTATTAACGGAACAGGTTAGAAATTAGTTCATTAGTAATTTGTCGTGGCACCAAGATCATCACACTAAAGAGACAGGTAATTTCTAATCAGATAACACCTTATATAAGAACTGCTAATAAATGCACATAGTCAAAACAGAGAACTGCGCCAGAATGAATACTCCGCCTATCGGCCTTTTCCTCCCATGCAATACGGCTATTGCGGCTGATCGGCAGCGTCATATTTTACTACAAGCTATTAATCAATAAGCATATTTTATTTCGTAATTTAAATGCTATTTTGATAGCCAATTTTTATAGTGTGCCCTGTAATATTTTTTAGGGCATTTGCGACTGATCTTTAAATGACACCTATTGAGATTGAGGGGCATCTTATGTTCGAAGTTACTGATTTTCCCTGATGAATAGCATGCACAAGCCAACTTTTAGCGACAGCATGAATGTGACAAATAATAATTTGAGCTTGTAAAGAAAATAGGAGGATTACGGGATGCCCTATCTCAACAACATTATTAAGTTATAAATTTATATGTTTTATTTTTACAGAAACATCAATCACTGCATCAGTAATTAATCAGGGAATTCACATGAGCTTTCAAAAAACAGCTTGGTTAAAACAACTCTCCGAAGAGGCCCTTTCACATAGGGCTGTGCACCATCCGTATCTTTTACGGTTTGCCAATGGAGACTTACCAAACTTTAAACACGCCGTTGGGGATTTTGCTCAGCAGTATGGATTTTATTCCTCGCGATTCATCAATATGTTGGCCGCTGTAATTTCGCGCCTAACGCTAAAAAGACATCGGAGTGTCCTTCTCGAAAACCTCAAAGAGGAATCTGGACATTATGAGGAGTCCGAACTCAGAGAACTGGAACAATATGGAATTAAGAAAAACTGGGTGGACAATATATCACATACGGAATTATTCGAAAGATTTAAGTCGCACGTGACACAAGATATCCCAGAAAGCTGCCAGTCGGAAGGCATAGTTTGGTATGAAATGTTATCTGATGTACTGCTTCATGGTTCCACAGAAGAGGCGATTGGGGCTATAGGCATGGGAACTGAGCATATTGTTAGTTCAATTTATCCATATATAGAGAAAGGGTTGAAGAATTTGCAGAGTTTAAAATTAGAAGAATACTGCTTTTTCCCGGTACACACGCTTGTTGATGACAGCCATACAGAGAATCTTAATCAAGTTGCTTTGGATTTTGCTGACACAGAGGAGGGGCGAAGGCATCTTCGCCATGGGGCGATAAAAGCACTAAATCTTAGAGCGGCGTTTTGGGATGGCTTACTAGATAGAGCCATGAAAAGTTCTGAGTATATTTCCATGGACAATGTACAAAAAGGGATGAACAATGAATCATATTATATCAACTGAGTCAATTTACAATGATCAGGCAGAAAACTGGTTACGGTCTGAGAAAATATTACTGAGTGACTACACAGCAAGACCTATTGTTCTACAGGAATTGGGTAGTGTTACAGGCCAACATCTTTTAGATGTAGGATGTGGCGAGGGCTATGTTTCTAGAATAATTTTGGACGCCGGTGCAGCTTCGGTATTTGGAGTCGACTCTTCTTCTGAAATGATTTCTCAAGCGAAATCTGTTGCAGCTGAGCTTGGTTTACATAAAGCAATTTACGAAGTGTCAGATGCTGTTACCTTTAATAGGTACCCCAGGACTCAATTCGATCAAGTAATTGCCATTTTTCTATTCAACTATTTGACAGTTAAGGAAATGACACAGGTGATGACCAATGTAAAGTCACTACTTAGCCCTAATGGAATATTTATATTCACAGTGCCGCATCCTTGCTTACCTTTTATGCGCAATCAATCACCTCCATTTTACTTCAAGTTTGGTGATAAAAATTACTTTGAGGGCGTAGATGTTACTTTTGAAGGTAGAATTTGGCGTAGAGATGGAATTACTGTACCAGTACGCTGTGTGCACAAGACATTCACCCATTATTTTGAAGCACTTCAATCTGCTGGATTTAAAAAGATGCCTTCCATAAGGGAGCTGGCGGTAACTGAAGAGCATCTAACTCTAGATCCGGAATTTTTTGGTCCGCTAAAGGGCTATCCTCTACATCTTTTATTTAAGGTTCAAGCAAATGGCTGAGATAGCTCCCCCTGATCTGGCTGACGCTCAAGCTTGGAGCGCTGTAGATCTGGAAAGAAAAACTGGCTGGAAATTCACATGGCCAGAAGGCTGGAACACTGAGTTCAGATCACTGGTTGATTGGGCTTCGAAAAGGAAAGATCCAATTGAAGACCTAGGCGCCGAATCCGTACTGACACCACGTTTCGATAAGATCTCCTATCATGTTAAACAAGAACTTCTTCAAGGAAGTGGAGTAGCATGGATTAGAGGCATTAACGGCCTTGATCATAAATCACTTAATCTTCTTTTCCTAAATTTTAGTTTAGCACTAGGTGTCACCATTAATACCTACGGTAGGCTTTATAGAGTTCAGAATACTGGCAGGAGTTACAGGGATGAGTCGATTCCAGTTTCACAAACCAAAGCAGCTACTGGCCCACATACAGACAGTTCGCAAAAATTGATTCAGCCAAGAATAATTGGACTTTGCTGTATTACTCCAGCTGCTCTTGGAGGTAGGACGAAAATAGTATCTGCTGCAAAGGTACATGAAAACATAAGAAAAGTAGCTCCAGACAAACTGAAAATCCTATATAAAAGTTACATTCGAGACCTTGTTACTCCAGGCAGTGATGGAAGTACCAAGAGTTTACTTAGCAACAAATTCCCTATTTTTAGCTATATTGAAGAAAAGCTATCTATCCGCTACATGCGTTACTGGATTGAAAGAGGGCACGAGAAGGTCGGGAGATTGCTAACTGAAGATGACCTTTTAGCCTTTGATTTATTAGACAATGAGTTAAATAGCAATAAGAATAGTATTTGTTTTTCTATGAAATCGGGAGATATGTTGTTTCTCGACAATACCAGAGTTCTTCATGATAGAGAGGAATTTACAGATAAACCTGGTCAAAAACGTCTTTATACTCGTGTGTGGATTGAATAATTGCTTTTAAAAGCAAGGAGTAGCTAATCGAAATACAGGGGGTAGCTTTAAGTTTAGCAGCTTAGATTAGGGGCTTCTCAGAGCAACTTAGCCCCATCGAAATACAGACTATATAGCGCCGACAACCACATTATGAAGCCCTATTTGCATAGCACTAAATACTATATTAAAAGCACTACAACACAATTTATCTATGCGCTACCAAATTGTCATAAGTCCAACATGCACTACTGCCCAGAGCCTTGTAGCGCATTCTTTTTCACAAAAGCCAGGAACTCTCGATGCACATCACCATTAGTACCGTGGCCCACCCCTTCAAAGGTGCGAAAGATTACACAAGCTTTACTTTCTAAATAAATTTTCTGGCTATTATTCCAGCGTTCGGGCTGGATTTCCTTTCCAGTAGTTTTGTATATGATCACTCTCTCTTCTTCTGAATATGCATCATCATATGCAACGGCATCATTCGTATCATTTTCACCCATAAACAAAAATTGCTTAATTTTAAGCCATTGACTTAAATTAAACTCTTTGCCTGTTACCTGCTTAAAATCGCTAATTCCCAATGGATATTTGAGGTTGTGCTCACCCATAGATCCAATAGGTAACATTAATGTACCGTTTAGACCACCTGCTACAACAATTTCAGTAGTTTCAGGATGTAATAGCGAGAACCGATTCGCAAACGTACCGGAGGCAGAGAATCCCGCTAGAATAATCTTCTGCTGAAGATCCAAAGAGCGTTCTGCCAAGACCCTCTTAGCATCTTCGATCATGGCTATAAGTTGAAGATCCAATCTTTCATATGGCAGTGACTCTACTTGCATAGAATCTCTATCAAGGGCATGGGTATAAACCTGCCATTGGGATTCGGGCCTAGGGAAAACTGGCATCAAAATTGGATAGGATAACTTTTTAGAAAGCCAGGGGCCAACAGCATTACCTACAATTGTATTTTTTGCTGACTCATAATGAATGGAGAAATCATCTGAAACTTTTCCAGTATTATTTGATTCAACAATCAGGTATAACTTCTTATCCTCTGGAACTGTTTCAGGTATTTTGATTAGATATGGATACCTAAAACCTTTTTCTGGATTTGCAGGTATTTCTAGTACTTCATCAGAAAAACACGTATTTGCACATACAGAAAGTAAAAACACCAACACTATTCTTTTCATTTTAACCCTTATCGATGTGACCTAGATATCTAAAAATTAAAAAGTTGGTAGCCTAATATCCAGAAACGCAGCTATTATATACAAACCGATTTTCAACCATCTAAATAGCCTTTACCATACCTAAGCAGCTATTATCAATTGGCAATCCTGGAGCCATTCTCAATACCTCATAATTGAGACAACAGTACAGATAGCGTGCGCTTCTATCATTGTTACTTCATTTTCCTCCCTCTATTAGATAGATCACTTCTAGACAAGAAATACGACCACATGTTCCATTTTTTTACACCATATTTTTTAGTCCTTGCACAAAGATCGACATCAGCATTTTAGAATTTATTTGAACAGTATTGACTGCCCTGAAAACAACATCTTTATACTTAATCAGAATCACATGTCACCCTATTTATAAAAAATACTTCAACTCTTATTTGAGATCATATTGAAGCAAAATTACCGATGTAGAGGAGCGAGTAGCATGTATATACCAAAAGGAATTGACACGTAAACTTAGCATGACCTCTTCGACATTGATCATAGGGCCATTAACTTTTTCAACTGAATTGGTGGTATATTCGCTACTGATATTTATTATCCATTAAATACAGCCTGATTTAACCCAAAGGCCATTGTTCAATAGCTTGTTAAGAGCACCAACACAATTGGGCTTCATAGTAGATGGTCTACCTCTATATAGGCGTCTTCTGAACCATTAGGGACAAGAGCTAATTCAATGAAGACTTTGCCCTTATCTGAATCAAACTTCCAGTGTTCGAATTGATCTAAGTCCGTATCGGCAAATCGCCTGATAAGACAAAACATTTGCTTGAGCTCTTCTTGAGATAGCTTTTCCATATATAATCCTTATCTGTTCAGACTAACTACCGCCTTAAGAGCAATCCGGTAATATAACCTAGCAACCGATACAATTACATTTATAACAAATATTAGTAAGCAGCCCTATATAGGACTTCCATGAGAAAATCATTGGCTTATTTAATATGATCTGTTCAACGACTATGATCCTGGATACATAAATTCAGTTTTCAGTCCTCAGTAACAACCTTCATTTTGACTAAAGAAAAAATTTTTTAAATCCATATATTACCAGTATTTTTTTTGTATCGTTTACTCTAGATCGGCCGGGTGATTGATACCATCATAGGTTGGAATACCCTCTATTTTTAAGGGATTTATACCCTCCAAGCATCCCACATTGATCCAAACTGTCTCGGATTAGAACGCCTCTTGTGATGCGTATAAATACCACATTTCTCACAAAAGTAATGTATCGCCGTTCTTTTATTAAACTGATAAAGTTTTAAATGCTGCTCCCCTTTTAAGATTTTAATACCATTTAAAGATACGGAAGCATCAACCGCTCCTCTCCTACGGCACATAGAACAATCACAGCGCCGAAGATCTATAAGTCCCTCCGGTAAGTCCAGCTCTATTTCTACAGAACCGCAGTGACATGAGGCTCTATGCTTAAGTTGGATTTTTACTCCATCAACTTCCTTGATATTTACGCTCATGGTTACTTCCTTTGGTTCATATAACACTTGGTTTAGCGACTTATGATATAGTAGATATTCCTATTTAACCATTTGTTATATGCCGATTGAATATTTGTTCCAAATTCCCTGTAGTGAAGGTCGGTTTTTGTACCACCTTAACAAATGGCAAAACTGAGAAGCCCTTCGTTTCTAGCATCGGGATAGAAACTCTTATTCCCAACAGAAAACTGTATTGTGCCTTCTTTCATCTCCAACTCAGAGTTTTTCCAGTGTTCAGGGACATTAATTCTTGTTTGAATCTATCCAAAATGACCTGGAGTTAGACGCTGGCTGATTTCTCGCATCAGGCCAATATCAATCAGCTTATTCACCTGCTTTAATTCATAAATTATTTTGTCATGCTCCCACTCAGACTCTGCTCTAGCACCAAAAAACAGGAAAAAAGAACAAGCTATATGGTCCGTTTCATGTATGCTCTTAACGCTATGAAGACATATAATACTTGCAGTGTGAATGCAACGCCTTTTCGTGCCCCATTTCTGTAATTGTCATAAATGGATCTATTGACATATTTTAGAGAAGACCCCGTTGACAAGACTTGCTAGATCATTAGGTGCCAGCTCAATTTCAAGCCCTCTGCGGCCAGCACTAACATAAACCGTCGCGTAATTTTTAGCCGATGAGTCAATAATAGTTTTGAGTCTCTTTTTTTGCCCTAGCGGGCTAACGCCACCTAGCACATAGCCAGTGGATCGCTCCACATCAGATTTAGCAGCCATTGTGGCTTTCTTTGCTCCAGCTGCTTTAGCTATACGTTTCATGTTTAGCATTGATGAAACAGGTACTATTCCTACTGCTAGCTCTTTATTATCAAGAATAACTACTAGTGTTTTAAAAATCTTAGCTTCGGCCACTCCCAGCTTTTCTGCAGCCTCTAACCCGTATGATTCACTCGATGAGTTATGTGTGTATTCGTACACTTTGAAGGTAATTTTCGCTTTTTTAGCTGCATTAATTGCCGGGGTCATTCTACTCTCAGGCTTCCAACACTTTTTGTTTAGAGAAGGATCGACAGGTGCAAATTTTCCAATTTTACTATAGCGATCATATAAAACTTTTACTATTTATTACGTCTCGATTAACTATTTATTAATATTCCGTATCATGCCATATTAAACACCAACCCATGGTTTTATTGAAAACTATACTCCTGCTTTAAACCTATTAGGGTTTATTTGACATTTACATTTATCTGAATGTCTCACGATAATTGCCTTACTGTGCTTTTACTTGCTAGCTGACGCAAGACCAACACCAAAACACATAAATGTACCCCCACCTACCCGATTAACCATACGCCCCCCTTTTTCAGAAGAAAGCCAACCACGTGCCGACTTAGCAAGGTGTGCGTATAAGGCATGAATTACAATAACTAAGCCACTATAGGTGACAACTAGCAGGAAAAATTGACCTACAAAATTTGAATTGTAATTAACAAACTGGGGGAATATCGACATGAAAAAGAATACAGCTTTTGGATTGGTAAGCTGTAGCGTCAGGCCCTCAGCAAACTGAAGCTTTCTGTTTTTCGTACCTCCAAGGCTGGCTTCGACTTGTTTGGTCGGCGAGCGCCATAACTTTATGCCTAAATAGATTAAATAAGCAGCGCCAATATATTTCATAATACTGAAGGCCACTGCGGATGTAGCTAGGATAACACCAAGGCTAGTTGCCGAAACGCCTGCAACTATAAAGGTACCGAATGCGATTCCAAGAATGCCTCCTATCGCACCTGAAGTACCGTAACGAATGGCATTCGTGAGTGTCAGGATAACACCCGGACCTGGACTTAAAATTGTTGCCACAGCGATTATAAAGAATAAGATATAACTTTCCATACATACTCCCTAAAGCTGGAAAGGTTCTAAAAATTATGTTTTCATTGATAACTGGCAAAAAGAGCAATGGAAAACCAGTCTGGCAGCATGCGCTTGCTATGTACATTCTTCATCAAGACTAAGCCTCATTTCCAGCAATGATGGTTTGAAACCAACTTTTTCGTACGCCCTGATAGCTGGGTCATTTTCAGAATACACATCTAGATAAAAATCGATAATACCTCGCCCCTTGCTCCAATCAATTAGTTTGTTAATTAGTTTCGCATTAACGCCTTTTCCCCTATGGCAAGGAGATACATACATAAAACCAAGATAAGAATGCCATTTATGCTCTAATGATTGCTTTGAATCTCTGATTTGGGCATAACCTGTACCAATAATTTCACTATCAACCTCAGCAACCAAAAGATAGGATTCAGGACATGCAATTAGTTTTTTAATATCGTAGTAGAATGCTGATTTCCTCTTCAATAAAGAGTTAAATGGTCTCTCCGCATCAATGACACACTGTTCAAGTTCCAATAATCGAGGAAAATCACTCATTTCGGCTTTTCTAATATTCAAACTCTAATTCCTATTCATTGGGTGGAGAACACATAATGCAACCCATAGCGATGAATTGTCTTTAACGGCACAGCCGCGTCAATTTTCCCGGCCAGTGAAGCAGACTGTACTACAGGAACTTCTTATCTTCTGTCCATTCCGAATAAGGCTCGTTCAACAAAGAAGAGTTGAAGTATTGAACCTGCCCAGTAACCTCTTCAGTTACCCAGGCCGGAATATCCACAACTTCAGCCTCACTGGACAATTCCACTTCTGCAATAATCAGGCCCTCATTCTTGCCATGAAATACATCCACCTCCCTCAAGTGCTTGCCGTGCTGAATCTCATATCTTGTTTTAAAGATGGTATTACCTCGACATAACTCATCGATGATACACCTAGTATCTTCCATCGGAATTTCATACTCAAACTCCGAACAAGTCATCCCTCTGAGCTCACCTTTTAGGGTCAGGTACGCTACATCATCTTTGACTCTGGCTCGTACTACAGTTTTATCAGCGGTATTAACATACCCCTGAGAGATACGTACTCCACCGGTCAAATCGGAAACAATTCGATGATCAACTAGAAATTTTCTTTCTATCTCTATGGCCATTTCTATCTTCTTGCTAGCACATAAAATCTCTATGACTGCCACGTATAGCTGATACGTCCGGCTCCGACAGGTATGTAGTTGATTGACTTGTTAGCTGTTTTTGACCTACATACCGCACTTTGACTGAATAATTTATAGTAATAGTTTTCTTCGGTACCTCGCCTAGACTGAATGTAACATACGTGTGCCTATCTTTATCTGATGATCTTAAGAAGTACGTTTCTCCAGACACCTTACTAAGGCTCTTGTAGTTGCTTATTTTTTTTCCGTAACAAACCGATCGCAACTAGGCAAGCTAAACTCTATTAATCCATACTCAAATGTATTAATTGTAACTTTTTGCGAAAAAACTTATTTTCTTGGCCTACTTCTCTATATGCCCATGAGTTGCCGCTGGTGCTGCATTGGCTATCGTAATAGCGTTCACATTCAATCTTTCTAGTGATTATTTCCTGCCCTGGATATTCAAGAATAACCTCATAGTACCCTTTCTCGGAATCTATACACATTGCAGTATGAATCACAAGCATACATCCAGTTAAAAACACACCAAGTAAGAAACACAATATAAATCTCATTTTGGCACTCTGACAGCTGGCGCTCGTGTAAGTAGCACTAAATGGTGCTTAATCCATATTTTCTTCTGGATACACCGACAGAGCGTTGCTATAGTGGTCTTCCTCGATGCACTTATTATGCCTAACTAGTACATTTGTGGTATTGGAACATTCCATTTTTTGTTCTGCGGGTGAGGACCTGAGAGCTGGCATCCAGGTAATATACTTCTTCTGACAACCATTCTTCCCCCTCACCCACCATGTGCAATGTTAATTCTAGTTCATCATTCTCAAACATAATTAATTTGGGCTTTCCAGAAGACTCCCAAAATATGATCCGCTTTTCTTCAATACTAAGCACATCGAGTGGAAACTGTGCAGAACAAGAATCTTTGCTACCACCCCACTTACCTAAGAACGACTCTGGAATGCCAAGCATACCCTCAGCCATAGTAAAATTAGCGAAAATTATAAATACCACAACTAAAAAGTGTTTCATATTCACCTAAAAAGTGTAACGACGTCATTTACAGCAAACCTCACACTGCAAAATTTATAGCCTATTCGGCCCAGCTTGCTGAGCGTAAAACTAAGCTTTGTTGCCAATAGTCGGTCGCTATTGCCATCCTTGATATTCACTTTTTGGTTTTTTATCAAAAATTCGGCTAAAAACCTTGGACAAAACACCTGAAATAATATCTTCTTTATTAACGGAATCGTTTTTTCGTAATTCTTCCGCCCTATTTTCCAATTCTGCAGCTCCAGAATAATCATTGATTACTCTTGCTTCTTCTGCCTGAACTTGAAGTTCATTAGCTCTAACGTTTTTTTCAAATACATTCATGGACGTTGCACATCCAGAAATAGTTAAAATTGACAATATTAAAATAACTCTTCTCATACCTGATTCAGTAATTTGGGTACTCATAAAATACGCATTTGTTGTAGCTGGTTCGTAGCACTATTTACCTGGCCTTATTCGCCTGTTCACTATTTGGTACATTATTTAGCCACTGCTTTCATCATCGACAGAGTCCTCCAATGAACATTCGCAGGATATCCTTTTACACAAGTAGTAATATCAGTAGTGAACCTGTCAGAGAATGAGAAAAAAAATGATATTCCAGCCCAAAACCTAAGAAAATTATTGGCGCTCGCCATCTAATTTCCTCGCCTGCTTTTAATTGCTCTACGAGATCTATTATGCCAAACAAAAAAGGGACAAAGCCAGTATAAAGAATATACCTTTAGTTGCTGATTGCATACTTAATTCTTAGTGCATTAATGCTCAATGCAAGCGTTCAACATACAATATGTGCTGTGTAGACTATCTTGCCGAGTTCCGAGAGAGCTGTGTACCCTGCTTTCCTTTGTTACAACCGGAGCACTAGACTTGTACTTCCACGCTTTTTGGGTTCAGAGCCAATGCTAACTCTTGAAATATACGCTCTTCCACTTGTGAAATGCCGCCTTCAACCATCTCTTTAGGCTCTACAATTACCTTCGGTTTTCGCTTAAAGAGCCCTTTTATAGATAACTTTTTCTCGGCACTAATGATGCATCTCCACGCTGTATCAAAGTTTCCAACCAAAAGTCTTTGTGTTGTGAACGGCTCCGTTGGAGATTCAGAGATAACTTTAGAGCCAATAGATAGCTCTATTTTATTTATATAAATCTTTAACTTTACTTCCATTTCTACTCGGTTACTTAATTATAGCATTTATTCAGACATTTTACTCCGGCTGTATGCCATATTCCTCTGCCATTGGCACTGGCACAAATGAAGCAAAGTCCGAAATTTGGATAACTGTAGGAGAGCCAGAGTTATTTCCGAATATATAATAGAGTTTGATATAGAAAGTACAGCTGGCCATACTTTACATAACGGAACAAGGATACTAAGCATTTACTGGTTGTTTTTTGCCCACTGTATAGCAGCATGCAACCTATCGCCACCCCAAAATATTTCATCTCCAACCATAAACGTTGGAGCTCCAAAAATACCTTTTTTCTTCGCTTGATCTGTGTTTTCTTTTAGCATTTGCTTTGCCAATGGAGTATTTGCACGTTTAATTTTTGTAAATGACTCTTCATCTGAAAAAGGCAAGCATTTTTTCAAGGTTTCTTCAAGTGAGATGTCAAGATCAAGCTCAAAATTAGCAGCGTATACAGAACGGATAAATTCAGGCACCCACTTTTCACCAGAAAATAAGCAAGCTATTTTTGCAGCTTTTAACCCGTTGCGAGGAAAACTGGTTGGCTTTTTATAGTTCAGGCCATCAGTTTCACATATTCTCTCTAGATCTCTCCACATATATTTGCCTTTCTCAGGATAAATATTGAAAGGAGAATCATGCCAGCCTTGATTGCTGAATATCGGCCCGAGTAAAAAAGGCTTCCACTCCAAGTGCCCACCTTGCTCGGTCACCATTTTTTCAATCTTCATAGCTACGGGGTAAGAATATGTGCTTCCAAATTCGAACCAGAAATCAATCTTCATAGTTACCCGGCTTACCAATTAAACACAATGCCCAGTACACGGGCGACCGAAGCAGGATCTGGACAATTCCGCCTGCGCTTCTTGCCGATAAGCATACTGCTCTTTGCCAAAGATATGTTGCACGATTTTAGTCGCCGCCCCCTGTTTCTACGGCACCATTAATGGGGTATAAGTCTTGGCTGGAGCTACATCACTGGTTTTATAGTTTTGAGCGCTCTCTATTGTACTAGAAAAGTATAGGACTATTAGAGCCCCAATTACCGGAATAGCCCACACGATTAACAACTGAATAAGCTTTTGAAGAGCCCGTTAATACTAATGGTTCAACTGGGTAAACAGTCATCAAGATTATTATTACAAAGCCTCTTACAACTCCCCATCTATTGAATTAAAAGACTTTTTGAACAAGAAGAGAAAACCCCTTAGCCAAGCCCAAAGCCTGAATAAGGGGTTTTATATTTGCTTTTTAGCCAAGCTGTTAAGCGATTCGCCCTGCGCGCAGCCATTCGGCCACACAGAAAGCCAGCTCCAATACCTGATCAGCATTTAAGCGGGGATCACACTGTGTGCGATAACAGCTGGCAAGGTCTGCTTCGGAAATTTTCCATGCGCCGCCGGTGCATTCAGTTACATGTTCACCGGTCATTTCCAAATGAATACCGCCGGGGTGACTGCCCTCAGCCCAATGTACTGAGAAAAAGTCCCGAATTTCACGCAGGATTTTATCGAAGTCTCGGGTTTTGTAACCATTGCCGGCTTTTACGGTGTTACCGTGCATAGGGTCTGTACTCCAGACCACAGAACGGCCCTCCCTTTGTACTGCACGTACAAGTTCTGGAAGCTTATCTCCCAGGGTGTCTGCGCCCATACGGGTAATTAACGTGAGGCGGCCAGCTTCATTCTCAGGATTGAGCTTGTCGATCAAACGCAGCAGCTCATCCGGCTGCATGCCTGGACCGACTTTTACACCAATGGGGTTGCACACTCCTGACAGGAACTCTACATGGGCTCCATCCAGCTGGCGAGTACGCTCACCAATCCACAGCATATGCGCAGAACAGTCATACCATTTGCCGGTGAGGCTGTCGGTACGGGTCAAAGCCTGCTCGTACTCCAGTAGCAGTGCTTCATGCGAGGTATAAAGCACGGTCTCACGAATTGCGGGGGTATTGTCAGAAGTAACACCACATACCGCCATAAATTCCAGGGCTTCCTGTAAACGCTCCGCCAACTGCGCGTATTTATCGCGCTGGGGATTGTTCTTGAGGAAGCTCAAATTCCAGCCGTGTACCTGGTGCAGATCAGCCAGGCCGCCCTGGGCGAAAGCGCGCAGCAGGTTGAGGGTAGCCGCGGATTGGTTATAGGCGGTAACCATGCGCTGGGGATCAGGCTGGCGAGCTTCCGCAGTAAAGTCGATACCATTGATGATATCGCCACGATAACTGGGCAGCTCAATACCATTCACAGTTTCAGTATCTGCGGAGCGCGGCTTGGCATATTGACCTGCCATCCGTGCCACTTTTACTACCGGTAGATTACCGGCGAAAGTGAGTACCACCGCCATTTGCAGTAATACTTTAAAAGTATCGCGTATGCGGTTTGCGTTGAAGTCAGCAAAAGATTCAGCACAGTCGCCGCCCTGTAACAAAAACGCCTTTCCTTCCGCTACCTGGGCCAACTGACGGCGTAGCTCGCGCGCTTCGGCTGCAAATACCAGAGGCGGATGGCCAGCAAGCTGTTTGGCTACCTGGGTAACATCATCGGTGGAGGTATATTTGGGCTGTTGGTGTGCGGTGAAGTTTCGCCAGCTCTGAGGGGTCCAGATTTGGGTGGGGGATTCAGACACTGGGGCTCCTAGCTCAACTTCCATCTTTCACTCTTACTTCTTTAGATAAATCTTAAGGGATGAGCAGTACGCTCACCCCCAAATGTGCCGAATTTACAGCACGCTGGCAACCGCCTTGCAGAAGTATTCCATATTGTTGGAGCTCAAGCCGGCAATACTGATGCGGCTGGAGTCCACCATATAGATGGAATAGTCCTTTTGCAGCTGTTGCACCTGCTCTGGACTAATGCCCAGGAAGGAGAACATGCCTTTCTGCTGGCGGATAAAACCGAAATCGCCTGCGGCTCCGGCAGCCGCCAGACCTTCTACCAAACCTGCGCGCAGCCCGTTGATGCGCTCACGCATCTCGGTAAGCTCCGCTTCCCAGTTCGCTTTCAGGCCTGCATCTGTAAGGATAGATTCCACAACCGCAGCACCGTGGGAAGGTGGCATGGAATAGTTCCCGCGAATTGCACTCAGCATCTGGCTGTGGCCTTTATCGGCACTCTCACCATTGGCATAGATCACCATGGCCAGGCCAACGCGCTCACGGTAAAGGCCGAAGTTTTTGGAGCAGGAAGCAGCTACCAGCATTTCAGGTACAGATTCCGCCATCAGGCGCAGGCCGTAGGCGTCGTCTTCCAGGCTTTCACCGAAACCCTGGTATGCCATATCAATAAACGGAGTGAAACCCTGTTTCTGGGCCATTTCCGCCAATACTTTCCACTGCTCACGGGACAGGTCCGCGCCACAGGGATTGTGGCAACAGGCATGGAACAGGACCACATCGCCTTCGCCCACGTTCTTCAATGTCTCCACCATTTTGTCGAACTGCAAGCTGCTGGTGGCGCGATCGTAGTAGGGGTAGCTCTTGATATTCAGGCCAGCATTCCCCAACAACGGCACGTGGTTCGCCCAAGTGGGATCGCTCACCCATACGGTAGCTCCTTCCTTGGCGCGGTTGATCAACTCCGCCAAAGCACGCAGGGCGCCGCAACCACCGGGCGTTTGGGCAGAGCGTACGCGGCCACCTACCAGGGCGGGATGTCCGGCGCCTAGTACCAACTCCTGCATCACCGAATTGAAGCCTGGTGTACCGGCTGGGCCGATATAGGCTTTGGTTTCCTCACTTTGTAACAAGCGAGTCTCCGCTTCCTTTACCGCCTGCAAAACCGCGGTGTGGCCGGCCTCATCCTTGTAGACCCCTACCCCAAGGTCGATTTTGCTGGGGTTTTCATCCGCACGATAACTGGCCAATAGACCCAGGATGGGATCTGGCGGGAGGCTGCTTAAATGCTCAAACATCTGAAAACTCCTTTATTTATCCTATTTATTCATCGATCAAGCCGCGCTCGGACCACTCTTTAGCGCGAACCAACAGTTTTTCGATAATGCCATCCAGTTGCTCCCTCTCCTCACTGGAAAGGGAGGCGATCAAATCATTTTCGTATTGCTGCGCAAGCGGCACTATGCGCGCGTAGACTTCCCGCCCCAACTCAGACAAGTTCAACACCTGACGCCGGCGGTCTGCAGGATCTTCGCTGCGGGTGATGTAATCGTTCTTTAGCAGCGAGGAAACAGCCCGGCTGATTGCCACTTTGTCCATGGCCGTTTGCTCTACCAACTCTGCAGCAGAGAGGTCAGGAAAACGCCCGAGGATGGCCATCACCCGCCACGCGGGGATGGTGAGATGGAAGCGTGCACCATAGGCTTGTGAAATGGCGTTACTCACACGGTTTGAGAGTACTGACAGGCGGTATGGCAAGAATTTTTCCAGGCGCAACTCATCCTGCTTTACCGCCGTTTCCGGCGTATTTTGGTTATCAATCATGGCTGCTCTCACACCTGCCTGTCTGGGAATCCGGGTTGTACCAGATGCTCAATTTAACTAACATTGGTTTCAATTGTAACCACTGTACACGCAAATATTGCGCTGGGATTACTTGGAGCACCGGACAAAATTGGTCGCACAGTATAGGGTTTTTTGCGCCATCTTTGTTAACCCAATGCCGGTTAAACGCAAGAAATATGCGCGACACTGTTGCAGAAACGATCAACTTTCCACCTGCCGATAAGCGCCCTGCCCAGCATAAGCGAGGCCGCCCATGAACAAGTGGATACGCTTTCCCCGCATTGAAGGTGAAACCAGCCGCCAAGCCCATGCAGACTTTCCAGCCAATACTTTTGAAAGGGAGATGGGCAAGGAAGGTTTCTTTGGCCCCTGCACCCATTTCTACCACAGCCATCCCCCGACCGGCTGGAGCAAATTTGAGGGACCACTGCGTCCTCATGCTTTTGATGCCACTCAATTGGTCCACAAAGGCAGTAGCCCCTGGGATCAAAAGCCAATTCTACGCAACAACAACAGCCTCGTAGGCCTGTGGACCTGTAGTGACCCAATGGACCACTTGGTGCGTAATGCCGATGGAGACCTGCTGCTCTTCATACATAATGGCAGCGGAGACCTTTACTGCGATTTTGGCCACCTGAGCATTCGTGATGGAGACTACATTGTGCTGCCGCGAGGCACCATGTGGCGTCTGGCTCCCACCCTGGATGAACCTCTGGAATTGTTAATGATCGAGGCAACTGGCGGCCACTTCCAGTTGCCAGATAGGGGCGTTCTTGGCCCGAACGCGATCTTTGATCAGGCGATTCTCGATGTCCCCAAAATTGATGATGGTTTTAAAGCCCAGCAGGGAGACACTGAATGGCGCGTGATCGTAAAAGCCCGCCAGCAGCTCTCTACGATTATTTACCCCTTTAACCCATTGGACGCCAGGGGCTGGACCGGCGATAACCTTGTGGTACGAATTAATTGGCGGGATTTACGCCCACTTATGAGCCACCGCTATCATCTACCACCCTCTGCACACACTACCTTTGTTGGGCCCGGTTTTGTGGTGGCTACCTTTGTACCCCGCCCGCTGGAAAGCGATCCGGGTGCACTCAAGGTACCGTTTTTCCACAATAACGATGATTATGACGAATTGATTTTTTACCATCGCGGCAACTTTTTCAGCCGCGATAATATTCATCCGGGGATGCTTACCTTGCATCCCATGGGATTTACCCATGGACCCCACCCTAAAGCTTTCGCCGTTGGCGCCAAGCGTGCAAGGAAAGAAACCGACGAAGTCGCGGTAATGATCGATAGCCGCACACCGTGGGACATACTGCCTGACGCCCATGCGATAGAGCTGGCAGACTATGTTAATTCATGGAAAAACGAGTGACTCGAGACACGACTGAAAAGTGTTCTTAAAACCGGCAATTTATGTTGCCAAAGCAATAACAACGAAAGAAAGGAAAGAGAATGGATCTTTACGGATATTTCCGCTCCTCAGCGAGTTACCGGGTTCGTATAGGCCTGAACCTGAAAGAACTCGAGTATAACTACCACCCAGTGAACCTGTTAAAAGGTGAGCAGCTGAGTGATAGCTACCAAAGCCTCAACCCGCAGGGGTTAGTGCCCACACTTAACGAGAACGACTTTAGCCTTACCCAGTCTATGGCCATACTGGAGTGGCTGGATGAAGCTTATCCGCAACCGCCCCTCTTACCAAAGGGGCGCGAAAACCGCGCCCACATTCGCGCACTGGCTCACACTATTTCCAGTGATATTCAGCCTGTACAGAATCTGCGCATCCTCAAGTATCTGCAGGCTGAATTTAAGATTAGTGACGAGCAAAAAATACAGTGGATTCAGCACTGGATTCACTTGGGTTTCTCAGCACTGGAACAAGAGCTAGACCCCAAGCCCTTCGCAGCTGGCGATAAACCTGGACTCTTTGAATGCTGCCTATTACCACAAATCTATAGCGCCGAGCGCTTCGGTATGGAAATGAATAACTATCCGAAAATCCAGAAAATCGCCGAAGCCTGTAATGAACTACCGGCGTTTATCGACGCACGTCCGGAAAATCAGCCGGATAGCACTCTCTAGACCCGTTATGTTGTTCATAAGGGCACTTGTTAAAACCAAGCGCCCTTATGCCACTTTACCGATCGCTAAGAACAAGCGCATACCACTTCCAGCGGCTGTCGAGATAGTCATTCTCTGATAAACCCAATTCTCATTACCCATATCTATTGGCAGGCCTAGTTACCGCAAGAGGTCACCATAAATTTTTTTCCAGTTAGGATAACTCATTCATATTTCCAGCTGGTTTGGTAGTTAAATAACTTGTCACGCAGATATTTGATAAGGTATCGAGCTACAATGGAACGCTCACACCGCCTGGGGAAAAAGAGTGTTTTAGTTGGGGTTACCGCTATCAACTGACAGCATAGCCAGGCCCTAACTCATTGATAATAAAGATAATGTCGTAAGGAAGTCACCTAGATGCCCGTTCCCGACAGCTGCGAAATTCACTATAAATATCTCCAAAAGCCAATTTAAAGGAGCTGTATGATCATCAGAAAACTAAGGCTTCAACGCGGGTGGTCTCAAGAACAACTGGCCAGAATAAGCGGGCTCAACATCAGGACTATCCAGAGAATAGAGCGAGGGCAAAACCCTAGCCTTGAATCACGGAAAGCTTTAGCTGCTGTTTTTGAAATCGACTTATCAGAACTACAGGAGAGCGAAGTGAATACAGAGCAGGATATATCCGACAGAGAAAAGCGGGTTATAGAACACGTTCGCGACATTAAGGCATTCTATTCCCACGTAATCACCTATGTACTGGTGATAATTGGTTTGTTCATACTGAACCTGATTACATCGCCAGGTTACTTTTGGGTGCTATGGGCCGCACTTGGCTGGGGCATAGGTTTAATATCTCACGGCATGAGTGTATTTGAGGTATTCAGCTTATTTGGGCCCGAGTGGGAAAAAAAGCAAGTGGAAAAGAGGCTGGGGAAGAAACTCTAACTTTCATTAAAAATACGCACGCTTAAAAAGCCGGAAATTGTGAAGAACTCAACAAAAGTTCAGATATATTCTTTACAGCTTACCGGCGTCATATGTTCTTCATAAGTTGTTCATATAATCCAACTTTAACTACCTATTTCCATAGCAATAAAAAACATTCAACATAAGCGGATACCCCAATGTCGAAGCCCTTCATCAGCAAACTTATTTTGTCAGCTACGACACTGTTAAGCTCTTCAGCTTTTGCTAGCACAATACTGGCCGTAGCAGACCCAGTACAATCCAGCCATCGCATTGATCAGCTTTACTACCTGCAACCCCATAATAGTTATGAGCGCTTAGCCAGTGGGGAAACACTAACTGACTGGCTGGATAAGGGCTTCCGCTCCCTTGAACTGGATGTAGTTGATCACGGCCCATGGCAAGGCAGCAGCCACGGCCCCTATGTCGCCCATGGTCAGAGTGATATCGGCAATCATATGTGTAAAAGTAACGGCGGAGATGATCGTCTGGAAAACTGCCTGGACGACATTAAGGCATGGCTTGCCAATAATGAGCTTGATGCCCCACTGATGCTGTATATTGACATGAAGCCGAATAGCAATTGGTTTGCAGCATGGTATGCGGATGAAATTTATCTGCTGGATCAATATATCAAGCAAGAGTTGGGGGGTCTTCAGTTCAGCTACCAGGATATGGTCAATCACCTTAAACAAAGCTCAACTTCAACAAATTATCGCAGCACATTAAAGAATATCGGCTGGCCTACTATCAGCGAGCTTTTCACTAATGGTAAAAAAGTTCTGGTAATTTTCACTGGGGGGCAATCGGGTAATGTCAATGGTCGTATGGAATCGGCGCTGGATAACTACCCTCTACATGCCTTCCTCTGCCCTGATGTAGATACTACCGATCCTGAAGAGTTTTCTGGCAATATAGACTCCATGGATTCCAGCAGCTCCCAGAGGATATTTTGCGGTAATGTAAAAGCCGGCGATCATTACCAAATAACAGCCAATGAAGCGGCGAACAGTAAACAATTGATGCATTTGTGGAGCAGCTCTGGCGATTTCAGCAATAGAGATTTTGGCTATTCCTATATCGCGGTTGCACACGGCGCTACCGCTATTGGCATGGATCCAAATACTGTCAATGACACGCCGAGCTATACCAGCCAAGCCATACCCTTTGTCGGTGTGCGAAGAAGCCTACCTGGTTATTTTCGCATCCAGTCCATTCAAAATCCAAATCTCTGTATGAATGTTTCTCAAGGCTATGGCAATGGCTCCAACCTTACTTTGGCCAACTGCAACTCGAGCAACGAACAACAGTTTGTCTACACCGCTGAGGGGCAATTAAGACCTAAAGGCAACAATAAATACTGTGCCGATTACAACTCAGGCTCTGCCGACAATGGTGACAAAATGCACCTTTGGGATTGCGATGGTGGAAACTCAGAAAAATGGCAGGTACAGGAAAACGGGATTATTCAAAATCGCGACAAAGACTGGCAATACTGCATTGATACACCAGGGGCAAGTGCCGACAATGGAGAACAACTTCAAATTTATAAGTGCAACAGCAGTGACACTGGACAGAAATTTTCCCTGAATGCTGTAAATGAATGGAAACAAACAAGCTTTTAAGTGTTGCTTTTTATTCGGACTCTCAGGAGTCAAGAATAAAGTAGAGTATTGTTGCAGTAGGCAAAGGCATCGGTCTTAAGATTGACCAAAGACCGACCGCCTTACAGTATAACTGCCTGTTAACCTGGGTATGCAGAAATCTTTTAACATACCCAATTAAATCAGTAGTCAGTTCAGTTCGCCAGCTTCACACTGCATCCAGTCACCGAAGGTACCGTCACCTGCGGCTATCCAGGTTTCATAGGTAAAGATAAGCTCCGAAATCCCCTTAATGCTAATGGAGAAGTGGAAGCCTTATCATCAATGCCAATACAAGGAGTAGTCGGCATCCAAGTTTGGAAGTTAAGAGATTCACAGGCTCAGACCAGCTGTCCTCGTATAGAAATCCTCACTCAAGTAAGCTCTCCTATCTCCTATATGAAGGGCTCATTTAGTTTGAGTGCAAAAATCCAATCCAGAAGGAGGTTTGTACAATCAATTAAGGCACCCCATCACATCAAGTTGAGGTGCCCTTTCGTACTGCTCAGTTCACGATCAGGTTATGTACAGTAAACATCTCCCATATGTCAAGATTCTTGCGATTTGCATTTGCACCACCGTTTTCTTCAGCAACAATATAGTTACCATGTCGGACATTGAATAAGGAGATCCGATCACCATCCTCCAAACAGCCTGTTCTGTCCGTATGATTAATTAATTTAAATGTTTCCCAGCTATATCTGGCAGAAACGGCTACATCAAGTGCTCCCCATTCTTGGGCACCATAATAATAACCATCGGTGGTTTGCAGCCACACATCGTCACCATCGACAAAGCAGCCCTGCTGGTTGCTATTACCGCTGAGAATAATAGTCTCATGGCTTCCGATTGTTGAAGCATTGGCATTGACTGTTTGCCCACTACCACCATTATTAGTTGCGGTCAAATATTTACCATGGTGGCCCCTTAAAGCAATTTTCATTGATTTAACCGCGGGTTTACCAATAGCTATATAGCCCACTACGGCTTGCAGATTTTCTCCTTTTTCTTTGTGGGCCTCTTGCACCATTAAACTAATGTCAAAAGAACCTGTTTGTTTATCCTTGATACGAGTACCAATTGTTTCATTCATATTCTTGCCTTGCACTTGGCTTACTAGGAAGTAATCCTGTAAATCAATACCTACGGTTTGAAACTCAGGGGTACCAGTTAGATTATCTTCCAGCAATACAGCATCCACATGAATTTCAGCGCCATTAGCTGTTGTATAAGTGCCGGCTTCCATCACCACATAATGCAGAGTTTCAGGCAAGTGAACACCATCATTCCATGAAAATTCTGCTACCCGAACCTCAAAACTATTGGAGGTTATATTGCGAATTTCAGTCGTAACAGGGTCGGGACCGGCGATACCAATGACAGAAGTGAATACCACGGGGTTGGTATAGCTAAAATCCAGCTGAACTGTGGTCCATTCGTGGTCTACGGCATAGACTTTATCCGCTTCCCCTCCAACAAAACGTCGATTCTGAAAATGCACCACATCGATTTGCTCGCCGCCGTGGTCAGTTTCAGTATCCAAAGATTGCTCCTCCACATTCAGCAGAAAGCACTCGCCGTTAGCGTCTTCCGATATTTGTGAAATAATTGGATCAGAACCATGGTAGCTCACATTTTGATGTAGAAGAATATCATTGGAGCTTTCACAGTTACCTTGGCCTGTACGAGTCAAATTACTAGTTACATCATTTACCTGGTAACCACGTACAGATGCCGTTTCTATGGTAGATGAGCTATTGGCACCCGCCAGATTCCACATTTCCTGGTCGGTTAAATCATCAACATTGGCTTCCCAACTGTAACCCAGTGTTTTTCCGTCTACCTCGAGAGTAGTTTCCCATACATGTCGCTTATCTGCCCAACTCCAACGCCACTTGCTCTGGATCTTGGCTTGTGAAACTGTGAATATAAAATTACTAAAATCTCCATGAGTCTGAGTATTACCAACAACGGTTGCCCAAACCTGCTCGTCGTCATTGCAGCTGAAAATCTCTATAGTTTTTCCGTGATCTATAAAGGTTTTTGTATCCTGGCAATGACGATAGACAGCTACGTAACCTTCCCCTTCTCTTGCAAATAACCAGTTATTGAAGCTGGATGTTTCATCAAACATATCAGCTGGCCAAGTTAAATTAACTGATTCCGTAACAAAGTCATCAATCGGTAGAAAATCCGTGGCGTTACCTACGCCATCCATAAAGCGCAACTCCATAGCCGGCTTGTACAAAACCAGAGCCACATTCTTGTTTTGCTTGATATAGGGCAAGTTCGTATTCATCATATTCTGGCCACCAGCTTTCCAACCACCATTTCCCGCTCCTGAACGTGTGGTAACCTGAAGCGTGCCGGTTGTGGCAACCCAAGGCTGTTGTTGCCAACCGGCATTGCCCGCATGGTAATCTTGGTAAGAGCTCAACTGCACTACACCATGGCGATAGAGATCCAAGGTTTTTTCTGAAATTATAGAACTGGTAGTAAAAGGCGCACTGGTCTCCGTAAGCAGGACTCCAGACATATCCACCAAATCATCTGCTAGATTAGATTCCACGATAATATCTTCAAAAAAGAAATTTAATCCGGCAACAGGCGTCAGGTAGTATTCCAACATTTCGTCAAGCAGTTCAGGGTGAGCATAAGCACCAGCAGATTGGGAAAAAATAAGCTTATCTTGCAAATCTAGACCTGCCCACACCGAATCCACCTCAGTGATGGGGTGGCCTGAGTAATAGCTGATATTGACCTCGCCACTTAGTTTTTCCAGACGATTATAAGCAACACTGCTAACATCAAGGCTAGTCATGGCAAATATATCTATATGGTTACCAGCGGTAAATTCCTGTGGACCCATGCCGGTGACTAAAGCCATATACTCTGAGAAGCTATTTTTCATAGTGTTTACTCCTCCATAGCTTCCCGCATAGGACCTTGAATCTGCAGCCGTTGCAGCGCCAAGATCATTTGTCACCATAGCTATATCATTGAGAAATATTAATGCGACCTGCCCGGCTAGCTCCTTAATCTCCTGATCCTTGGCATAGTCGTAAAGATTTAATAGCGCGGATATCGAAAATCCACTATAGGTATTTGAAGTAGACTCATAAACACCATATCGTCTTTTAACTTCTAAATAACGTATAAGGCGCTCTTTGATTTTCTCTGGCCCGCCCCCAATATTCCATCCCTCCATTTCCCATAACAACCAGCTAGTGGAAAGCCACATAAGCACATGATTTTCAGAGGTATACACACGTACTTGCTCGGTGTCTTCGTCCTGCCAATAAGGGAGCTTACTAATTTCATTTAGAATCAAGTCATCGTACTCATCACTCTCCGCCAACACACGAATATATAGAATCAACTGCATGTCTGGATTTTTATAAGCATGCTTGCCCGGAGTGAAAAGTTCTGTTAATCGCTGAGCCAATGCTGCCCTATCCAAGGGCAAACCAAGATAAGCCCTGAGAACCATGTGGTCATTATTTGGCTCCTCTCTCGCTGAATCGAAAACTCGCTCTATATAGGCCGCCTGGCGCTCACGAAAGGCTGCTAGATAGGCTGGGTATGATCCAGTATCGTAGTCTGCTAAAGTCCACGGCTGTGCGCCATCTTCAGAGTTTCGGGGCCCCGTGCTAAACCAATCAGATATATCGACATCAAGGCCAAAATAATTTAGTGCAGTAACTGAGTTATCAGCTACCCCAAAGAAAAAATCAAGTGACCCCTCAACTGAATTTGTCAGGCCATCATATAGCCATTCACCAGTGTCTACTAAGAATCCTACAGAGGCAGTTGCGGCATCCTCTACTGTAGTAACCACATCTTCGATAGTTTCTTCAGCACTCTCCTCAACTTTATCCCAGGTTTCAGCAATCCAGCTTGTGAAATTATCCCATATGCCTGCATGAGCGTACGTGGGCATAATTAGGCTAAATAGAAGCATGATATACACGATATACAGGCCGGCTCTCTTAAAATTCATAACTAAATCCTAAATTTAATTTTTTTGATAAAAGGATATGCCGAACAAGATCTCCCGCCCTTAACACCGAATAAAAATAATTAATGAGAAAGTTAATTATCAATAGAGCATTACATTTCCTATGAAAAAACATCTAAACCCTGATGCAATAGATATGTAACCTAAAGAGACCCCAATGGCACAAAAATAATATTAACTTAAGCCGGCCAGCTCAAATATAACAAAAAAATAGAGAATAAATAATTTCATCCTAATATTAAAAATAATATTGGTATAAAAACAACAACATACATAAAAATATAACGGATTGAATCTTTTAAAGTAAAGAGCTGGTAATAGATTATTGTTTCAAATTTTACAACAACCGGTTTCTAATTAACGAACAATATATCAACCTATCAGTTATTCATCTGCTGACTTGTGCCATTAAATAGAATTAAACTTATCTAAAGCGACATTAGAAAGATTGAAGCTCAAGGAGGTCCGCACATAATTCCGCAATGTCTTTACCGGTCGCGAAGGCTGCAAATGATAGCCATCGGAATGGTCGCAGCCCTTTACAAAATTTACAAAACAATAGCTGTGGGCGTTATGATTCGAACTACAGGGATAACAAAGCGACTCACCATCTAGGTTTAATATTTAAGCTTTAATAAAATAACCGAAAGGAATCACTTCTTAGCAACCCGGCAACTTTGTGGCTTTGTGGCTTTGTGGCTTTGTGGCTTTGTGGCTTTGTGGCTTTGTATAATACTTAAATGGATAGTAATGATACAAGAAAATTATCTGCTTCCGCACAGAAAGAAAATACCAAGCTGTCGTAAAGCTGTTTCAGGAAATTCAGGTCGGGATGAGCTCTTTCTAAAAAATAATTTTTCCTTGAAATCGGGCAAGTTTGTATGTGGCAGGCTTATCCCATAGGATAGGTCTTGAAGGCTACAGTTATTAGGTCTTGCTAGGCAACGTTCACCCACAAGAGTTGCGCTTTACAACTGTAACCGTCAAGGTAAGAAATTACTCAGGAACGCATTAAAGGAGATCGCTCCACTTTAGTATATCGTGATTCCGCATATGCTAATGAAGTGCGCCTACTGGGTAAGCTACTGCCTATTTTGCAACTTATAAATAAATTTATCTGCCAGTGAATATACCGAGGACGGATTCGCTCCAGTGACCAGCTCTCTGTCTTCGATTACTTGCGACATTGAGGGCACACGAAAATTACTTACTTTAAGACCAGCCTCTCTTGCTTTCTCTGCAACGTAATACTCTAGGCGACTGCCTTTTAAATAAAGAAAGTTCTCAAGAATTAGCTCTTCAGACTTGTTACCCAGTGTAATGTTGTATCCTTTGTAAATGAAGTTATTTTTTTGTTCTTCACTTAGGGGGATAAATGGATCATAGATACCTTCCATTGCTGTCAACAACACTATCGGAGCATGGCAAATTATAGCAGTCGGCTTTTGGGTTTCATGGAAATATGTTAAGATACTCCCCAGCTCCTCGCTAAACAGAAGATCTGTTTTTGGCGCATGACCTCCCGGAATATAGATTCCATCATATTTTTCTAAAGATTTTGATTGTGTCAATGACTCCAGCGTGAGCAAAGGTTTTTCAGTAAGTTGCTGCTGCTCCATTTTGTATTCAACATCATCTAGAAAAGCAGATACTTCGTCATTTGCGTAACGATTAGCAAACTTGAGCCTACCGAAATATTTCATTGCTGTAGCGATATCTTTTAAGCGCTCCTCCTCGGCTTTTATCTTAGGGTTTAAAGTGTACTGAGGCCAATTTGATACCACTGATGCTTTATAAAAATACATTTGCAAGCCAAAACCATCAATTACAGGAGTTTTCCCTTTTGGTGTGGCAATATCAAATTCATATCCATTAGCTTCCAGCTGCCTCAAGGTTTCTGATAGCTCACTCACAAAATACCCAGATTCGACTACACCACCATTTTTTAGGGTCAAATGGTCAGCTGCTGAAACGACAACAAGCACTTTTCCATTGCTAGCATAGGCATTTAAACTTAAAAGAACAGCCACGCAGATATATAATACTTTTTTCAAAATAAAACCCAACTCTTTATTGTTGAGGTTAGAAAACCTGTTTATTTTAGGTTGCGCCCCACAAAAGCGCATTGCGCCTATCTAGAATTGGCTATTGGCAGTTAGGAAATCCATACCAAGTACTATATTGGGGTGCAAATTTACTAGGGGCGGCCTGTTTGATTATGCTTTATTAGCAGCAGTGTCGATAATGGCCTTTTCGATGAAAATATCCGTATTTCCCTTCCATTAACTCATTAGTCGTATTTAAAATCTGCTTATAAAGCACCTAATTATTACTTATCGTAACATCAAGGAAGGCGGGCTCTTGGCTTTTTCTACCAGAATGATCCACCGCAATGACTTTATAGCGGTAGTTTTTCCCCAACTCTAAACCTGAATCTTTGTATGAAGGTTCCCGGGTATTTACAAGCAATTCGTCATCACGAGATAACTCGTAATGGAGCACACCGTCATTTTCAATAGTGTGATTCCAGGAGAGAAACACTTGCATTCCATCTATCCTATATTTAAAGCCACTAACCTTTGCGGGTGGTGGATGATCTCCAAACTTGCAAGGTACAATATCTCTGCCTAAGCCATCTGTACACTGATCAATATTTTTGTCGGTTTTACCTGATGCATTCCAATTTTTTGATATTCCGCCAGTGCACATATTATCTGCACAAAAGGGCATATCATAATTGAGGCAAGTTCTGCAATTTTCAAACCCAAAATTATCTACAAAAGGCAACACAGACTTATCGACTGCGGGGAAATAATTACAGACTGTGACATGTGCGCCATCATTATATGCAGGATCATCAACACCATTGATACTGTCACACTCAGCAACCGCACATCCAACATAGCGAGTTTCCCCATAGCAGACTTGAGCCCAATGTCCACAGGTGTCATCGTGACACTGCCCAGTCTCCCAATTATATGCATAGCTCTCATCATACCAAGCCTGAACCGCTCCAGCCCATTGCTCGGCATTATATTGAGATGCTGGAGGGTTGGTAAAATGAATGGCTACATTCTCACCAATTTCAACGTAACCCCCGGGCAATACAAAAGATACTTCACTTTTTACTTTATCAAAAGAGTCTCTAATACCTGCAGAGTCGCCTAGATGTCCAAAATAGCAGGCCGATGCCCGCTCCTTCGCCATCTTAGCCAAGGCATTATCCCAAAAAAGAGTTTGCATATTTCCAGCAGTTTTAGGCCCTTCTCCTTCTCCAGATTGACCACTGGCACACCGCTGACGAAGGTGATTATGCCTATCAAGCATTTCCCGCTTTTGATCCAGTGAAAGCTCAAAAGGGCCAGACCCATTGGGGTCTGCAGTCACTATAGAAAATGTAACAGATTGCTGAGCACCATCTGTTAACTGGAAATTAACAGTATCTTTTACTGAGTCATCACTTTTTATACTATCCGCCTTATCATTAAGGATATATTCCCAATCACCACTATTGGTAATGTTAAAATTACCATAAGTGCTTTCTATATTTTTCTCTGAAAAGCTCGGCGTATTACCATCGACATCATGCAGCGACAAAATGCCATTGGCACTTTCCCTGCTCCCTACAATTAATGTCGCCAGGGGGGAGTCTGGTTCGAAAGTATAGGCATCATCGGCACCTGTTACTTCGATAACAATCACTGTAAAGTCATTTCCAGCTCCCACAGCTATTGAAAATTCATCGGTAGCAAGTTCATTTTCACTAAGCGGATCAGAAAGATTACTATCCAAAGTATATGCCCAGGTGCCATCTGAGAGAACTTGGAGGCGACCGTATTTCCCCCACTCATTAACTTCCTCAAAAATTCTATTTGGGTTTGTACTATCAATCAGTATGCCAGTAGCAGACTTTACATTATCTTCACTAACGTAACCTTCCCCACCACTAATGACCCCATGGTTTGGGTCTGGATCTGGATCTGGATCTGGGCCTGGATCTGGGCCTGGGCCTGGATCTGGGTTAGGCCCAGTATTACCACCATTGTTAGTTACCTCTGGATTACTGTTTTTGTTGTCACTAGAACCACCACTACAGGCAACTACGAAAACAGACAAAACAATAACTATTAGAAGCTTAGAGAGCTGGTTCATATTATTCTCTACAGATCCAATCACACTTATTTTGGAATAAAATTGTAAGAGCATTTTTTTTTATTTTATGAACTCGGTCAAATATTATTGTTTCTATATTGAGCACCTGAAGTTTCCAAATTGCGAACAATTGACTTTTTCCTTTTTTAAGCATCATTTATCAACTATTGGGAGCCAAGTAAGGATTTCTTAGTTTTGACTCATTACAAGTAGCCCTACAGTAAGTAGTCCCCGCAACACATATCTTTACTGGCTGATCAAGAGAGTAAAACCCTCTAAAACATGAAAAGAAGCTTTTAGTATTTTGTTAAATACCAGCCTGCTTCGCTTCTTACTGTTACGCACTTATTGGCATAGACCTAAAAACCTATAACAATAGATGAGCCCCCCTGTCAGGGTAAGGCAATTATCGAATGGGTTGGGTAAGGAAAATTATTTAAATACTAATGCACAAAGTACATGACATCTCGGCATTATTAGTTAGTAGACTCTTACTACAAAATCCAACTTATCTTCTTGACTTACATCAACTTCCACCTCATTTTTCGCATGAAGTAATCCCTCTAACGATACGTCAATAATATTCATCATAACGATCCAAGAAATTGGTGGGCACCAATATCATATATAGATATAGTGCTTAAAAGGATCAAATAATGGGATAGAAATGTACGAGGTAGTACTGTTTTTGCATTTACTAGGTGCAACTGTTTGGACTGGAGGGCATCTGGTGCTGGCATGCACAATCCTCCCTTCCGCCCTAAGAAGTCAGGATATAGAATTTATCTCAAGGTTTGAAAGCAGCTATGAGAAAATTGGTATCCCCGCCCTTCTTCTACAGATTCTTTCCGGTATCTATCTAGCCTTTAGCCTCTTACCCGATATATCCCAGTGGTTTAACTTCTCAAATCCGGTTTCGAGGCTTATTTCATATAAGCTAATCATATTGGGCCTTACATTCCTCCTTGCTATTGACGCAAGGCTCAGGATTATTCCGAACCTGTCCACCAGAAACCTGAAGGCTCTCGCTTATCATATAATTCCAGTAACACTTCTCTCCGTTCTATTTGTATATGTAGGAATTTCCTTCAGAACAGGCTGGCTATATTAAAATGAATTCTCCACTATCATTTATTGGCTCAACCAACTGACCAGCTACTCTGCATAAATACAGCTAATCACCTACTTATTAGGCTTCTACAAAATAAAACTCCAGTTAGGTAAAGAGGGCTGCTTAACAGCAACCCTCACACCCAATCAATTAAACATACAAATAATGGATTTTAGATCAATTGAAATCAACGAAACGGATTAAAAAACTTCTTCCAAATGCTTTAAAAATGGTACCACGGTCTGATCTCTAACTTCTGGGTACATATCTCGATCGATAGTAATATGGTCCAAATTGACCCAACTTTGAGCATACCAACCCAGGCTGACATCTTCTGCCGTATAGACAAAAGAGTGCACCCCTGTAAACTCAATAACTTCATCGCCACCTGCCAGTTGGCGGATATATAAATTGTCTTTATAGGGAAACTGAGCATTGAGATCAGTATAGTAGCTCAAATAAGTTGAGTTTTCCGGGTTACGGAAAAAAGAAGAAGTTACTCCCATTTCATTCTGATCCCATTTACAGACTCCATCAAAACTATGAACAATGGTTCGAATGTTACGAAAGTCCGGATCATTACGCAGAGCCTTTGCCAAGCGCATTGCTAAACAGCCCCCTCTGGATGACCCTGCCAAGTAGATGCTTTCAAGATTGGAAGCATAAGCTTTGGATTTTAACCACTTAAGGTAGGCACTTTCTATACGAGATTTCTCATCACTACTCACCAAATAGTTAAATTGTGCATCAAAAGCTACGGCGAAGAAGGTATCATCTGCAGGAAAATACTCTGAATCCAGAACCTGCCGGGCAAGCGAACGGCCATCTATGCTTCGGGAGCAGGATTTTTCTGAGATACCACAGTTTCTTTTGTAGTTATCCTCCTGGCCTGTTACTGCACTTTCAGAACCGTATCCCGGAGGCTGTTGTCCAGCTGCAATAAATACCAAGTTCCGCACATCTTCTCGCGCTGGCTGCCGTACCCTTGCAATCTGAGTATATAATTGATAAGAGTTGCTAACACCTTCTTGCTCCCAAGCAAGATACTCAGTTTGAGTATCCTGCCGGGTGCACCAAAAATTTTGACAATAGCGGACACGCTCCAAGTTCACCGATAAATCTGATTTAGGCTCAAACGCTTGCGCTTGAAAAGCTCCAAAAAGAATCACCCAACAAGTTAAAAATCTTATTATTTGACTATTCATTTTTCACCATTTTCAACATGATCATTCTTATATTTAGAAGGTAAAACCTCCTATCCAATCAAATAAATCAACCCCTTATCTGACCGCGCATGATTTTAACAGCCAAAATGCCACCAAACAGAGAAATCAATAAAAAAATAAATCTTAAATTTTCAAATAAACAGAGACCAACTCCGAAACGAAAAAATACAACAAGAAACAGGTAAGTGACAAATTGATAAGCAGCCATCAGCAATTGCCACTACTTAAAGCGCTCTTAAATTAGTCAAAATTTCTATAAAAATTATCGATTTCTATAGGAAAATATGATCACCAGCCACCTTCAAGGAAATCGACTATCATTTAAATAATTATATTTTTAAGTATTGACTTATTTTTTTACCCAATCTTTAAGAAGAGAGTAAAAGCAGCGGACTGCGCCCCAACAGGTATCGTCGCGCGACCTTTCTTACCTTAATTACAATGGTAACATGCAACACGAACATCTTAATTGATAGCAAGGTAATGAAATGGGTGTCAACCCGTACATCATTATCGAAAATTGAATCTAGTTACACTATGCCCAAGTAATCCCAGCTGGCAGTTTATAGCAACTATATTCCAGGTGCACCACTCTGGGGCGCCTAGGACATAAAGCTCTATCTGAAGCGTGAAGAATATGAGGATACATAATTAATGCAGAACCGGATTTTACCTCACAAGCAATCGGATTATGCTGTTTAACATATTTATATATTTCATCTTGCTGAAAAACCCCATATTGATGACTGCCAGGAATAAGCTTCAAGCAGCCATTACTGGCATCAGTATCATCCAGATGAATACGGATCGTAATCATTTGTTCAAGAACATGTAGAGGAGGCTGCACATGGTGAGCACCATCCTTAACACTCCAAGGGCCCCATCCAGACTTAGTAAATTTTGAAGAGACCGCTACAGTCTTATCCTGATGTCAAGTGACAAGCCAGTTACACTTCTCATGCTTATCAAACAGGATACTCCTTACCAATCGAGGACGCTGAATTAAGTATTTCTGCGCTAAATTTACAATCAAGTCCGATGTAGCCAAGGCCGCTATAGAGCTATACTTTTTCTCTACATTGCGTATGCCTCCAGTTCCCCTAGCAAGCTTTAAATCTTCAAACTCATTTTGAAGAACCTCAAGCTGGCTTTTCGGAAGAATGTCATTAATTAAAGAATACCCTTTTTCCAAACCGATCATTATTTAACAACCCAAAAACGAGACTGGATTTTATGTACTTTTCACCCAACGGGCGAGTAAAAGTTATCGATCAGAAAGTGCTTCCTTGCTGGAATTTCTATTTCCAGAAACTTTCATATAGGTTTCGCCCATTTTCGCATAGACACTACCCATATTTTGTGGTTTAGACTTTTAAGTTCTTCTTTTTTCAACCCCTTATGCATGAGGAATTGTTCCACATTTCATATTACCTACCAAGCAACACACCCCTTAGTAGTATGTGGTACTGACACTGCTGCATTCGAAGCACCAATGTCACTTCCTCTAGGTCAAGGCGAGCAAAAAGTGCTCCATGTCACACTTTTAGCGTGGAATCCGTGCTAAATTCAGCCCATTCAAGTCGAGGTCAGCTTGATCGATTGCCGATCCGTTAGGGTGGCTTTCGCGCTGTAAGGTAGTAACAATCCAATCTATATTGATATGTGCCAGGTAAGACTCAATACCCATCAGCAGACAATAAGCAGTGTGCCCTCCACAACAAGAAGTAAATATTTACTTACAAATTACACCTTAATGTAAAAGTAAGAATGTGACGTTATGGTGAAAAATCCCAGAAATTTATCGTCACTAGAATTAGGTAGTAGGACTATTTTTATACAGTTAAAGGTTGCGGGTTAAGTTTTGTAAATTTCTCGGTGTGCTCTCTGTTGGCAAATACCCACACCGACCTAAATTAATTTCTGGCTTGGCACAAGCCACCTGTGAAAAAGTTGAAGCTGTTAAGGGATGGTATAAAAAATCTACCAGAGATGAATATACGGATGAAACCATAACTACGTAAATCCTCTTGCTGAATGAAGTTAGCATTCAGCCAAGTGCTCCAATACCAAGAGCATGGAGAGGAGAAAAAGAGAGCTCCAGTAGTAGAAAATATTTGCGTAATGATATCCAGGTTTCTGCGAAAAAATGAACATGTATCTCCTGCCATCGCGAGACCACTGTTCTCACATTGAGCTTTCGTGATTTTTCGACTCAATGTATTAGCTGGCCTACGGATAAGACTTCAGCCGAGGGCCTGGCTACAAGAAATTTAATAGCTGACTTTTTCCACAACGAAGAGATTTATTTAGATGAGCACTGACAAAAGCAATGACTCCACACCTTTTCTAGCAGGCATGAGCGCTGGTGAGCAGCAATCATCTCTCTCGAATTCAGGCGCCAAATCAGTGCTTGGTGAGGGTATCAATTTTCGCGGTGAGTTGATCGGCACCGAAGATCTACATGTAGAAGGCACTGTAGACGGTACTGTAATTATGGTTGGCCACAACCTTTCTGTTGGTACCGGCGGCGCAGTGACTGCAAATATCCACGCAAAAAATATTGTTGTTGAAGGCACACTGGATGGCGACGCACTTGCCGATGAATTAATAGAGATCCGAAATACTGCTCAGGTAAATGGCAACCTGATTGCCCCTCGGATCAAACTCGACGACGGTGGTAAGTTCCGCGGCTCTATGGATATGGTAGATACCGACTCCGAAATGAAAGAACGTCACAAGGAATTCTCAGACCGATTGGTGCACCCAGACCTGCCGGCAACTGAAGATAAGCCTGCAAATCGTTCCCAGAACAATTCCTCCTACACTTCTAGCAGCTCAACCGCGAGTGATTCATCCCGTCTATCCGATACCAGCGACTATCTGTTCGGTACCAAGGAGACTGAAGAGGAAACAGAGGAGAGCTGAGTTAAATTCCTCAGTTGATCCTCCATACGAGCCCCGGCTATTGCCGGGGCTCTAGCTTTTAGTGTGAGAGTATGTTGCAGCATCATTCGTTTGGTATTGCCGCCTTGGTGGACGAGGTGATTCAACCAGGTGGTAAAGTATTGGATTTAGGGTGTCTCTCATTTGGCACTACACAAACCTTTTTGGAACTATCCTGCCAGACATTTATTGAGGATTTACGTAGCCTGCTGCTTGAGATCCACTCATTTGACCAGCAGACACGAACCATAAAGTTAACTAAACACCTGACTAGAAAGCCGCAACGGATAAAACTTGATGTCGTGCTCTGCTGGGACCTTTTCAACTTTATGGAGCCCGAGCTTATTACGCAATTAATTGAGGAAATCCGACCTCACTTAAAAGCTGGCACCATCTTCCATACTATGCTGTACACCGGCACAATGCCTAAAGCGCCCGCTGATTTTAAGCGTTTGTCCGGCTTCACTTTTAACTCAGAGCCCCTAGCACTGCCGGAGCCATTACCCTCATACCGATACTCGTCGCTCAACCTGATGAAAACCATGGGTAACTTTTCTCTGCGCTCCTCTCTCCTGCATAGAAAAGGCATGCGTAAAGATCTTATCGAGCTGATGTTTGAATACGGTAATGTAAAGTCACAAAACGCTGTACGCGCGGGGGGAACCTCAGCTGCAATCTCCGCCTTTAGACAAACAAGCCTTACCGAACTCCCTTTGACAGCTCTTGATCAAGCATTAATGCACACCAAGCGCTCTCCCGTCAGTAAAGCTCTGGACGTAGGGAAGAAAGCCGGAAGGAATATGCAGCACCTCCAGCGTGAGGTGGGTGAACTGTTTATTTCAGATCTCTATTCCGCAATTCTCTGGCAATGTAGCCGCAAGGTACCCTTTAATAGCGCGGTACAGGCGGCATTACGACAGGCCACCCTACCTGAAAACCTGGATTGTATTTTGCTCTGGGATCTCCTGAATTTCTTTTCCACTGAACAAATTCAGTTAATCACACATACGCTATATCAGTATCTCAGCAATAACGGTGTGATGCATTTTCTGTTGTTCAAGCAAGAGCAACTTCCAGTTAATTGTGGTGTTTTCGAGATTCAGCCATCAGGCCTTGTTGGAACCTATATCCAACCAGCTGGAAATAAGCAGACAAAGTTCCGCACTATTACCGATGTAGTGAAAGCTCTACCACAAATGAAAGTTCTAAGTCAGGGCACAGGGAGAATACCCAACGGGCCCTTTTATCACGAAATAACAATGCAGAAAGTTGTAAAGGATCAATAATGACCCAGTTTTTCTACCACTGGTTGACTAAGTTATCTCCTGAGCAGGTAACAGACACCTTTCTTATAGTTATGCTTGCCCTTGGCACTATAGCCTTGATCCTTTACCCATTTGGCAAGTTTCCACGCTTCGTAAAAGAAACTCCATCTCTACTGACCGCTCTTGGTATTCTGGGCACCTTTATCGGTATTATTCTTGGTATCTATGGTTTTGACCTTGCTGATATCGACACCTCGATTTCAGAACTTATGCAAGGTCTGGAAACCGCCTTTATGACAAGTATCTTAGGCCTTTTCCTCTCGCTGGTCTTGCGCACTATTTTCCAAATATTTAGCAAAGATCAGCCAGCCAGAGCCACTGCAGATGATATTTTGCAAGCGATCAATGACCAGCGACAGGATTTGACAAAGTTTCAACACAGTATTAGCGAAGAGGTTTTACAGTCACTAACTTCAGTTGTGGAGAAGTTTAATCAGGGACTGAACGCACAAATGGGTGATAATCTGCAGCAGTTTACTCAACAGCTGGAGGCTGTATCCCCTGCCCTGCAAGCATTAATCGATCAGCATGAGCAACACGCCGAGCTTGCTGCGATCTACCGTGAGCAAACCACATCCCTACTGATTGAGATTAACGGTGCACAAGAGAACCTTTTGCAGCTGCACCAACGTATTACTGAATTACCGGAGATCTTTAACGTTATTCCTTCGCTGGTTGAACAGCAGCGTACTCACTCCGAGCAAATCTCTGTCATGCTTAATGAACAGCAGGCATCCATTGAAGTACTGCAGCAATCTATTCCAGATATCGCACCTAAGTTTGAGTCTATTACCCAAGGAATAGAAAAAGCGAATCAGCAGTTAGGCACTCAAGTTCAACACCTAATCTCCCTGAGTGAAACCCAGGCTAAGGTTTTTGAGCAGAGGACGAATAAGGTCGTTGCTCTCGCCGATGTCCTTACTAGTATCGACCCAAAACATTTTTCCAACATTATACAAGAGACTGCAAACAGCCATCGTGAATCAATGGTTGAACTGGCACAACTTATCGCCAAGACTCACCAACAGATGATTACTGAGTTATCCCAGGTGATCACTCGTGATTTGACCAATGCAGATGTAAGCATCAAACGTCAGTATGAGCTACTGGATCAACGCTTACATAGCGAAGTCGAGAGTGTAATGGCTGCGATGGGTGATGCGCTAGGCACCCTGAGTGGTGAGTTCTCAAGGGATTTCCGCCAGTTAATCCAGCAAATGAAACGTATCGACAGTCAAGTGAAGCAGGTCGTCGGAGAGGAGCATGTTTGAGAGTGCCCACTCCAACAGCGAATACAGCGAGAGCCAGTGGATCAGCCTATCCGATATGATGGCAGGCCTGATGATGGTATTTCTCTGTATTGCTGTCTTCGTAATGCGCTCCTTAATAGATGAACGCGCTAAGATTCGAGAGCTTGCAGAGTCTTATCGCGATACTCAACTTGCAATCTACCAAACCCTGCAACAGGAGTTTGCTAACGACCTGGATCACTGGGGAGCCTCCCTGGATAAGCAAACCCTCGCCATTTCATTTAATAATAGTGATGCCCTGTTTAAAGCGGGGGATTTCACTCTGAGTGACAATGCCCGAGAGATTATGTCCTCATTTGTACCCAGGTATATTGCTGCCCTGACTCCATATATGGACTCTATTGCCGCAATCCAAATAGAGGGACACACAAGCTCTGAGTGGGGTGAACAATCTGAACCAGAAGAAGGTTACTTTCATAATTTGCGTCTGTCACAGCAGCGATCAAGAGCGGTGATGCAGTATGCCCACTCGCTGCTACCACCGACTCAAGCGGTACTAGTCCGCGCAAAAGTTGCGGCCGTAGGCTATTCCTCTGCTCGGCCTGTACTCAATGCTAGTGGTATAGAAGATCCGGATCGCTCTCGCAGAGTGGCATTCCGGGTAGTACGTGACTCTGAAAGCCATATCCTGCAAATTCTTGAGGAAGCTTTGTGAAGCCAACCAACCTCCAGCCTATTCATAAACACCAAACACAAGAGCCGCGGCACGGCTTCACGCCTATGAAAGCTACATCATGTCAACCGGAGAGTAGCGATCACGGAATTCCCGCCGACAGTCCCCTATTGAAAGTACCGACGAATACTCCAAGTCGGAACAGTTTGGCAGAAGCTATCAGCTCTGGTATTCAGCTGGACTACTCAGACCTGGATAGCCTCACCTGTGGCTGGCGCTACCGTAACATTCCGGTATTTGTATTTGGCCTTGAAGAAAGCCCTTCTACGCAGGGGCATTCTTTTGGGCAAATCCATATAACTCCTAAATGCCCATCGCTAAGCAATTACCAAGGTTCACTTTGGGCGAGTAGCGACTACACTGCTGCACAAAAAGTTTTTCCACAAGATGAACTAAAGCCCTGCACCCACTGCCTGCGCCACCTCTATAGCCTGGATATTCCTGAACTTGTGCGTAAGGACCGTTTTGGAACTGTTACCGATATCGACTGGTTAATCTTTGCAAGATACTTTGCCAGCTCCATTTTCGATCAATATCCCCTCTACTGGCGAAACGGCGAACGTCCACAGAAAGTAAATTCACTCTTTAATGCTGACAACCCAAAGTATGCTTGTTCAATATGTCAGTGCCATATAAAAGCCAGCGGCTGGGCACTAAATCCAGAGTTGGCTGAACGCAGTGGTCTACCCAAAGAGATCTGTCTGCTATGTGCAGAGCGACGCGCACGTGCAGTAATAATAGCATCTCCACAAGCGGCTCTCCGAGCAGCGACACTACGCTACGAATCCCTTACGAAACAGCTAGGCAGTGAACCCCAGGCTTCATGGGCGATTGCCGAGCAGGTAGTCCCTGCTTCCTGGCTGCCTCTTGTACAGAAACTAAAAACCCTGATGGGGCCACCCAAAGTCTTTCAAGTAATTGCCCCACGAGTACTGGCCGTTTTATGCTGGCCCAGCATGGGACGTGCGATCATCGCTGATAACACCAAGGAAGCCAAGCTCCCCCAAAAATATTCGGTATGGCGGAAAGCTCAAATTGAACGTGAATTGGGGCTTGGCTAAGCGTTGTTGATATTAAGAAATTGTTCGGAGTTACACTAGTATTACCTAAAAATAATTGACTAGAGGGCAATTGGAATACATCCCTTATCGGCCCAATCAATAGAATTTCTGTCCGAAAGTGACATCCACTTTCGGACGCTAATCAAAACATATAAATTTGACGTTAAAAGTAGCCATTAAAAAAATCAATTAACAAGAATTAGTCCGCACACTATAGTCTACTAATTCAGAGGCGAACTTCCCACCGCTATTCCCCTGTTCAACTTTCCCACATTAAAGCCATTGCCACTTGGGCCCATCAGGATAAAGCCTTAGTTTTTGCCCTTGAATGTGAGTGCGGCCATTATATGTATGTGAGCTACCATCAACAGTATCCCTGATTACTGTACCACGAAAACTTTGATACCATTTCCCTGTATAAAATGGATCTAGATTGTTTTTTGCGCGTAGTGCGTAAATTTTTGAAGAGATACCAAATTGGATTTTTGTCACCCTTAGGTCAACATTGTTTTTTCCAGCTCTTCCTTAAATTACTCCATGTAGTTACTGGTAGGTGGGTAATGACCACTAAAATTGTTAATTAGTTCTACTCTCCCATTTGCCACAGATATATGTCCTGCCGCAGCAACTGGTTGCCCAGACAAAAATGCCGAATGATTCTGAATGTCACCGACTTTATTACCGCAAAAGATACGTCCATTTTTATCCATAACAAACACCCAGGAGCCGCCAGGATTAGTATTCAGCAGTGTTGCCACGTCAATATAGCAATCCATTTTAAATATCGGCTCGATAATTTACGCGTTCCTCTTCCTTTATATAAGACACAAAGACACCGCTATTAAAGTTTTTGGTTGCTAATCTGGTATCTCTATAGTTCGGTACAATATCCAAATGGATATTATTAATGCGATAAAATTACACTGGCACTGGATGTTTCCAGTCGAGTAGTACAAAATTGGATCAATGCTTATAAAGCAGAGGACTTTAAAGCATTGGCCTCTAGAAAGCGCGGCTACCCGGAAGGTACGAACCGCAGGCTAACGGTAGAGAAAGAAAGCTTCAAAACAAATCTCAGATGAGCAGCCAGATCAGCTCAAGCTTGACTATATCCTGTGGGCACGCAAGGCAGTCATGGAGTTAATCGAACCTGAATGCGATTTGAAGATGCCAATTCGCACCGTCGGTGATTATCTGAAACGCCGAGGCTTTACGCCATAGAAGCCTGCCAAACGGGCCTATGAACAAAACCCGAAAGCCGTTAAAAATGGATGGAGGAAGATTACCCAGGCATTAAACAGCAAGACGCAGAGATTTACTGGGGTGATGAAACAGGCATTCGCAGCGATTGCCAGCATGAGCATGGCGATGCACCAAAAGGAAAAAATTCCATTGTGAAGCTGAATGCCACGCTTACTTCACTCAATATGATACCCGCGATTTCAAACCAAGGAACAGTGCGTTTTCAAATTTACAAAGGAAGTATGAATGCCGATAGGCTGATTGACTTTCTCAAGCGATTAACCAAAAAATCGGAACTTAAAGTTTATCTCATCCTGGACAATCTTAGGGTCCACCATGCACAAGTCATTAATTCTTGACTGGCAGAGCACGGGGATGAGAAAGAAATCTATTATTTACTATCATATTCACCTGAACTGAATCCAGATGAGTATTTGAATTGTAACCTTAAAGGGGGGCATTCACAGTAGTATGCCAGCCCGACTCATGGAGAAACTGAAAAGCAAAGTACTTTCTCATATGAGAATGTTACAAAAAAGCCCGCGTGTGTAGCAGCCTATTTCCGACATAAATCAATTAAGTACGCGGCATAATTAAACGATTTATCCGCCGGATTAACAATAAGAAAAGTAATCGAGGCCCTCAAACGAAGTCAGCAAAGGCTTTAAGGGCCCGCTCAATTACGTTAACTAAAGACATGTTAGATTCTTAAAGTTAATTGTCGCCTACTATATTGCCATAACGCCAACAAGCCCACAAAAATGACTAATTCTTTCAACAAAGGATACAACAAACCTTAAAGCCAACAACATAAAATCAATAAACATTTTATAATACCAAAGATGTTTAATTTAATTAGACATCGAAAGCTTACATTAAAAGTTGTAGATATTTTCCAAGGAAATGGATAAATCAGCCAGGCTATTTTCAGTTTAAAATATAGAAATCCCGCTGAACTTCTCAATTTCTTGCCACACTTTTCAACTCACACACCCACCAATTTTCGGAATAAACTTGGATTAATCGATGAATAACATAGTCAAAACAACCACCCTCTCTACCTTATTATTGACTAACTTTATTGTTTCCCTATCTGTTTCCGCGGGAGAGTTCACACTTGATTCTAACGATTGGCGTATCCGTGCGCTTAAGATTCAAAACGATATAGATCTCGATGTACCGCTAAGAGAAGGTTTCAGACTGGGAACACACAACTCCTTTAACGCTGAGGAGTATGCCAATGCATTCCGCTATGTAGATCCAAATCAAAAGCTGTCCTTGAACGATCAACTAGAAGCAGGCGTTCGCAGAATCAACTTCGATGTGCATGAATTTTTTAGCTTCAGCACCTGGAAAACTGAACTCCTGCTTTGCCATGGCACATCCAATCATTGGGGATGCAGTTCATTTGATCGCAGGTTAATTCAAGGGCTCAATGAAGTGAAAAGTTGGCTTGACAAAAATCCAGATCAAGTCATAGAGATAAAAATTCAAGATGAAATGGATGGAGAGCACAATGAATTTATAGCACGAGTGGAAGAGTCTATGGGAGAGCTGGTCTATCGCCCAAACGGGGGCTGCAGTAAGGTGCCAGCAGACCTTACTGATAGAGATATTTTAAATGCAGGCAAGCAAGTTTATTTTACTGGGAATTCCGCCTGTAATGATGATAATTATCAAAGCCTGGTGTTCAAGAATCACGAAGGTGGACTTTCCTACGATCGCAATGAGGTTCTCAATGGTGTCTGCCCGGAAAACCCAGAGAGTGGCATAATGTCAGTTTCAGAGGATCGGACAAATTTATCCGGGGGCAGCGATGATAAGACCACTAATGCCAGCGAATTATTGATACTTATGGAATGTGGCCTAAATTCTACCGGACTGGATATGTTGGGCTATACAAATTCGGACAGAATCGCAGCAGCTGTATGGAGCTGGGATGTCAATGAGCCGAACAATGCTGGCAGTACAAGCAATGAAGACTGCGCACTATCCAGAGCCAACGGCCGCTTCAACGATTTGAATTGCACTCAGATAAAATCCTTTGCTTGTGAAAATGCCCAAGGTGACTGGTATATCACTAGCTCACAGGGAATCTGGAGTGAAGGTATGACCATCTGTCACGCAGAGACCAATGGCGTATATCAATTCTCTGTACCCACCAGTCCTTATAAAAATACAAAGTTAGTACAAGCAAAAGAATCTGTATCAGTGGATCAAGTCTGGTTGCATTACTCTGATATTGCTGAGGAAGGAAAATGGGAGGCAAGTCATCCATAACCTAAAGAGCCTATCATTAGATATTGATAGCTGATCTGAGAGCCCGGCTGGATAGTTTTGACCATCCGGCCGTCAAAAAAACCACTGAAATTGTTACTCGAATTACGACCAAAAGAATGGCTAAATAGATCCATTATTAAAGCCACTAAAACAACTTGAAAACTCTACAGCATATAATTTTATAATGAAATGGAAAAGCTATAAGCCCCCTTCATTCAAGATAGAATTATTTAATTCCTCAAACATGTACCCATGCAGAGCAAATTTTATTTTTTATACCCTGTCGGTAATATTTAGTTGATGATCAATCACTTTTACATATACCCTACTAGGTGTTCTAAAGGTACAAATCAATTCTGGACACCCATCAAAAGAAAATGGCAATAACCTCAGTAAATATTGGTACTCTTGGCTTCGAATTAAAATAGATAAAAGTTTTGACTAGTCTGATGCTAATTCAATTGGGTGGGCATGGATTAAGCATAGGATGGCCGACATCAACGATGAGCTTCACTGGGGAATAGGCTTATAGGTGGCTGGTGAGAGGGAAAGAGGGAATACACTGCGTTCAGGATCGTATGAGGCATGGATACCGATTTCAAGCTTAAAAGAGTGTATTCACAGCGCTTCTCGAGTGTGTTACTCGGAATAAATCTGCTTTCCAAAGTAATTTATGATGAGGATGACTTGTGGAATTCTGTAAAGCTGCCCTTGAGGGGGACTAAATATCTACAGGCCCACATTTACATTTGAGGAAAATATCCACCGGCACCGTGGTGGCAGGTTAGACGTTAACCCAGTATCAGAGCACCGTGTCGAGCATAGCGCTGTCCATGGCTATACAAAAAAGAGAGAAGAAATTAAAAGCATACCCTCTACAGTACGAAGTCACTATTTAAAAGTGTTCCAATTAGCGGAGGAGCAAAATTTTATCCGCCCCCAATTGGTAGTGGGGGCAGGCCGATAATCCCTATTTATTACTATTAGGAATTAATCAGCGACGTGCAGCAAAAATACCGCCAGCCATCACCACTAGCGAGGAGAGCATTCCAACGCCAACCAGACTGTAAAGGCTGATGGACTGGCGCGCTGCTTCACTCAATACTTCACCAAATGGAAATTGCCAGGCCACGATTCCTGAGGCTGCCAACACAGCGATGTATTGGGATCGGCTGGCACGGCGCTCACTATCCTTTGAAGGCGCAGGCAGTTTTGCCATCACGCTTTCACAGAAGCCATCGTCGTCCAGGTAGGGCTCATCGAACTGCAGCTGTTCGCTTAGCCAGGCATCGAACTGTGGATCTTTGCCCTCTATAGCAACATCGTTCAAGGTGCCACCCTTAGTGTTCCGCTGTTCAAAATTAACCATTTACCACCTCCTCGCGCCATGGCTGGAGCAAGCTGCGCAGCTTGGCCCTCGCGCGATTCACATGGGATTTTACCGTACCCAGCGGCAACTTCATAATGCTTGCCGCCTCCTCATGGGAAAAGCCCCTCTGCATACACAGATGTATCGCCTGACGCTGGGCATCGCTCAGGCTACTCATAGCAGAGTTTAGATCCCTTGCCATACCCAGTTGCTGGGACTCTTCCACAGTCTCTTCTGCTTGAGCTCTGTCGACCGCCTCCTGATCCACATCTGGCGCATTCTTGCGTTTGTGGCTCATGACGAGATTGTAGGCGATACGGTACAACCAGGTGCTGAACCGGGCATCCCCCCGAAATGCCGGCAACGCCTTGTAGGCCTTGATAAAGGCCTCCTGCGCCATATCGTCCGCCAGGCCCTGGTCGCCATCACACAGCTGACGGAGCGAGAATCGCAGCTGTGACTGATAGCGGCGAACCAGCTGAGCATATGCCCGCTGGTCCCCGTCTTCGACGGTGCGCCTGATCAAATCCTCATCATTGAGGTCCATATTCGGGTCCTTACACCTGCTTGTTATCGAGCTTCCAGTTGATAAAGCGGGCCAGGCCGATAAACAGTGGGATCAAACCCAGACTACCTACACCAAAGCCTGCCAGGGCCGTCAGCCAGATAAACACCGCTGCACCCACAGCAATCAGGGTGATGCCTCTATCTGCAGGACTCCTGGGGCTGTTGCCTTCGAGCATATCCAGCATCTCAGGCGGTACATCGCGACCTTCAGCAACCATGCGGTTGATATTTTCCACAACCAACTGTTTCTTGCGGTAGCTGTTATGAGTCACCAGCCAGACAATCAGCACCGGCATCCCAAAAATGCAGATCAGAGCGATTATTGGTACCAGCCAGGACTCCAAGGGCTCAGTGTTATGCGCCCTATCCCAAAACCTGGCCTTGTGGTCGTAATGCCTAGTCAAACCGATTTCGACATTCTCCGGAACCTGATCCAGGGCCTCCTCAACCACTTGGCCCCGATCGTCGAGAATGCCTTTGCTCTCAAGCTTCTCAATAATCCGCTGACTCAGTGGCCCACCAAAATCGGTACCCAGATCTACTTTGACTTCACTGCGCTCGCCATCTTCACCCTGGGTTTTAATAGTGAGCACGCCGTTGTCATCACGCATAATCCGCACCCGTGAGTTCGGCTCGGACGCTTCGGCATCAATCGATGGTGGAGCAGGAGGCTTCGGCATCTCCGTGCTGTCATCCTGTGCCCAGCTACCCAGGGCGGCAAATGCAGCCACCAGAGTTACCAGCCAGCGAGCGCCAGCCCGCATGGATTGTGAATTTCTCGCTCTCATTTTTTACTCTCTGATCATTCTCGTTATATGTGCTGTTGCACCGTCGGGGATACCCAAAACCACTTTTTGGCCTTACATGACTGTGAGGCGACCTTTTGAATAAGGGCTCGGTGTGGCGCCCTGTTTAGGCTTATCCTCAGCTACATGCACCGGATAGGGGAATCCGATGCTCTGTGAATCAGCTTTTGCCTTACACTCATTGAGCTTCGCCATAAAATGCCGGTCAGTCTTCTCAATGAGCTGCCGGTGGATGTCTTCCACAGAAAAGCCCAGCTCTACCGCCCTGGCTTCTGCCGCTTGCATGCCGCTGAGCGCCAGTAACAGTACGGCGCAAAATTGTACCTTCTTAAATGATCCCGCAGTAAACATTGTGACCTCCAGATCGTTTCTCCTTGTACACCTCTATGACGGGACTAGCCTCAGGTTTGGATGCAGATGCATAAAAATTTTTTCGCGCCACCTTTCCGGTAGCACCATCTCCCTCTGCGGCTGGACCAACAGGTATAAAAGTCGCAATAATCCAGACCACTGAAAAACGAGTTCAGGTTGATGTCTTCAATAGTGGATGTGCTGACATTCTGGTTCGGCGGCCCAACGCTGGGCCACTTGCCATCCAAATCGCAGCAGCAACGCTGGTTTGCAGCGACGCCAGCGTTAGATCGCGAGATACGGTGCGACTTTGGCAGGGTTACCGAGCGGGCTCTGGAGGGAAGACTGCCCCATTGGCGCCAAACCCTGCGAGGCGAGCTTGCCCTGGTGCTCCTATGCGATCAGTTCGCTCGCAATATCTATCGCGGTAACGAGAAAGCCTTTGCGGGAGACCTCCTCGCGCTGGAAGTTACCGAAGATATCCTACGGCGCGGAGACACCGGCAGACTCGGACTATTTCAGCAAATATTCGTGGGTATGCCGCTGGAGCACAGTGAAAAACTCCCGATGCAACGACGCTCCGTGGCATACTTCAGCCAGTTGCAGCGACAGTACCAGGGTGACCCAAGTGTTGCCCCATACCTTGCGACCCACTATCGATACGCCCTGGCTCATCAGGCAGTGATTGAGCAGTTTGGGCGCTATCCGCACCGCAACGCGGCACTCGGCCGCGAATCTACAGATGAAGAGAAACAATGGCTGGCACAAGGGGGCGGCTTTAAATAATGGATTTACTCGGTTGGTTATCACTCGCAGGTATCTGTGCACTCGGGGCCATGTCTCCTGGGCCCAGTCTATTGATCGTAATGCGCTCTTCCGCATCAGGGCTCCAGCAGGGGCTCGCCAGTGCAATCGCCCATGGGGCTGGTGTCGCCATCTATGCCGCCCTCACCGCTTTTGGTCTAGCCGTACTAATTACCAGCTCACCACTGCTGTTCAGTATTTTGCAATGGGCCGGTGCCGCCATGTTGGTGTATTTAGGCTGGAAGGCCCTGCGCGCACCAGCACCGGGCTCCAGCACCACCAAATTGGAGGCACCAAAACAAAGTACTCAGCGCGCAATCGCGCAGGGTTTTGGTGTAGCCTTTTTTAACCCCAAAATTGCAGTGTTCTTTACTGCCTTATTCAGTCAGTTTGTATCGGAGCAACAGACTCTTACCACTAAGTTGGGAATGGCCGCAGTAGCTTCCGGGATAGATACCCTCTGGTATTGCATCATCGCCTTGGCAGTACATGCCAGCCGCAAGCGTCAGTTAGTCAGCAAGCACCTGGGCCACCGCATCCAGCAATTGTTTGGCCTATTGCTGATCGGACTAGCTGCAAAGCTCGTATTGACGATCTGATTTCCTTCGATTGACGGCCACAGCCCAGAGTCAGAAAGGGCAAAAGACAGTGCCGAGAAGCCTGCTCGATAACCAAGCGGCAATTGACGCTTACATTTAAAAAAAAACAGGCCCGGTTTACGGGCCTGTGATAGCGGAGTTTGCAACTCGGCACCTGGGGGGTTACACCGAGCAGCGAAGCGGTATTATGACAGCCTTAAAAATTCCCTGTGTTCAGGCTATCGCAACCCTCTCTCTCCTGACCGCAATTAATTTCCCGCCTATTTGTCGACCCCTGCGTTGACACTGAATATTTATACAGTTACTGTATGGTCATACAAAAAAATTGGAATGTCTGAAAGGCAATTGGGAGGCACATCATGGCCGTAGTAGCTGTTTGGAAATGTGATCGAGACGGAGCAATGTTCGACAACAAAAAAGATGCTGAAGAACACGATAAGATGCTGGAACTGGCTGCCAACATCACCTCACTAATAGAGCGCCATATCGAAGGTATTGATGAACAGACTGGCGAAGAAATAGGGCTGCTGTTAGCCAAGCGCCGCGATTCACTAGCCAAAGCCTGCAAAGGCAAACCGGAGGCTCTGCTGGAAGGGGACAGTGCAGAGGAAACCTCTGATGAAACTGTTACTCCCTTTGCCGCCAACCAGTAAGTGCTTGTAGTTTCATCCCTGTACTCTGCCCGGTTAAGCCGGGCTTTTTTATTAGCCCCCCAACTATTTGATGATTAACCAGTGCCGCTGGCCATGCTCACCTCTCTCTAACCAGCGATACCCTTCTTGCCCGCTGTTTACAGAGCTTTCACAGCCTGAACAATATTAACTATGGCCAAAGCCAATATCACCACCCAGCTGATCAGCGTACCCCAAAAACGCCCCATGTGTGTCCCACCTTTACCGGCAGTTAGACCATATGCGTGGAAAATACGGGAAAGTAAAAATGAAATCCCAAATATATGCAGCCAAATTTGTGATAAACCACCCAGTTCAGCAAGTAAAAGTAGTAACAGTGCTATAGGTGTATATTCAATTGCATTCGCATGCACTCTCACTCGGATCTCATTAGAGCGATCATCACCGGTGCCAATTCCCACACGCTTAGTGCGGCGAAACTGCACCACCCTTAGTGCCAGGTAGATAATCAGGATTGCACAGAGACTGGTATAAAGTGCCGTAACATAGGCCATTAGGTCGATCCTTTTTCTTATTCATCAGACTGTTGGAATATAGCTGTAAAGACTATATTGCTGCCACACAGATCCTATACAACAAGCAAGGCTTTTTTGCTCATTGTCTTAATTTCCTGTAGGCAGATAACAAAAGAGCGGGCAATACCCGCTCTTTACTTCACAGCTATGGCCAGGCCAAATTAATATTGGTAGCCAAAATTGTGACCCTTGGTGGGCTTCAAATGGCGATCTCGCAAACGGGTAGAACGAGTAACGAGAGATTGAGGTTCACCCTCAATCAATACCTGTTCCGGGTAGCTGGTAACTTCCAGGGGATCTCCGCTCCAAACGACGATATCAGCCACTGCACCCTGCTCCAGTGTCCCGCCCTGCAGATTGAAAATATCAGCCACATTGCTGCTGATAGACTTCAGGGCTTCCTCATAAGGTAGGCCATGAGCAACAGCATTACCGGCCGACTGGCGAGATAGATACACATTGTGGGTAGAAGCGTAGTCGGGCCCACTAATAGCCACTTTTACACCTGCCTTGGTAAGTAACGCCGCATTATCGAGGCGCGCACCCAGGCTGGAAAAGGAAATAGGCAAGTTATTGATAGCATCAATAACCACTGGCACCTGGGCCTCAGCCAGCTGATTCGCTACCATCCAGCCCTCAGCTGCTCCCAGCACCACCAGTTTCACACTGAAGGCTTTGGCAAGCTCAATTGCACCGAGAATATCGCTGGCGCGATTGGCGGTAATGACCAAAGGCTCCTTACCACTCACCACCGGCTGTAAGGCCTCCAGATCTGCCAAACTGTAATCCAGTTCACGCCACTCACCACGACGAATCGCAGCGCGATTTTCCCGGTACTCCTTCGCTTCACTCAAGGCCTTCTCAACCTTGGCATAGGCATTGGCACGACTGCCGCCAGCTAACTGTGCACCGGCCTCTCCTAAATAGGCCTTCTGGGCTACATCTTTGGCTTCTACACTATCGAACTCACCATTCAGCTTAATAGCAAAGCTGCGCCCGGCGAATACGCGCTGGGCTTCAACAGCACCGTCATCCCAGGTGCTGATACCGGGAAAAACTACAGCACTGGTCACGCCCCCTGCGCGATTGAAAGGAATCAAAGTAGATTTAGGGTTGTAGGCGGGCAGCGGATTAAATGCACTGCCAATACTCTCACCAGTTACCGACTGATCATTTGTTGAGCTGGCAGCACTGATTTCCACCAGACCAAGCTCGGAAACCGGCGCTATCACTCCCGGAGTGACTACTTTGCCTTGTGCATCAATTACCCGGTCAGCAGTAACGCTCAGGGAGGGGCCTACCTGCTCCACTTTGCCACCGACAACAAGTACATCGGCAGACTCCAAACTGCCTTTGTCCCCCAAGGTATGCACCTTGCCACCCTTGATAAGGATGCTCTCTGCCTGGGCACTAGCGGCCAGAACTCCGAGGGCAAACGCACAAAAAACAACTACTCTTTTCACTGCCGCTCTCCCTCTGCATTGAGAATACCCAGCTCAAAATCGCTGCGTGGTTGGCGCTTTTCATCAGCGCGGTCATACATCAGTTCACCATCGATAAATACTTGATCGACGTGGGTGTAAACACTGAAGGGATTACCAGACCAAACCACAACATCAGCCATTTTGCCCTTCTCCAGGCTGCCAGTTTGTTCTTCGATACCCAACGCCTTAGCAGGGTTTGATGTCATCCAGGCAACGGCATCCTTGGGTTGGATATCAAAACCCGCGCGTCGGCCCGCAGTCATCGCTTTGGCTACCTCTTCATTCAGGTGCTGCACGCCCACACCGGAATCGGAGTGGATCATAGCGCAGGCTTTGGCCTGGTCGACAATCGCAATATTCGCCTCGGTCATATCAAAGGCTTCATGCTTAAAGCCCCACCAATCGGCCCACATCGCTGCGCAAACATCGTTTTCTGCCAGCAGGTCGGCTACTTTGTAGGCCTCAACTGCGTGGTGGAAAGTAGAAACCTTAAAGTCGAACTCTTTAGCAACATCCATCATTACGGCCATTTCCTCACCGCGATAGCAGTGATTGTGCACCAGGATATCGCCGTTCAGCACACCCGCCAGGGTTTCCATCCCCAGGTCGCGCTCGGGCTCATCGCCGCCATTCTTTACATAGTCTTCCCATTTCTTCTTGTAGCTGCTGGCTTCAATCCAAGCTTTACGATAGCCAGCCACATTCCCCATACGCGTTGAGGGAGAAGTACCCTTGCCACCGTAAACACGCTTGGGGTTCTCACCACAGGCCATCTTCAAACCATAGGGCGCACCGGGGAATTTCATATCCTGCACACTGCGGCCGGGCACATTCTTCAGGGTTACACTGCGGCCGCCGAACAGGTTGGCGGAACCTGGTAGAATTTGCAAAGTGGTAACGCCACCTGCCAGTGCCAACGGGAACTGGGGGTCCTGGGTCCATACGGAGTGCTCTGCCCACACTTGCGCAGTATTGGGCGAAGTCATCTCATTGCCGTCTTGAGAGGATTCGATAGAGGGTGCCGGATAATCACCCAGATGGGAATGCACATCAATAATACCGGGGGTAACCCATTTATCCCTGCCATCCACCACCAGGGCTCCTTCCGGAGCCTTCAGGTCTTTACCGACCTGGGCAATCTTGCCACCTTCCAATAACAGATCTGTATTTTCCAGTTGCTCGCCAGTACCGGTGAGTAAAGTGGCCCCCTGAATCAGGACCGGACGGGACTGACTGACTGAATAAGTGGAGGGAAAGGCATCCAGGCGGGCGAAGTCCAGGGATCTCTGCTCGCTCTCAACCTTCTTCTCTCCGCAAGCGGACAGCAGCAACGTGGCACAAAACAGAGCCACGACACCGCGCCCGAAAACTCGAGAATGCAGCTGCATAGTAAATCATCCAATGGTTTTGAATATAGCGGTAAATGCTATCAGGTTGTTACGCTGTAGCCACTACTTGACCGTGCAAAAGTTTTAGCCCTCCCAGCGGGTACACCATATTTCATTTGGCCCCTATAGCTCCGCAAAACACTGTTGAACCGAATCACATTGACGCAAACACGTGATTACAAACTCGCTTACAAATAACGGCGTGTCAGCAAAGACTGCGTGCTAGATCAAAAAACGAATTAGCTACCTATATACTTTTCTTTTTCTACGTGGTGCAATTTCTGGTGAAAAAATACTCAAGGGTGACTCAGGAGGAGAACAAATGATCAAGGAGAGCAATTTACCAATTTTCTCACCCTCCCCAGCCCTTGCCTCAACCCGGGAGCTGGATTCAAATCAGGTTTACGAGGCCCTGCGTAAAAGTGAGGAGCGCTACCGGGAGCTGGTTGAGCATGCCAACTCTATTATTATGCGCTGTGACAGAAATGGGAGAATTACTTCTTTCAATGAATACGCACAACAACTCTTTGGCTACACCGAGGCTGAGATAATTGGTAGGCACTTGGTCGGCACAATCGTACCCGCCAGTGAAACCAGTGGGCGTGACTTGCGTAAACTGATTGACGATATCTGCGACCACCCACAGGAACACCGCTACAACATCAACGAAAATATTACCAAATGCGGTAAAAGGGTTTGGATTGCCTGGACCAATAAAATTATATCCGACGAGAGCGGCCGCCCCAGCGGCATACTCAGTATTGGTACAGATATTACCAAGCAGCGGCTATTAGAGGAGGAGCTGCGCCAAGCCCAGAAAATGCAGGCTATCGGTGAGCTGGCCGGTGGCATAGCACATGATTTCAACAATATGATTCACGGGATCAGTGGCTACGCAGAGATAATACAGCAGATCTCCGAAGACCCCCGTATCAGTGAATACACTAATCATATCCTGACTACAGCGCGCCACGCAGCAGAGCTGACCAAGCAGCTACTCACCTTTGCCCGCAAAGGAAATTATCAGCTGAAGGATTGTAATACTCACGAAATTACACGTGACGTTTGCGCTATGCTCGGCCGAACCATCGACCGGCGTATCCGTATCGAGCAACTACTCGAGGCTAATCGCCCCCATGTAATTGGCGACCCCGCCCAACTAAAAAGCGCCCTTTTAAATATTGGCATCAATGCAAAAGATGCAATGCCGAATGGAGGCACCCTACGCTTCACCAGCAGCAACATCACTATCGAAAAAGAGATAACCATCGCTGATTTTGAAGTTCAGCCCGGCCATTACTTGTTAATCACGATTAGTGACAGCGGTACCGGAATGTCACCTGAGGTGCGACGCCGGATCTTTGAGCCTTTTTTCACAACGAAGGAAAGTGGCCGCGGCGCTGGCCTTGGGCTCGCAGCGGTACACGGCACCATCCATCTCCATAAGGGCGCAATTAAGTGCCATAGCCGTGAAGGAGAAGGCAGCACCTTCAAGCTATACCTACCAATTTCCAAAGCTCGTCCGGAAAAACCCGGCGCTCCAGCAAACCTGCCTTCGGCTGGGTGCAAACTGAACATCATGGTTGTAGACGATGAAGCTATTGTTCGGAGTTATTCAAAAACTCTTTTTGAAATGAATGGCCACAGTGTTGTGGCTTTTGCTACGGCTGAACAGGCAATTACCTACTACCGCCAACATTGCGATCAGGTGGACCTGGTGATTCTCGATATGATTATGCCTGGCATGGATGGCCAGGAATTATTTGCTTTCCTCCGCCGTATTAACCCCGAAGTAAAAGCCCTACTTTCCACAGGTTACAGTGTCGATAGCAAAGTTCAGGAGGTAATCGCTGATGGAGTACTAGATTGTATCCAAAAGCCATTCACTTATGAGCGCCTCAGTAAGAAAATTGAAGGGATGATTGCCAGTGGCTTGCTGAGCAACACCAAGAAACAGTGAAGATAAGTGATACCCTAAATTGTATCGCCGGCAAATGACATGTAGTGGGTGCTGCAGTACTACCGGTCTAGAGAACAATATGCGGCAAGTAACGACTCATATCCTGAGTCACAATATTTCCATCTTCACGAATAGACATTCCAGCCGCCATATCATCCACCAACCAACTACCTATCAGCGTATAGTTTTTTCCAAACTTTGGCAGTGGATGCATAGCCTGAAATACAAATCCCTCTTCACCGTAAGGGCCACCGGAAAGGGATTGCACATCACCTCCACGCACAATGGAAATATTAGCTCCTTCCCGGGAAAAAATCGGTTTCTTTACCAGCTCAGTAAATTCAGCAGCCTTGTGCAGCTCATCCTCAAAAAAAGATGGTAGCAGGTTTGGGTGCCCCGGAAATAACTTCCACAACATCGGCAGCAGTGCTTTATTGGATAAAATCGCTTTCCATGGCGGTTCCAGCCAGCGCACATTATTAGTCCCCAGCAAAGAGCCAAACTCCTCTCGGAACATAAACTCCCAGGGGTACAGTTTGAACATCCAGGTAATCACCTGGTCTTGCATATCTGTAAAAAAACCATCCGTATCACAACCGATATCTTCCATAAAGACAAAATGGCTGGTAATGCCGGCCTCACTGGCACAGTCCTGCAGGTATTGGACAGTACCGCGATCCTCTTCAGTATCTTTGCAACAGGCAAAGTGTAGTTCGCGACCAGGAGTGAGAAACTGTAAATCCAGGAAACGATTAACCAGCTTTTCCTGTAAGCTATTGAACTGATCCGACTGCAGCGGCAGGGCCCGCCGGTCCACATTATCCTGCAACCATAACCATTGCCAAAAACCAGTCTCGTAAAGACTGGTAGGCGTATCCGCATTATTTTCGTAGAGCTTTGCGGGCCCCTGCCCGCAATAGGCAAAATCAAGACGGGAATAAAGACTGGGGTCGCCGTTCTTCCAGGAGTTGCGTACAAAATCCCAATGTTGCTCAGGGATACAAAAACGTCGTAGCAGCTCCTCATCCTCCAGCACCTTCGCCACCACATCCAGGCACATCTGATGGATTTCTTCGGTAGGCTCTTCTATATGTTTTTCTACCTGCTCCAGGGAGAACTGATAGTAGGCGCTCTCATCCCAGTAGGGTTCGCCATACATTGTGTGGAAGTGAAACCCAAACTCCTGAGCCCGCTCCTGCCAGCGCGGGCGTTCGCCAATCGGCAACCTCAGCACAAAATCAGCCTCCCCAGCCCCGTGAACCACTACTGGAGCGACCACCACCCCAGCTGGACTTAGCTGAAGCCACAGACCCAAAGCCGCCGCGAGAGACCGTCTTTGTTACCTTGGGTTTCGGGTCCATCGCACTCTTGTCAACCGTATAGGACGACTTGCCGTATCGACCGATCACCTGCCCATCCGCTGTCATCAAACGATCGTAATAACGGGAACCAGAGGCAGAATAACGATAGACGGGGTTATAGTAACCGGAGGAGTAATGGCGCCTATCATTATCCAATAGTGAAGCAACCATAAACCCGGTCATCAGGGGCATCCAGAAACCACTGCTAGTCTCGCGGCAACTTCCAAACTCCGTTTCGCACTGGGAAAGATTGGCATACTTGGGGCCAGTGCGCTCAGCCTCTTCCAGCGCGCGCTGGTAGGCAGCCTCACACTGGGCCTCATCCAATTGGGTATTATTTACGCAGTCCTCAACTGAGGAAACTACTTTAACCTCTTCATCAGAGGAGCAGCCGACAAGGGCTGCTGCCACACCGATTGCCAAAGGGCGCAGAACAAAGCTTGCTCCCCGACCTTTGCGCATCCGCGCGAGATTGATAGTTTTGGTACGTTTCATCCTCACTCCCGCTTAGTAGCTCATACAGGCAGCATTAAGGACACCGACAGAAATTGTTGTGGCTGCCAGCATAATCCCAGCAGACAACTCCCCGTCTTCAATACGCTCAACAATACGAGGCATAAACCCGAAACGGATAATGGCAAACGCAATCAACTGAGCAATTAACGCAACCACCGCCCAAGTAGCGAAGTCGGTAATGGACACCGAATTGCTGGCAGCACCACCCACAGCAATGGCGAAGCCGAGCACCGCACCACCAAAACCAATAGCAGCCGCTGCATTCTTATCCTCTCGAATCAACTTCCACTCATCGTGGGGGGTCACCAGTGCGTAGAGGAATTTAAACGCAATTAAAAATACCAGTGACAGGCCAAAATAAGCCGCAAAATGAACGATACCAGTCAGTAAATCATAAGGCTGGTCCATTGATACTTCTCCTTATTATCCGTGAATAGTCAGCTGTGAGGGGGTCAGTGTAATACCGGTACTGATAACTAGGCTACGACTTAAATAGCCAGCATTCTCTTCTTTTTCTTCAGCGGAGAGAAACAGAGATTCAGTGCGCTGATCAGACAGTTCGCGTTCGAACAGCATGGTAAATTGATCCGTTTGCGAGAAGTCTCCGCCCTCTTCATAGGTCTTTTCAGCCATGTGCACCGGATTGTGGTAATCACCAGTGGAGGTCCATACCCTGCTATAGGAACGATCATCCAGCTGGTAGTTGGCAGCGCCTATCTTTTCTTTTAACAGAGTATCCCAAACCTGCTGGCTAGAAACATCCTGGGTATCGTAAAAGTGAAACAGCTTTACATCCACGACATGCTCATCACTCTGGCCACCTTCAGCTACTACCTGCAACCAAGCATCATCGTCGGTATAGAAGCGATAAACCCATGTACCGTCCAACTCCACCACACCAGCTGCTTTGATAATTTGTGTGGGGGAACAGGACTCAATGGTGAGTTCATCCAAGATCAGACGAATTGCCAGTGGGTCCAACTCAAAACTGGCTCCCAGGCGCAAACCCATAATCTCCGGCGTTTTTACTACCGGAGCTTCCTTCCCCTTAAATTTTTTAATCAGTTTGGTAAACATGTACCAACACCTTCCCCTTCATTCATTTTTATATCGAAGCAGCGCTTTTCATCTAACCGCTTGGCCGAGATGTAGTACAGCATATCCCCGTTACTAACCTGGTCTGTCAGCGCGGGATTCACATCGATTTTTATTACATCCTTGCGGCGGACAGCGATCAGTGTTGCGGACAAATCCTGTTTGAAATGATCAAACAGGGGACCAAACGGCAGTGGCCGCTCCCCTCGATACTCTACACTGTACTGTGTCATTCCATAAGTACTATCCAGAAGCTGGCGGTGCAAACGTGCCGAACCGGGGTCCAGCGAAGACTTGGCTAAAAGCTCTACCGCTACAGAGGGAATACATTCGATATTCGGGCAGTGCGCACGCAGCAACTCACCCACATTTTCGTCTTGGAAATAGGCAGTTTTATGGCTATTAGGGCTGTGCTTATCACAGAACAAAGCCGTAGTGAGTGTTACATCATCTAACGGGTTGTCGATAATAATTCTCGCGGCTTCTGCCAGTCCGGCGCGCTGCATACTCTCGATATGGGAGAAAGATTCAACCCGCACAAAATCAATTTTGCCAGGCATCGGGTTTTCAATATCAGCCTCTACACAGAGCACTATTTCAGACGTTGTGCCATTGGTCTTGGAGAGCAGAAGTTCAATCAGGCGCAGAGTTCGGGTTCCGTTCCAGCCGATAATGACCGTGTGATTGACATTACTTGTCATACGCAAGCCTCTCTTTCCTCTATGCACAAACTCAGAAACCGCAAAACCTACCCGGGTAACTACCATCGCAAACAGGCTCAGTCCAAGCGGTATCACCCAGCCCGCCACCACGATTTTTCCTGCAGGTGAAGCTGGTGAGAAATCGCCATAGCCGACCGTCGATGCGGTAACCACCAGCCAGTAAATAAAGTTTTCGGGAGCGATTATCTCGCTTTCTCCCGCAGCACTCAGCAGCAGATAGCTGCCGACCACATAGCCCAGAACGGCAACGAGAATGGTTGTTATATTTGCCTTAACAAAAAGCGACGCCAGAAGGCGTCGCACTTTAAATAGCAGCACTGGATCAGGCCTTTTCGCGGCTCGCCAGCAATTGTGCCAGTTTATCACTACCACTGACCTGGCCCCCGGGCTTGATGCCTGCCGCCTTCAGCTTGGCATCAAGGCTAGATCCGCTCTCCTCCGTGGCCAGCTCTTCCGCCGCTTCCAATTCAGCTGCACGCTCCTGCTGCTTGCTCTTAATCCGGTCCAGGCTGTCCAGGGCTGTCTTGATCTTGCTGTTAGCACCCATGTGACGGGAGGAAACAGCAACCTGGGCTTTTTGCACGGACTCAGTCGCTTTGATCTGATCTATCTGCTGTTCCATACGGCGCACATTGGTCTTGGCTTTGGAAATATTGCCTTTCAGTGAGCGCTCGGAGTTCAGGAAGCCTTCCAGCAGGCTCTGCTCAGTTTCCAACTGGGCCTCAAGCTCAGTAACGCGCTCAGCACACTCCAGGGCCAGGCTGTCATCGCCCTTCTCACTGGCACTGATAGCATGAGTACTGTAAGTCTCAATATCGGCCTGTAAGGATTCCACTTTGCTCTCGGCCAGCTTGCGCTTGGCCATGATCTTAGTCAGGTTCTCATCACAAGCTTTCAATTCAGCCTTAGCCTCGCGCAATTCCTGGTCGAGAATGCGGATAGACTGGCTGTCCGCAACTGCTTCAGTACCCTCGTTTACCGCACCTTTCAAGGCAGTCCAGATTTTTCTCAGGCTCATGCTACACCCTCCATTTCAAAATGATCTGCATACAAATCCAGGAAATCCCCCACATTGGAAAACAGGGTTTCAACTTCCTCGATAACTACTTCGTCCTTGCTGGACACAGACAGCGCACCAAATGCAACGTAATAGCTCTGGCCGCCAATATTTTTGATGGCTATCGCCGTCAAAGGAACCAACTGATGTGTCTGGAGAATCATCTCATTCAGTGCAGCCACATCATCAACCTGGCTCACTGGAAACAGGATGCTCTCTACAACAATCTGCTTTTCCCCGACGTAGACAAACGCATCGACACCTTCATCGTTAGAAATGCTGAGGCAGTCACCCTCAGACTCGACTACCCACCCAGTGTGGTTTTCCGCCAACTGGCGCAGGTTTTCATGATTCCAGGTCATCTCAACTCCCTCGCTGTGGAATATTGGTCACAAATATAGCATCAAAAAAACGACGGTCAATAACTTATTTCAAACTTATGTTGCAAATAATACACATAAGGATAGTATTTACCACAATAGTGATATCAACTGTAACGGAGTAGAGCCCATGGACCACAAGCAAAGCCTCGGCAATCAGCAAGCATTGGCTCCTTACAAACAGGCCATTGCCCGCTATGTGCGCGCCTCTATGGCTTTGAAGGGTATGCGTTACGGGGATCTGGCCCAGGCCCTGGCCGATAGAGGGATTTCAATGACCACTGAGAATTTGCGTAGCAAAGTGAGCAAATGCATGTTTTCAGCTGATCTGCTGGCGGCCATCATTGATTCTTTATCTGTTGAAGACAGCGCCATGCCTGAAATCCTCAAACAGGCGCGGGAAATGCAAGATCGAGGACTCTATACCGAGCAGGACAAAAGCTAACACTTCCCTCATTCCGGTGCCAGCACACTGGGTCACACTTGCCTCAGCCTGAGTGGCAGACCGGTTAAGCAGGGAAACGAGGGGACAGATCACCGAATGAAAACTCAAGAGATTTTTGGGTAAAACTGGTTGATTTCAATAGACTTGCTCGGGTGCAGCACCGCCCTTTTAGAGCCCATTACCACTCTGTTAATAATACTCTGCTAGTAGTGGTGAAGCTTGTATACCGGCTCACCATTACCGCATTTGCCAACAACCACTGGCTCAGCCAGCTTCGCTCCAGCCGGAATTATCTTATTGGTCGGCCACCAGACAAAGCAGGCATAGCGAAAGTTGACTGCCCAGTTACAGTAAAGCCTGCCCTTGTCCTCTTCATAGAATCGCGCTTGGCAAAAACTTAGGGTTGGGCTTCGCACACCCTGCTGCTGTTGCGCATCCACAACAATAATATCGACAGCCGCCACACTAGAAACCCAGAGGCAGGGAATCAACAACCACAATTTCATAGGCGCACTCATTGAGGCTTTAAACTGGACTTTCTTAAAGCCTAGCAGCCCCGGCGCAACTTTCATTTCATAATCAGGTTAATTGCCTAAGCCAGCTGCTGGCCTCTCTCCACCAACGCTCCGCGAAGCTCTACAATTAGACGCTCGATACAAGCCCGCTTGTTCTCAACCCAATTAAAGTAAGGCAGAGGCAAAACCCGAATTCCCGCCCGGTGCAGTATCTTGTAAACCTGGGTGGTGAAATGCTGCTGGTGTTCTCCCGGATAGCCAATAAGATCCACCCCCAGGATCACTCCCTGGTACTCACACACCACATCGACTCGCTGACCCGCAATAGGAAAGTTAATCCAGTGAGCGATACCCTCCGCATCAAGCTCCGCGCTTACCTCCCTGGCAAAATCACAGGAAAACTCCCAACTTGGCATCACCGTCAGATTAGCTGGTACAAAGGATAAATAGCGACGCAGTAGATGCCCGGGAGGCAACAGCTCAGGGTTAATGGAGTATGCTACCCGCTGTTCCTCCTTGGCCCTTGTAACGGCCACATTAAACATATCGGCACGATTGAGATAAGCAGCCGCCCGCAGGGATTGGTCATCAAGACTAAGGGAAAGAAGCATTATATCGCGCTCCTCCCCCTGAAAACCATAGGGCGTAGCAACCCGTACCGAAAAACTTCGCAGTTTTGCTGCGGAAAAAGCCTTGGAAATTTCCTTGTCCAAATAATCGACCTGCTCCCTGTATGGGGACAACACACCAATAGAAGGCTTCAAAGCATTGTCATCATAGCGATCAAAATAATTACGCAATTGAGCAATAACCCAGTCTTTTTCCACCCTATTTCTACCAGTCTTGGCTCGCCTTCCCTCTAATGGGTGGAAGGAGAGGGCCAGCTCCTGGGTACTCCCAGGGCGGGCCTGCATTATTTTGAGTCGATCATCGTAAAAAGCGTGATTACTGAAAGCTATCAGCTCTGGCTGGCTACGATAATGCTCATCAAGCAGGGTTACCGCATCCTGGCTAGCCAGATTGTCCGATACCAGATCAAGAAGAGATTGATCCCGATAACTGTAAGATGCAGGTAGTTCTCCGCACTGAACGACTTCCCCCCATAGACGCTGCTGTTGCTTTACCGGGAGGAAGGAAATATGTCGCAGCTGTTTGCCATCACCAACCACGACCGCACGTTTGGCTCGGTACAATGCAGGTAACGCACTTGAAATATCACACTGGGTGGACTCATCGAAAATTACCAGATCGAACATGCCGCGCATTAATGGCAAAATCTCGTTGAGTTCATCCAGGCTTGCCAGCCAAATAGGATAGGCTTGCAAGACCAAATTCATGTTAGTCTTGGCAAATCGTTCCGCCTGGGTTTTAGAGGTCCTTGCCCTCAGAGCCTGATGGAATTTAACTAGGCTACTTCTCTCTTTGTTTAATAGCCGGACAAGTTTCTCCCTGCGACAGGCATTAATATAGCTGGCAGCCTGCTGCTCAAAACGCTGGCGCAGTTGACCGATAGCTTCTTGTAATCCCCACAGTCCGTCCATATTGAGCCGCCGCCGGAGTAGCGACTCACCCAGGCGAGCCAGCCAAGCCCCCATACCTGCAGGCCCCAAAAATTTTGCTATCCGTAGCGATCGCGAAAAACGGCGCTCAGCTTTCCAAAGTGATCTTCGAATCTCCTTCAAACTGCGCCTCAACTTGGCCGCACTCTCTTTTGGTGGCTCAACACCCTCCTTGAGCAGAGTATCCAGGTGCGCTTTCAAACTGCGGGTAAATCCCTGCTCCCCCGCATGTACGTAGCCTTCAGTGAGCCCATAGCTCTCACGTAATTTGTTTCTTACCACATCAATGGCTTCTGGTGTTTTGGACACAACCAAAACAGCGTCGCCATGCAACATCTGGTCTATAGCCATAGCTGCAATGGTAAAGCTCTTTCCCGTACCCGGTGGGCCAGAGACAAGGCTAAGAGGGAAATGAGCCGCATTGCGTAATGCTCGCTCCTGAGCCTGGCTCAATAGCCCAGGTAACATCTCGGGTTCGCTGCAGCTTGCAATAAAGCTGTCAGATTCCCCACCCAAAACTAAATGCAGCGGCACCTGGAGATTTTGCTCACAAGCCAGCTGCCCTAACTCGTGCAAAACACCACGTGAACCTCTGGATCGATCAGCCAGGATTATTGCAGCGGCACTGATTAGCTCTGGCTGTGAGGCATTAGTCTTTTCCCTAATCAGGGCTCCTGACTGAAGACTCGGCCAGCGACCCAATTCCTCCAGACCACCGAGCAAGCTGTGTTCATGCAACCAGCGCCCTACATCAGCCAATTGAGAGGAATCCAAAGGAAACTGAAGCTGTGGAAAAGAACCCATTACCTCAGGGTCAATATCAGGCTTAAGAGTTAGCCGAAGCACAGGAAAATTAATTCGCAGATCGGTGGTATTGATCTCAACGAAACTATTATCTTCACGATAAATCCGGGCGGGAAAATATAAAAGAGGTGCAAAAAGCTTACGTTGGTTTGTTACACCGCTTTGACTGAAAAGCTGGCCACAAATAAAAAAACTAGCGTAGATTAGCTGGCGTTCTTTTCTGTAAGCATCTGTCAGCTCTATCAGCTTTGTGGCAGAGGCATCCAGTAACGGAATCCTGTATAACTCACCGCTACTCAGGTAATCCTGTTCAGCAATGAACGAACAGCGGTTTTCGGCCAGTCGAGCAATATTTGAAAGCGACAGATCGTGGCTATCGGCCTGATAACAGCGGCGAAAATACTCAATTAGTAATCGTTGTCTTCCCTGCATATTCGCCGTATTACCCATAAAGCGAAAATGCTATACGAAATCCCGCCGCTATGACAGGCAAAATATCTCTTTTGCCCTAGCTATCACCTGCCAGTGCACGGAGCTGTTTGGATTCAGCAATACTCAAGCGCAATCCATACTTTTCTACAATGGAAATAAAGCGCTGAACATAAATTTTGCCAACAGGCTCGTAAGGGGGCATCCACTCATCGGGCCCTTTGTGCCCCTTACTCTGGTTGCGCCCATCATCCACTAACCACAGATTCTCAATATCTTCGGCAAATCTTCTTTTCTTCTCGCGGCTCCAAGCTGCCCCGCCGTGATCATGTGCCCACTTCAACGGTACTATATGCTCCACATCCAGGTCTGATGCCTTGCTGTAAAAATTGCCGGTATAGGGATCCAACCATAAACCGGTATCCACCTTACAACCGTTACTGCGGGTATAGGTAACCGGGGATAGGGAAAAGCGGATTAACAGCTCATGGCGGGTATCCTGGCAGTCACTATCGAAGTCTGACCAACGTGGCAGCCATTCGGCCCGCTCGTAGGGTGCAGCAAGTGCGGTAACACTGAAAAACAAGAAACAGATCACTGTAAACTGTTTTGAAATTGATCGAACACTCATACAACTACTACCAATCAAATCCAGCTACTAGCCTACTTGAAAACCCTGCTTTTGAATATTACCTCTGTCAAATTTTGGTTCGCAGATCCCCCTTCAAATAAGATTTCACGACAAAAGCACAGGGAAGTTGCCAGTGAAATCAGAAAGGAGTTTTTCGAAAACAAAAAAGGCGCAAAAAGTTATCCTTTCTGCGCCCCAATTTTGTCTATTCAATTGAGCCAGCTTTACCCAGCTTTTACCTGATTAGGCAGATACTGGCTCCGAACTGGGCTGCGACTCCAGTTTCTTTTTCGAGCCTTCTTCTGAACCCAGCACCTCAGTGGGCTTCACCTTATGGAAGACCGCATAAAACACCGGCACAGCAATCAGGGTTAGTACCGTTGCAAAGCCCAGTCCGCCCATAATGGTCACTGCCATATCGGCAAAGAATGCATCAAATAATAACGGGGACATACCCAAAATAGTTGTCACTGCAGCCAGAAATACCGGGCGCAAACGACTAACACTGGCGCGTTGAATTGCCGTCAACCGTGGCAGGCCAGCTTCAGTCTGCACCTCAATTTCATCCACCAATACCACCGCATTTTTAATCAACATACCAGATAGGCTCAATACGCCGAGAAGTGACATAAAGCCAAACGGCAAGCCTGTCAGCAGCAGGCCTACCACCACACCCACCAGAGACATGGGCACCACCAACCAGATAATCAGCGGCTCGCGTACGGTGCCAAACAGCAGGATCGATACCAGGATCATAATCAGGAATCCCAGCGGCAACCCTTTACCCAATGACTTCTGTGCATCCGTAGAGCTCTCATATTCACCGCCGAACTCTGTATGGTAACCCGGGGGCAAAGGCATACCCTCAACCCCTGCGCGAATACGATTAAAGGCGGCCATAGCGGTGACTCCCTCCGGGGCCTCGGCACTGATCGTTATTGTCGGGACCCGGTCGCGACGCTGGATCAGACCTTCCTCAGCGGTAGTCGCAAAGTCTTTGACCAATTGCCCCGCTGGAATATAGCCCTGCTCATTCGGACTCCACACCAAGCGATCCTGCAGGGAGCCAACCTGATTGCGATCACCTTCAGGCATGCGCGCGACAATCGGGATAATACGGTCGCCACTTTCAAAATCCCCTACACGATAACCGGCAGTCGCAAACTGGATAGTTCGGCTGATATCCGTATTCGTGACACCAGCGACACGAGCCCGTTCATTATCGAGATGGGCACGAATCGTGGGCTCTCGGCCACGCCAGTTATGGCGGATATCCTTCAGACCATTTTCCCGGAAAAGCTGCTCAGTATTTTCGGCGAGCGCACGCAGGGTGTTGAAATCGTGGCCGGAAATACGCACTTCCACATCGGCACCACCACCCGGACCAAATACCAGGCGTTTAAAGGTGATAAGCGCTTCCGGCTGGGAATCCCGCAACTCTGCTTTAGCCCGGTCTATCAGGCCAGCAATTTGCTCGCGATCCTCTGTGCGCACAATCAGCTGGCCATAGGCAGAATTAGGTGGCTCTGGGGCATAGGTCAGCATAAAGCGGTCCGCACCGCTACCGGCAACCGCAGTCACCGAAACTACTTCTTCCTGCACCAATAAATAGTCTGTAGCTTTTTGCAGCGCATTTTCTGTGCGATTAATATCACTGCCCTGGGGCAGGAGATAATTCACGTAGAAAAGCGGAGCATTGGAGTTAGGGAAGAAACCCTGCTTGACAAAACCAAAGCCAAAATAACTGACCATGGTCACGACAACCAGCAAAGCGATAGTGCCCCCCCGGCGATTCAGGGCACCGGATAGGACTCCCGCATACATACGGTAAAAACGGCCACTGTAAGGGTCTTCACTATCAGCATTCTTACCCGGCTTGAACAAGTGGTAGCCAAGGTAAGGAGTAATAGTGATTGCCAAAATCCAACTCAACAATAGTGAGATACCAATCACAGCGAACAGCGAGAAGAGGAATTCACCGGTGGCATCATCGGAAAGGCCAATACCGGAGAAAGCCATGATCCCAATAATGGTGGCGCCTAAAAGTGGCCAGAAAGTTTGGCGAACTACACGGCGAGCAGCATTCTGTGGTGCTTCTTTTTTCTGCACCCCCATCAGCATGCCTTCAGCAACTACAATAGCATTATCTACCAACATACCCATGGCGATAATCAGGGCACCCAGGGAAATTCGCTGAAGGTTCAAACCAAACAGGTTCATAATCAGTACAGTACCGAGCACGGTCAGCCCCAGTACCACACCAACTACTACACCTGAGCGCCAACCCATAAATAGGCATAGGACCAGAGTAACAATCACTACCGAGGAGATCAGGTTAAAAAGAAAACCGTCGACACTCTCCTCAACCACTTTGTGCTGCTCATAAACCGGCTGGATTTCTACCCCGAGAGGCAAACCCAGCTTAAGCTCATTGAGCTTGGCTTCCACTGCCGTTCCCACGTTTACGATATTTGTATTTTCAGCTCCGGCCACACCAATCAAAATGGCCGGCTTACCATTAAATCGTGCAATAAAGTTCGGGTTCTCGTCATAACCGAGGGATACATCCGCAATATCCCGTACTGCCAACATCGCAGTAGAGCCCGGTACACCCACGAGAATATTCTGAACGGATTCAAGATCACTGGCTGGATTGTCGACCACGATACGAGTTCGGAGGTCCTGACCTTCTATTTCACCTACACGCTGGGTGGAACTTTCCACCTGCAGTACTTGGGCCAGGTCATCAAGCGAGAAGCCGAACTGAGCAAGGCGCGATTCGTCTATATCCAAATAGGCCACTTCATCGATAATGCCGGAGCGGGAAACCTTCGCTACCCCCTCAACACTCAGTAGCTCGCGACGAATTGCTTTAGTAATTTCGCGCATTTCTGTCAGCGAAAAACCATCACCGGTTACCGCATAGTAAATACCATAAACCTCGCCGAAGTCATCATTAACCACGGACTGCATGGCGCCACTGGGCAACTCACGCTGGGCATCGTTAACCTTGCGACGCAGTTCATCCCAGACTTGCGCCAGCTCTTCCGAAGCGTATTGATCCTTTATCTGGACGCGAATTTCCGACATGCCCGGACTGGAAGTTGAGGTCACTTTGTCCAGCTGTCCCATCTGTTGGATCGCAACCTCTAATTTTTCCGTTACCTCCTCTTCTACCCGCTGCGCGCTTGCGCCCGGATAGAGAGTAAATACCCGCGCTTCTTTAATGGTAAATGCTGGGTCTTCTAGTCGGCCAATATCCGACAATGCCCAGATCCCACCTACAAGACAGATCAGCATCAATAACCAGCTGTACACTGGACGCTGAATAAATACATCAGAAATCTTCACGATACTTCCCCACTCTTGCCAGGGCCTGAGGTCATTTGAAAATTAACGTTGTGCATAGTTGCGTACTTTTGCACCGTCATAAAGATGTTGACCTCCCGCAGCCACCAGCTTCATCGCAGGGGTGAGACCATCCGTAATCTGAACCGCTTCTCCATTGGTCTGGCCAAGCGCCACCTGTACCCTGGATACTGATTGATCTTCGTTAATCTGCCACACATATGGATTACCTTCAGCACCAGTCTGTACTGCTGCCAATGGAATCCAGAAATCCCCGGTAGCTTCTTTCAGCTTTACGTTCACACGAGCTGTCATGCCTGGAAGAATTTGTACATTTTCGGGGCGGGGCATACCCAGCTCAACCACATAAGTCTGGGTTACACTATCGGCTTCAGCCTGGTGCTCACGGTATTTGAGTTCAAACTTTTGACCGGGTAGGAACTCGAACTCCGCTGTGATAGAGCTGATTTGATCTTCATTTCCTGTAGCCAACAATTTTTCCGGCACAGAAATCTGAATACGCACCTCAGAGATGTTTTGCAACCGAACAATTGCCTGGCCCGGCTGCACATTGGTGTAATTCTCTACCAACTGTCGAGTTGCCAATGCATCAAAAGGCACTCGCAACTGGGTATAGGCCAAATCCTGTTCTGCCTTTTCCAATGTTACTTTTGCCAGATCAAAGTTACTTTCTGTTTCATCCAGTTGCTGCTGAGAAATGACCTTCGATCCCGCCAGGGAGCGCTGCCGCTTCAAGGTTTTTTCCAGCAACTCCACGTTTACTTTGGCTTCCTTCACTCGACGGCGATAATCCCGATCATCCAACTCGGCAATCAGGGTTCCCTTAGGAATAATTTCCCCTTCCCTGATACTCAACTTGTCTAACTTGCCACCAACCTGGAAGGAGAGATCCACACTCTGGACCGCCTTTACACGACCGGCAAACTGGCGATCCGCCACTTCCGCCACATTGGTGACCGTAGCCACTTTTACCGGCCACAAGCGCTCAACCTGCTGTTCATCCGCTTCAGAACCAGAACACCCCGCAAGAATCGCCGCTGTCGCTACCACCAAGGCAAGGGAGATACGAGAATTTACCGACAATTTCATATTTCACTATCCAATAAATTATTTAACTGAAGATCAGGTATTCAGGTAAGCTCTGCCGACAACATCAGCAGCCGTTCGCGCAGGCGGGAAAACATTGGGTCCTCGGACTCCATAACGCCCAGCACCCGCCCCAGGAACATACCTTGGGCAGCAAGAATCAATAACTGGGCAAGTTCAGGGTCACCGTATGAGCTGTCAATTTCACCGCGCATTTCGATAACGTTACACTTGACCGGCTCAAGCAGGGCGGGATCTTCTGCGACTGCCGCAATCAACGCTCGCGGCAGCCCCTCATCATCTTCCATCAGCTCGAAAATCGCTTTAAGCCGTGACGCCAACACATCGTCACCAGCGGCGGCGAAAGTCTCTGCACTGGCATCCTCCCTGGCAATCGCGGCCTCCAGCATCGCCTTCAGCAGTGACTGTTTGGTACGAAAGTGATGGATAAGCCCACCCTTACTCAAACCACACTGGGCAGCAACTGCGTCCAGGGTGAGCTTTCGCGCCCCTTTTTCTCGAACTACCTCTTCCGCCGCACGGACTATGGCAGCTTTGTCGACTCTCGACACATGACCTCCCAGGCATCTTCAACCAAACCAACCGGCTGGTCGGTATCTTACCGCCCCCCAGGAAAACGTCAAGCCATGCTACCCTCTGCCAGCGTCAAGCAAGGTTAAAAAGTGTTTACAAAGCCCATGATGACCAGCTGGACTCTTATGCGGTTTGAAACTGGAGTAATTTATGACGGAACAGCCCTGCCCTTGTGGCTCGGGAAAAAAGTTCAAAGCCTGCTGTAACCTCTACCTGTCTGGGCAGGCCTACCCGAAAATGGCGGAATCCCTGATGCGCAGTCGCTACAGTGCCTATGCGATGGGAAACCTGGCATACCTACGAAAAACATGGCACCCAGAAACTTACCCGGGTCTCAATGCGGACGATCTGGAGACTCAATGGACACGCCTCGAAGTTATTAAAAGCAAAGCAGGGCTGAAGAAGTCTGTAGTGGAATTTAAAGCCTGGTATACGGAGAATGATCAAGAGCATGTGATCCATGAGATATCACTATTTAAGCTCTATAAAAAACGCTGGGTCTACCTAGAACCGCTACCTAGTTGGCCACAAGCCGATCAGTAAAAAGAGAAACCAGGGTTAGAGGGGAGCAAATTGCAGGGAGGCGTCAAGGAAGTGAAATAGCCTCAAATAATCGCGGGAGCTACTCCGCTCCCGCGCCTCCTTTAACATTTTTTGCTTACTTTTAAAGCGAGCGCCCGACTTAGCCTTAGTGTGGGCACCACCTTTTTTTAGCAGTGGATTACAAGCCACGTAATTACGAGGCTTGGCGACTTTCTTAGGGGTGTATTTTTTCATAGTATTTGGCCTTGCCTAATCAACGATAAAAGCCGAGGAAACTCGACAGGTAAATTCATTGTCAAATTGAATTCAATAGCACTCATAAAATTAAAATCCATTATTTTTCAAAGTTCTCATAAAGGGTGAACCAGTCAAGCCTACCCTTTTATGCAAATCACTTGGCGCAGCGTATGTACCACATCAACCAAATCCAGCTGATTATTCATCACCTCATCAATATCCTTATAGGCAGCGGGTATCTCATCAATCACACCTTTATCCTTTCTGCATTCTACGCCATGCGTCTGAGACTCAAGATCGCCTCGAGTAAATCGCTGACGAGCCGAGGTGCGACTCATTTTACGGCCAGCACCATGGGCACAGGAGCAAAAGGATTCGGGATTCCCACGCCCACGAACAATAAATGATTTCGCCCCCATCGAACCGGGAATAATCCCCATCTGATCCTTTTGGGCACTGATCGCCCCCTTACGTGTCACATAGACATCCCGTTCGAAGTGGCGCTCGCGCACTACGTAATTATGGTGGCAGTTAATAGCCTCTGACGTTAAGGTAAACTTCGGCACGTAAGCCCCCAGGCTATTCAACACAAGCTTCATCATTTCCTGCCGGTTTAACCTGGCGTACTCCTGTGCCCAATTTACAGCTTCAATGTAATCATTGAAGTGGCTACTTCCCTCAGAAAAATATGCCAGGTCCCTATCTGGCATATTTTGCATATTTCCAGCCATATCCCGGCGTGCCAATTGAATAAAATGCTCTCCAATTGCACTACCAATACCTCGGCTGCCGGAATGTAGCATCACCCACACCGCATTACTCTCATCCAGACAAATTTCAATAAAGTGATTGCCTCCACCCAATGTCCCCATTTGGGTAACCCAGGTTTTCTGGGGCTGACGCAACTTCTTCATAAGCCCAGGATGCTTTTCAAACAACCTATCTACACCGGGAGCTAAAATTTTGCAGGCAGATTCCCTGGCAGTAATCATCTTATGACGACCCCGTCCAACGGGTACTTTCACCTCAATGGCCTCCCGCAATGCTTTTAGGCTGTCTGGCAACTGATGGGCATGCAACGAAGTTCGCACCGCATTCATGCCGCAGCCAATATCCACACCTACTGCGGATGGTATGACTGCACTAAACGTAGGAATCACCGAACCAACTGTCGCCCCTCGCCCCAAGTGAACATCCGGCAATGCCGCCACATGGGAATGAATAATGGGCAATTGAGCAATATTCTTTAGCTGTTCTAAAGCAGCCGGCTCAACCTTATCGGTAAATATTTTTACCGGCACACTACCTGAAGATGCGTTTTTATTAAGTACAATTTTTACAGGCATATAGAGTCCTTGGATTGATCCAATAAATCATTAAAAGCTCTCCAAAGCCCTAAACAAAAAAGCCCCGGCAAATGCCAGGGCTCTAGAGAATTCCGGCTTGAAAAGCTCAATCACTTTTCAAGCAAGTGCACATGAAAAGCGATCAAAAAAACAGGTTGTTAATATCCACATTTCGCATTTCATGGCTCCTTCGTGGTTGCTGTCCACGTTTAACTAGGTGGTTACTAAACTACCCCTGCAGTTTATTCACTAATTTAGGTATGTCAACCTTAAACTTTATTATTTATTAGAAAATTATTTCCCACAACTTTAAAAGAAGGCAGCTAAATATTTCCAGATGCAATGATTGCCATACCGCCATACAATGCCCCTGCGATATGGTAAATATTATTAGCGGATGAACAACGAACCTGAAATCATTTTTGAGGATGACCACCTTCTGGCAGCATTTAAACCAGAGGGCTGGCTCGTGCACCGCTCAGAAATAGACCGCAACGAAAATCGTATTTTACTTCAATACCTGCGGGACTTGAGCGGTCACCACCTTTACCCTGTACATCGCCTGGACAAGCCTACCTCTGGGATTATTATCTTTGGCAAGAGTAGTGAGATGGCCACCCTTTTACAGGAACAGCTGGAAAGCGAAAACTCCGTCAAAGAATACCTCGCGGTATGCCGGGGCTATTGCCCTGAACAGGGAGTTATCGACTACCCTTTACCACCTGTCGCAGATTTCAAACATCAACGCAAGCGCCCCAAAGCTGATCTACCACGCAAGTCAGCAATCACCCTATACCGCCGACTGGATACCGTTGAGCTACCCTATGAAGTAGATCGATACCCCACCAGCCGTTACTCCCTGGTTGAAATCCAACTAAAAACCGGCCGCCGCCACCAGATCCGCAGGCACTTCAAGCATATCCACCACCCACTTATCGGTTGTCCCAAATATGGGAAGTCTTCACACAACCGGTTTTTTGCCAGACAATATGATTGCACACGATTGTTACTGCATGCATCCAAACTTAAAATTATGCACCCGATAAGTGAAACGGTATTTGAGATTAGTATGACACCTAGAGGGACATTTTCAGAACTACTGGGTAAGTTAAACTGGATTCTCACCAATTAAAGACTTGGGCAACCGAGAACCCTCTATTAGCTCGTAATGCCAATTTTCCAGCAAAATTCCAATAACCAATTACAGAAAAACCAACTACTAACGAGTAAAAAATGAAACTCAAAACCACAATCAAAAAATTAGCCGGCCTGTGTGTATTATCAGCCATCTCCACCGGCGCCGTTGCACTGGATGACGAAGATAAGGCTGTTCGCCTGGTAGAGGCTCTTAGTGGCAATATGGTTTATATCCACTTAATGGAATCAATGAATAAGCAACCGTCCTGCGCCAAGTACAATGCCATCATAGCCTGTTCAACGGAAAATTCTTACTGTTCCCACGCGCTCTCTATCGCCCTAGCAGCACAGGCGGCAAACCGTACCATCGACTTTCAGACAAGTGATTCCTGCATAGGTAGTGCAGCTGAATTTGTCAGACTACGTATGCGGTAATTGTTTTTTATTATATATAGGGAAAGCAATAAGGAATGGAGAAAGGGCTTCAGAAAAACCTGAGAGCCCTAAACATCTTACTATAACACTCAACTGGCACTATCATTTACCACCAAATATAAACCTACTTATCACTCTCTTCTTCTATCTTTCTCTCAGCCGGCCACAGATAATTACCAGCCCAAACAATATACTGCACATCATCTATAAACCTTAACTGCCCTCCATTGTCGACCCTCACCGTACCGGATAAAAGATAGTATTTTCCGCAGCTCCCGGAGCATTGAAACCCCTTTGGGAGGATTACCTTAATGGCATTATTTGTAATACCTGCCTCATACTGCTCCCTCGAGAAATAGAGATGCCCTTCTCGTCCATATCCGAGCCCCAGCACACCAACCACATCAACATCTCTATTTTTATATTTTGCCGGAGATGCCATTAAAGAGAAAAAATTAACCTCAGTGGTTAGACTCTCATATCCGAGAGCACTACTACAAAAGAATAGTAATAAAACCGAAAGTTTAGAGCTCACTGACATAGGGGGCTCCTCCGTTAGATTTTACGTCTTTGATAAATCTCCCTATTTGTGCATTAGTTGCAGAAACAGGTAGTGCTTTGCTCATTGCGTTATTGAATGAGGACCAATTAAACTTATATAAACTCTGTTGATTCGAAAGATACCCATTAACCCCAAACATTATAGGGTATCTTAAATCCCAAGAATGAAACTTGCTGGCTGAAGCTGGATGAGTATGCCACCTCCCAGCCCAACCAGCACTTCTTGGAGTTCTACCAATGGAAACACTATCAATATGATAGCTTGTTACCACTTGATCAAAACCATACCCATCCCCATATTTACGAACTCCCGCACCAAGCTCCACTTTATATCTTGTGGAAATCCCGTAAGCTTTGTCATGCAGCCATTGAGCAACCCCATCCGGATTATCTGCTATTTCTTGTGCAGCACTCTCATTAATTGTCGCCAGTTCTGCATCAAGAGCCATTCTCTTTTCTTTATTACCAGCTAAAACAGGGGAAGGTGTTGGTACAGTTCCATCTCCTTCAGTCCCCACTTGCCTGATGGAAGAAGCTACATATGACATAGCTCCAGTAACCGCCCCATTTGCAAATTTCCCACCCGAGATTGCAGTAGACGTACCTCCAATAAGCATTGCCACAATTGCTCCCTCCGGTGTGGGACCACCCCCCCCCCCGAAAGTCTCACTTTGACCCGCCCAGGCTGATAAACCTGCAGATACAAAGCCGTGTCCAAATTTACCCCCCTGGAGTTCAGAAACTATTCCGCCTACCGCAGCCGAAACAAAGATACGCTCTCCTCCAGTAAGGCCAGCTGCATTACTGATACCGTAAAATGCCGCCGAGCTCGCACCGGAAACAAGCCCTGCTTTCATGGCAGCACCGAAATCACCGGTAGCAGCATAGCCACGCTGAGCTGAAAAATAGGCATTAAAAGCTATCGAACAAGGCCCACAGTATATGCTAGTAATAATTGATCCAAATAACTGAACCATATCTGCTACAGGGGCCGGCAGAGATTTGATTATAACTTGGTCTATCAGGATAGACAGAAAATAACCACTAGGATCACTAGCATTCAGGGGATTATTACGCACATAGGAATAGCGGTTATACATCTGGGTATCCGTTGCCGCCTGGACAAACGGATCCGCTTGCATAAAGCGCCCCAGCCTTGGGTCGTAGATACGCCCATTCATATGAATGAGCCCTACTGCATCCAGCATCTCATGGCCGGTATATCCCCGCGTAGTATTGACTGTATCAAAGCCAGCTAGGCTAGACTGGCTCAGTGCACTCCAATCCGAAGAATTGCGGCGCTGCCCCCACACATCGAAGGACATTTGCTGAATTACATTTGCGCCCTCATCGGTGAGCAGGTCTACTGAGCCCAGGTGATCCAGGTACTGGAATACTTTTTCTGTCGACTGTACTGCATAGTTAGAGTTTGTAGTCAGGGTATAGATCGCTGTCCCCGCAAGGTAACGCTTCCACTGGATTTCACCAGGGTTGGAGGACTTTTCAATACGCTCGATGTTGCCGATATACCAGGTTTCAGTGACTTCACCAGTTGTGCTATTGGTATCCTTACGGTAATAGCGAGATCGCTCCACACCATAGAGAAACTCGGTTATATGATTTCCCTTCTCGATTCGCTCTGATTTATCAAAGGTGGTGTACTCAATTTTACGACCACCATCAAAATCATCGGAAATCATATTGCCATTGTTATCATAGCGATAGGCGACACCTCCAGCAGAGGTAACAGCGTGTGGGCCCGCATTATTTCCGTATGTGTAATCGCCAACGCCAGCTTTATAGACAATATTACCGATAGCGTTGTAACGCAGATCCTGCTGAGAAGAGGCCAATCCTGAGCAGTTATAGTCACCCGAGCCGATATGGCTCTTCACCAGCCGATTTAAGGCGTCGTAGCAGAAGCTTTCCCTCAGATCTTTACTGCCGCTCTGGTTATGGCGACTTTTCAAATTCCCAAGTGTATCCCAGCTGTAACGAATATTCTGAACACCGAATACCCCCAATACATCTGAGGTCTGAGTCAGCAAACGCCCAGTCTCGCTATCATATCCGTAGGCATTCGTTGCACCATTACCCAATAGCTGGCGTTTTAACTGGCCACGGGCAGTATGTTCCAGCACCTGCTGGATCAAATCCCCCGAACCCAGATCGGTGATCTTCTCAAGGTGCCCATAGTTATTGTAATGGTTTTCAGTACCAGACTGACCACTGGATAACAAGTCATCCAGAGCATCATACGTTTTGGATACACGCCCATAACTATCAAACTCTGTGGTAGTCACATAAGCCACTTGCGGGCCAGTACCATCGAAATCCACCAGTTGTGTATTGTTACGGCCAATACCATCGTACTGATAGAGCACTTGGTAGCCGCTAATGGAGTCCTCCACCAACTCGAGCTGCCCCACCCCATTGCTGGCGGTATCGTAATGCCAAGTTACATTACCGGTAATAGTGCTGCCATTGCGGCGATCGATACGAGTTTTTTTGCGCCCCAAAGTATCATAAGTGAACTCGACCTTATGACCATTGGCATCGGTCTGGGTTTCGATTTCGCCATACTTGGTATAGGTATAGGACCACTCACCCTTATCTGGATCATACATCCTGGTCTTGCGACCCAAATCATCGTAGTAAATTACAACAGAAATTGGATAGGTGAGGCCATCATTCTCTTCAACATGTGTTCCTGCCGAATTTGTTAGTCCCCAAGAGTGGGCTTTATGAAGATTGCCCTGATTATCGTATTCATAGCTGATACGACCATCAAGCGCATCAATAACTTCTACCAACTCCCCGAGAACATTTTTCTTCTCTGTTTTCTTTTGAACCTTATCATTTACTGTAACAGTCGTGAGACCATCATAAATAACTGAGGACTGCGAACTATCAGGTGCAGTAACTTTTACTGCTCGCCCTAACAGGTCATATTCAGTCTTACTCCAAACCCGGCCATTACCAGAAAAGTAAGGCTCGCTGACATATTTCACCCTGCCAAGACTGTCATATTCCTGGTCAATATAAATAGTTTTATCAAAACCCTGAGTTTCTGTACGAATTGCTCTTCCAAGCGCATCCATATACTCGACAGAGGTAGATCCAGTGCTGTTACTTTTTACAACCTTATATTTTGCACCGGTAATACAACCTGAACCACAGAGTGAATATTGAGTTCGTGCATCCGCTCCAGAGTTATCGTAGCGATAAGTCTCACGGCCCAACACGTCATAGCTAAAGTAACTCTTAAAGCCATTCAGCCCATGAACTTCCAGGGGCGCTCCATATGCATTTCGACTGATTACTTCTTCTGTTAAATGCTCAAGACTATTGTAATTCTTATTCGCAAAACGCCCAGAAATATCATAAACAGTCCGTGTATAGCGACTCTGTTCACCCTCTGCGCTCAAAGTCTTCTTCTGAATGTTACCGAAGCCATCATATTCATAAGTAGTGGTTTGCGTAAACTCAGCATTATTTGGCTCAACAACCTCAGTAAGGAGCAGGCCCTTTAAACTTCCAACGGTATGATAAGTAAAGGCAGATTCACGAACATGATCTGCCTGGCCCGGGCGGCTGTTGATTACCCTGGTAAAGCTCAAGCGCCCCTTTTCTGACTCCCAATCAGTACCACCGGAACAAAGTGAGCTCGGATGGGCAGCCATAGAACCGCCGAAGCAGTTGAGTGTATTTTTAATAAACTGCTCACCAGTGGCCTCATCAATAGTTCTCAGTTTTATTGAGGTAACGTTTCCATCATTATCATAACTATTCTCTGTAATAACGGTTTGCAGGTGCTCACCATGTGAACTTCCGTTATTTTCAAGAGAATAGGTTTCCTCTACTACCTTTTCTAGAAATGGCTGATAAGGATACACAGAGGTGTCAGAACCATTCCAACCCTTCAAGCTCCAGGTATTGGCAGCCTTTCGTATCAATGCCTTTGAGGCAGATCGAACCTCAGTCTGCAAGGGCATACCAGTGAACGGGTAGTCCTGGCGGTAGTAAGTGGATGTCTCTACACCCGTTTGCTCATCAGTTGTGGAGATCTTCTGGAAGCCCAGCATCCCTCGCCCAGCAGCCTGCAGTTTCATCTGTGCGTATTCATATGAAACAGCACTTTTCGCCGTGAAATCAACAGCACCGGGAGAGGAGCCGGCAGCTGGAGAAGTACTCTCCACTTTAGAAACTAAGTACATCGGTATCAACACATCGAGAACCGGTGCATCTTTTCCTAGGGTGACACTATCCTCCGGAAGGACCCATGGACCATTCAGTGCAGTATAAAAGTCCGCCGTGTTAGCGGCCTGCTTTAGATAACAATATGTACTTCCGGGGATCTCTACGCCGTTCTCATCTCTCTCAGACGGAGTAGTAGTACACTCCTTACCTTCAAGGGTTTTCGACATTTCAAGGCGACTATAGAACCAACTCCTAATGGTGCTGGTATAGGAGATATCAGTGGTATTACCCAGCCCATTGTCAATTTTGGTTAATACCTTGTTGGGAATATCCCTATTTGCAGAGTTCCCATAGTTGGATACATAGGATGTTAAAAAGCCTTCATCGCTTATCTTGTGATAATCCGGCTGATTATCCCCATTGATATCAGCAAAGATGTGTAGGTAATCGTCATTATTGGGTACAGTCTGAATAAAGATAGACTTTCCAAAGCTGGAAGTCTGGGGATCCCAAAGTTCTATCCGCAACAATCCCGCATCATGATCAGGCCAGTAAACATCCAGCATCCCATCCTGGTTATAGTCCAGAGCTCCGGCTTGCTCTGAAGCAAACCTGCTAGGGGTTACTTTTACCAGTTGTTCCCCAGTACTGAGATAAAGATTTGACGAAGAAGATTCCTGCAATAGCAGGTCAGTTAAACCATCACCATTAAAGTCCGCTGCGACATGAGACTTTGCAGTATTACCTCCCAGGCTTGCAAAAAGGTCGTAGCTATCTGTTTCAGCGTTAAATACAAAAGCCGCATGCCCAGAGGGTCCTGCCGAATACATATATTTAAAACCGCTTTTCAAATCCCCATTTTCATCAAGGCAAAAATCCAAGTCCACCACTTTATTGTCAGGGTCCTTACAACCGCTAACATAAGGTCTCTCCAAAGCAATCAGAATGTCAACATTACCATCCCCATTGAAATCCGCAGTAGCTGCTTTCAATGGAGAGTTGGTCAAACGGCTTATGGATTTACCGGAAGGCAACTCTAAGGAATAGCTTTTAGCTGAGCCGAACCGATAATAAGTCTTGGAACTAATTGGATCCGAGCTAGCCCGTAAGGGATAGACTAGTAAAGTTGATCCACCCACCACAACCAAATCGGACAGACCATCAGAGTTGACATCGACAAAGACACCATCCCTCTCTCCTACTCCGGTATCAATAGGATCGGATGAAAGCTTCCACTGGGAATCCACATAAGTAGAAAGGTAGACATGCCAAGTTTTACTGGTGTAGCGGTCATCGTATACAGCAATATCTGAGCGGCCATCAGCATTGTAATCTAAAACCGCAATACTGATATCCTCGTTTGCATTTGCCCCGGAGAATAAATATTTTTGGCCATTTGAATAAGTGGCAGGAGCTAAGTATGCGCCATTTGATAATGCATACTTAATTTGATGATCCTGATCACTCGCACTATCAGTATCCATCTCCAACCAAACAACATCTTGGTATCCATCGCCATTGAAGTCGCCAAATTGGAAGTCTCTTAAAGAGCGGCTCTTGTTTGCCGTAAAATCAACAGATCCACTGGAAGTTCCGTAATTTAAGGAGTACTGAGACCACTCAAATGAGAGTGCCGGCAAGCAATTGCTGCCTACACACTCTTGAATACTATCTATAAGGGAGGTCTGATTCTTGGATATATTATCAGCTACCAGCTGGTAATTAATATTATATTCACGCAGGGTATTGCCATCAGCGGCAGACGTAATTTTGGAAAGCCGTTTCGTTGTATTAAAAAGGTACCCGGCAGTATAAGCTTGTAAGTAATCAGGCCTATCCGAATAAGTAAACTGGACTGAAGCCGCATTAGCTCCTGCTCCATATGCATATCTTACTTCGTGGATTCGCTTCCCACTATCAGAATCACCTTCATATTCGAATTCAATCCTATTTCCAACGCTATCCTGAAATTCGTTCTGCATCCATGAGAGAACCTTACCTTCTGACACATTGGCATAAGACTTTGAGTTGGCTGTATTACCGTACCAACTGGTTGAGCCATCTTTTCTTTCAACGGTAAAGTAGGCAGGACCCGTTCCTATACTGCCGTGAGATGTGACTTTTACAAAAGATTCGATCTCAGTACGGTATTGTGCGCCGTCCGCACCATAAGATTTACTGGAAACATTAATTAGCCTTTGGCCATCCAGACAAAACCTGTCCGAAGGACTCCAGCTGATAGGTAAAGCTTTTCCGTCCGTGGCCAATGTTTGTCGGCAACGGGTAATTCCGGAAAGCCCCCCAATAGACCACCCATTACCCAGTAACCCATTACCTGTATTACCTTGGTAATTTAAAGATAATTGAGGGACAACACCGGCAGTACCCACCCCTGCTGCTATAGCAAGTGAATAAGTCGCACTACCTGACTCATTAACCCTGAACTGACCAGCAGAGCTACCGGCCATTGTGGGGGTCTTTACGCCCGAAGAAACAATATCCTGCTCAATCGATGGAAGACTTCCGTTAGAAAGGAAGGCAGTATCTACGAGATATTCTTTTCTGCCTTTAAGAACCAGATCGTCCTGTCCGTTCCCATCAATGTCATCAACATAGAACGTATTATTAGATTCAGCTAGTAATTCAGAGAGGTCACTAGAGCGCGAATATGAAACAACAGAAGTCGGAACCTCATCACCAGAAACACCTACCACTACAAAAGGTGGCTCGTTAGTATTTTGGCTCCTGAACAGGATATCTACTACAGAATCACCATCAAAATCACCGTAGTAGAAGTCAATATTTTCCTCAAGCCTTGTAAATCCCGTCAGCTCATCTTCTGGCACGCTATACGGAGCAATAGTTCCATCAGCAAAAATCACGTATGAAGGCCTGGGAGGCAAGGCAATCGGGGTGGCAATATCTCCATGTAAAATTAAGTATCGACTATTGCTGATGACATAATAATCCAGGTCACCGTCACCATCTATATCCTTTAAATAAATAGCTTGGCCTTGGGAATCAAAACTTGAAGCCTTGAGCGATAAAGGCAGTATACAGACCAACAAAATAAGCCATCTAAATACGTACTGAACTGCATTACTATTGCTCAAATGAAACATCTGGCTTCCCCAATGACCCCAATTTTATGGTACAAATGTACAAAGGCAGCAATTCTGCATACCTGAATAGGCGCAGTCAATTCCTCATTAACTTACTTAATGGGGTGTTCATCAAAAGCCCTAGTCTTACAATATCCGGGCAAGATTAACCCCCACAACCGCGTCATCAAAAGTTAAAAACACCACCCTGAGAAGCCAACCACAGAAGGCGCACTAACAAAAGCATGTAGACTTCCAACATAACAAGTGAACACTTCAAGAGGTGCAAGAGAGATAAGCCAATAAGCGCAACCGTTAACCAACAAAACGGTCAGATAGGAATTTGTTACAACCAGTAAATTCACGCATAGCGAAACAAACCACTTTTATCGACCGAATACTTCTCAACGTTCCCTTGCGATATTAACTACTGGCTATTGGAGCTATTCCCGAGCGTTATCATTTGGGGTACCTTCCGAATCTTTCCCTCGAACTCCAAACAAGCCCTTACGACCTTCGATAACTTCTGTTACAGGCCGCAAAAAATGACTTAGCTTATCCTTTTCCCACATTGCATCCTGATATCCGAGCTCAATCAATTCCTCTATATAAGGTCTTTCAAAGAGCAGATAGCTGGCAGCTGATACACCGCCTCCGGCACTGGTGGCACCTGTGGAGCGAAATAGCCAGCGCAGCGCAGGGGGAAGAAACTGCAGCTTTTTCCCTCCCAGCCAGGCAAGGCTTTGCGAGGGTTCAATCACCACAGACTCTACCGGGCGCAAAGGCGCCAAATCAGAATATTTCTCTTTTTCTACAGATTCCAACAAGCTGTTGACCCTATCCATATGCTCCAAATCCCCCTCAAGGCTGTCAATGAAGGCAGCGTTGAACCACTGGGCGGCTATCTGGGCCATTGAAGGAGAATGCATTTGCCTGTCAGTGCGCCGGCTACCCCAGTGTATGGGGGAGCGGTTATCCGATACACCTACAATAAACACCCGCTTTGCACCAAGGTGCAAAGCGGGACTGATCGGGGCCATTTGACGTATGGCACCATCACAGAAATAAATATCTTCAATTCTGACAGCGGGAAAGATTGCTGGAATAGCTGCTGATGCGAGTAAATGATCCACGGTTAGCTCGGTAGGCACACCAAATCGCCTAAAGCGCTGCCAACTCTTCACGCCATCGGCAGCTTGATAAAAGCTGACTGACTCACCTTCACTGTAGGAAAGTGCGTTAATGCAAGTGGCATGTAAATGCCCAGCATCGATATTTTTCTGAATATTGCGAAAGTCGATAACTTCCTTAAGCAATTTTCTCAGAGGTGAATTATCGAGAAGTGCCAGAGGTTTTTGTCGCCCCACCCCCTGGTTAAGTAATGATCGGCTAATTGAAAATAGATTGCCTATAAGGCTCCACCAACTAGTACGATAAACGCGCTCAACACTGAGGCTCATCCACACAGAGCACATGCTATCAACGGCTTCTTTGAAGGTGCCGGGATGGGAAGCCAGCATCATTGCATTCATCGCACCAGCAGAGGTGCCGCAGATAATTTTAAAAGGCCGAGGATTATCCTCTGGTACCACCTCCGCCAAGGCCTTTAGTACACCTGCTTGATATGCCGCACGGGCACCACCACCGGAGAGAACCAGCGCGCTGTTTTCATCGAGAAATGAAGACTCGTTGTTACCTTTAGACAATGTGCTCTTCCAACAGAAATAGACCGCCAATAACAGCATTTACCAAAATGCTATTGAAAACAAAGCGGACAAACAAATACCAATGCTTATATGCAGCCTATAAATCAACTCAGTTAAAAATCTGGATTTTGTAATTATTATTCCGAAAAGTTAAGCTGCTTACAGGGACATATTTACCACGTAACGGCCAATTCCATGCCCCCTATGAATACGAGCAAGAAACTCCGGCGCCTGCTCCAAAGAAATATCTTCAGCGATCCCGCGGAGCTGATTACCGATATACCAATCCCTCGAAAGCCGCTGCCAAACCGCGCTCTTTTTTTCAATTGGTAGCTCAACACTATCGACACCTAAAAGGCTGATGCCACGCAAAATAAAGGGGAATACGTTGGCATGGAATTGTGCCCCGGAGGCCATTCCACAAGCAGCAACACCGCCACCATAGGCCAATGACTTAATCACATTGAAAAGTGTTTCACCGCCTACAGTATCTATTGCCCAGGCCCAAAGAGGCTTTGCCATAGATTTACTGGCAAATGGAGCCAAGGTATCCCTATCGAGAACTTTCCAGGCACCTAAATTAGTCAGGAAATCCGCAGCTTCCAATTTACCTGTCACCGCCGCCACACGGAAACCCAGCTTAGCTAACAGTGCCACTGCAATCGATCCGACCCCACCCGTAGCACCGGTCACCAGAACCTCCCCATCCTCAGGGACCGCACCAGACTCAAGGAGCTTCTCCACACACAATGCCGCTGTCAGGCCAGCCGTACCCAGAGTCATTGACTCCCTGGCAGTAAGCCCCTGCGGAAGAGGCAACGCCCACTTGGGGGGGATGGCAATCATTTCTGCCAAGCCCCCCGGCGTATTCATGCCCAAATCATAGCCAGTGACCAACAATTCCGTACCGGGTTTATAAGTGCCACTATGATCCTCCAACACCTTGCCTACCGCATCGATACCCGGCGTATGGGGATACTCCCGGGTAATACTACGGTTACCAAATGCGGACATCGCGTCTTTGAAATTCAGAGAGGAATGGGAAACTGCAAGCAACAAGGGGTTGTCTGGCAGGTCACAGACCTGCCTTTCAACCAAAAGCTGGTCGAACTTACCTACGGCAACCTCTTCTACCCTTATTGCCCGGAAACTTTCATCCCTGAAATTGTTCATGTGAAAATTTCCTGTCTATCAAAGATTTCAACCCTGCTTGAGGTGCTTATTTATTGCGCGTGATGCCGCCAAGCAGCTAACTTTGAGAATAGACGAGTCATCGCGGACTCTACTCCTGCCTCAGCAGCCAGCCCCATTTTCTTGGCAATATTCTTCTTTTCTTTGTACTCCACCTGATAAAGGTCAGCACCTTCTGCACTATGAGTCAGATACTCATCGGAAGTCTTGAGTTCATCAACAAGCCCAAGGGACAAAGCCTTTTGCCCAAACCAGACTTCACCGGTAGCGACTTTGGCAATATCCAGGCTGGGTCGGTATTCACTGACAAAATGCTGGAACAACACGTGGATCTCTTCCAGGTCACTCTGGAATTTCTCACGGCCTTCTTCAGTATTTTCACCAAACATTGTTACTGTGCGCTTGTACTCTCCTGCAGTAAACAGCTCATAGTCCACATCATGACGCTTAAGTAAGCGATTAAAATTGGGGAGCTGTGCGAGCACACCAATAGACCCCAACATCGCAAATGGGGCAGCCAGAATTCGATCAGCCACACAGGCCATCATATAGCCGCCACTAGCCGCGACTTTATCTACTGCAATAGTGAGGTGTATACCCGCGCTACGTATACGCGCCAGCTGACTAGCCGCAAGGCCATAGTTCGCAACCATACCGCCTGGACTTTCCAGGCAAAGAAGCACCTCATCTCCCGTTTTTGCCACCTGCAGGATCGCAGTAATTTCTTCTCGTAGGTGGGAGAGCGCACTTGCTTTAATATCGCCATTAAAATGCATTACGAAAATACGTCTGCGATCCTCAGAGGACACTGCAATGCTTTTTTCAGATTTTTCTGCCTGAGCTTCTGAAGTGCCTATTTCTTGCTTCTGGCTATCAATTTCTTTTGCTGCTTTCTTCTTTGCTTCAGCCTTATGTCTCTTCACTAAAGCCTTTTCTTCAGCTTTTTTTTCCTTCGCAAGTTGCTTCTTGCGATGGGCAAACTCGTGCTTTTCCATGACCGCTTCCAGCAGGGTGTCTTTGAACTGCTCATAGCGGTCATTCAAACGTGTAACACTAATATGCCCCTGAACACGCTCCTTTAGCTGTTCGCGATTGGCAAAAATAAAGCCTATCAATATCATTAGGGCCACAATCACTGTGACAATTTTTGCCAGGAATAGGCCGTACTCAATTAAAAATTCCACTTAAACTCCAGATTGCTACCTTTCAACATTAAAATTTATTACTCATATCATTTCCAGCCATCCAGGGCGGAAGTTGCCTGCTTGTTCAGCGGCCTTGCCAATAACCCACTGTGACTGATTCGAACATCGTAAACAGCTCCATCCTCCATAGGAAGAAAGGTTGCGCTACCATAAACGGCATCAACGAAAGGCAGGCTTTTATCAAAACCTTTAACAAACCGCCAAACATCCACTCCGTAATTGGTGCCGTCGATCTGGTGGACCGATCGCTCCCGGGCTCGTTCATCCCTCAAGGTTAGGTAACGCCCGCTCAGCCGGTCCAGTCTGTATGCCGGTTCAATGCCCCAACGGGCCAAATGGCCCTGCCATTTCAGCATTCGCGCATCCAACTGCCACTGATCGCCATACAGCTCAAATTTCTGAGAAATTCCATCGGCATCAGCGAATTTAACTTCGAACTGCTGATCGGCCACCTTTCGGAAAGAGACAATACCGACGCTGTGCTCTTGAGCCAGATTGCGATAACTGAAGACATCGGCCGCCACCAGGACTATCCATAGGGCCAAACCGAAAAAGATCAAGCCCGCCGAGCCTCGCAGAAAGCCCATCACCCAGCTTCCACTTAACAGTACTCGCGCCCCCCAAAAAACAAGCAGCAATGCCAATATGGCAATCAGAAAGGTGATCAAGATGTACATAAATTATTGTTCTCCATACTTCTTAGCAGAGCCGTTAGAACAACCACGGCTACTTTCCCGCCGCGACCTGCTCCACGAAAGTGTGAATCAGCTGTCCCGAGAGAGTCTGCACAGGTGGAATTTCCGGCAGCGATCTATAGTGAAACCATTGTGCTTCTTCAATTTCATTCGGATCGGGACACAACTCACCGCCCTGCCACGCCGCAAGATATCCCAACATCAATTGGCCGGGAAATGGCCAGGGCTGGCTACCGATATACTGCAAGCTACCTACCTCTAAGCCTACTTCCTCACGAACTTCACGCTTGAGCGCTATCTCAGCGCTTTCACCCGGCTCTATAAAACCCGCAAGCGCGGTATAGGTGATATTTCTACGATTCGCATGACGGGCAAGCAGGCACTCTTCTCCTCGAGTGACCAGCATAATGACACAGGGAGAAATTCGCGGATAAACCGTCAATTGGCAGTTCGGGCAGGTTCTGGCCCTGTCGATGGAATGGTAGTGAGTTGCGGTCCCACAGCGCCCACAAAAGCGATGGTCGCGGTCCCAATGCGCGATCTGTAGAGCGCGGCCGGCCAATGCAAATAAATGCTCGTCTGTGGAGGTTAATAAACTGCGCAGGTTACGCCAGTCATGCCCGCGAATATCCAGCAGGCTGGATAACACACGAACACCGCAACTTTGTCCTCCCAACTCCCCAAGGTAGTGGTTTGAAATTACAGCCTCGGCCAAAAATATATCCATCTCATGGATAAACTGGTCTCCTCGACAGAGCACCAACCCCTCAGCCACAATAATTTGCTGGGAAAAATCTGGGGTAGCCCACACATTTGCAGCGGGCTCAAAGCGTTCGACCAAAAGAGCCTCCTAATTCAGGTTAAACCGTCTCTACGGGATAACCAAGTGCAGCCAAGCTCTCCACAGCGAGGTTAAGGGATTGCACATCGGCCTGACGGTGCAGCTTTACCTCGCCAAGGTAGTACTCAAGGCTGATAATAGCATCGGCGAAAATATCCAGTGACTGCTCAACATCAGGACCTGCATCGTGGCGATCTACCACTGTTTCAACAAATTTAAATAAGCCTTCAACCACCGAAGCAGCGCGCTGTAGGTTTAAGACGATCAACCCCCCACGCACAGAGTTAAGAGTGGTCGAGACGTTGCGGATATGGCCATGGTCATAGCCGGAATCTGCATATGCAGCTAGAGCGCGCTTTATCAACGCAAGGCCAGCTTCCGCCTCCTTAAGCACTGCTACCTCTGCCTCTGCCAGCTGGCTATGCTCAAAAGCAATATCCGCATGGCCGTACTCATCGAGATCAATATTGGTACTCTGCTTTAATGCCCGCACAGTACTATCCACCATCAACACTTGACCGGTGAGCTTCTGTAAAGCTGAATCTGCGACAGAACCTCCTGCACCTGCAGCACTTTGGTATTCAGCTACGGCATTGCGCAGACTCTCGCCCACTCGCTTGAAGTTCAACATTTGCAAGGTACCAGCAACGCGTCTCAGGGTGCTGGCTAGTCCATCATTCTCATCGATATCGGAGATACCGATCAGCTCAATATCATCCAGCATCCGGCGCACACTGGATAACTCTTCATCCAGTGCACCAGCTACAGCAGAAATTGCAGTGGCACCAGGCCCACCCAGGCTCGCGCGCTCCCTTTCCAGTTCTTCCTCAGTATATTCAAGGGATTCTGCCGAAAAGATATCGAGAAGCTTACTCCCAGCCTCAGCAGGCTTCGACAGAGCAAGCCAATAGATGCATTCTTTCAGCAATATCGGGGGTGCAGGCTGGTCTAGAGCAGCGTCACACTCCTTTTGCAGGGCACGCAACCAACGATCAAACATACTGAATACCATAACCCTGGAACGGCTAATACGCATTTCACAGGCAGCCATACCTGTCAGGGCGGCACCAGCCACGACCCACAGGCGCCCATTTGGACGCCCAGAAGTGATACTCGCAATCCGCTCCAATGCTCGGGCCATCATGGTGAAAGCCGGGCCGCGGGGTTTGCCACGCAATAATGCCAAGAGACCAACTTGGTACATATGCCGGAACCTACGGACAAAACTACGCAAGTCTTCGGACATTACTGCCGAGGCGCCCATGCCAGGTATTGAGGCATCCAGGTTACAACGAAAAAAATGGCTTTCAGGTACCGGCGGCTGGGACCGCGCAGCCCTAAGGTTATTAATAAAGGGGATCAGTAATTCTGGCCTGGCTATGGCCCGACTCTGCACAAAATCGAGGTACCGGCCCAATACATAAAGCCCACTACCCAGAGCTTCCATTAGCTCCTCTGTGGCTTGCTGTCGCCCTTCCAACACTTCGGTGAGCGCAGTTATTTTCTCCTGGGCAAGCAATTCTCCAGCATGGAGCTGCACCATCTGCAATACGCCACTCACTTGCCTAAGAGCTGCCAAGCATTGCTCCAGTGACTGCTTCTGGGTGGTATCTGCTGCAAATTTGTCCAAGTGAGAGGTAGCGTTATCTACTGCTACTACCAGCTCATCCTTGACCACATTGACAGAAGTGATGTTGATCTTGCGCAATTCACTCTTTGACTGCACCGCTGCACTCTTCCTGTAACCGAACAAAAAATAACCAAAACAAAAGGTTCTGGCCTAGTAAAGGGCAATTTATACCAATAGAGAAAAGAGTCCACCTTTCCGCCAATAAATTCCACCGAATATTCGACAAATCCTCTGCTACCTCCTCTGAACCCCTAAATTACTTGAATTTTCCGGAAAACCCAGTAGCGTTTGCTACTTTCAAGTGTGCAGATGTGCACTTTTTTTGCGCTTACGCCCAAAAAACAATCAGCTTCACCAGCTGAATACAAGGGAAAGAAAGATCGCGGCTAAGGGCTTTCCCGAAATGCCGCAAAGGGCAGGGACAACCCGACACTTCAATTTGACCCAAACACTGGGTTACCCAGGGAAGTAAATGATGAACACTTACAACAATGCACTGACGGCTTCCGGTAGCGGTTTTGGCCGGGCCTTTGCGGATAATTTTCTCGGCGAAGCCCCGGATTGGTACAAACTCACAATAGCTGCCTTTCTTCTATTAAACCCAGTAATACTTTATGTCAGCGGCCCTTTTATTACCGGGTGGGTACTGATTGCTGAATTCATTTTTACTCTGGCAATGGCACTAAAGTGCTACCCACTTCAACCCGGAGGATTGCTCGCTATTGAGGCCGTCCTTATGGGAATGACCAGCACAGATGCGGTCTATCATGAAGTAGTCGAGAATATTGAAGTTATCCTGCTGCTGATGTTTATGGTCGCCGGGATCTACTTTATGAAGAGTCTCTTACTCTTTGTGTTTACCAAGATCCTAATTCACGTGAACTCAAAGAGTATGCTCTCGCTACTGTTTTGTGCAGTAGCTGCAGTACTTTCAGCATTCCTAGACGCACTTACAGTTACTGCTGTACTAATCGCGGTAGCTGTAGGCTTTTACTCTGTTTATCACCGGGTCGCCTCCCAGCAACCCCACCACCACCATGACCATGATCACTCGAATGACGAACACGTAGTGGAGTACCACCGGGAGGACCTGGACCAATTCCGGGCCTACCTGCGCAGCCTTATCATGCATGGTGCCGTAGGTACTGCATTGGGAGGCGTCTGTACTTTAGTGGGTGAGCCACAAAACCTACTGATTGCCGAAAAAGCCGGCTGGGAGTTTCTTCAATTCTTCCTGCAAATGGCGCCGGTCACTGTCCCCACCCTATTTGCTGGGCTTATCACCTGTGTATTCTTGGAAAAAACTAAAATCTTAGGCTACGGTGCCCAGCTTCCTATAGCAGTGCGTGAAGTATTGTTGAACTATTCGAGAGAAGAAGAAAAGAAGCGTACCTCTGCACAGGTGGCTGAACTCTGGGTACAGGGCATTGTTGCTCTGCTGCTTGTATTCGCATTGGCCTTTCATGTTGCCGAAGTGGGTATTATCGGCTTGATGATCATTGTGCTTTTGACGTCCTTCAATGGTATTGTTCAGGAGGCCCGAATTGGACACGCCTTTGAAGAAGCCCTGCCTTTTACGGCTCTATTGGTGGTATTTTTTGCCATTGTTGCGGTGATTCACCAACAGCATCTGTTTGAACCGGTTACCCACTTCGTACTATCACAAAAGCCTGAACAACAACCGGGTTTACTGTTTTTGGCCAACGGCATACTGTCCATGATCAGTGATAATGTTTTCGTAGCCACGGTGTATATTAATGAAGTTAAGACTGCCCTAACTGCGGGCGACATCACCCGTGAACACTTTGACAAGTTGGCCATTGCAATTAATACAGGAACCAACCTTCCGAGTGTTGCCACACCGAATGGACAGGCAGCCTTCTTATTCCTGCTCACCTCAGCCCTGGCTCCGTTAATCCGTTTATCCTACGGGCGTATGGTAATCATGGCTTTGCCATACACTATCGTGCTCACTGCTGTTGCGCTGGTTTGCGTTGTTTACGCAATTTAATGAGATTCAAAAACACTAAATCCTAACAGCTACTTCACTTCTATCGCACAATAAAAAAGCCCGCTATGCGGGCTTTTTTATTACCAAAAATGCTTGCCTGAGGATTTCTCCAGTAATGCCAACATGGATTGGTGAGCTTCTAATTCCCCTCTATCTGCCTGAACTACAAGCAGGGGCTCACGATCAGTTGAGAGCCTACGGATTACCGATGAAGTGTCTTCATTCTGCCCTTTATCCCCATCCTCTTGATTGTGCCCATCGCCACCCTGAGCCAGTATTAAGTCAGTCTGGCCGCCGGTCATCATCAAGTAGACGTCAGCGAGAATCTCCGCATCCAGCAAAGCGCCATGCAGGTCTCGCTGGGAGTTATCGACAAAATAGCGCTTGCACAGAGCGTCCAGGTTGTTCTTCTGGCCAGGGTGCTTTTCCCGCGCCAAAGCCAGAGTATCCAGGACAGTGCTGTGGGCTGCCACATTTTTCCAGCGGGGATTGCCGAGCAGCCTCAACTCAGCATTAATAAAGCCAACATCAAAGGGAGCGTTGTGAATAACCAACTCAGCCCCCTCACAAAAGTGCATAAACTCATCCGCGATTTGCGCAAAGACCGGTTTATCGGCAAGGAATTCATTGGTAATACCATGAACTTCTATAGCGCCATCTTCCACTTGCCGCTGCGGATTAATGTACTGATGGTAATGGCGCCCGGTCAGCTTGCGGTTAATCAGTTCCACGCAGCCAATTTCAATGATCCGGTGGCCACTTTTGGGATCCAGGCCGGTAGTTTCCGTATCGAGGACAACTTGACGCATTTTCTACTCTCCCTCAGGACTCCAGCTCATCAATACCACGGTTAGCTAACTGATCCGCCCGTTCATTGCCCGGGTGGCCAGCATGCCCTTTTACCCAATGCCACTGCACTTGGTGACGAGCAACACTCTCATCCAGCTGACGCCAAAGATCAGCATTCTTAACTGGCTTTTTGTTGGCGGTTTTCCATCCGTTTTTCTTCCAATTATTGATCCAGCCGGTAATACCCTGGCGCAAGTACTGAGAGTCCGTATGCAAGTCAACCAGGCATGGCTGTTTAAGCGCTTCCAGGGCCTGAATTGCCGCCATTAGCTCCATGCGATTGTTGGTGGTGTGAGACTCGCCACCACATAGCTCTTTTTCCAAATCGCCATAAACCAGCAAGGCTCCCCAGCCACCAGGGCCTGGATTACCACGGCAGGCACCATCGGTATAAATAGTTATTTGTTTCAAAATTGACGCCAAATTAGGAAAGTAGCCGATGTGCGAAACCGCTCCGCAGGATCAGCGCTTCTGATGCTTACCCCGCGCCGCAACACGGGGGCTCGTAGGTGTGGCCACCAAGGCGGGTTTTCGCTGGGTACGCCAGTTAATTTTTATGGTGCGTACTCGCGCCACCTCTTTGCGCGCGACTATGATGTAAAAGCCCCCCCAAGGCAAGCGCCAGCGGGATCCCAGGCGCTCCATCCAAGCCGTTTTAGCTAGCAACTCCCGCTGCTGTAATGGTAACCGAAAGAACCCCCGGTGCACTTTATCTGCCTGTAAATCCAGGAGATTCATCCAGTCTGCCACACGGGCAGCGCGCATTTGGTTGCCCTTTTGGTATGCACCGCGAGAAAAAAGCATCCGTGACAAACCGAGAAGAGAGAAAGGATTAAACCCTATCAACAACATATGACCACCTGGTATCAACACTCGCGCAGCTTCTCTGAGTATCTGGTGGGGGTGCGCTGAGAAGTCCAGCAGATGGTGCAATAGAACGACATCTATAGATTCAGATGGTAGAGGCAGATGCTCCAACTCTACCAGCGCAGCTCCCTTCTGCTCCGGACAGGCAGCGAGGCGGAATCGATGATTAATACGACTGGAGTCCGCAAAATCCACAGCGTCTGTTACTCCGACCTGCATCAGATGGTAACCAAAGAAGCCCTCAATCAAGGGTTGCGATAGCGCCAGCTGCTGGGACAGTATTTCCTGACCCAAACTACTGGAAAACCAGTGTGACAGAGCCGGGCAGGCTTTTACCAGTGACGGCAGCTCCGAGTCGTTCCGCGACCTGAACTTATCAGTCATTCAATCTCCTAATTAAAAGCCAGCAATATCCTGGCCTCAAAACCACCCGATACAGAGGTTCACCCCGAAACCCAACAGCAGTTTAACAAGATAAGGTAGCGTTATTTGCTATGGATTTAAAAGGTAAATCAGGCCACTAAATGTGCTTTCAGCACACTACCACTCTGATTACATGGTATCGTTTCCAGCCCCAGATGGCAGGCAGGATCAATATGCTCTCAATAACACCTATTCCCGCACTTAGAGACAACTATATCTGGCACCTCAACAAAGGCGACGAGCACTGGGTTGTCGATCCAGGGGAAGCTGCTCCAGTTATCCAGGCACTTAAAGGCGACTCTCTGGATGGCATTTTGATCACCCACCACCATTTCGATCACACTGGAGGAATAGCTGAACTGAGAAAGCACTATCACTGCCCTGTTTACGGACCCAAAGCAGTAAAAGGTGTGACAAATACGATTACTGAGGGAGACAGCCTCCAGATACTTGGCACTTCCCTGCGGGTTTGGAGCATTCCGGGCCACACCCTCGACCATCTCGCTCTGATCCTTGAGGGGCAAGGCAAAAACGGAGCTCTGCAAACTCATCTCTTCTGCGGCGACACCCTTTTTGCCGCGGGCTGCGGGCGATTGTTTGAGGGCAGCCCTGAACAGATGTATCAATCCCTACAGCGGCTTTGCACCCTACCGCCGGTAACACAAATCTACTGCGCTCACGAGTACACTTTGGGTAACCTGAACTTTGCCAAATCTGTTGAACCAGACAACCCAGCAGTAACCCAGCGCTTGCAAGAATGCCAGCTACTCAGAACTTCAGGCAAACCTACGCTGCCATCCAATATCATTCGGGAGAGGGAAACCAATCCATTTCTACGCTGTGATATTCCAGAGGTTAAGCAAAGTGGCGCGCGACACTTAGGCCGCAATAACCCTGAAAGCCTGAGTGAAGTTGAGGTATTTTCGAGCCTGAGAGACTTAAAAGACCACTTTTGACAAAGTGCCCTCAGCTAAAATCCTGTAGCAATCAAACTTGAATAAACTGTCTATATTTTATTCAGTCGCGTTGACCGAAACTATTCCTACTATTTAGAATCATATGACTATGATCTAATGCTCAGTGTTAGCAAAAAATAAACGCCTAGGCGTAAGCTGAGCGAGGAATTAAAAGAAATATTCGCGGATACCAATCATGGTTCATAAGAATTTTGCCGTGGCGCTGTTAGCGGCCACGGTTGGGGCATGCTCGCAGATGCCAAATAAGGGCTCATCACCTGAGCGTGAAGCTGCAGAAGCTCCTGAAAGAAAAATTGCGAGCAGCACCACTATCTCCACCCCTGAACCTGAAAAGGAAGCCCTGCCCCCTACAGACATCTGGGAACGTTTGCGTAGAGGTTTCCGTCTCAATCATCGCGTTGATAATTCAAAAGTCCAGGATTACATCGCCTATTTTTCCCGCAATGAAGGCTATATGGCGCGCGTTAGCGAGCGCTCGCGCCGTTATATCTTCCATGTAGTCGAAGAACTCGAAGAGGCCAACTTGCCTCTCGAACTGGCCCTGTTGCCAATTGTTGAGAGCGCATACGATCCCTTCGCTTACTCTCATGCACGCGCCTCCGGCATGTGGCAGTTTATCCCTTCCACTGGCCGCTCCTTTGGTTTGCAACAAAACTGGTGGTACGACGGCCGTCGTGACGTCCATGAATCAACCCGCGCAGCGGTTAAGTACTTCAATTACCTGATGGAGCGGTTTGACAGCGACTGGGAACTGGCCCTGGCAGCCTACAATGCTGGCGAGGGCACCGTTCGTAGAGCAGTAGAGCGCAATCGTCGCAAAGGGCTTGGTACCAGCTTCTGGGACCTGAAATTGCCTAGGGAAACGAAGCGATATGTACCACAACTGCTAGCACTGGCAGAGGTGGTTTCACGTCCAGACTATTACAAAGTGCCTCTCCATGATATCGCTAATGAGCCTTACTACGCCCGGGTTGATGTCGGCAGCCAGATAGATATGGCGCAGGCCGCTGAGCTGGCTGAAATTGAAGTTGATGAGCTCTACCTACTTAACCCAGGCTATAACCGCTGGGCTACAGACCCCAACGGAAACCATCAATTATTGATACCCATTGAAAACCAGGATGTGTTCGAAGCCGCGCTCAAAGAGCTGCCTGAAGACCAGCGAGTAACCTGGCAACGCTATACCATTAATCGCGGGGATACACTTTCGACGATTGCGAGGCGCTACCAGACAACGGTCAGTGCCATTCGCGAGACTAACAAACTGCGCAATAACAATATCCGGGCTGGTAAAACCCTGCTGATTCCCAGTGCCTCTGGCCCTGCCGGACAGTATGCGTATGCTCTGGACCAGCGTGTAAAACGCCGTCAATCCTCCGGCCAAGGGCAGAAGAGCAGCTATACAGTAAGACCTGGCGACAGTCTTTGGGCTATAGCTCGGAAAATGAACGTAAGCGTCAAACAATTGGCCAGCTGGAATAGCATGGCGCCCGGTGACACCCTACGCCCTGGCCGGACATTGGTTGCCTATGATGGGAGTACACCTGCTAGCAACAACCGTACGACACGCAAGGTTTCCTATAAAGTCCGTAGCGGTGACTCTCTTTACCGAATCGCTAACAAGTTCAGTATTGAGATCGACGATATTTTACGCTGGAATAAAATCACCAAATCCAAGTACTTACAGCCAGGCCAGCGCCTCACTCTGTTTGTGGACAGCGCAAGCAACAGTTGAGTTTTCTGACCTTTCGCCCGCCTGCTATCGCAACTAAATAAAAGAGGCTGTAAATAAAAAGCCCGGCATCTGCCGGGTTTTTTATTTTTCTAATTGAGCAAAGTTACTGGCTCTCTGGCGCCAGCTCGACATTTGCCTGATCAGATAAGTAACGCTGAATAGCTGCCAGTTCCGCACCTCCATTTACTGAGGCTAATTGCTGCATTAGCGCCTGGCGCTGCTCTTTACTTTGCTGGGATAAATTGCCTTCCCGCACACCGCGTAATGCCAGAACAACTTGATCACCGCTGCTCGTAGCAAACACTGACAATTCCTCAGAGCCGGTGGCCGGGGCAGCCAAGGAGAATGCCTTGGTATTGATTTCTCCGCGCTCCCCAAAGCCACCGCGACGTGTTTTGTCGCTGACCTCTAAGGTTAAGCCTTGCTCCTCTGCCAATTTGGCAAAATCTTCACCTGCAGCGAGCTTTTCTTTCAGGGCTTCGGCACGAACAGCAAGCTGCTCGCTCGCTTTGTCACGCTTGAGACGCTCAACAATTTGCTCGCGGACTTCCTCTAGCGGATAGGTTCCAGCCTGCTTGGACTCCGTTACGCGTAATACCACGGAGTGCTCGTTATTAAGATTGAGCACATCTGAAGTGTTACCATCTTCCATCACTTCAGGGGAGAAAGCAGCTTCCACTACCTGCCCATTAGCCAAGACCCCAGCGCCACTTTCTCGAGAGAAGAGGCCACTGGTTTTTAGAGGCACTCCCAGCTCCTCGGCGGGACCTGCCAGGTTATCGGCATTATAAGCAAGGTCTGCCAAACGGCTCAGGGCATCAACGAATTCACTCTCTGCTGCGGCTGCACGTAACTGGGTCTCGATAGCACCCTTACGCTCCTCAAAAGTTGGAGGCTCACTCTCCTCAACTTCCAGCAACTTAATAAAGTGTGTTCCGCTATCAGTGGTAACCGGAGCAGACACCTGACCAACCTCCAAGCTTGCCAGTGCCTCCTCAAAAGCCTGAGGGAAAACATCACCGGCAGTAAAGCCGAGGTCTCCACCCTCTTCCCGTGAACCAATATCTTCTGAATAAGCTTTGGCCAGTTCGGCGAAGTCTTCACCTGCATCCAGCTTGGTCTGGATCTCCTCCAGCTTCGCTTGGTCTGCGTCCTCCAAAAGGATATGAGCTGCGCGACGACGAAGGTCAGCGCCAAAACTGGCAATCTCTTGGTCGTACTGCGAGCGAACATCCTCTTCTGAAATATCGATATTGGCTGCAAACAACGCGGGAGTAAGCTCTATATACTCAACTGCCACTTGCTCAGGTCGCTGGTATTGGCTCTGATTTTCCTGGTAGAACTGCTCGACTTCTGCATCACCAACTTCAGTGGTGGCCAGAAGCTCCTGTACCGGCATTACTACATAGTTGAAATCACGCTCTTCCATTGATGCCGCCACTACCTGCTCGGCATCAGCTTGCGTAGTAAAAGCGCTTTCGGTAACGCTGTCTGCATATTGCTGCAGCGCCAGATCACTTTCGACAATTTGAGGGAAATTGGCTGTGCTATAGCCCATACGACGCAAAGCATCGCGATATAATTGAGGATCAAAGGTGCCATTTACCTGAAAAGCTGGAATATCGGTAATGGCTTTATTAACAGCCGCAGTACTCATAACCATACCGCTCTCCAAAGCAGCTTGGCGCATGACTGAGCTTGAAATTAATTGGCGCAATACAGGTTCACGTAACTGCTCGTCGCTGATCAGGTCTGCTGGGACATTTTCCCCATATTGACTCATGATCATACTGCGACGATTTTGAATCGCTCGCTGCAAATCCAGATTGGTGATTTTTTCACCATTTACCTCGGCAACCGCATCGGCGGCACCACCACTGGCCCCTGAGAAAAAGTCGATTCCCCCAATGACCATAATGAACCCAAAGAAAGCTGCGACAATAATCGCTGCCGTCCCTTTCAGGTTATCGCGCATGGACTGAAGCATGCTCAGCTCCGAATTTTGACTCTAATTATTTAACTGTTACCAGATACAAAAAAGGCGTATCCAACCTGACACGCCTCTTTATAGCTTCGAATCTTTTACAAGGTCTCGAAGTTCACCGAAAAACTTAGTTTACGGCGTCTTTCAGGGCTTTACCGGCCTTGAAGTTAGGGATTTTCGCTGCGGCGATTTCGATGGGGTCGCCAGTGCGAGGATTGCGGCCAGTACGGGCTGCGCGCTCTTTCACTGCAAAAGTACCAAAGCCTACCAAGGCAACCTGATCGCCTTTTTTAAGCGCATCAGTAATGCTATCAACCATTGCGTCCAAAGCACGGCCAGCTGCTGCTTTTGGAATATCTGCAGACGCGGCAATTGCTTCAATCAGTTCGGACTTATTCACGCTTAATCCCTCTGTTCTTTTAAATATGTTCAGGACACCCTCAGGCCAGGTATCACTATTAGTAACTTTTTAACCACCGGCAATTTTGGCGCCGGGCAATAAGCCTCGTTTTATACCAACTGCCCGGTAACGGGTCAAGGAACCATGCGGGTTTCCGGACAGTTGAACGAAACCCGAGCATCAAAAATCAACAGAGTGGTTATGTTTTGGTCTTGCAATTGTTACGGGGTGACAACAGTCACCCCGTAACAGGTTAATGAGTTTGGATCGATCTTTGCGAGCGCTCTTCCGCCTGCTTTTGCAAGGCAGAATATTCCTCATCCGAAAGGGACTCGGGTTTGTGCTCAAGTGCCAACTCCAACACCTGGTCGATCCACTTGACCGGTTTCACCACCAGGTCCTGAAGGATATTGTCGGGAATATCTTTCAGGTCACGCTCATTATCCGCAGGTATCAGTACAGTTTTTATACCGCCTCGATGTGCTGCCAATAACTTTTCCTTGAGACCACCAATTCGTAAAACTTCTCCACGCAAAGTGATTTCACCAGTCATCGCCACATCCGAGCGCACAGGAATATTGGTGAGTACTGAAACCAAAGCCGTGCACATCGCAATACCCGCAGAGGGGCCATCTTTCGGTGTAGCACCCTCTGGCACATGAATGTGAATATCCCGTGTCTCGTGGAAGTCGGGCCCTATTCCGAGGGCTTGCGATCGCGAGCGCACCACTGTCAGGGCAGCCTGGATAGACTCCTGCATTACATCACCGAGAGATCCGGTCTTGATCATACGACCCTTACCTGGAACCGCAGAAGCTTCGATATTTAACAATTCACCGCCGACCTCCGTCCAGGCAAGGCCGGTAACGATACCGATTTTGTTCTCCTCTTCGGCACGGCCGAAGTCAAATTTACGCACACCCAGCAACTCTTCCAGCTGGTCAGATTTGACCACAGCCGTTTTCTCCGATGGGTTGCGTACATGCTCGGTCACGACCTTCCGGCAGATTTTGGCAATTTCGCGATCCAACCCACGTACACCAGCTTCACGAGTGTAATAGCGAACGATATCCCGTATTGCCTCATCGGACAGATCCAACTCATCGTCTTTCAAGCCGTTAGCCTTACGCTGCTTTGGTACAAGGTAGCGCTGGGCAATATTGAGTTTTTCATCCTCGGTATAACCGGGAATACGGATAACCTCCATGCGATCCAGTAATGGACCGGGAATATTCATGGAGTTGGAAGTACATACGAACATTACATCTGACAGGTCATAATCTACCTCGAGGTAATGGTCGTTAAAGGTCTTGTTCTGCTCCGGATCCAGAACCTCGAGCAGTGCTGAGGCCGGATCTCCGCGCTGATCCATGCCCATTTTGTCGACCTCATCGAGCAGAAACAGCGGGTTCTTTACACCGACTTTGGAAATTTTTTGAATCAACTTCCCTGGCAGTGAGCCGATGTAGGTTCGGCGATGCCCACGAATTTCCGCTTCATCGCGCACGCCGCCAAGGGCCATTCGCACATACTGTCGATTGGTAGCGCGAGCTATAGATTGCCCAAGTGAGGTCTTACCAACCCCTGGAGGCCCAACCAAGCAGAGGATCGGACCCTTCACTTTTTTTACGCGCTTCTGTACCGCCAAGTATTCAAGTATACGTTCCTTGACCTCCTCCAGACCGTAATGCTCTTTTTCGAGTATCTCTTCAGCCTTCTTAAGGTCATGCCTTACCCTGCTCGCTTTTTTCCAGGGCAGACTTAACATCCAATCGATATAGCTGCGCAGGACCGACGCTTCTGCCGACATCGGAGACATCATCTTCAACTTGGCAAGTTCAGCGCGGGTTTTCTTCTCAGCCTCTGCACTCATACCGGAATCGGCAATTTTGTTTTCCAGCTCTTCAATTTCATTGGGCTCTTCAGTAATTTCGCCCAGCTCCTTTTGAATCGCCTTCATCTGCTCATTCAGATAGTACTCACGCTGGCTTTTCTCCATCTGCTTTTTCACGCGGCCACGAATGCGCTTCTCTACCTGGATCAGGTCGATCTCTGAATCCATCAGGCCAAGCAGATGCTCCAAGCGCTCTTTAACGCTGGAGGTTTCAAGAAGCTCTTGCTTCTGTGCTAGCTCAAGGGACATATGGGCAGAAATGGTATCTGCAAGGCGCCCTGGCTCATCGATCCCAGACAGAGAGGTGATGACCTCGTTGGGTACCTTCTTGCTCACAGAGACATACTGTTCAAATTGAGTCATCACCGAGCGCACCAGAGCATCAGCCTCGGCCTCAGGCAACTCAAACGTCTCCATAGGCTCTACTGTCGCCTCGAAGTGGTTATCCCTCTCCATTACATCGAGAATATTTACTCTCTCCCCCCCTTCCACTAGCACTTTGACCGTACCGTCGGGAAGTTTGAGCAGCTGTAAAACGCTAGCTATGGTGCCCACGCGATAGATGTCCTCAGCGCCAGGGTCATCTTCCGATGCTTTTTTCTGGGCTACGAGTAACACTTGCTTATCCCTGCGCATGGCCTCTTCCAGAGCCTCTATGGACTTTTCCCTGCCAACAAATAGCGGGATAACCATATGGGGGTAAACAACAACATCGCGCAATGGCAACAACGGATATTCAAGTTTGGTGTCGGATGACTGATCCATAGAACTCCTCTCGGCCCTATCACTGGGTATTTGGCGCGGCATCATGCTGCTGTAGTAAATGACAGCTCAATTTGGGCCACCGCCCTTCAGTTGCTAGAGATGGGGGGGGAGAGCCCGGAATACAAGTCTAATCTGGCGACCAATTTGTGCCGAACTCAACTGAATACCAATAAGCCGCCTCGGTATTGGGGCCTCAAATGGTAAAAGGAGCTTCTTTTTAAGAAGTTGAGGTTATAAAAAAAGCCCCGAATTGGGGCTTTTTTAAGTACGAGGCGTCACTCTTCAGGAGCTGCTTTCTGGGGCTGGGTCTCACTTTCATAGACGAGTAGCGGGGCCGACTCACCCTTGATTACAGCCTCATCGATAACTACTTTAGCTACGTTGTCAGTGGAGGGGATATCGTACATAGTCTCCAAAAGGACAGATTCCATAATAGAACGCAGTCCACGAGCACCGGTTTTACGCTCCATTGCCTTGGTAGCTACAGCATCCAGGGCATCTGGGCGGAAATCCAGTTCCACATCCTCCATCTCAAACAGTTTGCCGTACTGCTTGGTCAGTGCATTGCGAGGCTCTGTCAGGATCTGGACCAGGGCCTCACGATCCAATTCCTCAAGAGTCGCGGTTACCGGAAGCCGCCCAACAAATTCGGGAATGAGACCGTAACGCACTAGATCCTCGGGTTCGAGATCTCTGAGAATCTCACCGAAATTACTGGTTCCGTCCTTGGACTTCACTTCAGCACTGAAGCCAATTCCACCCTTTTCGGAGCGATCGCGAATTACTTTATCAAGGCCGGCAAATGCTCCACCGCAAATAAACAGGATATTAGAGGTGTCCACTTGCAAGAATTCTTGCTGAGGGTGCTTACGGCCTCCCTGAGGGGGCACTGAGGCCACAGTTCCTTCAATCAGTTTCAGAAGTGCTTGCTGAACACCCTCACCAGAAACATCACGGGTGATAGAGGGATTATCTGACTTGCGAGAAATCTTGTCGATCTCATCGATGTAAACAATGCCCTGCTGAGCCTTCTCCACATCGTAGTCACATTTCTGTAACAGCTTCTGAATAATGTTTTCTACATCCTCACCAACATAACCAGCTTCAGTGAGAGTAGTAGCATCTGCAATCGTGAAAGGTACGTTGAGCAGGCGAGCAAGGGTTTCCGCAAGCAATGTCTTACCGCTACCAGTCGGCCCAACCAACAAGATGTTGGACTTACTTAGCTCAACTTCATCCTTGCTCTTTACACCAGCTTTGCTGCGTAGGCGTTTGTAGTGGTTATATACAGCCACTGCCAGTACACGCTTGGCCCGCTCCTGGCCAATAACGTACTGATCAAGGATCTCAGTGATCTCGCGCGGCGTGGGCAAGCGTCCCTCCGGGCCCTCCGCACTCTCTTGGACCTCTTCGCGAATAATGTCTGTACACAGTTCGACACATTCATCGCAGATAAAGACTGACGGCCCAGCGATTAACTTCCGCACTTCCTGCTGGCTTTTGCCACAGAAAGAGCAGTACAGCAATTTGCCGCTGTCTTCTCCGCTGCTTTTGTCGGTCATCAAAATACTCCGTGGTCACTGGCCGGCCAGGGCCTTCAAATTTAGCTATTACAGCAAGATGCTGTTTTTTGGCGTATTTTTCAAGCCCCTCAACTAGGAAGTCTGCTCAAAATTATTAACAAATATAGGAAAACGCCACTAGCAAATTTTTTTTGTTGAAATACTATTTTTCCAGTGCTTGGCGACGGGATAGGACATCATCCACTAAGCCATATTCCTTGGCCTCATCAGCGCTCAAGAAGTGATCTCGCTCAGTATCGCGCTCAATATCACTGACCGGGCGGCCGGAATGATGCGCCATCAATTCATTGAGGCGATGGCGAATCTTCAGGATTTCCTGGGCGTGGATATGTATATCACTAGCCTGCCCCTGAGCCCCGCCACTGGGCTGATGAATCATCACCCGGGAATTGGGCGTAGCAAAACGCTTACCCGGAGCACCCGCAGTAAGCAGGAAAGCGCCCATACTGCAAGCCTGGCCAATACACATGGTGCTTACATCAGGCTTGATGAACTGCATGGTGTCGTAGATAGACATCCCTGCAGTAACAGACCCTCCAGGGGAGTTGATATATAGGTGGATATCTTTATCGGGGTTCTCAGCTTCAAGAAATAGCAACTGAGCAACCACCAGATTGGCCATATGGTCTTCAACCGGTCCAACCAGGAAAATAACCCGCTCCTTAAGCAGACGGGAATAAATATCAAATGAACGCTCACCCCGGGCAGTTTGCTCCACCACCATCGGCACCAGTCCGCTTGCTGAAGGTTCGATCGAGGCTTGGGGAAAATCAATTCGTGCCATAGGTACCATTGCTTCCTTTTGTGGCGTTTTCGGCAGGCCAGCAGATAGGCAGATTTGCCTGTGCTGAGAAATTCGTCTTCAGAGCTTAACCGGTCAGGGCGGATAAAGCCAGCCGGTAAAAAGGAAGGAGATGCAATGACGCCCGGCAAAGCCGAGAGCCATTGCATCCTTGAGAAAGCAGATTATTAACCCTGCTTCTGCGGCTTGATTACGTCGTCGTAGGAGCTTTGTACCTCTTCAACCTTCGCAGCATCCAGTACAAAGTCTACAACTTGATCTTCTAGAACTACTGACTCAACACCAGACAGCAACTCGCGATTGTTATAGTAGTATTCAACTACCTCTTCTGGCTGCTGGTAAGTGGACGCCAACTCTTCAACCTTCGCTTTTACACGATCTGCATCTACAGACAGGCTGTTCTGCTTAACAATCTCGCCAACAACCAAACCCAGTACTACACGACGCTTTGCCTGCTCTTCAAACATTGTGTCCGGCAGCATGCGCTCAGCGTCTTCGGCTTTGATCTGACCTCCGAATTGCTGAACCATTTGACCGCGCAGAGTGCGAACCTCATTCGCAACCAATGTTGATGGCAGCTCGACCTGGTGCTTTTCACACAACTGATCCATCACTTGGGTTTTAACTTTATTTAACGCCGCATTTTTGAGTTCGCGCTGCATATTGTTGCGCACTTCCTCACGGAATTTTTCTTCACCGCCCTCTTGAACACCATAGGCTTTGAAGAATTCTTCATTCAACTCGGGCAATTCAGGCTTTTCGGAGGAAGTTACTTTGATATTGAAGGTTACTGCAGCACCGCGCAGATCTTCAGCCTGATAGTCCTCAGGGAAAGTCAGGTCCAGGTCTGTTTCCTCACCTGGCTTCATGCCGAGAATACCCTCTTCAAAGCCAGGGATCATCTGGCCTGAACCGAGAACCAGCTGATGACCTTCCGCTTTACCACCTTCAAACTCTTCTCCGTCTTTACGACCGAGGAAGTTGATAACAACACGATCACCTTTTTGTGCTTTGCGCTTAGTGTCCTTCCAGGAAGACTGCTGCTTACGCAGCACATCAATCATGTTGTTTACATCGGCATCAGTTACGTCGGCAATTGGGCGTTCAACGCTGATTTCCGCCAGGTTAGAGAGCTCAACTTCAGGATATACTTCAAAAGTGGCAACATATTCCAGATTTTCACCAGCTGCAGTCTGCTTGGCTTCAATACTGGGCTGGCCGGCCGGCTTCAGCTCTTCTTTTTGAACAGCATCATAGAAGGAACGACTCATCACCTCGCCAAGCACTTCCTGTCGAACACCAGCACCAAAACGCTGACGCACCACCTTCAAAGGTACCTTGCCTTTACGGAAACCATTTACGCGAACAGTCTTGGCGGCCTGCTGGAGACGCTTGTCCACTTCTTTATCGACGATTTCCGCCGGCAAATTAACCGTTAAACGACGCTCCAGACCGGAAGTAGTTTCGATGGAAACCTGCATGTTTATCCTCGTGAGACTATCTCTTTTATCGCGCCGCAGCGCCAACGAATACCGGGCCGCCGGGACTTAGCCAACCGCCTCTTAGGGCATAGCCGTCAAAATTGCACAGCAATTTCCGGCCAACACCAAATACAAGGAGCCCGCACTCACCCCTCCAGGGCAAGTCATGCGGACTCCAGAGTTCTTAATTTGGTGGGGACGGGGAGACTCGAACTCCCACACCTTTCGGCACCAGAACCTAAATCTGGCGTGTCTACCAATTTCACCACGTCCCCAGAACTTTTCCGCCGCTAACTCTTTGAAAAGTAAAGAGTTTCAGCTCAAAACAAGAGCCCATCGCGACAAGGGGTGCAGATTGTGCCACAGCATTTTGAGGGCTTCAACACTTTACTGAACACTTTCCTCACAAAATAAAAAAAGGCGCCTCAAAGGCGCCTTTTTTCGGGATCCAATTAGATCAGACTCGCTCCACGACAGTGGTAATACCCTGCCCCAGGCCGATACACATGGTGGACACGCCCAGGTTACCGCCTTCGTTTTGCATAACGCTCAACAGGGTACCGGTGATCCGCACACCTGAGCAGCCGAAGGGATGCCCCAAAGCGATAGCGCCACCATACAGGTTGACCTTCTCATCCATCTGCTCAAGCAGATCCAGGTCTTTCAGCACCGGCAGTGCCTGGGCCGCAAACGCTTCATTCAGCTCGACCTTGTCGATATCGCCGATTGTCAAGCCAGCCTTCTTGAGCGCCTTCTTGGTGGAAGGCACGGGGCCATAACCCATGATGGATGGATCGACACCAGCCAGAGCCATTTCCTTCACGCGGGCTATAGGGGTCATACCCAGAGCCTGAGCGCGCTCAGCAGACATTACCAGCATCACAGAAGCTCCATCGGTGATCTGGGAGGAGGTTCCGGCGGTCACTTGGCCATGCTTCGGGTCGAAAGCCGGCTTCAGCTGAGACAGGCCTTCCACGGTAGTATCGGGGCGGATAGTTTGATCCGTTTCAACCAGAAAAGGTACGCCGTCGTCGTCGTGGCCTTCAATGGCAATAATCTCGCGATTGAATTTCCCGGCCCTAGTAGCTTCAGCAGCGCGGTGGTGGGAACGAGCACCGAACTCATCCATCTGCTGACGCTGGATACCATGCATCATCGCCAGGTATTCAGCAGTCATACCCATAGAGCCTGCAGCTTTTGCCATATATCGGCCCAGCATTGGGTTGGGACTGACATGCTCCATCATATTCAAGTGGCCCATGTGCTCAACACCGCCCACAACGTACACATCGCCAACGCCAGCCTGAATGTTGGCAGCGGCAGTGTGCAGGGAAGACATTGAGGAGCCACACAGACGGTTGACGGTTTGCGCCGGAATGGTGTGTGGCAGACCGGCACGCAACAGAATAAAGCGAGCTACGTTAAAGCCCTGCTCATCGCGCTGCATAACGCAGCCCCAGATCAGGTCATCGATCTCAGCGGGATCGAGCTTGTCGTTGCGCTGCAGGAATTTTTTCAGCAGCTCAGCGGACATGTCATCGGCGCGAACATGGCGATATACACCATTCTTCGAGCGACCCATGGCCGTACGCGCGTAGTCGACGATTACGGCATCTCTAGGATTTAAACTCATCGCTATTCTCCTTACTTGTTGCCGTAGTAGGTTTTGCCACTTGCGGCCATTTCACGCATACGATCGGTCGGCTGGTACAGCTCGCCCAGTTCGGCGTACTTATCGGCAATCTTCACGAATTCATCCAGGCCAATACTGTCCAGCCATGCGAAGATTCCACCGCGGAATGGAGGGAATCCGATGCCGTAGATCAGTGCCATATCGGCTTCAGCCGGGGAATCGACGATACCCTCTTCCAGGCAGCGAGCCAGCTCTGTTGCCATGGGCACCATCATGCGCTCGATAATTTCGTCTTTCTCGAACTCGCGTCGATCAGCAACATGCGGCTTCAGCAGCTCGTAGGACTCTTCGGTAGCCACTTTCTTCGGGCGACCTTTCTTGTCCTGCTCGTAATTGTAGAAACCTTTGTTGTTCTTCTGACCATAGCGACCCGCTTCATACATCACATCAGAAGCGGCGGTGAAGTTTTTACCCATACGATCAGGGAAGCCTTCAGCCATTACGCTTTCTGCGTGGACACCGGTATCAATACCAACAACATCCATCAGGTAAGCGGGGCCCATCGGCCAACCCCAGCGCTCCATCAACTTATCAACGGCCTGGAAGTCAGCGCCATCACGTACCAGCATGGAGAAACCAGCAAAATAGGGGAAGAGAACACGGTTAACCAGGAACCCAGGGCAGTCGCGCACAACAATAGCTTTCTTACCCATCTTGTTAGCGTAGGCAACAACGCGAGCTACGGCGGTGTCGGAAGTTTTCTCGCCGCGGATCACCTCAACCAGCGGCATTTTGTGCACCGGGTTGAAGAAGTGCATACCGAGGAAGTTTTCCGGGCGGGAAAGCGGCTCGGCCAGATGGTTAATGGAGATGGTAGAAGTATTAGAAGCGATTACAGTGTCTTCGCTTACCTTGGTTTCCACCTCTTTCAATACAGCATGCTTCACCTTGGGATTTTCAACCACGGCTTCGACAACAACATCGATATCGTTGAAGCCATCGTAGCTTAGGGTTGGCTCAATGCGATTGAGCACTTCACCCATTTTCACAGGGGTCAGGCGCTTGCGATCAACCAGCTTGGACAGCAGCTTATTGGCCTCATTCAGACCGAGGTCAATACCTTTCTGGTCGATATCCTTCATTTTGATTGGAGTGCCTTTGTAGGCGGACTGGTAAGCAATACCACCACCCATAATGCCAGCACCCAATACTGCCGCACGCTCAATCGGCTTGTCGGCTTTCTTTTCCCAGCCCTTGGCGACCTTGCTGATCGCCTGGTCTGCCAGGAACAAACCCACCAGGGATTTGGCAGTGCCAGTCTGGGCACAGAAGATAAACTTCTCCTGCTCAACTTTCAGCGCTTCTTCACGGGTTAACTTGTAACCCTGCTCAATAGACTCGACTGCAGCTACTGGGGACGGGTAGTTTTTACCCGCTTGCTGACCGACGAATGCCTTGGTAGTGAAGAAGGCCATCAAAGCTTCAGTATCGTTTAGGGGGATCGGAGATTTCTTGATCTCGCGGCTAGCCTTGCAGTCCAGCTCGCCATTAATGGCTCGCTCGAGCAGTTTGATCGCAGCATCTTTGAGCTTGTCAGTAGGCACCACTGCATCAACCGCATGAGCCTCAAGCGCTGCAGCCGGCTTCTGTTCTTTACCCGCTGCAATCCACTCAGCAGCAACATCAACACCCACCACGCGCGGCAGACGAACAGTGCCACCCCAACCCGGGATCAGGCCCAGCTTAACTTCGGGAAGACCAACTTTGGCTTCCTCGCCCATCAGGCGGAAGTCACAGCCCAGGCACACCTCAAAGCCACCGCCGAGCGCGTAGCCATTGATTGCCACTGCAGTCGGAACCGGCAGGTCTTCCAGGCGGTTGATATTTTCGTTGTTCTGATTCATCAGATCAGCAACACCCTCTGCACCCGCAGAGAAGGCATCGCCAAACTCAGTGATATCAGCACCAACAATGAAGACGCCTTTGCCGCTTGTCAGCAGTACGCCTTTTATACCATCCGCTGCTTCGATAGCATCCAGCGCTTGAGAGAATTCAGAAACCGTCTGGCGGTTAAATTTATTGACGGATTCGCCTTGAAGGTCGAATTTGAGCTCGGCAATGCCGTTGTCCAGCATCTGTACCGTGAGCGCTTTGCCACTAAATAACATTGATTGACCTCTTTTATTCTGGGCCGCGATCCTGGGCCCGGGGTCGGAATTTTTGTGCAACCACAGGCCGTCCCGCAGGGTGCGGTGACACTTTGGCCCAATATGGTCAGCCGTAGTATAGCCAGATTCAAACGATTGTTTGAATACTATTTCTTACAAATAGAATGGCGCTACCAGCACCGAAGTACAGAAAATGGCCAACCTAAGAAACGGTGGCCAAGCTTTTAAGCGGAGCTAGTCTATCCCGGATTGATTTGACTTTTCAGCCGTCTGGCGCAAATTACTCTTTATTCAACACAGTATGTAGATCAGCGGATTGTGGTTCAGGAAGGGCTTGAGCTGGGGTCGCAGCATAGACAACTATACAGTCACAGCTACCGGGGTTTCGAAAGCGATGGGGGCGCCTGCTGCTAAAGTAAAAACCATCCCCAGTTCTTAGCAGCGCGAGATCTGACCCAACCGCAACCTCCAGCTCACCGGCAACCACTATTCCCCCTACCTCACCGCCGGCGGCAGCAAAGTCAGGTCCCGAGTCCCGCCCAACAGGAAAAACTTTTCGCAGAATAGACATACTGCGATGCTCCCGAAAACCACCCAATAGCTGGGAGCGTACACCTCCCTGGCCAATATCAGGCATTTCATTAGCGCGAAAGAAAATCTGGCCTGGCTTACCAAGCTCCAGGGAGAAAAACTCCGCTAGGGACATTGGGACACTACCCAGGATCTTATTCAATGACCCCACCGACGGACTCACCCGCCCCTGCTCGATAAAAGAGATGGTGGCATTAGTGACGCCTGCCCGTCGTGCCAGCTCACGCTGGGAGATACCGTAGATATTGCGCACCATTTTCAATCGAATACCGACATCACTGCTATCGCCGGATTCACTGGACACATCCATGTCTGCCATTGCATTTCCTATCAAATTTGAGTGTTTAACCCTCCGGTCACCACACCTTCAATAACAGCAATTGGCGCTAGTGATTAATCGTCCCTTTACTCTACACCATATCGTCATAGGGATTTTCTTGAGGAAGGGAGACCGGCGAAAGCCCCGGAAGAACAACTTCTTCAGTAGACAATGCAATCTCACCTTCATCAAACAAACCCTCCCCAAAGCGGTAGATGGTATTTAGCTCTCCCCGGCTAGCCTCGGCATCGTAAGCCTGCGCCCGCTCAATAACGGCTTCGTTACTCTTGCGGTAATGAGATACGGACTTCTTCCCGTGCCGTTTCTCAATCATGTTGCGAGTAAGATGCGGAGAAAGCACTGCAGCAGTGGCATTATTGCCACCAAACCCTTTCGAGTTCAGCAACGCAAGATCCAGAGAGCGAGGGTCTCTTTCGACGTGCTCAAGGGAGAAATCCAGGTTCTCTTGATGAACATCGTCAGCAATCCTGTCAGTGGTCAGGATACCCGGAAGTATTCCTTTATCAAAAATGCCTAGCGCTGTAATCAGCTGGTCGCCACTGGCCGCAGCTACGGTATGCCCTACAAAAGCTTTAACAGCACACACTGGCCATTTTTCTATTCCAAACGTTCCAGCCAGGCGGTCGAGTATCGCCGATTCGGTTACCCGGTTTTGCGGAGTACTGGAGCCATGAGCCTGTACAAAGCTGCGTTGGCGCAAGGCCTCGTCACCAATTATCGATCGAGCCTCTGCCATAGCCCTGGCCATAGTGAGGTAATTACCCGGACCCGGTGCGGAGATTGACTTCTTATTGCCATCGGCATTGATGTACACACCCGCAACAGAGCCATGAATATTCGCCCCCAGCTCCAACGCCAGGGCATCATCCATCAGGATTGCCCACTGAGTGCCCTCTCCCAAGGTAAACCCACAGTTATCCCCAAAGGGGCGGCTTGTTCGCCTGAAGTCCACTTCACCCGGGTAGAGTTTGCGCAAATTTTCGATGGTAGCCAGGGCTCCCATGGTGGAATAACCATCTACCACTTCCGGCACTAGCGGGGCCTCTGCAGCCCCCACAATGGCGACCCTGGCACGGCCAGTGCGGATATCCTCCACTCCCGCTCGCAGATTATACAAATAACTGGCACAGGCCCCTGTCACTGCTCCTGTCGATCCCACATTATCCAGCACATAAGCATTTACAAAGTCGGCAGGCATACTGTTCAGACCGAGCGCCAGTTGCTTGGAACTGACTCTAGAACCACGCAAACGGGACTGCATCAAGCCCCCATTGCCAAAGTGATCCAATTGGCTCATGGCCGAGGAGGCATACACAGAAATATTTCCTGGTCCCACAGCCCTTACAACTGTCTCCCAGTCAATACCCATGGAGCGCACTGCGTCAGAGGCCCCCAACACAGCAAGTTGCAGGCCGCGGGGGTGGAAGCGGGAATTGTAGTGATCGCCAGGCTCAAACCCAGTAGGCAACTGTCCCCCAGCGCCAACAGGAATTTCTCGGTAACTGTCCAACATCACCGACAAGCTCGATGCCATCACACGCACCTTGCCACCCCCGATGGGCTCAACCTGCCACCCATCTGGTTGGGGATGAGGTAACTGACGCGCCGACATCTCAAAGGTGATGCCATTGGCGCTATTCAAGTTTGCTGCCTGGTGGAAATGACACCGGTGGTAGTCATAAAAACGCGCTTCCAGCTCTCGCACCAGAGTCCCTTGCAGTACTTGCTGCTCAAGCCCTGGATCCAGGGGAGTTCCGGCTTCAGCTCCCCTGCGAAGCCCCATTAGCGCAGCAAGGTCAGACAGGATATCAGCCCGCTCTCGCTGATCCAGCTTATCCAACACCAAACGGGAATAGCCCCGATGAAAGGAACTACGTCCTGCGGGGTTAAAACCACCAAATGCGGTGATTACGGGAAGGCGCTGCATCCTGACCTCCAGCCAAGCACTAAACACTTAATTTTCGAGTTGGGGAGTGTAGGGGGTGGCGATTCCGCCCAGTTATGGGCATACTGGCCAGCAAAATTGAGTGTTTTGGCCAATGGCGCAAGTGCGCTTGAGTATGCAATGCGAACGGTAACCTTTCTCCTAATTGATCAAATGCTGGCGACCGGCACGGTGCTTCCACTTGAAATGCTGCGTGGAGCCGAGAGCCGTGCCCGGGTGGAGGGAAAAAAAGAATCCCTGCGCCTGATAACTGCCAGCATGGATGGACGTCCAGTCAACACCCGTTGTGGCTTTACTTTCCAGCCCGATGTCGCCTTGAGCGAAGCCCCAGATAGCGATCTCATCTATATTCCCGCTCTATGGCGCAATCCACGCCCTGCACTTAAGCGTAGCGGACCGATCCTGGACTGGCTCAAGAGCCAGGCAGCAGCCGGAGCCGCCATCAATGCAGTGGGTACTGGTGTGTGCTTCTTAGCGGAAGCCGGCCTACTAGACGGCAAGCCCGCCACCACACACTGGCATTACTTTGATCGCTTCAGCTCCGATTACCCCAAAGTTAAGCTGAAACAACAGTATTTTATTACCCAGGCAGATAAGCTTTTTTGTGCCGCAAGCGTCAACGCCCTCGCTGATGTCACCGTGCATATGATCCGTCAACTTTACGGACCTGCAGTCGCAAGCCATGTGGAAAGGAACTTCTCCCACGAAATCCGCAGGCCTTTTGAAGAAATCGCTTATTCAGAGGGCGCGGTGCACTTGCACCCGGATGAAGATATCGTCCAGGCCCAGGCCTGGCTTAAGGAACATTGCAATACAGAAGTGCGCTTGAGTGAAGTAGCGCAAATGTTTGACATGAGTGTACGTTCATTTAACCGGCGATTTAAGCTGGCTACCGGGCAAACACCGCTGCAATATCTGCAGAATGTGCGGGTAGATATGGCTAGGGAACTTTTACAGTCCAGCAACTTATCGGTTAACGAAATCGCAGAAAAAGTTGGCTACCAGGATATGGGGCACTTTACCGCACTATTCAAAAAATTCCTGGCCACAACGCCCAGTGAATATCGCACCACTGTGCGGGCAAAACTATTCAGGGTAAATACCTGATTTGCGCAGGAAAATGACGTCGCTATCGGCAAACTGAAGCTCGGCTTTTAATTTTTTAGCCAGCCATTGAAAGGTTTGCACACTGAAAAAGCTGATATGTGTAGGGTCACGGATATAGTGCCAACTGGCAAAGCGCTCTGGTGAAATCACCAACTTTGTCATCAGTGCCATCACTCCACCATCCCGCAACCTCTGCCAAAGGCAGGTCAATTCATCTCCAGGCGACACAAGGTGCTCCACCACTTCCGTCGCAACGATAAAGTCATAAGACTTTTTCAGCGCACCGGTGGTGGGAGCATAATAGCGATCGTATAAATCAACCCTGTGGCCATTATCAGCCAAAATTCTGGCTAGTAGCGGTGCAGGACCACAACCAAAATCCAGACCATCACTTGCCGGTAATAACTCATCCAGCAATGGTGCAGCACAACGACTGAGAAAACGGTGGTAACCCTCATCCTCCATGGAATTCTCATGCAGGTCGTAGTAGGCATGCTCTTCATCTGGGGTAAGATGATATTCGGTGGGCACAAATACTAAGGCGCAGCGATCACACTGGTGATAACTACGAAACTTATCGCGGTAATAAAACTGTACCGCCTTGTGGCGGCACAGTGGGCATACATATGACAAATCAGGCTGCAACTGAATCTGACTTTTTCTCACCATCAGTATGCTGTAATAAATTGCCTTCGCTGATTTCAATTTTGCGAGGTTTCATTGCCTCAGGAATTTCTCGCACCAACTCTATATGCAGCAATCCATTGGCAAGTTTCGCATCCGTAACTTTAACGTGATCCGCGAGCTGGAAACGTCGCTCAAAACTCCTGGCTGCAATACCCCGATGCAGGAAATTTCCTCGGGGAGACTCATCCGGCTTTTTGCCCGATACTGTCAGGCGGTTTTGCTCAACCTGGATATCCAGTTCAGACTGTTCAAAACCTGCAACTGCCATCGAAATTCTATAACTGTCCTCACCAGTCAACTCTATATCGTAGGGAGGATAGGAAGGTTGCTTCTGTTCACTGGTAGTCATGGCATCTAGTAGGCTGGCCATACGGTCAAAACCAATCGCAGAGCGGTACAGGGGGGAAAAATCAAAATTACGCATTGTTATATCCTCAATTCAGAGCAATATTAGAATTCGCTCGCCACAAAGCCCGAGCATTTTTTGCAAAAAACACTTTAAAAAAAGCTGCCTTCCGCACTACAGAGATAAGGGTAACAAATAGTTATTCAAGGGCTTAAAGAGAAAAAACATGTCAAAAGATTCAAAATTGGCCTCAAAAACTTCTTCACGCCTATTTATCGGTATCCGCCCACCAAGCGACACCCAAGTTTTTCTCGATAATCTATGTGCGCGCTGCAAGACGAAAATGCACCCGGAGACACTCAACAGAATACGCTGGACAAGCAGACAGAACAGGCACCTAACACTGGCGTTTCTCGGCCAGACCCCAAGTGAAAAAGTACTGCCACTCCAAAAAGGGTTAGAGGAAATTGCGAAAAACACCGTGAAATTCGAAGGATGTATCAGCTCAATAACCCCCTTCCCACAAAGCAATTCAAAATTACTCGCTACTGAGCTGACGCACAGCCCGGAATTGCTGAAAGCGTATGAGGATTGCAAAAGGCTGATCGAGAACCTAGGCATGAAACCTGAAGAGCTCGACTACCGCCCCCATATAACCTTAGCTCGCTGTCGGAGTGGTTTTTCCAATTTATTGACTGCTGCCCTGGATCATCCCCTTTGGCTCGACAATATCATTCTCTACCAAAGCAACCCTGCCCCGGAAAGCAGTCACTATCAACCACTTTTCGAAACAAGCTTGTCAGGCACAGAAGATATAAGGTAAATCAAAAAAGCCCGCAAATGCGGGCCTTCCTGGGGATATTATTTCAGAGAGTCCAAAACGTATTCGGGATACATCACTAAGCGAGGCCTTGAAAGGCGTCGCGCATCAAATACAAATACATAGCGTGTACCATCATCTTCAGCGGGAATCGTGCGACGGAATTTCCAGGTATTGATTTTATAGGTTTGCCTACCCGATTCTACTGTAGTCACCAACCGGTACTGATTCTTACCCAGGAACTCAAAAGGCACTCTCTCGCTTCCTGAGGGGCGCAATTCCAGATTGCGGAAAGTTTGCTTATTATCTCCATCCTGCTCGCCCAACAAAGACGACAGACGCTCCTGTTCACGCTTAACATAGGCAAGCAATTCAGGGTCTATATCCTGCTTCAATTCCGGTACCGGCTCCGGCTCGGGCGCAACTTCACGCTTCTTGGGTTTCTCTATGGATGCAGTCTTAAGCTTGGGTGGCTTGGGCTGCTCAAGTCTGGCACTCCTAGCCAGAGCAGCTCTTCTCTCCGACTCTTCAGCCTTGGCGAGCATAGTGTCCACCATTTGGCTGATCTTGTCCTGCTGGGCGGAAATCTTGGCCTTAGTCTGAGTTATCGACTGCTGCTCCTGAGCCAGCCTGGTCTGCAACTCATTTTGATTTTCTTGAATAAACTCGAGACGGCGGCTACGGCTATCCACACCGCGCTCCGCCATAGCGAAACCATGTTTTGCCTTGGTTAAACGGCGCTCAGTATCCGAATTCCCATTGGAGTCGTGGATGCGACGCGCCTCTTCCAGCTCGAGGCGACTTTCCTCAAACTCCTTGCGCAGCTCACTCAGGGACTCTTGCGCACGCTCAAGCTTGTACTCATAGGAGAGCAGCTCATTCTCAATGTCTTCTAACTCGACCTGCTTGTTCTCGAGAGACTGCTCAAGACGCGCCAGCCGGTTTTTTTCCACCGTCAGGGATGATTGCGCCTGTGCCACAGCCCCGCCAAAAACTACCAAGCCCGCTAGAAAGAGCGAGCAGTACTGCTTTACCGCCATTGTACAGAACCCATTTCTCGATTTTTTGTCACACGTGAGATAAAAGCGCAGAGCCTAATTTTTGCTCAACCATTCCAAAATTTACTGTGCGCCAGAGCTAATTTTACGCAGGCTCAAGCCCGTGGGCAATGACCTCTCGTCCACATCTCGTACTTAACTGCTCAATAATCCCGCAAAATACATGGACAAAGTCACTCTAAAGATAATTCGTCGAATTTTATGTGACATTTTCCTGCAATAGCGCTTGATTTTTTTTTTAGCGGAAGCATTATGGATAGCAGGGAGATGATCGCTGGACTCAGCGGAAACCCGACCCGGACGTAAAACACCCTTAGCTGTGCTATCAGCAAACTCTCGTTGCGATCCCGGCGGCTCGGTGCTCCAACTGCAGACACGACCCCTCCCACTAGGGCGCCCTACCTTCTTTTAGCAAACCGCATAAGCGGCCTGCATGGTTTCCTTTAACCGGAGGTATTTGCCCATGAAATCTGCGCCTAACGATAACATTGTGTTCCGCGATATCGACAAATCAGCTGCCCTGGCTACTACGGTATCCAAAAAGTTACATAAACTGGAACGTTATTGTGGCGACATCATTCGCAGTCGTGTAGTCCTGGAAGCCCCCCATCAACACAAGAGTAAAGGCCGACAATTTCGAGCCTCTCTGGAGCTTGCCATTAGCGGTAACCCAGTCACCATCAGCAGTGAAAACGAATCTATTCACCGGGCGGTTAATGATACGTTTGCCTCTGCAGAGCGCTGCCTGAAAGAGCGCAGTGAACGCAGAAAGGCCATGCGCCACCAGGCACTTTACGAAGAAGCCGAACTAGAAGAGTAAGGAAAGTATTCGAGGAGATAAAAAGACAGGGCGGCGCAATCGCGCCGCCTTTTTGTTGTTGGAACTGATGCAAGCTTCCGGGAAACACAGATAAATCCTGCTGCCCTCCACAAGCTCCCTAGTCGCTAATGGAAATCATCATCCAGCAAGTAAACCCTAGCTTCCAACCGGCGCTCTCATTGTGACAAACTCTTCAGCAGCCGTTGGATGGATACCAATAGTTTCATCAAAGGTTTTCTTGGTCGCGCCTGCTTTCAAGGCTATCGCCATACCCTGAATAATTTCCCCGGCATCATCTCCTACCATATGCACACCAATTACCTTGTCGGTACTAGAGTCAACAACTAATTTCATCAATGTACGCTCGGTATTACCACTTACCGTGTGGCGCATTGGCCGAAATTCGGATTTGAAAATAGTTACTGAGATGCCTGAATCCCGCGCCTCTTCCTCAGATAAACCTACAGTACCAATATTTGGCTGGCAAAAAACCGCCGTGGGGATATTGTTGTAATCAATTTCTGCCGTGTTTCCTGTACGCCAGTGTTTAACTAGTGCCATAGCCTCCGCCAATGCGACAGGCGTTAGCTGAGGCTCACCGGTAACATCTCCCAGCGCATAAATAGAGTGCACATTTGTGCGGAAATTATCATCCACTGAAATGGTGCCATCCTTATGAAGCACTACTCCTTGCTGCTCCAGGCCAAGCCCTACCGTATTAGCTTTTCGCCCAGTAGCATATAAAACCGTATCTACATTCAGGCTGGAGCCATCTTCATCATGCACAAGCAGGCTGCCATCCTGCAGCTTTTCAATTGCTTTGACCTGATGATTGAATTTCAAATCAATGCCTTTTTTAACTACCTCGTCACGTACAAAATTGCGAATATCCCGATCAAACCCACGAAGAAACAGGTCCCGGCGATAAGAAAGATGGGTATCGGCCCCCAGGCCGGCGAAAATTCCAGCAAACTCTACAGCGATGTAGCCACCGCCAACTACGAGCACGCGTTTCGGAAACGCCTCCATAGAAAACACTTCGTTGGAAGTCAGCACAAATTCCCTACCGGGAATTTCTGGGATAAATGGCCAGCCACCAGTGGCCACCAAGATACGCTCCGCCGTATAATCACGCCCATCAACGACAACACGATGCGGGTCGGCGATGCTGGCTCGACCATCAATTACAGTAACACCGGAATTGTTTAGCAGGTTGCGATAGATTCCGTTAAGCCGACTAATTTCTTTTGCGTTATTGTCTCGAAGCGTAGGCCAATCAAAGTTCGCTCCTGAATTTTTCCAGCCATAGGCCCGCGCATCATCAAAGTTTTCACTGTAGCCACTGGCATAGACAAACAACTTTTTGGGAACACACCCTACATTGACACAGGTGCCACCCATGTAGCGGTCTTCAGCCACAGCAACTTTCATGCCCTGACTTGCAGCCATGCGTGCAGCACGCACACCGCCAGAGCCCGCCCCGATAACAAAAAGATCAAACTCATATTCAGCCAAAACAAACCTCTACTTCACTTAATTTTTCAACAAAGAGCCGAAGGAAATTTACCATCTGACAAACCATTTGGAACAAAGCTGTCACTCCTCACTTAATAATCGTTGACACTTTTTGGCGCTTTAGATATTCATGTGAAGACTGTCACAAAAAATACTCCGCCGGACAAAGTCGTAAACCAATAATGCGTGTTAGGCGGATAGAATAACCGTCACAAAAAAAGAGCAACGCATGGGCAAGAATATGAACTCTCCTATCTCAGTATTTCTACGGGCCACCGGGCTCCTATGCCTGCTATTTACCAGCACTCAGAGCATCGCAAATACCCATCCATCCTACCTCACCGAAAAGTACTGCAGCAGCTTGGTGGAACAGTTCGTCGATTCAGGCATGCGCAGTCTCGACAAGTATATCAATGAGCACTTCAACCCCGAATACAAAGGGGGCATCCGCAATACCATACGCTTTCTGGAACAGCGCCTCGAGTGGTTGAATGAGTGCAATAATTACCTCAAAGACACTGCACAAACCTATGTTTTTCACAGCGAAGATGACACACAAAGCATCTTTAGCGCGATCACTGAATTAACCCGTGAATTGCAACACGTTCGCTCTGGAGTTGAATATCGGGACGATGCGGGAAATAACAACCCTGCCCCTTATGTTAAGCGTCGTTTTGAAGCCCTGGCCCAACTGGTAGACCGGCACCACACCCGCATGCTGATGAAGAAGCAGTTCCAGTAAAAAATCCAAGAAAGCTCTGCCTCTTACAGAGGGGCCTGATTACCCAGCTCAGGCCCTTCCCCATACCATATTTGGGCTGGGCGATTTTTAGAAAAAATGGAGGAGCTAATCACCGCTAGAACGGGAAAACCCTGTATGCTCTTTGCGCGTAGGCCCCACTTCCTTACGGCCAAATCCTACAGCAGAGAAGAGCTGGGGCATCCTCTCCTTCAGTCCCAGCCCAATGCGTGCCATTACGGAGCCCAGGCGTGGACGACGCTTGTCCGCAAATGGGATAGGCCGACAGCTCTGCATGGTTGCCAGACCAATACGTGCAACAAACAGACTGGCTCCAACCCCCTGTCCCAGGCGCGCCGAAAACGTGCTGAGCACGCTATCCCCAACCAGCTCTGGCCAAATTTCTGTTATGGCATATTCACTGGCACCACTGTAGGCCACAAGGGCGAGTACCTTCTTGAAGAGACGCCAACGCACGACGAGCGATGGACGCACCCCATAAATTTGTGCCACATCATCAATCATACGAAGTGACTGGCGCAGCGCGACCAGGATGTCAATACTAGCAAACGGACTCAACCCCACCAGTGCACCGGTTGTTGTTGAGTGGCGCACTACACGTCGCAACGCTTCCTGGTCAAGGGCGTCTAGAAAGGTCACTTCGAGATGCTGGAGCAGCTCACTGCTATCAAAGTAGTCCGGCGCCTCATCAAGCACACGATTGAGCAGGACCCCTTGGGGCTTGGTGGCAAAGTGCTCCTGCAACTGCTTACGAAATGGCTCCGCCTCTTTGTGACTGCGACAATCACGCATCTCCGCAGCCATCGACTGGGTTTTTTCAAGCTTTCGCAGAGGACGACCAGCGCGAAAGAACTCCCACACAGAGTTGACAATGACGGCTGCAAATATCGCAATAACCACGCCTGCAAGGGCTCCCAGGCTCCAGTGTTTATCCGCCGCCCAGGTATATAATTGTCGCAACTCCCACGCCAGCACCCCCACCGTAAGCGCAAGCGCCGAAAGAAGTGCAGGTTTCAACCACTTGAGCCGGAAAACTGGCAGGCGCAACTCTGAAAATGCAATACGATCCGGTAGAGACTCTCCAGTTGTGATGGATCTGGGAATATCCCCCCGTTCCTCTTGTAAGGCTTCAACCCGCGTCGTATCCCTGTGTGGCACCTCTCTTTCAGGTTCCTGTAATGACTCTATACGTGTGGTTCGCCGCTGTGTCTCATTATTGTCACCTTGCATCAAACTTTATCTCCAAGCAGCAAATTCAGTAGCGCATCGACACGGATATGGGGAATAGTACCGGAATCCATTCCCTGGGGAGGGCGCAGCTGTGGAGGTGCTGCACCGGTGTAGTGGCTCCAGCCGTCCTCCTCGCTTGGAAGACGTGAGAAAATCTCTGCATTCTCAAACCCCAAATAACGCCCCTTGAGATCGTGGCCCACGAGCATGCGCCGACCATTGCGCTGATCTTCCCGAGAACAGCGCACCGCTGCAATTGCCTCACTAAAAATGGGAAGACCACGATGTCTAGCACCGGTAAATGTCTGCTGCAATTGCTGCCCGAGTAACTGGCGGAGCGCATCATGATCTGCCGCCAGAACCTGGTCCACTTTGGTCGCAGCAAATAGAAGCCGGTTAACTTTTGGGCGCCAAAGTTTACTCAGTAAGCCGGACTCACCGTAGCGGAAAGTATCTGCGATATGAGTGAAAGCCAGGCGCATATCATTGAGGGCCTGCTCTCCGGCAAACAATGTGCCAATCATATCCACTAACACCAACTGCCTATCCAGATGGCGAAAATGGCTCTCAACGAAGGGGGTTACCTGTCCCTGAACATAGGCCTCATAGCGGCGTCGCAATACCTGGTAGTTACTGTCATCCGGCATCGCCGCCAACTCATCGGCACTTAACTCACGTAAATCGAGTAACGGCAGTACCCCATAATCCTCACTATCGAGAAGGGCTCGCCCAGGTTGCAGGTAACTGAGCTTCCGTTCTTTCCTACAATCCTGAAGGAATCGCCTGTAATCCTCCCAGAGTGACGCAAGCTCACTTTCCCTGGCCTGAGATCGAGGTGACAGAGCAGCTAAGCGTGTTACGAGTTCGGGAGCCAGACCAGCCCTGGTGTCAGAGCCGATGATATGCGCCTGATGACGACACCATTCACGATAATCCATCCGCAGCAGGGGCAGGTCCATTAACCACTCCCCCGGGTAGTCGCGCAATTCCAGAACCAGGGTTTTATAACCCCTGCCCCGAAAGCGCCGGTGGCTACGCAAGTGAATATGGAGCTCCATAGCCGAAACATCGTGCGTGCTCTGCGGCCAGCGAGGTGGCTCTGACATCAGTGCATCGAGGCAACTTTGATAGTCAAATACCGGAAGGCCCGAATCGAGGGCTGGCTTCAATTCGGCACCGAGCAGATCACCATTTAACGCCGGGGCAAATCCGGGTAACTGGGCTTTTTGCGGATGACTCAGTTGATAGATCAAACTGGTAAGGAGTGTCGACTTACCCGCGCCGCTGAGCCCTGTCACCCCAATACATACACGGCGATCCAACAGCCGCTCTGCTGCCCAGTGGGACTTCTCCTGGGCTCCTCGCCCCCAGTTGCGCAACTTTTCCTTAAAGCGTTTAGCACGACTGCTGTTTTGATCTATGTCGCTGTCCGGGCCTTGCTGCCGAGGCTCTACTACCTGGGGTTCCATATGGGAAGTGACTTCCTAAATAACGAGCGAAACCGGCACAAAGCCGGTCTCGTATGGGAGGCGCAATGCTGAATAGGCAATACGCATATGGCTATAAGCAACCGGGATCAGTCGACCAGGGCGACATCTCCAGAGCCCATCACCGAGAAAGAATCCCGTTGTGGACGTTTTAAGACAATGTCTCCGGACCCCATCACCGAACCAGAGGCACTATCAGCGCGCAGACCGCGTCCAGCAAAGTCCCCAGAACCCATAATGTTGATATTGACGCTGGCGACTCGACCACCAACCTTCATGTCCCCAGAGCCCTTGATAGCCGCGGAGAGGCTTTCCCCGGTAATACTGCGAAAATGTAGGTCACCGGAACCGGTGATAGCCACCTCTCCATTCACTGCCAGCGCCTTGTCTACCAGCAGATCACCAGAACCCGTTACGTATGCATTTAGGGTCTCTGCGGCAGCCTTTTTAACATAAATCGCACCAGATCCACTGACTCCGAGATCCAGGTTTTCACTTTCAATGCTGTCGGCATTAGCATCTCCAGACCCTGTGACCAAAAGTCCCTCGATCTTCGGCATCTTCACAGTAAAGTGCACTTCCTGATCGCGAGTGATAGTAACCACACCAAACCAACGCTGGGTGTTGTCTTCCACCGACAGCTCAAGCGTATCGCCTTTTACCACCACCTTGGTGTAGGGCATCGCTTCAGCCGGCCCCGTTGCACTCACTGCAAATTGGTCTGCCTGAATCACCTCAACATGGGAGCTCCCCTTTAGGGACACCCGGGTAAAGTCACTGACGTCGAAGGTCTTGCTTTCCATTTTCTCAGCCTGAACGGAGGTGCTGTAGACAGAGCACACAGCCAGCAGAGCGAGTATTGGGGCCAAAAAAGCTTTTTTCAAAGTTGCCATTGCAGGTTTCTCGTAATTATCACCGTTACGTTCTACTAGACTACCTGAGAAGCTGGTTTGGATGCACCGCCTTCAAATAACTTTCACCAGGAAGAAAGCAGACCATTCAGTCAGTAGTTGTTTATCAACTTCCCATCAAGCGCAATCAGCCTCATTGCAACCCATTTCTTTCAGAGCCGTACGGATTTTTTCAGCTTCAATTGCCAACTGTTCAGGCGTAGCAGATTTTTGCAAGGAAAAATCAAAGTCCGTTAATTCATTCACAGGAATTAAATGTAAATGGGTGTGGGGAACTTCCAGCCCAGCAATCATCACACCTACACGCTTTGGTGAATAAGTCGCCTTTAGGCCTTTGGCGACTTTTTGTGCAACAAGCATTAAATGCGCCGCAAGATCAGCAGGAATATCATCCCAGTGATTAATTTCCTCTACCGGAATTACCAAACAGTGTCCCGGGTTAATTGGGGCAATTGTCATAATCGCAATCGCTTTATCATCGCGCCAGATAAAATGCCCAGGTAAATCCCCATTTATAATTTGAGTAAAAATACTTGCCATAAATCATCCTTTTCAGTTGCTTTTTTTGTACTTGGGTCAATCGTGCAGTCTAACACCGAGAGATAAAAACACAGCGTCGCGCGTAAAAAAACACTAACACAAATCGCGATTTTTTATTTGGCGTTCATAAAAGCAAGCGTACAACAACCTGTCGAACAGAATGACAATTTTCTTAAAGCAAGTTGGCAGTACAGGCGGATATGTCTTAGGCTGCTCACCAATTAATGTTGTACCGTCATTGAGCCAACGCACTTTGTGCACTATCGCCATCACAATATTTTCGGCTCTGCGGAATTTTTTATTTAAATACCTACTGCTCACCGGGGGGAGAGATATGGACAGCCTGTTAGATCAGGTCGGTGGTGCTAAATTTGTAAATCGCACAGTCAGTGAATTCTACGAGGCCATAGGCCGCCACCTATCAAATTACGAAACTTGCGATCACCGTAAGCAACAGAGCCGCCAGGCTCAATTCCTCAACCACGCACTTTCAGAGCAGCCCGAACCGGACCGCAGTAGTCGGGCCAGCTTCCTTGCTCGGGGCCTGAATCCAGCTTTGTTCGATGCTCTACTTGAGTACCTTGCGGAACGCCTGGTTGAACTGGGGTTCCCTTGGCAATTAAGTGAAAATCTCGTTCGGACCGCGAGCAGCCTCTACGGTGGCTGCGAACAAGACCTTTCCATCGCCTGTTGATTTTTTGAGCGCTCCGCGTATGTTGCGGCGCGCCCAACCTCTCAATACAATTGATGCCTCACAGCCTTTACCTTCCGTTTTCCAGCGCAGCGGTAAGCGCTACTTCACTTACGCTTCTAAATCAGAGATTATCCATGAAGATTGCCAACCACACAGTTGTGGAAATTCACTACACCCTGAAAGATGCAGACGGTACAGTCATCGACTCTTCTGCCAATGGCGAGCCGCTAAAGTACCTGCAGGGAGTCGGCAATATTATTCCAGGTCTCGAGCGGGAAATGCTGGAAAAAGCACCTGGAGACAAGTTCACAGCCGTTATTGCCCCTGAGGATGGATACGGCCAGCAAAACCCTGAACTGATCCAAACAATGCCACGCAGTGCATTCGGTGGAGTTGAAGACCTGGAAGTGGGTATGGCATTCCGCGCTGAGAGCACTGACGGCCACCCCATCGAAGTGGAAATCATTGATATCGACGGAGACGAGGTGACAATTAACGGCAACCACCCACTGGCTGGCGTTGAACTGCACTTCGACATCGAAGTGGTTTCCGTGCGCGAAGCCTCTGCAGAAGAAATTGACCACGGCCACGTGCATTAATCTATCTGCCGGGCGGTACTGGAGCCAGCTTTATCCTTTGGGCCGCCCTTCCTTAGTTATGCTCCCCCCCACTCCCAAAAAGATCGTTATCTTCGACAGCATCTGCAACCTCTGTAACGGCTGGAGCCGCCTGCTGCTGAAGTATGACAAGGAACACTATTTCACCCTCTGTCGAGCGCAGTCAGCCGCAGGACAGTATCTTCTCCAGAAACTGGGAATGCCTCTGCAGGACTTTGAAACAATGGTTTTGCTGGAGCGCGAAAATGGCTCATTCCGCCAATATCATAAGAGTGATGCTGCCCTGCGTATCGCAGCCTCCCTTACCGGCTACTGGCGTTTAATTGCCCTTTTGCGATACATTCCACGTCCCGCACGCGATCTCCTGTATGACCTGATCGCCCGTAACCGGTATCGCTGGTTTGGCCGACGTAACAGTTGCCTGCTGCCAAGAGCTGCAGACGAGCATCGCTTTCTGGAAGAAGTATCGGAAGAGAACCCCAATGAGCCAGTCTGAACAATACCTTCAACGCTTTGGCGGTATCGGCCGCTTATACGGCAATCGCGCTTTGGAAGCATTGAGCAGCGCTCATATGTTGGTCATCGGCATTGGCGGCGTAGGCAGTTGGACTGCAGAAGCTCTGGCCCGCAGTGGAGTCGGATCCCTAACCCTTATCGACCTGGACGATATCTGTATTACTAACACTAACCGCCAAAGCCACGCGCTGGCTACCACCATTGGCAACATGAAAATTGAAGTAATGGCGGAACGCCTGCGGCAGATCAATCCCGAAATTCAGGTCAATTCCATTGAGGACTTTATCGCCACAGATAACCTGGCCGAGTTAATCGATCCAGGTAAAATGCCCATCGATATTGTTGTCGATGCTATCGATAACGCCCGGGTAAAAGCCGCTCTGATAGCCTACTGCAAAGCGCGAAAACTGCGCCTGATCACCGTAGGCTCCGCCGGAGGCAAATGCTCACCCCAGGCTATTGAATGCACTGATCTCGGGCGAACTATCAATGACCCTATGTTGGCCAAGGTACGCCAGCACCTGTATCGATTCCATAACTTCCAGAAAAGCCGCAAGCGCCTGTTTGGCATTGATGCTATCTATTCAAGTGAAGCAATGGTCTACCCAAAGCCTGATGGCCAGGTTTGCCAGCAGAAGAGCGCTATGCAGGATGGGGTTAAGCTGGATTGCAGTGGCGGCTTTGGCGCCGCCACTATGGTCACGGGTACCTTTGGTTTTATCGCTGCCAGTAAAGCGATTGAGCGACTCCTTCAATCGAAAAGTTAAGCCGTCACCAATTGGGCTCTAAGGCGATCGCGATAACGTCGACTCACAGGCACCTGTTGTCCATTTGACAATCGAATGCGCGCATCGCCACTGTCCAGGGTCTCAATTTCAGCGATAGAGTCCAGACGCACAATATAAGAGCGATGTACGCGCACAAATGAATCTGGATCCAGGCGCTCTTGCAACTTTGCCATGGTGCCCCGTAAAGGGTAAATCCTGTTTTCCAGATGCAGATTAACGTAGTTTCCAGCGGCTTCTACCCACTCGATATCCCGCACATTGACTAAAAATTCCTTGCCCAGCTTTTTCACAAGAAGCCGCTCGGGGCGCTCAATCAGATCTACTGACTCCCCATCATCCGGCTGCTCTAACATGCATACCTCTCCCTGCAAACGAAGTAGCAGGAAGCGATACAAATAAACTGAACCTAGTAGAAAGCCGTATGTACGGAAATCTTTGAGGTATTCATAGAAAAACTCTACAGGCCAATTGCCAAAGTCATAAGAGCCACCCTCCAGGCGATAGATCCCGGTGCGCAATACCACCATACCAACAACATGTAGCAATGACCACGGCAGGGTAAACAGCAAATGGATCAACAGGTTGCGCCGGATCTTTCCCTTCTGCAGGGGGAATCGGCGATCCCATGCCAATAACAAGGGAAGCAACATGGCTATCACCAGGATACTGGTGCCCTCCCAAACCAGGAACTCCCAGGGCTTGAAGCCTGACTCTCCACCATGATGTTCGAGATATTCCACCGCAAACTGCACCAGCCACAGCACGAGAAAAAACAGTGCCCAGAATCCCACTTCATGTAACCGTCTGCGCGCCAGGTACATCTGCACCGTCATTTAATTCAGCCCTGTATGAATTTTCAGCGGCAGTCTATCCGCTATTTATCCCTAAAAGCCACCACTGGTACCCAAACAGGGACCAATCGACCCTTTGTAGTGGCGTGCGACGTGTTGAAGAGGGAAGCATAGTGACTACTCGAACCATGCCCATAAGAAGGAAAAAATGGAAAACAACTCTCGTCGTCGCTACGATATCGATGCCCTACGCGTAATAGCATTTGGCCTGCTGATCTTATATCACCTGGGAATGGCTTATGTCGCCGAGTGGAGCTGGCATGTAAAAAGTGCCAATCAAAGTGAGACTCTACAGCTCATCATGCTGGCGGTGAATCAGTGGCGCATGCCGCTACTATTCCTGATCTCCGGTGCGGCGACTCACTTTCTGTTTAACAAGTTGGGGAGTACCGGCTTCCTGCTGCGCAGATTGAAGCAGCTATTGATTCCCCTACTGTTTGGCATTCTCGTTATAGTGCCACCACAAGCCTATTATGAAGCGCTCAGCAATGGCGTGATAGAGCCCGGCTACCTGAGTTTCCTTTGGCGCTACTTCTCCTTTCAACCTTGGCCTGCCGATAGCTTTGCTGGCAGCCATGTTGGTTTCACCTGGAATCACCTTTGGTACCTGCCCTACCTGCTCTGCTACACCTTAGCCATTATCCCTGTTGCCCATTACCTGCGAAACAAGCAATCACTGTTGAAACATTGGATATCTGGTATCAAATCCTGGCACCTAGTATTGTTGCCGCTCCTTCCACTGACCCTGTATGGCCTCTTTCTCTTCCCACACTTCGGCGGTATTAACTACGCAGTAGTAGGCGACTGGTACACCCATGCCCAGTTCTTTACATTCTTCTTTATTGGCTACCTGCTTGTGAGTAGCCAGGCACCCTGGCAACTGTTGACACGTCTGCGTATTTTCCTTCTGTTTGCTGCGCCGGCTTGCTTCGGCCTGTTCCTGCTTTTTACTCGGACAATAGAGGAAAATTCATTTCCAGGTCAGTCACTTATCAACCTGATAATTATCTATACCAACCGCTGGCTTTGGCTGCTGCTAGTACTGGCTTGGGGGAATCACTACCTCAATCGACCTTTCTCCTGGTTACCCTATGCAACAGAAGCAGTCTACCCCTGGTACATATTGCACCAGACAATAACCGTAACGGCGATCTTTAAATTGAGGAGTTTGTCTTTAGGGCCAATAGTTGAGCCCCTACTTGTATTGGCAATCACAATTGTCGGGTGCCTGGCTATCCACGAGTTGCTCATTAGGCGGATACCTCTGCTGCGCTTATTGTTTGGCCTTAAGCCCCTGGTATCGAAAGGGGCAGCGGGCAAAAATCCTTTGCCTCAGGGTAGCTAAACCCATTAAACCTCAGCAGTACCGTCTTCTATCTGGTGCAAAGCACGGCGCAACAAGGCGTAGAAGCCATTAGTGCGCGATTGACTGAGGTGTTTACTAAGCCCCAACTCCTTAAAGAGCTGGGGCAGATCAAGCGCCCTAATTTCCTCCAGGGTACGCCCATCAATTTGGGAAAGAAGTAGGGCCCCAAGCCCTTTCACCACACGGCTATCACTATCAAGACCAAAATAATGGCGCCCCTCCCTCTCCTTGTGTACCAGCCAAGCCTCTGACTCACAGCCGCGTACCAGATTTTCCGGGTTGCGGATCTCAGGTTTCGCACTCACGACTTTGCTCCATAGTAAAAGTTCGCGGTAGCGCCCCTGCCAATTACGCTGGGATGTCAAGCGCTCCAACAATAACGTGGAAAAGTCATCCAGGTCCCAACTGTTACTCTCATCTTCCAGCCCCGAGGCGGACAGCTGCTGCACTTCACAGTAATCCTCAAGTGCTTGTAAAAAATCCCTAATATCACTATCTGTGTTATACGCCGCAACGGAAGCACGCACTGTCACCAGGTTACCACTAGCTCGCCCGAGTAGTTGCGCACAATGATGCCCCACACGCACGGCAATATCCCGCTCATCCAGCCAATGCATTAAATCAGCTGCACTGCCATACACTGGCACAAAAGCAACAATTCCCAGGTTGTGGTGCACCTGGCTAATCAGACGGAAGTTTGGCGAAGCCCTCAACTCGCGATGAAGCCAGCGTACAAGCTTCTGCTCATGCTCCTCCATCGCCCGGCGATCCTGTTGGGCGAGAAAGTCGATCGCAGCACCAAGACCGGCAAGCGCAGCCAGTGGCGATGTCCCCGCTTCAAACTTATGCGGCAAGCCGGCATAGCGACTGGTATGCAGTTCCACTTCTGAGATCATTTCACCCCCCCCCAGCCATGGGGGCATAGACTCCAAGACAGCCTCCCTTCCATAAAGGAAACCTACTCCGCTCGGCCCATAAAATTTATGGGCTGAACAAACAAAAAAATCACAGCCAATTTTCTGCACATCTATTTGTTCGTGGGCCGCCAACTGTGCACCGTCAACGATCCACATAATGTGTCTACGCCGCAACAATTGGCGGATCACTTCCAAGTCGGGTCGCAGGCCAATAGAGTTCGAGCCACCGGTCAGGGAAACCACCCGGGTGCGTTCGCTCAGCACTTCACCCAAACGGTCAAATTGTGGGATACCAGCAGTATGGGGGACAAAGCGCAAAGTCAGATGATACCGTTCCGCTGCCATTTGCCAGGGAACAATGTTGGCATGGTGCTCAGCAGTGGAAATAACAATTTCATCTCCAGGCTCCATGTCACTACAAAGACAGTGGGCAAGAAGGTTCAAGGCTTCAGTGGCGCCGCGACAAAATACAATTTCTCTCTCGCTGGCGGCATTCACAAACTGCGCAGCCTTCTTACGAACCTGCTCCACCATTTCAGTGGACTTCCGAGCTAGACGGTGGCTAGACCTATGAGTATTAGCACTGCTATGGATATAGTAATCACGCACGGCATTAATTACGGGCATCGGCTTTTGGGTTGTGGCCGCATTATCCAGATAAACCAGCCCAGCATTTTCTTCCTGGGCAAAAAGCGGGAACTGCTGCTTAAAGTGTTCTGCAGAAAAACTCATAAGGAAAATAAAATCTCAGTATTGTTTTGTGTCTTATCCGCAATGTCCTGCAGGGAGACACCGCGTAACTTAGCCAGCTCTGCGGCTATTAACGGCAGGTTTTCCGGACTGTTGCGCAACCCCTGCCTGCCCGAAATAGGCATGTCTGGCGCATCGGATTCAAGTACCAGGCTCTCAATGGGCAGCTGCGACACAGTTCGGCGGGTTTTCGCCGCGCGCGCATAAGTAATAGTGCCACCGATGCCCAAATAAAAACCCATTTTCCAGTAATCCATAGCCATCTGCTCACTGCCACTAAATGCATGGATCACACCTCCTCGGGGCAGGCGGAACTGTTTCAAGAGCTTCAGCACCTCATTGTGTGTCCGATGCACGTGCAATATCAGCGGTAATTCCAATTCACTGGCGACTTCCAGCTGTACTCTAAATACTGCTTCCTGAATTTCAATAGGCGTCTCAATAGCTGCATCAAGGCCACACTCTCCAACGGCAACACAATGATTCGAATTAAGGTAATCAGAAAGTGCCCGACCAAGCGCTTCAGGTTGAATCAGGCTCCCATCGGGGTTTGATTCTTTTGCTACCCACCATGGATGAATACCCGCAGCCCCGTACCATCCCGACTGGCTACCGGTCAAAGCTGTAAGTGGATGCCACTGTGCTCGGCAAACTCCCGGAATAATCAGGCGAGTTACTCCTGAATTAATACATCGCTGCCAGACTTGAGCGCGATCTGGTTGAAAGGCATCAAAATCAAAGTGGCAGTGGCTATCGATAAATTTCACGAGTGTATTCCCGGCTTTGTCTGCATCTTAGCATGGAGCCCTCCACTCGCCTCGAATGCCCTTTCCAGAGGAAAGCCCTCGATAACTGCGAGTTAGGAAAGAGAAAAAACCGGAAAAAGCCCTGTGAATGCCACCCTGGCATCTAGCACGAACCAAAAACTGTTTATTAAAGTTTGGTTGCTTGGGGACTGTCGTCTGCGGCTTGCTGGAACCCCTTTACTCTCAGTCCGGGCTCGGCTAAGTATCTGGAGAAAGAGCAGAGGCGACATTGAGAGCTACCATTACACAGCTGGCAGCTCATCAATATCAAAAATATGATATGACAGCAGTGGGAGTTAGCGTGACGCAGTCTGGGTTGACGTCGCTGCCCGTAAGGCTGCCGAATCCTCCAGCCAGAGAATTTCACCACTATCAACTTGGCTTCCAGTGACATCCGACAAGGTTTCACTCAAGCGCTGCAGGTTCTCATGCTCTAAAGCGGAGGTTTCAACCGGTACCTCCAGCCAAGCCTGTCCCTTTTCATCGACAACCTGACGCACCTCACCTTGCTCAACACTACTGACGTGCCGATCAACGACTGAACTCCTACCTGGCGGCAGGTAAATGGTACCGTTGGTAAAATCCACTGCAAAGGCCACAACCCCTGGAATAATACCAAAAAGCAGCGCTGCACCATCCAGTATTACTACAGCCGGATCAACACGCCCACCGGCCTGCCCCTTGCGCTCCGGATACAGAAAGTAACCACATGCGCTGAGGTTCATTAACATTGTCAACAAGCCGCTGAACACAATGCCACGTTTGATATTTCTATTCATGGCTTACCTCATTTATCTAATTGAATAATATTTCTGTAAGGTCATGGGCCCTCAAATTGAAGCTTGCCAACCCAACACGCTCTTAACGGGGCTATCGCCCCATTCAGCATGGACAGAAGATAACCAAATTTACGCCGATCTGCACCAAGGTACAACATTTGATCACCGAGACTGCCTAAACTTTAACCAGCACTAGCTGCGGTATGTCATGGAGAAGTATACGATTTCTGACAGTGTGGAGTGACGCACTTGTGATCAGGCCGGGCAGTGAGCAGTCGCCAGGGGTCCGACACCGGAAATTTCAGGGAGCAGTAGTCGTAGCAGGTGCCGCCAGGGATTGGCTAAAGCACGGTATCGAATTCGATACCGTGCTTTTTTATTATTGGCAGCGCGAAATCGCACCATAAAGTGGCGATATTCCCTTTCCTATTCCTGAAATATTCCCCATACCGCTGTATCCTGCGCCCAACAACAAGCGTGGAGCTCTCTAAATGTATATAACCAGTGCTTTTGACAGCGGCAATATCGAAGTCATCAATACTGATAGCAGCCCAATAGAACTGGCCATCCGCCAGGACAATAATTCTGATTTTTACCAGTGGTTCCACTTTCGCCTCGAAGGCGAAGTTGGGGCCAGCTACCCCTTGCGCATCGTCAATGCGGGCAAATCAGCATATCCGGAAGGCTGGGAGAACTATCGAGTATGTGCCTCATACGATAGACAAAACTGGTTCCGAGTCGGCGCCAACTATGACGGTAACACCCTCGATTTTACAGTTACCCTGGATGAACCAAGCATTTATATCGCCTATTTCGCCCCCTACTCCTGGGAGCGGCATCTGGACTTGCTGGCGTGGGCGCAGAGCAACGATCGGGTGAAAGTGCAAACCCTCGGTAAGACCCTCGACGAGCGCGACATGACCATGCTCACTATCGGAGATGCTGATACTGCCAAGCACCGGGTATGGATGATTGCTCGTCAGCACCCCGGAGAAACTATGGCCGAGTGGTTTGTAGAGGGCTTCCTTGAAGCATTGCTGGATGATGCCAACCCACAGGCCCAGAAGCTGCTCACTGACACCGTTTTCTATGTGGTCCCCAATATGAACCCCGATGGCAGTGTCCGCGGACATTTGCGCACCAATGCCGCTGGTGCCAACCTGAATCGCGAGTGGCTTAACCCAACGATGGAACGGAGTCCTGAAGTATTCCTGGTGCGAGAAAAAATGCTGGAAATTGGTGGGGATATTTTCTTAGATATTCATGGCGATGAAGCGCTTCCCTACAATTTTGTTGCAGCTTGTGAGGGTATTCCCGGCTACGATGAACGCCATGCGAAACTGGAGGAGACCTTCAAACAGGCCTATGAGGCCCTAAGCCCTGACTTCCAAACTGAGCATGGTTATGAGCTGGACAAGCCTGGCGAAGCCAACCTCACTATTGGCACCGCCTGGGCCGGCCACCAATTCCGCACCCTGGCACTAACTCTGGAAATGCCCTTTAAAGACAACGACAACCTCCCCGATCCCATAGAAGGCTGGTCACCAGCCCGCAGCCAACAGCTGGCCCGCGATATCCTGTACCCGATACGTGAAGTACTAAAAACCCTGAAGTAAAACCAGGTCACAAATGGCCCCGGCCGATACGGCCGGGAACCCACTTTCAAGGAAGCAAAACTCACTGCCTGGATATTAGTTTAGAGACATGGAGAAGAGTGGGCGCTATAGTTTTCGGCTTAATAAAAGACATTTCTTATTACATTAATTATTCAATGAATACAAACAAATCCACCCGCTCCAGGTAGGCTTTACGTACTGGATCCAGCTTACTCATGTTGGCGCAATAGTGAAGGCAACCTCTACGATTATTCACTTAGAACAAATATCAAAACACATTTACAATTAACTTCAATAGCATTCACTACGATGCACAAACTTTTGTACAGCAATCTCCAATGAGAAGATTTACCAACCCTTTTCGTTGACTGACTGCAACATAAAATTTTTAAATCACCCCAAACCGAAAACAGAAAACAGAAAACAGAAAACAGAAAACAGAAAACAGAAAACAGAAAACAGAAAACAGAAAACAGAAAACAGAAAACAGAAAACAGAAAACAGAAAACAGAAAACAGAAAACAGAAAATAGAAAACAGAAAACAGAAAACAGAAAACAGAAAACAGAAAAAATATTGAAAACTTACTGCGATTTTTTCAGTAGAAATATAACCATCAACAAAAGTAAAAAGGTAAATACCACCAACCCCCACATTACAGATTGAAAAGCACTCGCGAAAGACTGGTCAAACATTGTAACAACTTGGCTATGAAGCTGACTGGAAACTCCTGCGGCACTGTGGTCAACTCGCTCAGGATTCATTAATAGAGCTTGAATATACTTTTCAAAGCTATGTGACATAGCAATCCCATCTTCCTTTATCAACTGTAACAAGTTGTGCTTTTCCAACAACCGGAAAACAGTACCAGTAACAGCCAAACCAAGTGCAGCACCAATATTCTGAATACCCCACAGCATACCTGTGGCAATACCGGCACTATTCGCAGGCAGGGCACCTATTGCGATAGGCGCGGTAGCACTAAAGACAAAGCCCCAGGCAATACCAAAAGGAACAAAAGCCAACAATAAAGTAGTAAAGTTTGTTTGAGTAGAAAATTGCGTCATTACTATGGCCGCAATCAAAATACATATTACACCGATTAGTATCGGCGCAGCGGGACGTGAGTTTGTAGCCATTCGCCCTGCAAGCGGGGAGACTAATGCCATCACCAAAGTAATTGGTAGCAGTATCAATCCGGACATCACTGTTGTGTCCTGGCGAACAACGTGCAAGTAAAACGGCAACAGGAAAAATGCAGAAATCAAAAACACCAACAAACTAAAATTAGTCAGTATACAGGCAGAAAATAGAGCGTTTTTAAAGTAGGAAAAATGAATTAGCGGTTGCTCTAATTTGTTCTCAACCCTATACAGAAGCCAAAAACCAATAATAGAAACCCCCAATAGAACCAGAGCAGGCCAACTCATCCACCCGATTTGAGGCCCCTCCACCACCAGTAATACCAACGATCCAACACTTAGCGCGAGCAAAATCATACCGCGCCAATCTATATAGCTCTTTTCTGCATCCAGACACTGTGGGCTCTTCATCATAAAGAGCCCTACAACAACACTGACCAAGACAAAGGGAATATTAATAAAGAAAATAGAGCGCCAAGAAAAAAGATGGCACATTATTCCGCCCAATACAGGCCCAAGTGCAAAACCTATCGCCAAAATTGACATCCACCAGCCCATAGCAAAACCCGCTTCTTTCTCCACAAAGCTATGGGACAGTAACGCTATGTTATTTGGCACAATGATGGCGATAGCAACACCTTGTAAACCACGCCAGACAATCAACCACAATGGATCATTTGCCAACCCAGCCAATAGAGAAGCAACTGCTAGCAGTATCCATCCAACATTTAGCATTTTTAACGAACCAACAATATCCCCGAGACGCCCCATGCTCGCCATCAGGATACAGAGCATTAACATAAAGATATTGATTATCCATTGGGTCTGGACAAATGTAGCGCCGAGGCTTTGCTGAATAGTAGGGAGGGCAATACTGACTATGGTGTAGTCCAGGCCCAAGATAAAAGTAGCGGGAAAGGAACCCAGTAAAATAGTCCATTTGTTGAGTCGCTGCACCGCTCAATGCTCCACTTCGTTATTCCCAAATACCTGACTGGCGATAACAACCACCAAAGAATCAAGCATCTTCTAAGCCAATAATAATTGTAGGGGGTATTTATTGAGATAAGACTCATCCCACTTTCCCCACACAGTGGACTTTCTACCAATAAGCATAAAGGGCATATCACGACACGGGAGCCTTCACAAATAGCAATAAAAGTCCCCAGACAATCCCTTCTCATACACTAAAAAGTGAACGCTTAGTCAATACAAATACTGACCAATCAACAAGAGAAATTTGAGTTAACCGAAAAAACCAAAAATAGAATAACCAGTCACCACAAAACATTATCAACTCAATATTGGAACTTTCTATTCACGCAACCGCCCGGCAACCAAACCAACATCCCAAAAGCCAATAGTGCATTTCACTTTTTCTAGACAGGGAAATTTATCCATAGTAAAAACCCCAAAAATAATAAATAAATCTCTACTTCATACTCTCAAAAAAATAAACCAATAAAAATCAACAAGGCTGTTCATTTATTCAAAATACGAAGTAAATGAAACTGCTACTCAACCCCCAACTCCCCCGGAGAATAATAATGAAACGCACTATCATGCAGCTAATCCAGGCAACAGCTATTATCTCGCTGTTTGTTTGCTCCCCCCTTTGGGCAGATACCGTTACTGATTTTCAAAATAGCTGGACTGGTAAAGCTCTGGATCTACAACGGAAAATTGACAACCACACGCCTATGAGCGAGAACAATATTCTCGGTACGCACAATACCTACAATTCGGAAGTGTACCGGGCTTGTAACTTCTCTGTTGGTTGCCGCTACCTTGACCCCCAGCAGGAATATTCCATCAAGGATCAACTGCGGATGGGTGCCCGCTTTATAGAACTCGATGTTCATTGGACAGCGAAGATGGAGAGCCTTTTCTCCTACCCCAAACGCCTGCTGCTCTGTCATGGACTATGCAGCCTCAATGACAAGTATGCGACCGAAGGCTTCAATGAGGTAAGAGCCTGGCTCGAAGACAGCGCAAATCAGGATGAAGTCATTATTCTGTACATCGAAGATCACTCCGACGGTCGCCATCAGGATCTTTACAATCAGATTAACAGCCGTTTCGGCGATAGAATTTATTACAGTGGCGGCTGCAAAAGCATTCCAAACACCCTAACTAAAAATCAAGTACTGGCAGAGGGCAAACAGGTAATTTTGTGGAAAGATGGCGGCTGCTCTGGAAACAGTGATATGCAAAATATGGCATTCACTGGTCTCGGTGAAATTGGTCGAGTATGGGAAGACAGCACCACCATTGGCACCATTGGGGAAATTTTTAACGGCGGTATCAAGAGAATTACTGCCAATGATGTTCGCGAAGGCTTTGCCCTTGGCCGCAACATCATCAATCTAGACAATATGAATACTACCGATGGACGCATCGCAGCTGCCATCTGGTCATGGGACCAAAGCGAACCCAACAATCTTAATAATGAAGATTGCGCGATGCAGTGGGGTAATGGCCGCTGGAATGATGCCAATTGCAGCAACCAGTACAGCTTTGCCTGTAAGAATATGAATAATGGCAGCTGGCTGGTCAGCGCCTCCATCGGCCCCTGGTCCCACGGAGCCAATATTTGCCAGTCACTTGGTAGCGAGTATGTATTTGAGGTTCCCACTAACAGCCAGGACAACCAGGCTTTAAAAGCAGCTAAAGAAGCTACTGGTTACGACAAAGTTTGGGTCAACTACCAGGACCAAGCCAATGAGGGACAATGGCTCCGCAGCGAGTGAGCCTTAGGTAAATAAATATTTGGTAAAAAAAACTGAGTTCATATCCCTATTCTGGGCCCGCTTGCCTATGCAGCGGGCTCTTTTTATGCGGACCCCATTTGTACCGCCCACTCAGAGCTGTCGTTAGTTTAGTTGAAATGGGGCATAATCTATGCCTGAGCAAGACTCTCAGGACATAATTATGCGAATCCCTACCCTCTGGCGCCGCCTTGGCTTAACCATAGCCGTTGGCAGTGCACTTACCGCCTGTGGTAAAGGCAACCCCGAAGCTGCCAAACCGGAAGCAGATCACAGTGCAGCCCATGCTGAGCATCAGGCCGCTGAATCCAAGCTGTCCCTCAGCAAAGCTGAGCAGGCGCAAGTTGATGCCATAGCTGCTGATCTGCACAAGCATATTGCAATCCTAGCTTCCGACAAGTTCGAAGGGCGCGCTCCTGCCACAAAGGGTGAGGAGCTGACCGTTACTTACCTGGCAGAACAGTTCAAGGCCCTGGGCCTGGTACCCGGCGCCGTAGATGCCGCCGGCAAGCCAAGCTGGTTCCAGCAGGTGCCCATCGTGGAGATGGAGATAGAAGCCTCTCCCCTTAAATTCTCAGGAAATGGTTTCGAGCAGCAGCTGCAACCTATTGAAGACATGGTGACCTTCACCCAAAGGCAAACTGCAGCCTCCGCCCTGGATAACAGCGAGCTGGTATTTGTCGGCTACGGCATTGTCGCTCCTGAAAACAACTGGAACGATTACGCCGGCCTGGATATGAAGGGCAAGACAGCAGTCATTCTGGTCAACGATCCTGGTTACGCGACCAAGGGCAAAGCTCTGTTCAATGGCAATGCTATGACCTACTACGGTCGCTGGAGCTACAAATTCGAGGAAGCGGCCCGCCAGGGTGCTGACGGTGCAATCATCATCCACGAGACCGGGGCTGCGGGTTACCCATGGGAAGTGGTTAGCGGCTCCTGGTCCGGTGCGCAAGTCAGTCTCGAAGCTGAAAACAAGAATGCTGACCGTGTCGCTGTAGAGGCCTGGATGACTAACCAAGCCGCTAACGAGCTATTCAGCGCCGCTGGTCTGGATTTACAAAAGGAAATGGATGCAGCCAAAGCCCAGGGCTTCAAACCTAAGGCCCTTGGGGTAACTGCCAGTGTTCAGTTGAAAAACCGCCTGCAGAAATCCAACTCCCGCAACGTAGTGGCCAAACTACCCGGCACAAAGCACCCGGACGAAGTGGTTGTTTACACCGCACACTGGGATCACCTGGGTGTCAACAAGAACGCGGAAGGTGAGGACCGGATCTTTAACGGTGCCGTGGATAATGCAACAGGTACTGCCGGCCTGCTCGCTATGGCAGCCGAAGCTGTAAAACTGGATCGCCCGGAACGCTCACTACTGTTCGTAGCTGTGACTGCTGAAGAGTCCGGCCTGCTCGGCTCCAAATACTACGCTGAAAAGCCTGTAGCCCCCCTGGAGAAAACGGTTGCCGGTATCAATTTTGATGCAATGAATGTTCTGGGCCCAGCCCGTGACATCACCGTGATTGGTTACGGTAGCAGCGAGCTTGAACAGCTGCTGGAAGTTTCTGCCAAAGGCCAAGGTCGCTACCTGGCTCCGGAAGAGCACCCAGAGCGCGGCTACTTCTATCGCTCAGATCACTTCAGCCTGGCGAAGAAAGGCGTGCCCATGCTGTATTTCGATTCCGGAACAGACAACTTTGAGCATGGCCGCGAATGGGCCCAGGCGAAAGGCAATGAGTACGTTAGCCAGCACTATCACAAGCCTGGCGACGAGTACGACCCCTCCTGGAACCTCAAAGGTTCTGCTATGGATCTGCAGCTGGGTCTGAAACTCGGCTTAGAACTGGCCAACAGCCGAGACTGGCCCAACTGGTATGAGGGTAACGAGTTCCGTGCGATTCGCGATGCAAGTGCAGAGTCACGCAAATAACTGGTAACCTCCCTTTATTCGCGGCGGCACCCCAGGGCTGCCGCGACCTTCTCTCCCCTTTTACTTACACAACCCTCTCTCTCAGTCTTGGTCTCCTCCTGCAAAACCATCTACTAACCCGGCACAGTTAAAAATAAAAAAGCCCCACCGTTTCCAGTGAGGCTTAAAGAAAATAGCTAACCGGGACTTCACCCGGCTAAGCACTATGCGCTAACGGCTTCCAGCTTTTTCAATTCCTCATCGCGCAGTTCACGGCGCAGGATTTTACCCACATTCGTTTTGGGCAAGTCTTCGCGGAATTCCACTTGCTTGGGCACCTTGTAGGCAGTCATATTTTCACGACAGAAAGCAATAACTTCATCTTCAGTCAGAGACGAGTCGGCTTTCACCACAAACAGTTTTACCTGCTCACCGCTCTTTTCATCGGGCACACCAATCGCTGCAGCTTCAGTGACTTTCGGGTGGGCACTCACTACATCTTCAATTTCGTTGGGGTACACATTAAAGCCGGACACAATAATCATGTCCTTTTTGCGATCTACAATTTTGATGTAACCATCATCCTGTATAACCGCCATATCCCCGGTATTCAACCAGCCCTCACTATCGATAGTATCCGCAGTTGCCTCCGGACGCTGCCAGTAACCTTTCATTACCTGAGGACCGCGCACGCAAAGCTCACCGGGAGAATTATTCGGCAGGTCATTACCATTTTCATCAACCACTTTGACTTCAGTACCCGGCACCGGGATACCAACAGTACCTAACTGAACACCATCGGTAGGGTTGAAGGACACAACAGGGGAAGTCTCGGTCATACCATAGCCTTCCATTACCACACAGCCGGTCATCTCTTCCCAACGCTTGGCCGTATCTCGGGTCAGAGCCATACCGCCGGAAGCTGTGGAATGCAGTTTACTGAAGTCCAGCTCAGCAAACTCCTTGTTACGCATCAAACCATTAAACAGGGTATTGAGGCCGACAAAACCAGTGAAACGCTGACCTTTTAGCATTTTTACAAAACCGGGAATATCGCGCGGGTTCGGAATCAGCAGCGAGTGATTGCCAGTCGAGAAGAGACACATGCAGTGAATGGTAAAAGCGTAAATATGGTAAAGGGGCAAAGGCGCGATATAGTATTCCTCACCCTCTTTCATGCCACTGCCAAACGCTTCGCGCACCTGCTCCATATTCGCAACCAGGTTGCGGTTGGTGAGCATAGCGCCCTTAGCCACGCCAGTAGTACCGCCTGTGTATTGCAACACGGCAATATCATCCGGTGTGCGCTCAGCATCCTGCTGCGGTTGCTGGGCACCGAGAGTCATAACCTCACGGAAGGACACCTGGTTGGCGAAGGAAAACTCCGGCACCATTTTCTTAATGTACTTGGCAACGCTATTTATCAACGTGCGCTTGAGCGGACTGTGCAGGTCCGCAATCTCAGTAACAATTACTTCTTCCACGCCGGTTTCCGCAACCACTGCAGAAGCAGTATCGGCAATATTGGCCAGGACGATTAACGCCTTGGCTCCGGAATCATTTAGCTGGTGCTTTAACTCACGCTGGGTATACAACGGGTTAGTATTAACCACCACGAGGCCCGCACGCAGGGCACCAAAAACCACTACAGGATACTGCAGTACATTGGGCAGCTGGACGGCGATGCGATCACCCGGCTTTAAATTTGTATGATTTTGCAGATAGGACGCAAACTTCGCGCTCAGAGTGTCAATATCGCCAATCGTCAGAGTTCGTCCCAGGCAGGTAAAAGCCGGTCGGTCACCAAATTTGGCGCAAGCGCCCTTAAAAACATCGAGTATGCTGCGTTCAATGTCCAACTCTCTTCTCCCATTCCTGATTGTTGTTGTCGCTTGCTCTCATCTTCCGTCCTTATAGACGAAACCTGCCATCTAAAGGCGCCAGCGAGAATTTATTTATTGTTTGTAGTATCTTGCGAGATAGTGAAAAAGAGGCGCTTTCATGCCTCTCCAAACATATCTCCCTTTTTACTCCGCGCAGGAAATAAACCTGCCAAGGCCGCCGCCAGCTCTCTATCCCCCGTGTACTGAACGTCCCCCAAGAGAAAGGCATGGCGCGCGTTTAAATGACCATCCAATATTGCTTTGAGCGTTTGGTTAGCCATTTCTAATATTAGTGCCGGCTGTTCTGCTTGTCCGAATTCGGATACCACCTCAAGGTCATTGGCACTACCAGTGATATAAACAAAAAAATCACAGGCGTCCGGCAGCCGAAACTGTACCCGAGCAAGTGGGTGCAAACAAGCTAGACGCCGAAGGCGCTGCTGCACTGAATCCGGCAATTGCATCGGAATCTCTCCGTTATTAACCACTACGGCGCCGGTAAAAAAAACCGCCGGTAAGAACCGGCGGTTTTTTTACTGGGAGTGGAATTAGAACGCAAAATGCTCAGCGTCCAGATCCATTAGGTTGGTCGCACCACTAAGCATGGTCGCTGCGTGGCTGGCGGTACGTGGCAGAATACGCTCGAAGTAGAAACGCGCAGTCTTCAGCTTGGCCTGGTAGAAATCTGCTTCAGCGGTACCTTCTGCAAGTTTCTCATTGGCCAGTTTGGCGGCACGGGCCCACAAGTAACCGAGTACGGTATAACCGGAGAACATCAGGTAGTCGACAGAAGCCGCACCAACTTCATCCGGGTTTTCCATTGCTTTACCACCAACATGCAGGGTCAAATCGCCCCACTGCTTGTTCAGCTCCTGCAGCTTGGTCACGAAAGGTGCAAGCGCTTCATTATCAATTTCCGCCTGGCAGAACTTGTGTACCTTCTTGGTGAAACCGCGCAGCAGTTCGCCCTGAGTCATCAGCACCTTGCGGCCCAGCAGGTCGAGAGCCTGAACACCGGTAGTGCCCTCATAGATAGTAGAGATACGTGCATCACGTACATTTTGCTCCATACCCCACTCGGCAATGTAACCGTGGCCACCAAAGCACTGCAGGCCCAGGTTGGCAGACTCAAGGCCGGCTTCAGTGATAAATGCTTTGGCAATCGGCGTCAGGAAAGCCAGCTGGTCTTCAGCTTCTTTCTTAGCAGCCTCGTCACCCTTGTGGGTAATGTCTACCAGCAGCGCACAGTTGGCAACCAGCATGCGGCTGCCTTCAGCGATAGCCTTTTGGGTCAACAGCATACGGCGAACATCGGGGTGTACGATGATCGGATCAGCCGGGCCTTCAGGGTTCTTGGCGCCGGACAGGGAGCGCATTTGCAGACGGTCCTTGGCGTAAGCCAGGGACTTCTGGAAGCCGATTTCTGAGTGAGCAAGACCCTGCAGAGCCGTACCCAGGCGCGCGGTATTCATAAAGGTGAACATATAGTTCAGGCCTTTGTTGGGCTCGCCAATCAAAAAGCCTTTTGCACCGTCAAAGTTCAAAACTGCAGTGGCATTACCGTGAATACCCATTTTGTGTTCCAGGGAACCACACACAACGCCGTTGCGCTCACCGACAGAACCATCAGCATTAGGTACAAACTTGGGCACGATAAACAGGGAGATACCCTTGGTGCCAGCCGGCGCATCCGGAAGGCGCGCCAGTACGATATGCACGATGTTTTCAGTCATGTCGTGCTCACCGGCAGAAATAAAGATTTTGGTACCGGTAATTGCGTAGGAGCCGTCTCCGGTGGGCTCAGCTTTGGTACGCAAGATACCCAGATCAGTACCGCAGTGAGGCTCGGTCAGGCACATGGTGCCAGTCCAGCTACCCTCAACCAGCTTGGTCAGGTAAACGGCCTTCTGCTGATCGGTACCATGCTCTTCCAGGGTATTCATGGCGCCGTGGGACAGGCCCGGGTACATGCCCCAAGACCAGTTAGCGATACCCACCATTTCGCTCATGATGGTGCCCAGAGAGGGCGGCAGGCCCTGACCGCCATACTCGGGATCGTGGGGCAATGCCGGCCAGCCAGCTTCTACGAACTGTTGATAGGCTTCTTTAAAACCTTCCGGGGTGGTGACCTCACCGTCTTTCCAGGTACAACCCTGCTGGTCGCCAACCTGATTCAGCGGTGCCAGTACGTTTTCACAGAACTTCGCACCCTCTTCCAGGATGGCATCTACGACATCAGGAGTCGCCTCCTCAAATCCAAGTGACTCGTAATGCTTGTCTGAGTCCAGCATCTCGCGCATGACGAAACGCATATCACGCAGTGGCACTTTGATATCGGTCATCCTGATACCCTCAATTTGTTTATGTTTAGGACCAAGCGCAAAACTGGCCGGTCATAGTTGTGACTAATTACTAGGATTTGTTCATCATAGTAGTAAGCCGGCAGCCCTCTCTATGGCTAAATCCGTCCAAAGCGGTGACAAATCGAGGCGGGAATTCGAAAAAATGTGACCAACCCGGTCAAATATCCAGGCCGGCAGCGGCGCGACCGCCCCGCCGATACTCACCTGGCGTGATACCTGTCCACTTCTTAAACGCGCGAAAAAATGCACTGGATTCGTCGAAGCCAAGCATCTCGGCAATCTGTCCATTAGACAGGTCTGGGCAGCTTAAATAGTGAAAAGCAGCCTCCATGCGACACTCATCCTTCAGTTTCTGATAGGAAGTCCCTTCCTGCTGCAATCGACGGCGCAGGGTTGTCACAGACATATTGAGGCGATCTGCCACCGCCTCCGCTGCAGGCATGGATTCACTCACATCCCGATTCAGGATGGTTTTCACTTTTGTTTTGATACTGTTCGCGCTGCCGTCGCTGATCACCAGGTGGTAGGGCGCGGTACGGATAAAATCCTCGACCATCTGCGGGCTCTGCACAACAGGATACTCGAGATAGCGCGTATCGTATTCGAGGGCATTAAATGGCTGCTCGAACAGTAACTCATCAGCCTCGCTCTGGGCCAGGCTGCGGAATTCTTCCGGGCACGGGAATGAAAAGTGCAGACGCGCTAAGGGCACCTCGCGCCCGGCAAGCCAGCAATAGAAGCGGTGCCAAACCGCCAAAGTTGTGCGCACCACACTGGGACTGGTGGAGGCTAACAGCTGATCAAACTCGCCTTCCTCCAAAGAAGAAATGCCATGAATCTCTACCCTCACACGCCCGGAGGGGTCTCCCTCAAGCACGGGCTTCACCTTAAAGCCCCTACAGATCTCCATAAACTCGGCACACAGTGTGATCGCTTGACGCAAAGTCGCGCAATTTACCACTGCCAGACACAGTAAGCGGAAAGAGCCTGAGCGCACACGCCCACCACTGAGCATGCCAAACCACTCATTTTGGGCCAGCCACATTACCCTCTGGTACAGCCGGCCGTACCTGATCGCGGAGAAAGCGGCAACGCCCTCAAGCTCGGCTTCATCAATGCCGACTGAGTTGAGTAACTCTTTGCGATCGCAACCATGGCGAATCGCCTCCTCCAGCAAACGCTCCAGGTAGGCAATCGGTATGCGGATATCCTCTTCTGACGCCATCTATCTACTTTCGCCTGCGCAGCCAGTTCAACAAAGCCCCAAACCCCATCGCAACTACAATAATGACAAACAGCACTACCAGAAGAAGTAGGAAGTAGTACACAACGTCTCTGACAGGCAGGTCCCAGCTATAAATCGCTGCCACGACAAATGCGACACAGGCAAGTACGCTGGTAATAAAGGAGCGGCGACTTTTATTGGCCATGGTGATCTGAATAAATTGATTGTAAAACCGGTGAGATTACCACTTTCTGTGGCGCTACCATTGTATTGTCGGTCTCAGGTACCGACGCGGCGTCGAATCGTGAGGGATTGGCAGGTATCTGTCAACGCCGCAGGAGGCGAGGATGCCCAGAAGAATGCTGGAACCCGAGGATCAGGCCACCCTGTTGCGCCTATTTCGCTGGATGATGTGCATGACAGCGATTATCACCCTAATCATGCTGGGCATCGCCATATTTGCCTGAAACCCAGTTACTCACCGACCAAACCGCCCTTCGCCAGGTGCGCAGGATCCAAAAGATCTTCAAGGGTCTTGCGGTCAAGATCAGTCATTTCCAAAGCTACATCCAATACTGGCCTGCCGCTGCTGTAGGCGGCCTTGGCAATCTCCGCTGCCTTAAGATAACCAATTACAGGATTTAGCGCCGTCACCAATATAGGGTTGCGTCCCAACATCTCCTCTATGTGCGCCCGGTTTATCGTAAAGCCAGCGATAGCACGGTCCGCTAGCAGAAGTGATGCATTGGCAAGCAGATGGATACTTTCGAGCAAGGTACTGGCCACTAGTGGCAACATAACATTTAACTGGAAGTTACCGCTCTGCCCGGCCACGGTAATCGTGGTGTCATTACCCATCACCCGCGCAGCTACCATGGCCGCCGACTCGGCAATTACCGGATTAACCTTTCCCGGCATAATACTGCTACCCGGTTGCAGGGCCTTAAGTGCTATCTCAGTTACTCCGGCCAGGGGACCACTATTCATCCAGCGTAGATCGTTGGCGATCTTCATCATCGCCACCGCCAGTACCTTGAGCTGACCAGACAGCTCTACTGACGTATCCTGACTTGAGATAGCGGCAAACAGGTTGTCTGCGGGGCGAAACTGTTGTGAGGTGTGAGCGCTGAGCTTTTGTGCAAACAGCTCGGAAAAATCCGGGTGGGCATTTAGCCCTGTGCCGATTGCAGTCCCCCCCTGGGCCAGCTGCGCCAGGCGCGGTATGGTCCCACGGATCCGCTCACGGCAGTCCTCTACCTGCGCTGCCCAGGCTCCCACTTCCTGTGCCATGGTCATAGGCACCGCATCCATCAGGTGAGTGCGGCCGGTTTTGACCACACTTTGCACTTCCTCCGCCTTATCACACAAGCGGGTATGTAAGTGGCGCAAGGCGGGCAACAATTTATCGCGCACCGCAAGCAGCGCAGAGACATGTATTGCCGTGGGGATTACGTCATTACTGCTCTGGCTCATATTGACGTGATCATTAGGACTGATAGCGAGCCCATTACCCTTACCGGCCAGGTGTGCCAACACCTCGTTAACGTTCATATTCGAGCTGGTGCCCGAGCCAGTCTGGTAAATATCCACTGGGAAGTGAGCGGCAAACTCCGGATCGCCAAGACTGTCGCAGGCAGCGATTATCGCCGCTGCTCGCGCTTTATCCAGCAGCCCCAAGTCTCGATTTGCCTCGGCCGCCGACTTCTTAATCAGCACTACAGCCTGAATAAACTCTGTCGGTAGACCCTTGCCACTGACTGGGAAATTTTCCACCGCACGCTGCGTTTGGGCCCCGTAGAGCGCTGCCTGCGGCACCTGGATTTCACCGAGGCTGTCCTTTTCAGTGCGGAATTTGTCGCTCATTGCTCTTCCTCAAGGTGTACCAAGGCACACCGGTGACCATCGTTTTATGCCGTGGATCACTCTACTTCGATAGTGATCTTCTTGGACATCACCGGCTTTTCATGGGGTACATGCATGTAATTACCCAGTACCAGCTGCAAAGTATGTTTACCTGGCGGCAAAGTGACCTGGGTCTCTGTCTGGCCACCGCCGAAGTGGATAATGTTCTCACTCGCAGGTAGCGGCTTACTCATATCCGGCATTTCATCCACGTCGATCAGCAGATGGTGGTGCCCGGTATTTTCACTATCCACTCCAGCCGGAGCCACCCCCATACCGGACAAACCAAACTTCACAGTAAATGTCCGAGGAACCTTCTCGCCATCCTTGGGGGAAATAATATAGAGTTTGGCATTCTCCGGCGCCTTGCTGGCCATATCGGTTTTGGATTCATGCTCCGCCGCGTGTAACAACGGCGACAGCATCAGGGCGCTGGCAAAGAGTAGAGAGCTTGCTTTGATCATGATCATTCCTTCCTGATAAGGCGCCCCAGGCGCCAATTCTTATAATCCGGCTTTATTGCCAATCATTGGCTTTGTTATTGCCAAATGACAGAGGCACTTTACCAGACCATCGTTTCACTGAAAGGCATTCACTGGGAATATAGTTGCCGAATCGAACCAGTACATCAAAATCTGTGACTCTAGTAGTGCAACAGCGACTGTGCCAGCTGGATAGCTGGCGATAGAGAAAATATTAGCTGACGGGATTATTAAAAGGATTAGCCAGAGAGCCTCGGCTGTAAATTCTTAGACACTGACACGCCCTTCCTGGGTCCACTCGCAGCGCACCTGCATATCGCCACTACCCGGCTCATGATAGAGGCCGGCTGCCTCCCAGCTAAAAGAGTGGACTCCCGACAACTCAGTTTCCAAATGTACAGTTGCCGACACCCAGTACATGCTTTTCAGCAGCTCTTCAAACTTCTGAATCCACATATCCCACTCATACTCCACGGCCCGGTATGAGGCACCGAAATGAATTACGTCAGTTTGGTACTGGGACTGCTTTACCTTGATGGTAGGGATGGAAAACATATCGCGACAGAGAAAAGGCCACTCATCGGCACTAGGTAAGGCCAGGACCGCATTGCGGTTAACCCGGCGACGTTCACTGCCGCCGCTAAGACTATTGCTGTCTTTGATACAACCGTAAACTATGGATTCCTGATCGCCCTGAAGCATTAATTCCATTCCTTACCACAGCGCCACCGGACATCAGGTACCCAGGGCAAAAAAGATCTTGGAGATGCACTTTAACGGCGAAGCGGCAAGAAAGCCATAACTCCGCGGGCGATCATTTATGTTGAGCGGGAATTAACGGAAAACGCGGGTACTGTTTCACAGCACCCACGAGGCGGAAGTTATATTTCAAAGCCCCTCTGGCGCAGCATTTCCATTAAACCCTCCTCATCCATTACCGGAATGTTAAGCTCCCGCGCTTTGTTCAGCTTTGAGCCCGCTCCCGGGCCCGCCACAACATGATGAGTTTTTGCTGACACACTACCAGCCACCTTGGCTCCAAGACGCTGCAAGTAGTCTTTGGCTTCACTTCGGGAAAGGGTTTCGAGTTTTCCGGTGAGCACCCAGGTCTGCCCTGATAGAGGTTGCTCCTCACCACCCGTTTCCTCCGCTGGCCAATGTACTCCAGCCTGGCGTAGAGCTTCGATTTCCTCTTGAGCATGGGTCTGCTGGAAAAACTCAGCAACGAAGTGAGCTACTGTCGGGCCGACATCATCTACTTCCTGTAAAGCCTCTTCATCAGCAGCCATCAATGCTTCCAGAGTGCCAAAATACCGCGCCAGATTTCGCGCAGTCGCCTCACCGACTTCGCGTACCCCCAATGCATAGAGGAACTTCGGCAGAGTGGTATCTTTACTGCGCTCCAGCGCATCCAACAGATTTTGCGCGGACTTTTGCCCCATACGCTCGAGACCCGCCAACTGTTCGAGTTCAAGGTGATAGAGCCCGGAAACAGAATGCAGCAGCCCCTCATCCACCAGTTGCTCCACCAATTTGTCTCCGAGACCGTCAATATCCATGGCCTTGCGCGAGGCGAAATGTCTGATGGCCTGCTTGCGCTGGGCGCTGCAAATCAAACCACCGCTACAGCGGGCTACGGCTTCACCGGGTGTCGACTCAACAGGCGAATCACATACCGGACAGTGCGTGGGAAATTCAATTGCCTTGGCATCCTTCGGCCGCTTCGTCTCCACCACCGAAACTACCTGCGGAATTACATCACCAGCACGGCGAATAACGACAGTATCGCCAATCATAACTCCGAGGCGCTGAATTTCATCGCGGTTATGCAGAGTTGCGTTGGAGACGGTAACCCCACCGACAAATATCGGTTTTAACCGAGCTACCGGTGTTACCGCACCTGTGCGCCCCACCTGGAATTCCACATCGAGAAGCTCGGTCATTTCTTCCTGGGCAGGAAATTTATAAGCCATAGCCCAGCGAGGTGCCCGAGCCACGAAGCCCAATCGCCGTTGAAGGGGTATGCTATTAACCTTAAATACAATACCGTCGATATCGTAAGGCAGGCTCTCGCGCTTCTCCCCCAGCTCTTTGTGATAATCGATACAAGCCTGGATATCTTCTGCCACACGCATCTCGCTATTAATGCGAAACCCCCATTGCCCCAACAATTCCAGAGTTGCTATATGCTCCTCCGGCAGGCGCGCCCCCTCTACCAGCCCGGTACCATAGGCGCAAAGTTCTAATGGGCGCAGGGCGGTGATACGGGAGTCAAGTTGACGCAAACTACCGGCTGCGGCATTGCGCGGATTGACGAACAACTTTTCACCCGCTGCGGCAGCCTTGCGATTCAGCTCGGCAAATCCCGCCTTGGGCATATAAATCTCACCGCGCACTTCCAGAACAGCGGGAAACCTGGCAACCCCTTTTGCCTGACGCAAGCGCAATGGCACCGAACCCACCGTTCGCACATTTTGTGTAATATCCTCGCCGGTGGTGCCATCACCACGGGTAGCCGCGCGCTGGAGAACACCATCTCGGTACAAAAGGCTGATAGCAATACCATCGAGCTTTGGCTCACAGGCATATTCAATTGGCCCCCGGCTATTCAATCGCTCGCATACCCGGCGATCAAATTCCACCAACTCTTCATCATTAAATGCATTGTCGAGCGAAAGCATCGGCACTTCATGGCGTACCTCGGCAAAGGAGGACAGGGGCTCAGCACCAACCCGCTGGGTAGGCGAATCTGCAGTCTGCAGTTCAGGAAACTGCTGTTCAATATCCTGCAATTCCCGCAAACGTCGATCATATTCCGCATCCGGCAGCTCCGGATCATCCAATACGTAATACTGGTAATTCGCTCGCTGGAGCAGTTCGTGCAACTCCTGCACCCGATCGCGGGTCTGCTTGGGAATAGTTTGTATGGTCATCAACAATTCAATTGAAAAACAGGTTAAAAAAAGAAATTTGAATTTGGTATACAGCAGCGGCCCCAGGCCGCGGCCAAAACCCCAGGGGATTTCACCGCGGCCTGGGGCCGCTGTTACTGACAAATAAAAGTTTTCGCTATCAGTTCTGTGCCATAGCCAATGCGCGGCGGCGCTGGTATTCCATGACACGCTGGCGATAGTGCTCAGCGGTCTGGGCTGTGAAAACACTGCGATTTTCATCTTTCAGCTCCCCACCGAGCAACTTGGCGATGGTGTAAGCGGTGGACAACAGCTGATCAAATGCCTTGATCGCCTCCCCCTCTACCGGCAACGCCAGGAACAGGCTAACCCCGGGAGTGGCAAACTCCTCCATCTGGGCGAGATCAAAAACGCCCGGCACAACGATATTTGCCAGGCTGAAAATAACCGCTCCATCGGCTCCACCACCCTCGTGGTAATGGAAAATATTCATTTCGCCAAAACGCATACCCGAAGCCACCATCACCCGCAGGAGATCATTGCCCTCAAAGTAATCCCCTTCCGGAGCCATCACATTAATGACAAGAACTTCGTCGCGCACCGGTACTTTTTCCTGGGGGTACTCATCAGCCAAAGGCATTTGCGGGCCTGGATCCCGGTGTGCAGGTGGCTCATTTTCGGGAGAAGTTGTGGTTTCTGCCCTGTCCTCACTGATCGCATGCAGGCTCTCGGATTCATTCAGTTCCGGCTCAAAACGCTGCTCTTCACTAATGGACTCCATTAAGGTAGGTACCTGCTCTTCCAGATCAAGCACACCCTGCTCTTCCAGTTTGCGCTGGGGTGTACTCCCTGCGAGGGGCTTACGCGAGGAAATAAAACTCTCTTGCACCTGGCGGTTGACGTGCAGGGCATCTTCCATTGCGCGGCGCTGAACTACGCGCACCTGGCCAGGCAGTTCACTGTTCGCCTGCCTCTCCTCAGCACGTTCATCACGGGGTTTGCTCGGTGTATCATCAGCGGTAGGTTTGGGGGCCGATTTTGAGACGGGGTCAGCTTCACTGTCCACCTCAGATTGCATCGCCTTGGATAAATTTCGGGAGACTTTTACAGCCGCCCGCTGCCGCATGATTGCGCGGCGCACACCATCCAATACCGCGATAAGCAGCACTACTACCAGGATTGTAACCAGCCAGTTATCCATTTTAAGCGTCTCTCCTTTTACGCTCTTATGCGGAAGCCAGCTCAGCGGCTTCTTCCACATTCACCGATACCAGGCGAGATACACCCGGCTCATGCATGGTTACCCCCAGCAGCTGATCTGCCATCTCCATTGCGATCTTGTTGTGGGTAATATAGATGAACTGAACATGTTCTGACATTTCTTTAACCATTCGAGCGTAGCGACCTACGTTAGCGTCATCGAGAGGAGCATCCACCTCGTCCAACATACAGAAAGGTGCTGGATTCAGACGGAAAATAGAGAACACCAGAGCGATCGCAGTAAGTGCCTTCTCCCCGCCGGATAGCAGGTGAATGGTACTGTTACGCTTGCCCGGTGGGCGCGCCATAATTGCGATTCCAGTATCGAGCAGATCCTCACCTGTAAGCTCCAGATAGGCATTACCGCCCCCGAATACTTTCGGAAAGAGTTCCTGCAGCCCCGCATTGACCTGGTCAAAGGTCTCCTTGAAGCGGGTTCTCGTCTCCTTGTCGATTTTCTTAATTGCATTTTCCAGAGTCCCCAGCGCATCCATCAGGTCGCCATACTGGCGATCCAGGTAATGCTTGCGCTCAGACTCCTGCTTATATTCATCAATGGCCGCGAGGTTAATCGGCCCCAGGCGCGAAATACGCGCGGCCACGAGTTCCAAATCTTCCTGCACCTGGGCGATGGTGAGATCACCGGGCAACTGCTCTAAAAGCTGCTCTACATCGTGATCACTCTCTTGCAGCTGCTCAACCAGACCATTGCGCTGCACCTCCAGGGTTTGCGCGGCGAGACGCTCTTGCTCAAGCTGTGCACGTATCCCTTGTAAGGCCGCTTCAATCTTGTGGCGCTCCTGCTCCTGCTCACGCAGGCCGCTTTCCACTTCCTCAAGCTTTTTACGCGCTTCTGCCAGCTCGGTTTCCACCTCAATACGCTCGCCCAGCTTCTCCTCCAGCTCAGCCTGGAAATCCTGGGAAGGGTCTTCGGTTTCAGCCATTTGCTCCTGCAACTGGTTGCGACGTAATCGCAGGCGCTCGAGCTGTTCATTCATCACCTGCAGGGTGCGCTCCAAAGAGACCATCTGTGTACGCACAGATTGTTCGCGCATAGCCAGTTCGTGAGCGCGATCCTTGTCCTCTCGGGCACGCTGGCGCGCAGCATCCAAAGCTTCGCGCAATTCCTCGCGACGCGCCATTAGCGTTTCACGACGATCGGTATCATCGCTCATAGCCTCCACGGCTTCCTGCAGCAACAACCGCGCTTCAGACAGGGACTCACCTTCAAGCTCCTGCTGCTCACGCACTTCAGCAATTTCCTGCTCAATGCGAGTGCGACGCTCGCTCATCTGCTCTGCACGAGCACGACGGGCAGACAACTGGCTGCGAAGCTCCGCCTCACGGCGACCGAGTTGTTCGGAATCCAGTCGGGACTGCTCAATTGCGCGCTCCAAGTCTACGGCATCACCTCGCATGGATTCACGCTGCTCACTGAGACTTTCTATCTGCTCTTCACACAGGGCAATCTCCTGTGCCAATGCCTCCAGTTCCTGCTTGCGGGCTAACACCCCGGCCTCCGCATCGCTGGCCCGGCTTACACGCAACCAGTTTGGCCCCAACCAGAGACCATCCCGGGTTACGATCGATTCATGAGCCCGCAGCTCAGAACGCTTCGCCAGTGCGTCAGTAAGGTTTTCAGCAGTGTAAATGCCTGAAAGCAGCCCGGTGAGAGAGGCCGGCCCCTGTACTACATTGGCCAGCGTGGGTAATGAAGAATCGGGGGGGGCCGCTACACTGGCCTCATCAATAAAGATTGCCTGGCCGCTCTGCAGTTGACCCAGCCCCTCAACAAGGCCCTCTAGCTGATCCACGCAGACCGCCTGCAGCTGTGAACCCATTATCGTTTCTACTGCGGTTTCCCAACCGGCTTGAGCCTGGATCTGGTCGGCAAGACGCGGCCTTTCACAAAGGGATTGTTGCTGCAGCCAGCTCTCAACAGCTTTACCCTGCCCCAGTGCCGCCTGCTGCAGCGCTTCCAAGGAGGCTTGGCGACCGCGGCTGGTCTGTAGTTGTAAGCGCAATTGGTCAAGGTCAGCTGCCATCTCCTGTTCGCGGGAACGCAATCCGTCCAGGGATTCGCGTCGCTCAGCCGTCTCTTCACGGCGCTCCTGAGCCTGCATTTCCATCTCGGCGAGCTCTTCATTCAGCTGCAGGGTCTCTTCGTCATCCTCAGAGACCTGAAGACCGGATTGCTCTGCGATCAGCTTGTTAATGCGCTCAAGCAATCGCTGCCCGGAAGTCTCCAGGTGTTGGATGCGCGACTGTTGCACCTCGGCCTTTTGGCGGGAACCTGAAGCCCCCTGATTAAATTGGTCCCACTCATTTTGCCAGTTGCGCATTTGCTCCTCGGCCTCAAGTAAGCCACTAGCGGACTCCTCTTCGGCGGCGAGAACCATTTCAAGATCCGGCACAATTACTTCGAGCTCCTCCTCGAACTGGGCAGCCTTTTCTCGATCCACTTCCAGGTTGGTCTCCGCTTCGCGGAACTCCTGTTCAGTCTGCGCCAAGTCGGAGTGCAGGCGAGTGGAACGTTCACGGGCATGGGCAATACTCTGCTCGAGGCGCGCGATATCACCTCCAACCGCATAAAAGCGGCCCTGCACCTCATTGAAGCTGTCGGACAACTCATGGTAGCCAACACGCTTTTGTTCAATGCCGGTGTCACAGCTCACCTGTCGGGTAACCAACTCCTCAACCGTCAGCTCCAGCTCACCGATTTGTTGCTGCTTAGCGGTATTTTGATCGTTGAGTTCGCGGTATTTAAGGGCTTGTAAATTCGCTTTGTAGCTGCGCTCTTCCTCTTTAAAGCGACTATATTTTTCCGCTGCTGCGGACTGCCGTTCCAGCCGGGACAGTTGTCGATCCAGTTCGTCTCGAATATCGGTAAGACGCTCCAGATTCTCATTGGTGCGGCGCATACGATTTTCAGTATCTCGGCGCCGCTCCTTGTACTTGGAAATGCCGGCGGCTTCTTCAATATAAACGCGCAGCTCTTCCGGCTTGGCCTCGATCAGCTTGGAGATCATGCCCTGTTCGATAATCGCATAACTGCGTGGGCCAAGACCGGTTCCCAGGAACAGGTCTGTCACATCCCGGCGGCGACATTTCTCACCGTTGAGGTAATAGTTATTCTGCCCTTCACGCGTCACTTTTCGTTTTACGGAAATCTCTGTAAAAGAGGCATAGGCACCGGAGAGCTTGCCGGCAGAGTTATCAAAAACCAGTTCGATAGAAGCCTGGCCCACGGGTTTACGCCCACTGGAACCGTTGAAGATGACGTCCGTCATGGAATCACCGCGCAGGTTCTTCGCTGACGACTCCCCCATTACCCAGCGCACGGCATCAATGGTATTTGATTTGCCACACCCATTGGGACCTACCACCGAGTTAAGGTTTGTAGGAAAGTAGACAGTGGTGGGGTCAACAAAGGACTTGAAGCCCGCAAGTTTGATGCACTTCAGACGCATGTATTCTTAAACTCGGTATTTTTTATCTTTGCCGGCCCGATCACCAAACACTCAATTGTACATGGCGCTGCCTGGGCTTTCAGCGCAATTCTTCACAGTTACTTTTCAAGCGGATTATCGGCCGGAATGGCCTGTGGTCAAGTCAAGATCGCTCTAAAGCTGCAACTGGTACCCAAGGCCAACTCAATAGCCCGGTAAGTTTGCATTAACAACCTCAAACCACTCACGACGTTGCCTCGTGCGCCTGTGACCATTTAGACGCGAACAAGTTCTCTGGCCGCAATACACTTTAATACAAGGCGAGAAATTACAGTCCCCGCACCGGCTCTAAGCGACGGAGAAGATGGGGCCATTAGGCCCCGCATCGCCACCTCTTACAATTTTTGGTCGATGGTAATGGACTGCGCTTTATCCCAACTGGCCTTTGGCAGGGTTTTAATAGTGCCCTGCCAATCCCCAGCTGCCGGACGCGCGTCGCCGTGCAGTGCCAGGCGTGCAACCAACTGAACCGACTCGACCGTAGAAATAGAGCGGCCCGGCATCATCGCACGAGATTCATCCAGAACCACCTCCGCAGGCAGCTGGCCCGCGGTCAGCCGCACTATCGCCAGCGGCATTGGGCTTTCAGCACTGCGGGCATAGATAAACACAGGCGTTGAAGCCTCGGCCTCGACACTGCTGTCCAAACTAACCTGGACGCGAATCTCGGGGCCTGCCTTTTCACCAGGGTCCCGGGCAACAACCACCGGCTCACCAGCATCCACCAACGCCTTTTCCGCCCGGGCAACACCCGCAGCAAGGGCTTCAGCAGCGGCCGACCCTGGTGCCAACTGTTGCAGGGCTGCCTGCCAGTACTCCTGTGCTTTACGGTATTCCTTATCCTCGTACGCGGCTATCCCGGCCAACCCCAACGCCGTGCCATTGCCGGGCTGGGATTCAAGGACCTGCCCGACCAACAGGCGGATTTCCTCGGTTATTTTTGAACCGCCAGCGAAAAATAGCGCCTGGGCTAACTCCGCTTTTACAGAGGCCGCCTCAGGCTCCCGCTCCACCACATATCGATAGGCCTCAACGGCACCGACAATATCTCCACTTACCAGCAACCTTTGCGCCAACACATAACGAGTGCTCAAGTCTTCAGGGTGGCTTTCAATACGCGCCTTGAGCTGACTGGTGATTCTCTTCTCAGCTTCTGCGTCTGTCTGCCCCTGCTGGCTAGCCAGAATCTCCCGATAGAGCGCCACCTCACCGGGCCGATCGGATATCATATAAGCTCCAACTGTCACCACCGGCACTACCACCGCCAGGCCGAGCAAAGCGCCCGCACCACGCCTAGTAGGTGCGGAGGCCTGAACCTCTTCCTGAGCACTGAGAAGCTCACGGGCCATTTCCGCCTCAAGTTGGGCAAACTGCTTTTCATCCATAGCCCCGCTCTGCACAGCCGCACGTAACTCACGGGAGCGCTCGCGGTAAAGCTCCGCTAAAGCCTCTTGCTTGTTGCTGCCCGAGCGTTTTGTCCCTGCAGCGCGCAACCCTGGCAATAAGAAGACAAAGGCCAACGCCAGCAAAAGGATCGCCAAACCAAACCAGATATCAGTCATTTGCTCTTCTTCCCACCATCAGTCAAATCACTGGGATCTTCACCCAGCAGTTTCTTCAATTTGCGCCGCTCGTCTTCGCTCAAGGCCCCGCTGTTATCATCCTGGCTCGCACCGGTTCCACTTCGGGAGCGTGTCACAATAATGATCAGCGCTAACAGGCCTATCAAGGCGAATACACCCGGAGCCAACCACAGGGCCAGAGTGTTTTTCTGTACCGGTGGTCGGTATAGAACGAAATCCCCATATCGCGCCACCATGTAGTCAATAATTTCCCTATCTGTGAAACCCTCTTCCAACAGCCGGCGAATCTCACGGCGCAAGTCTGTTGATATCGATGCATCAGAATCTGCCAGGTTTTGGTTCTGGCACTTTGGACAGCGCATCTCTTCAATCAGCACCCGATAGCGTGCTTCCAGTTCCGGGGAGGATAACTTTTCGGTCTCTACCACCGCCTGCACCATAACGGACAGACTCAGAGCGGCCATCGCTAAAAGGATTTGGCCCAGCCAATTCTTTTGTCTCACAGCTTCTCTCACGCTTTATCCATGGGAAATTTGGCTGATTATAACAGCGACACCTGCCATCGGACACGCCCGCGACTTCACACTTAACTGCCTTAACTCATTGAAAGTCAAAAAAAAATTCAAGAAAGGCGTTGACGCCGCGGAGAATATCATTAAGATACGCAGCTCCTGACACGGGGTGGTTAGCTCAGTTGGGAGAGCGACGGCCTTACAAGCCGTAGGTCACAGGTTCGACCCCTGTACCACCCACCACTTCTCTGACTCTTGCCAGGCAGGAGCAATAAAGAGAAACAGGAATGCGGACCGGTAGTTCAGTTGGTTAGAATGCCGGCCTGTCACGCCGGAGGTCGCGGGTTCGAGTCCCGTCCGGTCCGCCATATACAAAAAAGCCCTGCTCGAAAGAGCGGGGCTTTTTTGTTTGTGATTATTTTTTCCTTCCTTTAATTTTCATCTTCCATTATTAGAACCACACCCACTAAAAACAGACCCCGGCAGATCGAGCAAACCTAACTCCAAGTTAATGGAAGCTTCCCCTCAACAAAGCACAACCCAACCAAAAAAAGGACCGGCAAATTTTTACGATCATTTTCCGCACTTAAAAAACTTGCCGCGCACAGATAAACCGGCCGCTACAAAAAAATTATTCTCCCCGCCAACACCAATTTAATTCCACCCATTAGTACCAGGGCACCCCCCCAACAAAAAGACAGCAAACATTTACTTTCTGCCAAAAAATAACCAAATAATTTCACAGCAAATATTCTTTAAGCAGAAATTGGTGCTTTTTTATTCCATTAATTATTTTTAAACCTTTTTCGTAAAAACCTGTTGACCGTGAAAAAAATATCATTAAGATACGCAGCTCCTGACACGGGGTGGTTAGCTCAGTTGGGAGAGCGACGGCCTTACAAGCCGTAGGTCACAGGTTCGACCCCTGTACCACCCACCACTTCTCTTACTCTTGCCAGGCAGGAGCAATAAAGAGAAACAGGAATGCGGACCGGTAGTTCAGTTGGTTAGAATGCCGGCCTGTCACGCCGGAGGTCGCGGGTTCGAGTCCCGTCCGGTCCGCCATATACAAAAAAGCCCTGCTCGAAAGAGCGGGGCTTTTTTGTTTGTGTTTTGTGAAAACACCGAACAATAATTAGCTTATCCAGTATTTCAAATATTAACTTTCGGCCAATTCAGTTTCTGCCTTTTCGAAATCGGCATGTAACAGGCGGGTTAACTCTTCCAGATCTGGCATCTCCGCAAAGTGCTCGCCATTTCCGGCGATAAGATCCCAGGCTGCCTTGGAATCCACGTGCAAATGGGCAACTACCTGACTCTCCAAGCTCCCCTCTATCAATCCTGCGGGAACCCAGAAGTGCGTGGTGTTGCTCATCAGGTGGGGGACTGTACTACCGCAGCCGCTACAAAAGTCTGAGCGATATCCTGTTGGAGTGCGGTAAGAAGAAACCTTGTCCAACCCTCGCACCCAGCGAAACTGATCACGCGCCACAAACATTGCAGTATCTGATGCGGAGCCACTCAGTTTGCGGCAGAGCGAACAATGACACTGATAAAGGCTTGGTAGTGGCTCATCCAGCTGAAACTCGACTGCGCCACAGAGGCACTTTCCATTCATTCCTTCCTCCTTACCATAAGCTGAAATTCAGAGTCTTATCTGAAATCGAAATAGGGTAGCAACAATATCCCATCCCTACCTTAGACTCCTATAACGGCACGAGGAAGTAAATGCCAATTGGTACTCCATCCGACCTTATGGAAACTAAAAGGGCTTCTTATTCTTTAACTAGCGCCGTCAGTACATGGTCCTCCCAGCGCCCATTAATCAACAAATAACGCTTAGCATTGCCTTCAACCACAAAACCAAGCCGACGTAAAAGAGCTGCCGATCGATAATTTTCAGGCATGTAATTTGCCATCACCCGATTTAGCCCCAATTCCTTGAAGGCGAAAGCAATTACATATTCGCACAATAAGTACATTACCCCCTTCCCTTCAAAACTTTTGTCCACCGCGTACCCCATATTACATGCCTGAAAAGGCCCGCGAACAATGTTGGTAAGAGAACAAGTAGCCACAACCCCGGAGGATTCCGGAAAAGTGATCAGGAAATATGCTCCTCTCCCCTCCTGTTGCTCTATATGCCAACCCTGTAATCTCTGCTGCCACGCTCCAAGACTATGGTAACCACTCCCCCTGGCTGGCTCCCACTGGCGCAAATGATCCGCGTTACTAGAATAAAAATCGGAGAGTCCCTCAGCATCCTCTATCCTCACCGGCCTAATTTCCATTTCTTCCCCAATTAAAAAAGCAACGACAAGGCTTCATCACTGAACCTTAAAAAACTGCGAAAACAAATCGACCTCAGTCTGCTACCGACGCAGAAAAGGCGGCGCTCGCTTCACCCCGCAAAAAATGCCACCCTAGCGACCTCCCATCTTGATAGCCTTGCTCAAGCAACTCAGCCTCCTGTGTAAAGCGCTTTACCGGGAAGTCTTCCGGCGGCGCAATGACCGAAACGCGGCAATCTTTTGGGGGAGATTGAATAAAGTCCAAAGCGCGGTTGTAGCGCTCTCCCCTCTCCAGGACAGCTTCAAATAGCCGCGCGTGATCGTGGAAGAACTGCTTAATAAACTTTGGCGCCGCCCCAACCGGTTTGCGGTACCCTAACGGGCGTGACAGCACAACAGTAATATCCCTTGCGCCCTGCTCATAAGCACGAATAACCGGAATGGAGTCGGCAAGCCCTCCGTCTGTCATTGGCTCGCCGTCAACAATGGGAAATTCACGATACGCCATCGGAATAGCGCAGGACGCAGGGAACACTTCATGCATGTTCTCTTCCGTCACTCGAACATAATGAGCTTCACCGCTATTGATGCTGGTAGTTACCGCGTAGAGAGGCACTGCATTATCGATATAGCTTTGAATATTTAATGGCACGTCCTTGTAAGAGGCATGCCAAAGCCAACTAATATCGCAAAAATGCCCCCCTTTTAGATAACGCCGCCAATCTATAAAGTCCGTACGGCGCGCATGATCAAGCAATATCCGGCGACTTCGCCCGTAATCCCCCGCCAGGTATCCAATCAGGTTTGTCGAGCCTGCAGAGACTCCAATTGCGAAGTCGAAGGGACAGTAATTCGCTTCGATAAAAGCATCCAACACACCCGCGGCGAATATGCCGCGCATAGCGCCACCCTCCACTACAAGGGCAGATAAAGATTCTTTCTTTGTTAGTTCACTTGCCATAGGTAAACCGCCATAAAAACACAAAATCTCAATACCACACCCAAAAATATGGCTTATGGGTCATAAAATTCTCCAGGCCCGCCTCAATATCACCGCTGACTTAGGACAAGGTCTTTGCCAACTTGATTCCACCAGCACTATGATTGGAGAATTCAGGCTATTTGTCCTTAATTGAGTAATTTATGCCATCTGCCGTTTTTCAAGCCCCGTGGAGCCGTCAGTTAAAAATAATCAGTACTATAAGTGCCGCTCTCTTACTGGCCATTCCACTATTCCTGATGACTAAGGCCCCACCCACGCCGTCCCTACTCTTTAGTATCGCTCTTGCACTACCGCCAGCCATACTGCTGTTAGGCGCCCTGTTCATGGTCAGAGGCTATGTCATTCAGAATAACAACCTGTTTGTTCTCCGCCTGGGCTGGAGGACACGAATCCCCTTGCAGGACCTCAGAAAAGCCTCAGCCGACCCTTCAGCTATGCAAGGATCGATCCGTATATTTGGAAACTCTGGACTATTTGGCTACACAGGCCTCTTCCAGAACAAGAAGCTGGGGCGCTACCGCGCTTTTGCGACCGATCACGACCAGGCCGTAGTACTAAACTTCCCTACCAAAACACTGGTTATCACCCCAGACAGGCCAGAACGTATGGCTGAAATACTTAACCGGCATACTTCCTAGCCCTGCCACACATCCGGCCAGCGGGAAAGCTCAACTCCTGCGGCATACTTGGCTTTTTTCAGGACGAGCAGCATACTCCTGCAAAACGTAATACTGGTAAGGAAGTAAATGAGAAAAGTTGTTGTTGCGCTGGCACTCGCCTTCGGCGCCCTGTCGGTAAATGCCCACTCCGCCTGCGTTATTTTACTTCACGGCCTCGCCAAATCTGATAGCTCTATGGCCAAGATGGAGCGTGCAATCAGCAATGCAGGATATAAAACGGTCAATGTGGACTATCCTTCCACAAAGTTTCCCATAGAGAAGCTGGCCGGCAAAGCAATCGCACCAGCATTGGATGCTTGCACCGGTGAAAATGAAATTAACTTCGTCACCCACTCTATGGGCGGCATTCTGGTTCGCCAGTATTTGAGCAAAGTGAAAATTGAAAATTTGAACCGCGTGGTTATGCTGGGGCCTCCCAACAAAGGCAGCGAAGTGGTAGATAAGCTCGGTAATTTTCCGGGCTTTCAGTTTGCTTTTGGCGATGCCGGATTACAGCTGGGCACCGGCGCAATGAGTGTTCCCAACAAACTGGGAAAGGCAGATTTTGATGTTGGTATTATCGCCGGGACACGCAGCATTAACCTCCTACTATCGCAAATGATACCCGAAACCGACGATGGCAAAGTTTCTGTCTCCAGCACCAAGCTAGAGGGCATGAATGATCACTTGGAAATGCCTGTTACCCATGTATTTATGATGAAAGATAAAAAGGTAATCTCCCAGGTCCTCCACTATCTGGAGCATGGTGCTTTTGCCAAAAGCAAACAAAACCCAACCCCTGCCAGTCCAGGCAATACAACCGGGAACTAACCGACTCGGCAAAACTTAAAAATTGGCAATATTTTTTTTGCCAAAGGTTATCGTTAACAACCCAGACTATGAGCGCGAAAAATAAAAGCTCTATTTATGAGGGAATAACCAAGATGCAATGGCAATGGTGCAGCTTTAATGAACTTTCCATCAACCAGCTCTATGAAATTCTGCGAGTGCGCCAGGAGGTTTTCACCGTAGAGCAGGACTGCCCCTATCAAGATGCCGATGGCAAAGACCAGCATGCCTGGCACCTGATCTGCTGGGACGGGAACAATGAAAACCCACAAATAAAGGCTTACCTACGCGTTGTATTTCCCGGTGAAAAATATAGTGAACCCTCCATTGGACGAGTACTTACCGCGGAGTCCAGCCGCGGAACAGGACTAGGCAAAGAACTTATTTATCGCGCTGTAAAACAGACGCAGAATGAATACCCCAATAGAGGAATTCGTATTTCTGCACAGGAACACCTGGCCCGGTTCTATGGGGAATATGGTTTCGAGAGGGTATCCGACCCCTACGACGAAGACGGCATACCCCATATAGAAATGCTGCGCCCGGCATCGTGACGAATACCGGGCAATTCTCCTCGTTAGTTACTGCCCACAGCGCCGTTCACCGCAGTAGCAAAATTGCTATCGCGGCGACGCACCCAGGTATACAGACAAGAAGCAGCGATACCGGCAGCAGTTAGCAACCATACTGCATTGGCCACCAATGAGGCACGCACAAAAGAGTCTGCACCGAAAATAGAAGCATGCACAATGACCGCCATTAGACATGCGATGATGGTCGCCACTCTCAATAATATAGACCAGCCTGCTGCAGTGCCCGCAAAAGCGGCGACCACGCTTAAACTTAACGTGGTTAACCAGAACACTTTTACTGCCGACGCAGTAAAGGCCAAATAAGTCACCGCGCTCAAAGCTATAGCAAAGGGTATCCCCCAAACCTGGGCCATCCATACACGCTCAAGCCGCACAGCCGGAGCACCTCTCTGGCGCTTGCGCACCAACCAAATATTGATACCCGAAACCACAAGCACACACATGCCAATACCCAACAGGAAGTAGGCAATTTTCACAGGGAATCCGGAGAAATGGCCAAAGTGCAAACGGAAGGTGGAAAGATAGACCTGCTTAGCGCTGTCCCCTTCAGACCACCCCTCCTTCTCAATCAGGCTTCCGTCTGGATTAAAGTGATAGCGCTCTCCCCAAACCAGTCGCTCGGGAACACGAGTCCATATTTCTACCACCTGCCCCTCGCGACCAGGGAAAGCCACCTCCAACCTGGTTCGCTCCTCTTCGGGGGCAATACGCTCCATTTCTGCGAGTACAGCGGCAAAGTCTGGCAGTGAGGTTTCGGGAGCATTTTCTTGCATAACCGGATGCTCACGATACAGGATGTGCTCAACTTTCTCTGTATCCCCATCGTAGAAAAGGCCCGCAATTGCAAAGGCTGCAACCTGGGAAAGACCGATAAAGGCACCGGTAATCGCGATGGCCAGATGGAAAGGAGAAGCCCAGACACCAAGGCGGTTATGCAGATCCACCTGCTGCAAGCGCTTAGACCCGGATAGCCGGAAAGAGAATGCATCTTTGATAATTTTGGGGTGCGCGAGCAATCCAGAGACTATCAGGGCCGCCATTAAAACACCTATCAGCCCCACTAGCGGCACCCCCAAACCCAAAGGCAGGTTCAGGGCGAAATGCAAATAGGCTAGAAAGTGTGTCCACTCATGTTTTACCTCCCCCAGAAGAGCGCCGTCCTCGGCAACATAGCGCTCAATATCACCAACCTCGACAACCAGCCGGGGCATATCTGTATTTGGAATAGTGAATTTTACTGAGTCAAACTCTTCATTTTGCTCTTTTGCCAGCGCAATCGCCTGCTCAGCAGCAGTCTGATACACAGACGCAGCCACACTGAGATTTTCCAGTTCGGAGGCCTGCTCCCAGCGTTCAAATTCATTGTAAAAAACTGCGAGTGTTCCACTGACACAGACAATGTATAAAAGTGTCGATACCGCCAGTCCGAGAACCGAATGCCCATCGGTCATATTTCTTACAAAAGCAGGCGTCGGCTTAAAGGATAATTTCACGTTAGATCCCTACTCAGGTCCGTTTTACTAAGCTGCCACAGCGGGAATGGCAAGTTTCAACATCAGGCCACTGAGCACTGAAAATGCCAGCAGGCCTGCCGAAGGACGCAACAATTTTTTGTCGGCACAAACCCACACCATCGCCAGGGTCCATATGGTCACCGAAACAAAAGCACCACCAACTAGTCGCCAACTATCAGAGAGGCCGGTAAAACCAAAGAAAAGCAACCCGGCAACGATCCCGCTCACCAAGGGTAAAAATGTGGCACTTAAAAAACGCAAAATGCCCCGCAACCACAATTGGCGCAGGGCTCCGGGCTCTGAAACACCACCCGATCGTTGCTTTTCAATAGGCCGGGGGCCGCTGGGCCATTCACCCCTAACGGCAAGTAATGCAAATACACCGAGCATTACTATTAAGGCGGCAATACTGATCCCAAATTCTGTACCGACTGCCAGGCTCCAGCCAACGGCCGACAAAACCAGCATTGCCCAACCAAGCCAACTACGTAATGGCTGAGCCCCCTTACTGGACCAAGCCGAGTACAAGGAAAAAATACCTGCAAAGGCAAAAACACTGGCTAGCCCAGCAACGAAGTAAAAGGAATCTTGCATAACCACCACACTGGGAAATTTCGCTTCCCGGCTGATTGTTAAAACGTAAAAAAGGGAGTCTGCCCACAGACTCCCCCTGTGGACAAACTCCCAGCCTACTCTAACTTAGAAAGTGTAACGTGCCTCAGCAGTTACATAACGGCGCTCACCGTAAAAGCAATCACCGCGGCTCAGGCAAGAAGTCGTGTGAATTTCATCAGTCAGGTTCTTCACATTCAGTTGGAACTTCCAGCTTTCCAGGGTATAGCCGATAGTAGCGTCATACAGGGTGTAAGAAGGATTTTCGGTAGGGAAATCTGCAAAAACATAATCGTAATAAGCAGCCTGCTCGGCATAAGCAGTTACCAACTGCGCATGAACTTTATCAATACCGGTGTAACTGTCACCAACATGACGAGCCCCTACTCCAACGCTTAGACCAGGTACCCACTCACTAAAGTCATAGTTTCCCCAAAGAGAGAATTGCTCCTCAGGCACAGTCTCAATTTCAGTGCCAACCTCAAATGGATCGCTACTCTCTACTATTTCAGTATCCATCTGGCTGTAATTAGCCACCAGTGTCAGATTACCCCACTGCCCACTGGCCTCAAGCTCAAATCCATCGATCTGCGCCTCACCGATTTGTCGATAGGACCTGTCAGGACCGAAAGTTAAGCGATTTTTCTGCTTAATCTCAAAGGCAGAGGCAGTCATCAGGATATTAGTACCTTCTGGCTGGTATTTAATACCGGCTTCAATCTGCTCCCCTTTCACAGGCTCGTAGGTACCGCCCTGGCTATTCGGATCTGCTAAAACAGCCTCAAAAGATTCTGAATAACTAACATAGGGAGATACACCGCTGTCGAAGGCATACATCACGCCAAATCTTTTTGTGAGTTCCGTCTCTCTCTGCTTGTCGCTAGCCTTCGTAGAAACATTGCTATGGGTCCTAGAAGACAACCTATCTTCACGCAAGCCCAAATTAAAAATAAAGTTCCCAAGGCTAACTTGGTCCTGGAAGTAAATACCTACTTGCTCAGCATTGACATCGGTAATTTCTCTATCCAGCCCTTCCAGTCCCTCTGGCACATAACCATAAACCGGGTCAAAAATATCGATATCACCACCGTAGCCACGGGCTCTTAAAATACTGTTATCGATTTCTGCATTCTGGCTATCAACACCCGCTGAAATTTGATGTTCAAGAGAGCCTGTAGTCAGCTCGCCTGACAAGCGCAGGTCAAAAATCAAAAGGTCGCTTTTCGCATCTTTCATATAGACAGTCCGCGATACTTCACGGAGGTCTTTTTGCAGACGCAGTGCAAGTGTGTAGTCAGCATACATCGAGTTGTAGTCAACATCCCCTTTTGAATAACGGAGGCCCGCATTGATACCCCAGCTATCATTCAAGCGATGATCAACCCACAAACTATAAGCGGTTTGCTCAGTATTGTATTTATCCCAACCCGGCTCACTAATAAATGTGTCAGTCGGGATTTCACCGTTTACGTTATCGACAATGGTACCGCCCCAAGGTAGGAAAGCTGCAGTGGTACCGGTCTTTTCTTCCTGGTGATTCACCAGGAAAGTAATCTCAGTATCCGCACTGGGGCGCCAGGAAACGGAAGGCATTAACAGGGTGCTGTCATCATCAACATGATCAACTTGAGCATCAGCATCGCGAGCGTAACCCACTACCCTATAGAGCCACTCGCCATCGCTATCGAAAGCACCTGTTACGTCACCAGCTATAACTTTTCGATCATAGTCACCGCCCTGTACCATCAGCTCACCGCCAAACTCCTCTTTGGGGCGTTTGGATACCAAGTTAACTATACCGCCTGTAGAACCCTGTCCATAAAGCACAGAAGAAGGCCCCTTGAGGATTTCTACACGCTCAAAGGCATACAGGTTTGCACGTGAACCGGTATAACTGCCGAAAGTAGTTTTTAGTCCGTCGACAAACATGATTGGCTCAACAGCACGAACGGTAGACCAGTCACCGCGAGCATCAACGCCAAACAAGCCACCATTCACACCGGCAGAGTACTGCAGGATATCCTGCACAGTTTTAGAGCCAGTTACATCGAAGAAATCTTTATCGCGCAGAGAAATAGAGAACGGCGTCTCATCAACCGGAATATCTTGCTTGCCAATAGAAGTCTGGCGGGACAGGTTCAGCTCGCCGGTTACATGAACCTCTTCAATACCCTCATTCTTATCCTCTGCTGCAAAAGCTGCAGTAGAGCCGCCTGCTGCAATAGCCAATGCCAACAGGGAGTGGCTCAGCCCAGAAAGAATGGGAGAAGAGTTTTGGCGTAAACCTTGGATTCGAGCGGTGCCCATGGATATCCCTCAAAATTCAGTGGAAATATTATCTGCCGCAGCAGTTGCTACCGAAATAAGTTGACGCGGATCTTAATAGGAATCGTTATCACTTACAACATTATTAGAACATTTTTTTACTAATGCGGTCTGGCCCGTGTCCTTATTGCAGGCAAGGGAGCAAACCTGCGCCTGAAATAGATACTCTGGAGGAGCGAGGTGTAGGCACATGGGACCATCGAAATTCAGCCTCGCTCATACCCAGCACAAGCCATGAATTAATCAATATTTTTATATTTAAAAAGATGAATAGAAGGGACTACCTGGCAAAGATCAGGCTGATTTTTAGTTGGGGAGAGCTTGGGAAAGAGGCGCCCAGGAACCCGGACACCTCTGAGTGGAAACTGAAATGATGCATCCCGGGGCGGGTAAAACCACACCGGTGCTACTCATTATGGCGTTGGATAGGTATAGCTGGCTTGCAGCCCCAAAGGCATACCCAGATTCCAGTAAATCACCAGGAATATGGACCAGCAGATCAGGAACACCACCGAGTAGGGCAACATGATAGATACCAGTGTACCAATGCCTGTTCCCTTCACGTAGCGCTGGCAATAGACAACTACTAGTGGGAAGTAAGGCATTAACGGCGTAATAATGTTGGTGGAAGAATCACCTACACGGTATGCCGCCTGGGTCAGGTCCGGAGAGAAACCAATCTGCATCAACATGGGTACAAAAATGGGCGAGAGCAGCGCCCATTTAGCAGAGGCCGAGCCCACAAACAGGTTAATAAATGCCACCAGCACAATAATACCCATCAGGGTAATTGGGCCCGGCAGATTCATGGCAGCCAGCAGGCTGCCTCCCTCTACTGACAACAGGGTGCCTAAACCGGAGCGGGCAAATTCAGAAATAAACAGGGCACAGAAAAATGCCATCACGATGTAGTAAGCCATGGAGCCCATGGTCTTGGACATCGCATCGATCACATCCTTACTTTTACGGAAGGTCCCAGCGGCATATCCAAATACAACTCCAGGGATAACAAACAGTAAGAAGATCAGCGGCACAATAGACTTCATAACCGGCGCGCTAAAGGAGGCCAATTGCCCCTGGGAGTCGCGCAATGCAGAAGTCTCTGGCAACATCCAGGCGATAAGGCCCACAACTCCAGCCACCATGACAGTCACTGCCAGGTACATCGCCTTTTTCTCGCGAGCACCCAGCTCCTGCATTACTGGCATATCTTCTTTGTCCCCATCAATGGCGACATTCTTCAGGCGGGGCTCAATCACCTTATCGGTGAGCCACCAGCCCAAGATAGTTACTACGAGACAGGAAGCCGAAGTGAAGAACCAGTTATTGAGAGGGTTTACTTGAATCTCGGGATCAACAATCTGTGCCGCGGTTTGGGTAAAGCCCTGCAGCAAGGGATCAATGGCCGAAGGAACAAAGTTTGCTGAGAAGCCACCGGATACCCCGGCAAAAGCCGCAGCGATACCTGCCAAAGGATGACGGCCAGCCGCATAGAAGATCACACCGCCCAAGGGAATCACCAATACATAACCGGCATCTACAGCGGTATGGCTGACAATCGCCACCAGAATCAGCATCGGGGTAAGCAGCATCTGCGGGGTCACCGCCAGTAGCTTTTTCAGAACGGCATTAATAAAGCCACTCTGCTCTGCAACGCCAACGCCCAGCATGGCCACGAGCACCACACCAAGTGGAGCAAAGCTCGTAAAGGTGGTCACCATACTGGAGAGGAAGCGAGCCAGCTCCCCACTGGAGAGCAGGTTGGTCACCTGGATTGCGTCACCGGTGGCTGGATGCAAGGTATCGAAACTTACTCCAGACAACATCCAGGACAGCACCCAGATAGCAACCATTAATACGAGGAAGAGTACTGCCGGGTCGGGAAGCTTGTTCCCCACCACTTCAATAAAGTTGAGGGCCCGGTTGATCCAGCCGTTCTTGTTCGCGTCGCCACCCTCTGCAGGGTTAGCTTGAACATTTTCCATAATGAATCCCTGTTGTATCGTTATATTTTTATTAATGCTCTTTTATCTATAGGACGGCTACGGAAGCCATAGCCTCCCAACTTTAATTCAAAACATTACTTACCGATCTTGCGGATACCTACCGCATGGCGCAATTTCTCAATAAACGGAGCAGAGTAAGCGCTCGCCTTAGCCGCCCCTTTTTCAAGCTCTGCTTCAATCTGAGATGGGTTTTCAAGCAGCGTGTTATACCGTTCACGGGCTTCACCGATCTGACCATTAACCAGCTCGAATAGCTGCTTCTTGGCCTCCCCCCATGCAATACCCTCTTCAAACGCCTTACGCATTTCTGCGGTTTGCTCTTCAGTAGCGAATGCCTGCCAGATCTGGAAGACCGTTGAAGTATCAGGATCTTTAGGTTCTCCTGGCTCCAGAAGATTCGTCTTGATCTTATTGATGTGCTTCTTCAGTTTCTTCTCAGGCAGGAATAACGGAATAGTATTGCCGTAACTCTTGCTCATTTTTCGACCATCAAGCCCTTGCAATACGGCAACATGGTCGTCCACTACCGCCTCTGGCAGCGCGAAGTGTTCGCCATAATGGTGATTAAAGCGTTGGGCAATATCGCGAGCCATTTCTATATGCTGGACCTGGTCCTTGCCCACCGGCACTTTATTGGCATTGAACATCAGGATGTCTGCAGCCATCAGGATCGGATAGCTATACAAACCCATGGTCACACCGAAGTCAGAATCTTCGCCATCCACACGGTTAGCATCCACGGCAGCCTTGTATGCGTGGGCGCGGTTCATCAGGCCCTTGCCAGTCATACAGGTCAGCAGCCAGGTCAACTCCGGGATTTCATGAATATCGGACTGCCGATAGAACACGACATTGTCTGTATTGAGACCCAAAGCCAGCCAGGTGGCGGCAATCTCCAGGGTGGATTGATGTACCTGTTCCGGGTCCTGACACTTGATCAGCGCGTGATAATCGGCCAGGAAGTAAAAAGATTGGTTATTCTCGTCCTGGCTGGCGGCGATAGCCGGGCGAATGGCGCCAACATAGTTACCCAGGTGAGGAGTGCCGGTAGTTGTAATACCGGTCAATACGCGCTGCTTGGTCATAAATCCTTTGTTTCCTGTACTGAATTCAGGCAATAAAGGGCGAATCATAACCTGTTCGCGGCTAGGGTTGTATCAACGGAAGGAATCGGCTTCCAGCCAGTAAGCCCCCCTGCTCTCATCGTCAAAGACTCACTCCTCTTTTATAACCCCAAGCCTTTCCGGACAGGCAAATTGCCTTTGGTATTGCCCGGGGGATATACCGAAGGCTTTGCGAAAATGGTGGCGAAGGGTTGCGCTACACTCAAAGCCTGCAATTTGCGCTACAAGATCGACACTCTCCTTGCCGGACTCCAGCGCCTTCTGCGCCATCCTTAAACGCTGCTGAATCAACCACGCCTTCGGAGCGACTCCCATAGACTGGCGGAATTTCCTATCAAAACTGCGACGTGAAAGATGGGCCTGCTCTGCCAGGTCCCCCACCATGATAGGTTTATGCAGATTGGCAAGGGCCCAATCCAGCGCCCCCGCGAAATGGTCTGGCCGCTTGGGAACTGGAGTCTCCACGAACTGGGCCTGCCCTCCCTGTCGGTGGGGAGCCATCACCAAGCGCTTAGCCACAGAGTTGGCAAACTCTTGGCCATGGTTGCGACGCAAATACTCTATCCCCAGATCTATTGCCGCCGAGCTGCCAGCCGAACAGGCCAGCGCACCCTGCCAAACATAAAGCACATCCCCCACGTACTCCACATTGGCAAAACGCTGTTTGAAGACATCCCCATAGCGCCAGTGGGTAGTAGCTTGCTTCCCATCGAGCAAGCCAACTTCAGCAGGCAGAAATGAACCCGAGCAGAAAGTCAGGATTTGCCGACCCTCCGCAACGAACCCCTCCAGAGCACCGTACAAAGAGTCCAAATAACGATCTTTGGCCAGTGACGTAGTAGACCAGCAGGGAACCACTAGCAGATCGTAATCCAACAAACTGCTGATCTGCTTACATTGCAGAGACACCCCGCCCACGCCTACCGGGGCTTCTGGGGCAAAGGAGACCACCTCACCCTGATAGAGCTCATCCATACCCGGGCGAGACAAACAGAACAGCTCAGTCGCGCAGCCAAGTTCAAACAAGGCAACTTGCCGGTGCACCAGAATCGCTACTCGCTTTGGATCACTACACCCCATTGGCCCAGCCCCTTTATCAGTCATCACCATTCAACGCTTGGCTCAAACTTAACGCTATTTGGCGTTCAAGCCAATCGCCTAATTGTCAGCCAAGGAACAAACTATGCACAAGCTTTTATGAGAGTAAGAACCAAGGAGATACTTATGAGCTCAGCTGTAAGCCGCTTCGCCCCAGCCAGCAGCCAACAAGCCCTGCTTCATTTTCAGGAATTGCTGGCCTACGAGACCGACTGCTGGGATGTCCACCATGCCATTACCAATGGGCGACGGGATTTTGTTCTGCTGGATGTCCGTGGCGAAGAATCATTCCGGCAAGGCCACATCCAGGACGCTCACTCCCTACCCCACCAACGTATCAATGAAAAATCTATATCCAACTATCCAGCCAATACACTGTTTGTTGTCTACTGTGCAGGCCCCCACTGCAATGCCACAGAGAAAGCCGCTATCAAGCTTGCCAAGTTGGGTCGCCCGGTAAAAAAGATGATTGGTGGTGTTACTGGTTGGATAGATGAAGGATTTCATCTTATTAAAGATAGCGAAACTACCAACGCCGAGTAAGCAAGTTGGATCTTGTCTCACCAATTCAGAAATCAAGGGGGCGCAGGACTGCGCCCAAAATCGTCTCCCCAACCTGAATTCCAATAAAGAAAAAAGAGACCAATGCAAATACGTTACGCAATGCCTTGCGATGGTGCCCAATTATTAAAAATGATGCGTGCCCTCGCCAAATTTGAAGGTTACCTAACTGAGTTCAAAGTCAACGAGCGTGAACTGAAAAGCCGGCTATTCGATCAAGCAGATTTCAAGTGTCTAGTCGCTGAAGATAATGGAGTAATTGTTGGCTACTTGGCCTTTTACCCCCTGCCATTTACTTATGACTTAACTCCCTGGTTCTGGATTAAGGAACTATATGTAAATGACAGTATGAAATACCGCCGAAAAGGAATAGGCAAATCTTTAATGCAACAACTGATCCATGAAGCCCGCAAGCAAGGTAGTACAAAAATAAAGTGGGAAGTACTTTGCTCGAATATCAATGCGCAAGATTTCTATAAGCAGCTGGGCGCATCTGTAGAACAGCAATGGCAAACCTGGTCCCTTAGTACAAAGGAAGCCAAAATCAACTAACACTTACAAAGAAGCCCTATCAACCGCCACCCAAAATCCCACACAAAAAAGAGCCTCGAAATCAGCTGGATGAGCTGCGGAACCGGTTAAGTCAGATACTACAAATATGCTTAACTTGTAAAAACATGAGATTCCTTTAACCACCTAAAAATCCGAAAAAATAATAGTGCCTGTAAAAAATTAGGCGCACGAATAATCTTATCGGATTTTATTTGGTTTTTATCTGTGTCAAAGCCGCGTAAAATCAATAGATATTTATCAGTATTGCGGCTGGTTATCAAGCAAGCTGTGTAAGGCTCATACCTTAAAGGAGCCTAAAACTTTCACAATGATCCACCCTTCAATAGGAGAGCGGTAGCGTGACCTAAGAATAGAGAAAAGGCGCTGACCCAAGGTGCTACCAACACCAGGGGCCAGCTAACCAAATTGATATCGATCCTATCAAGTTGGCTATATGCATAGTACGCTAGAAACCCGCTCGCATTCAATAAAGTCGAGAATATTCAGCAGCTTGGAGCGACTTTCCAAGCTCCGGGAGCCTAGCGTTCGCCTTTTCCTATTTTGTGCCCACCGCTCCCGCGCCCCACCCCTCAAGCCCTCCAGATGTCGACTTCTAAGCTTTTCACCCAAAAGCGCCCACCCATGACTTAAGTATTAACAGGAAATAAAAATGTTGATTTTGAAACGCCGGACTGGCGAAAACCTAAGAATTGGGGCGAATGTCTCTCTCACCGTATTGGAGGTTAACGGTAATCAGGTAAAGATAGGAATACATGCCCCTAAATCCTTATCTGTTCACCGAGAAGAAGTTTATATCCGTATCCAAAAGAAACAGGAAGCAAGCAATAGAAACCGTTGAGAATATGGCCCTCACCGGTTGTATTCTGCAGCAAATTGCCAGTCTTGAAGCAGCTCTATTCGTAACGAGAATCTCATTTGAAAAGATAGCTATAGAAATCAGCTGAAGTATCCATGCTGCTTACCCCAACAGAGCAATTGTTCATTTTCCAAATGTAATGTTTCATGTACCTAATAGAATAACAAACCAGAATTTTTTTACGCTACCCTTACAACTAAAATGGAATGGAGGGTATAAACATTTATCATATTGATTGATAAATATATCCTCCATCCCAACTTCTACCTGTTATTCACCCGCCACTTTAGAAAGATAAAATTGATAAGCACGGTTTGCAACCTGGTGACCTATCGCCTGGCCCGCCGGAACTGAGGGCTCAAAGTGCACACCTCCCCAAACACGACTATTACCACAGTCTTCTTCAAATGAAGTCCAGGTTGGGAAGTGCAAAGACAAATCGGTTTGTGGTGTTATGCCTGGCTCAATCTGCGAGCTTCCTGCAAACGCTGACACGGTATAGCCCAATGTATCACCTTGGGGTAAAAAGAGGCGGCTTGTTTCAGCATGCGCGGCACAAAAGCTGGCAGAAGCAGACGGATACTCTGGGTGATCAGCAACAGGCAAATAGCTGGTCCACTGACTAGCAGGCAAATCATTTACCGTTCCTTTTCCCACTCCTCCCCAGGCAGTAACAGGCTCGTCTTTATAAATATACCGAACTGCAGAGAAGGGGCGTACGGAATTGTGTCGACGCTTCTCCTTCCAAATCGCAATAGCAGTATCAAAGGCAGCCATATTAGTCAGGAAATCGTAATGAATGAAATCCATCAGCGATAAACCCTGAGCCTCCGATGCAAACACAGCAGCAAAGCCTAAGCTGAAGATCTTCATATCAAACAGCTCTGCCTTCATTTTCTGCTCATCAGTTAAGTTAGCTGACGTAGTCAAAACATCATTTACTTGCGCCACGTAACTTGGATAGTTCCATATTTTCGATTTTAGAGGTACCGGCGAAGTGAATTCATCCGGAGACTCATAACTGTATGGCGTCGTCAGCGCTATCTGGGGCGTGACAAATTGTTGAACCCGATATACGCCAGGGCGCTCCATTAAAACTGCTGGCTGCCACTTCGAAGGAAAACGTAATTTATAGGCAGTGTTAGCTGGTTTGAAATTGGTATAATCGGCATAAGGTAAGCGGTGATACAACTGATTACCCTCATTACCCAGCTGATTCATACCGTCATTAACACGCCCTTCCAATACTTTTCTACCGGCATAGTTCCCTATACCAATCGGGGTAGTAGTATCTTCTGAAAAGTTATCAGGATCCAACCCTAACTCAAGTAACAGATTATCCCATTCAGATACCAAGTGTGGGAACAACCCATTCAATACCTTATGAGACGCATAGGAAAGTGCAATATTTAACTCACTGTTATCTGTCGGCTCAGCCATCCGAGCAATATCTGAGTAAACTCCTTTGGCAGTCGGATGATAAGGGGCTGTGGCATCAAACCAAGAGTTGGTAATTAGCGTCGTAAAACGGAGCACTAAAGTAGCGTCATTAGCAGCGGGAGACACTTCAAAAATTGCACACGCCGCTGCAGGAATAATATTCTGCACTGCGACGTTGCAGCTTTCCAGATCTGTAGAGTTACACTTGGGTGGCAATTGAACGTCTTCCAGTTGCGGGCAGGTTAACGCCTGTGCCTGCCAGCTCACAGAAATAAATAATACCCCGACAATCCCTTTTAAAGCCTTTTTATAAATCTTATTTTTAAGCATCGATCTATCCATTTTTACTTGATTAGCGTGTTTGAAAGTCCCCTTTAGGCAACCAAACACGTATTATTAAAATCAGACATACACACTTTAAAGATTCATTAAACTCCCTATACTCTTGCCCCCTTTTTTAAACCAGAAGTAACCACAACGTTCACACTCGGAAAACCCAAACTGAAGATTAATGCTGTTGAAATGTTCATTTGCTGAAGCTTTACAATCAACATACCAACTTGCACCATAAAAATTTAGTCTCCGCCACCTATGCTCCAAAAACTTAAAAATTATCCATTGGATTTCAATAGTTTTTTGATTAACCTACTCTACGTTGCGGGGTCAGTGAACCCCCTCCTGTATAGAGAATATCCATATTGGCTCTGACACTTGGTATATAATGGTCAAACCTTACAACTATAAAACTGTTGTGACTGGAAAATTCACCTCAGGAACTCCAGCCAAATAGATTCTACTGAAATACAGCCTATTTCTGTAACCAAGTTGCAAACCGAAATATAAGAAAGAATAGTGTTAACTTATTAACTAGAATCACGAAGCCCTTAAAAATATATTATTAATCTTACATCCTACCGCCTGACACTCCCCACTAGTAACGTAACCTGATGAGAATCAAGTGAAAACTATGTAGCGGCCATATTGTGATGCAATCATTTGTTACATTTTTACTAACTGGTTTCCACTAAGAGTTAGCCCAGGTATCTCGCCTAAGAAACCACCGAAGTGAGCCTAACAATTTCGAGAAAGCCTAACCGATCAACACATTTTAGCCAAGCACGCAAAAATACATCAACTTACAGCCAGGATTAATCTCGCGTGAAAATTAAAAAAAGAAAAATTAAGATTTTCTGTGATGACATCAAGAAGTTATGTTTCATGCAGATAAAGCTAGTCACTAATCAAATGACTTCTAATTGACAGCTCGAACTTGCAAATTTTTCTTGTAATTTGTCATAGCTGTAAATCTAGACTTAATAAGAAGTTATCAGTCTTTCCTACTGAATTTTGATACACTTTTAAATAGAGAAATAAGCGCTCAGCCAAACACCCACGGCAAGCAATGTCACCAACAAGAATAACCCAAGAAAGTCTTAGGTAATCTGTGCGGACTAGTACTAGAGAGATCCTGTTTAGCCCGGTTAGCACTCAAGGCTGCCCCAGATTGCGCCAGCTCTTGACGGGCTTACATTTTGTGAATATCAGTAAGTTAGAAGGCGCCATATTGGAATGAAATCATTTATATGCATCTTATGATTTTTCCGCTATCGCAAGCGCATATCACTAAACATCAGGGTTACTGAAAACTTAACCTGCTGCCTCATTAGGCAATATACTAAAATAAACCATTGTTTAATCTGTTTACAACATAAACTCCTTACAACAAGCATTTCATCAGTTTACACCCACCAACATGTGGAATAAGTGGATGTGATTCCAATTTAACATTCTTAATGCTTTTGAATCCTTGCTCTTCGTAAAGCTTAATGGCTATAGTATTGTCAGAAAATACGATAAGACTTAGCTCACTGTAGCCTTCATTTCTTGCTTTTTCTTTCGTCTGTTCCAGCAATGATTTTCCAATCCCTCTCTGTTGATATGCCTCATCAACACACATAGCATCTAGAAAATAACTCCCTTCAACCCTGCTGGAATAAAATTCTCGAAACCTATTTAAACGATCCGGGGGAAGAAAATTCACTAACTCTTTTGTTATACAGTGGAACTTTGCAGGATAAGACAAAGCTACCCCGACGATTTCCTGATTAGACTCAGCAACAATACAACTACGGAAAGTATGTGGATAAATATCTTGCTCCAAACCATTGGAAAGCACTTCAATAGCTGGCACATTAGGTATCAAATCATGAAATAGATACTCTACAGCTCCGTCAGACGCAATATAGTCTAGCTCTGCAATACGGCGACAATCATCCTTTTTTCCAAGCCTGTAGTTCACATTCATATCTTATCCTAAACCAATATATTTGACGATATATTTCAGATATACACTAAGTTTTGGACAACAATCATGTTTCCAGGTAGATAACAAAACTGTTAACTCAGAGTTTTTGATTTCACCAAACAGTCTATTATAAAATGCTAATTCCATATCTATAGACTAAAGGTATGTATATACCAGTCACACCAAACAAGTACTTGCTTACCTGAAAATCATATAAGATAGCGATGAGGCTAACATGTAGTGCCAGCCCTTGACCAACAGCTTGTGAAGCACAGGAAGTTGAAAACACGACACAATCAATTTTGGTCAACAGCATTTATCTTAAAAAGCTTATTCCCTTCAAAAACCAAACTGTAGTAATTAGTTTTTCCATAATTAGTAACTTGAATGATCCACTCCTCAATCTTCATTACCCGAACCCTGTTCCCCGCAGCATCTTCCCGATCAATATACCCAATAACCTCTTCACTTACGGGCTGGCCGCAAGCGCTCAACACCTTATACTTAATGTCTCCTACCGATATCAACTCGTTGCCGCATCTCAATGCAAAGGCGTTGTTAGCAAATATTAACAAAGAAATAAAAAAAACAATCTTCTTCATATCAACTCTCTTTTATTGCCGTTCTCATCAGAGGACAATGCTATATATCTAGTCCAGAAATGTGCATAAAGCAACCAGTAAAAAGGTGGATAACCAAGTACTATACCTGGTTATACACCCGTACCTGCTGTGCGTAATCGATGGTACATGGTAGTAACAAACCTACCACCAAAAATCATTGCGAGTGAAATTAGCAAAACAGTGACATAACCGTAATTGATAGTTCCCTGAGTAAAAAGCTGGCCAACAATAACTCCCACAGACTTTAAAGCCCAGTAGACTCCTATAAGAAAAGTGCCAGCCGCCACCAGTCCCTTCTCAGAAATAGAGGTATCCCCATCGGTAGATCTGATGATTTTAGGTGCTATTTTTGGAGCCAATACCCAAAGAATTATGCCAATAACAGCTGGCACTACTATCGATCCAAGAACGGGAGCAATGGGTATTGGCCCACTGATACCCCAAGATGCAGGTGCAATGATAAACGGTAGGGCATTTCCTAAATTACTTAGAACCAGATATGCCGCCAAAATCTTAATCGTCAATTCTGAAAACTGTTTCATATTTTTTGTCTAATACACCTAAAATAGCAGGCTGAGTTTTGCGCCCTTAACCAGCTTTAACCATTTGTCTCGTGGCTTTCTAGGATAGAAGCTCTTACGGAATCCATGCTATACACCCCACAGCATCACTATTACTTAAAATTAGATAATTACTGCCATTACATAAGTGCCAAAACCCTGATTCATAACCTACTAAGCTTCACAACTAATACTTAGCAACATAGTTGAGTGCTATGAGGGAATCTTAAGAACACTCTCCGTCAAGCTAAGCTCTTTCCTTCAAACCGGAATTAATATCGATCTTCGTACGTAATGATTGAGGAAACTCCGTCATGGTTGCTCTTAATGCTAAATCTTCGTACATGCTGAACCTCCGATTCAAAGTTTAATATTCTCTCTATTAAACTATGAACCTTAGCTGAACAACCACCTAGCATTGACTTTTGGGGCTACTTGATAGGGCGCCCCTAGAACACATTGTTATAACTTTTTTACTAGGCAGTATGTTGTATGTCCTTTGGGGTAATCTGGCAACTCACCATAAACTTTAAAGCCAAGTTTTTCATAAAAAGGACGAGCCTGGAAGCTTAATGTTTCCGTGCGAATATATTGAAACCCCTTTTCAAGAGCATATTTTTCAGCAGCAGCCACCAATTCACTACCAACACCTAGACCGCGGGTATCCTCCGACAACCAAAGTAACTCGATAATGCAATAGTTCCAGAACCCTGTTGCCCGGATGCCACCTTGAATTTCTCCATTTTCACTTTTAGCAAACACTGCAAATTTAGCATCTTCTTCAAATACAACATCATCCGGAATATACTTCTGATTATATTTTTTTATCCCCTCGCTAATAAATTTTAAATCTTCTTTTTGTGGGGTTGATGTTACTTCGATGTTCATTCATACCTCCTTAAGTATTTGGTAAATTCTGAGGGGGTTATAATTCACTGAAAAGTGATAGATTAGTCATCTTGGTAGCCATAACACAAAGGTAAAGTCATAAATAGTTCGTGCAATGAAAATTATTCGGCCACAGGGCTTTGCATCGTGAAGCCAGCTACATCCACTAATTAAATTAATTATTTTGCGGATCATATACATTGCCATACCATCAGGCCGGTTCTCCTAGTAGCTCACAGGCCTTGGTTCCAGTTTCCTCGATAGTCTTAAACCAATGCTACTGGAATAGTTAAAACGGTAGTACGAATAAGGCTCCCACCACAACGTATGCTAAGCTACGGTAACTTTCTATCAAGCTCTGAAAGATTTCGAATCAATTTGAAACAATATCAGAAGCTTTTACTGAAATATTGCCACTATATTCAATTACTTCAAATTTACCCATTTTAATTGATCATTTGGATAACTTCGCCACTGAAACGCCGCTTATCCAATTCATAGATAACTTAACATTTATAAAGTGATCATGACAACTATCCCGAAATATCCATCAGTACACAACCCTATGATTTTATTTTAAGCTAATCAAGTTACTATTCAGAAATAGCAGTCACGGTAATTGAACTTACAGTCCAGGCCTCGTCACTTTTCGTCACGGCACAAATTTATGCACATACACTTCCGGAGCCCGCTGGTTAATTATCGAGCAAATCAGTTTGTTTAGAGCAGAGCATCGTTAAGTTGAGTGATTATTTTAGGGAGAGATTAAAAGGAATACCGACCTGGTGAGATTTGATCATCACGTCGGATTTCTTGACGTCAAATATCTTGTCATCAATTAGCAAAAAAATTGCTGAGCTACTCAAAGTAACTGAGAAACTATCCTAAAAAAATAGATTTGTACTGCTTCTCTACCGATTCTCGAAACACAACTGCTATGGATATTCTCAATTCCCAGGGATAAGTATGCAAATTAACTTTCCACGTTAGTGCCCTAACCTGTAGTAGAAGTAGCTTTTAAGGGGCTTGATTTACTCTGAGATACCTCATAGAACCATACTAACAACTACAATCAATCGCTGGGCTGCACAGAAATTAACCAGCGATAACTTTGGTATTTAGGGAATTATAGCGAAGGGGTAAATAGAGATAGTATTTTTTCAAAGATCCTTATTTTTCTCTTGCAGTTCTCCAGCTATCTGTGACAATGATACTGAAATTACTACCTTCGCAAATCCTATTTTACATCCTTACTTCTATCCTCGGATAACAAGGGGGGAAGCGAGATTGAAGCAAAGAATATAGACACCAACCTTCATGTCACCATGATACATACAAGCACTCCACCTCAAAATCAGGGAACTAAAGAATTTATTTCGGAAGTAAGGCCAATTACCAAGCTTCCTTTACAGGGTCAGCTATTCGAGTGTGAATTCAATCCCAAGGAGTATAGCGACCTTTTATTTAAGGCCCTGGATGTTACTTTATCTGAAGATGTTCGTTTAGCTCGAGACAAACGTAAATCTGAGTTTCTTGCAGGGAGGTATTGTGCCCAACAAGCTTTAAATCATTATGGTTATCAAAATATTGATATTCCGATTGGGCAGGACCGGTCCCCGCAATGGCCAAAAGGTGTGATTGGATCTATCACACATGCGGGTAATAGAGCTGTTTGTGCAATCAGCAGACAATCTGTTGGGCTTGGTATTGATTATGAATTACCCGTGACAGATAAGACCGCCAATGAAATTAGTAACCTGATAGTGAGTGAAAAGGAAAAGCTATTACTCTCCAATTCCGGCTTACCTTACGCCAACTGGTTAACTTTGATATTTTCTATCAAGGAAAGCCTGTTCAAAGCCCTCTACCCAAAAGTAAAACAATATTTTGATTTCCTCGACGCTGAAGTTTTCAGCATTGACCATGTACAGCAAACAATATCTTTGAAACTACTAAGGAATCTAACCCCTGAGGTGAGATCGGGTCAAATATATGGTGGAAAATACTGTTTCCATCAAGGTGGTATTCTCACACTTATTGAATATTGATACCCTTGATAATATTAGAATTAATGAGCTTTTGGTTAAAGAACCACATTATATAATCGACCCCCAGAACACTTTGATCCTATTAGTTAGTAGCCGGCAGCTGTATAAGGACCAACATGGCGTCTGTAAACTAGCAGTTTCCGTTCGAAACTTAATACGTAAGCGCCATCTTGATTATGCGCACGTGAACTAACATGTAGCAGTCCCTGATCGGGGCGTGATTTGGATTTGCGTTTTCCGAGAATTGCTGATTCAAAATATAAAGTATCACCAACATATACTGGTTCAACCTTACAATCCGTCACACTCAAGTTTGCCACGACTTTACCAAATGTTTTGGTTGTAAGAGCCATCGCACTTAAAACAAAAGTCTCAGATACCTTTATCCGGTCACCATAGACCCTTCGGGCATAGCGTTGATCAGCATAACCGGGGCTGAGATCAAATACATTGCCTGCATAGCTCAGTGAGCTGGCTTCTGAGAAGGTGTGGCCCGGCCGGTGCTCAAAAACCTGGCCTACTTCAAAATCCTCAAAATCTACCCCATAAGTTTCAATAAATACATTGGGCTCAACCTCACGGAGAAAACTGAATGAATCCTTCACAATGGCTCTCCAACGTAATCTATTGATTTAATCATTAGTAATTATTTGCGGAAAACGGTAGATGATCCCGCTTGAAAATCAACATACTACAACGCATTTCATTCGTCTTTACTTTATCCTGGTTAATGCCGTGAACAGCGACTTCTATCAGGCCTGCGTCTGAGTCTTTGGAAGTTGCACCAACAAATAAGATTTCACTTTCGGCATAGAGAGTATCCCCACCAAATACTGGTGCGAGCATGTCAATACTTTTCCACTCCAGTATGCTTTTTCGCCGATTGAACGTTTTCCAGGTCATTCCCATCAGGCGCGATACAATCAATGTGGTCACAATTAGTGGCTGCTTGAACTCTGTCTGTGCTGCATAATTTGAATCAAAATGTATCATTGCCTGGTTAAATGTAGTAATACATTCTTCGACATTATCCTGCTGGCTTATAGTGACTCCGGGGCGGTGTTTAAAAACCTGACCCACCTGAAAATCTTCAAAATCCAAACCGTATCTCTCCCTATATCGGTTATCGCCTACCCTTATATATCCGGGATAACAAAGATGTTCCATATAAATAAAGTCCTGAAAAGCAAATTACCTGGCCGTAACTGAATGGCTATTTCCTATTAGCCAGGTTGATCAGCCGCTGCGCCCGCTCAACCACAGGTATATCCACCATCCGGCCATCGACCACCAAGACCCCTCCCCTGTTTGCCCTGTAAGCATCTACAATTTTTTGCGCTTGACGTAGACTTTCTTCCGACGGAGAGACTCCCCGATGTATTCCCCGCAATTGACCCGGATGTAGTGCAATTTTTCCAGTAAAACCCAATGCCGTTATTTTTTGTGTGTCCTCAAGCAGGCCGCGGTCATCGCCTAGATCCAACCAGGGCCCATCAATTGCCGCTATATTGGCATGTCCAGCTGCCTGCGCAATACGCCCTCTAGCATACAGCAGGGAATCCCAGCTCATATCTCCCCTTACTTCGGATGAGTAATCTGCTGAACCAAAACCGATAGCCACTACATTTGGCGCCATTGCAATTTTGATGGCATTTTCCAATCCTTTTGTCGTTTCAACCAAGGGTATTAATCTGACAGGGTGTTCAAGAGAGGTCATGACTTCGTTAAACCAAGCGATCTCCTCGGAGGATTCCACCTTCGGTATCATAACGATGTCTGGCAACGGCTCCATCTTCAATATCAACAACATGTCTCTCAATCCCTGCTCACTTGCCAGGTGATTAATTCGCAATGCCCGTTGGATAGAATTTGAGGTTTTGGCTTTAAAGAAATCGACGACTTTCTCTCTGGCAGCTTCTTTCTCACCTGGTGCAACAGCGTCTTCCAGATCAACACATGCTACATCGGCTTCGCTCATTAACGCTTTTATATATCTGTCGGGACGTGTAGCGGGAATAAACAAAATACTGCGAAAAAAACAAACTGTCTCATGGTCCATCATTTGCACTTTCGCCTTACCAGGTTTCTTCGCCCAAATCTTTAAAATTTAACTCTTAATGACATCTTCATACTTAGATCTATCCCAGCATATTAGCAGCCCTAAAAATCATGAGCTCATTAAGCGCTGTCAATTAAAATGGCTTATCGGACTGAAACCCTTTTTTGCGCCAGCCTCCCATTCCTTAATCAATACTGCTGGGAAGCACTCCCAGATTTATCTGTCCTAAAATCGTAATTGACGATAAACAAAGATTGGTGAACTTCTCAATGCTCCCTCTTTCCGGCTTGCGGGTAATCGCCGTAGAACAATATGGCGCAGGCCCCTTTGGCACATTATTTCTCGCCAATTTAGGCGCTGAAATCATAAAAATTGAGGATATTTCCCATGGTGGGGATGTGGCCCGCACCGTTGGACCCTATTTTATAAAAGGTGAAAAATCAGATAACAGCAGCTTGTTTTTCCAGGGACTCAACCACAATAAACGGAGCTTGTCCCTTAACCTCACATCGAGAGAAGGGCAGGAAATACTCCATAGGCTCGTTGCAACTGCTGATGGGGTAACCGGTAATCTACGTGGTGACGTACCTGAAAAATTGGGAATCACTTTTGATGCCCTTAAAAAGGTCAACCCTAAAATTGTCTGCGCCCACCTAACCGCTTTTGGCAGGAGTGGAGAAAGAGCATCTTGGCCAGGCTACGATTATCCCATGCAAGCGGAGGCCGGTTACTTCAAGTTGACAGGAGAACCCGACGGACCACCCACACGTTGCGGCCTCTCACTAGTGGACCTATCTACCGGGGTAGCTATGGCACTTGGATTGGTATCAGGTATTTTCAGTGCCAGGGAAACGGAAAAGGGAAGAGATATCGATATCAGCTTATTTGATAACGCACTATATAATTTAAACTATGTAGCTATGTGGCAGTTGAATGCCGGGCACAACCAGCATCGACAGCCCCGCTCGGCTCATTTTTCCCTTACCCCTTGCCAACTGTATAGGACCAAAGACGACTGGATTTACCTAATGTGTAATAAGGAAAAATTCTGGACAGAACTATGTAAGGCTATAGAGCACCCTGAGTTAACCACTGACTCCAGATTTTTGGATTTCAAAACACGCCTAAAAAATCGAGATCAACTCACAGAAATACTGGATATGATTCTCAGTAAGAAGACGACTAACCAGTGGCTTAAACTATTTTCGAGTCGCGTTCCTGCAGCTCCTATTTATGACGTGGAGCAAGCATTGACCAACCCATTTGTCACAGAGAATGGCAAAATACAATCAATGTATGATGACAATGGAAAGCAAATTAAAATTCTCGCACCGCCAATTCGCTGTGACAAAGAAATGCCAGAGTTCAAGCAAGCCCCAACAATGGGGCAGGATAACTTCGACATTCTCTCCCAATTGGGATATTCAGAAACAGAAATTAAGCAGCTGAAGAACAATGGGATTATTTAGTTAATCCTGTACTTCAAAATTTTCAGCCAGAAGCTGTAATCGTAAAGACGGCCATTCACTACTTGGCAGGGAGATGGGAATAGCAACCTTGCTCGCATATTCTGCCGGCCCACAGCTTCCCTGATGACGCCCTACCAGGAAACGCAAGCGGGATTCCTGGGCAAAATTACAGCCAACGACAATACTTTCCAGAGGTACAAAAGTGTCGAGCCTGACCTCTTGCAGGGCGCTGCCAACTGAGCCTCTATAGGCCCGCATCAGACCCCCAACCCCCAGCTTGGTACCACCAAAATAACGGGTAACTATAGCTCCGACATTACCGATACCCTGTTTGAGCAGCAATTCCAGCATAGGACGACCGGCGCTGCCGCCAGGCTCACCATCATCATCCGCTTGCATCACTTCAGGATTGGAAGGGTTGCCAATCACCAATGCTGTACAGTGGTGACTGGCATCCGGATATGTTGCACGAACCAGGTCAAGTTGCTGCTGAAATTCCACCTTATCTTCGACCGGGCCCAACCAACAGATAAAGCGGCTTTTCTTTTCTTCGGTCTCACTGACAACGGGAGACGAGGGAATCTGATAGGTCACCGGCAAACTCGTCCCAATGCTGGGTTTTCAGCTTTTCGTAAAGGGGCTGTAGCTTGGTTTGCCACACCTTGTTATCCACTACGCCTACATGCTTACAGCGAATGGTACCCTCGGCATCCACCAGGAAAGTTTCCGGGGCTCCAAAAACCCCCAAGTCGAGGGCCAGGCGCCCTTCCCTGTCTGCAAGGCTGTAAATATAAGGGTTGTGGAATTTCTCCAGCCACTTGATTGCAGCTTCGTCCTCATCCTTCATGTTGACCCCAACAATAGGGACACCCTGCTCCGCCAAGGCATTCAGATAGGGGTGTTCCACCCGGCAAGCAACACACCAGGTCGCCCACACATTGAGCAAGTGCGGCGCTTTTGGTAAGTCACTCTTCTGCAACAGTTGATTACTATCGGCAACATTCTCCAGGGAAAATTCCGGCACCGGCTTGTTAAGCAACGCGGAGGGCATTTCTTGCGGATTCAGGGACAGGCCGCGCCAAAAAAGTGCGGCCAATCCAATAAAAATAATCAGAGGCAAGAAAAGTTTTAATCTGGACATACTATCTTCCCCAAATCTACGCAGTAGCTACATTGCCAGCAATCGGCACCTGACGTGCCACTTTGGCTTTACGATAACGTTTATCCGCAACCGCAATACCACCGCCAATCGCCATTAATAAAGCACCGAGCCAGATCCATACTACAAATGCCTTATATTGCAGCCTTACCGCCCAATCGCCGCTGGGATTGCTGCGGTCCAAGGGTTCGCCCAGGGCTACGTATATATCGCGGAACAGACCAGTGTCGATCGCCGCCTCGGTCATGGTATTTCCGCCAGAGAAATAATTCCGCTTCTGCGGAAGCAGCTCTGCTACAGGTTCGCCATTTTTACTTACGTGCAACACCCCTTCAAAGGCACGGTAGTTTGGACCCTGAGCGAGGCGCACCCCATCAAATTTGAAATCGTAGCCAGCCACTTGATGGCTGTCCCCAGCCCCCATGCGCAGGTCATCTTCCACGCTGTATACCGTAGTTAATACAACCCCGAGTACTGCAACAGCCAGGCCAATATGCGCGAGATGCATACCATAATAGCTGGCACGCTGGCGCTTTAATCCAGCAAAGAAAGACTTGGCGTTGCGGGTCTTGGTTACGATATCGGCAAGGCTCGCACAGAATACCCAGGCACCGATAAAGATACCCAGCACTGCCCCCCAGTGGTAATGGTCGAAAGCCAACGGCCAAATCAGAGCGATAACCAATGCTGCCAAAAACGGCAAACGCCAAATATTCAATAATTTGTCCCAACGGCTGTCTTTCCAGTTGGCGTGCACTCCCATACCCAGCAGCAGGCACAACACAACCATTATCGGTACAAAGAACAGATTGAAGAACGGCGGTCCCACACTGATCTTGCCGAGGTTCAAAGCATCTGCAACCAATGGATACAAAGTACCAGTCAGCACCACCGCCATAATGAGGATCAGCAAAATATTATTGCCGAGCAGGAAAGTCTCCAGGGAGCGGAAGGAGAATACACTGCGAGCACTGACTGAAGGCGCGCGCAAAGCAAACAGCAACAGGGAGAACCCGACAACCAGCGCCAGGAAGCCAAGGATAAAACTGCCCCGCAGGGGATCGGTAGCAAAAGCATGTACTGAGGTAATCACTCCGGAACGTACCAGGAAGGTACCTAGTAAGCTCAGGCTGAAGGCGAATATCGCCAACAAAATAGTCCAGCTCTTAAACAGACCACGTTTCTCTGTCACCGCCAGTGAGTGCATCAGTGCAGTGCCAACAAGCCATGGCATCAAGGAAGCATTTTCCACCGGGTCCCAGAACCACCAGCCACCCCAGCCGAGTTCATAATAAGCCCACCAACTACCCAGGGCGATACCCAGGGTAAGGAAAGCCCAGGCCACGACCGTCCAGGGCCTGGCCCAGCGCGCCCACACTGCATCCAGTTGGCCACCGAGCAGGGCTGCAATAGCGAATGCAAAAGCCACAGAGAACCCCACATAACCCATATACAGTAGAGGCGGATGGAAAATCATTCCCGGGTCTTGCAACAGTGGATTCAGATCTGAACCTTCCATCGGCGGGAAAGGCAGGGTTCTATCGAATGGATTCGAAGTTAAAAGGATAAAGAGGAAGAAACCGATCAGCACCATGCCCATTACAGACAGCACCCGTGCCGACAGCTCCGGTGGCAACTGCCGGCCGAACATGGCAACCGCAGCTGCCCAACCAGCCTGAATCAAAAGCCACAGAAGTATGGAGCCCTCATGCCCTCCCCAAACTGCCGTCACTTTGTAGTAAACAGGCAGAATGCTATTGGAGTTCTTTGCGACGTAATTAACTGTGAAATCACTCTGTACAAAGGCAATCGTCAAGCAAGCAAAAGAGATCAATACAAAGACGAATACGCCCATGGCGAGGGGTTTACCGGCCTCCATCCATAAGGGCCGAGCGGTATAGCTGCCGGCAATAGGCAGGACAGATAAGGCAATAGCAAGCAGCAATCCCGCTACCAGTGCAAAATGGCCCAACTCAGGGATCATATTTTTGCTCCATCAGCACAGCTTTCGTGAGAAACCATAGACTCAGCCACCTCTGGTGGCGTATAGGTTTCATCGTGCTTGGCCAGGACCTGGTCTGCACGCATGGTGCCGTCCTGCATCAGGCGCCCGGAAATTACTGCAGCTTCACCCTCAGCAAACAAATCCGGCAGTATCTTGTCGAATACCACGGCCAGTTCGGCTTCACCGTCAGTGATAACAAACCGCACATCCAGGCTATCTTCAGCGCGTTGCACACTGCCTGGCACTACGCAACCGCCTGCGCGAATACGCTTTTCAAAAGGGACCTCTCCAGCCGCAAAAGCACTGGGCGCGTAGAAATAATCCATATTTTCACGCATCGCATAGGTCACAAAACCCACGGCGACACTAGACAAGGTGACCAGGACAAGTACCAGGATCAGACGTTGCTTGCGTACAGGATGCATTGTCTTAGTTAAACTCCATATATTTAAGTTTTGATCTTGTTAGCTGGGCAGCGGTCACAACCGGGCAAACATCTAAATCTAAACCTGTGAACCGGCACAGCCTATGCGGGCTCCTTTACAGCTTGCCTCGCTGCTTTCACCTTTTGGCGCCGCTGGCTAATCCGTTGCTGATGTTGCAGTTCCCGCTGCAGACGGCGGCGGGCAAGTCGGGGATAAAGAGCCATGGCAGCCAGTGCTGCAAAAGTAACGGCGTAAGAGATCCACACGAAGATACCGTGGCCGTCCATCGCCAGGAAATCTGCAAAACTGGAAAACTGGAACTCCACGTTATTTTCCTCCCGCTAATTCCTGTTGTGCCCACTGGGTGCGAATCTCCCGGCGCAATAACAGAGCGCGAGTATGGGTCAGCAGGGTCCAGGCGTACATACAGTAAAAACCGATGATCATGGTCAGCAATGGGTAGAACATACTCGGATCGATGCTGCTGGATTCTGTAAGGCGGATGGTGGCAGGCTGGTGCAGAGTAAACCACCAGTCTACCGATTTGTAGATAATCGGAATATTCACCGTGCCTACCAGGGCAAGGAGTGCGCTGGCTTTATCGGCCACTTGCTCACGGCTGACAGCTTGCGACAAGGCCATCACACCGATATACAGGAATAACAGAATCAACATGGAGGTTATACGAGCATCCCATACCCAGTAAGTGCCCCAGGTAGGCTTGCCCCAAACAGCACCGGTGAAAAGGGAAATAAAAGTTAGCACCGCACCGATAGGCGCTGCGGCCCGCATCACCGCAAAGGAAAGCTTCATCTTCCAGATAAGGCCGATAGCCCCACTGATCGCCATAATGTAGTAGCCGGCCAGGGCCAGGAAAGCAGCTGGCACATGAATAAAAATAATGCGATAGCTATTGCCCTGCTTGGCATCTTCCGGCGCAAAACCAAGTCCCCAAACAGTACCCACTGACAACAATACAACACTTGCCAGTGCCAGCCAGGGAAGCCACACATTGGTCTTCTGATAAAACCAACGCGGCGAACCTAAACGGTGAAACCATTGCCAAGCCAAGAAGACCTCCGAATCAATTATCCAGGCTGATACGTATCGCCCCGGCAGCAGCGAGCGGAGCAAGGGCTGCAGCGGCGGCCAGCAGAGCGGCCAAAATCGCCAGCTGTGCGCTGTAGGCATAGCCATCAATAGCCGCCTGCACCGCGCCGGTGCCGAAGATTAGCACGGGCACATACAAGGGCATAACAATTAGCGCCAGCAGCAGACCGGGGCGACGCAGAGCTACTGTGAGCGCCGCGCCTATTGCGCCTATCAAACTGAGGCTTGCCGTCCCTAGGAACAGCGAAATAAATAAGCAGAGATATCCCTCGACGGGGAGATTCAGCATCAATGCCAACAACGGCGATAAAAGCGCTAGTGGCAACCCGGTAGCAACCCAGTGCACCAATGACTTTGCCAATACGGCAAAATATAGAGGTTGCGGCAATAGGGTTAACTGCTCCAGGGTTCCGTCCTCAAAGTCTCCGCGGAACAGGCTCTCCTGGGAGAGCATGGTGGCGAGTAGAGCCATCACCCAGATCATTCCGGGGGCCATTTTTGCCAATAGATCGGGCTCCGGTCCTACTCCAAGGGGTAGAAGCGCGAGCACTGTGACAAAAAACAGCAAGGGGTTAGCAATATCTGCCCGCTTACGCAGGGCCAGTAGCATTTCAATCCGGAAGAGTGCAACAAAACCGGGGCTTGTACGGGCTTCACTCACCGGGGGTTGGACATCAACTGAAGACATGCTCTCCCCCGATATCTGTAAAAGACTCATCGACTACAAAGTCAGACAGATCGATAAAATCGAGCCCAGGTAAGGCCAGTGGTTGATGAGAGGTCAGGAGTATGGAACCACCCTTATCCATATGCGCAGACATCTGCTTTTCCAGCGCAGCCACCCCGGCAACATCCAGGGCAGTCAAGGGCTCATCAAGGACCCACAAACGTGGCGCCTGCGGCAAGAACATCCGGGCCAGGGCTACTCGGCGGTTTTGCCCAGCAGACAGGCTATGGCACAAACTGTGCTCAAAACCGAACAAATCCACCCTATCAAGAGCCTGCAGAGCAGACTCATTATCTGCCCCATACCAGGTGAGGTTTTCCAAGGGAGTTAATCCAGCCCGTACCCCACCCCGATGGCCGATATATAGTAGGGACTCACGCATTCCCCGCAAAGCCTCAGGGAAAGGATTGCCGCGCCAGAGGATCTCTCCGCTAAAATCACTGGAACTGCCAATTAAGGTGCGCAACAGTGTGGTTTTACCCGCCCCATTGGCACCTTTAACCTGGATCGCAGCCCCGCTTGGGAGTGAGAAATCAAGGCCCTCAAACAAGCGACGACCATCCCTTTCACAGGCGAGGTCGCGTACTTGCAATACAACTGGGGACTTGGAAGTCACAGACATTGCTTGGATAAAACCGCTCTGACGAAAATCTGAACGGCATTATACCGGCACTTGCGCCAAATGCATGGTATTCAACGCAACCTATCTCACATGCCCTTGATTTCAAGCAAGGCAAAGCCAGAAATCGGGGCAGTATTTGTACGCTGGTATTGGCCCGAGAGCCTGGCTCTGATACTTTTCGCACTGTCGTGAGGCGGCGCCAAGTGCCGTATGCCCAAGTGAACCAGGGCTGAAACTCTGTGGTCGACATCAACAAAAACTTCGATGTGACCCGGTGGCTACACCGGACCAGTTTGTAAGGATGCACAATAATGACTAGCCCTGCTGCTGAAGCCAGCCGCTGGCTCAATGCCAGTGACTTGACCGGCGAAGATATCCTGATTAACCGCCAGCCCTTCCCATTCTTTGTAGCCCAGAAAGTTTTGAACGAAAACATGATGTCTTCATTTATTGAAGACTTTCCGCGCCTTAAAGGCGCTGGCTACCTCCCCCATGAAAAGGAGGAATGCGGGACTTCCATTAATACCTTGATCACCCAGTTTACCGATCCGGAATTTGCCAATGCCATCGGCGACAACCTGGGCATTGAACAGCTCTCCCAATACCCAACTTATGTCTCCATCAGCCGCACCTTGAAAAAGCGACACGGCAGGATTCATACCGACGGTAAATCCAAAATCGCTACCGCCCTGCTCTACCTCAACCCTGAGTGGACCGTGGATGGCAACGGCTGCCTACGTTTCCTTAAGCGCATAGATGACTTCGAAGATACTGTTGCGCCTGAAGTCTCTCCTGTCTACGGCACCCTTGCTGCCTTTAAGCGCGCGGATAATTCGTTCCACGGCCATTTGCCTTTTGAGGGGCAGCGAATGGTTATCCAGGTAGCCTGGCTGGTAAGTGCTGCTGACAAAGAGCGTAAAGCCAAGCGCGGCAAGTTATCCCATAAGCTAAAGCAACTGTTGGGCTGGTTTGGCGGCAAGCAAAGTAAAGGGGATGAAGGAACAGCTACACAAATGTAATTAAATGCCAAAGGTGCGGCTCCTGGGCCGCCTTTGCTTGCAATTCCTTATAGAGCGCTCATTCCTGCTTAAAAGCGCATAGAGAACCACTACTTAGTTACAAAGTCATTAGCGGCAAAACTCTACGTAGTAATAGAGAAATTCTGAGCGCTGGACGTCAGCATTTAATTGCATCAGCGATAATTGGGGCGTTATTGATAGATTTTCCCATCAACTACTTATCAGCTAATTTCAATGGAAATTAATCCGTGGGAAATTTATTAGCAATGAATAAAGCAGTAAATAAATGGATGTAATTAGTTCTCAAATTGTACGGGGCTTTAGTGGCAACCCCGTACAACCCTAAAATAATTGGTAACTTAAATCCCTTTTGAGTATTTAGTTTTCAAAATCATAATCCATTAACTCCCGCCTCAAGCGTATCTCCTCCAGTTTATCCTCCACCATCCTGCGCGCGTCACGCGGCGGCTGGGAAGTAGCCTGCTTTAGTACTTCATTAGCTATTTGTGGAATATCCACACTGTCAAAATCCATGTACTTTTCGTTAACGTTACCGCTCATACGAAACTCCATAATCTTGATTCGCGAAAGCAGAAATATCCTTATTGCACCTTGGGTGCCACTGCAGATTAGCGATGCTAAACAATCATGGTCAAGCAAAAATTTACACCTAAACAATGACAAATTGACTTCAATCAGATTCCGCTTTTCAGCACGCAAAAATGTCCGCCAAATTGCGTTTTTCAAACACAAAATCAACGATGGCACAGCAAATAATTATGAAAAAATTTCGAAAACCGCACAGATAGGAAACAGCGGGTAATGCGGTAACTAGAGCTTCTGCCTGTTACCTAGAGTGACAGGTCTACTCGCGAGTATCGGCGAATAATGAAACTAAGCAGATAGACGTTGAGGGTGCAGGATGACATGACATTTGCCGGCATACCGGATAGAATGGCCGCCCTTCGCACCCATAGCCAGATACAAAGTTCGGTTAAAGTGCCTGCCCCCGTCGGTTAACAGGATAAACCACGGACCTCCTAAGTCCGGACTGGTGGTTCGAGTCCACCCGGGGGCGCCATCTCTATCCCCCTTATGCTATAGAAAAGCGCTACAGAGGGAACGCCTTGGCTGAGTGCATAAACAGCGCCATGAAGAGGCCCGCCAGTAGCACCGCACCCCAAAACAGCCTGGCAGAACGATTAATGTTCCGTCCACGCTTCACACCATCCCTAACAGACTTCCCCATAGCACAACTCCATTTGACTACTTGATTACCCGGCAACGATCGCAGCTCCAACTCTAGCCGGTTTGAAAACTTACCAATAGCCTATACCCCGCCAAAGGTAAGCTTCAAGACCAGAATAGACGAAACCCGGCCGAAGCCGGGTATCATCCAACGCAGTGGGCTACTGCTTCTGTTTTTGCTTCTGCATATTGTTGCTGCCGTTGGTACCACTGTTATTGCCATCGGTACCCATGTTATTGCCGCCACCCTGCATGTTCATCATTTGCTTCGCCTTGTCCTTACCGTGGTGGCGCCCCATCTTGTGCCACTCATCCTTAAACTTGGCCCAGAAGGACTCTTTTGGCGCGTTGGCACAGGCGGTGATAATCATTGGTGTCACCTTTTCGGTGCCCTCGATATCCAACATATCGCCCTCTTCCTTACCGCGCTTTGAATAAGCCGCAGCCCAATAGACTGCTTTAGGCTTAAACTCATCATCAATGGCCAGGAAATCTGCACAAGTCCAGTCCTTCGCCGGCTTCTTGGGATGAGAATCCGCAAGGGCAGCAGAAGCAGCAAGACTGGCAATTACCAAAGGAAGGATGTACTGCTTGCTTTTCACAATAAGATCTCCAAAGTTTCCAGGGCTATCACCCTGTAAATCAATTGCAGGTAATGTGCTATCCGCTCGCTTCCCAGGAGCTGGCAGGTTGAGACTAGCTATTCATGCCTAAAAACACTGAAAGCAATGGGCAACTGGTAAAGCCCGTCTCTACACCACACCTTTTACAGCGGAAACTCTAGCCAGGACACCTCTTTAAAGACTGTCTGGCCCATTGAAAGAATAGACGCATTTTTCATTTTTTGGCGCGAGATCCAAAAAAATGCTAAGCAGCCTTTGATATCACTTCTTGTGAAGCCAGAAGCTCCAGTTTTAACCCTCCAGCAGAAAGTAAAGTAAGCAAGACCAGTGGAACAGACAAAGTCATCCCACTGATAATGCCAAGAGGGGGCCAATGAAGACAAACACTAGGAAGTGGAGGCGATAATAACCACAACAAAATACTTGCCTTCTCTACACTGAAGTATAATTAGTCAGCACGAAACTATTCCGTAGCACCATTAACAGCGTTAGCAGCTTCCCAAGTCTGCCTATTACTGCTCTTTCCTAATAAAGAAATACCCATCCAGATAAACCAGCCTATTTGAGTGACACCAAAAATTTCCGTGAGAATATCAGCAGGGTAAACGGTCGCAATTCCAGCGACTCCTACTATCACTCCAAGGTAATTTAATGGGCGGGAGAAAACCCTTGCTTGCAACGCAACCACGCTAATCAGCAAGACCCAAAGCCCACCAACCAACTCATTCCCTCCACCAAGGCTCTCAACCAACAGGTATATAACACCCCAAGCTTCAAAAGCTTTTTCTACATTGACCTCGGAGAGCCCCAAGGCATAAGCAAGCCCAATATTCGCAATCATACCGCTAGCAATCACAAGACCAACCCAGATTGCCCCAAATAAGGAAGCTAGAGCTGTGATCCTCCTGCCTCTATTCCTGAGCTTTTCATAAAGGCAAACCACCAAACACCCCAAAAAGACAGCAAACACCAGGTACATTAATATATAAACACTACTAAATAGCAGTTGATTTTCTGCCAGAAATGCCATCTTTTCAGTAGGACTTCCACCCGATGGAAAGGCCCAAAAAAATCCAAAAAATAAAAAAGCGGCAATATAGATTAGCCCCATACATATTGATGAAACTCCGGCAACCCTGTCCATACTGTTATCCTTTATTCTTCCACTAAACCAGGAAATTACTTCCCTACCTAAAAGGCTCTCACCCCATAAGAAGCACTTTAATTATGCAACCTATAGACACGTTCTCGACAACACCCCAACTTACCACAAGGTCAAGTAGTCGCAGAACTTATCACCCAAGGCAACGAAGCGCAGTAGTATTGCGGTACAAGTAGATAGTTATGCCAAGATATTTAGAATCACGGTCCCAAGATCTTAAACAACTATAACCAGCACGCTTTTAATTAATCAACCTGGCTCCGAGGCACAGAATACCTAGACATATTAATCAGACGAAAGAATATAAAACAAAAAAAATTCAAAAAGAGAGATTACCGATAAAAGGGTAAGCAATAATTTAGAATAAGCAGAACTCAATCAAAAATTGCCCCTTCAAAAGTCAATATAAATTGCCAAGTGAAGGTACATCTCACTATTTACTTCACTGATCGAGCCCATACTTCCTGGCGATAGCCATGAACTGCCGCCTATATACGCTTCGGGCTGGCTGATATGGAGGTAACCACTCAGTCGGCCCCTTACCACCCTTACGTTGATTGTGGCCATCATCCACCAGCCAAAGATTAGCTGGATCTTCGGCAAATGCCCTACGCTGCTCTCGACTCCAAGTGGAGCCACCATGTTTATGGGCCCAGGAAAGCGGTACTATATGCTCTACATCCAAGTCCGATGCCTTTTCAAAAAACTGCCCTGTATATGGGTCTATCCATAAACCGGACACCACTGTACAACCTTTTTCATTGTTAAAAACTACCGGAGCCAGTGAAAGCCTTATCAAAAGCTCTTGGCGAGTATTCTGGCAATCTCCATCCACATCAGCCCAACCAGGCAACCACTCACTACGATTGTAAGACTGAGGCGCAACCTCATAACATCCGCTTACTGAGAGCAAGGAAATCAATAACAAAGACTTAAGTCGCATAAAACTAAACTGCGGCAAATTACTACTAGGCAGGTATTTTGGTTGCCCCCTGGAGTTGAGTCAATAAAGCATTCAATTATCCAAGATGGAAATGCCAATAGTATTACACCGGACAAAGCGAGGGGAGCTTACTGCTTATGGGTTTCGATCAATTTCCCGCGACAGGAGAGAAGAAGGCATTTCGCAATAAGGAACAAATACTGGATAGTACTTGAGAATTTTATAGAAGCCGCCTGTCGGAGCGGCGTCCTCTTTGAAAACGATAATTACTTATGGTCGACTAGGCAACTTAAGCAACCTCAGCCTGGTAGTAGGAGGGTTTCATAAAGGCACTCATATACTGCAGCAGTATTGACTAAAACAGCCCTCTAACTCTCGTGATTGCTAGCTTTCCGGGGAATCTCTGTCTAAGAAAACTACCCTTTATTGCTCATTTTTGCTCTATATAGATCAATAATTTAGGAGCAAATCTTAGACATTTTATGGGGCGCCAATCCCTGCTGTATATTTATACAAATGCACTCATTTTAACCTACTGAGGGCTTTGCAAAGTATGAAATCTATCGGAATCTAATTAGTACAATCAGATTAAGTTGTCACTTTAGGCAAATCACCCCATTTAGTGGTGTAGGCAGGCGACGTATAAGCCTACCGCATCTTCCATTTCTTCTAGATACCTTCAGCCCCGAGAAACAGAGTCCCCCGGCCAAACTTGTGGTTGATACTATCAATAGTCTCACTTGGCTTTGCAGATTGATCTGGCGTGACTAGATCATCCCGACCTAGCCTTTCTCAACAGCTTCACAGTTACCTCCAGATCACCAATTGAGAATGGAGTTCTGCTCATTCAAACTCTAATTGAAATAATGCAGTTCATACGGCAAAGTGCGCTGCCAGATTGCCTTGAAGTGGATAGTGATTACTATTACGCAAGCATAAGATTTGGACACTTAATTAATTAGGAAACCTATGAAAAAGCCTACGCTGCTAACCTCACTGCTTATAATGCTGGCATCAATCCCAGCACATTCCGCACAAACAATTGGAACCATCAGCTACTACTATTCAACCGCTAATGGAGCCGTTGCACTTAAATTGAAAGAAGGGTTTAGCGACGAAGCAAAAGCTGAATGCCCAACAAATAATGGCTACGCAGGCATAAGTAGCGACGATGACCCAATCTTGAAATCTACACTGCTATCCGCCGCTATAGCGGAGAAAGAAGTAAGGCTGAATGTTGAAGGTTGTCAAAGCTCCTGGATAAAAATCAACGCAGTCTACGTAAACATCTAGTTAAAAAACCTTAGCAGCAATGGCAGCCCTCCCCAAATAACTGCCACTGCTCTTGGCATAAAACTCCTAAAGCGCTGCTTCCGGTAACAACTCAAGCCATCACCTGAAGCAAGTCCCACCACCAAGTGGTATAGGCAGGCGATGTATAAGCCTGCCGCATCTTTCATTTCTTCTGGATGCCTTCAGCCCCCAGGAAAGGAGTGCCCCGACCAAACTTGCAGTTGATGCTATCACTGGCTTGCATAGTCTCCCTGGCCCTTGCCGATTGACCTGGCGTGAACAGATCACCCTACCCTAGCGCGCTCGGGATAATCTCAACGAGCCTCACTCCTGCTTTCATATAGCGGCACTTTTATACCGTTGCGGTTATCGGAGATTTCCGGCTTATGCTTGCCCAGCGTGGTTATCAGCTTGCCTGAGACAGCCCAAGACAGCCCACAAACGGTGGTGCTGGACTCGATATTACTCTGCCTACCGTCAAGAAAAAGTATGTGGCGGGCGGTATTGGATTGAATTATCGACAGGTCGCGTTGGCCGTGCAACTTAACTAAATCGACTCTGACGAAGCCGCTTTAGTTAAGCCAATCTTGTCCGGGCAGTTGCACTAGAACAGCTAACAGATAAGGGGTAATTCCATACTAAAGAAGATAAAAACAAGAAGTAGGAAATATTTATGAACATGACGCCTTTACTCACCAGGTAATAATTTTCTAAAAAGCAAACCAAGTCAGTAAAAATACATGATGCAGATACGAGCGAGATAAACACTGAAAAGATAAAAGGCGCCGCTGTGACTCAAAGCAAAGGCAGCAAGTTAAATTCGCAACTGCAATCCATTCAATTGAGCTAACCAAACCCGCGCAACTTTGTCCGTAGAGGAAATGCCAACAGACAAGAAGAGCCACAATAAGGGGGAAACCCATAGAAGCGTTTAAACCGAATGAACATACCAAGTTGTATTTACGCTCACCTTAGATCGAACGATTCACCGGCTATAAGCACAGCAGCATTACCGGGTAGCCAATGAAAAGATATCTCTCCATAGCAGCACTCAATAGGTCCTGGCGCTATCGGTTGGGGCAGCCAGAAAATAAAAGCTTGAATAGAGAATTAACTAGATAGTGCCGCTTTAAATAGTTGAGGCCCATCTGACAAACGAATATCTATACAGTCAGCATAATAATTGCCGAAAAGATAACGGAGAGTTAAGCAGTAAACAGAAATAAAAAAGCCCGGCATAAACCGGGCTTTTAGTAGATGGCGGTGAGGGAGGGATTCGAACCCTCGATGCCTTTCGACATACACACTTTCCAGGCGTGCTCCTTCGACCACTCGGACACCTCACCAAATTGTCACCCTCTGGGAGGGCAATCCGCCTTTCAGCGGGGATCTCTCTTTAGAGAAATCTTCAAGAAAATCAGGAAGATAGCTGCTGTGTCGTCGAGAGAGCGCGCACTTTACCCAAATGTTTCCTGATGTGCAAGTACTATTGTGCATTCCATTGGGAAAAATATGTATCCACCTGTAAATCCGGTGCCTGGCGGGGAGCTTTATCCGGGGTCCCACAGTAAATAAAACCATCTATACGCTCATTTTCCGCAAGGCCGAGCCCCTCAGCAACCACCGGGTTACTGGCCAGGGGGCCAGTACGCCAGTAGGCGCCAACACCCTCTGCGAAGGCAGCGGTGAGCATAGCCTGTACGGCGCCCGCAGTAGACATATGCTGCTCCATGTGAGGTACCTTGGGATGCTCCTGTAGACGGGTGATAGCCACAATGATCAAAGGCGCTCGCAGCGGCATAGCCAATGTACGCTTGCGCTGGGCTTCCACTAGTGGAGCGCCTTCAGCTTGTTCAGCCGCCTGCAGGAATAGCTCCCCCAATCGATTACGCTCCTGGCCCTCTATTAGCAGGAAGCGCCAGGGGCGCAAACAGGCGTGGTCCGCCGCGCGAAGGGCGGCGCGAAAGATGTTCTGGCGCTGCTGTTCATTGGGAGCTGGCTCAATAAGCTTTCCCGTTGAGACTCTGTTATGCAAGGCGGTCAGGGCATCCATCGTTTTCTCCAGTTGAAGTCTGAGCGCGGAGTGTACCCTAACCAGCCTACGTAGCGCATACGTGCGCCCCGTATTAAAACCCAGTATAAATATCGGTTTTTTAGCAATCTGGCTTTTGGAGGAGTACACTTCGCCCAGTAAATCGATGCACTGCGAGTAAAAGCCAGGGATATTGAAACCGGTTACGGGCCGCTCGCTATATGTATAATTCCGCTAAACGGACAAAAAGATAACCACAGATGCAGGACAAGCTTGAGGGGAACACAGAGCGGGGCATTAGCCCCCATTACTCTACCTATTTCCGCACCTTAATTTGTTTTGCGGCTACGGGCACCCTGGCAAATACTGTCGATTGGTCTTCTCCATGGCAACTGGACAAGCTGATTACAATTGGCATAGCAGTATTACTACTCGCTTACTGCGGCTTTGCCCAATTCCTGCTTTATAAGTCCCGCGATAAAAAAGCCTATAAAACCCGGCGCTGTCTATCCTTTATCGATACCATATTTGTTGGTATCACTATCGCATTAGCCAATTTCAGCATGTTGCCATCATTGCTGTTTGTCACTGTGGTGCAGCTCAATGCCCTGACTCAGGGCGGTGGCAGAAAGTGGTTTGAACACAACACAGGCCTTCTCGTCGGTGTTGTAGTTGGCTACCTGATACACAGACCGGCACTGTTGATTAATGCCGACCTCACTATTAGCACCGTGAGTTTAATAGGCATCCTCGCCTATTTATGTGCCTATGCATTTTTTACCCACCGACAAATCAGCCAGCTCAAGGAGGCCAATCATGCCCTCACCACCGAGCAACGTGTAAGTAAGGTACGCTCCTATAAACTCTCCAAATATCTGCCGCAGCGCCTATGGCGTTCTATTACTACTGGTGATGAAGAGGCCCTGACTACACAGCGTAAGCTGTTGACAGTTTTCTTTTCAGACATCAAGGATTTCAGCCAGCTTACCGAGGAGCTGGAGGCTGAAACCTTTACTCTATTGCTCAATAACTACCTTTCAGAAATGGCACGTATCGCCGGCCAATACGGCGGCACCATCGATAAATTTATCGGTGATGCGGTTATGGTGGTATTTGGGGATGATGAAAGCAAGGGCCCCAAATCTGATGCTCTGCGCTGTGTCGCTATGGCCTTGGCCATGCGCAAGCGGGTTCGTGAGATGAAGCAGGAGTGGTACAACAAGGGGATCTCCCGCCCCTTGCAAGTGCGAATGGGAATTAATACAGGTTACTGTACTGTTGGAATCTTTGGCACAGCCAACTACCAGTCCTATACCGTAATGGGCACCCATGTGAACTTGGCTTCACGCCTTGAGGGTGCGGCCCAGCCTGGGGAAATCCTGATCAGCCATGAGACCTGGGCAATGATCAAGCACACGGTTATGTGCCGTGATAAAGGCCATATCACTGTTAAAGGCATCAGCACCCCGGTTAAGGTTTACCAGGTGACAGACCTGCGTAAAAACCTCGGTGGTCAACAAAGCTACCTGGAAGAACACGCCCCGGGTTTCTCTATGCACCTGGATCTGGATAAGATACGTAATTATGACAAGGGCAAGGTGCTGCAATCCCTGGAGAAAGCCACCTCAAGCCTCAAAAGCAAGGTCATTATCTAGCTCGCCCGGTTTCTGCCAATTAGCTTTACATAGTGGTATGCATACGCACGGCCAGGTTCCCCATAATCCATGCAGTACCTACCACAATGATCAGCAGAATCAGGGTTGAAAAAAGAACCAAGGCCAGGTTGTCCCGTCCTTCTTTTTGTGTTGTAACATTCAAGAAGCACTTAAGTTGCACTGCCAGTTGCGCTACCCCAAGCAAACCAACCAAAATAAGTACGCTTTTATTTTCCCGCCCCACTGCCAAAACTGCCCAGAATGCCGCAATGGTAAGCACTACCGACAGAACATAACCGGTTAGGTAGGTACGTAAATGGGCCGCGTAACCGGATTTATTAGCCATATACCCATCCGCCAAAATAGACAACCGAGAAAATCCCGATCCAGATCAAGTCCAGAAAGTGCCAGAAAAGGGCCAGGCGCAGGAAGCGCAACTTGATAATATCCAGCATACCCACTTTGCATATCTGCACGATCAACACCAGCATCCATAAACAGCCGAAGCTGACATGTAAGCCGTGTAAGGGCACCAGGCCAAAGAAAGCTGATAAATAGCCACTGCGCTGGGGCACACCACCCTGTGCCGCCATTTGCGAAAAATCGTAGAGCTCCAATGTCAGGAAGCCCAACCCCAAAATTAGGGTTACCACCACCCAGAACAGAAAGCTCGCCTGGCTGCGTTGGTGCTTCATGGTGACAGTTGCAATGCCCACGGTAAGGCTACTGGTAAGCAGCAACATGGTTTGCGCGAATAAACTGCCAAAATCGAATAATTCCCTTGGTCCAGGACCACCTGCGGTAGCCCCAATCATGGTGATATAGATGGCGAAGACCACCCCAAAGAAAATGAGGTCACTCATCATAAAAACCCAGAACCCAAAGATCACCATATCCGGGTCTTTGTGAATCGCCCCAGGCACCTGGCCTGGGTTTACACTGGGGTTACTGGTCGAAGGGGTTCCGTTCATTTGTCAGCCTAGTGCTCCAACTTGGCGTACCCAACATTGGCAGGGGTATTTTCCAAATCCCTGCCAACCGCCCTGCTCTTCTTCACCTGCTCCAGCCACTTTTCCGTGTCTTCCTGCACCTGGCTTGCTGGGATTACCCGTTCACTGTCCCAACGGAAAGTGGAGGCTATTACTGCAACAATAATGGCCACAGCGGATATCAGCGCCAGCCACCAGATATACCAAACCAGCGCAAACATGAGGATGCCGCTCAACACACAGAGGAGAAAACCCAGCGGATTATTTTTTGGCACTTCGATATCACGGTAGACTTTTGGCGCCAGATAAGCGCGCCCCTGTTCCTTGGCCTCGGTAAACTCGTCCCGATCAGTGACCCTCGGCAGTTCGGCAAAGTTGTAAGAAGGCGCTGGAGCAGGAATTGACCACTCAAGAGACCGGCCATCCCACGGGTCCCCCACTGGAACACGGTTTTTATCCCTGTCTCTCAGGCTGACCACCAATTGCACCACCAAGCTGATTAATGCGCACAAAACCACCATGGCTCCAACAAATGCAACCAGCATGTAGGGTTTGAAAGTTAGGTCCATATAACTGAAGGAACGCCTTGGCATTCCCAACAGGCCAGCACCATATAGCGGGAAAAACGTCAGCATAAAACCGAGAACCCAAAGGAATGCCGACCAGCGCCCAAGCTTGTCATTGAGACGAAAACCAAAAGCCTTGGGGAACCAATAGTTGTATCCGGCGAGCAACCCAAACAGCACGCCCGGAATTAAAACATTGTGGAAGTGCGCCACCAGGAACAAGGTATTGTGTACCTGGAAATCCACGGTGGGATTAGCCAGGATCACACCGGATAGACCACCAATTACAAATAAAATCAAAAACCCGATGGAGTAAATCATCGGCGTGGTAAAACGGATTCGTCCCCGGTACATAGTCGCCATCCAATCGTAGACCTTCACTCCGGTAGGAACTGCAATCAACATGGTGGCAATACCAAACACAATATTAATTGTGGGGCTCTGACCCATGGTAAAGAAGTGATGCAGCCATACAGTAAAGCTCAACACACCAATACTCATAGTGGCGATCACCAGAGACTTGTAGCCATACAAGCGCTTTGCAGAAAAGGTAGAGAAAACTTCGGAAAATATGCCGTAGGCCGGTAGCACTAACAAATAAACTTCCGGGTGCCCGAACAGCCAAAACAGATTGGCATAGTTCATCATATTTCCACCGAGATCATTGGTGAAAAAGTGGAAATCCAGGTATCTATCGAAACCCAGCATCAACGCCGCCACACTTAAGGGTGGCATGGCAAATATCATCAAAATAGAGGAGCAAAGTACCGTCCAGCAAAACATCGGCATACGGAAGAATTTCATTCCGGCAGCGCGACATTTGATGATTGTAACGGTGAAATTAATACCCGTGAGGGTGGTACCGGCACCCGAAAACACAATGGCCCATATCCAATAATCGGGCCCGACACCTGGATTAAAATCCCCTCCGGTATAAGGTGGATAAGCAGACCAACCGCCAGTGGAAAATTCCCCTACCACCAGGGAAACCATTAATAAAATTCCAGATGCAACCGTAACTGCCAGGCTGATTTGATTAAGAACAGGGAAAGCAACATCCCGTGCACCAATCTGTAATGGCATCGCATAGTTAACCAACCCAACCACAAAAGGTACGGCAACAAAAAATATCATGATGGTGCCGTGGGTACTGAATAGCTGGGCAAAGTGATCGGCGTAGAGAAAACCATCTGGCGCGGCAGCCTGCTGCGCCCGCATTACCATTCCTTCCAGCAGCCCCCTGGTCATCATTACCAGTGCAAACACTATGTACATGATGCCAATTCTTTTGTGATCAGTACTGGTAAGCCATTCGGACCAGAGGGTGCCCCATACCCGGAACCAGGTCAGCAAGCCGAGAATTGCGACAGTGGCAATAATCACGATACTGCCGGCAGTACTGGCGACAAATTCGCTCACCGAGGGATCGGTGATTAATTTACTGAAAACAAGGGAGTCCCAATTTAGTTTGCCCAACCAACCGTATCCATTCATGGTTGCGCGCCCTCCACTTCCTTATCCCGTCCAAATTTCTCGGTGCCGGGCTGCTCCTCAATACTGAGGGGTTTACCGGAGTGGTAGCGCATCACTATATCCTGGAAGAGACTGGCATCTGGGAGAGTGAAATAAATGGCTTGGGCAGGCATTTGCGCCGTGGCCAGCTCTTTGTGCGCCTCCTCACGGGTGGTACGTGTCGCCAGGCGATTGTAAGTATCCTCATTTAACGGGATACCTGAGGCGCGAACTTGTGCTACCCAAGCCTGAAAATCCTCATCATTCTTAATGAACACATCAAATTTTTGGTCAGTAAAACCTTTCCCGGTAAATTGGGTGTTTTCCCCCTGGGTTTTCCCAAGCTTGGTGGCAATAAAATTCAACTTGGTCGTCATTCCTGGCATGACATAAATTTGTCCCGCCAACGCTGCAATGAGAAAAGACTGCATCACCGTATCACTGGTGAGAGTCATAGATACCGGTGTGTGTACCGGGACAACTAACTCCCCCACCGTGGCAATTTCCAGCTGCGGATAAATAAACAGCCACTTCCAATCGAGCCCCACCACTTCCACCTTAACAGGCGGTACCACTCCTTGAATTTCCTCGTAAGGATCCAGGCTAATCGTGGCACGCCAAAGCATGACCGAGAGCACCAGAATAACCAGGAAAGGCACGCCCCACATCACGACTTCCAGCGGGCCATAGACCTCCCATTTAGGCGTATAAATACCGGTACCTTTTTTGCGTCGGTATTTAAATAAAATAATTGGCACCAAAATAAAAACGGGCAACACAGCCACCATAGTGAGGGCTGTAGCCCAGAAGAAATGGGTTTTCTGCTCATGTGCCACTGGACCTAATGGCATCAGGAAGCTTTCGGATGCAAAGGTGGGATTGGCATTCAGTAAAAACAAAATAATTACGGGCAGAGCCAATACTGGCCGGGGAAAAAAGTGAGAAAACCACCTAAAAAACTGTATAAAGTTCTGAGAAAACCCCATTGGCGTGTCAACTTTCCAATCCATTGTAAAGCCTACCGACGAAAGGACTCGCTGGCACCCATTTCAGGCTACCGGTTACACTAAAACAGTCGCGACACCCTACGATTTAAAGCCAAGTACTCCCTGTACTCACCGGGCACTATTATGCGACTTGTCTCACCAGAATAGCTGATTAAAATATTCTTTAACCTCGTGTACTCTCCTGCTGGGCTAAGTTTCTGGCGGACGATTACATTTAATCGGCGATTGAAGAGTTATCACCCTAGAAAACACCATCCTTCATCATTTCCTGAAGAACCGTCTCCACATACTCCAGAGCATCCCCCTCCCGTGGCCGACGAATTTCTCCGTCAATGTAATTCACCAGAAAGGTTTCAGTTTTCAATGACCAATACAGCTCCTCACTCGGGCCCTCATAGAGCCGGGTTTCCACTATGGCAACCTGGGAGTTAGAGATATTCCGGTTCAAATGTTTGAACTCACTTAGCTGTGTTACTAACAGCGTATCGAATTGATAAGCTGCCAGCACTTCGGCGACCTCTTCCATGGATGGGACCTCGTGCCCCGTTGCAAAATCACTCCAGGAGTAGGCCTGTATCTCGTAGCGGCTCAATTCATCAATCCAAACATCTTCAACATGAATTCCAACGATTGGACGAGGTACCGTTGTGTAGGTCAATACCAGAGTTTTCCCCAGAGGGCGTGCACTTATATATGGAGAATGCCAGCTATGAATAACTATGGTTCTCGCAGAATGGCAGCTGTACACACACAGGAAGGCCAGAAGTAAAACTCCTCTAATAACCACTGGCCATCCCCTTAAAACGAAATTCGGCTAGTGAATTGGGTACGCCAAACCGAACCGTAGGCGCCATCCTTATCCTCCCGAGTACCGTAGAGAGCCTCCACACCAAATAACCATTGCGGTGTCGGAGTCCATGTCAGGTTAATACTGCTGTATTGAGTTTCCCGGAATGCAAAGCCAGGCTGAAAGTCGAAATTATCCTGCTGTACCAATCCGTAGGTAGCGACGGTATACAGGCATGGGCTCCACCAATGTTGGTAGCCGATGTACCAGGCAAGTGTTGGAATCGCCTCCAGCCGGTTTTCATAAAAATCATAAGAGGCATCTGCAGGAAAATCGTTCAGGAGCCCCCCATATCCCGCCCCAAAGCTTAAGGAGTATGTAATGAAATCCGGAGCTAAGCGCCCAGGCATATCTATAACACCGCTCAAATTCACTCCCCACCCGGTATCTGAAACAGCGGATTGTGGTTCCCCACTGCCACGTAAATCCCGCACTATAAAACTGCCTTGAAAATTAAAACGGTCCGTCTGGGAGATAACAGCGACTACCGCATCAGGCCAACGAGAAACTTCTACAGCGCCCTCAAACACTCGCTCATCGGGCGCCTCCAAAGCAACTTCCAGAGTAAGTGTTGGGTGATATTTGCGATGCCAACGCACAATAGGATGCCGCAGGGACAGCATTGAATTTGGCCCCTCATAATCCAGGGTGTTTGGCCAGGCATTAAGATTAGTGAATGTGGACCAGTCCTGGCCGATCAGTAAATCACCACCAAGTAGGATATCGCTGACCTGACCATAAGCCTTACGCAACTGTAAAATTGGCTCGGCAATAGTGGTATCCCTGAGGAAATCCATTGTCGTTTCAGTCTTGATCTGCCTCCCCCCCCAGGGCATCTTGGTCTCGAGTTCTAACCTCGAAACCTGCACACTGACATTGGTCTGCCCATCCTCCCCTTCGGCTGCGGTTCTGTCACTGGTGACAATAGCGCTGGTAGTAAATTCAGCGGGACTCACAATTGCACCAGTGTCGTAGTTGGCATCCAGCTCCGCGAAGCCGCCTATCTTGATCCGTAGCTCAGTCCCAGTTACCTGAATTGAGCCTGGCCAGTCTGTTGGTGCTTCGGCGATCGCCGCTTCCAATTCAGAGGGTGAAATTTCGGGAGGATGGTTTTTTATGCGAGGAGGGGGTGAAGGGTCTTGGGGGATTGCGCGCCGCAGCTCCTCCACCTGCTGGCGCAGGGCATCAAGAGCCGCTTTTTGCCGCTGGATTTGTGCCTCCTGCTCTTCCAGCTGGCGCTGCTGATCCTCGATAACACGCAGTAACTGATCCGCCTCAACATATACCTGCGCAATCGAAGGCTGGGCAAAAAGAGCCTGTATGGCAAACACAATCACAGCAGGAAGCGCAGGGGATTGTGTATTGATTTCCATATCTAAGGCTTGACTCCATCTCCCTCGGGCCCGGCCTGCTCAAATTAAAAGTGCTATTTCAGCAGCTGATGCATATTTCCCACAGTTTTATTCAAGAAAGCGTAGTTCAAGACTCTGAAATACTGGTATTGATCCTGTACCAGCCTTTACAAAGCTGGCCAATTGATGGAAATAAAAAGGAGAAAAGCGCCTTTAGCTGGCCCAGCTAGTGCCAGGCCTATAAGAGCTAGAGAAATTATTATTGGCGGGCGAAACGCGGTGGCAGCGGTTTCTCAATACGAGTGGAACGCAATGGGTTAATATCCAGGCCACCACGACGTGTATAGCGGGCACATACCGTCAGCTCAGAAAATTCCGCCAACTGCTGCAGATCGCAGAATATCCGCTCTACGCAGTGCTCATGGAAATCCTGGTGCTCACGGAAAGAAACAATGTAGGCCAGCAGCGCCTCTCTTTTCAGCGCCGGCCCCTTGTACTCCACCATAACCGTGGCCCAGTCCGGCTGGCCAGTAACCGGGCAGTTACTACGCAACAGGTGACTGTAGAGGGTTTCACTGACATCTTCCCCACTTCCTTCCAAAGCGAGTAGCGATTGGGCCGGCTGGTATTGCTCCACGGCAATATCCAGGTCATCCAGGCAAAAACCCTGCGGTCTTTCTACCGCCAGGGCAGCATCTTCCACATCCAGGAGATTCACCTCAACCGCAGCTCCAACAGCTTCGCCCAGGTCCTTTGCCAGGGTATCTTGAACCAATCGCCAAGACTCAAATTTACTCTGATTAAAGGAGTTGAGGTACAGCTTGAACGACTTGGACTCAACCATACAGGGGCTTTCCGCAGGGAAGCTAAATCGCGCTACTGCAACCTGCGGCTTACCCTTCGGGTTCAGCCAGGAGAGCTCAAAGCCCCACCATTCATCCTCACCAAAAAATGGCAGGGCCCCCGCGGACAGGCCCAGCTGCGCGCGGGAGATGGAACGCTGAATTGGGTGCAGCAACTGCGGGTTATAAGTGGATTCGTAAGTGGTTTCCCGACCCAGCGGGAGGTTCTGCCAATCTTCTCTGCTCATAATCAACCTCAATGCCTCAATCGCTTGCCGTGACTCATCAGGTAGAGCCCCCAACTGGCGAGAAGTGCAATAAATACCAAAACCCCAATAAAAGCCCAAGCCACGTTGATATCTGAAACTCCCAGTATCCCATAGCGGAAAGAATTCACCATATAGAGAATCGGGTTGAGCTTTGACAGCCCTTGCCAAAAGGGCGAAAGCAATTCGATAGAGTAGAAAACACCCCCCAAGTATGTGAGCGGGGTCAATACAAAGGTGGGGATAATAGAAATAGCATCAAAGCTATTGGCGTAGATAGCATTAATAAACCCGGCCAAAGAGAAAAGTACTGCGGTCAGGAAAACGATAGCTATGGTAACGCCAACATGCTCAACACTGAGCGATGTAAAAAACATCGCCACCAGGGTGACAATCAAGCCGACAATCAAGCCCCTCGCCACGCCGCCAAGTACATATCCAGCCATTACCGCCCAATTGGGAGTGGGTGATACCAAAAGCTCCTCAATACTGCGCTGAAATTTGGCACTATAAAAAGAGGACACAACATTGGCATAAGAATTGGTAATTACCGACATCATTATCAGACCCGGCACCACAAATTCCATATAGGGATAACCCCCCATATCTCCGATTCGGCTCCCAATGAGAGAACCAAAAATCACAAAATACAATGACATGGTGATTACTGGCGGCACCAGTGTCTGCGGCCATATACGCATAAAGCGACGCACTTCCCGCCGGAAAATTGTGCTGAAGGAGATCCAGGTTAATCTGCTGCTCACTCGTCCACACCCTCCATTTTTTCCTCGGACAACATGGAAATAAACAGCTCCTCGAGGCGGTTGGCACGATTGCGCATACTGGTCACAGTAACGCCTTGGGCTTTAAGCTCAATGAAAACCTCTGTCAGCGACTGCCCCTTCTCGACAGTGATTTCCAGGGAGTGGCTATCCAACAGATGACATTCAAACCCTGAAAGCCCCGGCGCCTTTTCCAGATATTCACTACAGTCGAGAATAAATGTCTCACGATTGAGGGTCTTCAATAAGGACTTGATTGAGGTGTTCTCAACAATCGTACCTTTGTCGATGATCGCAATGTTGCGACACAGGCTTTCTGCCTCCTCCAGATAGTGGGTAGTGAGGATAATAGTGGTGCCCTGCGCATTAATCTGCTCCAGGAAAGCCCACATGGAACGGCGCAGCTCGATATCCACCCCTGCGGTGGGCTCATCGAGAATCAATAATTTGGGTTCGTGGATCAGGGCCCGCGCGATCATCAGGCGGCGCTTCATACCGCCGGACAGCATACGAGCCTGGGTAGCCCGCTTATCCCAAAGTCCGAGTTGCTTGAGGTACTTTTCAGTGCGCTCTTCCGCCAACTTGCGCGGCATCCCATAAAAGCCGCCCTGGGTGGCCACGATATCGAATACTTTCTCGAACTGGCTGAAATTAAATTCCTGCGGTACCACGCCCAATAGACGCTTGGCGGCTGGAAAATCACTATCGATATCAACCCCAAAAATAGAGATGCTCCCGGCGCTCTTGCGCACCAGGGAACAAATAATGCCTATGGTGGTGGACTTCCCCGCACCGTTGGGGCCCAGCAAGGCAAAGAAATCCCCTGGCTGCACCTCAAAGCTGATGCCCTTCAGGGCCTGGAAGCCACCTTCATAGGTCTTTTGCAGATTCTGGATAGATAGCGCGGCGGTCATCTCTCACTCCCGTTACTGGAGGCGCCATTCAACGCGCTTGCCCAAAGGAATTCAACCGGTGGAATACTGGGATTTGACAGTGTGGCCCAGCCTGGCAATTGCCGAAAGTCCAGGCGCGCGCTTACAGTCCCAAAAGCTCTGGCACAAGCGATAAATTAAGAAGCAATATATCGGAAAATTAAAAAGCCGCTCGATTGAGCGGCTTTTTATTTGGAGCGGGAAACCGGGTTCGAACCGGCGACCTCAACCTTGGCAAGGTTGCGCTCTACCAACTGAGCTATTCCCGCGCTTTGGGTTGGCCCGGCAGCAGTGCTGCCGGGCCTTATTGGCATCCCCAAGGGGAGTCGAACCCCTGTTACCGCCGTGAAAGGGCGGTGTCCTAGGCCTCTAGACGATGGGGACAGAAACTTGCACTACAACCTGTCGGTCCCGTGCTGCCATGCTGTCCATGGCATTGCCACTGGTATTCCAGTGACTTCACTCTCCAGATATGACCTGAACATCACCCTGTAAAGCAAAACTTGGAGCGGGAAACCGGGTTCGAACCGGCGACCTCAACCTTGGCAAGGTTGCGCTCTACCAACTGAGCTATTCCCGCAATTTGACCCGGCAGCATTGCTGCCAGGTCGTATTGGCATCCCCAAGGGGAGTCGAACCCCTGTTACCGCCGTGAAAGGGCGGTGTCCTAGGCCTCTAGACGATGGGGACAGAAACTTGCACTGCAGCCTTTCGGCCCTGTGCTGCCATGCTGTCCATGGCAGTGGCCACGGATTTCTCTGTGGCGATACTTCCCGAGCGAACTAGAGATCTACTCGTGAAGCGTGAAACTTGGAGCGGGAAACCGGGTTCGAACCGGCGACCTCAACCTTGGCAAGGTTGCGCTCTACCAACTGAGCTATTCCCGCGTGGCATCCCCAAGGGGAGTCGAACCCCTGTTACCGCCGTGAAAGGGCGGTGTCCTAGGCCTCTAGACGATGGGGACCCAGAATCACCTCTGTCGTCATCGCTGCGTTTTAAAGTGTAGCTCTGCGTCAGAAGTGGGGCGCATTCTATGTACCGTTCAGGGTGCTGTCAACACCCGAGTTAAAATTTTTTTCTTTTATTGTCAGGCACTTACCTAACCCGGTGGATTCGAGGGAACAGATTTCCGGCCCTGGGAGACGGCACTGTTCGCCGCACTGACTGCATGCAGGCGCAACTCCTCCAGAAATTCTCGGATACGCTTTCCATTGGCACCAAGGTCACTCACCCCAACCCGTGAGCTGGACCGGACATCCACTCGTGAGCTACCGTCACTTTCCGCCCTGACTCGCACAACAATATCATCCGTGAATCCCAGCAACAGAGTTCTATCCACGGCTTCGAGGTGGCCATTACTGGGCTCGTAGGAAACAATTTCCCAGCCAAGCTCCTTAGCCACCTCAGCGGCCAGTTCAGTAGTGCGCTCGACCGGCAGGTGCACATGCAAGGGATAGATATCGCCATAAACATCGGCCTCCCGCTGCAACCTTGCCACCTCTTCCCCTCCGTATTCCGCACTGTTCTCCCCCGGCTTACGCAGGCCCGGCACCACACGATACTGGGGTGGGTTACGGGTATCAGTGGTGATATCGTGAATTCTCGGCACAGTAAAGTTGTCCTTGCCCACCGTGATCAGCGGAATTGCCACCGGCAGTAGGCCGAGCAATACTGCCCACAACGCATTACTACGGGTCACGGCGCTGTTACTACGTACCCCCCAGACAAAGATCAACAGGCTGACCAAGGCGATCGCCAGGGCCGCAGCACCGGCGTAGGTGAACACCTTGAAAGCCATACTGAAATGCAGCAGCCCAAATCTCAGCGCGAGCCCGGCCAGAACAATCGCACTGAGCAGCACCCATTGGGCCCACAACAGCCAGCGACTCCAGTGTTTTTCAATCACTCTTCTTCCCCTTCCTCGCCGCTGCTTTTATCCAGTTTTACCGATAAGGAATTAATACAGTAACGCAACCCGGTTTCTGTAGGGCCATCATCAAATATATGCCCGAGATGACTGTCACACTTGCTGCAAAGCACCTCCACTCGCTGCATACCGAAACTGTTATCAGGGAGCTCTCGCACTATCCCCTCGGCAAACTCTGCATCAAAGCTGGGCCAGCCGCAGTGACTCTCAAATTTCGCTCCGGAATCAAACAGAACTTCGCCACAACACTTGCAACGATAAACGCCTTCGTCAAAAACATCCCAATATTCGCCGGTATATGGTGGCTCTGTCCCCCCCTTGCGACATACCTCAAACTCCTCATCTGTCAGCTTATCGCGCCAGTAGTTATCGTCTTTTGGTTTTGACATACTCTCTTGTTCCATTTTTACCAGTTCCCGCAGGAGCGGCAATCGCCGCCAGTGAACTTCCCGGCTTTCGCGCAGCTCGCACGCGGCCCAGGACCGCTCCTGCCAAGCTACAGGGCTGCCGAACCACCATGAAGGACATCCATAAATCTGAAAAACTGCACGGCGTCTGCTATGAAATCCGCGGCCCTGTCATGGAGCAGGCCTACCGGATGGAAGAAGAAGGCCACCGAATCCTGAAGTTGAATATCGGCAACCCCGCCCCTTTCGGTTTCGACGCTCCTGATGAGATTATCCAGGATGTTATCCATAATCTCTCCCAAGCCCAGGGCTATGTCGAATCAAAGGGCCTTTTCGCTGCGCGTAAAGCCATTATGCAGGAGTGCCAGACCCTGGGTATCCAGGGCGTTGATATTGACGACATTTACCTGGGCAACGGTGTTTCAGAACTAATTTCCATGGCTACCCAGGCACTGCTCAATAACGGTGATGAGCTGTTACTGCCCATGCCCAATTATCCTCTTTGGATGGCGGCCACCAACCTCACCGGTGCCACACCAGTACTCTACCGCTGCGATGAGGAATCAGGTTGGTTGCCGGATATCGAGGATATTAAATCAAAGATTACCCCTCGTACCCGCGGCATTGTCGTAATTAATCCCAACAACCCTACCGGCGCCATTTACCCAAAGGAGCTACTGGAGGATATCGTTGAAGTGGCACGCAGCCACAACCTGGTCGTTTTCGCCGATGAAATTTACAGCAAAATTCTTTACGACGATGCCGAGTTCACCCCAATGGCCAAATTGGCTCCAGACGTGCTCTGCCTGAGTTTCAACGGTCTTTCCAAGTCTTATCGCTTAGCCGGTTTTCGATCAGGCTGGATGATAGTGAGCGGCGCGAAACATCGCGCTAAAGGGTTTATTGAAGGCATGGATATACTTGCCTCCATGCGACTATGTGGCAATGTACCGGCAATGTTTGCTGTACAAACAGCCCTTGGTGGCTACCAGAGTATCAACGATCTCGTGCTACCCGGTGGACGCTTGCGCCAGCAGAGGGACTTGGGCCATCAGATGCTAAATGACATTCCGGGAGTAAGTTGCGTTAAACCCAGCGGCGCCATCTATTTATTTCCCAAGTTGAACCTTGATCACCACAAGATCGAAAATGATGAACAGCTGGTGCTGGAGTTCTTACGCCAGGAGAAAATTCTGCTGATACAGGGCAGCGCTTTCCACTGGGATGCACCGGATCATTTACGCATCGTATTCCTGCCAAGGGCAGATGACCTATCCCACGCGATGACCCGCCTGGGCTACTTTCTGGAGCGATATTCCCGCTGATGTTGGACGATTTACATATTCACGATTTCTACCGGGATGCCGGCAGGATTCTGCTGGCACTGTTCGGCCAGTTTCCCCTACCCACAACAATTTATGTTGAGGACATCGCCGGGCCCGATAGCCCTGATGAATTCGGGTTACATTCGCCACGTCATTTGGCCTGCCTGGGAGCAATCAGTTGGCTAAAGCAAAGTGGCTATATTACTTTTTCCCAGCTGGTTCGCCAGGAAGCGGCAGAAGAAACTGTACTGACCCACCGCGGGTTTCTATTGCTGATTAATGCAGAGTCAGGACAGAGCAACGCGCAGCTTCTCAATAGCGCAGTACGCGATGCATCATCTACAAAATTACAGACCCTAATGGAACGCCTGATGCGGGAATTTGCTGCTATTTAACAACCTGCCCAAAAGGATCTATTGCTCTTCAACTAGGGTTTATGACACCTTTCCATAAACCCTTTTCGGCCGGTCATGGATTCACATACACAACTTACGACTGGAGAATTTCTGTTCCGCTCGGCAAGCGGCCAAAAAATTTCAACAGCCCGCTCAAATACCCTAAAAAGATAGCGCCGCTATTCCTGGCGGCGGTATTTTACGTGCAACATTTTTAATGCCGCATCCGGGTCCCGATCGGGAAAATCCGGACTCTGCGCTAAGCGGGTCACAATTTCGTACCCTCTGTCAGCGCCGAGGATCAGCTCGCGGAAATGCGCCTCACTATGACGGGGGGAATTGATGACCATCAGCAAATCCGCCTCATCTGCAAGGCAGGCCGGCAATTGTCGTACGAGTTTTTCGTAATTGTGACTCACATCAAAACGGCCTTTCTGGCGTGTGGGCGGATCTACGATGCCCAACTGGAAAGGGCCTCGGCGGTCAAAACGCTTGAATTGACGCAGCGCGTCAAATTGCAGGAATTGAATGCCGTTCAGGGACAAACCGTTCACTTCGTGGTTTTCGCGCCCGCGATTTAACACACCGCGATTCACATCCACATTGACGATTTCAATATCCCCTGCTGCACGAGCCACAGCAGAAAAGGCACAGGTAAAGGCAAACAGGTTCAGCATTTTCACAGCCCCCTGTTCCGCCCGGGCACGAACCTGTTCTTCCAACCAAGTGCGCCCTGGTTCTATATCCAGGAAAAAACCAACGTTCTGTCGCTCAAAGGTCAGGGGAAACTTCAGTTCACCACGCTTTGCCATCGGAGCTGCCACAGGCTCACCACACTGCCACTCTATCGGGGCACCAGTCTGGTAGCGGCGCTGAGTAGCAATACCACGGTAATCGTGCGGCTCTGCCAGTTGCCAGAGCGTTTCGCACAACTCCGCTTCTCCTTCATACTCTTCGAAAAAAGTCACCAGCAGCGCTGGAAAAAAACTGTCGACACAAACCTGCTCCAACCCCTCATAGCAACGGCCACGGCCGTGGAACAGACGACGACTGTCTCTGCCACCCTGCGCTATTTTGGACTCAACCAGCTCCAGTAGCTGCTGCCAATTGGTAGACACTCAAACTTCTCCGTTACTCAATGGGTATAAAATCGCATCCCGGTAGCCGGTAACTACCCGGATAAAGCCACTCCAATCCCGATCTAATTCCGGCTCACCGCTGTCCACCAACAGGGGGCGGCCTCCAAGTTCAGTTATTTTGGTTTTAGTAGCGACAACCATTAAATTATCACGCCCGACTTCCCGTAGAACTCTTGCGGAAAACTGCTGGTTGCCACGGCCAATCAAGTGCCCCTGGCCACCAATAGCAGTGAGCAAGATTTTTATTGGGCCCTGGTGCGCAGCGATCGCCGCCTCGATCTGTGGTGCACCCACATCCGCCTGTTGTAAGGCACCGTCGATCAGCAGATCCACCCCCAACAAAGTACCTTTACAGCCCAGCTCATTCATTATCGCCAGGGTTGTTGAGCCGGGGCCAACAATGTACAGGGTACCGGGGTCCAACTCTTCAACAATCTCAGCGGCAATGTCTGCCACAGCCAGTTCTTCCACCTCACGCCCGGCATTTTTTACTGCCTGTAAAAAATGCCCCTCCTGGGGCACTAACAGTTCGCCGTAATAACGGGTGCTCACTCTACCCTGGCGAAAAGACTGTTCGTCGATATCCCGCACTTCGCGCTCACACAAATCCACCAACTGACCGGACATGAGGCGCCGTAAAACCTCGCCGCCAGCTTTGGGGGAAATAGCAAAACATGCGGAATGCATCTTGACTCCGGCAGGAATGCCCAGCACAGGGAAATGCTCCCCAAGGGCATTAACCATATTGCGTGCAGTGCCATCTCCACCGATAAAAACAATTAGGTCAGCACCGGCATCGCGAATCGCTTTAGCTGCTTTTTCCGTGTCTGCGGGAGTGGATGGGCTGCTATCGGCAGCCCCCACCTCATTGACAGAGAAACCGAGCGCGCGAGCGGTATCTGTACCCATATCACCGGCAAAACACAGAAGCTCCAATTGCGCGCGAAAAGGGGCTAATGCCTCCAGGGCGATTGCGGCGCGCTTGTGGGATTGAGGCTCGATCCCTGCAGCCAGCGCCTGTGCCACCGCCTCAGCCCCATCACTGCCCTTAAGCCCCGCCGGGCCACCGACACCCGCCCAGGGGTTGATAATCAGCCCCAGTTTTTTTACTTGCTTGTCTAATTGCACTTAAGCCCCAACACCGCTAACCGCTCTTTATCACTTTCACTCAGGTTTTGCGCCGACGTACTGTAATGAGAAAATTCCAGGCGCTCGGGGTATTCTCGGCGCAAACGGTCGAAGGCTTTAGACATCGGCTCAGGGCCTTCCGCCGCTTCACGCAGACGGCAATCATCATTGCGGGGATCATACATTTGCAACAGCAGTTCTGCCTGGATGCCTCCTGAGACAATTCTATTTTGCGCGGCCTCACACCCCGTACTTTTATCCACTGCAGGTAGTGCCAGGTCCAGCGCATTCGACAGTGCCTCTCGAATCATGTGAGTACCCGCAAGCTTGCCGTCCAGGCTATAGCCGGCAATATGCGGCGTGCCCAGGTCAACCAATTTCAATAGTTCAGTATCAATACCCGGCTCATTTTCCCAGACATCCAGCACTGTGCTAAAACGCCGCTCTTTTTGCAGGAGTTGAAGCAGCGCGCGGTTATCTACCACCGCACCCCGCCCGGCACTAATCAGCACCGCTCCATCCCGGATATGTACAAGCTGCTCCGCACCAATCATATGTAAGCTCGGGTAAAGGCCACTTTTAACCAGAGGAGCATGCAGGCACACAATATCCTGGCTAAGCACCTGCTCCAACGGCGCATAGTCTGGGTTCTCTGGTAACCAGGGATCGTAAATAGCGCAGGTAGCGCCCAGGTTGTGCAGCCGCTTCTGCAGCAGGCCGCCAACATTGCCGCAACCGACAATTCCAAAGCTGCGCCCACGCCAGTCGGCCCCCAGGGCCGCCAGGACACAGAATACATATTCCACAACGGAGTTGGCATTACAGCCCGGCGCGGCACTCCAATAAATGCCATTGCGCTCCAGCCAGTCGGTATCCAGGTGGTCAGTGCCAATTGTGCAGCTACCAACAAAGCGGACTGGCGTACCTTCCAACAGGCTTTGGTTTACTCGCGTGACCGAGCGCACCAGCAGAATATCGGCGTCGGCAAGTTGCTCACGGGTAAGGGTTCGGCCAGGGTAACGCACCAGTGTGCCCAGATCCCCGAAGTACTGCTCTAGGGCCGGAATATTTTCATCCGCGACAATCTTCAGGCTGGCACCATTAGTTAAACTTTCACTCATGCAAGCTCTCCATCCATACGGCTCACGGTCCGCACCATCTTCCCTTTCAGGCCCCCGATACCAAATTCTTCCGCGAGGGCCTGGGCCAGATCCAGGTCCACTACTTGCGGACGCAGATCTGCCACAGCAATACCCAGGGGGATATTCTCTTCCAGGCTGGTGAGGCGCTTGGCCAGACGTAACTGCTCTTCAAATTCCTGCAAGCGCTGGGCAATTCCCTTGGCACCACGAATAGGTAGTGACGCCACCTGCTCCAGCTGCACCAGGAGCATCTCTATGCCCTCAAAAGCCTCCAGTAGTCGCGCCGCTGTCTTGGGACCAACACCTGGAATTCCGGGAATATCGTCGCTGCTATCCCCTACCAGTGCCAGATAATCGGCAATCTGTGCCGGTTTCACCCCAAACTTTTGCTCCAAGGCTTCGCTATCCATATGGCGATCCGCAGCGAAGTCCCAAAGGGAGGAGGCCCCCCTATCCAGCAATTGCCCCAGATCCTTGTCGCGGCTCACAACAATCGGCTTGTGCCTTCGCAGCTTTCGGGTGAGGGTGGCAAGAATGTCGTCTGCCTCATAACGCTCACTGGAGAAGCTGGCAATTCCCAGGGCCTCCGCCATCTCCCGGCACGCCGCCAGCTGGAAGGCCAATGCCTCATCGGGCATAGCGCGACTGCATTTATAGTCCGGGTACAGCTCATTGCGGAAGCAACTGCCCAGAGACTCATCAAAAGCACAGGCTATATGGCGCGGATCTCGCGCTAACATATCCAGCAGGAAATTAGTGAAGCCATAAACAGCTTCAGTGGAGTAACCGCTGCGGCTCTCCCAGTTGGGCGGCAGCGCAAAGTAATAGCGGAAAATATAGACGGAGGCGTCAATCAGATAGCTGCTCACGATAACTCCACCAATTGGTAGGCATCCTTATCGAGCGGGTCCGGATACTCAAACTCCTCAGCCAGTGCCTGGGCAAAAGTTCTCGCCCGAGCGTTTGGCCCCTGGGCACAGTACTCCTGCACCTGTTCCCAGATTGCCTTCTTGAAGGTGTCGCTAGGGCCCAGGCCGCTTTGTAGGTTGTCTGCACTGACCCGAAACCGGAAACCACAGGCGCGCGCGAAGACCCACTCCAGCGCCTGGGGCTTGACCTCCACAAGCTCAAACTCAGCCTGCTGCTCAGGGCTGCGCCCATCCGCTTCATACCAATAGCCATAGTCAGGAAGCAGGCGGCGCGCCTCCCCGGCCACACACCAATGGGCCACTTCGTGCAGGGCGCTGGCGGCATAATCCAAGGTAAATTCCACCTGGTGAACCCCCTTGTTCATGGCGGCGGGGCGGTAGTAGGGTTCAGGAAAACCGCCACAAAGTCGGGTATTGAGCCCATTTGGATCCGCAAAACAACGATTAAAGACGCCAATTATGCGATCCGCCATAGGCAAAATTGTAGAAACTGAAGCCATTTCTGGGTTAGGAACGGGCAAGGTGTTCTCCGGGGTACCGCAAAGGCGGGGACTATATCAACGCAGGCGCCTCGATCAAAGCTGTGCCGCAGTGGAGCCAATTGACAGCGCTGGTTGTATTTCCGCAAATCAACATATACCTTTACTGGCAGGGATGCCGCGTTGGGCACCTGCCCTTTCAGCGAATTCCCGGAGGAGGGATAAAGTAGTCAAATACCCTCCTGATTCAGTCTTCCTTCAGAGATAGGGCATAGGTAGTCGCACCTTTGTCTGAGTGGAGACGGTTTACAACCGGCCCTGCCAGGAGGTGTTCCATGACAGACCACAGCATTAACAATGTGGTTGACCTCTTCACCGGCGAGCCGATCGAGACTTCTGCGGACCGGCGCTTTATCCGCCTGTCGCCAGAACTCGACGGCTTGGAAATGCTCTACTCCAACAACTCCAGCGGAACAGACTTCTACAGTCTGAAAGTGCTGTGCTGGGGGCTTAAAGCAAATGGCGAGGTCGTAGGCCTCGTTCCCTGGTTAAACTCAATAGTGGCCTGTCCAGACATCAAGGACCCTTTAGATGGACGCTTTGAGGGCTACTACGATCCCGGCATTGAGGAAATCTTCCACCACCCACCCATTCACAAAGTCGTCGAGCTGGAGACTGCGGCGGAATACTTTGAGTTTGAGAGCAGCAAAGCTGAAGAAGTGCTGCAGGAGATCCCCGATACCATCGGCACCCACGCGGTGTTTATGGATGAGGATCGGGAGAACCTGACGTTAATTGAGGTGATCAGCTGGCGCCTGCACGCCGATGGTTTGATCCACGGCATGCTGATCGACCACGATATCGTTGAGACCACCCCGGTACTGCCGGGTGACCATTGCCTGTACCCCGCACAGGAGAGCGTGGGCTTTCGCTACTTTTTCCAGCACCATATCGCCAACAAGATCAAATCAGAGGACCCGGAGGCATTGGCCGCCATCGCCGCACTGGTAACGGCGCCATAATCTATTCGACCGACCATCTAGTCGGCAGAGAATTGTATCCAGGAGTGTGTTGCCGTCCCTGCCATTATGGGCTGGGGCGGCAGCAAAAGATCTCGACCGGCTATTCCCCTTTTCTAATCCAGAAAACGAATTCGTCATTCTCCTCAACGTGTTGAACCAGCTCATAGCCAAGAAATTGGCAAAACTTAGGTACATCCCGCTGGGTGGACGGGTCAGTGGCAAGCATTTTCAGTACCTCCCCATCGGCGACATTTCGCACCGCTGAGTGCAGCATCATTACAGGCTCCGGGCACAAGAGGCCGCGGGCGTCGAGAGTGTGATCAAACTTCATATAGCCAATTGTGCGCAATTTAACGGGCTTCGTCACCCGAAAACTGGCAGTCACCTAAATCCAGGATTGACGCACTAAACTCCTCTAAGGCCCTATCGCGATTTGGGTACACAATGATTTATGTATTGATTGAGCGGGAGATCGCTGCCGAAATGCAGAGTAGCTATGAGGAGGCAGCACGCAAGGTACTGACCTGTGCCTACCGCACCATCGGCTTTATCGAAGGGCAGACCTATATCGAAAAGGGCAATCCCCTGCGCCGCTTCACCCTATCGAAGTGGCAATCCGAGCTGCACTGGCAACACTGGTACACTAGTGAGGAGCGCCGCGCCCAAATGGCCATGTTGAGCCCCTTATTGGTTCAGGAAGAGCGTATTATCGTCCTTGAGACCGCAGCATAAATTGCGCCGCTATTTCCACCGCAGACTGCCAATGCCCTGCATGAGTAAAACCACTGACACGGCGGGGCTTAAAGTCGTGATCACCATCCTCCAGCCACTCAACTTCGATAGTATCTGCTAATCCGTAAGTGTCGACTTCTACACGGTTGCCTAGAGGGTCTCTATCCCCCTGAACGATGAGCGTCGGGCAGGAGATCGCCTGTAAATGCTCAGTGCGCAGCTTGTCCGGTTTGCCCTGAGGATGGAACGGATAGCCCAGGCAGACAACTCCTGCAATCAAACTCTCGGCAAAGCTTTCATCAGCAAGCAGGCTCGCCACCCGCCCCCCCATGGACTTGCCACCAATAAATAAGGGAAAACCTCCCGAAAAATGCGCAATCTGCTCGCGAAAACACTCCTCAAGCTGGGGCATGGTGTTAGGCGGGCGCTTACTGCCACCGGTGCGACGTTGGGCCATATAGGGAAACTCGAAGCGAATCACCTCTACACCCTGTCCACACAGCCCCTGGGAAAGAGCCTGCATAAATTCGCTATCCATGGGCGCGCCAGCACCATGGGCAAACAGAAAGCGGGCTTTGGGTGACTGGGGGCTATCTATCAGGTAATCAGACATCGGTGGGCAGATCCTGGGCGAGCACCAGGTTGACGCTCTCCTCACCCGGTTCAAACCAGATGACTACCTCACCGGACTGAAGCTGTCGGCGTAAGCTCGCAACCTTCTCTGGTAATTCCACTTCGCTCTCACCATATTCGGTGCCTTCTCGGGTGGCGTATTCTTCCAACAAGTTCTGCAGGGTGCTGGCATCCAGCTGTTCATAGGGAATGATCATACAACTATCAGATAGGGTGAGATGGGAGCGGCAAATGCCGCTCCCAATATTGACGATATCAGCGAGGTGGGATTGTGGCTTAAGACTTTGGCTTGCGGAAGCGCAGGGTCATGCGGTCGCTCTCACCAATAGCCAGGTACTTATCCTTATCCTCATCCCCCAGGCGCAGCGAGGGCGGCAGGGTCCAAACCCCTTTCGGGTGCTTGGCAGTATCTTTCGGGTTGGCATTCACCTCACTGGCTTCCTCCAGCTCGAAACCCGCTTTCTTAGCGACTTCAATTACGTACTCCTGGGTGACATAACCACTCTTAATCATATCTTCCATGCTGGTACCAGGTTTGGCGCGATGCTCAACCACACCCAGGATGCCGCCAGGCTTTAGGGCAGTGAAAAAGCTGGCAAACGCTTTATCCTGATAATCGCGGTACATCCAGTTGTGTACATTGCGGAAGGTCACTACGGCATCAGCACTGCCGGCAGGTGCAACTTCACGGCCAGTCTGGGGTGAAAACTCGGTAATAACTACGTTTTTGTAGGCTTTTTCATTACCTGCGAGCTTTTCCTTAAAGTTCTTCAGGGAGCGCTGATAATAAGCAGACTCACTGTCTTCAGGAAAGTGTGCCGCGTAGAGCTTACCCTTCTCACTCAGGTAGGGGCCGAGAATTTCCGTATACCAACCGCCTCCGGGAGTAATCTCCACAACGGTCATATCTGGCTCAATTCCCATAAACTTGAGGGTTTCTGCGGGATTGCGGTACTGGTCACGAGCGGCGTACTCCTTGCTGCGCTGGTCTCCCTTGATTACCGAACTCAAGTCGGCAGCCTGCGCGCCAGTGGCCAGGGCCAGAGCACCAGCTAGCGCTACCAGAGATTTCTTGATATTGATCGTCATAATCGTTCCTGTTTTGTTATCGTTAATCCAGCTTCGATCGCACACTGTCGATCTTATCCTGTAATGACTGGTCACGGTCTACACGAGTTCCCAATTTCAGGCTGGTGGTGATGCGCTCAGCACCCATTGCATGCACCCGCTCATGACAGGCTTTCACTGCCGCCATCACCTCATCCCACTCCCCCTCTATGTTGGTGCCGTAAGCATGTAAATGGTGAGTAAGCCCGGCTTCCGCCAACGCTTTCTCGCACTCTGCAACATACTTACTTACGGACACCCCTACACCCATTGGAATCACACATAAATCGGCAAGTACCTTCATCGACAGTCCCTCGCAAGTTACCCGGTACGGGCGTGAAAGATAATGGCTTTGAGATTGACCGATAGAGTTATCCGACGAGATCCTATTACAATGCTTTCTATTGGTCTCTAGTGAAGTAAAGGAATATTACATGCAACAGCATCTCGTTATCTCTATGATCTGTGACGACAAGCCCGGTGTTGTAGAGAAGCTTTCGACAGCCATTGCTGATAACGGCGGCAACTGGGAAGATAGCCATATGGCGCACTTCGCAGGAAAGTTTGCCGGTATTCTGCGTGTCGCCGTACCCGGTGACAAAAGCCAACCCATGAAAGATGCCCTCGCCAAACTGGCCGACGACGGATACAACCTGGTAATCGAAGATGCCGTGGCCGTTTCAACCTCCCCACAGCAGACCCTTACCCTAAAGCTGGTAGGCAATGACCGTCCGGGCATAGTTCGAGAAATCTCCCGTGCGCTCACTGCCCACCATATCAATATGGAACAGCTGGAGACCATCTACAGCAGCACACCCTGGAGTGGCGAGCCCCTATTCACCGCCGAATGCACCATCAGTGTGGACGAGAATATAGATCTCGATGGCCTGCGCGATGAACTCGACCAGATTGCCAACGAACTGGGTGTGGAAATCGACTGCGAGGAGATCGCCACTCCCATCTAATTGTGGAATAATCCGCAGCCATGCGAAGCTGGGCACTTCCGCCCAGCTCAATTCAGCCAAGCCATATAGCGCCACCACAGGCGACTCCCAGCGAATGTTCAAGATTGTTCTGTACCAACCTGAAATTGCCCCCAACACCGGTAATATTATTCGCCTCTGCGCCAATACCGGCGCCGAGCTGCACCTGATTGAGCCCCTCGGCTTCGATATGGACGATAAACGCCTGCGCCGCGCCGGGCTCGATTACAGTGAATACAGCCGTGTAGTTCGCCACCAGGACTGGCAGACTTTTCTCGACAGCGAAAAACCGGCCCGGGTATTGGCCCTGTCCACCAAAGGCAGTCATAGCCATACTTCTGTGGCGTATCATGACGGCGACGCTATCGTCTTCGGCCCCGAGACCCGGGGGCTGCCGGCGGAATTTCTGCAGGAAGTAGGCCACCAAAACACCCTGCGTATCCCGATGCGTGCGGAGAGCCGCAGTATTAACCTGTCCAATGCCGCCGCCATCGTCATCTACGAAGCCTGGCGGCAGTTGGACTTTAGTGGCGCCCTCACCCAGTAGTAAGAATTTCACTTGTTATGCAAAATTCTCAAGCCCCAATAGGGCTCTTTTACGGCTCCAGCACCTGCTACACGGAAATGGCCGCAGAGAAAATCCGCCAATGTATCGGGACCCAGTGGATAGACATACACAATGTGGCTGAAGTGGATATCGCCCAGGCTGAGGATTATGACTTCCTGCTGCTCGGTATACCTACCTGGGACTATGGCGAGTTACAGGAAGATTGGGAAAATATCTGGGATGACCTGGCGCAACTGGACTTACACGGCAAAACTGCAGCCCTGTTCGGCCTTGGCGACCAGGAAGGCTACCCCCAGTGGTTTCAAGACGCTCTAGGTTACCTGCACGCTCAATTGCAGGCTTGTGGAGCCCGTATAGTGGGCTACTGGCCCGCAGAGGGCTATGAGTTTGAGGAGTCCAAAGGCCTTACTTCCGATGGCAGCCAGTTTGTTGGCCTCGCTCTCGATGAGGAAAATGAATTCGACCTCAGTGAAGAGCGTATCCAGCGCTGGTGCGATCAGGTAATGCGCGAGTTTGGCCTGCGAGACGAGGCCTGACGGAAGCACAATTGTGAGCGAACCCAGCAATAAGCACGCGGATATCGATTGGCGCGAAGATGGTCAACCCTTGTCCCGAGCCTACGACGATATTTATTTCTCTACCGCCTCTGGACTGGAAGAGACTCGTTACGTATTCCTACAGCAAAATTCCCTGACGGAGCGCTGGGCAGACCTGCCAGAAAACGGCACCTTTACTATCGGCGAAACCGGTTTTGGCACCGGCCTTAACTTCCTGGCCGCTTGGGAGTTGTGGCAGAAAATTGCGCCCAAAAGCGCTCACCTGCACTTTATATCCGTGGAAAAGTTTCCACTGCGACCGCAGGACTTGAGCCGCGCCCTGGAGCTCTGGCCCCAACTTCAACCGCTTTGCCAACAACTGATCAGCAACTACCCGCCCCTGCTGGCTGAGGGCGTGCATCGACTGCAGTTCGGCCAGGTCAACCTGACCCTGATTATCGGGGAAGCCAGTGAAGCCTTAAGTAACTTACGCCTGCAACAGGAGTCCCGTGACCGGGTGGTGGATGCATGGTTCCTGGATGGCTTTGCTCCAGCCAAAAATCCGGATATGTGGACGCCGCAATTGTTTACGGCTATGGCCACCCTGAGTAAACCCGACGCTACCTTTGCCACTTTCACCTGTGCAGGGTTGGTTAAGCGCGGGCTCCGTGACGCTGGCTTTAAGCTGCACAAAGTGCCCGGATTTGGCCGCAAGCGGGAGATGTTGAGCGGCTCGCTCGAGGAGCTCTACTCCAGCGGGGTCAGCGCGACCCCCTGGCACCTGCCGACAGCGGCCCCCAAACGCCCTCAAACTGCTGCCATTATTGGCGGTGGAATCTCCGGCGCTACTATTGCCAGGGCCTTGGCGGAACGTGGAGTTCAAGTACGGGTCTTTGAACGAGGAGACTCCCCCGGCAGCGGTGGCTCAGGCAACAACCAAGGCATTCTCTACGGAAAGCTCTCCCCCAAGCCAGGACCAAATGGCGACTTCAACCTGCACGCCCTGATGTTCGCCCAGCGCTACTATCGCCAGCACTGCCCTCAGGTAGCGCATTTCAGCGGCCTGCTGCAATTAGCCCAGACCGAAAAAGAGCAACTGCTCCAGTCTCAAATTGCCGCATCCTTGGCATTATATCCGGGGCAAATGGTGGCACGAGCTGTAACCTCAACCGAGGCCAGTGAGCTGGCTGGCGTTCGCCTGCCTTTCTCGGGGCTCTATTTCCCTGACGCAGGCTGGCTGGAACCGCAGAAAGTCTGCAGCGCCCTACTGGAGCACAAAAATATTGAAAGGCGTCACACCAGCAATATTGATCTGCTGGAGCACTCAGGTGGCAGTTGGCTACTGCAAGCTGGCAGTGAAAAAATTGAAACCGACATTGTGGTGCTCTGTGGGGCCAATGATATTCGCAGTTTCGCCCCAGCTACCGCCTTGCCACTGAGACCCATACGAGGCCAGGTATCCCGAGCACTGGCTACAGCTGGCTCTGCAAAACTCAAAATGGCCCTTTGCGGCGAGGGTTACATCACCCCCGCATATGAAGGCCGCCAGAGCTTTGGGGCAACATTCAAGCTCAAGGAGACCGCTATAGATCTGCGAGATAGCGAACACCGGGAAAACCTGGAGACCTTGGCCGGGCTGTTGCCCGAAATCGCTCAAGAATTTTCAGACCAGACCCTTACTGGCCGCGCCGCCCTGCGTGCCGCTACGCCAGACTACCTGCCCCTGGCGGGCCCGCTACCCAAATGGGATTCACTTGAGAATACTTACAGTGACCTGCGTAAAAACCGTAAACTACTTATCGATAAGCAGGCCAGTTACCAGCCCGGTTTATATGTCATGGGCGGATTGGGCTCCCGCGGATTTACTTATGCCCCATTAACCGCAGAAATACTTACTGCCTGGATCCTGGGCGAGCCCCTACCGGCCAAAGCAGACCTGGTTAAAGCCCTGCACCCGGCAAGATTCGCCATTCGCAACCTGGGCAAAAACCGCAGCTAAAACCCCACTTAATCGCGCCCTTTTCCTTTTTCAGAAGGTTTCGCCGGTAGTGCCAGCAGATTGGCACTACCGGCGCCGCAGGCCACTATAGTTTTCATCGCGGCCTCTACCGTCACTCCCGGTAATATTTCCACACACTCTGCAGGTACGTGGAACACAAAGCCGGAAGTCGGAACCGGGGCAGTAGGGACATAAACGGTCATATCCCCATTGGCGTGCTGTGAAGTCACAATAGCAGTAACCGCCAGCGGGTTATCGGCCCCATGAATTCGCACTCTCGCGACTGGTCCTGACAACACTCCCTCACCGCCGCCTCCTATAAACTGGAGAACCACGTCTTTGATGGTGCTATATCCCGGCGCCAAGCGCCCCAACCAGTGATCCACATGGTGATGCAGCCAATGGCCGATACTGGTTTTTACCAATAAACCAATCAGGAAACAGCTGCCCAAAATCAACGCTATCACCACGAGCCGTGCAAGGGTATCCTTAAACTCCGTGTGGGCCTCCAGCCAAACAGCGGCTGGCGCTACGATTTCACTAATTTGACCAAATAGCCACTGAAACAGCAGCACAAAAATGGCTATAGGCAGCACGACTGCCAGGCCACCCAACAGGGTCAAAGTGACAAAGGTTTTTACTCTGGTCATAGACTATTGATGTACCGACTTAGAATTCGCAACTGGATACTGCTACTACTTCCTACCTTGCTGCCATTGGCAGCAGAGGCACAGCTCCAGTTGACCCCATTCTCCATCCTGGAAGAGCGCCAGCGCGGTGGAAACCACTTCACTCAAGGGCTTTTCTATGATGGACAGCGCTGGTGGGAAAGCAGCGGATTATATCGCCGCTCCTGGCTTGCCGAGTATACCGACCCAGCAGCAAAACCCGTAAGGCGCAAATGGTTACCGCGTAAACTTTTTGCCGAGGGCCTCACGGTTCTTGGGGGCAAACTTTACCTGCTTACCTACAAAGCCGGCGAGGCCCATATCTACCGAGCCAGTGACCTTCATCACCTGGAGATCCTTAACTACAGCGGTGAAGGTTGGGGACTTACCAGCGATGGCACACACCTGATTATGAGCGACGGCAGTGACGAACTTGCTATTCGCGACCCGGATAATTTCAAAATACTACGCAAACTCAAAGTAAAGGGTGCAGGGGAAAAGTGGTCGCACTTAAACGAACTTGAGTTTGCTCAAGGTATGATCTGGGCAAATATCTGGCAGGACAACCGTATTATTGCCATAGATCCGAAAAACGGGCAGGTAATAGGCGGTATAGATCTGCAGCAACTGACCCCAGATGTACGCAATCATCCGGATACTGTGGCCAATGGCATAGCCTGGGACAAGGAGCGCAACGGCCTCTGGGTTACGGGGAAATACTGGAAACAATTATATTTGATTCGCCCGCAAGGGCTCGGCTTCAACAACCCCGATACCATAAAACCTGAAGCATCAAAAGTTAGCGCTTCTGGTCGATAACCGTCAGTACACCGCCATTGCGTAGATAGTCCATAGACGAAAGCTGTAATTGCAATTCGAAACCATAGCCACGGCTTTGGAGGCTGACACCATCTAACCCATCTTCACCATCGTAAAGCACTGTGGATTGGCCGCTCTCATCCTGCCACTGGATTCCTTCCACTTTACGCATTCCCGGTAATTCAAGGGTTAGCAAAGTGAACTCTTCGGGGAGTGGCTGCAGCTCCACTTGCGCAACACCTGATACGGTAGCAAGAGAAAATACCAGTTGGTTTTCCGGGGCGGAACGCCACCCCAAGTGAGTATCTGCAACAACAGACTGCGCTAACTCACGTGGAGCAATAGATGAGCAACCCAGAGGCCCAGCCAAAGTACAAAACCACAACACAAAATACAGGATCAAAGTGCGCATAGCCCTATCCATAGCCGGTCGCTGTGATAGCTTGCGATTATACCCCGTGATTCATCTCACAAAACAAAAACTGCCATTGCATGGTATTTCAAGAAAAAAACGATAAATAAACTCACCGCACAAACCTGTCCTGCGGGGTATACTCCGCCGCCATGAATTCTCCACAGCATATTCTCGAACACGTCTTCGGCTATACCCATTTCCGCGACCCACAAGAAGCGGTGATCAATACTTTGATGGCCGGAGAGGACGCCTTGGTTTTAATGCCTACCGGTGGGGGTAAATCCCTGTGCTATCAGATCCCAGCCCTGGCCAAACCTGGCTGTGGAATAGTGATATCCCCTCTTATCGCCTTGATGCAAGATCAAGTGGAGGCGCTACAGGAAGCGGGTATACGCGCGGCTTTCCTGAATTCTTCACTTTCCTACGATGAAGTACAGTCGATAGAACACCAGCTTTTGCACGGCGAACTGGATCTTCTCTACTTGGCGCCGGAACGGCTTTTACAGCCTCGTACTCTTGCTCTCCTGCAGAGAATCCAGCTGTCATTATTTGCCATTGATGAGGCCCATTGTGTATCCCAGTGGGGGCACGACTTTCGTGCAGATTACCTGCAATTGAACTGCCTGCACGAGCAGTTCCCCAGAGTGCCACGAATCGCCCTGACAGCGACCGCCGATAAGCGCACTCGTGCAGAAATTGCCCAGCGCCTGGATCTTGAGGGTGCACGTCATTTTGTCAGTAGTTTTGACCGCCCCAATATCCAGTATCGCATCGAGCCAAAAGATAACCAACGCCGCCAAATGCTGCAGTTCCTCAAAAATGACCATGGAAGTAATGCCGGGGTTATCTATTGCCTGTCCCGCGCCAAGGTGGAGAATACTGCTGAGTGGCTGTGCCAACAGGGGTTTACGGCCCTGCCCTATCACGCTGGCTTGCCAGTAGAGACCCGGGCTGAACACCAGCGGCGTTTCCTGCGAGAGGAAGGTGTTATTGTCGTCGCTACCATTGCCTTCGGTATGGGAATCGACAAACCGGATGTCCGTTTTGTTATCCACCTGGACCTGCCCAAAAGTATCGAAGCCTACTACCAGGAAACCGGGCGAGCCGGACGGGATGGGGAACCCTCCATCGCATTGCTACTTTATGGCCTCGAGGACGTAGTAAAACTTGGACAAATGGTGGAAGCATCCGAGGGCAGTGAAGAGCACAAGCGCCAGGAACGTGCTCGCCTCAATGCCATGCTTGGCTTGTGCGAAATTACCAGCTGTCGCCGCCAGTCTCTTCTGCATTATTTTGCAGAGGACCTGGAAGAGCCCTGCGGTAACTGCGACACCTGTCTTGAACCTCCCGCGACCTGGGACGGCAGCGAAGCTGCTGTCAAATTGCTCTCCTGCGTCTATCGAACCAGCCAGCGCTTTGGTGCCAGCCACGTAATCGACGTACTGCGGGGCTCAGAAAATGAGAAAGTGCGCAAATTTGGTCACGATCAACTCTCCACCCATGGGATTGGTAAAAGTCTTTCCACTATCGAGTGGCGCGCGGTGGTCCGCCAGCTAATCGTGCGCGGCTACCTGGAGGTTGAGGGTGAATATCAATGTTTAAGACTGACAGAAATCTGTCGTCCCTTATTACGAGGTGAAGAAACTCTATTCTTGCGCAAGCTGCCAAATAATGCGACTCAAACACAAACTCGGAATACCGCGAATCTCGAAGAGCTAGCCCCAGAGGAGCAGCCGCTGTGGGAAGCCCTGCGTAACTGCCGTAAGCAACTGGCGGAGGAGCGTGGTGTGCCTCCATATGTCGTATTTCACGATGCCACCCTAAGAGGCATGGTCAAGGCTCACCCGTACACTCGAGCAGAGTTACTTAAAGTTTCCGGTGTAGGTGACAGTAAGCTCGAGCGCTTCGGGGATGCTTTTCTCGCCGTCTTGCGGGATTTCCCCAAGCTGTAGAACCTTTTATCTCCTGGGATTTTTTCCACCTTGGGTTTACCTGTGTTAAAAAGGCGGAAAGAAGTAAAAAAATAATGCGTTAATCCCCAGCGAGAAAATCCTATGAAAGTGATAGGCCACCTGATTAATGGCGCCCTGACCCATAATGATGACAGTGGTGCCGGTTTCCGCCTACAGGATGTCACCAACCCCTCTACCAATGAAGTTCTCGGCAAAGTTTCACTAGCCAGTAAAGCTACCGTGGAAGAGGCCATTGCAGCTGCCGAAACCGCCTACCCTGCCTGGCGTAACACCCCGACCGCCAAGCGTGTGCGGATCATGTACCGCCTGAGAGATCTGCTGGAACAAAACGCAGACAGGATTTGTGAACTGATTACCCTGGAGCACGGCAAGGTGCTTAACGATGCGATGGGAGAACTGCAGCGCGGGATTGAGAATATAGAGTATGTCTGCTCAGCTCCTGAAATGCTCAAAGGAGAACACAGCAAAAATGTCGGCCCCGCAATTGACTCCTGGAGCGAATTTCAGCCCCTAGGTGTCTGCGCAGGGATCACTCCTTTTAATTTCCCGGCGATGGTCCCTTTATGGATGTGGCCAATGGCCATTGCCTGCGGCAACACTTTCATACTGAAACCTTCAGAGCGCACTCCTTCCTCAGCCCTATTTATTGCAGAATTAGGTATTGAGGCAGGTATCCCTGCAGGAGTCTTAAATGTCGTCAACGGTGATAAGGAAGCTGTAGATACAATACTCACCGATAAGCGTATTCAGGCAGTTAGCTTTGTCGGCTCTACTCCGATTGCGGAATATGTTTATACCACCGGCACCGCACATGGAAAACGAGTTCAAGCATTTGGCGGAGCCAAAAACCATGCCATAGTGATGCCCGATGCTGACCTGGATAACGCTGTCGCAGCCCTAATGGGAGCCGCTTACGGCTCCTGTGGCGAACGCTGTATGGCCATTTCTGTAGCTGTCGCAGTTGGGAATGATACAGCCGATACCTTAGTCGAGAAACTCAAAGAACAGATAGCCACACTCAAAGTTGGCGATGGCATGGACAACCAGAATGACATGGGTCCATTAGTTACTTCTGCCCACCTGGAAAAAGTTCAAGGCCTTATAGCCACTGGGGTCGAGGAAGGTGCGAAGCTGGTTATCGATGGTCGCAATTTAAGGACTCCAGGCTTAGAGCAAGGTAATTACCTTGGAGCCTGCCTGTTCGATCATGTTAAACCTGAAATGATAATCCATAGCAGTGAAATATTTGGCCCTGTTCTTTGTATTATGCGTGTAGAAACCATGCAGGAAGCCATGGATATTATTGATCGCCATGAGTACGGAAACGGAACTTGTCTATTCACTCGTGATGGAGAAGCGGCTCGATATTTTAGTGACAATATCAAAGTCGGCATGGTAGGTATCAATGTTCCGCTACCCGTACCCGTCGCACATCACAGCTTCGGCGGCTGGAAGCGTTCACTCTTTGGCGATTTACATGCATACGGACCGGATTCGGTACGCTTTTACACCAAACGTAAGACCATTACTCAACGCTGGCCGGCAAGCGGGGTTAGAGAGGGAGCCCAGTTTAGCTTTCCAAGTAATGGATAGTTGTAAAGGTACTTCGGGGCTCGTAGCTAGCCCCTTATCAACTAAAAATAAAAACCACTTCCGGCGCTATGGAAATAAAATTAAAAGCAGATCATTTACTATTTAAGATATCTTACACAATAAATCAACCACTACTGCATTATTAACAACCACCAACACCCTACATTTCAATCTCCATAAACCAAGAGAAAATCTCAAGATCACATAAAAAGTTAAGCGAGATCAGAAATTAAAATATATAAGAAAAATTCTCACCATAAAATTCAGAAAATGAATTATCGATGGAATGCAGAGGAGAAATTTTTAGACTTAAAAAAGGATGCGATAGACAGTATCTTAAAAAATGAAAGGGGTGCACAGCACCCCTTGCAAGGTAAGATTAATTACCAGTGGAAGTCAAACTTATAACCTACACCGATATTAAAAACCCAGGGATCAAACAGATAATCACCGCCAAATCTATGACGATAGTTCACCTGCCTTGGTACATCTGTGAAGAAAGTATCAACTTCAATATCAGTATCAACATCATAATATATACCAGCAATATTTATTAGCCAGCTACTATCATGACCAAAAGTAAAGTCAACACCAATTTGCCAGGTATAACCCCAATTATCCCCCAGGTTTAGCCGACCACCCCAGAATTCACTCCTTCCAGTGAATGGGTTGATCCAACCCCAATCTCTTAGGCGCTCACTGCTGAAGTCGGTATAGTTAATACCAACACCCATGTAAGGCTGTATCAGGCAGCTAGGAGGCAAAGGGTACCAGTTCAGGTATGCAGCCGTCATCTGGGGTTCCCAGCGGGCAAAATCACCTCTACGGCCGAACTCACGCAAACCAAAGCGATTATGCCAGCCATCTCGACGTCCACCGGTATGGCGATCACCATCGGTATAGCTTAAAGAAACACTCCAGTGATCCCAAGGCTTCCATTCCGCATTAATAAACCAACCCCATTCGTCACTTGGGTCGATATTAGTTCTAAAAGCGCCCCATTGACGATTGAAATTAGGGTTAATAGGATCCGGCCAGATAAGCAAACTATCAGCAAAAGTCACATTATCCGAATTCGGAGAAATGTAAGCACCACCAATACGGACCTTAAATTCCTGTGTAGGCGGTGGCGGAGGGGCATAGCCAGCGGGTCCTGCCGAAGCGACACTAGAGATTGCTAAGGCGAGGGGCGTCATTACGGGTATCAGAATACGCGTCATCTTCATTTGTGGTAACTCCATTGAAATTCAGCAGATCAAACAGCAATCAGCCCAATCAATGGTCAGTCTAGTCGCACGAAAATACGGGTGTAGAAAAAACGCTCAATTGTTGGCGCCTAAACTTAGTTTTTTATTTTTATGGCAGATATAAAATCTTTTGGCGCGTTATTGATTAGTCAGAATAGTGGTTAGTTACGGTTTTTATGGCTTAATCTATTTTACCTGCTTATCCATACCCCTCCCAAGATGCCTCTCTCTACCCAGCTCTATTGGGCGGATAATGAATACAAGATGAACTAGACCGGTAGATAGAAAAAGAAAAAAATGACAAAAAAAGAACAGACTCGACAGATAGTATAAGAGCTACATAAGGCTCTTCATTTGAGCTTTATGTAGCCAAACCTAGGGGAGGAGTTATCTATAAAACGATGAAACCTAATTTCTCAAAATAACTAAGGCACTTATTTGCCTTTGCTTTTACTCCCGCCTTGGCATTCAGGGCTACTCGGAGCCTCGCCTTGCCATTCATCTGGCGCATAAGTATGTAATGCAAGCGCATGTATCGGGCCAGCCATTTCATCAGAAAGAGCAGCATATACCTTTTGGTGGCGCTGAACTTTTCTAATGGAGTTAAAAACATCACTAACCAAAACCACCCGGAAATGCATCTCTGAGCCCACTGGCACATTGTGCATATGGCTTTCACACTGGACATCAATATATTGCGGGTTAAATACGGCGCTTAATTTTTCTTCTATTTTTTGGGCAAGACTCATAAGATCTCTCAAAAACTCAATAGGGTGAAGTATGCGTGTTTAGCTCTGACGAATAAAAAGAATGGGGGTATTAACACCCCACAATCAACTTACAACTTTTGCCTTACGCTTTCTTTCCTCAACAACTGCTTCATAGGCGACAGTGATGCTTTTCATCTGATCTTCAGCATGGCGCATAAACTCTTCAGGGAGGCCTTTGGCGGCTATTTTATCTGGGTGATACTCTGCAGCTTTGCGCCTATAAGCCAGCTTCAGATCTTTATCACTGGTCTCCGGAGAGCAGCCAAGTACCGCATAGTGCTGCTTCAGATCGGATGCGCTGTTTCCACCCCGTCGCCCAAATTCATTCTGCATGGCAGTAAAAAGAGATTCATGCAGCCCCAGGTCAGCAGTGATTCGGCGTAAAATTTCTTCTTCCGCAGCATGTAATTCACCGTCCGCATAGGCAACAGCAAACAAAAGGCGATAAACCATTTCACGCATTGCTTGATCGTGCACCAGCATCCGGTACTGCCTGGCATAATCATAAATACTGTACTTATCAGTCTTCGCATTCTCAAAAATACGAATAGCATCTTTGCGCTCTTCACCTCCGAGGCGAAGATTATTTTGGATGAACTCCTCAATCAGCTGCACTTCCGCTTTGGAAACAAGCCCATCGGCCTTGGCCATCTTTGCCAACATGGAAAACAGCGTCACGATAAAAATTGTCTGTGCTCCATCTCGATTAAGCACAGCCTTGGCACCACCCAAGCGCCGCAACCCTGAGCCGAAGGAGCTACCTACCCAAGCACCCAAAGCTGCTCCAATGGGCCCTCCAAACATAAAGCCAAACCCGGCGCCGATTCCCGCCCCTAACCAGGACATACTCTCTCCTCCGAGTGCCAATCAGCACTCCAATATCAGATATTTCTACTTGAAAGAGCGCACATAATACCACGCAGAAGTTTGCGCCAAGATACATTTATGACTTATCGGTCAAAAATCGCTTGGCTTAGATGTACAATTTAGGCTGGATATCCTTATCAAGTCCGCTAGCTGTCCCTGGCAATCTGCCACAATTAAGGTTGAGTATTCTTCCCAGAACTGAGGACGGATTAAATGAAACTGCGACAAGCAGTACGTTTATTACCACACATGGCCTTTTGCGCATCACTGTTTCTGGTTTTCACGGCCTGCGAGGACCGAGCGGGCAAGCCTAGCCAGACAGCTGAAAGGCAAACGCAGGACGCCAGAGCTGACAACACCGGACATCAGGACTGGGAAACTATCGTAGAGGTTCTCCTGCACCCCCGGTGCCTAAATTGCCATCAGCTAGAGATGCCCCTGATCAACGAAGGTTCCCCACATATCCCTCGTGTAGAGCGAGGCCCAAATAATATGGGATCAGGGACCATGCAGTGCCGCAATTGTCACTCCAATCAAAATAATCCTGTGACAGGAGCACCAGGTGCCCCAGGATGGGCCATGGCACCAATCGAACTTAACTGGTCACATATGTCTTCAGCTCAAATCTGCAAGCTCCTTACAACCCCACAAGATAATGGCGGCCGCTCTCCCGAGAGCCTACTGAAGTTTATGAGTGATAACCCCCTGGCACTCTGGGGCTGGAACCCAGGGGGAAAAAGGCAACCCGTGACCATTCCACATGAAAAGCTGGTTGAAGCTATGAAAGGATGGATTGCTGCAGGCACGCCCTGTCCCCCAGAACGCACCTCAAACTAACTCAATCAAGGTTTATTCAATAAAAGCGAGCCATGATTTAAGCTCGCTTTTATTACTTATCCGCAGCTAAAACTAAACACTTTACTGTCAACTAAAAAAAGCCAATCAATTTATCCAGCCAACTACCGTCCCCACCCCTCCAAACAATGAAAAGGTCCTCCTGGGACTGAACACGCCCCCCTTCAACCTTAAGTTTCACTCCCCCCATCTCATCCACTAGCGCTTCTGGAAGGAAGGCAAGTAATTCAGCCTGCATTACAAGCCGGCAAAGCACGCCATAATCATTCACAACCGCGTGTATTTTTCTTGAGAAGAGATCTTCTGGCCACCCATCACTGCCTATACCCCGCTCCTCCCCACAGAAAGGAGATATTCGTGGAGCAGCAAAAGGGTATTGCAAAATATTGTCCAACGTCACCACCACTTCGGAATGACCACCACTGGCCAATGGATGCTCAGGGCCAGCCGCTATACACATGCGGGTTGAGCCAATACTGTGGACCTCCATAGAAGAAGGAACCTGCCCTAGCACCACTCCCGAAATTAGTGCCATATCCACCTCACCCCGAATCAGCATCTTAAGGGCCAAAGACTCAAAAGCAGATATAAATGACAGGCGTATGTTTGGCTGGTATATCGTTACTTGCTTCTGGATGTGTGCAGCCCAAGTTAACTGCAACATGGCAGGCGCAGCTATCCGGCATTCCAAGTGAGTACCAAGACCGCCAACTTCTACCCGGGCTTTCCTGGCAAGAGTAACAATCTCACTAGCACGACTTTGTAGTCTGCGACCCTCATCATTGATCTTGAGTTGCTTTCCCACACGCTCAAAGAGGCGTACACCCAGCTCCCCCTCAAGACGGCGCAAAATTTTACTCAGCCCCCCAGGCGTCATGTCCAGTCGGTCAGCAGAACGTTGCAGGTTCTCAGTAACGGCAATATCGAGAAATTTCTCTAATGCTTCTATTTCCATTTTGGAATCAAATATTGAGTAAAATGAATCGATTCATCACTAATGTACATCTAGAATCCCTAAGTCTCAAAAACGTAGAAAAGCACAGTAGTAACCGATGAAGAAATTTGCTCTGGCCTGGATGATTTTCATTCAATCAAGCTTATCCCCGGCACTAGCATCAGCTCCCTCCCATAATGACCACTCAATCGGCGTTCATGGTATGGCACTGTTTTCTATAGATGGCCAGTTGATAGCTTCTCATATGCCTCTTCATGGCGGGCGCCACAGTCACCAGATTATTCTTACACTTAAAACCAATGACCACGTCAAAGTGGACGATTTAGTTCAGGGCTCTGAACTTATCACGCTTGAGCCCGAACAATTCTCATTAAACAAACTACGCAGTGGAGAGTTAAAGTCCTTTTCCGCCAGAGTATTTAAAGGACACTTTGAGAGGGGGGGTAAAGCTGGCCAGGATCCTATTCGTTTTGAAGTAACAGGAAAATTACTAGATCACCCCTTAAGACAAGGGGGAAATGGTTCCTATCAACTAGTACAACATAATAATTTTGCACTACTGATCCATGAGATAGCTTCCAACCCTAGTTTCGACCAAATTCTGCTAGTCAACGTCACTCCAAATTCCCCGATAGAAATTAGTATTGATAGTGAAAAACCACTAACGAGCAAGAGCTGGCCTGAAAAGTTGACAAAGGCAGGCATTGACTTAAAGAAGCAACTGTATTTTGAAAGACAGGACTTTCAATAAAGTGGGTAAACATATTTTAATTATCCAACATGAGGAAACCGAAGGAGCAGGATATATTTCAGACTGGGCCCGAGATCATCATGTTTCACTTACCACAGTAAACCCACAAAATTCTCATCTGCCAAAAGGCCAGTTTGATGGCATCATTCTCTTGGGTGGGATGATGAACGTTGATGATCGCCATAAATTGCCATGGCTTGCCGATGAGATTGAATGGTTGAAAGGTTATATTGAGCAAGCTGTGCCGATATTAGGCATTTGCCTGGGCGCACAGATTCTTGCCTATATATTGGGGGCAAACATCCGACCATTAGATCAGGAAGAGATGGGCTGGCTACCAATAAAAGGCTCCCACAAACTAAACCTGAATATCGAAAAAGTATTTCAAGCCCATAGCTATTATTTTGATATCCCGATTGGAGCCGAGCGCCTAGCCGAATCTGAGCAATGTCCAAACCAGGCATTTTTATTCAAGGAAAAAGTACTGGGTATACAATTTCACCTAGAGTGGTCACAAAAAGTTATTGCCGCACTATTCCCGGGCTTTTATAAATCCTACGGTTCCCCTCAAAGCAACCACATAGCAAGTAAAAAAGCACTATTTAGACTACTTAATACCCACTTCGCACTCTAGATTAAGCCATAACTTAATTTTCAGTAAAAAAAGGGAGTAAGCCAAAGCGGCGTTCTAGCAGTTAAATGACTAACAATGGAAACCCGTGGGGGAAAATCGGACGAGGGCCTACAAACGCTTATTGTAAGCATCATCAGGATAGCAGGCCCTATCATCCAAAAACTTATTCGTTAGAACAGGTAATTTTATTTTCGAAACAGACTCCGCCGCGTTGAGAGCAGGTCTCAAGCAACTTCCCTTTCGCCTCTACACGAGTGAACCCTTTAGAATGCATACCTCCCGCTCGCATATCCTTCATATAGCATGCCCACTTAGGACGCTCCTCTACGGGTTGGAGCACCACCCCTGTTTGCGCTCCATTCGATTGTTCCTCAACCATCGTTTGTAACTGCAAAATCATATCTTGCATAGAACGAATGTCCTTACGAAGCCTCACAACCTCTTTCTTCAACTTGCGAACTTCACTTGAACTCTGATCTTCACCCCTAAGGGAATGAACCTCATTGCGAAGCTTTACAACCTCCCTCTTAATCTCTCTAAGGTCTTGTGAGGTTACATGATTGTCATGAGCCATGACTGGAGCAGAGAATAAGGCCAGGGAAATAAGGAGAGGCAAACTACGCATACTTGTACTTCCAATACAGTTTCTTATAGCACGAAATTAACTGGAAGAAATATAACGTAATTAACCTTAACTCAAAATGAATTTTGTTTTGGGAGAGAACCTCTAAAGCCTGCGAAAAAGCATCATTAAAATTGACACAAATCTAATTTGTACTTTGAGGACTCGTTATTCTTCGATTATCAAAAAGCCACGAAAAGTAAACAAAATCAACAGCCAAAATGGCTGCAATTTCTGACTAGATTACGAGTCTCTTACTGCAGGACAACGAAAAAGGGGCAAACCGAAGCTCGCCCCTTTTTTGAAGTTACTAATCAGATAAATCAACCACCCGCAAGGCTACGCACCATACTGATCATCACTCCGGCTGCAACCGCAGAGCCAATGACACCTGCCACATTCGGCCCCATTGCATGCATCAACAGGAAGTTATGGGGGTTGGACTCAAGCCCAACTTTATTTGATACCCGCGCGGCCATTGGTACAGCAGATACTCCAGCAGAGCCAATTAAAGGGTTCACTTTGTGCTTACTAAACACATTGAGCAACTTGGCCATCAATACGCCCGCAGCAGTACCAATAGCAAATGCCACAATACCCAAGGCGAGAATACCGAGGGTTTTTGGATCCAGGAATTTATCGGCGGCAAGCTTGGAGCCGACAGACAGACCGAGGAAAATTGTAGTGATGTTGATCAGGGCATTCTGGGCAGTGTCGGATAAGCGAGCCACTACACCACACTCTCTCATCAGGTTGCCAAAACAGAACATACCTAACAGTGGAGCTGCCGCCGGCAGGAACAGGGCAACCAGGATCAACAATAACAGCGGGAAAGTAATCTTCTCTCTCTTGCTCACATGCCTCAACTGCACCATCTCAATGCGACGCTCCTGCTCTGTAGTCAGGGCACGCATAATCGGCGGCTGGATCATAGGGACCAATGCCATATAGGAATAGGCTGCCACGGCAATTGCACCAAGGAGATCTGGAGCTAGCAGGCTCGAGACATAGATGGCTGTAGGACCGTCCGCACCGCCGATAATCCCGATAGCCGCTGCATCAGCAATTGAGAAATCCATAATCCCAGCCACAGAAAGACCTACCGCACCAAGCACCGTGGCAAAAATACCAAACTGAGCGGCTGCCCCCAGGAACAAGGTGCGAGGGTTGGCAAGTAGCGGGCCAAAATCCGTCATGGCACCAACCCCCATAAAGATCACCAGGGGTGCCACACCGGAAGCAATAGCTACCGAATAAAAGCTGTACAACATTCCATTGTTGAAACCGGCATCCCTTGCAAACTCTGCAGCCTGAACCTGCACTGCAGCTGGCGCACTACCTAAGGCCTCCTTCAATGCCCCCAAGCTCGCCCCGCTCTCCAAGCCGAGAATCTGCCCCATCTGAGCCAGCACACTGGCATCTCCCTGAGTCAGTGCTGTCTCTGCAGCAGAAAGTGCCAGATCGGCCCCAGGAATATTTGCCAGGATTCCACCAAAGCCGATTGGAACCAGCAGCAGCGGCTCAAATTTTTTGCGAACGGCAAGGAATAGCAATCCCAGCCCCACAATAATCATGACAAACTGGCCAGGCGCCATTTGAGAAACGCCGGACGATTGCCAAAGACTGATTAAATTATCCACTTGCGACTCCTACCTGCTATGCGATAGACAGCAGGGCATCACCCACCGCCACGGAATCGCCCTCTTTTACTGCCACATTGGCAACATTACCGCTTCGGGGAGCACTCACCACAGTTTCCATCTTCATAGCTTCCAGAACCAGGATGGCCTGCCCCTCATTGACCTGATCACCTGGTTTCACCATTACCTTGAAAATATTACCTGCGAGCGGCGCATTTACTGGCTCTCCGCCAGTTGCAGATATTGGGCTGGTATTAGCAGCAGGAACAGGGGCAATACCATTTACCGGAGCAACACCAGTCAGGTCACCACCATCCGCAACTGTAACGGTGTAACTCTGCCCTTCTACAGTAACTGTATAGACCTCCTCACCTTTATCATTCTTGACCGCACTATTCTCCTTTCCGGTTGGAACCGGCTCAAAAGCATCGGGGTTATTGCGGTTTTTCAGGAACTTCAAACCAATCTGCGGGAAGAGTGCATAGGTGAGTACATCGTCGATTTCACTCTCCCCATTGGTGAGTGCAATATCCTGCTCGCCGGCCTTCTCCTGCAGTTCTAAAGTGAGCTTATCCAATTCAGGGGTGATCAGGTCGGCCGGTCGGCAAGTGACTGGAGCTGCTCCGTCGAGCACACGGGTTTGCAGCTCTTTATTGACCTCGGCAGGAGTTGAGCCGTACTCACCTTTTAGAACAGCAGCCGTTTCTTTTGAGATAGATTGATAACGCTCGCCGGTCAGCACATTCAGCACCGCCTGGGTGCCGACAATCTGCGAGGTGGGAGTTACCAGTGGGATATACCCCAAATCCTGACGCACTCGGGGAATTTCTTCGAGAACTTCATCGAGGCGGTCCCCCGCGCCCTGCTCACGCAATTGGTTCTCCATATTGGTCAGCATACCGCCCGGAACCTGGGCCACCAGGATACGGGAGTCCACGCCTTTCAGAGACCCCTCAAATTTCACGTACTTCTTGCGCACCTCGCGGAAATAAGCCGCAATCTCTTCCAGCAGGTTGATATTCAGCCCGGTATCGCGCTCAGTGCCCTCCAAAATAGCTACCAAGGCTTCAGTAGGGCTGTGACCATAGGTCATAGACATTGAGCTGATAGCCGTATCGACATTGTCGATTCCGGCCTCGATACACTTAAGAGCTGTCGCGGTAGAGAGGCCTGTCGTTGCGTGGCACTGCATATGGATAGGAATATCCACTGCCGCCTTCAAGCGAGTCACCAGCTCATAACCTTCATATGGACGCAAGAGGCCCGCCATATCCTTAATGGCAATGGAGTCCGCGCCCATATCCTCAATTTGACGACCCAAGTCTACCCATAGATCCATGGTATGCACTGGGCTCACTGTATAAGAGATAGTGCCTTGAGCGTGCTTATCCTGCTTTTTAACTGCGGCCAGTGCAGTTTTCAGGTTACGCATATCATTCATGGCATCGAACACACGAAACACGTCCACACCATTTTCAGCAGCGCGCTCAACAAATTTTTCCACCACGTCATCCGCATAATGACGGTAACCAAGAATATTCTGGCCGCGGAATAACATTTGCTGGGGCGTATTGGGCATAGCTTTTTTCAGCTCACGAATACGCTCCCAAGGATCTTCGCCGAGATAGCGAATACAGGAATCAAAAGTGGCACCACCCCAGGATTCCAGTGACCAGAATCCTACTTTATCCAGTTTTTCCGCGATGGGCAGCATATCGTCCAGTCGCAGACGTGTTGCGAACAGTGACTGGTGGGCGTCGCGCAGGACTACATCGGTAATCCCCAATGGCTTTTTAACCTCAGTCATGGGTTATCTCTCTCGGCAGAAATGATTAAATGTTGTTCAGATGCGAATTAATACGGCTAGCGTTTTTTTCTATGTTGTTCGATTGCCGCTTTGATAACAGCATGCAGACGCGCGTTATCGCCTGATGGGGAGTTTGTTGAAGATACGGCCGGCTCGGCCTCGGGAAAATAACGTGTGATAACTCGGGACATAATACTGGTACCAATCACCAGCAATAACAGGAAAGTAAAAACAATCCCCATCCCGAACAGCGTAATATCCAGTCCCTGTTGAAAAAGTAAATCTTGCACTATCTTATTCCCCCTAAGTTTTCAGGCGCGATCAAAACCATCCCCACTCGTGCCTGCCCCTATAATTTTTGCGCCAGCTTGAGGTCAGCCTCGCCCTTGCAGGAGTCTTTTCAAACCCTCTATCGCATGTGCCTATCCGTCCCGCAATCTAATTCCCGAGACTTGCAAATACAACCATCCCAAAACTTCCCTGGGCACAATTTACAAAACTATCTACTATCTGAGCCCCATTCAGCAGCATGGAAGCTTGAACAATTATCTATTATCAATACAAGTTGCTTTTAAAATCAAACACTTAATGGTTTCAGAGGCAACTGTGACGCACTGTTCAACATGCTCAATTTTAGTGCACGCCCCCTTCGCATAGAGGCTGATCCTCCTAAATAAAACTACGTATGAATGAGTGTTTTTACAAAACCTAACCAACTAGCTGATAGAATATGCGCCAACTTTTAGCCTTTATTTCTCCATTTTCAGCTTTATGACCGACAAGACAGATTCCCAGCAGCCAAAGATTTACCAGGCTCCTATGGAGGGAGTTATCGACCACCATGTGCGCGAACTGCTCTCAACTGTCGGAGGCGTCGATGTCTGTGTCACAGAGTTTGTGAGAGTGACAAACACCCGGTTGCCCCGCCGTGTATTTACAAGACTCTGCCCCGAACTGCTGCAAGATGCCGAAACAACCACCGGCACCCCGGTGCGCCTGCAACTGTTGGGCGGAAACCCAGAAGCTATGGCCACCAATGCCATAAAGGCCGTCTCTGTTGGGGCAAAAGCTATCGACCTGAACTTTGGCTGCCCGGCAAAGTCCGTCAATAACAGTGATGGCGGTGCCTGCTTATTGCAAAGCCCCCATCGCGTGGAAGCGATTGTTGGCACTGTGCGCCGAGCCGTCCCGGAAAGCATCCCGGTGACCGCTAAAATCCGCCTGGGTTTTAATGACAGATCCTCTTACATGGATAACGCTATGGCGGCAGCCGCGGGAGGCGCCAATGAACTGGCAGTACACGCGCGCTCAAAGGTAGACGGTTACAAGCCACCCGCTTATTGGGAATATATCGGGGAGATTCGCCAACAGCTGGAAATACCCGTTATCGCCAATGGCGATATTTGGACTCTCAAGGAGTTTCAGCGGTGCCGTGAGGTAACAGGCTGTAGCGCATTTATGTTTGGGCGTAGCCTTTTGGCCAGGCCGGACCTCGGCTTACAAATTAAAGCCTATTGTTCGGGGGAGAACTATATCCCTATGGCCTGGCAGCAAGTATTGGAACTGCTCTGGGGATACTACCAAACAACCAGGGAAGTTTATCCGGCTAAATACCTGGGCAACCGAATCAAGCAGTGGCTGGCATATCTCAAACTCGCCTTTCCTGAAGCTCAATTATTTTTTGACAAAATTAAGCGCTTGCGAGAAGCGGAAGCTATCGAGAATCTATTTTTTCAAGAGCGCCGTGGTGAGCAAGAGAAGTTTGAGGCTGCTTGAGTAAAGCTATCGTCCGCCAAGCGATACAGAGACTTTACCCTGCGTGGTGAGCGCGAGCTGACCCAGCAACAGATGGCCGACGCCACCGGGGTTCATGTCAATCCGATTCGGCGCTATGAAGCCGAGGCAACACAGCCTTCCCTGGAGGCGTTAAAACAGATTGCTGTCGCCATGAGTATCACCATTGACTCACTGGTATTCGAAGAAGACGAGCGCGGACTGGATGAGCAGCTAAGTCTGCAATTTGAAGCTATCAGCCAACTGCCAACGGAAGAGAAAGAGATCGTCAAGGAGTTGCTGGACGGGATGATTATTAAGTATCAATCCCGGCATTGGGATGCCAAGCGGCAAGTCGGTTAAACAAAAAACCCCGCCGGAGTTATCCTTGGGGCTATGTGGGAGTTCAGAAACTGGCTGTGCACCGTTCTCTAAGCTATGGGTGTCTTGATTTCATACTATTATGATGATTCCGGCAATTACTTTTCAGTAAAATTCAATCAGAAAACCGCCCTTTAAATAAGCATAAAAAGATATATATGAATACATAGGTGGCCACTATGGCAATAACACCAACGCCAAATAAAGCAAAGCCATTTACACCTAAAATAGACAGTCTCTCATCAAAAAAAGAAAGCGCAGTTATTACAAGAAGAATCAAAAACTCAATAGGTGCAAGTGACACCCCTCTATTTTTACGTTCATCTTTCGACCAAAAAAAAGTTACTGATATTGGAATTATCAAATTCCATAACAACTTCAACGCTAACAAGGCAGCACAAACATAAAAGACAAAAAGCATATAAAAAATCCTCTATTTAATTTGCCGCGGCCCAAATATCCCCCTCCACATCTCTGCCCCAGCGGGCCACTTCACTTGTGACCTAGGTAAAGTGCCAGTAATAGAGTTTGAGAAGGGATTCTGACGGTAGCCTCTTAATATAAGCTGCCCACCTCTTACTTGAGGCCCCCAAAGCATCGTTTTGAAATAATTCCAACGTGTTGCGCCGCCAACCATAATCCAACGTCACGCAGCTAAATCAGCCGTTTGTCCTATCCCCGCCCAGGACGTCACTGAAACATAACTCCTGAGTAGTAGTTGTAAACATTTTGCTATCGGAGCTAGACAAACAATAGCGCACACCTGTCCAGCTGTACCGGTCGCTATCAGATTAATTAACGTCCCAGTATTAGAATCAAAACTATAGGCTGTCGTACCATCTGCGCTAACTGTGTTACCAAACGGCCCGACCCCAACGGTAACTGGAACACCATTTTCATCAAAATAGGTTCCTGGACAGGAGAAAAATTACCGGTCGACCCTTTTTGTGCAATTACTCCCTACACTCAATAAGAACTTCCGTATATCTTAATTTATCATTTACTTTTTCTTGATCTGCACCAACCGAGTGGGGAGCTAGTTTAAATTTCAAATAGTATCTATAACCATAACCAACTTTTATACTCTCAACCTGTGAGACGTCAAAATGACCATAATCGATATTTCTTCCATAAAATTCTAGTGAAGCAACATTAACGGGAATATCAAATAATCCCCAATCAATATCAAAATTATTATACGCATCCTCAGCGTACATCAATCCAACTCTTGAGTGATCTACTCGATAATCTGAGAAATTACTAAGTACATTTTCCACACCACTCCACAACTGCTCCAATAACACTTCATCTTTAGATAAAGACCGCAAATTAGAGCAAGGGGATTTAGTAGCCGAAATAAACTGAACCACAAAATATGATGCAATTAGGAGTAGCCCGAGAAAAAAAATAACAGTAAGTTTAATAAGCTTATTATTCATTTACATCATCACTTAATATTGTAATAGTCTCGACCAAATCTTGACCAAAGCCCCCCGGCTTGTGCCTGATATAAATTGTAGCTTCCTTTACCAGCAAGAACATCATTTACATTCCAAGCGCCTACGAGTGTATTTAGAGTAGCTTCAGAAAATCCATAACGCCCAGCAAATACACCAACACCAATATAGTTTATTTCACCCCCTTTGAAGACCCCAATATTATCAACATAAAATTCTTGATTAGCATATCCATATAGAAATGTATCCGCCTTGCTAATAAAATTTTCTGAAAATTCAGAAATATTTAGAGGGTTAATTTCATCAGCCTTAATGCTCATATACTCTGCGATAGTAATTATATCTAGCTGACTTAACTGAATAGGCGTATCGGATCCTTCCTGGACACCTTTAAAAACTTTAAATCTAAGTAACTCGTAGCGCTGTTTCCACTTCTCTTGTGCAGTAGGATGATTCTCTTCATTAAAAGCCCTGGAAAACGCCGCGGTTATCGCTCCATTGGCAAACTTACCACCCGATACTGCAGAGGCTGTACCGCCAACGATCGCGGCTGCAATGACTCTCGCCGCACTAAAGCCAACATTGCCAGCATCTATTGAATCTATACCTCCTGCAAAGGCCTGGGTCACACCCGCTGCGGCAAAGCCGTGTTTAAACTTACCTCCCTGAGCCGCAGACAGTAAACCACCGGTAACCGAGTGAGCAAAGACTTTCGCTGCATAGCCATACCCATTTAAGCCGGTACCCATTCTCAAATACCTTACGACAATGAGAAACACTTTTACACGTTTAGGACTTAGCTTCTAGGCTTTCGCCACCTTGGCTCGCTTCAGCAGCACTACTTACAACCGCCGCAAAGGCCGCCGTCGCAGCGCCATTTGCGAAGTTACCGCCGGGCGCTAACAATACTCACTAAAGTTTCTATTGCAGCGGCATCTGATTCATCTTCAACCACATCAGAAAGCAACCCTTCCGCTCGACTTGGCGTAATTTCTTGCCAGCGCTTTTTGCTCAAAGAATAAGACCAAATACGATTATCTGATGCACACCGTATCAATTTATGATTGGTATCCGCTAAATCAAGCCAACCTATAGGATCTCCGCTATTTGTAATAACGTCACCCAGAATAATAACTTTACTAAAGCCACATTTCTTAGGTGCCTTCCTGTAGAGTATCTCGTTCACTCTAGTTCTATAGGTATATGCAGCATGAGAGCGTAGCAATGCGTATTCAAAAGAGGTTTTTGTTGCACCCTCTTCAAATATTGCGGAAATCACAAGATTAGCAAATGAACTCTCATCCAAGTCAAATCCTAGAAAATAGTAATAGTCTTCAACGAACTGATGATACCCTGGTGTTTCATTTATAAACCTCTCTGCCAACTTTTTTTGATCTTCGATAGTCGATTTCTCTGAAAGAAATACCTCTCTGTATTCCTTTACAGCGTCAGCATCATAATAATCGGCTACAGAGTCATACAGTTTATAGATAAAGTGCTCAGAGCAAACGTCTCCTTCACATGAATATGCATACTGACTAAATAGCAGAGTAATAACATATACAACTAAAACACTTTTCTTAACAGCCATAATTATTACACACTTGTCCTTTAACAATACGTCCGCTCAATTTCTGGAGCTTTACTTGTCTTGATGTTAGGCCATAATTTTGTCTTATAGCACGATCGCTCATACTCGACATCATCGATGTCACATACCTAAATGAATTACCATGACGCAAAGTAACCACAAAACTATTGGTGGTCATATTTGAAAGCCTTACACCTCCAGAGAAGTTCCGGTCTGAATCGGAGAAATAAGGGTTCGTGGGATGGTTATGGTGGACAACTTTAATGGAAAATCCATCATCATATAACCGTTGAAGACTTGCGCCATCGTACCTTACACCATGTTGAAGTAGTGAAGTTGTGGGGTGTGTCGTATAGTAAAGTCCCCCTTTTTCAACGACGAAACTCGACCACTCATAAGCATCGCCCATAGCAGCTACAGAAGCGTCTGCTGCTGCTAGCGCCTCTGATCTCGATGAATAGGCTACCGACTCATCCACATTCACAGGTGCTTTGAACTTGCCGCCACTTCCTCCAGGTTCATTCAACCCTCCATCTCCATTACCATTAATTGAACCGGCAGCTGCCTCACTCATCAAAGCAGCAAATGCAGCAGTGGTCGCCCCATTAATAAAAATGCGTCAAAATTTTACTCCGCCCCCAAATATTCACGTCAATCTCTATTTTTACAGGTATATACCCTCCCATAGTATGTGAAATATTGACCGTCATTAGTTTTACCATGAGAAAATGCTAATTCCACACCAGGCTCATCTAATAAAATGTCACCACCAATTTTTTTTGATTGCTGCAAAGCATCCTTCTTTGCCTGAACTTCTGTTTTTCCACTGGTGCTTACACTTCCCAAATAGCTACACCCATCAATATCTGACTCATTTGTAGCAAAACTTACTTGAGAATTAATAGCGCAACTTTGTGCAGCCATTAAAAACAACACAGTGACTAAAAAATATTTCACCATTACAGTCTCTTAAAAAATCTATAAATCAATAAAGTGGTTATCTATCTTTTTTATCTTTTACCAGTCAATTACAGCACGTTATTTCTACAGGAGGCATTCCTCGCCCTAAAATACTTTGATCAAAATGCCTGCCGCTATAATAATTAAATCTTTCAGAAATCCAGGCGTTGCTCAATCCGACTCCTGATGTATGCGAAATATATTTAGTATACCTCCATGCGTCATACTCAAGCATATTTCTAACAATCCGTATTTGACGATTGTTAAGACCGGCAGGGAAATAATTTTTCGGTAAAGTTAGTCCATTTGCCTTTTGCCAAACGTGGCGCATCTCATGGTAGACTAAAGTCCAATAATCTTTCCCCCTGTAGCTTTTATCTATCCATATTTCATAATTGACATCTTTGCCACGCTGAACTGTCCCATGAGCATTTTTATCTTTGGTAACGGAGAAAATTTCCGATTTCCGTTTTTTTACAATAGTATATTCTCCGTCAATTCCCAAGGCTTCAGCTATTTCTTGTTCTACTTGTGAGTAATCACCTTGACCCTGGCCACCTGTTCCTTCACCTTCCCCGGCTACTGGAATATCATCTTGAGATAAAGCTTGCACCGCCGCCGCAAAAGCCGCCGTTGCGGCACCATTTGAGAACTTACCACCAGTAGCCTCGGATACCAGCCCTGTAACCGCCATCTTCACCATCACATGGGTATCCTGGGCAAAACCACCACCGACCCCCGCTGAAATAAAGCCGTGGCCAAACTTGCCCCCGCCGATCTGCGACAACACCCCCCCGATCACACCGCGAATGGTAATATTGGTCGTACTCCAGCCCCGGGCATACCACTGAAGGCTGCCGCTGAAGCTGCTGCGAGTACGCCATTCGCAAAGGCCCGGCCGATCTCACCGGTAACATGATAAGTTTGCGCCGCACTGTAAGCTGCCAGCGCACCAGGACAGCTAGGCCCCATAGAGACACAAAGTGCTATCTGGGCGACAGCATTCAGCAGCGGTTTGCTGCCGAGATAGCGCATTACATCCCGGCCATTGACAAAGGCGTCCCTGAACTTATTCCAAGAACTATACCCCGAAGGATCCGTATAAGTCAGCGGGTTGTTGTGCACATAGGCGTAGCGGTTGTAGCCCTGGACCGAGGTGATTCCATCAATCAGCGGATCTGCGGAGACAAAGCGGACGAGGAACAGTTGATTATCCGCGAACTGCTGGAAAGCATGATTGTGAAGTATGAGGCTCGGCGCTGGACGCATACCCGAATAAAAGCCCCGGCAGGTTATTCTGCCGGGGCTTTTATTCGGTTCAGTAAGATTACGATTTGAAGAAAGCCCAAGTCTTCCCTTTTTTCCGGTATATCTCTGTGCACCGGATATCCAGAATGTGTTTCATATCTCCCTATCTGCGTGTATCTTGAATAGCACTCACAGAATTAATATACAAAACCGAGTTATATACATAGATATACCAATGAGCATATCTCGTTAGATAAAGCTGTTCACCACAAGAGACACTATCGGCAACTCCCTCAACAACTTCAAATTTCCCACTATTTATTAACTGCCGACTTATCGTCTCTGGCATCCCATCCGCAACTATCTCTAACTGCGGTCCACTGACAACCAAGTATTTTAGCTCACCTTTATCTATTGCATTATTCGCTTCTACAACAGGGTTTTTCAAAAGATATTTACGCAGTATCTCAGCTTCTTTACACGAAGAATTTTTGTCGTACGTCTTTAATTGAGACAAACTATACAACCTATCCATATCCTCATTTAAGTGAGAAATAAACTCTTTTTTATTAAATTGATTTACCACTTCGTCACTCTGAGCAAAAACAGAACTTAAGACCAAGATTACACTAAAAAAAATTTTATTAATCATTGTTTATTGCTTATATGCAGCGTGAAAATTGCTCCAGATCCATACTGATTCCGACTATTCATGATAGCAAGATAGGCGTTTAACCCCTTGCTCCTCATTAGAGATATCAAAGGAGCTAACAGATCGAATATTTTTTAATGATAATTTACCAGCGGCAGGTGAAACTGAAAAATTCCCAACGATAGTCGCATAAGACCATGGACATTTTTCGAATACAGCTTCAGATGCAGAAGATCTATCAAAATTTATTTTGTTCACCGTGTTAGTAATTAATGCATCAATTTTCCTAACGAACAAGCCTCTACTAGGACCATTCCTTCCACCAATATAACCGGACACCATCACAAGCTGGCCATCATATTTTTCAGGCTCGACTATGAGCTTATAAATTGATACATGCTTCGCTAATTCACCTCCCTGTACATTACAAGCAAGTAAACTGACTAGCCCTACATAGATAATTTTAGCAATCGTTTTTGTCAACATGGCCCATCTTTCCATCCAGTTCTCATACATTGATCCTGTTGAAATCTCCAGCTAGTTTTATACCAAGGATAACTATTATTATTAATAGTCACAGAAACAGGCCCATCAATTTGACTAGACCAGTTTAGATAAACCCCTTTACTCCATTGTTCTGGAGACCGCCATGTCCCAGTTACATCATTAATAGCTACAGCAGCTATATTTACTTCGTCAAGATCAACAGAAAATGAGGTGCCCGCAAACCCTTGATTATCTGGGTTAATCAAATAACCACCCTCCACGTCTGCTGGAAAGGGTTGTGATAGAATATACTTCCCATCGACCTCATATACATACATTCCTAAGTGTTGACCTTCCCAAATTGAGTTTGCATCTTCAAGGCCACGTCTAAGAGCATCAAGTCGCGAATGAGCGTTACCAATAGCCTCATCTAGCGGAGATCTGCTCTTTTGTGCAGTAGGATGATTCTCATGATTAAAGGCCCTGGAAAACGCCGCGGTTATCGCCCCATTGGCAAATTTGCCTCCAGAGACCACCAAGGCTGTACCGCCTACAACCGCCGCCGCAACTACCCTCGCCGCACTAAAGCCAGAGTTGCCAGCATCTATTGAATCTATCCCCCCGGCAAAGGCCTGGGTCACACCCGCTGCAGCAAAGCCGTGTTTAAACTTCCCTCCCTGCGCTTCTGAGAGTAAGCCACCAGTCACCGAGTGAGCAAAGACTTTCACTGCATAGCCAGCGCCTGACCGCCGACAGGCGGCTAAAGCCGAGGGACGTTTGTGCCCCTCTTGGTGCTTGGCTAGAACGGTGGTGCCGCTTCTTCGATGGCTTCGATCAGGTGCCGGCATTCCTGTTGCAGCAGCCTCACGTAGTACTGCCATTCGGTATCAAGCCGCTTCCAGGCTTCGATAACGCTCCAGCCTTGCGGCAGGTATTCCATGCGCTCCGTTATGAACGCGGCGGCAATTTGTTCGCTGGTGCTGACTCCGCTGCTGCCGGTTTGCAGCAGGCTTTGGGTGGTTTGGATGCCGGACGCGTGATCGCGGAACTCAGTTTTGGATTCTGGACCAGCCTACTGGATCGGCGCTATAAACAGGTACTGTGGCCTCGCCTGCTAAAAACTGCCTTCCCAGAAATGCCCCGCCGCCTGCGCACCCGCAACAACCTTTCCCGACGCTTTCAGCGCATCTGCCATCTGCGCAACCGGATTTTCATCATGAACCTATCTGGCATTGGCAAGACCTAGCCCGGCAACATCGGGACACACTGGAGGCCATTACCTGGATTGCGCCAACGGCGCGGGAGCTGGTGGCCGCCGTGGATAGGTTTCCCGACATTCACCAAACAGGGCTTGACAAGATCGAGCAACAGCTCAGGCGGTTTTGCTGACCCACAAAAACAACAAAGCCCCGGCAGATTATCCTGCTAACATCAGAAACTAATCACTAAAGCTAGTGCCGAACTCAGCTACCAATAATGGCGGTTAACTGGAATTTTAGGGCTTAATAATCGTCCAACTTTCCGTTGCGCTATCAAAATATTTATTAAAGGACACAAGCCCCTCAGCCAATGAATATAAAAACACCGTCCTTTGCAAAGAAAAAGATGACTTACTCCCGGTTAGCTTACGCTTCAAATCATCAGTAGCTTTTGATTCTATAAAATATAATTTTTCCCCCGCACCACCATTTTCCGACAACACTTCAAACCTATACCCAGAGAACTCCCACTTGTCACCTTTTGATAAAGGAATCTTAGGAACAGAGAAAACTAAAAATGGGGTAGACGTTACAATACATTTGTACCTTTTACTATTTTCACAAACCGTATAATTCCAACTAACATCGTACTCATTATTATGGAATTGACCATTTTTATAAAAGTCAATGTTCATTGGAATTTCACTCCCTCCTTGAATTCTGAAAGATAACTCTCTTTGATCTGCAATTGCAGAAGACATTAAAGCTAAATATAAAATCAATGTAAGGAAATTAGTCTGTATAAACTCTCCTCGCCCAATTTACAGCCCTCGAAGTAGCATCTTTTTCCCAGGGAGCAGTCTCACGGGAAGGTACAGGATCAACCCAATTGTTTACCATTTTGATGTTGGATGGATGCATATGAGCCAATTCATGTCTAAAAACAAACATTTCATATTGACTGGCATTTAAAGACTTAATAAATACTGCTTGTGCAGGCGTAGCCTCTACCGGAGCGCCAAGGGCAGTAAAAAATCTTGGATCAACAGTGATCTCTCCTGATCTTGAATTAATTACAGCAAAACCACGATAAGAACTATCGTAACTAACCGTTAGTTTTTCAGCATTAGGTCTCGCATAACTCGAAGGATATTCCGTTTCACTAATTATTTTCTTAAATTCACTTAATCGTTTATCAAGATAAGCCTGCCTCTCTCCTTCTGGTACAACACTTTCCGTTCCACCTGCTGAATCATAGGATGTAGAGGGCTTTCTTTGCCTATCCTGCCCTATCGAGCTCATCAATGAAGCAAAAGGCCCCATTGGCAAACTTACCACCCGATACCACAGAGGCTGTACCGCCAACGATCGCGGCTGCAATGACTCTCGTCGCACTAAAGCCAACTTTGTGTGCTCAACGACTAAAACAAGAGCCGCTAATAATCAATTAAATCAAATAGATAGGTCGTACCAGCTTTGTACACACCGATATCCCTTTTGGAAACGAAAGAAATTCGGAAGATTAAGCCTTTCTTCACATTAAAATCTGCAGATTTTGATATCGGGGGCGTGCTTACGATTAGTTCTCCAGCAAGGGAGAATACATTTCCAGAGATCTCCACGTCGCCTCGCTTCACAGACTCAGACAAATCGCTAGAAAGCAGCAAAGAAACAGTCGATACCGACTCAGTATTTTTCTCGACCTCAACTTTAATCCCAAGCTCTTTTGCGTCCGATGCTGGAATCTTAGCAACCTCACCAGTAATAAACGCCTCATTAACTACAGACTCCGTAGCTGAGGCTACCGGTACTGCACCACAACCAAAAATAAAAAGAGGAAAAAGGAATAAGCAAAAACTTGCACGCATATCAAAATCCTCTTCGGTACTGTCGTATAGCCTTGAACTCTCGATTCAGCATGGCATTACCATGAGAAATACCAGCAGCGTGACCGGTTTCGTGTGCAAGGGTTTGAATAACGTTCTCAACTCCAGTCATGTTAGTCGAGAAAGTTCTTCCGCTTAGCAGGTAGGCTTTTAACATTGAGCCACTTCGCAGCGTAGTTCCCGAAGCAGTGGCTCCTGCATAAATACCTATGCTGTTACCGCCAAAGTGAATTCCATCCACAATACCCCAGCTAGAATTAGCCTCCAAAAAAGCGATGGCATCAGACTTAGTTGAAAACCCTTGATAATCCCAACCATTTCCGCTTCGACGACCGAGCATAATCGTCTCTAAATCCGCATCAATATTTGCCGCATCAACATTCTGCGCAGCCTCTAGACCTTCAGCATATATAGCTTGGCGCTCCTCAAGAGAATCCGGAATGGCATTAACTCGATCAATACTTTCCTGATTTGGGGCACCTTCTGGAGTTCCTCTTTGGCCTAAAGAGCTCATCGCCATAGCGAAAGCCGCCGTAGCTGCCCCATTGGCAAACTTACCACCCGATACTGCAGAGGCTGTACCGCCAACGATCGCTGCTGCAATGACTCTCGCCGCACTAAAGCCAACATTGCCAGCATCTATTGAATCTATACCTCCTGCAAAGGCCTGGGTCACACCCGCTGCGGCAAAGCCGTGTTTAAACTTCCCTCCCTGAGCCGCAGACAGTAAACCACCGGTAACCGAGTGAGCAAAGACTTTCGCTGCATAGCCATAGCCGTTCAGGCCCGTACCCATGATACCTTTGCCGACAACCCCTTTCGTTGCCCATGTCGCCCCCTGAAAGGCATTGCCAATGCCCATAAATGCCACAGCACTGAAGGCACCAAAAAAGGCTCCCTTCACCGTACCGCTTTGCACCGCTCCCGCCGCGGCGCCGCCGGCAGCGGCCCAGCCCACCGCCGCTGCATAATTTGTACCTTGCAGGGCCACTAGAGACTGTCCCCCGGTCCAAATGACAATGGCCACGGCGACCACCGGCTTCACCACCGAGTCCCGGTACTTATTCCAAGAACTATACCCCGAAGGATCCGTATAAGTCAGCGGGTTGTTGTGCACATAGGCGTAGCGGTTGTAGCCCTGGACCGAAGTCACCCCATCGATCAGCGGATCTGCGGAGACAAAGCGGGCCAGGGTCGGGTCGTAGACCCGTCCGTTCATATGGATCAGGCCCACCTCATCCAGCATTTCATGGCCGGTATAACCGCGATTGCTACTCAGGTGATTGAAGGCTCCCACACTGAGGGCGCTAACCGTATTTGCAGGCGCGCCGGCAATTTGTTCCCAGCTCAGTGCATTGCGGCGTTTGCCCCAGGCATCAAAGCTGTAAACCAGTTTGTTACCGGCAGCATCTTTGGCAACCTGACCGGTGCTATCGGTAATAACATCCAGGGAACCCTGGAGGTCTTTGTGTAAATACCGGGTGCTGGTACCGGCAATTTCATCCGATGCATTCAGCTCGATACGCTCGATAGCAACCCCTGCAATATTGCGGCGATAAAAGCTCTTTATAAAAGCACCGGAGGTGCTGCGCTCAATCACTTTCTCGACGCTGCCGATCTGCAAGGTGGTCACTGTGCCTTTGCCGTTGTCATCCACCCGCTTGAAACGGCTGCGGTCCGGGCCGTAAGAGAAGCGCGTATCGTGGCCACCTTTACTAATCAGGCTGGGTTTATCAAAGACGGTGTAATCCAGCGTACGACTGCCTGAGTCGCTACTCATATTGCCGTTGTCGTCGTAGTGATAACTGGTATTGCCGGCTTTGGTTACGGCATGAGGGCGTGGGCCACTGTACTCATAGCTACCGACGCCCGTTTTATAGGTGATATTGCCGGCATCATCGTAGCGCACCTCCTGGGTGGCAGTTTGGCTGCCGGCCAGATTACTGTCACCATGAGTATCACCATTGACTCTCTGGTATTCGATGAAGACGAGCGCGGACCGGATGAGCAGCTAAGGCTGCAATTTGAAGCTATCAGCCAACTGCCAACGGAAGAGAAAGAGATCGTCAAGGAGTTGTTGGACGGGATGATTATTAAGTATCAATCCCGGCGCTGGGATACCAAGCGGCAGATCGGTTAAACAAAAAGCCCCGCTGGGGTCACCAGTGGGGCTTTTTAAGAGGGGCCAGAAACAGGCTTCAGATTAAGGGAGCCTGTAAATAGTAGACTTAGTAGTGCGACTTAAACTCTTAAATACAACCGTAAAGCAAGTATCTTCTACCAAAGAACTATCTACAAAAAAGTACGCTTCACCCACCGGCAGAAGTGCTTCCCGTTTATTAGTACTCAGAGAGACATTTATTTTTCTAGCATAAATAAATGATGTTGCTCGCTGCTCACCATTCAAACACCTAAGCAATTCCACCTTAAGCACCCCTCCCTCTTCAGGGAGGACTTCTAGCTTTTTTTTGTCAAAATCGAATTCAACAATTGAAATTGAAACAGACTGCCTAACATTAAAAGGTAATCTTTGATCGTCAGGAATTAGTTTTTTTGCTTCTAAGCGATCAATTTTCTCCATACGAATGTTTGATAGTTCAATTTGTTTTTCACCACAACCTACTAGAGGATAAACTACAACCAAAACCACTAGACAATGAATAACTAATTTCATACTAAGGCCTACAATACTGGAAGCATATTTCCACATGATCTTTATTAATTAGAATATGAGCATCTGCATACCATTCCGGCTTATGCCCATACCAACCACCAGCTCTAGCGACAAGGTTATTCCTATTCATACCACCACCGGTAGCCACGTAATTTGTCCATGTTTCCGAGTATATAGCTACATTCGTAAAATTAGGTTTAAATCGACCAACAGGATCAACTGTAATTAAGTGATCTACACGATGGCCAGCAGCGATTACTCTTGCTGCAGAATTACCACCATAACTATGACCAATTACTGTTAGCGAATATTCAGAATTATTTTCATCAATCCAAGCAGCTAATTCTTTCTTCTGATGATGCTCGAAATATATATCTCCTTCTTTGCCATAAGCTTCATACATGCTTTTAACAAATTCATTTTTATCATCCATAAAACCGCCAACATAAGCGGTCCTAGATCCCTTTTGTGCAAAGACATCACCCCGAGACCGGTCGCACCTTAACTTTCCATTTTCCCTAGCGCAATCAAAGAGTTAGGAACCATTTTTCCCGGAGCCACTGGCTCTTTACCATTTTTTTGCCCCGACGCGGGTTTTACCTTAGCCGGATGTTTTTCCATAAGCAATTAAAACGAAAAAGCCCCAGCGGATGCCAGGGCTTTAGGAAAAGCACCTTTAGCAACTCAATTTAGCCCCATGCTCCCAAGGTCATTGCTGTCATTGCAAAAACTGCAATTAAAAATAAAGACAACATACCCGCTAAAGCCAAAGAGGCAATCGGCAATGCAGACTTAATTGCAATTTTCCTTTTATAACATACGAAGAAAAACACATAGAGCGGAAGAAATCCAATTAACAATATCGCAACCAAGCCTCCAACATTACTTACAATATGTCCGGACAATACAAATATTGATTCCATAAAATTATCCATTCACTTGGTCTCTATTGAAATTGTTTTATCACGTTATTATCAACTGGCCCCCAAACAAATCCATCTAGCCAATTATTTGGTCCTCCTAACGGACCAGTTCCACCACCATAAGTTTGGATATGGAATGAGCCATTTATATTAATTACTGTCCGCTCAACAAAACCAGGATGAAGAGCATGATCTGGTGTTGTTACATTAGTTAAACCAATTTGATTTCCATTGGAGTCATAAAGAGCAAAAGTGTTAATTGGGTCTTTTCCAAATGGGCCTGGGATATCTGCATCCGCAGTATAAGGTTGACCAGGAACAAACGGTTTTTCTTGATTAGGGTGAGCACCAACTCTGTTTAGAGTATTTACGATAGCTGCCTGCGTGCAACCTTCTGCGCTCGCTGAACAAACGACTGGTGATACATGCGTATACTTATGTTCACCAGGGAAGAACCAGTTTTCAGTAGTATTCCCCTTTTGTGCAACTTATGGGGGGCTACTCATAACCTTCTGGGCTTAGAGCTACTTCTTATTTGATTTATGCCTTATAACTATATCTGATTTATCTTGTGAAACTTTGTCGATCGTTATAAGACCACCATATAATGGAGCACCAGAGTTTTTGGTTTTAATCTGAATGCTTTCACCCTCTTCCACAGCAAAATCAAATCTACCTTCATCCGAAGATTCTACTTGTTTGAAAAGCTTATAAGTACCCATTTTAAAAATACTCCCCTGCTCAAAAAAATAAAGCTCTACATTTACTTTTCCCAGAGGGAAACCTGACACATCATCAACAACTACCCCTGAAATATTCACATCATCACCTCTCACAATTGTGCTGGCAAAGCTTAATATAAATACCGTAAATACAATTATGTAATGCGTGGAAAATTTCATTGGCTCACCTAAAATCCAGTAACATAAGAAACAATGTTGATATGATTAACATTTGTATTACCTGTATAGTTCTGACCTCCGACCGTTATGAACTGAGAACTAACAGAGCGACCTAAGTATGGATTTGTCCCCAAGGGCAAAATTCCAAACCCACCAGTCGTCGGATTACGTTGGTAATAATTGGTGGCCGTATTTACGTTATTATATTTGAGAACAAAATTTCCTCTGAGGCTATGAGGATCGAACGTAGTTAAATTATTAATATTGATTTCTTGCTTACCGGCCCAATTTGTTAAACGAACGGCAGCATTACCTCCACGACTATAACCTAGCAAATTAATTTCTGTTCCCTCTGCTGCATTGAGTATTGCTTCTTTTGCTTCACTCATAGACATAACATTTCCACCAAGGCTTTCTATATACTTTTTAAAAGAAACATTATTTCCACTATTCTCACCTCCCGCCCCAAGGAATCCTATTGTTAGAGCTTTACCCTTTTGTGCAGTAGGATGATTCTCATCATTAAAAGCCCTGGAAAACGCCGCGGTTATCGCCCCATTGGCAAACTTACCACCCGATACTGCAGAGGCTGTACCGCCTACAACCGCCGCCGCAACTACCCTCGCCGCACTAAAGCCAGAGTTGCCAGCATCTATTGAATCTATCCCCCCGGCAAAGGCCTGGGTCACACCCGCTGCAGCAAAGCCGTGTTTAAACTTCCCTCCCTGAGCCGCAGACAGTAAACCACCGGTAACCGAGTGAGCAAAGACTTTCGCTGCATAGCCATAGCCGTTCAGGCCCGTACCCATGATGCCTTTGCGGACAACCCCTTTCGTTGCCCATGTCGCCCCCTGAAAGGCATTGCCAATGCCCATAAATGCCACAGCACTAAAGGCACCAAAAAAGGCCCCCTTCACCGTGCCACTTTGCACCGCTCCCGCCGCGGCGCCGCCGGCAGCGGCCCAGCCCACCGCCGCTGCATAATTTGTACCTTGCAGGGCCACGAGAGACTGTCCCCCGGTCCAAATGGCAATGGCCACGGCGACCACCGGCTTCACCACAGAGTCCCGGTACTTATTCCAAGAACTATACCCCGAAGGATCCGTATAAGTCAGCGGATTATTGTGCACATAGGCGTAGCGGTTGTAGCCCTGGACCGAAGTCACCCCATCAATCAGCGGATCTGCGGAGACAAAGCGGACGAGGAACAGTTGATTATCCGCGAACTGCTGGAAAGCATGATTGTGAAGTATGAGGCTCGGCGCTGGACGCATACCCGAATAAAAGCCCCGGCAGGTTATTCTGCCGGGGCTTTTATTCGGTTCAGTAAGATTACGATTTGAAGAAAGCCCAAGTCTTCCCTTTTTTCCGGTATATCTCTGTGCACCGGATATCCAGTATGTGTTTCATATCTCCCTATCTGCGTGTATCTTGAATAGCACTCACAGAATTAATATACAAAACCGAGTTATATACATAGATATACCAATGAGCATATCTCGTTAGATAAAGCTGTTCACCACAAGAGACACTATCGGCAACTCCCTCAACAACTTCAAATTTCCCACTATTTATTAACTGCCGACTTATCGTCTCTAGCATCCCATCCGCAACTATCTCTAACTGCGGTCCACTGACAACCAAGTATTTTAGCTCACCTTTATCTATTGCATTATTCGCTTCTACAACAGGGTCTTTCAAAAAATATTTACGCAGTATCTCAGCTTCTTTACACGAAGAATTTTTGTCGTACGTCTTTGATTGAGACAAACTATACAACCTATCCATATCTTCATTTAAGTGAGAAATAAACTCTTTTTTATTAAATTGATTTACCACTTCATCACTCTGAACAAAAACAGAACTTAAGATCAAAATCACACTAAAAAAAATTTTATTAATCATAGTTTATTGCTTATATGCAGCGTGAAAATTGCTCCAGATCCATACTGATTCCGACTATTCATGATAGCAAGATAGGCGTTTAACCTCTTGCTCCTCATTAGAGATATCAAAGGAGCTAACAGATCGAATATTTTTTAATGATAATTTACCAGCGGCAGGTGAAACTGAAAAATTCCCAACGATAGTCGCATAAGACCATGGACATTTTTCAAATACAGCTTCAGATGCAGAAGATCTATCAAAATTTATTTTGTTCACCGTGTTAGTAATTAATGCATCAATTTTCCTAACGAACAAGCCTCTACTAGGACCATTCCTTCCACCAATATAACCGGACACCATCACAAGCTGGCCATCATATTTTTCAGGCTCGACTATGAGCTTATAAATTGATACATGCTTCGCTAATTCACCTCCCTGTACATTACAAGCAAGTAAACTGACTAGCCCTACATAGATAATTTTAGCAATCGTTTTTGTCAACATGGCCCATCTTTCCATCCAGTTCTCATACATTGATCCTGTTGAAATCTCCAGCTAGTTTTATACCAAGGATAACTATTATTATTAATAGTCACAGAAACAGGCCCATCAATTTGACTAGACCAGTTTAGATAAACCCCTTTACTCCATTGTTCTGGAGACCGCCATGTCCCAGTTACATCATTAATAGCTACAGCAGCTATATTTACTTCGTCAAGATCAACAGAAAATGAGGTGCCCGCAAACCCTTGATTATCTGGGTTAATCAAATAACCACCCTCCACGTCTGCTGGAAAGGGTTGTGATAGAATATACTTCCCATCGACCTCATATACATACATTCCTAAGTGTTGACCTTCCCAAATTGAGTTTGCATCTTCAAGGCCACGTCTAAGAGCATCAAGTCGCGAATGAGCGTTACCAATAGCCTCATCTAGCGGAGATCTGCTCTTTTGTGCAGTAGGATGATTCTCATGATTAAAGGCCCTGGAAAACGCCGCGGTTATCGCCCCATTGGCAAATTTGCCTCCAGAGACCACCGAGGCTGTGCCGCCCACAAGCGCCGCTGCAACGACCCTCGTCGCACTAAAGCCAGCGTTGTCCGCATCTATTAAATCGATACCCCCGGCAAGGGCCTGGGTCACACCCGCTGCGGCAAAGCCGTGTTTAATGAGCCGCAGACAGTAAACCACCGGTAACCGAGTGAGCAAAGACTTTCACTGCATAGCCAGCGCCTGACCGCCGACAGGCGGCTAAAGCCGAGGGACGTTTGTGCCCCTCTTGGTGCTTGGCTAGAACGGTGGTGCCGCTTCTTCGATGGCTTCGATCAGGTGCCGGCATTCCTGTTGCAGCAGCCTCACGTAGTACTGCCATTCGGTATCAAGCCGCTTCCAGGCTTCGATAACGCTCCAGCCTTGCGGCAGGTATTCCATGCGCTCCGTTATGAACGCGGCGGCAATTTGTTCGCTGGTGCTGACTCCGCTGCTGCCGGTTTGCAGCAGGCTTTGGGTGGTTTGGATGCCGGACGCGTGATCGCGGAACTCAGTTTTGGATTCTGGACCAGCCTACTGGATCGGCGCTATAAACAGGTACTGTGGCCTCGCCTGCTAAAAACTGCCTTCCCAGAAATGCCCCGCCGCCTGCGCACCCGCAACAACCTTTCCCGACGCTTTCAGCGCATCTGCCATCTGCGCAACCGGATTTTCATCATGAACCTATCTGGCATTGGCAAGACCTAGCCCAGCAACATCGGGACACACTGGAGGCCATTACCTGGATTGCGCCAACGGCGCGGGAGCTGGTGGCCGCCGTGGATAGGTTTCCCGACATTCACCAAACAGGGCTTGACAAGATCGAGCAATAGCTCAGGCGGTTTTGCTGACCCACAAAAACAACAAAGCCCCGGCAGATTATCCTGCTAACATCAGAAACTAATCACTAAAGCTAGTGCCGAACTCAGCTACCAATAATGGCGGTTAACTGGAATTTTAGGGCTTAATAATCGTCCAACTTTCCGTTGCGCTATCAAAATATTTATTAAAGGACACAAGCCCCTCAGCCAATGAATATAAAAACACCGTCCTTTGCAAAGAAAAAGATGACTTACTCCCGGTTAGCTTACGCTTCAAATCATCAGTAGCTTTTGATTCTATAAAATATAATTTTTCCCCCGCACCACCATTTTCCGATAACACTTCAAACCTATACCCAGAGAACTCCCACTTGTCACCTTTTGATAAAGGAATCTTAGGAACAGAGAAAACTAAAAATGGGGTAGACGTTACAATACATTTGTACCTTTTACTATTTTCACAAACCGTATAATTCCAACTAACATCGTACTCATTATTATGGAATTGACCATTTTTATAAAAGTCAATGTTCATTGGAATTTCACTCCCTCCTTGAATTCTGAAAGATAACTCTCTTTGATCTGCGATTGCAGAAGACATTAAAGCTAAATATAAAATCAATGTAAGGAAATTAGTCTGCATAAACTCTCCTCGCCCAATTTACAGCCCTCGAAGTAGCATCTTTTTCCCAGGGAGCAGTCTCACGGGAAGGTACAGGATCAACCCAATTGTTTACCATTTTGATGTTGGATGGATGCATATGAGCCAATTCATGTCTAAAAACAAACATTTCATATTGACTGGCATTTAAAGACTTAATAAATACTGCTTGTGCAGGCGTAGCCTCTACCGGAGCGCCAAGGGCAGTAAAAAATCTTGGACCAACAGTGATCTCTCCTGATCTTGAATTAATTACAGCAACACCACGATAAGAACTATCGTAACTAACCGTTAGTTTTTCAGCATTAGGTCTCGCATAACTCGAAGGATATTCCGTTTCACCAATTATTTTCTTAAATTCACTTAATCGTTTATCAAGATAAGCCTGCCTCTCTCCTTCTGGTACAACACTTTCCGTTCCACCTGCTGAATCATAGGATGTAGAGGGCTTTCTTTGCCTATCCTGCCCTATCGAGCTCATCAATGAAGCAAAAGCCGCCGTCACCGCCCCATTGGCAAACTTACCACCCGATACCACAGAGGCTGTACCGCCAACGATCGCGGCTGCAATGACTCTCGCCGCACTAAAGCCAACATTGCCAGCATCTATTGAATCTACACCTCCTGCAAAGGCCTGGGTCACACCCGCTGCGGCAAAGCCGTGTTTAAACTTCCCTCCCTGAGCCGCAGACAGTAAACCACCGGTAACCGAGTGAGCAAAGACTTTCGCTGCATAGCCATACCCATTTAAGCCGGTACCCATGATGCCTTTACCAACTACGCCTTTCGTTGCCCATGTCGCCCCCTGAAAGGCATTGCCAATGCCCATAAATGCCACAGCACTAAAGGCACCAAAAAAGGCCCCCTTCACCGCGCCACTTTGCACCGCTCCCGCCGCGGCGCCGCCGGCAGCGGCCCAGCCCACCGCCGCTGCATAATTTGTACCTTGCAGGGCCACGAGAGACTGTCCCCCGGTCCAAATGGCAATGGCCACGGCGACCACCGGCTTCACCACAGAGTCCCGGTACTTATTCCAAGAACTATACCCCGAAGGATCCGTATAAGTCAGCGGATTATTGTGCACATAGGCGTAGCGGTTGTAGCCCTGGACCGAAGTCACCCCATCAATCAGCGGATCTGCGGAGACAAAGCGGGCCAGGGTCGGGTCGTAGACCCGTCCGTTCATATGGATCAGGCCCACCTCATCCAGCATTTCATGGCCGGTATAACCGCGGTTGCTACTCAGGTGATTGAAGGCTCCCACACTGAGGGCGCTAACCGTATTTGCAGGCGCGCCGGCAATTTGTTCCCAGCTCAGGGCGTTGCGGCGCTTGCCCCAGGCATCAAAACTGTAAACCAGCTTGTTGCCCGCAGCATCTTTGGCAACCTGACCGGTGCTATCGGTAATAACATCCAGGGAACCCTGCAAGTCTTTGTGTAAATACTGGGTGCTGGTACCGGCAATTTCATCCGATGCATTCAGCTCGATACGCTCGATAGCAACCCCTGCGATATTGCGGCGATAGAAGCTCTTAATAAAAGCACCGGAGGTGCTGCGTTCAATCACTTTCTCGATGCTGCCGATCTGCAAGGTGGTCACTGTGCCTTTGCCGTTGTCATCCACCCACTTGAAACGGCTGCGGTCCGGGCCGTAAGAGAAGCGCGTATCGTGGCCGCCTTTACTAATCAGGCTGGGTTTATCAAAGACGGTGTAGTCCAGCGTATGACTGCCTGAGTCGCTACTCATATTGCCGTTGTCGTCGTAGTGATAGCTGGTATTGCCGGCTTTGGTTACGGCATGAGGACGTGAGCCACTGTACTCATAGCTACCAACGCCCGTTTTATAGGTGATATTGCCGGCATCATCGTAGCGTACCTCCTGGGTGGCAGCCCGACTGCCGGCCAGATTACTGTCACCATGAGTATCACCATTGACTCTCTGGTATTCGATGAAGACGAGCGTGGACCGGATGAGCAGCTAAGGCTGCAATTTGAAGCTATCAGCCAACTGCCAACAGAAGAGAAAGAGATCGTCAAGGAGTTGCTGGATGGGATGATCATCAAGTATCAATCCCGGCGTTGGGATGCCAAGCGGCAAGTCGGTTAAACAAAAAACCCCGCTGGGGTCACCAGCGGGGCTTTTAGTGGACATCCAGAAACAGGCTATTTATTTGAAATTAGGATGATTTGACATAAAACAACTGATATAAAAATTAGGCACTGAGCCCAAAGCAATTTTTTTAACCTGGCAACCCTTTTCCTAGTAGAATGACTTTCAATTGATTCTAAATCAGAGCTAACAAGCCATTTAAAAAATACAAATGATTTATTAATTTCACTACTGAAGTCCACACCAAAATCTTTTGATTCTAAAATTAATTTAGATACTTTACGACTTTCAAATAGCCCAAATGCAGTTGTAAATACCAATCCAATAAATCCAATTAAACATAATGTAGCTATCGTCATCAGCATTTATCCCCCTTCGCAAACTATTTAATCAAATCAGTTACTAAGTGACGCCGCCTGTGCCTTGGATTCAACTTAAAGGTAAATGGCTAGCTAAGGCCGGATTTAACATCGACACACCGATCAAAATTGAAGTGAATGATGGCAAATTGGTATTAACCGCCGAATAAAAAACAAAGCCCCGGGAGATTATACTGCTGGGACTTTCAATTAAATTTTATTCGTTACGCCCCCTTTAACCAACTGGCCGACAATAGCCCGTATAACGGTAGCCTGTAATAATCCCCTCCTGATTCACTGTCCAGTAATGAATACAGGAAGGGTCTAATTTTTTAAGGTGGTATTTATATTCTTTTTGGCCATCCGATAATGTTTTTATCTCGTCGGGTGGACCATTTAAATCACTGTACAATGTGATCGGCTCTCCGATAAGTAATTTGCTTTTATCATCCCAAGAAACAAAATACGAACATCCCACAAAAAGCACTACCACCAGTAATAAATAAGCGTTACGCATAGTTAGTATCCCACCACATAGGGTAGGTGAAAATGCAGGATTTATAGCTAGTTTAATCCGGAATACAGTCTCACTAAATGAGAAAGTACTTTTCGCTGTTCTATCCAATGGAGCCTTTGATAGTGGATTACCCATTGTATCCTTAACGCCCAATATATCAAAATTTATATCCCAAGCATCTTGGTACATGTCAGCCGCCAGCACTCATCCTTTAGGACCTAAATGATCAATTCCTTCTGTTTTACTTTTGAAGAAAAACTCAATAATTTCCTTAGAATCTTCCTCATCAAAGATAAACCGATCTTTTTGTTCATCTTTTTGTGCAACAGCATGCGCCCGACACACCATCGTACCCAGCCAACCATTTTCCCTAGTGCCATCAACGAGTGCCCGTCCCAATTAAAACCAACTACTCCTTGTCCAACGGTTTCAACCGAACAGCAAACCATAAACCATCACTAAGCCCAAGCCCTTCTTGGCTACCCAGCACGCTCCACGGCTTACCTATATATTCTGATTTAAAAGCAATTGGGTTCATGCCTATAACTACCGACTCATCACACCTCATCTTATAGTTAGTAACCAGCTTGCAAGTATTGCTAACCTGTTCTGAACCGACAAGATTATTCAAAACCACCTTAAATACTTCTTTATCCTTATGAGTAACCACTCCCTTTTTAGTGGTAACTAACGACCTCAGTGAGTCGCCAAGCTGAGCCTGAGTATCTTCTACCAACCCAAGATCTAACTGAATACGATCAACTGAATTACCCAAGGACTGCGTTTCAATAAACTCAAACAAAAGGCGCAGAAGCTCTTCGTACTCGGTCATACGAAGGCTCTTTCTTCCCTCAATCGACAACTGATAATCACTCCTAACTTGAAGCAACCAACGATTATTAACTTTTTCCCGCTTGAAAATAACATTGTTTATAGATGTGCCATTTTCAAGTTGAACATTTAGAGTGAAATAATAATCACCCGATTCTTTTACCTGAACAGGTGACTCAGAAAATGCTTCGCATCCCCATAAAAGAAATACTATGGAAAAACACATTTTTTTATAAAAATTTTCATATTATTTCGACCCGTCAAATATCAATTGCTAGCAGATCTTGTAGGTAAAATCCAAGCTGATCCGCCCACACCTAGAATAGAGTAGTTGTCACCACTATACCCAGACCTGATAACTGTTGCATGATCCTGCGATACAACTACTGCTACCTGACCAGCAGATAACGAACTACTTAAAGCACTAAACTGATCGTGAGTAATATTCGTGTAGTCTGCTGCGCCCCAAGCATCGCCCAAGTAAACCTCAAATTGTCGTGCTGACAATATATACCGAAGGCCATTATTGTCGCCTCCGAAATTTAGATTTGCTCCAGGAGCACCACGCGGAATAGTAGTTCCACTATGGTTAATGCCATGACTAACTCTTGTCGCACAAGAATTGGAATGTGGTCCATATCCATCACCTAAACTACCGCCGACGGTGTCCCACACCTCTGCCGTGTCATAATCAGAATAATTCAGATACTCGTTCCAAAAATCCTCTGAATACGGTCTCTTTTGTGCAACAGAGCATTACTGCTTGCATAAAGCGTTTTCCCTAATTTCTTTTGCGAGGGCAAGTGTTTTCTCTTCGTATTTTGAGAGCTGTTTTATTTTACCTAAATTTTTAAAAGCAACACCTACACTTACTTCATTACTTAAAGCATAACCACATACTATTTTTTCTGACTCCCCCTGCACATTTTCACAATCTGAGCCTGCTTCAGATTTTCCATAGTTTGGCATAAGCCATGTATCCCGTACATCTTCAAATGTTTGATTCATGTAACTTTCAGGGTAAGAAACACTAACAAAGAAAACTTGGTTATCAACAGGTGGCCTTGCACCATGTATCGTCTTAACATATTTTTCAATGCGTTGACTTCTTACTTGTATAAGTACAGGGGATTCGCTATCTGCCTCATTAAATAGAGCTATATTTTCGCACGCATTTTTCACTTCAAATGCACAGCTCGTAGTTGCCGATGCGAACAGGATTAAAGCACACACAAAACCATGTAGAGCGTTTTTATTAAACATTTTTCGTTCCATAATTGTTAATTCCCCCAAGCTTGGCGACGATCTTTGTCAAACCACATAAACCAGTCAGCCATTTGCTCTGAATTTAGCCCTACGGGTGCCGGTGTATTCAAGTAATCTTTATAAGGTAAATACCCACCAACAGGCTTCGCCGCTGCGCCGTTGCTAATAAAACCCCTTATTGATCCTGACAAACCTAAAAAGTTGCGCGAGTTTATATTTGTCCATGCGTGTGTGAGTTCATGGTTAAATAGGTCAATATAAGCTCCACCATCACATACGGTTAGGTCTGCACAGTGAGCCAATGATTTAGGTAAGTTAATTTTTCTGTAGGGAGTAAACCCTCCACACCCCTTCCCGCTGTTTCCCCCGCATTCCATATCCAAGCTAAAATCTATAGTTATGCTGTCTAACTCAGATTCCAATAAATCTGGATGTACACGAATAGCAACTTCTCGTTCTCCAGCAGAAAGGTTGCGCTTGCTTATTTTCTTTTGTGCAGTAGGATGATTCTCTTCATTAAAAGCCCTGGAAAACGCCGCGGTTATCGCCCCATTGGCAAACTTACCACCCGATACTGCAGAGGCTGTACCGCCAACGATCGCGGCTGCAATGACTCTCGCCGCACTAAAGCCAACATTGCCAGCATCTATTGAATCTATACCTCCTGCAAAGGCCTGGGTCACACCCGCTGCGGCAAAGCCGTGTTTAAACTTCCCTCCCTGCGCTTCTGAGAGTAAGCCACCAGTCACTGAGTGAGCAAAGACTTTCGCTGCATAGCCATAGCTATTCAGACCAGTGCCCATTACTCCTTTTCTGACAACCCCTTTCGTTGCCCATGTCGCCCCCTGAAAGGCATTGCCAATGCCCATAAATGCCACAGCACTGAAGGCACCAAAAAAGGCTCCCTTCACCGTACCGCTTTGCACCGCTCCCGCCGCGGCGCCGCCGGCAGCGGCCCAGCCCACCGCCGCTGCATAATTTGTACCTTGCAGGGCCACTAGAGACTGTCCCCCGGTCCAAATGACAATGGCCACGGCGACCACCGGCTTCACCACCGAGTCCCGGTACTTATTCCAAGAACTATACCCCGAAGGATCCGTATAAGTCAGCGGGTTGTTGTGCACATAGGCGTAGCGGTTGTAGCCCTGGACCGAAGTCACCCCATCGATCAGCGGATCTGCGGAGACAAAGCGGGCCAGGGTCGGGTCGTAGACCCGTCCGTTCATATGGATCAGGCCCACCTCATCCAGCATTTCATGGCCGGTATAACCGCGATTGCTACTCAGGTGATTGAAGGCTCCCACACTGAGGGCGCTAACCGTATTTGCAGGCGCGCCGGCAATTTGTTCCCAGCTCAGTGCATTGCGGCGTTTGCCCCAGGCATCAAAGCTGTAAACCAGTTTGTTACCGGCAGCATCTTTGGCAACCTGACCGGTGCTATCGGTAATAACATCCAGGGAACCCTGGAGGTCTTTGTGTAAATACCGGGTGCTGGTACCGGCAATTTCATCCGATGCATTCAGCTCGATACGCTCGATAGCAACCCCTGCAATATTGCGGCGATAAAAGCTCTTTATAAAAGCACCGGAGGTGCTGCGCTCAATCACTTTCTCGACGCTGCCGATCTGCAAGGTGGTCACTGTGCCTTTGCCGTTGTCATCCACCCGCTTGAAACGGCTGCGGTCCGGGCCGTAAGAGAAGCGCGTATCGTGGCCACCTTTACTAATCAGGCTGGGTTTATCAAAGACGGTGTAATCCAGCGTACGACTGCCTGAGTCGCTACTCATATTGCCGTTGTCGTCGTAGTGATAGCTGGTATTGCCGGCTTTGGTTACGGCATGAGGGCGTGGGCCACTGTACTCATAGCTACCGATGCCCGTTTTATAGGTGATATTGCCGGCATCATCGTAGCGCACCTCCTGGGTGGCAGTTTGGCTGCCGGCCTGATAGAGGCGCGCATAGCGCAGGCGGTTGAGGCCGTCGTACTCAAAACGTTCCTGCAGGTCCTTGCGGTAGCTGCCATCGCCACTGAGGTCGGTTTTAGAGAGCAGATTGCCGATAGTATTCCAATCGTAATGCAGGTTCTGCACCTGACCCACACCGGGATTGATATCCGTTAAGATGCTGGTGAGGCGGTGATGTTGTGGATCGTAGGCATAGGTAGTGGTGAGGCCGTTGCCTAGCAGCACTTCTTCCACCTGGCCGCGCAGATTCATGCGCTTAACCCGGTAATAGTAACCACTGTCTGCGGGGGCGGTTACATCGCGCACACCCACTTTAAAGCCATAGCTGTTGTAGACAGTTTCTACACCGCGTAAATAATCCTCATTATCGCCCACCTGCTGATTGCTGGCGTCGAAACTGCGGCTAACGCGGCTGTATTGGTCGTAGGTGACTTTTTCATAAAAATCCCCTTCGCCATCCAGTACGCCGAGCACAGTGGTGGTCTCGCCCAGACGACCGTAGATATCGTATTGCAGCAGCTTGAGGTAATTGACATCCTCCAGATTGGCATTGCAACCGGCGGCAATAGCGACAGGGGCCTGGGCTACGGCCACCAGTTTGCCTTCGAAGCGGAATTTGGAATCACAGCCGGGATCCTGGTCGTAGTACCAGCGGCTGAAGTTCTGCAGAGTGCCCGTTTGGCTATTGCTATCGAAGCTGGTGTAATCGGCGCGAGTCACCATACGGCCGAGGGCGTCATAGCTCATGGCGGTGCCCTGCCCCTTGGCATCTTTCTGCCAGGCCAGTTCACCAAAGCCTGTGTAACCGTAGGTCCAGGTGCCCTTATCCGGGTCTACCATGCGGGTCTTGCGGCCGAGATTATCGTACTCAATGTTGGTTGCTGAAGTTTCACCACCGCCGCTGTTAAGGGTACGCACCTGTTTGAGGTTGCCATCGGCATAGTAGCTGTACTGCAGTTTGCCGCCGATATTGTCGGTAACCTGAGCCAACTCACCGAGGACGTTTTTCTCGGTTACTTTACTTTGCTGGGCACAGTTCGTAGCAGTTTCCGTGAGGCCATTATAAGTGATTGTGCTGTCACACTGGCCACTGGGGCTATCCACATTAGTGGTGCGACCGAGAATATCGTAGGAGTAAATGGTCCAGCGTGGAGAGCCGCCGTTGCCATAAGGGTCGGAAACCTTTTTAACGCGGGACTGTTCATCATACTGGGTATCGACAAACACTGGATTACCATGGAAATCCTGAGTCTGTTTGCGGATCTCTCGACCCAGCCGATCGTGGTACATCACGCTCTGGCTCTGATCGATACCGGCTGTGGTCACTTTAAAGTGAGCTGGCACACCGGCTATTGTGGGGCAGCCACCACTGTCAGCACAAAGTGTGCTCAAGGTAGTAGCATGGCTGCCGGTCTCGTGGTGTTCAAAATAGCGATTGCCGAACGGGGAATAGGCATAGTGCGTTTCCACACCGCTGATATCCAGTACGCGCTGCGGTTGGCCGAAGGGGTCCATCTCCAGAGCTTGCTCGGCAGTCTGTTTGAGTTCATTAACCTGATTTAATGCGTAGCGGCCATAGCCGTCAAAACCCGTGCGACTGGTACGGCTTTCGCCCTGCGCATTGGTTACCGTGGATGCAACACGATTGCCGAAGCGGTCGTGCTCATAGTGGGTGTGTAACTCTTGTGCGCTACCTTTAGCTACCCACTCATCGGTTAACAGGCCAGTCTGGTTATCGTAATCAAAATGAGCGGTTCGCGTGATTTGCGGTGCTACCAGAGCACCATATCGCTGGGTGGTGACGCTGCTCTCACGCAAGCGCGCCAAATGCCAGCGGTCACTGCTCACCACATTGTCGTATGTGTTACTTGTAGATTTGCTCTGCACCAAGTTATTAGAAGCATCATAGTGCTTCACAGTTACCGAGCTGACATTGCCATATTGAATATCATTGGCTGCGGTGTAGTTGGTGGTTGTTACCACCTTGCCAAGGTAACTCCCGCTCAGGCTGTAAGATTTGTCCTCCGCTTGGCTGATATAGGGCATTACCGTTTTGCCCGATACCGGTGCTATGGATTCCAAGGTGTTGATAGAGCAGCTGATCAGGGTGAGTCCACTACCCTCACAGGTAGCCGGGGTTTTGATATTACTGGCATTGGACTCAATCACCTTGGCCGTCTGTGAAGGCATACCAATAAAGGGATAATCCTGGCGGTAGTGAGTGGTGGTCTTCACTTGGTTTTGCGGGTCATAGGTGGTGACCGATTCAAAACCGAGAAAGCCGCGCCCACCGCTCTGCATGCGCCCACCGGCATAGTGGTAATGGGCCTCAACCGTATTGTTATTGTCATTGGCCGCCGGTGCATCGGAGATTACTTTCTGTACCACGTACATCGGTGAGTAGAGATCGAATACCGGTGAACTGCGCCCGTAGTTCAGTTTGAAAGAACCCAGTTTACGTGAGTAGACACGAGTGCTGGTATCATTCAGGCGCGCGTAGCGGATTTCCGTTTTCACCCCAAAGCCATTCACTACAGACTCAAGAACATCCACCGGCTTGTCGGCATGTTTGGGCTTAAAGACACGCACATATTTATCTGTAGCGCCTAGACCACTAAAAAAGCCTGAGTGATTGCGCATATCATCGCAATGATTTTCCTGCTCATCGCGGTTCGCACAGTTCTCGACTATTTCAGGTCGCCCATCACCAGTCAAATCCATCACCAAATGGCTGTGATCATTGGTATCGGCGCCGAACAGCAAGCCAGTATCAATGGCGCTGCCAAAACCATTGGAATGGTTGGGCAGCATATAGAGGTACTGGTATTCGTTGTTTTCTTTATCGTTGGCATTGGGATAGAGAATGTCCACCAGGCCATCCATATCCCAGTCATATAGCTGGATTTTATCGTCCACAGCCCCTGGAAGTGTTCCCGTGGAGATAAACCCTTCACCAGTAAAGTAATATACGCCCCAATCCCAGTCTGCGCTGGAGCGGAATAACATGTCTGGCAGACTATCGCCATTGAGATCCGCGATCCGGTGCTCGGCATCATCCACCTGTGCTATCTCTCCGTTGAGTGCACGATGGAATACCGCCCTGTGGCTATTATCGCCCTCTGACATCAGTACAACGAAGTGATTGTCGGTCACATGACTTTGATTGTTGCAGTCGCTCGGTGCCTCGATACAAGTCCAATCTGTCTGCATTATCGCAGTCAGATCGGCAATACCGTCACCATTGAAATCGGCCACCATATCCGTATTACGCAGTTTCACTCGAGTGGTGCGTAGGAAGTTTGCTGAGGACACTCCTCCGGGAGCGCTGACCGTGGGCAGGGATAAACTGCGAGTCGTCTCAGAGCTTTTGAAGGAGAGCGTTCCGCTACTGCTGCGCTGCAGCTCACGGATTTTCATGGTGGGCGTATCACTCACTGAAGGAAGGCCCACAGCGTGAGTAAATGACAGGAAGTCCGGCAAGCCGTCGGCATTAAAGTCGTGCATCTGACCCAGCTGATCTTTCTGATAGCTGATTGCCGTGGGGTTATCAGTGCTGCTAAACCCGCTACCATTAGACAAATTCACGGCCCAGTGGGTGCCGGTGTCATCTATCGGCGCGTGGAGCAGGTCATCCTTACCATCGTTGTTGTAGTCCAACAGATGCCATTCCTTGCGCTCATTGGCGCGGATACGCATCTGTTCGGATTGCAGGGCCAACTCCCCCTCGGCAGTGCCCAGGGCAACACGGAGATAGCGTTTGCCATGACTGCCGTCGTAACGGATAAACACCAGATCTGTGAGTCCGTCACCGTTGACATCTCCATACTTGCCACCCTCGTAACCGGAGTGGAAGATATTAGGATTAGCAGCCGCACTCACCATGCCCGGTCCGGCAGACTGGGCATAAGTAAATATCGTGGGCTTGCGACAGTTACCCTGCACACACTCCTCAACCTCTTCGAGCAGTAAACGGCCAGTAGCGCTTTCCTGGTAGCTGAAGTTGTAGCTGCGCAACTCCATCGAGTCCGCAGTGGATGTAATTGCGGTGAGCCTGCGGGTTGATGCCGTTTTCTGTCCGAAACTGTATCCGTAGCGTTTATCGCTGCGGCTGGTATCGTAGTGGAACTGAATCCGATTCAGCGTTGCATCGTGACCATTCGCAGAGTAATCGACCGCCTCTATCAGGTGCTCCCCGAGCGCGGTGTCTTTCAGGTAGGTGTATTCGATACGGTTGCCAACACTATCCTCCTGGGTATTCAGGTACCAGGTTTTCTCCTGCTGTGCATCCTCATGCATACCGTAATAAGAGATAGAGCCATCCTTGCGGTACACTTCAAAACCCTGGCCGCTACCTACCGGACTGGAAACCAGCCGCACCTGCACAAAGCTGTCCAGGCTTGTACGGTACTCACTGCCGAGGCTACCGTACTGACCCGACACTAGTTTCAAACGCTGGCCATCCAAACAGAACCGATCGAAGACGCTGCCATTGGCACCGTCCTCTTCAAAAGTTCTACGGCAGGCGCTAATAGCGGACAATCCACTAATTCCCCAACCGGCCCCGAGAGGGCCGTTACTGCCGGAGCTGCTGTAAGTCACACTGAGCGCCGGGGTACTGCCACCGGATGAAGGGCCCACCTGCAGCGGAATGGTATAAGTCGCCGCGCCGGATTCACTCACACGGAATTCCCCGGGCAAGATGCCGACGCGATCGGAGGCCAACACACTAGGGTCGGTAGTAGATAGTGCCGAGGCTTTGTAAGGGGGCACCGCCACGATTACAGGTGGTGGGGTCTGGTCAACCTGAACAATATCCGTGGCAACCGTATTTGAGCAGCTACTAAAACTCGATACCTGGTTGCAGGCGCGCACCTGATAGGCGAAGAAGCCATTCTCCAACGACAGCTTTTTGTTCAAATGCGTTAAGTCTGTATGTTTACTCGGTGCGTTTTCATCCCAACTTACTGGCCCCTCTGCCGACGATGCGGTACCGGCAATAATCTCATAGTGCACTATCGTGCCACTAGCACTACCCCAAGTGAGATCAACCTCTCCGGTGCGCGAGAAAGTTGTCGATAGATTAGGGGATTTGGGTGCACCTGGAGTTTCAGCGACGATAACAGATTGAGCATTGCTGGCTGTGGAGCAAGCACGCAGATTACAAGCTATCAGGTAGTAACTGTAACTGCCATCATCTCGCTGAAGCGTGGTGCCAGAGAGAGGCGCTGGACTCGCAGAGCTCGTGGTTAATTCTTCAAGTAGCTTGCCGCCTTCGTAGAGCTTGTACCTGTAAACTTGCTGGGCAGAGCGGTCACTCCAGTTCAATTTAAGTGTACCGGTAGAACTGTTAGCAATGGTATCCAGCGTCGGGGCCGTAGGTATGGGTTGATTCCGTACCAGCAGTCCAACCGATGTACTCCAACTATTACTACAGCCAGAGGAATTACAATTTTTACTGCGGAACTCCCAATTACCATCGGTAAGCCCGGTTACGGAAAAGGTACTGCTCCCAGCAGAGCCGTAGGAACTATCTGCCGGCCAGTCGCTTTCCGCTTTTCTTTTTTGCCAACGCACCGACTCGATAGGGCCAGAGCTATTGGAGGTTAATCCCACAGAACCGTCATAACTACTGGATACGCTTGCAAGTAAACTTGATGGGCCTGGCTTCAAAATAATATTGGCTGTCTCCGGGCCAAAATTATTTAATGGCTCGCCTTCTTGGCAGCCTCCGCCGGGAATCCCAACGGAACAGTACCAGGTGGTGAGGAAGTAAGAGTAACTACCACTGGTGCTTATGGAGTCGGTAAACGTACCCTGTTTACTTACTGATTCTTTCCAGCCAGAGTCATAAATAGCAGTGGAACCTCGCTTCAGGGTTATCCTTTGTGCCTGCGCGTCGATATTCCAAGATAATTTGACAGACCCGCCGTTAATTGACTGAATCGCCAAAACTGGCAGGCTGACAGCAACAGTCTTGCTACTCGACCAGCCACTGCAGGCCTCAACCGAGTTGTAGGTACTGCAAGCCCGAACTCGATAGGAATAGCTACCATTATTAGTCTGAGTAAAAGTTTTATTGGTAGCGGTTAGTGTCCAGCTTCCGATAGAGGCACCTGATTGTTCTAGGTGATACTTTGATACCCCAGAAACAGAGTTCCAACTGACGCTATAGGAGCCAGCTGAATTACCAGGCGCCGTGAGGTTACCAGGTACCGAAGGAGGCCGGGATACGGTAAGAGTCGAGGAATTCTTAAAAGCTGTAATGACATTGCCTTTAACTGCGGCCACTCGATAGTTGTAACTGCCATTACTCCGCCCACTTAAGGTCTCTTTGACTTCAGGGCCCTCATATACTTGGGCCCAGTTACCATTATTTTTTTGCTCCTGTAAAACATATTTGTCCGCACCGGCAACTTGCGACCAAGATACAGTCACACTGCCAGTAGTGCTCGATGCTGGTACTGTAATCGACTGAGGGGTACTAATTACCGTAACCGTGGAGGACTGCTTATAGGGGCCAGTGGTACTACCCTTGACTGCGGCAACGCGGTAACTGTAGCTGCCAATACCCCGACCAGTTAACGTTTTTTGCGTTTCGCTACCACTGTAGGCTTGAGTCCAAGAGCCGCCATTTTTTTGTTCCTGAAGTATATATTTGTCCGCTCCAGAAACTGCCGCCCAAGATATTGCCAAAATGCCATTGGCACTCGCAACAGGCACGCTAATAGAGAGTGGAGATCTGACTACAGTAACAGCAGAGGAGTATTTAAATGCACCAGTAATACCGCCCTTGATCGCGGCAACACGATATAGATAACTACCGGTACTGCGATCAGTTAAAGTATTGGACGTCTCTATACCATTGTAAACCTGAGTCCAGGCTCCGCCGTCTTTTTGTTCCTGAAGAATATATTTGTCTGCACCACTAACCGGAAGCCAAGATACAAGCACACTCCCGTTTAGGTTAGTCGCATGCACCTCTAAAGGGGTTCCAATCAACGTAATACTCTTTATATCCGTAAAACTGCTGCAACCAGAATTACAAGCGCGGGCGCGAAAATGATACGTGTCGGTTAACAGATTAGTAAAATCCTTATAAAGAGCTGGGCCAGAGTAATCCATTTGCCAGCTGGTACTCTCCCCACTTTTTCGCCAAAGCTCATATCTGTTCGGTTTTCCAGAAGCCTCGCCCCAGGCCACCCTCAAGTTGTTCCCAGGGAGGTTCAATTTAATGTCCTCGCTAACATCAGGTAAAGTGCTAATAGCTGGAAAGTAAATAGGACCCGGGGGATTTACGTCAGGTTCGAAAGTAACTTCAACTGTATGGCTGCCGATGGAGTTCTTCTTACTATCCCATGCTTCACAGCTGTCATCAGGCTGGTCAGAGTTGGGAAGACTCAACGCGAGAGGACCAGGCCCGGGCTGATCAAGCAAACAGAACCGCCACCAGCCCTCATACTTGTAGGTTCCAGACGATGAAACAGTAATTGTTACCGAGTCCCCACTGACTGGGATATCTCTTATTGCAAGACCATTTCTGTATTCAGTAAGAAACTGAGCACGTGCAACCCCAGTTATTGTAAATTTTCCTGTAGAACTGGATGAGGGGCCCGATATGCCAGCCAGGGCCAGAGCAGGTAGCCAAAGAAAAAATAATCCAGACAACCAGGCACTGGAAAGTGCACTAAAACTCTTGGACACAGCAAAAATACTCTTATTATGCAAACTATAGTTCTCTCCCACCTATTTCAAGAATTAGGTGGGATCGGCAGTATAGCCGAGCGTCAATACTCCTCCAATTACAGCTTATAACAAGTGCCTTTTCGCGGAAAAAATCAACCAATAAGACAGCTTATAATGAATTGACAGGCTCTATTTTTCTACTCTAAATCCTCTATATTGTTTATTGTTTATTGTTTATTGTTTATTGTTTATTGTTTAGGCAACCCCATCCCATATAAATCTTCACCTCAAAAGACCTTATTAGAAACTAATAAATAAGAAAATATATACATCAAAACACCAAAAATTCGTGTTTGGGGCAGCTATTATACTGCATCGACTGCCACAGCATCGCTTTTCCAGGTCATCCACGTACTTTCATTAAATTACTAAACTCACTGGTTGATTGCATAACCCCCAATACTAGAAACCATGAAAAAACAGCACCTATGGCAGCAAAAAATCAATTCCAGAAAAAAGTGATTCCCTATCATTAAAATATATTCTTACAGTCTAGGACCCTCCTTTTATGAATAGGCACCCACCATCAATTAACATTGAGGATCACAACAAAAAGTAAACCTATTTCGACCAAAAATTATCAACGGAAGCCAGCCTAACAACGTCATCCCTAAATTTAACAGGCGATTTCCAATCTTTAAAACACCAAGTACCTAAGTACCCAGCCTCCACTTGTAATTAGAAGTAAACAAATACTCTCTCAAGCTACGGCAGAACAACCTCAAGTTACCAATGTAGAGGCGAAGAACACGATAAACTTCATTAGCACTCTAGATTCTAAGAACCACCAGTGAGATACCCGCAGCACAATAATATAGTGCTACTCCCTGTCAGCATTTGCTAAATTGCATCTCACCAAATCCAAATACACCAATAATAAGGCTGCTATGCGGATCTTGAGTTCTCTCACTTATGACCTGCTGCCTGTCAACAAACTAATAACGGGTAATCAGGCCAACGGGGCAACCCTTTCACCCTGCTAAAAAAGTAAGTCACACGGAGCACAAACAAACCAAAAAAGAAACACTGCTACCCCTTCCTCCACCCAGCGTCATTCCACTTAATAGCACTCCAGCAATGTCACCAATAGATAAAAAAACAAGATTGGATGCGATGTAGAAAAGTAACACCCGAAACCTGTTACTAATGCCCCACAAAGCTCCTAAACACTCAACAAGAAGACTGGTTTATTGCGTAAGGTGACTAATTGACCTTACTAAGTTATCAATCAGCCAAATCACAGGAACCGTACCAAATAACGACGGTCCACCAGATATCTATTTTCATCAGCTACCACGCATATACAGATAAGTAGAGAGAGCAATGCACGGTTCACTTAAGATATTTACCGCAATCACCTTATCCGCCCTCTTGGCCGCTTGTGGCGGCGGCTCCAGTGGAGGGGAAAGTACAGATACCCCTCAAGCTGACAGCGGCTCAAATACAGGGTCGGATACCGGAACAAATGGGGGGAATTCGGATACCGGTGAATACACATTCAATCCAGCTAACCCCTTGGCCACCTTGGTTGTAGGTACCAATGAGTATGCAGAGGGTACTTTGGAGCTGGAGGGCACTGATAGCAAAAGCCCTGGTTTCCAAGCGTCCACTATCGAAGGTCAATACGGTAGCTTTAAACTATATGATAGCGGGAACTGGGAGTACCAGCTAAATAGCAATACATCCAGTCTCAACAATGGTCAATCTGTAGAAGACACCATCTCTATTCAATTAACAAACGGAGATCAACACTCCATTACCTTTGCAATACAAACTATTGAAGCTACCGAAAATAGCATAGTTTTTATTCTGATGAATTTTTCAGATGCCGCTGTCACTGACGACGTTAGTATTTCACAACTCGCCAATATGACATTCAATGATACGGATTCTCTGGACAATACTTACAAAGAAAACTCCTTCGGCCAACTGAAATTTAAGCGCCATCTCATTAGCGACCAGTCACTCGCACAATACTGTTATGGAGAAGACAATAATGAGAGTAGCTCAATTGATTGCTTTGTTTATAGCATCCCCGATAGTCAAAGTGGGGGCGTACTAAGTGTTGGGAATGCCCAGGCTCGCTCTGGCTCCTCACAGGATGGTCAATATTCAGATGGTGGCTATACCTGGAGAGATAATGCTACCACCTGGATTCAAAATAACTTTGTAGATTCCAATAGCCGCCCTGTGAATCTCAATGACTGGAGACACCGTGTATTTATTTTTCCCCGAGCCGCAAATAATGCTGGCTTGGTTGGTACAGGAGTTGCTTCGGTACGGGGGGGATGGAGCATCATTACCGCAGATACCGATCAACTAGTGATGGGGCATGAGTTGGGCCACAATATTGGACTTAGCCACGCCGGTAACGATGACAATAACGATGGCGATACCAATGACCAAGGCGAAAGCGAATACGGAGCTAATGGTGCCTTTATGGGTAACAGCTGGAAGTCACGGTTATTCGGTAGTGCCCATAGAGAATTTATGGGCTGGTATGAGAGCTTCCCTGGATATACTACAACCATCAGGCAGTCTGCTGGCAACAATGCCGATTATGTAGTGCAGGCCGTAGAGCTTACTGCAGGTGAACTCAATAGCTCTCTACCGCAACTTTTAAAAGTTGAAAGTAACGGCAGTACAAATGGAGAAAATCACTATTACGTGGAATACCATATTCCCCATAATGTTTTGAACCCCTATCCTCACCATGCAAATGCGGTAACAATTCATTATTTAAATGACGGAACCGCTAATCAAGTGGCAACCCTTACCACTACTGGCGATCAATTTAGTGACTCATCTGCTGGGGTCACCATTGAGCTTAAATCCAAGGACAGCAGTAATAACAGCGCCACTATTGCTGTTAACTACAGCAACTAGCAAATGAGGGCAAGACCATGAAATATTTCGTAACTATAATTATATTAATTTCCTTAACCACTTATTCCCAAGCTGAGGAAACCGTAACTGGTGTATTAGAAGAAGAAATTTCCGAAAACTTTGAAACTGGAGAAATTGACCATAGATTCTCTATCAAGGATGAGAGCACCGGTCGATATTATTTTGTCGATGCAAAAGAATTAAAAGAAAAGGGAATGAAGTCTGGAGAGCGCGTAAGAATTAGAGGGGAGCGGCAGAAAAATCGCAGAATTAGGATTAGGGAGTCGCAAAGAATAGTATTGGAGAAATAGAAACTCTATTTATGGAGCAGACAAGACTATGCAAATGTGCACTAGGCGTATTAAACATGCTTAGGCACACATACAGTTCTTTTCCTTGCCACCTACGACAGCAATAGAGGCTTCGACCCCCTCCAATTAATTTGCTATTTATTATTATAAAAACACTAAGGAACCAGCCAGCCACAAGTTGTCGCTGGCTTTTTTTACAAGGATGCGCAAATAAAAACTATAGTATCAGCTATTCTCCTTCGTGCCTTGGCTGCTAGTATCCAGCCAGTCTTTTGGACCCCGGAAGCACGAATTGACTATTTAATGATTCATAGCTGGGGGTTAGATATTCAGCTGAAATGGTTCGAAAACGTCGACACTGAAATATGATGCCCTGATACTAAAACTTTCATATTAGTGAAAGATGAACCCGAGGCATATGATACGATAGTCTCACTTTTCTTGTCCGCATATATGGCAAAAACATCTGTAAGCTTCAGCCACTACGAATGCTACCGGGAAAAGATCTATTAAGATAGAAGATAAATAAAGCCTTGGCGCTCTTCTCTGCAGATATTCCTCATTTATAGGGAGTACACTAAGTAAACTAATTATCTTGTCTCTTCTATCTCTCAACTGATCTCATTCGCCTTGCTGACTCTACTAGTAAAATACAGTCTTAGTCCCCTCACACAACATCAAGTTGCTTAGCAAATCGATTTTCGTCAATTATTTGCCATAAAAAATAAGAAAGCGATCAAGGATGAAAAAGACTATCAAAGTAGCAGCCGTTATGGTCTCGCTATCCTTTTCAACTGTACTATATCAATCACAGTGTTACGCTTCAGATCTGCAGAAAGTCAGGATACAACCTGCACAAGAATGGCTTCAAGCTACGCGGTCAATAATTTATTGCACAGTCAACTCTCCACCCCTAACACAAATTTCCAGTCATGCTGAAGCCGAACTGAAATCAGTAAAGCCTGTAGGATCTATTGTCAAGGCAGGGGAGCTGGTCGCAGAACAGGATGGATTTTACCTGTCCAGAGGTATGGATATCCTGAAAACAGACCTGGAAATTGCAGAACGTCAGCTTTCTCATGCTGAGGAGGAACTAGCCAGACTTATGCCTCTTCGCGAGGCTCAAATGGTTTCCCCCTCTCAACTCAATGACCTTAAACTTAATGCCAGTACTTTCAGGCTGAGCAAGCAAAGACTTAAGCAACAACTTGAAATAGATCAGTATAGGTTCGAGCGACTGAAGCACTTTGCCTCCAGAGACAGCCAGGTTTTACAAGTCGAGGCACATCCTGGTGAGAGACTCACTCAGGGACAACGGATTCTCCAGCTTCTTCCCTTGAATGAGAAACAACTGGAGTGCTTGGTACCCAGGGATCAAGTAGGAATGAATTTAGCTATTCAAAAGAACGAATTTCGTTACGATGGAGAGCCGCTTTCCCTAAAAAACATCGGTCGAACCATGGACGGGGACACTCAGAATCTGTCCCTATACTTCGATGGCCACGGGAAGCACTTTGAGTCTCTGTTGGTGGGCCAGCGTTTCCAGATCGCCATGCTCTCTCCTACAGGGCCTCGAGAAAAAGCAGGCAATATTACCAAGTTACCTTCCGATGCAGTGCTATTAGAGGGGGGAAAGTACCATACATGGGCATTAGGACTGGAAAACAAAGTTCGTAAAGTCGAAGTTGAAATCCTGGATACACTTGCTGATCATTTTATTGTTATCTCAGAGATTCAGCCCGGCGATCAGCTTGTAGTTCTCGGTAATGGGAACCTGCAAGCAGATCAAGAAGTAGTACCGGTGGATCGCGACTCATGAATATTATTGAAAAATATAGTCCGGTTATTATCAGCTTCGGCCTTCTTCTTATTTGCCTAGGTGTATTTTATGGGATAAAAATTCCAAATACGCTACTACCAAATATAGACAGACCGCAAATAGCTCTTGCTACCTCTTGGCCGGGCAAGACAGCTATGGAAATAGAACAGGCACTTGTCGCCCCATTGGAGCAGGAACTCTCCAGCCTTGGCTTTCTGGAGGAAATCCAGACCACCATTAGCAACGGGTTTGCCTGGACATTGATTACCTTTCATTCAAATGCCGATATGGAACAGATGTATATTGACGTTCTATCCCGGCTTAACCAAGTACCCAACTGGCCTAGCCAAGTATCTGCTCCCCGCCTTTATAATTTTAGTAATGGTGCCGGAGCAACCTTGGCCAGTTTCTTTCTTTATTCCACTAACCAGGCCACTGAACAGGAGCTTTCCCAGGCATTCCGAGATCATGTTCAACCTGCATTTAGTAAGATTCCAGGCGTAGCCTCCGTTACTGTAGCCGGCACACCTATTGAGCAAAGGATAGATATCGAATTCGATCCCAGGGGCCTGACTCAGGCATCACTCACCATTAATGAAGTGCAGTCTCGCTTGAGTGACTTGGTTGACCGCTCTGGCGGTAATTTAACTATCGGATCAAGAGAATACGCCCTTCACTTTAAAGGCCAGATCCCTATTGCTGATATTGAGAAACTACCAATTGCTACCAGGGGGCCACATATTATTCGCCTAGGTGACGTTGCAAAAGTAAAAAATAGAATGGCCTCCGACTGGAATTATTTTGCTTTAGAAGGCAACCGCTCTTTCTATTTCTATTTAATGCCTACTGAGGATATTAATGTTTTAAATACCATCGATATGATCAAAACATTAATATCAGATCTAAACGAGGGAGAACTCGGTAGATTGGGAATGGAAGTGGCGATCAGCCGCGATGATTCCAAAAGCATTCGCAACTCATTGCAATTAGTCTATAGCAGCTTGATCCTGGGAGCTTTTCTCGCCTGCATTATTTTGTATTGGTTCTTGCGAGACTTTAGAACACTCGTATTGATTTTCACTAGCATACCGGCTTGTATTGCACTGGTAATTTTGGGTCTGTATCTGGGCGGAAGAAGCATAAATGTTATCTCACTAGCAGGTATTGCACTCTCGATTGGCTTGATGGTGGATGCCGCCATTATTGTTATCGAGAATATCCAGCGTTTACGCGGCCAGGGAGCTAGCTTGCTAACCAGTATCAGGCAAGGGACTAAGGAGGTTACCGGTGCCTTGACAGCATCTACGATATCGAGTGTCATCGTCTTCTTACCTATCCTGGCGATGCACTCAGCCACGGGGCAACTTTTTACAGATCTAGCTTATACCATTTCCAGCGCACTTATTGCATCATTGTTATTTGCCCTCCTGCTCTTGCCAGCATTGGCACGACATCTTCTAAAAGGCTCACCGCAGGTAAATCCAAAAGGAAGAACTCAATCCCTTAATAGAATATTACAACGCTGGACTGCTATATCAGTGATACCAATTGGTCGAGTCACTTTTCGTAACTGCGTTTTAGTGCTTGGGTTACCTGTTGCCTTATTAGTGACTTATCTCAGTTCGCCCTCAGTCGATGTGCTTCCAGACCCCAAACAGGCGATGATTTCAACCTTTATAAACTTTGAAGGCCCTATGGCGGTTGAAGTTGTTGAGCGCGAAGTCGGTCAGGTAATTATGGATCGCATTGAACAAGGAAAAGGGAGATTCGAAGAGCAAATAGTTACTTATGGCACACTCTGTTATCCAACCATGTGTCACCTTTACATTTATACCCAAGGGGACTGGGATTTCGAAGCATTTAAGAAATGGATTGACAAGGATATTGTCTCCGGACTGATAGGTACCAGAATTCATACGCAGCAAGGGGGCCTTCTCCGGTTTGCAATGCCCAATAGCCGTGTAAGCCAACTGGATATCAAAGGAGCTGAACTACCGGTTCTTCAAGCAGCTGGGCGCGACTTATTAGAACATCTTCGTTCAGAGTTTCCTGGCGCACAAATTCTTGAAGGGAGCGCATTGAGCAATCGCGGATTGCGTATTGAATTTGAGCCCAACCAGGATCAACTGATTCGTATGGGAATGACATTACCGGAGTTTAATCGTCATTTGATGGCACTTACTGATGGCATTTATATCGGTAATTTTTACACAGGCACCAATACCCTTCCCTTCTACTTTAAAGCCAAAGAACCAGCCAACCTTGAGCAGCTCTTAAATACAGAAATTATGATTGCTGGGCAGGGCCTGATTCCTTTGAGGCAGTTAACGTCAGCACAGATTACGCAAGCTCCAGACAGCATTCTTCGTGTCGGCCAGGAAGTAAGTACCTCCCTAAATCTGACCCCACCAACGGGTGTTGCCATGAAGGATTTTACTGAGCAGGTAGATCGAAGCGTTTTGGCCTTTCTTAATAAGAGCCAGTATGGAGACCTGCACACCCAATTTCGGGGCAGTGCCAACGAGTTGAAATTATTTCTGCAGGAGTTCTTTCAGATCTTTTGTGTAGCTTTGTTGATTCTTGCATTGCTTATGTACTTTGCTCTCAGGTCCCTTAAATTAGCTTTGGCTGTTTTATTTGCAATTCCACTCTCCTTTGCCGGGGGCATGCTCAGTCTTCGTCTACTCAACCTGTTTGTAATGCAAAATCTAGATGTGATTACGATGATCGGATTCGTAATTCTGATGGGATTGGTAGTGAATAATGCGATACTTTTAGTGAATCAATTCCAAAGTTCCATTAATAAAGGCATGCATCAATTTGATGCCATTAAAAGTGCTGTGAGCTTGCGCATTCGTCCGATAATGTTAACGACCACAACCTGTATTTTTGGCAACCTTCCGTTAGTACTCAGTCCAGGAGACAGCGCCGCGATTTATCGGGGTCTTGCAACAGTGATTACCGGAGGCATGTTGTTCAGCGCTCTTTTTGTATTGGGCTTTATGTCTGCCATGCTATCTTTAAAAGTGTTTGCGGCACATCGGATAAATCCAACTTCGGTAGTTAGGGAACTTACACCCGAGGGCGGAATATAGCCATTAAAGATTATTCTATTCAAAATTAAAAATGACCTTTGGCCAGTTTGAAAACACTGGCCTTAACCCTTGGCGACACAAAAGAGAGCTACTTGTTAGTCTTTCTCGCCAGAAAAAAGCAAGGATTCATATTCGAGCATTTTGTATCCACCTTGTTAATACGACTATTAGCAGCCGCTCCACGAGTGTCAGCTTCATTTCGCTTTTTGATCGTTGTCTTCCCTATTCCCGGAATTCGCTTACAGTCCATTTAGAGCCTCGTGCAAACAGCGAAAGCTCAACTTCTCTGTTGGCATCCGGTCTTTTTCTTAAGCAAAAACTAACCGCAGTGCAATCACTCCCCTAACGGTGTCACCTGTTAAGACAAACCGGTTAATAATTTCATTGAATACATTATCCAGACTGCGGAGCAGATACGGATGGAAGTGCAAGGCAAAGCAGTGAATACCTTGCTTGGAGGTATAGAAGCCGGCGGTACAAAGTTAAATTGTGCAATCGCCGCCGGGCCGAATAGAGTAAAGGAAAGGGCAAGGTAACCAAATTTTTCCAGGCCGGCGCTCAACGTCATGGCTCAATGCCTGCACTGGATATCGCAAGTTTTGGACCAGAAGATCTGGATCCACATCCAAACACTACAGATATATCACTACCATCCCTAAAAGCGGGTGGACCAACACCAACATGGCTGGCCAACTGAAGAAAGCCCTCTCTATCCCCGTGGCTTTTGACACTGATGTCAGTGGTGCAGCGTTAGGAGAACACCTGTGCAGGGCCGCTATAGATGTAAAGAGTTTATTTATTACCATCGGCACCGGTATCTGCGCCGGGTAATAGTGGATGGTAACCGGCGCCATGCTCTCGGAAATCGACCATATGTTGACGCCACAGGACCGATAAAGAGCCCTATCCAGGCCACTGCCCATTCCATGGCAATTGTCTGGAAGGCCTCGTCTGCGGCCCCGCATTGAATCCCGCTGGGGCCTGCGCGGCCAGAGTATAGACAGGGACCGTGCCGCCCGGGACCTCAGGCCGGATATCTGGCCACTATGTGCGTGAACCTGACCAGCTGCTACTCACCGGAGCGAATCATCCTCGGTGGTGGATTTATGGAACAAGCGTGCCTATTTACACACATTCACCACAAGTTTCTCAACCTGGCAAGTGGTTATTTAACCCAGGTATCCCAAGGCAACATCCGCTCTTTTATAGTCCCACCAAAATTCGCCGGCCGCTCTGGCGAGGTGGGCTCTCTGCGTATGGCCCAGGTACTTTGCCCCAGCTGTTAGATAACCAAATCCTCCCTCACAGGATGTGGAAGCGCCAGGGGAATATTCCTGGCGCCACTCCACCCGCCAAACTGCGCCCCACAACTCCCTTTCCAACTTATATACTTATCTTTGCGACTGTTGGCACAGCGCAAGGTAGCTAGTCTTGTATCCGATCTGATAGGCTTGTCAGTCTTGACCGCCTTATGACGGGGCTGAGCACACTTAAACGTTGCTCAATAAGGGATGAAGATGAAAATAATTAAAATATTGACAGTTGGCTTAATGGTTATGGCCACGCAGCTTGTGCAAGCCGGCACTGCTGAACCTACAACATTTACCCGCCAGGGCATTCTCTCTTACAACTTCCATTCCGATTTATTGGGGCGTGGATTTGTTATTGATGTGCTACTGCCGCTCTCCTTTAACCCCGAAGACAATACCAGATACCCAGTGATTTATATGACCGATGGTTATATGAACTTCCCCATGGTGGCACCGAACCTGATCCATGAACAAGTTCCCGATGAGCAGGGTAATACCAAGCTTCCGCCGGTGATCCTTGTAGGTATCTCACACCCCTTGGACAGCTCCAACTTCACTTTGCGCTTAACGGATTTTACTCCGGTACCTGGAGAAATCAGGGGTAATACCCTGGGTGGTGGTGCAAATCAGTTTCTGGAATTTTTGGAGAACGAGCTTAAGCCCTTCATCAATAATTCATTCAAGGGAGATGAAAGCGACGAAACACTGGCTGGCCACTCCCTCGGCGGACTGTTAGCCCTCCACGCCCTCTTCAATCACACCGATAGCTTCGACCGCTATGTGATCGGCAGCCCGAGTATCTGGTGGGCCAATAAGCAAATTCTAGAGAGTGAGCTTGCCTACGCTGAACGCCAGACTGATTTATCGAAAAGCGTGTATATGTTTATCGGTGGGGAGGAGGTCTGCTTAGAAGAAGGAGAGGTTTGTGGCGTTCAAGACTTTAGGGACCTGGCCCAGCGACTCAAGTCCCGCGACTATGAAAATTTGACTCTACGCAAGCGAGTCATTAAGGGTGAAAACCACGATACTGTTGTGAATCCAGGCTACGATAAGGGGATAGAGCAGGTTTTTAAAACCAAGGTGCTACCACGGAAGTATTCTTTTTAACCGTGAACCTGCCGGCCCTATAGCAGGAAAACGCTACTGGGCCCTGACTACTCGCCTAGCTTGCTATCCGCCACTAATGCTCTTCACTAATATACTCCCCGGCCTCTAAAAATACTAACATAGTCTTCTTCAGACTTTCCGCTGCGTCCTTAAAGGGCAAGTGATGACTATCTTTTAGTACCGAGAAAGATTTACCCCCTTTATACCTTTTATAATCTGCCTTTACCTGTGAAGGCGTGGTAATGGAATCATTCTCACCGACAACAAATAGAGCAGGAATCTGTAAATGATCGATATCCCCCTTTACGCTCATGGCCTGAAGCTTATCGTGCATCTTGTCAGCCAGACTTCCACGCCGTTCCTGCCACCCAGGAAATCTCTCACTAATCTCTTCAGCTGCTAGAAAATCTCGAATATCAGTCCCATTTGCGTTACCAACATTCGCGCGCGACTCACCCAATTAGAAAGAAGCGGATAATACTCAGAAGGAGACTCATGATATTGTTGTACTCCTGTATTGCTAACTGGTTGCCGTCCTTCTCCCCCCATTGCAGGGTTGCTTCTAAGCTGATTTCTACCTGCTTATGCGCATCCTGGGAGGAAGAGATAAACACCAACCTCTCCAATGTCTCAGGATGCTCACTAGCCTAGAGAGCTGCAAGCCCCCCGCCCCAAGAGTGGCCAATTAAAGTAACCTTATCCGTCTTATAGTGCTCCTTTAGAAAAGAGATAACATTACGCATACCTTAAATATTACTCTTTATCGTTAATGTATCGTCACTCACCTCAAGAGACTTGCCGGCCTCTATTTCTTGAAGATAAGCCACTAAATACTTATCTTTGAGCGCCCGTTCAGCAGTCACCTGAAATAGAACCAACCCCAACTCCACATCTCCCGAGCCGTCCTGTAGAAACAGAATTAATGGTTTGGATAAGTCGCTACCAGAAACCTAAAAGTGTAATTTTGCATCACCACTTAGCACCTGCCCTTTGTACTTGATTTGATTACCAAATATCTAACAGACAAAAAATAAAAATGGCAAGGAGGAACCATAACCATAATGGATTAAAAATATGCTCACCGACTTGGAACTAAAACTCAACAAGATGTATTAATATCCAAGGCATTGACTAAATAAAATTAATGGAAAGCTAACAGAGTTAAAACTTGAAGACGCTTATATTACAAAAATACCAACAAAATACGAACTTCGAGACGAAATGGGGGGCTAAGACAGAGCAAAATAACAATAAGGTAGGAATTCTTCGCCTCACATATAAGAAGGGCCCCATTTCTCTTTACCGAGCTTAACCTTCTCACTTTATTGCGACACCCCATAAGAAATGCCGATAAATCAGTATATTACAACTCAACAAAAGACAGATGAAGAATTAGCAGAAGAGAGCATCAAAAAAACTATTTATGGAGTAGAGACAATCCAATATCAGGGCAAGAGAGCTGAAATATTGTTGTGAGCCAAGTAACTAAAGGTCACTCTGCTTATCATACGATCATTTTAAAAGGCCGCATAATAAATGCGGCCACCTAATACAACCTTCTCACACCGCAGAGTGCGCCCCCTAAGAGGAGCTACTTACCAATATTGTACCAAGCAAAAGTGGGGCTGCTCTAGCTAGAAGACATTACCAGTTTTCAAACTACAAAAACCTTTACAGAACACGCAATGAAATAATCTCACAGGTCTTAAAGGCGCTGCTTCCACTCCAAAGGCTGTCAGTATCACCAACAATCCGCACTGTAGATTTGGCATGGAGTGACGCCAAGATAGAAGCCACTGAGTTTTTTTGGCCTACACTCTCTTCCGACTTTATCCAATACTGATGACAACTCTCAGTTTCAGCGTCCAACTTCACAACCACTTCGCCATCTCTAGAGGAGGCACTCGAAAACACCTCGATATAGCGCACTGTCGATTCGTTAGCATCTCCTAGAGCCAGCACATCACCCGATAAGAGCATCAGAGCCAAGCCTAAAGATTTTAAAGATTTCATCAACACCTCGAAAAATTAGCAATTCACAACAAGCTGGTCAGCAGCTTGCTATTATAATATTCCTGTCAAATAACGTATAAGTTGGCTATCAACCTTGTTGTTCTTGAATTTCAAGATCAATTATTAACCAACCCGATCCAAGAGCGGTTAGTTAGTCGCAAAGCTTGCAGCAATATGGCGCTCCCAAACTGCTCCTTTAGAGCAGCTCTTAACTTAATCTTATCTTTTAGCTAAAAAAAATATCGAAAGAGCAGGATAAGAGATTGAAGATATCCAGCCCCAGAAGATATGCATATCAAAAACTACATATTTTATTGAGGTAAATAATTTAGTATAATCCCAAAAATTATATTGCAATGAAAACCACTCACATCCAAGATGAAAAAACTATTCGCCTTACTATTTATTGTTTTACCCACTTCATGCCTGGCCGAATTTGTCTTTACAGGAAAGTTAAGTCAGATTCATACTGGCCCACAGTATCAAGGTAGAATTTTTGTTAAAGTTCAGGGAACGCCTTCGGGGGAGGTTCCCTGCTCAACCAACACAAGCTATAGTTTTGTGTTTGATGGAAAAGAAGAAGAAAGCAAAATATATCTCAGCCTACTGTTAAGTGCTCTCACCGCCCAGCAAACTGTTACTTTAAAGAGCAGCGATGACTGTACAACCTATCAAAACGTTGCAGACCTGAGAAACCTCTCTGTTATGCCATAGAAAATATATAGCCATCGATTTGCCGTTTAACTTTTTAAATTAGGTCGAGCTTAAAACAATACAATCTACCCACTAAACAAACTGGCATTCAACTAGACCTCTCACTTTTTGAATGCCGGCTTATATGCGCAAGGGAACGAAACCAAATAAAAATAGATCGTCCCATTCTACTAACTCAAAGCCTCGACCGTTAACAAACTCAGAATCATTCAGATCGATTATGTCCTGGGCAAGGCAAATTTATTGGACACGGTATCATTACTATTTTTCTACTCAGGAAACATAACTGAAGACAGCAGTATTTTGGAGCCCGTATTATTGCACTCATAATAGCTAAAGCTAACGGTTTCCTTTGCCACATACGCAGACAGTAAGAATGAGAGCTTTGTATCAAATAGTTTTGTATCCTCAACAGTAAGATGAAAATCCACATCACTTTTACAGTTTATTTCTGAGCTGGTATTGGTGAAATTTTGCAATCTAATTTCAACTCCAGCATCGTGGACTTTCATATAGGAAATTTTTGAATAGGGAGTCCATTCGGCTCGACCTAGCAAAGGTACAAAGAAAATAATTAAGAACAATACTTTTCCGAAATCTTTCATTTTTTCTCTAAACAACAACCATCTTCTTCTAAACAGTCTTAACCAGTAAAAACTGTGGACTCCCACTCTTTCCAATTCTCACCACCCAGCTTGTGAGATCTAGCCCCTTGAATAAATGCTTCTCTAAATGCAGGAAGATTATTTGCAAATACTTCACGAAAATCGTTAGGAGCACTAACAATAAGTCGGCTCACAGGCTTAAATGGGTATTCAAAGAGCTGGATCAGGCTTAAAGGCTGCTTCATTTCCTTTAATTTTGCTTCGATCACATAAGCATCAGATTTACCTCCACCTTGAAGGTTCACCTTTCCTTCACGTGCATAGCACCATCCTGTCCAATCTTTTTCTTCTTTCGCTATAGCCGCACGGGCTTTCTGATCTGCTAAAGCTTGTGACTCTGCTTCGAAAGGAGTAATCACACTTTGTTCAGCATCAAAAAAACAACAAAAAGGAACAAGCAATTCCTCTTCTTTAGTGACGCTACCTATATATAAAGCATTACAGAGAGCAAAACCTGAATGATAGCCCAACAGTTTGATATTCATTGGAATGCCTTCTTAAAATTATGACTGATACTCGATTAAATATAAAATTAGCTCAAATGCCAATTAAATAAAACCAAATTTTAATATGTGAATTTGGCTAAAGATGCGTAAAGCTTTTTATGTAGTGAGTTTAAGGGCAAGACGAACCTTGCCCCAATTTTAAACTCAAGAAAAATAATCCAAAACCTTGCCAATAAGCTCTAGCTCTTGATGACCCTCGGGATCAATTTCTTTGCGAAGCACCCGTTTTATATAATCCGTATCTCCAAGCAATCCACGCACAATACAATAGTGTGTAGCCCAGATACCACGTGTTTCTTCAGGTACACTTAGGTAAAACGACTCTTTGCTGTCTAGACAATACTGCTTTCTTAAGTACGCCTGCCCAAACTCGATTATATTATCCAGGTCACGCATAACTTGCGCCACAGCTTCTCCCTGGCTTCCGAAATCTTTAGCATAAACTGTTAGATTAAAAGGGTTATTTAGGTCATCTATTCTAATTCTCCTTGAAAAGGTAGCAGTTCGTCTCAGAGGAAGACCTGAAAGATGAGATGAAATATCTTCCACCTCTTTAATATAAACACCTGCAGCCGGCTGGGTTGTTACCCAAGCAGGAGAACCACTAAAATTCCAAAAGGGTGCTATTAATAGATCACAAAATTTCACTGGACGAGATCTAAACCTCTTAGAAACAAACTGCCAATCTGGGAGTTTGGTCGCCTTTTCCTTGGCGGCCTCCAAGATTTCTTTTTTAAAAGTCATGGTAGACCTGCCTTTAATCATGTGGAGATTTTGTTGACCTTAGAATATAAACAAATATCTCATCCATCTGTCCTCTGAACCCGCCTTCATCAGCATTAGCACCACATGCACTTGCCTGGCCGGAGGTACATGCATCATAAACTACTTTTTGGTTTGACGTTAATGTTGCATTCCCTGTCTTAACTTCGAGAAGTGCACGTCCCTCTGAGTCAAGCTGGATCTTTCCTCCAGGTATATGATTGCCATTTAGATCATATAACTCAAAATCATCAGGTACATCAATAGCTCCATCTCTTCCGCCACCGGTCACTGAAAGATCTGCCCGCGCGATCATACCATGATATTCGTGCCCCTCGTTGTCATACTGAACAGTCACTTCTTTTTGAACTTTAATATTCGGTATTTTTCCATATTCAATAAAAATAGCATCAACCTGCTTATTATGAAATATGCGGTACTTATCGACATTGGCTGCAAATGGCGAACTAGTGGGAACTTGAACACCATTTTCATCTACATAGAAGTAATAAGATCCCTTCTCACTTTGTAAAACCGGTTTGCCATCTTCTAAAACTCCAGTATCTCTATATGCAACTCCCTCGCCCTTTTTACTAATATAAAGATCACCCTTCCGTTCGTAGAAGTCTGTCAGCCCATCTAAATATTTCTCTGTATCTACTTTACCGCCATTTAATTCAAGTCCCTCTTTATCATCTCGCAACTCTCTTCTGAGAATATATCCCTTAAGCCCCTCAAGAGCTAACTCACTTTTCTCACCAAGGAGGGTTAAAAATGCATCTCCTGTTTCTTTGGCAACATTTCCAAGCTGCTCCCCCCAGACTTTAATTGCTTGGAAAAGCTCATTCTCATCCATCTTAGAAATGAGCTTATTACCAATTTTTCCTCCAGGGAACAGAGTAAGAACTAAATTGGTAGTACCATTAACAATAATATAATCAGCTAAAGCTTGATTACCTGCATCGACTCCTCCATCACGATAGGCCTCGTATATCGGGTATAAATCGACGCCAAGTAGTGCAAGGTCAATTGCTTTTAAAATAACTGGGATTAAGAATATGAAGAGTGCATTATTCTCAGCAGTGATAGCGCCAACATCCGCGGCCGTATTAACACCCGCCGCTTCCGCACCCGCTAGAAATACAGAAAGTCCAGCAGAGAATCGAGCTAAATCTACTCCTTGCTCTTTTAACTCTGTAATTTGCTGCTCAATTGCACCTAACCCGTATTCATAACGGAAAATATCTGCAATCTGCTCACGAGAATAACCCCTACTCTCATAATCTGCTACATCGTCACCATATTTTTTAAATAGGTTATTGATTGCAGTATTCGCTTTATCAACCTGAGGCTTAGTTCTTTCCCTATAGACAGTGGCGGTAAATTCTCCAATAACTGCACCAGCTCCACCACTTACACAACCATCAGAGGCATTTTGCTGGCCAGAATTCTCTGCAGTAAGTACACCAATAACACAACCGGAACCCGCATGTGCGATATACTTCATCGCCGTATCCCAGTTACTTATCTCCGTATTAGTATCCTTAGGATCCCAAGCTTGCCCAATTTTTTTTGCCATATGGGCACCAAGACGGTTGATCCCATTCTGCATCAGTGACTGAGTAAAAGTATCCTTAAAGTCAGAATCATAAACTCCTGTTTGTATTCCTGCTCTAACTGCAGCATGAGTCACAGCCTGAGCAACCTGCTGCAAAGGTGACAAAACACTTTGTGCTGCTGCCGCATCGAAGGCAGCCTGGAAAGCTTTATCCGCAGCAGCGATATCACTAGGATTGATCGCTATCGCGGCATCAAAGGCTTCTTTACCTTTATTTATGGCATTCGTATCCGCTCCAAAGAAAGTGGTATCAACCTGATGTAAAACACCTGCAGTCACCATAGCAACAGCCAGCCCTTTAAAGGTCTCTGAGGATGCTAAATTCTCCATTGATCCAGCAATATCGCCATCGACAATTCCATTTGCTAGTGCAATAACTAATTGAGTCTCAAGAGTAGCGGTACCTGCGGCAACTGCGGCCTGCATCCAGGATGATGCAGTAAGGCTTGATCCTCCAGAGGCAATAGCCATAGCTATTGAAATCACAGCAGCAAAAGCTGGTGAAATACTAGTGCTGGATTCATTCCACTCTTCGTACTGAAGTTCAATAGCTGTCCAGTCAGCATTTGGAAATTCAGAGCGTACATATCCCATCCACTCCAGTCCTTCCATTTTGGAAAGCTGAGCAATTTGTTCATCCATCGATAAGGAGCGGTCACCTTCATATTCCACGTTTACGGTGGAAAAGGCTTTAACTGCAAGACCACCAACAATTGAATTGGTGACAGCTTTTTCAATAACGTGACCTTCAGACTTAACCGATACAGTAAATAAACCCTTTTTAATTGAGGTGTAGCTATACTGGTCTGTCTCTGTTGTCATCAACAGGTTGACACCGCCGTTTTTGGCCTGAATTTTCGTGCCATCTTCACTGGATATATCAGCTGCGCGGAGGGTGATATCTCCATACTCACTATGCAGTCGAATACCTTTGCCAGCATCCAGAAGTGAGCGTATTGCTACCGTCTGATAAATAGATTCTTCAATCTTTCGCTTACCATATTTCCCTTTTCTATAAGATTCCCTGACGTTCAGATTGTCTTCTATGGTAATACCGAGACCAGCCAATATCTCAATATGACCGCTATCGCTAATAATCTCAGAAGCATCAATTAGAATATTTCCCTGTGCTATCAGTGCAATGGTATCGCTGGCTGAAAGCTTGGAGGCCAAGTGAGCAATTGAGGAGCTGCGATAAGATATCCCTCCAGAAGACCCTTCTCGACGGTTGGTGATTTGCTGACTGCCGATATAGATATCACCACCCGCTTCGAATCGTATGGATTCTCCTGCAGAGACTACAGATCCTTGTAATATAATATCGGAGCTGGTTTTAAAGTAGATATCGCCTTCAGCATTAATTTCTGCTATAGGACCAAACCGTTCAGATTGAAATTGTCCTAGGTTGTAACGGTGAACAATGGTGCGGTTTTCAATAGAGTGCGCACCAATAAGCAAGTCTCCTTCACTTGAAATCAATCCGGAAATATTCTGCAGGGAACCTCCTGCAACTATTTTTAGATCATCTTCGGCGATTAAGTTACCCTGGTTATTAACCAAGTTCTCAGCAATCTTTAGGAATGAAGCTCTGCGGAGGGTAACATCGGTGTTGTCTATTTGTAGTCCGCCAAGCTCAACAAGACTACCGCCAAATTCATTTTCATCACCGGTAACTTTTTGTGCATCTATGGTGGAAGACTTCAAATAGAGGATAGGAACCAGAACATTCTCACCATTGATATAGCGCACTTCTGGCCAAATCATATCGGTTGTAATCTGACTGGCAGATAGCCCAAGAGGTTCGCCAAATATTTTCCCGGAAACGAGTGCATAGTTATATGCGTTATCATATAACTTGCTAATTTGCTCGCGTTCTGTGCCGTAGACCTGCGTATTAATCAGATTCCTGCCGAGCTGGGCATAGACTTGTGAACGAATATAACGACTCTGGACAAAGTTTGTACCCACCCGCTTAATTAATGGGTAGTGAGGCAGAATAACCGTAATATCGCCTACCCCAATGGGTATCATCAAGGGCGCAGGTAGATTTTCCTTGCTGCTTTCTTTTAAACGTTTAAAAAAGCTCTCTATATTTACATCTGTTTGATGGGCGTTTGTATCCAAATAGTCAGCGGACTTAAATTGATATTCGTTGTTATTTTCTCGCTGAAATAGATGATTGGCATTCAGCTCAGCTTCAATAAGTGCAGATTCTATAATCCCAGCAACACCAGCCATAGCAGGCATACATAGCTGCATAGAGAAAAAGAAAGTCACCACGGAAGCTATGAGACGCTGCCACTTGGTGTAACTAGACCTTTCTGTCTTTTTTTCTGTATTCATTATCATACTTCCCTAAAACCTAGTCCCACCAGTCAAACTCTTGATCGAAAAAGCTTAGAACGGCATTCTTAATCTTTTCCATGTAAGCAATTACGACATCTGTAATCGACTCAGTTTTAATCACCCCTGAAACACAAGAATCATCAACAGGATCCTGCTGATTTACAATGCACCTAGTTTGAGTAATTCTAATCTCATCTTGAGCAGTACTTGTATATATACTGTAAAATGGAATTCCATTTTTATTGTATTTCTGTTTGTCACCGTAGGGTATGTAGAACTCCCGTGATTTATAATCAGCAATTGCAAGATTTTGATAATAAGCAATGGGATCATGCTTAGAAAAATTCACCGTCGTCTTAGGACCAATGAAATTACCTTCCACATGAAAGAGTGATTCTTTCTCATCCTGATTGACACGGACAATGGTTGTCTCAACAGTTTTGGGTTCGCCCGGCTCAGTACAAACCCCATTTCGCCCCTTCTGTAAACATGTGTGATAAACGGTAGTATAGGTAGTATAAGAAACCTGTGAAATTGCTATACCCAATTCTTTTAGTTTAGGAGTATCCAGCGTGGCATTGCCAAAAACCTCGAAGAAGGCGGTGTTATTGATAAAACCTGTATTTGCTTTGAGATTAAAGTCGCCAACAGTATGAATTAGACCTGGTGGAGAATAGTAATAAAAATTTTCTTCCCACTTATCAGACTCTCGTTCAATAAGTACCTGGGAGCGATAACGTTCATTAGTTAATAGATTCGTATCAATATAGACAGCGCCTGGTTGATTCAAGCGCATAACAGCAGAGGAATTAACTACATAGTTATCAGCCTTAATAAAGAACTGAGTTTCCGCAGAAACCAAAACCTGATTAGCTAGTGCCGCATTTAATGGCACACCTGTAGACCAGTCATCCCCTGGTGCTTTATACACATAGTAGGGGTTAATATTTTCGAAGGCTTTGCCTTTAATAGTTAGTTTATTAGATAAGATATTGGCTGCAAGAGTATCAGCTTTTTGTTTACCCTGCGCTTCATTAGCATCTAGCCCTAGCGCAAAAAAAGTACCCAACTCAGCAGGGCTAATATTGTTTATATCCCAGCTCAGCAAGTTATTATATTGATTATATTCACTCAAGAATGGCGTTCTGGAACCATTGCGAATCAAACCTTTATCGGATTTTAAATTAACCAGATTACCCCGGATGATTCCACCAAAGGAATTAAGCAGATTATCAACAACTGAGATATCTACTCCAGACAGCCCCTCGATTTCCCCTTTATTGAATACATCATTGGCGGCAATTTCTGTTTTGGTAGTTAATATATTCGCATCATTAATAATCTGATTTTTTGCAAGCACCGATAGTGTATGTGCATTGATTTCTGCATTCTCGTTTATGATTAAGCTGTCATAAGATTGCAGTGTAACACTGTTATCAGATGCCAATTTACTGTTGATAATCAATGGCGAACTAAAACTCTGTATCAGTATCGATTCTTCATTGATCACATGAGTATCTTGATAGCTCGTTGAGTAGATGAGATTACTACTGGTATCAATATTCGTTGCAATTCTGTACCAAGTATTAGCCATTGTGGCCGTAACAGATGTAGAACGAATAGTGCCATTCAAGGTTGTGTAGGAAGAGGGCTTTGCTTGCGAGGGGATATTGGTAATCTCTCGGGATTCATACCTCAGTGAATAGTTACCCAAGTACAGGTTAACCGCCCCACCACCTGTGGTTAAGCGACCCGACGTATCACTAATGTAATCCCCACCAGATGTTAAGGAGACGTTCTGATGTGTATTAATTTCACCATTGAGGCTCATATAACGCCCCATGACATCGACTGACAGCGCACCTGGAGCCGAAAGCTGGTTGATATTAATCGTTCCTAACAGTTTAATATCACCGATATTACTGGTGCTATCGGATAAACTTTTACTGAGGGTGCCAGCGGCTAGGGAGATACGTTGAAAGTTGGCAAAACTACACCCAGAGCAAGATACTGTGGAGCTACTGCTATCTGTAATGAAAAGTACATCTGCTGGCTCTCCAACCAGCTCTATATTGTTAGCCAGGGACAGATTGTTAGACTGAATAACAATTAATGTGGCTGGCAAGCTCGTTGAACCGGAGAATTCAGGTAAATTAAGAATCTTTAGTGATTTATTCGATACTGAGAAAGTAGAAAACCGGTTAACAGAAATCCCCGAATCGTTAGGAGGCCTGATAATAAGATTTTCAACACTGCCATCTTCAGTGCTTGTTATCAGCTTAATATCTGAAGCATGCTGAGACGCAGGTAAAATCTGCGAGGCTATTACCACTTCACTGACACATAAAAATAACCAAAGGCTAAGCCTTAACCACAACCCCATAACTCCACTACCTTTTTTAGTAAGCAAAAATTCTTAACCCCAAAGATTTATGCTTGTATTACCTAATCACTAACACCTACAACTAAAAGAATCTATCTTCCAAGGGATGAAACATAGCTTACCAATAGACTGCCGGATGGCGAATCCTATATTCACTCTGTTGAAAGTCAAGCATCAATTTCTCCACCCTAAAAAACATAAGGGCAATAAGGAATCAATCGGATTTAATGTTGCGGGACTTTATGATTCAGTACAAAAAATAGAGTAGCGATAGAGCAAGAGAAACGAAAAAAAGAACTTAACTGCCATAAGTGACATAGTGCACTTTCATTCAATCCCACCTAACTTGCCTTAAAGCTATTGGAATAGGCGATAGGAAAATAAGAACACCAAAGATGCCCTTAAAAAATTTCAAATAAATCACTGGATGAAATCCAATTCTTCAATTGAAACCACTCTTCAACATTAAATAACAATTAAAAAGATGTATTGATTATTAAAAGCAAAAAAATCCTATAACTATTTAGTATGTTAGGGGACTTATAAACCCCCACTTAAACTAGATGGCAAAAAAGTAAATTTCTGGGTAAGTGGATGCGGTGGGCAGCCTAATCAATATCCAAAGATAAGTTCTGTTTATCTGAATTCATACTAGAGGAGTTCTGAAAGCAGTTACCTATAATTAAAATTCGCTCTTTGCAATAACAAATGGCTGCTTCTTAAATTCGCCCCAATTGACTTTTATAGCCAACAAGCAAGTGGTGGATTAAATATTATCCGTTACTTTAGCTACGCAAATGGCAAATAAATTCATTACAATATATATCTTAAGTCTGCATGGAAAATCATGCTTAATTAATCCCAATTAAAAACTGGATAGAATAAAACCCATATAAACATAGCACTCTTTAAACAATAAGGGGCTACCATATTTTACATTGTAAAAATAGCACTAAAAAGAGAGGCGGTTCTGTCTTTACACCGCCTCTCTTTTATTAGGGCTATAATATAATCATCTATGCGTAGACGATAATTTTTTGGATTATAACTATTTGCGAAGAATATCTATTCGATATGCAACCGGAATAGTATTCGTTCCATTCCACATCTTACAACGGTCTTTACCATCATAAGCCCCAAATGCTACCTTGTTACCGCTTAAGTAGGCAGCCAATAAGGCACTATACATCTCCTGCCCTTCTTCTGTGTCAAACTCAATGGCGACATACCTGCCAGCCCCCCAATTCTTATAAGTTGCAGTGCATCCATTGGGGTTAGGCCCCTCATTTGTAAGAGTAGCAACAGCATACCCTTTATAGGTACGAAGATACTCAACAGGACTACTCCCCACATCGTAAGAGAGAGTTTGCCCACTCAGTAAAACCAAGCTACCTAATAACCACTTTGCAGAATGTAAAAACTTACTCATTATAAAAACTCGTGAGAACTCCAAATTTGTGAGCTGTTTGAACCATAGCTCTGAAGGCGCAAATATATCAAAGACACCATCTGTTCATCTATAGACTTCCTATCTTTCAAAATCCTACCCTCTTAATTTTCGCAAATGCTCCTCACGGGATTTACGCATATTGATGACATGGCTTGAGCTGAGGCGGTCGTGCATCAGGTTTCCACCTAGGAAGCAGTTAATCAACCAACCGATCTTGCCCAACGGTAGGGTGAGGGTGAAACTCAGTAGGCGCCAAAGGCCGTGGCCATAGCCTATTCGCTCAAATTTTTTGTTGGTGACTTTGTAGCCCATCAAATATTTACCCGGCGTTGCCTGAAAGTGGGAGCTCTCTGCAATCCAGGCCATCAGCAGATAGGCCAGGCAACAGATTCCCAACGCTATGGTTGTGGCGGCACCTTCTGGCATATCGTAAACCTTCATCATCACAATCGAGGCGATAAAGCCAACCACGACGTACAACAACAATACATCCAGTAAGACCGCTACGCCTCGAGCCAGCAGGTGGCCAAAATAGTATTGATCGTAGGTTTCTTCCGGCTGGATAGCTTTCTGCCGGATCAGCTTGCGCCCACCTCGAAGCCCTTGGGCAGGGTCCACAGTAACTTCTTCGCTTTGTAGTGAATTGAAAATGCAGTCACAAAGAGATTCATCCAAAGCGCCGTATAAATAGGGGGCATTACCATTCCAGTCGAACAAGTTATTGCAATACTGAATAATAGTGTTGGAAATCTGTATTTGTTTTTTATCTTCAGACGCACACTCATCTGCCTGCAAATTTATTCTGGCAAAACGCTCGAAAATTGTGAGACCCAGATTCCAGTTATATTCCTCATCGAGCATATAAGGTGTATCGGTGAGAAAACGCCAATTTACTTTTTCATTGAATTCACTGGGTTCTTGCAGCAGCCTATCCACTTGCTCCAGTACTTGATGGTACTCGGTAATTCGCTGTGCTCGCTGTGGATCTTGCTCAGTAACACCCTCTTCAATAGGATTTTCTTGTGCATCCCTACCTTCAGAATGCTGCTCTTCAGTATGTTTCTCTGTAGAGGCCCCCTGCTGTATCTCACCCCCAGTTTCCTGATCCTGGACTTGGTTAAGGTCATGAGAGACTTCTGATGGAGCTTGTTCAATAGCTTCTGGGGAGACTGGGGAGTGATCTTGATGATTCAGTTCACTACCTTGTTGTTCCTGCGGCTCTGCCTGCCCCTGTAATTGCGCGGCCTCAGGGGAAAGTGTAGCCTGCTCAGCATTGGTAATTTCCGCAATAGCCTCAGTACTTTGCGACTCCTTACTTTTCTCATTCTCTTCTTTTTGACGCTCGGCAGCTTTCAGCGCCCATTTATAGGCGCTGTGTAACTGCTGAAACTCTTCTGGCTTTTCATCCGGGCGGGTATGCTTCAGTTTTTTTGCATAGGCACGCTTGATCGCCCGCGCATCATCACAGGGCGCTAGCTCGAGTATCTCCCAGGGGCTCATTAAATCCAGTCCTCACCGTCGAGCTTATCAAATATTTCAGTAAGTTCGGCACGCGTCTTGCTAATCTCCACTAGGTTTTGTTTATCCAAAACCCGGTCGAAGCTTGCGAGTAATTTAGAAATATGGTCGCGCTGCTCGCCGAGGCTCGCTTCGTACAAGCGTTCACCACGGGCGAGCAGCGCCCGGTTTTCTTCATCTTCACGGGGGTGAAATTTGAGCTTGGCCAGTTTTTCCAGGGCTTGGACTCTATCCTGTTCATTCAGGGCGCCCGGCGTAAATTCCACTAACTTATTAAATGTTTTACCGGTAGAAACTACGGTGATATCCACTTCCAGCAAACCGTTCATATCGTAGCTATAGCGGACTTCCACAACTTCCTCGCCCCTGGGTTTCTTCGGTACCGGTACCGTGAGTTCGCCCAGATAAACATTTTTCTTTACCAGGCGATTTTCCCCCTGGTAAATATCGATACAAACTTCGTTCTGATCATCGCGGGCAGTGCAGACGCTTCGTACGATACTCACCGGCACCACGGTGTTGCGCTCAATAACCGGCAGGAAGTAATTGCCCAGCTGCGGGCTGTCTTCGTTCACTATGCCGGTACCCAGGGTGTAGGGGCATACATCGGTAAGAACAATATCATCCAACGCGGAATTTTTCTCCTTGAGCCCGGCTTGAATAGCCGCTCCCATGGCGACAACGGTATCCGGGTCCAGGTGGCAGGAGGGTAAGCGGCCAAACATACGCCCCACCATAGAGCGGAACAGGGCCAGGCGGGTGGAGCCACCCACCAATACCACTTCGTCAATTTTAGCAGACGGCAAATCGGCATCGCGCATGGCGCGCTCAATCGGGCGCTTGGCTCTCAGCAGCAGCGGAGTGCTGAGTTTCTCAAACCATTCGGAAGTCACTTTCCACTCAACTTCACGACCACTAAGGTTTAATTTAAGTAACTGCCCTGCCTGCTGGCTGATACGGCGCTTGGCCGTTTCCATCTGCATATACAGGTTCTGCAGTTCGCGTGGTTTCAGTGAGGATTTTTTCAGTTTTAATTCTTCCAGAACACTGTCGATCATCGCTTCGACAAAATCCTCACCGCCAAGGTAGTTATCCCCGGCACTGGCATGTACCTCCATAATGCCATCGAAGAATTCCAGGATGGAGACATCGAAGGTACCGCCGCCCAGATCCAAAATAAGAAAATTACCTTCACGTTTATCATGTAAACCGTAGGCTATAGCTGCCGCAGTAGGCTCATTGATCAGGCGTTCTACCTTCAGGCCGGCTAATTCCCCAGCCTGTTTTGTTGCTTGGCGTTGGTTATCATTGAAATAGGCTGGCACACTAATCACAGCCTCGGTAATTTCTTTATTCAGGAAAGCCTCAGCATCTTCTTTCAGGGAACGTAAAACCAATGAAGAGAGTTCAGTTGCACTAAACTGCTGACGGCCTAGCTTAATTTTATGATCGGTGCCCATTAAACGCTTAAAGGCAGCAACAGTGGTATCGCTGTGATTGATCAAGCGTTCTTTTGCAGTTTTTCCTACGACCAGTTTGCCAGCCTCATCTAAACTGACAACTGATGGGGTCAAGGTCTCTCCAAGGCGATTGGGAACCAGTTTCACTCCATCGTCTGTCAATACCCCACAAGCGCTATTAGTGGTTCCCAGATCAATCCCAATAATGGCCATAATACTCTCTACCTATTTTTAAAGGCTAAGTAAGCAAAAAAATCGAACCCACAGTTTTTGCAACCGGTTTTCTACTTTGTTTATTGCGCAATATTCTAAGCGGCCAGGCATATTAATAGCCAGCTGGTGCAAGCGAACGAAAGCGAGTTTTTAACACAGAAAATGAAAGCGGTAATAAGCCGCTTTCATTTATTTTGCTACTCAGGGAAGGGAAAGGTACAGTCCGCTAACGAACTACAGCCGAGAAATTGATAGGAGTTATTCAGGGGGAAAGGCGCTGAACCGACCAGCTGCCGCTATCATCAGCACAGTAAACAAAACGATCGTGCAGGCGATTTGCTCCCCCTTGCCAGAATTCCACGGAATGCGGCACAACCCGGTAGCCACCCCAGAATTCAGGCAAAGGAACCTCACCGCCATCAAAGCGGGCTTTTTCTTCTTCAAACTGCTTTTGCAGCTCTTCGCGGGAAGACAGGGGCTGGCTTTGATGAGAAGCCCATGCGGCCAGCTGGCTGTCCAGTGGTCGGGACTGGAAGTAAGCTATAGCATCCTCCCTGGATACCGGCTGAACCTGGCCATAGACAATGATCTGACGCTCCAATAAATGCCATGGGAACAAAAGTGATACTTGCGGATTATCGGCCATGTCCCTGGCTTTTTTGCTCTGCAGGTTGGTGTAAAACACAAAACCGCATTCATCAAAACCTTTCAGCAGAACGATCCGCTGAGATGGCTGGCCCGCAGCATCCGCAGTGGCCAGGCACATCGCAGTAGGATCTTTAAGGCCCGCTTTAACGACCTCCTCCAACCATTGTCGAAACTGCTCCAGAGGCGTAGGCTTCAGCTCAGAACGACGTAAACCGCCGAGTAGGTATTCTCGGCGCCACTGATCGATTTCCATGGTGTTACTTCCTAAGTTGCTATTGCTCAATAGTGTATCTGGCGAGTTGTGGCAAAGGTATTTTTCCGCGAGTAACTCGTCAAATCTGCTCCCCTTCCATCCCGCCAACGGTAAATGAAAGCGCGACAGCCGTACAAAGTTTCCTGTCGCGACGCAGGGGGAATCTCAATTTTCCTGCGATTTTCATCTCGCAGATGCAGACTCTGCGGGCGCTTGCGTGGCATTTGGCGGGCGGCTAGGCTCACTGCATTTTTACACGAATAAGGAAAACGGTGGTTATGTCCTCTGCACCCACATGTGCCCAGGTGCTGATGCGCCTGTTGCGCGAATACCAGGTGGAAAAAGTCTTCGGCATTCCCGGTGTACACACAATCGAACTGTATCGCGGCCTGCCAGGCAGCGACCTGATACATATCACTCCGCGCCATGAACAGGGTGCTGCTTTTATGGCGGACGGTTACGCACGCGCAAGCGGCAAACTCGGCGTATGTTTTTTGATCACCGGCCCCGGCCTCACCAACGCCGCCACCGCAATGGCACAGGCCTACTCCGACTCCATCCCCATGCTGGTTATCTCCGCAGTTAATCGCCGCGAAGATCTGGGCATGGGCCGTGGGCGCCTTCACGAACTGCCTCGGCAAAGTGATGCCAGCCGCGGCTTTTGTATCTGGCAACATTCCCTGACTCAGGCCGGACAACTGCCGGAAGTAATGGCGAAGGCTTTCCAGCTACTGCGATCCAGCCGCCCAGGGCCAGTACATATTGAAATTCCCATCGACCTGTTCCCGGCACCCATGCCCGGCCAAATAGAGGATTATCACGCCGCTCCAGCAGCTATGGCCCCAGGCGCCAACAGCACCGCTATCACCACTGCCACTCATTGGCTGCAAAATGCGCAGAGCCCCGTTATTCTTTTGGGCGGAGGGGCTCAGTCTGCAGGTGAGGCAGCTACACAAATTGCCGAAAAAGTTGCCGCTCCAGTTTTCCTGTCACTGGCTGCCAAAGGCGTAGTGGACGAACGCCACCCATTGTGCGGCGGTGCCAACCTGAGCTTCGATTGCGTGCGCAAGCGGGTGGAAAATGCGGATATCGTACTGGCAGTGGGCACCGAACTTTCCGAGACAGACCGCAATCTGGTCCGGGAAGACTACACCTTTTCCGGTAAGTTAATCCGAATCGATATAGATGCTGCACAACTTGTTTGTAACGCCACCCCCGATCTGGCCATCTGCGCCGATGCAGCAGAAAGCCTACAGCAATTAAATACCGCTCTGGTCCAACGCAGCGGAAATGCTAAAGAGCAATCCGAACAAGAGGTTGCCCAATTACTACAGGACTGTCGCAAAGAGTGGTGGGATGGCTCTGAGGAACGCCTCCCCTGGGTAAAAGCCCTGCGTGAGTCCCTGCCGGATAACGGCATCCTGGTGACAGATTCCACCCAATTGGCCTATAACACTAACCACGCACTGCCCCTCTATCATCCGCGCAGCCACGTTACCTGTACCACAGGCTACGGCACCCTGGGCTTTGCATTGCCCGCGGCTATTGGCGCCAAGTTATCCAGTGAGCGCGACGTGGTAGCGCTGATTGGCGATGGAGGGCTGATGTTTACCCTGGGGGAACTGGCAGTGGCTGTGGAACAACAACTGCCGCTGCCGATACTGGTGTGGAACAATTCCGGTTACGGAGAAATCCGTGATTTTATGGACGCCGCTGAAGTGCCCCAGGAAGGTGTAAACCTGCGCACCCCAGACTTTGTCGCCCTCGCCAAAGCCTTTGGTGCAGAGGGGTGCAGAATCAATCAACCCGGCCAGCTGACAGAAGCGGTAAGTGCAGCCTTTAGCCGAAAAACTCCAACCCTGATAGAAATCAGCGCGCCTTCAGGCGCAGAATAAATGGAAGCGTGACATGACAGATCTCAGCAAACTGCAAACCGGAAAGCTGTTTATTGATGGCCAGTGGCGTGAGCCCCTGGGTGCAGGATCACACCCTGTGATCAACCCTGCCACCGAAGCGTTAATCTGCGAAGTTTCAGAGGGCTCTGCCGAAGATGTGGATCTGGCCGTAACCGCCGCCAGAACGGCTTTTCACAGCTGGCGTAACAGTACCGCACAGAAACGCCGCGAACTGCTCAACGCCATCGCTGACGGAATGGAAAAACGCAAAGAAGAACTGACTTTCGCAATTTCCCAAACTCTCGGATGCCCCGAACATATCGCTCGCTGGCTACACGTCGACGGCCCTATCTACGCCATGCGCTTTTACGCTGAGCGCACTTCCGAGATGGAAAAAACCGAGAAAGCGGCCCATTCAATTTTATTCCGCGAGCCTGTGGGCGTGTGTGGTTTTATTACCCCCTGGAACTATCCGCTGCACCAGTTCGTCGGCAAAGTGGCACCAGCGCTGGCCGCCGGCTGCACCATGATCACCAAACCTGCCGAGATTACCCCTCTGCAGGACTTTATCATGGCAGAAATTATTGATGAGGCCGGAGTACCCGCCGGCGTCTTCAACCTGGTGCCCGGTGCTGGCTCGGTAGTGGGTGCGGCACTTTCATCCCACCCTGGCATCGATATGGTGTCTTTCACCGGCTCTACCCGCGCCGGCGTTGAAGTAGCCAAGGCTGCGGCGCCCACGGTAAAACGTGTAACCCAGGAGCTGGGCGGTAAATCACCGCTGATTATCACCCCCGATGCAGACCTGGAAGCTGCTGTACGCTGGGGCTGCGAAGATGTATTTATCAACAGCGGCCAGACCTGCACAGCCCTGACCCGTATGCTGGTACCTGCTGAGCGCTACGAAGAAGCGGTGGAAATTGCCCAGCAAGTGGCCGAAGGAATCACCATGGGCACTGGAGAAGACGCCTTTATGGGGCCGCTCTCTTCTGCACGCCAACGTGAAATCGTTCGTGGTTATATCCAGCGGGGTATTGATGAAGGTGCGCGCATGGTCACTGGTGGTGCCGAGACACCGGAGAACCTGGAAAAAGGCTTCTATGTTAAGCCCACTGTATTTGCCGATGTACACAACGATATGAGCATCGCGCGCGAGGAGATCTTCGGTCCCGTAACCTGCCTGATCCCATACAAGGATATGGACGAGGCCATCTCCATTGCCAACGATACCGAATACGGCCTATCCAGCGGCGTTTGGGCCAAGGATACGGATAGTGCCATGCCCCTGGTACGCCGTATCGAGGCGGGACTCTGCTTCGTCAATGGGGGCGAGTTTAACTACGATGCTCCCTTCGGCGGTTACAAGCGCTCGGGCAATGGGCGCGAATTTGGCGATGCCGGGCTCGGCGAGTTTATCGAACTGAAATCCGTGCAACTGCCCGCATAAACTTCTGCACCGCCCCCAAACGGGGGCGGCATAGTTGACTGCCAATCCCCTCCCAGCTATCTTTGCCCGCACATCACGAGAGTGGCTGACGCCAACGCCAACCTGCCGACCGGGGCAAGGTGGTTCTCTCTCTGCCGGCACACCAATGCCAGCGGGGAGGATGGGGCTCTACAAGAGCAATCCAACCGGATTAGCGAATACCCATTCGCCGCTTCCACGTCAGCCCTCCAAATTTTATTGTTGGAGGGACCATGTCCGAAACACCGCTATCCAGTAAAGACGTTATAGAAATTCAGATCGCCAACCAGCGAAACCGTACGGCGGTTAGGGCAGTGAGACGGGCCGATCGGCAATTGTTGTGGCAACTGCTGTTCGACACTGCGGAAGAGGCATTAAAATTCGCCACCAGTTGCCGTGCCAGCGAGCAGCCGATCACTGCCCACAAGGCGTGTGAACTGGCGGGATAAACTAGAATACACAGGCGCCAACCTGCTTAGCGCCAATCACTAAGTGCCACGAGCACCGGACAGGAGCTAAAAACAATACCATGTCAAAGCCAGAACAATTCTTTGAGCACCTGCGCGATGAACTGAAACAAATTGATGCCGACGGCCTCTACAAGCGCGAGCGTATTATTACCTCCCAACAGGCCGCTGAGATCCAGGTGAACAACGACACCCAGGTACTGAATTTCTGCGCCAATAACTATCTGGGCCTGGCCAATCATCCAGATCTTATCGAAGCTGCGAAAGAAGGCCTCGACCAGTACGGCTTCGGCATGGCATCTGTGCGTTTTATTTGCGGTACCCAGGACATCCACAAGGCCCTGGAGTCTCGCCTATCCGAGTTTCTGCACACTGAAGATACTATCCTTTACACCTCTTGCTTTGATGCCAATGGCGGCCTGTTCGAAACATTACTAGGCCCGGAAGATGCAATTATCTCTGATGCCCTGAACCACGCCTCGATTATCGACGGTGTACGTCTGTGTAAGGCCAAGCGCTACCGCTACGCCAACAACAATATGGCGGAACTGGAAAAACAGCTACAGGCAGCTGACGCCGAGGGCGCCAAGACCAAGCTGATCGCCACTGATGGTGTCTTTTCCATGGACGGCGTAATCGCCGACCTAAAAGCCATCTGCGATCTGGCCGATCGCTACAACGCCCTGGTGATGGTGGACGACTCCCACGCGGTAGGTTTCCTCGGTGAGCACGGTCGCGGCACTCATGAGTACTGCGATGTTATCAGTCGTATCGATATTATTACCGGCACCTTGGGCAAGGCCCTGGGCGGCGCTTCCGGCGGCTTCACCTCTGGCCGCAAGGAAATCATCGATATGCTGCGCCAGCGTTCGCGCCCCTATCTTTTTTCCAATTCCGTGGCCCCAGCAATTGTTACCGCCTCACTAAAGGTGCTGGATATGTTGATGGAAGGTGGTGAGTTGCGTGAGAAACTGCGCGATAACTCCGCCTATTTCCGCAAGCGCATGTCTGAAGCTGGCTTTACCCTGGCCGGCGCCGACCATCCAATTATCCCGGTAATGATTGGCGATGCCGCACTGGCTCAGAAGATGGCCGACAAGATGCTGGAGCGCGGCATCTATGTGGTGGGTTTCTTCTACCCGGTAGTACCCAAAGGCCAGGCGCGCATCCGCACTCAGATGTCGGCGGCACACACTCGTGAACAACTCGACCAGTGTATCGATGCCTTTATCGAAGTAGGCCGTGAACTGAAAATTATTTAACGCCCAATTGATCGCGGCAGAGCGCCATAGCAGGACTCACCCTTTGCATGGTTCCGCCGCGCCTTTCTATTTGTAGTTTTAATGACAATGAAAGCACTATCGAAACTGAAGTCTGAAGTGGGAATCTGGCTCACAGACGCGGAAATTCCTGAGCCCGGCCACAACGACCTTCTGATCAAAATCCACAAAACCGCCATTTGTGGTACCGACATGCATATCTATAACTGGGATGAGTGGTCGCAAAAAACCATCCCGGTCCCCATGGTAGTGGGGCATGAGTATGTAGGAGAAGTAGTTGGTATGGGCCAGGAAGTCGCGGGCTTCCAGGTGGGTGATCGTGTTTCCGGCGAAGGCCATATTACCTGCGGGCACTGCCGCAACTGCCGCGCCGGTCGCCGCCATCTATGCCGCAACACCTATGGAGTAGGCGTGGACCGCCAGGGCGCCTTTGCCGAGTACCTGGTTATTCCTGCATTAAATGCCTTCAAAATCCCGGATAATATTTCCGACGATTTGGCCTCTATCTTCGACCCATTGGGTAACGCCGTACACACCGCTCTGTCATTCGATCTTGTCGGTGAGGATGTGTTGATTACCGGAGCCGGCCCCATCGGCATTATGGCTGCTGCTGTAGCTAAACATGTTGGCGCACGCCATGTGGTAATCACTGATATCAATGAGTATCGCCTGGATCTGGCCCGTAAAATGGGCGCAACCCGTGCAGTGAACGTTGCGGAGGAAAGCCTCAGCGATGTGATGGCTGAACTGGGCATGAGTGAAGGCTTCGATGTGGGCCTGGAAATGTCCGGTGTACCCGCGGCCTTCCGCGATATGCTCGCTGCCATGAACCACGGTGGCAAAATTGCCATGCTGGGAATTCCCGCTGGCGAGATGGCCATTGACTGGAGCCAGGTAATATTCAAAGGCCTGATCATTAAGGGTATCTACGGCCGCGAGATGTTCGAAACCTGGTATAAAATGGCCAGCCTGATCCAGTCCGGCCTGGACTTAACTCCGGTTATTACCCATCAGTTCCATATCGATGACTTCCAGAAAGGCTTCGATACTATGGGCTCCGGAGAGTCCGGCAAGGTTATCCTTAACTGGAAATAACCCTGCCCAGGCTGCGGGGCAACCCGCAGCCCAACCCTAAGCCCTTCATCAAAACAGCACTCCCTCCTGATTCTGTCGTGTTTCCTCGATATTTTCAGTATTTCTTTCTCAATAATTCTTACTGGCTTTCTGCCTGATCCATCCCGTAAACAAAAGACACAAAAGCCATATCTATAACTTTCATATCTATAACTTTAATTTATGTATCAGACGCCCGCTGGTTGTGCCCTGAACCAGTAGTGAAAATAGGACAACGCCGAATACCATAGACTGGATCGTCCACCAGTAGGGAAGTTCGACAGGTAGTGATAACACTAATGCTACAGCGATTACACCACGCAGCCCCCCCCAGCTCATTAATAGGCGCCAGGATTTTGGGATGGGTGGGCCAACGAACCTCGTCAAAGGGGTCACCAAAACCACTGACAAAGCCCGTGCTCCTAAAGCTGCTGCTGTGGCAATCATCATAGCCAGCCATTGATGGGTAAACATCTCAAAGGTAATCACCAGTCCCATAATCACAAAAATGATCGCGGTAAATAGTAATCCCAACCACTCCCAGGTGGGCTCCGCGTCGGCAAGAAACGTCTTACTCTGTTTGCGCAGACAGGCTCTGGCAACAATTGCACAAGTCATCACCGAGATAATACCCGATACATGCAATATGCTCTCAGCCAGGTAAAAACTAGCAAAAGCAGCAACGACCAAAGTCATTAGAGAGGCACTGGGAGACCTGAGAAATAAAATAACCAGAGTAGTAAACAACCCAAAAACAAGCCCAACTGCCACTCCACCAAAAAATATCATACAAAAATACAGCGTCACGGGACCCACACCCAGAGAGGGGGCTTCTGCTCCCATACCAGTTGCGCCAACAATAGAATAAGTGGCCAGCCCTAAAACCAGTGAGTACAGGACTACAGCGGCAGCGTCATTAAAAAGGCTTTCACCCTCTACGAGGGTTAATAAATCCTCACCAGTTTTTTCCTGGCGAAGTTTATTGACCACTGATACCGGATCAGTAGCTGCAAGTATCGCTCCGGTAAGCAGGGCGGCAATCCAGGGGAAGCCTTCTGGATGCCCGATTCCATAGTAAGTAATTACAGCAATAAGAAAGGCACAGACTACAAGACCCAAAGTAGAAAATAGAAGAATCGGACCAATCCAACGCTTCAGTATTTTCGGCTCAAGCTGCCAAGCCGATTCGAAAATTAAAACAGGCAGAATCACAAAGAAAACCAACTCACGGAGACTGGTAGCGCGCAAGCCAGTATCATAATCAATCACTGGTAGCAATAATCCCGCCAGTACCCCAGCGACCAGGCACCCGAGTGTGTTATCGATCCTTAAGATACGGGCAATACCTAAGCCAAGAACTGCTGCTGCAGCCAAATAAAGCCCCTGCCCGACAATGACAACCACATCGTTCACAAATTTACTCTCCCAGCGATGGTCAGGATCAACCAGCAATTCAGAATTAAAAACCTCCGACTGTATTCACGATAGGTTTCTATGGTATTAAGTCCTTTCCACTAAATCCTCGACTAATTCCATATATCGATCTACAAACCTACAAGCGCTCTGTTTACTGATTAAAAATTTGCAATATCCAACAACGAATACCGACAGGCATTCGGCGGTATAGGAAATTACCGTAACGGGTTGGGTACGGTGATTCTGTGCTAATATTTCTGCTTCAAACTCAAAATAACATAATCCTTCCTCGGTACCACGCATATTGCCTCCATTCACAACACAAATTGCTGAGAGAAATACTGGTTTTTCTGAAGCACACACTTTGGCTATTTGAAGGATATCTTGCTGTTGATAATTCGTTTCAAATGTAAATGCCCTCGGTCCCTGCCGTCGACACTTTTGATTAGAACCTGATTGAAAATAGCCTGCGAGCTTCATAATATCCCCTGAAACAGACTCAGAAGGAACTTCCGAAGCGGTTGTGGCGGCACCCTCCCCCCAACAACATGAATATCAATTATCGGTTGGTACATTCTTCGAACACGCATTGGTAAGAGAATTTCTACCCATGGGCGGTGGCTGGGTAAGGTGTGATCAGATATTACCGCAATTGCACAATAGATAGCCGTATGATTTATATGGTGCCTTTCTCCAAATGCAGCAAGACACTCATTCACTTCTGTGGGTGGGGCCCGGGATATGGCATGGCTAGTACGCTTTTCAACTGCAGCCAGCTGTTCTACTGGTGGCCACATTACCTCTTTCCTACTCCGGTAAAATAAAGTATCACTACTAACGTGACCCACAGCCCTAAGTAATTCTTCAACAGGCTTTGGCAAAGACAGAGAGGCCGGCTCTGGATAAAAGCCATCAACCAAAAAAACATCCAGATAACAAAACAGAGCCATAATGGAGCGGCCGTCAATAGCTCCATGGCAGGGCGCTACCACGATCCATTCAACTTCCGCTTCTTTATTTACATAAAGGGTTACCAGGCAGGCATACCTTTCAAGATACACCTCAAAAAGAATCCCCCCAAATTCAACATTGCAACACCACGAGGGCTTTACCCCCTTCTCAACCCGGGCTCCCAACATCGGGGGAAACAGGTGTAGATAAGCGATACCTCGGTGCAAGAGTTTAATACCCACTGCCTCCCATACCCGGATAAAGACAATAACCTGGGCGCCAACTATTGACCATATAGTCAACGCCAAAAACAACGCTTTATGGGCATCCAGCTCTCGGGAAGGTGGCTCTGTCTGCATATCTGAGCCCTACATTGATTGAATCTTGTAGTCCAGCGAAGTTACTCAACCAGTATAGGAAAAGGGGAGGAATTAGGCGAAGTGGAGGCAATAAGTACTGCAAAGGGCATACCCACCGCATAAACATATGGAATATTAACTTTCTTCATATTCACGCAGGCACTACGTTAGTTTTTCCATTTTCAATAACTTCCTTAATGTATTTATATATCTATCTACAAATAGCAAAACACCTGGTTTCTTTATGAGTGGCTCACAGTAAGAGTATATGAAAACCGAATTTCTTACGGTGGAATAAGTTAGTAGTGGGATCGGATGAGCACCATGAGTTTGAAGTGGAATAGCAGTAACAATCTCAAAGTAATTCATTTCTGTGCCTAGAGCCTTCATACTTCCTACATTGGAAACACATAGCCCCTCAGCAAAAATAGGGTTTTTGTCTTCATATTCCCGTATACAACCGATGACATCCCTCAGCTCATAGTGTTTGGGGATACCAAATTTACGGGATTCTCCTGTCTCAGCTTAACGGTCAAGTTCCACTTGTAAGTATCTTGCCAACTGCCAGGTATCTTCCACATCAATATCCGGCATTACTTCGAGTCTAGTCACAGCAGAGAAAGCACCGACAGCACTCAATCCTATATGAGCACCATATAGTTCTCTCACATCTAAAGGCAATAAAACTTTTATCCAATCCCTGTGATTCGGCAGAATGCGGGAAGACTGAATAGCAACCGCACAAAATAACACTGTAGGCCTCACTTTATATTTCTTCCCCATGTCGACTAGAGTCGCAAGATCCCTCGTTGTAAAATTCTGATAAACAGCCCGGCCCTGACGTTCGGGAGAAAAAGCTGATTCTTCTACAAGCCATTTAAATAGTTCATCCTTTACTACCGAAGGCTCCTGGCTTGTAAAATACTTTGATGGTTCAAAGTAATTCTCGACCGCACCATACAGGGGCCGACCATCTAAATTAAAAGTCACTTCATCCCTAAAGTAGAAATCCAAGACACAAAATAATGTCATTACAGAACAACTATCTAAGGCCGCATGGCTGCTTATCAAGGATAATTCACTCTACCTTTTCTTTAGAATCAATGTAGAAGGAGAGCGTATAGGTACATTTGTCAACATCCAGCCCCATTTCTCCCCTACGATTAAACTCTCGCTCAAAGTCAAGGGGATTATCCAGTTTAACCAATTCAATAAGAATTGACTCAAAGGGCACATCACAACGCCAGATTAACTGCTCTCATGGCTCAACCCTTGCCTGCAAAAGCGGATAAACTTTATCAATTTTGGCGAATCCAGAGCATAACTGCTCAACGCTCAGCGCAGTTAAAACCTTTATGAAAGATACAACTAAAGTCCCACCACAAGTTCTTCGTGCCAGCTCCGTAAAAATAGCCTATTCTGCACCCAGCACTCTGGAGAATTGTTTAGCTGCCACAAATACGCTCCCAGTTAGAAAATTATAACACTCGCTACTAAGTCAACAAAAAATTATTACTGAGCGGAAAATACTGCTGGGCTTGCTTCTGCAAACAGTAAATCTTTAAAAAATTAATTAAAGGCTAATCTGTATTAAAACCTTAACCATCAAACACCTCCCCAAGTAACTTCATATATTTTTTCACATAATTTACAGCACTTTTTCTACTAACCAGTGGCTCACAATACCCGAAAACAAATACCCCTTGCCCATTTATTGTATAAGTCAGAACCATTATCGGATGAGCCCCATGGGTCTGAACAGTCATAATCAAGCCAAAATCAAAGAATATCAAAGGGCCCACAAATTCCTGTACATCTCCCATATTGGAAACACAAATACCGGAAAAAAAACAGTCCTTTTCAGAGGCAAGCTCTTTAGCTATCTTTACGATCTCTGCAGGATTACAATCCGGCTCCAGGGCAAGATCAGAAAATGCACCACTTCTCAAGTGCACATAAACTTTTTTTTGAATTAAGCTTGCTAGACTTAACAAATCAAGACTCGTATCCTCTGGCGAGAGTGATAAAGTTAAAGATGTTGTGCACTCCCCCACAACATCTTTGCTTATCAGAGATTTACATAAGCATTGTGCATCTATAGGCAGCATCAACTCTGCTGCGGAAGAAAAACCCGGTAGTGACCGGGCAGCGAGAATGGCTATCGCACTATAAAAAGATGTAATTAATATCTTCTCTTTTTTTAGAAATGATTGTAAACGTTCGAGAGATTCTTTTGGGAGGACTCGATAAATAGAGCATCCACTTCGCCGCGAGGCGTGAGCTGCCTCCTCCACTGGCCACTTTACTGGCGTATAAACACTGTCGTTAACTCGCAAATTTGAACCTTTAAGACGTTTTCTTAAGCTAATATACTCCTCCACTGGCTTGTGCATTATCGAGGGAAAGGACTTCTCTGTTTGATACCCTCTCAAGTACCTATCTAAATCACGAATTAAGATCAATGCTGAACGCCCATCTACGGCAGCATGGCTAAAAACAAAAGCAACCCACTTCACACTTCCTTGCCTGTCGAGATAAACAGTCAGGCAATAAGTAAATTTATTCAAGTCAAGAATGCTACCTCCTAATCGCTTGAACTCCTTTTCATAATTTAAAGGTGGTGTATGCTTCTTGATTTCAATAGAAATATCTTCAAATCTCACATCGCAGAACCAATGGGCATATGGAATCCTCTTGATCCGTGAATGGAGCATAGGATGGAAATTATGTAGATACTCTACCCCCTTTATTAACTTATCTATATTCAGTGTGTTACATACCCGAAAGAAAGTTACCAGTTGAACCGCACCGTTTGACTCGCTGGTCAAATGTACATCAAGAGCTTCTTGAGCCCCAAGCTTTCGAAAAGGCTTTGCTTTTTGCATTGTGAACTCTTCCCGGCGGGAAGGTCTTTGCCCAAGAAGTATAGGAAAGAGAAAGCGCGGCACCCTTCCATATATCCACAATGTTCCAGCCTTTCCAAGCGCTATCAATAGTTCGATTCTCAGAACGCACCCAGAAACGGCTAATAATAAATAAGAATAAACAACTAGTTATGCTAGGAACAAGCTCTGACTCCAACTTGGCACCTATAACCAAACCGACCTGCTTTACGGAAAATCCGCTTTTTGATAGCTACTTTTAGATCACAGAAGCAGCCCCTTCAAAGCAAGATATGTAAAATTCTGGAAATAGTCATCCAAACCTTATAAAAAACATATCTGATTGCCATGCCATTAAATTAAAGCCAACTATTGCCCATGTTAAAAATGACGTAGCACGAACAATACATACAGGATCAGACTCACCAGATATCATCAAAGAACAATCAAAAATTACCATTATCAAATACACATTTACCCCACAGCCAACTCTAAATTATTATTCGCAAGCAACTCTATCGATGAGCCACCAATGTCGCGATACTTACCGGCAGAAAAAAATACATTTTTAGATAGCAAAGATTTCAATCAACAAAATCTAAAGGTAGAAAGTTGAACATATTCAAGAAATTAGTAATATTTCTGCTTTGTACGAGTTTACATACTTATGCAAATACCTCAGATGAAGACTACCTTACAGGTTTTATTGACAACTTTTCATCACGGAAAATTGAGAGCTCAGCAAGCCACTACTTAGCACAAACTCCTCACTTTATTTTCGACCCAAAGATATTTTCACCAAGCAGTGCAGCTGAAGTGGAGGCTATCCTAGCGGATATCCGTTTCGCACTTGAGAAGAGAGATTATGCAAGGTCTGAAATAGTCAATTTTCAAACTCAGTTTCGTGGCGAGAACCTAACTATTACGTCAGCCTTACTTAAGCGCTACACATCACATTACTCCCTACTTGATCATATCTGTAGTACCTACACTCTGGCGAATACAGAGAAGGGGTGGAAAATCCTATCCTGGTTACCCCCCCTAAATCAACTACCCAGTGTTTTATAAAAATAAAAGCAGTAATTGAGGTTTACTTTCGTATAAGTTAAATGGGATTATAGCTTTCTTACATATCTAAAAATAACATGAAGAGAACGAAGCAATGGACGCAAAAATTCAAATCCAAGAACTTTTAAGGGAACTCTACAAGGTAATTTCTGGCCCTGCGGGTTATAAGCGGGATTGGAAGAGGCAACAGAACCTGTTCACTTCCTATGCAAAGGTAATCCGCACCTCAGCAGACAGTAATGGCGAACCACAATCACTGGTAATGGATATCCAAGACTACCCTGATAACTTTCAGGAGCTGATAGGCGAGCGGGCCTTTTACGAGGATGAAATTCAAAATATTATTGAAGTTTTCGGTAATATTGCCCACGCCTTTAGTACGTATGAAGCCTGGAAAGATGAGGAAAGAACCCAGTTTCTAAAGAGGGGGATCAACAGTATTCAGCTTTACCATGATGGAAAATCATGGAAAATTACGAATATGATTTGGGATGATGAGCGACCGGGGCTTACAGTACCTGCCAAATATATGCCCAAAACCATTACTGAAACCAATGGATAGATACATCTGCTACCCCGCTTTGTAAAACTCTTCAGGGCGGGCGCCAGCTTATTCTCTGCTAATATTTATTGGTGATCCACATTGTTGGATCAAGAAACTTTTGGATTTCACCAATAAACATGCTTAATTCAACTTACTCTTGATTAGAAATTTACCTTAACTCGCTCATTTCGGCCAAAATTTTTATCATCTATGTCATTGTCGCCAAACGACAAAAGCTGTTTAAACCAAGTTTCTTTCTGGCTATTCCCAATTCCAACAAATCAATCTATACTGTACATACATCCAGCATCCTCTCCCATTGTAAAATGACAGATTCCAACAACCCTCTGCGCTTACACAAAGGTCGCGGAGCTGCCAGTAATATCACCGGGCGATTTGCCAGCCATTCAAGTACTTATGAAAGTGACGGATGGCAAGTGGACCTGGAACCTATAGAGCGCTTGATAACAACGGCTATTGAGGAGAAGGCAAAATCTATTATCGCCACTAATCAGTCACCGGATATCCCCTTCACTCAATCAATTAACCCCTACCGAGGCTGTGAGCATGGTTGTATATATTGCTACGCTCGTCCCGCTCATGCCTATATGGACCTGTCGCCGGGACTGGATTTTGAGAGCAAAATATTTTTCAAACCTAATGCTGCAGACCTACTCGAGCAGGCTCTACGTAAGCCGGGGTATCAATGTAGCCCAATTGCTCTGGGAGCAAATACAGATCCCTATCAACCCCTGGAGAAAGATAAAAAAATCACCCGCTCTCTTTTGGAGGTTATGCAAAAGTTTAACCAACCGGTAACTATTGTCACCAAGGGACAGCTCATACTTCGGGATCTTCCCATTCTTGCAGAAATGGCGCAGGACAACTTGGCCCAAATCGCAATAAGCGTGACCACTTTAAATAACGAGCTAAAGAGAAAGCTGGAGCCTCGTACCGCTGGGCCGGCAGCCCGCTTGCGTATTATTGAGCAACTAAGTACTACAGGAATACCTACCGCGGTAATGGCAGCACCTATGATCCCAGCTCTCAATGATAATGAACTGGAAAAAATCCTGAAGGCCGGTCATGATGTGGGAGCAACGCGAGCAGCCTATATCCTTTTACGACTGCCCCATGAAGTGGCGCCCCTTTTTCGAGAGTGGCTTTCTGCTCACTACCCACTAAAGGCTGGACATGTCATGAGCTTGGTACAGCAAAGCCGAGGTGGGCGTGACTACCAAAGTGAATTTTCCCAGCGCCGCACTGGTACTGGTATTTTTGCCCAACTACTCCGTCAACGCTTTATTATTGCCATCAAGAAATTGGGATTGAATCATCGTCGACTATCGCTAGACTGCAGCCAGTTCTGCCGCCCACCTCAGCCTGGAGATCAGCAGATACTATTTTGAACTATTTTAATACCTTTTTCTGGTAATCCACTAAATGAACAGTTGGTATGTCTATTTGATCCGTACTTCCAAAGGTTCTCTTTATACGGGGATCACAATGGATGTTCAACGGCGATTTACAGAGCACAGTTCCAACGGTCCCAGAGCGGCTAAAGCTTTGCGGGGTAAGGGCCCTCTCAAACTTGAGTACCAGATAGGGGTGCCAGGTAAGTCAGCGGCACTCAAATTGGAAATGACCATCAAGAAATGGCCCAAGCAAAAGAAGGAAGCCCTGATCGCCGGCACCCTTCCACCGATGGTGTTATTCAAGGAGGGCGAGCAGGAGATAGGAAATTAAGCGACTTACTCCGGCAGAAAGCTTAAGTAGCAATAAGTTACACCTGTAACAGGCATTAGCGTCGAGTCAGTAGCCAGGCAACCTCTTCAGCGGGCACCAAACCTTTCAGGCCACCGGGAACCTGCCGATGGCCAAGCATCTCCAGGTGATAATTTGCATCATAATAGCCAAAGATCTGCCGGGAGCCGATCGCAAAAGGAGGGCCAGCTAACTGCGACTGCTCATACTCGAAGGATATTAATAGCTGTGAGGCAACCCCTGTTATTGTCATCAGGTGCTGGGTATAGCGCTTACGCATCTCTTCGGGCAATGCTACCAAAGCGGCTCGATCATATATCGCTTCCACAGAGCCAAGGGCATCTCCTGTCAGGGAAAATATATCACCTACAAAAATCTTAATTTTTTCGGCACTGTAGCACTTGAGGTTATTTTCTTTTTCTATCTTTGGAGTCAGTTCAAGCTCTTCGAAAAGTTGCTGCACAGCCACTTCACTAAGTTCTGCACCGGCGATGGCACATCCCTGAGTTCTCAGCCAAGCTATATCCCCAGTTTTTCCACATAAAGGCAGGAATATACGACTGCCTTTTTTCAGTGATAGCGCAGTAAAATATTGAGCCAGCATGGGGTTACCAGACTTTTCGTGGAAACCTATTTCATTTTTCTGCCATTTATCCAACCAGAATTTTTCTTCCATTTAAGCACCCCCTGTGCATCAAATTAAGGCAACATATAGATTAATGCCAATGACTGAATTCTATCAATATTGTAGATATTTTAAGTCAGCTTCAGAGCCGGAGGCTGCAGGGTCAGTAAAGGCCAGAGCTGTAACGAAAACCATCGCCACTGTAAACATAACTCGTTTGAACATTGCAACTACCTCTAAGCAATATACTCCCACTTCACTATTAAAAAAACGGGATTACACCAATGATTGCTTCTTACCTGTTCGCCCAACTCCCATTCGATCCAAATAAAAAAGCTGCTAATAAAACCTTTGTTCTGTGGTACTCACATCCACTTCCCATTACAAGCTGTGGCGTCCGGGCCAAAGCCTATCGACCACCCCCGACATAACGGCACCGATCGATATCGCTGCAATCAAAATAAAGTAACTATCCAGTGATATTTTCACCTGAGCTGTAAATCCAATCAAAATGCCGATCGCGTAGCTGGAAATATTACTCACGCCCGTTACCCGACCCATTGCCCAAGCACCGATTGCCGCAAATAGCAAAGCTATGGGAAGGGCTGCAAAGTGAGGTTGTAACTGCCATTTAGCCACTACCACCTGGGCAGCAAATCCCAGGCCCAGTCCGGTAACCGCACAAGCCAAGTTGTAAGCCCCGGCCTGTAGATTCTTACCGCGTGAGTGATACGCAATGACACCTAACATAGCCACCCAAATAGGCATCCCCCCTAAAAGCGCCGCTCCAGCAGCTAACGATAATCCCAGTAGCAGGCGTATACCTTTTAACTGCCGTTTTTGGGAAAGGGTATATCCACCGCCGGTGCTATCTACAGCCCCATTCATCAGTTCCACTCCGCCACTCTCATATTTGACCGCGCAGTCCTTGCCTAAAATGCCGCCGTCGTTCCTATTCGCATAAATCGAGGGAAACGCCCACCCTCCATATTCGTGGATATTTTTACCGTTTTAATGAACAAGGTGGTAGCTAACTCCTTCCCTATCCTTGCCTAATTTTGCAAACAGGGAAATCAAGCGCCATTAAGTCACCTCTAAGCGTGCTCGGGATAAATCTCAGTGCGAGTAGACATCAGGACATCTACGGGGGAGGGGTCGAGAGAAAGGCCAGTAACCCATACCCAACTATCACCAGGGAATCTGGCTACCATCGTAATTGTAGAAGTGACCACTATCGGCCTGGTTTGCCTGTAAAAGGATCTTTTTTAGGCCGCTGACACTATCCTCAGCAGATATAAGGGCTCCTGGACCACCCATCGCAGTTTTTACCCATCCTGGGTGTAGAGCTACTACCGTGATACCTCGCTCCTTCAAGTCAATCGACAAGCTTTTCACGATCTGGTTAAGGGCCGTTTTGGAGGTTCGATAGATATACCCTCCGCCAGATCGATTGTCGGCGATACTGCCCACCTTACTGCTCATCATCGCTATCAGCTTGTGTTCACTGGCCGCCACATTGTCGCAGAAAGTCTCCGCCATCATATAGGGGGCGATAGTGTTGGACTCCAGCACCCGGCGCCACTCAGTGAGATCCACCTGCCCAAAAGCCACCCCTTTGGGGCCGTAATAACCGGCATTATTGAACAGGATATCTATAGGCTCTCCCTCGATCGCTTTTGCCAGGGATATCATCTGTGAATAATCTGTCACATCTAGCTGAATGGGATAGAGGTTTGAATACTGCCCTTGCAGGGTCTTGAGTTCGCTGGCCCGATCGAGATCCCTACAACAGGCGTAAACCTTCCAGCCATCACTGGCAAACTGGGCACAAATCTCCAGGCCAATACCGCGGTTAGTTCCAGTAATCAGTATGGTTCCAGACATTTCGACTCCTTCGATGTTATTCTTGCGCAAAGCGATCATAGCAACTGTAGAGCAATGTATTACTCACTAACTGATATCTTCTGGTTCCTGCTTCTGGCAACCATTGTCTGGTATATCTGGGCGAATATGGCAGCCAAGGAGCAAGTCAAACGCGCAGCATCCAACCACTGCAAGCAGCTGGGTGTCCAGTTACTCGACGATACCGTTATGCTGGTAAAAACCCGCCTCAAGCGCAACAAACATGGCCATATCAGCCTGCAGCGCAGCTATGAATTTGAATTCACTTCCACTGGGGAGCACCGTTACTCTGGCATCGCCATTCTGCATGGCAGCCGAATTGAGCAACTGCAACTGTCTCCCCACCATATGAGTTAACAGGTAATTCCAAAATGAAGCGCGGCCTCTATCGCCACCACAAAGGAAACCTTTACGGGGCCCTATATGTCGCCACTCACAGTAAAACTGAGGAGAAACTGGTTACTTACCGCGCTCTATATGGAGACTACGGTGTGTGGGCAAAACCACTGTCAATCTTCACAGAAACCCTGGAAAAAGACGGTAAAATCATACCTCGATTCGCACTGGAGAAGCCTTTCGAATTGGTTGAGAGACAACGGGCGGGCGCATAATCTGCAACCGCTATTTGAAGGGCGGAACAATTTCGCGAATTGCACCAGGGAGCTCGCTCAATATACCCTCAAGTCACCCGGGCCTAAGCCCAAAACCCAAAATAACAAACTATTTCGCTGGGGTGCCAGTTAATTGGGTAATAACCAGCTACGCCACATAATAAGGATACTCTGTGGACAATAAAAACATCATGATCTATGGCGCTAATGGTTATACAGGCGAACTAATCGCCAGAGCAGCCGTAGCACAGGGTTATCACCCTATCCTGGCCGGACGCAACCCCCAGAAGCTCCGGTCCGTCGCAGACCAGCTCAACCTGCCTGCAATAGCAGTTAGCCTTGAAGCCACTGAAACCCTGGAGCGCAGCCTGCAGGATGTATATCTGGTAATTCACTGTGCCGGTCCATTTTCATCAACCGCAGAGCCGATGATGCGGGCATGTATTCGCTCAAAAACCCACTACCAGGATATTACCGGCGAAATCGCGGTATATGAGGCAGCCCATAGCCTAGGAGCTGAGGCTGAGGCCGCCGGAGTAGTGCTTTGCCCGGGCACAGGATTTGATGTAGTCCCCACCGACTGCCTGGCGGCGGCACTACACAAAAAGATGCCCTCTGCCACACACTTGGCATTGGGGTTCGACTCTGATTCAGGTTTGAGCCCCGGCACTGCGAAAACCTCAATCGAGAGTCTAGGCGTTGGTGGTGCCATACGCCGCAAGGGGAAGATTGAGACAGTCGGCCATGGCCAGCTGACACGAGAGATAGACTTTGGCCGCGGCAGTAAGTTTGCAGTTTCCATTCCATGGGGAGATGTCGCAACCGCCTTTTACTCCACCGGTATTCCAAATATAGAGGCATATATTCCCATGAGCCCCAAAAGGGCGAAGAAATTGAAGCGCCTGAATAGTATCCGCTGGCTGTTGGGCACCCAATGGGTGCAGAATTGGCTGAAATCCAAGGTCGATAAATCAGTGCGCGGACCCAATGAGGAACGCCGCAAGGAACAGAAGACCTGGGTCTGGGGTGAGGTGCGCAACGACCGCCGTGGAGAGCGAAAAGTGGGGCGTGTCATCACCGCCAATGGATACGATGTTACAGTATCCGGTTCACTGGCAGTTATGGAGTTTCTCCTCACTTACTCGGGAAGAGGCGGCTATTTCACGCCATCAATGCTATGTGGGCCAGAGCTAGTGGAAAACCTACCTGGTTCCAGTAATATAGAAATCAAAATTTCTTAACCAAAAACCTCTCTTCAGGCGGGTAATTCTTTTACCTGCCGGGAAAACCTGTCTTTTTACGCTTTTAAGCGTTCATTTATTCTAGTTTTTTAGCACAAGGGAAAGTCCCACCAGATTTAAAGAGCCCGCCGCCAAGTCATCAGATTCTCCAATTTTTGAGATTTCACTATTGCGACATAATTCGGTCAACTCCGTGCAATAATCAATTCCTATGTTGGCTGCATGCGAGACTTATCCATGAATCTGAAGAGTGTCGATGTGTCCCTGGTCCTGTATATGATGGAAAGGGCATCACAACCCAGTTCGCGCAGGCGTTACCTGTGGATGTCAAAATCCGGTGATGGCTGGCTATCCGTAACCGTACTCATCAGCCACATTATTTATAATACAGCCACACAGCTTTTTATTGCAGCCCTAACCGGCGTTGCAGTCGAAAGATCTCTGTATTGGGCCATCAAGAATACAGCCCGACGCAGGCGCCCCCCACAAGCCATACCCGGCATGCGTCCCATCATCATCGCACACGATAAATTCAGCCTGCCCTCAGGTCATACTTCCGCTGCTTTCATGCTTATTACTTTTTTAACGCTTGAGTTCAGTCCTCTGTGGGGCTTTGGTTATATCTGGGCCATGGGCGTCGGCGTAGCACGGGTCGGCCTGGGCGTGCATTTTCCCTCAGATATTTGTGCTGGAGCCCTGCTCGGTACCTGTGTTGCAATAACCACGAGCGTAACTTTCTCATGAAGATACTTTATGGTGTGCAAGCTACAGGTAATGGCCATATTGCCCGCTCACGCACATTGGCAAAGGCGCTGCAAAAATACCCCGAGCTGGAAATCCAATGGCTATTTTCCGGTAGACCAAAAGAAAATTTATTTGGCATGGAAATTTTTGGAGATTATTGGTGGCGGAGAGGTTTAACATTTATACATCGAGAAGGGAAATTAAAAACCTTTGAGACAATCCAAAAGCTCGGTTTCTTCCAATTTAAAAAAGAAGTTTCAGAATTACCAATCGATGAGTTCGATTTAATTATTAGTGATTATGAGCCTGTAACTGCCTGGGCAGCTAAAATTCGAAAGAAAGCTAGCGTGGGGATCGGCCACCAGTATGCCTTTCTCTACCCGATCCCTGCCCCCAGATTTAATTGGCTCGTCCATAACATATTGCGGATCTTCGCACCGACACAAAAAAGCCTGGGTTTACATTGGCATCATTTTGGACACCCCATACTTCCACCAATTGTTCCACCACAAAAAGGACCCGATCAGGATGCGGGAAGCCATATCCTGGTATATCTACCTTTTGAGCATCCCGTCCCGATGCTGGAGGAACTTTCAAAAGTAGATGACCAGTTTATCGTATACGGTATACCTGAGAACCTGCCTGCTGCTGAGAATATCTGTATCAAAGCGCCTTCCACCACTGGATTCCAGCGGGACCTGGCAAATTCCAGGGCAGTTATCTGCAATAGCGGCTTCGAGCTGCTGGCCGAGACGCTGGCTCTGGGCAAGCCAATTCTCAGCCGTCCACTGGCCTCCCAATTCGAACAGCTGGCCAATGCCAAGGCACTTAATCAGTTAGGGCTGGCAAAAATTGTTCAGTGTATTAACGCTCAAAGTATCATTAACTGGCTTAACAACCTACCGCCACCACTACGTATCCAGTGGCCTAATGTGGCGGAGGCAATTGCCAGATGGATTGCTGCTGGTTGCAAACAACCACCGGCTGAAATGGCCGATGCCCTGTGGCGTAAAGTGGTACCGAGACCCACTGAAAGCCGAGACTACACTTACCAAAACACCTCTAAATAGCACGACCATATCCTCTCACTATATCGCCAAGTGCAATCACACAATAAGTCATTGTCCAGTGCCAATACTACGCGTTTACTTATATGCTGATATGGCGGTAGGGTAGCTTGACTAATCTATCGCCGTACCTAAGCAACGATGATTTATAAAAATAATTGACGAGGCAGGTATGGCTCATCCACTGCTCAAAGAGCGTGATACAGATTTTTTCCTCTATGAATTCCTCAACACTGAAGCGCTGCTGCAAAGACCGCGCTATAGGGAACACTCCCGCGAGATTTTCGACGCTACCCTCAAAACCGCTCGTACTATTGCAGAAAAATATTTCGCCAATCACAACGCTAAGGGGGATGCCAATGAGCCGAGCTTTGATGGAGAACAGGTACACCTGATCGAGGAAACCAAGCAGTCCTGGGATGCTTTTGCAGAGGCTGGGTTTCTCGCCGCACATTGCGACTTCGAAGAGGGCGGTTTGCAGCTTCCCGAAATCATAATGCGCACCTCCCTCGCCTTTATCAGCGCAGCCAATATTGCCAGTGCCAGTTACCCATTCCTGACAATCGGTGCTGCCAACCTGATACGTTCTTTTGCCAGCAATGAACTCAAAGCTCAATTTCTTCCGCAGATGATGGATGGCCGCTTTGCCGGCACCATGGCGCTGACAGAACCGGATCAGGGCTCCGCCCTGGCTGATATCCGCACCAGTGCAGAACTATCGGAAGATGGTAGTTACCGTATTCACGGACAGAAAATGTTTATTTCAGGGGGCGACCAGTCCCTAACCGAAAATATCGTGCACTTGGTATTGGCGAAGATCAAAGGTGCTCCGGCGGGAGTGAAGGGAATCTCCCTCTTCCTAGTGCCCAAATTCCTCCTCAATCAAAATGGTCAGGCCGGCGAGCGCAACGATGTAAAACTGGCTGGGCTGCTGCACAAGATGGGCTACCGCAATACCACCTCTACTGTACTGAGCTTTGGAGAAAATGAGGGGGCAGTGGGCTACCTGATTGGTCAACCGCACCAAGGCCTAAAATATATGTTCCAAATGATGAACGAAGCCCGCATCAGTGTTGGTGCCGGAGCTTCGGTTTTGGGCTATCAAGGCTATGCCTATTCTCTCCAATACGCCAGAGAGCGCCCACAGGGCCGGCTTCCCTCCGATCGCAACCCCAGTTCCAAGCAGATTCCCATTATCCAGCACGCCGATGTGCGTCGTATGCTCTTATTGCAGAAAGCCTATTCCGAAGGTGGTCTGGGGCTGAGTATTTATGCAACTTCCCTGTATGAGGATCAGCATACAGCACCTACGGAGGAAAAACGCCAGGCAGCGGCCACCCTGCTGGACTTGATTACCCCAGTGGTAAAATCCTGGCCCTCAAAATATTGCTTGAAAGCCAACGAACTGGCGATCCAGGTTCTCGGTGGTGCCGGTTACATCCGCGAATTCCCCCTGGAGCAGCTATATCGGGACAACCGCCTGAATGCTATTCACGAGGGTACTGAGGGAATCCACGCACTGGACCTGCTTGCACGAAAAGTGCCCGCCAAAAACCTTGCCGCCTATCAGCTAATGCAGGCAGAAATCCGCAACACAGTAATGCAAGCGCGAGATAAAGAAAACCTGGGGTCCATGGCAAACGCCCTGGAGGAGTCACTGGAAAAACTCGATGAAACCGGAATGGCTCTATTCGGGCAACTGCAGGAAAACGTAGACCGCGGCCTCAGTAACGCAACTTTATATCTTGATGTGTTTGGCTGTGTACTGGTCGCCTGGATTTGGTTGCGCCAAGCCATTATTGCAGAGAAAGCACTGGAAAATAATCCCAGTCTGGAGGATGAAAACTTCTATCGCGGCAAGATACACACTGCTCAATTTTACTTTGAGTGGGAACTACCAAATATTAAGCAATCTATGGCTCTACTTAAAAGCGGTAACAGTATTCCATTTGATATGCAGGAAAGCTGGTTCTAAACAATAAACAGTCCCTGGGCTCAATACGGAATTTACAGCACCACTGTAATTTCCGTACCTCCACCGGATAAGGGCGTTGCATTAATGCGCCCTTGGTAACTCTCGACAATATCCATAACCACAGCAAGCCCAATCCCCTGCCCCGGCTGCTGCTGATCGGCTCTCACCCCACGCTGGGTGACTTCCTGCCATTTTTTACTATCAAGGCCAGGGCCGTTATCTGCCACACGAATTGTCAACTTGCGTCCATCATCGGCATTCTTAATATTAACTTTTACTTCACCCTCACCATATTTATAGGCGTTATCCAATAGATTACCTAGCAACTCCATCAGGTCCCCTTCGTCCCCGTAAAATAAGGCTCGCTCACTGCACTGGCTGTGCACCTGGCTGGGTTTACTTCGATAAACTTTTTCCAGGGCATCCAGGATTTTTTCCAGCAGGGGCGCAACTGGGATACCACGCAGGATAGATTTGGGGGAGCTGGCTACTGCCCGCTGTAGCTGGTAACTAATAATGCTGTCCATGCGCTGAACCTGATCCACCAGAGTCTTTCCTGCAGCCTTACTGTCACTTTCCAGGCTTAACCCCTTGAGTACAGCCAAGGGCGTTTTTAGACTGTGAGCCAGATCGGCCAGTGTATGGCGAGTCTTTTCCCGCTGGCGCCGCTCATTTTCAATCAACAGATTGAGGTTATCGGTGAGAGGACGCAGTTCCCGTGGGAAATTACCTTCGAGTCGGTCACTGCCACCTTGCTGCATATCCCGCAGTGCATCTGCCAGTGCATTTAGTGGTGCAAAACCCCAGCGCAAAACCAACCACTGTGCCAAGATCAACAAAAGCGCACCCACACCAAGCCAGTGCCACATAGTGGAACGAAACTGCCCCACCTGCGCTCTGAGAGGCCCTGCATCTTCCAAAACAACGAAGGTAAAGGGATTTTCATTCTCAAGTCCCCAGGCCACACCCTGGCGAAAACTGCTGTAGTTTGTATCATCCCCGGGCAGGGAAATCTGCATATAGGACTGCTGCCCTTGGGGCAGTGAATTGAATTGCAGATCCGGCATAGCCAATGCCGACTCAGAGCGCCAGATAATCTCTCCCTCGCCATCCAGGACTGCGCCAACCAGGCCGGAGTCCGGCTGATTAAAACGCTGCTCAGGTAATTCCGGCGGCAGCACCAAACCTTCCCCTTCAGGTTCAGCCAGTGCTAATAGAGTGTAGATATACAGCTGTAATTCCCGCTGCTTGGCCTCGTCAAGAGAGGTGCGATAAGCGTGTTCGAGCACACCAGAAATAAGCAAGACAAATCCGACAAGCACCAGGCTGGTAACCAGGGCAAGCCGGCCTTTAAGGGAATTCAACCAAAATGAGAAAAAACGCATTCAGAATGGCAATTACTGGGGCGCAACAAAGCGGTAGCCACGCCCACGCAGGGTTTCGATGGGCTTGAGTTGCGCTGCTGTATCAAACTTCTTGCGCAGGCGTCCTATAAAGACCTCAATGACATTGCTGTCTCGATCACAATCCTGTTCATAAATATGTTCAGTGAGGGTAGTTTTGGAAACCACTTCATCCGGGTGCAACATCAAGTACTCAAGCACCTTGTATTCGAAAGAAGTCAACTCCAGCTCCGTTTCATTCACAGTGACCCTTTGTGAACTGGTATCCAGCATTATGGGGCCAGCTTTGATGCTGGGGGAGGAGAAACCTGCGGAACGTCGCACCAACGCATTGAGACGCGCCAATAGTTCCTCGGTATGAAAAGGTTTTACCAGGTAGTCATCACCACCGGCTTCAAGCCCGGCCACACGCTCCTGCCAATGGCCGCGAGCCGTTAGAATCAGGATGGGAAAGTGTTTCTCCTCACCGCGCAGGGTACGGATCACCTGAATACCATCCATTTTGGGCAATCCCAGGTCCATCACCGCGATATCGTAGGGGAATTCACGACCCAGATAGAGGGCTTCCTCTCCATCCGGGGCTTCATCCACCGTATACCCGGCACCACGCAGGGACTCCGCCAGCTGCTGTCTCAGTAAAGCTTCATCTTCGACCAATAAAGCACGCATTTTCTATCCCTTTACACTGCGGATCTATTTTGTGGGGGTGCGGCCAGCTAACGGGAGATGCGACCGCTTTTCTTGTCCACATAGACCACATAAACCTGACTCTTATCCGACAATCCCTTCACGCGGTATACCGCCTGTCCCTGCCTGCGGGTCTCAGAGATTGACAATATTTTGCCGCCATAACGCTGCTTCACGATGGAGGCGGCCTGTTTACGAGAAATCTCCCCAGCCTGCGCTCGTCGGTATTCGTACCTGAAAGCCTCTTTTTCGTATGACGGTAAACCGTGCAGTGAGGCGGCACAAAGCCCGGGTAACAGTGCGAAGACAAGGAGAAAAGGCCGTATTAAAGCGCGGCATAGTTTCACGGTGTGGCTCCTGTGGATATCCAAATTTTCCACCTTAAACTCTCTTCGGCCGCGCTATCGCCGGCTCAAGGTGCCGGTGAAACTGCGACGCGAACCCGGATTCTATCTCCAGGATGATAATCTGTACGAGTCAGATAAACCTGACCATTATACCGATAGCGCACATCGTATCCGACTAATTCCCTACGTAAGCTGAATTCGTCCACAACACGACAACGGGATTCAGTGGTGTAGTATGTCTGGGCATTGGCACGACTGATCTGGCTTCCCACCAGGGCACCAACTACAGCGCCAGCTACAGTGGCACCGCCACGGTGACCACCGTGGTGATAGCGGCCGCGATGGCCGTGCCCACCGAGGCTGTTGCCCACTGCAGCACCAATCAAACCGCCTACGAGGGTACCCGCCGGAGATGCAGGTTCGCGGTACATCACTTGCTCATCGCGGCACTGGGTGCGAGGAGTGTGAACCTCTACATCGGTATAAACGGGTGTAACTTCCGTAACCCGAGCGAAATCGTAACTATCGGCGCCATAGGGATCTGCATAACCAGCCGGTCCCGCCTTGGCGGTAGCACTTAAGCCAACCAAAGCGGCCACGGCTGCGCCTGCGATAAACTGCTTCAAAGGTTGCACAATCAGTCTCCCGTTATTTATCAACGGGTAGCAGATTAATCGAATCGATCTGAATAGACGCTGAATTACACAATAGCAGGCACAAAGCGTCAGAAATCCCCCGACCTCTCTCGCCCCTGGCGACGTTCCCCTCCTTCTCTCTGTTCGCGCCGCATCTGTCTCTCTGGTCTCTCTGAACGCTCACGGCGATTATCTCTCTCACGCTGCTGTTTGCGTTCGCGCCGCTCACTCCGGTTGCTGTGCTCTTGCTGACCATTTCGCTCACGTCGTTCACTGCGACCACTTTGCCCTCCTGAGTCATTAAGCTCCCGGCCTCTGGCTTGGCGCTGACCACTTTTGTCTTTATTCCAGCGCTCCCTCAACTGGCGGCGCTGCTCCGGGGGCATCTGCCGGAATTTCTTGCGCGCCTCACGGATTTGCTGGCGCTTCTCCTCTGGCATATCCATAAAGCGGCGGTAGGAATCTCGAAGACGGTTGCGACGATCCTCGGGTAACGCCTGCCAGCTCTCGAACTTTTCACGCGCCTGGCTACGCTGCTGGGAGCTCATTGTATGCCAGCGTTTGGCGCCTCGCAGCAATTGAGCTCTCTGGGTTTCACTCATTTGGGGCCAGCGATCTTGATATCCCCTCAATAACTGACGATCACCCTCATTGAGGGTCTGCCACTCCTGAGCCAGCGAGATATTTCCCCAGAGACATAACAGCAGACCACACAGCTGAACGAGGTAGAAGATGCCCCAGTTATTCATCCCACTGATCCTCACGGGTAGACCCACCCTCGTCGTAATGGCGCTGCCTACGCACCTCATTTTGCGGACTTTCAGGCCATAATTCTGACTCCTCAGGCACGAGTACATCTCCCCGCTCATCCACCCACTCGCCGAGAAACAACAGAAAATCCTCCTCGAGGGGCTCCATCTCCGCACCTTTTACCGCCACCCCACACAACAAGAGGACAACAAAAAGAAACTTACCCTCCTTAAGAGGAGTGCCCATCCAGCTCCTCCGCCAGCCACTGATAAAATTCCATATCCTCGATCATTTCTACATCCACTTCTTCATACAGCAGCCAGTCTCCTGCAATAAACGGCTCTATTTTACCCGGGGAATTATCAGTGCCTGACCAGAGCAGTGCTACCACCAGCACTGAGCAGGCACCACTGAGCCATAGCCAGTGATACCCCGATATACTCCTGGTCTTTGACTGCTTCAGGGCGTCCGCCCTGGCACGCCTCAACCTTGAAAGGGTTTCCCCATCAATTTCCTCTTCCCGGCGAGTGACCGCCACTCGAGCAGCTTTCACTAGCCGCCGCTCCTGTTCCAGAACAGATTTATCCGGCTGTATCATTGGAACTCCTCCAAGTGGCTGCGCAGGCTATGCATAGCGCGGGATAAGTGGGTTTTGACACTGCCCTGGCTACAAGACATTGCGCGAGCGGTTTCTGCCACATTAAATCCTTCAACACAGCGCAACAGGAATGCCTGCTGTTGTCGCAATGGCAGCTGGCTTACTGCACCATCAATAGCCAGCAATAAGCGTTCGCCGATCAATGCGCTATCTGGTGTCGGTCCCCAGATATCAACCCATTCCGTGGCAAATGCATCATCATCGTCATCACCACTGATAGGAAGCTTTTCCCGGATTAATTGCCAGCGGGACAACTTCCTATTGTGTCGGTGCCAGTCAGTAATGCGGTTGTTAAGAATGGTAAAAAAAAGCGGGCGCCACTCGGCCCTTTCACGGCCACTGTAATTCTTGACCAGTGCCAACATGGAGTCTTGAACAATATCTAACGCATCATCACGGTTACCTACAGCAAAATTTGCCATAGTAAAAGCCCGCTTTTCCACCTGAGCGAGGAACTGATTCATAAATGCCGGCTGAGGTCCTTGTGCACAGAAATACTTTCCACGGTCTCTTTACGAAACCAGTCCCGTCACGATTTTTTTAAGACGATTTTTTACCGGGCTTCATCAGTCGTTTTTGTTCTTTTTATGTTTCTTATGTTTTGCTCGTTGATCCATACGGCGATCGATTCGCTCACCCTTATTATCTAAGCGGCTATTGATTTTCTCGCCTTTCGTATCGAGGCCCTCATTGATCCTTTCACCTTTATGATCCAGGCGGTTGTCAATACGATCCCCTTTGCGGTCTAGCCTCTCAGCCAACTTTTCATTGCCATTGGAAGCTGCTCGCTCTGCACGCTGATCGAGGCGGTCATTAATTCGGTCGCCCTTGTTATCAAGACGCTCCTCTATACGATCCCCCTTGTTGTCCAGCTTGCTTTCAATACGATCACCTTTATGATCCAGGCGCTCCTCCACATGATCGCCGTGATCATGGGATCGGATACTATCCTCTTGGGCAAATAGAGAGGTTGGCAGGGCCAGGCTGGCGACCAGAAGGGGAAGTCCTATCAGTTGTTTCATAAGTTGCTCCAGCTCCGTGATCAAAAATAAACAAATTTTCCAAACACTGACTAGAACGGCCTCTGCACTAAATGGTTGACAGTCAACCCTGATTTTTCTGGTAATTCACCCTCAATAAAGACTGTTTAAGACAAATGCCAGTAGTCACTGGCATTTTACTCACCCTTCTACCACTTCAGCTCCGGGTACTTCATCACCCAGCCAGCGCTGTGTCAGGGTTCCAGCCGTCATAGCACCGTTAACGTTCAGTGCGGTACGCGCCATATCGATCAGTGGTTCCACGGAAATCAACAATGCGGCAATTGTTACGGGCAGCCCCATGGCTGGAAGTACCACCAGCGCGGCAAAAGTAGCACCGCCACCCACGCCAGCAATCCCAAATGAACTGATAACCACTACCGCAATCAGGGTACCCAACCAAAGCGGGTCCCACACATCAATTCCCATGGGTACCGCCACCATAGTGGCAAGCATCGCAGGATAAATACCGGCGCAACCATTCTGCCCAATAGTAGCCCCAAACGATGCGGAAAAATTGGCAATCGCGGGAGAGTTACGCAACTGTTCCACCTGTGTTTCCACGTTGAGCGGTATTGTTGCAGCACTGGAGCGGGAGCTGAAAGCAAATATCAACACCGGCCATACTTTGGCGAAATAGTGCAGTGGGTTCACTCCATTTATAAATAACAGTGCCCCATGAACTAGGAACATCAGACCAATCGCACAAAAAGAGGCCACCACAAACCCAAACAGATTGGCGATATCAGCCCAACTGGACTTTGCAATCAATCCTGCAACCAGTGCCATTACACCGTATGGAGTGAAAGCCATCACCAGGCGCACAAGCTTCATCACCCACACTTGGGCAATGTGAACAAAGCGCTCAATTGCCGCGCCCTCTTCCGGGAACTCTCGACGCACAGCCAGGGCCGCAAGCCCCAATAGCACAGCAAAAATAACCACTGAAATCACAGAGGTGGAGCGGGCACCGGTCAAATCCTGAAATATATTACGCGGAATAAAGGTGCTGATAATTTCCGGTATGGAGAGATCACTCACCCGGCCGATTCTCTCATTGAGTACTTCAACCCGTGCTGCCTCTCGGGAACCCTCAACCAGCCCAGCGGCGGAGAGGCCAAAGAGCTCTGCCATGGCTACGCCGATTAAGGCTGCTATCGCTGTTGTGCCTAGCAATACCCCCAAAACGGAAACGCTGATTCTGCCAAGCGCCTGTGTATGACTAACTTTCACTACCGCAACAAGGATAGAAGTAAGTACAAGCGGCATAACCAGCATGTACAGCAGGTTTACGTAACTTTTACCCAGCATCTGGATCCAGGGCAATACTTCTACGGGGGCGGCACCCCAGCCACGAGATAATTGCAACAGAGCACCAAAAACTACACCGAGTAGCAGGCCGGCAAAAACTGCGGGGGCCAGAGACTTCCGGCCTCTATGCCAGCGATGTAAAGCAAAGAGCAAGGCAACAAAGAAAAACAGCAGAGCAAAGGAGCTGATATGCATGATCTGAAAATCCCACAGCGGGCAAACTGGAAAGTGGCGGCATGCTATCAGCGTTACGCCAACGCCCTATAGTTGCTTTAGTTATATTTTTATACAGTTATTTGTAGGTTCCGCGATTTATATTATTGCAGTGCCGCTTTAAAGTCCTCAGCAGACTGCGGACCCACCAGGGTTTCCTTCCAACTGCCATCGGTACCGATAACCAGGGTTGTAGGCAGAACGTCAGGCCTAGGCTGACCCCAGCGGCCCTCTGGTTCAGTAGATAATAAGGGAAATTCTATTCCCAGTTTTTGCGCCTGCTCGCTGACAACGGAATCTGGCAGATTATCAAAATTAACTCCCACCACAACTATATTGCTATTGGCCTGCGCCAGCTGGTTGAGCACAGGCACCTCCTCTCGACAGGGTGCACACCATTCCGCCCAGTAGTTGACCAGAACTATTTTGCCCTCAGTCTCAATAAGCGCACCACTGCTGCTCTTTAAATTAACCCCACTATCACAGCCGCTTATTCCGCTTGCCAAGCACAGAAAGGCCAGCCCCAGGACTCCCTTCACGTTTTTTAGATTTACTACCTGAAACATCCTTCTCTCCCTCGCGGCCATTGCTATCACGTTCATTATTATTCTCGATGGTATCTGCAGGGGCGCTACCGTGCCTGGCCCAAGACTCCTCATCTTTCTGCCTGGCCGCCCAAAACAGGGCGCCGATCGTAATACTGAGCTGCTCCCTGGCGGAATCCCGCGCATTGGCAAAACGGTGCTCTATATCTGCGTACCAGCGGAAACCCTCCAGATCACGGGGGATACTACTGGGTATCCAGTGCGGACTCAGCCAGCCAGCCAGCTCCATTAGCGAAACAGAATTCAAGTCCCGCAACAGGACATAATCATTCCTTTCGGTCTGGGTTATCACCCGGTGCCCCTGAAGTACATTGCGCAGGCGACGCCACTGCCCAAACTTGATCCCCATTAAAGAAATATCTTGCTCACGCAAAGGTTTACCATGGCGACCGCCCTTATAAAGTTGCCATAGCACAATCAGGGTCGCCACCAAATCCGAATGCTGCCGCCCCTGGGTTGCCGCCTGGTAAACCGACAAGGTGCGCACCAGTACGCAACCAGCCAGTACCAGCATCCAGGTCAAGTAAATCCATAACAGGAATAACGGCACAAATGCAAAGGCCCCATAGATAGCCTGAACCGAGCTTCGCGCAACAATTAACCCAAACAAGTACTTCATTATTTCGAAGGCGATCGAGGTAATTACACCACCTTCAATACCATGGCGCAGAGGCACATAACAGTTGGGGACGGCAATAAACAGAAGAGTAAAAATAATGCTGGTGAAAATAAAAGGCAGTACCCTCAATACCACCGCCATCATGCCAAAACCATCCTCCCCCCCCATAAACAGTTTTTGAGAGAGAAGATAGGTACTGGCGGCGAGGCCGGCACCCAATAAAATAGGGCCCAGGCTAAGAATGGCCCAATACAGTAGAAAACTGGAGACCCCGCTGCGCCCGCGGGAAACATCCCAAATGGAGTTGAAAGTACCTTCGATACTTCTCAGGGTCAGTCCAGCGGTAATAATCAACATGGCGATGCCCACCCCTGTCAGGCGCTGGGCCTGAGCGGAGAAGCTGTTGATATATTCCTGCACCTCTCGACCACTTTGTGGCACAAAGTGGGAAAAAACCTGTTCCTGAAACTTGCTCTCCAAACCGGCAAAATCTGGAAACAGGGATAGCATCGCGTAGCTGACCGTTACCAAAGGCACTATGCCAAACAGGGTCATATAGGTGAGTGCCGCAGCACTCTTCTGGCAGTCTTTTTCACTAAACAGCGACCACAGCGAAGTGGCAAAGCGCCGCCATTGAATCACCGTATCCTTCATGGTGGTTTCCGTTTTCCATCTTGCAATGTGCGGTTATCAGCAGAAGCAGGCAATGCCAGCCCGCACTTAGAACTCCGCAACGTTATTCGGTTAGAATACGCCAAACACTAACAGGATGCCGACCCAATGTGGACGATTTACCACAACCCCCGCTGCTCAAAATCCCGTCAAACGCTGCAACTGTTGCAGGAAAATGGCGTGGAGCCAGAAGTAGTTCTCTATTTGGAAACGCCGCCCAGCGCAGAAAACCTAAAAGAGATCCTTATCAAACTCGGCATTAGTGCACGGGACCTGCTACGTACAGGTGAAGAGCCCTACAAGCAACTCAACCTGAAAGATCGCGACCTGAGTGAAGCCCAACTGATCGACGCCATGGCACAGAACCCAATTCTGATTCAGCGGCCAATTGTTGTAAAAGGTGACAAAGCCGCTATCGGCCGCCCACCAGAAAATGTGCTGGAGCTGCTTTAATGGCCTCGGATTCAGAACCCTATGTGCTGATTCTCTACTACAGCCGCACCGGTGCCACCGAACGCATGGCCAAAGAACTGGCTCGCGGAGTTGAATCCAGCGGGGTGGCTGCGCGCCTCCGCACAGTGCCCAGTGTTTCCCCCGATACAGAAGCCAGCCGTCCACCAGTGCCTAGTGAGGGAGCCCCTTACTGCTCCCTGGAAGACCTACGCAACTGCTCCGGGCTGCTGATGGGCAGCCCTACCCGCTTCGGCAATATGGCTTCACCTCTGCGCTATTTCCTAGACCAGACTGGTGACATCTGGCTGGAGGGCAGCCTGACCGGAAAACCTGCGGGGGTATTCACCGCAACAGGTAGCCTCCATGGCGGCCAGGAGACCACCCTAACTTCCATGATGCTGCCACTTCTGCACCACGGCATGCTGATCACCGGCATCCCATATTCCGAGGCCGCACTGATGCGTACCCAAACCGGTGGAACCCCCTATGGTGCATCTCACTGGGCCAAAGGGCGTAGTAGCGTGCTCAGTGATGATGAGATCACCTTGTGCAAGGCATTGGGTGCCCGAGTCGGCCAACTGTCCCAAACATTAGAAGCCGCAGCCAAATAGGGGGTAGCGCGTGAATGATACGGTAAAGCGCAAACTTCATATTGCGCTGCGAATTAACTGGTTTTGCTATATCGGCCTGCTAGCGCTTATTGCCGTGCGAAACCTGTTTTTAGAGGGGGGCTCCATCCTGTTGTGGACCATACAGACCGTGCCACTGCTGTTAGTGCTGCCGGGCTTAATCAAACAGCGTTACCGCAGCTACCTATGGCTCTGCTTTATCCTGCTCCTTTACATCACAACCAGCATTGTCGATGTAATGATGCCTACACGCGGCTGGCAGGATGGCGTAATGGCGGCCCTGAGCCTTATCCTATTCTTCTCTGCAATGATGAGCAGTCGCTGGCATCGCATGCAGTAACCCCGCGGCGGTCGTACCGCCATTGGTTCCAGACACAAATGCGTGGGTTACCCTGGTCCCCGACGCGCTAAGGAGTTTTGAGGTTTGACTGATTTACACCAGCAAAAAGGATTTGTCCGTAGTTTTTTTGGTGCTATCGGTGGCGCCATTACTTGGTTGCGACGAGTATTTACCAACTTGGTATTTCTCCTGATATTGTTGTTTCTCGGTATTGCTATTTTTGGGAAAGACGATCAGTTGGTGGTACCTCAGGGTGCGGCTCTGCGTGTCGCACCCAGTGGCTTCCTTGTGGATGAACTCACCCAACCCGCTACGCTGCCAATTTTCCTCAGCGGCAACCGGGGCCCGGCAGAAGTGCGTGTCAAAGATCTAGTAGACGCCATCGATAATGCCGCCAAGGATAAGCGAATCTCCTCGCTGGTGCTTGAACTGGACCATATGGTAGGGGGCAGCCTTAGCAAGTTAGATGAAATCGGTGCCGCACTACAGAGATTTAAAGCCGCCGATAAACCCATCTACGCAGTGGGGGATAACTACACCCAATCCCAGTATTTCCTCGCCAGCCATGCCGACACGGTCTACCTGAACCCAATGGGTTCAGTGATGCTCACTGGCTTTGGTGTCTACCGCAATTACTACAAGAGTGCACTGGAAAAACTCAAGGTAAACTTCCATGTATTTCGTGTGGGGGATTACAAAGACTTTATCGAGCCCTATACCCGGGATGATATGTCCCCAGCCTCCCGTGAAAATAACCAGCGCTGGCTGAATGAACTCTGGAGTGAATATAGTGAGCAGGTAACAGGTCTGCGTAACCTGCCTGCGGAAAGTCTCGATATCTTCATCAGTGAGCTGCCGGAAAAGTTGCAACAGAACGAGGGTAGCTGGGCTGATGCCGCACTTGCCAACAAACTGGTGGACCAGCTAGCGAGCCGTATTGAGGCCCTGAAAGCGCTGAAGCAAGAAATAGGCGAAGACGAAAACAAAGACCGCGATTACAAATACATCGACGCCCTCACCTACCTGCGAAGCCGTAAAATTTCCGAAACTGCAAAGCCAATCAAGGAATCCAACAAGATTGGCCTCATCACTGCGAGCGGCGCCATTATTGACGGCCAGGCTCCTGCGGGGCGTATTGGCAGCGAGAGCCTCGGTAAGTTGATCGCCCAGGCTCGTGAAAAGAAAGTGGAAGCCCTGGTTCTGCGCATCGACAGCGGCGGCGGCTCCGCCTTTGCTTCTGAAGCCATTCGCCAGGAACTGCTGGCCACCCGCGAAGCCGATATACCTGTCGTTATATCCATGGGGAGCCTGGCCGCGTCAGGGGGCTACTGGATTGCCACTGGTGGTGATCGTATCTGGGCCTCCCCGGCCACTCTCACCGGCTCTATTGGAGTATTTGGCGCCTTCCCAACATTCGAGGATTCTCTCGAGCACATCGGCGTCTACACCGATGGAGTTGGCACCTCAGACCTGGCTGGCAGCATGCGCCTGGATCGCGCCCTGCCACCGGCAGCCGCCAGCATCCTGCAACAGGGCGTCGATAATACCTATGCCCGCTTCCTGCGTATTGTTGCCGAGGCTCGTGGCAGCACCCCCAAAGAGGTACACAAGATTGCGCAGGGGCAAGTATGGACTGGCCGCGCGGCCAAGAAACTGGGACTGGTGGACGATCTCGGCAATCTCAGCGATGCCATCGCCGACGCCGCGCAGCTTGCTGAAATCGAAGAATACGACGTAATAGAGATTCAGCGTGAACTGAGCCCCGGTGAGAAGTTCTTGCGCGCGCTGAGCGATAATGTGGACGCGCAAATCGCCGCAAGCCTTGAGGCCAACCTGCCCTTAGGCGCCTGGTTAAATAGCGTACAGCCGGTGCTGGCGCCAATCGCCGAACTGCAGAGCTACCGCGACCCACGCGCCCTCTACGTGCGTTGCCTGCCCTGCCAGGCGCCCTAAAAGCTTTCATAGCCTGATGCCATTCTCCGCCGCCGGTTCAATGCCGGCGCGGACGCCCATACAGATCGCGCAATTCATCTTTAGCCGCCTCCAGAATACGCCGCCTTTTGGCCGGCAGGCGATGCCCTGCACGATTGATAAAGAACGTCAGCATCGACATTGCGGAGCGATAGGGATCAGCCTTGCACCGCTTACTGGACTCGGCAGCGGCCTTTAGTGAACAGGCAATAGCCTTAGGGTTATCAAGGCTAAATAGTCCTTCAGGCAGATCCAGGGCACGACTGCTTCGCGTCACCTGCTCAGACCAGTTGACTGTTTTGGCAGGACCCAAATTTCACCTCCCACCCTCAAAATCTACACTTGCTGATTATGCCAACTATATGGTGACCAAATCGCGCCCCAAAGGCAGCGCCAGGCGATGCATTAAACTTCCGGGTCACTGACCCTTAACTGGCGTAAAGCACCACTCAATGCCACCAATCCAAAGGCGACAAGGCTTAAGATACCGGCCCACATGAGCGTCGAGAACGGGGCCGCATATTCGCTCAGAACTCCCGCCGCCAGAGCACCCAGGGCAGCCGAGCCAAATAGAGCAAACTGGTAAATTGAGATAATCCGGCTGCGGTACTCCGCCGGAGCCAACAGTTGCACAATACTGCGCCCCAAACCGGCAGAGGCGGCCGCAACTGCTCCCCAGCACAGGCAAAGCAAGATCAGCCCCAGCTGGGTGGGGCCAAGGCTAATGGCGATCAACAAAGCCGCACTATAGAGCAGGCACATAAGAATCCCCCGCCCCGGTTCAGGCCCCTGTCCCCGGCGCAACATGGTTACAGTGGCGATCACCGTTCCCGCTACAAAAGCCAGTTGCAGGGTCGCGTAGTATCCGGCACCGCGGCCATACCCCTCCGCCAGCAGTGGCAATACCACCAGAAATACACCGATATGCACGAAGCCATTGAACGCCATCAGCGCAGTCAACTCGCGTAAGACCGGATGCCGCCAAGCCTGGGAGAGGCCATCAAGAATCAGAGTGTGAGGGCGCTTCTCTATCTCTGTCACGCGGGTTTCACCGTCGCGCAGGGACAGCAGGGAGAGTGCTGCCAGTAATAGCACCCCTACCTGAACAACTAATAAGGGCTGTAAACCCCACTGATCAAATCGGCTCGCCAGCAACATACCTGCCGCCTGTCCACCATATTGGGCCAACATCATCCAGGTAACGGTTTTCTGAACGCGGCTTTCTGATGCCCTGCCCTGCTCATTGCGCGCGCTACGCTGTACCAAGTTATCCCGTGAAGGCTGCAGGAACGCGCTGCAAATACCCAGGCAAACGCCATAGATCATCAATACTGGCAGTGTGACCACGTTTAACGAGTAGTAGAGCAACAGCCCACCGTGGCACAGGGCAAGCCCCAGGCAGGCCAGTGTGGCCACCAGTGCCGGATCGCGTCGGTCAGCCAGGGCGCCACCAAACAACAGGAATATCAGGTTGGGAAGCAATACCGACGCTTGCACCCAGCCCAACTGCAGTGCTGGCAAATCCACAATAGTCAGTGCTATCCAAGGCAGTAAAATGACCTGCAACCCAGTTGCCAGCGATGTTCCGCTGTAACCCAGTAGAAACTTCTGCAACCGGGCCGGCATTTTGCGTGAGAGGTTAGTCAAGTTTCAGCTCCCCACCAGTTCCCGCTTGTGGGCAGGACTGACAGCTGACGCTAATCGCCAACGCAGCAGCTGACGCAGCTCACTCAAAGCCGCACTCTCACCGGCATAAGCCGCTCGCTCAAAAGCATCGGTAACCCGTTGTGCCAGGGTTGCCAAACGCGGCTTTTGCGCGGCGATACGCTCCGCATAATCCTGCGGCGTCTCTCCGGCATCGCGTTTTACCCCTGCGCGCGCCATGCGACGACAAAACTTGCGGTATAGCCGCTCCGCCGGTGGCAACTTGCGTCTGCGACCGCTGTACCAGATCCACGCCAATACGCCCAGCAATGCCAGTACAGTTGGTAAAGCAAACAACAGCGCCATTCGCAGTGGAGACACATCACCCAGCAAACGCTGCAAAGTATCGCGCTGCCTTTCACTATCGAAGCTCACTACCGTCTGGTACCAACGGTAGTTGATCATGTCCCATTGCAGTCGAAGTTTTACCAGTACATCAATACGGTGCAGGGGCAGCAGCGAGTCCTGCATAAACTCCTCTCCAGCTGCACTCTCCAGTCCATCGCGCACCCGCTCAGGCGCTACTGCCGCAGTGGGGTCCACCCGCTGCCAGCCACGCCCATCCAGCCAGATCTCCGCCCACGCGTGGGCATCGTACTCTCGAACCAACAGATATTGCTCACCCCTTACCCACTCACCACCCTGATAACCGGCGACAACCCGTGCAGGTACACCTGCAGCGCGCATTGCGAACACATAACTGCCAGCAAAATGTTCACAAAAGCCCTGTTTACTGCCAAACAGGAATTCATCAACACTATCAACACCCAGAGCCGGGGGCCTCAATGTATAAGTAAATTCGCGGTTGTAACGAGCTAACAGCTGCGTGGAAATTTCCTCTGCACCCAACCCCCTGCGACGCAAGTTCTCCACCCACTTACGGGTGCGCTCGTTACCCTCTACAGGCAACTGCAAATTGCGACGGCGTTCGGCGGTGCTAAGAGGGGCCTGCACACTATCGGTATCCCTCGGCCAGGAGCGCACTTCATAGGCAAAGCGACTGTAAACAGGAGTCCGTTTAACCAGCCGGTCATCCTCGGTCTCCCCCACTTCGGTGCTATCGGAAACCGGGCGCGCCAGGGCAAACAACCACGGGGTCCGGCTTGCCTCCTGAATCACTTGATAACGGTAACGTGGCCCCACCTGAGGCAGCGGCCGCTCACCACTCCTCCAGTAAACGCGCCCACCATTGCGCGGATCGACACCAAAGCCCTGACGCCAGGTGCGCCCATCAAACTCGGAATACACCAAACCGCGCCAATAGCGCTGCTCTGGCGGCGGTATGGGTCCATCAAATGAGATCCGCAGTGCCGGCTTATCGGATTTCGATAGGCGGGTAAAGTCGCCCGGAGCCATGGAATCGCTGACCCCAGTGCGCCCGGCAGATGTGTCCTGGGGAACTGACCACAAGGGCCCCAGACGCGGCATCACCACAAACAGCAGCAGCATTAGCGGCGTAGCCTGGGCCAGCAGTCGCAGGGAAAGCCCCAGGGCCCGACGCGGGCGAGCACTAAAGCTACCCATTTGAGCAGCTAGGGCTGCAGTGATCACAACAACACTGAGCAAACCGTAAAGAGCGTAGGGAATAGTCTGCTCTCGCACAAAAAGAGTGGCGGCGACGAAATAAGCCAATAACAGGCTGACAAAGGCGTCACGGCGGCTCACCAGCTCCAGGTTTTTCAGGGTGAATGACACGGTCAGCAGTGCAACCATCGGCTCCAGCGCAAACCAGCGCCGGTAGGACATAGCCAACCCGGCTATTATCAGAAAAATCACCAGAAGCTTCAGAGTACGGCCAGGCAGGTCTCGACGACCTCGAAAAACTTCTAGGCGCCAATAGACAGCGAAGGCCCAAGCAAAGGGCACCCAAAGCGGCAGCTGGGTAAACTGGGGCAAAAGAGCAACAAACTGTGCAGCGAAGATCCACAGTAAGCTCTCGCGGGGCAGCAAATCCTGGGTGGTGGCCATTAACTACCCCACTTCGGAAACAGGGCCAGAGCCTGCAGCACTTCCCGCTGGTGGCTCGGCCCCAGGGAAGGCTCGATAGCGACACCGGGCAAGCGCAGCCCATAAGCAATGCCTTGTTTCTCTGCTTGCAGGCACCAGTAACACAAGTTGCTCAAACGGGTTTCCACATCGCGCCCATCGAGCAGTGCCCAATCGAGCCAGAGGCGCACATCAGTGCGGCACTCATAATCCTTGCTGTAAAGATCACGCCCCGCGGCATATTGTTTCCAGGCCACGTGCCGCAGGGAATCGCCGGGCTGATAAGCTTTAAGGGCACTGAAATCATCACCCCCATGGCGCACCTCGCCGAAATCTCCCTCTGTTTGTACGCCCCCAAAAGGAAGAGGACCAGCAGATATCGGTCGGGGGTATACCAGGAACTCCACATCTAGGTCGATACGACTCCAACAGCGAAATAAACCGAGGGGGAAGCGGCTTTCAATTCGCAGACGCGGGGCCTGTACACGGCCGCGCTCCACCACAGGCATGGAAATGCGAATATCCTCGCTAGCCTGCGCACAAAGATCCAAGTAAGCACCTTCTTCGGGAGGCCAGCACAGTCGTATCCACTCCCTTTCGCGCTTATCCTCACGGCTTATATTGATTTGCGCTTCAGCAAAGTCGCCAGCAAAAGCCGGGCTTGTGCCAAGCAACTGCAGGCGCAAGCCGGTCAAGTTGGCGAAGGTATGCACTGGCAAAACTACAAATACACTGACAAGCAGGAAAGTCAGGGCAAATACCAGGTTATTTTCGTAATTAGTACCCAGTAACCACAGCAGCATAATCACCAGAAGAAACCCTAGCCCCGCACGGGTGGGCAAGATAAAAAGACGACTGTGATTGAGGGTGATACTGCGGGAGCGCGGCGCACGGCGACTGAGCCAGCGCTGCATGGCGCCACGCAAGGGGTCTGTAAGAAAACGAGCCGGGTTGCGTAAAACACTCATTCATTCAAGCCGCGATAATATCCACTTGGCGTACCAGCCGCTCCACCAACTGATCGCCATTGCCACCCTCGCCCTGTAATCGGTGCCCCGCCACAGAGGGCAATACGGCTTGGATATCCTCAGGTAACACATGGCCGCGATTGTGAAGAAGCGCCCAGGCCTTAGCCGCTCGCAACAACGCCAGTGCACCACGGGGCGACAAACCGACCGCGCAATCCGGGCTCTGTCGTGTATGCAGTACAAGCCGTTCAAGGTAATCCAATAAACTGTCGGAAGTTTTTACCTGGCCCACTAGGCTCTGCATCTTTTTTAGGGTTGCGAGATCGATACGCGGCTTTAATTTAGCAAGCTGTTGGCGCGGATCGGTGCCCAAATACAGGGCTCGCTCGGCCTCTCTGGTCGGATAACCAAGACTGATGCGCATCAGGAAGCGGTCCAGCTGGGATTCCGGTAAAGCGAAAGTGCCAGACTGTTGCAGTGGATTCTGGGTAGCAATTACAAAAAATGGTTGTGGCAATAACCTGGTCTCGCCATCCACACTGACTTGGCACTCTTCCATCGCCTCAAGCAGCGCACTCTGGGTTTTTGGCGAAGAACGGTTGATCTCATCTGCCAAAAGAACCTGGCTAAAAACCGGGCCCTCGTGAAAATGGAACTGACCCGATTCCCTGTCAAAAATGGAAACGCCAAGTATATCCGCCGGCAACATATCACTGGTGAATTGCACCCGCTTGTAGGAAAGCCCCAACACCTGAGCCAAGGCGTGGGCCAGGGTGGTCTTACCCATGCCGGGTAAATCCTCAATCAACAGGTGCCCTTTTGACAAAAGGCAGGCCAAAGCCAACTTTACCTGACGCTCTTTACCCAGCAGAACACTGCCGATATCGGAAACTATGGCGGAAACTATTTTTTGCACGGCAAATCCATTACTGCTCTGTTTTTTTCAGGCCTCGGACACGGCCTCAACCTCAATATGGGTAGCACTCACCGGCAGCTTTTTGCTGCAAATAAGCTGGCTACCCCGTATTAATCATAGGTAGAAAGGGGCACTGCCAAAAAGTGCAATCTACAGCTGGGACAAGCCCCGCATTAGGTCGCGCTTGAGATCTTCCACATTTTCAAGCCCCACAGAAATGCGAATCAGGTTTTCGGTGATACCCGCACGGGCCTTGTCTTCATCGCTCAGGCGTCCGTGGGTGGTGGTGGCCGGATGCACGATCGTGCTCTTGGCATCACCGAGATTGGCTGTACAAGACAGGATTTTGCAACTGTCGATCACCTTCCAAGCCTGTTCCCTGCCACCGCGCACAGTGAAACTCAGCACGGCGCCGAAGGCATCCTGTTGCTCCCGAGCCAACCGGTGCTGGGGGTGCTTTGGCAAACCGGTGTAGTTGACTCTCTCCACCATTTCCTGCTCATCCAACCACCAGGCCAAATCGAGTGCATTAGTACAGTGGGCCTGCATCCTCAGCTTCAGCGTCTCCAAGCCCTTAAGGAATACCCAGGCATTGAAAGGGCTCATGCTGGGGCCAGCTGTGCGCAAAAATACCACCAACTCATCCATAATTTCCTTGCGCCCAACTGCGACGCCGCCAAGGGCACGCCCCTGGCCATCAAGGAATTTTGTCGCGGAGTGCACAACGATATCAGCGCCCAGCGACAACGGACGCTGTAGTGCCGGGGTACAGAAACAGTTATCCACCACCAGCAGAGCACCGGCACTATGTGCCACTTCCGCCAGGGCGCGAATATCTGCCACCTCGCACAGGGGGTTGGAAGGAGTCTCCATGAATAACAGCTTGGTAGAGCCGTCCACCGCCTGCTTCCAGGCATCCATATCAGTGAGATCCACGTAGCTTACGCGCACACCGAACTTTTCCATATAGCGCCCAAACAGTGCGGTAGTAGTACCAAATACGCTGCGGGAACAAATTACCCGATCACCACTTTGCAGCAAAGCCATGCAAATACTGAGGATCGCGGCCATACCACTGGAAGTCGCCACAGCTGCCTCACCGCCCTCTAGCGCGGCAATACGCTCTTCAAACATACGCACAGTGGGGTTGGTATAGCGGGAATAAACGTTACCGGAACTCTCGCCGGCAAAACGTGCGGCGGCTTCCGCAGCGGAGGGGAAAACGTAACTGGAGGTAAGATAGAGGGCCTCAGAGTGCTCGCCTTCCGGCGAACGGACCTGCCCGGCACGCACGGCCAGGGTTTCCAGAGCGTAACCGTCGTCTTCAAACATATACCGCTTCCTGGTCAGTATTTTTTGGAAGCGGTCATCTTAACCGAAACGGCCGTGCATGGCGCCCTCTTCTGCCGTGAAGAGGGCGCTGGTCCAGGTCAATTACAAGGCGCTGGTATTGGCCTTCTTGCGCTTGGCATCGTCATTACGTGCCACATGCTGGTTATTGAGGTACTCCTCATCCACATCGCCAGTTACATAGTTTCCATCGAATACAGAGCAATCGAACTGCTCAATTTTCTGCTTGCCGCCACTGGAACTCACTACCAGGTCTTCCAGATCCTGGTAAACCAACCAATCTGCACCGATCTCCTGGCAGATCTCCTCAGTGGTGCGATCGTGGGCCACCAATTCATTGGCTGATGGCATATCAATACCGTACACATTCGGATATTTCACCGCAGGCGCTGCACTGGCGAAATACACTTTCGCAGCACCGGCATCACGGGCCATCTGGATAATCTGTTTACAGGTGGTACCGCGTACAATGGAGTCATCCACCAGCAGTACATTTTTGCCGCGGAATTCCAGCTCAATCGCGTTCAGCTTCTGGCGCACAGACTTCTTGCGCTGCTTCTGTCCCGGCATAATAAAGGTACGGCCGATATAGCGGTTTTTTACCATACCCTCGCGGAATTTAACCCCCAATCGGTGTGCCACAGTCTGGCCGGCAGTACGGGCGGAATCGGGAATTGGAATCACCACGTCGATATCGTGATCCGGACGCAGGCGCAGAATTTTATCTGCCAGGTGCTCACCCTGACGCAGACGCGCTTTGTGCACAGATACGCCGTCCATAATGGAATCCGGGCGGGCGAAGTACACATGCTCGAAAATACAGGGGGTCAGGGACGGGTTTTCCGCACACTGCTCGGAATGCACGGTACCATCCAGCTCAATATACAGTGCCTCACCAGGAGCCACATCCCGCACCAGGGTATAACCCAGTACATCCAGGGCCACAGACTCAGAAGCCACCATATATTCGGTGCCCTTCTCGGTCTCGCGTTTGCCGTAAACCAGTGGGCGAATTCCATTTGGATCGCGGAAAGCGACGATACCGTAGCCAACAATCAAGGCCACACAGGCATAAGCGCCACGCACACGTTTGTGTACTGCACGCATAGCGGTAAAGATGTCTTCTGCCTTGGGCTGCAACTTGTGCTGCTTGTGCAGCTCATGGGCAAACACATTCAACAATACTTCCGAGTCGGAATCAGTGTTGATATGACGCAGGTCCTGCTGGAAGATTTCGTCCATTACCTTGCGTACATTGGTGAGGTTGCCATTGTGAGCCATGGCAATGCCGTAAGGGGAGTTCACATAGAACGGTTGCGCCAGGGCGGGGCCGGAGCCTCCCGCAGTAGGGTAGCGCACATGGCCAATACCAAAATTACCTTTCAGGCGTTCCATATGGCGCGCACGGAATACATCGCGCACCAGGCCATTGGCCCTTTGCTGGTTCAGGCGATCATCGTCACAGGTTACGATGCCTGCGGCATCCTGCCCCCTGTGTTGCAATAGAGTGAGTCCATCATAGAGCTGTAGATTGACATCACTCTTACCGACGATACCGACGATACCACACATATATTTGACCCTATTGATCGAAAAGGCGGTGCTAGCGCCCGATTAAAATAACTCTACAAAAAAGTCCTTCACGGACTTGGCCAGCTCCCGCGCACTGCCCTCAAACTCGAGGAAATGGGGAATCAATACCGACTCACTCCACCAGCTGTCCTGCTCCACCGGCACCAGTGCCGGAGCCAGAATCAAAAGTGCCATCACCACAATTGCTCCCCGCACCAAGCCAAACACCATACCCAGCACACGGTCAGTGCCGGATAAACCGGTGGCCTCAACAAAAGCGGAAAGCATCATATTCAGGACAGCCCCGGCCAGGAGAGTGCCAAAGAACAGGATGGCAAAAGCGGCAATCACCTGAAGGGAAGGAGTATCGACGAGATTTGAAAGCAGAGGCGCAAGCTGGTCGCGAAACATCATTGCGACAATAAAGGCAGCGATCCAGGTGAGCAGTGACAGGGTCTCACGCACAAAACCCCGGCTAAGGCCGAAGAGTGTGGAAATACCCACAATAGCCAGGATGGTCCAGTCAGCCCAATTCATTCAACCCTACCTGCGTGGCGGCTGCTGCCGCGAAGAGCGCGCATTCTAACTTAAGGGGCTAGGCGCGTGAAGCCGTAGGCCAACCGATTGGAATTTAATACCCAGAGAACAAGTATCCGTGGAAGATTGACGGTCCAGCTGTGAATTTCTGCCGAATAAAAGTGCATTGGAAGTCAAGGGTCACCGGTGGCAACAACGTCCACCGGGCCATTAAAAAGGGATTACAAATAGCAATTGCTGTTACGCTTTGAAGCGCAGTACCAAGGTTTGGGCTTCCAGCAGGGCGTCCAGCTTCGATTTCAGAGCCTGGGCTTCCGCTTTCTCCACGTTAGGTCCCACAAAGACCCTCACATAACGCCCCTTATCAGTTTCAACCGCCCGAGTATAAGCGCGATACCCCTCATCCATAAGACGCATACGCAGCTGATCCGCACGGGAGGCATCACGATAAGAGGCCACTTGCACTACCCAAGCCACAGGCAGACTCTGAGTATCCACTAAGGCGGAAGACCCTTTTTGTGGGGCTGAGCGGACGGGGATATCAGGCACAGTATTATCGTCGGGTACCCCACCGACCGCTGCCGTAGTCTCTTCGGTCGCAGTTGCCGCCTTGGGATTGGAAAACTGCTCAGGTACTTCCGGCTGGAAAGCCTCTCCGGGCACCGGGGCTGGTGCCACATTGGCAACAGGCTCAGGCTTGGCAATCTCAATAGGCCGTATATCCGGTTCCGCTGGAATCTGGCTCACCTCACTGATGTAGCCTGACGACTCCCGGTCCAGCAGACTGGGCAGGAAAATGACAGCGAGCGCAGCCAACACCAGCGCACCGACGATACGCTGCTTGAAGCCATCGTTCAGCCGTCCCCTAAGGGGAGACTTATCCTCGCAATTCTCCATTATCCTCATCTCGCATCTGCTGCAGAACTTCCGCCACAGTAAAGAAGGATCCAAATACAAGCAACCTGTCCTGTGGACCGGTGGTCGCTAACAGCTGCTGTAAACCATCGGCGACAATTGGACAGCGGGCATCCACTTTAGTTACTTCAACACCCGCACCAGCAAGGCCACTGAGCAGTGCATCCGCTCCCGCAGCACGATCATTTCCGGGCAAAAGCGCTGGGTGCCAGTGGTTCACCTGGTTGCTCAGGGGGGCAAACAGCCCAATGAGATCCTTATCCGCCATAACCGCTACCAGGGCGTGGGTCTCTCCCGATACTGGGTTCGCATCCAACCAGCGGGCCAAATGCTCAGCCGCAGCGGGGTTATGCCCGACATCCAGTAACAGATTGCGATTGTGCCATAACAGCTGCTGGCATCGGCCCGGCAAGGTTATTTTTGCCAGGGCGCTCTCTACACCCTCCTCCGGCAGAACACCCAGTAGCACCAGTGCAGTTATTGCTGCAGCAATACTCGGGCGCGGCAGACTGATCGGCGGTATTGTCAGCTGCAGTTCGCCAAACTGGTATTTCTCTTCACCTTCACTTTGAGTAACAGAGAAATCCCGTCCAATAAAATAGCTCGAATTTGCCTGTTTTTCTGCCGCAGACAACACGGATTGCGGAGGATTCTTATCTGCACAGACAAACGGGGCTCCCGGTCTCAGGACACCCGCTTTCTCCCGGCCGATCACTTCCCTATCGCTTCCCAACCAATCCTCATGATCAATGGCCACGCTGGTGATAATTGCCAAATCCGCATCCACCAGGTTAACCGCATCCAGGCGCCCCCCAAGGCCGACCTCCAATAGTGCAAACTCAACCCCAGCGCGCTGGTACAGCCAGAGCGCCGCAAGGGTCGAGAACTCAAAATAAGTCAGGCTTATTTCACCGCGAGCAGTCTCCACCGCCTCAAAAGCGCGGACCAATTCCAGATCAGATACCTCGACACCATTGATCCGCACCCGCTCATTAAAACGCAGCAAATGTGGGGAACTATAGGCACCAACGGAATGGCCGGCAGCACACAGAAGGGCTTCCATTGTCGCCACGCAGGAGCCCTTTCCATTGGTGCCTGCCACCGTAATTACCGTAGGTGCCGGCTTTTGCACACCGAGGGTAGCGGCCACACTGGAAACCCGTTCCAGGCCAAGCTCAATTTCAGTTGGGTGCAACTGCTCAAGGCGGGAGAGCCAATCTTGCAATGAAGACATAGTTGGATAAATCACTGGTGGGAATTGGGCAGCCAGATTGTATTGTAACCGGCTGCCGATACGGGGGATGGAATATCAGTTACCGCTCAGTTTGCCCAGCAGGCGCGATACTGTAGAGCGCATATCCCTGCGCGGGATGATCATATCAATCGCCCCGTGCTCCAGCAGGAATTCACTGCGCTGGAAACCTTTGGGTAGTTTTTGGCGAATGGTCTGCTCGATAATATTGGGGCCGGCAAAACCAGCACGGGCACCGGGTTCAGCCGCATTGATATCGCCAAGCAAGGCCAGGGAAGCCGATACGCCACCGTAAACGGGGTCAGTCATGATCGAGATATAGGGCACCCCGGCCATCTTCATTTTTTCCAGCACTGCCGAGGTCTTGGCCATCTGCATCAGGGAGATCAAAGCTTCCTGCATACGAGCTCCTCCAGTAGCGGAGAAACACACCAGGGGGATGCGCTGTTCCAGGGCGCGCTGGGCTGCACGGGTGAAGCGCTCACCCACAACATAACCCATGGAACCGCCGTGGAAAGCAAACTCAAATGCCACCGCCACCAGGGGCTCACCCCTCAAAGTGCCTTGCATGGCAATAAGGGCATCTTTTTCACCGGTGGATTTTTGCGCCTGCAGCAAGCGGTCTTTATATTTTTTTACATCCTTGAACTTGAGGCGATCGACCGGTAATACATCGGTGGCCAGCTCTTCACGCCCCTCTTCATCCAGAAAAATATCCAGCCGTCGACGTGCACCAATCCTAATATGGTGGTCGCACTTAGGGCACACATCCAGGTTGCGCTCCAGCTCCGGGCGGTAAAGCATGGCGTCGCACTTGACGCACTTCTTCCAGACGCCTTCCGGAACCTTGCTGCTACCTGCGCGGCGCTCGGTGCGAATCACCGCGGGAACTATTTTTTCTAACCAGCTCATCTCGTTTCCAAATCCGGATACTTTCAATAGGCCGGCTCATTTTACCGACCAGTGAGTTTCAGGCTACGAATTAAAACACTAAGCAGAATTACAAACCCGGCCAGATCAGCCGCTATTTTTGGCTTTCTGGCCAGCCCTGTAACGGGACACCAAGCTAGATTAGCGGTCGAGAGCCTCGCGCATCTCACTGACAATTGCGCCAACCCTCTCCTTTGCTGCCACCAGATCTGCCGCCTCATTCACCGCCGTCACCAGGACACTCCCCACTACAGCGCCATCTCCGTGGGCACTTACTGAGCGTGCCGAGGCCCCGTCTTTAATACCGAAGCCTACACATAGTGGCAGGTCGGTGAAGCGGCGGATATGCTCGAGGTTGTCGCGCACTGAATCCAGATCCAGATGGCCTGCACCTGTTACCCCCTTCAGGGATACATAGTAAACAAAGCCACTCGCCAGGCCGGTAATCTCGCGAATACGCTCCTCAGTAGTGGTGGGGGTCAGCAGGAAGATATTGCGCAAGTTGCGCTCTGCCAACAAGCTATTGAGTGGACCTGCCTCTTCCGCAGGCAGATCCACTGTAAGCGCCCCATCAACACCGGCATCAAGCGCTGCATCGGCAAACTCCCGCTCCCCCATACGCTGGATCGGGTTGGCATAGCCCATCAGGATTACTGGCGTTTCCTCATCGACCTGACGGAATTCACGCACCGTGGCCAGGCACTTGCGCAGGGAGGCACCACTGGCCAACGCGCGCTCATGTCCCTTCTGGATTACCGGACCCTCAGCCATAGGATCTGAAAAAGGCACCCCCAATTCAATCATGTCGGCACCGCTGGCTACCAACTGGTGCATTAGCGGTACCGTATTCTCCAGGCCACCATCACCGGCGACAATATAAGTTACCAGGGCTTTACGACCCTCGCCGCGCAATCTGGAAAAGCGGCGGTCAATTCTGTTTTGTTCTGTCACTGTGTATTCCCTGAGCTACTCCTGGCTATCACCAGCTCACTTGGTCTGTATTCTCTGCCACCTGCCCGCCTCAACAAGCCGGCGCCAATCAGTTAAACCTCAATGCCATCAATAGCGGCAACGGTAAAAATATCCTTGTCCCCACGACCAGAAAGGTTCACAACAATATTCTGTTCCGGCTGCATGCTGGCAGCCAATTTCATCGCGTATGCAACAGCGTGGCTGGACTCCAGGGCCGGCAGAATACCTTCGGTTCGGGTAAGGCGACGGAAGGCATCGAGCGCCTCTTTGTCATCAGCAGTGACGTACTCTACGCGGCCAATATCTTTAAGCCAGGCGTGTTCGGGTCCAACACCCGGATAATCGAGGCCTGCAGAAACAGAGTGAGTCTCGATAATCTGGCCATCCTCATCTTCCATCAGGTACGTGCGGTTGCCGTGCAGGACACCGGGGATACCGTCGTTGAGCGGCGCCGCATGCTTACCGGAAGCCAGGCCCTCACCACCGGCCTCCACACCAAACATCTTCACATCGGCATCATTCAGGAAGGGGTGGAACAGGCCTATGGCATTGGAGCCCCCACCCACACAGGCCACCAGTGCGTCGGGCAGCTGGCCAAAATGCTCGAGGCTCTGGCGACGCGCTTCACGCCCAATAATGGAATTGAAGTCCCGCACCAATTGCGGATACGGATGGGGGCCGGCAACAGTTCCAATAATGTAGAAAGTGTTATCGACATTAGTAACCCAATCACGCATCGCTTCATTCATGGCGTCTTTGAGGGTTTTGGAGCCGGATTCCACCGGTACTACTTCAGCACCCAGGAGTTTCATACGGTAAACATTGGGAGACTGACGTTTAACATCTTCCGCCCCCATATAAACCGTGCACTGTAATCCCAGACGTGCGGCCACCGTTGCAGAAGCTACACCGTGCTGACCCGCACCGGTCTCTGCAATAACCCGGGTTTTTCCGCTGTGCTTGGCCAATAGTGCCTGGCCTACGGTATTGTTTACCTTGTGAGCCCCGGTGTGGTTGAGATCCTCGCGCTTAAGCCAGATACGCGCTCCACCGGCCTGCTCTGTCAGGCGCTCAGCTAGATACAGAGGCGATGGCCGTCCGACATAGTGCGCAAGATCGTAGTCAAAAGCAGCGACAAACTCCGGATCATCTTTCAAGCGGCTGTACATCGCCTGCAGTTCATCCAGTGCGCTGATCAGTGTCTCCGATACAAAGCGACCGCCGTACGGACCAAAATGCCCGCTGGCATCCGGAAAGGTGGAAAAATCAATAGCACCTGGCTTAGTCACACTCATACTCCGTCGATCACAAAAATTTCTTCTGTCTATTTACCTACTGATTAAAGCGCTACTCCTAACCACTTTAAACATTACCGGTCATTACTGTTGTAGATACTCCGCTCTACTTTTATTTACCGGCCAACACCGGTGGGCGACACCTCAATGTGCCACCTATTTTTACTCTGCGGTACCGAGCTGACTACCCTTCGCCGCACGAATAAAGGCAGCTACTTTTTGCGGGTTTTTTTTACCCGGTGACTGTTCCACACCTCCGCTGACATCCACGCCTTGCGGGTGCGCAGCTTTGATGGCACTGGCGACATTATCCGGGTTCAACCCCCCGGCCAGAACAATGGGTCTGGAGCTACTTTGAGGCACCCGATCCCAGTCAAAGGTCTCTCCGGTACCACCGGGAACCCCTGGGCGATAGGCGTCCAGTAGGAAACCACGCGACTTAGGGTGTTCCTCCATTGCAGCAATGGTATCCAACCCCTCTTTCATTCGGAGGGCCTTTATATAGGGCCGGCGGAACTGTTCACAGTAACGGGCTCCCTCCTCACCATGGAACTGCAGGAGGTTAAGAGGCACGAGCTCCAGTGCCTGATCCACCTCACCCTGTGCAGCATTCACAAAGAGCCCTGTTAAGGTAACAAAGGGAGGAACTACAGCGGCGATAGCGGCAGCAGCCTTGGGATCGATATAGCGGGGGCTCGCCTTGTAGAACACCAGTCCCAGCGCATCAGCGCCAGCATCAACAGCCATAAGGGCATCTTCAGCACGGGTGATGCCACAAATCTTCACTTGCATTGCTAAACCTGAAGCCAGCCGACTGACCAGCAAAAACGAGGGAATTCCCGATACTAGCAGATTGGTGCAAGGTGTGAAACGCGTGCCACCCTAACCTATAAGGCCATTCTGACTACTACTCAACTATTCCAGTCATACAACCGGTAACTCTCCCAGAGACAAAGGCACCAGAAGTGGCCCAGGCTCACACTGGGGTAGTTGGAACTCCCGCGGGTATTGCACATCCACCAAATAAAGGCCAAATGGCGGTGCTGTAACCCCTCCTGCCGAGCGGTCGCGCTGGTCCAGCACCTCTTTTACCCATATCGGTGCCCGCTCTCCGCGCCCCACAGCCATTAGTACCCCAGTTATATTGCGCACCATATGATGCAGGAAGGCATTGGCACTTACTTCCAGAACGATCAGCTGCCCTACACGAGCAACGTCCAGGCGGGTAATTTCTCTAACCGGGCTCTTGGCTTGGCACTGGGAGGCCCGAAAGCTGTTAAAATCATGGCGGCCAATCAGGTAGTTTGCCCCCTCGCGCATAGCACCGAGATCCAGGGAGTGCTGGGTCCAGGTAACTTCCGCTGCGCTGTGGGCAGAACGAGTCGGCGCGCTGTGGATCAAATAGCGGTAACTGCGCGCATGGGCGGAAAAACGTGCATGGAATTGCGGGAGCATTTTGCGACACCAGCGCACACGCACAGAGTCTGGCAGCTTGGTATTCACTCCCTGTATCCAGGCCCGTTCTGGGCGCTGGGCGTGAGTATCAAAGTGAATAACCTGATTGGTGGCGTGAACGCCCGCGTCAGTACGCCCAGCACAGACCAGCGTTATGGGCTCTGCAGCGATAATGGACAAAGCCCGCTCAAGGTGAGCCTGCACTGTCTCCGCAGCTGATTTTTGCTTCTGAAAACCGTGCAATCGCGCACCGCAATACTCAACCCCCAGAGCGAATCTACGCAGCCCATCCGGCAACCGCTCACCCGCTGGAACCTCGCCATTGGTTTTATAAATGTACTCGCGTTCTCTGGCCTGCATCATATTGAAAAACCACTCTTTGCCCCTCCCGATATCAGAGCGACAGCAATATCAATCAGATTAATGCCCCTAACGGACAGGAAAATAATGCTCCAGCCCAATAAAAAAACCTCGCAGCCTGTGCGAGGTTTCCTAAGGCGAAATACCAAGAAAATTTACACCATACGCTCCAGCATTTCCTCAGCGCGATTCCTATGCTCACCGCCTCCATCCTGGGCCACTTCCTTGAGGATATCCTTGGCGCCCTCTTTATCCCCCATATCCAGGTAAGCCTGGGCCAATTCCAGCTTGGTACCCATCTCGTCGCCGCCTTCGAGCAGGCTCAATTCCGAGTTGAGGTCACTTTCCAGGTTGAAATCCAAGTCGGCAAACTCAGACTCTCCTCCAGATTGCTCTTTTTCAGCCACAGCCTCAAGCTGCCCAGGCTCATCGGCTATAGCCCCCTCGCCAAGATCCGCGCCAGTCTCAAGAGTAAGGTCGCCATCAGTAGACTCATCAATCAGGGCAAGCTCATCCTCTAGAGAGAACTCCTCCTCAATAGACTCCTCGCCCAGAGACAACTCCTCACCGGTTGCTTCCAACGAGGCCATATCCAGCTCAAGATCCGTCTCCAGAGACAAATCACCACTATTATCGAGTTCAGCCGATTCACTGGAAACCGCTTCAGCTTCCACTGCCAATTCATCAGGAGAGGAAAGATCCGCGGCAATATCATCGAGATCGATATTGTCGAGATCCAACTCGGAATCGAGCTCTCCACCAATCATTTCAAGCTCACCCTCAGAGAACTCCTCCAGGGACAAATCGGCTTCACCTGCGGGGCTCTGCAAGTCTGCGAGATCCATATCGATAGCATCAAGATCCAGGTCCTGATCCAATTCAGCAGCTGGCTCTTCAGCCTGAGGCTCCTCAATAATCGATTTTACCTCATCCTCACCATCCATCATGGAGAGGTCCAGCTCGAAGTCCAAGCCACCTATAGACCCGCCGGCCTTGGCTTCAGAGGCCTCGGCAGCCGCACTTTCAATGGCTGGCTCCGCACTGTCACTTTCAAGCTCCAGGGCGTCAAGGTCCAACTCAGCGCTATCGAAGGCATCTATCGCTAACTCATCCCCAGAGGCCTCCTTCACTGTTGGCTCACCAAGGTCACCAGCTTCTGAATTGAGATCGCCGAGGTCCAGCTCACCCAGATCCAGATCATCGAGGCTTAGATCATTATCTGCCTGCAATGGGGTTTCGCTATCAGCCAACTGCGCATCATTTTCCAGTGCGCCATTGAGATCAAGGTCATCCAGGTTGAATTCGCTTTCCAGGTCCGAAGCTTGGTCAGTACCAGAAACCGACTCATCAAAAGAGGTGTCCAGGTCGAGATCCAGGGACAACTCCTGTTCGGAATCGGCGCCGACAGGCTTTTCATCGCCCTGGGACAGATCCATGGTCAGATCATCGAGAAGCGACGTGTCACTGCTGAAATCATCAGCGGGGAGGGTTGACGGCTCAGCACTGGAAAAATCCTGGTCCAGGGCTGCACCGATATCATCCAACTGCGCCGCTTCCAGGGATTCACTGGAAAAATCCATTGACGGTGCTTCAAAATCCGGCGCCCCGGCAATGGTTTCCCGCAAACGCGCTGCGCGGTCAGCCACAGGGCCATCGCTAATACTGAGCAACTGCAGATAGTGCTCGTCAAATTTTTCTACATCCTGATGATGGGCATACACCTCCATCAGCATCAGGCGCGCATCCACCACTTGTGGGTCTTTTTCCAGGCCCTGTAACAGCTTGGCCTCAGCCTCTTCATACTGTCCCAGCGACAAATGAATTTCCGCCTCGGAAATAGGGTCATCGGTTCCCACATCCCCAAGATCGCCAAGGTCAAAAGTATCATCCGCCTCCATGCTTTCAACAGCGGCCAGGGTTTCATCCGGTTCCGCGTTTTCCATCGGAATCTCTATTGGCGCCCGCTCGGCAGCCATTTCCTGCTCCAGCTGCTGCTCGGCCTCTTGCTCAGCTTTACGGCGGCGCCAAGTAAAGAAGCCAAAAATACCGACCAGCAAGCCGGCAGCCCCAATACCGATGAACTGCATATTATCGCCGAGCCTCTCCATGAGAGTGGGCTCTGACTTGGTCTGGACCGAAACTACACGATTGCGCGCTTCCGGCTCTACAGCAGCGGTTTCCACCTCAGGCTGCTCGGCTGTATCGAGAGATTCACCTTCACTCGCGGCAAGCATCTCTTCCTGCACGGTATCGACTTCTGCAGAGTCAATTTCACTGGGATCAAGCAGAGGATCAGACTGCTCTGCAGCTGCCTGTACCGCGCGCATCTCTTCATTGGAGACATCGACCAGAGCCTCCATGGTGTCAATCTGTTCATCGAGCTCTGCGATGCGCTCGCGCAGCTCGGTGTTTTCCAGCTGCGATTTATCCAGTTCTTCCTCTGCCACTGTCAGGTCGCCATCCAGCGCTTCGCTGTCTTCTGCTCCACTGCCAGAGCCGGAAGTAACGGATTCGTTATCACCTGGAGCGGCCAAGCTTACCCGCCCTTCAACAACATCATTGGCTACGGTCTCTTCGACCACAGCGCGGGCATCCAGGGGCGCAGCTGCGGCAATGTCTTCCACACCTGCACGCTGGCGCCAGGAATCATTTTGCTGGGCAACCTCGGAGATCGCCTCGGTAAGGCTTAGGCTGCGCAGGTCATCAGCATTGGGCAAGCGCAGAACAGCGCCCTTTTTCAGCAGGTTGATATTGTCATTAATAAAGGCTTCAGGGTTCAGGCGCTGGATCGCCAGCATGGTCTGCTGAACTGAAAACTCGCGGTCAACGCGATTTTCCAAGGCGATCTCCCACAGAGTATCGGCGGAGGAAACCGGGCCATAAACCTGGCTGTTGCTGCCCGCGTCTTCCACAGAAGAAGCGCGTTGCGGCTGGCGCCGAACCGGCTCAGACTGCTGCGCCGTCGCAGGTTCACCAACCAACTCACTGTCCGGCTCAACCGTCGGCTGTTGAGCCGGCTGGAGGGGACGTTGAGCGGGACGCTGTACCGGAGTATCCCGACGGACTTGTTGGCGTTCACGTTCAGCAGCACGCACCGGTTGCTGGGCTGTGTTCGGCGAAAATGCCGGCAGATCCATCAACAGGGTATACTCGCGCAGCAGGCGGCCGCTGGGCCAGCGAGTCTCCACCAGGAAATTCAAGAAAGGCTCACGGATAGGCTCGCGGCTTGTTATGCGAATAACCGGCTTGGCACCCGAATAATCCACATCAAAGCGCAGTGAAGTGAGTAAATAGGCGCGCTCCACCCCGGCACGATTGAATTCATCCGGCCCCGCGAGGCGTACTTTAATCTCTGTGTCGTTCAGACCGCGCGTTTGCAGCAGTCCGATCTCCGCATTAAGTGGCTGATTAAGGGTGGAGTTGAGTTTGATCTCACCCAATCCGAGCGCTAGAGCCGCGTTGCTTCCCAGTGCACCGACTAGACCAACTGCAAGTGCCAGCTTACGCACACGCATATCCGATTCCCTTTATTGTTAGAATCTTCCCAGGGCTTCCGAAAAGCGCGCCTTCAGAAAATCCCCATTACTGAACGGTAATCGTTCGACTAATTGACCGCCTTTCAAGCGGCCACCAACTGTGGTGAATATTTCGCCACTCTCAGCCGGACCAAAGTTAAGATTACACCTTCACTATGGCCGCTAAGTATTAAATATCAGTAGTTTTTTAGCAACAAGTGAGCAATTTGTGCACAGTTCATTGCTACATCTTTTCGCAGGTTGTCTGATACTGCACAAAGATTTAGCTGACGCTTATTAAGTAGACTTTGGCGCAAGCGTCCGATGATTGTCACATCGCTGCCGACTGCGTTTTCTGCTGATGGCTGTTCCGCCAACTGCAGGCGAGCGCCATTGCCCAACAATGCGCGCGCATTTTCCAAATCAACATCTTCCAACAGGGAAACACCCAAGTTAGCCAGCTGACCGTGAAATACGGAAACCGTGCTGATGTTGGCGTCCACCGCAACATTCTCGCCAAGCAGGCGGCGCAAATCATGGATCAGGGTCAGCTCACTCACAGTGTGACCACTGGCGAGCAGCCCCTCGCTAGCGCTTAGCAAATTAAAAGCCAAGCGGTGGCCGATCGCCGGATCAATTTCTGCCTCCTGGCCACTAAACATACGCGCCGTCTGTGCGGCCATTGAATCAATCGCAGCCTTCCCCAGCGCAGATACCGGCTGGCTCAACTGAACTTCGATAGCCTGCAACTTATCCTTCAGGGGGGCCAAGGCCTCCGCGACCATGGCGGCACCAGCACAGGGTAGGGTAACTAGGCGACGATCTGCATTCGCCAGATCCCCACTGTTAAACATCGGGTGGATCAAAACAGCACTTTCATCGCCTCGGGTATTGGCAGCCGCATCCACTATCCAGGCATCATTTTGCTCGGCCGCAGCCATGGCGGCTTGAACAGCATCACCGGCGCTCAATAGGAGAACCACCTGCTGGTCATTAAAAGCGAATTTTTCCAGGGACTGCACAGGAATATTGCGGTTAGCAAACACCTGCGGGTCCACTTCCCGGTCTTCGGTCTCCAGCAAACTCAGCTGTTCAGCGGTAATAATTTCCCGCTCCTCCAGTATTTCCAGCAGAGGGGCAAAGGCGGCGTTATCGACACCGACGATGACCAGTTCGCGGGCGGCTTCGGACATGGCTATTCACTTCGTTGAAATTGGAAAGGAAAAAATGAGGGGCGATTATACCTGTGAGGGAAAATCGAAAAAGCCGCTATGACAACCAGTAGCGGCTTTTTACGCGATGGGGTTCACAGCTTGGCGAAAAGTCCTCCATTAATAGGCACAAAAAAGATTGCCATTTGAGGACTTATCCAGGGCCGTACCAATTAAAGCTTGCCGAGCAAAATCAGAAGTATGCGGCGGAGGGGCTCTGCAGCACCCCACAGCAGTTGGTCCCCCACAGTGAAAGCGTTCAAGTACTCAGGCCCCATACTCAACTTGCGCAGACGCCCCACCGGGATATCCAGTTTGCCAGTCACGGCAGTGGGAGTCAGCGACTGTAAAGTAGCCTCGCGATCATTGGGCACGACGCTGACCCATTCATTTGCCGCACCTATCAACTGATCAATATCTGCCATAGGCAGGTCTTTCTTCAGCTTCACAGTGAAAGCCTGACTGTGGCAGCGCATCGCACCAATACGTACACAGGTACCATCCACCGGAATTGGAGCAGTTGTCTGCAGAATTTTGTTCGCTTCAACCTGAGCTTTCCACTCTTCACGGCTTTGGCCATTTTCAAGCTGGGTATCAATCCATGGCAGAAGGCTGCCAGCCAGGGGGGCACCGAACTCGGCAGTGGGAAATTCAACCGACCGCATATCCGCAGCCACCCTGCGATCAATTTCCAGAATCGCGCTGGCGGGGTCGGCGAGCTCACCGCTAACACTGTCGCGAATAGCGCCCATCTGCCCAATGAGCTCCCGCATATTGCGGGCACCGGCACCACTGGCGGCCTGGTAGGTCATGGCTGTAACCCACTCCACCATACCGGCTTTAAACAAACCACCGAGAGCCATCAACATCAGGCTGACGGTGCAGTTGCCACCAATAAAATTCTTTTGCCCGGCTTCTATGGCGCGATCGATAACATCGCGGTTAACCGGATCCAGAACGATTACGGCATCGTCCTGCATACGTAAACTCGAGGCGGCATCTATCCAGTAGCCATTCCAGCCTGCGTCACGAAGGCGGGAGAAAACCTCCTTTGTATAGTCACCACCCTGACAGCTGACAATCGCATCTAACTCTGCCAATGCATTGATATCGTAGGCATCGCCCAAAGGCGGCAGTTCACGGTCAATATCCGGTGCCTTTCCACCCGCATTGGAAGTGGAAAAAAAAACCGGTTCAACGATATGGGCAAAGTCATCCTCTGAGCGCATGCGCTCCAGTAATACCGAACCGACCATGCCGCGCCAGCCGATAAAACCAATTTTTTGCATCGCGATATCCTGTGTGTGATGTGATCAAAGTGCGCCGCCGGGAAAGCGGCGCGATAGTGAAATCGGGGATTAAAGCGCAGCGACGACGGCAGCCCCCATTTCTGCGGTGGTGACTTTCTGGCTGCCCTCAGTATAAATATCCGCGGTGCGTAACCCCTGCTCCAACACCTTGCTCACCGCGGCCTCAATGGCTTCTGCTGCCTCACTCATATTGAGGGAGTAACGCAGCATCATCGCAGCGGACAGAATCGTTGCCAATGGATTGGCAATACCCTGCCCTGCGATATCCGGCGCGGAACCGTGGCAGGGCTCATAAAGGCCAAAACCACTTTCATTCAAGGAAGCAGAAGGCAACATACCAATGGAGCCTGTAAGCATGGCGGCGGCATCTGAGAGAATATCGCCGAACATATTACCGGTGACCATTACGTCGAACTGCTTGGGCGCACGCACCAATTGCATCGCAGCGTTGTCCACGTACATATGGGACAGTTCAACATCGGGGTATTCCGGTGCCAGACGATCCAATACCTCTCTCCAAAGTACAGTGACTTCGAGCACATTAGCCTTATCCACAGAGCAGAGTTTACCGCTGCGTTTTTGCGCCGCCTCAAAGGCACTGCGCGCAATACGCTCAATTTCCGACTCACTGTAGACATAGGTGTTAAAGCCCTGGCGTTCGCCATTTTCCAGAGTCTGGATACCCCGAGGCTCACCAAAGTAAATGCCGCCAGTCAGCTCACGTACAATCAAAATATCCAGCCCTGAAACCACCTCCGGTTTCAGGGAGGAAGCATCTGCTAATTGGGGGTAAAGAATTGCCGGGCGCAAATTGGCGTATAAACCGAGGCCACTGCGGATTTTCAACAGGCCTTTCTCCGGACGAATTTCTCTCTCCAGGGTATCCCACTGGGGACCACCAACAGCACCGAGTAATACTGCATCACACTCGCCAGCAGCCTTGAGCGTCTCATCGGCGAGGGGCTCACCATGGGCATCAATTGAGGAACCCCCAATCAGCCCCTGTTCAAAACTAAGCCCCAAATTAAATTTTCCAGACGCGACTTCCAGTACCGCCATCGCCTGCTCAACAATTTCCGGGCCAATGCCGTCGCCCGGCAAAATCATTACTTTCTTTGTCACAGGAATTTCCTTTAATTACTGAACCGCATCAAAAAGCCATGGGGCTTTTTCACGTCGCACCTCTTCATAAGCACGAATATCTTCTGAGTGCTCCAATGTCAGGCCGATGTGATCAAGGCCATTAAGCAAGCAGTGCTTGTGGAACGCATCTACCTCAAAGGGAATCACTTCACCGCAGGGTTTGCGCACATGCTGCTGCTCCAGATCAATGGTCAGTGAATATCCTTCCTGCCCATGAGTTTCTTCAAACAACTGATGTACTACCTCCTCCGGTAATACAATCGGCAACAGGCCGTTTTTAAAACAGTTATTGAAGAAGATATCGGCGAAACTGGGGGCGATAACTGCACGAAAACCGTGATCATCCAGCGCCCAAGGCGCATGCTCACGACTGGAACCACAACCGAAATTCTCGCGCGCAAGTAATACCGAACCACCCTGGTAACGCGGGAAATTTAGTGGGAAATCTGGATTAACAGGGCGGTTTGAGCAGTCCTGCCCAGGGAATCCCTCGTCCAGGTAGCGCAGCTCATCAAACAAATTGGGGCCAAACCCGGTGCGCTTGATGGACTTAAGAAATTGCTTGGGAATTATCAGGTCGGTGTCCACGTTGGCCCGGTCCATCGGCACCACAAGACCTTCATGTTGGGTAAACGCTTTCATCAGGCCATCTCCTCTTCCGCTCGCACCGTCGCCATTTCACGCACATCGACAAAGTGTCCCGCAATTGCTGCGGCTGCCGCCATACTGGGGCTCACCAAGTGGGTGCGCCCACCATAGCCCTGACGTCCTTCAAAGTTGCGATTAGAGGTTGAGGCACAGTGTTCACCAGCCCCCAACTTATCTGCATTCATAGCAAGGCACATAGAGCAGGAGGGCTCTCGCCACTCAAAGCCTGCCTGCTCAAAGATTGCATGTAACCCTTCCTGTTCCGCCTGAGCCTTCACCGCCTGAGAACCGGGTACAACCAATACCTGCTTGACGCTATCTGCTTTGTACCGGCCTTGGACCACTTCAGCAGCAGCGCGCAGATCTTCGATCCGGGAATTTGTACAGGAGCCGATAAATACCCGATCCAGGCGAATATCACTAATCTTTTGCCCGGCCTCAAGGCCCATATAGTCGAGAGCGCGCTCCATTCCAGTACGCTTGGTACTATCATTTTCGGCAGAGGGATCTGGCACTTTGGCACTGATCGAGGCCACCATTTCCGGCGAAGTACCCCAACTCACCTGGGGTTCGATATCTTCACCGCGCAATTCCACCACCGCATCAAACTCGGCGTCGTCATCGGAATGCAGGTGACTCCAGGCCTCAACCGCTCTGTCCCACTGCCCACCTTTTGGCGCGTAGGGTTTGCCTTTCACATAGTCGAGAGTGATCTGGTCAACCGAGACCATACCGGCACGGGCACCGCCCTCAATCGCCATGTTACAAACGGTCATACGACCTTCCATGGACATGTTGCGGATAACCTCACCGCCGAACTCAATCGCATAGCCAGTGCCCCCGGCGGTGCCGATCTTACCGATAATCGCCAGCACCACATCTTTGGCGGTAACGCCTGGGCGCAGTTCGCCGTCTACGCGCACCAGCATATTTTTCATCTTCTTCTGGGTCAGGCACTGGGTGGCCATGACATGCTCCACTTCAGAAGTGCCTATACCGTGGGCCAGCGCGCCCAGAGCACCATGGGTAGAGGTGTGTGAGTCACCACATACCACGGTCATACCGGGCAGAGTCGCCCCGGTCTCAGGACCAATAACATGCACAATGCCCTGACCCGGTTCGTTAATGCCAAACTGCACCACATCGAAATCCCGGCAGTTCTCATCCAGAGTTTGTACCTGAATGCGGGAAATATCGTCACGGATACCGCTCACGCCTGCGGCGCGCTCCGTGCTCTCGGAAGGCACATTGTGATCCGGTGTCGCCACTAGGGAATCCTTGCGCCAGGGTCTGCGCCCTGCCAGTCGAAGGCCCTCAAATGCCTGTGGGGAAGTCACTTCGTGAATCAAGTGACGGTCGATGTAAATAAGCGCCGAGCCATCATCACTGGTCTTGACCAGATGGTCTTGCCACAGTTTGTCGTAGAGTGTTTGCCCTGCCACAGCCTGTCCTCTCAATTGTTTAGAGACCGAGTCTACCCAGCAGCAACAAATAACACCAATTTATATTTATTATCACAAGTATTCCATAATGGAATTCAAAGCTCATCCTGAAGTAGCATGTAAGTTGGGCCGCTTCATACACCGCCAACAATATTCCCGCAACCCATAAAACGAGGCTAAAAAATTTGGAAATTCAATGGCTTAAAGCATTTTTAGCAATTGCTGAGAGAGGCTCTGTCTCCGAGGGGGCGACTCAGCTTCACCTGACGCAGCCCGCGGTAAGCAAGCGCCTCGCCGCCCTCGAACAGCAACTTGGCGCGACATTGTTCAACCGCATCGGCCGGCGCCTACAGCTGACCGATGCCGGCCGCGTGCTACTGCCCCGCGCCCGACATATTCTCAACGAAATCAGTGATGCAGAGCGGGAGTTACGCGCCCTCAGCAACTCGGTGAGCGGCAGCTTGCGCATTGCTACCAGTCACCATGTGGGACTGCACCACTTGCCACCGGTGCTTAGAGAGTTCAGTAACCGCTATCCAGAAGTGGCCCTCGATATCGATTTCCTGGATTCCGAACAGGCTTATGAGGCACTGATGGCAGCCAAGTATGAGCTGGCAGTTGTAACTCTGGCCCTGAAAGGATACCCGCACCTCAATGCACAGGTTATCTGGCCCGACCCCTGTGTGGTGGTAGCCGCTCCAGAACACCCCCTGACAAAAATTCCCACGCTGGAACTGGCCGACCTGGCCGACTATCCCGCCATACTGCCGGACCTCAATACCTATACCGGGCGCCTGATTAAACGCGAGTTTGATGCGCAAGGGCTAAAACTCAGCGCCAAATTAGCGACCAACTTCCTGGAGACTATCAAGATGATGGCCTGTGTGGGCCTTGGCTGGAGTGTACTGCCCCACACGCTGGTCGATGAAAGCCTCGCTGTATTACCAGTGAAGAAACTGCAGGTGCTGCGCAACCTGGGTGTCATCAGTCATCGCGGTCGCACCTTGAGCAATGCCGCCAGTGCCCTACAAGAAATGTTATTTGAAGCAGCCAATTAAACCAGCGCAAAAGGAAAAATATCACAAGCTCATTTAGTGAGACTTGGCTGACGAATACGGAGCCAATCGCAATACATTAAATGAGGCGGAGAGCTGAACCCCAACAGCACGACGCTTTTACACGCCAGTTTTGCTTATCCGTTCAAAAAGATTTGTAAAAATGTGCAACTTACAGCGGCACATAAAAAATATATCTGTACACTCCGCGACAAATTCATCACGGAGAGAAGTCCATGAAAAAAACCGCAATTGCTTTCAGTGCCCTCCTCGCCTGCACTACTGCCAGCGCAGATACCATACTTGGTTTTGATGCCACAGCAGGCGTCTGGCTCCCAGGTTACACCGGTGGCATTGGCAATGATGACTATGATTTGGACAATCTCTCCCTCAGTGAAGACAACATTACCTTTATTCAGGCGGCCCTGGAGCACCCGATACCACTGGTCCCCAATATCCTGTTAGCCCACAGCAAGATTGACACCGATGGTGCCGCACTATTGGAGGGCTCTGTAACCTTCGACGATGAAACCTTCCTGGTAGGCTCAGAGATCACCACTGACCTCACCCTTACACACACCGATGCCACCTTCTACTACGAAGTGCTGGATAACTGGGTGAATTTAGACATAGGCCTGACTGCGCGCATGTATGACGGAGAATTTACTGCGGTAAGCGAAACCCAGGCAGAAACTGTCGACCTCACCGGTTACTTGCCAATGGCCTACGCTATGGCGCGTTTCGACCTGCCATTTACCGGCTGGTCGGTTATTGCTCAAGGTAATGGTACGGCATACCGAGGTGATACCCACACAGACCTCACCGCAAAAGTACGCTGGGATTTCGTACCGGCAATTGATTTGGCTATCGAGGCAGGCTATCGGGTAATGAGCCTTGACCTGGAAGAGTTGGACGACCTGCAGAGCGATATCGAAATTAAAGGTCCCTATATTGGACTCAACCTGCACCTGTAAATAGCCCTGCCCCACCTACTCGAAATAACCGCAGCGCGGTATAGCTACCGCGCGCAAACTACCTTAATGTAGTAAGACAAATATCAGAGAGGCCGGTGGGATGGCGGAAGCACTATTGGAAAGACTGGGAGTTCCGCACCCAATACTCCAGGCACCCATGGCAGGTGTTTCTAGCCCAGAACTGGCCGCTGCTGTTTCTAATGCAGGCGGCCTGGGCGCTCTTGGCCTCGGTGCAAGTTCACCACAAAAAGCTGCAGAGCAAATCCGCCAAACCCGGGCACTAACCTGCGCTCCATTTAACGTAAACCTCTTCTGCCATCAGCCAGCTATTGCAGACGCTAAACGCGAAGCAGATTGGCTTGCCCACCTCGCTCCTTACTTTGCCGCCCTGAAGGCGACACCACCTAAAGAACTCCATGAGCCCTACTATAGCTTTATCGGTAATAGTGAAATGCTGTCAGTAATTCTGGAAGAGAGGCCAGCCGTAGTCAGCTTTCATTTTGGCTTACCAGAGCAATCCGCTATCGACACCCTGAAAGATGCAGGTATTACTCTTCTAGCTACCGCCACAAATCTTATAGAGGCACAACTTATTGAAGAAGCCGGCATTGACGCCGTAATTGCACAAGGTATAGAAGCCGGTGGTCACAGAGGTGTATTCGAACCAGAGCTTGATGAGGAGCTAGGCACTTTGGCACTAGTAAGGCTACTGAGCTGCCAACACCGCCTACCGGTTATTGCCGCAGGAGGCATAATGGATGGAGCGGGTATTCAGGCAGCTTTTTCCCTGGGTGCCAGTGCGGTGCAGATGGGGACAGCTTTTGTTCTATGCCCTGAATCCGCCGCTAATGATACCTTTCGCAAATCCCTTCAGAGTGAGCGGGCACACAACACCGCAATTACCACTAACATTTCCGGGCGCCCTGCCCGGGGAGTCAGCAATCGCTTTTATCGAGAGCTGGATATAAATGCCCCTGCCCGCCCGGACTACCCTATATGCTACAGTGCAGGTAAAGCACTTGCCGCCGCAGCAGCCAATGCTGGCAGCGAGGACTTTTCAGTCCAATGGGCAGGCCAGGGCGCCCCATTAGCCAGAGCCTTACCTGCAAGCGAATTAATGACAACTTTACTCGCAGAGATCGAAGCCTGCAGCTAGTTTAGAAAAATATATTAGCGGATCTATACCTATCCCTTTTTCTGGGCACAGGCTCACCTGATACACACACTAGTGATCTTGTTTTTTGGCGGAGGAAGAGAAATTCCGAATAAGAGCGGTAGCAGTAGACCTGGCAATCAAGGTTCCCTCCTGGAAAAGTTCTCCCTCAAGGAAACAAACACTAGCCCCCTTGGAAACAACCCTCCCCCATCCATATAGCTTACCGATTACAGCAGGTGCAATAAAGTTTATTTTCAGCTCTAAAGTTGGCGCAAACTCATTATCCTTAAGGGTTACAGCAAGCGCCGGCCCCATAGTATCGTCGAGCATGGCGGATAGAAATCCTCCCTGGATATTCCCCACAGGATTGGTAAAAGCCTCTTTCGCCTCAAACTCAACCTTTACCTTTCCGTTTTTGCAATCTATCTCCAGTATTTTTGCACCAAGAGTTTGTGCCGCATTAGGCATAGGTAAATTGCCATCCAACATTTTATGAAACATCCCTTTGCTCATTAACAATAATCCTTAAAAAAATCCATATATAACTTTTGTCGGAGTAGAGGCCGTCTTTGTGTCTCAAAAAATTACTAACGCGAAAAGATAGCAACTTTGTTTCCATCCAAATCTCTGAAATATGCACCATAGTAAGCCCCCTGATTTCTCTCTCCAGGTTCGCCCTCACTAATAGCACCCAATTCTATTGCCCTAGTAAATATGGCATCCACCAGTCCTGCATCTTCCACCTTAAGAGCCACCATAGTGCCATTGCCATGAAACGCTGGCTCACCATCAAAAGGAACCGTAATTGATAACTTTGCTGTTGAGTTCGGAAATCCCCAAAATATAACCCGTTCAGATGAATAGGTTTTTGTAGCCTGTATGACAATTAAAATTGCATCATAAAAGCGCTCAGCTCTCTGAAGGTCATTAGTGCCCAATGATATATGCGAAATCATCTAAATATCCCACAAATAAAATTACGTACTTTTAGGTTCTCAATGACGAAACAGCTTAAAACTCTCCTTGTGGTTATAGACGTCAATCGATACATACATCAATTGACCAACAGCCACATTACCTCATCCAAAATCCAATAAAAAGCATACTCCCTTGCTAAGCTTTCAACATTCCCGGTAACAGAAAACAGGAGAATAGCCATAGACACTCCCATTGTTCTAATTCACGGTACTAATGCTGGCCCTTGGACTTTAGAGAATTTTCATAACTACTTTATTCAAAAAGGATTTAACTGCCATAGTCCCGCCTATCGGTACCATGAAACCCCAAAATCAGAAGCGGCTCATCGACTCCTTGTCGGAACAAGCATTACAGACTATGTAGAGGATATAGCAAAATTTGTTATACATTTGAATAGAAAACCAATTCTAATTGGACATTCCTTAGGAGGAGTTATTGCACAAAAAATAGGCTCCATGGGCCTAGCGCAAAAAATAATCTTATTGAATGGAAGCACTAACTGGGGAATTCCACCCACAACCAGCCAGGAATGCAGTCTTGGCAAAATGTTTATGGCATCGGGGAAGTTCTGGGAGGATATACTATTACCCGACTTTGAAACAATGGCAAAATTCGGGCTCAACAAACTAAACTTATCTGACCAGCACCTTGTATTTAATCGTTTAGGACCGGAATCAGGCAGAGTGCTTTTTGAACTATTCTTCTGGATCTTTGATGAAAATAAAACCACCAAAATTGAATATGAAAAAATAAAGTGCCCTATTCTAATGATCTCAGGCTCTGAAGATCTCGCAATACCACCCTCTACAGCACGGCTCATCGCCAAGAAATGCAATTCACAAACCACCTTGCATGTTGCGGAAGGCTATGGCCACTACTTAATGCTAGAACCCAAATGGATAAATATTGCTGAATTTTGCTATAAGTGGATAACCGAATAGAAATCTTACATTTAATGTAAATTAAAATTCTTAAATTCTAAGAAACCAATTCTAAAGATCTTTCAATCAGCCAATACCCACTCACCACACCTACTGGGTAAACAGCTGATGTAGACGGCATCAAACCACGAAGTGAGTATACTGAAAAACCCCATCTTAAAAATATCAACTTAACCATATATGTCAAAAGAAGCACAAATAAAACAAATACCAATTGACCAAGCTCGACACCAGCATTAAAGCTAATCAAGGCTACTAATTTTTGGTCGTGAGGAAGGCCCAGCCCTGTCAATGCACTGGCAAACCCAAATCCATGTAACAACCCAAAACCGCTAGCAACAATAACCGGGAATCGCCAAGACAAAGTATTCCTATCACGAGAATGCCCTGCATTAATAATCTCAGCCGCTAGGACCATAATACTTAATGGGATTAATACTTCTACAACATCCACCCTTATGGTAAAGAAATTCAAGCTTGCGAGCCCCAGTGTGATCGAGTGACCTAGCGTAAAGCCAGTTACCGCTATCAAAACACCCCGAAGCCCCCTTGCAATAAAAACCAGACACAAAACAAAAAGCAGGTGATCGTAACCTTCTAAAATGTGTAAAAATCCAGCTTTAATATACTGCCTCACACATTCCCAGGCAGACAAATCAGCAGGCAGATTTACTTCCAATACACCTGGGCCATTAAAAAGGTGGACAGCATCCCCATTTATCCTTTCAAAGTGAATCAAGGTAGATAGCACTGGATTTGCAACAGGGTATACAAGATATATTTGCAAATCAGTAGTAGGGCTTTTAATAGTATTGAAGCTTAGAGATTGGCACTGATACATTTTTACAGCAGAATGACGAGGAACCTCAACTCCAGAGATTTTTTGACAGTCTGCACCCTTTAAGTAAATATCGGGCTCAGTACCCGGCTCCATCACGGGAGGGATCTTCCATCGTAAACTATAGACTTTTTCTGAGACCTCCTGCAATTGAATATAAATTGGCCTCCCTTCATGGGCAAAGCCAGGACGACCATAGATTCCACCCACCAGAAAAATTAAAATAATTAATCTTAACCTGCAGGAATATCTATTTAACATAGGTAAAATCCGCAGACAAATCCTGTATTGAAAGATCCCATTCAACTCGATATTGAGCAATCAATTCCTGTATCTTACGTCGCCTCATATCATCCATTCTTTGACGGCGATAGTCTTCTAATACCAGAGGAGCAACCTCTTGAAAATTTGGCAGGCGACTGGGATTATTCTCAACCACCAATACTAAATGCAATCCGTAAGGGGATTGATAAGGCCCGGACCAAGTGTTTATTGGCAACTGAAATATTTTCCGGGTCATATCCTCCCCCATATGACTAGCTACCAGTTGACGCGTTCGCGCCACATAATTTCGGTGAAATATAAATCTATCTCCATACCCTGCGGATTTTTCAAAAGCCACTGACTTTTCCAAAAGGTGATCCAAGGTCTGTAAAGCTACCTCCTCTAGACTGTTATTAAATTGATTCCTGGAATCAAAAAAAACATGAGTGAAAGTCACAGAAGCTTCAATCCGGTACTCTTCCTGATGAAGCCAAAAGTACTGCTCTAAATCCTGCCGGGAAACATTAATATCACCAACAAAGCCATCTGTAACATACTCAAGCTTTTGAATAAGGCGACGACGTATGATCTGATCATTATCCTGAAGGCCAAGATTCATAGCCTCGCGGTAAAGCACTTCCTCCCTAATATAGTCATGAATCAAGTCTGATCGATCAGAGGGGGCCAAGCTCTGCCAGTAAGTCCTGGCAAACCTCGGGTTGAATGTTTTTTTTTGATATTGAATATATTCAATTAACAAATCTTCATTCAAATGTAGAATATTCGTTTGATCCGATGCTCCTGCCTTTGGATCCACCAGCTCAATACCAACAAATAGAAACAAAGCGATAGCCAAAAAATGTACCAATGGATCTCTACCCAGTCCTCCCAAATTCTTCAGCATTTAAGCCTCCCACTAAAAACCTCTACAACTACTAAGCTAATAAGGTTAAGCAATGATCGCCTCACTGTACCATCAGACTTTATTCATTGATTAGCTACGGCGTATACCAAATAGGTGAGGTATAGGCACGCTCCTGAATAATTGCCGGGCCTTCAGAGGGTATCTGAACTCTTCCATGGTTGATTTCTTTTGCTGCCACCGCATCGTAAAGGGAGTGACGCGGCGTTGGAATCTGTAAAACACGAACATAATAAAAAGCCCTCTGGTTCATATCAAAGCCTGGATCCTGCCATAACGTGGACAACTCGATAGAACCCAGGGTATTGGTATAAAGGCCTGTCTCGCGGTCAACAGTATCACCCACCGGAGGTAATTGACCTCTGTTATCCAGGGACCGCTGGCCAGACCAGGCTACGTTAAAGATCTGCTCATGACTGTGCCCTCCCTCGTCGAGCCATGACTTTACAACTTGGACTCTATCAAGATTTGCTCCTTTGGGATCTTTAACAGCACGTATCAGTAATTGTATCGACTTATCTGAAGCTTGGGGCCTGGTTAAATCCCCCCCCATAGGCACTCCATGGGAATAACCCAATTCAGCAATATTTTCTGCATCTATTGCATGCTTTGGGAAACTCCAACCTGCAAAAACACGCACTTGAATTCTCGGCCCTGTAGTTGCATAAACCTCACGACGCTTAAAAGCGGCAAACAGGCTTTCTCGTGTATTTTCCTCGGCCCAAACTGCAGCAAGACCAGAAGCTGACATATTCCAACCAGTTGCTTTGGTTCCGCCTATGACAGTATTTTTCCGCTTGCCCTCCGGAATTGAATCATGGGCAAATTTACCCCAGAAGTTTCCCTCTTCAGCACTCGATATACCGGTATGAGAATCGGTGGACCCAATCAATCCAAACTTATAGGGATTCATCCCTATTTTCTCTCCAATCTCCAAACCAGCCCTTAAGCCAGAGCGCACATAGTCGCCTTTAGCTACACGATAAGCTTCTGGATCAGCTTGTAAGTAGAAAGGATAATTTTCGAAGTCAGCAAAGGGATCCATAGGTGAAAGCTGTGAGTGCGTCTCGGAATCCCCTTTTATTTGCGTCATCTCAACCAGGGGCTCCCAGCGCATGCGCGTTCGTGCATACTGTGTGTCGATCGGCTCACCACGCAGAGTGGTTTCTGCAAACATGTACCCTTTTGACACATTGGAGTTATGGGGGATAGCAATGAACTCGCTACCAGTTCGCTCTGACGTTTCATCCAACCAACGCCATAATTCCTCTGGATATTGACTCTGGTCTGACCCAAAAGGCAGATATTGCTTAGCCTGTTTGGAACCATTGGGGGAAACTACCACCCGATGCAGGTTGGCCCCTGTAGGGGTTGAACTCCACTCCCAACCTATAAAGCTCGTGAAAGTACCAGGTTGATAATGACGCTCGGCTGCATCAATGATTTCATGCCAAGCAGTTTCCCGGGTTTGATTTAAGTCCCCGAGCACCGGCTCTGGGGCAATATTGGCAGGGTCCTGTACTGGATCAGCATCATCCTCCGAGTTGAGCGCCTGTATCGGCAGCAACTCATTAAATATATCCATCCCCTCATTCACAGATACTTTATAGCGAATATGCTGCTTGGCGAACCAGCGCTTTATTGATTGGGAAATGGGTAATTCTGTATTTAGCTGGTCTGTTTCGTTAACTATCGCCCTCATCACCCCCAATCCCTCTGCATGATCGGAGACCACAAGAAAGTCCAGCGGTGTATCTATTCGTACCTTAGCATGAGTATAAGGGTGAATAACCGGTTGTCCCTTGGCCCACCGATAAGCAGTATCAGGTGTTGCCGAGTAATTTTGACTTAAAAAGGCATCGAATGAGTAAGAGGTATGTAAATGCATATCTCCCCAGAAAAGCTGGGTGGGCTCATCAGCCATCACACTTCCATATAATGCGGAGGCTGATAAACCAGTAAGTACCACTATTCTTTTAATTAAATTGTGCATAGTTCCCATCGCATGAGTATCGGGACTTACTTTAAAAGCAGCAGGTTTCCTTAACATACCAAGACTGTTAGGCTAATCTTGGAAGAATGTAGAAATACTGATTTTGATGCTAATAGTTTGGCCTATGCACTTCTTTACTTAACTGGCCAAACTCTTGACCAATTAGGACAAGCTGGCAAATGGCTGAGAATGGACACACAACCATTGCAACCTGGGTTTTACCCATTATTGAGGCTTTAAAACCTTATTGTCCCCCCCGGGAAGCCCTGCGAAAGGCCGGTATCTCAGCCTGTAGCATAGAGGATACAAATAGACGTATCCCTTTGGAAAACATGAAAAAATTATGGAATCTGGCAGAGTCCTTATCCGGCAATGATTGCATAGGTTTAGAGGTTGTGAAGCATGTTAACCACACAAACCTCCACGCTCTAAGTTACGCTCACTTGGCCAGTAGTTCCATCAGAGAAAGCCTGGAGCGGTCATCGCGATTCTCAGAGGTAGTCAGCACTGCCATGAAAATCAGTATTCGCAATGAGCGACACGAAGTAATAGTCTCCTGGCACAAGGTCGAAGACTTGCATTATGAGCCCAGCATCCATGCAGTGGATGCCTTTATCGCCTTGTTAATAAAATCATGCAGGAAAATATCCCCGGATATCCACAAAAATCTGATTGCAATTAACCTTACGCGCACGAAGCCAGTCAACCCTGAACACCATCGAATGATGTATAGATGCCCAGTGGGATTTTCTGCAAGCACCTGTGAAATTCGATTAGAACGCGATTTTGTAGATCGGCACATCTGCTCAGGAAATAGTGAGTTGGCTAATATCAACGAACAGGCACTAACGAATTATCTATCACGCCTAAGAAAAAATGACATTATCAATATAACAAATAAAGTTTTAATAGATCTGATGCCTACCGGTGACCTATCCCAAGAAATTGTCGCCAAAACCATCGGAATCAGTTGCCGCAGTCTACACAGAAAACTTAAGGAAAAAGGTTCCAGCTATCAGGCAATACTGGACAAAACGCGTAAACACCAGGCTATTCAATACCTGAAGCAACAAGAGTTACCCGTGACATCAATTACCTATAAGCTTGGATTCAATGACACCAGTAGCTTTTCGAGGAGCTTTAAAAAATGGACGGGAAAATCCCCACGTGAATTCAGGAAACATGGCCAACAAGAAGAGCATAGCACCAGTGAATAAAACCTATCTCATCAATGTGTAATCGCATATAGCTTACTCTTTAAAGGCCGTTCATAGCTACATATCGGAACGCAACCCAAAAATATCTCTAAAGAAGAAACACACCACCAACCATAAGGTACATTATGTGTGACTGTTTGTGCGGGGCCGTATTACGACCACCGCTCTTTTCTGACTAATTGCTAATTCATTAAACTCTTACTCACCACTTCATAAACATCTTTGGAGAGCTCCCCGGAATTTGACACTCGTAATAGTGCAGCTTTCATTTTATCTGCCAAATCCCCCTGATATTTCTTCCAGCGCGTGATAGGAATTACCACTCTGGAGGCTATCTGGGGGTTTAACTTATCTAAAGCAATAACCTGGTCTGCAACAAACTCAAAACCACTACCATCATTTTTGTGGAATTGTTGGAAATTTCGATTGGCAAACCCACCAATTACTGCCCTCACTTTATTTGGGTTTTTCAACTCAAAGGCGGGATGCTGCATAAGCGCTTTGATATTATTCAGGGTGCCTCTTTTCGCGCTACAGGCTTGCTGTGCAAGCCAAAGCTCAGTAACTTGTGTATCTTCCTTCCAGCGGTCATAAAATTGATGAATGGCTTGTTCAGCGTATTGATCATTACCATAGTTAATCAATGCACTTAACGCCGCTGCTCTGTCTGTCATATTTCCAGCCGAATCAAATTGTCGCTGAGCGAGATCTAGAGCATCCGCAGATTCTGTGATACAGAGGTATTCCAAGCAGATATTCTTTAACCTGCGCTCAGCGATATCCTTGGCATTAGGGCTATAGGGCCTTTCAATATCAAGCTCAGCATACCGTTCTTTTAACTCATCAATAAGCGCGCAGGAGAGCGATTTACGAGCAAAAGCTCTTGCAGCGACAATAGCTTCAGCATCAATAGATACTGATTCCTCCGCAATGGAGTGCTCACTGGGCAAAAGCATAATTTCCGCAACCAGTGCCGGGTCTAGCTCTTTATCCAACAATATATTCCGATAAGCCAAAATGAGCTCTGGAGACAGTTTTAAAGTTAAACCTTCTTGGTATGCACCCTGAAGCAGATTCATAGCCTTAAACGCTAATCTTTGAGAAGCATCCCATCGATTAAAAGTATCCGAATCATGGCTCATCAGGAATAGAAGCTGCTCAAGACTATAGTCATAGCGTACTTTCACTGGTGCAGAGAAGCTTCGTAAAAGGGAAGGTAGAGGCTTCTCATTCAGCCCATTAAACTCAAACATCTGTTCACTTTCAGTGATCTCCAGAACAAGCTGGGTGGAGCCCGCTTTATCCAACGCGATATCGCTCCCTGTTGAGTCCAGTAACCCCACCGTAAGGGGAATGTGGAACGGGAGTTTGTCTTTTTGCTCAGGTGTAGGAGGGCAAGACTGGCGAATGACAAACCTATATACACCCGTACTTTCATCAAATTGATCTGTCACATCCAAGACTGGCGTGCCAGCCTGGCTATACCAGCGACGGAACTGGGTGAGATCCACCTGATTAGCATCTTCCATTGCAACTATAAAATCTTCACAGGTAACGGCACACCCATCATGCCGCTCAAAGTACAGGTCACTCCCCTTGCGAAAGCCATCCGCTCCTAAAAGCGTATGGATCATACGCACAACTTCTGCGCCCTTTTCATACACAGTAAGTGTGTAGAAGTTAGAGATTTCCATATAGGAGTCCGGGCGAATAGGGTGCGCCATTGGACCGGCATCTTCCGCAAATTGATTAGTACGCAGCAAGGTCACATCTTCAATACGTTTAACGGCCCTCGAATTCAAGTCAGCGGAAAATTCTGCATCGCGAAAAACCGTAAATCCCTCTTTAAGACTAAGCTGGAACCAATCGCGGCACGTAACCCTATTACCCGACCAATTATGAAAATACTCATGACCAACGATTGATTCAATTCTTTGGAATGCCGAGTCGGTAGCGGTTTCCGGGCTGGCTAAAACACAGGCAGAATTGAAGATATTCAACCCTTTATTTTCCATTGCCCCCATATTGAAGTGATCAACTGCAACAACCATGAAAATATCGAGATCATATTCCCGACCATACACCTCCTCATCCCAGTGCATGGCACTTTTCAAGGATCGCATCGCATGATCACATTTGCCGATATTTTTTGCTTCAGTAAAAATCTGTAGCTTTACTTCACGTCCACTGGAAGTGGTAAAAGTATCATCAACATGCTGTAAATCTCCCGCAACCAGAGCAAAGAGATAAGCCGGTTTGGCAAAAGGGTCTTCCCAAGTAACAAACTGACGTCCGTCCTCAATATAGCCCCGATCCACTTCATTACCGTTGGAAAGCAACACAGGATGATCTATTGGGGCCACAATGGTAGTTGTGAATTTTGACATTACATCAGGCCTGTCTGGATAGAAGGTAATCTTCCTGAAACCCTCGGCCTCACATTGCGTACAATACATACCATTGGAGAGATACAGGCCCTCTAAGGATGTATTATCCTCAGGGTTTATCCGATTGTGAATTTCCAGGAGAAAATCTGGTTTCTCAACAATAATCGACAATCCCTGCGGTAACTCCTGATAGTCAGCGGGAGACAGCATGGTGCCGTCAATAGCAATAGACAGCAGTTCCAGGTCGATTCCATCCAGAAGTAAAGGCGGTATTCCCTCTTCGGCCTCCGGATTTCTACGAATTTTGAGACGGGATTTCACTAGGGTGGCCTTTGGCTCCAGTTCGAAGCACAAGTCGGTACTATCCACCAGGTAATCCGGCACACGATAGTCCTTCAGGTAAGTAGTCTTCGGCTGGGCATCTTGCATTGTTGAAACATCCTCAATAAGTATGTTCCTATCGGAACGGTAAGGGGATAAATAAATTGGGGTAAAAAGCAGTATTACAAGTTGAAATAATAAGCCTAACTATTAGCATTTCTTATAGGCTTGTATTCCCACTTATCACTCAGTAGATCAGAATAACAAGACCTTCTCCATGCCGGCTGGTTTGGAAGCCTCTCACCCTGACACTAGCATTCAGCAATTTTGCGGCCATTTACTTTCACAGTTATCTTTAAAGCAACAAACGGTCGGTGGGCTGCTTCTCACTCAGGTGGTCATTATGGGTAACAAGCTTATCGCTTTACTGTTTATCGTTGGCATTTTGCTTTTCATTGCTACGCCAGCTTCGGCAGCAAAGCTGGACGATGAGCTGAACTCCCGCATGGAAGCTCTCAAAATGGCCTTTATGCAACATGATGGTAATGCCATCAAAGAAATAATGACTAAAGACGGATTGATAGTTACTCCCTATTACAAGGAAGCCCTCGGTCCCGGACAGGTTGTTGAAAAGTTCAGAACCTTGGATATTAAGAAACACTCCTCTTATAAGGTCTCAATAACACCTCTGAGCGCAAAGACTGCACTTATGACCATGTATACATCTTTTGAGGGCAGCTTCGAAGATAAGCCAGTTTCCGCCTGGCTGTTTACATCCAGCCTCTGGGTCAAGGAACAGGGCCTATGGCGCCTGAAGCTACTGCAGGAGACCATAGTAGAAGCACCATGACTGCTTGTTCACATTTTTTCAGCCATGAATGAGTGAACCATCCTATTCACGAATAATCCAACGTTTGCACCAATGATTATCCGGCCAGTTTGATAAAATAGCCTTTTACCAACTTTATGGGAGCAGTTGTCCTGCATTGTATGCCACCTACTGCAGTCCATAAGCGAGATAACAAAGTTACCTCCTTTCCTGGAGCTTGAGGTTTAGCGTGCGAAAGCCCCGTATTCTTATTTTTACGTTTTTAACTATCCTGGCTATGCTGCTATTCGGCAGCTGGTGGAAGAGGGATATCGTCGCCCCTCAACTTATCAATTTATTTTCCGGTGAAGTAGTCATCAAGCAACTATCCGGGCTGAACATCAGTTTCAGGGAAGTTTCCATTGAGCGGATTCAACTGACATCCACTAGTGGCAAAAACCTGACTCTAGATAATGTTCAAGTACTCTACCCATTCCATGTACTTATCAGCCGGGATAACATCCAGAGAATAGAATTATCAGTTGACAAGTTAACTCATCAGGAAAGCAAACCGGACACACAGAATCCGACGTCTCATCTGCTCGCAGAAGAAATTATTTTTTCCCTAGAAAAGATCGCCCGGGATATCACTCAAAATATACCCGGAAAAGTGCTAGTGAAGGAAATCGAAATTAATAACAGCTTTATTGCTGGCCCACTCAGCATTGTCCGAGAAGACAGCAACATCCTCGCAGAATTACCCTATAAGACTATTGGATTTGATAACTATCACATCTCTTTAGAGCTAGACCTAACCCCAGACAAGATTTCTGTGAATGCTAGTATCACTCCAGGTTCTTCTGAATTAATATCCTATACGACACTGAGTATCTCGAAAGAGGGCAGTAACTATTGGAAGTTGGATGGTGAAGCAACTTCGAACCTGGAAGTAATTACTCCAATTATCAGGGCTACTCGGCTACTAAACCTATTTCCAGAAAGTGAAATTGACTCCAGCGGACGACTTACTGTAAATGCAAATGCACTTATCCCTGATAATATCTTTTCCCTTTCGGATTACCAGAATATCAATCTACAGGTGAAGAGCAAATCACTGGAAATTTCAGGTTTCGACGACAAATCAATCATAAATACGACGGCCAGGCTATCAACCACAACGCCTATTGAGATCGAGTTTAAGTCATTTTCTCCCCTACTACTCGAGTACATCACGGGTTCCGGTGCATTTGAAGTTTCATCTAAACATGATAACGAAGCTGATAAACCCCTGCTCAACTTGAAATTTGAGTCCGCTACTGACGAAGCACAAAGCCCCAAACTACACGCGGAGGGTTCTGCTTATCTCGATGCAGCAGAGCCTATACTACAATCGCTTCACCGGAAGATATTTGCTCCCTCATTTACAGTAACCAACTTGGGGGGCAAGCTGAAGTTTCAGAGTGAGATTTTCTTTAAGCCTGTCAACTCAACCTCGGCGTGGCAAAGCTGGCTAGAAAGGATTGGCATCAACTTTCTCCCTGGCAGTGAGATACACCTCAACACTTCAATATCAAACCAGGAAAAAAATTCCCTTTTAAAGTCCACCGGATTGGACCAAAGCCAAGCAGATGTAGAGATTGTAGATACGGTACAACTTATATTGGAGCCATCTGCCACCAACACTTTTGCGGCCTCTATCAGCAATGGTGGGGTTAATTCAAAATTACAAGCATCTGGTTCAACCACCTCAGCTGTTTTACAAATTAGACAGCTTAATTGCAGTTATAATAGGACTTCTGAATGCGATTTCAACCTGGACTTAATGGCACCAACCATTATTAACAAAACGATAAATACCGTCGTAAAGGAGCTTCATTCTTCTGCAAAAATCAAAATCCAAACGGACGGTGACATTCGAAAAGTTAAACTTGAGCAGATAAATACCACATTTGAAGAAATTACAGGGGGAGAATTCAAGCTAAAGAAGGGTGTTATTCAACAACCCCTAATGAACTGTGAGATAAAAACACTCTCTACAAGCTGTATTAGTCCGAAATGGAAAAATCAACTTGATGCATTTAACAGTGAATCTATTTCGTTATCTGGAGATTTGGTCTTAAGTGATTTTAACCTAAAAACTACCAAAAGAAACACTGAGCTAAGTGCCAACTTCTCCAGCAAAAACCTCAAAGTTATTACTCCTGAAAATTATTCAATGACACCAACCCTCACTGGGGTTTTCTCCCTGAACGGAGATAAGATTGAGGGAAAAAGCCAGCTCAATGCTGGGGCTTTGAGGCTTGATTCGAATTGGTATCATAATATCGAGCAGGCCACCGGTAATATTCATTTTTCCTTACCAGAGGTTGAATTCACCACAAATAACCCCCTCAGCAAGGCAGTTCAAGGTTTGCCCTTAGATATAGTTTCAGGGGCATTTTCTGCCAATGGCAATGTATCCTGGCCTTTACAACCAAAAAATTCCTTCAAGTTAATACTTACCAATATTGCTGCAGTCTACGGGGAAAGTTTTGCTACTGGAGTAGAAGGGACAATTCTACTGGAAAACGATGAGGAACATTGGTTTACGCCGAAGCCTCAGCCGCTATCAATACGATCTATCAATGCAGGACTCACTTTGGATAAAGTCCTTTTTTCTTTGTCTCTGGACAGGGAGCAGGATCTGTCGCTGAGGGATTTCTCAGCTGAATTTCTTGACGGGGAGCTGCGTTCAGAAGCGCTCACCTGGAATCTGGCCGATAAAACTCGGAGCAGTATCCTGTCTGCCAAGAATGTGTCCTTGGAACAATTGGCTCAGGAAACTGAGTCAGAAAACTTTGAAGCTGGCGGACATCTAGATTTGGTGATTCCTATTATAACTGGCCCCGACGGCATCACAGTAAAGCGCGGCCATTTGGAAGCAGTGGAGCCGGGAGGACGACTGAGATATTACGGAGCTTTTTCCCCTCAGATACTGTCGGGGAACCCGCAACTTAAGCTGATTGCGAATGCGCTCGAAGATTACGATTTCCGTACCCTGGAAGGCAGTATGGAGTACCCTCCCAGTGGTGACCTGCAGCTAAGCTTAAAGCTTGTAGGGCGCAGTGATTCCGTGGATTCAGAGCGGGATCTGATTATTAACCTCAATCTTGAGAATAATATTCCAGCCATGCTTCGCTCTCTTCAGGCCAGCCGCGATCTAACAGAAGCCTTGGAAAAGCAGCTGGACCAATAGGTCTGGATTAAAGTAGGCTCTTCGAAATTGGGGACTGGCTAATTCAGAGCCGGTTAAGGTTAAGCGAATACTATATGGGGAATATGGTAACTCCCAATATGGTTGGCAAACCTGGCCCAGATATTGAGATAACTGCTGTAACAGCAACAAATAGAAGGTACCTGAAGGTACGGAAAGGAGTAGCAGATGAGAGCCAGCCGGCTGATTTCCATAGGGCTGTTGTACGCTATGGTTGCCACAGGGTGCACCCCTACTGTGGCGGTAAAGGCTCCCAGTGAGCCAATCACTGTAAACTTAAACGTAAAGATTGAACACGAAATCCGGGTAAAAGTTGATCGGGACCTAGATACCTTGTTTGAAGACAAAGAAGGCATTTTTTGAGGAGGCAACGTATGCATATGTTAAAGAAGGCCCTGTTACTCGTAGGCTTCGTCATCGCACTTCCAGCAATGGCGATCTCACTCAATGAAGCCAAGAGTCAAGGGTTGGTTGGAGAGGCAAATAGCGGCTATATCGCTATCGTAGACGCTAGCTCCCCGGAGCTTGAGAAGTTAGTCAAAGAGATCAATGCAAAGCGCAAAACTTCTTATGCGCAAATTGCCAAACGCAATAATGTCGATATTGCTCAAGTAGCGGCCCGTGCCGCGGAAAAACTGGAAGCTCGCCTTTCTCCTGGGGAGTATTACCAGGACAATCTTGGGCGCTGGGTCAGGAAATAGATCAGACCCAATCTATTAACCTCAAATTGAATCGCTAACGGAAACCCCACGGATACATTGTCTTCGTGGGGTTTCCTCGGTTAAGGACCAAGTTTATAGGTTTCCAAACAAAGACAGTCCATCAAGTCCTTGTTTTTCCATGACTTCACGCAGGCGCTTAAGTGCATCAACCTGGATCTGGCGCACCCTCTCACGCGTTAGGCCGATTTCCCTACCAACTTCTTCCAGGGTGCTCGCTTCAAAGCCACGCAACCCAAATCGCCGGGAAACAACCTCACACTGTTTGTCGGGAAGCTCCCCGAGCCAGCGATTAATGCTATCAAAGAGATCACTGTCCTGAAGTAACTCAGCCGGATCAGACTCCTGCTGGTCGGGAATCGTATCCACCAGTGTCTTTTCCGAAGAGGGACCTATCGGAGTATCTACTGAAGTTACCCGCTCATTGAGCCCTAACATCCGCTCAACGTCTTCAACCGGCTTCTCCAATAAATTAGCGATCTCTTCTGCGGACGGCTCGTGATCCAGCTTCTGCGCCAGCTCACGGGATGCCCGGAGGTACACATTTAATTCCTTTACAACGTGAATTGGCAGGCGAATAGTCCGAGTCTGATTCATAATGGCTCGTTCTATTGTCTGACGTATCCACCAGGTAGCGTAGGTAGAAAAGCGGAAACCCCGCTCAGGGTCGAACTTCTCAACAGCGCGGATAAGCCCCAAATTACCCTCTTCGATCAGGTCTAGCAGCGCCAGGCCACGGCTGACATAACGACGAGCAATCTTTACTACCAAGCGCAAATTACTCTCAATCATGCGCTTTCTCGCCGCAGCGTCACCACGCAAAGCCTTACGTGCGTAATACACCTCTTCTTCAGCGGTCAATAAGGGGGAAAAACCAATTTCATTCAGATAGAGTTGAGTAGCATCCAAATTCTTCTGCAAATGGCTGTCGCCATCCAATCTGGTGACCCTACTCTTCTCTCCGGGGGAGGAGACGGAGTTATTTTTTGCCGCATTTCTCCGGGTACGGCCTTTACCTCTCTCTTCGCTGCTACTTAGTTTCTGCTCTTCATTCTCTACCGCCAACTCAGGAGGAAAGTCTTCTGCCTGGCCAGCCAAAGACTGGTCTTGCCGTTGTGCTTCCATTTCCCCTGCTCCTTGTACTTTGCCAATATCAGCCGCCCAAACACTCAAGAAGCTGATCAAAATACAATCAGGCACCATGAGTGTATGGCGACAGCCACTGAATCGGCCAGACCCTTCAGTCGTCACGATTACAGTGACTACCTCAAGTGGTATTAGTTAAAAGTCCATTTTTATTTACAGAGCTTTACTGCACCCATCCGGCTTACGGCAAGTAAGCAAGAGGGTCTACTGGCTGACCGTTTTTGCGAATCTCAAAGTGGAGCTTGTTGCGGTCGGTACCACTCGAACCCAGTTCCGCTATCCGTTGCCCAGCTTTGACTTTGCTGCCCTCTTTCACCAACAAACGGTGATTGTGGGCATAAGCACTCAGGTAAACTTCACTGTGCTTAACGATCAGCAGCTTTCCATAACCTCTCAATGCACTTCCCGCGTAGATAACGGTGCCATCGGCTGCTGCCAATACAGACTCACCCTTTTCTCCTGCGATATCAACACCCTTACGCAAAGGATCCCCTGAGCGGAAGCGGCTGATCAGTTGGCCTTGTACAGGCCAGCGCCAGCGAATAGAGCCTGCGCGCTTGGTTTGAGCCGTTTGGCGTCGAGGAGCTTTCGTTAAGGATTTTTTACTTGCTGTCGCGGCTGGCTTCTTTGAGGAAACCGGTTTACTCACAGTTTTCTTTGCGGCGATGGGAGCCTTTGAGGAGGCACTTGGAGGTACTTTTCCCGTCAGTTTAAGCCGCTGACCAGGATAGATATTATAGGGAGATCTAATGCCATTAAGCGCCGCCAGCTGCCGAAAATCCTTGCCGTATCGCCAGGCAATTGAATAGAGGGTGTCGCCCTTACTCACTGTGTGATAGTTGAGCCTGATACTGGGGGGTTGCTTCAGGGAACTGGTGGGAGCCATATGGCTACCACAGGAAACCAGAAGCAATAACAGGATACTGATGCCTAATATTTTTAACACCCCAAACAAAAAATGACCAGAAATGGGGGAATTGTTCCGCCAAAACAGGCCTTTAGAGCGTAGCAAAAGATGACATTCCATTATTCTCTTTTTACATCAGACCACGGCATTTATGGAAAAAGTGTCTAAAGAAAAGCTCCAAAAATTCCGGTGAACGCTTCATAAAACGCTGCCATACCGAGATTTTCCAGATCTTATTGCGGTGTGGCGCTAGATGTTCCCCGATGAGCCCCTCCCAAGAAGTCTATTGTGAGAACCAACACCATGGCCGCCAGGGCAGCTGTAATAGCCCCACCAAGTTGTGCCGAATCCCCTGTTTGAGTCACAAAATCTGCCGGAGTGGTATTTGTTAACAGCGGTGCCAACTTACTGGACGTTTCTGCCTCTCCGGGCATAGGCAGTTTCCAAGGCCAAATTATTTTCAAACTTCCCAGCAAGATTCCAGCAAGAAAAGCCAGTGTACGAGCGACAAACCTATGCATCAACCACGAAAGTAATCGACTAAATAACATCAACCCAATGGCTGCACCTGCGGCAAAACAAATTAAATTTGTTATCTGTAACTCATGAACGGCGGAAAGCACCTTGGGGTAAATCCCAATCATCAACAAAATAAAGGCGCCGGAAATACCCGGAAGTGCCATTGCACAAATAGCCAAAGCTCCAGATAAAAATAATGTCAGAGGCGTTGCCGGGATTTCTCCCGGACGTAGCTCACTGACTGTAACCGCCAAAGCTATGCCCAGGAACAAAAAAACTATAACTGAAGGGGACCACCGCGGAATATTTCGTATAACCGGAACAGTGGATGCCAGAACCAAACCAAAAAAGAAAGACCAGACAACAATCGGGTAATTCTCCAGCAGTCCACTTATTAATCGGGCAAGACTAAAAATACTAATCAGCACTCCCAAAAACAGGGACAACAGGAAACCACCGTTTATATATTTCCAGGTTGCTGCAACGCCCTCCTTCCTTAGGAGAGTGATGCAGTGTGGGCCTATTCGGCTGAGAGAGTCCAGTAACTCCTGGTAAATCCCCGTAATAAAGGCGATAGTTCCCCCAGAAACCCCGGGGACCACATCTGCAGCCCCCATCGCCATACCTCGTAACACCACCCCAGGATAGCGACCTCTGAGGGTTTCATATAACTTCATCGAACAACACCACTGAGCAGCGGTACAAAGCGAACCGCCTCCAATTTTTCCACATCAAATTGATCACTATCCTGGCGACGGGTCACCATCGTCAAATACTGATGCTCTGAACCAACAGGAATCACCAACACACCATCAGGTGCCAACTGTTGCTTCAGCTCATCGGGAACTACTGCCGGTGCTGCCGCAGCCAGGATTGCATCATATGGACCTTTTTCTGGCCAACCAAAGCCGCCATTGCTAAGTTTGTATTCAACATTATGGTGACCCAGCTCTGTCAAACACTTACGTGCCTTCTCCAGCAATGGTTCGACACGCTCTACAGAATAAAGTTGTTCCACCAAACGAGAGAGAATCGCTGTTTGGTACCCGGAACCCGTCCCCACTTCCAAAACGCTGTGCAAAGACTTGGCTCGGCTCAAGAGTAGCTCTGTCATTCGCGCAACAATGTAAGGCTGAGAAATAGTCTGCCCGTAACCAATAGGCAGGGCCGTATCCTCATAGGCGCGAATGGCCAGAGCCTCATCCAGGAACAGGTGTCGCGGTGTTGATGCCATTACATTGAGGACTTCTTCATTACTGATGCCCTCTTCACGCAATCGCTGTATCAGACGATTGCGGGTACGCTGGGAAGTCATTCCCAAACCTTCGTGTCTCAAGCGGTCCATAAGCTGTTTGATTCCATCCCCTGTATCGCAGCCGTCGCTTCCATTACTGAATTTTATGTGCCCGAGTTCACATTGACCAGATTGGCGACTTCCCTCAGCAAGGCGGTTGCGAACGCGCCTGGTGGAAGAGCAAATTCAAGTTCCAGGTTATCGCCACACCACTGGTAGCGAAAAGCCTCCGGACGTAATACCAGCGGTCTTCGCTCCTGCTTTAGGCCACAATGTTCCAGCCAGTTGCACCAGGGTTGCCATTCTCCAAGAACCCTTTCCTCAAGCTCACCTGCAATACCTACAGTTGGGTTGCGTCCGCGCCCCCACAAGGGACCACTGGGAGTGGCCTCTGGCTCCCCATCAAGGCACTCGAACCAGCTTTTTGAATTAACCCTCTCCGCCAGAACCTGGTTGAACAACCAACTGCGCGCTGCCGACATGGCAAAGGCTTTCTCACTTTTGCGGCATCGACCTTCTTCTTCCGCCAATTGGCGCGCCAGATCCAGGTTACCGCCAGAAACACCGAAGCGCTGTTCACCAAAATAATTCGGTATACCCTCCCTAACTTGCTCCAGAACCTTGTCTGCAGCTTGGCGATCTCCCCGAATATTGCGCAGGCGAATTTTGAATCGGTTACCGGCATGTTCGCCGCGACGTAGCTTGCGGGCACCGCGAAATGTCTGCAGTAAAGAAACCTCATCACCATTAATCTGCAACCAATCGGCCTCAGGTTTTTGTCCAAGCCACACGCTAAACCACTGGGTGGTAACTGCATGCCGATCTTTCAAACCAAAATAGCTGACATCCAGTTGACGTACGCCGGCGAGTTTGGCCAATTGTTTCGCAACCCAGGCAGTGTTGGCACCTCGCTTCCGGATGTGCAGGTATACGTGCTCGCCATCATCACAGGGTTCTGGAAAGGCCAACTCATCGACAACAAAGTCTTCCGGCTCAGTACGGAAATCTGCGGAGATTTCTGCCCCTCCCAAAGCCCGGGGCCAATTTAGGTTCCAGGCCTCAGACATGGCTATTCTCTAGCAATACCACAGCCTGAGCAGCAATGCCCTCTCCACGCCCAGTGAAACCAAGCTTTTCAGTGGTTGTGGCTTTTACACTGATGCTCTCAACATCCACATCACAATCCCCGGCAATATTTTCTCGCATGGACTGGATATATGGTGCCATCTTGGGGGCCTGGGCTATCAGGGTGGTATCCACATTCACCAAACGATAACCCTTACTATTAACCAAGGACAGGACATGCCGCAGCAATGTGCGACTATCAGCACCCGCATAGCGTTTATCCGTATCAGGAAAGTGGTAACCAATATCTCCAAGGGCCAGAGCTCCAAGTAGAGCATCTGCTAGGGCGTGTAAAAGCACATCCCCATCTGAATGGGCCTTTAAGCCAAACGTATGGGGAATTTTTACCCCACCAAGCACAACATGATCGCCAGGGCAGAATGCATGTACATCAAAGCCCTGACCAATTCGAAAACTCACTATCGTTTATCCTCAGTGGGTGCATAACGCAGGCGGAGTATGGCCTCAGCTACCATGATGTCTGAAGGATGGGTCACTTTAATGTTATCGCCCTGCCCCTCAACAAGTTGCGGCGAGTGGCCAAAAGTCTCAAGTGCACTCGCCTCATCCGTCACCGCTTCACCTTGCTCCAGCGCGCGATTGAGACAGGAATACAACACTCCCAATGGGGCGCGCTGGGGTGTCTGTGCCAACCATATCTGTGTGCGGTCAAGAGTTTGCTCCACACAGGGCACACCACTCGATTCATGACCGCGCTTTACCGTATCACTGGCAGGTCTTGCCAGGAGAGCCATAGGGGAAACACTCTCATCCAGAAGTGCGCTAATGTCATCCAGGGTCACGCAGGGGCGTGCAGCATCGTGAACCAGCACAGGGGTATCAGCCAATTCCCGTTCAGAAAGAAACTCTAATGCAGCAAGAACAGAATCAGAACGCTCAGCACCACCGGTAACAGTGTGCACGAATGGATGCTCCGCCTCCCTCAAGTGCTGGAAGAGTTGATCATCACCAGAAAGGGCTACGACAATTCCAGCGAGCCCGGGCCAACTTAAAATATTACGTAAGGTTAGGGATAACAGGGGTTGCCCAAGCAAAGGCAGATATTGCTTTGGCCGATCCGCGCCCATGCGTTTGCCAATTCCCGCAGCGGGTACAATCACCCAATAATCTGTAATCACTTTTTACCCTCTTCCGAATCCAGGAAGATAAAAAGGGTTTCCCCCTCTTTTATGAGTCCCAGGTCATAGCGTGCTTTAGCCTCAACACCATCGGTGCCCACTTTGAGGCTCCTTACTTCCCTCAATAGCTGACGATTTTCCCGAGCGAGAGCAGCATTTTTTTCCTGTTGCTGGTCGAGTTGTCGTTTAAGACGGGTAACTTCGGCGAGACTGCCTCCACCAACCCAAAGTCGATATTGGGTGGTAAGCAGAATGATAGTGAGAATTGCCAGCAGCCATTTCATACGAGATTACGATATTTCGCTTGTTCGTATTATAGATATTGCAGAGGAAGTCCTCTGCAATATCTATGTGCGATTCAAATATTGATTATTTAAATTCAGCACGGCCACGGTAAGGAGCGGCACCGTTCAGCTCAGCTTCAATACGCAGCAGACGGTTGTACTTGGCTACGCGGTCGGAGCGACACAGGGAGCCGGTCTTGATTTGGCCAGCAGCAGTAGCAACAGCCAGGTCGGCGATGGTGGTATCTTCGGTTTCACCGGAACGGTGGGATATCACTGCGGTGTAGCCGGCATCTTTTGCCATTTTGATCGCGTCCAGAGTCTCAGATAGGGAGCCGATCTGGTTGAACTTGATCAGGATAGAGTTACCCACGCCTTTCTCGATACCTTCTTTCAGGATCTTGGTGTTGGTTACGAACAGATCGTCGCCTACCAGCTGTACTTTGTCACCAATTTTGTCAGTGAGCACTTTCCAGCCGTCCCAATCGCTTTCGTCCATACCGTCTTCAATAGACAGGATTGGGTAGTTTGCGGAAAGCTCGGCCAAGTAGCTGGCAAAACCTTCGCTATCGAATTGCTTACCTTCACCGGACAGGTCGTACTTGCCATCTTTGTAGAACTCGGAAGAAGCGCAGTCCAAAGCCAGGGTGATGTCATCGCCCAGGGTGTAACCGGCTTTTTCTACCGCTTCAGCAATGACTTTCAAAGCTGCTTCGTTGGAAGGCAGATTCGGAGCAAAGCCACCTTCATCGCCAACTGCCGTATTCAGGCTGTTGCTAGACAGTACTTTTTTCAGGGAGTGGAAGATCTCAGCACCTTGACGCAGGGCTTCGGCAAAAGACTCAGCTTTAACGGGCTGAACCATAAATTCCTGGATATCCACATTGTTATCAGCGTGCTCACCACCGTTGAGAATATTCATCATCGGCACCGGCATAGAGTATTGACCGGGGGTGCCGTTCACCTCAGCAATATGCTGATACAGTGGAATTTTCTTGGAGGCTGCAGCGGCCTTGGCTGCCGCCAGGGAAACAGCCAGGATAGCATTGGCACCCAGCTTGGCTTTGTTTTCAGTACCATCGGCATCGATCATCGCTTTATCCAGGGTGCGCTGATCAGTTGCGTCCATACCTTTGAGCAGATCGGCGATAGTGGTGTTGATATTTTCAACCGCCTTTAATACACCTTTGCCCAGGTAACGGCTCTTATCACCATCGCGTAATTCCAGAGCTTCACGAGAACCAGTAGAGGCACCAGAAGGAGCACAGGCGGAGCCAATGGAACCGTCTTCCAGGATTACATCGGCTTCAACGGTAGGGTTACCGCGAGAATCCATTACTTCAAAGGCTTTAACAGCGACAATCTTGCTCATTTACAATGGGCTCCGTATTGGTACTTACTGAAAATAGGTTTTCGTAAATCAGACGTTATGCACTTTTGCTACAGCACTAAAGCTAAATAGCAGAGGGGAAAGTGCCGCGCGCCCGATCAGGGCGCGCAAAAAACTCTCTTTTTTATTTCGTATCCAGCGGCTCAAAACCTTTGATCAGGTCATCTACCGCTTTCATCTGCGCCAGGAATGGCTCCAGCTTCTCTAATGGCAATGCACTGGGGCCATCACACAATGCTTTGTCTGGATTCGGATGTGCTTCCAGGAACAGGCCGGCAATCCCGATAGCCAAACCTGCGCGGCCCAGCTCAGTGACCTGTGCACGGCGACCACCGGAGGCTGCGCCGGAAGGATCGCGCATTTGCAGTGAGTGGGTAACATCAAAAATCAGCGGCGCACCGCCGGAGGCATTGATCATGGTGCTAAAGCCCAGCATATCGACAACCAGGTTGTCGTAGCCAAAGCAGGCACCGCGCTCACACAAAAGAATATTTTCGTTGCCGCACTCAGCAAATTTCTCCACCACATTTTTAACTTGCGGCGGGCTCATAAACTGGGGCTTTTTGACGTTGATCACTGCACCAGTCGCTGCCATAGCGGCGACCAGATCAGTCTGACGGGCCAGGAAGGCCGGCAGCTGGATAATATCCACGACTTCGGCAACCGGAGCAGCCTGGTGTACTTCGTGGACATCGGTAATCAAGGGGACCTTAAAGGTGTCTTTGATTTCCTGAAAAATCTTCAGGCCTTCTTCCATTCCCGGTCCGCGATAAGAGTTGATGGAAGAGCGATTGGCCTTGTCAAAAGACGCTTTAAAAACATAGGGAATACCCAGTTTTTCAGTGACTTTTACATAGTGCTCAGCCACCTGCATCGCCAGGTCGCGGGATTCCAGTACATTCATACCGCCAAACAGCACAAAAGGCTTATCGTTGGCGACCTGAATATTTCCGACTTCAATGGTTTTCACTGTCAGCTCCCTGTCATCTCACCCCCAGCCACAGGCGCCGGGGATGGAATTACTGATTAACCCTGGTTTTCACGCTGCTTCATTGCCGCGGCAACAAAGCTTTCGAACAGCGGATGGCCGTCGCGCGGGGTTGAAGTAAATTCCGGGTGGAACTGGCAAGCAACGAACCAGGGATGGTTCGGCAATTCAACCATTTCTACCAGGGTATCGTCTGCAGACCAGCCGCCAATTTTCAAACCGGCTTGCTGCAGGCGATCAACGTAGTTGTTGTTCACTTCGTAGCGGTGGCGGTGGCGCTCTACGATCACGTCTGCACCGTAGATATCGCGGGCCTTGGTGTCTTTAGCCAGGCGACATTCCTGGCCGCCCAGGCGCATGGTGCCGCCCAGATCGGACTGCTCATCGCGCTTCTCGATATTGCCTTCGCTATCGATCCACTCTGTGATCAGGCCGATAACAGGGTGCGGGGTTTTAGTATTGAATTCAGTACTGTTGGCACCTTCGAGGCCGAGCACATTGCGCGCGAACTCGATAACCACAGATTGTAAACCGAGGCAGATGCCCAGGTAAGGAATATTGTTTTCACGGGCGTAGCGAACAGATTCAAGCTTGCCCTCTAAACCGCGCTCACCAAATCCACCGGGAACCAGGATTGCATCGGCATCCTTGATCAGGTCAATGCCGTTCTCGCCCTCAACGTCTTCAGCGTTGATAAAGTCGATATCCACTTTGCAGCGATGCTTGATACCCGCATGGGTCAGGGACTCGATCAGGGACTTATAGGCATCCAGCAACTCCATGTATTTGCCAACCATGGCAATTTTCACTTCGTGCTGTGGGTTCAGCTTGCCATCGACCACTTCGTCCCACTCGGACAGGTCTGGAGCCTGGCATTCCAGCTGCAGCTTTTCCACAACGATATCGTCGAGGCCGTAACTGTGCAGAAGACGCGGTACGCCGTAGATGGTCTTGGCATCGGGCAGCGGTACCACAGCGCGCTCTTCAACATTGGTGAACAGTGCAATCTTGCGGCGGGAGTCCTCATCGATCTCGCGCTCGGAACGGCACAGCAGAATATCCGGCTGCAAGCCGATAGAACGCAACTCTTTAACAGAGTGCTGGGTCGGCTTGGTCTTGGTTTCACCAGCAGTGGCAAGAAAAGGCACATAGCTCAGGTGGATCAACAGGGCGCGGTTGGTGCCCATTTCCACACGCAGCTGACGCACAGATTCCAGGAACGGTTGGGATTCGATATCACCTACGGTGCCACCGATTTCAACAATAGCGACGTCGACATCGCGGCCACCTTCCACGACGCGGCGTTTGATCTCGTCGGTAATGTGGGGGATCACCTGTACGGTACCACCCAGGTAGTCACCACGACGTTCTTTACGCAGTACGGTCTCGTACACACGGCCGGTGGTGAAGTTGTTACGCTTGGACATCCGGGTACGGATAAAGCGTTCATAGTGACCCAGGTCCAGGTCAGTCTCGGCACCATCCTCGGTGACATACACCTCACCGTGCTGGAAGGGGCTCATGGTACCTGGGTCTACGTTGATGTAAGGGTCCAGTTTTAGGATGGTAACCTTGAGGCCGCGGGCCTCGAGAATGGCGGCCAGAGAGGCGGAGGCGATACCTTTCCCCAACGAGGAAACCACGCCACCAGTTACAAAAATATAGCGCGTCATGCAAAACCTTGGTCAGTTGAGCGCTCGATGAATGTCGAGCTTACAGGGCTGGCCCGGGCGGATAATCCAGCTTCTCCCGGTGCCTTTGAGACGGGGCGCCAGAGTAGCAGAAAACCCCTTCCCACTCAATCGAAAAACCGCCAGCTTGGAGGCCGATCGGGGATATCGCTATTTACTTTACAGGAAAAGAGCCCGGCAACAGCCACCAACTCCTCTCCCCTGTATACCAGTGGCACCCTGTCGCGCAGCCAGGGTTCCAAGCCCCGCTCTTGCAGAATCTTTTTGAGAGTTTGGGAATGGGTACGATCTATTGGCAGTGCGCGTTCTCCACCGCTGCGATAGCGCACCAGGTAATCTGCCTGCGGCCACCCTGTCACCGGCTCCAATACCGCCCCTCCTGGCAGCGCAAGGCTGGAAATACCATCCCAAGCCAAAAGAGTATTCTTACAGGAAGATAGAGGAGCCAGCTTCGGGGTCAGGTAAAGCCGGTCTTGATATCGCCTCACTACCTGCCCCCCCAAATGCACAACCAACTGGGCGTCCTGTGCTGCACCACTCACTTGCGCCAGAGCCTCTTGCAGCGAGACAGATTCTGGTGGCATCCCCCCCTGGCGTTGAACCCAGTATCGCAACAGGTTCTTACGTCTCGCCATACTCAAGGCGGAAAATACTTTCAGGGACAGGCTTTCGCCTAAACGCTCTCGCTTTAGGTCACATGTATTCAGGTCAGCAAGTGCCAACTCCTGTAACAGCTCGACGGATTCCCTGAGGTTATCCACGGCCTGAGCAACCCTCTGCCTAACCGACCAGCGCTCACCAAGCGGAGCCATGATGCGATGACGTAAGAAATTGCGATCCAGGCCTTCATCACTGTTGCTTTCATCATCAATCCAACTGAGGTTATGCTCCCGGGCCCAATCCTCCAGTTCAGCCCGACCAACCTTAAGCAGAGGTCTAAGCAGGGATGCGCCACTCCCCAATGGGCGCCATTTGGCCATACCAGCAAGCCCGAGCACACCGGCACCTCGCAGTAAGCGAAGCAAGAAGGTCTCCGCCTGATCATCCCCATGATGACCGAGCAAAATTTGATCACCTGGGGACATGACATCGCCAAAGGCACGATAACGGGCCAGGCGTGCGCCCTGCTCAAGCCCACCACCCTTCTTATCTACTGCCACGCGAAGCGCTGTAAAAGGGATATTTAGCCCATTGGAAAATGCCTGACAATGGGCCTGCCAGCTGTCCGCGCTTTCACTAAGACCATGGTGTACATGCACAGCCAGCACCGGAATCTCACATTTATGCAATACGTGAAGAAGCACAGTGGAGTCGAGGCCACCAGAGAACCCCACCCAAAGACGCCCCTGTGCGGGATAGCACTGCAGCGAAGCTTGGATAAGCTCTGGTAGCCGTTTTTGGTAAGTTGAAATTGTCACTGACAGGAGAGCCTGGAAGTAAAATCCGCAACAGTATACCTACCCGGGCAGAAAGTGAGGACCCACCATAACCGTTAAACCACTAACCCACCTCAACAGAAGCAAATTCCTTTACTGACTTCACCTTCATTAAGCCGACGATATTCCGTCGTCGCCACCCCCACCATTCCACTGGAAAAGGAGTTGAAGGTCACGGCCCCTATCAGCAATTCTAATTGTTGTGCTCCTCTTATCCGGCTTCGATTGCCAGCACCTTACAACCCACAGCGCGATCATATTGAATCGTCACATTCTGCCCGTTAGTGTAATACTGTATCTCGCAACCACCATAATTGGTTTAGAAACTCCAGCTGCTGCTATCGGTACTATTGAGCTCGTCGGCCGACACAAGACTCTTAAAGTCTACGGCAATTATTTCGATCCAATTGAAACTCCAACCTCCAAACTCTGCATAAACGCGTAAATTATAATTACCCGCCTCTATTTTGGCGGTGAAGTCGATAGTCAGCCATTTCTGCCAGCCAACGGCCGGTATTGGGGGTGACGGCTCGATCCAATACATTGCACACCGTTTAAATCAACAGATACTGTGGCACCTGAGGGACTGGAAACACGCATATGAACTTTGTAGTTTCCTGTGCTGGGTATTTGTAAATTTTTGTAGGCAAGCCACTCTCCCTGATCAATCCAGCCAACATTGAAGCCGTCGCCACGATCTTTAGTAATTTCTATATCTACGTGATCGTTTTTATAGGCACCCCCGCTGTTACCCGGTGGCCGATCACAAAATCAAGTGTAATCTTCTGCTTGGAATGTAATGATTTGAGTAGGAACGATTAACATACAAAAACAGAAGATTACCAACCTCCAACATAATCATGCTTTTATTTTTTATGAGCATTTACACTACATATTAAATTAATTCATGCAGGAATTGTGTTTTGCTCACAGGCCTGTTAGGCAGATTTCTTTAGCGTACCCCCTCCACAGAGCTTAAGATATTCGTAAACAGTTCGAATTGACGTTGTTATGCCATATTAGATATTGATTTAAGGAACCTCTGAATAAGCGCCGCAAGACCCGTAGGGAAAAATTCCTTGAAGAAATGGACACTTTAGTTCCACAGTCGCGCCTTGCGGAAAAGATCAAGGCGCAGATAAGAGCGAAGGTCGAGCACCCCTTTCGCTACATCAAGCGGGTATTGGGTTATGACAAGGTCCGCTATCGAGGACTGGTAAAAAATACTGAGCGGCTGTGCTTGTTCGCAGGCTTCACTTACTTACTAATAGGGAAAAAATACTTGGCTGCCTAGGGGGGGCGCCCGTGATTCGCCTATTGAGGACTTCTGGTGAAAAATCAGGGAGCTAGTACGCGAAAATTAAGCGTTTGCGCGTAAAAAAGTGAGTTTTATAAGTGATTCAGCTTAATTCTAGAAAAATGCTTCGTTAATCAGAGGTTCCTTAACTTTGTTATTCCTGCACCTCCCTTACCGGCTGGCAAGCTGGTCGGTGAACCGTAACGATCACCACCGGTAAAGCTCCTGCTCGATGCAGAAAAGTCGCCCACCAGTACTCCTCGTTTTCTCCCCTTGATCCGGGTTGATCAAACCTCCCCCCCTGGGAAAAGGCGCAATGTCTTGCCTCAGTCATATTCTCGTAAAGTTCCGTTTTTTTCGTGATACGGGTCTCATATTGCCTCCAATGGCGGCACTTTCATTCGAATTCTCTTTACCCCGTGGCAATTCATCCCTTTCTGCATTGCGACTCCCCATAAGCGATGATATTTTGACAGCGGTGTCATTTTGGCAATCGCATCACCTAACTGCCGATGGCCAACAATAAAAATAACTTGCTCAAGGTAAACCCTATGCAAACGCCTAAATTCCTGACCTGGTCGCAAACTCCATTGATATTTGCTTTAGTCAGTTCGACCGCACTCGCAGTCCCCGGTGTACCCGCCATTAACAATATGGAAACCCGCTTTGCCATTATTGAAGTTGACGACACAGCTACCGCCTACGAGCAGCTGGTGACCATCAAAGACCAGGCTGAAATACCTGTGTCCTGGTCCAAATTTTCAGGCGACGATGCCGACACTGCACAGTATCTGCTCGATGGACAAGTTGTATTCGAGCAGCCAGTAAATGGCGCCGGCAACCAGAGCGGAACTGCCACATTGCAGATCACTGAAGGAGGCCGATACGAACTGCAGGTCGCCCTATGTAACTTCTCCGGTTGCAGCAGTTCAGAAGTAACTGACATCGTCGTAGCTGATACTGACGGGAGCCACTTGGACCCAATCGTGCTCAATGATGGAGAGAATAACCAGCCTTACACTAATACCAGCGGATCTGTTGTGGGTGCTTACTTTGTAGAGTGGGGTGTGTACGGTCGAAAGTTCCCGGTTGACAAAATCCCAGCCTATAACCTCACCCATATCTTGTACGGCTTTATTCCTATTTGTGGCGGCGACGGCATCAACGACAGCCTCAAGGACATTGAAGGCAGCTTCCAGGCACTACAGCGCTCTTGTTCTGGGCGGGAAGATTTCAAAGTTGCTATTCACGACCCATTTGCGGCACTGCAGAAATCACAAGCAGGGCACAGCTGGTCCGATCCCTACAAGGGTAACTTCGGCCAGTTGATGGCGTTGAAGCAGGCCTATCCAGATATCAAGGTACTACCGTCGATCGGTGGATGGACCCTATCCGATCCATTCTACTTCTTTGATGATCCTGAACTTCGTACCCGCTTTGTGGATTCAGTAGAGGAGTTTCTGCGTACCTGGAAATTCTTTGACGGTGTGGACATTGATTGGGAGTACCCTGGTGGCCAGGGCGCGAACCCTAATCTTGGCGATCCCAATACCGATGGTGAAACTTACCGCTTACTGATGAAAGAACTGCGCGCAATGCTGGACCAGCTCGAGCAGGAAACCGGCCGTGAGTACGAGCTCACTTCTGCTATTGGTGCTGGGGCTGACAAGATCGAAGATGTCGATTACTCGAATGTCGAACAGTACATGGATTATCTGTTTTTGATGGCCTATGACTTCTACGGAGCCTGGAGTAACGAGACTCTTGGGCATCAGACGGCGATTTATGCTCCGAGCTGGAATCCGACAGATGACTACAATGCTCATTCCGGTATCCAGACATTGATCGGCGCAGGTGTACCACCGTCAAAGCTGGTGTTGGGTACTGCAATGTATGGTCGCGGTTGGACCGGGGTTACCGGTTGGACGGGTGCTGATCACCTGACAGGAACAGCGACCGGAGCGACTCCAGGCACCTGGGAAGCCGGCATTGTGGACTACCGTGATATTGCCGGGAAGATTGCCAGCGGTGAGTGGCAGGAGCACTACGACAGTACTGCTCAGGGCGCCTATATCTTCAAGGCTGATACCGGTGACCTGATTACCTATGACAATGTCACCTCCGTCATGCAAAAAGGTACTTACGCACGAAGCAATGGTCTCGCAGGTTTGTTTGCCTGGGAAATTGATGCAGACAACGGTGACATACTCAATGCCATGCATGAGAGCCTGGGCCACGATGATGGCATGGCCAATCGAGCACCGTCAGCCAATGCGGGAGTTGATCAGTCTGTGGTGAGCGGTACTTCAGTGACTTTGAATGGTAGTGCTTCCAGTGATCCAGATGGTGATGTTTTGACCTACTCCTGGACTCAGATCGGTACCCCCACAGTACCCCTACAGGGTACGGATAGTGCTTCTCCAGAGTTTACCGCTCCGCAGGTTACTATGGAGACGCAGTTGGAATTTGAACTCACTGTGAGCGATGGTGAGTTATCGAATACCGATAATGTCTTAGTGACTCTGCTACCAGAGGGAGATAATGCGCCCCCCGTCGTTTCCGTCCCAGGCAGTGTCTCTGTTGCTGAAGGAGGGAGTGTCAGTGTTACTGCCAATGCTAGTGACCCCAATGGCGATACGCTTACTTACAACTGGAATGCACCGGGTCTTACTGTAGCCAATGGCGATAGTGCCAGTGCTACCTTCACTGCACCCCAGGTTCAAGCGAATACTGCTTTCACCGCGACAGTGACCGTCAGCGATGGCTTCACCAGTGTCTCTGCCGCAGTGCAGGTGAATGTGACCGATACAGGGGATAGCTGCAACCAGTCCGACCCCAACGCAGATAATTACCCTGCCTGGCAAATGGGGGGCACTTACCTGGGCGGTGACCAGGTAAGCCATCAGAATCTCGTTTGGCAGGCCAAGTACTGGACCCAGATGGAGCCGGGGATAACTGCAGCTGACTGGATACTGGTCAGTGAAGTCGAAATGCCATGGAATGCAACGACCAGTTACAACGGTGGGGACGAAGTAAATCACGGCGATGCCCGTTACCGTGCCAAGTGGTGGACCCAGGGTGACGAACCTGGTGCTTCCACAGTTTGGGAGGAAATTGGTCCTGCAACCTGCAATTGATCACTCTCACAGGGTGGTAACCCGATGTGCCTGGGGCGCTAACGCGCCCCTGACTTAGGGACTTACTGATACTCCTTGTAGCTGGAGAATATGAAAAAGCTTTCCTGAAATCCTTGACGGCATTTAGGAGGTTAATGGGCTAGCAGGAAAAGTTGTCAAGGATGGTTGTTTACTCTGGGGATCGGCTCCCCAAGGTTACTTTGACAAATTTAATTGTTGATTCAATTTCGTAAAGTGCATCTTCCATGGTTGAACCACTGAGGTTATAAAACTCCTCGACAGATTATGGAAGACAATGCGAGTGCTACAGCGGCCTAGAGGGTGATGCACCTCAGAGTTGAATGCGGGCTTTCAAAATCTCTAAAGGGAATCAAGCTTTTATTTGTAGTAGTTCAGATTTGGCCTGAACCAGTCCATTTTATTGAACCTACTTGACCCCCTCAAATATCTCGCTATTAACTTTTACACTGAACAGTTGCAGTTTTTGCCGCTTCTGGAATCAATTTCACATTGGCCACCGCAATTTCCATAGCGCCTTCACTTTCCAAGCGGAAAACACTGAAAATTTTTCCAAAGTCAGCGCCCGCATTAGCAAAACACCGCAGGTCCACAGAGATACGAGTCCAGTCTTTCAGAGGCATGGTTTTCAAGGCAGAATGTAAAGGTACCTTGGCAATACAGCCCTCACCACAAGTCATCCCGGCAAATACCGGCTTTTCCACCTCCCGGTCAACCCGGATATTTAGGCTAAGAGCAGATTTTTCCTCCAGGTAAATATTCAGGTTCTGCATATATTCTGCAGACAACTCTACGGCTCCAGGACGTAAACCTTTCCACTTGATCAGACGGGCATCCTCCTGAGAGGACATATCAATTGAGGTAACAACGACATTTTCATCATCGTCACTAGCTGTGTAATTACCCGTGACTGGAACTGTCTTGGAATCCCTTTCAACGATATTCAATACCCAGGGAGCCCTGGGACGGGAAACCATTAACCAGGCATCTTCAAGGACTCCCCCAGCAAAATTTTCACTGACTTCAGGCAATTCATTACTCACCAGAGACTCCTCTTTAGCTGTTAAACCATAACCCAACGAGAAAAGTGGCTCATAGTGTTCCTGGTAAGGATTGAGAACGGCTTGGTTAATATACACAGGCCAGCTAAAAGGTAGTTTGCCAGTAAAGTCATAGCGCACCTCACCATTTTCTCCCCTGAACAATACATCTGCTACACCCGCGCCCTCTGAGCCCGGCAACCACGCCGCTACAAAGGCATCTGACGCATTTAGCTCCTTATTCACCCATAGTGGACGTCCAGACAAGAAAACACTGACTATCGACACTTCTTGCTCACGAAGTTTTTTCAGTAGTACCAAATCTTTTTTACCGCCGCGCTGGTATTCAATATTGGTGATATCTCCGTGCCACTCTGCATAGGGATCCTCACCATAAACGACGATCGCTACTCCAGGTGGCTTGCCATTTGCAAAGGTATCAGCCCCGAAAGATCCATCCACACTCAGGATAGCTTCACCACCAGCCGTTTTTACTGCCAAAGCAATCCCTTCATAAATCGAGGTTGCACCGGGAAAATCAGCTCGGGTATTTCCAGTTCCCTGCCAGGAGATAGTCCAACCACCACTTTGCTTGGAAAGGTTGTCCGCCCCGTCTCCCACCACGAGCACATTCTGGTTGGCAGCCAACGGCAGTAGCTGTTCATTGTTTTTTAACAACACCAGAGATTTGCGCACCGCCTCCCGGGCAATCGCGCGATGCTCATTATTTCCTAAAATGCCACCTTTACCAGCCAACGGCATGTTACGCTCAAATAGGCCTGCGCGAAGCTTCACTCGCAAGATACGACGCACCGCATCTTCTAGACGCTCAGGCTGAATTTCACCGCTCTTGGCTTGAGTAAGCGTATTCTTGTAGAGCGCTTTCCAGTCTGCCGGAACCATAAACATATCCAGACCGGCATTAATTGCTGCGGCACAGCTCTCCAAGGTACAACCTGGCACAAAGCTGTGGCCATTCCAGTCGCCTACAACAAAGCCATCAAAGCCCAAACGCCCTTTCAGGACATCTGTCAGCAGATACTTGTGGCCATGCAACTTCTCACCATTCCAACTGTTAAAAGAAGCCATCACAGTCTGCACACCCGCGGGGAGCGCCGTCAGGTAACCAGCCGCGTGCACCTCAGCCAGTTCACGCTCGGGTACCGCATTATCACCCCGGTCTATTCCTCGGGTAGTACCACCATCACCGACAAAGTGCTTGGCAGTGGCTACCAGGTTCTCACCGCGCAAAAAACCCACGCTGCTTTTTATTCCTTGTAGCCCATTAACCATAGCTTTCGCATAATCGGCAACTAGCACAGGATCTTCAGAGTAGCTTTCGTAAGTTCGTCCCCAGCGATCATCGCGAACAACTGCAACTGTTGGTGCAAAGGTCCAGTCAATTCCAGTAACAGCGACCTCGCGAGCTGTCGCACGACCGATACGCTCGATCAAATCTGGATCCCGGGCAGCACCTAAGCCAATATTGTGAGGAAACAGGGTAGCGCCAATTACATTATTGTGACCGTGAACCGCATCGGAACCCCAAATCAGAGGAATAGCGACACCGCCATCGGAGGTGTCCATAGACGCCTCAAAGAAAGCATCCGAGAGTGCCAGCCAATCCTGGGGAGTAGCAAACTTGTCATTGTTCGGGAAAGCACCGCCACCATTGAGTACCGAGCCCAAGTGATAGTTCTTCACATCTTCTGGGGTTACATGGCGAATTTCCGCCTGAATTAACTGGCCTACTTTTTCCTCCAGAGACATGCGAGACATTATTTCATTAATACGCGCTTCCAGTTTTTCATCACGTATGAACGCTGGTGCAAGTACAGGCCAGTTCTCGAGATTGCCACCGCCATCACTTACCAGGGATTCACCTTTTCTTGCCTGGCTCTCATTATTCTGCTGTTGGCAACCAGCAAATACTGACGCACAGAGCACAATACCCAGTGAAAAATTTTTACTAAATTTCACAGATAACTCCCAAGTTTTTCCTATCTTGTTAACCAGCTACTATTTTCCAGCTACCCACTGGTATTGCGGGCTTCAAGCTCAATTTTAGAAAATTGGAAACAGGCTAATTTTATTACTTTTATAAATTTATCGGCTCTGGATAATTACAGAATGTCCAAAATACAAACAGGTAAATATCTGACAACTTTTAACAACCCACTCTAACCAGAAACCGCCTGAAAAGGATGAATTCAACCAAAGTGCAATACTTGACCTGAAGCGCCAATAGAAATCCGATGGACTGGTTCAAAATACGGACAAAGTGGAAATATAGACATACCCTATTCCACTGCCGCGCCGCGTAAAGTTGGAGAAAAAGCACCGTAGTAAACGATGTAGCAATAGCACAACATCGGCACTAAAAATGAAAGTTGAATACCAGCATTATCAGCCAGAACACCCTGCATAAGCGGAATCATCGCTCCTCCGACAATGGCCATACACAACACACCACTGCCCTGGCTGGTATGCCTACCTAAACCACGAAGAGCGAGGCTAAAAATGGTTGGAAACATAATGGAGTTACACAGACCTACAGCAACAATCGCCCAAACTGCCACCAGCCCGGAGAAAAGCATTGCCGCTACAATCAGAACAACCGACCCTAACCCACAGACTGCAAGCATTTTGTTCGCGGGTATATATCGCAATAACAAAGCGCCGGCAAAACGACCTAACATGGCACCTCCCCAGTAATAGGAGACAAAGTGTGCAGCCTCTAAGGGACGCATTTCCGCAACTGAGGGCTCGCCAAAAAAACTGACCAGGAAACTGCCTATAGCCACCTCAGCTCCAACATAGGCAAAAATCGCCACCGCACCCAACGTCAATCTCGGAAAGCGCCATATAGAGAAAACATCACTTTTATTAGCCTCAGCCCCGGGAGCTAATTGATGCCCTGGAATAACGGGCAGGCGTATCCAGGAAAAGAAAGCCACAAGCAGCAACAAGATAACTGCCAGCCAAAAATATGGCTTCTCTACCAGGGCTGCCTCCCGCGCACGGAAGTCAGACAGAGTAACCGCTGTATCCGGATCAGAAGTGATGGAAAAAGCGGTAAAAAAAACAGCTCCGCCAACTATAGGTGCCAACGTGGTACCCAAAGAGTTGAATGCCTGGGTAAGGTTTAATCGACTGGGTGCCGTGCTACTGTGTCCGAGGGCAATAACATAGGGATTTGCCGACACCTGAAGTACTGTAATGCCTGAAGCCAGCACAAATAATCCCAGCAGGAAAACTTCATAGATCTGGAGGCGCGCAGCAGGAATAAATATCAGGCAACCCGCGCAAGCTACTAACAAGCCCAGTACTAACCCTAACTGGTAACCTACCCGCCGTAATAGTAGGCCTGCTGGAACGGATACCAGGAAATAGGCAGCAAAAAAATAAAATTGAACCAGTACTGCGCGGGTATAGCTCAGCTCAAAAACATTTTTGAAGTGGGGCACCAGTACATCATTCAGACCAGTGATAAAGCCCCAAAGTAAAAACAGTGAAGTCAAGGCGGCCAAATTGAAAGGACCTGGAGCCACGGCAGATTGTTCCGAAGCACCAATACCATTTACAGCCATATCGTTCGAGGGAAGCCTCGACCCGGGCAACATCTGGCTCATTAGAAACCAATCCCCAAATCTCTTCTTTATATATCGGCAATGAAACTGTTTATCCTAAACCCTTTTTAGTCGCTTAAGGATAAACAAGGAAAATTAATGCAGCAGAATGGCCTATTCCAGTCATCGACTTTCTTCTTTTGTCCTTGATTCCAATCTAAAATATCGCATCACCATTAAAAATGGTTAACGGGTTTAGGGTATTAACCAGTAAAAATATCATTCAACACGTATATTTGCCTTATGGACCCAGATTGCCGAAAGTTACTTGACTAATCACCCCAAAAAGCGACAAGTAGGACCAATTAAAAGGTAAGCCGGAAAGCTGGCGCTCACCAGCTATGGCGGGGCCCGCCAAGCCAAGGTAGTATCTATTGGATAATAATAAGCGCAATAATCAGCGCCTATCCCGTCATTTTCACAATACTAAATAAACGGGACATCATGCAGTACTCCCCCCGTCAAACTATAGAACTTAACGCTGATGTTCAGTCGACTCGCTGGTTTTGGAAGTTACAGTTGGTCAGCTGGGCCGGCATCCTGCTGGTTACATTTCTCTCACTCACACTATGGCACTCCCCTTCTGAATGGCCGAAATTTGAACCAGCAAACACCGTGTTCCAATGCGCAGTTGCTTTTGTATTGTCGCTATTTCTCAGGCCCATTTTTGATATAGCTTGGGACTCGGAGCTCGCGGTACGAACCGTCATCTACCTGCTCGCTGTAGCGGTAATTTCAGGCATATGGACACTGGTACGAATGGAGGCTTATATCCGCCTGAGCGGTGAGCATTCTATCTGGTCCGAATTCGGGGGTTGGTATTACGCCTCACTCTTTGTGTTTTTATTCTGGAGCGCCCTGTACTGTGGAGTGAAATACTATATGCTCCTGCAGGATGAGCACAGGAAAATGCTTGATGTAGCTGCAGTCAACGAACGCGAGCAGCTGCGTAGACTCCGGGCGGAAGCTATTGCCAACGAAGCCCAACTGACGATGCTACGTTATCAATTGAACCCTCACTTCCTTTTTAACACCCTGAACTCCATTAATGCCTTAATTCGCTTTCAGCAAGCCGACGAAGCCCGGGAGATGGTAATCCGGCTAAGCGACTTCCTGCGCCTATCCCTAAAAGAAGGGCCAATGCAAAAAGTAGAATTAGAAAGGGAAATTGAAGCCGTTCTACTCTACCTGGAAATTGAGAAGACCCGATTTGTCGATCGGCTCAGTGTAGATATCGCTATTGATGAAGAAGTCCGCAAAGCTCGGGTTCCCAGTATGCTACTGCAGCCTTTGGTCGAAAACTCAGTTAAATACGCTATTGCCCCCAATGAAAAAGGTGGAACTATAGCAATTCGCGCCCACCGGTCGGGTAACCGCCTAGTACTGAAAGTCAATGATTCAGGCTGCTCGAATGATTCTCCAGAGCAGCAGAACGGCCACACAACCTCTACCGGCGTTGGATTAAAGAACGTGCGCGAGAGACTCTCCAGCCTCTATCCACAAGACTTCCAAATAAAGCAGTTCCAAAAGACCGGTTGCGGGATGATGGTGCATATTGATATCCCGCTGGAAATTTCCACCTCCCCCATAAACCAGACACAGGGAGAAGCCCTATGAATAATTACACCGTCGTGCTAGTGGATGATGAACCCCTGGCCCTCCGGCTGTTAAAAAGCATGCTTGAGGAGTTTTCCGATATAAAAATTGTTGCCTGCTGCCGAAATGGCAGAGAAGCGCTGCAAGCAGTATCCGATCACACTCCCGACTTGCTGGTGCTGGATGTGCAAATGCCGGGAATGAATGGCTTCGATGTAGTTTATAACCTGCAGGGAGACATTATGCCCCAAATTATATTCGCCACTGCTTTTGATCAATACGCTCTCAAAGCCTTCGAAGTCCACGCAGTAGATTATATACTCAAGCCGTTAGATGGTAAGCGTCTCCGCACAGCCCTGGAACGGGCTCGGCAACGTCTACAACTGGTGAATACCTCTACTAAACATAGCCATCAGACAGAGAAAAACCGGCTGATGCGCTCCATTGACGATACTGTAAACCAGGGTAACGCCCACAGAGGGGCTACTCTGCCTCAAAACGCTTCCAACCGGTTGGCCATCAAAGACCGCGGTAGTATCACTATGGTGAGCCAGCAGGATATTGAGTGGATTGATGCCGCCGGGGATTATATGTGCGTACATGTAAAAGGAGAGACACATGTTATGCGTAGCACTATTAAAGACTTACAGAAAAAATTGTGTCCTAAGAACTTCAAACGTATTCACCGCTCCACGCTGGTAAACCTTAACTTTATTGAGCACATTAAGGTTCTTACCAAAGGAGAATATTTTCTCACCTTGACCAGTGGCGCGAAAGTAAAGGTTAGCAGAAACTATCGCTTGCCAATCAAAGAGTTCCTGGAGTCCAATCGGCACAAAAATTTAGCCGCTCCCCAAGCTTCCTAGTATTCTTTTGACAAAAGATAATTCGAGTCCGAGAAATACCGACAGGGATTAGCTGGTATTTCTATCTGTTAATAAAATCGAAATATCTTTACGACAAATAATTTCTTTTTCACATATAGTCAACTTTCCAGCGATTCCGATTACACGCACCTATAAAACGAATCATTCGAAAAACTTACATTCCAGGTGTCAATGTTAACTGCCATATAAGGATCATCAAATTCATATGGGTTTCCCTTACTACAGTAAGCTAGCACTCTCTAGTACTTGGTCAGCAGCATAGGGGCCGGAAATATTCTAAAAATAGCCCCTCTCTTACTTGAGAGGGGCTATTTTTATTAGAGTGATTGCAAGAACATAATTAACGCATTCTTCTCATCCGCCGACATTCGCTCATAAGCTTGTCTCGAATTATTCCCCTCTCCCCCATGCCACAAAATTGCCTCGTCAAGGGTGCGGGCACGACCATCATGAAGATAACTCTCATCTCCACTAACATCGACTCCCAGCCCAATCCCCCAAAGTGGAGGGGTTCGCCACTCAGAACCTGAAGCTACCCCCTCCGGAAGATTATCTGCTAACTCTGGACCCATATCATGGAGCAATAAATCCGTATAAGGGTGAATTATTTGGTTACGAAGTTCCGCCTTTGGATGATAAGCGCTGGTAACCACGGTAGGCGTATGGCAACTGCTACAGCCAGCATTAGTAAACAACTCTTCACCCTTCAGCACAGTATTGTTGTTCAGGTTTCGGCGTGCACTAACGCCCAATAGTGATACATAGTCGACTAAGTCACTAAGATTCTGTTCATTTAATTCACTACCAGCAGCGCCACAGCCTGATTGGGCGCTACCGCAATCAGGTAGCGGAAATATCGAAGTCATTACTCCCATATCGGTATTGAGAGCTGCGGCAACTTGCGAAGCAACACTGGCTTGAGCCGCTTTCCAGCCAAAACGACCAATTCGCTGCTCCCCACTCTGCGGGTCACTGACAACCTGCAAACGACCACTAATACCATCGCCATTACTATCGTCTGGATCCGCTTGGGCCACGATAGCGCTTTCAGGAATTGCTTCCAATAGACCCATGCCTACTAATTGTGGAGCAATACGGACGGAATAATACGCAGGGCTATTTCCACTAAACTTGTAGACGGGGCGGCGTAAGCCGTTATTTTCCACCCACGCGCTGAGAGTAACTGTGGCCTCCGGGCTACCATTGATATTTTTAGGCTGTAATACATGACCTAAAAGTGGATCCGCTTCTCCGCTAACAGAACCCACTTTGACTACATACTGGGATAGATCAGAGCCGGTAGTTGCAGATGGGGCCCGGCCATTTTTTTCATGACAGCTAACGCAGGATCGGTTTATATATTGAGGGCCTAATTTATTGGCAACCTCAATGAGCCCAGGATTTTCACTACTCTCATTGTGGGATCCATCACCAAAATCGCTATGATGAATTCGACGACCCCGCACAAAGATTTGACCGTTTTGCGGAGCAAGATTCGAAGCCATTTGCATAAAATGGTTATCTGCTTCACCTGAATATTGATAGGGGAGAGTAGTGCCCCCTCCCAACCACCCCTTAGTAGGGATAGGATAGGAATCCTCTCGTTCTGTGGCGGGGTCACCAAAGGTGCCCTTTGCTTCCCAAGGCACCAACCCTCCTTGTCCCACAATATAAAGCACGGTAGATCCATAATAATTGGCCCGGCCGTTGGGTGGATTAAGTAAAAACTGACTCACCTCCATTTCCATACGATCGCCAGCTTGAAGGGGGCGACCTTCTTTACTGTTAAAATGGATCGTTGTGCTATACCGGGTTACATCCTCAGGATCGCGGTCTAAAAAGACATTATGGTAGTACTCAGCAACGGTATTGATTCCCCGATAAAAAGCGCGGAACTCGGGTTGGCCCAACTCCCACTCTGTGATCACGTTGATGGTAATATCATTACCACCCTTTGCAACCCGGTCGATAATCTCAACTTGCGCTGTGCGGTGCTCCCAATAAAAAGTAAGGTAATGGTCATAAGCCTGGAATTGATCTTCCCTGGCATGTCTATCCCGGGCTCTATCAGCAAAACGAGTAATGATCGCATCTCCCGTTTCGATAACCGTATCAGGTTCAAGGGGGGTATCACCGTTAAACAGGGGAACAATGTCACTGCGATCAAACAACTCTGCAAGCCACCAAGTTCCACCTACACCATGACCATTTTGATCACCCTGTTGGGAATCACCAGAAAAGAAATATAAAGGACGGCCATTGTAAGCAGCCTGTTGACGACCATCATCACGTACAATAACGTCTAGGCCAGAAGTACCTGAAGCTGCCGTATCATTTACTAACAATGGAGGCCAGCTATCAGAGCACTCAACACTACAATTACTATTTGGTGACCCTAAATCGCCATCAAAAAAGTAGAGCGCATAGCCGGGAAATTCACTGCCTCTACCCCCAACCAGGAAGCCATTCATTATGCTGACTTCAGCTACATCAACCGCCAGCGGACAGCCGTGGATATCTACAGATGTTTCCTGTGGCGTATTAGGGCAGAGATCGACACTATCAACTACGCCGTCACCGTCACCGTCACCGTCACCGTCACCGTCACCGTCACCGTCACCGTCACCGTCACCGTTGTGAGTATAAGTTGCCCACTCAGTAACTTTGGCACAATTACAATCTACATCCCAGTAGGTGAAACGATAGCGGACAACATCACCATTTGAGAGGCCGGTAATATCAAATTTATTTATGCCTCCCGCCTGGGTCATACGGTGATTTAATTGACCAGCGCCATTGAGTGTATAGTGAACATCGGCCCAGCCCTGGCCATTTACAAAAAACCGTGCACTGTTGATATCTTGGGCTTGTATACCTGTATCACTATTTTGCCCATCAGTTTCATCGCCATCGCCATCGCCATCGCCATCGCCATCGCCATCGCCATGAACATAATCTCGTAAATCACTATCGATAGCACAATTACACTCTTGATCGAAATAGGTGAAGCTGTACCTCACCGTGGCACCCAGATGTAAATCATCCAGAAAGAGTGTTTGGCGGTTACCGGATTGTTGCATCCGTACATTTTGTTGCACACCACCATTTACTTGGTAATGCACATCGGCCCAACTACCGACATTAACAAAAAATTCAGCTGAGCCCTCATCTGTAAATTGAATACCGCCAATTCCATTTTGTATCGCCTGCAAACCCACGGCATGGTTAGCAGAGAGAAAAAACACAGCACAAAAAATAACACCCACCTTAATCGGCTTGCGCAATTGGTTTAAGTACTTGAAAAACAGTTTGGTTGAAAGGTATTGCACTCTAGCCTTCCGAGCATCATAGATATTCATAATTATCTTTCCTTCCCGGTTAATCACTCTTGACTTACTCTTATATTGGAACTTCAACCTACGAAAAATCAAAAAACAGGAAATTTTTCACAAAGCTCTCACGAAAGAAAGCGGCCACACGGAACCAAAATATTTATCCAGAAGCTTCACTCAAAAATTTAATCCAGCTTAGTGTCAAGGGAGGCACAAGAGTTCAATAAAAAATCAATGTCACATAAAGATAAATCCCGTCAATCAATGCACGCGGGTGGACATCATTAAACCTACCTTATCAAGGAGCTTAAGCTCGCTTATCTAAATCAACCCTAAGCCTAATATTTTTCTTAGGAACAGAAAAAAGCCGACATAAAATGCCGGCAAAACGAGCTCAGTTGAGAGTATAAAAACAACTTAAGCGCACTTATTTGGCTGGTGTCCGATCACACCGTAGTAAAGGATATACAGATAACAAAAAATCGGTAGGACAAACGCAAGCTGCACACCCACTTGATCGGCAAGTACTCCTTGCAACAATGGCACAACAGCCCCGCCAACTATCGCCTGACATAAAATACCAGACCCTTGACTGGTAGCCGTGCCCAGTTTCGCCAGGGCCAGGCTAAATATTGTCGGGAACATAATGGAGTTACACAAACCAACCGCCAACACAGCATACATTGCGAGATGCCCACTGCCGGTAATCGTGATCATTAGAAGTAAACAAGAGCCAATAGAACAGATAGCCAGCACTTTTCCGGCAGATATATAGTGCATTACCAGCGCACCAGCAAAACGTCCCACCATTGCACCGCCCCAATAAAGGGAAATATAAAATGCGGCTTCGGACTCTTCCAACCCGGCAATAGAGTCCTCCGCTATAAAATTCACCAGAAAGCTACCAATGGATACCTCTGCACCCACGTAAAGAAATATGGCTACAGCACCAAGTACCAAGTGGCGATGGTTCCAAGCCGACCCGGTAATCTCTTCAGGTTCGGGCAGCCTGTTGGCACTGACGATATTAGGTAGTTTCAGGTATCCAAATACAATTGCCAACAATGCCAGGGCCACGGCCAATATCAAATAGGGGATTTCTACGGAAGTGGCGCCGACGGCACCAGCAGCAACACCTGCAGCGGGAAGAATTAACAGCGCCCCAAATTGTGGAGCCACAGTTGTTCCCAAAGAATTAAATGCCTGGGTCATTGTTAAACGACTGGCAGCAGTACTCTCTTTACCTAGCACAGCGACATAAGGGTTTGCCGACACCTGCAAAATGGTAATACCAGAGGCCAAAATAAAAAGCGCCCCCAGAAATAGCGCATAGGTTTCCATACGCCCAGCGGGAATAAATATTAGACATCCAATTACCGAAACAGCTAACCCAGTTACTATCCCTTTTTGGTAACCGATACGAGAAAGTAAAAAACCAGCAGGTAAGGAAACCAGGAAATAGGCCCCAAAGAAACAGAACTGCACTAACATTGCCTGGGTATAACTCAGACTAAATATTTCTTTGAGGTAGGGAATCAGAATATCATTCAAACAGGTAATAAACCCCCACAAAAAAAACAGGGAGGTTAAAGCCACCAACGCAAAACTATTTCCAGGTTTTTCACCAGTTTGCAACTGCTCGGTATCCGTTGCTGTATTACTCTGCAAAATTGCCATAATTATTGTTCCACAGACCTCAGCAATATCGCCCACCCATAGCTGGAGATCATTGCCAATCAAACCACTCATTATTCTTCCAGCTTTCTAACATGGAGCTACATCAACTCCGCAGGTCTTTTCGATAAGGGGGGTCAAAACAGGGGCAATGTGGACACGCAGGTAACTATTCCGCTAGCCATACCCAGCTGCTTAAGAAAAGCGCTCAAAAGCAATTGAAACCAGCAAGTTAAGGAGCAGATCGTTTGGAGGAAGACAAAACCAGCGGCTTAATGTCTTGGGAAACAATCAAAAGACAACGCCAAGTTGCAAGCTGAGAAGCTAGCTAAGGGCCATTAACAGAGGAAAAAAAAGAAGGGGAAGGTCTGTAGCCGGCCCTCGATTCTCCAGTAAGACGCCGGCCACAAAACTCTTTTCTTAAGGGGTTAGGAAACGATATTACCGTAGCTCATCAGGCGCTGATAACGTTTCTCCAACAATTCATCAATTGGAATACTGCTCAGCTGATCCAGCTGTTCACCGAGACGCTCTCTCAGACTCAAAGCCATGGCATCGGGGTCGCGGTGTGCACCACCGAGGGGCTCGGGAATTGTTTCATCTACGATACCCAGCTCTTCCAGCACACTGGAGGTCACCCCCATAGCCTCAGCAGCTAACGGGGCTTTTTCCACCGTTTTCCAGATAATATTGGCGCAGCCCTCCGGGGAGATCACAAAGTAAGTGGAGTATTGCAGCATATTGAGCTGGTCTCCCACGCCAATAGCCAATGCACCACCTGAAGAGCCTTCACCAATCACGGTACAAATAATCGGCGTGCGCAAACGGGACATCACAGCTAAATTCTGGGCGATGGCTTCACTAATACCGCGCTCTTCACTATCAATACCGGGGTAAGCTCCCGGGGTATCAATCAGGGTGAGCACCGGCATTTTGAAGCGCTCGGCCATTTCCATGATACGCAGAGCCTTGCGGTAACCCTCTGGTTTCGGCATACCAAAATTGCGCGCAACTTTTTCATTGACGGAGCGGCCTTTCTCTTCCCCAATCACCGCCACCGGTTTGCCGTTTAGGCGGGCGATACCGGCAATAATTGCCTTATCGTCGCCAAAGTGGCGATCGCCATGCAGCTCATCCCAGTCGGTAAATAAGCGCTCTATATAGTCCTTGGAATAGGGACGCTGTGGGTGACGCGCTACCTGCACAACCTGCCAGGGGGTGAGCTCAGAGTAGATAGACTCAGTCAGGTTTCTGCTTTTTTCCCTCAGCCGGGTAACCTCTTCGGCAATATTCAGTTCGTTGTCGTCACCGACCAGCTGCAACTCTTTAATTTTGCTTTCCAGCTCTGCAATTGGCTGCTCAAACTCGAGAAAGTTGAAATTCATGAAATCTGCGCCTTTAACTCTTTCCAACGCCACCGGGCATTCACAGCGGCATAGCTTAACTGTACAGAACCGACCAGTCGAGTCCGGTGGACTTTAACGCCTTTCAGCGTATTGAAGCGCCACCTGCTCTCTTCCCAACAACTCTCGCAGGGACTGAACCATCTGGTCATTCGGCTCAACATTCCACTCGGGTGGAAGGCGGTAGAGACCTCGCGCATCGTGACGCACGACTTCCAGGCTGACCCTGCATTTACCACCGGTATAAGGCTGCAAGCAGGAGGCCAATCGTTTTGCCAAACCCGGCGTCGCAGTGCCACTGACAACCTGTAAACGCAAACCACTCACGCTGCTCTGGCGCAATTCATCCAGAGTTGACACTCCATTGACCGTCATTTTCAGACCGCCACTGTAATCATCATTCGCCACAGGCCCGTCCAGCACCAGCAGCGCATCCTTGGCCAACTTTTCCCGATGCTCACCAAAAGCCTCGCTGAACATAGCCGCCTCAATACGACCACTGCGGTCGTCCAGGGTGACAATTGCCATGGAGTCGCCACGCTTGGTCTTCATCACTCGCAAAGCGACAACCAACCCCGCCACTTTTTGCGATTCGCGCCCCGGCTTCAAGTCGGCAATGCGCGCCTTAACCAAGTGCTGCAGCTCATCAGCGTACTCATCAATAGGGTGGCCCGTCAGGTAAAGTCCCAGAGTATTTTTTTCACCCTCCAGGCGCTCACGAATACTCCAGCAACGGGTGCGACGAAAATCTTCGTAAACATCACCATCGGATGCCTGGGGTACCACTTCGCCAAAAAGGTCCATCATGCCTGCATTGGCATTGGCCTTTTGCTGTTCAGCAGCCTTCACTGCCTCGTCCAGGGCGTTAAACAGCACCGCACGAGAATAATCCAGACCATCATTGCCGCCGGTATCCGGCCCAATACTGTCTAGAGCACCAGAGCGAACCAACGCCTCCAGAGCACGCTTGTTTACCTTGCGAGGATCAACCCGCGAGCAGAAGTCGAACAGATCACTAAAGGGCCCGCCCTCCTCCCGCGCCGCGATAATATTCTCGATAGGCCCCTCTCCAAGTCCTTTAATGGCACCAAGACCGTAGATAATTCGGTTGTCGATATCCACCGAGAACTGGAAACTACCCAGGTTCACATCGGGCGGCACCAACACCAGCTCCATGGCCCGGCACTCTTCGATAAAGGTCACCACCTTATCGGTCTTATCCATATCCGAAGACATGGTCGCAGCCATAAACTGGGCTGGGTAGTGCGCTTTCAGCCAGGCAGTCTGATAAGACACCAAGGCGTAAGCTGCCGAGTGAGACTTGTTAAAACCGTAACCCGCGAACTTCTCTACCAGGTCGAAGATCTTAATCGCAAGTTCGGGGTCAATTCCTTGCTCTTTTGCCCCATTTTCAAAAGTGGCCCTCTGTTTGGCCATTTCCTCCGGTTTCTTTTTACCCATTGCCCGGCGCAGTAGGTCAGCGCCACCAAGGGTATACCCCGCCAACTCCTGGGCGATCTGCATGACCTGTTCCTGGTAAACGATTACCCCGTACGTGGGCTCCAGGATCGGCTTTAACTTTTCATGCTGGTATTTGGCATCCGGGTAGGCCACCTGGGCGCGACCGTGCTTCCGGTTAATAAAGTCATCAACCATCCCCGATTGCAGCGGACCCGGGCGGAACAGGGCCACCAGGGCGATCATATCTTCCAGGTTGTCCGGCTGTAGGCGCTTGATCAGATCCTTCATACCCCGGGATTCCAACTGGAACACCGCTGTAGTTTCTGCCCGCTTGAGCATCTTGAAGGTTTCATCATCGTCCAGCGGCAGCGCGGCGATATCCAGAGGTTCCAACCCCTCGCGCGCGCGCGTCTCATCCACCATGCGCTTGGCCCAGTCGATAATGGTCAGTGTCCGCAGGCCGAGGAAGTCGAACTTCACCAGGCCGGCATCTTCCACATCGTTTTTATCGAACTGGGTTACCAGGCCAGCGCCGGTCTCATCACAATAAAGCGGAGCAAAATCAGTGAGCTTGGTGGGGGCGATAACCACACCACCGGCGTGCTTGCCCACATTGCGCGAAACCCCTTCCAGCTGCAGGGCCATCTCCCAGATTTCCTGGCCCTCATCGTCACTTTCCAGGAACTCCCTGAGTACATCCTCCTGATCGTAGGCCTTCTGCAATGTCATACCCACATCGGGGGGGATCATCTTAGACAGCTTGTCGGCTAGGCCGTAGGACTTGCCCTGCACCCGCGCCACATCACGCACCACTGCCTTTGCAGCCATGGTGCCGAAAGTAATAATCTGGCTCACCGCCTGGCGGCCGTAGTTATCCGCTACATAACCAATAACCCGGTCGCGCTTCTCCATACAGAAGTCGATATCGAAGTCGGGCATCGAAACCCGTTCCGGGTTGAGGAATCGCTCAAACAGCAGATCGTATTGCAGCGGGTCAAGATCGGTAATATCCAGAGAGTAGGCCACCAGGGAGCCTGCACCGGAACCACGCCCCGGCCCCACTGGGATATCGTGGTCCTTGGCCCACTGGATAAAGTCCATCACGATCAGGAAATAGCCGGGGAATCCCATCTGGATGATGATATCCAGTTCAAAACGCAGGCGATCCTCATACACTTGGCGCCGCTGGGCGTAATCGGCAGCGGTCTTATCCAGGATCTTCTCCAGTCGCCGCTCCATCCCCTCATAGGACACCTTCTCAAAGAACTGGTCTTCAGTCATACCCTCGGGAATCGGGTACTCAGGCAGGAAGTACTTACCCAGCTGAATCGGTGCGGAACAGCGTTTAGCGATCTCTACAGTATTTTGCAAAGCTTCGGGAATATCGCTGAACAGCTCCCACATTTCTTCCGATGTGCGGAAATACTGCTCGGCGGAATAACGGCGCTCACGGCGTGGATCATCAAGAGCACGGCCTTCATGGATGCATACACGCACTTCATGGGCCTCAAACTCGCTCTCTTCCATAAAGCGCACGTCGTTAGTGGCAACCACAGGTAAATTCAGGGCCCGGGCCAATTCCACTGCAGCATGCAGGTAATCTTCATCCCCGGCGCGACCAGTGCGCTGCAGCTCCAGGTAATAGCGACCAGGGAATAGATCCGCCCATTCACTGGCCAGTTCCTCAGCCTGAGCACGGCGTCCGGCAACCAGGGCGCGGCCCACATCGCCGTACTTGGCCCCGGACAACATGAGCACCCCTTCGCTGTACTCTTTCACCCATTCACGTTTGATATAGGCATTGCCGTGGTACTGCCCTTCCATCCAGGCGCGGGAAATCAGTTCAGTGATATTGCGATAGCCATCGCCGTTCATGGCATAGAGGGTGATCAGCGTAGGCTTACCCTCGCCGCCCTCACTGAGCCAGAAATCTGCAGCAGTTATAGGTTTAATGCCGGACCCGAGGCAGGCCCGGTAGAATTTTATCTGGCCATACAGATTGCACTGATCGGTAAGAGCCAGGGCAGGCATTTCGAGCTCCTGCGCTCGTGCAACTGCCGGCTTAATACGTACCAGGCCATCAATCAGAGAGAATTCAGAGTGGATTCTTAAATGGACAAAAGGTTGGGTCATATTCGCGTTTGATTCCAGGCCCTGCGGAGCTAGGCCCCCGCAAAGCGCATTCAATGATTTACCAGAGTCGGCCCATTTGCCGCGCTCGCTCGGTGCAGAGCTTCAGAACTGCACGGCGCTCATCGTTGCTCATGGAGCCCCAACGACTGATCTCCATACCACTGCGAAAGCAACCCTCGCAAACATCTTGGTCGTTGAGTGCACATACGGAAATACAGGGGGACTTAACCGGGTGCTCTTCAGGCACCGCAGTTTTTACAGATTGTTCAGACATCCTCAGCCTCGAGCAGAGCCAACTCGCTGGCAAAATATTTACCGTTGGCCGCATAGTGATCGCTGCTGGCTTTCAGCAGCGCATAGGCAGCGGGATCGAGAGTTTTTATCACCTTACCGGGAGTACCCACAACCATCGAATAGTCGGGAATCACCGTGCCCTCGGTCACCAGCGCGTTGGCGCCGATAATACAGCACTTACCGATTTTGGCCCGGTTTAAGATCACGGCGTTGATACCTATCAAGCTGTAATCACCAATATCACAGCCGTGCAGCATCACTTTATGGCCTACGGTGACACCGGTACCGATTGTCAACGGCGTACCCGGATCGGCGTGCAGCACAGAGCCATCCTGCACATTACTATTTTCACCGATGGTGATCTGCGCACAGTCACCACGCACCACCGCATTAAACCACACAGAGCTGTTCGCAAGCATACGCACATCGCCAATCACATGGGCACCGGGCGCGATATAGTGGCTCTCACCTTCCAGTTGCGGCTGTTTATCCCCCAATCTGTACAGCATTTGGCCTCCGGCTCAATATGATTATGAACCGCTTATTATCCCGCGCCAAAGGGTCTATGGCTAGCAGGTGGCACTTGTGCTTTTCACTTTCCGAGCACTAAAGCAACTCACCCTGACTTACAAAGTTGGCTCCTTCCAGCTTCAAAAGCCGAGCCTTCAGTGGCAGGCCTCCGGCATAACCGGTAAGGCTGCCATTCGCACCAATTACCCGGTGACAGGGAATTATCACCGCTACCGGGTTGGCACCATTGGCCCGCGCTACCGCGCGAATAGCACGAGGCTGCCCTAAGAGCTGTGCCTGCTGGCTATAACTGCGGGTCTCACCAAAGGGAATCTGCAACAGGGCGTCCCATACTCGCCGTTGGAATTCGGTCCCCCGCGGGGCCAGGGGCAGATCGAAATTTTTCCGCTTCCCGGCAATATATTCTCGCAACTGCTGAGCAGCTTTTTCGATAAGATCAGAGGTTTCTCTTTTCCAACCCGGCCCAGCGCGAAGCGGGCGCTCACTATCGCAAAACTGCAACGAAACAATACCCCTGGCTTCACCCTCATCTACCTGACCAGAGGCCGCTATGGCAACTTCACCCAGTTCTGTGGTGTAACTCTCATAAAAAATCATTTCTGCTCTCCAGATTTCAGGGACTGCCACAGCAGGATTGCCCCGTAAGCCCGCCAGGGCCTCCACTTTTCAGCCCTCGCCAGGGCTTCTTTTGGTTTTGCCTTTAGACCTTTACTGCCCAGTGCTTGCAAAATTCCCAGGTCTGAGGATGGGAAGGCATCCGGCATGGATAGCCCGCGCATGGCAATGTATTGCGCTGTCCAATCGCCGATACCCGGCAATGCAGTGACCTGCGTACACCAATCCTCCAGGGACTGCTCGCCAAAATTAACCCGGCCATCAAGTGTTGCGTCAACAAACTCTCGCAAAGTATTGGCCCGGGTACGTGTCAGCCCCAAGCCGGTAAAATCCGCCTCAGAAAGTTGTTTTGCAGTGGGAAACAGGAACCTCTCAACTCCAGAGTCATCCACAAAGGACTCCCCATAGCGAGCCACCAGGCGCCCCGCAATCGTGGTAGCCGCTGCCACACTGATTTGCTGCCCAAGTATTGCCCGCAAAGCGTATTCAAATGGGTCCCAGGCTCCGGGTAAGCGCAGGCCCGGTCGCTGTGCCAGCTGTCTCTTCAGCAAGGGGTCTTCATTTAACACTGCCTGGATCTCCGCTGTATCAGCATCCAGGTCAAACAATCGACGAAGACGCTGATTAAGCAGGTACAAGCCGGTACCACCCTCCTGCCCGGATACCTCCACTACCAAGCGGTTTCTCTCTGGATCGTGGGTCACCCGCATCACTCCACGCCCCCCCTCCAACGCAAAACTGCGTAAATACTCGCAGTCCCTTACCTGCTCTACCCCCGTCAGGGCTCTGGTACGGAGGAATGCCAGTAATTGCTGCCAATCCAATGGTGGGCGGTAATCGAGATAGAGCTGTACTTTTGTAGAAACACCACATTTCAGCCGCCTATTATGGCCCTCCCTGCGCACCTCGGATGGTGTGCGTTGGTAAATCTGTTTAAACACACCATTAAATCGACGCAAGCTGTTAAATCCCGATTCATAAGCAATTTCTGCTACCGGCAAATTGGTATCACGCAATAAACGAAAGGCAAAGAGCGCCCGCTCAGTCTGCCATACCGACAAAGGGCTCACACCCAAGTGCTCAGCAAACAAACGTCGAAGGTAACGGCTGCTGACCCCAAGGCGCTCCGCCAGCCGTTCCACTGAATGAGGCTCCCGTTCGCTGCGCATCAACTTCAGTGCCCGCTGTACGGTGGTAGAGACCAGTTCCCAGGCCGGACTGCCTGGGGCAGAGTCTGGCCGGCAGCGTAAACAGGGCCTGAAGCCAGCACTCGCGGCCTCTGCCGCAGTGGCAAAGTAAGTAACGTTCTGCTCGAGGGGGGGGCGTGCGGGGCAGATGGGACGGCAAAAAATCCCGGTGGTTTTCACCGCTGTAAAAAAACGTCCATCGAAACGACGATCGCGAGCCAGTCGCGCACTGGAGCAAACTGCAGCATCAATTTTCATAAACCCCTCCCGTTTCTGACTACCAGTGTATGGATTCCACGCCCATGGAACTAGTCAAAAACGGAACTGGCCATTTTTAAAAAGCTGACTAACTGGTCTCACTCAATTGGAAGTAGGTTTATATACAGTAGCAATAACGGCAGTAACACTTGCGCAGAGAATGCATAAATTTTTTCGCTTACTGGAAAAAATCAGGCTAAAGCATAAATAACAATACAAGTATGAATTTAAAAGTATCTTCGACTCATAGTCCTTTTCTTATATCTGCCTGACACTTTTGCCTAAACATGTTTAACACAACATCTGCGCGAACGTTCCCAACCAAATGGCGGAGTTTTATTTTTTAAAATTACAAGAGATATAACCCGGAAAATAGCCCGCCATTTTTTCATCGACCTTCACACATCCAACACCAAAACAACGCATATTAAACGGCACAAAGTCCGGTGCCGTAGTTACATACAAAAGTATTAGCGATTTATCTGCACGACCCCGGAACTATCTACAGGGAAGTAGAGACCGGGAAACTAGTGAAAATAATTTTTATACTTTCCGACGTTAACCGACGAGATCCATCTCTTCTTCTCCGACAGATAACAAAAATAAAATTTGTTTTCGGAGACTTTAACCATGCCCCAAATACCGCTAATTATATTTTTTCTCTCAATATTATTTTTAAGTGCCTGTGGATCCGACGGTGGCCGGGGAGATGCTGCCGAAGATCTATTGCCAGGCGCCAGTATTGTGGACACTGACGGAGACGGTATTGAAGACAGCAGGGATAACTGCCCAAGCATCAGCAATTCCAGCCAGGATGACACCGATAAAGACAGCAATGGTGACGCATGCGATAGCGATGACGACGGTGATACCCATCCAGACTCCGACGACAACTGCCCGCTAACAGCCAATTCTGACCAAGCAGATAGTGATGGCGATGGCATTGGCAATGCCTGTGATGAAGATCTTGACGGCGATGAAATTAATAATGACAGCGATAATTGCCCCGCTGACGCAAATCATGAGCAGGGCGATATAGACAATGATGGCGTCGGTGATGCCTGCGATAATGACCGTGATGGCGACGATTACACCAATAGCCTGGACAACTGTCCGGATACAGCCAATCCCGACCAAGCGGATCAGGATAATGATGGCATTGGCGACCTCTGTGACGCCGATAGTGATAGTGACAATGACGGCCTGGACGATGGCGCCGACAATTGTCCACATACACCAAACCCCGACCAGAAAGACGCCGATGGAGACGGCATAGGCGATGCCTGCGATAGCGATAGAGACGGCGACGGCTTTGATAACGACTCTGACAACTGTCCAAATGTCCCCAACGCTTCGCAGGATGACCAGGATAACGATGGTATTGGTGACACTTGCGACTCCGACCTCGACAATGATGGTACTGAAAATGATACCGACAACTGCCCTTCTATTAGCAACCCCGACCAAAGTGATATCGACTCTGACGGCGAAGGGGATGCCTGTGACAGCGACGATGATGCTGACGGTATTGAAGATGACTCCGACAACTGCCCCGCAGATGCCAATGAGGACCAGACCGACACCGACAATGACGGCACCGGAGATATCTGTGACAGCGACCGCGATAATGACGGTGTAGAAAACAGCAATGATAACTGTCCGCTGGAACCCAATGAAGACCAGACCGACACAGACGGAGATGGCTACGGTGATGCCTGTGACGACAATACCGATAGCGACGGGGACCTAATTCCAGATAGTATCGACAACTGCGTTAATGTACCCAACCCCGACCAGCTAGACCTGGATGGTGACACCGTAGGCGACGCCTGTGATAGCGATCTCGATGGAGATACCGTCGACAACAATAGCGATAACTGCGTCTATATTCCCAACCAGGATCAAGCGGATAATGATAGTGATGGCCAGGGAGACATTTGCGATTCCGACGATGACAATGACGGCGTAGATGACCTCACCGATAACTGCCAGCTTGTTCCCAACTCCGATCAAACAGATACCGATGGCGATAGCATTGGTGACGCCTGTGATTCCGACCTAGATGGCGACGGCATATTAAATGAGGTCGATAACTGTCCCCTTGTCAGCAATACACTGCAGGAGGACCAGGACGGCGATGGTATTGGTGATGCTTGTGACTTGGACAGTGATAGCGACAACGATGGCCATGACGATGGTGAGGACAATTGCCCGGCAGATGCAAATCCCGATCAAGCAGACCAAGATGGAGACAATATCGGCGACGTTTGTGATAACGATCGCGACGGCGACGGAGTAATCAACGATCTCGATAACTGCCCTCTGACTCCAAATGACCAAACCGACAGTGACAACGACGGTACTGGTGATGCCTGCGATGATGACGTTGATGGAGATGGCATTGAAGATAATGTCGACAACTGTCCAGCAGTACCAAATGGTGGGCAGGAAGATAGCGACAACGATGGTGTCGGTGATGCCTGTGATCATGACCAGGATAACGACGGCTCAGATGACGGCGCAGATAACTGCCCCACTATTCCCAACCCAAACCAGACTGACACTGACGGTGACGGTCTGGGAGATGCCTGCGACCCGGATGTGGATTATGACGGTGTAGAAAATGATATCGATAACTGTCCACAAACCATCAACCCTCACCAGGAAGACTCAGATAATGATGGCGTAGGAGATGCCTGTGATTTCGATAGTGTACTTTCCTGTACCTCTTTCGAAGGTCTTGAAGTTATGGATGGTGTGAGTGCTGAGTTGGTCAACGGCATAACCTCACCTTGCGATGGATGTTCAGTAACATCTATCGACAAGGTAACCAACGGAATACTCTCCGATGCAGCCAGAATAGAGGTAGTTAGCGGTGCTGGAGGCAGCGCCTATATCCAGATAAATCACGACAATATTAAGAGCGGCCGCTACATGATTGGCTTCCTGGTGGAAAATGGCAATTCACCGCTCGATGAGATCGAACTGAACAGCATTGTTATCGGTACTTACCTGGATGGCATAGCCACTGGCGAGACTACAAGTGGTTATATGCTCGCCCCCTTCAAAGTGAACGGAGCGCACTATCACCGTCTACTCCTTGCAAATACCCAGGCTGACTTTGATCAGGTTCGCCTAAGCTTGAAAGGCCTGAACTCTATTAATAACAAGCTGGATGTTTATCTAGCCTGCGCGGTACCGATTGACCAGCAACCATAAGCTTATTAATCATCGAAGCAGCAGCCCTAAAAAGGGCTGCTGCTTTCACTATCACCATAAAAAGTACCTTTCATTTTTTCTACACAGCCCCTTCAAGGTATTAGCTTAATTTAATCGCCGATTACTATTAAGCCTGCAGTCACGCCTAATTAATAGATAAATCCGCCAGAATAATTTCAAACCTATCTTATTCAGCACAGGTTAAGTCAGCGATTCACATACTGGCAACACCCTTCCTGGAAGAGCTACCTCTTCTATAGCAGGAAAGAAACAATCTTCCGAAGCATTAAACCGCTGTTTTGATTCCAATTTTTTTCAGCAAAAATATAGGAAAATAGATAGCGGGCGTAAAAAACTGGAGTAACCAAACGAAAAGTAAATCAAGGAGGTTTTACCATGAAAGGAAAACAGACAACTTCAATTCTGTCTAATCTTTTTATTTGTGCAAGTCTATCTATAACCGTGCTTACAAATGCAATGGATGCTAGTGATACCAGCAACTACACTGAATACACTAAAGCTGATTCCACAGTAACTTATACAAATAAACCTCGCATTTTTGACCACACCAAAATTGATGAAGCCGTTAAAAACACCATGCGGGATATCGAAATTCCCGGCATGGCTATTGCCTTGGTTGCCAGGCCTGAAATGCCAATCATATGGTCTAAAGGATATGGAGTAAAAAGCCTGGAAGAGGGTGGTCTGGTTACCCGGAATACGGCCTTTTGGCTAGCATCAGTGAGTAAAGTTGTTATGGGAACAGCGATTGCAAAAGCGCAAGAAGACGGAATCCTGAGCCTGGATCAGGAAGTACAAAACCTTCTTGCTGGGGGCTATTTCAACATTGATAACCCAGGCTCACAACCTATTACACTCCAACATCTTGTCACCCATAGATCTGGCATTAATGATGGCCCCACATATCAATGTAGTTACTATATCAATCATGGAGATGGTACCCACTCAAAACTGATGAACCTCAAAGAGCCTGGAATCTGTCCAGAAGACAGCCCAATCACCTTGGCCGGTTTTTTAGGAGCGTACCTCGACAGCGAGGGAGAGTTTTATGATTCAGAGCACAACTTTCTCTCGCAGACACCTGGAGAAGCATATGAATATTCTAATATAGGAGCAGCCTTAGCTGGATATACTGTGGAACTCGCCAGCGGATTTTCTCTCGCTGACTATGCGGATAGAGAAATATTTACCCCTTTAGGTATGATTAACACAAGCTGGAAGCTCCCCGACTTTATCCCAGGAAATATCGCTAGCCCACACTATGCAATCGAAAATAATTTAACACCTATACCACACTACGACCTTGCAACCTGGCCAGATGGAGGATTAAGGAGTAGCGCCTATGATATGGCACTATTCCTCGCCACTATTATGAATGGTGGTGAATTAGTATCAAGAAAACAGGGCAGTAGAATTCTAGAGGCTAAAACTGTTTCTAATATGTTGACACCAATTGAAGATGGTTTCGGCATTTTCTGGGGTCTTGATTTTCTATGGAATTACAATGGAAAAAATCACAAACTTAATGGCCACAATGGTAGGGATCCAGGCTCTTTTTCTTACTTACTCTATAACCCAGCTGATAAAATTGGAGTAATTTTACTGGCTAATAGCAACCTTGAGAACGCCAACAAAATCAAAGTCAACAAACTCATAACTAAACTCTTCGAAGCCGCCTCAGGGCTACAAACAAGCACACAATAGTATAACTATCTCTTTAAGCAGCGGCCTTCGACTTATAATGTAGGTTGTTCTTAGGAGTATACAGAAAGCACTACGGTGAGTGTCGGAAACTATAAATATAGATCACCATTCTGGCCTCACCCCCTATTCAGTATATGAAGCAACAATAGCTTCAACAATTAACTGAAATTAAAAAACCAGATTCTCGGTTTATGATCAGAAAAAATTACCCTTTTAGGCCTTATAAGAGAACTCCCTCCCGATTAGAAAAATACACTACAAAGCTGTTTCTTAAAACCTCTTCTTCTAACTATCAATGAGCATTAGCAAATAAACCCTCAACCCTAACATTAAAGAAACCATATCAACCAGGATTTAAGGAAATAGCAAAGAGCTCAACTTCCCAAATCAACCTTAACCTTTACTTTCAGGTAAAAAAATAGCCCAACAAGAAATGGGCTATCAAATATAGATCACAACAATAAGAAATCCCTAACAATTAAACTAAAAATTGCCAGGGACTTCTTGAGGCAAGGATTAACTATTGTACTATTGTACTGTTATGGTTATTACCAATTTGTCCGACTGTTGCAGTATCCATAGTGCCGGTTTGAGTCACACTAAAATTATTACTTTGCCCATTCTGCGAAGCAACTGCAACATTCATCATTCCAAACTGGGCTAAGAGTCCCGTATTACTGGTTCCAAGCTGGAAGGAGTTTGCAAAGTTAGAAGTACCAGTTTGCAAGAGATTCAGAGTGTTCGACTCCTGCTCCTGTCTAACAAAGGCAATATGGCCAATGCCAACCTGTGAGGCATTCAACAAGTTATTATTTCCTAACTGATCCGCATCAATAAATCCACCTGTAAGGTTGGACTGATTGATATTTACTGTATTGGTATTACCAACTTGACTTGAATCCGCAGAGCTACTTACAACAACAAACTGCCCAATCGTGGCTACATTGGAAGTGCCTACTTGAGTAGCTACCGCAGTAGTACCACCGAAAGTATTTGCTTGAATAATTGTCGCTGTATTACTTTGCTGAAACTGGTTGATCGTCGCTACAGTGGCTTCTGCAGTAATCTGAGATGTTGTTGCGGTATTGTTGTTACCAACTTGCGCAATACCGGCAGTCGTTCCAAGAGTGGCAAAATCCTGAACAGAATTAGCTGTATTTGACTGCCCATCCTGAAGCTGAAATATAGAAGCAAATGAGGTGCTATTTATCTGCTGGCCAAAGGCACTGTTACTGGTGCCAATCTGGGTTTGGGAAATCAAGCTATGGGTAACTGTTGGGTCCACCTGATCCACAACACTAGTGTGCGCATTGCCACTTTGGTTAACAATAGCAGTGTTATTGTCAGCAAAAACACCTTGACTGGCAATAGCGAACAAAACAGCGGCTGCTATGGGGGTACATCTTTTCACGTTTATCTCCTTAGGAAATGAAATTAGCAAACTTAAACTTCTTGTTACTGCTTTAAAGATGAATCTAATCAACATCACGCCCTAGCACAAAAGCAAACGCCAATGCTTAAAGGGGTTTCCTGCGTAATACTCAACAAAAGTTGTACCGATACTCTGGCAACTATCCTTGTAAATTTCCTCACAGTAGAAACACACAACGAGTTACTTCTTATATAAGGCCACAGCTTGATGCTGTGATGAGTTTTGTAGCCAGGCCGTGCTTGCGCAATAGGAGATAAGTACCGAAAATATAGGAAAAAATACCCAGGTAGATTCAGACCTTGAAGAGAATTATCAAAATCAGGCAAAATACAACACGATGGCGCAATCACCCAGCCAGCTTACAAAATAAAAGTGTGGAGATTTAGAGCGTAACAAAAGGATGTGCAATATAGACTGACTATTTACCAAGCATAAAATGCAGTCAAATGTCGCGGCCTGGCCATCTCAAGTCAAACCACTAACGAATGAAAAGTCAAATTAAAATATAATGGACCTACATATCAAATACGACCTCAACACATAGGCCCACCCAAAGATTAGATTTTACTTCTACTGAATACAGGCGTCTGCAGCATTGTCAAAGGTGTTGAGCACCCAAACAGTACCAGTGCAAGGGGGAACATTTTGATCATTGAGGTCATTGCCTGTATTACCTGCGGCATCATTCCCGATAATAAGCCATCCAGTCTGAGCAAACGGCTGTACCATGATTCCATTTACACCATTGTCCGTTGATAAGTTCTCGGCAATAATACCGCCATTTCCTTCGGCAACTACGATGCCACTCGCTCCATTAGAGCTGGTATCATTATCTCTCAACAATGAATTGTTACCGACAATTTTTACTCCCATCAGGGTATTTCCTGTCGCCTCAGTAGTTCTCACCTGGCTTCCGTCACCCATCAGACGAATACCCATGCCTGTATTGCCATTCGCGTAAGAAGCCTCCAAGGTGTTGCCAGTACTCCAAAGGGTAACTCCGGACAAACTATTAAGAGTGGTACTTACTCCCATAATAAAATGGCCACCATCACCCTCTGCAGATACTCCAGTGGCACAACCCTCAATGCTTCCACCGCCTGCAGTATCCTCAAGAACCCTGCCTGCTCCAACTAACCTCACTCCGATTCCAACGGGAGTATCACAACTAATGGTATAACCATTTAAATCCAGGCTTGCACCTTCTTTTAATGTTAATGCAGGATTGATCGCGCATGAAAGAATATCCCCAGACAGAACAGTTGCGGATGTAAGAACATCACCACAGCTGACAGCTGAAGCTATACCCGACACCGAAATACTGGCGGCTCCGGCAACGGTGAGCAGTACTGCTTTTAAAGGATTAACACTTACATTTTTCATATTAGATTCCCTTCATTTATTGATTGTTTCAAAGGAGAGTACACCCAAAGCCAAGGAGAGTTTGACCTAGGTTTGAGAAAGGGCCATAGGAAATTTTTCCTAAATAGATAGCAAAACAACCTGGATTATCAACAGCCAAAACAATCAATATCCCCAACAGATACTGTTATAACCATTTACTATTTTTCAATTGGCCCAGGTAAGTAGAATGCCCGACCCCAGGTAAATTAGGAAGATTAAAAAAATTATAAGCCTATGAGAAAAACTTTTATTCCGGGCATAAAACGTAAAACAACACGACAGCCATAAAAAGATAAGCGCACCATTTTACAGCAAAAAACAGAAGCACTGAAAACCATAAAACAGCTAAAGCGTCAATTCATTAAAGATTTATATGTTAACCAGAATACAAACGAAACTTGATTTATATATAAAACTTATTCTTATGAAGAAAAAATCGGATACTATTGCAGCAAATCCATTATATTAATGCATTTGTCGCGGGGAGAACATAATAATGCTCATCCCCACCACTGCCACACTGGCACCGGTTATATCCCAGACAGTTGGCTTAACTCCATTCACCAACCATAGCCACATAATGGACGTAAAGATATAAATACCGCCATAAGCTGCGTAAACCCGCCCTGCTGCGGTCGGGTGAAGTGTTAACAGCCAGACAAATAGCGCGAGACTAATGCCGCCAGGTAGCAAAAGCCAAGCACTCATTCCCTGCTTGATCCAGAGATAAGGAAGATAACAGCCGGCAATTTCAGCAAGTGCAGTTACAAAAAACAAAGCTATTGTTTTTAATTCAAACATTACCGGAGATTTACCGCTTTCCTTATCACCAAAAGTTCACTAGCGATTACTAATCAACGGGACAAAGACTTTCAAGCGAAGTAGTAAATGCACGCTTCATAAATTCAAATTGCTCATTGGTCTCCATAAGTTTACTCAATGAGCTTCTGGCGACAAGAAAACGCTTTTTTTCTGACTCTGTCATTCCTTCATGATACAGATATAACTGTTCTACAGGCTTCATTGCTGCCTTTTCTTGTCGGTAGTGGGAATCTGCAGACATCGCCAAATCCACCTTATCCCTTATGGACCCGTCAGGCATAATTTGCACCGACACACTGGGAACCAGATTGGCAATTGGCCCGGTTAGATTGAGTACCTCTGGATTCAGCTCACTCAGTTTTCTGGCAATATATACCTTCAGCTTGTTATTCCTGACTTCCAGCTTCACGAATGGTTTTATTGTTTTGAACTTATCTTTATCTTCTTCGAACAATTTAACGGAAGCTTCCAACATCACCAGGCTTTGCGTATTCAGGAAACGTTCATACTCCTCCAGTTGGCAAGAGGCCTGCACACTTTGGCAGAATACAAAGGCGAGAATCAAGGCTGGTATTTTCATTGTTCCAATGTTTATCCTTAACATTTTTATATTGGCCGCCCAATTCCAGCGGGCAAACCTTCCTTTACCCCAGGGACATTTTAGTCGCCTTTTTACAACCGAGTTTCTATAGGTTCACATTTGAGGAATTTCCTGCAAAATGTACGCGGCGTCCCTCTTTTTACAAGCTATAAACGCCATAAACAGATAAAAGGTAGTAACTGCCAGTTCATCAGTACCTAAAAATATGAAGGGGCAGTAAAGGAAGGCCAGCATCACTTCCAATAGTGACCAGTTATTGGCGAAATAAACAACGCCAGCCCAACTCCAAACTCGTTATCAATGTGCTGGCAGTCAATAATTGTCCAAAATCACGGGCGGTAAAGACCTGGCTTGGGACACCCACTCTTCCACACTCTCTCTTGCCAGCAGTTTCACTATCCATTGGTGAGTTAGGGGCCAGGTATTCAGTTGGGGAGAATGTGAGTAAATCCGAATAACTGTAGGCACCAGTACCAGATCGGCCAGAGAAAGCTCCCCACATAGATAAGGGCCACCACTGGATTTCAGTTCCGACTCCCACACAGAAAATAATCTCTCCGTATCCTTATGCTCATCCGAGGTCATCTCACGCTTATTGGGATAAAAAGCACTTTCAAATGACAGGCGGGGACAGAGCCCCGATAACCCGGCATGTTGCCAGCTCAGAAATGAGCGGACCCTTGCCCTGGCTAAAGGCTCAGCGGGGAGCAGGGCATCCCCACCTACTTCATTGGCATATTCCATAATTGCCAAAGAGTCAAAGATGATGTTATCGCCATCAACCAACACTGGTACGGATGCAGATGGTGATATTTCTCCAATTCGCCGCAGATTTTCGAACCTCTGGGGCTTTCTTATATCCACCACTCGCTCTTCAAATTGAATACCAAGCTCCCGCATAGCGAGCCAAGCGCGGAATGCCCAAGAGGAGGCATTTTTTGTACCGGTGTATAAAATACGGCGCATCCTTTCTCTCCACCTAACTGAAGACTAGTAATTTCCACCTCATAATAACCGGCGCTTATTTAGCAACGAAAGAATGCAAAAAGCTATTTATTTTCTATCAGTTTAAGGGCACAAACGTACCAACAAATTTAAGCCAAAGTGCAACAGGTTTGACTTGAATGAGCAAGCTTAATGAGAACTACAAGTAAAGCCTGGGGGAGAAGAGAATCACTGAAAGCTCTAGATAACATTTGTTATCAAAGTAGAAAAAATTATTTAATAGCTTTTACTTCAAAATCAATGATCTGCTTTAAGAAAGAATAAAAAAGCCCGGCGATGCCGGGCTTTTAATTCCAGTCCTAAAACTCTGTTATTTAAGGCCTAGTACCTCTTTCCCCTGGATAAAAGTAACATCTACAGGAATGTTCGCTTCAGACAACCGATCCAGGTCACCTTGCAATTCGGGACCAATCACGCCCTGCTTGGCCAATAGCGCTTTAGCTTCTTCATAGTTACCGTCACCCTGGATGGTAAGGATCAGGCGAGACAAATTAGTCATTGCCTGCTGCATCTTCTCGAAGTCTACACTGTATTGACCAGTTTCAGGATCACGGGTAAAAGCGCCCTGCTCCTTGAAGAAGTTGAAGCGCATCATATTCGCCTTACCATGCGCACTTGCCGCACCAAAGCGTACGCTGCGAAAGATCCCGGCGAGGAAGGTAACGTAATTATCCATCAGCTCGCCATCTTCGATTTCACCTTTCTCATGCAGGCGGGTGACCATATACAGACCCAGAATATCCGCCTTGCCTTCCTCCAGGGAGGAGGAGGTTTCCTTCAATGCAGTGCGTACATTCGCACCACCATCAACGGTTTTCTTGATCCCGAGGCCATGGGCCACTTCATGGAACATGGTATTGGCGAAGAAAGCTGGGAAAGTAATATGCTTGCGCTGCTCAGGAGCAATCAGTACATCGCTGATAGGCACCAGAATCTTGTCGAACTTAGCGCGCATGGCATTTTTCAACTGTAAACGACGGGTGCCCTTGGCCAGCTGCACTTCTTCATCATTGGGCAAGTTAATGGCAATGGTCTTGGAACCAGCATTGCTATGCCCTGCATAGAAAAGTACATCGTAAGCATTCAGGTCAGAATCAGTGCCCGGCTCTTCCGATTTGTACTTCTCTTCAACTGGCAGGCCTTTCTGAAGCTCAGGCAGCAGTGCGGCAAACTTAGCCAGCTTTTCACTCCACTCCTTATCCTTCAACAATACATAAGACTCATAAGCGGTGCGGTAAGCAAACATCTGGTCTTCGTAGTTCTCAATGGGGCCGATGACTACATCGATCTCATTTTCCTTCATGTCCATCCAGGCCATATCACTGGGACGGAAATTATCCGTCAACAGCGCATCGGCGCGCATGGTCAGGTAGTGTGCAAACTCCTTGCTCTCAGCCAGTGCGGCAGCCTGGCGCAGGATATCAGCGGCTTTTTTCAATTCCGCGTTATACGCTTTGTTGTAAGGAATCAGCTCCAGCTTGCCGGCATCATTGCGACGGACCAGGGAATAGAGGCCATCTTTGCCAGGCTGATCCCAGTCCTCAAACTCCTCACGCGTCATATCCGCTGGATAGAAGTTCGCACCGAGGGGTTTAGAGCCATAGCCAACAATAAACGGTTTGTTGTCGTTTAGACGATCCCAGGGGCCATAGTTAATATCGGCGAACTTGCGCGCGCGGCTATCTTCGATTTCCGGCAGCAGTACTTCTGCGGGGCCGTAGGACTGCAGCCAAAACAGGCGATCCATAATCTGGCTGGCGTCGATCAGCAAACCAATCATCTTGCGCTGGTTATTGCTCAAGCTGCTGAGGTTAGCAGTAAGCTCTACAGGCACATAGATATCAAAACGCTTATCTGCATTCTCCACAGTCTGGCCAGGAGGCGGGCTCACAGTCTCAGATTCAACAATCTGGGCTTCGGCCTCATCTTTTTTGACTTCTTCGGCCTCTTTGTTTTTGCTACAGCCGCCCACCAGCGCTATCGCCAACAGTGCGGCAGCGATCTTGGAGGACTGAAAAGGAATGGTCATATCGCTCTGCCTATCGTTTTTTTGTGTCGGCGCCACATTAGTCGGGCTGGGCACAATTATCAAGATAGGAGCCTAGGGCGTGACAATCTCTACCTCATCGGTACGCTCCTGCTGCTGCATCTGCCAGAGCATCGCATAATGCCCCCCTTGTTCCAGCAACTGGCTGTGGGAACCCTGCTCAACAACCTTGCCCTGATCCATTACCAGGATGGTGTCCGCATCTACAACCGTAGAGAGGCGGTGAGCAATGACGAGAGTGGTCTGCTCCCGGGCAATCTCCTGTAGTGAGGCAACAATGCTACGCTCTGATCGGCTATCCAGGGAGGAGGTCGCTTCATCAAAAATCATGATTGGTGGTTTTTTGAGCAGCGCCCGGGCAATCGCAACCCGCTGCTTCTCCCCTCCGGAAAGTTTCAGGCCGCGTTCTCCCACCAAGGTATCTATTCCATTAGGCAATTGCTCGACAAAGTCTGATAGGTGCGCGTGTTGGATCGCCTCCATTACCTCCTCATCAGTGGCACCTACCTTGCCGTAGCGCACATTCTCTTTGATTGACTGGTTGAACAGCACCGCATCCTGTGGCACCACGCCAATAGCCCGGCGCAGGGATTCCTGGGTAACAGTGCGGATATCCTGGCCATCAATACAGACTCTGCCACCCTCGGCATCATAGAAACGGAACAGCAACTTAAACAATGTTGATTTACCGGCACCACTAGCACCGACAATAGCTACTTTCTGACGTGGCAGCACTGAGAAGCTTACTCCACGCAAAATTTCGCGATTGTCCTTGTAGCCGAACCGTACTTGCTCGAAGTCGATACGCCCTTCGAATACCTGTAGTTTGGACGCCTCCAGCATATCTGCTACCGCGGGCTTTACCGTCAGCAAGGAGAACATTTTCTCAATATTTGCCAGGGCTCCCTTCATTTCGCGGTAGACAAACCCGAGGAAATTAAGCGGGATAAAGATCTGCATCATAAAGGCATTAACCAGGACAAAATCACCGATGGTCATCTGTCCGTTCGTTACCCCAACCGCTGCCAGCACCATCGCGGCACACATGGCGCTGGCAATAATCAGAGCCTGACCGGTATTCAGACTAAACAAGGATAAGCGGTTCTTACGCCGGGCCTGCTCCCAAGTTGCAAGCTCCTTATCATAATGGCTGGATTCGTGCCGCTCGTTGGCAAAGTACTTAACCGTCTCGTAATTCAGCAGGCTGTCCACGGCACGACTACTGGCCTGTGACTCCGCCTCATTAAGCGCTCGTACAAAGCGGGTGCGCCATTCTGTGGCCACTACGGAGAAGCCGATATAAATAATGACCGCCGCCAAAACTACCAGGGCGAACACACCGCTGTAATTCCACCAAAGAAGCCCCGCCACCATAGCAATCTCTACCAGGGTAGGCACGATATTGAACACCATAAAACGCATCAGAAAGCCGATGCCGCTATTACCACGCTCAATATCCCGGGACAAACCGCCGGTGCGCCTATCCAGGTGAAAATCCAAATCCAGCTTGTGCAGATGCTGAAATACCTCCAGCCCTACCCGGCGCTGGGCACGCTCGGTCACACGGCCAAAAATGGTATCCCTCAACTCACCGAACAAGGTGCTGGAAAAACGCACTGCACCATAGGCCAGCAAAAGCCCCAACGGCAACGCAATAGCCTCGGCTACACCACCAGCTTTATCCAAATTATCGACTATGTGCTTAAGAATAAATGGAAGAGTAACCCCTGCGACCTTGGCTCCAATCAGGCACAGGATTGCCAGGACAACAGCTCTACGAAACTCCAGCAGGTAGGGAAACAGGGTCTTAAGTGCGCCCCAATGCACCTCATCCAATGGAACTGTGGACTTAGGTCTCGGCATAATTGGTTCCGGAAGGAAAATTAGGCGCCTATTATAAATAGACTGAAAGACTTATATAGACGCTCAGCCAGATATGCAGGGTGAACGCCCTACTGCGGCATCACATACCTTGGTTACCCAACCAATATTCAGATTGATCATATCCGCAGCATAAAGAGGGGGTTATCAGATGCCAGGGAGACAGCAGGCACTGGAAACAGCGGCAAACACCCAACCTGGTCAGCATCGGTGGAAGTATAAGAAGGCTTATTCGAATTTTCGTCCTCCAGCTCACAATTCATCAGAATAGCTACCCTTAGCCCGCCTCCACAAAGCGGCAAGCGGCGCTTAGCGATACCTCTATATTGCTACCAACGACTATAACGACATTGCCCTGCAGCAAATAGTGTTTATCTAGTGAGAAAGAGAGGCTCTGCCTATTACCAATAAACAGATAATATTTTAATTATCAGATTTGACTTTCGCCAAGCCAATAACCAATACATATTTTTAGAGTAAGAATCTCATAAAAAATATAATATTACAGGTCAGGAAAAGTCATAAACTCACTCGACACACCCAAGAAAGTCATCTGGATTGACAAATAACTCTCTTAAGTTAACGTGATACAGCTTCCCCCCCTAATTCGCCGAAACTCGATTCAGCGCGCCATTATTGTAGCGGTAAACTTCACAATTCATCTTTGCATCTAACACCAGCATTTTCTGCTTGGTTTCACGCCCTTGAGTCGCACCTGAGTACTCTCTATCAAAACAAATATACCAATTTATATTGGTAAAGGCTTCGATCATCAATTGAAGCTTATTCCCACAACCAGATGGGACGTGATGATTTGACCCATTTACATTCACCATCATTGCAGATGAATAATTACATGGAATCTTTGAAATATACATTTCTATTCTCCCTACCGGCCCATAACTAGTAAACTTATCCAGTGACCGTAAGAAAATTTCTTCAGCATGCCCACCACCTTGATAATTTTGTGGCTTGGTCACTTTTGTCTTACTGCTATTAAGCCTACCCCTTTGAGCAGGGTAAATTCCTCCAGGTAAAGGTGAACTTCGAACAGGGGTTTTGTAGTCAATCGAGAATATGTTACTGAGGGTGCTGTCATCACTGTCAAATCTGTAAATCAAATACTCATTCACCCCACCTGTTTGCTGTCTATAAGCATTACAAGCTTCAAATTCACGGACAAACCTTCTGCTTTGATGCATTGTAAAAGGCATTTCTCTCTCCTTGAATGGCTGTTGTACTCAAATCACAACTTAGAAATCAATACTCTCCAAAAATAAATTGACCTAATAAAGGCATTTAAGCCCTTAAAAATAACTCAGAGATCTCGAAGCTTTAAAACTATCCTGTTGGATCAACCCCAAACCAACTGAAAGTAATCAACCATGGCAATCCATATTTTCTAACATATATTTTAAAACTTTGTCATCAACATTATTCAATCGTTCAAGAATATTAAGATGATCTCGGTCATTGGCCAGAGAAAAAGAGCAGTTGATTCCTGACTTAAGCAGTTTTTCCTGATACTCCTTTGTCTGGCGAAAAAACTCAGGAGTATCAAACTCAGGCACTATTAGATGTAGCGGGCAGAGTTTTCTCCCCTCTCTAAGCGGGATTAACTGTGGACTTACCCTCTCCGCTGAGTCCATCGACATCTTAATTGTGTCATTGACGAAGCTCTTTACCAGGGGGCGGATATCAAAAAGCCCGGCTAAGGAAAATGCAGCCTTGAATTTGCTCTGTGCGGATTTTGAAACACCAAACTGTTCCCAATCGGTCTGGTGAAGCATCGCTACAAGCTGACCACCCGCCGAGTGCCCTACCAGGTAAACTGCCGACGAGCCTCTCTGTTCAGCTTCTATAAGTACCGTAGCCATCGCACACTGCATCTGTTTTACAATGGATTCCATTGGCTGGCCATTATTCCAATCCTGGGCCATACGGTATCCAGGCATGTAGACAGCAACCCCCTTTTTATTAAAAGATTCAGCTAGAAAGGAAAACTGTTCCTTTGAGAACCACTGCCACCAACCACCATGAATATAAATTACGATGGGTGCATCTTCAGGAACATTCCCAGGCCTGAAGACATCCATAGAACCCAATAACTCTCCCTCTCCAAAGTGAACAGTTTGCAACCCATCTTTTACCTTTTGACGGTAAATGGAGCTATGACTCTCGGTGAATGCCACATGGGCTGGTAGTAACTCCTCTGTAGGCAACCGATGGGTCCACAGCGTTGGGTTGTATTGTTCGTCTGTTTTTTCCCGTGTAAAACTATTCCAGTATTCGTTCATCTTATATTCCTTTACTTCACACTCGGGTCTAAAGCTTCAAAATGATCCTCGCGCAGGCGCATAGTGCCATCCTCCTGTAGAACCCAGAGTTCCCGCGTGATCACCCCTTGCGCCTTGTTCATTTTCCAATTGCTAGAAAGTACAGTTGAAACATCATCTACGACCTCAATTTTAGTATCCAGATAGGACACTTCTGAGAACCCCTGGGCTACCAGATTTTCCCAAAAGGCCTGTATCTGCTCCCTTCCCTGAAACAGGCCGAACGGTTTGGCCACCATTTGGGCATCCTTTTCATACATAGACGCACAGCCTTCAGCATTACCCTGATTGAAAAACAACTTCCATTGCTCGCTGGCTACTACAGTTTTTTCGATTAGCACCTTACTCATATCAGACTCCTCTTCACAAAAACTAAGTATTGAATTTCTGCAAGCATATTGCCCCAGCTACTACCTTATGATAAACAGGTATTCAATCAAATAACTGTTTAGTAAAATTAAACAATGAAGCCTAATCTTGAGGATATGCAAGTATTCCTGGCCGTAGTAGAAGCCCGTAGTTTTACAGCTGCGGCAGATAACCTTACCCGTACCAAGTCGGCAATTAGCCAAGCGGTTACCCGGCTGGAGGGAGATCTTGGTACAAGGCTGCTCTACCGAAGTACACGGGCACTCTCTTTAACGGAAGCTGGCACCCAGTTCTACACTCACTGCCGCGAAATCCGGGATATCTATAACTCCGCCTTGGCAGACTTAAAAAGCACCAATGAAAAGTTATCAGGCACGCTGACGATTACTGCACCTCACGCACTCTGTGAGCCAGTTATTGTTCCGGCAATTGCACAATTCGCGGAACAGCATCCACAGCTTGGAATACGATTACTGGCGAACGATGCCCCCATAGACCTGATTGAGTCTCAAGTAGACCTTGCAATCCGAGTGGGCAGCCTCGATATGCAATCAGCCAAAGTATCCAAGCTAGGCATACTTCGGGAAAGTCTCTATGCAAGCAAAACTTATATGGATGAGCAGGGTGGTTTACCAGAGGACCTCTCCACATTGATCCATTGGCGACATATCGCTAATGATTGGCAGGGTATCCCAATTAAATATGAGTTAGGCAGCAAAAGAAAAATACGAGTCATACCAAAAATTCGCTGCAACTCTTTACATGATATTTTAAAAATGACGGAGATGGGGTTAGGGATTGCCAGAATTCCAGATATTACTGCATCACAAAGTATCGAAAAAGGTCTATTGAAGCGGGTGATTGAAGTCGGCTCAACCCCTATACATTATATGCACCTTTACCCAAAGAAGCCTCCTGTTAAAGTCCAGAGATTTATAAAATCGGTAAAAGACCAACTGAAATATTCAGATAAAGATAACCATCAGCTTTAGGCTGCCTCATGATCAACTTACTGATTTATTTTAACCTGCCATAATAAATCATTCGTAAACGCCGCCATTACCTGCAGGCTGACATTCAAAAAAATTTGAGAACAACCTAAGGGAATACGCCCAACAGAAAGATCTCAAACATAAAAATGAATAGCAAAAGCAAAGGTTGCTTGCTCAAAACAAACAACCTCTGCTTGTACTCTATTTAATTGTCTAACCAGCTTCAAAGCCAAGAAAAATTTATAATTTTGTTCCTCAATCGCCATTTATTCAAACGAAATCATCAATCGTATAAATACTAGACAACAACATTAGCCAGGCTAATGATCCCAGCTAGGAGCAATAAATTTTACCTCTGTATGATGGGTTTGCATAACCAGCTCAATTGATGTTCGATTTACTGTCGCGAGCCCCCCTGTACTTCTACCTTCACCAAAACTAATAATCTCACTATGACCCAGCATTGGGTGTATTCTCCCAGTTGATATAGCTACGTGATTTAGTAATCCGCCCATAAAGGACCGGAAAAATACAAGGTCCCCCCTTCTTGGGCGCCACAAAGAACCTGGAAAATCTTTCCAGTCAGTCCACATGGTTGTCAGGTCACTAGTATTAAAAGCATAGGGCTTAAGTGATGGTGACTTTAGATTGAGATCCTGAACTAGATTTAAAGCTCCTTGCCTATTGAGGTAGCCGCGCCTTATTGCAAGCAGTATTGGATAACTCCAACAGTTGATAGGCTGGGCAGGACTTCCTAACAGGGCATGAGGTCCCGTACCTCCTCCCCAGGTAGTAATATTTCTATCGGTGGGACCCCAAGTATATTGTTGGTGATTATTTGCATCTACTTCTGCATCATCAGCAATATCTGTAGCACGACTCATAGCAAAATCCCCTCTATTAATAATTAAAGTCAATTAAGTTAATTTCACCTAACCAGGCAGAGAAGCCTTTTTTAACGCCAAAAATAGCGTTACAGTGAGAATCATATACTTTTAGACTTCAAGACATCGGAATTGTTGCACATCCAGAATTACAGACATCCAATTTATAACAAACACAATTTTATTTTAATAAACTAAAAACGTATACCTGGTAGCTCAACAGAAACTACCTGATATACTCCACTTGAAGGCTTAACAAAAACCCGAGAACCGATAATCAAAAAAAATAGGAATTGCACTTTAACGAGAAATTACGAAGCAGCAATTACTCAAATAAAAAATCAATTAAACTCACGAAAAAATAACCAACTAATCCCAAGATATGCTTCTGACCCCAACAGATAAATTTTGAACTGGCATCTGCGATGGATAATCTACAGAAAAATATTGAGAAACTAGCAATCTTAGATTTGCTGGCCCAGTACACCCTCACAGCCGACAACCATGATGCTGAGGGGTGGGCATCGCTCTTTACAGAAAATGGGCGCTTTGAGAATGGAAACCTGATGATAAGAGGGCGAGAAAAACTGCGTCAATATCTGATTATACACAGCCAGCTTGGAACTCGACATATAACCTCCTCGCCTCTGTATACCATTTCTTCTGATGGGCAAAGCGCTACAGGGAAAGCAACCACCCTCGTAATCGCCGCCACACGTCATGGCTATCGCACCATCATGGCCGGACAATACGATGACAAGTTAATAAAAATCAATAACAACTGGTTATTTCAATGCAGGCGTGCTGAAGCTTTTGGCTTGCCGGAAGACCCTGATTTTTCAGTGCTAACCGCAGATCACCATACAAACAAATTAATTAATATTTTACTCGACGCATGGGATAAATTGGGAGAACCTATAGTATAAAAGTCATCAAGAGCAACGAGCACAAAATACCACCAAAGATTCAAAACAACCCATATAATTAAAAATAATTAAAATACCTCTTATACTCAAAAATATCATTTGTTTATTAACAAAAATTGCCAGACCATAGCCTTATAAAACCATTTAAGACACATTAAGCAACAAAAACCAAATTGGTTTTAAAGCTCAGCTTTAACAAGCACTCCAGAACAACAGCTTATAGATTGACTTTAACTCTGACTTAAAGGGGGATTATGATGAAACTTATAGACTTAAATACCATACCTTCATCTATTACCATAGTTGTAGCCAATGCGCTTTCAATCTCCCCTGCATTCGCTGTAGAGTGCTATGAAACCGTCACAACTACAGCCTTCCTCACTGAAAACCTCCACTGTGAATTAACATCAGAAAATCCTTACGCGATAATTGTCAGCGGACCTTCCGGCAACTTACAAATACAGGGGGATGGAGGAATAACTTGCACCGGCAATTCAGATATGGAAGACCAGTTTGGCTTACTAATCGAGGGAACTGGCCGGCAGGTACGCGGAGGAATTATAGAAAACTGCCCCGGGGGTATCCTTGTTTCTGGCTCCGGCTCGCACTCCATTTTGAATATGGAGATAAAAAATTACTACCTGGATGACGGTATAAAGATCAATAGTGACAACAATATCATCAAAGGTAATACGATCACTGGAAACCCGTTATATAGTGGTGATGATGGCATAGACTCAAATGGAAATTACAATTTAATTACACACAATACGATAAAATATGCCGGAGATGAAGGGATACTAATTGATGGAGAGGACTCAACAGTACTACATAACTACATATCATACAGTGGTGATGATGGTATTGACCTGGATGGAACCAGAGGCGTAGTTTCATTTAACACTTCTGAGCACAATTCCGGGGATGGAATATTAATCGATACTAACAATGCCTCAGTAAGCCAAAACACTGCCAATTATAATGGTGCTGAAGGCATAGAAATAGCCGATGACAGCTCCAATAATATTGTTAGGGGAAATACCGCCAATAGCAACCAAACTGTTGGCATACTTATAGAAGAAACCAGTAGTGAGAGCAACATCATTAGAGGAAACACCGCACTGGGTAATATGAACTATGACCTAAGTTCACCAGGTGCCGACCCAACATGCCTTAATCTTGCCAATGAGTGGGGTAACAATACAGCTGAGTCCTCTGAACCGGCATGCCTGCGCTTTCTTCCATAGGAATATTTCACATACTTAAAGGTGGCTGATGCCCCCCTTGCTTCCGTCTTAAAGCACTCCAAGGGACCTAAGATAAGATTATGATAGCGCTGGGATGTAATCCCCAAATTCTAAAGCTACTCTTCCAATACGAGTAAATCATTCTTCTCAGCGAAAGTTTGTTTTACGAACTCAGACGCCGTGATCCCCATCTCCTCTTTAAAAGCCCGTGAAAACTGGCTGGTGCCATTAAAACCGCTGTTTAAGGCAACCTGCAACATACTTGCATTGCGCCCAGAGCCCACCAGTTGTGCTGAGGCAGACTCCACCCTGGCACGACGCAATAAGCTATTGTAGGATGTATTGTGATAACGCAAGGCACGGTGTAGATAGGAAGGGGAAATATTCAAGGATATGGCCAGCTGCTGGGCTGAAAGATCTACATCACAACAGTACTTCTGGATAAGCTGACAAGTCTGGCGAAATACCACATTCAAGCGTTGCGGTGTTTCCACTTCAGCCGCCGCCTTTCCGCGGCTCTCCTCTATACAGGCAATAGCCAACTCCGCTACCGGGTTAAATAGTGTCTCAGGAGAGACAAAAGAACTTTGCTGTCTGGCTCTTGGCAAGAGCAAAAGATAATTTCTGAGTAATAGGCCTGGGCCACTATTGCTATCAATCACTAGAGGCTGATTATCACCAGGGCCCTTTCGAAATTTTTCGATTTTTTTTCTAGGGATACGACATAGCAGTACATGACTTTGCTGTATCAAGTCATGGATAATAGTCTGCCCCAAGTCCACCAGATAAATCCCACCAGAATTCATTGGAATAAAGTGATTACCACGCTGTATGGCACCACGACCAGACAGTATATACACCACGGTGTAATCTGCGTAGCCATCACTAAGATGATGATTGTTGCGATGAAAAGAGTTTCCAGAGAAGATTGCGCGGGCAAAAGAGTCTCCAGTAAGGGGGTTTATGGTGCCAGAGAATTCCCCCTCATACTCCTGGCAGTGATGGGGCTTGAGAATTAGCTCGCAGTTGTAAGGTAATATTTCCTCCAGATGTTGCTTCCAGCGCGACCAACGCTCCTCTATCGGCCAAATTCCAGTATTGATACTTTTTTGTATAAACGGGTTTTTTTTCTTTTCTTTTAGAAAATCCTTACGCATGATTCGCTTATCCTTAAGCTGTCTCATTGCTGGCAATAGGCAAGAATAAACCAATTTGGAACAACTGCTCACCAATATAGAGAATATTGAGACAGCATATTCCAGCTCAGAGCTCATAAAGACGCGTTTTTCGAGTCCCGGGTATTACTCGGCCAATCCTTGCCCCTCATTGGCACAGCATTCTACTGTTGACTATGGCTAACAGTACCCGGCCAGTAATTCTGTTGGCGTCCTGATCAGAAAACCCTGTAATTCTCAGGCTTTCAGGCGGGTAGATAACAGCTTTGTTATTGATAGTCATTTAGCTGGTTAGAGCATCAGGTGCAAAAAAAATGAAGAAAAGGTGAACGGAAAAATTCCTTCGGAAATGAACTCTATCAATTTGGCTTGGAGGCCGACACTATTCCTTGATTTGTACTATGTCCTTTATAAAAGTTAATCCCAGTAAAATTAGACACACAGGTTATTTTCATTGGTGTCCATTTTTTAGGCATCCGATTATAAAAATGAATGATCTTCAATTATTCAAAGATAAGTTCGCAATGAGTGATCTACTTGCTCGCCACACATTAACGATAGGTAGCTATGATACACATGGCTAAGCATCAGTGTTTACGCCTGAAGGTCGCTTCAAACACGGCAATCCTATGCCCCCAACTGAAATGCTACACAGTGATACACAACAAGGTGGGGGGCGGCATATTACATACTCTCCCTGACATCAAAGTTCAGAACATGGGCAATCTGCCTCGGGCAAAGCAACTACCATGTTTATCGTAGCGACTCGATCCGGTTATCCTGTTGCCGTAGCCGCCGAATACCGGAATCAATTAGTCAAGGTAGCAGGTCACTGGCTTTTTCAATGTCGGCGAGGGAGGGAAGTTGTCCTGCCGGAAGATCCTGTTTTTCCAATTATCATTACTGATCCGGATACCCTGCGATCAGATAAGTTTGTTGTTGGATGCATGGAACAACCAGGGTGAGCTGATACCGGGTTAAACTCCCAACACAGTAATAAAACAGGCCAAAATAAATTATAAAATTATTCCCACCAACCAGGACTAATTTAATGCACGCAATGGCACATCATCGCGACGCCCAATTGATACCCCCAGTATTCTTACCAGAAATTCCGTAAGCACCCCAGCAGTAAAACCCCAGATTTCATAACTCTCGTATTGATAAGCCGGCAAATAAATAGCTTGATCATCAATGGTCACTCTATCGGTACGGATACGGGGATCAGCCATAAAAAAAGAAAGGGGAACACGGAACACGGCATCCAGCTCACCCGGATTAGGGGAAAGTTCGATATCAGGGGAGATTACTCCCACCCATGGGGTTACATTTACCTGCCACCTGGTTCTACGCGGCCACAGGGGACCGAGCATACGCACCGCATTCATCGGCAGGGCAACTTCCTCCTCTGCCTCGCGCAAAGCGGTATATTGCAACGACGGGTCGGTGGCATCCCAACGTCCCCCAGGCAGCGAGACCTCTCCGGAATGGGTGGACAAATTGGCGGAGCGCTTGGTAAGAATTACCTGTGGGTCAGGCTCATCGGTCAGGGCAACCAGAACCGCAGCGTGACCGGACAGGTCTGGCCCTATTGGAACTCCAGCCTCAAGCTCCTCAATCTGCTGAAATATATTTTTTTCAATCGTTGATAGCATAAATCACTGTCCTGCCCCAGAAGACCTGGGTACTCCCTAACTTTCATCATACTCATTTCTGGCGTTAACACCGAGCTATCTGCCACATAATCCATTTGTCGCATATAGCTCGAACACCTCTACATCCCTACTTTTCCGCCGCAACACTTCGTTCAGTCTGCGGGGTATAACCGCCTTTTAGCTTCTCCCGCACTGTCTGCACCAAGGCGTAATAGACCGGAACCAGCAGGGTGGCGAACAAGCTGGCGGCCAACATGCCACCAAACACCACCAACCCCAGGGAAACCCGGCTGACCGCGCCGGCCCCAGTGGCCACCAGTAACGGTATCACTCCGAGGATAAATGACATAGCCGTCATCAGAACCGCTCGAAAACGCAGACGCGTGGCAGAGAGAGCCGCATCAGCAATCGACTTCCCTTTATCCCGTTCTACACAGGCGAACTCCACAATCAGGATGGCACTTTTAGCCGCCATGCCAATAAGTAAGACCAAACCAATCTGGGTATAGAGGTTGTTGATAGAGCCAGCCAACCAAACCACCAGCATGGCGCCGCATATAGCGATTGGCACGCACAAGAGCACTGCGATCGGAATACTCCAGCTTTCATACTGGGCGACCAAGAACAGGTATACAAACACAATGGCCAGACTGAACAGGATTGGAGCCAGATTACCCGAAGTTATTTCCTGCAAACTGATCCCTGTCCACTCATAGCCATACCCCTCCGGCAGGTTTTCGGCCAACTCCTCCATTGCATCCATAGCCTGTCCACTGGAGTAACCGGTCGAAGGGGCACCGTTGATAGTGATACTGTTGTACAAGTTATAGCGGGTGATTGTTTGCGGAGCGACGATCGGGGTGATAGTGGCAACTGAAGTCACCGGCACCAGGCCACCGCTATTGGCACGCACATAGAAGCCCGCCAGGTTTTCTTCCTCATCGCGAAATTGCGCATCAGCTTGGGCAATCACCCGGAATACTTTGCCGTACAGATTGAAATCATTGATGTAATAGCCACCAAGAAATGTCTGCAAAGTGGAATAGACTTCCGGCAGGGGCACTCCGAGCACATGGGCTTTTTCTTTGTCCAGTTTTAATTCCAGTTGGGGAGTGCTGGCCTGGAAGCTGGTAAAGGCCTGAGCAATTTCTGGACGCTGGTTAGCGTTACCCAGCAGGTCAAATAAAACCTGGGTGAGTTCCAGAATACTGCGCCCCTGTAAATCCTCAAGTACAAATTCGAATCCACCCACGGTACCTATACCCGGTAACGGCGGAATTGCGAAAGGCATAATCTGCGCATTGGGTATCGCTGCCAGTTTTTTCTGCAGGCGATCCATCAGGGCAAACTGATGATCTTCTTCGTTTGTTCGTTCGTCCCAGGGTTTCAGCACCGCAAACATCATGGCCGTATTGGAGGAGGCACTGTTGGTGAGCAGGTTGTAACCCGGCACCCCTACCACATGGGCCATGGCCGGCTCTTCCAACAGAATATCCGTGACCTGATCAACCACTGGTCCAGTCCTCTCCAGGGATGAACCATCCGGCAGCTGCACATGCAACATAAAAGTGCCCTGGTCCTCATCGGGAATAAATCCGGTGGGAATACTGGTAAATAACCAGGCGGTAAAAAGAAAAAGCCCGATAACAGAAAGGATACCAATCAGTGGAATTTTCACACAGGCCTTAACCATGCCCACATAGAAATTGGTGGAGCGATGGAGCAGTTTATTAAAGAAACCAAATGCTCCGGTCTCTTTAATTCCGGCAACTTCTCCATCTTTACCGGGTTTAAGAATACTGGCACACAGTGCCGGGCTCAGCGTAAGCGCATTTAATGAGGAAATAGCCACCGCCATAGAAATAGTAATGGCAAATTGTTGATACATTTTTCCGGTAATACCCGGCATCAACATTACCGGCACAAATACGGCAAACAACACCAAGGTGGTAGCGATCACCGGCCCGGTAACTTCTCGCATAGATTCCAGTGCCGCTTCTTTGGGAGGCAACCCCTCCCCCATCAGGCGTTGGGTGTTTTCCACCACAATAATTGCATCGTCCACCACAATACCAATGGCCAGGATCAGCGCAAACAGGGTGATGGTATTGATGGTCATACCAAATGCCAGCATCAGAGCGAAGGTACCGACCAGAGATACCGGGATGGCGATAGCGGGAATCAGAGTGGAGCGCCAGTCCTGTAAAAACAGGAACACCACCAGTATTACCAAAATCAAGGCAATAAACAGTGTCTGCACCACTTCCTTAATCGAGGCCTCCACAAAGAGAGTGGTGTCATAAAGAACTTCTGCAGTGAGCCCTTCAGGGAAACGTTGAGAGAGCTGCGCCACCTTCTCTTTAATGCCCTCAGCCACATCCAAGGCATTTGCATCAGGTAATTGATAGACCCCCATCACTGCCGAAGGCTCGTTATCCAACTGACCATAGGACGAGTAGGATTGACTCCCAAGTTCGACCCTGGCTATATCCTTAACCTTAACCATGGCGCCATCGGGCTTGGCGCGGATAGTAATATCTTCAAATTCCTGAGGGCTAACCAGACGTCCCTGCACCAGAATATTGTACTGAAATTGCTGATCCTTGCGGATAGGTGGCGAGCCAATCTGCCCTGCCGCCACCTGAACGTTCTGGGCCTGCACCGCACTGATTACATCCTGGGCAGTAACATCCAGTGCTGCCATACGATTGGGGTCCAACCACAACCGCATGGCATAATTACGCGAACCAAAAATAACAACACTGCTCACTCCCGAAACACGGGCCAGCTCATCTTTTAGGTAAATTTCCGCATAGTTGGCCAGGAATAGCTCGTCGAATTTCTGGTCTGGCGAAAATAAATTAACGACAAGCAGTAGCGTAGTACTCTTCTTGGAAACCACTACACCATCCCGTTTTACATCCTCTGGTAGTTGAGGCATTGCCTGCTCTACCCGATTCTGAACATTTACCTGAGCAATATCGTCGTCGTAACCGGATTTAAAAGTGACCGTCAGGCTATAGGAGCCATCATTGCCACTGGTTGAAGACATATAATCCATGCCTTCCACCCCATTGACCTGTGACTCAATTGGCACAGCGACACTATCGCGCATCACCTCCGCGCTGGCGCCTGCATAGTTGGTAGTGACATTAATAGTCGCAGGAGTAATTTCAGGGAACTGGGCTACTGGTAATAAGGGCAGGGATAAAATCCCCGCAAGGGAGATCAGTATGGATATTACAAAAGCGAAACGGGGCCGCCGGATACAAAAGGCACTGATCATAAAGCCGCTAGATGCCCCCCGCCCTTTCGGGACTACTTATAGTCATCTGCCTCTCCCTCATAACCCGGGAGCGTACTTTCATCCTCTCCTTTACCAGGCTCTCCTTTCTTCGCACCCTTTGACTGCATCTGCGCTGGTGAGCCACCTTCTCCTGTGGGTTCCGCCGGCTTCGCTGCGGCATCATAGGGATTGCGTGGTGTATTTTGCGGTGTTACCGGTTTTCCGGCCTGAACCCGCTGCAGGCCATTGACGATTATCGACTCACCGGCAACCAGCCCATCATTCACCGCCCAAAGTTCCCCCTCGCGTTGACCCAGGGTTAAATAGCGTTTTTCCGCGATATTGTTTCGACCCAGTACAAACACATAGCGACCCTGCATATCCTCCAGCACAGATGACTGTGGCACTAATGGCTTCAATGCCTCACTGCCGGTAAATACCAAAATGGAAACTCGGGCAAATTGACCCTGTACCAGCAACTGCCCTGGATTGGGAAACAGGGCGCGTACTGCCACTGATCCGGTATTTGGGTCTATTTGGTTGTCGATAAAAACTATGTTGCCTTTGTAGGGGTAAAAATTGCCATCCGGCAGTTCTATACGCACATCCAAACTGGTGGGGGGCAGTCCTTCTCGCCGGCGTCGCTCCGCATCCACCTGAACAGCATAAAGTTGATCTTCAGGCACCTCGAAAAGTACATAAATTGGGTCCATCTTAACGATGGTCGTTAGGGGGTCAGAATTAGGGCCCACCAGGGAGCCTTCGGTAAAATCCGTGCGACCGATACGACCTGTGAGTGGCGCATAAATTTTGGTGTAGGATAGATCCAGTCTGGCGCTTTCGACTTTGGCGCGATCCGCATCCACCTGGGATTTTGTCTCCTCGTACGTGCCCATCAGTTCATCCATCTGCACTTGGCTGATAGCACCGGTTGCTACGAGGGTGCGACCTCGGCGGAAATTACGCTCGGCAACCCGTAACGAGGCCTCAGTGCGCTCCAAATTAGCGCTCTGATTATCCAACTCTGCAATAAAAGGACGTGGGTCGATTTCAAAAAGCAATTGGCCTTTCTGAACGGTATCGCCTTCTTTAAAGTTGCGGCTTTGAATATACCCCTCTACCCGGGGGCGCACTTTGTACTCGTCAGTGGCTTCTACCCTACCGACAAATTCAAAGCGCGGAATAACAGGCTGCTCTCGCACCACGAGCACCTCGACTGGAGGCGGTGGCGGCGTTTTTTCTTCATCGCCCTTGCCACCACAGGCGTATAAGACAAATAGGATCAGCCAAAAAAATAAAAAACGCGCCATGGCAGAGAAGACACCGCCTTAAATACATCAACGTCTATTAACAACTATAGGCGTCAAAATTCTGGGAGCTGACGCTGGAATCTTGCATAGGTATACTGACGACATGAAATTTTGCAGCCAATGCGGCAGTAGTGCCGTCACGTTTTCCATTCCAAAGGGTGATGATCGCCCCCGCCACCTCTGCGGCAACTGCGGCGCCATTCACTACATAAACCCGCGCGTTATCGTCGGTGTACTGCCATACCTGGAAGACCGGGTGATGCTGTGCAAACGCGCTATTGAGCCGCGCCTGGGTCTCTGGACCTTACCTGCAGGCTTTATGGAAAACGGGGAGAGTAGCGAAGAAGGTGCCCTACGGGAGTCATGGGAAGAAGCTCGCGCCAACATCCGTGTGGATGGCCTCTACTCGGTCTATGACATCCCCCATATCAATCAGGTCTACCTGATGTACCGCGGTGAGCTGACAGATACCAATTTTGGGCCTGGACCGGAATCCCTGGAAGTGGAATTATTTCGCGAAGTGGACATCCCCTGGCGTGAAATTGCCTTTCCCATTATGCACAAAACTCTCGAGCACTACTTTGAGGACAGCAAACTGGGGCAATACCAACTGCACCGCGGCGTAATTTCACGAAAACTCAAACTGTAATCGGCAAACCCACATCAAACTTATATGGCGAATGAAGGCTAGCTGTTACCCCAAGACCTCGGAGAAACACAGCCTCACCAGATTGTAAAAGGATGTTCCGATGAAATATGCCTATATGCTTGCGGTCCTGCTCCTGGTAGGCGTAGGTTTATCAATGATTCTGCCTGACCCAGAGGGCAAACCAATAATGTCTCCCAGTGACTGGTTGCCGGACCAGAAGACAATAGACAATGTGCGCCACCAAGGGCAACGTGCACTGCACACAGTCACTTCCACTTCACAGCAATCTGCAAAGCAACTGGAAAGCTTTGTGAAGTCCAGTGGATTGATATCCCCAGTTCAAAGTGAAACACCCGCCACTGAAGTCTTCACTTGGCAGGATAGAGAGGGAAACTGGCACTTCTCTGACTCAGTGCCTGAAGGGCTGGATACCTCAATACGTATCCACCGGGTAAAGCCCATCAACACAGTACCAGGCACTCAGGTCTCTGCCAATGAGGAGCCTCCGCATGCCCAAGCGACTCCCCCGCAGGAGAGCGCTGGAGCCGATAGCCGGATTTCCCAACTTCTTAAAGAAGTGCAAGCGTTGCAAGAGAAAAGCCTGCAGCGCCAACAAGCCTTAGACAACCTCTAGAATCTAAGCGGTGGGAAACTCTCTTGTCTCCTGCCTTTGCTTAATAGCTATATTGCAACGATCATCCAGGCGCCACAGGTCAAAAGCGGGCTCTTCATAGGGGTGGGCACCATAAAGTGCCTGCAGTGTGGCATCGACATGTTCATCCGCACATACCATTTCCACGCGATACTCTGATACCTGCTCCACCTCCCCGGATTCACCAATAAATGGCTGGCTACCTGGTAATGGACGGAACTGGCCAGTACCCAGCACTTGCCAGCAACAATGATCGTAATCACCAATGCGCCCCGCACCAGCAGCAAAAAGGGCCTGCTTCACCTCTTCGAGATGGGATTCGGGAATATAAATACAAAACTTATACATAGCAGCAGCTCATAGTGGGGAATAAAAAAGAGGCCCTTAAGGCCTCTTTCGTACGGCAAAGCCCAGCATCAATTCATAATGATTTAAAACATCATTGTCATCAGTTTGCGCTGGTATTGGATGGCAACAGGGTCTCCAGTACCGAGGCTTTTTACAATATCCAGGAATGCCTGCTTGGCTGCGCCATCGGCAAAGTTCATATCCTTGCGAAGTATATCCAGTAATAGCTCCAGGGCTTCCTGGTGACGGTTCGCCTGGCTGTACTGTACCGCCAACTGGTAGGCGGAGTCATAGTCCTGGGGATTCTGTTCCAGCGCCTTCTGCAATGCCTGGATTTCCGGAGTATCCGCGGCCTGCAGCTTCAATTCCAGCTGGGCCATCAATTGCTGGTACTCTGCATCTTGATCTGCAAGCTGGATTTTGCCCAGCACAGTTTCCGCTTCTTGGGCGCGATTCTGGTCTAGTAATACTGCTGCCAGCTGCTTGGCAATATCTGCCCGCTCTGAGGACTCAGTGTAAGCTTGGCGCAACAGAGGTAAAGCCTCATCCACCTTACCCTCACCAATAAGTGCTTGGGCCTGCTGCAACTTTATATCCCAGGGCTTGGGCAGATATTTGTCCAGTATTTCGCGGATCTGGGCTTCCGGCTGCACGCCCGCAAAGCCATCCACCGGTTGACCATCTTTCAATAACATCACCGTCGGCAGGCTGCGTACTCCCAGCTGGCCGGCAATCATCTGCTCGGTATCCGCGTTCACTTTGGCCAGCAGGAACTGACCAGCGTACTCGTTAGCCAGTTTTTCCAATACTGGCATTAACTGCTTGCAGGGTTCACACCAGTCCGCCCAGAAATCCACCAGTACCGGGCGCTTCATGGATTCTTCAATCAATACTTGCTGGGCGTTTTCTGCCGTTACATCGACAATAAATTCGTTCACAAACTCTCCTGAGTCACGTCTGCGTATTGGTTTGTTGTACTGTTAGCGGTATAGGATATCGGCGCCATAGGCCAATTCAAGGGACTGCCGCTCTATCTTGCGCAGGCCTTTTACTACCAATCCATAGGATCGATCTGCCATCCGCTCAATCTCATAATCTGGCACTGTGCCATCCAGCAACACCGTATTCCAGTGCTTCTTGTTCATGTGGTACCCCGGCAGCACACCGGGGAAGATATCCCTCAAGGCCTGAGCCTCATCCGGATCACACTTCAGATTGGAGGCATCCACTCCACGGTAACGGCTGAGGGTAGCAAACATTCGCCCCTTGATCTTGTATACCGCCACATCTGGACCAAAGGGAAAATCCTCAATAGCCTCAGGGCGAGATAGCAGATAATTCCTCATCGCCACTCTCAACATAATAAAACCCTACCAATCCAATGAAGATGGCAGGCGCGGTGAGGACAGCAGTTTGGCAAAACGGTGCCAGCGCTCATCGGTATTATCTGTACCGCGCTCTACATAATCCGCCACCAGCTTTTTCCCCCAGTTATAATTAATGACATAGGCGCCATAGGCATCCACAAAGTCCTTTCTTTGCTTGGCTTTGGCCGGGCTCATCAGGGTGTACTTCTCGAATAGCGCCGGCACATCATCACCTTCGATTTCCCCATCAATATATTGGCGCGCGATCTCATTACCGGCAAAGCTCAACTTATCCACTAGCGCCATAACGCGATCGTACTTTATAGCATTCTGCGGATTCAGCCCGGCCAGGGGGTAGAGTACTTCCATCTCAAAGCGGGTCTTTTCCTCACCAGGAAAGGCCAGCTCAATACCATAGTTAGCACTGCCCTCGGCAATAAGAGACTGAGGGCTGAACAGAGGGTAAACACTGTATTCCACCCAGCCGCGCTCTTTCACCAGGGATTGCTCCAGCAGCGCATTGTAGGTGTGATGACCGGGATAACCCTCATGGCACCCCAGATCTATAGCGCGATCAATAGTGATCGGCAGACCACCATTCACCTGGATTAAACTGTGGGAGCCCCCCTGGTACCAGTTGTAACCGCTCCAGGGCTTGTCGCTGACATACTCCAGTACAAAGTTCTCATTGTCCGGCAACGGAATGTACTGCTTGGTACGCAGACGACACTCTCTAATTGACGCATCGAATACCGCCTCAAGCTTGTCTGCGGGAATCTCAAAATTACTGCGAAATGCCTGTACCCGTTCACTCAGTGGCTGGTCACCCGGTAGCAACTCTTCCAACTCCGTAAGCAGGGGCTCAAACCTGGCAAAGTCCTGCTTAGGTGGCTGGGTGTCATACAGCTCGCGGGCCTCCTGGGCGAAGTTGCGTTCGCTTTCACCGGAAAGGCGCTTAGCGTGGGCCACCAAAGCCCCCAATTGGGTTTTCAGGTAGTGAAGACGAAGGCCACCCATAGAACCATCTGCTTCTCTACCGACCGGTAACCGTTCAAGTAGCGCCTCCCCACGCTGGGCAATTTCTGCCGTGGTCGCGCTACTTTGCTGTGCCTGCTCACGCCACTCGGCTGGGCCGTAAAAAGCATCCACATAGATCTTGTCATGATTACCCAGCTCCAGTACCAGGGAAACATACGCCCTTGCCACATCGTCAATAGATAAATCGCCCTTCGCTTCTTCCATAGCCTGTTTTGCCTCAATAACCTTCGGTGGTATTGCCGTATGGGTCTCACTGGCTTTTTTTCCTTCACATGCACCCAAAAACAGTGGTACAGCTAGCATCGGCAACAGACCCACCGCTTTAATCGCTTGCATCATTATTATTTCTCGCTCGACCCATTTAATACCGATATTGATTGTGTGATGAATTGTCTCTGGTGGGAACCGCAGCCCCACAAGGCAGGGGCCCACAATCAAAATGACGACAGGAACTTAGCTATGTTTTCCAGGGTGCTCGTCCGCTGCACTCTCCCCGAGGCCCTCCTCGTCTTCTACCTCCAGGTGCACACCTTCAAATTCTTCTGACACAGGTGCACTACGCAACACCAGAAAACCAGCGATACCGGCGATCACAGAGGCTAACAGAATGCCCGCCTTGGCCTGAATCAACAGATCCGCCTGGGTGCTAAACGCCAGCTCGGCAATAAATATCGACATGGTGAAGCCGATACCGCCTAGTAATGCCACCCCAACAATATGTTGGAAGTTCGCCGAATTAGGCAGCTTGCCCCACCCCAACTTCCAGCCAATCCACGTAGCACCCACGATACCCACCAACTTACCGATCACCAAGCCGGCAATAACCCCCAAAGTAACAGGGTTAATCACCGCAGTAGTGCTGGTAAAGCTGTCGAACGGAATACCCGCATTGGCCAGGGCAAAGATGGGGATTACCAGGAAGCCCACCGGGGTATGCAACCGGGTTTCCATGCGCTGCAGGGGAGACTGTGCCAGGTTCACACCATTACCCAGAGCCATGACTCGAGCACGCAAAGCATCATTGGCAATAATCTTGTCTCCCGGGCGGAAGCAGCGATCAAAGCTGCGAATAATATCTTTTACAAAAGTACTGAACGCCACCGGGTCATATTTAGGTTTGGCAGGCAATGCCATAGCGGTAATAACGCCGGCAATGGTTGCGTGAACACCGGCCAGGTAGAGTTCATACCACAACAAGACCCCAACAAAAACATAAGCTGGGGAGCGGCGCACACCGGCAGCCTTTAACAGCCACATAATCACCACCAGGCAACCCGAAGCAATCAGCGCAGTCAGGTTTACCTGTTCGGTATACCAGATTGCTATTACCAGGATGGCACCCAGGTCATCCACAATGGCCAGGGCCACCAGGAAGGTTACTACCGCCCGGGGCACCCTGTTACCCAGTAACGCAATACACCCCACTGCAAAGGCAATATCTGTAGCCATAGGGATACCCCAGCCACGCTCTGCCTCACCGCCAGAATTAAAGGCGCCGTAGATCAGGGCCGGAACCACCATGCCACCAATGGCTGCCATTACCGGCAATACCGCTTGGCGCAAGTCGGAAAGCTCGCCCACCATAAATTCGCGCTTCAATTCCAGGCCTACCAGAAAAAAGAAGATTGCCATCAGGCCATCATTAATCCAGTGATGAAGGGAAAGAGAAAATTCCCACTCCCCTGCACTAAGACTGATAGGCATATGCAGCAGGTGTTTGTACGCGTCTTCCAGGGGGGAGTTGGCAATAATCAGTGCAGCCAGCGCAGAAAGCATCAGTAAAATGCCGCTGCTGCTTTGTCGATGGATAAATTCTTCGAAAGGTGTCACCAGGCGTCCAAAGGCCCCTTCTAAAGGCGCTTCAAATACCTTTCCTTTACGAATCTTGAACTTATCCAAAACGCTTTTTGCCATCGACTGACGTCCTCCTACCTAAAGACTAGCCCTACAAAAACGAGGGCCGCACTTCTACCTACGGGAGCCAGAGGTTAGCATGGCCACTGTATTCTTAACCATATTGACAGGATTGCATTGCAGAAGATGACCCGATTGGACCAATTGCTCGTAAAGAGAAAACTCGCCAATTCCCGCACTCACGCCAAAAAGCTGGTTGATACCGGCAGGGTCATGCTATCTGAAGGCGGCCCCCTGGAACTAGCACGCAAAGCCGGGCAATTAGTCAGTGACGATTGTTCCCTTAATGTCACACCGTTACCGGAAGATCAGTATGTCTCCCGTGCCGGATTAAAGCTGGCAGCCATTCTCGATCACACAGGCTTAAACCCAAAGGGGTGGCACGCCTTGGATATCGGTTGTTCCACCGGCGGATTCAGCGACTGTCTGTTGCAGAAAGGCGCAAAATCTGTCGTAGGAGTAGATGTTGGTCAGGGCCAGTTGGCACAGAAACTCCTGGTGGACCCACGTATGCACCTGTTTGAGGGTATTAATGCTCGCCACCTGGAAGCCTCTCAGATAGCTCCCTATGGAGACGACGGGTTTGATACCATCGTTATGGACGTATCCTTTATTTCCCAAACATTAATACTGCCGCAGCTACCCCCTCTTTTAAAACCAAAAGGCCAATTGTTGACCCTGGTAAAACCACAATTTGAAGTTGGTCCCGAAGGTATTGGTAAAGGGGGCTTGGTGCGCGATACAAATCTCTACCCACAGGTGCGCCAGAGAATCACACATTTATGTGATGAACTAGGACTTGAGATCAAAGAATACATTGACAGTCCAATTAAAGGTGGCGATGGCAACCGGGAATTCTTACTTTGGGCAGCACATAGGGAAGTATGAGCGAAGAGAACTGAAAAAAGTTTAATATTACTTTACGCCAGGGCCATCATATTTTGAGGGCCTTGACAATTTCGTTTAAAAATTAAAATTTCCGGAGAGATCTTAGACACTTACCTTTTAGAGTTAAGGAATATCTCTATATTTCTCTAAAAACACTCCCCCCCTTTAATAAAAACTATTTATTACTATCACAATTTATAAATGAACACGTAATAAATGCTCCCTATCCTGCGCACATAAAACAACAACCCGGATAACTCCGATGAAACGATTAATCTTGTTGTGTGCATTCTCCAGTTCATTGCAAGCAGCTCCACTGACTAACTACAGGATAATAGATGGTGACACAGTTCACGGATATATTTCTGGTGAATATGTTGAGATACGCCTTCAATGTATTGATGCACCGGAAACCTATCCCAGTACGCAAACGTATGGCCCAGAGGCTACTCAAACCCTGAATTATTTATTGTCATTTGGCTCTGTGGATTTCCAATCTACAGGGAGGGATCAGTACGGCAGAGAAACTGGCTATCTGTTTGTAAATGGGTACAACATCAATCAAGAAATGGTCGCAAGAGGAGCCGCTTGGAATTATGCCTACTATTGCGGGGATAAATTCGAGATTGAGCAAGAGTTTGCATACTACTCCAATCTAGGATTGTGGGGAGAAGCAGAAGCAAAAGACCCCTACTGCTTTCGCAAGAGCCTGGATCACGCTTTTTGCTATTACAATCCGGAAAATAATTTAATTCCAGATGATTGACTCACTATAAAATCATCAACGCTAACTAAATTTCACAACACTTAATAAAGCGGCCTGAAGAATTTAATAGATTCTCTACCAGGCCGCTAAAACTATAAATTTTTTATAACTCTACATTTGAAATTTTTAGAACAAGAATTGCTCAACTTTTGCTTCAGCTATTCCAATTCTTGCGGGCTAATTCTCAAAATTAAATGACGGGGCTTTCCATAGTACCCTAAAGCCTACTTCATATCTCCTTTGACTATATAGGCTTCAGCCAAGCTACTCAACACTTTGTAAGTTTCTGAGTATTCAGCATTCAACTTAAGGAACTATATTGCCCGATCAACATCAACCCAGAACCACTTATTGCATAACCGACTATAACAATAAAAATTGATAACATCCCTCAATATTGCTCACCAAAAAAACCTGGCCTGACTATCAATCATATAACCTTTAAACAGGTCTTAATTCGCTATAGAAACCAATAACGGACATCGTGTAATACTTTTCTTATAAACCATATATCACAGAATCAACATACAGACCAATAAATTCTGAGACATGATTTCCCTTGAGAAATACATGCTGATTCATTGAGATGTAGCTATACATAACTTGTATTTATCAAGTGGCTCACTTCATACAAAATCGGTACATTTCTTCAGTAAAACCTGATCGCCCTACTATATACCGGGAGCAATCGCAGAGTAAACATTAAAAGTCTTGGGGAATGAATAAAAATGATAGATAGCTTAAAACCTTGCAAATAAACAACCTGCTAGGACTTGCCATCCTGAAGTCGGACAATCTTCATTAATCTCAGTAATACCTAATGCTCCATTTCGATATCCAGCATAGTTAATCTGCAGCCTGTTTGGTGAGCTATCTCTTACTCATTCCTGGCTTATAATTCCAACAAGAATCATTCCAGGAATAATTGGAGTAGTATCAGAGACCATTTGTTTAACCGTGCCAGTAAAACAGGAAAGAAGCTATTTAAATCTACATCAAGAAACTAAAGAACTGGATATTTTTTCAATTCACCTTTCCGATAGGAAGTGAGTGGAGGTACCCAGCACTCCCGCTCCTCATTCAAAACTTCCAAGGTAATTACTTTGTGTTTATTTAGCGTAATTTCGTTAGAATCAACGCCTACACTAAAAAATGCAAGTAGGTCAATTAAATAATTGGCCCTCACCCATTCATCCCTCACTCTAAAAAAACGCCTTAATTGCCATGAAGCATCTGACTACTCCAATCAGGATAGTAGGATTCACCTAGCCCAGAAAGGACAACCAATTTCATGGCAGCCATTGCTGCCGAAAGTATAAACATGGTGGAATCGATTCGCTTATCCATTACTACATCGTACTTATCGATAATATTACTTTTGTTAACTATTAGGGCCCTATTTTCCCTGATCTGCGACTCAACCATAAAAGGCAATAATGTGTCCTATTTTGCCCAGGTCTTCACTCTCTCAGTAGAGTCAGGAAAGCCTGCAACCTTTTCCCCTGCACCAAAAACTGCCCATTAGACATTTTAATGTTGTCATAGATTCCAGCCAAATTATCGAGTATTTGTTTATTCGGGGCTACATCAAATAAGGTTCCATAGCCCCCGCCAATATAAATAAAGCTACAAAAAACATAAAGACTACTATCTTAAACTAGCAAGATAAATTTCTTTAATGCTAATACCTATACCCTTATCATTTAAAACATTGACTTCGACTAATTTATACTAAATGACAATTCAGCCAAGACTTTTCCAGCCAACCTCATTAAATAAAAATCTCACTCGCTCCCGGTACTTCGCCTAACTAAACAAAGACTAGGAGTAGATATCCGCCAAGGTTAGTCAGTGCATATTAGAGCTCATAAGAAAGAAGCTAAACTACTTATCTTTCATCCACGCCAAAAAGGCGAGTCGTGCAATGATCAAGGTAACTATAAGAAGAGTGCTACTGATTATCTCACTGCTTCTACTTTTTTGGCCATTCAAACTCTATGCATGCTCCCGGGTTGCCTGGAATACCGAGCAAGGTGTTTTTGCCGCCAGATCAATGGATTGGGGACATTCTTTTGAGGATATTCTTTATATAAATCCTCGAGGCATGAAGATGATTGGTGAGGATGGCCATAACCCCGCCAAATGGACTTCAAAATATGGAAGTGTTGTACAAAGTATTATTCCCTATGCCCGCCAATATGGCTTCTCAAATAATGACGGTGCTACCGACGGAATTAACGAAAAAGGTCTAACGGCACATATTCTATATCTTGGAGCAACCGGCTACGCCAAACCAAATAATACGCCAGGGGTATCCTATATGCGCTGGCTGCGTTTTATTCTCGATAACCATGCTACAGTCGCAGATGCTGTCATCGGGATGAAAAATATACGCATATCGCCAGTGAAAATTGGTGGCGAAGTACTTGGTGCACATATGGCAATAGAGGACCCAAGCGGTGATTCAGCTATCTTCGAAATAATCGATGGTAAATTAGTTGTACATCACGGTAAGAAATTTTCGGTTATGACAAATGACCCACCTTATGGATGGCAGCTTCAAAACCTGCCTTTTTACCAAGGCTTTGGAGGACTTAAATCTGTTCCAGGAGGGATTGATGGCGCTGACCGTTTTGTTAGATTATCTTACTATCAACACAATCTACCAAAACCTGCCAATGATATTCAGGCAGTCGCTTACCTCCTAAGTGCTATTCGCACTGTGGCCGTTCCTTTTGGCGCACCTTACAGTCGCCCCAATCAGGAAGAAGGGCCTGAAGAACCAGCTACTTACCCCACTTGGTGGCTTTCGGTGATTGATTTAAAACGCCGAATTTACTATTTCAACTGGGTTAAAAATCCAAATATTGTTTGGGTAGATTTACATGGAATTGATTTTTCAAAAGGCACAGGAAAGCGGGTTGCCGACCCAAAGAACCCCCAATTGGTTGGAGATATCACGAAAGTATTTCAGCCACTAAAAAAATAAACAGAAAGAAATACAAGATGTACAAGTTAACCCGAAAACACCATTTAATATCAAACACTCGGTCCGACATTCCATATGGTCTTAATTACAGCCAAGATTTTACATACTTTGATGTAAATCTACTTCAACATGTACATCCCCTCAATTTCAGGGCTGCTTAGCTTAAATCCAAACTTCTCGTATAGCTCCGGTACATCCGCCATAAGAGTAATATAAGCTGAAGGCATGGCCTCCCGATCCAAATAAGACATCATATACCTCATCACCAAGCGCCCTAAACCTTGCCCCTGGTATTTTGGATCGACAGCAACATCAACAATTTCAAAATTCAGGGCTCCATCCCCTACTACCCGTCCCATAGCAATAGTCTGTGAGCCTATTTTGATGTGGATGCCATACAAGCTGTTGGGTAAGCCCTTTTCCGCAGCCGCTCTGGTTCTCGGGGTAAGTCCAGCAACTTCCCTCAAACGAAGAAAGCCTTCAACGGGAGCCACGTTCTCTACCACTGTATACATAATATATTAAATACCCCTTAATAAATCACAACACTTAATAGGTCAGCTAATCCTCGCGAATTTCTGTAACTATTTCCGAGTTAACAGAATTGGCAATAAAACACTGTTTATGTGAAAGATGATGGATTTTTTCCAGCTGCTCCCTACTGGGCTTCTTATTTCCAAAAAAACGCACCAGGGGGCGCAGAGTAACCTTGGTCATTGCCAATTTGCCCTCCTTATTCGTATCCATTAGACCAACTGCTTCATCACGATACTCATCCACCACAAAACCTCGCTTGGCAGCAATGGCCAGGAAGAACAGCATATGGCAACTGGAAAGTGCAGCGACAAAAGCTTCTTCCGGGTCAACATTCTCTGCAACCGAATATGGAATGGGAACCACATGAGGGGAGGAGGAAGCCGGGACGGACAGGCCACCATCAAATTGCCAGATATGAGCGCGACTGTATTGATTATCGGTAAAAATCTGGTCGTCGCGCTGCCAGACTACTGTGGAAGTGTACTCAGACAAAATCTCTCTCCTTTTATCCAGGGCACACAATTTCTGTTCTTACAGATAGAGTCTTTCTCTGCTATTTTGACTGATTGTCTGAAATCTACGGGCTTACTCGGGGACTTCCAGAGAGGGCAGCCAGTTGGCAGGTATCTTCGATGATCATTTCCAACCTGGGGTCAGGGCCGGGCACTTAGGGACAGAGGCCGCAGAGCGGCCCCAGAGGTGCTATCACTCAGCATCCAATTGCTGGTCAGTACGTGCAGCCATAATAAAGTCATTCTTGTGCAGGCCCTTAGCCTCATGACTCCACCAAGTCACAGTAACCTTACCCCATTCGGTAAGCAACGCGGGGTGGTGCCCCACCTCTTCCGCAATAGCACCAACACGGTTAGTAAACGCCAGAGCCTGCTTGAAGTTACGGAACTTAAACACGCGCTCCAGTTGCATGATGCCCTCTCGGGTCATTGGGGTCCAATCTGGGATCTGACGCAGCAATCCAGGAAGTTCGTTATCACTGACCAGGGGCGCATCTGCTCGGCAGGCTTCACATTGTTGTTGGGCGAGTTCGGTCATAAATGAGTCCTCAACACCTTGTTTATTATCGGCTATTTAGCGTGGGCTCCACTCTAACCGGGGCTCCCCAACGAAACAAGCACACACTCAAAAAAGGCATTTTATACGGTTTTAACACGCCAATATGAAACAGCCTGCTAAAAGCAGCGGGGTAAGCCACTGTTGGAGACATTTGGTGCCGACCAGCCGCAGCAACGCCATCAAGTGTGTTAATTTTTGAACAGCCCCCAGGTATTAGAAGCTCAGCGAAGCAAGGACTCTTATGAAAGCCCTTTTGTGTATGTTGATATTACTGTCATTCCTCTCAACTAGTGCCTGCGGTCCACAGAGTCTGGATAAGAACCGTATTACCCCCCCGGAGTCCGAAACTATCGCAGAAATGCGGGCTGAGACAGAGCTGACTTTCCAGCAATTGAGTGAACAGTTCGTTAATGGGCTCTGGCGTCTTTTTCCGTCCTGGGCTGTTCGTGAGGGCTACTATGATGTCGCCACCCAGATACAGGTACCCAATAAGGCCTACCGGAAATACTTGCTGGATTTTGCAGAGACTTATGAAGAAAAGTTTAATGCACTGAACATAGATCAGCTGAGCATCAACGCACGTACTGACTTGGCATTGATCTTAAACTTCCTTCTGCGTTTACAGTGGGAATATACCACCTTCAAATCTTTTGAATGGGACCCCTCCAATTACAATGTTTCTCATCCTTTTGCCCTTATATTGAATACGGAGTATGCACCTTTAGAGCAACGCTTACGAACTTTTAGTACTCGTATGCGCAAGGTACCGGAATATTATCAAGCTGCTATGCATAACATCCGCAGGCCCGCCGCCCCTCAACTGGCACTGGCTATCCAGCAAAATGAAGGGGCCATGGAAGTATTCGGTGAAGAGACAGAAAAGAAAGCAGTAAACAGCCAATTGTTCGACGATGAAAAAGCAGTTTTCCAACAGCGCCTGGAAGTAACTCGCCAGGCTATCCAAGGCTATATTACATTCCTGAAGAAACTACAAAAAAAACTGGAAAAAACTGGAAAATTCCGCGATTTTCGTATTGGCGAAAAACTCTACGAGGAAAAATTCAATTTTGATATCCAGATTGGTATAAGTGCAGCCGAACTTTACGAGCTTGCAATGGAAGAAAAGATATTAGTTCGAGATAAAATGCTAGAGCTATCAGAAAAACTCTGGCCCAGATATTATCCTAAAGAAGCCCCACCTTCAGATAAGCAACTCAAGATCCAAAAGGTACTAGATAAACTATCCGAACACCATGCCACAAAATATACTTTTAAGGAGAAGGTTGAACAACAAATTCCAGAATTAGCCACTTTTGTAACTAAGAATAACTTGCTAACACTGGATAAAAACAAACCTCTGATTGTACGCACCACTCCACCTTACCTTCAAGGTTTTGCTGTTGCCTCCATCAATGCTCCTGGACCTTACAATAAGAATGCCATTACCTATTACAATGTAATGCCTATGGCACAGCTCAGCGACAATCAAGCTGACAGCCTGCTACGAGAATACAATAACTACACCCTGCAGATCCTCAATATCCACGAGGCCATCCCGGGACACTATACTCAGTTGGTTTATGCCAACCAATCCCCCAGCCTTATAAAAAGTATTCTAGGTAATGGAGCCATGATCGAGGGGTGGGCTGTCTATGCTGAGCGTATGATGTTAGAAGCTGGATATGGTAACTTTTCTCCAGAATTGTGGCTGATGTATTACAAGTGGAACCTGCGCACTATCACCAATACAATCCTGGATTATGAAGTTCAAGTAAAAGGCCTTAATGAAGCCGATGCACTTAAGCTGATGATTCAGGGCGCATTCCAACAGCAGGCTGAAGCTGAGGGCAAATGGCGGAGAGCCACCTTGAGCCAAGTACAGTTAACCAGTTATTTCGCGGGTTACACTGACATACTTTCTCTGCGTGATGAAATAAAGCAGAAACTCGGGAAAAAATTTAATTTAAAAGAATTTCACGAAGAATTTCTCAGCTTTGGTAATGCACCTGTACCGATAATTCGAGAGCTAATGTTGACCCAGCTGGAGGAGACGGGATCTATTTGAACCAAATACGTTTTAGAGCTCTAACTCTCGCTCTTCTGGCAATACCCAATAGAATCCCAATGAAAAGTACCCAGCAAAAAATCAAACAGGGGGATAGTCAAATTAAAGTTACATTGATTCATCAAGTTACGTTGATGATGTATACGATGTAGTTGAGCCAACTCACGCAGAACGGGAACTCGATGAAACCAATGATCCAGAGGCTGGTGGTATCCCAAGTGCAACAATTCATAACCCAAATGATTTACTACAATAGTCACAATCAAGAGGTAAGCAGCATTCATCGACAAGAAAATAGAAAAAAAATACCCTAAACTCGGGGCTATCACTAAAGCAAGAGTTGCCGTTAAGTAAGTAGGGAAAAGTACTATCCTCCAGTCTCTGGTAGTATCAATTGAAAACAGGGGCGGAGAGAAAAAACTGTGATGATCCCCAGTATGTCTGCGATAAAAAACTCCTGCAATTCTAATTTTTTTATGACCAGCCCAACGATGACTTGCGTATTCAGAAAAGTTATATAGAACAACCCCTACGGGGATCACTAATAACTCCCAAGGTTTTAACATATCCAACTGAAATATGCAGTAAATACAAACTCCGACGCCAATAGCCAGAATACCCGATAGATGAAACCACCCGCTGTAACGGCTCTTCACTCGTGCCCGGTACCCGGCTCTGAAAGTAGCCGCATCGTGATTGATCGACATATCTGCTCCTTTTTATTAGAGTTGGTATTCCGTAAAGCTATATAAACAATCAGAATCAGGCTGTTTGATCACATCTCTCTAGAAGTGATGTAAAGGGTGCCCCTCATCAATTGCATTAGCAAATTTAAGAATTTGATTGACCAGAAATATAATCAGGCGGATGATTGAATTCTAATAAATAATAATTAACAGCATTATTTGTGAGATTGATAATGTCGAGTCATCTCAGATCAATGGACTTGAATTTACTGCCTGTATTTGATGCCCTGATGGTCGAACGTAACCTGACTAGGGCTGCAGTAAAGCTACACATGAGCCAACCTGCAGTAAGTGCCGCTTTAAAGCGCTTGAGATCCACCTATAACGATGCCCTTTTTATCCGCACCGCAAAAGGGCTACGCCCTACCGAGCGTGCCCTGTCACTACACCCTTCCATTCACACCGCTCTTGGAGCAGTGAGATCCAGCTTTCAGCAACTCGACTTTGAACATCATGAGGCAGAAAGGGATTTCTCGATTGTTCTACCCGATGTGGTGGAAACCCTTATGATTCCAGGACTCAGTGCCTGGCTACGAGAGTATGCACCTGGGATAAGGCTCACAATATTGCCTGACGAATCAGAGATGACTTCCAGAATGGTAAGCAATGGTGAAGTCGACTTAATTATCGATTATTTACCATTAGAATCTCCCAATTACAGCAGCCTGATTATTGCCGAAGAGGAATTGGTGGTGATCGCAGGAGAGCATAATGAGAAGGTAGGAAAATCCATCTCTGAAGCGGATTTTCAATCAATACCACAAATATCATTGCTGAGGGGAAGCCCCGTAGGCTCACCGATGGAGAGGCTGGCCAGACCGAATAAATTGCAGCGCAATATTTGTCTGCGTGTCCCACACCTATCCTCCTTTCCTCATATAGTCGCCACCACCGATTTAATTGCCGTTGTACCCGCAAGGATGATGAAGTTCTCTCATTACCGAGCACTACCTGTTCGTACAATTGAGCTGCCTATGGACTTCCCCAAGGTCAGCCTGCAGCTGATTTGGCATAAGTCACAAACCAATAACCCCGCCCATCGCTGGTTAAGAGAAACCATTTTGCAGCTTTACCCAGAGCTGGGTATGTAGAGGCTTTTGGAGTGTGCTGCACCAGGATGAATCTAATTGAGGCATTAGGTTAGGCTTTTACTATGCCTGTTTACAGTGACTAGCTGAGATGACAACCTAGTCCCGCCAAACTTAATCCCTAAAAGCTTGAAGACAAAAAAAGCCGGGAACCTCGCGGACCCGGCTTGTATAAATTGAGGCAGCCCTTAGACGACGCCCTCCTCAATTTTTGCCTTCCAGATCAACGGTCCAGTGGTATGCACAGACTCACCCTGGCTATCGACAGCTACGGTTACTGGCATGTCCTCCACCTCAAACTCGTAGATGGCTTCCATACCCAGCTCCGGAAAAGCAATTACCTTGGAGGCTTTAATCGCTTGAGCTACCAGGTACGCTGCGCCGCCCACAGCCATCAGGTATACCGCTTTATTGTCACGAATCGCTTCAATTGCCACTGGGCCACGCTCTGCCTTACCGATCATCCCTTGCAGGCCAGTCTCTTCGAGCATAGTGCGCGTAAACTTATCCATACGGGTCGCGGTAGTTGGGCCTGCGGGGCCAACCACTTCATCCCGCACAGGATCTACCGGCCCTACGTAATAGATAAAGCGGCCAGTCAGGTCCACTGGCAGCTTCTCCCCTTTCGCTAGGATATCCACCATTTTTTTGTGAGCGGCGTCGCGACCAGTAAGCATCTTGCCATTCAGTAGCAAGGTTTCACCGGGCTGCCAGCTCTGCACATCCTCTGCAGTGACGGTATCCAGGTTGACACGGCGAGTGTTGCTGCCAGCTTCACGAGTAATTTCCGGCCAGTCTTCCAGCTTCGGCGGAGTCTGGCACGCGGGGCCAGAGCCATCCAGAGTGAAGTGCGTATGACGAGTAGCGGCACAATTGGGAATAATCGCCACTGCCTTGTTAGCTGCGTGAGTAGGATAATCCTTAATCTTTACATCCAGGACAGTGGTCAGTCCGCCAAGCCCCTGAGCACCAATACCCAGTTTGTTTACGGAATCATATAACTCCAAACGAAGCTCTTCAGCACGGCTGGAGGCGCCGCGCTCTTGCAGCTCCTGAATATCGATAGGATCTAGGAGTGACTCCTTAGCCAGTAACATGGCTTTCTCAGCAGTACCACCGATGCCGATACCCAGCATGCCCGGCGGGCACCAACCAGCGCCCATCTGCGGCACCATCTTCAAAACCCAGTCCACTACGGAGTCAGACGGATTCAGCATGGCAAACTTGGTCTTGGCTTCACTGCCACCCCCCTTGGCCGCTACGTAAACTTCGACAGTATCACCGGGTACAATCTCGTAGTGGATGACCGCTGGAGTATTGTCACCAGTGTTTTTACGCGCGCCGTCAGGGTCATCAAGAATAGAAGCTCGCAGCACATTGCTGGCATTCTTATAGGCACGACGCACACCTTCGTTCACCATATCGGTGACACCCATTTCAGCGTCCCAGCGCACATTCATGCCCACTTTCAGCTTCACGGTCACAATACCCGTGTCCTGGCAAATGGGACGATGGCCTTCGGCGCACATACGTGAGTTGATCAGTATCTGTGCCATGGCGTCCTTGGCCGCCGGGTTGACCTCTTTCTCATAAGCCTTGTTCAGGGCCCGAATGAAGTCCTGTGGGTGGTAGTAAGAAATAAATTGCAGCGCGTCAGCCACGCTATCGATCAGATCATCCTGGCGGATAGTGGTCATACCCAACTCCGATTAACGTCTCAAGGCCGGCGATTCTACACGAAATGTAGGGTTATAGACCGGTTATTGATTTGGCAAGGGACTTGTTGATTTATCAGGGCAATAAAAAAGGGCGAACATAGGGTTCGCCCTTTTTTATTTCTCGCAATGCCTACATAGATGAGGCAGTTGGCTCGCTGGCCTGCAGGGAGCGAATTGCATCGCGCAATTGCACCAGATCTTTATTAACAGAGCGTCGATAAGCGTCGATAGACTCCACAGCTTCCTCATTAGCGCCAACACGCATAGTCAGGTCACTGCGCACAGAAGCTAGTTGTCGTTCCAAACGCGAAATTTTATCCGTCATCTCGCGCTTGCTGTCGGTGTTACTCTTGCGCAGCTCCGACAATGCAGTTTCAACAGCGGCAATCTTCTTCACACTGGCATCGAGGCTGCCCAGCTTGGTATTGAGTGCAGCAACCTGCTTCTTATTGGCTGCAACAGCTGCTTTATTCGCAGTGATACTCTTGCGGTTAGTATCGTAAGCAACACCCCAGAGTTTACGAATCTCAGAGGAGTTCTCTTTGGCTTTAGCATTTAGCACCTCAACAGATGCCGTGGATTCCTCGTCAGAGAGATTAAAACGCTTCTCCAGCTCGGCAATCCGGCTCTCCGCATCGGCAATACGGTTTTCGGCATTAACCAATTGAGTACGGCTCTCTTGCCACTGCTGGTAGAGAAAACCTGAAGCGGCAAGCCCGCCCATTGCGAGGACAAGTGCACACATACCGAGGAAGGAAAAACCTCCGCGGCGCTCTTCAACAATAACCTGCGGTTCAGTCGCCGTCTCACTCTCTCTTTGTGACCGTGGGTCCAGTGCTGGTTCAATAGCGGCGCTGCCGTCCAGTGTGGGCTCTCTGCGTTGCATGTATTAATACACCCGGTAGCTAAATCTGCTGAATTCGGTACCGGCTGGTTCAAAACAGCCCAGCCAGGTACCGGTAAATCGAATACTATGTGGCAATCAAAGCCGAGACAGATTCGTCGAATTCTGCGGCAGTTATACCAAAAATTGACGAAAAAGTAAGCGGCCACTGGTAAGAATAGACGACAGTCGCACACTGTCATCAATATACCCCCCCCTTGAGTTCGAGGAAATCGTCCCAAATTCCCCTATTCAATCGCGCCGGCTTAATTCTGGCAAACGGCGCGTGTAGAATGCTCTCACCAATAACCCGAAAACAAAGGAAGGAAGACACCATGGCTTTCGAATTGCCCGAACTCCCCTACGCGATGAATGCCCTGGCCCCACATATCTCCGAAGAGACTTTGGAGTACCACTACGGCAAACACCACAAAACTTACGTAGATAAACTGAACGGCCTGCTGGAAGGCACCGCTGATGCTGACAAATCCCTGGAAGAAGTCATCAAGTCCTCCTCTGGTGGTGTATTCAATAACGCGGCCCAGGTGTGGAACCACACTTTCTACTGGAACTGCCTGAGCCCCAACGGCGGCGGCGAAGCCACTGGCGCAATCGCTGAAGCTATCACTGCCGCTTTCGGCAGCTTTGAAAAATTCAAAGAAGAGTTTACCACCAGTGCCGTTAACAATTTTGGCTCCGGCTGGACTTGGCTGGTGAAAAAGGCTGATGGCTCAGTTGCAATCGTGAACACCTCCAATGCAGCTACTCCACTGACCGAAGAGGGTGTAACTCCCCTGATGACCTGCGATGTGTGGGAACACGCTTACTACATCGACTACCGCAACCTGCGTCCGAAGTACATGGAAGCCTTCTGGAATCTGGTGAACTGGGAATTTGTAAACCAGAATTTCGCTTAATCGCGAGTTCACCTAAAAAGCGGGCCCTGTGCCCGCTTTTTTATTTTTGGTCAGGGCGCAACTGTGACACCGAAGTGGAGGGAAACTGCCTCTGGCCAAAAGCACCACAAGTGCGCACAATACCTTCTACTGTGCGCTTTGGAACTGCAAATTCCATAGCAACGAAAACCTAGAGAATGCCACTTGAGTGGCACAAAGTAGCAACGAACCTCCGAACACTGGGAATATGCTCATGAAGTTGAAACCGACCCTGATCGCAGCTGCCATAAGTGCTCTTGTTATCAGCGGCTGTGACCGCGGCAAACCGAACACAGCGGAGCAGAATATGACCGCTCCTGCAGCAGAAAGCAAAGCCTCACAAGACACCACTACCGAGGTAAGCCAGGAAGCCATCAAACAGGTTAACCAGATGTTCGAGGACTTCTTCCAGGAGCATCTTTCCCGCAGCCCAGAATTCAAAACATTCCTGGGCAAAAAAGAGGACTACGATAAGTGGGACGATCTCTCCCCGGAATTCGCCAAAGAAACCCTGGAAATTGACAAGCGTCAGCTGGCTGAACTAAACAAAATTGACCCCAGTAGCCTGGACGAAGCCACCCGACTGAGCTTGCGCTTGGCCAAGCGTAACCTGGAACAGGATATCGAGGGCTATAAGTGGCGCAACCACAGCTATCCCGTCAACCAGATGTACGCCACACACACCAGTGCGGCCTCCCTACTTATTAGCCAGCACCGCATTGACGATGTAAGTGATGCTGAGGCTTATATCGCGCGCCTGAATGCAATGCCCAAGTACTTCTCCCAGTTGGAAGAGAAACTGAAAGCCAATGCTGAAGCCGGCACTATTGTACCAAAATTCGTATTCCCCTACGTGATCAGTGATTCGCAAAACCTGATCAATGGTGCACCTTTTAACGGTGATAAAGACAGCCCTCTGTTTGCTGACTTTAAAGGCAAAGTAGAAAAACTGGATATTGGCAAAGAGCAGAAACAAGCACTCATCGACAAAGCCAGTACCGCGCTGAAAGAGAGCACGGGGCCCGCCTATGAAAAACTGATCGGCTATTTGCAGGAGCTTGAGAAAAAAGCCACCACCGACGACGGCGCCTGGAAACTGGCTGATGGTGAGGATTTCTACAAATTCCGACTGGGTGTATACACCACTACCGACATGACTGCTGATGAAATCCATCAGACAGGCCTCAAAGAAGTTGCACGTATCCACGACGAAATGCGTGAGATCATGCGCAAAGTAAAGTTCGAGGGTAACTTGCAGGAATTCTTCGAATTCATGCGAACCGACAAGCAGTTCTACTACCCCACTACAGAGGAAGGTAAGGCGGAATACCTGGAGAAAGCCACCGCTATTATCGACACCATGAAAGGGCGTTTGGATGAGCTGTTTATTACCAAGCCCAAAGCTGAACTTGATGTAAGAGCTGTTGAGCCATTCCGTGAAAAATCTGCCGGCAAAGCCTTCTATCAGCGCCCTGCTCCAGATGGGTCCCGTCCCGGCATTTACTACGCCAACCTCTACAACATGTCAGATATGCCCACCTATCAAATGGAAGCACTGGCTTACCATGAGGGTATCCCCGGCCATCATATGCAGCTCTCTATCGCCCAGGAGCTTCAGGATATTCCAAAATTCCGCAAATACGGTGGCTACACGGCCTATACCGAGGGCTGGGGGCTCTACTCAGAGCTGGTTCCCAAGGAACTGGGTTTCTATGAAGACCCCTACTCTGACTTTGGTCGCCTAGCTATGGAGTTGTGGCGCGCAGGCCGTCTGGTTGTGGATACTGGCCTCCACGCCAAGAAATGGACTCGCGAACAAGCCATCGACTACTTGGTGGAAAATACCCCCAACCCAAAAGGCGATGTAGTTAAGGCTATCGAACGCTATATCGTCATGCCCGGCCAGGCGACCGCTTATAAAATCGGCATGCTCAAGATTGTCGAGCTGCGCGAGAAATCCAAGGCAGAGCTTGGTGACAAGTTTGATGTTCGCGGCTTCCACGACACTATTCTAGCCAATGGTGCAGTGCCACTTGATGTACTGGAAGAGCTCGTGAATGAATGGGTCGCACAAGTGAAAGCGAATAGCTAGCTTCATATAACAAAAGTAACTCCAATAAAAAGGCCGCTCATTGAGCGGCTTTTTTATTTTATGGGTACGAAAAAGCATTACCCCTTTTTCATTGTGATCCAGCTGTCCACCTGCTGCTCAAGCACTGCCAATGGCAAGGCTCCATTAGTTAAGACCACGTTGTGGAACTGTCGAATATCAAAGTCGCCACCCAATTTTTCACGGGCCCTTTCACGCAGCTCCAGGATTTTCAACATCCCTGCTTTATAAGCCAGGGCTTGGCCCGGCATCACAAGATAACGTTCAATTTCAGTGGTAACCTCAGTTTCTGTCATACCAGTTTTTTCCACCATATACTCGATTGCTTCTTCACGACTCCAGCGTTTGTGATGCAAGCCGGTATCCACAACCAATCGCACAGCACGAAACATTTCCGCCTGCAGTCGACCCAGGTCATCATAGGGGTTTTCCTGGAAACCAGCCTCCTTCGCTACCTGCTCAGCATAGAGGGCCCAGCCTTCGGCATAGGCAGTAAATAAACCCATTTTTCGGAAAGTGGGAACCCCCTGTAATTCCTGGGCTATCGCCAATTGAAAATGATGGCCGGGAACAGCTTCATGATAGGCCAAGGTGCGCATGCCAAACTTCTTGGTTTCATGAACATCTCGCAAGTTTGCATAAAATACACCGGGGCGAGAACCATCCATAGCCGGGGGATTATAATAGGCGCCGGGAGCCCCCTGCTCCTTAAATTCAGGCACACGACGAACTTCAACACCCATCGCCGGCTTTATATCAAAGTAATCTCCCAAGCCCGTATTTACCTCATCAATCATCGCTTGATAATCGGCTATGATCTGCTCACGCCCCTGATCAGAATCCTCATAAAGGAACTGGGGGTCATTATTAATCCCCGCGAAACGCTCACTGATACTGCCGCTATCCTGGCCTACCGAGGCGAAAATTCGGCTCATCTCCCCTTCAATACGAGCAACCTCCTCAAGACCAATACGATGCAAATCCTCCGGTTTCAAATCAGTGGATGTATGACTGCGCACTTGGTAAGCGTAAAATTCATCACCATCCGGTAATGCCCAAACCCCATTATTTTCATAGACCTGTGGTTGCAACTCACGGTAATAAGCGATCAGGCTTTTATATGCAGGATAAACTTCCGCATCAATCAAAGCCTCACCCCTACCCAGAATACGTGTGCGCTCCTGCTCCGGTAATCCTTCAATTTTCCCTAAGCGCTCTTGCAAAGAGGTAAAGAGGATATTTTCATGAGCAGGAACAGCAATAAAACCTTGCATCTCCTCCAATACACTATCGATAACAAAGCGAGGTGGTAGAATTTTTTTCTGTTCACGGATTCTTAACCCGTCAAGCACCTGGGAGAACTTTCTATCAACCTCGCTTAGCCGGGAGAGATAATACTCTGCCTCTTTGACATTATTGATCTGGTGTACTTCGGCAAGAAATTCGGGCAAGCTATTTTGTACCCCAAACATCTGGTTAAGCGGATAATTATGATGTTTCCACCGCTCTCCCTCCACCATATTGCCAAGAAAGTGAGCAAACACATCGTATGAAATTGCCTTCTGCCCGTTTAGCTCCTCGCGGTTATACCCCTGCAGCACTGCCAGCTCATCTTTAATCATTTGCATCTGGCGTTGCTGTTCTTCTTCAGAAACATCATCCAGGTGAGCATTGTGCCCATCGATACCAAATTGCTCCAACACCCGCAGTTGGGAGAGAATCTCTGGACTGGTGCTGCCGAGCTTAATAAAAGCACGCTCGAAATACACATTGATAGACCAGGGTTTAAAATAGATCGCATTGACAGCAAAGACCGATACTGCTACAACCCCGAGTAATAGTATCCCGCCTAACCATTTGGATATCCTTTTTATCATTATCTTCTCCTCCTAACTTGTGACTCCATTCTCACTCTATAATGAGGTCTGGCACAACCGCTCTGGCTTTTTAGTGCGACGAATAAGTAGAATTGAGCGACAAAACACCAACTGAAAATCAATTTAGGTAAGTAGCCACTTGAAACGCCCCGACTTAAATAAAACCCAACTGGCACCAAGGAACAAGTAATTTGGCAATCAATATGTAAATATTGATAACATCAATAAGAGTTAAACAGCTAAATAAAAGCAATATTCAGAAATACCAGGCCATACTGTCTCTAGACAATAACCTTCTTGAATTTTTCACTCAGAAAAAACAATCAAAAGAAACTAAAACCCCAAGCCACCCAACATATAAGAAAGATGAAAAAAAGACCCTGAAAAAAATCTAATAACTTGAAACAAAAGAAATTAATATATCAATTGCACCTTAACCAAGAATCCAAAAATTAAATTTTAATAGGGGATTCAAAATCACTGGGCTTTAACGCTAGGAGAGAGCAGCTAACTTTTTGTAAGATATTCTCTGCGGTATTACCCATAATAAATCCAGGTATTCCCGCGCGCCCCACCGTTCCCATCACCAACAAATCAAGCTTTTCCTCATCGATTAGCAGCGGGATATAGTTATCAGGATGGGCAATCACGTGATGGACCTGTATGTCTCCACCAATGCCCGATGCACGGATCAGCACATCCAGCTTCGAGCGATGTTGGGATCGCGCAGCCTCGGTAGCCTGATCCAATTCCTCTTCAGAAGCACTGAGCGGAAAATGGCGGCGCAGATACTCATCCACGTCATAGTCCCAGCAGGAAATTACATGTAGGGTGCCACTGCAGCTATCCGCCAATACCCTAGCCCAGCGCAACAGGCGAATTGCCAGATCATAAGTACTAGCCGCATCGGTCTCTGGGTCTATTGCCACTGCAACCCGAATATCAGTGTGAGTACGCTCTATCGGCCGACATAACCAAACCGGACAAGGGCATTTACGTAATAATTCCATATCAATAGCTTTAAAACCCTTACGCTGGGTGCGCCCTTCTACATTCTTAATGACCAAGTCATAGCCCCCGGTAAGAACCCGACGAATCACCCGTTCGGCGGGGCGTGGACCGCAGTCAGATTCTATTTCCAGTTTTATCTGATCCTTGGGCAGGTTCATCCTCTCCTGGGCTGAAGCAATCTCCCCCCTTACCCGCTCCAGCATGGCCTTTTCACACAACTCACCAAAATCCTCAAAACCTTCAGGTACTGCAGGGCACACTAACAAAACCTTAATATCCGCATGGTTATTGCGAGCAACTGCAAATGCCTGCAATAAGCCGCTACTTTCATCTTCCGCAGCGTGACTCACATAGAGGATTCTATGAACATTTGGCATATCAATCTCCTCTGGCTGTGAGCCTCGGAAGTAAGCAGGGACAGCAATTTACGCACGAGCCCCAAGGCCGTCACCACTTGATATTGTGGGGCGAGGGAAAATCAAAAAAAAAGGACCAATAAGGGCATCTGATGGATCTGAGAAAAGATCCGGGAGTAGAATATTTTTGTAGATAAACTACCGGCGCAGTGTAGCGCCGGTCAATCCTCTAACCAATTAGATATCCAGCACTTGCTTCACAAAGGGGATGGTGATTTTGCGCTGTGCCATCAGGGAAGCTCTATCCAACTGCTCCAAGCACAGAAATAAGGCCCGGGTATCCCTAGGGGCGCGGTGTAATATGTATTGGGCCACATCCTCAGGCAAATCAAAACCACGCAAGCGGCTGCGCCTGCGCAGTGCAGCTACCTTATCCTTATCGTTCATGGGTTGTAGCTGGAATACCAGAGCCCACTGAAGACGTGACTGCAAGTCCGCGAGGGCAATGTCCATCCCCCGGGGGGACTTACGCGCCCCAAGCAACAGCTGCCTGCCACTATCCCTAACCCGATTGTATAGGTGGAACATCGCCGTCTGCCACTGTGACTGCCCCTCCAAAAGGTGCAGGTCATCAATACAAACCAGATCCAGCTGCTCAAGGCCATCCAAAAGCACCAGAGGGTCCATCGCCATCAGCTCAGCCATAGGCAGGTATTGGAACGTACGACCATTGGCCTCGGCACTTTGGCAGGCCGACTGTAACAAATGGCTGACACCACTACCGGCCTCCCCCCAGATATACACTGCCGACTCGGGGTTCTGCCCACTTGCAAACGACTGAAGCATGGCTGCAACCTGACGGTTGGGGTCCATCTCAGACAGATAGAAGTTATCGAAAGTGGCATCGTCCCGGAGGGAGACGCCCAGTGGCAACTGCTGCGGAATACTCATCTCAGTCCCAGCGATAACGCAACGGATTGTCAGCACTGCCCAGTGGGGCACGGTTTCCACTCAGGTCGATGGGGTCCCCGTGGCCCTGTGCCCTCAATTTATGGTTTAGTGCCAGGGCATCACGTAAATTGCGCATCCCCACAGAGGTGACCAAGGCCAAGCGCGCTCGATCGCTCTCCACTGAGAGCAGCTGAGCACTGCTCACCTGAGCCAACCCCTGCAGGTAAGCCAAAGCTTCGGTATAGTCGGCAAAACTACCAACACCAGACAGTTCAACAATCACAGCTCCAGATTCAGCATCCTGTCCTTCTGGGCGCACCGCATAGCGCTGGGCTAACAAGTTAGCCATCTGGTTAACCCCTCGTAAGGCCACCTCTTCCAAAGAACCACCATTACTGTCGAACGCATAGCTGCGCCCACCGTGTAACAGCAGCCAATCTGCCTGCCAGCGGCGGCCGGAAGCCTGCAATAGGCGCCCCATCAGAGTAGCATCGGGTCGGTAGCGAAAACCCGCACGTTCGGCAGCTGCCTCGTCTTGAGCCCAGAGGGACCCTAAAGGCATATTGCGCTGATCGTTGAGATCCATCACCGGGAAATCCAGTGGAACGCCCCGCTCTATGGCCATAGCGTCAAGCACAGAGAATAATTCTGGAGCATCTTCTTCACGCAGGACACTGCGGCCATCTTGCAGTGTATCTACGGCCAGCCAGACTAAAGTGCCTGGGCGGTTATTTGGCCACATAGGTAAACCCAGCTGGTGAACTTGCCTGGAGACAGCCTGGGGGTCAAAAGAGAGATGAAGATAAAGCTGATTGTTCTCGCTAGTGTAGCGATAGCCCTGTACTAACTGTTGAGCCTTTGGCAGGAGCGATTGCAGATTGGGGTTACTGCCAATAGCGGCATCCCCTGTAACCCGCACAAATACCCGCTCGAGTCCCCGGCTACCCGCAGCCGCGCGGTCTGTAGCGCCACGACTGGGCACGGCTTCAACCACTTCGTATAGATCCGAGATAACTCGAGCCTGGACTGGCAGGCTTAGCGCACCGAAAAGCAGTGCCAGTAACTGCAACACCAATCCCTGCCGGAGCAGCTTGTGCATAGGATTTCTCTCCAAACCTCATTCCACCCCGTGAGCTTGCACGAAATTGTTATTGATGCGCAAGACGCCAAAATCCACGGTTAGGATAAAAATTGGGGCTATTGTATCAGCGTCGGCGACTTCTCTCAGCCCCGAGTTCTCACTATTCGTGTATTTCAACAGGCCAACATGGAGATAAATTCCATAATCGCCTAATGAGATGCCGCCAGGGCGTGGCTACTGAGGCAAGACCCGGCTAGAATACGCGCCCTTCGAATACCCACCGCAGGAAGAATCATGAGCGATTCCAAGCCGCAATCCACTCAATCATCCCTCTCCTATAAAGATGCCGGAGTCGATATCGACGCGGGTAACGCCCTGGTAGAGCGTATCAAACATGTAGCCAAACGCACCTCCCGGCCAGAAGTAATGGGCGGCCTGGGCGGTTTTGGCGCCCTTTGCGAATTGCCCTCTGGCTATAAAGAGCCTGTATTAGTTTCTGGCACCGATGGTGTGGGAACCAAACTACGCTTGGCAATGGACTTGGGTATCCACGACAGCATCGGCATTGACCTGGTTGCCATGTGCGTCAACGACCTTGTCGTCGCAGGCGCTGAGCCCCTGTTCTTCCTCGATTACTACGCTACCGGCAAACTCAATGTAGATATCGCCACTGAGGTAGTCTCTGGAATTGGTAAAGGTTGTGAGCTGGCCGGCTGTGCACTGGTAGGTGGCGAGACCGCCGAGATGCCAGGCATGTATGAGGGCGACGACTACGACTTGGCCGGATTCTGTACGGGAGTGGTGGAAAAATCAGAAATCATCGACGGCAGCAAAGTCAAAAGCGGCGATATTTTGATCGCTCTCTCTTCCAGTGGCCCTCACTCCAATGGCTACTCACTGATCCGAAAAGTACTGGAAGTCAGCAGTGCCGACCTGGAAGAGGCTGTTGGCGGAGAAACCCTGGCCAAAGCCTTAATGGCGCCCACTCGTATCTATGTCAAGAACCTGCTGCAGCTGATGAAGAGTGTCCAGGTTAATGCCCTCAGCCATATCACCGGCGGCGGCCTGCTGGAAAACCTGCCCCGTGTTCTTCCTGAAGGGTGCCTTGCGCGCGTTGACGTTAGCAGCTGGGAAATGCCGGCGGTATTTCGCTGGCTGCAGGGCGCAGGCAATATCGACCCACGCGAAATGTACCGCACATTCAACTGCGGTGTCGGCATGGTAATTTGTGTACCTGCTAATCAAGCTGATAAAGCTCTGGAAACCCTCAAACAACTGGGTGAGGAAGCCTTTGTAGTGGGCAGTATTGAAAATGCCGTTGAGGGCTCGGAAGCTGTTGAACTGGCAGGCTTATAATGACTCAGGGTGTATGCAAAGTTACCGTTTTGATCTCCGGCAGTGGCAGTAACCTGCAAGCGCTATTGGATGCCTCGGCAAAAACCGACGCGCCCTTTTCTATCTGCTCAGTTATCAGTAATAAATCTGGGGCCTACGGCCTGACTCGAGCCGCCGAAGCTGGCGTCTCATGCTCAGTGATTGATCATCGGGAGTTCTCCAGCCGAGAGGATTTTGACCGTGCTCTGATTTCCGAGATCGACAGCCAACAACCAGATCTGGTAGTCCTGGCCGGTTTCATGCGCATCCTGACACCGGAGTTTGTACAGCACTACAGCGGGCGCCTACTCAATATTCATCCTTCCCTGCTGCCAAAGTACCAGGGCTTACACACCCACCAGCGCGCCCTGGATGCCGGTGATTGCGAACACGGCGCTACCGTGCACTTTGTTACCGAAGAACTGGATGGGGGCCCAGCCATCATCCAGGCTGTAGTCCCTATAAAAGATGGGGATACAACAGAGTCATTGGCCAAGCGGGTTCAAGTGCAGGAACATGCAATATACCCAATGGCAGTTACCTGGTTCGCAGAGAAAAGGTTGCATATGCACGGTGATCGCTCCCAGTTGGATGGCGAACTCCTACCCCGTAGCGGAGCTAAACTAAACAGCTGAGACCTGTTATTAGCTGGCGGGGTAAAAGTCCTTCAATGTACTTTGCCAGTCCCGCCGGCTAATATTCAAGGAGATTCAGTATTAGTGGGGCTCAGCCGTGCGTTTTTTAGTTTCCGCTCTATTTCTTTTTCTACTCACCAGCCAAACCCTGGCCAACCAATTAGAACCCTTTAAAGCGACCTATACTGCGCGCTTCAATGGTATCAGCGTCACCGCCACCCGCGAGCTCACAGGCCAGCAGGGCAATTGGCGACTGGATTTCAGCACCAACACCCTATTTGCCAGCATCAAAGAGTACTCCCGCTTTACCAGTGAGAACGGCCACATAACTCCCTACCATTACGAATATCGCCGCAAAGGACTGGGCCGTAATCGCGGCACTGTGCTCAATTTTGAGCCAGACAAGGGCATGGTACTCAATGTTTCCAATCCCGAAAGGGATTTGAAAGATGTATCTCCACATATTCTCGATAAGGTCAGCTACCAGTTGCAACTGACAATGGATGTCGCCGCAGGCAAAGAAGACCTCCAGTACGAAATTGCCGATGGCAAGAAGATTCGCAAATACACTTTTGCCCGAGAAGGCACTGAAACCCTGGATACCCCGATGGGGGAAATCGAGACAATTAAAGTGCGCAGGGTTCGGGATGCCGACTCTGCAAGAGAGACAACAGTCTGGATTGCCCCCCAGTGGAACTATGCGTTAGTGAAGCTTGTTCAAAGAGAGGAAAATGGTAAAAAATACCAAATCACCATGACAAATCTATCCATTAATGGAAAAAACGTCAGCTCAGGCCAATAAAAAACCAGTTCCCCGCGAGGCAAAAAAAAATCTATTCATTTGATGGATTTTTGCCTCCTTTCTCATTATAAAGTGACTCCTTTCCCTTGCTCAGGCAGTTTTCTATTGCCTAACTTTTCCAGTAAGGGATTTGCTATGAAATCGGAAGGTATCTATATAAGTCTAACGGCCTTCCTTCCATGTAACGGCATTTATTCAAATGCTGCATATGGTTTTCAGTAATCAGCAGACTTAGAGATGGGCTCTCATGAATAAGAAATACCTGCGACACGCAGTTCTGGCCGCAGCAATCGGCTCCGTTTCCCAAGGCGCAATGGCAGCAGGTTTCTACCTGCAGGAAACCAGCGCATCTGGCCTAGGCCGCGCTTTCGCCGCCGAAAACACCATCGGTGACAATGCCTCTATCCTCGCACGCAACCCCGCGGGCTCTGCGCTGTTTGACACCTACACTATTTCAGGTGGCCTTACTTACGTAGACCCCAATATCGACGTATCTGGCGATGTTACTTATTTCGGGCCAATCCCGGGCACCCGCACCACTGTTCGGGCTGATGCCGACGATTACGCTACCAGCGCATGGATTCCCAACGGTTATTTAGCCGCACCGATCAACGATGAGTGGTCTTGGGGCCTGGCCATGTATACAGATTTTGGCCTTGAGACTGACTTCCCCGATAGCTTTCCAGCGGCTGCCATTGCAAACCAAACTGAGCTGCTGACAGTCAATATCCAGCCCTCTATTGCTTACGATATTAATAACACCTTTAGCATTGGCGCTTCTATCAATTTCCTGTACGCCGATGCAACCCTGAAGACCAATATACCGACAGACTTTGTTCTTGACCCAATCTTCAGTAATCCTGCGGTCTTAGGCAGAGGCCTCTCTGGCGCTTCCGTTCTTAAGATTGAGGGCGATGGCTGGGATGTTAGCTGGACCTTAGGTGCATTGTGGCGCATCAGTGATAATACCCGCGCCGGCATTTCTTACCATGCCAAGTACGATCCCAAACTCAAAGGGGATGTGAGTTCCGACTTAATACCTCCCCCCCCTGCCGCGCCATTTGATGATACCAGCGGCAACCTCACGTTAGACCTGCCGGATACTTTGGAGCTGGGTTTCTACCACCGCTTCGACAACCAATGGGCAGTTGCAGTTGGCTATATGTGGACCAACTGGGAAGAGTTTGAGCGTCTCGAAGCCTTTATCCCAAGCGCTGGTGAGGGGTTCAATCCTCTACTCATCAAAGAAGAAAACTTTAAAAGCGGTTCACGCTTCAGCCTCGCTGGCGAGTATTTCTACAATGATGATATTACCGTGCGCTTCGGCTATGCCTATGACCAAGGTGCAGCGCGCGATGGTTTCAATCGTCACGAGCAAGAAGAAATTCTTGCCACTACTGGCCTGGACCTCCCCATCACCTGGCGCACATTATCCATTCCAGACACCGATCGTCAGTGGCTCACGCTTGGTGGAACCTATCAATATAATGAAAAGCTGAGCGTAGATGCCGGCATAGCTTACATCTGGGGTGACGACGAGAGAATTCAGGAATATACACCAATCCCCGTTCCGACCTACTACGATGGCGGCACGACCAAAACAGAGGCCTGGCTGTTCAGTGCAGCTATTAACTACCGCTTCTGATTAGCAAGTCCCCACGAAAAAAAGGCTCTACCTCCGGTAGGGCCTTTTTTGTTTACAGACCAACAAAAGACACCCGCTTCAAGCCCCCAAAGCCTTGCCTATACCACCACAGCCCCGACCTTAAAAAAAGGGGGTAGATAACCATCCAGGCAAATTTGCTATAAACACCCCTCAAGTTAATTAAATTCAAATCTCTGTCTAACCCAAAAATCCAACGCCAACAATTTTGCTTGTCGATTAAATTCTACCAATGACTCTCAACAAAAAGCGGCCACTAGAACCACCCCTCTTTCTTTGTTGTGACCATGACCTGGAACAGGGAGCAAGCAAAATAGTAACAACTGAAACTCCACCTTGAACCCGATTGCAATGAACAACCTACTGAGGGCACTAGAAGTTTAGGCGAACCGAGCACCACTGGCAGCAGTACCGGATCTATACCCCGGCACCAGCCCGATCAAACAAAAATCAAAACCGAAAACAACCAAGCAACAAGAGTAAAATCATGAAGTTAATAGCAGTATTTTTCTTGTTATTCTTAAGCTTCGATATCTCGGCCTTCACCATGGGAGATGCCATCAATATAGCTGGCCGACAGCGGATGCTGTCTCAGCGTATCACCCAGACGTATATCCTCCGCGGAATACAGCCCAGTGCGGAGCGCCACAAAAAAGTCTTTTCAAGGTCCCTCCAGGAGTTCAAGCGAAACCACGAAAAACTAAGTAACTTTCAGGGCGCGGAAAAAATCGAAACCCAATTAATAAAAGTGCAAAAGGAGTGGGAAAAATTTGAAAAAATCGCCCTCCAACCCACCAGCAAGGAAAGCGCTACTAAGCTGTTTGAACGGAGTGATGAACTCCTGTCTGAAACCCATGCTTATGTTGTGAAGCTCCAGCAACTTGCACCGCATAATAGCGCTGAGTTAATTAACATCGCAGGTCGGCAACGCATGCTCTCCCAGCGCATAGCCAAAAACTATGCTGCTAAACTCTGGGAAATTTCCCAAGATAATGCCAGTAGCGGTCTGCAACAGGATCTTTCCGAGTACTCCAACCGCCTTAACCAGCTTCTGGAAAGCCCACTCAACACACCCGAAATCACCCACAATCTGCGCAAAGCTCAGGATCACCTAAATTACGCCAGTCGCGGGTTCGAAGGAGAGATGAAAATATCTGAGAAGCGCCAGATTCAAGTAATTACAGGCACTACCGATCTAATGCTGCGCAATATGAATGTTATTACTCAGCTGTATGCCAAATTATTGGATTCAAGCACAACTTTATAAGAACAGAGGATGCAATTGGAAGAATACTCCAGAAAAGCTTTGAAGAAACCATCGGAACAATAAGAAAGGGGGGAGCCCCCCTTTCTTAATTAGTGCGCTAATACGCTATTGGATAACCAGCAGATTACCAGCCGCACTGACGCCCCTGGTTTTGCTCTTCCAGATAGGCCATCAAAGGCTGGAAGTAATCGATAATTGCCGAGGCATCCAGATCGCGCTGGCCAGTCAGAGCTTCCATTGCATCGGGCCAGGGCTTGCTTGCACCCATAGCCAACATGGTGCGCAACTTCTCGCCCGCTTCATCATTTTTGTAAATAGAGCAACGATGCAGCGGCCCGGTTTCACCAGCGGCCTCACAGAGTGCACGATGGAACTGGAACTGCTGAATACGCGCAAGGAAGTAGCGGGCATAAGGCGTATTACCTGGAATGTGGTACTTGGCACCCGGGTCAAAATTCGCTTCGGTGCGCTCTACTGGAGCTTCAATACCCTGGTATTCCTCACGCAATTTCCACCATGCCTTGTTGTAATCGGAAGGCTGCACTTCGCCATTAAATACCTGCCAACGCCATTTATCTACCAACAAACCAAAAGGCAGGAAGGCAATCTTATCCAGCGCCTGCTGCATCAGGTAGCCAATATCCTTACTCTCGTCCGGCACCTCATTCATCAAGCCGATTTCTTTAAGGTACTTCGGGGTAATAGATAGCGCGATAGTGTCGCCAACAGCTTCATGGAAACCATCATTGGCACCCTCTTTGTAGAGGAAAGGCTGGTCCTTATAGATGCGCTGGTAGAAGTTATGGCCCAATTCATGATGGATTGTAACCAGGTCTTCACCAGTCTTGTTGATACACATCTTGATACGAATGTCGTCCTGACCATCCATATTCCAGGCACTGGCATGACATACCACATCCCGATCCTGGGGCTGGGTGAACTGTGAGCGCTCCCAGAAAGTATCAGGTAGCGGCTCAAAGCCAAGAGAGGTGAAGAACTTCTCACCCACCTTCACCATATCCTTCTCGCTCATGCCAGAGTCAACAACGAGCTGAGTCAGGTCATAAGGCGCTTGCATGTCCTCGTCTTTAACCAATTCATAGATATTGCCCCATTCCTGAGCCCACATGTTACCGAGCAAATGTGCCGGAATTTTGCCCTGGGCAGGTGCAACCTCATCGCCATAATGCTCATTCAGCTTGGCACGCACATGGCAATGCAGAGCCTCATACAAAGGCTTCACCTTATTCCACTGCGTATCCATATCAGCTGCGAAAGCATCCGGTTTCATATCGTACTTGGAGCGCCAGAAAACACTCAAGTTGTCATAGCCCAGCTCTTTGGTACCGGCGTTGCCGATCTCAACCTGGCGCTCATAAAGTGGCTTCATTGGAGGAGAGACTTTGCGCCAACCGACCCAAAGATCCTTGAGTAGTTCAGGGTCGCGATTGGTGGCCATCATCTGACCCATTTCGGTCAGGGTATAGCACTTCTCATCCCCCGACTCCTCACGGCAGTATTTGCCAGCGCCATACATACCCTGCATCTTCGAGCCGATTTGAGCCAATTCGGAAGTTAATGCCGGATCCTTCGGAGCTGGGAATACCAAGCCCTGCTTCAACATAGTCAGCTTGCGGCGGGTATCTGCATCCAGTTCCAGATTATTGAACTTAGCTGCTTCGGAGGCCAGTTCCACGGCCAGGGTCGTGTAACGCTCACTGGCGAGCGCTTCAACGTACTGGGAGTCCATATTGATGTAAGTCGAGGCCAACCAGGCTGCATGGCTCATCTCCTGGGCCATTTTTTCCAGGCGCGCCTGGGCGCCATCCAGGAACGCCTGGGCATCTTTGGCTGTCAGCTGGCCTTGTTCTGCCGCCGGACTTTCTGCAGTAGCCTGAGCCACATCAATATTTTTCGGAGCCTGTTGGCCATCGTCGCAAGCAGACAGCGCCACCGTAGTGGCGATGGCGAAAGCAATTTTCTTCATCTTCCCCTCAGATAATCATTATTGGGCCTGGTTATAACTGACGCCGTTTATAGCATAAGCTTCATATTGTCATCGACGTCAGGCGCAATTTGAAAGCCCAGTTCGACACAAAATACCTTTTTTTGCAGATTTTCCGGGGGAAAATACGGCTCAAAACCAGTCAGTTCGCGAGGTCTCAAGAAGCTTACTTCGCAACGGGGAAAGAAGATCTAAAAGAAAATAGAAGGGAAAGACTGAGAAGATGGAGGCAGCCCAACCAGCAACACCCTCGGCACATGATACCACTGCTACCGTTGCTCCCTTCCGGGCCTGGCGGGGTTCACAGCTGCTCATTGCGAGGGGACCGGAAGGGCCGCCACAACGATCTTCGGTGCATCCGAAGAGGGCGCGATTATAGAGGCATAAAGGCGCAAGTTCCAGCCCTATTAACAGGTTATAATAGACGTCTAGTATTTTACCCCTTCAATAGAGTTACTCATGCACCTTTTTGTCGATAATTTGACCAATGTTGACTTCAGCTACCTGGACCATGAACGCGGGTTGGTAGGAGAGACATGGCTGGCCAATGCTGCCCTTGAGGGCACCCTGGATCACCAGGGTATGGTTTGTGACTTTGGTATCGTTAAAAAGACTCTACGCCATTGGCTGGATGATCAACTTGACCACCGCCTTTTAGTGCCCACCAAGGCCCCAGGCCTGACACTTACTAATGAAGGCGAGCTAATTTCACTCAGTTGGCAGCTGGCAAATGGCGAGCAAATTGCCGTATCCGGGCCCGAGCAGGCTTTCGCTCTAGTCGAAGCTGACACTATTAATAGAGACACCGTTGCAAACTGGAGTGTAAAGCAGCTGGCCAGCTCCTTTCCGACCAGTGTCGAGCAACTCAAGCTCTCTTTTGAAGATGAAAAAATAGAAGATGCCTTCTACCACTACAGCCACGGGCTAAAAAAACACGATGGCAATTGCCAGCGAATTGCCCATGGCCATCGATCCCGCATCCAGATTTATTCTGCTGGAGAGCGCGACAAGCAGCTGGAGCAACAATGGGCAAAACGCTGGGAAGACATCTATATAGGAACCCGCGAAGATTTAATTGAGGAGGGCGAGAAAACCCTGAGCTTCGCTTATCGGGCTCAGCAGGGCAATTTCACTCTGGAGATTCCTGTACGCTGTTGCGAGGTGATCAACTGCGATACTACCGTGGAGCAACTGGCTCAATATATTGCCAATACCCTGGCCAAAGATTTGCCTGGAAAAGAAATCACCGTTCGCGCTTATGAAGGCTTGGGTAAAGGGGCTATCGCCTCCGCCAAGCAATAAGCTTTTGCGCATAAATTATTCCCTGGGCCCAGCAAAGGTTAGCGGATTTTGAACCTGATTGTTTTACGGGAAACTGATTTCTTCGACTCAACACATGTACGCCTCTCAGGCCGCAGGTTGGAGCATATTATCCAAGTCCATCGAGCTGCACCGGGGCAGCAACTGCGTGTTGGGTTACTCAATGGCAAGATTGGTTTTGGTGAAATCACTTTTCTTACTGATCAACAAGTAGAGTTAAGGGTGGAGTTACAAAACAGCCCTCCACCACCACTACCACTTACGCTGGTTCTGGCATTGCCGCGCCCTAAAATGTTGAAGCGGATTATTCAGCATATCACTGCCCTAGGCGTAAAAAAGCTGGTTCTCCTGAATAGCTATCGTGTAGAAAAGTCCTATTGGCAAACACCCTGGCTGGAACCGGATAAACTATTCGAACAGTGCCTGTTAGGCCTTGAGCAGGCTGTTGATACTCAGATGCCGGAAATCATCTTGCGCAAGCGCTTCAAACCGTTTGTGGAGGATGAGCTACCCGAGCTATCCGCCAATACATTAAAATTGGTAGCTCACCCGGTAGGTGGCGATGCCTGTCCCGTTGATATCGATAAGACAACAACGCTTGCGATTGGCCCTGAGGGAGGCTTTATCCCCTACGAAGTTGAAAAGCTAAAGGAGGCCGGTTTCCACTCGGTACATTTGGGAGCGCGTATTCTGCGCGTGGAAACCGCGCTGCCAGTATTGGTAAGTCGCCTTTTCCCCGCCCGCTGAGCATACACAACCGAACGGAAAAGGGGTTGTAAAAAAAATTAAGCAGCCTCTTACACCCGAGCCACCTCTATTACAAAGCCTTAATCTCTCCTACCTCACAGCTTCAAATTTCCACTCGATAATTTAATACGAATCACTCCTACAGCGGATAGTGAGACATTTGCACGCTTTATTCATCAAGATTTCATCATTTTGTAATAAATAAGACATATTTTGCGGCCTCGTTTTTCTTCCCTATGGGCGAGTTTTTATGTACCTGTTCCTTCACCGGCTATGTTTCACCTTATCATTTTTACTGGGGCCTATACTCACCCCGGCGGCTTCAGCTGAGCTGCCTCCTTTCGACTCGAGCACTTCGGGCCTGTTGTTTACCTTACACGGATCCAACACCATCGGTGCACAGCTGGCACCCAACTTGATTCGCGATTACCTCTCCGCAAAAAGCGCCAGAAATATTCGCGTAATCCCCTTGGACACTCCCAATGAACTTCGCGTACAGGCAGACACTGGCAGTAACACCGTTTTCATTGATATAGCGGCGCATGGTTCAAGTACTGGGTTTAAAGGGCTTGAGCAGTCTCAAGCAGATATTGCCATGGCTTCCAGACCGATCAAGGATACGGAATTATCATCTCTGAGCCGCCTTGGAGACATGCGCAGTAGCCGGGCAGAGCATGTAATTGCTATCGATGGCCTGGCAATTATTGTGCATCCCGGTAATCGCATCGAAAAACTGACCTTGCAACAAATCGCCTCTATTTTCTCCGGCAGAATTTCCAACTGGTCCCAACTCGGCGGTAACAAAGGTCGAATCAAAGTCTATGCCCGTGATAATCAATCTGGCACCTGGGATACATTCAAGAATCTGGTACTTGGCAAAAGCCACACACTCGCCGGCAGCGCAAAACGCTTTGAATCCAATGATCAACTCTCGGACCTGGTTGCCGCAGACCCCAACGGCATTGGCTTTGTTGGGCTGGCATCAATAAGGCAATCCAAGGCAATCTCTGTTTCCGATGAAGATACTTTGCCTCAAGCACCTGAACACTTAACTGTTGCGACCGAAGATTATCCCCTATCACGCCGCCTGTTTTTATATACACCGGTGTATTCAGCCAAACCAGCTGCCGATGATTTTCTACGTTTTGTGCAAAGTGAGCTGGGACAAGAGCAGGTAAAAGCCACAGGGTTTGTTGCACAGACCCCAATTGGTGTAAAGCCTGGCAGCTTAAGGGAAGGCCCAGTGGAGTATTTGACCCTGACTGAAAAAGCAGAACGACTAAGTATTAATTTCCGCTTCTCTGAAGGTAGTGCGTCTCTGGACAACAAAGCCCAGCAGGATATTCAAAGACTCGCAAACTATATGCAAAAACCCCAAAATCGTGATCGCCGATTGCTACTGATTGGATTTGGCGATGAAAAAGCCAGCCCGGAACGTTCAGTAATTCTATCCAAGCTGCGTGCAGTAACTGTGCGATCCGCACTTCGCGACCACCAGATAAACACTGCTCCCGTACAAGGCTTCGGCGCTTACCTACCTATTGCATCGAACAACTCCAGTGGCAAAGTCAAAAATCGCCGGGTTGAAGTTTGGCTTCTGTAAATTGAAGATCCTGCCGTTTCACAGGGAAGAAAAAATGATTGAGGCGGGATTAAATCCGATGGAGTGTTCTGTAAAGTCCTTCCTGTCTTCTGATACTGAGTTATCGCCAACAACTGACTTTAAGGGAAATCAGTGCAGCAGTAAGCCAACCCAGAAAATAAAACTCGCAATAAAAAAGCCGCGTTGATACGCGGCTATCAATGACAGCTTTCACTGTCAGGTCTCACAGAGAGGAACGCCAGGAGCGCTCCGGGAAAAACTCCCAAATAACAAGCGCGTTGCAGCTCGTTTTAAATAGGCGGCTGCTGAGCAGCCGCCAACAATCAGGCTACAGCTTCTTCAGACTCAGCTACTTTTTGCAGAGCCAGCTTGGGATCCACAAATTCATAGCCCAATACATCGGCAACAGCTTTGTAGGTCACCATACCAGCGTGAACATTCAGCCCTTCCAGAAGATTCGCATCATCCAGCAACGCCTGCTTAGCACCTTTGTTTGCCAGGGCCACGGCGTAAGGCAGGGTAGCGTTGTTCAGAGCCATGGTGGAGGTGCGGGCTACACCGCCGGGCATATTGGCTACACAGTAATGTACTACCCCATCTACCACATAAGTAGGCTCTTGGTGGGTAGTGGCTTTGGATGTTTCAAAACAACCACCTTGGTCGATAGCCACGTCTACAACCACAGCACCCTTCTTCATGCGGCTGATGATGTCGCGAGTCAGCAGCTTGGGAGCCGCAGCGCCCGGAATCAATACTGCACCCACAACCAGGTCCGCTTCCAGCGCGTGCTTTTCAATAGCGTCGTTTGTGGAGTATTCAGTGCGCACAGCGCCACCGAAGATGTCATCCAGCTGACGCAGACGTGGCAGTGAGCGATCCAGGATGGTTACATCAGCACCCATACCCAGGGCCATCTTGGCTGCATTGGTACCAACAACACCACCACCGATAATCAGGACTTTCGCGGGGGCTACACCGGGTACACCACCGAGCAATACTCCAAGGCCGCCTTGGGCTTTTTCCAGGTGGTGGGCGCCACATTGTACAGACATACGACCAGCCACTTCAGACATCGGCGCCAACAGCGGCAGACCACCAAAGCGGTCGGTAACAGTTTCATAAGCGATGCAGGTTGCACCGGATTTCACCAACAGCTCGGTTTGCTTGGGGTCTGGAGCCAGGTGGAGGTAAGTGTAAAGAACCTGCCCAGGGCGCAGCATTTCGCACTCATTCGGCTGCGGCTCTTTGACCTTGACGATCATATCGGCAGTGGCAAAAATCTCTTCCGGAGTATCAATAATCTTGGCACCGGCCTGCTCGTACATTTCATCGGTAAAGCCAATAGCTGCACCGCCATCTTTCTGTACGATTACCTGATGACCGTGGCCAACCAGTTCGCGAACACTCGACGGCGTCAGGCCAATACGATACTCGTGGTTTTTGATCTCTTTAGGGACGCCAATCAACATTTTCTGCTCCTCAATCTCTGTATCTGGCGCAATCTTTGCGCATAGACAAAGCCACACCTAATTTCTGTGTTTTCCCCAGTATAAGGCCACCCCTAAAGTGGATTTCTATAAGATTTTTTATCAAACTAGTGGAATCCACTATTAAACCTAGTCGATAGTCCGATTTTTGAGCTGATCATCTATCCAGGAGACAGAGGTATGCGCAAGCGCGCGGAAGAACTCAATACCGTGGACCGCAATATCCTGCGAGTCCTGCAAAAAAATGGCCGTACCAGCTATGCTGAACTCGCCCGACAAGTGGGTTTAACTGCTACCCCCTGTGTTGAACGGGTAAAACGACTGGAGAATGATGGCGTTATCCAAGGATACACTGCCCTGATCAATCCAGAATTCCTGGATGCCGCCCTGGTGGTTTTTGTACAGATTCGCCTGAACCGGTCCGCCCAGGACGCATTTGAAGAGTTCCGCAACGCTGTGGCCGCACTACCGGAAGTACAAGAGTGTTATCTGGTCTCTGGCAATTTTGACTACCTGATCAAAGCACGGGTTGCGGATATGAGCGCCTACCGCAAGTTTTACGGTGAGACTCTTCTGACTCTGCCAGAAGTACAGGAGTGCACCAGTTACGTGGTGATGGAGGAAGTAAAAGAAACCCTGGAAGTACCAGTTCACTACAATCGATAAGCCCATCAGTAGGGGCGACTAGTCAGCCCCCCTACTGCAAGTTGGCAAGAGTGATCAGTAGTGGACTCCCAGCTTGCGATAAACAAAACCTATAACCCAAGCCGGGCCAATCAGTAGAAACTGAATATCTTTAAAGAAAGAGGGCTTTTTCCCTTCGATATGGTGGCCTATAAACTGAAAAATCCACATCACTACAAATAGTCCCAGTGCCGTCTGCCAAACGGGCACCCCCAGGCGCTCCGCTATCGACCAGGCCCAGAGGCAAACTACCGTTAAGGCCGTCATGCCAATTGCAATTGCAAAGGAAAGGGCAAAATAGAAAAGCATCACTGGCACTGTGATCACTACTGCCCAGTTCAACCAAGGGATCGCCGCCATAAACTGCGGCTGCGGAATATCCCATAGCAGGCCAACAACAGTTGCATAAATTACCGGTACTGCAACCCAGTGAATGGATTTATTGATCGGGTTCTGGTGGCTCTCGCCGTATTCGGCAAACCACTGCTGGGCGGTGCGCATGACAATCTCCTTTTCTTATTGTGTCATTGTCAGGAGAGCTATGATCCTCCGGGCACAAACGGTAATCAATGGCCGAAAGTGCCAGGTAAAATATTTTGTCAACGCCGCACGTATGCATCCAGCTGAGCGTGATAGAGTTCAGCCATCTCCCTATCGAAACAGCAGAAAACAATACTCTGTGGCTCCCCCTCTCTCTCCAAGTGCTGCTGCACCTGTTCAACGGCAATTTCTACCGCAAGCCTGGGAGGATAATCATAAACACCGCAACTAATTGCGGGGAATGCGATGGAACGCATGTTCTCTCGCCGCGCCAAAGTCAGGCATTGGCGGTAACAGCTCGATAAAAGCTCTGGCTCACCCAAACGGCCACCGCGCCAGACTGGCCCAACCGTGTGGTAAATACGTTTGACAGGAATTGAAAAAGCGCTAGTGGCACGGACCTCACCAACCGGGCAACCCCCGATACTGCGGCAGGCATCCAACAAATCTGGACCCGCCGCACGGTGAATGGCGCCATCCACTCCACCACCGCCGAGTAGACGAGCGTTGGCGGCATTGACGATGACATCGACGTTTAATCGCGTGATATCACCGAGATGAACTTTGATCACTCAGTATCTCCAACCGCTATTTGAATAATCGCTGCGGATGGAAATCCTTTTCGCTTCACAACAGTCGCACCCATATCACAGGCGCGCCCTTTGCGTAGCTGTCACACTGCACTCAGCCCCATCACTGGGGGCCGCAAGTACAAGCCCTCCGGGGTTAGCCCAGCAATTTTTTATGCTGGGAGGCCACGGCTTCCGGGCATTTCGTCAGTACGCTAACTATGACGATAGCAGCTGCTGAGAAAATAAAGCCCGGCAGCAATTCATAGGTATCGAAGAGACCACCGGAGAGCTGCTCCCAGATCACCACTGTGCCACCACCGACAATCACCCCTGCAATGGCACCGCTGCCAGTCATTCTTGACCAGTAGAGGCTGATCAGAAGTGCCGGTCCAAAGGCGGCGCCGAGTCCGGCCCAGGCGTAACTCACCACATCCAAGACCTTGGAATCAGGATCCATAGCAATCCAAACAGCGATTAGAGAGAGCCCAACAACGGCCCAGCGCCCCACTTTCACCATGGCTTCAGGACTGGTCTTACGCCCAAACCAGACATGATAAATATCCTCTGCCAATGCTGCAGAGGACACCAACAGCTGGGAATCTGCGGTGCTCATAATGGCGGAGAGGATCGCCGCTAGCAGCACACCCGCGACAACCGGATGGAACAGAACCTGAACCAGTTCCATAAAGACCGTCTCGCCATCCGGCAGCCCCTGCTGCATCTGTAGGTGGGCAAACAGGCCAACTGCCATAGCACCCAAAAAGCCAACCAGGGACCAAACTGCGGCAACGGTTGCAGCCGCAGGTACATCATCCGGGCTGCGTACCGCCATAAAACGCGCCAGGATATGGGGCTGGCCAAAGTAGCCCAGCCCCCAGGCGAGAGAGCTCAAAATGGCAACCATGCCCAACGCCTGTCCACTGCCATCAGTCAACCAATGCGTTAACTGGGGCTGTTGTGCTTGCAACTGAGCCCAGCTGGCGGAAAAGCCACCCTGATCGGAAATCACCACTAAAGGAACGGCAATCAGAGCAACACTCATTAGCAGACCCTGGAATACATCTGTCCAGGATACCGCCAGGAAACCGCCAAATAGCGTGTAAGAAATCACTGCAACTGCACCGATAACCACTGCAAAGTGGTAGTCCCAACCAAAAACAGTCTCAAATAACTTACCGCCGGCAATCAGCCCCGAAGCCACGTAAAAGAGGAAAAACAGCAAGATGAAAATAGCGCATACCGTGCGCAGATAAGGGTGGCCCATCTTGAAACGGCGATCCAGGTAGGCTGGCACCGTCAGGGAATCATCCAGTTCATAGGTATATATGCGCAGGCGGCGCCCCATACTGACCCAGCTCAGCACGATACCGGAAAAGAGGCCTATAGCAATCCAGCCCGCAGACATCCCCGCAGCATAGGCAGCACCGGGTAATCCCAGCAGTAACCAGCCGCTCATGTCAGAGGCCCCAGCAGAGAGCGCCGCAACGGCAGGGGGCAATGAACGGCCACCAAGGAAATAATCACTGGCATTTTTGGTACGCATATAAGCGTAAATGCCAATCACCAGGATTAGGGCCAGGTAGGCGATAAAGGTTAGGGCTACGAGCCACTGTGCAGGCATGGGGGATTCCTTCTACTCAAACTGAGTGGCACCTAGAGAGGGCACTTTCTGCGACTCGCTGCTCGCTTTTTGGGCAAAATGAGCTACGGGATCGGTACCACTTCAAAAATTGTTATGTTTATTGCGCCTAAATCTACCCAACAGGTGGCGTCGACTCAATCCGCAAACTAAATATTCAGAACAGCCACAGAAAAAAAGACAACACTATGGGCATTTGTCTGGACGAATTGCGCCTCCAGGTTATCCGTCCGACCCTCAAACACCTGAGAGCCTGGAGTCAGGGCATGGAAAACCTCCTGCTCGGCACAGCCGCACAAGAATCACAGCTCGGGTTTCATCTCAAGCAGGGACGGCGCCATGGATTGGGCATCTATCAAATCCAACCACACACGCACCAGGAGATCTGGGATCACTATCTGATCGATCATCCAGCCCTGGCCTCAAAGGTACGCGGCCTGGCCAGCCAGCGAGACTTTCTCGATCACCCCCACAGCGAGCTGACCACCAACTTGCGCTATGCCACCGCTATCGCCTGGCTGGTTTACCGCTCAGCGAATGTTCACAAGATTCCCGAGCCGGAGACCAATGATGTGACGAAAATGGCGCGGCTGTGGCACCAGCATTTTCACCACGGGCCCAGCGCCACTACGAGGGATTTTGAATGCAGCTATGCCCAACTGGTAAGTGGTGCAGACCCTACAAATTCAGCGCCGAGATATACTGGGGCGCAGCCTCCTGAGCATCCTCAGGCTCCCAGGAATTCACCTGACGCTGAATTAAATGGTCAGGGCGCTCGGCAGCCGACGGCTTAGAGCGATCCAATTCCAGGCTTTCAAAGTTGTAGAGATCCCTGTCTGCCAGTTGCGATGGGGATACACGCGTTAATGCGGCAAAGATATTTTCACTACGTCCTGGGAATTTTTTATCCCACTCCCGTAACATCTGCTTAATCGCCTGCCTCTGCAGATTTTCCTGGCTACCGCACAGGTTGCAGGGAATGATCGGGAATTCCTTAAACTCCGCATAGCGGGCAATATCCTCTTCACGGCAATAGGCCAGCGGGCGAATCACGATATTACGGCCGTCATCAGCACGCAGCTTGGGCGGCATCGCTTTCAAGCGTCCACCGTAAAACATGTTAAGGAATAAAGTCTCGACAATGTCGTCTTTATGGTGGCCAAGGGCTACTTTGGTGGCACCGATTTCCTCGGCAAAGCCGTAAAGGGTACCGCGGCGCAGGCGCGAACAGAGGCTACAGGTGGTCTTGCCTTCAGGCACCACTTCCTGCACAACTGAATAGGTGTCTTTTTCCACGATGTGGTGCGGTACGCCGAGGGAGCGCAAATACTCCGGCAGGATATGCTCCGGGAACCCCGGCTGTTTCTGGTCCATATTCACCGCCACCAGCTCGAAATTGACCGGTGCAGTTTTTTGCAGGTTCAGCAGGATATCCAGCATGGCATAGGAATCCTTGCCACCGGACAGGCAGACCATAATTTTGTCGCCTTCTTCAATCATGTTGAAGTCCGCAATCGCACGACCCACATGACGACGCAGGCGCTTCTGCAGCTTGTTAAATTCGAGTCGCTCGCGGCGATTTTCCACTTCGGGCATGGTGTCTCTCTAACTAGTTCAGTACCGCTGGCCGGTTACAAACCTGGGGGCACAGCCGCAGTACTACTTCTTGTGGCTGATGGCCAGTTGCTGGCTTTCCCAATCCTGGGGGCGCGATTGTACGCATTTCGATCACGGAGTACACGACTGGCTATCCACCTCTTCTGCCAGCAGTGACTCAACACAGGGCCATACATGGTCCAGCAATGCGGGCTGGGCCTTGGCGGTTGGGTGGATACCATCCGATTGCATTGCCCCATCTGCCAGCGCCACTGTCTCCAGGAAGAAGGGCACCAACCCGACCTGCTCAGATTTCGCCACCTTGGGATATACAGCGGCAAAGGCATTGGTGTAGGCACGACCGTAGTTAGGAGGAATACGCATGCCCAATAGCAATACCTCAGCACCAGAGTTCTTGGCCAGTTTCACCATTTCCATCAGATTGCGCTGCAAGGACTGCGGCGGGTAGCCCCGCAGGCCATCGTTACCACCCAGCTCCACAATCAGCCAACGCGGATTGTACTCCTCCATCAGGCGAGGCAAACGCGTCAACCCACCGGAAGTCGTTTCGCCACTGATACTGGCATTGACCACTCGAATTTTTTTGCCTTTCTCCTGCAGGCGCTCTCGCAATAATTGCACCCAGCCCTGCTCTTCATTGATACCGTAAGCAGCGCTGATACTGTCACCCAGCACCAATAAGGTATCCGCAGTATTCGCCTGAGCAGCCCCGACAGGGATAAACAGCAACAGTACCAAGCTGAATTGAGCCGCCAACTGCCGAAAAAAGGCTGTCGTCATGTCATACTCTCCAAAAAATTCGCGTATCCGTATAGGGAACACAGTATGTCCGCCATTCTTACGGCAGAAAACCTGTATCACAGAGTCTCCACCAGCGAAGGGCCATTGACCCTATTAAACAATATCTCTCTGCAACTGGCGCGCGGGGAAAGCCTGGCTGTGACCGGTGCCTCAGGTTCCGGCAAGTCCACCCTGCTCGGTCTATTAGCGGGATTGGACAAGCCCAGTGAGGGAAAAATCTGGCTGGCCGGCGAAGAAATTACCGCCATGGATGAAGAACAACGTGCGGCGGTACGCGCCCGCTGTGTGGGGTTTGTCTTTCAAACCTTCCAGCTACTACCCGGTCTCACCGCTCGCGAGAATGTCATGCTGCCCAGTGAGCTGCGCGGTGAACGCGGCGCCGCCAAACGCGCGGAGGAGTTCCTGGCCAAGGTCGGACTCGAGCACCGCCTGGGCCATTACCCGCGCCAACTCTCCGGCGGGGAGCAGCAAAGGGTCGCCATTGCCAGGGCATTCGCCAGCTTCAGCGGCGAGGACGCTATCCTTTTTGCCGACGAACCCACCGGCAGCCTGGATGCCGGCAATGGCGCCAAAATTATCGATTTACTCTTCAAGCTCAACGCCGAGTCCAGTACCACTCTGGTATTGGTAACCCATGAGCAACGCCTCGCCGAACGCTGCGCCACTCACCTTCGTATGTCTGCTGGAGCCGTGGAGTCTTACATGCCCTTCTCAGGTGATGACAACTTGTCGGAGGTGTCCGCCTGATGCTGCCACTCAGACTGCTGTTCAGGGACTGGCGCGGTGGCGAGCTGGCCCTGATCGCCAGTGCCCTGGTACTGGCCGTGACCTGTGTAACCGCCATTGCCCATTTCACTGACCGCCTTACCCGCGCCATGGAGCAGCAATCCCTCACTTTCCTGGCCGCAGAGCGGGTGCTGCGCAGCAGCAAACCCGTGGATAGCGCATGGCTGGAGGAAGCCAATAAAAAGGGATTGGAACAGGCCCAGATAGTCCAGTTTTCATCCATGATCTCCGCCAACGACGAGTTCCAGTTTGTCTCAGTCAAAGCTGTCGACAAAGGCTATCCATTGGTGGGACAACTGGAAATCAGCAAGTCCCCGAAAGGCCCAGGGGAAGTGGCACCGCAAGGACCTCCCCCGGGAGAAGCCTGGGTGGAGTCCCGCCTTCTACCATTGATGGGAATCCAGCTCGGCGATCCTATCGCCCTCGGCGACACCCAACTGAAAGTGACAGCCACACTGGAGCGGGAACCCGACCGGGGCACCAGCCTGTTTGATATGGGCGCGCGACTGCTAGCCAATACCGCCGACCTGCCCGCCGCAGGTGTGATCCAGCCCGGCAGCCGAGTGCGCTACCGCTACCTATTTGCCGGTGATGACCAAGTCCTGAAGGATTACTTTGACTGGCTCAAACCTCAATTGACTGAGCACCAGCGAATCTTGGACCTGCGCGAAGGCCAGCCCCGCGTTGCCTCAGCCCTGGATAGAGCCGAGTCATTCCTGTTTCTCGCCGCCAGCCTGGCTGTACTTCTCGCCAGCGTCGCCGTTGGCCTGGCAGCCAGACGCTACGGACTGCGCCACGGCGCCTACGTAGCCGTAATGAAAAGCCTCGGCGCCGGGCGCAACAAAATCCTCGGCATCTACCTGGGACAGCTGGCCGCCCTCACCCTGATTGCCACTGCTATCGGGCTGGCACTGGGCACCTTTATCCAGAGCCAGGCGGTCAACCTGATGGAAGGGTTCTTCCCGGTTCAACCCCCGGCCACCAGCTGGAGCCCTCTGCTAATTGGACTCGCCACCGGCCTCGCCTGCGCCCTGGGCTTTGCCCTGCCGCCGCTTTTCCGTTTGGCTCGTACAGACCCGATGCAAACCCTGAGGCACGACTGGAGCAATCCGGACAGACGCGAATGGCTCGGGTTGATTCTCGGCCCCAGCGCCATGCTGCTCCTAATCTGGTGGCTGTCCGGCAGTCTGCTCATGACGCTCGCCTTGTTTGTCGGCATGCTCCTGTTGGTAGCGGGCAGCGCCCTGGTTAACCGACTCCTGGTGCGCGGCAAATTGGCTTCCCTCGGCGGCGCATGGCGTATTGCCCTGGGCAGCTTGCAACGCCGCGCCGCGTTCAACACCCTCCTTATTGCCGCTTTTGGCACCGGATTATTGGCCATGCTGGCCATGGTCTTTGCCCGCACAGCCCTGGTGGATGAATGGCGGATGCAATTACCAGAAAAAGCCCCCAACCACTTCCTTCTGAATATCGCCCCCCACGACGTTCCAACCATGGAAAACATGCTGGCAGAGGGCGAGGTAAGCAGCACCGAGTTTTACCCCATGGTGCGCGGCCGTTTGGTAGCGATTAACGGCGTTTCGATTAAAGAGAAAAAAGATCGTCCCGGTGGCGTTCGCCGGGAATTGAACCTGAGCTACACCGATACCCTGGCGCCGGACAATCGCATCTTGGAAGGCGAATGGTGGGACAAGGCCAGCGAAGGTGTTTCCGTAGAAGTGGAGCTGGCAGCCCAGCTGGAACTGTCACTGGGAGATCAATTGCGCTTTTCCATCGGTGGCCTCGAAGTAGAAGCCCCAGTAGCCAGCTTCCGCTCGCTGGACTGGAACAGCATGCGCCCCAACTTCTATATGATATTTGCACCGGGCACTATCGATGATTTCCCGGCTACCTATATCACCAGTTTTTACCTCCCACCGGAGGACAAGCTACTGGTCAACGATCTGGTTCGCGCCTTCCCCAGCGTCAGCGTGATAGAGCTGGATAAGATCATCCAACGTATCCGCGACACCATTAACCAGGTGTCCTTTGCTATCGAATCAGTCATGGCCCTGATGCTTGTTGCCGGGGTGCTGGTATTAATTGCCGGAGTACGCGCCAGTATCGCCGAGCGATTGCAGGAAGCGGCAATTATCCGCACACTGGGAGGCCGCAGGCGCTTATTACTGAGAAGCCTGATACTGGAATTTGGCCTACTGGGTTTTGCCGCCGGCTTGCTCGCGGCTATCGGTGCTGAAGCCACTTTGGCCGTGCTGTCTTATTGGGTCTTTGAACTGCCGGTGATATTGCACCCAGTCCTTTGGCTAACCGGACCACTCACCGGTGCAGTACTGGTTGGCACCGCCGGTACCCTGGCCTGTTACAGCTCGATCAGCCAGCCCCCGCTCAGAGTACTGCGCGAACTGGCCTAACTGATGAATGTCGGCTCTTGAGAATAAAGATGTAGTTTTTATGGACCTGGAATTCGACCGCAAACATATCTGGCACCCCTACTCCTCGCTGATCAACCCGCCGCCGGTTTATCCGGTGGCCAGGGCTGAAGGGGTTCGAATTTTCCTGGAAGATGGCCGCGGCCTTATCGATGGCATGTCCTCCTGGTGGAGTGCCCTGCACGGATACAATGTGCCCGAGCTAAACCAGGCCATGCGCGATCAGATGGACAAGATGTCCCATGTGATGTTTGGCGGCCTCACCCATGAACCGGCCATTGAGCTGTGCAAAAAGCTGGTAGAGATCACCCCACCGGGGCTGAATCGGGTATTCCTGGCTGATTCCGGTTCAGTGTCTGTGGAAGTGGCCATTAAAATGGCCATTCAATACTGGCACTCTCAGGGCAAACCGGGTAAAAGTAAATTGCTGGCCCTGCGCAATGGCTACCATGGCGATACCTTTGGGGCCATGGCCACCTGTGATCCCGTTACCGGCATGCACCACCTGTTTGCCGGGCAATTGAGCCAACACCTGTTTGCCCCTGCCCCGCAAACCCCTTTCGGCGAAACATGCCCGGAAGAAGATATCCGTGAACTGGAACAACTGATTGCGCAAAACAGCGATCAACTGGCTGCGGTGATCCTCGAACCCATAGTACAGGGCGCCGGCGGTATGCGCTTTTATTCCGCAGATTACCTGCGCCGGGTACGAGCACTCTGTGACGAATACGACCTGCTGCTGATTGCCGATGAAATCGCCACCGGTTTTGGCCGCAGTGGCAAAATGTTCGCCTGCGACCACGCCGCGATCAGCCCGGATATTCTCACCCTCGGCAAGGCACTCACCGGCGGTACCATGACTTTAGCGGCCGCACTGTGTAGCGATCGTATTGCCGAAGGCATTTGCAATGGCGAGGCCGGAGTCTTTATGCACGGCCCCACTTTTATGGGGAATCCCCTGGCCTGCTCCGTTGCCAATGCCAGCATCCAGCTGCTTCTCAGCAGCCCCTGGCAGAAACGAGTCACAGTGATCGAGCAGCAGCTGACCGAGCAGCTGGCCCCATTAAAATCCGCACCGGGTGTGGCCGATGTTCGGGCCCTTGGCGCTATTGGGGTAGTGGAAATGTGTGAGCCAGTGAATATGGCCAAGGTGCAGGAAGCTTTAATCGAACGCGGCGTTTGGCTGCGTCCCTTCGGCAAGCTGGTCTACGCCATGCCGCCCTATGTGATTTCTAAAGAAGACCTAAGCCAACTAACTTCGGCAATGGTTGATGTACTGGGGGAGATTTCCTAGCCTTCGTACCAATTAATTTGTGAAGCCGGTCTCAATAATGCCGGATTAACCGGCTCTTTCTGTCAATAACCTTCACAGTTGCTGCTGCGAGCAGATGGCTATCTGATGACTTTCCTTAACACGGGGGCGCCGCTTCCAGGCTAAAGACCTCCGTTGACCCCTCCCGCATTCGTCGTTCGCAGATTCAATTTTCTTCGTCTTTACAAGCTTCGATCAGCTTGATCGCAATTTCTGCCAGAAATGTTTTGAGCCCCTAAAAATTCCTGTATCATAAATGTTAATGATAGTTATCCTCATTTGTGATAGCAATCAAAGTGATCACAGTTAAATGTTAGGCATTCACCTCGCCCGATCAATGCCTTTTCAATCTTTACTGCTTGGGCGTTAGAGAGGAAAAATGAGAATTTTAATTGCATTACTTTTTGCGGTTACTTTTGCTACCACGGCGCAAGCTAGCGATGCATCAGGAGAAAAACCCATTCAGCACCTCAAGGTAGCGGATGTTACTTCGATGAAGGATGCCAAGAAGATTTTCATTGAGAAAACAGCAGAAATTAAGGGCAAGCAAAAGCTTGATGCTGCTGAGCTTCACCAGATTCATGTCATCACCTACACGCTTGAAAAAAGCGTTGAGTTTTTCGCAGAGAACTTAAAGGGTGAGAAGCAAGAGCTGGCAAAAGAAATTGCCGTTGTGGTGGAGAATATCCATCTTAACTCCGAAAACAACCGTGCAGAAAAGACCCGCAAGGATCTGAAGGAATACTTTAAATTAGCAGACAAATTTGCCGCTGGGTTTAAGCATCACTAATAAGCTCAATCCCGAGCTTAAACAGCGTTTCTTTTCGCAGCGAAAGGCTCGTCTAGTACGATAGAAAACTGAAGGGCTAGCTATCAGTAGTTAGCCCTTCAATAATAACACCACTCGTTCATGGCTAGGTGCCACAACCTCGATCAGATTCTTTACGATACCCATTGCCCATACTTCCTTCCTTTTTGATCCGCCTATAAATCTCCTCGCGGTGTACGGGTAAGGATTTTGGAGCAAGTATTCCTATCTTCACCTGATTACCCTTAACTTCCAATACCGTGACTGAGACATTTGCTCCAATCCGTAAGTTTTCGCCTGTCCGGCGCTTTAAGACCAACATATTTATGTCCTACTGATACTCAAGCCATAAGTAGACCTTCCACGACGGGAAAGCTTGAATAGTAACGTTTTGAGGAAATACGGGGTGGTGCGCGAGAACGGTAGGCGTAGAAAAAGAAAAGGCAGACGCAACGCCCCCAGGGCTTGGGGAATCTCTCCAAACCGCTGATTGTGCTCCACTTTATTGAAGACGAGCGGGTTTCTAGCGTACTATTCATATAGCCATCTTGATAGGTGATTTATCAATTTGGTTAGCTGGCCCCAGGTGTTCCAGCACCTTGGGTCAGCGCCTTTTACTATTTCTTACTTCACGCGACCGTTCTCCTTTAAGGGGTGGTTTTTAGAAAATTCTTGGGTTCTTGAATCTCTAGATACACTTGAACCGAGCGGCTTTGATTGTTGCCTTTAGATGGCTTCTTAATCGCCGCCAAAATATCAATAAATATCTATCGATTTTACGTGGCTTTGACACTAAAACAATCCTAATAAAATCTAATAAGATTATTTTTGTGCCTATATTTTTATTTATTCACGCTTTGAAAGATTTTAGTCACACGTAAAAATGGCCATTTAAATTAACACTCCTCACCGTTTCTCGCGTTAGAATGCAAAAAACAATGGTAATACTGCTACTTGAAATACCTTCCACGCATCAATAGAAAAGATCTCTCGAGAGCCAAAATATCTTACAGACTTTTAATATATTGCTGTGGTATTTAGGTCGGCACTCTATTCGTAGTGATAGTGCTATTTTCACTCATCATTTAGGATCGAAGCCTTCTGGTACGGTAACCCCTGTTTAAAAAGGCCGCACCAGAACATCCACCAAACGCTCTGGTTTGACAGATGGTTTTGGGGAAATATCATCCTTAACTGCTTGAAAATGCTTATTTTGTATATATTTTGTTGCTTTTCCGTACTGCCAACATCAAAGATCAAGAGCAACCGCACATATCCACAGTAGAAAAAGCGCTAACTCATTGATTTTGAATGATTTACGCCTGTGATCAAAAGCAGCAAAATATCAGGATATAATGCAGCCGCACTATATCCACTAGAGTAATTTTCCACCAGTGCTGGCTAACATACTGATTTATTTGATTTTTTCTGGCTAGAGGAGTTTCCTCCTCTTGGGATATATCGGCTGGTGATATAATGCAGCTGCTTCTGAATACACTGTTAGCATAATATGAGTATGTGGAAAACATTCGCTGTAAAAACACTATATCGGACTAAAACAACTGGAGTACCTCTTTCAACTAGTGAGGGATACTCTGATCAATACGATATGGTTGAAGAACGAGTCGTTACTTTTAAGGCTCGATCATTTGATGAGGCAATTGAAAGAGCAGAACGAGAGGCCGAGGAATATGCTCGTGAGGTTTTTGTTAATCCCTTTGGCCAAAATGTGGCGTGGTATTTCACTGGTGATTCTGTCGCTTTTGAGCCTTATGATTCAGTGCCGGCTAATATTGAAGTATTCTCTAGTACATATTTAGTTCCAAGAAAATTGAATGACAAATACCTTGCTGATAACTGTTTTGGACAGAGTTATGAAGATGACGAAAAAATCAGGATCAATTTTCTTAATTCTGACATAGTGGGGTTTCGGTAAGATGCTAACAAGCAGGTGCATGTGACAGCCGCCGCTTTGCGTCGTCTGCACATGACCTGAGTGTTAGGAGCTTGATCATCCGAATAACACTTTATTTAATTATCATTTTTCAATTGAGTGCATGTAGTGCTTGGAATGATTGGCTCATGGAGCGCTCTATAGAAAAAATGAGGAGCGAGGCCAGGACGAAAATAGATAGCGAAGCTTGCGTATCCTCTGGTGGAAAAGTTGAAGGTATAGGAATTTTTGGTATACCTTCTTGTGTCGCTTATTACATCGATGGTGGTAAAAGCTGCACGGATAATTCTCAATGCCAAGGGCTATGTTTCACACCCAACACCCATGAAATCGGAACTGCAATTCTGGGGTTGTGTCAGTCGAGTGAGCATGATTCCTTTGGTTGTATCAGCACCGTCGAAAACGGTGTTGTTAGCGAGGCATTTTGCCAAGATTGAGCAGGCTCCTAACAAAGCCAGGTAATGAAGCTCCGGGCCTGCGGCCCTCCGCGGGACAGCTTACCTTTTACGCAGGTCGCTACGCTCCCATTTTTACGCAAAATTCGCATAAGGTAAGCTGCCCCTGCTGGCGGCGCTAGACATAAATCATCAGAAATGACTAAAAACGAATGGAATAACTGTTGCGACGCTCCAGATATGATTGAGTTTGTTTGGAGACAAGAGCCGTTTCGTACAGTTTCAGAAAGGTTTAAAGAATATCCTGCTGCTAATGATTGGAAAGATTATTTGGATATTGAAATGCCTCTATACAAATTTTATATAGCTTGTTGTCGCGAAATTTGGCCTCTTCTTCCTCAGAATGAGAGTAAAAGGGGCGTTGAGCTAGCAGAGCAATATATAAGGGGAGAAACTGAGTGGGAAAAATTATCCAGATATAACTGGTATGTTGAGGGGGCCGCTTTTACCTTTGACTACGAAACTGATACAGAAAAAGTCAGTTTATGGGTTGAGGAAACCGAGTCGAGTCATATGGAGCTAATAGAGAAACTTGGTTCTTCTAATACTCTGGATTTGTTGAAGGATGCAGCTTACTTTGTTGATTACGCTATGATTTACCCTTCAATACAACCCAAAGGCTCACCAAGTGCATGTTATCACAAGTTTCTACAGCCAAAACTGCTTCGGCAATTTGTAAAATATCCAGTGTAAAATAGGGGCTGTGCTAGAAATGCCTAACAAAAATGTCAAACATCGCTACATGCCTACGGCATTCCGCCGGACTCGCTCCTGCGTCGCTCGCCGTTTACATTGGCGTTAACCCAGAGGTGTATTGAGTGAATTATGTGTTGATTTCAGCAATTGCGGGTTTTGTACTAGCGCTGATGCTTGGAGCCTCAAAGAATGCCAAGCCCGTTTCTATGGAGAATGGGGATGTTCTTCTTACGTATGCGAATTCAATTAGAGGTGCCGGTCTCGTCCTTTCCATTATATCTATAGGTGGTTTATTTCTTGCCCTTATCTTCGTTCCAATAAAGACAGAGTCAGATGCGCGAGCAGTTATTTGGCTATTCTCGGCAGCTTTTCTCTTTACAGCTTATTTTTATATTGAATTTTTTACAGTAAAGATCACCCTGAAATCCGGTGGCATTGCAGGAACGTCAGGATGGAGAGGGCTCAGAGAATATGAGTGGAGCGAAATAGAAGAGATAACGTATTCGCCGGTATCGATGTGGTTTACTATTAAGACTACAGCCAAAGCACCTCTAAGAATTCACGCCTGGATTAGCGGGATAGATGAGTTTCAAAAACATTATATGGCGAATTTAGAAAAGCAGATCTGGATTTCAGCTTATGAAAGTGCATTGAAGGATGAAAGGGTTAACAAGCAAAGGCAGTCGGACCGCTAAAGCGCCCGCTGCTTTGGGCGTTATTGTGACGGTCGATTTTATTGATTTTTTTTGGCAACTGAAGCTTTAGTTCCACTAAGTAGCACCCAGTATTGAGCTATTTTTACTGAATTATATTTAAGCAGTTTCTCTCCTGGAGAGTTTGCTTAGGTGCGGCAGAAACGGGCATTCCGCTGCAATTTCGTGGAGTGCCAGTAAGATATGAATTGGTTGAGGAAAGTGCGGTACTCATTCCTCGTAAATATTGGGCAGCGGCCAGCCAAGCCGTGGCTGACAAAGTGCTAATAGTCGGCTCCAAGCGCGCCAGCTATAACTAGGCCAGTCAAGCTCGCCCACCCCCTTCAGGGCTGGGCTGGACAGCCTGCGCTCCGCTTCGGCCTCCTTTGCTGGCAACGTTATGTTTAAACGAGTATATGAAAAATATTAACCTGTTCCATGTAATTTCTCTCCCTCTTCTGTATCTCATTACGTGGTACGAGAAAGGTTATGAAGCCGCAATATTCTATACGCTAGCTACAGCTTACCTAGTTGCAGGTGTCCGCTTGTCTTTTGGTGTTTTTACAAATGGATTTCGTGATCCATCAGAAATAAGCGTATGGGATTTGGTTGCATGCTTATATTGCGCAGGGTGTATCTTACTATGGTTTTGGAATGTTGGAGTAGATAGAACAGCGTATTTTCTATTATTTCCAGTGGTTTTTAGTTTAATAATTATTGGCGTGTTAAAAATATTCCGTAGTTTTAATTGGCAATAAACATAACAAAGCTATCAAGCGTGATGCTAAAAATTTCGCTTCATTTTGGCATGCACTTCGCGCATTATACGCTAAAATAAAGCTACGCTTTGAGCACAACATATAGCGGCATTATAAGTAATATAAAAATGGAACCTGAAAAACTAAAAAGGAAGCTCGACGTAGTCGTGACTTCTTGCATGCAGCTTTCCAGAGATTTGCAGTCTCTCGAAGCGCAGTTAAGCCTGAATATGGACAGAAAAGCGATTCGGGAAATAATTGGCAATCTCCATTGGGCGGCCGAGAATACTACTGTGGTTGGACTCCACCAAGTCGGAGAGGCGCTAGAAGATAATATGGGTACCGGTCTGAATGATTGAAATTACTTATAACAGGCGCCGGCACAAATGCGCGCTTCGCGCTGTGGACTTGCAACAAGTTACTCGCCTGTGCGGCGGGCGTTAACCATAAGGTCGTCTTAGAATGAAGATCTTTATATTACTTTTAACGCTGTTTATATCTCAGTTAGCGTTCGGCTGCTACTGCGTAGATACTCCTCTTGGGAAGAGATATTTGGAGTCTGACTATGTTTATCTCGGTCAGGTTCAGTCATCAACGCTTGGTGACAATGGCGTAGTCACAAACGAATTAGTTATACTAGAGAAAATTAAGGGCGTAGCAGATACAAAAAATGTCAAAAATACATTGTTTTCAGAAGATATGTGTGCGTCTCACATGGTGGTAGGGTACAAGTATGTAGTTTTTGGGAAAACTGGTTCGATTCCAGAAATTAGTTCTTGTTCAAACACTCGCTCGCTCGGTGATATCGGTAAACAAGGGCTGGCGCAGCTCCAAGAAATGGCTAACAAGCGCAAGCAGTAAGCTGCGGGCCTCCGCGGGACGCCCAACGCTATGCACATTTTTTGCATTCGCTGCGCTCCCTGTTTCGCACAAAATGTGTATAGCATAGGTCGCCCCTATTGCGGGCGTTATGTGTACTAGGAACCATCGAATATGAGTAGAAGTATCCATCAAACCGTAAAAGGAGTTTATGGCGGAAAGTCGGCCCGTGAGATGCATCGTATGCTGAACGAGAATGATCCCGACACTCAAGAGCTTGGGAAAAAGTACTCATATAAAAACTCTGAGCGGGAAAGGCGCAGCTACAAAAAGCAAATGAAAGAGATTGAGAGTGAGCGGTAAATGCATATTGCGCGTTCACATAACAAGCCGCAGCAACTACTCCCATCGGTCGCTGGGACCGCCAAAACGCTGCGCTTATTTGTCGGCCCCTGTGCGGGGCGTTAGCACTCAATATGAATCGAGCACTAATTGTATTTTTCTTGGTCACTTTGTGTTCATGTGATTCTGGTGTTCTCTGGAGTGACCACCCATATGAGATTCATTGGATCGATACGGAAAACAATGTCACATTGGCCCGTAGGATCAATGGTGGTCCTGATACAATCGGAAGAGCAGACTCAGAAGTGATAGCGGTTGGTAGCAATGACAAATTTGTCGTAGCAAAGCAAGGAGTTATTGGTTCTGAAGATATATCCTACTTTTACATAGAGAAAAGTAAAGATAGCACCTATCTAAACCTTGATGAGATTACACAGGGGCCATTTTCCGAGGTGCAGTTTCTAAAAATAAAGGCTGAGTTGGGTATTCCTGACTTTAGTAAGGAATTTTAATGCAAAGTGCTAACAAGTGCCGGCAACCGACTGCCAAAACGGTCACTTGTTTTGCAAAAAGCTGCAAAACAAGCACCCATTTTGTCAGCTTCTACGGCAGGCGTTACACGGCAAGGAGAATTAGTGCTTAATCGAAAGTTAGTTGTAGTATTTTTTGTATTAATGCCATGCCTAGTGCTTGTTTTTTTGCCGATATATTCTGTTGTGAGTGGGTACTTGAATCCAAGTTTAGAGCACGTAGAGAGAGCAAGAAATTACCTTCCAAACTCTAAACTGCTTCAGATCGGATTTGGTTCTGGCAGCTACTCCTGTATCAATGGAGAATGTGATTACAGTAATACCTATGATCAGAAACAATTTATAAGTGTTTCTAGCGCCAGTAAAATTGTTACAATTCGCAGGTCATATGAAGGTGAATGGACAGAATCTGTGGAAGAAACCAATCTAAAGTTAGGGCTTTCACTTTTAGCTATTTATACACTAGCAATATTTGGTTTGGGATTTTCACTAAGAGAGCTAAGGCGTGTGTAACAAGCCGCAGCAATCGCTCCCGCTGGTCGCTGGTCGCTGGGACAGCCAAAGCGCTGCGCTTATTTGTCTGCCCCTGTGCGGGGCGCTAAGTTTTATACACAAGTTTTTTCAGTTTTATTATAAAAATCAATGAGTTACAGTTTGTACGGTATAGGAGCTACAGATTTGGCTGGATAATTATGCAGGACTGGGTCAGGGACGAAGTGAAAAATCAGGTTATGGGTGATACACGATTGAATAAGCGCTTATCCAATATTCTCAGTAATTTAAGTACCGACCCAAAGAGTAGTATTCCCTGTGCAAACAAGTCTTGGACAGAAACCTTTGCAGCCTATCGATTTATCGAAAATGATAAAGTCAGCTTTGACTCCATTATGAGTGGACATAAATCAGCCACTCTTGAAAGAATCAAGGTTCAGCCAGTTGTTCTTATCCCTCAGGATACCACTTTCCTAAATTTTGCTACCGATTTAGAAAGCAAAGAAATGGGAACACTCCGACGCAAAGAGACTAATCAGCAGCTCCTACATACGTCTATCGCTATAACACCATCCAGAGATAACCTGGGAATTATTGAGGGTAGCATGTGGCAGCGAGATAAAGAATCTAGTGCTAATTCTCGCTATACCAAGTCGATACAAGATAAAGAGAGTCGACGCTGGTTAGACCATTATGAGTCAGCTTGTGAGATACAAGAGCGCTGCCCTGAAACCACGATTGTGAGTATCGCGGATAGAGAGGGGGATATTCATGAGTGGTTTCAATTAGCTGAAGATCAAAATGAACAGCGGCGTGCAAGCTATATTGTTCGAGCCAAGGCTAATCGTAGTTTAGAGATCGAAGGAGAAGATACGACTTTACTTTGGGACTATTTGACCAAACAGAAGTCCATCGGAAAATACTCAGTAGGTATCCCCAAAAGGAATGGGGAGCCAGAAAGGGAAGCTAAGGTCAGTGTATCCATTGCAGAAGTAAGATTACAGGGGAAAGGAAAATCAAAACGACCTCTTTCTATCTACGCAGTTTTTGCTAAGGAATTAAGCCCACCAGAAGGCAAAAAAGGTATTGAATGGATGCTGCTGACCGATCTTGCAGTTGAGGACTTTAAGCAAGCGAGGATTATCATTGAGTGGTATCGAAGTCGATGGGAAATTGAAACCTATTTTAGAGTGGTGAAAGGCGGATGCCAGATAGAAAGTAATCGCTTTAGAACCGAGCAGCGAATGCTGAACTGTATTGCAATCTATATGATTATTGGGTGGCGTCTACACTCCATGACAACACGAGCACGAACGCTTCCTGATACATCGTGTACGAAAGTCTACTCTGAAAAAGAGTGGCGTATGATATGGATAATGCAAGCTAAAACCTCCCCACCAAATGAAGCTCCAAGTATGAGAGATATAACTCGTATGTTGGCAGGACTTGGAGGCTTTCTGGGGCGGAGCGGCGATGGTGAGCCTGGAGTTAAAACCGTTTGGCAGGGGTACACTAAACTTCTCCATTATATGGAGGCAGCGGAGGCTTTAAATGGACTTAAATGATGTGTATAAAACACAGGCGGGGCGTTATACGCGAATAGTGGACATAAATGGATCTAAAAGAGTTAGGTAAGGAAACCGATAGCGAGTACGATCGCGAACATACATGTGATGAAAACCCCTTCCCCAACGAATACAGGTTTGTTCATTGTGTAGCGTGCGAGGACGAAGCGCAGGATACTTGGCAATTTCAGAAGTTCAATTTTGCCGATGCTAAAGAGGTTGAGATTGGCGAATCTGAGTACATTAGAGAGTTCACATATTTTAGTATGGTGGTAGTTTATTACTGTCCATTTTGTGGTGATAAATTGAATTGATAGCAGCCGTATAACTGGGCGTTAGCTTTAAGAGTAGGCAATGAAGCATTGCATCATAGAAAGGGATGGGGAGAGGATATCGGTTGATGAATGGCGTGAAGTTGCGAGTGGAGAGCCGAACTTTCTAGTTACCGATAAACTGATTCAGCAAAACCCATTTACAAAAGAGTTTCTAGAAATTGAGATTCCGGGATCTGGTTACTGGGTTCCAAGCTCTATGAACTTAGAGCGATTTCCTTACGACGGGAAAGTTCGCTTTCATTTTACTGAGCATGGGGTTCGTTTTATTCAGTATGAAAATCCCTTTGACTCTGTGTTCACTGGTATTGCTAGGAAGCTAGGTGCACGAGTTAAGCTAAAGAGTGTAGATCAAAGCTAACAATCACAGGCAGCGAGGCTCCGGCCCTTCGGGCCTCCGCGGGACGTCTTACCTTATGCACGTTTTGCGCGGTGACTTCGCTCCCATTTTTGCGCAAAACGTGCATAAGGTAAGCCGCCCCTGCTGTGGGCGTTAGGCATAAATCATGGATCCATACAAAATTCCAGAATCAGATTTAAGTACAGATACGAAAGTGATGCCAAAAACAATATATTTTGCATTTGGGTTTATTGTGCTTAGCTTTATGATCTTTCTAATTGAAGAGCTGACCTATGCCTCGGAGGAAGGGCCCTACGATATATATAACTATCTATTTATCCCGGTTTGGGCCGGAATTCTATATTGGGTTTCAAGCTCAATCCGAACTAGAAGTGACAATCCGAAGAATACATTTCTAATTCTGGCATTATTGGTTGCAGGTATGAGTATTTATACCCCTTTAGAGGGTATATTCTATATACACGGGTATAGGGGGGGCAGTGTGTTTTCTTTTCGTGTTTCTACTGTTAAATGCAAAAGAGTCAAAAGAATGGTTTTCTTAAATGCCTAACAATACAATCAACGCCCAGCCGGTTGCTGGGCTGGACAGTCTACGCTCCGCTTCGGCTGCCCTTGCTGACAACGTTATGTGCTAAAGATACTATGAAGTACCTATTAATTATTCCCATATTTTTTCTACTTTCTTCATGTGTAGCTGTACCACAGGAGAGTTCTCTGATTGGGCAATGTTTAGAGTTGGTTGAACCTCATAAACTTTGGGAAGGCAGAGAAAGCATATACGCAAGCTCTAGATTGATTACTTCATCGGATAGAGTTCAAATAGGGCCAATGGAAAAAACGGGAGTATCCTTTGTTGCTGGCACACAATTTAAAGTGCAAGGTATCTTTCGTAACAGCAATGGGTCATATGGCCCGTTTCTACGTGTGGTTGTCGAGGCCACCTCTGGCGACAATAAAGGGGTTGTCGCGGATGTGCCTGCATGTGTTCCATATCACCCAAGACCAAGATGGATTACTAACTGTACTTTAAATGCCAATGAACTTACCTTTAATAATCAGGTGGTACGTACATGCACATAACAAGCGTGTGTTGTTCGCCGTTATCGCGGCTAGGACAGTCTACACTGCGTTTCGGCTGCCCCAAATGCGGGCGTTATACGTAATTGAGATATGAGAACTATTATCCCTCTAATCCTACTTTCTAGTTCTGCATTCGGTGCAGAATTAACCTTGAGTAAAGAGCAAGGCTATGTCGTTCCTGACGGTAAAGTTTGGATTGTTAAAGATGCACCGGTCGTCGATTGCCGTGTGTGCACCGCAGATGTCTATCTGCGAGATGAACTTAACAATATCCAAATTAGTGGTGTTACATTTAGCGGGGAATTAAATTTCTCGTTCAACAATGAAAATAACGGTGAGATCAGAATGCATCCTGGCACAGAGGTCTGGTTAGGAGATAGCCGTAGGTTATTGAAAATAAGTGAAGAAGATCTGTAAACGTATAAAAAGGCAAGGTGAAATCGTTCCGCTGCGCTCCACTGGACGCGCTACCGCGCGACTTTGCTTGCGGTGTTATGTGTCAGAAGAGTTACAAAGACATGAATGGAAAACCAGAGCTAATCGCAATAGATCATGATAATTATCATGCTCAGCATATCGGAACTACCAAAGACGGGTTACAGTTCTTCCTCACAACTCCTTTTGAGCCTGGTATCGCTGAATATATTGCGTTATTCAAATTTGATGCTTTGGGTAATTTAGTAGATTCAGATATTGAGCCTTTAGGCCCCAGAAGTTCGTTCTCAGTAGATGAAGCAAAGGCAAAGTATTCATCTAAATTAGAAAGCCTCGGAAATATAAGTTTAGAGAGAATTGAAGTTAAGCCTTTTTCTGTAGAGTTGAATGGAACTAAATTCGGGTTAATTGCTATAGAGCCTGAGGACGAAGATGATATTTGGTCAGTAGAGTTACTGCCTGGTAACTACATGGCATTTTTTGAGCCATGGGATAGTGGTGAGTATGACACGTAAAGCGCATAATAAGCGCGTGAACTTCATTCCAGCTCCGCGGGCTTCCACCGGACTGGTCACGCTTCGCGTGTCCAGCCGATTACGCGGGCGTTAGATGTACTCGAAGATGAATGGTATTGACCTAAAGTCCGCAACAGTAATGATTACTTTTTGTCTTCTAATTGGTTTGGGCATCCAGTACTTCACGGGATTTTACTGGCTAACAGCAATGTTACTGGTAATGATCGCTGTTTTGATTAATGGCCTCATCATCTTCAACGAAGATCTTGATGAAGGAGGGTTCGATCATCAAGAAGGAGTGACTGATACACCTGAAGCCAATGCTGAGCACAGTAAAGCCAATAAAATCCAAGTGGCAACAATAGTTCTACTTATCATAGGTGCAGTGTGGCCTTACATTTAACAAACCAATTAACTACGCGCCTTCGGCGCCCGACAGCTTACATTCCACTTCGCTGCATTCCAGCTGCGGGTTATTGAGGCGTCAAAAGTTATGAAAACTATCGCAGCATTTATTTTGTTTACTCTATCTTCTAGTGCCTCATCAGATCAGGCACTTTCAACAACCGTCAGATCTCTATTAGAGTTTGGGAGCACAGATAGCTTCGTTCACGTCGGCAACAGCACACAGGCAGAATTCAATGAGCGGCGAAGTATTGCCTCATCATGCGCCCTCAACATTCTAGAAGGTGATGCCAAACAACCAATAGGCGATGGTAGCGCTAGCAATCGTGCTCTGATTATCTGCCCTGGCTTTAGAACTCTCGGCATTCGCTTAAAACCTGAAGAGTCAGGAAAATACCATATTTTGGGTTACTGGTCCCGATAAGCTTTTAACAAGTTACTACATCCGACCATCTACACTCCGCTCGCTTTGTGTTGTACGCTACGCTAGCAAAAAGCGACTCCATTCCGGCGGCGGCTGAGCAAAGCGTTAAGGGGCAGAATGAACAACACCATAAAAAACGTATTTTTCTTAGGTGTGACTCTATTAGCTGGACTAGTTTCGTGGGTTTGGGTCGAAATATCGAAAAGTAACGAATTGATCGCAATAGCGAATGATCCTATAGCGTCTGCTAACCGTGGTTTTGAAGAGGCCCTTAGTGACTATCGTCAGGATCACAAGCAATTTGTTGAAGTTTACATTCCCGGCGAAGGGTACAAAGTCCCAGGGATTTCGGAGTCGGCTCTCAAGGGTAGCCTACAGGATTTTGCGCCCAATACTTTCCTTATTTGTGGCACCGGGCTCCACTATAAAAATTTTGCGCTAGACATAGGCAGCCATGAATACAATAAATACTTTGCTCAGGCATACAATGCGAAGCTACTGGAGCTATTAGCCAGTGAGCGCCCTTAACAAAGCCGGGCAATTTGCTCTGGGCCTGCGGCCCTCCGCGGGACAGCTTACCTTGTGCACATTTTGCGCAAAAATGGGAGCACAGCGACCTGCGCAAAATGTGCACAAGGTAAGCTGCCCCTACCGGCGGCGTTATTCACCAATGGGTAAGGTTCAATGAATTTGCTATTCGTTTGCAGCGAGAATAGATTGAGAAGCCCAACTGGAGAAGAAGTCTTTTCTCAGTATGATGGCATCAATGCTATTGGTTGCGGCACAAATAAAGATGCAGAAACAACTATTAGCGGCGATCTTATTGAGTGGGCTGACATAATCTTCGTTATGGAGAAGTCTCACCGCAATAAGGTAATGAAAAAGTTTAAGGATTTACTAGAGGGTAAGAAGCTAGTTTGCCTAGTAATACCTGATAACTATGACCGGATGGACCCAGTGCTTGTCCGTATTTTGGAAGATAAAGTCTCTGTCCATGTTCGTCTTCAGAAAAATGCATAACAAACGCAGGCACAATCGCCAGCAAGGTGGCTGGATGTCGCTGACGATCCGCCTGTGCTGCAGGCGTTAAGATCCTATGAGATATATAGACTTAGAATGGAAGCATTATTTCAATGATGGACTTACAAGGATTGTGTCTGAAATTGACATAAATGACTACAAAACAAGGAAGTTGGAGTTCTTTCATGATGGTTCGGTTGGCTTTGCTTTCGGATCAACAGAAAGCCTCCATACGAGGTTAGGCACTGAAGTCGTACTGCCTTTAGAAGAAATAAACTCCCAAGATGGGTTTCGGGGAAAAACAATATCAAAAAAACAATTCGAGTTGCTTTGGCATGAGTATGTGCCAAGTAGCTCTAACAAGTTCAAGCAGGTAACGCCAAAAAGCGGCGCGCCTATTAAAAAGCGTTAAGCTAATTTATCTAAAGGAAAAACTAATGTTAGAAAACCCGTATACTCCGCCGAGCGTAGATTTAGATGAGAGCAGCGAATTGCAAAGGTCGATTTGGTGGAAGATATACTTCTTCTTAATTACGGTTTTGTCGTTTCTTGGTTCTTATTCTTATATTGTAGCGGAGAATTCAGGTATTCCTGAATACCTAAGTCTTTTTAGCTTAGTTATTGCAACTGTCGGATTGTTCGGTTACTGCTTTCTTAAACAAATACTCTTTCCAAAGTTCTGGATGGTGTTTTTAGTTCTATATTTTCTTTATGGGATTATTTACATGTTTATATCCGAGGTTGATTTAAGAATGGGTATGTCTGAAAGTGAATTTCACATCTCTATGGCTATTGGTTATATTATGTCACTTCCAGGATATTTTGCTCTCTTTAGTTATGGACGAATCAAGAATCCAATATGGTCCAAAGCTTAACAAAATTGGGCTGTGCGGCCGCTTTGCGGCCCAGATACACTTCTTACACTGCAGCCAAAGGCGTTAAAGGTAAATCAATGATCAAATCTATTTTCGTAATAGTTTCTCTAAGCATAGTATCTGGCTGTGTTGGTTTGGCTGTTGGTACTTATGGGAAAAACGAATGGGCGAGAACAGAATTCAGCTTAGGGAAAGAGAGAAATCAATTCGCTTTCGAAAAGAGAGCTTCGCCTTATTCAGAGGTTGAAATTGTTGAGCATTGGGGTAGTCCTGATTCTGTAGATCAATTTGAGCAATGCAAAGTACTCATTTATAAAGATGGAACCTCATGGGCGGGTGCTAGAGCATTTATAGGGGTAGTGCCAGTTCCTATCGCGGTACCAACTGGAACGTATAAGAATCGTTTTTATCTTCGTAACAACTCAGTTGTTGGCCTAATTCAAGAATATGGGGAAGTAGATCGTGCTGTTGGCTATACGTGTGGTAGCAATGAGTGCGCTGCTAGCTCTGGAGAAAAGGTTAATGAACCTGAGGTTGACGCTAAAGTGGCTGTAACACAATGGTGTGCCAAGTCCCTTTAACAAACGCAGGCAGTATGCTGCGGGCGTTATGTTTCACGAGGCATCGAGTAGATGACGCTAATTGGAAGTAAAATGGAAAGTGACTTTCGCAAAGAGTTGATACGATCCAACGACACAATCCAAGAGCCTGACTCAAAACTTCGGAAGGTATTGACTGCCAAAGGCCATAACACTAAAACAGCGTATGTTCTTCACTGGATACCAGAGCAGCTCGAAGATTTATACACAGTGTTAATAAGTGGCTCTTACCTAGTTGATGTAGAGATCGCCAAGTACGACAACTCCAAACCGCCAATAGTGGAGAAAAGCGAATTAAAATCCTACATGCACAGGCTAAGTAAAAGTAATCAAGTGAGGTTAGCAGTGGCAAAGGACTTAGCATGCACAATAACTTAACAAGTTTAAGCGCCTACGGTGCAGGTGCAGGTGCAGGTGCAGGTGCAGGTGCAGGTGCAGGTGCTAAAAGCGTTAGTTGCCCAAGGAGAAAAAGCTATCAATTTGTCAGATCAAGAAAAATGGTTGTTAGTAGAGTTAACCGATTTTGGAAAGTCGCTTCCTGAGTTTATCTCTGAGATTCATTCTGATAATCTTGAAATGAGCCTAGTAGCTAAATTTGAGCTGGCTATTGAACTTTTAATTTCTCTAAATTCGAAAGGCTTGCTGGCCCTGTAACAGCTAAAGCCGGACTCGAAGGTTCCGTATTCACCAGAAAATACGAGGACTTTGGATGGGCCTGACTTGGTAGAATTCATTAATGATCCTTGGAATTGGTCAAACTCATATTCAAGAGATCGCAATTGGCAGTATGAATTAGCACCTACTGTCCATGGGGAGTCTGTTCTGGATGATATATTTCGGCTTAAAAAAAACAACTAACAAGCGCCGGTGCAAATACGCGCTTCGCGCTTTGGACTCGCAACAAGTTGCTCGCTTGTTCGGCAGACACTAAATAGCCTATGAAATATTTATGCGCCCTGATAATGGTTGTTTTTCTTAGCTCTTGTGAGTTAGGTAATGAAAGACCAAGAAGAGTTGAGTACTGGAAGGCAGAAATAGAATCTATCAAGTCACGTAGGCTGGAAATTGGTTATCTAATGGTAAAATACAAAGTGTTTGAGCCTATTTTTAACTCTTCTGAAAATACATTAACGATTGTTGACTCTGGTAAGACTGATAGTATTGTCTGTAGTAAATGGCACTATATCATCACATTCAAGGCGGACTCTAAAGGGGTAGTTACTAAATCTACAATAGAACAAGTGGGGACATGTTTGTAGGCCAGCTATTTAACAAAACCAAACTGGCTTGCCCATCCCCTTCAGGGCTGGGCTGGACAGCCTACGCGGCGCGCTTCGCACGCAAACGCTCTGGCTGCCCCTGTTGGCAACGTTATATTTCTAGGAAGCTAAGATGCAAAGAAAAATTCTGATAACTTTGTTTTTCGTCTCTTGCTCCGCAAGCGGCGCCACATTTGAAACAGATTTTGTTGAAGCCGCCCATGAAAGAATAAAGAAAACGGTCACATATGATGGTCGCTATATTTCAATCCCATACCCTGGAGGGGACGTTCCAGAGAATATAGGCGTATGCACTGATGTAGTTATTCGATCCTACAGAAGATTAGGAGTGGACCTTCAGGTTTTGGTCCATGAAGATATGCGCTCTCATTTTAGCTCTTATCCGTCGAATAGAATTTGGGGCCTAAACAAGCCAGATAAGAATATCGATCATCGCAGGGTTCCTAATTTACAGGCATTCTTTAAAAGAAATGGCAAAGAGCTTACAGTTTCAAACTCGGCAAATGACTACAAACCAGGAAATATAGTAACTTGGATGTTGCCAGGTAACTTACCTCATATAGGTATAGTCACCGATACTATTCATTCTGAATCTGGAAATCCTATGATTGTCCACAATATTGGGCGCGGCCCTGAGCTTGAGGATATGCTATTTGAGTTCAAAATAACCGGACACTACCAGTATGTCCCTGAGAAATATAATAGGTACAGGCAATAAATCTACAGCCCTTCGGGCCTCCGCGGGACAGCTTACCTTATGCACGCTTTATGCTGGTCCCTCCACTCCCATTTTCGCGCAATAAACATATAAGGTAATCCGCCACTGCCGCGGGCGTTACGTACCTCAAGGAAATTATGCTACCCACCACATATAAAGTAAAAGATATTGGAAATGGTGCTTTGTCAGTCATGGCAAAGCCTATTTCTGGCGAATGGATCGAAGACGAATTCCAAGGACTTGCTCTTCTAGGCATTGATAAAATTGTGAGCCTTCTAGAATTATTCGAGCAGCGCGAAGTTGGATTGGAATCAGAAGAAGAACTTTGCCAAAAGAATTCGATAGAGTATGTTTCTTTTCCTATACCCGATCGAGGTCTTCCAGTTACAAAAGATGCGATAGAACTAGCTGATCAACTTCTACATGAGATTTCATTAGGTAAACATGTCGTAATTCATTGTCGAGCAGGCATCGGTCGCACTGGCATTATTGCCGGTGCGGTACTGGTAAGATCGGGCCTCACTTCACAAGAAGCGCTATCACTCATATCTCAGGCCAGAGGTGTTCAAGTACCCGATACAGAGGGACAAACAGAGTGGTTAGGATTGGTTTAAAGTGTCGCTAAGCAACAAGTGGATGATGTTCGTTCCAGCCACAACATGGCTTCCACCAGACGATCCACGCTTCGCGCGGTCCGCCCAATACCCATAGCGTTTTACTTCAATCAGGGAAAATAACAATGAAAAAAATAATATCGATAATTTTCGCTATTCTGACTATTTCTGGATGCAAAACTACGTCCGTAAAAAATGACATAGATGCAGCGTTTCAGATTGCGCACTCAGAATACTTAGGCAAAAAGCTATATGATGCTATCCGTTCGGAAGATGGAAGCTTGCCCTACACGAGTAGAGAGCAAGATCTTTTAGATATGTCTATAGATCTTGTGTGTGACGGAAAGTACAAGGCTGTATCTGTAATAGATGATAGGTTTGAAACTGAAAATATATATTTTGTGTTAAGCCCAGAGAATGATTCCGGTGTTCAATTTGGTCGTCACTTGAAATTCAGATTCAAACTAGGTACAAATGATATTGTGGATGTGTCCCCATCCACAAAAACATGCTTATTGGTTCATGCTGAGGGGGATAGCATCCCCTTCTCTACACACTTTATTTCGAACGTGCCAACTGAATTTCATGTGTTTTTGAGCCTTCATCATGGAAAGCCAATTTATGTAAGTACTTCTACCGGCCTATGGAGCGTAGAAGCAGGGAAGGCTAGCTTGGTAAAGTAAAGCGTGACAAATCGCTGCAGACTGACGTCTAACTTTATGCACTCTATACGCGGTCGCCTCACCCCTATTTTTGCGTATAAAGCGCCCAAAGTTTGCGGCGGCTGAGCGCGGCGTTATACATTTAGAGAGAGTAATATTTGAAAAATAACGTAGAGCTGTTGCAGGAAAAGGAATTAAAATCCAAGATCAAAAGACTGAAACGAAAGAAGATTCTTAATGATCTCGGATCAACTTTAATAACTATTTTCTTGTTTCTTGGTATGATTCTGTTTACTGTGTATGGGCAATGGATTCTTGTTGGCTCTCTAGCAATATTATTTTTCGTCTTTTCAATTGGTATTGTCAGTGATTAACTTGACGCAAGAAAACCAGTATATCAAGGAAATGCAGCAGGCAGCCAACTTTACGCACTTTTTGCGCAGTCGATTACGGCGTTATGCGAAGGGAGAAACAATGAATAAAGGAGTGACTGATACACCTGAAGCTAAAGCTGAGCAAGGTAAATCCAAGCGGTAATAATGGCTCCACTTATCATTAGTGCAGTGTGGTTATATTTAAAAAATCAATTAACTACGCGCCTTCGGCACCCGACAACTTACATTCCGCTTCACTGCGCTCCAGCTGCGGGTTATTGAGACGTTAAATCTTTAGTCGTAATAATTATGAAATACTTATGAAACATATTTCGCTCTTTACATTGTTGTTAACAATTCCACAACAATCTTTAGCGAGTAATTATCAAAATGCTAGCTTAGATCGTATCGCCACTACAGATACTGGGACAACAATATTATGGTCCTCTACTGGTCGGGGGGATTCTGCAATCAATTCATGTTCAACGGGCACTGGAGTTTTAGCTTTTGATTCAAAAACTGAAGGCGGAAAATCATTGCTTTCAATTGCTCTTGCAGCTTATATGGCTGGAAAAAAGTTAGTGTTTCTACAAGTGACTCGGATTGTCTTAGTGCTGTCGGATTGACTGCTGTAGTGAAGCGTATTGATATCCATAAATCATCGTATATTATGAACAGGATTTAACAAGTTTAGTAGCATGGACCCAAAAACTCCGCTTGAACTTTATGCGACTACATACTCGCACAAAACCCGGACTTCATATTCGGCCACATGCAAAAGGCATTAAGTTTCACATGAAGAGAAAGCCTAGAGTACTGAAGAAAATCCATAGGCGTTGGTTGGAGTTAGCGATTATTGATCTTAGTCAAGATCCTACATGGCGCGAGCGACTTTTTAACTCAGAGTACAATAGCGAATTCCCCATTGATTCAGAAAATTGTGAGGGGTTGTGGCAACCGGCAATCAGAGCCCTTGGTAAGTACGGCCTGGAGTATACAGTTAGTAAGGTTCCAGAAAATCAGGTAGTTGAGCCTTGGTTGGCAGAGGGCGGTCTCGCAGTATTTGAGTTCAAAGCTAAAAAATTCCCTACAGTGTGTATGCAAATAGGTAACAACCCTGATGTTATATAGAGCTAACCAAAAACTTAACAAAGCCAAGCGCGCTCGCCAGCAAAGCTGGCTGGACCTACACTCCGCAGCTTCTCTGTTCCATTTCGACTCATGTTGGTGGCGTTATAACTCTCGAGGGTGGATGTGAAACTTTCAGAGTTAGTCGAGTCGGCCGGAATACTTGAAGAGGTTTCATCATATGGGCCCCAAGAACTGCCTGGCGAAATAACGCAGATATTGCTGAGGTTTGAGCACTCGAGTTGTGTATTCTGTGTAATCGATGACACGGATGAAATCTATCTAAAGAGTTTCGAGGAAGGCTCTTTATTGGCTGAAAGGACTTCCCCTACAGTGTTTCACAAATGCATAGGGAATAAGCTAACTTGGGCTTGGGAAATGAGGAATAATCAAGACTATTCTGATGCTCTAAAGTTTGAGTTTTCTAGCGGGGTCTCTGTTGAGTTAGTTGTCATGGCGTCATCGATTAAGCAATACTTAGTAAGTGAGTTATAACAAGGTGCTGCTGCAGAAAATTTACTCGCTGGCGCTCCCAAATTACCGCAGAGCACGGCGATAGGCAAAAACTGGAGTTTTACACATGAATACGGAGCTTGGTAAAGCAGTACAAGAAGCAGAAACAAAGCTACGGAATGCGATGTTGGATTCTGATTTAAATGCATTATCCGCGCTTCTTGCTGATGATTTAGTTTTTACAAACCACCTCGGCCAATTGCTTACCAAAAGAGACGATTTATCGGCACATGAATCAGGAAGGCTTGATATAGAGTCAATCAATATTTCAGAAAATAGTATAAAAGTACTGGGCAATACTGCTGTAGTTACCGCTCGAGTACAAATATGTGGAACATATGATGGCAATCCAACTAACGGAGATTTCAGGTTTACGCGTATATGGGCCAATCAGGATAATAGCCTTCAGGTTAAAGCGGCTCACTCATGTACCGTTACCTATCAAAAGGCTGCAACACGACCCGGCCCGCAATCCCGCCATGCTTTGAACTTATAACGCTTTAGTGGACAGTAAATTTAGTATCCACTAAAGGGGGTCCTTATGGGACAAACTTAAAGAAGAAACTATTTCCAATACACATCTGAGTTCAAATAGGTACTCGTTAGGTTGGCAAATCATAATTATATCCAAGTCACCTATATTTCCGAGGCATTAGATATACATCCGGTCCTGATCTATCGCTGGCGCAAGGAGTTTAATGACGGTAAGTAGGATGAAAAGTCGAAAGTGAAAAAGAGTAAACCGGTCGGACCTACAAAAATAATCTGCATCAGAACAGTCTTGAGCCAAGGAATGCACTTGCAAAAATTCGGAAATTGGAAAAGCAACTCAAACAGCGTAAGAAGGAAGGGCCCCGTGCCGAGGCCCAAGAGTTGGAAGATTACAGTGTCTCTTCCACAACACTGAAAGATACAGCGCGACTGGCGCGGCGGCCATCGGCACTACGTGCTCGGATAGCATCTACTTTCTTTGCTGGTGTCTCGTCTGTGACGGGGCGCCAGGATTCACCGTCATAATACTCGGTGGCCAACCCCGGGAAGGCCTGGGCAACTTTTAGGTGCCCTTCGTCATTCAACGCCCCTGGCACCGGGATGCGATACCCTACCCCGGTAAGATCCAGCTTGAATAGCTCTTTGTGCCCCACCGCGGCAGCAAATCCTCTCCAGTCCGCCTCCAAAGCGGCAACATCAACGAGACCACTCTCAGCAGAAAACTCCTGCCCTGGGACCGCATCCAACTCCCAGGACGCCTGGTGCCACGCCCGCTCGGCCAGGGCCAGCAGCCGCGGGAATATCATATATTCCACCTGCGCATCGGTGCGCACCACTTCGCTCCACAGATTACCTTGTATACCGCGTACGCTGTTGGCAAAGCTTTCATCTGCCGCTTTCGCCGACCAGGCATTGCCATCGCGATCAGTAGATACTTCTGCCAGTTGGGCCGTGACCAGGGGGGCGTAACTGAAGGTCTTACGTGTGTCGGTATGGCGTGACGCCCAATAGTAACCAAGCTCCTTCGGATCGACCTCGTAAGGCATATCGAAGTACAGAAAGTCGGAGTGAGACTGCACCACGTCAAATCCGACGGCGGCGAAATGCGAGCTTTCATCACCACCACCCCAGAACAGCGGGGCCCAGGAGTTGACATAGTTGTTTTCTGTCGCGAGTTCCTCGCCGGCATCTTTTACAGCTTTAACACCGTCATTCCATGCGCCGAGCGTGGGAATCCCGGTATCATGGACCAGAGAGGCAACACGGCGCGCGTAGTAGCTACCCAGCTCCGAGATGTCCGCAACCGCGCCACTGGCAACCAGCTTCTGGCACTGAGGGGAGCCCGACCACGGCTGCTTGCGAGCACCAGCGCCAACATCTCCTTTGGCGGGGTCCTGCCCTGGCGCATCTTCAAAGCTGTCACCGGCGAAAATATTGACGGCCTCATCGCCACCGAAATGCCAGCTTTGCAGCGGATAGCCTGCGCGCTCGTGCATCGCCTGCACCTCAGACATCACCTTGCCCACAAACTGGTAAGTGGAGTCGGTGCAGGGGTTAACGTAGCTGTCGTCGTAGAACTGGACCGATAGGAAACGGCTGTTGTCTTCTGCATCAATCAGTCGGTAGCGCGCAGCCGCTTCCGGATCTGATTCCACCAGACGGCGATAACGCGCCTCCATCGACACAACCGCAGCCCGGGCATGGGCGGGCATATCGAACTCGGGGATCACCTCGATATGGCGCTCACCGGCATAGCGAACAATCTCGATGTAGTCCTCGACACTGAAATGGCCGCTGCCATTGTTATCCGTATTAGGGCCAGAGCCCAACTGAGGTAACAGACACTGGTTCTCCTCCAGGTCGAAACAGCGGCGAGAACCAATCTCAGTGAGTTCTGGCAGACCGGGCACTTCCAGGCGCCAGCCTTCGTCCTCAGACAGGTGGACGTGGAAACGGTTGAGTTTATAAGCCGCCATCTGGTCGAGCAGCTTGAGCACCAGCGGTTTGGTATGGAAGTTACGGCCTACATCGAGAAAGAGCCCGCGATGGGGGAAACGCGGCGCATCCTCAACCCGGGCTGTCATCAGCGTGCCGGCGCGTACATTGATCAGGCCAAGTAATGACTGAAGTCCATAGAAGGCGCCCGACTGGTCCGCGGCGGTTACCAAAGCGCCTGTCTCTCCCACCTCAAGTTGGTAAGATTCTGCAGTATTCGCAGACAGCTTTGTATCGATCACCACTGATACGGGATAGGCTCCGGCGCCTTCACCAACGAGGCCAAAGGCATCCAGACGCTGTTTTATAACGTTGAGGGTCGCGGTCGATAACGCCCCCCCATCCACAGAAAGACCCGCACTGATATCAACGGCAATACCACGACTTTCGAGCTTCAGGGGCTTGGGGATAATACGGGACTGCCACTGATCACCTTCCTGAACACCACGCCGGGAGAATTCCTCAAACCGACTGGCTGCGGTTGCCAGGACATTGGCATCCGTGGATGCCCGCTTCCAATTATCGGAGTGGTTTTTCTCAATCGGCAGAACCAGTTCGGCAATGCTATTGGAGTCGGTGGATCGGATAACCTGTGCCTGTCCGTTCGCATCGACGGTAAACAGACGCGGCATAAAGTCAGATTCGAACTGGAACCAGTACTCGGCGAGAAAATCCAGCTGCAGCGTCTCCCCTTGTGCCAGCCCCGGGAAATGGGCCAGAGGTACCAAACGGTGCAGATCTCCCTTGACATGCTCCAGGCGCAAATCGTCACGGTTCATCAGCGCCAGGGTACGGCGCACACTGTGGAAGTAGAGACTCCATTCCGAAGCACCCGGTGCCAAAGCGGCCTCGCCGGCGTTGGTCAGCGATATCCGGTAGGTCGAGCAAATTGCCCCGCTGCCGCCTTCGCGCTTGCAACGCTCTGCAAGTTCGTCGCCGGTCGCCTGGTAGTTGGTGAGCACTTCCAACTGCACCGAGAAATCTTCGGCAATCTGCCGGGCCGAACCCCGTTCCGGATTGTCGTGCCCACCGCAACCCGTCAGGACGACCGTCAGTCCCAAGGCCAGGGAAAAGACTGAAATTCTTAGCTTGGTCTTATTCAGGGAGGGGATGGCGCAAAGCATGGGAGTCCTTTTCTATTTGTTATGGCACCAGTGATTGCAAGGTCCACAATAACGAAAAAGACAACGCTGTCAACAACACTTCCATTTAACTTTGTTATTCGTGCGCCTCCCTTACCGGCTGGCGAGCTGGTCGGTGAACCGTAATGATCACCACCGGTAAAGCCCCTGCTTAAGGCAGAAAAGCAACCTACCAGTACCACTCGTTTTCTCCCCTTGATTCAGGTTGATCACACCGTATCTCCCCGGGGACAAGACGCAATGTCTTGCCTCAGTCATATTCTCTTAATGTTCCGCTTTGATCGTGATACGGGTCTCATATCAACTCCAGTGGCGGAACTTTCATTTTAATTGTCTTTACCCCGTAGTAATTCGTCCCTTTCTGCATTGCGATTCCCTATAAGCGATGATATTTTGACAGCGATGTCATTTTGGCAATCGCGTCACCTAACTGCCGATGACCAACAACAAAAATAACTTACTCAAGGTGAACCCAATGAAACACTTTCTCGCGCTCGGCAGTCTTGCCGTGGCGATCTTTGCCGCAGGCCAGGCGCATGCCGTGGACTGCACAGGCCTCCCGGACTGGGATGCCGCAACCGCCTACAACGGCGGTGCAGAAGTCCAGTACAACAGCAACGCTTATCGGGCCAACTGGTGGACACAGAACCAGAACCCGGAGCAGTTCTCCGGCCAGTATCAGGAATGGACGCTGCAAGGCGCCTGTGAGGGTGCTGTTGACCAGCCTCCAGCCGGCTCCATCACCGCCCCCACCAACGGTATGACATTTAGCGAAAATGACAACGTTATCATTACCGTGAACGCGAGCGACGATAGCCAGGTCGTCAGCGTAGAATTTTTCGTCGATGGTAGCGCTATCAGTACAGATACCAGCGCACCCTGGCAGGCCAGCTGGACCGCCGTTGCCGGCAACCCGGTGTTGCGCGCACGCATAGTGGACGACACGGGACAGGACGCGTTCACCACGAATGTCACCATCACCGTGAGCGGCCCACAGGCCCCGGTCATCTCGCTCGACAACCCGATAGACGGTACGCAATTGGATACCGGTGCGACTGTATCCCTCACAGCCAGCGCCAGTGACCCAGATGGCAGCATCACTTCGGTAGAGTTTTTCGTCGACGGTAACAGCCTGGGGAGTGACACCAGTGCACCCTACGCGATCGAGTGGACAGCGACCAAAGGCAACCATGTCCTGTACGCAACGGCCACCGACAACGATGGCCAGAACACTCAATCGGCCTCAGCCAATATCAACGTCACCACACCCGATATCCCGCCAACCGTAACCCTGAATAATCCTGTCGACGGTAGCGTGTTTGATGAAGGCACCAGTGTCAGCATCGCGGCCACAGCCAGCGATACAGAAGGTGCGATTTCCAAAGTGGAGTTCTTTGTCGCCGGGCAGAAAGTGGGCGAACATTCCAGTGCGCCGTTTAGTATCGATTGGGTCGCCACTCCCGGCAGCGCCTCCGTTTTCGCGAGAGCATTCGATACCGCTAACCAGTCCACTGACTCCGCGCCGGTTTCAATCACCGTAAACGGTGAACCCGTAGCGGGTGACTTCCCCTGTCGTCCCGATGGCTTGTTTACCAGCCCCGGGGCGGCACCGGACTACTGCGATATTTATACCGCAGAAGGCCGGGAGATCATGGGGGCCGATCATCCGCGCCGGATCATTGGTTACTTCACCAGTTGGAGAAACGGTGCCAATGGACAGCCCACCTACCTGGTGAACGATATCCCCTGGGACAAGATCACCCACATTAATTACGCTTTCGCCCATATCAATGACAGCAACGAAGTATCCGTTGGCAACACCGCCGATCCCGCCAACCCTGCCACCGGCATGACTTGGCCCGGCGTCAGTGGCGCAGAGATGGATGCGGACTTCAGCTATCAGGGCCACTTCAACCTGCTGAGCAAATTCAAGAAGCAGCATCCTAAAGTGCGCACCCTCATTTCCGTCGGTGGCTGGGCAGAAACCGGTGGTTACTTCAACGAATCTGGTGACCGTGTTGCCAATGGTGGTTTCTATACCATGACCACCAATGCCGATGGCAGCATCAACCATGCCGGCATTGAAACGTTCGCCAACTCCGCCGTGGACTTTATCCGCCAGTATGGCTTTGACGGCGTCGATATCGATTACGAATATCCCACCTCAATGAACGATGCCGGCAACCCGCTGGACTTTGGCATCGCCAATCCGCTGCGCGGTTCTCTCATGAAATCTTATGTGGAGCTGATGCGTGTATTGCGTGAAAAGCTGGACATCGCGGGTGAGCAAGATGGCACCCACTACATGCTGACCATCGCCTCGCCGTCCTCTGGATACCTGCTGCGCGGCATGGAAACCATGCAGATCACCCAGTATCTGGACTACGTCAACATCATGACCTACGACCTGCACGGCGCGTGGAATGAATATGTGGGCCACAACTCCGCACTTTACGACAACGGCGAAGATCCGGAGCTGGCCGCCGCGAGTGTTTACTCCACTTCCCAGTATGGTGGTATTGGCTACCTGAATATCGACTGGGCAGTGAAGTACTTCCGCGGATCCATGTCCCCGGGCCGCATTAATATCGGTATTCCCTACTACACCCGAGGCTGGCAGGGCGTGAGCGGTGGCAACAACGGCCTGGGCGGCTCTGCCGCACTGCCAAACCAGTCCGATTGTCCGACCGGTACCGGCGGCTCTGCCAAGTGCGGTTACGGTGCCATTGGCATCGACAACATGTGGCACGACCTGGACGAAAACAGCGTGGAAATGGGCGCGGGCTCGAACCCTATGTGGCATGCCAAGAATCTGGAAAGTGGCATCCTCGGCTCCTATGTCACGGACTACGGGCTCGATCCAGCAGGCGACCCGGACGATGCGTTTGTCGGCACTTACGTACGTAACTACGATGCCGTGTCTGAAGCGCCGTGGCTCTGGAACAGCACCAAGAATGTATATATTTCCACAGAAGACGAAGAGTCAATGGACGCGAAGGTACAGTACGTCATCGACCAGGGTGTCGGTGGCATCATGTTCTGGGAACTCGCCGGTGACTACGACTGGGATGCCGCCAAGGGTGAGTACTATATGGGCTCCACCCTGACGACCCTCGCCTACGACAAGTTTGCCAGCGCAGCGCCCTATCGCGAGCAGCGCAGTGATCGCGTAATCCCTTCTGAAGCGATCGATGTGGGTATCGAAATTTCCGGATTCAAACTCGGCGACCAGAACTACCCGCTAAACCCCAAGCTGTACATCACCAATAACACCGGTGGTGTATTGCCCGGCGGTACTGTATTTGAGTTCGATATGCCGACGTCGACATCCAACATCATTACCGATCAGAGCGGTGCCGGTCTCGAAGTCATTGAGGACGGGGCCAATTCCGGTGGCGGCAATGTCGGCGGACTCGAGAACGAATTCCACCGCGTGCGCTTCGCCCTGCCGGGCTGGCAGGATCTTGCCGATGGCGAGACCTGGGATATGACCATGAATTACTACCTGCCCGTTTCAGGCCCTCAGGCCTACACAGCCACCGTGAACGGTACAACGTACGCACTGGCATTCGAGCATCCGGAACTGCCTCTGGCGACGCCTGCGGGTAGTGGCGACGGCGGCACTGGCGGAGGCAGCGGAGGGACCAGCTGCGCCGACGCCGGTATCGATACCAGCGGACTGGTGACCTATCCACAGTGGCCCTCTGGCGATCACGCCAGCGGCGGTCAGCAAATCATTCATGATGGCAGCGTATACCGAGCCAAGTGGTGGACAAATTCGGTTCCAGGAAGCCCCGATGGCAGCTGGGAATTTGTCTGCAACGTGAACTGAGTTTTAGCGGGGGCAGGAAGCCCTCCGCTGTTACAACAGGATGTTGCCAATTTCTCTCTGAAGACGTTACAGGTTATTACTCCTGTACTTGCCCCGGTCTCCGGGGCCTTTTTTTTTGACCAAGGAATTTTTCTCATGCTCGTAAGCGCAACTTCCCGAACTGCACGCACAACAATGACCGCCTCGCACTCATGAATCCTGATACGGAATCAAGCGGTAGCATGCAACAACAGACCAACTACTCTCCCACTAGCCACAGGCGCCTGGCATCCGTCGATGCCTTGCGTGGCTTTGATATGTTCTGGATTATTGGGGGCGAATCCCTGTTCGCCCCGCTGCTGTCCCTGACCGGGCTCGGTGCTTTTGCGTGGGGACAAGCACAGATGCAGCACAGTACATGGCATGGATTTACCCTGTATGATCTGATCTTCCCACTGTTTATCTTTCTTTCCGGAGTTACCCTCGGTCTGGCCAATAAAACCTTGCGGGGCCAGCCACCACAACAACGCCAGAGCGCATACAAAAAAGCGGTCAAAAGACTGCTGATTCTTGTGGGTCTCGGAGTGCTGTATAACCACGGCTGGGGCGCAAGTGTTCCCCCCGACCTGTCCGAAATACGCTATGCCAGTGTTCTCGCCCGCATTGGCTTTGCCTGGTTCTTTGCCGCACTGATTGTCTGGCACTGTCGCCCCATCGCCCAGTACCTGATTTTTGCGGGTATCCTGCTTGGCTACTGGCTCCTGCAACTCGGACTGGGAGATTTCAGTATCTCGGGATCAATTAACGCTGCGGTAGACCAATGCTGCCTGCCGGGCATCACTTATCAAGGCAAGCCGTACGACCCTGAAGGGCTGCTGTCTACCCTGCCCGCCGTCGCCAATGCGCTCGCCGGCGTTTTTGCCGGCCGCTGGCTGCATCTGCACCGAGACCAGCCAGGCAAACTGCTCAGGGGATTGTTCCTCGCGGGTATCACCCTATGCGCACTCGGCTGGACCTGGAACCTGGTTTACCCGGTGAATAAAGACTTATGGACGGGATCCTTCTCTCTCGTCACCATTGGTTGCAGCCTGCTATTCCTCGGTTGCTTCTATCTGATTTCGGATATATGGAAGTGGCGCTGGTTTACCACTCTGTTTGCCGTGATCGGTTGCAATGCCATTCTGGTGTATATGGCCAGCAGCCTGGTGAACTGGACCTACACAAGCAAGAGCCTGTTTGGCGGCATTGCCTCTGTATTTTCTTCTGCGGATGCCGGGAACCTGGTGATTGTTATCGGTGTGCTGGCGGTACAGTGGATTATTCTCCACTGGCTTTACCGTCGAAAACTGTTTGTCAGCCCCTAGGGAGCCTCCATCAGGCTTTGCTCCACTCCCTGCTTGCGACTTCCACAATCAAAGTACCGGTCATACGGGATAAAAATACTGCTACTCATATTTATCAACACCCATAATTACAATAATTCAGCGACAAAAAAAGCCGGGCAATGCCCGGCTTTTTCCATTCAACTTCGATTAGAAATTGTATCGTGCTCCCACAACGAAGCGACGGCCATTTTCATACAGGGACATGAGACGATCTTCATATTCGCTGTACTCTACGACCTGCTCATTGGTGAGGTTCACTGCCTCCAGAGTGATCTGTGCGTTGTCAGTGACGTTGTACGAGAAGCTCGCATCCAGCTGACCAAACGCGTCATTGGACAGCGGGTTACCGTTCCAATGGAAGCCCTTGCTCCACTCAGAGCGATAGTTGTACATCATCCGCGCACCGAAGGTATCGTTTTCGTAGTAACCCATCAGGTTAGCCATGGTATCGGAGATACCAACAACACTATCGGAACCAGTATCGGTGTAGGTGTAGTTCGCCTGAACACCAAAGCCGTTGTCGAAGTCGTGCAGCACAGCCAGCTCAACACCAGCGACCAGGCCACCATCACCATTCACCTGGCGACTAAAGTCAACGTCAACCCAGGTAGCAGTCTGTTCATCGTAACGCGCTTCGGTAAAGGTCTCCTGAGCCAGGTAACTGTGGTTCTTTTTAATAAAGGTCGTTGCGGAGAACGCAGACACATCACCGTAGTACCACTCGTAGGAAACGTCTAACTGGTCCGCCAGGAACGGCTCCAGCTGAGGGTTACCGGCCTGCCCCTGGGGGTCCGGTGCATTCAGAGCACCAAAGGTCTCGAACGGAGAAATCTGGTTCCAATTCTGACGAGCCATAACACGGGCAACCGCAGTACGAATCACCATATCGTCATTCAGGTCATAAGCAATGTTAAAGCTCGGCAGGATTTCGCTGTAGTCGTTATCTTCCGTGACCCAGGCCAGGTAAGACGGATTCAACCAATCGCGATCAACCGTTTGGAAGCCCCAGGAATCGCTGCTGAACTCGTAGCCGGAAGAGGCTTGCTCAGTAGACACATAGCGCAGACCGAAGTTACCGCGGTAGTTGTCACCCTCGAAATTCGCCTGAACATATACCGCAAAAATATCTTCCTCCACTGCCCAGTTATTGGCCAGCTCAAGAGAGCGTGCGTAATCGGCGCTGACACCGTTCAAGCCAGCAAACGCGATTTGCTCCATCACGTCACGCATTTGTGCCAGTGCGGTGGTGGAGTTACCACCGGCGGGCGTATCAAAACTCACAACGCCGCCAGAGTTCAAACCACAAGAAGATAAAGTCGGGCAATTTGCGAAGATATAATCAAGGTATGAGCCAGCGAGATCCTCATTGCCAGTCATAGTCTCAGGACCATGCCAGCTGTATACGATACGCTGCTGGGTACGCTCGGCGTTGCGAACCTTGACACCTGTCTCGATAGAGGTAAATGCACCCGCCTCTATCGGCAGCTCGAGATCTACCTGGAAGTAGGTTTCTTCATCAGTGGTCGGGCGCTCACCGCCCCAGATCCAGCCAGCGGCATAGGCATCTGCATCACTAGGCGCAGGATTGGAGTCGAGAGATGGCGCGTTCAGGTCAAACTCATAGTCGCCACCGGACCAACCATACTCCCAAGAAGTCTCGCGATAGGTACCGCCCTTGGCAGAAGTATTACCGGCAACAATATCAACGCTGAATGCATCAGTTACATATTCGGCAGTCAGGGTATAGGACTGAGATTCAGAGGAAGATACGCGGTTGATCCAGTTCACAACACCACGGCCGCCACCAGAAATCTGGGAAGCCACAACACTGTTGCCACTCAGCTGACCATTAGTCGCATGATCGACCGCATTGTCTCCTGCGAATACCAGCCAGTTGGCATTCATGTTATCCGCGTCCATGCTGGTGTCCAGCACGTCCAGAGTCAGCTGCAGCTCGTCGGTCGGACGCAGCTGAGCAGACAGGAATACAGTTTCGCGCTCGCGCTCCTGAAAGAAAGTCGGGGTACCCATGGTACCGGGAACCATTACGCCAGGAGTGGCTTCGTCGGTCCAGGACAGCACTTCAAAACCGGAACGCTGAACAGTGCGGTCCTGCTTGGCCGCAGATACCAGCACACCAAAGGTTTCGCTATCGTTCTTCCATGAGTACTGGCCAGAGATGCTCGGGTCATACTCTTCCGAAGTTTCGGAGTAGATGCTCTCTACTGCAATCGCAGCCTGACCCGCGTCGAGATCAAGAGGGCGGTGAGTACGCACGTTAACGGTACCGCCCAGGGAACCTTCGTCCTGAGAAGCCTGCGGGCTCTTGGTTACCTCGAGGGAGGAAATCAGGGTGGAAGGCAACAGGGTAAAGTTGAAGCTGCGAGACGGATTATCCAGAATGAACCAGTCAGCAGTACCGACAGATTGACCGTTCAGGGTTGTACGGTTGTAATCTGGACCCGCACCACGAATAGAGACACGTTCCCCTTCACCGAACTCGCGGCTTACCGCCACACCCGTGATACGGGATAGAGATTCAGCGATGTTCTTGTCCGGGAACTTACCGACGTCTTCCGCAGAAATTGCGTCGACAATTGCACCAGCATTTCGCTTGGTGCTCAAGGCATCCTGGAGAGAGCCACGAATACCGGTTACAGAGACTTCCTCAATAGCTTCATCCGACTGGGCAATAGCCAGCGGAGCCATCAGGCCACCACTAAGTACAGCTGCACTGATAGACAGAGCGAGTTGATTGCGCTTTAGCATCGATTTCCCCTTCCTTGCTTTTTATTTATATGAAGGTTGTGAGTAATTTTTTTTATTTCACCTCGTACCGCAAAATGATAGCGCTGTCATTTAAGGTTATGATAGCGCTGTCATTCTAAATAATCGAAGATACACAGGATTACCCGGAATTGCTACCGTCTTTGGAGTAAAAAAACCTTCGGTCCGAGCGATTGATGTAATGACATTCCGCACCTCGTAGATACCAAAACCCTTTAATTTAAAGCCGTTAGCTCAAGGGCGGAAAATCCGGGGGGCCGTTCCGCAAGCTTCATCCACATCAAATCCAGCACTTACTTACGCTACTCACGGCGAATTTCCGGTCATTTCTGCTAGGATGGCGGACAGACCAACGGTGCAGCGACAAGCGCCGACGAAACAGTTCAAGGACCAGACGGCCCCATGAAAGCCACCATTAACGACGTCGCCGCGCATGCGGGAGTATCCATAAAAACCGTATCCAGGGTCATCAACAACGAGCCCTCGGTGCGCCCCGCAACCAAAAAGAAGGTCGAGGATGCGGTCAAGGCCCTGAATTACCAGCCCAACCTGGCCGCCCGCAATTTGGCCAGCTCCCGGACATATACCATCGCGTTTATTTACGACAACCCGAACGCCTACTATGTGATCGACATGCAAAACGGCATCCTCAATGCCTGTAAGGCCAGGGGCTATGAGTTGCTGATCCATCCCAGTAACTCCAAATCGGCATCGGTCCACGATGAACTGAAAAATCTGGTCGAACACTCAAAGGTGGCCGGGCTCGTTTTGACTCCGCCTTTTTCGGAAACACCGGCCGTGATCGAGACACTCCAGGATCTCAACGCAGACTACGTACGCATCGTTTCCAAAACCGCGGATGTAAAGGACCAGGACAACTGCATTCAGGTAGACGACTCTGCCGCCGCGTTTGATATCACCCGCCACCTCATCGGGCTCGGCCACAAGCGCATCGGCTTCCTCTGCGGTGGAGAAGAACACATTTCTACCCACAGTCGTCTTGACGGGTATCGGCATGCCATGAAGGAAGCCGGCCTCCCTGTGGACGAATCCCTGATTCTCAAAGGAGAGTACTCGTTTGATTCCGGCGTTCAGGGTGCCAAAGCATTGCTTGGTACTGACAACCCACCCAGTGCCATCTTCGCCAGCAACGATGAAATGGCGGCCGGTGCACTCTTTGCCGCTCGATTAATGAACGTCGACATCCCGTCCCAGCTCTCCATCGTAGGATTCGAAGATAGCCCTTTCTCCAGGCAGACCTGGCCGAAACTGACAACCGCGCACCAGCCCAACAACGAAATCGCCAAGTGTGCTGCCGCACTCGTGCTGAGCAAAGCGCGCGGTAAAACATCCGGCGAGAACGCCAGCGCCAGCAAGGAAGCGGGGGTTCAACGAGAATTCACCCCCGAGCTCGTCGTACGTGATTCGAGCGGAAGCGCACCGGGTAGCTGATCCTTCCAACATTTACCTCCTCCCCAAAAAAAGCCCTCCTTAAAGGAGGGCAGGTTCACGAGAGCCAAGGAGATACAACGACGAGAATCAATGTGACTGATGCACCATGCAGCGGAATTATTTCCAGCTGCGTATCTTGTGCCCTTTCAGGGCATAGAAAAGGATGAACAGGTAGCACGGTAGCGCTACCCAGTAGCCCGTGCGCACTTCACCGGCAATTTCAGACAGAGGACCGAAACCAAAGGTTGGGATAATGGCCCCACCGGCGATACCCATAATCAACAGCGCAGACCCCTGCGCGGTCAGGCGCCCAAGACCTTCCAGGGCGAGAGGCCAGACGGCAGGCCACACCAGTGCGTGCGACAGCCCCATCAGGGCAACGAAAGTGATGGGGTCAGGAACTACTGGAGCGATACCACTCCACCCCCACAGGATATCGGCCAGCAAAGTACTTTCCTGAGAACCAAACAGCACACCGACCACACACAGGCTGCCAGCCACCGCCGACCCGAACAGGGCTTGCTGCTGGTTGATAAAGCGTGGAATCCCTACAACACCAATGGTGTAACCGATCACCATAAACACCATGGTGTAGGACGTGAGGGCGGCGTAATTGGACAAACCAAGACCTTCGCCATAGAGGCCGATGGTGTCACCCGCAATAACCTCGACACCAACGTAGGCGAACAGCGCCAGAGAGCCGAGTACAACCTGGGGGTAACGCAGAATATCGAGGAAGCTTCCCTCAGATTGGCCAGCATCGGCAGCGTCATCTTCGTCGATTTCCGGCAGACCGGAAAACTTCACCAGTCCAACCAACGCGAACAGGACAATCGCCATGTAGATGTAAGGCATGATCAGGCGGCTGGAAACTTCCGCCAGCTGGGTTTCCCGTTCAGCCGCAGACAGTTCGGCCAGTGATTCACTATTGAAATCGGTTAGGCCAGACAGCACAAGCGCTGTAAAGGCCAAAGGTGCGAGCACACCCGCGCTTTTACTGATAATGCCCATGATGGCGATACGCATGGCCGCGCTTTCAGCAGGCCCCACCTTCACCACGTAGGGGTTTGAAGCCGTTTGCAGAATGGTCAGGCCAGCCCCCAGGCCAAACAGAGCCACCAGGAAAACCAAGTAGCTACCGGTTTGCACAGCCGGAATAAAAATCAGCGCAGCGACTGCCATGATTGCGAGGCCAATGGCCATGCCATCGCGGTAGCCCGTTTTACGCAGGATAAACGACATGGGCAACGCCATGACGGTGTAGGCAATATAAAACGCAAAGGTAACGAACAACGCCTGGAATTCTGTGAGATCACAGAGCACTTTCAGGAACGGCATCAGCGAGCCATTCAGCCAGGTCACAAAACCAAAAATGAAAAACAGCATGCCGATAATTGCCATAGGCAACAGGCTGCTGCGCGTCTCTCTTTGAACACTAACGGCGGATTCCATAAGAAGCACCTTTTATATTTATTGTTGTTTGAACGTATTACGAAAAAAACTTCAAATGCTGTGAACCTCCCTGCCCGAAATCCAGGTCCTGCGTACTTGCAATTCGCTATCCAGTAAAATCATGTCTGCCGGCGCACCCACTGCCAGTCGGCCACCTTCCACGTTGAGGAACGTCGCCGGATAAAGGGAGGCCATTCTCAGCGCTTCCTCTAATGGCACATCACACCAGTCTCGAATATTTCGTACGGCACCGATCATATCGAGGTGAGAGCCTGCCAGCTCTCCGGTAGTCGAAGTCAGCTTGTCACCCTCGCGGGTCACCACGCGCTCAAACAAAGGGAAACTGGTCTCTTCACTACCGACTAGCGACATGGCATCTGTCACCAGCATCAATTTTCCCCGGGGCTTGGCCTTCAGAGCCAGGCGAATTGCATCCGCACAGACATGATGGCCATCAACAATCAGACCGCACCACGCATCGTCACGGATCAACGCCGTTCCGACCACACCCGGTTCCCGAGACTGGAACGGCGACATCGCGTTATACAGATGGGTAAATCCGCTCGCCCCCGCTTCCAATGCTGCAGTGGTTGTCGCCCCATCGGCATTTGAGTGCCCAAGACATATATGCACCCCCAGCGACACCAGTTTGCGGATATCCTCCGGCGCAACATTTTCAGGCGCCAGCGTTACGACTTTTACACCCAGGTCATCACGTGCATAAATATCCAGCTCTGCCTGGCTGAGGCCTCGAATAAAACGTGCCTCATGGGTACCCTTTTTCGGGGTACTGAGATGCGGCCCCTCAAAGTGCACACCGATAATGCCGGGTATTTTTTTACGCAAGGCTGTACTAATTGCATCCGCCGCGCGCTGCATGATTTCAACCTCATCAGTGATGAGTGTCGGCAACATACCCGTGGTACCAAAGCCGGCATGCGCACCGGCCATCTTCTGCAACGATGCCACCGTCGGCTCATTGTTGAACAATGCACCCCCACCACCATTGACCTGAACATCAATCAGGCCCGGCGCCAGGGTACCGGGCAAGCGCTCCGCGCCAGAAGCCGGCACGTCACCACCTATCGCAGCGACTCTGCCATCGGCATTGATTGAGACCGGGATATCATTGAGAACCCGCTCACCATCGAACAAACGCTCTGCCAGCAACACCTGAACCATGCGCAACCCCCCTGCTCTAGCGGTCGAACTCAGACCGTCCGGGTGACTTTTTTCAGACCTGCCGGCTCGTCCGGATTAATCCCACGGCTAACAGCGACATGCGCTACATCAATATAGAAACGCTGTAACAGAAGTAGCGGAGCAACCCGTGGGTGTATGCCTTTTGAAGGCACATGCAGATTAATCAGGGTGCCACCGCGACGGATAATATCTGCGATTTGTTCGCTATGGGTCTGATAGGATTCATCTTCAATCGGCACATTGATCACGGTCAGCTGCTGCTCAACCAGGGTTACCGGCCCATGTAAGAACTCCGCACTGGAAAAAGACTCTGCATGGATATTGCAGACTTCCTTCAGCTTCAGCGCCAGCTCGCAGGTAATGCCATAACCCGGTCCACGACCCAACACAACCAGATTTTTCACCGCAGCAAGATCTTCCGGGCGCAGTTGGGTCTCCGCGGAAACCACATCACGCAGCGCCTGCGGCAGTTCATCAACAGCCTTCAGCATCTCTTCGTCTTGCTTCCAGTTGGCTACCAACTGCAGCACCGCGGACAACGTCGCCAGATAGCTTTTGGTCGCTGCGACCGCTTTTTCCGGCCCGGCTTTCAACGGCACCATCAAATCGACAATATCTTTGATCGGGGCCGATTCGTCATTCACAAAAGCGACGGTATAGGCGCCGGCCTCTTTGGCCATCTTCGCCTGAGCCAGGATGTCAGGACTACGGCCCGACTGGGAAATAACGATGACTAAGGAATCTTCCAGTTTGAGCGTGCGCCCATAGACACTGGATACCGAGGGCGCTGCAGCAAAAGTCGGCGTACCTGTCTCGATTTCAATCAGATATTTGGTAAACACGCCTGCATGATCAGAGGATCCACGCCCCACGATCATGACAAACCGCGGCGGCTTGTTGCGCAGGCGTTCACCCAGCAGGGCCATTACCGCAGCATTACTCTGCAGCTGTTCTGCAATACAATCCGGGGCTTCACGGGCCTCGGTTTCCATAATCGTCATCGCCATGATCTGTCTCCCTTAACGACCTCAGCGGGAAAATTCAATTCCGTACCAATCTTTTTAATCATCCGAATACTGCTTTTCCATCAGCTTCGATAGCACCGGCACTGCCACTCGCCGCCTCGGCAACACATTGGCGAGCAAAATAAACACAGCCAAACTCTGGTGGATCCAGGGCTTCCGCCGCACGCTCCACAACATGCGGTGCCATCCACTGCTTCAGACGCGGTGCAACGCCGCCGATCAGGGAAAGCCGTGGAGCATTCATTTCAAATAATTTATCCGCAAGGTCACTGATGTAACTTGCACCATCACGCACGATCGCCAGCGCAACCGGATCACCAGCTTCCGCATATTCCACCACCGGCACTGCAAGGCGCGCATAATGACTGGAGGATTTTCCACCAATGCGCTCAAACACTTGCTGGGCATCGGCACTTTCCAGCGCTGACAGCAATTCATCTTTCAGTCGGGAATCTTCAGCGAGACCATCGAGGGCCAGAAACAAGTACTTGACCGCTTCCATCCCCATCCAGGCACCGCTGCCCTTATCGCCATGGGGAAACCCATGGCCGCCCAAAAGGCGAGCCTCACCATTGACCCAGGCGTAACCGCAAGAACCGGTACCGGCAATAATGACCGCCCCATCACCACCACGATGCGCACCAAGGCAGGCCGAGTGCTGATCAGTGGTGAGGAACATCTGTTTGAAGGGGTGCGCCCAGGCATCCATTTCATTGTAGAGGCTAGGCATATTAACGCCCGCAAGACCAACTCCGGCGACGAGTTCACCGAGCGCTTGGGGCGGAAGGCCTGCATCAGAAAGCGCAAGCTTGGCGGAGCGCACAATCGAATCTATTGTTTGCGCATAACCGTGGAGTGGATTCGCAGGGCCTGATATCCCTGTGCCCAACACCCGATTGTCACTGTTGAGGATTGAAGCACGGCACTTACTGCCGCCTCCATCGATACCGATATAAAGAATTTCCCTGTCTCCCAACGCAGCCATCAGAAACGGCCTCTAAGAATTTGTATTGTTATGTACTACATCCGGGCTTCCCAGTCCCCCGGAAGTAACGCCAGAAGAGCAATAAACGCTCCTGCGCTAACTATTTGTAGCCATACTACAAGATTGATGACAGCGTTGTCAGCAATTTTTAAAAATTTCCTGTCTGCATACCGCCGCCCCCCAAAGGTCAATTGGAACACCTTAACTGCAGGAAAGTGTTATTCCCTCCTAAGATGGACGCCCGTCACATTCGGCTCCCAAAAGGAGGTCAAGCTACTGTCCCGCTATGGCAATCTCTCCAACGCAGAGGCAGAACACGTGATCGAACCTGTTCCCCCTGCTCCCAGGGGAAATTACCTGCTTATTGAGCCCCAGCAGGCGCGACAAAACCATATTGCTACACGTTATACTAATAAATATGTATAGATATTACGCAGCTTTAACACTTAAACAAATCTAATAAAATTATTTCTGCACCTATATTTTTGGCTATTTACGCTTTGAAAAATTTCAGTCACACATAAAAATGGTCACTTAAATTAGAACCCTTCAGCGTTTTTCACGTTAGAACACAAAAAACAATAGTAGTATTGCTACTTGAAATATTTCCCACGCATCAATAGAAAAGATCTCTCAATAACCTAATTATCTTACAGACTTTTAAAATATTGCTGTGGGATCTTGGTCGGCATTCTATTCGTAGCAATAGTGTTATTTTCACCCATTATCTAAGTTAGAAGCCTTCTGGTACGGTAAACACTATTAGAAATAGGCTGCACCAGACTGTCGACCAGAGACTCTGGTTTAACAGTTAGCTTTGGGCAAATATCAACCGTAGTGACTTGAATTTGTTATTTTTGTATACACCTTATTGACTTTTCATGCTATCCATATCAAAGATCAAGAGCAGCCGCACATATCCACAGTAAAAAAATCGCTAACTTATTGATTTTGAATGATTTACGCCTGTGATCAAATGCAGCAAAATATCAGGATATAATTCAGTCGCGATATATCCACTAGATTAATTTTCCACCAGTGCTGGCTAACATACTGATTTATATACTTTTTTCTGGCTAGAGAAGCCTTCTACTCTTGGGGTATATTGACTGGTGATATAATGCAGCTGCTTTTGAATACACTGTTAACTGTTGTAAGAGACAAATGTGATATCTGATAAATTCAATAGAATTGAAAATCCAGACTGGGAGCCTGATGTTCTTGTGCAGATATGTCTTTCCGGTAAAGATATCATCGTAAAGAATGGATACCGACCTCATTACAGGGTTAAAGCCGACTACCTCACGACTACAATTCATTGGTTTATTGATGCGGGGATTGCGGAACCTAACAGGCGCACTCTAGCGTTTGTTAAATTCATCGCGCCAGAGGCATACCCAAAATGCCTAGAGACTGGTGCTCATCTGGAGGTTCGAGAAGGCTCAAGAGTAGTTGGCCATGCTGAGATACAGGAAATATATAATGAGCAATTACGCAAAGGCAGCTAACAATTACAGGCATGTTGCTACGGCCCTTCGGTCCTTCGCGGGACGGCCTACGTTGCGTTCTGGCCGCCCGTGCTGTGGTCGTTAAATTTGCGGTCGAGTGATTACGAAAAATCAAAAAGGAGAACGCATTGAAGTTGATAAAAAGGTGGGGGCTGACACTGCTATGTTTCTTTGTTGCAATTGCATGCTATGTATTTGGTATTCCGGCAGGCGGCGCAATTTTCCTGGTTCTAGGTATAATTTTTGAAGGCATATTTTGGATGCGACTTTTTAAGCGTAAATCTCACTAAGTATAGAGCTGCTTATAATGGGCACCGTGCCAATCAAACTTAACCAGGCGCTGCACCGGACGGTCAATGCTATGCACCTTTGTGCTGGCCGCTTCGCTCCCATTTTCGCGCAAGACGCGCATAAGGTAAGCCGCCCCAGCTGTGGACGTTAAATTCTTGAGTCATGCAGAAAGATATCGAGTATAGAGAAAAAGAATTCATGGTCTTACTCGAAGAAGAGTATGGCTATAAGCATTGGTTCTGGTTTCCTCAAATGACACCATTTGAATTGGAAGCATGGTGGAAAAAACTAGAGACAGTAGATCCCTATTTTATGACTCCTGAACCATTACCGGGTGATGTCATATTCGCAGAGGACATGGAACACTGGTATTCATTGCAAGAAAAAGGAAAGCACTATCAAGCGCACATACACTGTGACGACGATAGCTGGCTAATGAGATCGTTAGAAAAGTTTGTTTATCATATGGGCTATGAAGGCGAAAAATAACGAACTTAACAAGCGCAGGAAATCGGACAGGCTAAAGTGTCTATGCACCCAGAACTGAGAGATGCTCTTCAAAAACTAGCTACGGCAATTGGTTATGTATTTTTGCCGATAGCAATACCGGTTTTGGCTGTAATATATAAGTCTTGGCTGGTACTCATAGCCGGACTATTTTTATATGGCATATCTATTTATGCCATAGCTAAATATTCAGCCAGAGCCAGTGATAAGAAGGGCTTTAGCATTAAACAAGTAGCTTTTAGTTGTTTAGTTATTGTCGGCATAGTCCTGGCAAATTACTACTACAACACTTAACAAGTTGCTGTAGTATGTTGCGGCCCAAAAGACGGGCCTCCACGGGACGCGCAAAAAGTGCGCACCCCTAAGCAAGGCGTTAGCTTTACGAGTAGCCAATGAAGCATTGCATCATAGAAAGGGATGGGGGAAGGATATCGGTTGATGAATGGCGTGAAGTTGTGAGTGGAGAGCCGAACTTTCTAGTCACCGATAAACTGATTCAGCAAAACCCATTTACAAAAGAGTTTCTAGAAATTGAGATTCCGGGGTCTGGTTACTGGGTTCCAAGCTCTGTGAACTTAGAGCGATTTCCTTACGATGGGAAAGTTTGCTTTCATTTTACTGAGCATGGGGTTCGTTTTACTCAGTATGAAAATCCCTTTGACTCTGTGCTCACTGGTATTGCTAGGAAGCTAGGTGCGCGAGTTAAGCTCAAGAGCGTAGATCAAAGTTAACAATCACAGGCAGCGAGGCTTGGCGTTAGGCATAAATCATGGACCCATACAAAATTCCAGAATCAGATTTAAGTACAGATATGAAAGTGATGCCAAAAACAATATATTTTGCATTTGGGTTTATTGTGCTTAGCTTTATGATCTTTCTAATTGAAGAGCTGACCTATGCCTCGGAAGAAGGGCCCTACGATATATATAACTATCTATTTATCCCGGTTTGGGCCGGAATTCTATATTGGGTTTCAAGCTCAATCCGAACTAGAAGTGACAATCCGAAGAATACATTTCTAATTCTCGCATTATTGGTTGCAGGTATGAGTATTTATACCCCTTTAGAGGAGTATTCTATATACACGGGTATAGGGGAGGCAGTGTGTTTTCTTTTCGTGTTTCTACTGCTAAATGCAAAAGAGTCAAAGGAATGGTTTTCTTAAATGCCTAACAATACAATCAACGCCCGGCCGCAAGTGGCCTCGGACCTCAGTTCCGGCGCTTCGCGCCGGCACTGCGGCCCATTATCGTAGGCGTTATATTTATTAGGGAACTATGAGCAGGCAACTAGTTGTTCTTGACTTGGATGAAACACTAATTCACTCATGCCATGAATGGATTGGTAAGAAACCAAGTTTTTCTATATCAAATGCGATGGTGCATATAAGGCCCGGAGCCGAGAGACTCCTTGCAGAATTGTCCGAGCATTTCGTTTTAGCGGTTTGGACAGCGTCTTATGGCCTGTATACTCAGGATATCGTTAAAAGACTTTTTGGTGGTGTAGATAACCTAGAGTTTCTTTTGACTAGGGAAGATTGCGCTCAAATAACTGAAAATGACGGTTATGATGCGTTTGTCAAAGATACAAGAAAAATCGTTGAGCTAGGTTGGAGCTACGAAAATTTTATAGTCATTGATGATAAGCCACATCTGGTGAAGTCTGAATACAATAATGTGATTGAAGTTAAACCATACTACGGCAGTACCATTGATGAAGAGCTTTTCACTTTGGCAGATCAAATTGTGTCGCTAAAGGGTAGCAACCTAAAGAATGCGGCGAAAATATAATAAACGCGTGCATTTGACCTCCGATGCGCTGCGGCAAATGACGCGGGCGTTATGTTTACTAAGAACTATTTTTTATGCATCAAAAATTAGTTTTACTATTGCCTGCGTTGCTGGCAGGTTGCATCACCTCCATGGATATGGGCGAGGCCCCTGAAGCAATGCATTTAATCGGGCAGTGCTTCGAATTCAAGAAGAATGCATTCATTTACGAAGGGCGATGTGCTGACTTAACTGGATTTAATGAAAATAGCGAACTATGTAATAGTGTGCAGGCGGTAGGACAAGGTGGATTTCCGTCTAGCTGGACTGTTTATCTTGAAAATCGTGAAGCATTTGATAAAAAACAATTCGATAAGCTCCTATTTGAAAAACAGAGGACTATGCTATTTGAGGTTCCGTCAGGCACTCAGATTACCATCTCAAGAGTAGTTCACCATGGGTGGGGAACAATTGGGAGATATTGGGCTGTTCGGGGGAGCATAACCTCAGGTGGTACGGAAATGGAAATCGAACTACCATCTTTCTCCCTAGTCCACCCTAGCCCTTACTGGATAAATGGAAAAGAAGAAAATGTCCCAAAACCTGACGCTAAGTACCTAGTACCGTGCCAGCCATAAACATAACAATTGCGCAAGCGGGACAAGGTGCTGCGCCCTTCGCCCCTCCGCAAGGCGTTAGGTGATTATGAGTACAGAAGGAATAGCCTTAGTCAGCTACGTATTATTCTTGCTATCCAGTGTCGCTGGGTTAGGATTTGGAATCGCTGGTTTTTTCTATATCTTTGCAGCGAACAAGAACATGAGGGAAAATCGAAAATGGGGAGCGGCACTCCCATTTGCGGTCTTCATGCCTTCTTTGTTTACTGATCTAGGTAACAAAAATAGAGTAAATGCCCTTAGATGTATCGGCTGCTTTCTAGTGTGCGTAGCAATTGCAGGTGCAGCGGGTGTATGGAATCACTATTTATCGGCAAGTGAAAGTGGTACGCAAAGCTCTGCGCAAGCATCAATCACCTAACAAACGCAAGCAGGGTGCTACGGCCCTTCGGGCGTTATGAGTAATTTAATGAAGAACATACTATTTCTGTCACTGACTTTATTTTGTAGCGCGGCATTTGCAGAGAATAAGTCCGTTACAGTTTTTGATGGTGAGTTCAAAAAAATAAATGAGCTAACTCAGCCAAAAGACATTGAGGCCTTTTACTCATTGTGGCAAACCAAGGTTGCGTCTGACAAAAAGATACGAATGGATTGGTCAAAGGGCTTTAAAATAGATATATCTGGTGGCAATGATTCTGGGCATTGGCTGTATCGTGGCGGATGGTCAATGCCATTAGCTAAATCTGCATCAGTAGGTCTTTATCAAATACAAAACTATGAGCAATTCGAGTTGGTGCTAGGAATCACTCATAACAAGTCAATGGTGCATCGCCCAAGCAAGCTTGGGCTGGACTCACTAACGCTCGCCGCACATTGAGGCGTTAAATTTCATGAAAAAAATAGCTCTCCTAGTTGCTTTAGCAATTTACCTCCTGGGATATGTTGAGATCAGGCATAGTGACATTCTCGTACATGCGACTGGTTACAAATCAGAGGTAGGGACTGGTAAGAAGATATATCAGCATAGTGTGCGCAGAGGGGACTTTGTTGGTTCACTTCAGCCATTCGCTGCCGGGGTAGGACAAGTTGCAGTATGGGTATATGGCCCCCTGCGGTACATCGAGCTTCTTTATTGGCATGTTTCAGAGCCGATTGGCTCGGAGTGGCCTTATGGACGTTAAAAAATTTAATAATGCTGAGCACACGACAAGCGCGTGTCAGCAACGTTAAGCATAAGTATGAACAAATATCTTTGGGTTCTGATAGCGTTTATTTTCTTACTATCGATTTACAATTGGTACGAAGAAGGCTATTTCAGCTTTTGGGGCTTTTGCGTAGCTAACCTTGGTGCTGTAGCTGCGCCAATATTGGCCAATCTGATCTTACAAGGTGTTTCTAAATTTTCCAGTTTTCCCCAGCTACCTTTCAAGCTTGTAGCTATCTTTTCTGTAGCCTTAAGCATGGTTGCTTATACCTACTACACCTTGAACGGTCGCGCTGAAAACTCAGACACATCAGCGACACAAATACATGTTATCGTCGCACCAATAGTGCTCTTGCTTTTCACTCTAGCTGCAGAGTTAATGGCCTTGGTGATATGCAGTATGTTAAAACTTGCAGAGCGAAAAAATGCTTAAAAAATACAGGCAGGTTGCTCCGGCCCTTCGCCTTCGGGCCTGCGCGGGGCGGCCTACACTACATTTCTGCCGCTCCTGCTGTGGGCGTTATTGATAAGAGCATGGTAGCTATAAGTGTTTAAATGGCGAGAAAAGCAGTAAAAGGGCTTGGAAAGAACTAGAAGGATTGGAAGAGGAAAATTCACAAGGAATTTTACTTTTTTGTATGGCACTTTTATGTTTATTTACATGCCTCTCTATTCTCATATAGATAGACGGGTTTCAGAGTACCGTCTCTAGCAGAAATCTAGATGGTGAGAAGCATCATCGTCAATGCTATTCGGGCTCAAAGTTCGAATTATGCCTAGTGAGTGCCTGTCACGTTCCTACTTGCTATCGGTCTTTATGAACCGGCTCTGCAACGAACTGTGGTAAACAAAGCCTTCGGTAGCTGCCGAAGGTGGATCTCAATTTACCCATTAGAGAAAAGGATTTTCAACATCAGAATCGGGCAAGAACAACCAAACAAGGGCAGACAACGGACCTCAGGTAACTGTCACCTTTTTTGCTGAGCACAAAAAGCGCCAGTTACTTCCGGTGGGTGATGGCGGCGTGAGACGGAACCTGATGAATTGGACTAATCGGCCACCAGCTAATAACTTTAGACGGATTGTATTGGAACGATAGTTACACCTAAAAGCAAAAGTCGGGCATAGAAAATACGAGGCATGTAATTATGAATTTTACTAATAAACAAACTGTCCAAATCACATCATATCTGCTGTTGGTACTGGCGCTTACGCAGACAGTTTATACTGCTCTCTACATTGCTGAGATTAACGCCCCGCGGCAAATTCTCTGGGGGCTCGAAGCCTTACTCTTCACTATTCTCTCAGCATTTGCCGGAGCCGCAATGGTGCAAGCTAGTAACTATCAAGTTGGATGGTCCGCCATTGCGTTCAGCGCAGTACTGAATGTAGTCCAGGTTAGCATTGGTCTTACCATGTTCGGACCATTTCGCGAAGCCGCTAGTCAACTTGACGTGCTTGGAACTACGGCGGGAGCAGTTGTAGCCTTGTCCTTCATGATCTATTACGCAGCAAAGCTCTTGTTAGGCTTTGCTGCACTCATTTTTGGAATAGCCAAAATGCATGGGAATAGCAAGGCATTGGGAGGTGTGACTGCATTAGTTGGCGCTGTTGCCATATTCGCTAATGCAATTTTGATTGCGTTTGGACGAGATGCCTTTTTGCCCTCTGCTATTGCTGGAGGATCGGGCGTTATTGCAACCTTGCTTTTAGCGCTCTGTCTGATTAACTTTGTGCGCGAAAACTAATGTGCGATATTTACTCTAACAAGTTTAGGCAACGGATCAAAAATCCTGGCGCCTTTTCGGCCCGCTGCTAAAGGCGTTAAACTGAAGGGAAAAGTATGATACCAATAATAGAGACCGAAAGGCTCAGATTAGTTCCGCCAAGCGAAGAGTGCTTTGAAGTATATGAGGAATTTTATACAGATAAAGAAGCATCAAAAATGTATGGCGGGCCTATTAAAAAAGAACAAGTTTGGTCTAGATTGAAAGCCGATCTAGGATCATGGCATTTACTTGGCTTTGGTGTTTGGGCCATCCAATTAAAATCAGATAATAGCTATATTGGAACGTGTGGTTTTTGGCAGGGTAAAGACTGGCCTAGAGAACTTACTTGGTGGGTAACACCTGAAGGGCGAGGAAAAGGTATAGCTACAGAAGCATCTAATGCAGCTTTGTTGCACGCTTATAATGAGTTCAAATGGAATATAGTAGAAACCTATATGGATGATGAGAATATTGCTGCACGTGCCCTAGTAGAAAGGCTAGGTGGAAAAAAAACTAGGCGGGTACAGTTTAATGACGGTTTGAGTAGAGATATCTACGCATTACCTAAACCAGCCTAAAAAACCAATTAATCCGATCTCTATACGCTACGCCTCTTTTTTCACCTTATTAGAGTGTTGAAAGTCATCTATAAATAACCTAAATATCAAGATGACTTTTCTAATTTTATTGTTGTCGGCTATTTCCGTGGCATGCAACTAAGTTACTTGGGGTTACCAAAGTACAAAACGAGGCCATTTTGAACGCTCTAGTCGTTCGAGTATGACCAGTAATCCGGGAAAACTGTGACTCGAATGGCAGTGAGTGTCCGCCTTTACCACAACATCCAAAATGAGCCGTAAATTCACGATCCTATAAGTGTGACAAGGACGCCCAGGTTTATGGGGTTATCAACTTTGACTGCCGGTTCTTGTTTACCGCGGGTAGGTTTAACCGTGGTATCCACGTCTAAAATCCAAGTTGTCGTTGATAGGAGACGATAACCCTCAAGTAAATGTTGCTACAACAAATCTTTATCGAGCTTTTCTGCCAGTTTGAGCAAGACGCGACGGACTGAGCCATCGCTAACCACATTAGTCATACTCAATAGCTCCGTTGTCGCGGGATCAGTGGCGATCCAAGCTAAACGCGCGTAACGTGTTTGACCAGATAGTACCGACATACCCCAAATACATTTAATTTAGTGGGAGCATTATTACCTTAATATGCAACGGGCGATCCTCAATTCAAGGGTCAAAACGGTGGCCAGCGTTTATAACTGAATAAAGAACGACTACTGACCGAGCGGCATCGCATTGGCTTGTTGCCCTCATGCGACATAGACTTTGTCTGTATAAGTATCGATTTCCGTGGGCAATTTTGATGCATCTTTGTTGATGTTTTCAGATTCACTCACTGGAAGAATTGAAAGCACTGAACTTGATATAGTCTTCACAGATCAACTCCAAAGTTTAGTACAAATTAGCGAAGTTATACTGATTTTCCAGGTTAAGGCTATTGTTATGTTGTACATTAAGTCATAAGACCCTGGCTTAAAATACATTATTCTACATATAGAGAATATCCTTATGTGTTTTTCAGCCACAGCATCATTCGGATCAGCAGCGCTGCTTCTTGTCGGCGGGACTTTGTGTATAAGACACGCTATAAAAAATGATAAAACCTATTTGTTGCTCGCGATTACCCCTATTCTTTTTGCGCTACAACAAGTGAGTGAAGGCGTGGTATGGATTGGACACAACGGAAACTTAACCTCACTGACAACAGCATCTTCTATTTTCTTTTTATTTTTTGCTCTACTTTTTTGGCTTGCCTGGATACCAATCGTAGCCTTTAGCCTTGAAACAAAAAGATGGAAAAGGATTTTTTTTATTATATTAATTATGATAGGTTTTATTTTTGGCTTATACCTTTGGATACCTGTCTTATTAGAAACAGGGCCAAGACACTTAATAAAAACGAGTGTATGTGGGCATAGCCTATGTTATATCATGTCCGATGACAGCTTATTCTCCATTACAGCAGGACATATTATTTATTCTTCACTTGGTTTCTTATTTCTATTATCGAGCAATCGAATTTTTAGAAAGTTTTGGGCACTTGTCATGCTACTCGGTGTTATCGTCTACTTTACTCAGCGTGAAACATGGGTATCAACCTGGTGTTTCTTTGCTGCAATATCGACCTTATGGATTTACTTTCTATTAATAAATGATCATAAAGCAAAGATTAAAAAACAAGCTTCATGACTATAGTGGCAAAGTTAATTTGGCCACAGCGCTAAAGGTAGAACTTACCCACGTTTAGTAGATACCTTGTATAGTTAGGTTTCGGCCTAAAACGGAAGTGTGGCATAGACCAGAGGAAAACTCAGGTGTATACGGAGCTTTGATTAGCCTCTTCAAAAAGTTTTACTCCAGTTTTCCTCACTTCAAAAGCGAATTCCAATCATCACATCGACCTCAGTATTGATGAGCGTCCAGTGAAGATATCCCTCCCTGAAAAATTCAATGTAAGTGATGTATTATTATCTCCGCTCGAAATCACTTGTAGCCCAATACACGACTAAATACCTAGGCTGATGGTATAATCTGAATTGGACCAGCTTATTTTACAATTAGATGTCGATACTATTCAGCTGATCACTATGATTATGGAGTAGGCGAAATCTCAATATCCTTGAGAATGGATATATTAGCGTATGAGGTTTATGTTGAGTGTTTAAACAACCTGCCTGCTTAAAAAACACCCAACTCTACTCCGATCAAAAGAAGCGTCCGCTGTACAGCTAAAAGCATGCTTCACACTAGACTGGTTGGTTTAGTGGTAAGTATGATCAGCAACTACACTCGAAAGCTGCCCGAAGTGTTTAAAAGCCAAACTACCGGAAAACCTGTGCACCCCATACTCTCTATAGAAAACCTGCAGTGCTGCTACGGCGAGCAGGTGGTTATCGAATCAGTCTCGTTTGCTTTGCAGGCAGGGGAAATTGCCTGTTTATTGGGCCCCAGCGGCTGTGGCAAAACGACGCTGCTGCACGCCATTGCAGGTTTTCAGCCGGTTACTGAAGGGAGAATCCAGCTCTCAAAGGAGGTGATTTCCTCCCCTGAGATGCAGGTTCCAGCAGAGCAGCGGAAAATAGGGGTGGTATTTCAGGACTACGCCCTCTTCCCACATCTTACCGTTGAGCAGAATATTGCCTTCGGTATCCAGTCGATGCCAAAAAACAAGCGACAATCCCGTACTCAGTCGTTACTACGGTTAGTGCGCCTCGAAGGCTTCGGGCAACAGTACCCGCACCAACTATCCGGCGGACAGCAGCAGCGTGTCGCTCTGGCTCGAGCGCTGGCACCACGCCCCAAGTTGTTGCTTCTGGATGAACCCTTCTCCAATCTGGATACCGAGTTGCGCCGAAGTCTCGCCGCCGAAGTCCGCCATATACTACGTGAGGAAAAAATCCCCGCGATTATTGTTACCCACGACCGCCACGAGGCCTTTATTGCTGGAGACAAGCTGGGAGTACTCAGCCAAGGTCAATTACAGCAGTGGGACAGCCCACAGGATACTTATCAGAAGCCGAGGAATTTGGCGGTTGCGAGAATCGTCAGTGAAGGAAATATCATTTCCGGTACTGTTGTGGGCAATGACCTGATCAGCACCCCTCTGGGGGAAGTAAAGGTGCCGACAGCTGCGTACGAAAGTGGAGATCAGCTCGAGCTGTTTGTGCGCAGTGAGGATATTGCCGCAGGCGAACATCCCGGTGCTGTGATGGCTCAGGTTTTGGAAAAGAATTTTCTCGGTAACCAGGTAAGCTATCGCTTCCAGCTGGCCGCAGGGGATACTATCGAGGCCGCTTTGAAGGCAGATATTCAAGCGGCACCGGGCGATAAACTTCCCCTGCACCTCTCCTCTGCACTGGTGTTTGACCAAGCCCAATAGAAGCTATCAGGACAAGGCGGGCGTTTCAGAGCTCGCCAGGGCTGTGCGCTCCTCACCTCTACGCCAACCAATGGAACGACTCAGCATAATCACCGGAATTAATCCCACCAGGACAATCAATAAAGCCCCCATGGCCGAGCGTTCCAACATCTCATCGGAAGCAAATTGATAAACATAGGTCGCCAGGGTGTCAAAGCCGAAGGGGCGCAGTAGCAAAGTCGCCGGCAGTTCTTTCATACAATCCACAAAGACCACCAAGCCGCCTGTGAGAAGGCCTGTACGCACCAAAGGTAAATGCACGGCCCACAGGGTTTGCCAGCTATTACGCCCCAAAGAGCGGGCAGCCCTATCCATTGATGGGGTTACCTTCTCCAGACTGGATTCTATGGCCCCCGTGGATACGGCCAGGAAGCGCACCGTGTAGGCAAAAATAATGGCAAAAATACTACCGCTTAACAGTAGCCCTATGGAGATATCGAAGTGCTCACGTAAAAAAGCGTCGACGGCATTATCAAATGCAGCCAGTGGAATCAGGACACCAATCGCCAATACCGCCCCTGGCATTGCATAACCCAGCTTGGAAAAGCCGACTAAAAGCTTCACGGGCCCTTTGGGTTGCAACCGCTTACCGTAAGCCAACAGCAAGCCCAGCAATACAGAGACCAATGCGGCTGCGATAGACAGTAACAAGCTATTGCTGGCGATCTGTATAAAATCTTCGCTCCAATAGCTGGAGAAGTTACTAAGTGCGTACCCTCCCAAAACCAGCAGGGGAATAATAAAACCCGCCACCAGCAGTAACCCGCAGAACAACAGGGCTACGCCGGCTCGCCAACCGCGCAATACATAGCGTTCACGTTGGGAATTTGGTGACTGTACAAAGTGCTTCTGTCTCGCCCGCCCCATTCGCTCCAGCGTAATTAACAGAACAACAAAAATCAGAGTGCTACAGGCAATTTGTGCTGCGCCCCCTAAATTTCCGTGGCTCAGCCAGGTATCGTAAATCCCGACACTCAAGGTGCGCACGGCAAAGAAGTCGACAGTGCCGAAGTCATTCAGGGTTTCCATCAACACCAGTGATAAACCCACTGCAATTGCCGGGCGTGCCATTGGCAGGGATACTCTCAGAAAGCTCTGCCAGGGCGTACAGCCCAATGACCGGCTCGCCGCACGTATACTGCCGCACTGCTCAATAAATGCCGCGCGTGCGAGCATATACACATAGGGGAAGAGCACCAGTGACAGCATGGCAATCGCCCCACCCATACTGCGGATTTCGGGGAACCAGTAATCCCTGGCCGTCTGCCAGCCAAACCAGACGCGCAAGGACTTTTGCACAGGGCCCGCATACTCCAGCAAATCCGTATAGACGTAGGCAATCACATAGGCGGGAACAGCAAACGGCAGTAACAGCCCCCATTCGAACAAACGGCGTCCGGGGAACTGGCACATGCTCACCAGCCAGGCACTGCCCACGCCTGCCATCAGCGTTACCAAACCGACACCACCAGCCAGAATCAATGTGGAGGACACATAGTGGAGCAGCACCGTGTCTAACAGGTGCGGCCAGATATTCTCTTCAGGGAAAAATGCCAACCAAAAGATGGATAACACTGGCAGGGCCACTAGTAGGGAAATAGTAGCTATCAGTAGCAGCCAGCGGGAAGCTGATAAATTCGCTCGGTTTAGCATGGATTAAGGAATCAAAAGCTCATTATAAAAGAACGGCCCTGGTCTCTCGACAGGGCCGTTCGAATAAGGCTGAGATAGTGCTGCCAATATGCCAGGCAGCAATTCCCATTAGTTGACCATTCTAAAAGTCAAAGCGCACTTCATCAACCATACGGGAAGCCGCCGGAACGTAGGAACCGATTTCCGTGAGGCTCAGATCGTCTTCCTTGAATTCACCCATATATTCCTTAATCAACCCAGACCGGGCAGTGCCGGGGCGCACCGGGAACTCAAAGTTTTTCTCAGCGTAAGTGTATTGAGCATCGGCGCCACTGAGGAATTCCAGCAGCTTAACGGCATTTTCACGGTTGGGGGCATGCTTGGTCAGCGCCGCACCGGAAATAAACATATGGGTGCCGCGATCCTTCTGGTTAGGGAAGACCAGGTTGACTGACTTGGCCCAATCCACCTGCTCCGGCTGCTCCTTATTGGTAATCATTTTGCCGAAGTAGTAGCTATTACCCAGGGAAAGGTCGCAGACACCCTCGCTGATCGCTTTTACCTGAGCCCGGTCATTGCCTTGGGGCTTACGTGCCAGGTTCGCTTTCACGCCTTGCAGCCACTGCTTGGTTTCTGCTTCACCGTGATGGGCGATCATGGAGGCGATCAGGGACAGGGTATAGGGGTGCTTGCCGCTGCGAGTACAGATTCGCCCCTTCCATTTAGGGTCTACCAGCTCTTCATAGCGAGTAATTTCACCGGGCTTAACACGGTCTTTGGAAGCGTAAATCAAACGCGCCCGGGTGGTCAGACCGAACCAGTTGCCGGCCTCATCGCGGAATTGTGCCGGGATATTGTCTTTCAGGACTTCACTGTTTACTGGTTGGGTCAACTGCTTGTTAAGCAGGTCCATCAGGCTACTGGTATTGGAGGTGAGCACCAGATCGGCGGGGCTGTTGCGCCCTTCCCTTTGCAGTCGCTCGTTCAAGCCTTTGCTCGCGTAGACCACTTTGGTCTCAATACCGGTTTTCTCGGTGAATTCTTCCAGTATCGGCTCAATCAGAAAGGGCTGGCGGTAAGAGTAAATATTGACTTGCTCAGCGGCATTGGCACCAATGGCACCAATCAAACCAATAGTTGCAATCGCTTTTTGAAATAGAGATCTGGTAAACATGGGAGTCCTATCACCCTCGGGATAACTTGAGAAGCATTCTCATTTGGATGAATGTTAATGTCAACCTGGAACCTCTGTAACCGGCAAAGTCGCAAAATCCCTCCTATGCTTAGGAGCAAATCAGTCACCCTTTTGAGTTTTCATGGTCCGCTTTGCTCCCCTACTCGTCTTGATGCTTGTCATTCACGGCTGTGAGCGTCAGTCCGATAGCCACAGATCTCCCGAGCCCGACACCCCTGCCCCTGACGGGACTGCCAGAGAAGCCATGAAAGAGCCAGTCGCACCGCCCACGCCTATAGGGAACACTCCAGCACCACCAACAGAACACAGTATGAACGCAAGGGATTGCACCCCAGAGTGGTTCGCTTGGGCGCAGCAACAAATCATCTCCAGACAAAGTGCCGATATAGCAAAACTATACCCATCCGGCCTGCCTCCAGTTGGCAGTAAAGAATGGTTTACTGCAGTAACCATATTGACAGGTGGCAGCTTTCCCGGAATAGAACCAGGAAGTCCCGAGTGGTGTGAGCAGATCCAAAAGCGCCTTACTCAAGGAGGTAGCCAGGGCCCATAAAGAGCCAGAAAACCGCTTCTACCGCCGTTCCTCTGGGGAGAGGAGCGGGGTCAATTTATTCCGCTAATAGCGGTCAATCAACTACAAGCGAGGTAGTACAACCATGAAGACCACCTACCAGCTATTACTAGCGAGTATCGCTGCGGTCGCTCTCCATCCCGCTCTTGCCGATGAGAAACCCCCTCCTGGTGCTATGGCTCTATCCACTGTTCTGACAAAACTCGAACAACAAGGCTTTACTCCCATTGTCGAAGTAGACTTGGACAATGGGCGCTGGAAAATTGAGGCCTATAAAGGAGACCAGAAACACGACTTGGAAGTAGATCCTAATTCTGCAGAAGTTTTGTCTGACAAACCTGACAACAATTAAGCGGTCGCCTTTACAAAGAAGTGCTGACCCTCGAATTACGAGGATCCTACTTAACGCCCCGCACACATTTATTGTGACGGGGCCAGCCCCCTAGCACTTCCGCCCTCAAAGTTGGAACGTGCGCTTTAATTACTATTTAGTCAATCTGCTGACGCGATTGGTCAATCTCCCAAACGATTATTCGGTTAATCTGGTCGAAGATAAACGCCATAGGATAATAAAATGACCATCCAGACCCTTACCCGGCAGGATGCAGACAAGGCGCTACTCCAGAGTCAGCTGGATAGCCAGCGTCGAGCCTATCACGCCAACCCAGTCCCCAGTTATCAGCAGCGAGTACAGGACCTGAAAACCCTGGCGCGAATGTTGAGGGAACAACAGGAGGCGATCATAGAAGCCATATGTTCAGACTATGGGAACCGCTCGAGGGAAGAAACCCTGCTCCTGGAGATTTACCCGGCACTTGCAGGTATCAAGGATGCGATAAAAAATCTCAAAAGGTGGATGAAACCTCGACGGCGCCATATTGACCTCAAGGCCTACCCGCTCTCAAAAAATACTGTGGTGCCCCAGCCTATTGGTGTAGTTGGAGTGATAGTGCCCTGGAACTTTCCCATTAACCTGAGCATTTCCCCATTGACCAATGTCTTTGCCGCAGGCAATCAGGCAATGGTCAAGATGTCCACAAACTCATGCCGGCTGGCCGAGCTGTTAATAGAGATCAGCCCCAAGTATTTTCCCCAGGAGAAGCTTTCTTTTATCGCCGACTATGGCGAAATAGGCCCACTATTCTCCAGCCTGAAATTTGATCACTTAATTTTTACTGGCTCAAGTACTACAGGCCGCGCTGTAATGCGCTCCGCTGCAGAAAACCTAACTCCAGTCACATTAGAGTTGGGAGGAAAATCGCCGGCTATCATCGCCCCTGATTTCCCGATTGAAAAAGCGGCAGAACGCCTGATCCACTGGAAATTAGTAAATGCCGGACAGATCTGCGTAAATGTAGATTACCTCTTCCTTCCAGAAAACCAGCTGGACAATTTTATTGCGCATGCGACACAGCTAATTAAGAAGCGCTTTCCAGATTGGCACAGCTCTGACTACACCTCCATTATTGATAGCAACGCCTACCAGCGCCTGTGGAAAACCCTGGACGATGCAGTCGACAAAGGAGCTAAGGTATATGACCTCAGTGGTGGGCAACTCAAGCGGGATGACAGCTTACGCAAGTTCCCACCACATATTCTGGTTAATATGAACGGTGATATGCTGGCGATGCAAAGGGAAATTTTTGGCCCGCTCCTGCCAATTATGACCTACTCAAGGCCCGAGGAAGTCATCGACTATATCAATGCCCGCCCAAGACCATTGGCAATATACCCATATACCTACGATAAAAATCTGCAAAACCGCTATATTGAGCGGATTATGTCCGGCGGTGTATCGATTAATAACTGTGTATTACATGTTGGACAACACGATATTCCATTTGGTGGTATAGGTGAGAGTGGAATGGGGCACTATCACGGCTATGAAGGGTTTCTCACTTTTTCAAAGTTACGCCCAATATTTCAGCAGGGCCCTGTTGACCTACTAAAACTTATGCGCCCTCCCTACGGGAATGTCACAAACAAAATCTTGAACGTAATGTTGAAGATGACCCGTTAACCGCAAGATACATTTGTAAAATTTTTAACCGCTAATTGATTTTATTGCCCCGGCAAAACTCATTGCCGGGGTATTTTTTTGGCAAGGAAACCCAAAAATACTCCCCTAAGCACTGGCGCTACGATCATCCCCTGTCCACACTAAGTATATGGCTTTTATGTAGTGTGGAGCCTCATGTGAGTTTTATTACAACCGTTGTGCTCGTGAGCAACTTGACCAATCCAATCCCCCCGGGGATAGACCCTAATAAACCAGCACCTATCTATGATAGCCCCGACCTTTACGGGGCGACCCCTTCGGTAATCGCACTTGATCCATCAACTATTAGGGCAAAACTCTACAGTCTAGGATTCAAACCTATAACCAGTATGCGGTTTGTTGGTGGTCGCTGGAAAATACAAGCCGTGTATCAAGGAGAACTAAGAGCTCTGGAAGTAAATCCAGATAACGGAATAATTTTTGCTGATCGTCCAGCCAGATAACAAATCCAGTAGATCTTTTATTTTTGATATTCTCGAATTGTGCATCGGTAAGACCTACAATCGAAAGAAAATCGACTAAATTTTATTACCAGAAATAACTTTAGTCGCCTAATCAATCGAATCCCGATATTGTAATGGTGTTATTCCTTTCCAACCTCGGTAGGCTCGAATAAATGAATTGGGCTCCTTAAACCCAAGCATAAAGGAGATCTCTCCCAAATGTAGGCTGGACCTGGCAAGATAGTGATCGGCCAAATTTGACCTGACTTCCTGTAACACTGTCTGAAAGGTTTGGTTCTCCTCCCCAAGTTTTCGCTGTAAAGTTCTTTTACTGATAGATAAACGCTCAGAGACAGATTCGATAGAACTCTCACCCGCTGGTAAGAGTTCTATCAATACAGAGCCTACCCGGTCTCCCATTGTTGCTTCGCGATCCAAGTCTTTTAACTGCTGACTTAATTTGCCCTCAAAAAAATCCCACATAGGCATATTGGCGGTCAGGAATGGCTTTTGCGCATCTTGCGCCGAGAAACAAATTCTTACCCGATCTGATTGCTTAATTGAGCAACCGAAAAACTCTCTATAAGGCGTTTGATCTTCTGGTAACTGTGGTAACGCCAATTCCAATGGCCGAATTTTCTCCCGGGTTCCCAACCGGGCCAGGCGGATATAGAAAATTAATTCGCTTAGCCCCAAAGCAGTAGGAATATTACCGTCACTTCCATAGCACTCTAAATTGAGCTTTGTGTATTCTTCGGTAATATCCAGGTGCAAATCCATGGGACCAATCAAGGGTTTATACTGCTGTATCCGCAATAGGGCTTGATTTAGGTTTGCACTACACAAACTCGCAAACACAGGGGGATCAAACGATTCAGCTGTAAGATGCTCCGCCAACAAGAGCGGTAGCGGCCTATCCTTTGAGGCCTGATCTATACCACACCAAAAGCGGAAGTACTCTATTGGAGTAAGTGTCACAGACTCTCGCTGCAATAGATCTGCAGGTAACCCGGCATAAGCCAGAGCCATGGCTGAGTCGATATTCATATCGTGTAACATCAGCTTCCAGCTGGGGGATACCAGAAATTTAGCTGCGCGCTTGGTCATTACCGGGTCTACTCGCAATCAAGATTTTTCCATCGTCTGGCGGGAAAATTTCAACACCATTTTACGGGGCAGTAATGGCATTATCCAATTCAGAAATACTTTAAGCCGCTTCTCATTAAAAGCAACCAAATCCCCACGTTCCATAGCCCCGTAACCACATTTTGCAACGGATTCTGCTGAACGGGCGTTCTTCCAGATATCTACTCCCTGAAGATCACCAGCCGCTACAAACCCAGTCGCAACAGCGCCCGGACACAAAGCGGTTACTGTTACACCTGTGCCCTTCAATTCTTCCGCCAAGGCTTGGCTAAAGGAAGTCACATAGGCTTTAGTTGCGTAGTAAACCGCCTGTAAAGGACCGGGTATAAAAGATGCCGTGGATGAAACATTAAGGATATGCCCACTATTGCGGGCAACCATGCCTTTGACATACAGGTGGGTGAGATTGGTTAGGGAAACCATATTCACCTGCATCATACCCTGCTCAGCTTCCAGATCTCGCTGATAGAAGAGACCGTGACCACCAAATCCCGCATTATTGATAAGGGTACCAACCTCCACACCCTCGCTTTGGGTTCGCTCAAAAATTCTCTGTGCGGACAAAGGGTCGGAAAGATCTTCAGTAATAACCATTGCCTGGATACCAAAATCCTTCTCCAGCTGCTGTTTGAGTGCTGAAAGCTTCCCCTCAGACCGAGCGACCAGAACCAGGTTGCCGCCCTTAGCCGCATGTATCCTGGCCAACTCAAGGCCAATACCACCTGAGGCTCCTGTAATAAGTGCCGTTTCCATTTAACTGTCTCCCAAGCGTTAATCTTGGAATCAGTATATAAGCTAAAGACGCCAACTAAGAATCCGATTGTGCCGGTTGACTATCCAAACATGCCATCGTCCAAAGGCATACCTTCACCCTACTCTAAGAGTTTCGCAGAAACGTCGAAACCAGCTCAAGATCTCGTTTCCCGTTCTGCGGACCTTGAAACTGCAACCCCAGGAATTCAGAAGGCGCTACTCTCGGTATAAACGGGATAATTTTCTCAAGTACCTATCAATAGCTGTGATCATTACCCTCGTACACTTCATTCATATTAAAATTCAGTGCAGTCAAGCTATCGTTATTCATGAGTTTTCGATGCTTTGACTTCCTGGTCTCACGTCTGTCTACTCTGGAGAGCAAGAACTACTACCTCAATTGAGTCATTTGCTGTAACTCCGTGAACCAAAGCTTTTTAACAGCCTCTAAATTTCCCGATAGATTACAGGTCATTTTTAATGCACTGTTTACACCAAGGTGAGCTTAACCAAAAGGGTATTCTATCAATAACTGATCCACATAGCATTGATATTACAAGGGGTATGAAGCACACTTAACACACAACTTAAGACGCAGTTTTAGCCTAACAACTCTTTTTTTGTTAGTGTTCTCCACAAACAAAAAACTAGAAAGACTTCACTACTTCCAGTTCTTCAGAATGGTGTAAAAATAGCATTTGTCACTTTTAATTAAGTCTTTTCATATCTAAAAGGCTGAAAGTGCCTAGCAATATTTAGTTACGTTTTTATATTCACCATATGTACATGGCTTAGTCTGAGGCAAATCAGAAAACCTTAAAAAAAACTCGATCAACAAATAACCGGCAACCAAAACTATTTACCAGCTAAAGATATATGCGAATCTTTATAATAGAAGACGACATCAAATTAAGTCATTACCTTCACAAGGGCCTTAGTCAGGAAGGGCATGGTGTAGAGCTATGCCATAATGGAAAAACAGGGTTAATTCAAGCCAGCATCGAAAATTTTGATGTAATAATCCTTGACCGAATGCTTCCTGGTATGGATGGGTTAAAACTATTAAAATCCCTGCGGGGAATGGAAATCAGTACACCAGTTTTAATGCTAAGTAACCTCGGAGACGTCGACCATCGCGTAGAGGGTTTACGTAGTGGATGTGATGACTACCTTTCCAAACCTTTTTCTTTTGCAGAACTTTTAGCCAGAGTCGAAGTCATTGGTAGGCGCCAACCTCAATCCAACACCTGCGAATCCCTTATTGTTTCAGACCTTGAGCTCAATCTCTTAACAAGGAAGGCACAACGCAGAGGCCGTAGTATTGAACTATTAACCCAGGAATTCAAACTCCTGGAATATCTTATGAGACATGAAGGTCAAATTGTTACAAAAACAATGCTTTTGGAGCAAGTCTGGGATCTTCATTTTGACCCGAAAACTAATGTAGTAGAAGTGCACGTAAGCAGATTGAGAAAGAAAGTTGACCAATCTCAGGACAGTCCTCTTATTCACACAGTAAGGGGGGCCGGCTATGTCCTTCGCGAAAAAAATTAAACTACATAAAAGCTCCAGTTTCAAACTGGCAATTATCACATTCAGCTGCGTCTGCCTTAGCTCCAGTATTTCATTGGCAAGCATCTATTTAATCACAAAACAATCGTTGGCAAATCCAACATTTCATAAAATTAAAAATATAACAAAAGAATCTATTGCGGAAATCAATGATCTAGAGTTTTTTCACCCTGATATATTTCCAAACTTCAAAAATGTAAAACCTAGAAATTTTATTAACAACCACACTTCACCATCAAAATTTACTAGCGACTACACACACTACTTCAAAAATCTTTTAAATAAAAGCAGCTTAAGCAATCAGGAGGAACTTGCTATTCAAGGGCGATTATTCGCACTGGGAGAAAATATCAATCCCCCACTAGAAAAAATTCCCGCCAACCTAATCTGGCACCTACTTAATAGTGAATTCCCTGAAGATTTTCACGATTATGTAGACAACATTACTGATGAGCGATTTAGCCATTGGCCCCAATATCATAAGAAACGCCACATAGATGCAACACTACTCGCAAAATATTACATTGAGACAGAGTATTTTCTAGATACAGAGGATCTCTGTGTAAAACTTCAAGACGCAAAGGGAAATATTATACTTAGTAATATCGAAGAAATTTCCCCGCAAAGCACGAACTATAAGTCTACCTACACGGCAACCTACAATCCAGACTCTACATTTGGTCAAGAAGATGAACAGCACATATGCCTAGCAAAAACTTCTCTACTAAGTGACGGGGGAGAACTAATACTGGGGAAGGATTTCACCCAAGAATATCACCTATTGAAAAGTCTTAACTCTGTTATTTTTTACGGACTTCTGATCACTGCAATTATTAGCCTAATTTGTGGATATCTTGTATCTAGGCAAGCAGTCAGAAGAATAAGCGAGATTAACAAAGTATGCCGCCAAATTATGTCTGGAGATCTGGACAAACGGATCCCATATAATAGTAATGGCGGAGACTATGATCAGTTATCTATACATATCAATACAATGCTGGACAAAATCCAACAATTGATGATGGGAATAAAACAAGTTTCCGACAATATTGCCCATGACTTGAAGTCCCCACTTTCTCGGCTACGAGGCCAGCTAGAACTATTATTGCATATAGAAAAACCAGATAAAGATACTATCGAAGCCATTATTAATGAAAACGACAGGATCATCGAGTGCTTTAATGCGTTACTCAGAATCTCGCAAATTGAGCAAGGAGCACAAAGGTCAGCATTTCGGCACTTTTCGCTTCATAACCTTCTTAAAACCCTGGTAGAAGTCTATGAACCGATTTTTCATGATCAGGGAATACTTCCATCCGTTACTTTGATTGATGACCAACATATGATCTTTGGAGATAAAAACCAATGGTCTCAGTCTATTGCAAACCTATTTGACAATATAATTAAGTACGCACCAGGAAGTGGCAAACTGGATATTAGGCTTTCAGCTCATCCTCAACAGGGTAGGGAGTATCTTCAATTGCAGCTACACGATAGCGGTCCGGGAATTCCAGAAGATGATCATAAAAAGGTCTTTGAGCGATTTTACCGGTTGGAATCGCATAGGCATACAAAAGGTAATGGACTTGGATTAAGTCTTGTTTTGGCTGTTTGTAATTTGCACAAAGCTAAGATTCACCTAGCTAACTGCAATGGATTAAAGATACAGATAGATATCCCTTCAATCACAGATCCACATCCCGCCCATTCATTAAATTCTCAGGAAAGTAAATTCAGTGAATTATATTGAATATTTATCCGTACAAGGAAGTTAAAAATTCTATACAGATAATTTCCACTTACAAAGCAGAATAGCCATACTATGGTACGGCTATTCTGCTTATTCTTAAAATGCAACAACCAATAAGAAGATTAACTCTCACCAACAGAATTACGAACAATTTCAATGGATGAATCCGTGATTGCCGTCACAGGTAACCACACAATCAAAGTCTGGGATCCATCTGTATCTCTGATAATACCCAATTTTACATCGGATAGTACTTTGCCATTGAATTTTACTCTCGGAGTTTTGCTTGTTCCCCATTCACGAATAATTAGTGATGGATTTACCAAAGGACTACTATCATTAGCCTTCACCAGTAAAGAAATATCTCCTGATACCCCATCTGCCGTCAGGCTATAGGCTCTTTCATCAGTGATAAAATTAATTACATTGCCCTTAACACCTTGAACCGCATCTATTACAGGTGGAGATATCCATGAACTTGCCAAGCCCTGTAAATCAACCGGTGTTCCCTGGGTAAAGCCATACATCATAGATCCAGAACCATATTCAAAGGCCTCTAGATTACCAACCGCAAAGTGAGAAACTCTATCATTGGCAACGGAGAATCGACCATCGGAAGGAATTTGAGCTATTGGCCAATGATTCCAAGGGCCTGCAAACGGAAAAATACCTCCCAGGAAATCTATATGCTTTGAACTCTCCTCATTAGCAGAGGGGAAAAAACCACCTGCCTGACTTACTCCAAAGACCTTCCAGTTAGTTTGGCTATTGAGCACCGCAATATTACCGGGCAAAGGACTGGGGTCCACTCCATCACTAGGCCTGTCTAAGGATATAGGATAAATGATATCAGAGGAGTCACCCGTAAGCCCCGCAATCGAAACTGCATTATAATTCAGGAAGTCCTCAGCTTTTTGACCCGGTCCTAGTAACCATTGGAAGTCCTGATAAAATTCTACTCCACCTTCATCAGCTGCAGGATGGTAAAAAACATCCCGGATTGCCACCCCATCGGGATAAATTGTATGCACCTCATCAATATAAGCAGTATCCAAAACGAGTAAATCAAATACATCTGCGGCTGCATAACGCCAGTGAACTTTAACCCGTGCAGGAGTATTTTCAATCATACGAACATGGGTGCGTAGAGCGGCCTTATCAGACATGTGTTCAGCCAAAGAAACAATTGGGTTGACTGAAGCTGGGGTTTCAGGATCATCCGGATCGGGAATCACCAGTTCCACACTTTGATCAGACATCCACCGATTATCTGTCACCAAGTTCATGCCGTGTGATGTTCCTCGCCAATATACATAACTGATCGGCTTATTATCGAATCGGACTACAATATCTTCGTTGTCCGTAACCCTCCATAGGTTATCCCAAGCATCATGAAAGTCTAACTTTGTATAAATCCCACCAAACTTCTGGGGGTATTTTTCAAGGTCTGGCAATTGCCGCTTCGTAAAACCAGGATCTGGAGCTTTCTTTTGTGCCAATAAAAAACCGTTGTAGCTATCATCAAAATCCTTAGAAGTCAGAGAGTGCTTATAAATGGCAATCTCGTCTATTGCCCCCTCAATACCGAATATACTGGAGAAATGATTGAATTCATTTAATTCACTCTCCCGAACCCCATCTGTTGCTGGTAAAGGTGAATTATTCATTCCAACAATCATTGGCATATCTGGAATTGAAAGATTGACATCATAAGATTGGCTTTTATCTAAAACACCATTGATATAGAGCGACAAACTCTTTTCTGCAGAAACACCAACATGAATCCACTGATTAACTGGGATTACACTATCAGAAGTTAAAGTTTTCCCATTTACCGTAAAAAGCAGCTTACCGTCAGAACTTACTCCAAAATAATACCCCTCATTTCCCATATTATCTGACTGGTGAATAATAGGAGCATTATTCCATGGATAAGCGGCTAGATTAATCCAGGCTTCAATAGAAAGAGCCTCCTTAAATATGGGTGCCTCATCCTGCGCGACCACCACTGCTGATCTATAACCGTCAAAAAAAAGGGCCGAACCAGACACACCAGCGACCCAATCACCCCCGTGGCTGTCAATATATCCAGTCGCTGATTTCAAGCTCTCAACAGTACTCGTGCCCTCCCCCTCATCAAACTTCCAATGCGCCACTGGTAAGGCAGGGGGAGTATAATCAACTATCGTATTCCCATTACCCTGAAACACACCTGCCTGTAGCTCTCCAGACTTATTTTGTACATCGGCTATGCCATTTTCCGTGAGACGCATAGTCTGAATAATAGCCCCTCGACGCACATCCCAGCCTGTGATGGTATCAGTGCCTGGCCGGTATAACCTGGTTACATTGCCATCTCGAGTAATCGTATATATCTCGTGGACTACCCCTTCGGGATCTCGCCCCATTTTCGCATTAGCTTTCGGGAAGTAACGCCAATGAATAACAACCTTTTCATCTGACTGCTCTAAGATACGAACATAAGAAAAGTCATTTGATTTATCAAAGCGAGTATTGGCATCACTCGAAATATCAGCCAAATGCGCTACAGGATTAGAATTGTTTCCAAAGTGCCAAACAGGCCGATAACTATGATCACGAGCAAAAACAAGCTTACCTTTCCCTTCAAGGTTCACAATGATGTCAGCATAAGGTCCTGTGATCTTTTCCGGAATATCTACTGAGTTGACACGGGTATAGTGCGCAAAAAAACCAGCCGAGGTTTGGCTTAAGTCTACATGCGAACCCCTGGATTCTAACACCTGCCTCCCTCCAGAGTCCCCCGAATCCTTGCAGCCTAGTGCTGCAAGACAGGCAGCTAGTACAAGATTACCTTTTGATAGCAACATATCTGCTCTTTCCTCCCATTTACTGAAAGGGAAGTCTAAAAGGACATACTAACCCTCTGCTGGACTGAACATTAAATATATGTAATGTTTCTCCCCCCAAATTAAAATAAGACTTATATTTAGCGAATCTTGATCGTTCATATTCATAATTATTCTCACAGCTCATAAAGTAACGAAAAATAATCAGATGACTAATTTCAAGATAACAAGTTATTCCCTCAATAATCTATTCAACCACATAAGAATGTAGATCCTTAAACACGCTGCACAGAACAAATTACAAAATAGACCTATCCTAAGTGGTAATAGCCCCACTTGGAAATCTAACACAATGAAAGAATTTAAAAGCCCCCTAATAATCCAAATATTTTTTCTTATCTTTCTATTATTGGTAGGAGCTTACTTACTAGTAGAGCCAAAGAAGCAGACTGAGCAGAAAACTCAGGAAATTCTATCTGTGCTTTTTATCGGCAATAGCTACACACGCCCTCTTCCTCCGATAATCCAGGCAATTGCTAAAAGCAATGGAGCACAAATTATATATAGATCCATAACTCCGGGAGGGTGGACCTTACAAAAACACTCTGAGTCTGCGGATACACTAGAGGCTATTCATGAGAGGGCATGGGATTATGTGGTGCTTCAGGAGCAAAGCCAGCTTCCCTCATTCTCCGAAGAACAGAGGCATAAAGAGATTTACCCCTACGCAAAAAAACTCACCAATGAAATTAGATTGGCCGGTGCCACTCCTCTCCTCTTTCTAACCTGGGGCCGTAAGCATGGAGACACTCAAAATTATTCCAATGATACTCGCAGTAAAATGCAATCCCGCTTGTTTGAGGGTTATCAGAATATAGCCCAGACAACATCTTCAAAAGTAATACCAGTCGGCCTCGCTTGGGAAACAATTAGCTCCTCAGATAAAGTCATTGATCTATACGCTCATGATGGAAGCCACCCCAATCAGAATGGTGTATATCTATCTGCCGCGGTCTTTGTTTCCTATCTACTGAAACAACCCCAACTAAATGCTCCACCAATTAATGGCATATCTAAGGAAACAGCCGAATTACTAGCACAACAAACTAAGAAACTTAATTTAGATCCATAGGCTGTTCCTGGATCTGGGTCTGTTGTATCCCCATTAATCAGACTGTTTGCTGCGTCGCAGCAACTAACCAGTATTAACCTATCATTCCATGTACCTAAAATAAAAAAGCCCCGCAATTGCGGGGCTTTTTGGGGTTGGCTTAAAGGCCGGCTTACATCATGCCGCCCATGCCGCCCATTCCACCCATACCGCCCATGTCAGGAGCAGCCGGCTTCTCTTCCGGGATTTCTGCAACCATGGCTTCGGTGGTGATCATCAGGCCAGCAATAGAGGCTGCCGCTTGCAGAGCAGAGCGGGTTACTTTTGCTGGGTCCAGAATACCCATGTCCAGCATGTCGCCATACTCGCCAGTAGCAGCGTTGTAACCGAAGTTGCCTTCGCCTTGCTTGATCTTGTCAACAACTACAGAAGCTTCATCACCAGCGTTGGAAACGATTTGACGCAGAGGCATTTCCATAGCGCGCAGAGCTGCAGCGATGCCGTGGTTCTGGTCTTCGTTGTCGCCAGTTACGGAGATAGCCTGGGTAGCGCGAACCAGAGCGGTACCACCGCCAGGTACTACGCCTTCCTCTACTGCGGCGCGGGTAGCGTGCAGGGCGTCTTCAACGCGGGCTTTCTTCTCTTTCATTTCCACTTCAGTAGCGGCGCCTACTTTGATTACCGCAACACCGCCAGCCAGCTTGGCTACGCGCTCTTGCAGTTTCTCTTTATCGTAGTCGGAAGAGGACTCTTCGATCTGTGCGCGGATCTGGCTAACGCGAGCTTCGATGTCTTTAACATTGCCAGCGCCGTCAACGATTACAGTGTTTTCTTTGGACAGGGTGACACGCTTAGCAGTACCCAGGTGCTCCAGAGTGGTACCTTCCAGCTCCAGGCCAACTTCTTCAGAAATCACGGTGCCGCCAGTCAGGATAGCGATGTCCTGCAGCATGGCTTTACGGCGGTCGCCGAAACCAGGTGCTTTAACAGCAGCAACTTTAACGATGCCGCGCATGCTGTTTACAACCAGAGTTGCCAGCGCTTCGCCTTCTACGTCTTCAGCGATGATCAGCAGCGGCTTGGAGGCTTTAGCTACTTGCTCCAGCAGGGGCAGCAGGTCGCGGATATTGGAGATTTTCTTGTCTACCAGCAGGATGAACGGATTGTCCAGCTCGGCAGTCATGTTCTCTTGGTTGGTGATGAAGTAAGGAGACAGGTAGCCTCGGTCGAACTGCATACCTTCTACTACGTCCAGCTCATTTTCCAGGCCGGAACCTTCTTCAACGGTGATAACACCTTCTTTGCCAACTTTTTCCATGGCTTCAGCGATGATGGTACCAACGCTCTCGTCGCTGTTCGCGGAGATGGTACCTACCTGAGCAATAGACTTGGTGTCGGCACAAGGAGTGGACAGGCCAGCAATGTGGTCAACCGCTGCGGTTACCGCTTTGTCGATACCGCGCTTCAGGTCCATTGGGTTGAAGCCAGCGGCTACGGATTTCAGACCTTCGGTTACGATAGCCTGAGCCAGAACAGTAGCGGTGGTGGTGCCGTCACCAGCGGTGTCAGAAGCTTTGGAAGCAACTTCTTTAACCATCTGTGCGCCCATATTTTCGAACTTGTCGCTCAGCTCGATTTCTTTCGCTACGGAAACACCGTCTTTGGTTACGGTAGGAGCGCCGAAGGACTTGTCCAGAACTACGTTGCGGCCTTTAGGACCCAGAGTAGTTTTTACAGCGTCTGCCAGGATGTTTACGCCTTTCAGCATTTTCTGACGAGCGTCGTCACCAAAAATTACGTCTTTAGCTGCCATGATTCTTATTCCTCAAATTCTTTTTGCGAGTAAAGTTAAAGGCTGGCCTTAGCCTTCCAACACGCCGTAGATATCACCTTCGCTCATGATGATCAGCTCTTCGCCTTCCACCTTGAGGGTATTGCTGTCGGCATAGCGACCGAAAACAACCGTGTCACCTACCTTCACAGACAGTGCGCGCACATCGCCATTGTCCAGCTGCTTGCCCTCACCCACGGCTACCACTTCACCCTGGTTTGGCTTTTCTTTGGCAGCACCTGGCAGCACGATACCGCCAGCTGACATCGCTTCTTCTTCCTTACGGCGTACTACGACGCGGTCGTGTAAAGGACGAATTTTCATGGATAAGTTCTCCATTGAGTCGTTTTAAGGTTTTCCAACATTGGCGGTACAGGCCCATCGGGCCGGTAACCTCACCCCTCTCTGGTCCTCAGAGGCGGGGCTTAATTCTCAGTTGATCCCTATCTATGGGCGGGAGAATAGATTTCAACACCCTAAAGTGAAAAAACTATAAAAGTGCCGTTTGAAGTGTAAAAGTGTGCACTATTCAACCAAATCAGTCTTTGTGGCGCTTGTGCTCAACGGAGTTCCGCTCATCCCGTGAGTACTCTCCCTCGATAATATCGGGGCCACGTCTGGAGGCATTCGGTTGGAAGGGGCCACCTGGTCGAACGATAGTGACATGGCGAAGTAACCGCCCCAGTAATAACTGGCGCAGTCCCGGTATCAGGCAGGCGAAACCGAGAATATCGGTAATGAAGCCGGGGGTCAGCAGCAGAACACCGCCGACGGCGAGAAAGATACCTTCTACCATCTCCTGGGCGGGAATATCACCAGTGCGCATCTTCTCCTGAGCCCTTGCCAGGGTAGAGAGCCCTTGGCGACGCAACAGCGTCACGCCGATGATAGCCGTAAGAAACACCAGACCGATGGTGGGCAAGGCGCCGATTTCACTCCCTACGGCAATCAATACCCACAATTCGAGTACAGGTAGAGCTATAAATAGAAGCAGCAGCAAGGGACGCATAGAGAGGATTCCTGATCTAACAGCCCACGGCTAATCCGGGGCTGGGGATATTTTCGACATGCTGTATTAAATGGAGTGGGGAGGCAAATTATTCAAGGGCGCCATAATCGACCCCACGCTAACCAGGAGAGAGGGAGACTTGAATGGCAAGCGAGCAGCAAGATGCCATAGAGGCACCAGCCATAGGCCGAAGCCGCCACTTTGTTGATGATATTTTAGCCGAGGCCGATATCCGTATTAACGGTGACCGCCCCTGGGATATCCATCTCCATCGCGAAGAGGCACTTGATGAGATCGTCGCCCGCCAAAGTATGGGGTTGGGGGAAACCTATATGCGCGGGGACTGGGACGTACAGGCCATAGATCAGTTCATCTACCGTATTCTAGATTCCGACTTGAGCCGTCACTTCAAGAACTGGCGCCATATCTTCCCTTATATACGCAGCTGCTTGCTCAACCTGCAAAGCCGTCGCCGGGCGTTCGAGGTCGGCGAGCACCACTACGACTTAGGTAATGAGTTTTACGCCGCCATGCTTGATAGCCGCCTTACATATAGCTGTGGTTATTGGAAGGAGGCCCAGACCCTAGATGAGGCCCAGGAAGCAAAACTGGACCTTATCTGCCGCAAACTGCAGCTTGAACCAGGAATGAAGTTATTAGACATCGGTTGCGGGTGGGGAAGCCTCATCGGTTATGCGGCACAGAAATACCAGGTAGAGTGTGTCGGGGTTACAGTATCTCGTGAGCAGAGAGCCTACGTCGCCGAGCGCTATGCCAACCTGCCGATCACCGTGCACCTTCAGGATTACCGCGAACTCAATGAACCCTTTGACAGAATTGCCAGCGTGGGAATGTTTGAGCATGTAGGACGAAAAAACCACCGCGCATTTATGGAGGTGTCAAAACGCTGTTTGAAAAAAGACGGCATTTTACTACTTCACACTATTGGTAAATCCAAACCCGCACCTACCGACCCCTGGGTTGAGAAGTATATTTTCCCCAATGGAGAAATACCTGCCGCCAGTCAAATCACTCTGGCAGCTCAGGAACTACTGACCTGTGAGGATCTACATAACTTTGGCCCCGATTACGATAAAACCCTGATGGCCTGGCATGATAATTTTGAACGTAATTGGCCTCGCTTCGCCGATCGCTATGGTCGACGCTTTTATCGTATGTGGCGTTATTACCTTCTGTTATGCGCGGCATCCTTTAGAGTTCGCAGAATGCAGTTATGGCAGTGGATGTTATCGAAAAATAGAACCGATGGTGTGGAACGTATTTGCTAGGGTAAGAAATTCTTGATTGAAGACTTCAAATTCTTCCAACATTGAGAGTTTCAAAAGTCTGGGGGAGCAATTAGTGGCGGTGATTTAGCTCTACTACTATCAATGCTTCACCCAGACCTTTCTCCTGACAATCAAATCCATTAGCTATCGCTACTTATCAGCAAGCCCGAATAATACTTGCTGCCGCCAGGTCGTTACTCTATGCATTATCTATTCACAACCCCTCAAGAGCTAAAGTTACTTATAGAGGTTCATACGGTTGCGTCTATAATTCTAACGTTTATTACTATTCCATTAACTCTTCTGATGAAAAAGGGCAGCCGTTACCATCGGATCGGTGGCCTCAGCTCACTCTTGATTGCCATTATCTTTTCCATCAGTGCCCTGCTGATGCTATTCAACCCTTACATCATTCCTCATCTCAAGGCCGACATTCCCGAGTACCAGATCGATATTGCCTATGTCTACAATACTCACCCAAACCTTTTATTACTGGGATTAATCAGCATATTCAGCTACTCCATATTTTCTGCCTATCGAATATGGCCGAGAATCAAGCACTCCAATGATGGCAGAATCACTTCCAATATTATCGATTGGATACTGGCTGCCATAGCTGCCTGGGTCGCAGTATTCTATTTCCAGGTTTTTCTTTACGATATTGGTAAACACCCAAGTTATGCCAATATTTACCTGGCTCCATCCGCATTAATGCTGGTTTTTATGGGGCTCGATGTCTATACGTTTTTTTTCCGACCACAAGTAACAGGCCGACCATGGTGGGCACTGCATATGTGCAAGATGCTGTATGCCTGGTCGGCACTAATCAAAGGCTTTGCGTTGCGGGATTTTCACTTATCTTTAGAACAAACAGTATTTCACGAAGTGGCATCCATCCTGGCCTGGCTCATTATTTCCTTGTTTGTATACCTGTTTTATCGAAAGACTCTCAACACAAGATATGCGAGGAAGGGATAGATAAATCTTAAAATCATTACTGAAAGGGAAATAAAAAAGGGCGAACAAAGTTCACCCTCATCTGATAACACGCTACTGAATCGTTAAATACGTGCACCACCGTCGATATCCAGAACTCGACCGGTTACATAGTCATTCTCCAGAATAAACGCCACGGTTGAGGCAATTTCCTCTTGCTCACCCAGGCGTCTCAATGGCACTTGCTTAACCAGACTATCCAGGATTTCCGGGCGCATTTGCGCAACCATATCAGTGCCGATAAAACCGGGAGCAATTGCAGCTACGCGCACGCCGTAACGAGCCAGCTCGCGGGCCCAGGTTACCGTCATGGCAGCAACACCAGCCTTACTGGCGGAATAGTTTGTCTGTCCCATATTGCCGGCACGAGACAGGCTGGAGATATTCACCATCACTCCACCCTTGCCACTTTCCGCCATAATTCCGGCTGCGGCACGGCCACAAAGGAATACCCCAGTCAGGTTTACGTCAATAACAGACTGCCACTGGGACAGTGACATACGGTCAGTAACCTTGCCCTCTTTACACTTGAGCAACATGCCATCGCGCATAATACCGGCGTTATTAATCAACACCTGCAGACCACCGAAATCCTCTGCGACCTGGAGGAAGCCTTTATCTACCTCTTCCTCATTAGCGACATTGATCACATAGCTTCGCGCCTCGGCACCGAGCTGTTCACAGGCAGAAACACTTTCCTTTAGCCCCTCTTCGTTGACATCAATCAATGCCAAACGGGCCCCGCGCTCCGCCAGGTAAACAGCCATTGCTCTTCCCAGCCCTTGGCCAGCACCGGTAATCGCCACAATACTGCCGGCAATCTGCATGTTGCACTCCTCATTAGTATTTTTTAGATTTTATTTCTCTAAGGCCTGTTATTCCGGCAAAGTTGGGAGAATGCCGCCAGGCTATTACCACTGGTAACCAACACCAACGGTTACTTTGGTATCTTCTTTTTCACTTTCCAGCGATGGTGTGTTGTCGTACTGCCATTGGTAGCCAATTTCCATCAGCACTCCCTCAACCAGTGGTGTTCTCACCCCCACCTTGGCATTTGCCTGGTAGTCATCACTGTGATCGAAAGACTGCAGGGTTTCCTGGTCAAAGTAAATTTCCGGGCCCAGGGAAAATTTATAACGGTAATTCAGCGCGACACGCCCTGCCACATATTGGTCGTCCTGATCCTCACTCAGCTCCGTATCAATAAAATCTTCCTGCAGGCTACTAACACCGCCTTCCAGTGAAAATGCTGTTTTGTCTGTGTCATAAAACAGGTAACCAAGACCCAGACCCATGGTTGTGCCGAGGTCCAAGTTCCGCGCCTCTTCATGCTCCCAGGCGGTATTTGCTGCAGCAAACCACTTTTCTGCAAAAATCCAGCGCAGGTCATAAGTCAGCCGGTATTTTTCCAGCGCGCCATCATCCTCACTGTCTTGATTCTGGTAAAGGGCGCCGACCAGGTGATGGAAATCCCCATGGCGCACATCCAGGTTAACATTTGCATCCAGGTCCTCACGCTCACGGTTCCCGGATTCAAAAACGCCGCCCGCACTCACATTACCCTTGAATGTCATTGGATTACTGACAAAGTGTGGATAGGGCTCAGCACGCTCCACTCCAGGAAAGTCGATCAACCAACCTCCACCCTCTGCGCAGTAGAGTTCCCACTGCTCCTGGCGGTGCCCTGCCAGCGTGCATGGCTCATCCCGCCCGGCAACTTTGAGATCGGTATCCACATCCATGGATACAACCTTGGATTTATCGACCTTAACTTCACCGAAGGTCTCAGATTTCCATACCACTTGTTCAGTATCTACAAGCATCAGCTCCCCCTGAATGCGATCACCATTCTCAAGGGTGAGCACACCCGCAAAAACCTGTAAGGGTGCAAGGCAAAGGAGAGTTTTGGCAAAAATCCGGGGAATTTGTGTCGATAGAACCACAGGAGAACCTTGAAGTTTCTGGATGAGCTTGCGATGAAAACTGTGATGAAAGCCCTATTCAATCGGCAATAATGCCACAACTGCCATAAATGTGGCACGCCAATGCTACCTATTTTGTAACGGCTCAGTATGATACCCCGGCTTTAATCCGTGCTTTTTTATAGCTTATTTGCAGACAAATACGGCAAACTGGCGGCTAAATCTAATAAACCACTAAGAAATGAGGCTTTTGTGCCTGTAGAGATCAATACCACCGGCCCAGAAACACCAGGCAGCGCTCTCGCCAGAATATGCCGGGTTTTGGCCTCAATACCAACAGGCCGGGTCGTCACTTATGGAGATCTCGCCGAAATGGCCGGCTATCCAAGAGCCGCCAGACTAGCTGGTCAGACATTACGGAAACTACCCAAAGACACCAAATTACCCTGGCACCGGGTAATCAACGCCCAGGGAAGAATCTCATTACCCGAACCCGGGGCTTCCCGCCAACGCAAGCGGCTGGAAGAAGAAGGGATTACCTTGTTAAAGGGGCGGGTGGACATGGCCAAGTATCGCTGGAGACCATAACCCCGAAAGGAGCTGTACAAGTTTAGGCGGTAGTAATCAGGCTTCCTCCGCTGCATCACCATTCCACGGCGCGACATAAAAGAGCAGTAACATCCCCGGAACTGCCAACGCGGCGCACAGAAGAAAGAAGTTCGTCCACCCCACAGACTCAACCAAATACCCTGTTGAAGCATTGGCAAAAGTCCTGGGTAACGAGGTTAACGCAGTAAACAGGGCGAATTGGGTAGCCGTGTGTAATTTGCTGGTTGTGCGGGCAATAAAAGCGATGAAAACTGCAGTACCAAGACCAACCCCCAGATACTCAAAAGCAATCACTATCGCCAGTAGCCACAGGCTCGGCTTAAAACCCGGTGTGCCCACCAGATCCCCATTAGCCTCAGATAAAATCATAAAGCCAAAAATGGATACGAGCTGGATAACTCCAAAGATCCACAGACACTTATTAATCCCAATACGCACCATCAATAGGCCGCCGAGAAATCCCCCAATCACGGCGGGCCAGAGGCCGGCATTTTTAGCCACAATACCAATATCCGTATTGGTGTACCCCATATCCAGGTAATAGGGTGTCGCCAATGCAGTGGCCATATTATCGCCGAGCTTGTACAGGAACATGAAAGCAAGCACCAATACTGCGTGCTTTACGCCGTTGCGGTTAAAAAATTCGACAAATGGCAGCACGATAGCCTCGCGCAAAGTCCTTGGTGGCGCAGCCGGGTGCTGGGGCTCTGAAACCATCAAGGTCATAAATACAGCGATCAACATAAAAGCTGCAGTTATCCAAAAAACCTGGTCCCAGGCCAAATGATCCGACAGGATTAAACTGAGCGAACCCGGTATCAGGCCCGCTACTCGATAGGCATTCGCATGAAAGGAATTACCGAGACCTAACTCATGATCCGGCAATATTTCCCGACGGAAGGCGTCCAGGACAATATCCTGGCTGGCACTAAAAAAAGCCACACCAAAACATAAAGTGGCAATTGTCCATATATTGAACTGCGGATTGAACATACCTAAGCCGCCAATAAAGACTATCAGCAGCAATTGCATTACGAGCATCCAACCACGACGACGCCCTAAAATCGGGAAAGCAAAGCGCTCCATTAATGGAGCCCACAGAAACTTCCATGTGTAGGGCAGACCAAGTAAGGCAAAAATCCCGATGGTAGCCAGGTCTACTCCCTCAGAACGTAACCAGGCAGGCACCAGTTGAATCAGGACAAAAAGTGGCATTCCTGAGGAAAATCCGGTACCGATACAGATCAGCATACGCCGATTGAATACCGCCTCCCGAACCGTTTCGTGGGCCATAGTTTGTCGCTTTTAATTGCTGATTATCATTCTTGAAAACTACAGCTCTTAGACATCCCAGCTAACAGCCATAAGTGACACCACCCCCCCCTTATCTCTATAAAAAACCAATAACCATTACAGGTTTCGAGTGGAGGAGTAATACAACCACCATAGACACAAGTCGGAGAAAATGCCCGTTGATGAGGAATTATCCGGGGGCGCAGAAACGAGATGAGTGACCGGCATACAGGAAAGCTTCTGTCATAAAGCAGATCTGTATGCCAGCAATAAAATTACAGCCTGGAATGGCTCTCTTCAGGTCGCGCGTGAGTCTGGCTGCGGTTCTTCCAGATGCCATTCACGCTGTTCACGCCGCCAGAAATAGATAGAGAGTAAAATTGCCGGAACTCCCATTAAGGCAGCATAAATAAAGAAATGGGCGTAACCCTGAGCATCAACCACCATACCGGAAAAACCACTGATAAATTTACCCGGTAGCGTCATCAGAGAGCTGAACAAGGCATACTGGGTTGCGGTATAAGCCTTATTGGCCAGGCTCGACAGGTACGCGACCAGGACCGCATTAGCAATACCGCCGCTGATGTTGTCGGCACTGATCACCAGGGCCAGCCATGCCTTATCCGGACCAATCAGTGCAAGCTGGGCAAACAGTAAGTTGGTGCAGGCAACCATTACCGCCCCGAGTATCAGCGGGCGCAAAATGCCATAGCGCACCACTAGGACTCCACCTAGAAAGGAGCCGAGAATAGTGCAGAAGAATCCGAACAGCTTACTGATTTCTGCAATTTCTGTTTTGGAGAAGCCTAAATCCAAGTAGAAGGGATTGGCCATAATCCCCATCGCAATATCGCTTAGGCGGAAAATACCGATAAACAGCAATAAAACAAAAGCAAAGCGCCCATTGCGTTGGAAGAATTCAATAAAGGGACAGGCGACAGCACGAACAAACCACTGCTTCAAGCGACTGTGTTCGCCCTTCCCCAACAGGCGCTGCTCCCATTCACTCTGCAGTACGTCAGCCTCTTTACTAACTTTCGAGTGATCGGGCTCTGTGATCAACAAAGTGGTGATCACACCCACCCCCATCAAAACGGCCATTGCCAGGTAGGCGCCAGACCAACTGAACAAATCTGCAATAAATAGTGCCCCAGCCCCAGCAATCAGCATCGCAACCCGATAACCAAACACATAGTTAGCCGCCATAGCTCCCTGGTAGTCTTCATCCATGGCTTCAATTCTGTAGGCATCAATAGCCACATCTTGTGAAGCCGAGCAGAATGCAACCCACAGAGCGAGCAGAGCTACTTGCAACAAGGACAGCTGGGGATCCACACTGGCCATACCCACCAAGCCAATGGCAACGCCCACTTGGGACACCAGCATCCAGCTCCGCCGTTTTCCCAGGCTTTTGGTCAGTAAAGGCAACCGTAAATAGTCAATGATGGGAGCCCAGAGCACCTTTATTGAAAAGGTAATTCCGACCCAGGCAAAGAAGCCTATAGCGGTGCGGCTAACACCGTAGTCGCGCAGCCAGGCAGTCAGGGTTGAGAAGACCAGTAAAAGCGGAAGGCCGGCAGAAAAGCCGAGGAAAAACATGGTGATTACACGGGGCTTCAAATAAGCTCCAAGTGCTTGCCCCCATGTCAGTTGCTGCCGCGACATATTCAATCTTCCCCTTTGAGCCCTATTGCCGGCCATAAAGAAAGAGCGCAGGCAATATGTCTGCACCCAAAAAGCTACCTAACTCAATGGCCCCACAGAACCTCGAGCTCTGCCTCGGCCAACTTGTTGGCATTCACATTGAAGCCCACCTTGGCGGGAGATGAATTTTCATCTAACGGCAGGGAATCCACTTTCAGGGCATATACACGGAAGCGATAGCGATGGTCGCCGTGCCCTTTGGGTGGGCAGGCGCCACCATATCCAGGATTTCCATAGTCATTGCGCCCCTGAATAGCTTCGGGAATCAGGCCGTTCTTCAGGTCTCCAGCACCCTCTGGCAGACTGGTTACGTCAGCAGGGATATTAAAAATCACCCAGTGCCACCAGCCACTGCCTGTCGGTGCATCGGGATCATAAACCGTCACCGCAAAACTTTTAGTGCCTTCGGGGGCCCCCTCCCAGCTCAGTTGCGGAGAGACATTTTCCCCGCCACAGCCGGCATATACATGAGCTAATGGCATTTTTTTGCCGGGTTTCAAAGACGTAGAAGACAGTGTCAACTGCCCGGCCTGGGAGGCAACAGCCATCAAAGAAAATATTGTCGCTGCAAAGAAACTGGCAATTTTGCTGTACTTTATGCGGCGAAATCCTAGGTTCATATCCAACACTCTCATTGTTACTCTTCCACACTGGCCAACAGGCTTGAAACCTTGCCCAGATCCATGTTGCCACCGGTCAATACAACTGCGACATTCTTGTTGCGAAAACGCGCTCCGTGCTCGAGCACAGCTGCGAGCCCCACGGCAGCTGAGGGCTCAACCATTTGCTTGGTGCGAGTCCACAATAGTTGCATTGCCCGCACAATACCACTTTCAGAAACCGTCACAATATCTCTCACAGTGCGGCGAATCACCCTGTAGTTCCGGTGCCCAAGCGTTGTTCGCAAGCCATCGGCAATAGTATGGGGCTGCTGGGTAGTGATATGAACACCGCCACGCAAAGATCGCTGTGCATCATCCGCGCCAGCGGGCTCTGCGCCTATTACCAATACATCTGGAGCCAACGCCGCTATTGCCAGCCCAGTGCCTGCGAGCAGACCACCGCCACCCACAGGGGCCACAATCACATCCGGAGTAAAACCCTGCTCCCGACATTGCTGAACAACCTCTAGAGCTACCGTGCCCTGCCCCGCAATAATCCTGCTGTCGTCATAGGGCGGCACGACATGGGCCCCTGTCTCTTGCACCACTTTTTGCAGAGCCTCTTCACGGTCTGCCAGGGTAGGACCGCAAGTAACAATTGTTGCGCCATAACTTTCCACAGCCATGCGCTTCATATCGGGCGCCGTCTCTGGCATTACAACAATACAGGGCAAACATCGCTCCGCAGCAGCCCATGCCAACGCCGCGCCATGATTGCCTGAGGAGTGGGTCGCCACCAACTCAGCTCCTTCAGGCAAGAGGGAAAGTGCATTTGCAGCTCCACGTGCTTTAAACGCACCCACTTTTTGCAAGTGCTCACATTTAAACCAAAGATTGGCGCCACCCAGCTCATTGAGAAGCTGGGAGCGAATCAAGGGAGTTCGATGGACAGTTCCGGAGACTGTTTGTGCCGCGCAAAAAACATCAGCACTGGTAGGCAGGTCATTGGGGTCCGAGGGCATAGCTCTGTTGGTCTTTTTAATTTACGACTGAATGTACCAACTCAAGCCACTAAAAAACCAGCAAAATTCCCTTTTCGCCCATATCTCGCTAAATATTTTTGGCCACTCTATCGCTGCAGTATTTTCAACCACTTAAATTTTCGATTGGTGTACGGCGCATAACGCAGGTCAACATCCAGAATATTTTTGCGTTTCATCACGGCTTTGTAGTGGCTAAAAGTTCTGAAACCATGCTCACCGTGGTAACAGCCCATACCGCTGGCTCCCACTCCTCCAAATGGCAGATCCTGGGCCAGCATAAACATCATGCAATCGTTCACGCAGGCATTACCGGAGCTGCAGCGGGAAAGCACCCGGTCAGCGATGGCATCACTCCGGGTAAAAATATACAGCGCTAACGGCTTTTCCCTCTCATTAACAAACGCTTCCACTTTTCCGAAGTCATCCAACTCAACTACCGGCAGCAAGGGACCAAAAATCTCTTCCTGCATTACCGGGGACTCCAGATTGACACAGCGCATCAGGGTTGGCGCCATGTAGCAACTATCCACATCGACATCCCCACCAAAAATTACCTCACCATCACCGAGGAGGTCCGCCAAACGCAATGTGTGCTGGGTATTGATTATCCGTCCATAATCGCTGCTTTGACGGGGGCTGTCCCCAAACATCTCCCTTACCGCCAGCTGGATAGCAGGGACAAGACGGTCCGCGGTGTGCTTGGTACAGAGTACATAATCCGGTGCAATACAGGTTTGCCCCGCATTGGTAAATTTCCCCCAAGCTATACGCCGCGCGGCAATATCGATATCTGCATCATCGGCCACAATACAGGGGCTTTTGCCGCCAAGCTCCAGGGTAACCGGAGTTAAGTGCTTACTTGCTGCCCCCATAATAATCCTGGCTACCCGACCACCGCCGGTGTACATGATGTGATCCCAGCGCTGCTCCAAAAGGCTCGTGGTCTCTGCCACAGCTCCCTCAACACAGGCGAAGGCATCATTATCCAGGTATCTGGGCAACAACTCAGCGATCAAATGAGAAACCGCAGGGGATAATTCCGACGGTTTGACCACTGCACAGTTACCCGCCGCTATGGCAGGCACAAGAGGCGACAGCAATAGTTGAAGGGGATAATTCCAGGCGCCAATAATCAATATCACCCCAAGGGGTTCTGGCTGTATATAGCTTTTCGCAGGTTGGGTGAGAAGTGGCGAGGAAACCTTGCGCTGGCGTACCCACTTTTTGAGGTGCTTGAGGGTATGATCGATATCACTATAGAGAAACGAAATCTCAGTCAGGTAAGCTTCCTGGGGAGCCTTATGCAGGTCCTCATTCAAGGCCCCAATAAAGCGCGCCTCATTCTCCGAGAGCATTTTGCGCAGCTGAATTAATTGGCGACGCCTCCAGGCCAGCTCAAGGGTACTTCCACTGCGAAAATATGCCCTTAGTCCAGCGACTAACGCCGCGGAGTCCCTACCATTTGCAGCACTGAGATCTGACAGCATTTGCGGTTCCAGTAATGAAACATTCAAACCCTACTTCCTCCACTGAGTATAAGCATCCCGCTACCCGGTAATCTCCGGAGTGCGATAGCGGGCGCAATCATCTGGGAGGATGGTTAAAAGTCAAGCAATTACTGGGAAATTTTTCCAAAATGTAATTCAGTTAAAAAATAATTTACTCATTTCAGCTCTGAATAACTTCAAAAAATCAGGCGAACAAAACCGTCAGGGCCAACACGGTAACCCACAACAGTAGGGTTCTGGAAAGCAAGGACTGCAGCCCCTCTATTTCCGCGCCACTTTGACGCTGGACTTGTGAAAGATCTGCACTGGCACTGCATTCACTGGCGTCAATTCCTCCTAACGCCCCTTCCAGGTAGGCTTCGAGCACCTGTGCCGTATCTCTCTCACGACACATCAGACACTGACGCCAGGCTCGGTAGCAACCGGCAAAATTACCCACAATCGCAAAGCTGAGCCCCATGATCCTTACCGGCAACCACTCCAGTAACCAAAGCCAGCGGGTTGCAGTTGCCTGCCACTGTGTCCCGCGAGCGCGCTCTGCATAGAGAGCACTCAAACGAAATAGCAGCGCACCCGGTATCCCGAGCAAAATAAACCAGAAAAGAACGGCAAAGAGGCGCTCGAAGGCACTGTAAGCGGCACCGCGGAAGACCTGTTCATGCAGGCACTTGCCATCTGCCGGAGTCTCGTGGATATCCTGTAGAAAAGGGGCCGCAGCTTCCTCAGCCCCCTTGAAGTCGCCCCGATACCAGCTGCGCAGGTAAACGCTTACAATCTCGTTAAAATTGCCTCGTCCCAGGCAATAAAGTAACAGTGGCACCCCAAGTAAAAGCGCTCCCAAGCCTCCAAAGTTGGATTCTGCAATTACCATCACCACCGCAATCAGCAGCACCGGTGGCAGAATACTGGCCCCCAGCAACAAGCCGCCATTCGATTGCAGTTGCGGCACTTTAGAGAGTCGCTCACACCATTTATCAAACCAGCCATCGCGGTGCAAAGGCGCACCAGACCCCCAGATTTGCACCAGAGCCAAAGTGAATAAAACGATTAGCAGAGTCATAGTGATACCGCGTCAGCCCATAGTTGAATCATGATGCGCCACCCTGGGTCTGCTATACAAGTAGGCGAACCTCACACAATGGCAGTTCAATTTTAAAGGCGATGTGGATTGATACACCAGCACCGCGAAGTGGAAGTTTCACTCAACGAGCTTATCGAGCTCATTCAAGTAGCGCTCCCAGTCAAAGCCGGGGCCGGGGTCCAGCTTGCGTCCAGGCGCTATATCAGAGTGACTGGCTATCCTGTCCACGCCGATGGCTGGATAAGCCAGCATAATGGCCGCACTCACCTCTGCCAGGGCATGGTATTGGGCATCGGTATAAATATCCGTATCCAAGCCTTCAAGCTCGATCCCGATAGAAAAGTCATTACAGTTGGTGCGCCCTTTGAATTCCGACTTACCCGCATGCCAGGCGCGCCGGTCAAGGGGCACATACTGGGTGACGATACCATCCCGATCAATAAGGATATGTGCAGAAACCTGCAGAGCCGCAATCTCGGCAAAATAGGGATGGGCATCAATATCCAGCTGCCCAAGGAAAAACGCATCGATATAAGGCCCGCCATACTGCCCGGGTGGCAGGCTGATGCTGTGAACGACCAAAAGGTCCACGGGGCAGTCGTCGGGCCGGCTGTTGCAGTGAGGACTGGGCACCCGGCGCGCACCGGATAGCCAGCCAGATTCCACTTGGTATTTCAATCTGCGATCTCCGTTCCAGCAAACTACCACCCCAAATGAACTCAGGGCCTTGGCAGTTACCATTCTATGGAAGCGTTGATCGATATGCCAATCGGTTTAGAGACGTATCGCGACAGAAGTGGGCCCCCGGCAATAGTTGCCGGGACAGGGGAGCTAAAACAGGCAGATCAGCGCTGTTCGCTGCGTTTTTTGCGCACATTGCCAATAACCGACTGCAGCGCACGCTCAAATAACATACCGTCATCAAGGGGCAACAGCTGCGCTGAGCGCAGCGCATGAGCCAGCTCCAATCGGCCGAACTCCGCTACCTTGGCACCGTTGCGGTTCACAAAAATAAACTGGTCAATATCGCGGATAACCGCTGCCAAACGGCAGCGGAACTGCTCCTCATCAGAGCGCTTCAACTCAAACCAACTCCCCTGGGCGAGGCGGAAAGTCATCTGCCAGTGGGGGTCCGCCTCATCGAGAGGAGCAAGGCCCTCCTGCTCCGCAGAAGATGCTGCTAACTCCGCCTGGGCAACCGCCTGCTCAAGCTCTTCCATTTGCGGCACGGCCACTTCCTGCAACAGAGCGGTCTCTTCGGTTACCGGTTCGTCTTTATCATCAGCGGCCGGTTGCGGCTCGCCAGCTTCGGGAGCTATGGCCTCTACCGGCAGAGTTTCACTGGATTGAACCTCGGCCACTTCCGCCAAATGATCCACCGAAGTAGCCGCCTTAACCTCGCGGGCCACCTGCTCTTTAACCTGAAGTTCGCGTTCCTCGATGAGGCGCTGCGCGAGGGCAAAACGCTCGCGATAAACTTCCTTCAAACCGGCAAACATGGCGCGCGCCTCAAAGGCGTTGTAGGAGAGAGCTTCAATACCCTCGCGCAAACGCTCCTGCAAAACCGGCAACAAGCTCAGGAGCTGCTTACGGGAATCCGGCATTGGTGCCTGCACACTCCACACCAGGTCGCGGGCTGTGCGCACATCGCGACTCCAGGCCTCGCTTTCAGTGCCCTCTTTCACACAAGTGAGGAATAAAACATTGTTCCAAACCTTTTGCAGCCAATCCTGTACCACAGGCGGCAGGTCTCTCTCGGCTACCAGGGCATCCATTACCGCTGCTACACGAGCGCGCGCGGCTTGGGTTTTTGCCCGGCCATCCGCCTCATCTATAACCCTGCGCTCCAGCATTTCCGCGCGCTTACGTTCGCGAATAATAAACTCGCGCAAAGACTCCAGAAGCGTGGCAAAAATATTGATGTCCTGATCGAACTCGCTGAGAACCCGCTCTACGATCAGCGAGACTTCACTGTATAGAGGGTCGGACTCGAAATTGTCTGGAGCCTGCCAACCAGTGGCAGCATCGGCAAGCTCATTTAACAGTTTGCGTGCGGGATGGCCACCTTTACTAAAAAACGACTTATCGGCAATCGCAACCTTGAGCAGTGGCAGCTGCAAACGGCCGAGCTGGGATTTAATCGGTGTGGCGAGACTGCGATCTTCCAAAATAAAGGAAAACAGCATTTCCACCAGTTTGATTACATCGCTATCCACTTTTGCCAGCGAAGCTGCCTGATTGGAGTCAACCAGGCGCTGCTGCAGCAGATCGCCAACATTCAACAATTGGGCTGCACCGGCATCCTGGTAATGAGCCCCACTTTGCAAAGCTCCCAGATGTGTGAGCAGATCCCCAGCGGGCATGGGTGTCATACCCGCCGTAGCGGGTACGAGCCCTGGGGCAAAGTGACCACTGACAGGTACTCCCTGTGCGGCCTGGGTAGCACCATCCCCAGCGCTGCCAACTCCAGCGGCCTGAGCTGCACCCGGATTGCCGGGACCACGCCCTGCCGGATAAGCCGAGCGCTGTCGCGCTGCGCGCTGCTGCTCCCGCAGTGAGGGCAACACGCCCTGCTCTACAAGTAGCTGATTACAGAATTCGTAAAAACCCCGCAGCTGCTGCATAACTGTTTGCTCAAATTTCTTGAGCAACGTAAGGCGCGCGCGGATATAGAGATCCAGCTCCTGAATTGCATCTACAAATGCATCGCAGATCACATCGGGGCCGAGAGGGTTGTTCTTGTCATACACCTTAACGGCGTAGAGGGTATCCAGGCGCAGGCACAATTCGGTCAGCGGCTCGGCAAAATCTCGCTTGGCATTGGCCACCATGGTATCCGCGGCCACCAGCTGCTCCAGGTCATCATTGTGAACCAGTGACAGATTGTCCTGGGCAAAAGCGGGTTCCGACGGCTCCTCCTGGCGGATCTGGAAAGCGCGCTGCACGTTTTTGACGAAACGCTCAGCGACATTGCGGCGCTCTACTCTCAGCAGGCGCAATGCCTGGAACAGACCATCCTGCTCTTCCTGGCCGTGAGCACGCTCCGCCATCGCAAACAGTGAATCATCCACCGCCCCAAACAGCGCTTTGACACGCTCAAACAACTGGGTGCTGGCTTTTTCCTTTAACAGCACAACCGCCGAGGGCAGGACTGCGGGCTTACCCATAGAAGTACCATGTCGACCCGCACTTTTCTCTGAAAGGGAAACTACCTTGCTGGATTCACTCATTTCCAAGAAGTCCTTCGCATGCCATCCGGCGTTTTGCGCACTTGCTGGCTGAAATCTTGTCGGCCGGATAGGCCGTCTTAAATCACCAGTCCCATTTGTTCACCTCGCTGCTCACCTCAATAGGCGGCCTCAAGGCTTAAAAACATGCGGGGATAGGTCTGGTAAAATTCTCTCGAGATAATGCACCCGAAAATCCAACAACCACTTGATTTTGCTCAGGTTTTAAACGCATTAATGCAGTCAATTTGACTAGCGAATTTGGCGACGGCTCCCGCAGTGAGCTTTTCTCTCACCCCGTCGATTCTACTCGCGTTCCCCTCCCTGTTTACACACTTTAGCGACATATTTGAGACGCTTGTCACAGCGAAATGTAGGGCCAGCTGCTACCTGAGGATTTAACCTGGTAAAAATCGAGTAAATGCCCCAGGCAACCCAAATCCAGTCTGTTTTGGTAAACTGCCCGCGCTTTTTTATCGAGGTCCTCCAATGCACCCACAAGACTCCGCGATCCCAAACATCATGACCGACCTGAAAAGGGCCGTGCACACCGCGCTCGATGAAGATGTCGGTAGTGGAGACATCACCGCCCAGCTGATCCCAGCGGAGCGCAGTGCCCGTGCGCGAGTAATCACCCGGGAAGATTGCACCCTGAGCGGACGCGCCTGGGTAGAAGAGGTTTTTCGCCAGCTCGATCAAGACCTGCAACTGACCTGGCACTTTGAAGATGGAGACAGGGTTGCTGCAGATTCAGTGCTGTTTGAATTGGAGGGTAATGCCCGCGCAATCCTGACTGGAGAGCGCGCCGCCCTTAACTTTCTACAGACACTATCCGGCACGGCAACTACTGCAGCGGAATTCGCAAACCGTGCTGCAGGGACTGAAGTTAAGATTCTCGATACCCGCAAAACCATTCCAGGCCTGCGCAGTGCCCAGAAATATGCCGTGCTGTGTGGCGGCTGCCACAATCATCGCATCGGCCTCTACGACGCATTTTTAATTAAGGAAAACCATATCGCAGCCGCCGGCGGTATTGATGCAGCTGTCTCCCAGGCCAGGGCTATCAAACCCGGCGCACTGGTCGAGGTGGAGGTAGAGACCATTGAAGAGTTACAGCAGGCACTGGATAGCGGTGCCGATGTAATCATGCTTGATGAGTTCAATGACGAAGACACTCGCTCCGCCCTATCCCTGGCAAAAGGTAAAGCCAAAATAGAGATTTCCGGCAGTGTAGACCGGGATCGGATTCAGAAGCTGGCAGCTCTGGATGTCGACTACATCTCCTCCGGCAGCCTGACCAAGCACCTGCGCGCGATCGACCTCTCCCTGAGAATTGATTTTTAGTTTTTATCGGGTGTCGGCTAATGGCGCCGCGTCAAAACGGCGCCAGCTCAAAACTCAGTGATTATGGTGGTGGTGCTCCTGCTCTTCTGCCTGCGGAGATTCCATCGCCCCCATTTCCCCATGATTGCCGTGGCCACCGTGGCCCCCATGGCCAAGAGCTCCCCAAATAGTCCAGATACCAAACAATAAAATAGCCGCTGCAAAACCCAGACGCACTCCCGGTTTTTGCACAATATTGCGCACTTGCACAGCGGCAGCACCGGTGGCCAACATGGCCGGTAAGGTTCCGAGACCAAAAGCAAACATCGCCAAGGCCGATCGCTCAGCACTGCCCTGAGCCAATGCAAAGGTCAGTGCACTGTAAACCAGGCCGCAGGGCAACCAGCCCCACAGGGAACCGAGGGCAACCGCCTGCCCCGCAGAGCGAACTGGCAACAATTTCGCAGAGAGAGGCTGCACATAGCGCCATAAATAGCTGCCACCCTTCTCCAGCCATACCAGACCACGCCAGATACCGGCCACATAGAGCGCCATAACGATCAGCATAATGCCCGCAGCGAAGCGCAGCGGCGTCAGGGCAGGAATAATCGCAGCACCCAAAGCGCCAGCGAGCGCCCCCATTAACGTATAACTACCGAGACGTCCCAATTGGTATGAGCCGAGCTGTACCCAAGCTGTTTGCTTGCCGGGCACCGCCATTCCGAGCGCACCCGAGATACCCCCACACATACCAATACAGTGGCTGCTGCCCAGAAACCCGATGGCGAGCGCAGCCGCCAAAAACCCCCAATCTCCCACTGGTTACTTCTCCTTGTCCGAATCCGCTGCGGGCTGATTCTGCACGTCATCCTCAAACAGTATTCTCCGGCCCTCAGTCTCGAGGTCATCGTACTGGCCGTTATTTACCGCCCAGAAAAAGAGTTTTACAGCGAAGGCAACCAAGGCCACTGCAATAGGGATCAGGAAATAGAGACTGTCCACAGTTCACTCCTCTCTTTAATTTGCATGGTGTGCCTGCATACCAGGCACCGAGCTGTCCGCACTTTCCGTCGACGCGTTGGCACGGGACAGGCGCAAGGCGTTAAGAACCACCACCAGCGAACTGGCCGACATACCAATGGCCGCAGCCCAGGGCGGTACCAGGCCGCAAACCGCCAACGGTAGTGCAATGGCGTTGTAACCCAGGGCCCAGGCCAGATTTTGCCGAACTATCTGGCGGCATTTGCGCGCCAGGGAAATTGCCTGGGGAAGCACCTGCAGGTCACCATTCAGCAAGATGGCATCGGCACGGGATTGAGCCAAGTCCGCAGCGGACATCATCGCCACCGAGGCATCCGCTCCCGACAGTACCGGGACATCATTGAGCCCATCGCCAACCATCAGGACCTTCTCTTCACCGGCCTGTAACTGCTGCATATGGGAGAGCTTGTCTTCCGGTGAAGCACCAGCACGGAAGTGGGCAATGGAAGCCTGCGAGGCCAGGCGCTGAACCTCGTTGGACTGATCACCACTCAGTAACTCTACCGACAAGCCCAGTTTTTCCAGCTGATGTACCGCATCCCGAGCTGTCTCACGCAGTTTATCCCCCAAGGCGATCCAGGCGATAGGGCCGTCTCCATCAGCAAGCAGCAACCACTGCCCCTCACCCTGCGGCTGCGCCAGTATTTCAGGTGCAGCGAAATCGGCACGGCCCAGGCGATAATCAACCCCTTCGATCTGCCCCTCCAGGCCGCGACCGGTATGCGCCTTCAGCTTGCTCGCTGTAAGGTTGCCGCGCCAAGCGCGAAATGCACGGGCCAAGGGGTGGTGGGTCTGTGATTCCAGGGCTGCAGCTACATCCTTAACCCGCTGTTTGGCCCAGCCATCGCGCATCAATTGAATTTCCAGGATGCGCGGCTCGCCGCGAGTTAGGGTGCCGGTTTTATCGAACACAACGCGACTGATACGCGGCAGTGTTTCCAGAAGGCTGCCACCGGCCACCAGGAGCCCCAGTTCCTGCAATCGCAAAGTCGCTGAGGCCAGCGCCGCCGGTGTCGCCAGGGACAAAGCACAGGGGCATGTCACCACCAATACAGACAGAGCTACCCAGAAAGCCCTGCTCGGATCCAGCTGCCACCAAACTGCAAAGGCCCCCACAGCCGCCAGCAATACAACTCCGACAAAAACACCGGCGACCCGGTCTGCCAGGGCCACCTGGGCCGGCTTATCCAGTTGGGCGCGCTCCACCAGACGCTCGATGGCAGACAGCCTTGTAGACTGGCCGGCTGCGGTCACACGCACAGTCAGGCTGGAGTCACCGTTGACACTGCCTGCATACACAGGACTGCCCACGAGCTTTTGCTGCAGGGCGGATTCGCCACTGAGCAGCGACTCATCCACACCACTCTCCCCTTCCAGCACTTCGCCGTCAGCGGGAATCGTGTCGCCGGGCCGCAACAAAATCCGGTCGCCAGCCACCAATGCGGCCACCGGTACATGAACCACTTCATCGCCTTGATACCTGGCTGCAGTCATCGGCAGCAGCTGGGCCAGGCCGCCACTGGCGAGCCCAGCACGATGACGCGCACGCATCTCAACCGTGCGCCCAAGCAGCAAGAAGAAGGTGAACATGGAGATGGATTCGAAGTACACCTCGCCGGTGCCAAACACCGTAGCGTAGAAACTGGCACCGTAGGCCAGGCCAATAGCGATGGAGACAGGTACATCCATACTCAGGTGACGGGCGCGCAGGCTGCGCAGTGCTGCGCTAAAGAAGGGGCGCGCCGCATAGAACACCACTGGTGTCGCTACCAATAGCGACACCCAACGGAAATAGCGCTCAAACTCACCGACACCATCGCTACCAGCGCCAAAGTACAGGGCGATAGCGAACATCATCACCTGCATGGTACCCAGGCCCGCAACCCCAAGGCGGCGCAGGGCTGCCCGATGTTCGGCCTGGATTACATTTTCCCGGTTGGCAGCGGTGGCCGGAGCCGGGCGATAGCCAATGCGCTCCAACGCCTCAAAAAGCTGGCTCGGTTTAATCTGCTCAGGATCAAACACAATCTGGGCACGCTGGGTACTGGCATTGACTGAGACCTTTCCAACCCCCGCCAAATGTCCCAGGTGCTTTTCAATCAACCACACACAGGCGGCACAGGTAATACCACCGATCAGCAGCGCCGCCATCTTGCTGCCGCCATCCCAGTCGTGAACAAACTGCTGCTGTACTTCGGGGAGATCGTAGGCGGTCCAGCGGTCCCGCGGCTGGGCCTGTTCCGGGCGGTCACTTTGCTTTTCCCGGTAGCGATAGAAGCCATCCAGGCCACCGGAAACAATGGCCGTCGCCACGGCCTCACAGCCGGGGCAACACATATCACGTGCAGCCCCCTCAATAACAACCGAATGGTTGCTACCGGCAGGGACCGGAAGTCCGCAGTGATAACAAGAGGATGTCATCGACTGGCAGCGTTCAGGGGCGCCGCCTCACCCAGATCGAAATTAATCTCTCCCTTAAGACGCCACTCTGCGTTTTTGTGGAGCTCAGGATCGAGTTCAGGCATCAGGCGCAGATACCAGCGATTGTTCAAATCCACGGGCACAGAGCCTGAATAGCGCCCAACGGAGAGCTGGGATAACACAATATGCTGATCCAGATCTTCCTCTAGCGGGTGGCTGAGGGTAAGCAACAGCTTCTCGGGATACTCGGTATTACCGTTCAGTTCGACAACCACCCCGCGATCGCCCCGCTGGAACTGGACCATCGCCGCCAATCCCAGGGCTTTGGCCCGCTGGTCCTGCTCAGCAGAAAAATGGTACATACGGCTGTCTTTGTGATAAGTGTCCCTGACCTCATCGTCAGCGTGGCGCACAGCTATAGAAACCGTGATAGAGGACACTACCAGCACTGTAATCAGCGGTGCCAGGACCATCCAGGCCCAGAATTCCCGATACCAGGGTTTCGAGGTTGGTTCATTCATCGCGTTACCAAAAATTACCGTTTTATGCAGAAAAGTCGAGCCCACTTGGGCGGGCCCGTACTTTGCAACGGGAACGGCGTCCCGTCTACTGCTTGGGACCAATAAATACCGTTCGGTGCTTGTCGACCAGCTCAGGGTTATCGACAGCCTCCACTACGATATCGATATCGTGCTTGCTCTCTTTCAACTGTGTCTTGGGCACACTCACCCGGATCGGTACCGGGAAAATCTCCCCCGCCTCCAGGTAGATCGTACGCGGCTTACGAACCGAATAATCGTAATTCGGGTTGCCCTCCACACGGATAGTGAACTCATGTGCCGCTTGATCCATATTGCTGATCTTCACGGTATACACATTCTGCACCAGTCCCTGGGATACTCGGTACATTCGCGCACCGCGATCGCGGGTAATTTCAGTCTCAATCGGGTTGCGTGTAGCCACCTGATGGGAGAACAAGCCAACCATTGCCAACAGGACAATGGCATAACCAAACAGGCGCGGACGCAGGTAATTGGTCTTTCCGGTCTCCAACTCGTCTTCTGAGGTAAAACGAATCAGGCCGCGGTCATAACCCATTTTGTCCATGACGCTGTTACAGGCGTCAACACATAGACCACAGTTAATGCATTCATACTGCATGCCATCGCGAATATCGATATCCACAGGACATACCTGCACACACCAGTAGCAATCGATACAGTCACCCATACCCTCGGCCTTGTAGTCCACGTTCTTCTTGCGTGGACCACGGGTCTCGCCGCGCTGTGCATCGTAATAGACCGCAAGAGTGTCCTGGTCGTACATCACCGACTGAAAGCGCGCATAGGGGCACATGTACTTGCACACCTGCTCACGCAGGAAGCCCGCATTCATGTAGGTGGCAAAAGTAAAGAAGGCGACCCAAAAGACCCCCTGCGGATGGGCATCAAAGGTCGCGAGGTCTACCACCAGGTCGCGGATACCATAGAAGTAACCAACGAAAGCCAGAGCTGTGGCGAGAGAAATCAGCAGCCAGATAGCGTGGGTGCCACCTTTACGCAGTATTTTCTCCGCGTTCCAGGGGGCCTTATCGAGCTTCATCCGCTTGTTGCGATCGCCCTCACAAACTCGCTCGGCCCACATAAACATCATGGTCCAGACAGTCTGTGGACAGGTAAAACCGCACCAGACCCGCCCCATCCAGGTGGTAACGGCAAACAGGGCAAAGGCGGCAATAATCAGCAACCAGGCTAGCAGGAAGCCATCCTGTGGGCCGAAGGTGGTACCGAGGATATGAAACTGGCGGGTGGGAAGATCGAAGAAGACAGACTGGCGCCCGTCGATATTAATCCAGGGGATAAAGAAGAAAGCCAACAGTAACGGTAGGCCGGTATATTTGCGAATCCGGGTGTAAATACCACGGATATGGCGAATATAAATTTTGTCATCCGATTCGTAGAGCATGCGGTAGCGAACTTCACCGTTACCTTCCTGCTCTTCGCGGGTGGGAATCAAGTCACTCACAAAAACCTCACTCTCGCACGGGCATTATCTGCACGCGGGCACAGTCAGCCACTTATGTATGAGGCTTTTATCTCCGTCCCTGCAGCACCCGGAGTTCCTTCCAAAAAAATAAGGCCCAGCATAGCCGGGCCTTATTCGATTACTGCTGTTCCTCGTCCTGTTTGGACAAGTTGTAGACATAGGCCGCTACTAAGCGGATCTTGTCTTCGCGCAGCTTATCTTTCTGCGCGGGCATCATATTGCTACGGCCGCTGCGGATCGTGTGCTGGATTTGCGCACGATCGCTGCCATACAGCCACAGGTCATCGGTCAGGTTTGGCGCACCGAGGAGCTGGTTACCCTTGGCGTCCATACCGTGACAGGCCATACACACGGTATTGAAGACCTTCTGTCCTTCCGCAGCCATAGCCTTGTCATGCTCGAGGCCATTCAGGGAGAGAACATACTCAGTGGCGTTCTTAACACCCTCCTCACCAATCACCGGCCCTTGCGGAGGCATCATGCCCTGACGGCCGTTGTACAGGGTTTCCAGGATTTTCTCCGGGGTACCGCCGTAAAGCCAGGCGTTGTCGGTCAGGTTAGGGAAGCCGAAGTTACCGCCGGCATCCGCACCGTGACATACAGCACAGTTGTTGGCGAAGATACGGGAACCCATTTTCAGTGCCTGCGGGCTCTGGGCGATTTCCTCGATGGGCATATCGAGATAAATGCCAAACTGCTCGTCGAACTTCTCCTGGGCCTTAGCCTGGGAAGCTTCCAGCGCGCCGACAGATGACCAACCACCAAGGCCTTTGAAGTTACCCATGCCCGGGTAGATCACCAGGTATACCGCTGAAAACACCAGCGTGGCGATAAACAGCATGAACCACCACTTGGGCAGAGGGTTGTCGTACTCCTCAATGCCGTCGTACACGTGGCCTGTGGTTTTGTTTTCCGGTTCTGCCTGGTCGTCAACTGCCACTTTTCGGTTGGCGAACAACACCCAGGTAATCAACGCCAGATTGGCGAGGGTGAGTACAATTACCCACACACTCCAGAATGTACTCATTACTTGTCCTGCCCCTGTTTTCGTTCAGTCCCGGACTCTTGCCCGGATTTGGATTCATCCTTCTGAGCGGCCGACTCATCCTTATCGGCCTGTTGCTCTTCATCGGCAAATGGCAAATTGGCATCTTCCTCGAAGCGCTTCTTGCGCTTCGGAGAGAAGGCCCACCAGCAGATAGCCAGAAAGGCGATTGATCCCAAAACCAGTCCGATTTCCCGCAATGTTTCGATAGTCACGAGTTTCCTTCCTCGCTATTAGCGTTTTTGGGTAACCAGGGTACCCAGCTGTTGCAAGTAAGCGACCAGGGCATCGATTTCCTTAACCTTGCCGCCTTCGAAAGGCTTGGAGGCGTTGGCGATGTCCTCATCGGTGTAGGGCACACCGACGAGACGCAGTGCTTCCATCTTGCGCGCGGTGTAATTGCCAGTAACTACATTGTCGAACAACCAAGGGTAGGCCGGCATGATGGACTCGGGTACAACGCTGCGCGGGTTGTACAAGTGAGCGCGCTGCCACTCATCGGAGTAACGGCCGCCTACACGAGCCAGGTCGGGACCGGTACGCTTGGAGCCCCACAGGAAGGGGTGCTCGTACACGGATTCCTCGGCCATGGAGTAGTGTCCATAGCGCTCCACCTCAGCGCGCAGCGGGCGCACCATCTGGGTGTGACACACGTGACAGCCTTCGCGGATATAGATATCGCGGCCTTCCAGCTCCAGTGCGGTCAGCGGCTTCTGGCCCGGCAGGGGCGTGTAGTTCGCCTTGGTAAAGAACTGCGGAACGATCTCCACCAGAGCGCCGAAGCTAATGGCGATAATGATGAAAAAGATCATCCAGCCAATATTTTTTTCTACGATGTCATGATTCTTCACGGTCTGCTCTCCTATGCCGCCGGTACAGCTCGAACGGTGTTATCGGCTTCGGCATCGTTTACCTTCTCAGTGATCGTACGGTAAACGTTGTAAGCCATCAGCAGCATGCCCAGCAGGAACATGGCTCCGCCCAACCAGCGCACTACATAACCTGGGTGGCTCGCAACCACACTTTCCACAAAGCTATAGGTCAAGGTGCCGTCAGCGTTAAATGCACGCCACATCAGGCCCTGGGTAATACCGTTCACCCACATAGCAGCGATGTACAGTACCGTGCCTACAGTAGCCAGCCAGAAGTGCGCGTTAATCAGCTTGGTGCTGTACATTTCGCGACGCTTCCAGAGCACTGGAACCAGGTGATAGAGAGCACCGATAGAAATCATGGCAACCCAGCCCAATGCACCGGAGTGTACGTGGCCAACAGTCCAGTCGGTGTTGTGGGACAGGGCGTTTACAGTCTTGATGGACATCATCGGGCCTTCGAAGGTGGACATACCGTAGAAGGACAGGGATACCACCAGGAAGCGCAGGGTCGGGTCGGTGCGCAGTTTGTGCCAAGCACCGGACAGGGTCATGATGCCGTTGATCATACCACCCCAGGATGGAGCCAGCAGGATCAGGGACATTACCATCGCCAGGCTCTGGGCCCAGTCAGGCAGCGCTGAGTAGTGCAGGTGGTGGCCACCAGCCCATACGTACAGGGAAATCAGGGCCCAGAAATGCACGATGGAAAGCTGGTAGGAATAAACCGGACGGCCCGCCTGCTTAGGTACGAAGTAGTACATGATCCCCAGGAAGGCTGCAGTCAGGAAGAACCCTACTGCGTTATGGCCATACCACCACTGGATCATTGCGTCCTTGGTGCCTGAGTAGATAGAGTAAGACTTGAAAGGAGCAACCGGGATCTCCAAATTATTAATAATATGGAGTACAGCAATAGTGACGATATAAGCACCGAAGAACCAGTTCGCCACGTAGATGTGGGAGGTTCTGCGCTTCATGATGGTACCGAAGAACACCAGCGCGTAGGCCACCCAAACCAGGGCGATCAGGATATCAATCGGCCACTCGAGTTCGGCGTATTCTTTAGTGGAAGTGAAGCCCATCGGCAGGGTGATAGCCGCTGCCACGATAACGGCCTGCCATCCCCAGAAAGTAAAGGGAATCAGCCAGCCGCCCCACAGGCGAACCTGACAGGTGCGCTGCACTACATAGTAAGAGGTGGCAAACAGAACACTACCACCAAAGGCGAAAATTACCGCATTGGTGTGTAATGGCCTCAAGCGCCCAAAGTGCGAGAAGGGCTGCCAGAAATCATTGAGTTCTGGCCAGGCTAGCTGGGCCGCGATCAATACGCCCATGCCCATACCAAAAATGCCCCAGACCACGGACATGATGGTGAACTGGCGCACGATATTGTAGTCATAGTCCGGCACAGGGCCGGTCTTTGCCACCGTTGTCGTCATGTTTAAACTTCCGTTGCTTTTTTAAAATCGGTTCCACTGAGCGGGACTGGCCCACCGCATGGTCTGCGGCAGCTATGCGCAAACACAGCTGTCACTTTATTGGCCAGATAAGGATTTAAGCGCACCCCGCACTAGCCAAGGATGATCTAAATCAACTAAATCAATTTTCTTCCCTTACCGGCGGCGATCCGCAGACGCAGGGCGTTGAGCTTAATAAAGCCCTCTGCATCTTTCTGGTCGTAGGCCCCGGCATCGTCTTCGAAGGTAGCGATACGCTCGTCGAAGAGGCTGTCGGCAGAACGGCGGCCCACTGCGCTCACACTACCCTTATAGAGTTTCAGGCGTACTTCACCGTTAACCACCAGCTGGGATTCATCGATCGCAGCCTGCAGCATGCTGCGCTCCGGTGACCACCAGTAGCCGTTATAAACCAGCTCAGCGTAGCGCGGCATCAGGGAATCTTTCATATGAGCCACTTCGCGATCCAGCGTGATGGACTCAATGGCGCGGTGCGCCTTCATCAAAATGGTGCCGCCAGGTGTTTCGTAGCAGCCGCGGGACTTCATTCCCACGTAGCGGTTTTCCACAATATCCAAGCGACCAATGCCGTTGGCTCCGCCCAACTTATTCAGTTTCTCAAGCAAAGTAGCAGGGCTTAAGCGCTCACCGTCGATAGAAACGGGATCCCCCTTCTCAAAGCCCAAAGTAATATAGGTCGGCTCTTCTGGTGCAGCTTCGGGGCTGACACTCCAACGCCACATATCTTCCTCGGCTTCCGCCCATGGGTCCTCAAGGTTGCCGCCCTCGTAAGAGATATGCAGCAGGTTGGCATCCATTGAGTAAGGGGATTTCTTTTTGCTGGAGGAGAAATCCACCGGAATTTTATGCTGTTCGCAATACTGCATCAGCTTTTCTCGGGAGTTTAGGTCCCACTCGCGCCAGGGAGCAATTACCTGGATACCTGGCTTCAACGCATAGGCACCCAGTTCGAAACGCACCTGGTCGTTGCCCTTGCCAGTGGCGCCATGGGAGATAGCATCGGCACCGGTCTCGTTGGCAATCTCGATCAGGCGCTTGGCGATCAGCGGGCGCGCGATGGAGGTGCCCAGCAAATACTCGCCTTCGTAAATCGCGTTGGCACGGAACATCGGGAAGACGAAATCGCGCACGTACTCTTCGCGCAGGTCGTCGATATAAATTTCTTTTACACCCAGGGCCTCAGCCTTGGCTCGGGCGGGTTCCACTTCCTCGCCCTGGCCGATATCAGCGGTAAAAGTTACCACCTCACAACCGTAAGTTTCCTGCAGCCAGCGCACAATTACCGACGTATCCAGTCCGCCGGAATATGCCAGTACTACCTTCTCGATTTTGCTCATTGCTATCCTCTGCTGCCGGGAACACGCCGTCACAACATTAGGCACGGCGATATGGATCGCCTCTGCGCGAATTAATGTCGGTCTGGGGGAGTTATTCTTGGAGGTATACCCAGGGTCGGTATTATGGGCACAATAATACCCACACTGTTTATCGGGGCGCGATTGTAGCGCCTCAGCTCGCAATCGACTAGCGCCAAGACACTTGTAGACACAATTGATTAATTTTTAACCCTTTTGTGCATCGCAATTTCACCCCGCATCGGGTAGCATGCGCGCCGCACAACGACTCACTACAGCGTCCAAGACCACGGAGTACCATGACGGAGCAAATCACTCTTCGCGCCCCTGACGACTGGCATATTCACCTACGCGATGGCGCCGCCCTAGAACGCACAGTAGGCGATGCCGCCCAACAATTTCACCGCGCAATAGTGATGCCCAACCTGGTACCACCAGTTACCAACGCCGATATGGCCCTGGCCTATCGCGAGCGTATCCGCGCGCATATTCCGGCCGGCCGCGCTTTTGAGCCGCTGATGGTTATTTACCTGACCGATAAGACCGATGCCGAAGTAATCCGCCAGGCGCACGCTGCCGGTGTGATCGCAGCAAAACTATACCCTGCCGGAGCAACCACGAATTCCGATTCCGGGGTAACCGACATCGCCAATATTTACCCCGCCCTGGAGGAAATGCAGTCCTGCGGTATGAAACTGCTGCTGCACGGGGAGGTAACCACCAACGATATCGATATTTTCGATCGCGAGCAGGTATTTATTGAGAAAACCCTGTCGCGCCTGGTGGAAGATTTTCCCACGTTGAAAGTGGTTTTCGAGCACATTACCACTGCCAATGCCGCTGAGTTTGTACAGCATGCCCGCGATGGTGTGGCCGCGACCATTACCGCCCACCACCTGCTGTACAACCGCAACCATATGCTGGTTGGTGGTATTCGCCCGCACTACTACTGCCTGCCAATCCTCAAGCGCGGCGATCACCAGTCAGCTCTGATCGAAGCGGCCACCAGCGGCAGCCCGAAATTTTTCCTCGGCACCGACTCGGCCCCCCACGCTCACCATAAAAAAGAACACGAATGCGGCTGCGCCGGTTGTTACACTGCCTACTCCGCCATAGAGCTGTACGCCGAAGCTTTTGAGCGCGCCGGCAAGCTGGATAAGCTGGAAGGTTTCGCGAGTAATTTCGGGCCCGACTTTTACGGTCTGCCACGCAACCAGGACACCATCACCCTGGTCAAACAACCGTGGACCCTGCCGGAAAGCCTGGATATGGGCGGTGAGAACCTGATACCCCTGAATGCCGGTGAAACCCTGAACTGGAAACTCGTATAATTCCGGTTTGAACTGTTGCGGGCCAATAGCAAGCCCGCTCATGCCCGGGTCCAAGCAACCCCGGCACAATTGAGATTTACAAGGACCCAAAGTGACCCCCGCGGAAGAACCAACAGGACCCAAGAGCCCCCTCGCCCAGCGATTTCGCGGCTTCCTGCCGGTTGTTATCGACCTGGAAACCGGCGGCTTTAACGCGCGTACCGATGCCCTGCTGGAGATTTCGGCGGTTATTCTGGATATGGATGCGGAGGGCAACCTCGTCCCCCATGAGACCCACAGTTTCCACCTGGAACCATTTGAGGGCGCCAACGTAGAGCAGTCGGCCCTGGACTTTATCGGTATCGACCTGGAGTCCCCCGATCGCGATGCCTGGCCTGAAGAAATTGCTCTGCCAGAGCTGTTCCGCAAAATCCGCAGCGCGGTGAAAAAACACAGTTGCACCCGCGCCATCGTGGTTGCTCACAATGCCCATTTCGATCTGGGATTTGTTAACGCCGTCGTTGAGCGGACCGGAATCAAGCGCAACCCATTCCATCCCTTCTCCTGTTTCGATACCGCCAGTCTCGCCGGGCTCGCCTATGGCCAAACGGTTCTGGCCAAAGCCTGCCAGGCCGCAGGTATCGAGTTCGACAATAGCTGCGCCCACTCCGCAGAGTACGATGCGGAGAAAACCGCAACCCTGTTCTGTGGAATCGTAAACAAGTGGCGGGAAATGGGCGGCTGGCCACTGGCTACCGAGGCACCTGCAGAGCAGGAAGTGGAATAGCCCCAGAAATTACCTCTGTGTGACACACCGTGCCGCTGCACCCGGCGGCAAACTGACCGCTATGTGCAGCGCTTAGGCGTTTGGGTGATTTTTTGTTCAAAACAATGTATGATGTCCGGCCAACCCATAAACCGGATAGTTATCGTGGCCAAAAAAGCATCCTCGTCTTCCAGTCGCAAGCAGAGCGCTCCGTTAGAGACCAGCGAGAGCATTGAAGCGCAGGTGCAGGCTTTCCTGGCCAAGGGTGGCGAGATTGAGCAGGTGCCCAAGGGTGTGAGCGGCCAGACCAACACCTCCGGCCCCAAGCACATCACCCTGGGTAAGAAGCCTCGCAGCTAAACCGCTCGTAACTGGCTTCACTAATTAGCCCAATTTAGCCCAACAAAAGGCCCCGACTTCGGCACTTAATTACACTTGATTAATGGTGACTGAGAAACCGGGAGCACAAAAAAGGCCGCTTTAAAGCGGCCTTTTTAATTTAAGGGTTAGCCTGGATCAGGGCATTTCTTCCAGCTCAGCACCCTCTTTCACTGGCGGCATCAGATCTTCTTTGGAGATCTTCAGTCCCATCAGCACGTTTGCTGCTACATACACAGAAGAGTAGGTACCTACAACCACACCGACGATCAACGCCAGGGAGAAGTTGTGGATTAGCTCCCCGCCGAAGAACTGCAGCGCCCACAACACCAGCAAGGTCGTGAACGAGGTCATAAAGGTACGGCCCAGAGTCTGGCTAATGGAGATATTAATAATCTCCTCAGTCTCAGCCTTGCGCACCTTGCGGAAGTTCTCACGAATACGGTCAGATACCACGATGGTATCGTTCAGGGAGTAACCGATCACCGCCAGCACCGCCGCCAGTACAGTGAGGTCGAAGTCCAGCCCCAGCAGGGCAAAGAAGCCCAGCACGATAATCACATCGTGCCCCAATGCCGCTACGGCACCAACGGAGAACTTGTACTGGAAGCGCAGGGCCACGTAGATCATCACCAGGGCCAGAGCCACCAGCATGCCCAAGCCGCCATCATCGCGCAGCTCGGCACCTACCTGAGGGCCCACCATTTCCACACGACGCAGGGTGACAGTACCATCGCTGCCTGCACGCAGCACTTCTACCACCTTGTCGCCAATCGGTGTAACAGCTTCCTGATCAGTAGCACTGATCTGGGTTTCCTCTTCAGTTACCTCCGGCGGCAGCTTGATCATCAGCTCGGTTTCGGAGCCGTAGTTCACTACCGTAGCGCCATCATAGCCAGCATTTTCCAGCTGGGTGCGCACATCGTTAATAAACGGCGCAACTTCGTAACCCACTTCAACCTGGGTACCGCCGGTGAAGTCCAGGCCAAACTTCAGGCCCTTGGCCGCCAGTATGCCAATCGATGCCAGTACCAGGATGACAGAAACAACCGCGGCAATCTTGCGCCAGCGCATAAAGTCATAAACGCGCTTGCCCATGTACTCGGTGATCTTACCGTTTTCCACTTTGGTCTCACTCATGGCCAGTCTCCTTAAATCCAGAGTTTCTGTACACGGCGACCGCCGTAGAACAAGTTAATGATTGCACGGGTACCCATAATGGCACTGAACATGGAGGTGAGAATACCGATGGACAGGGTTACCGCGAAGCCCTGAACCGGACCGGAACCAATAGCGTACAGAATAACCGCCACAATCAGGGTGGTGATATTCGCATCCACAATGGTGCTGTAAGCATTATCGAAGCCGGCGGTAATCGCCGATTGCGGAGGCATCCCATTCCTGAGTTCCTCCCGTATTCGCGAGAAAATCAGCACGTTGGCATCCACCGCCATACCCACGGTCAGAACGATACCGGCAATACCCGGGAGCGTCAGGGTAGCGCCGAGAATCGACATCACCGCCACCAGCAGGATCAGGTTGACTGCCAGGGCCAGGTTCGCAGCCAGACCAAATACGCGATAGGAAATCAGCATACAGATAAGTACCGCCAACAAGCCGTACTCTACCGACTGAATACCCACCTTGATGTTATCGGCACCCAAAGATGGGCCAATCACGCGCTCTTCCACAAAATACATGGGAGCTGCCAGGGCACCGGCGCGCAGCAGCAGGGCCAGTTCCTGGGCCTCTGCGGGGCTGTCCAGGCCGGTAACACGGAACTGCTTGCCGAGGGCACTCTGCACGGTAGCCAGGCTGATAATCTTCTTGTCTTCAGTCCTGATCTGCTCGGTGATCTCATTGCCCTCCGCATCGATCTTGGTTTGCGGGGTAAAGCGGGTCTCGATAAACAAGGTGCCCATACGGCGGCCCACATTTTTCCAGGTGGCACGGTGCATGAGCTCACCGCCGCGGGAGTCGAGGGTGATATTTACCTGGGGGAAGCCGCTCTCGTCATAGCCGACACGAGCGTTGGTAACGCTGTCACCCTTGATAATAATCTTGCGCTCGAGCCAGGCACCGCCGTACATCTGCTGCGTCTGCTCGCTGCGGTACTCGAAGTACTCTTTGTTGGTAACCAGCTCATCGGGGCGGGCTTCCATACGGTACTCGAGGTTGGCGGTCTTACCGATAATACGCTTGGCCTCGGCGGTGTCTTGCACACCGGGCAGCTCTACAACGATACGGTTGCGCCCCTGGCGCTGAACGATCGGCTCTGCCACGCCCAGCTCATTCACCCGGTTGCGCAGGGTGGTCAGGTTCTGGCTAACCGCGTAGTCCTCAAGCTGCTTGATCTCCTGCTCAGACAGGGTGGCACGGATCTCCAGGTTCTCACCACTGCCGGATTCGCGCAGCTGCAGCTGCGGGAATTCCTTACGCATGGTAGAGAGCGCCAGGTTGCGCAGTTCATCACTGCGGAAACGGGCGACGATTTCGCGGTCGTCGATCAGGTCAACACTGCGGTAACGGGCCTTGGCTTCACGCAGTTTGGTTTTCACATCCTGCGCATAGCCTTCCATATTGGTTTTTACGATGGTGTTGGTATCCACTTCCATCAGGAAGTGCACACCGCCAGCCAGGTCGAGGCCCAGCTTCATCGGGCTTGCGCCAATATCGCTCAACCACTGAGGCGTGGTGGAAGCCAGGTTCAGGGCAACCACGTAATCGCTGTGGCCCAGGGCCTCCTGAATCGCGCGCTTGGCCGGCAACTGCTCATCCTGGGACTCAAGGCGAATCAATATCGCCTTATCGCCCACCTCTCCGCCGAAGTGCGCAATCCCCGATTCATCCAGGGCCTTTTGTGCTTTGGTGAGGACATTCTCATCCATCACCATGGCACTGGATTGCCCGGAAATCTGCACCGCAGGGTCCGGCTTATAGAGATTGGGCGCGGCGTAGATAAGGCCAAAGGCCACAACCGCGAGAATCAGAAAGTACTTCCAGATCGGGTAGCGATTCATGCTGTTCTCATTGTTCTAGTGTGACCCCGAGGGCCGGTAAATCTTGGCAATTTGCCTGGATATGCGGGCAGTATACGCAGAATGCAAGGTACACCGCCCCCAATAAAAGTGGGGGCTGATTATACGGGGATCGGATGAACGGACAAATGACAGGGGCACAATCGTGCGATCGACTGTGCCCCAGATAGGATAAAAGTACGGCGCTATCAGGCCTCTAGCGCTGGAACCTCACGGCCCAGACCGCGGTAGAACTCCGTGACATACGCCTCCAGCTCATTGGCGGCGATCGCATCGCGCAGCTTTTGCATCAGGCGCTGATAGTGGCGCAGATTATGAATTGTATTCAGCTGCGCACCGAGAATTTCACCACAGCGATCCAGGTGATGCAGGTAAGCGCGGGAGAAATTTTCACAGGTGTAGCAATCGCACTCTTCTTCCAAGGGGCCCGTATCGTGTCGGTGCTTGGCATTGCGGATCTTCACCACACCTTCAAAGGTAAACAGGTGGCCGTTGCGCGCATTGCGCGTGGGCATGACACAGTCGAACATATCCACACCGCGACGCACCGCTTCAACAATATCTTCCGGCTTGCCCACGCCCATCAGATAGCGCGGCTTGTCTTCCGGCATCTTGTGCGCCAGGTGATCCAATACCTTGATCATCTCCTCTTTCGGCTCACCCACCGACAGGCCGCCAATGGCATAGCCATCGAAACCAATCTCAGTCAGGCCGCGCAGGGACACATCGCGCAATTCCGGGTACATACCGCCCTGCACAATGCCGAACAGCGCAGACGGGCTATCGCCATGGGCTTTCTTGGAGCGCTCCGCCCAACGCAGGGACAGCTCCATAGACTTGCGCGCTTCATCGGTAGTGGCCGGATAAGGCGTGCACTCATCGAAGATCATCACGATATCCGAACCCAGGTCCCGCTGAACACGCATGGATTCTTCCGGGTCCAGGAATACCGGGCTGCCATCAATGGGTGAACGGAAAGAAACCCCCTCTTCCGTAATCTTGCGCAGCTCACCCAGGCTAAATACCTGGAAGCCGCCGGAGTCGGTGAGGATAGGGCCAGACCATTGCGTGAAGTCGTGCAGGTCGCCATGGGCTTTAACCACTTCGGTACCCGGGCGCAGCATCAGATGGAAGGTATTGCCCAGAATAATTTGTGCACCAATGCCCTCGATATCTCTCGGCAACATACCTTTAACAGTGCCGTAAGTACCCACCGGCATAAACGCCGGGGTTTCCACCACACCGCGAGGAAAACGCAAACGGCCACGACGGGCCTTGCCATCAGTGTTATCCACTTCAAACTGCATAAAACATTCGCGGCTCACTGGGTATCTCCTTTCGCTGATACTACTTCTTCTTTTTTGGCATTGGGATCGCGGGTAATAAACATGGCGTCGCCGTAACTAAAGAAACGGTAACGCTCCTCAACAGCAGCTTTATATGCGGCCATCGTATGCTGGTACCCCGCGAAGGCACTCACCAGCATCAACAGGGTGGATTCCGGCAGATGGAAGTTGGTGACCAACTTATCCACAACCTGAAATTCATAGCCGGGATAAATAAAGATATCCGTCTCCCCCACCGTGGCCTGCAATTCGCCACCGCGCGCCGCACTTTCCAGTGCCCGCACACTGGTGGTACCCACCGCAATCACACTGCCATTTCGGGCACGGCAAGCGGCTACGGCATCCACCACTTCCTGGGAAACATCCAGCACTTCGCTGTGCATCTGGTGCTCAAAAATATTATCCACGCGCACCGGCTGGAAAGTCCCGGCACCCACATGCAGGGTAACGAACACAACCTCGACACCTTTATCCCGCAGCGCGCCGATCATTTCATCGTCAAAGTGCAGCCCCGCCGTCGGCGCCGCCACAGCACCTGCATTGCGGCCGTATACCGTCTGGTAGCGCTCGCGATCGCTGGCATCGTCTTCGCGATCAATATAAGGAGGCAGCGGCATATGGCCGAGGCGATCCAAAATCGCCAGCACGCCCTCTTCTTTTGGGAAGGACAGCTCAAACAGCGCATCCTTCCTGCCAGTAACCTCTATACGGGTACCGTCTTCAAGAACGATGCTGGAACCGGGTTTGGGAGACTTACTGGAGCGCACATGGGCCCAGATATCCGTCTCATTGAGCACCCGCTCCACAAGGATTTCCAGCTTACCGCCGGTTTCCTTCTGCGCGAACAAACGTGCCGGAATCACCCGGGTATCGTTAAAGACTATCAGGTCACCTGCCTGTACCTGGTCGAGAATATCTGGAAACTGCCGATGTGTAATGGCCCCGCTGGGCCCATCCAGACACAAAAGACGGCTGCCGCGGCGCTCTTCAGTAGGCGCGCGGGCGATCAGCTCATCGGGCAGATGAAAGTCAAAGTCCTGACGCTGCATGGAATCCTGGAAATCTAGAAACTATGGAGAGGTCGCGAAGGTTATAGGAAATTTTAGGAGCTGTTAACTGGCGCGACAGAAAATGCCGTAAGTCATTGAAATCACTGGTTGACCCCGGCCAAAGCATTGCTATAATCACGCCCTCTTCGCACCGACCCCAAGGTCGAGCAGCGAAAGTGCCAGAGTGGTGAAATTGGTAGACACAGGGGATTCAAAATCCCCCGCCCTTAAAAGCGTGCCGGTTCGAGTCCGGCCTCTGGTACCATCTCTCAAACCCGCGTCAGCCCTAGCTTTCGCGGGTTTTTTATTTCTGAGCTGACAACTTTGTAAAAGATATTTTTGTTGGTTTTAGCGCCAAAGTATCAACGTGAAATCACATTGATACTCTGGTGACGTAAGGAGCCCCTAAGCAGAGACACTCTCTTTTTCTAAGTTGACCGTCCTAATAAGAGGAGATCCAAAAATGAAGTACTTACTTGGCACCATTGCACTACTTTCTAACCTTGTTTATGCAGATGGATGTTTGGTTACCGATGCAAAAGTAACCTCTGTTCTGCGATATCAAGACGGGAATATCATAGTAACCTTTGACAAGGCTACAGACTGCGGTTGTAGCCAAACCAATAGATTGGGGTTTGGAGAAAATGCCGCGGGCATGGATTTTGTTAAGTCCATGATTCTAGTTTCTTACAGCACCCAATCCCCTGTAAACGCATGGGCAACCGATAACAGCTGCTCTATTCATGGCAACACAGCAGTATTAACATCACTGCAACTTATGCCAAAGTAGACGCCTCTGAAATACTGGGAGGTATAGGCTAAGTAGTGCAATCCCCATAAGGCTTGAAATAACTGCTGCCCTCTTACCTATTGGACTTCAAATCTCCCAACTTAACAAAGCAGTTGTGTTAAGAATTTGCAGCCAGGAATAAAACTGCACTTTTTTGGATTTAGCAATTTTTTCTGCCAACTCCTTTGCCACCTCTATGACAATGACTTGTATATTGGGTACGTTCGCGTTTCCTTATTGGACAGGAAACAATCACTCAATATCTTTGAATTACTACCCAACCGTCACCAAATAATAATTTGATCAAATCTAATGCTATCAAACTCTAGTCAAGTAAACATATTTAGGCTTACCGATAAAACCTGATCTCGCTACTCTTCGCCCCCATTATTAGCAATAAACATAATTGGGATTATTTAATGTTCATTCGTTTAATTATTTTATCAGTATTAGCTTAGATGCTTATTCGTCAGGCCATAGTGGTAAAGCAAAAATATCTTTTTTATTTAATGGCAGTTCAAATGGCTTACTTTTAGTTGCTAGGGAAAATGGTTCCTGGGACAATCCAGATAACTGTTCTGCTTCTAATTATTTGATTCTAGAAAAGGAGAATCCTTCTCGTTCAGAATTATATAGTGCATTACTAGCTTCCAAAATGTCTAACAAAGAAATAGATGTATGGGTAAGAGACTGTATTGAATATAATGGAAAAACCTACCCTAAAATCGATGGTATCTATACATACTAATAAAACCATAGAAAATAGGCACATTCCAGCGTGTGCCCATTTCAAGGATACTATTTCATCCCAATACCATCCCAAGGCTAACACACAACCCATCCGCACTGCTCTTGTACCCATTAATTGCCGCCTCTTGGGTTGGCTTCTGCCCATTACCAGGGTGGCGACTAGCGGAAAGTCCTAATTGGGCCGAGCATTGTCAACGGAAAAACCTTGGTGGATCACAGAGGAGTTCAAGTTTCAGGCAAAATATTGATTTATATAGAAGTTGTTTAGTGTTTGGGTAACTCTGATGGCTTCTAAATACAATGATATGCATCATCGTGCGCGTTTAAATTCCACTCCAGCCACCAACAAAAGCGGACCTTACCGCTCCTTGATTTTGTGATACTGCTCTCAATCGTGGTCTCATTATCGTTAAAATTATCTCGACAATAGAAGTTCTTCCAGCCGGAATATATAACAATCGTCCCAATTGATTGACATTTCAAATCTGCCTCAAATTATCAACTGCACTACAAAATAGTAAGATATAATCTGACAATACCTTAATCATTAACGGAATAATTGATTATGCTACCTCCACACGGACTCCTTCTTGAAAAGCCTCATGCTTTTAAGAGTCGCACAGAATTAGCCATTGAAAAATTTTCCAATAAGGAAAACCCTACAGAGGCAGATTTGAATGCCGTTTTGGTAGTCGGGCAAGTTGAGGATGGAATAGCGAAAATGCTTGGCTATATATTGGATGGCTTAGGTATGAGCCGTTCTGAATTAGAGAAGGAAGCTCACATCTCGCAAAACCTTGGCGAAAGGATGGCCTTATCTAATGATTCCAAGCCCCACCCCAAATGCCATGCTCATGCCATTGTTTCTGGGGCACACCCCAAAGCGGTCACATTAAGAGCTGTATTGGCAAAATTTAAACTTAGAATTGATGATCCCGATAATGGTTGTTGGCTACCGGAAAACACCGCTGCTAAGATGTTAATGCCAAGGAGTTTAAAAGATGCAGTTCCGCACAGCCGAATACACAGAAATAACTATTACTTCTGGCTTTCCAGCTATATCAAAATGTCAATAACAAAAGATCAAAGCCATTTAAGGTTTCAACTTTCAATGATTGAAAATTCATTAAAAACAAGTTCCTTCCCTCCTTACGTGATGCTTCCAGCCTCAAAGGAGTATCAGCCTTGATTTATCGTATTCACCCAAACATTAAAGACTATTTAATGGTTACCTTTGACGGTGACAAAGCCCGCGAAGCCCTTGGGGAAGATACCGACTTCTACATGGATGAAAGGCCATTCCCATACCAAAATGAATGGCAACCAATGGAAGTTGGTTTTGATGATGCTTTTGGTGGAAAGAAAAAAGAAATTCCTGATATTTCCTTAAATGTGGGCAAACTTTTTCTTAGCGAAAAAGCATACAACCTATTAAAAGATAAGCTTTCAAAATTTGGGGAGTTTTTACCCATAACATTTGAAGGTAAAAAAGGGTATATTTTTAACGGCTTAACAACAGTAAAAACAGATGAGAAGCTTAGTATTCATGACCCCCTGAATGACAGATTTTCAATTGAATTTAACGAAAATAATATAGAAGAAATTTCAATCTTTAAGGCTGAAATTGACTTTAATGGTTACTTTTGTAATGACGAACTGAAAAATATTATTGAAAGTAACAATCTTACAGGCATTAACTTCTCTATTGATGTAGGTAATCCATTCCCTGAAGAGTTAGGTATGAGAAGTACGCATTAAACTGTAAAAACTATGACTGCTTGTAGGCGGAGAGCACCTAACTGGACTGAAGATTCTACCCTTTCATATAGAGCACTATTTATTGCTAATAGGTTGGAGCAGTTGATATCTAGATACTAGGAAGCAAGTTACTGTTTCCCGAAATACTCCTCCTACCCTTTAGCCGCTGGATATTTTACCAAAGCACCGGCCCTATCTAAATCAAAACTATGAATACTACTTTAGAGGTTTAGCTGGGGCAGTATGGTATTTCTCTGCTAAAAAAATGCTGGGTATATGGTTTGTGCGATTGCCAGTGCCTTCTTTCCTTCACTTAGCGCATTTCGACATCACTATCAGGCCTCCACGCCTCCAATAAAATGGAATCACTCAAAAATACAGCCACCTTCCCTTTGTATCATTGGGTGCATGATCAAGGAAAAGTAAAGGAAATTTAGAAGGTTCTATATTTCCTTTGTTGAGTAAGTACCTTGAAAGATAACCGCCCCCTCTATGATCGCCCCGAAAGTGACGCTATTGTTCTACAGAAATTTGGACATCAATCTAAAGATCTCCTAGGTCTGATAGCTACACAAGTGGCAGAAGGTCCCTTCTAAAGTTTTCTACTCAAGGAGTTAAAGCCCCCCACTCACTTATCAAAGAGCCTCCTCAAATTCCTCTTTATTTTCTAATTCATAATAAAGAATATCACTCCAGTACAGACCTAAAGGTGGCTCACTCTCAATATCGTCAAACTTATCATTGAACTGGAGGCCGTAAAATGCACTTGGGGCAGCCTCTGACTTGTTTTTCGCTGCATTTATTACAATACCGGCAGATACCTCTGGGTCTTCTGGCAGCGCATCAATCGCAGCTCCAGCTTCACGGCAAGCGCTGATTTCGCCTTCAACGTAGCCACGCAGGGCTGCTTCTTCACTTTCATCCATGCAGTCCAGCTCGATAGTCTCAAGTAGTAGATAACTATCCTTATGTTCTTCAAGAAACTCTAATGTTTCATTAAGCATTGATTCCTGCAGGCCATCAATCTCTTTCCCGATCACTCGCAGAACCTCAATAAATTTTTTTAACCGCGCGAATCCTGTCTCAAAGTCACTACTGATAGCATAAAGCTGAGTTTTATTATCGGGCGAATCATCATCAAAGCCATCTGATACCAGTGATGCACACAGTTTTGGGTTCCCAGACATGAGCACACGATAAGTGAAGGGGATATTGTATGGCCATTCAGATAAGCCCGAGATAGTGTCGGGGCGGTCTGAGTAGGATTTTGGTTGGTTGCTAAGACTGTAAAGATAAGAACGGTTTGCCATTTTTGATACTCCCTATAAATACCGGCAACAGCATAGCTTTATCGCGTTATGCCCCTTCTGGATATGCAAACTATTAGATGGCAACTTCCTGAGTAGAGCAAGCCGAAAGTGAAATTATTTTTCTGTAAACACGCAGTCGATTGGTTATTGATAGCCAGCAACCTGCTCATAAAACCCGATCAGGTGTGTTAATTGTAGATATCCACAAATACCCTAACACTATAGGGTCTACATCCTACCACCACTATGTTTCTCATTATGTATAAAGCGCTTTTCCAATATCGAATTGATTTTAATCAATTACTACTCTGAATTTATCTAACCGCATCGCTGCAAAACCAGTTAACTTAACCATTGGTAACCAATGCTGTTCATCCAGAATTATTTCAAACCAGGATCTGCCTTAGCTTAAACTATAAAAGACTCTCACCATTCTTATAATCCACCAATCACCTTTTCCGATACGCTCGCACCCCTTCTCCTTATTCATCGAGTCTAAGACTGTCACGAGGGCAGCACCCCCTAGTTAGCAGGCTCTTGTTATTCTTGGCACTCCCTTTCCTCCAATACACCACCTCTCTTGATTGAGTACTCGGTATAGTTCCCGGTTACAATATCAAGGATTTGCAGCCAGGAATAAAACTCCGCTTTCTCGGATTTAGCAATTTCCGCTGCTAGCTCCATTGCCGCCTCATCAGTTGGAGCGGAGCCTCTAAAACTTTTTGCACCGCCATTCATTAAATGAATACGCTCGGCAAAGATTGCAAACCTATTGATCGTTCTTCCCATGTCCTTTCTCCGGTTAAGTTTCCCTGGCCATCCGCTAGCCATTCAATAGTGCTTAGAGCAACCCAGATTAAGCACTCAACTCCTTAAATTCTGATTCCAACCAAGCCATACTGCGCTCAACTTCCCGCATCTGCCTTAGTGTCAGCTCCAGTTCTTCACGCAAATTCACACCCACAGAAACCGAAAAGCTGCGTACGTACTTTGTATAGTTAAGGATGCAGATGGCGTACATTGGTCGGTTGTCATAGTCCGACCGATAGCGGCATATCCGGATCGGCTCTCCGTCGAAAATGATGTTTCTGGTTCCCATAACTACCTCCAAGCACAATACTGTATACCTATACAGTATATGATACAGGGCTCAGGACCTGTCAAGATAGCCAGCGTGCCCCTCTACCCAGTGAAGCCCCGGCCTAGCCAGGCATTTTGGTCATTAATGGGTTGTCGCTGTCTGTAGCTCGGTGCGCATACTCCGCCGCAGTAGCGGTAATAGCGCTGGTTACCTTTATCAGGTTATCCACTATGCGCAGTACAAAAATTAATCAGCGATCTCTTTTGCTCAAATAATAATCAGATAGGCGTTAACCAAAGAATCAGCGGTAAGTAGTGCATGGATCAGATCGTCCAATCCGCCCTGGCGTGTGGTGGAGTAGATATACTCGTAGATGTGGGTCTAGTTGACTATCAGGCTCAAAGGATTGACTTTAATCATCTGGAGGTGCTTTGGCGGTCAGTCTTTAAAAGTGGATGCTGTGCCTCTAACATCTGAAGACTATTAGCCAGCCAGCTTCATACTAACCCAGATAGCTGATAGAGAATGACTGTGGTTCACGGTAGCTCCGGGTTCTCCACACTTCCCTACGATGGGGCCATGAATTACCAACATAAATTCAATACCGCAGCCGACTTCCCCAATGCCAATCTCTAGTAAAAAGTCTCGAAATTACTGCGGTAGAAAAATATTGTACTGTTGTTCGATACCATTAATTTCTTACTCTGAAAAAGACGGAAATCATATTTCCAACATTTTGCACCAAACAGGGAGCAGTCTTTACCCAAAGTACTCAATTTTCTGATTGGTTGTTTGACTTTCAACAAACAGTTTTCTATCTCTCTACTACTCAACTCTTCCATATTTAAAATGTTCATAAGTGAAAGCATCGGCTGGATCATCACTTTAAACTGAGCAGCTGAATAAGCCTTCTCCGATCTTTTAGCTTCGGTAACTTAGAATTGAAATAAGAATACTTTAATTAGCTAACCACTAAACACCTCATTAAATGCAGACCACAATCTAGTTGCATAGCAAGCGGCCATAAATTGACCCAGAAGAAAAGAAGCTATGCAATAGATTCTATAAATTCTTATCCACTCAATAAATCATGGAGTGCATTTAAAATTTAGATTACTGATTCCAGTTATCTTGGTCCACCCAATCTCTTCCGAATGTAAATCTAACAGTAGTAATCAAGCCTGGATCAGACCAACAATCTAAAAACCGTGCAATAGCAAATGCGTATAGGAAGATAGGCACCAAAATGATCTTATTGGAATTTATTAAGATTGTTTTCAGTGTCAAAAATGCGTAAGGTAAATAGATATTTATCGGTATTTTTGGCCATAGCTGAGCAAGCTTTAATTAGCGAACAACTCGGAATCAAAAGGCTCAAAACTTTCTAAATGGCCCAATCTCGCAAAGGAGAACGGTAGCGTGACATAAAAGTAAGTAAAAGGCGCTGACCCAAGGTGCTACCAACACCAGGGGCCAGCTAACCAAATTGATAGAGTAGTTATCAAAGTGGCTATATGGATGATACGCTAGAAACCCGCTCGTCTTCAATAAAGTGGAGCACATTCAGTAACTTGAAAGGCTTTTTCAGGTTCTGGAAGCGTTGTATCCGCCTTTTCTACTTTTACGCCTATCGTTCCCGCGCCCCACCTCGTATTGCCTCAAAACGTCGCTCTCTAAGCTTTCCCACAGCGGAAGGTCTCCCCATGGTTTAAGTATCAATAGGAAATAGATATGTTAATTTTAACTCGTCGGATTGGCCAAAACCTCAGGATTGGAGCAAACGTCTCAATCATAGTTTTGGATATTAAAGGTAATCACGTAAGAGTGGGGATAGAGGCTCCCAAATCCCTACCCGTTCACCGTGAGGAAATTTATATGCGCATCCAGAAAGAGCGAGAGGCAGGTAATGGAGATGGTTGAGAGGCAGATTCTCCCTGTATTGGGCTACTCCATGAGCCTAAACTCCATAGCGAATAGCTCTACGGTTTTATAGCTCTGTATTAGATTCCAATGGATATTCCTTACCAGTATACACCCAGGAAGGGAAACATTGGCCTTGAGACTACGCCCCTCAGGAGCCCGCAACGCGGGCACCCACAGGGGGTAGTTTACCATGCGAGCGATCATCAGGTTTATATTCAGTGATCAATTAAATATATCCGGTTCATAACGGTGACGGAACTCTTTTGCTGATTCTGCCACTTTCATTGGGCCACGGATTGCTACCACTCTGGCAACCAATGGCAAATATACTCCGCTTTTTATCTACAGGCAGGGCCTATTGATTAAACACTTTTTTAAGGTATTCAACCCCAATGCTACAAACGATGAGACTGCCTAGCGGCAAGGATAGTTGAACCACCAGGATAATTGAATAAATTTGCTTTATATAAATCCCAAGCTGCAAGAGGATGTTATTGATATGGTTGAAATATCACTAGATAATTTGTGTACTATTTGGTGTTTTAATTCCACACCTGCAATATCAAGAGGGATCTATATGTCTATTTTCTGGGTAATTGATACTAAAGTAAAAGTTTTGCCACAAAGCTCGTTACCCCAAGATGGTAGCACTTTCTATTTTGGTCGCTCTATTGTTCCGGGCGAATCTAGAGAAAATGCTGTAGCTCGATTGACCGCCGCACTTGAAAAAGACTTCATGTTAGTGGAGGAGGTTTCCAGGGTAGCTACATATGATAGCCAGCAGTGGGATACAGAAGCTGATGAAGATTACGAGACCAAGGAGTCCTATGAGGAAGCCAAGCAGACTGGGGAGATCGTATTCGGCTGTTTTGCATCAGAGCTTTCATTGGAGGATTAATTGTGTCAAAGAGAGCAATGACAATAGCCGAGGGAAGTCAGGCTAGCAAATATAAACTGATGCAACACTAATCTTAAATGGAATACAAGAGTGACATTATGTTCTTCGTACTGCTTTTGATTCATTATCAGTCTGGAAAACTAAGTACGCCGTCAATGTTTCACCATTTTATCCGCGCCTTAAAACGAGCATAAAAGAGGCGGCTTTAATTGATAATGAAATATGGGTATTTGGTATAGATGGTACTAACCCGCATCATATTATTGATGCAGTAACCGTAGCCTCTCAGTTCTATATGATTGAGCCAAGGGATATTCTTAGCAATGTCTATGTCAAAAATCTGAATGCTGAGGGGGAAGCAAGCCTGGAACTCAGCCTCTTGGTGAAGCTAAATAAAGATTTATATAGAGCAACAACTGAAGCTATCATGGAAGCATGCAGACACTTCGGTATAAATAATGAAATCAATCTCCATGTGTATAGCGCCAATATTAATCCAAAGATTTCTCAACAAGATCTACACCAAGCGTTAAAAGATGGTGGGGCCTCTTCAGTTGTTACTGATTCTAGAAATCTAAAGTATAAATCCGGTAATAACCTTGGAAATAGAGGAGCTACAATTAGAATCAATATGCATGTAGCAAAGCTCGAGTTTTGATTGTTCATACAACTGCAAATGATTATGAGAGGCTGCTCTTAATCGTTGAATAGTGCTAACCAGACAGTAGCTTGACAAACTAGATCATAAATCGATGTACTCGCGGCCTCTAGCTTCGGAATAGCATCGGTCATTTGAGGCTATCTACATTATCAGATGCACCCACCTCCCCGTTAAGTCACCCAACAGAATCACCTTAGGTAACTCGGCAGTTTTACGAGTAAAATCGCTGAGAGGCACTTTCACACTCCCTATATAGAATCTCACGCGGATACTCAAATAGGGTGATTGAATTTAGCCAGTGTATTACCTAAGAGTTGCTGACCAGCGGGTAAGTGACATCTCACTTCTCGATACTGCACTCTCTAATGGCAGTAGCAATTTCATACGCTTAGATTGGATACCTTATAAGGGTATCAGCATAAATATCAGGACAGGCACCCTATTCCAAGTAGCCGAGAGTAGCTATACCCAGGCCTTGGCAAAAAATTGTCACTTGAATATGAAAAGCTAGCAGCATAAAGTGTGTACAAAAGAGGCCGCAGGTCATATCGCTGTTTGTGTATTAGGCCTCTCAATATTACTGGATTCTCAAATGGAAAAAATTGCCATACTTGTTGATGTGCAAAATGTTTATTACACATGCAGGCAAATCTATAAACGAAACTTTGATTACAATAAGTTTTGGTCGGAAGTGACGGGTGGAAGAGAAGTGGTTAAGGCGGCGGCTTATGCCATCGACCGTGGCGATAGAAAACAGTATGAATTTCAAAATATCTTGAGATCTATTGGTTTTGAAGTGAAATTAAAACCCTTTACGCAAAGGTCCGATGGCTCTGCCAAGGGTGATTGGGATGTAGGGATAACTATTGACGCCATAGAATATTCAAACCTGGTAGATACTATAGTTTTAGTCTCGGGAGATGGTGACTTTGACATTCTTGCTCATAAACTTAGATTAGACCGAGGCAAGAAAGTTGAAGTATATGGCGTACCAGAGTTGACAGCTGCCTCATTGGTTAATGCAGCGAGTAAATTCACCCCAATTGAAAATAAGCTGTTACTCTAATTACTATCTAAAACAGTAGATGGCTCTCATATGCACCTGTGGTCATCTACTGCGTTCTTTTCTTCTTAATGAGGGCTAATACGCTACATCAAGCGATAACTGCTCAATGTGAAATATACATATGATTAGCAACTCATTTGAAACAATTGCGCTCAAAGCAACCTCCTTTCCAATTTTGTAATTTAAGGATAAAACTCTATCCTGGAGGACAAAGAAAAAGTACTTCCAGCTGGCTTCATACAGACTACCGATTAGTACGCTCTAGTCAAGGACCTAACAAAGTGAAGAATTTACTGATTACAGGTTTAATCCTCTTCTCCATGGTTACTCAAGCAACTGAGAATGTAGATGTTTGCCCAAACTTAGATCTTGATATACCAGAATCTAAGGCCAAGCCAACAATAAAGACCATACCTGTGCTTCCTAAAGGTAATGGCAAGTACTTACCAGCATGTATAGTGGTTTCGTTTGAATTAGCAGAGATTCCGAAATCAGAAGGTAGAGGACTCATTCCCAGAAAAATAAAGATCGAAGGTTCCTCAAACAAAGCGTGGGACAAACCCATGGAAGTCGCCGTATCTAGATGGCTTTATCTATCAAAAGGTATAGAGTACCGTGGGCGCCAATATGTGATCTATAAGATTCCGGCACAAGCTCCATAGCCGCGTGATTGGGCAGTCGTTGACCGATTAAGCATAGATACAGAGAACCCTGAACAAACCCCCTACTTTAATCAGGTTACATCTATTAAAAATCTCGTATTATTTCCCGATCATCAAAATTAGATAGCAGGAAAAAGCAACCAATAAAGATATTGGTGTATGTAAATAACTCAATATAAATGCCCTTGCAAATTCGTTACTGATACTCGATTAACTTAATCATGAGCTGGTATAATCACAGCTACTAATTATTTTCTAGCGACCTCAATCGACAAAATATATTGAAATATATTTTAAGTGGTGAGTATTAATACACCCATTTTATATCGATATCTCACTTAGCTCTGGCAAAATGAGTCTGGCTTAAGACACCATTTTGTCTTTCATAACGAATAAGATTAGCGAGGTAAATGGCGAATTGGGGAGACACTATCTTCGAATAAAACATGTCGGCGCCGAAATGTTTTGCCTTCAAGATATTCCGGCTTACTGATTCTGTCCATTCGAAAATGACGGAAGTCTTTGCGTGCGGGATCCCAAGCTACCAAATACCATACTGGTGGTAAAATGAGCATAGCTTGTGGCTCAACAACCCTGCTGGTTACAGCCCTCTTTGCATCACAGTACTGGAAACTTAGTTGTAGCCGTTGGAGGAAAGCTGCCTCAAAAGTGGGTAGCAGGGCGGGCTCCATCTCTTGGATATTTGAGATGTCTACCTGCGGTGAAAGCTTACCGATATATAAGCAGTCCAAAAACCGGCGTAAGTCACGTACCTTGTCCGGCGGCAAAGCTTTCTCTATTTTGGCAAGGCCGGCATCTGCAAGACCTGAAAAAGGTAAATTCCCGGCCGCGCGCATTGATGCAACACTGATAAGAAGAGCAAAGACTTCGGCAACCGAGAGACGCGCTGTGGTTTGAACCGATTGCGGGTCTAGTTGCAGGCCGCCCCCAGGACCGGGTTCAGAATGAATAACAAAGCCCTCATCGCGCAGTGCGCTAATATCACGCAACACTGTACGCCTGGATACACCAACCTCTTCTGCTAGGTCAGCAATCGTAGAAGTACCATTTCGGCGAAGGCTGCGCACGATGGCGTCTTGTCGAAGGCGAACACTCATTTTGTAAGAATATGATTAAATGGTGACATTATTTGGCACCATTGGATTTTAATCTATGGCCGTTCATTTCAGCAAAGGAGTTCTGAAATTGCAACGCACACCCGTAATCCCAAGGGAAAGAAAGGGTCCATCCGGTATATGCGTCGTTACTTGAGCCATCCAAGAAAGGAGAAATAAATTGTTTAATCTAACCGATTTCCCTAAGCCCACTCTTATTTCAATCAACGGCGTTGAGTTAGAAGTCTTTGAAGCAGGCCAGCAGAGTACGGAAAACCCAATTGTGCTTTGTCACGGCTGGCCAGAGCATGCCTATTCTTGGCGCCATCAGGTGCCAGTACTTGCCGCAGCCGGCTACCACGTTATCGTTCCAAACCAGCGTGGTTATGGCAATTCATCCCGTCCTGCCGACGTAACTGACTATGACATTAAAAACTTGTCGGATGACCTCGTCGCACTGCTTGACCACTATGGATACAAAGATGCTACCTTTATCGGCCATGATTGGGGGGCAATGGTGGTTTGGGGGCTTGCGCTATTACATCCAACCCGGGTAAATAAAGTTATAAATATGGCCTTACCCTACCAGGCTCGCACAGAAAAGCCTTGGGTCGAGTTTATGGAGGAATTTCTAGGAAGCGACTATTACATCGTTCACTTTAACCGACAGCCAGGCATCGCGGACACTGTGTTAGACGCAAATACTTCACAGTTCCTTCGCAATATATTCCGCAAGAACGTACCTCCAGCACCACCAGAGCCTGGAATGATGATGATCGATCTCGCCAGAGCAGAAACGCCACTTGGCGAGCCCTTAATGAGTGATAAAGAACTGGCTGTTTTTATTTCCGCATTTGAGAAAACAGGGTTCATGAGCAGTATAAATTGGTACAGAAATCTTGACCGCAATTGGCAGATCTTGGCAGATGTAGACCCAATCATTCAAAAGCCAGCACTCATGATTTACGGCGATCGAGACCTGATCCCCAAAGCCCAAAACCTAAAAGAGTTCGTTCCCAATGTTGATATCATCAGCCTCGACTGCGGTCATTGGATTCAACAGGAGAAACCTGAAGAAACAAATCAGATAATTTTAAAGTGGCTAGAACAACAGGATGCCACTTAGCGCAAAAGCCCATTTGATATAAAGTATATCTCCGAAATTATCTGAGTAATTTATGGATGTAGTAAAATCTACTATTTCCCGTTACTCAGATACTTTTCTCGTACTTGATTAATCATGCCACCAGCCTCTAGCACCTCGATTTCATCCGCTGACAGGTCACTGCGCAGATTAATAGTCTCGCCAGATGACTTAATCAAAAGCTTTACAGAATTGTTTGACTTCAATTGTGCTATTGGCTTGTCAATCTCAAGAATTGAATCTTGCTCAAGTCGGTCGTAATCATCAAAGTTCTCAAAAAGCAGTGGCAGCACACCAAAGTTAATGAGATTACGGCGATGGATACGAGCCATGCTTTTTGCGATTATGCACCTTACGCCAAGAAACCGTGAAGATACCGCTGCATGTTCACGGCTGGAGCCTTGCCCATAATTTTCACCACCAACAACAAAACAGTCACCATTCAATTTCATTGCCCGCTGGTAAAAGTTTTCATCGATACGGGAAAATGTATAGCGACTAATGGCGGGTATGTTTGAGCGCAAAGGTAAAATCTCCGCTCCGGCAGGCAGTATTTCATCCGTAGAGACGTTGTCACCCGCTTTCAGTAATAGCGGGCCCGTTAAGATGTTCGGAAGCTTTTCAAAGTTTGGTAACGGTTTGATATTCGGACCTTTAATCAGCTCAACTGCTACAGGGATTTCTTGGGGTGGTTGAAGTAATGGTCTTATATCTGGCAGATATTCCGGCTCACTAAAGCTGGGATAGTCCATGTCCAGGTCACGAGGATCGGTGATCACGCCCTTCAGTGCACTGGCAGTGGCAGTTTCAGGGCTGCATAAATAGACTTGGTCATCTGCTGTGCCGGATCGACCGGGGAAATTACGTGGCACAGTTCGTAGGCTGATACGGCCAGTGGCGGGAGCTTGCCCCATACCAATACAGCCGCCACAGCCTGTTTGGTGCAAGCGCGCACCAACTTCAAGTAGTTTTGTGAGATCGCCACTCCGGCTAAGCTCTTCGAGCAATTGGCGCGAGGTTGGGTTGATATCAAAAGAGACATCGTCGGCTAAACGACGACCTGCGACAATACGCGCTGGTATGGCGAAATCCCGCAGCCCCGGGTTAGCGGAAGAGCCAATATAGCTCTGGTAAATAGGGCGCCCCGCCACCTCACGTACGGTTACCACTTTATCTGGACTGGATGGGCAGGCGATTAGCGGCTCAAGATCAGATAAATTGATAGTATCCTCTTCGTCATAGCTCGCACCCTCATCGGCTTTCATTTCTACATAATCGCTTTCTCGGTGCTGCTGTTTGAGAAAGGCTTTCACAGCTTCATCGGCAGGAAAGACACTGGCAGTGGTACCCATCTCCTGCCCCATATTGGCGATCACATGGCGGTCCATCGCGGTCAGATTGGCGAGGCCTGGGCCGTGATACTCGACAATCTTATTCACACAGCCCTTCACTGTTTGCCGGCGTAACATTTCCAGGATTATGTCTTTGGCACTGACCCATGGCGGTAATTCACCCTCAAGCTTTACGCCGAGCACTTTCGGCATTTTCAGCGCGAAGGGAACGCCAGCTATAGCCATGGCCACCTGTAGGCCACCAGCACCAATGGCCAGCATGCCCATAGAGCCGGCTGCACATGTATGGCTATCGGCGCCAAGTAACGTCTTTCCGGGGATATCAAAGCAAGCCATATGTACCGGGTGGCTTACACCGTTACCGGGACGTGAGAACCAAAGTCCAAACTTGCGACAGGCGCTTTGCAGGAACAGGTGATCATCAGCGTTTTTGAAGTCCGTCTGTAGGAGGTTATGGTCTACATACTGTGCGGAAAGCTCAGTCTTGATTTGCGATAAACCAAGCGCCTCTAGCTCTAACATTACCAGAGTGCCGGTGCCATCTTGAGCCAACGTCTGGTCAATCTTTATCTCTATTGGACTACCGGGTTCCAATGAACCGCTCACGAGATGGCTCTTGATCAGTTTCTGTGCGAGGTTCATAGCCATAATGGGTACCCTTCCTTAATCTGGGAAGCTCCACCTGCGGCGCTTCTTAGCCCTGATCATTGTAGTCCGACCCAAGATAGTTACTATGTGTGTCTAAATGCCCTTCTGTACTTGCATGGTTAATTAAGCGACGGACCGATAACCTTAAGCCTCAAAAAATAGGAAAACGCGCTATTCCAAACCTGCCATGAATAATGGTCTTTTGTTTTGCCTTTTAATAAACAAATGATCATATCCAACAGCCTCACGTTCTGTATATAAATCTGTGGCTGTACTTTCCATGAGGATAATAAGGAACTATTAAGATTTTTACTGTAACTATAAAAGTCAGCGTAAATTTTTTGCTTTTAAAAAAGCTGATAGTTGCCCACCAACCCGTTAATGTGCATGCACCAACCTTCTTTAAAATTTATACATTCCTTTTATTCATACAGAAATACTGCTAAAAAGGGGATTTTTTGTACCGACAAACTCTTTCGGTATGCAGTAGTCACCTCTGATATTTAAAGCATTAACTGTTGATCCTAGTGCTATCTTTCTAGAATCGCACACAATTAGTAAAGACGAGGAGAGTGAACAGTGGCGATCAGAATCCTATCTATTGATGGAGGGGGGATAAGAGGCATACTGCCTGGTGAGATATTGGTTTCTCTTGAACATAAGCTGAGAGTGAAATCAGGCAATCCCGACGCCAGAATAGGAGATTTTTTTGATCTGGTTGCAGGAACAAGCACTGGCGCTATATTAGGCGCGGCCTATATTTGTCCAAACAAGGAGGGAAGGCCCAAATTTTCAGCCCGGGAAGCGGTAAATATTTACCTTAAAGAAGGAGGTAAGGTGTTTGATACTGGAATCTGGCCTTACCTGAACAAGCTGAGACTACTTAAGGAAGAAAAATACTCTACACATGAACTGGAAAAGATATTAAAGAAGTATTTTGGTAAAACAAAGCTAAGCAAACTATTAAAACCCACCTGTTTCATTTCTTATGATATTAAAAAGCGCGAGCAAGTTATCTTTAGGCAACACTGCGCCATAATAAGAGATGAAGATTTTTTGGTAAGAGATTTACTAAGAGGCAGTACTGCCGCACCAACCTACTTTGAACCTGCACGTATTTATTCGCTGCCGCCACTTAACAAAAAATATATCCTGGTAGACGGCGGTATGGTAGCCAGTGACCCTGCATTATGCGCCTACTCAGAGGCCATTAAGTTTAGCGGTGTGGGTGGTATTAAGGATATGATTATTGTATCTCTTGGCACTGGTAAACAGCTAATAAGCTACAAATACAAAGAAGTCAAAAATTGGGGCATTTTTAACTGGGCGAGACCAGCGATAGATATCGCACTGAGTGGCGGAGCCCAAATGACGCATTATTATCTGAAACAAATTTCATCTACTGTAGAAAATACAAAGTACTTCCGAATTCAGCCAGATCTATATGATGCTAATCCCGCATTGGATGATGCATCCCCCAAAAACTTGAAAGAATTGAAGAGGTCTGGTGAAAGAAATGCAAAGCACTATGATAAATTACTGGATGACATTACTCGGACATTGCTGAACACACAAGATATTCATCAATATAAGCAAGGATACTGATACCTATCAACACAAAATTAGCTAAGCCAATAAGTAATCATTCAAGTACTCTATCAAATAGAGACCAAGCGTTAACAACCTTTTCATGGACTTTACCACTGCTCAAAACATACCAACTCTGTGCTTGAGGCTTCATTGCCAAATTTTCATTGAAATCATACCAGAAACAATCAGCAGCAACACCAAGTTTTTTGGTAACCCTATATAATTTTCGGCTCAAGCCTCACATAAAATAATATTTATTAATTTTTCTACTCGATCACCAGTATTGCTCTCTCCATATTCAATATGCTTTTCACTACATATAACCCTAAAGCCAGCTTCAATTAATTGAGTTCGAATGTCGCTTTCATCAAAAAGCTGAAACCCAAACGGTGTGAATGACAAACTCTGCATAAAAGACTTATCACCAAAAGCTAAACAAAATTTTCCTTCAGGTACCAGTACTCTGCGTATTTCAGATAAATGTTTTTTGAGAGATTCCCAAAAGTAGACGGTGTGGACAGTAATCGCCTTCTCGAATTGGCTGTCGGCAAACGGCAACCTCTCCGAGGTTCCAACTTTAAAGTCCATCTGTCCCGATTCAATGTGTTTAGAATTGAGAGTTTTCGCGCTCGCAACCATTTCACTGGACCAATCGATTCCCGTATAGCGAATACTGGAGCCTTTACGAAGCACATCTACTGCAAACTTGCCATTGCCGGGCCCAATCTCAAGAATATGGTCATGATCTACCACATTAAGCAATTCTAGTGCAGCCAGGTTCGTTGCTTTATTAGCCTTGTTCATCTGCAGTGCAGTATCTGAAGCTAAAGCACCAGATGGCTTCCTTAGCTGTTCCGCGACCAGTTTAGGATCTTTAGACATTTATTCTCCATTTAGTACCAATTGTAGAGCACATAAATAGCACTTATGTACTTACAAACTGCAATTAATTTAGAAATTAACAGCAGTTTTTCGATTGCTTTTTACATCGCCGCTTAGCGTCCAAACAATTTTTTTGACCTGTTATTGCGTTGTTCACATAACTCACCATCAAATTTCTCTAAACATAATCCAAGCAACAATATACGAGCCCAGGTCAAATCAAAGTGTAAAAGCAGCTAATCTTACGTAACTTCAATAGATCAAGCTTAAGCCAAATCATTTGGTGGATCAATTAGGTAAATATAACTCTATATCAAATGAAGTACTTCAAGTATTACCCTAATATCTTCCAAGATTATCTTGCTGCACTATAGTCCTGAAAAAGTAAGTGCGATATATAAATATGTAACTTCGAATGGATACAGCCAATACCCATCCAAATTCTCAAAAACCGGTAACTATCCATTAAACTACTAGATATCAGCCTAATCCTTAAAGAGAATCTGGCATGCTAAATGGCGCTATGCTTGTCTGGTTTATTTTCACGGCTATAAGTGTGGTCTTTGTCGTTTGGGATTCCATCACTAACGCGCCGACCAGCTGGGTACAACGTATGGCATGGATATTGGTGGTGGTATATACCGGTGTTGTCGGATTAATACTCTATCTTCTTACTTGTCATCGGCCTTTCCCTGGCGCCCACGATACTTTTACTCGGGCAACATGGAAGCAAAGCGTAAACAGTGAGATGCATTGCCTGGCTGGCGATGCAACTGGAATCGTGATTGCAGCATCAATAGTTCCTATTTTCGGACTCACTAATGGCTGGGATGCCACTATTGAATACATTGCCGGTTTTATCTGCGGGCTCTTTATTTTCCAAGCACTGATGATGCGTGGTATGTATCAGGGAAGCTATCTAAAAGCTGTACGTAAAACATTCTTCGCCGAGACTGTTTCTATGAATATGGTGATGGGAGGAATGATTCCAACTATGGTAATACTGGCTTCGCTATGGCCCGGATCAGAAGAACCCACAAATGCCACATTTTGGTTCCGAATGAGCCTTGCAACTATCGTCGGTGGAATAATCGCTTACCCTATTAACTATTACCTGGTTAAAAACCACTTGAAACATGGGTGTATGACTTTACCAGGGCGGGATGGGCCTGCACCTCATTTAGGACACTGCTCGCTTGAAAGCCATCCCACCGATAAGAACCATAAAGAACATGGTATGAAAATGCGCACCCTGCCTCTTTCAATTGCAATCACTTGGGTAGCCTGCACCCTTATTTTTCTTCTATTTACAATTCTAATAACGAATCAGTTTGTACCCCTACGATTTTGATTAACAAAGACCCACATTTTTTAAAAATTTGGCTGAAAAGATATTGTTATAAGAAATGATCTCTTTCCATACATCACTTTCTATTTTTTAATTTCGAAAGGAAAATTATGATTCGTCAGAAACATACTTATCAATATATTCATCAGATTAGAAGTTTGATTCTTATCACTAACTCTTTCGCAAAAAAGAGTCATCGGAGAACCTCATAATCATTCAATAAGAAAAAATTGGACAGAGCTACATCTTGTTGATTTATGGTAGTATCAAAGGAAAGTAGTTACCAAAATAAGCCTTTTGATTGGCTTTTAGTCAATTCATTTTATGGCAATAGTAATAGAGTAGTAACAAGAAGTGTTCAACTTCTTACGATTGGCCAGGGATAGAGGTTGTCAACCATGAGTAAGCGCTTACTTAATCTTGATACCCTACGTGGACTGGCAGCTCTTTTGGTTGTTTGGCAGCATAGTAGCGAAGTATTCATTCAAGTACCTAATATTGCCCTGCATGGGACAGACCTCGCTAATTTTATTAGCCAGTTGGATTTTGGCAGAATAGGTGTTCTCTGCTTCTTTTTGTTATCTGGCTATGTAATTCCTCATAGTCTGCTTGAAGCGAATCGTCCTCTAAAGTGCTTTGCTATACGACGCTTCTTTCGACTTTACCCCACGTACTGGGTTTCTCTCATTATCGCAGTTGGCTTTACATGGTTATTTGCTGGTCACATTTTCTCGCCAGTAGCTATCTTGGCAAATACCACTATGCTGCAAGGACTCCTGGGCTTTGAAAATTTGCAGAAGTTATACTGGACCCTTACTGCAGAGCTTATTTTCTACTTACTATGTGCAATGATGTTTGCCCTTAAACTACTAGGGAATCCAAAGAACCTTTTATTGCTTTGTTGGGCGACGCTGTCTTTATTTATCTGTCTACAGCTTTTCGAACACTCACCAGCTTTACAGCTACAACTACCAGTAACAATCACTTATATCCCTTATGGTATAGCCGTAATGTGCTGTGGAGCCTTACTCCGTTACTGTTTTGAGACCAAGAGGTTTCATCGCTATGCTGTATTGGCTATAGCTTCAACGTTCTCTATCCCTATACTGGTGCTAAGCTTGCACCTTTTCGGTAATTCCATTAGTAGTGAGCCTGTTCGCTTTGGACTGTCGCACCTGATTGCTCTGAGTATTTTCCTCTCAGTAATATCATTACCTTTAAATTCCATACGACATTTCGCCACCCTGGGAACAATCAGCTATTCCATTTATTTATTTCACTTATGCATGATATACGTGATGAAATGGTCTATATCCCAGCCTTGGGGCCAAGTTTTTTCAGGCTTCCCTTTATCCGTTTATCTGTCTGTAACAACATTGGCCAGTATAGCGCTGGCAACCTTGATTTACTGGCTTATTGAAAGGCCATTTGTCAAGTTGGGGCGCACTTTAAGTACCAGTGCTCAAGATGCGGAGAGTGCTCAACAACAAGAAAGTGAGAAGGTTGCCATAAGAACGTAACCCATTCACCAATACTCTGAAAAACCGTATATTTAGTGAAGGCCCATACAACTGTGCCCCTTCACTGGAGTTGAAACTGGTCTAGCTTCTATAAGGGCCTATATAGGGGCCTACGAGATAAATCGGTAGACCCCAATTTCACATCGATTGATAACTTTTTGTAAAATTAGCTAGCCCAAAGCAGGCTTGCCGCAATCGACCACATCATAATACCCACCAGAACATCCAGCACACGCCAGGTCTTCGGATTCTTAAACAGCGGTTGCATCATACTGCCACCTACTGATAACAGCGCGAACCAGAGTACCGAGGCACTGCAGGCACCAATCACGAAGAACAGAGTACCTTCCCCGGCATACTGGGCACCAACCGACCCGATCAGCACTACGGTATCCACATAGGCATGGGGGTTTAGCAGGGTCAGCGCTACCGCGGTGATCAGAGCCGAGCGTCTCGATTTAACCCATTCCTTCTTATCCTCAAGCCCTTTATTGGTTAAAGCGGAGCGAAATGCCATAGCGCCGTAGCCAACCAGGAAGGCCACTCCCAACCAGGTCAACCAGACCATCCAGTTGCCTTCCGCTTGGGCCAGGTGTGATACGAGGTAAACACCACAGGTGATCAGAACAATGTCCATCAAGACGCACAGCGCGGCGATACTGTAGTGATACTGGCGACGAATACTCTGCGTTAGTAGATACGCATTCTGCGCGCCAATCGCCATGATCAAACTGATAGTGGTGATAAAGCCCTTTGTCATAGGGGCCAGTAACAAACCCGAAACCACGGTGCCTCCTGTAGCTATTGAGTCTTGTCCGCGGGCCTGCGGACCTGGGAAGTGGCGAGAGATTAAGAGGGGCGCTAGAATAAGTAAATTTAATTATTTTGAGCCATCATAAGAAAATCTTATGCTAGATCTAAAGCAACTACAGGCGTTCGCCTTTGTGGTGGAGGAGCAGAGCTTTGACAAGGCCGCATCACTGCTTCATGTAAGCCAATCTGCGGTGTCCCAGCGTATCAAAGCCCTGGAGGGACAGGTTGGTCAGGCCCTGCTGATCAGGTCTACCCCCCTACGTCCAACGGAAGCCGGCCTGAAAGTAATGGGCTACTACCAACAGATGAACCTGCTGCAACATGAGCTGCTGGAGGATATCGATCCAGAGGGTAGCAAGACCCGCTATAGCAACCAAAACAAGGTGCGCATTGCCCTCAATTCGGACAGTCTGGATACCTGGTTTTTAAAAGCCATCACACCCTTGATCCGCTCACAGCACCTGCTCGTAGACCTGAAGGTAGATGACCAGGATGCCACCCATGAATTACTGAAGAACGGTGAAGTTATCGGCTGTGTTAGTTCTGTAACCAGTAATCTGCAGGGATGCCAGTCCCTGCTACTGGGACATATGGCCTACTACCCGGTATGCACTCAGGCCTTCAAGGAGCAGTACTTCTCCGATCCGGTAGATGTGGATGAATTTCGCTATGCTCCTGCCGTCGAGTTCAATTACAAAGACCAGTTACAGAGCCGTTATCTTAAGCAGTTTTGGGGAATTGAGGCAGGACAGTATCCCTCACACGAAATCCCATCCTCAAAGGGCTTTCTCAACTTCCTGACTTTAGGACTTGGATGGGGAATGGCACCGGATATTCAAGTTGCCGATTTACTGAAAAGGGGCACCCTGATAAAGCTCACCCCAGATCAACATCTGAAAATTCCGCTGTACTGGCATGTATGGAATCTAAAATCCTCTCTGATCAAGCAAATTACCAATACCCTTGCAAAGTTTGCTCACAAGGCCCTGCACCAGTGAGAGACCGGTGCCGGGCTTTATCGAGGTAACTATCATCAATACTATGGCCTTTAGTCAGCTCTAGGGGGAATACAATTGGTGAGAAACAACGTACAAGTGAAAATTTAGCTGTCGCTAATCCTTACCTTACCACCTGCTTCAAAACACCTAGGTAATTATCGGCCAACTCAACATCATCGTAATAACCGCGCTCCTTCAGCAATTTATGCAGCGCTTTGAGGTTATATGTGGGGACCGCCATAAATGCATGATGTTCACAGTGGTAACTCAGACCATCAGTGGGGCTAACAAACAGTAATCCCAAGATACCCCTTGGAACCGAACGTGTATTATATTTAGGTTCCAGATGGTAGAGGTCTTTAACACCTGCATGTTCGGCGATCTGGCGCATCCGTATAATAGCCATATATACGGTGAGGTAGGCTATAACCCATAATATATAAAGCTGTGGAAAGCCAAAAGCCCATAACATCGAAAACATGACACCGTTAACAAATAAACCACGTGTTAACTGAAAATTAATCCGCTTTTTTCTGCTTAATAGATCTCGTCCACTTAGAAATAAGTATAAATTAGCCTTTAAACCAGTAATCCCCAAAAAATCCCTGGTAAACTTTCTCACCAAGCTCAATTTGGTCACGGGGTAATCTTTATAGTTCTGTAGATCTGGATCTTGATCTGTCCCTGCTCTCCGGTGATGAAGCATGTGGCTTTTTATATAAGTTTCACCATCCATCAATAAAAATGGTGAAGACAACCATTTGGCAACAAATTTATTATAGGAGCGAGTTGCGAAAAGTGTTTTGTGACCCGCTTCATGCATAATAGCCGCCAAAGCTTGCTGCCGCCCCGCTAGTAAGAATACTGCAATAATGTAAGTTGACCAGTGTGGCAGTAGTGCTGCCACGACGAAAATACCTATTATTCCGAGCCAAGTGCTGACTACTACCCACCAGGCTTTGGCATCACTGCGCTCCAGAAATGGCTTTACCTCTTCTTTACTCACAGGAATATTCATCGCGGGGTACCTTTTTTGATTATGTGTCAACACCTAATTTCTGCAGTTGCTCCAGCCAAATATTGCGGCCTACACGATCATATTTACGTACAATTTTCTTTAGTTGCTGATACTTCTTTTGTGGCCTAATAACTTTTGGTAGTAAAGGATCGACCGCTAAACGGTGGATCGCCTCACCACCCAAGCGACATGTTTCATGCAACGAAGCACTAACAGACTTTGCTGCCAGGGATGTAAGGCTGCTTTCAAGCGAATGTATAAGAGCATCATATTCACTATCGAGCCGTTCGATATCCCATAAGTGGTGCGCCCAGTGACTAACTAATATGTCCGGTACGTCCTGCAACACAAAGCAATGAGCACTCTCTTCGAGACCAAGCCTTATCAGGGTTAGGGTCAATTCCGCATGATTGATGATTAAATTGTTCGGGCGCACCCATAGGTGATCTAGACCAGCAGCAAAGCCATACCATTCAAGTACCAGTATTGATTTTGCGCGGACCGCACGCGATACACCTTTGGGCAAATGACAGGCGAGCCAGCGATAATCCCAATTATCATAGTGGAAGGCATTTTGCTGCCAACGGTTAATAAAAGCTCGTTTGGCCAGAGCCTTTTCCGTTAAACGGTACATGCCTCGCCCATTCTGAGTAATCAGACCGGCACCGACCAATCTATTTAATGTTACCCGCAGATTATTGATAGAAATATCAAATGCATCAGATATATAACCCAGCTGGCTAGTCGTCAGCTCATGTCGTTTATTAACACCCATTAGATCCAACAGAACATTTTTTGGAGTGGGCTCATAAGTAAACTGATACATAGTGAATATTACGACAATAGTCCCTATTTTCCTTTTTGTGTAATATTACAGAGAAAACCCAATCATACAATATTGTGTAATATGTATATTAGAAAAAAGTCACTTAATTCAACCTCAATTTAATGTATCTCTATTGTGCCTATTGTTTGGTATGTATCGAGTAGTGTCATCCATTTTCATTTAGAAACTGAACTACTAAGAGTACACCCATAAGTAGATGCAATCGCCATCCCCTAAAGGGCATGAAAACCCGATTTATAAGCGCACTTTCTCAATAGAAAACTACCAAGCCCTAAGCAAAAAGGGCCTGATTGACATAAACATTATTTAGAAGTGACTCAATTACTTCCAATATCTTCATGCTAACAATGCTTTAATTTTCTGCTTAGATCACTCCATACGTGAGTACAAATTTTTTAGCAATAGGAATGAAAAGCATACAAAATATACTTTCAAATAAGAAAATTCACTGCTGGAGATTAGAAAAAGAGTGTAGCCACCATGATAACTACTCAATGTAGTTATCATGGCCGTGGCTTAGTAGCTACCAACGCCTAAAGGTAAGTGGATAAAAAATATTCTAAAACTAAAGCACATCATCTAAGTGCTGTAAAAAGGGTACTATTGTTTGATTCCTCACGTCCTGACTCATGTCCCGACCGATGGTAGTATGATCCAAATTTACCCATCTCTGTGAATACCACCCTAAGTCAGTATCTTGAGCTGTATAAGCAAAAGAGTGAACCCCAGATAATTCAATGACCTCAGCCCCACCAGTCAACTGCCGAAGGTATAAATTATCTTTATAAGGAAATTGTGTATGGAGGTCAGTATAATAGCTTAAGTAGCTAGAATTCATGGGATTACGATGATATGAAGAAGTTAATCCCAACTCATTTTGAGTCCATTTACAAACACCATCAAAACTGTGGACAACAGTTCGAATATTACGAAAATCTGGATCAGCTCGCATAGCTTTCGCCAGTCTCATAACGAGACAACCACCACGAGAAGAACCCGCCAAGTAAATAGTCTCAAGATTGGAGGCATAAGCCTTTGACTTTAGCCAACTGAGGTATGCCCTTTCTATACGAGACTTCTCATTACTACCAATCATCTGATTAAATTGCGTATCAAAAGCAATCGCCAAAAAGGTCGCATCTGTTGGGAAATGCTCTGAATCTAGCAACTGCCGAGCAAGTGAACGGCCATCGATGCTGCGAGAGCAAGATTTTTTTAATATACCACAGTCTTTTTTAAATCCAGCTCTCTGGCCTGTCACAGAGCTTTCGACACCATTTCCTGGTGGCTGTTGTCCCGAAGCAATAAATACCAAGTTTCTTACATTATCGCGTGCTGGGTTTCGTACTCTAGCAATCTGAGTATGAAGCTGACGGCTATTACTGACGCCCTCTACCTCCCAGGCTCTATACTCAGATAAAGTGTCTTGTTTGAGGCACCAAAAATTCTGGCAATACCGAACCCGCTCTAAATTCACCGAAAAATCCGACTTTGGCTCGAAAGCTTGAGACTGGAAAGAATTAAAAGCAATCGACAACCAAAATAAATTTTTTATTATTTGAAGTTTCATTATTCACCAATAGTGTACTTTTATAATCTAATGATCCATGGCGACCCAAGCCTCATACAGCCTTAGTTACTACCTTTAGCAATGAAGTAGTCCCCAATTGAACAACTATAATGATCCAGCCGAAAGAGCCATCCATGGCTCTCACTGCAACAGTTACTACTCAACGGTTTCTGGATTATTTATATTCTCTGCATCAGATTCAGGTACATCAATATGCCGAAAAACTATTCTATCTACCTTAAATTTCTGCGAGCGGCCTGACATCACCAGTTTATACGTTTCGCCTGCGTTTAGCTTATAAACGGCAACACGTTTATTGTTATGACCACCAGGATCTAAATGATTGCCAGATTCCCAGACAAATTTATTGTGTTCTCCACCAAAGAACTTTGTATCTTTTTTCAATAGTTCCAGAGGGGCATCTTTACCATGACTATTACCGGCATTAGGTCCCGCCTCATAATTTCCTTCAAGTCGAAAGTAAGCATCATTTGCCAGATCTGTACGAAATTCACCCTCATACACTAAGTTTTCTTTTGCAGCGTGCAGATGCAAATAATACAGGCCACTCCTTGTAATATTGAAAGTATATTCTAGGGGTGATTTAGGTGGGCCATTTAGTGGTGTATTGCCATTAAATTCAAGATATCCATTGCCTGTATGACCGCCAATATTATTTTTCTTTACCCACTCATCTAGATTTGAATCAGTATTTTCAGCCTCCATAATTACCAGACCATTTTGTTCTGTGTAGTCACCTTTAGGTTGATCTGGATTTAACTTGTCAAAATTCCAAATCGGACCGATATGACCACATCCTTCTTTACCTATATCCACACGGCCAGGACAGTAGTTTTCATCACCAGCATCATTTGCCGGGCCGTTACCACACTGAATATCATTGTACTTGGGACGGCCAGCCGATCCTGGACCCGGGCCAATTAGGTCACAAGCTTCTTTAACCGTCATTGTTCCATGGTCTGTCGAGACCATAATATCGGCAACATTGTGGTCAAAATTTGACTCACAAAAACATTGATCACCAATAGAGTAGCTATCCATCCAACTAGTTTGAGGTTCGAGTAAAACATCATCAGGGTTAATTGGTATAACTTTTACAATATCCGGGTGAACATTACTGTTTATACCTTCCGCTTTGATTACTACTGCCCAGTCCTGATTAGCTTCTGTTGGGGCAGTGCCAATACTATGAGTACCCATTCCGTCAAGTTGATTACCCAGAGTCAACTGGCCGCTTCTTGGATTGAACCAGTAAACCTTATAGGTATCCTCATTTGAAATCTCAATATTGGTCGTACCACCTTCGCGCAAGTAAATTAAATAGGCATTACCGCTATCTGAAAGTACCCAATCGTTATTGGTTGAAGTTACTTCATTATCCACATTTAAACTGTGTAAATTAACTTCAAGTTGGTTTTGCAGAATATCGTTGAAAAATTTAACAAAGTGGCCAGTTTGCTCCCAATGGTTATCAAACTCTCTCAGGTTCTCTACTGCTAGGTCATACGCGTGGCCAGCCCCAGGGTTCTTTAAGTACCATTCAAATCCTGCTCCGCCTCCCATCACACTGCCCCACATCCAATTGACCCTCTGAACTTGGGTAACCTCAGAATAAGGTACAGGCGCTTGCCCGCCGGAAGCTTCAGTGAAGGTAACATACCAAAGATGGTTATTAGTTTGGGACTCAGCCAGCCATTTTCTGCTCATCTGATATGGCGCGTTACGATGGTTTGCATCACTAGGAATATTACCAATCTGAATGCTCGGTCCATCAAAATTACTATTTCCCAACAATGGTCGATAGTGCTGATCCCATTGACCACCATAAGTATGGAGTAAAGTGGGATGATCGTAGGGATCCACGTCTTTTAAGTATTGAGCGATTGCCTTGTGTTGCTCTTGACTAAGAGTAGTCTCCTCACCCATATTCCATTGCAGTGCAGGGTGATGACCAAAACGGGAAATCATCTCCCGATAATATAGTTTGCGTTCAAGCCCTAAGTCACCGTTATTCAGAATTTTATTATTCTCTGTTTCCTGTGTCATAAAGTGAATCAACATACCTTTACTGGTCATGTGATCCATTACGACCTCCCACTGGTCTAATTTACTGACATCAAACGCCCGATGGTTACCATCATATACTGCCCAAGGGTGGGCATCACAACCATCACCACTTTCGGTGTTTGCCATAATGTAAATTGCATTGACATTTTTTTCAGCTATATAGTTAACTAAACCAATAAGGCTTTTTCCTTTACTGTCTTTCCAGGTGGGATCTCCATTATTCCAATCATCAAGGTGGGGCTCAAAATTGTGTAATATACCTTTGCAGGAATTTACGTTGTAGTGTTTTTCTGTATTATCAAAGTCTGAATAACCAAAAATGTTTTCTGGGCTATCCATCCCACCTTCTATATATACTGACTTATCCCCCAAATGCTGTAAGTAGCGGGTTCCTTTTTTATGTATAAGTAACCCCTTACTCCTCATATCAAGCTCAGGTGCTGTGGATTGCAATACAGGGAAATAACCATTTTCACCATCAAATGAAACAGCATTGCCTGCATTTGTATCTAGATCAACTGCAACTTGGCTCCCTTGTCTCATAGATACATCGAAGAACCATTTACCTGAAGTTGGCGGTGAAAAGTAGGCACGCCATTTTGTTCCTTCAGTAGCACCCGTATTGGCCGAATTACCATCAGCAGCGAAATGACCAGGCACTGTGTAGGACAAGTCACCTTGTGTGAATGTCACGTTATATCGATAATCGGTAAACGTAGCATCATTATTTTCTGATGCATACAAATCATCACAAGTAATCGTTATTCGGTGCCACTTTTCCAGCGTACCGGAAACAGTACAATGTTCACTATGGCCGATATCATCCGGGTCGACAGGCCCCGGAGGATCCGTCGGATCTGGGTCCGGATCTGTCGGGTCGGTTCCATCGTTCTGTTTTACAGTAAATGTAATTGAGGCACTGGTTCCGGCAGAACCTACCCCATCATCCTGGGAGTAAGGTGTAGCGGTAAGGGTGTAAGTTCCGACTACGGGGGTCCAATGATTAAAATCACCCTGATCATCACCAAATAGAGCATATGGTGAGGCGTTTTCAATCATATTGTGTGTCTGAGCCCCTGTTAACTCAAATACCACACTCTCTGCCTGATCACTATTTGCTCTAATATTTAATTGACTTCCAACCTGACTTAGATATATGTCTGTACCATCGGTTAGTGAAACAATATCCGAGTTGCCCTGTGAATTGACCAAGGTGAAAGACGATATTACTAATCCGTTTCCTGGGTTCGGTATATCAGAATTTGCCGAAGGGGGCGTGGTCTCATCGTCGGATTCACCAGATGACGAACCGCCACCACAACCAGCTAATGCAGCGGTAATCAGAAGTGCCAGAGGCAAGCTACTGTTATTCATTTCTACTATTCTCTACTTTAAAAGCAAACAATTATTTGCTAATTACAGAATTAAATGGCCATATAGAAATCGGCTACAACATGCAGCACTGGCCAGATACTAAATCGCGCAGATACATACCGACCGTGAATTCAGTCACATGCAGTCAGGACTAGTTCCACAGCTTATAGATTGACGAAAAAGAGTAATTTTTTTCGTGTTTTCTGATAAGGAAATTTTGAACTGCCTCTATTTTAATAATATTCGGATTACCCTTACTGAAACCCTAAAGAGATTAAAAATTCGACAAAAAACCCTGAATAGAACTAACGACTCCACTAGTTTCGATAAGCCAAAATAGTAAAAAAAGATAAAAAATATTATTAGGCCGTTAGGTTATCTCTATTACACAGAAAGCACCCCAGATAAATATTCGAAAGCTATAATCTTCCACTTAGATATTCAGAATATACTTACTTACCAGATTAATATAAGAAAATTTAATTTTGTTATTGAGATATCACTTACATCAGGACTAACTCAAACAGATACAACTTAGCTATAGACTTATATTATCGATAATTCAGAGTTTCGGATATCATTAAAAGCTTTTGAGTGATATTCTAATAGAGAAGCTATTCCCATGCTTCGGAAATATAAGAATACACTCTGTTAGTTACATCTCCGCTGATGAGACAAATTGAGATATCAATTGTTCCCTAATAATCACTGAAACTGGGAACATTCCCACCAGTACAGCAAAAGGTTATCACTCGTAAGCCGAGAAAGAACCTTGTCTTGTTAAATCCAAATTGCTGGTCAAAAAAATGGTTCAATTTCACACTTTGAGTGTTAAATTCATACTACAATAGCATTACTTTATACATTGGCTTAAGAAACTCACAAAACAATCTATTTATCATTTAATGACTGGTTCAATAGATTATTAGCAGTACAAAAATTCAGTATGACTACCAACATCCAGGAACTTTATGCTTCTGAGCCAACAGGGTTGGCAACATCCACTTATCGTCACGTGCAATACTGGCAAAACTTGGGGTTTCCAAGAGATAAGTTAAAGAATATATATGATGATCATTACTCTAAGTTACAGAATCTACAACATCGCGTACCAGTAAGGTTGACCGGGCAAGCACTTCAAGAAGTATCCAACTACTTCAGTGATAACACCATAGCGTTTCGTACCGGTCTAGATGTATCAATTTCCAGCATTCAGGCATTTGCGCATGTCTTAATGGCTTGCCCTACCGTTCGCCATCTTGTTAGCCTTGGCACGCAATTCCAGCAACTTGGCACGCAAGGCTATCAGGGATTATTCAGTGAGGGGGCTGAGCGCTCCAGCTTTGATATTTTAATTCCCAGCTTTTCACCATTCACCACACAACAAGTCGAATTGAATATTGGAATCATCTTCAAACTAATTTCAGATATTGTTGTCGATTATGAAAGCTGCCACCCGGTCATCCACTTCACTCATCATAATTCCGAATTGATGAACAATGCAGCATCATTGATTAATGTTCCCATTGAATTTGGACATCACAAAAACTGCATCAGTTTTGACAACTCTATACTTGATAAACAATTATGCAGTCCAGGGAAACCCTCCCTTGACTTCAATAAACTGGCTGCCAAAAAACAGCTCCAGAAGATGAAATCAGATGAGTCTCTACCTAATCGATGCAAAGATATTATCAAAGATTACTTACCTGAGGGTGCGGCCAGTCTGGATTTTTTGGCAGATATACTACAAGTTAATAAGCGCTCCTTGCAGATTCGTCTAAATGCACAAAATACTTCTTTCAGGCGTATACTGGATTTAGCTCGGAGGGAGAAGTTGAATTCACTGGATATCCAATCCATGGATAAAATGCAAATTGCAAAAGCATTGGGATTCTCAACGGTTGTTGCATATGAAGAATCCTATAAACGCTGGAGAAATACTTGATCAAATAAGTCAATGCTCAAACAAGCCAGGCAATAAGTAAATCAATATGTTTTCCACCAAGGTGAGCTTATTTAAACTCTAAAGATCTGGCCGTTAATATTACAGTGAGTTCAAATACTATTAGCGAGTATATAGCTATGGCTTATATCACTCGCTCCCTTAACAGTTTAGCTGATTGTTCTGGAGTAAACACTCCAATATTTTTCAGATGAAATTATATAGTGTTAGCGCAGCTCCCCCACTATACATCGATCAATATCTCCCTGAGTATTTTTTAATTGCTTCAACTGTTTTTGACTCTCAGACAGCACAATATTATTTGCTTGATATTTAGGTTTGAACTCCACCAAACGCTGGTGGGCAGTGCGATAAATATTCTTCGCTTCTGCACTCATCAGAAAATCTGTCATTACACTACCAAATAACAAACGATAACTGAAAAATGCCCCTTCAAGCTGTGCTCTCTGTAGCAAAGTAGATGGCCCAGAAGAAATATTCCTGGCTCTATAGGTTGCGGGAATATCTATCTTACAAATATTTTCCACATGCTGCTTCGACTCAATTTTATATTTACAGTTGGATTTAAAATCCTGCTTTAGTCTTTCTATATTTTTCCCAAAATTCGGATCTGACTGACCATAAACAACTCTGGAAACTTCAAGAAAAATCATCATACCTCCACACATCATACAGGGCTCCAGAGTGCTATAAATCGTAGTATCAGCCAGGTAATCAGTCTCTTTACCCCTGCACTTACTACCAATACACTGCTGCATTACTCGCACTTCAGCATGTTGGGTTTTATCTCGACACAAGCCAACCGCATTGCGCTGCACTCCTAAAATTTTGTCCTGCTTGTTGTCATACAGGACCGCTGCAATATTGTACCCTCGCTTTTGCTTTTCTTTTGGATCCACCCAATCCAAGTAAGCAACCGAGTAGGTGAGCAACATCAATATCTCGTCTTTTTCCTGCTGGATAGGTGAATTGGGTATTAACTCAGCTTTCGCACTCAAGGCAAGCATTCCGAAAAACAAATATGAGATAAAACGCAACATACAATACCCGAGGCGTTCCAATTGATTAAAGCCATTCCTTGGTTAGCGCGATCACAGTTTCTATCCGCGCCGGCATCACTTTGTGGCGGCGGGTAACCAGAAACAAAGTCTCACTAATAGAGTGCTCCAAGCGATGGGGTTTAATCTGCCCGAAATTCTTAAAGGCATTTACTGCATGGGCAGGCAGTACAGTAAAACCCAAGCCCATACTGACAGGTTCTAGAATCAAGCTAATTTGGTTCGAAAATCCCTTAAGAGCAAACATATCCACATGTTGAAAGTCGGGATAATTGGCGCCCAGCAACAAGCCCGCCTGATGGGCGCCATCTGGGTGGCCGATGTATCCGAGCTGTACCAATGAGTGCCAACTCAACCTCTTAACTGACGCAGGGGTCACCAAAAGTAGCTCCTCCCTCCCCACGGGCTGGCTTGCTATTTCCGTCAGCGTCGAGGGGGTGGTCATAAACCCGATATCCGCCTTGTATCCAAGTATGGATTCTTCTACGCCACTATTAGGGGCGAAGCGATAGTCTATGGTGAGTTTCGGGTATGTCTTCTGCAAATTCAGTAATTTGGGGTATAGCTTTAGCCCGACACTACCGGGAGACTGGATTCTCACTTGCCCTTCATAAGCCGGATCTTCACTGAGACGTTGACCCAGTGTAGAGAGAGAATCGACGATATCTTGGGCTTCGATATATAACTTTTCACCCGCCTGTGTAAGGGTGAATTGCTTTCCATTCCTCTGGATCAGAGATAGCCCTAGAAAGTCCTCTAACCGACGCAAGTGCTGACTGACGCCAGACTGGGTCATGTGCAGGTGCTGCGCCGTTCTGGTAAAGCTGCCCAATTCTACCAATGCACAGAAACTGCGCAGCCACACAGGATTTATCATTACAAAAATTACTCAAAATAATCACAAATCATAATTATACGTAATGGATTATCCACAGTAACTTAGAAACGGACGTAACTTTTGGAGAACCACCAATGAAGAATGTTTATCCGAGAAATTTTTCTCACATCGGCATATCGGTGCCAGACCTCGAGGCGGCTGTTAAGTTTTACACAGAGGTCATGGGGTGGTATCTGATTATGCCGCCAACGGAAATCAATGAAGATCATAGCGCTATTGGAGAGATGTGCACCGATGTCTTTGGGGCCAAATGGGGTAGCTTTCGCATTGCCCACCTGTCAACCGGTGACCGTATCGGAGTAGAACTATTCCAGTTTCCTAACCAGGAAAACCCAAAAGATAATTTTGAATACTGGAAGACTGGTATATTCCATTTTTGCGTGCAGGACCCAAACCTTGAAGAGCTGGCTGAAAGGATAGTCGCCGCCGGTGGTAAAAAGCGCATGCCCAAGCCCAGGTATTACTACCCGGGAGAGAAACCCTATCGCATGATTTATATGGAAGACCCCTTCGGAAACATCCTGGAACTCTACAGCCATAGCTACGAGCTGATCTATAGTAGCGGTGCCTACACCTGATACTGTACATCTTAAAAGCTTGGGTTAGAAAAGGGCACCAGAGATTTCCCGGTGCCCTTTTCTATTTGGGAAGTATACCTCTAGGGCCAACTTAAGACTTTTATTTTCCGCAGGTAATCAGCAACTTCCTGGCCAAGAATGGAGTGCTGGTCTTCATCGAGATGAATACCATCAATATCACTAACCTTGACTAAAGTGTTGGCATCCAGGTAGTGGGTGCCTAGCTCCCGGGATACTTTTTCCAGTTCTGCTGGAAAGTCCTTACAGCGCTGCTCAGCCCCCGCAAATTTATGGCCGATAATACCTTTGGGGTTATTGATAGCCAATGGAGCAATAATCAATATTTTAGGAATCGACATGCCGGGCTCAATGGGTGCTTGTCTGATTACTGACACCAACTTTGCCACCCCCTGAGCGGCCATCCAGGCTTTATTATCATGAGTATCCTGGAAATCATTGGTTCCCAACATCAACAGAACACACTTAAGTGGTGAGTGCATTTCTATCACTTGCGCCAGGCCACCAACCCCCTTCCGCCCCTCCCGGAACGGATCATCCCACACTGTTTTACGACCATTCAGGCAGTTTTCTATCACCCGCACGTCACAGCCTTTTTCATTCAAGCTTCGCTCAAGTACTCCAGGCCAACGCAAGTGAAAAGCCATACGCTTCCTGGTATCAGGGATGACGCCCCAGGAAACACTGTCAGAGTAAACCAATACATTTTCCATTGTTACATAACTCCATTGAGCCACTAAAAAACCTATCGGATTAATGAGCTCCTCAGCTTGAGGGTACCGCCAGATGCGCAATACCGCGTAGGGTCAACCGAGATATTACCAATGCGGCCACACCACAAGTTGCGATGGCGGCAGTCAGAGGCTGGGGAGTTCCATCAAATACCAGACTGGTTAACACAATCGACAATGCACCCAGTAACATTTGCAGGGCTCCGCCCAACGCTGCAGCGGTGCCTGCAATAGGCCCATGCTCCTCAAGGGAAAGCACCATTGAAGTGGGGATTACCAGGCCGAGAAACACGTTGGTCGCCAGTAGCATTGCCACTAATAAAACAAACTCATCAAAACCGGCAAAAGTCACAGCGCACATCACAAGAGAACTTATGGCAAAACCGGCAGTGGCCCACTTCACCACTGCTACTGAACCAAAACGCATTCCAAGATTTGCAGCAAATTGACTTGAAACAAAAAAACCAAGGGCATTTAAAGCAAACGCCAGGCTGAACTCTGTCGGAGTAAGACCGTAAAACCCTGTATACAAAAAAGAAGCCGTGGCAAGAAAGGAAAAGAAACTGGCAATGCCCAAGCCACCTATGCAAGTCAATCCCATGTAAACCGGATCGCGTAAAAGTGTAGAAAAAGCCCCCAACATGGCACTGAACTGGAATGGAACACGATGCTTTCGCTCAAGCGTCTCCGGTAAACTGCTTACAGCCAAAAGTAGACTGGCGAGGGTTAACAGGGCAATCAGGATAAAAACACTGCGCCAGCCAAAGGGTACTATTAAGATACTGCCAATCAGCGGCGCCAGCATCGGGGAGATAGAAATTACCAGCATTACTGTAGTCATCAAGCGGGTCGCACGAGCACCGGTATAATGATCACGTATAACCGCTCGCGGAATAGACATTACTGAAGCAGCACCTACTCCCTGCAAAAAGCGCAAAGCTATTAGCGATTCAATGGTCGGGGCCACAGCGCAGCCAACTGATGCAAGGGTAAAAAGAAGTAGCCCGAAGTACAGGGGGGGCTTGCGCCCAAACATATCCGAAGCCGGCCCATAAATAAGCTGGCAAACTCCAAAAGCAATGAAATAAGACATCAGGGTGTACTGTGCTGCCTCAATAGGGGCACCAAAACTTGCTGCAATATCCGGCAATGCCGGCAAATACATATCGATAGCGACTGGGCCAACGCAGCTCAATAGCCCAAGGATCAGCGCCATCTTAATTAAATCTGACTTCATATAAATTTCCGTAGTACCTATAAAATTCTTATGTGGTATCAAACAATTATTGCCAATAGTTTTTGGCCAATATCAAATGGGTTTGCATATTCCCTTTAGCACTTTTGTTGCTCTTTTTTCATTCCAAAGCCTCCCTTGCACTTTGAGGAAAATCAATCACCCACTCAGACTAGAAGGCAACTTATTTTAGGCCTAGCACCATCCAGCTGTAACGGTGCATGTAATACTCTGACTTTTTAGTCGATCACTAATATCCATTGAGAAAACCATTCTCCACTTGATCGCCTAAATGGAAGTAAGGCTTTGCCAACACTACCAGTTTGCTTGCAGTGACTGAGGTTAACGTTATGCAGAAGCTTTCTAGTTACGGTCACTTTTCTCCCTCTGGGGGTTGGGAGTCTATGTGTACGCCGAAATTGGGAGCCCTACTGTAGTTGTGACCAAGCCCGTCCGCTTACGGCAACCTCTATTCCCCCAACACCGCCTAAAACGGCGCCTTCCGCTTAGTCTTCGCCCCAGGCTGCAGCGCAAACCGCAGAAGATCCCTCTTTTTATAGCCCAAACTCCCTGCTGGATTATCAGCCTCCACCCAGAGGGAGGAACCGTCTATAACCTTCTGGAAACCCTCAAGTCCCAAAGACTGCGAACCGCTTTAGTCAGCGGTGTCGATGGACGCTCTGCCCTTCCCAGGTTTGAAGGTGATGAAGTCCTTTGCAATCGTACAACCCGTTGGCGCCACCTATGCGCACTTAAAAACTCTGAAGTTGGCTGCTACTTAGCCCACTTGCGCGCTATCCGTCTCGCCTACCAAGCCGGTCTCAACCGGGTTTGCATCCTGGAAGATGATGTACAGTTGGAGCCGGATTTTGGCAAAATACTGGCCGAGCTTGAGCGCCTACCGGAAGAAATTGAAATGATCCGGCTGATGGGGCTTAAAGTACGCAAACGCAAGATTATCAAGACACTGAATGACGGCATTCACAAGCTGGTTCGCCCTGAACGCGGCTGGTGCGGTGCCCAAGGGTATTTGCTTAACCGTAAGGGTATGGAAAAGATCCTGGGCCATGCCAATCGTATTTTCGAGCCGATTGATAAAGTCTTTGATCACTTCTGGCAGTTTGATCTGAAACTGTATGGTGTAGAGCCTCATTTGCTTTGGGAAACAGCGCACGCCTCAAGCATCGTAAAGTCGAATGTGGAACGAGCAAAAGTTGCGCGCTGGCTCTACTGGGTACATCCATTTGGCAAATTGTGGCGCAGTGTCGAGAGACATATTTATTTACTGCGGCATTACCAGGCCTTCTATCCTGCACAAAAACCGAAACAGAGGCCTGGTCGCACTGCGAGAATGAAGTTGTAATCAGTTTAAATATCCCAGACCCTTTGCATTTTCAGGAACATAAATGAAGCCGTCCATGTGATCATAACCAACCCTGTCAGCGCTTCCAGCCCTGCAGTAAAGCGCAAGTGCCCCAGGGGTTCGATATCCCCAAAGCCTAAAGAGGTATATGTGGTAAAAGAGAAGTAAGCACAGTCGAGCAGGCTGCCATTAAAATTGCCCACTAAAGTCCCAAAATAAGGCGAATTCACCATAAAGTAGTAACCGTAAGCAAACAGCCAGATTTCTGCTACATGAGCCAGGAGGGCTCCAAATACTCCAATTACTATGGCGAAATTATGCCGGACAGGCAACCAGCGCCCTAAGTGGACCAGAGCGTTGAGGACCTCATGGTGAATCAGCACGACAATTGCCACAATGATGCTGTTCACCAGGAATGCAAAAGCCAGTTCAGCGTCGACCATGAAAAAACTCGCGCACCAGTTTTCCAGCTTCCTCCGCCATCACTCCAGACTCTACGGCGATCTTATGATTGAAAAAACCTGCCTCCCCTAACTTTAACTGGCTCTCCACCACGCCCGCCCGGGGCTCGGTGGCACCGTACACTAGCCGGTTGACGCGAGCGTGAACCAGGGCACCGAAGCACATGGTACAGGGCTCTATCGTTACATAAAGTGTTGTATTGGGCAGGCGATAGTTCTGTTTACCTTCAGCAGCTCGACGCAGCGCCACTATTTCCGCATGGGCACTGGGGTCACAATTCCCGATGGGACGATTGCTGCCTTCGCCAATAATCTTGCCATCCTGAACCAGCACTGCTCCAACAGGCACCTCACCCCTCTCTGCGGCAAGTTCCGCCAATTCCAGGGCCCTGCGCATAAATGCATAGTCTTTTGGTGTTGCCATAAATCTCTTCTAGTTACTTCTATCAACCCGAGCTGCAGCCATGGGAGAAATCATTTCGCTACCCTAAGTAAAACCTACTTACGCTTGATAAAGCGGCGCACAATAAAGTCGGCTTCCAGAACCAGGCTGTCCTGTTGCTCCAATTCTGCACGGGCCTCTCGGCAGCCTTTCCAGGCAAAGGGGGTCATGGCGAGAAAATCGGTAATCGCTTCGTGCCCCTGCAACTTAAAAGGAAAGCAACAGCGCATATCCACCTCAGGGTAAAGTTCCTCAACCAATTTTGGCGCAGGGTGTTTACGTGGCTCTTTATATAGCTGGCCTTTTAGGGTCCAGAGGTGGTCCGGTCCAGGTGAAACATCCAACAGCTGCCCCCCCACTTTTAACACCCGCAGCATTTCTTCATCCGGGGCCGGCGCAAAAATGCGTAGCAAGTCATCTACGCTATTCGAGGATACCGGCAGGTTGACATTACTGGCCACAATAAACTGGGCGCCACTATCAGATTTAGCTGCCATACGCACGCCGGACTTTGAAATATCCACACCAGCCAGGGCATGACCATGCCACCCAGCGGATTCCAGTTGGCGTAAGTAATATCCCTCTCCACAGCCAATATCCAAGAGTTTACGACCTGATTTCGGTGGCAACAGCGCTGCAATTGCATCTACTAATGGGCGGTAATAACCCGCCTTGAGAAATCGGCGCCGCGCGCGCAACATCTCAGCTGAATCTCCCGGTTCCTTACGACGCTTGCGATAAACCGGTAACAAATTAACGTAACCTTCCCGTGCTCGATCAAAACTGTGCCGGTTACTGCAGTGCCAGGTTTCTTTTCCCAGCGTCAACGGCTTTGCACAGAGAGGACATTGCCAAATCATTCAACTTCCTGAACTTGAGTATTCTTCATCATTGATGGCGGCGTACGCTGCAAGATCAGATCCGCCGCCTTTTCTGCAATAGCGATCACCGGCGCATTGGTGTTGCCGCTGATCAGGGTGGGCATTATGGAGGCGTCCACAACTCTCAGTCCATCTACACCATGCACTTTTAGCTCAGCATCGACCACCGCAAGATCATCATTGCCCATCTTACAGGTTCCCACCGGGTGATAAATTGTCTCGGCATGCTGACGAATATAGTGCTTGATAGAAGCCTTGTTGGTGAGCTTTTGATCGGGCAACAACAACCGTTTCTGATAGCGCAGCAAATCTTCCTGGTTAATGATGTCCCGAGACATCTCGAAGGATTCCACCATCACCTGCATATCATCTGGTTCGCTTAGGTAATTTGGCTGGATACTCGGCAGCGCCTTGGGGTTCTCAGTATTGAGGGTGATTTCCCCACGGCTTTTAGGGCGCAATGCACATGCATGCATCGTGTAACCATACCCAGACTGTTTAGTAAGACCGTGATCAAAAGATGGCACTGCAGTGAAGTGAAACTGTATATCCGGGCAGCCATTAGCCAAGGTTGAACTGGCGAAGCCCCCAGCTTCAGCAACATTACTGGTTAATGGCCCGCGGTTCAGGAAGAACCACTCAGGCGCGCGCGTAGCGTGCTTCAGTTTCGCCCACAAGTCATTTGCAAAAGTGACTGGGGCCGAGGTTTTCACTACCTGGGAAATATCCAAATGGTCCTGGAGGTTCTTCCCTACCCCAGGCAGGTGATTCTGCAGCAGAATATCAAACTTCCGCAGTTCCTCCTGGGGGCCAATACCTGAGAGCAATAGTAGGTGCGGAGACTGAATCGCCCCAGCACAGAGTAAAACCTCCTTATTTGCCAGGATCTTTTTGCCGTTGAGCAACTCCACCCCCACTGCCCGATCGCCCTTCAACATGAGGCGCGCTACCGGGCTGCGGGTCAATACCCTTAAATTGGGACGTTTCTTGACTGGATGCAAATAAGCCGCAGCGGCAGAACAGCGGCGCCCATGACGTTGGGTTACCTGGTAAAAGCCGACTCCACTCTGCTGGCTGCCGTTAAAATCATCATTTAACCTGTGTCCGAGAGATTGTGCTGCCCGCAGGAATGCCTGTCCCGACTCAGTCTTCCATTTCAGATCGTTAACTGAAAGCGGACCATAGCCACTGTGATGGGCATCGCTACCACGCTCATTACCTTCAGACAGAAGGAAATACGGCAGCATACTACGCCAACCCCAGCCCGGGTTGCCGGCAGCTTCCCAGGCATCATAATCTTCACCATTACCGCGAATATAAACCATCGCATTAATAGAACTACTGCCACCCAGGGTGCGACCACGAGGCCAGAACAGGCGACGTTCGTGCAGGTGTTCCTGGGGTTCTGTAAAGTGATGAAGGTTGTAACCGGTCCCGGAAAGCAGCATACCTATCCCCAGGGGCATGGAGATCAGTGGGCTGCGATCTGGAGGGCCCGCCTCCAGCAGGCAGACCCGATGTTGCTCATCAGCACTCAAACGGTTAGCCAATACACAGCCGGCGGAGCCGGCACCTACGATCACATAATCAAACACCATTTGAGTGGACATGGGACCTCAGCACCTTTGCAGCTGGATTTGTCATGACGGTACACTCAACCAGAAAGAAATTACATAGACGAAAAGGATCAAAGGTGAAGGATTACGAGTTCAGTGATAATAAAATCCTGCAAAGCTGGCACAAAAATGCTGGGGAGTGGGTGAATGTTATTGATCGAGCGGCTATTCCCAGTCGGGAGTTAATCACCAACCGCGCCATTATCGAAGCTATTTTGGCGCACAACCCTACAAATGTCCTGGATGTCGGCTGCGGCGAAGGCTGGTTGGCCCGCAACTTGGCAGCTAAAAACATTGATGTCTACGGTATAGATGCCGTAGCCGAACTCATTACAGAGGCACAGCATCGCAGCGGGAATTATCAACAATTCCTGACAACCAGCTATGAAGATCTGGACACGAAAGCCTTGGGGCAAAAGTTTGACCTGGTGGTGTGTAACTTCTCGCTGATCGGTGAATCGGCAACGGAGGTTTTTTTCCAGAAAGCTGGCAGCCTACTCAACCCTGGAGGCCACTTGCTGGTCCAGACATTACATCCTTTGATTTCTTGCGGAGAGCAGGATTACACAGATGGCTGGAGACCCGGCACCTGGGAAGGGATCGAAGGGAATTTCGAAGAGGCCGCACCCTGGTACTTCCGCACCATATCAAGCTGGGTTGATCTGTTTACCCAAAATAACCTGATACTGCTCTCCCTGAAGGAGCCCCTCAATCCCACAACCGGACTTCCAGCCTCACTTATCTTGTGCGGCCGGCGAACAACCACTTTGTAGTGCCCTGAGCAAACAAGCCAACAATTACTCTCTGTGGAAAAGTGGCATTAAAAGTTCAGTATAGAAAATTATTACGCCAAGCTGCGGTTTTAACCGATCTGGGTCTTGGTAGACCCATGGATATTGACCCATAACTCAAGATCAATTTTTCATTAGCATTAATCTGGCAATATCAAAAAAATAATAAAAAAACATTGGCGTCCTGCTGCTCACATCTGCGACTGCTTGGACAAAAATGGAAAAGTGTCCAGTTAATGCGGCCTGCAGAAAATTAACCGTCAATCCCCGACTGTCCAGTAAGTGAAGTTGTAAGAGCCGCCTATTTTATAAGGGATAACGCTTTGATTTGGGTGTCCCATAATAAATTTAACGACCGCTTACGGCGTCCCGATGAGAAGTAACACCCTGGGGTAAATCGAATGGTACTCTGCAACTTCAGAATCAGACAGGGAAAGACCTTACCAACAACTGTGGGATTGCTCCTGCTTCCCGCCTGCTGCTTCTGCTCCGCTGATGACTTATTTATCCCCGACTCCCAACAGGCCCTCAATTTACAATCCGGCAATCTTTACTTCTCCGATAGCGCCTTCGCTATGGGCAATGCAGACCTTCTCCAAGCAGCAGATTTCCTCCGCAGCAACTCCATGAACAGTACGCAGAGGCGTCTTAACTACCAATGGCTGAAGATGCATACCTACCCTTCTGAACACCGACCAACTACCGGAGGCAAGGCCCTGGTCAAAATCCTGAAAATGGGTTTTGAGACCTATAAGCAACGTAATAAACGCACAGCCCGGAACAGCCTACTGCGCTATACCACCAACCGCGGTAAGATTGGCAACTCTGTCGATTATGGGTTTAGCCTCTCAAACGACAAATTCAAAGTCTCCTTCGAGTACGAATTCTAGTACTGGCAAGCGGCCTTTCCTTGCATAGCTTCAGGTTTGTTAGAATCTCCGCCATCTGAATTTGGCGGAGATTGCCGTGAGTACCTCAAATACCCCAACTACCTTCCCAGAACTACCTATAGCCGGTGTTGGACGGCGCCTTGCGGCCCTGATGTACGATTTGCTGATCCTGATGGGGCTAATGATGGTCTATGGCTTCGTCGCCTTACCTGTCGCATCGGCAATTGGAGGTCTCAACTGCCAGCCGGAAGCCATGGATTACAGTCCTTGTGTGGGCGGCCCGATTTACCAGTTGGGTGCAGTTGCGGTCATCGCAGGATACTTTTTTTGGTCCTGGCGTGTAGCTGGGCAAACTGTTGGTATGCGCGCCTGGCGTCTCATCGTAGCCAATCCCGATGGCGTCCAGCTTTCATGGCGTCAATGTATCCTGCGTGCTGTAGTGGCACCAATATCATTGGCATGCCTTGGCCTCGGCTATTTTTCCGCTTGGGCCAGGTCTGATAAGGCCAGCTGGCACGACCTGATATCTGAGTCCCAGGTGCGCCTGCTGCCCAAAAAGAAAAAGTGATTCGCTTCAGCGGGCGCGCTTAAGTAGTAACCACCCCACTATGAAGCACAGAATTATGGGCACCACCACGGCCAGTAGTGGTGGGAAGCCAAAAACCAATGAAGATGGACCAAGCATATCCTGCACTGTCTGGAAAACAATACCGACAATAATGCCGGTAAAAACCCGTAACCCCGTGGTTACCTCGCGCAAAGGCCCAAAGATAAAGGAGATCGCTACCATCACCAGGCTGGCAATGGTGAGTGGTTGCAAAAGCTTTTTCCAGAACTGCAGCCAGTAGCGACTGGAATCCTCGTCCTTGCGATCGAGAAAGGTACCATAGGACCAGAGATCTCTCGGGGATAGGTCTGAGGGTAGCGGTACAATGAGCGCAAAAAGCTCTGGGGAAATCTCGGCATTCCAGCTACTGGTCGGTACCAGTTCACTCTGGGTATTCTCCGCTGAAAAGCTGGTAATACGACTGTTTTCCAACTGCCATTTATCCCCTTCGAACTGCCCACGCTCAGAAAACTCTACGCGGTTAAGCTCCTGGTCACTGTCAAAGTGATAGCGGGTTATTCCGTATAGTTCGCCATCCGGCAGGGCCGCGTTGAAATGCACAAATTCCCCGCTGTCTTTCAGCCAAAGACCACTCTCCAGGCCGGTGGCCTCCAGTTCTCCGAGCGCGCGGGCACGGTTGTTCTCAGCAATGACATTTGTCTTGGGAATAACAAATTCGGCCAGTGCCAAACCAATCAGGATCAGCAGGATAATCGGCTTCATCACAGCCCAGGCAATACGCCCGATCGATACTCCAGCAGCGCGCATAACCGTCAACTCGCTGGTTCCGGCTAAAGTCCCCAGGCCAACCATACAACCAACCAGTGCGGAAAAACCTAACTGCTCATAAATCCGTGCGGGAAGCTTCCACAAAACATACTGCACTGCCTCCGCAAAGCCGTAGCCTTCCTTGAATTCTCCCAGTTGATCGACAATGGCAAATACAATATCCAGCCCGAGGATAACAAGAAGTACCGCACCCACTGCCAGGGCTATGGTTCGACCAATATACAGATCAAGCCTTAGCATTTGTCGCCTCCCCTACTCCTTCTGGGCGCAACTTGGGTTTGCGCCGCCAGTTCCTCATAGCCAGCAACAACAAACCGATCAATAGGAACGGCGGATGCACCAGCCAAATCACAGAGGGGTTGGCAAACTTGCCGTCCTCAATGGCACCACGAACGCCCTGCAGAGTTACCAGGTATATCAGGTAAAGGAGGATCGCAGGGATCATCTTGGCAAAGCGCCCCTGCCGGGGGTTTGTTCGGGATAAAGGGACAGCCAACACGGCGACCACTAGCACTAAAACTGGAAGGCTGAAGCGCCAGTAGAGGAATGCCTTCTCTTTGGGGTCATCACTCTTTAATAGCTGCAAGGTGGGTGCTGATTCCATCTGGTCACGCCAACGATTGCGCAATTGAGGAACCTCGAGCAGCACCTCATAAGTGTCAAACTCCATCTGCCTGTACTCACGCTGCCCAGGCACCCCTGCATAACGATAACCATCGCGCAACACCAAATAACGCAACCCTGTCTCAGGGTCGACTTGCTGCACACCCTCGCGCGCACGGGTCACCACTTGGTGGTTTGCCTGTGTCTCCTCCTCAGTCGCACCCAACTCAGCCAGGAAAACATCCTGCATTGTGGACTTATCCTCACTAAGGGACTCAGCGTAATAGACTGCACGACCGCCACTGGTGGAGATAAATTTCTTTGGTATCAGGTGGTCGAACTCGTTGCGGGCTTTCTCAATATTGAGCAAGTTAGTAGAGCGTGCCACACCTGCAGGAGAGAAATACAAGCTCATGGAAGCCACGACCAGAGCCACCATCAATGCTGGAGCCAGGGTATACATCAGCAGCCGCCACTCGCTGAAACCACAGGCATGCAACACTGTCATTTCACTCTCAATGTACAAGCGACCGTAGGCGAGCAGTATCCCAACGAAAAGCCCCAGGGGCAGCACAAGTTCAAGGAACCCCGGCAGACGGAACCCCATCAGGGAGAAAAGAATATTAGCCGAGATATCACCCGCGGCAGCCTCCGCCAGGTATTTAACAAATCGGCCACTCATCACCATTAAAAGTAAAACAGCGCTGACTGCCAGCGTGGCAAACAGCAGCTCACGGCAGAGGTAGCGGAAAATAATCACAGGGCGAACGTATTCCTTGGTGACAGCGGTGTGATGAAATCTGGACTCAAAATGAACAAGTTTCCCACCGACTACAGCATTCCAAAGACGGGCAGGTTAAACTTGTGCGACGCATTATCACTAAAAATTCTTGCTATGTCTCGGCTCAGAGCCATGCAATCTTTTGTCAGATTTTAAGGAAAGCTAAAAATGCAGTTCTCCGCCAAGGTTTTGGATATCACCAAACAGCGCACAGCCTGCTCCATTATTTCGGCAGATGCCAAAAACAGCCTTACCCACAGTGGAAAAAGCCTAGATAAACTCACCGGGGGAGTGATTGGCAAAATCCTCAAGCGCGGTGACCTCGGCACCAAGCCAGGCAGCACCCAACTGATTGACTTGATCGAAGGTCCCAGTGATCGCGTACTGGTCGTTCGTGCCGGCAAGGGTGCTCTCACCCAGGCTGAATTCCGCAAGCTGGCCACGACCAGCGCTACAGCGGCTAAAAAGTTCAAGGACGCCACTTCTTATCTGTGTGAACTGGATGTAGACGGTGCAGACAAGTCCTGGCAAGCACAGCAAATTGCAATGGCAGCCGGACTTGCCACCTACCGCTTCACCCAGTGCCAGACTGACGCAAAGCCCTATCCCTTGAGCAAGTTCACGGTACACGGCCTGGAGCGAAAGCAACTCAAATCTATTCAATCTGGAATCGATATCGGGGCAGCCCAAGCAATCGGTAGTAATGTAGCCCGTGAACTGGGCGATATGCCAGGCAACATCTGTACCCCCAATTACCTGGCAAGTGAAGCTCGTGCATTGGCCAAAAAACACACAAAGCTCACTACCACGGTCCTTGATGAAAAGAAAATGAAAGCCCTGGGCATGGGTGCCCTGCTGAGTGTTGCCAAGGGGAGCGACCAGCCGCCGGCCTTGATTGCCATGAACTATAAAGGTGGTAAAGCCAGTGACAAGCCGATTGTACTGGTCGGCAAGGGCATCACTTTTGATAGCGGCGGCATCAGCATCAAGCCCGGCCTGGCTATGGATGAAATGAAGTACGACATGGGTGGTGCTGCCAGTGTCTTCGGCGTGATGAATGCACTATTAGAGCTGAAGCCATCGATCAATGTTGTGGGTATGGTTGCTGCCGCAGAGAATATGCCCAGTGGCGGCGCCAGCAAGCCCGGTGACATTGTGACCTCAATGTCAGGTAAAACCATCGAGATCCTGAATACCGATGCCGAAGGCCGCCTGGTACTCTGCGATGCCCTTACTTATGCCGGCAAGTACAAACCCCGTGCTGTTATTGATATCGCTACCCTGACTGGTGCCTGTGTTATTGCCCTTGGTCACCATGCAACAGGCCTGTATGCCAATAACGAAAAGCTCGCTAAAGAGCTGATCAAGGCCGGCGAGACTACCGGAGACCGCGCCTGGCAAATGCCTCTGTGGGATGAATATCAACCCTCGCTGGACTCCAACTTTGCCGATATGCAAAACATTGGCGGCCGCGAGGCGGGCTCTGTTACTGCCGCATGCTTCCTGGCGCGATTCACCAAGGATTACAACTGGGCACATATGGACATCGCAGGTAGTGCCTGGAAGTCTGGCGCCGCCAAAGGCGCTACAGGCCGCCCGGTTCCACTACTAGTTGAATACCTCCTGGGCAAATAAGCGCTAAACGCGCACAATAGCCGCCCACTTTACGGTGGGTAGCTGATAGGACGGCTCCGGTGGGGGCCGTCTGTCGTTTCTGCATGGACAAGAATTTCACCGGCGCCCTCGATGACTCGAATCGACTTTTATATCCTTTCATCCGACCAGCCCCAACAAGCGGATATTTTCGCCTGTCGCCTTGCGGAAAAGGCTTACCGCAGTGGGTTGCGCGTGCTGGTTGCCGTCGATAACCGGGACCACGCCAGCCAGATCGACCAGCTATTGTGGACTTTTCGCGAAGACAGCTTTCTCCCACATGCTGCTCAAAGCGAAGAGCAGCACTCAGCCATTGAAATTAATAGCGGGGAAGATCCGGGAACTCACCATGGACTGCTGATTAATTTATGTAGCAAAGTGCCCAAGTGGTTCAGCCGCTTTGAGCGCCTTGCGGAGATAGTTGTACAACATCCAGATACACTGCAGCGTTCACGATTACGATTTGGTCACTTCCGTGATCGTGGATATCCGTTACAATCCCATAAGATCAACTAAGGCATGTAATTACTCACTACCGCTATGTCCGGTCGAAAGAACAAACACAAGCAGCGCGGACAACAACGCAAGCAGCCCAGCGAATTGCTCAGCGAGCTCAGTTCGTTGCACGACCTCCTGAATAGCGACGACCTGGACGAAATTCCCCTGCTCAATCAGGTAGCCGGCCCTCACGGGCAAGGCACTCCCCAACAGACACCAGGGCCCCGATCCCAGGTAGAGGTCCCCACCCTTACTGCCGAGCCACCATCGGATCTCCCTTCATCAACAGACTCTATGTCTCAGCAGCAATCAGCCCCTACTATAGAGGAGGATGCCCTGGATACGGCGGATCTGCCTATTCTATTCTCGCCGGTGGAAGAAGTTGCCCCTTCAGAGTGCGAAATGCAGCTAGCTGAGTCCGACCTGGCATTGCTGCGTCCACTACAGGAATTGCCCCCAACTGAGACTGAAACCGAGGTGACAGATCCTGAAGCGACTGGCAGAGGGATAACTGAAACTGCGAAGCAAGCTCAGGTAGAGAGCAGCCCCGCCCAGGAAAACCCTTTCTTGCCTGCCCATATTCGTGCGCGCCTCACTGGTGGCAAGGTTCCCACCGGTGTAGACCAGGATGCCCAAAGTCCAGAGCCGGTAGACCCCGCCAGCGCAGGTACACGCACTCAGGCCCTGGCAATGGCCCAAGCCATTACTGAAGAAGGGGAGCCTGCCGACCAGCTGGAGCCAACCGAGAAGGAACGGCAGCGCCAGGCCCTGATCGAACAGTTAGTTGCACAGCAATTGCCACAACTGGAGAGGCGGTTGCGCGCACAGATAGAAAAAGTCGTCGACGAGCTGGGAGTCTGGGACTAATAATCATTAAAGGCGAAACCTGCCTTTTGCCCACCAGACCCCCAGCGGTATAATTCCCGCCTTTTCCGCGCAGCCCGAGCAAGCACCAGACTATCCTGAGCCAAAACGCTGTGCACGCAGTCAGTTAAACACAAGGTTTCCCGCCCGCATGGACAAGACATACCAGCCCAACGCCATCGAACAGCAGTGGTACAAAACCTGGGAGGAGAACGGCTACTTCAAGCCTTCCGGGGATACTGAGGCCAAGCCCTACAGCATTATGATCCCGCCGCCGAACGTCACCGGCAGCCTGCATATGGGCCACGGTTTCCAGGAGTCCATCATGGACGCCCTGATTCGCTACCATCGCATGCAGGGAGACAACACCCTGTGGCAAGTGGGCACCGACCATGCCGGTATCGCCACCCAGATGGTGGTAGAGCGCCTGCTGGGCGCCGAAGGCGTATCCCGCCACGACCTGGGCCGCGACAAGTTTATTGAGAAGGTCTGGGAGTGGAAGGAAGAGTCCGGCGGCACCATTACCCGCCAGCTGCGCCGCCTCGGCGCCAGTCCCGACTGGTCCCGCGAACGCTTCACCATGGACGACGGCTTCTACAAAGCAGTGCAGGAAGTCTTTATCAAACTGTATGAAGACGGCCTGATTTATCGCGGCAAGCGCCTGGTGAACTGGGACCCGAAATTCCACACTGCGATCTCAGACCTGGAAGTATTAAACGAAGAGAAGCAGGGCCACCTGTGGCACTTCCGCTACCCGCTCTCCGACGGCTCCGGCCACTTGGTAGTTGCCACTACCCGCCCGGAAACCATGCTCGGCGATACCGCCGTAGCCGTACACCCGGAAGACGAGCGCTACCAGCACCTGATTGGCAAGACCATCAAGTTGCCCCTCGCGGATCGCGAAATTCCAATTATTGCCGACGAATACGTCGACCGTGAATTCGGCACCGGCTGTGTAAAAATCACCCCAGCCCACGACTTCAACGACTACGAAATGGGCCAGCGCCACAACCTCGAGATGATCAACATCCTCGATGCCGACGCCCACCTGAACGACGCAGTGCCGGAAAAATACCGGGGCATGGAGCGCTTTGCCGCGCGCACCCAGATTGTCGACGACCTGGACGCCCTCGGCCTGCTGGAAAAAGTAGAGCCCCACACCCTCAAGGTACCCCACGGGGACCGCTCCGGCGCCGTGATCGAGCCCTGGCTCACCGATCAATGGTACGTAAAAACCCAGCCCCTGGCCGATGAAGCCATCGCCGCCGTTGAAGATGGCCGCGTTGAGTTCGTACCGAAAAACTACGAAAACATGTATTTCTCCTGGATGCGCGATATCCAGGACTGGTGTATTTCCCGCCAGCTGTGGTGGGGTCACCGCATCCCCGCCTGGTACGACAACGACGGCAATGTCTACGTTGGCCGTAGCGAAGAGGCAGTGCGCGAGAAGCACAACCTGGGCACCGATATCAGCCTGCGCCAGGACGACGACGTACTCGACACTTGGTTCTCCTCCGGCCTTTGGACCTTCGGTACCCTGGGCTGGCCAGAAGATACCGAAGAACTGAAAGCCTTCCACCCCAGCTCCGTACTGGTCACCGGCTTCGATATTATTTTCTTCTGGGTTGCACGCATGATGATGCTGACCCTCTACTTCAAGAAGGAAGTACCGTTTAACACCGTGTACGTGCACGGCCTGGTGCGCGACAACCACGGCCAGAAGATGTCCAAATCCAAGGGCAACGTGATCGATCCTATCGACCTGATCGACGGTATCGACCTGGAGAGCCTGGTAGAGAAGCGCACCTCCGGCATGATGGTGCCGCACCTGCGCGAGAAGATCGAAAAGCAAACCCGCAAGGACTTCCCCGAAGGGCTCGAAGCCTACGGTACCGATGCCCTGCGCTACACCTACTACTCACTGGCATCCACCGGCCGTGACATCAAGTTTGATGTAGGCCGTATCGAAGGCTTCCGCAACTTCTGTAACAAGATCTGGAATGCCTCCCGCTACGTGCTGCAAAACTGCGAAGGACAGGACTGTGGCCAGGACAACAGCAGCGACTATGAACTGACCATCGCTGACCGCTGGATTATTTCCCAACTGCAGCGCACCGAAATCACTGTACGCGAAGCGATGGATACCTACCGCTTCGACCTCGCCTCCCAGGCCCTGTACGACTTTGTCTGGAGCGAGTACTGCAGCTGGTACCTGGAGCTATCCAAACCGGTACTGTGGGACGACAACGCCTCCGACGCAGTGAAGAAAGGCACCCGCCGCACCCTGATCCGCGTACTGGAAACCATTTTGCGTCTGGCCCACCCGCTGATGCCGTTTATCACCGAAGAAATCTGGCAGCGTGTAAAAACCCTCGCCGGTGCTGAAGGCGATACCATTATGTTGCAGCGTTATCCAGAACCTAACAAGAATAAGATTGATGAAGAAGCGGAAGCGGCTGTTGCCTGGTTGAAGCAGGTTATTGAAGGCGTGCGTAATATTCGCGGTGAAATGAACATTTCCCCAGCGAAGAAAATCCCACTGATCCTGCGCGGCGGTTCCAGCCGTGACCAAGAACTGCTGGAGCAAGCCCGCAGCCTGCTGATCAAACTGGCCAGCCTCGAAGAAATTACCTGGCTGGAAAGTGGAGAAGCTGCACCCGCCTCTGCCACTGCCCTGGTAGGCGATATGGAATTGCTGGTACCCATGGCCGGCCTGATCGACGTTAAAGCCGAGAGCGCCCGTCTACAAAAAGAGATTGATAAACTTTCCAAAGAACTCGCACGAGTCGAAGGCAAGCTCAACAATCCCAAATTTGTGGACAAAGCCCCCGAAGCCGTTGTTGCCAAGGAGAAGGACAAGCTCGCGGAAATGAAAGGTGCTCACGAGCGTCTGCAGCAGCAGCTTGAGGAAATCAGCAACCTTTAATGGTTCTGATAATCCGCTCTGGTGAAGAGCGGATCTGATTTAAAAAAGGGGGCTCTGCCCCCTTTTTTTGATATAAATCAAGCAACCCCTTCTTGCCCTAGCGCCTTTCGATTTTCCAACAACTCCAGAACCTGAGTATGTGCTCAATGTTATATGTAAAAGAAGATGAATCACAATAAACTAATTACGCAAAAAGCTAGAGAAAACCTTAAGCCTTTAGGATTTGTACAATCCGGTAAATCTCGAATCTGGTATAAAGACAACGGTTGGTGGTCTGTAGTAGTTGAATTTCAACCCAGCTCTCACACAAGAGGCACTTATGTAAATGTGTCTGTTAGTCATTTTTTCTATGAGTCGGCCGGCTGGGCTTTTCATATACCTAATAGACTTCCCGGTTTTGCAAACGCAGAAGATGATTCTGATTTTGAACATAAAGTCGATAAGATAACTATAGAGGCAGCAACCTTAGCCTCACACCTTTTAGAGAAATATAAATCTGTAGAAGAGTTTATTTCATGGTATTCCAGAGATGAACGTCGCTCTATATGGGATGATTATTATTGCGGTTTATTTAAAGCCCTTTCAGGTAATCTAGATGAGGCTAAGTGTTACTTTCAAAACATATGCGACTCCAAGTATGATCGCACTTGGGAAGATGCTGTTCAGCGCAGGGCTGGTGAGTTTGTATTCCTCCTAAGTAATCCAGATGCGTTCAAAAGCTCATTACAAGGCATTGTATCAAGGACTAGGAACCTAATGTACCTTAATGACTACAAAGAAGGTGAAATAGTTCTACCATGGGCATCGTAACGTATAATCAGTTTAGGTTTGGGATGTGCTAGACGTGCACCCAAACTAAAGGTGTAATAAGTATTAATTTATGAACTCGATTCATCTGGAAGGCCCACGATTTTATAGTCAGGAGGATGAAGACCTCTTTTTTCGATGCATCTATAACATGCCAGGTTACAAGGGTGTAAAAGGTAGGGGTACAGTGCTCACGATCATTTTCTCTGATCAAATTTCCGCTGAAACACATGGCCTAATTAAGGCGCTTTGCGCGAGATGGGAAACAACTATATACAGGTAAGGAAACTCATCTCACACCGTATTTATAACAAGTGGCTCAAGTCCCCTCCGACCACAAATAGCGTGGCCACCTCAGAACGCGCTAGCGCGCCTCCAGCAAGACTTTAACCCTATCGCCCGACAGACTGTGCACGCAACGCACGCCCTTGCTTCGCGCGTTCCGAAATCTCAACCACCTCCATCCCCCAACACCCTCTCCTTTTGCAAACGTCTATAGATTTCCTCACGGTGAACGGGTAGAGATTTGGGAGCACGTATGCCTATCTTTACTTGATTACCCTTAACTTCCAATACCGTAATTGAGACGTTAGCTCCAATCCGTAAGTTTTCACCCGTCCGGCGCTTTAAGATCAACATAATTGCTTCCTATGAATACTCAAACCATACGTAGACCTCCCTTAATGGAAGGATTTGAAAGTAACTTTTAAGGAAAGCAAGGTGGGGCGCGAGAACGGTAGGCATAGAGGTAAAAAAGGCAGACGCAACGCTTCCAGAGCCAAGGTACATGCCCCAACCTGCTGAATGAACTCCACTTTATTGAAGACGAGCGGGTTTCTAGCGTATGATCCATATAGCCATTTTGATAGGTCGATTATCAATTTGGTTAGCTGGCCCTAGGTGTTCCACCACCTTGGGTCAGCGCCTTTTACTTACTCTTACGTCACGCTACCGTTCTCCTTTGAGGGAATGGTTTTTAGGAAATTATTGATTCTCTCGAATCTCTTTGGTCATCAGCCTTTTGTAGGCTGTTCAATGACGACCCAAATACCGATAAATATCCACCGATTTTACGCAGCTTTGACACTAAAACAAACTGAATAAAATCCAATAAGATTATTTTTGTGCCTATATTTTTGGTGGTTCACGCTTTGAAAAGTTTCGGTTACGTATAAAAATGGCCGTTAAGGCTGGTATTCTTCCTCGCCTTTCACTTTGGAACCCAGAAACAATAGATTGCCCCTAGTAGTCTCATTTTGCTGCTTTTGTATACAGCCTGTTGTTTTTCTGTACTCTCTATTTCGAAGATCAAGAGTAACCGCACATGTTCACAGTAAAAATAAAATTAATTTGTTGATTTTGAATGGTTTACGTCTGTGATCAAAGGCAGCAAAACATCAGGATATAATGCAGCCGTAATATATCTACTAGACTAATTCCGCATCGGTGCAGGCTAACATACTGGTTTATATGTTTTTGCTGGCTAGGGGGGGTCTCCTCTTGGGATATATTGACTGGTGATATAATGCGGCTGCTTTTGAATACGCTGTTAGCTTTCAAGGAGAGATCGGTGCAGTTAGCTAAATTAGATTCGATATTTAGAGAAATATGGGAGCATGACGGAAAACCTAAAGAAAAAGGTAAGGCTTATCTTAATCCGTTTCAAAAATGGACTTTTTGGTTAATGTTTAGCTTCTTTGGCGTTGCCATATTAGTGGCTTTATCTACAAAGGTAGAAGTATTTTATTGGCAAAAACCAATTGCACTAATTCTTGTTTTGTTGGCGCAAATAACAGGGCTTTCGTATCAATTATCATTTGTATTTGAAGCGTTTAAAATTTTTAAATTACCCACTAGGCATTTTTTAGAGCCGATTACTGAGTCTTCAGTAAGAGATTTTGAGCTAGCGGACTCTTTTTCGAGGTTTACAGAATCGCAGCTTTATTACGCTAAAGAAAGGCTGTCTCTAGAGGGAAAACATATGCGCTCTCGTATCAGCCTCTTAGTAGGAGCATTAGATAAGGTGGGAATCATCCCCGTACTTGTTGCTTGGATTTTAGCATCGTATAAATATGTGACGGATGGTTCGATTGCTTTTGAACAAATTGACTGGTTGGTTTACGGGCTTCTGGGACTATATTTAGTGATGCTACCTATTCTATTCTTTGTTCATAAACTAGAAAGATATTTACTCTTGGTAAATACTGCAATAGAAATAAAAGCTAACAAGTCAAGCCAAGGGACGCAGCAAAACTGCGCCCTTGTTTGATGCGTTATAGGGCTGACTAGTCTGCGAGATCAGTAACGGAAAGGGACAGTAATGGATAAACTAAAAGTAGAACTGTCAAATTGCTATGGCATTTCATCATTTGACGAAGTTTTCGACTTTACAAACGATCGTAATCAAGCCAAAGCGTATGCTATATATGCGCCAAATGGGCTAATGAAAACATCTTTCTCTAAGACTTTTGAAGCTCTATCAAGAGGTGAGCTACCGAAGGAAGAGCGCTTTAATCGAGAATCTAATTGTGTCGTCGAAGCTGACGACTCAGAGTTGCAGAAGGAGCGTATATATGTTCTTAAATCTGAAATAGATATTGCTTCAGATAATGATGCAGTCACCAATATCCTGATCAATGAAGAAAGTAAGTCAAGGTACGATTCATTGGTCGCAGAGCTAACCAGGATTAAATCTAAGCTAATATCTTCTCTGCAAAAGAAATCAAAAGTTAAGAAATCCGATCTAGAAAAAAAATTAATAACAGATTTTGATAATAATGACTTTATTCAGTGTATTAAACTAGCTAGCAACTTCGTTGTTGATGGAGATCTAAGCAACTTTGCGTATGGTGAGATATTTGAACCAAAAGCTGCAGCTATTCTAGAAAGCCAAGAATTCACACAGAAGGCAGATGAATTTAATAGTAGATATCAAGAGCTATTTGATAAAGCTGGATCAATATATAAGAGAGGCGTCTTCAACCCAATAAAAGCAGACAGTTCATTTTCAACTTTGAAAAAAAATGGCTTTTTCGAGGGTGGTCATAAAGTTCATCTCCTAGGCGACGAGCAATCAATTGATCACGATCAACTTCAGGAAAAAATAAGGGTTGTTCATGAGTCTATTGATGGTGATGAGGAATTAAAAAAAATTAGAGATAGCCTAGCAAAGAACGCACAAACTCAATCACTTGCAGAGCTTTTCGAGAAGCTGTCTGCAGAAAATGTTGAGTATCTATTGTCCAAACTAAAGAAAGAAAACCAGCAAGAGTTTAAAACTATGCTTTGGGCATCCTATGTTCAAAGTTGCGAAGAAACTAACAGCCTTATTTCTACTTACGACGAAAATAAGGAAGAGATAGACGAAATAGAATCGGCGGCGGCGACAGAAGCTCCAAACTGGTCAAGAGCTATCGAGCTCTTTAATGATAGATTTGTTGACATGCCATTCACTTTATCTCTATTTAATCAGGCTGAAGCCGCATTAGGAAAAGAGAGGGCAAAGCTAAAGTTTACATTTAAAGATGGAGAAGATCAGGTAGACTGCACAAGAAGCCAAGTAACGTCACTTAGCCAAGGTGAAAAACGTGCACTATATCTTCTAAATTTTGTCTTTGAAGTAGAGGATAGAAAGCGTGATCAAAGGGAAACTCTCTTTGTTATTGATGATGCTGCAGATTCGTTTGACTATAAAAATAAACATGCAATAGTCCAGTATTTAGAGGACATTTCTGATACGAGCTATTTCTCACAAATTATTCTTACCCACAACTTCGATTTCTTCAGAACACTGGCAAACAACTTTGTTCATAGAAATCGCTGCATGATGGCAAATAGGAGTCGTAACTCTATAGATTTATCAAAGGCCGAAGGCATAAAGAACTATTTCGTGAATATTTGGAAACGGCAGATAGAAAATAATGAATTTGTATTGTGCGCCACAGTGCCTTTTACTAGGAATATTATTGAGTATACGAAAGGCGAAGCGGATGCTGACTATTTAAAATTAACAAGTCTCTTGCATTGGAAAAGTGATACTGCACAAATTACAGTCGGTGAGTATATAACTATTTACAATGATGTTTTTGGAACACAGCACTCCACTAATAACAACAAGCCGCTTATTGATCTTCTATTTGAAAAAGCTGATGAAATTTCAGACAGAGATGAACATGATGGTCTTAATCTAGAAGATAAAGTTCTCTTATCTATAGCCATTCGTTTGAAGTCTGAAATATTTATAACAAATGAACTAAGAATTATCAAATCTGACAGCAACTATTGGTGTCAGTCATTTAGCCAGTTTGGTGCGCTAATCAAAGAATATTCAGCTGAACAACCCACAGGTGAGGCGATCAGAAGTTTAGAAAAAGTTAGTATCACTGTTAGCTCAAACATTCACCTAAACTCATTTATGTATGAGCCAATACTGGATCTTACTATTGAACATTTGATTGCTTTATATACTGAAATCAAACAATTAGAGCTGTCTGAAAATATTGTACAAGAAACTGAAGAAGCCCTATAAATCGGCTTGCCGGTAGTTTCTAGCTACCGGCCCCCACACCACCCTTCGTACAGGTCCGCAATGAACCTCTACCCAATGGTAGTGTCGAGTAGTTCTTCATTTGAGTTGGCTGTCATGGCAGTGCTCCACCTCAACTTATTCCGACTAAAAACATATCGGTAGGCTAGCCCTGTCTTTTAAATCATGGATTTTGTGTTCAGGCTTTCACCCTGTCCAAGATATTCATCTTGGCATTTGGCTACTACACCACCGGCTGACTTCTGTTGAATCACCTCAGCCATTACTGACCGAGGCGTTGCTGTGCCCCACCACTTTGTCTATCCTCGCTATGGTGGCTAGCGGGTTGGGCCTACTTATGAGTTAGAGGCCACACTGACAGCTTCACAGCAGCAAGCTAAACGGACCTCCCTAGATAAGAACGTGAACTTTCACTACACAGCTGCATCATTGACTCTGCACGTTAGATCACCCAGCTTCGGTGCCCCTGGCCACTTCGCCTCCAGACTGAGCCTTATAGGATGTTTCGGTCCGTCAGCTCATAGCTTTACTAGCCGCTTCCTCCCCACAAGCCCCCCAGTGTTGCAGTTGCCATTCGCTAGTAGTTAGCATTTAATGGAACCCATTAAATGGTGATCCTCCTACTGGGGACTTTCACTCCATTAGTCCACACTCATGCTGGCGGCGTTAGCAAATAAAAATGAGCAAAGATTTCAGTGAAAATTGGATCGGGCCCTTCATGATAAAGAAACTGCTTGATCAAAGTACTGACGATGGCTATTCCAAGCCACCGGAAGCTGGCGGTGTATACGTGGTTTCCAGAAAAAACTGGGATGATTTTCCCGACTCCAAATGTATACCGCTTTACGTTGGTAGTAATACCGGAAAATCACAACGATTCAGAACCAGAGTGGGAGATCTATTGGCTGATACTTTTGGGTTCTTCGGTAAAAGTACTGGGCATAGCTCTGGTGGTCGTTCTCTCCATTATTGGTGTATAGAAAACCAAGTTAACCCAATGAACCTATACTTAGGTTGGGCAGAAAATTGTGAATGTCAGCGATGCTCAGAGATCAAGTGGTATCAAGAACTAAATCCGTCATTAAATAAAGTAAAGCCACCTTGGTGTAAAATTCATGGCTAATAAATCATGCGAATCGGGAAACTTAGAGCATTGCTCAAAAACCGCAATGCTCTAAGTTGCTGATTCACTCTGCGATATTTGCCCGATAGACTTATTGTTCAGTGCGGAATGGTGTTTTACTCCGCATACCATTTGAATAATGGTGCAGCATGAACAAGCTAGTAGCCCGCCAGGTTAACAGGTATCATTAAAGAGATTGCTATGAACTTTATAGATTGGATCGGATCTCCAAAAATAAAAGAACAAAGCTTAATTACCAATCCAGATTTAGTTATTGAAACAAATAGCTTGGACCCAGCAGCTAGAGATTGGGAGAATTTAGAGTATCTATTTAAAAATATCCCTGTTGGAAAAAGAAAGGGCTGCTACTTATTCTTCGACAGTTTCGGAGATAATGAGAAGAAGGAGATCATCCCTATATATGCAGGAAAAAGTGAAAACTTGAGCAAGCGATTGTATTCACACTGGTCAAGCAATACTAACAACTTAGAGAGATTTAATGAGGAATCAAACGATTTTGAGGGTATGAGCAGTGATTTATATGAGTTTACAGGATGCCAATTTCTAGATGGGAAGTCTAAGGTAGCAATTTGGCTTATCAAAGATAATAGAGCTCGTATGTTATACGAGCATAAAATTATTGGTATATTACAACCACTGTACAACCGTGGATAGCTTAAATTGGGTAGCCTGTAATTTCTAGCTAGCGGCCCCCACACCATCCATCGTGCGGGACCTCAATGGGCGGTTCCCTATCCGCAATGAATCTCCATCCAATAATAGTGTCGAGCAGCTCTTCATTTGAGCTCAGTATCATGGCAGTGCGCTACCTCAACTATAGCCGACTGGACATATATCGGTAGGCTAGCCCTGTTTTTTTAACTCATGGATTTAGGGTTCAGGCCTTCACCCTATCCAAAGTATTAATCTTGGCATTAGGCTGCTATGCCGTTGGCTGACTTCTGTTTAATCACCTTGGCATTACTGACCAAGGCGCTGCTGTGCTCCACCACTTTTATCTATCCCCGTGGTGGTGGCCAGCGGGTTGGGCCTACTTATGAGTCAGTTGCCACGCTAACAGCTTAGCAGCAGCAAGCTAAACAGGTCTCCCCAGATAAGAACGTGAACTTTCACTACACAGCTGCACCATCGACTCTACCCGCTAGATCACCCAGCTTCGGTGCCCTTGGCCACCTTGCCTCCAGGCTTGACCTTATAGGATGTTTCGGTCCGTCAGCTCATAGCTTTACTAGCCGCTTCCTCCCCACAAGACCTCACGGTGTTGCAGTTGCCATTCGCTAGTAGTTAGCATTTAATGGAACTCATTAAACGGTGATCTTCCTACAGAGGACTTTCACCCCATTAGTCCACACCCATGCTGGGTGTACCAAGTTACTGCATCCAACCACCTTCACTCCGCATGCTTTGTGCTGTACGCTACGCTAGCACAAAGAAGATCCATTTTGGCAACAGATGAACAAAGCGTTGAGTGAGCGAGATGAGTGAAAAAATTCCAGAGCGGATATATAAATTTGAAGATTTTAATATTCAATCTATTAAAAATCTGAAATCTCATACGATCTATTTTGGTTCACCCAAGAATTTTAATGACCCTTATGATTGCGCAATCCGTGCAGAAATAGTGGAACCTACGGAAGAGCAAGTTACAACATTGAAAAATTATTATTTACAACATAAAGAAACTTCTGAGCAGGCAAAAACTGAACTAACAAGAATGAATAGCACAAGTTTTAAGGCGCTTATTGAACGCAGTGCTAGATCTGCATCTAACATGCACGCGGAAAAATTTATCAATGAGAATGGGGTTTCATGTTTTTCAGAGACAAATGACGACTTGTTGATGTGGTCTCACTATGGAGGAAAATATAAAGGCTTTTGTCTAGAGTTTTCTACTGGAAGTAAGCCTTTCAACAAGCTTCGTAAGGTAAAATATAAAGAATCTATGCCAAAAATTGATCCCACATCAATATTAATTAATAGCGACTATGATCAGTTTTTAGATCTTTATTGTACAAAATCGAAGAGCTGGGAATATGAGAAAGAGTGGAGGGCATTGCATCATGTCGCTGGTACCGCTTTTACTTATCCATCGGAATCATTGCGTGGAATATACTTTGGACCTGATATAGACAATGTGTCCTTAGAAATATTATGCCTCATTATACAAGGGCAAAATCCAGATGTTTTATTTTATAAGGGCAAAAGAAATGATGAGAAATTTAAAATTGAATTTCAGCAATTTACATATACTAGTCATATCGAAGCGAAGCGCCAAGGGCTTATCACCTAAATCGGGTAGCCGATAGTATCTAACTACCGACCCCATACCACTCATCGTGCGGATCCGCAATGGCCGGTTCCCTATCCGTAATAAATATCTATCCAACGATAGTCTCGAGCAGCTCTTCACTTAAGTTAAGCGTCATGGCATTGCGCTACCTCAACTTTATCCAACTGGAAACATATCGGTAGGCTAGCCCTGTCTTTAAACTCGTGGATTTAGGTTCAGGCCTTCACCATATCCAAGGTATTAATCTTGACATTGGGCTACTATGCCATTTGCTGACTTCTGTTTAATCACCTTGGCCATTACTAACCGAGGCGCTGGTGTGTTCCACCAATTTTTCTATCCCCACGATGGTGGCTAGCGGGTTGGGCCTACTTTTGGGGCAGCGGCCACGCTGACAGCTTTACAGCAGCAAGCTAAACAGATCTCCCCAGATAGGAGAGTGAACTTTCACTACACAACTGCATCATTGACTCTACCTGTTAGATCACATGGCTTCGGCGTCCGTAGCCACCTCACCTCCAAGCTAAGCCTTATAAGATGTTTCCGTTCGCCAGCTCGTAGTCTTGCTAGCTTCTTCCTCCCCATAAGACCTCACCGTATTGCAGTTGCCATTCTCTGGTAGTTAGCATTTAATGGCACCCATTAAATGGTGATCTTCCTACAAGGGACTTTCACCCCATTAGTCCACGCCCATGCTGGGCGTACCAAGTCAAATCTGCGCCGGTATTTGAGGCGTTACAAGGCAACCAAGATTTATCTATGGGATTAATAGAAGCAATACTTTTAGGTATCCAGTTTAAGAGACTACAAAAGCCTTTGGTGTTCTTTTCTATGCTAATTGGTCTCATTGCATTCAGTATTTTCGGTATAGCTATATTCGGTGCGCTAGTTACTGAACTTATATCTACGGATAAAGAGTTTACCTTCGAGCTAGTCGGTGCCAGTTTTGGCCTACTTGCCATAATAGGTATCTTTTTTGGTTTGGCCTGGGTATGTGGTTATTTATTAAAGAGGTGCTTCGAGTAACGCCGTATAACAAGTTGCACAAGTACACTCTGGCCGCAAAAAGCGTAGCCTCCGCGGGACAGCCTACACTGTGTTTCGGCTGCCGTTTAGCAAACCTTATGAGTACTGAGATTTAAAGCATGGAAACTGTTACTTGCTATAGGCCCACCGGCGAAAAAGAGTTAGAACTGGTTAAGGAATCGGGCTATAAAAAATGGCCCCCTCGTTTGCCAGAACAACCAATTTTTTATCCGGTTACAAACGAAGAATATGCCATTGCCTTAACACAGTGGAATATCACCGATTTCGGTGCAGGCTACGTAACCAAATTTGAAGTGGTTAAGTCCTTCATGGAAAAATACCCCATAAAATGCGTGGGTGCTAAGTCACATACTGAATGGTGGGTGCCCGCTGAAGATCTGGAAGATCTCAATAGAAATATTGTTGGGAAAATCGAGGTAATAGGTGAATACCGAAACTCATAAATCCGGTAGCCGGTAGTTTCTAGCTACCGGCCCCCACACCACCCATCATGCAGGTCCTCAATGAGCGGCTCCCTATCCGTAATGAATCTCTAACCAACGACAGTGTCAAACAGCTCTTCATTTGAGTTGAGTGTCATCGCAGTGCGCCACCTCAACTTTATCCGACTAGAAATATATCGGTAGGCTAGTCCTGTCTTTCAACTCAAGGATTTAGGTTCAGGCCTTCACCATGTTCAAGGTATTAATCTTGGCATTAGGCTACTATGCCGCCGGCTGACTTCTGTTGAATCACCTCAGCCATTACTGTCCGAAGCGCTGCTGTGTCCCACCACTTTTGTCTATCCCCACGATGCTGGCTAGCGGGCCGGGCCTATTTATGAGTCAACGGCCACGCTGACAGCTTCACAGCAGCAAGCTAAACAGCTTTCCCCAGATAAGAACGTGAACTTTCACTACACAACTGCACCATTGACTCTACCCCTTAGATCACCCGGCTTCAGTGCCCCTAGCCACCTCGCCTCCAGGCTAAGACATGTATGATGTTTCTGTCCGTCAGCTCATAGTTTTGCTAGCGGCCTCCTCCCCACAAGACATCACGGTGTTGCTGTTGCCATTCGCTAATAGTTAGCATTTAATGGAACCCATTAATGGTGATACTCCTACAAGGGACTTTTACCCCATTTACCCCATTAGTCTACGCCCGTACTGGGTGTACCAGTCAATGAATTACGTGCCTTCGGCGCCCGACAGCTTACAATCCGCTTCGCTATGTTACAGCTGCGGGTTATTGAGGAGTCATGTAAAAACACATTAAATAAACCAATTTCCTCATGGTGGTAATGATAATATTTTTCAACACTCTTATGCATTACACTAAGTACTCGAAATAAATAGAGGAGAATTGAATGGTTAAATACAAAAAGCAGGCGTGGGATATACGACGCTGAACTATCAATCTGGCGAGTTTGAAACCCGTCAAGATAAAGATCCAAAAGTAAATAACGTGTGTATTTTACAGTAAATTTCAAACTGGTGCCCCCCATTGAAGTAGGGAAATATAGCGGTTAAAGTTCTTATACCTTGTATCTATGGTTGGCTACCATATAGCATAACTTTCTATTTATTGTTCAAAGGTATAATACTTATGAGCATAAAATTTCACTCAGATCAATTGTTCTACCACGGCACTAACGATCGTTATTTTGCGGAAGGTCGTATCGAACCAGCGGGACAATTCTACCTCTCTACCAGTGGGTTTGAATCGCCTATTACCGCGAACACAAGATACATAATTAAATTCAAGCTAGTTAGAAATGTTAATGCTGTTGAGAGCCGGAATATCAAACGTGGCGACGTTGATGAAACTCAGCTTATACGCGATGGAGGACTGTGGTGTTCGGTACCTGATGCTGGTGAGCCTCAAGTCTTGATCCATTGGGAAACCGCCGGACACAATTTTGAGTACGTCTCCTGGTCATTCTGTTGGTGGTCTGACCGTTTTCGGTGGGTGGCTTGTTGTGATCGACCAGCTCATTACGGACTGCCCAGTAACGATTATATGGTTTGAAGTCTTTAAGGGAAGTTCACAAAACAACATGGACAGTCATTCACAAATAAGATCGGTGACTGTCCTATTTATTTGGAAGTTTTAAAAAATACAAATATATTCACGTTATTTTAGGAGTTTGGATTTTCGCCCCTCTGATTTGGTTTTTCATCGAGTATTATTTCGTATGGGTTAAAGGGACAGGTGTGGATCGCAAATAATTGGCTGCTGGTAAAGAACTGGCAAAACCTTTTTGGGCTGCAGTTTTAGCAACTCTTTTGGTTTTGATGTCAAAATAATGCATAAATCGGGTAGCCGATAGTTTCTAGCTACCGGCCCCCACATCACCCATCGTGCAGGTCCACAATGGGCAGCTCCTTATCCGTAATAAATCTCTACCCAACGATAGTGTCGAGTAGCTCCTCATCTGAGTTAAGTGTCATGGCGGTGCGCTACCTCAAGTTTATCCGACTGAAAACATATCGGCAGGCTAGCCCTGTCTTTTAACTCATGGATTTAGGTTCAGGCCTTCACGGTATCCAAGGTATTAATCTTAGCATTAGGCTACTATGCCATCGGCTGACTTCTGTTTAATCACCTTGGTCATTACTGACCGAGGCGCCGTTGTGTCCTACCACTTTTGTCTATCCTCGCGATAGTCGCTAGCGGGCTGGGCCTACTTATGAGTCAGCGGCCCTGCTGACAGCTTCACAACAGCAAGTTAAACCGATCTCCCCAGATAAGAACGTGAACCTTCACTACACAACTGCATCATTGACTCCACCCGTTAGATCACCCAGCTTCGGTATCCTTGGCCATCTCGCCTCCAGGCTAAGCCTTATAGGATGTTTCCGTTCGCCGGCTCGTAGTCTTGCTGCTTCCCCCCATAAGACCTCACCGTATTGCAGTTGCCATTCTCTGGTAGTTAGCATTTAATGGCGCCCATTAAACGGTGATCTTCCTACACGGGACTTTCACCCCATTAGTCCGCGCCCATGCTGGGCGTGCCAAAATTAGGCAAGCGGACAAATTACTACGCCTTCGATTCCGTAATTTGCCGTTGTTAAAGGCGTTATCTGGGGCTAAGTCAAGGCCTTATGAGAGATGTGGCGTAATTGACATCAGCTTAAAGAATCATCCTGACACTCACTGTAGTGCTACGACAAATTAACCAGACACAATAAGTTGTTTTTATGCAGCCTTTTAATACTCAATTTACTTTATCTAGAGATTACCTTGCCGAATGTTATGATCAGTCTCTCCCCTATGGGAAAAACGTCAAGCCAAATTATCTTCTTCCTACATTATTATTATCTTCTGGTGCGGGATTACTGTTATTTACTGAGCAACCTAAGATCGCAGGTTGCACGTTAATTGCATTAGGCTTGCTGGAACTGATTCACATTCGATTTCGACGAGCTTGGTGGTTAGCACGGCAAATGCTTGGGAAAAGTGCCGGTAGTGAAGTTAAATTAACCATAGATAAGAATGGAATCCAGACACAGAATCCTTATACGATAACAGCTCTGTTGTGGGCAGATATCGAGCGTATTATTGAAACCGGTTTAGGGCTTATTTTGGTAGCTAAATCTGGGGGGCAGCAGTACTTATCTAAATCGTTATTACCTGCTGAATTAATTAATGAGATAGTTACCAAGATTAAGGGTAAACATTGATTTCAATAAAAAATTAAAATTGTGCCTACAATGCAGCCAATACATAAATCGGGTAGCCGGTAGTTTCTAGCTACCGGCCCCCACACCACCCATCGTACGGGTCCGCAATGAACGATTCCCCATCCGTAATGAATTGCCACCCAACGATAGTGTCAAGCAGCTCTTCATTTGAGCTGAGTGTCATGTCAGCGCGCTACTTCAATTTTATATCCGACTGGTATCATATCGGTAGGCTAGCCCGGTCTTTTAACTCGTGGATTTAGGTTCAGGTCTTTACCATGTCCAAAGTATTAATCTTGGTATTTGGCTACTATACCGACCGTCGGCTGACTTCTGTTTAATCACCTCGGTCATTACTGACTGAGCCGCAGCTGGATCTCATCACTTTCATCTATCCCCGCGATGGTCGCTAGCGGGCTGGGCCTGTTTATGAGTCAACGGCCACACTGACATCCTCACAGCGGCAAGTTAAACAATAAGAACGTGAACTTTCACTACAAAACTGCATCATTGATTCTACCCGTTAGATCACCCGACTTCGGTTTCCTTGGCCACCTCGCATCCAGGCTAAACCTTGTATGATGTTTCTGTCCGTCAGCTCGCAGTTTTGCTAGCGGCATCCTCCCCACAAGACCTCGCGGTGTTACAGTTGCCATTCGCTGGTAGTTAGCATTTAATGGAACCCATTAAACGGTGATCTTCCTACTGTGAACTTTCACCCCATTGGTCCACGCCCATGCTGGGCGCACCAAAAAAGGTAAGGCGACGCATAAATGCGCGCTTGCTTTAAGTGTTGTATGAACCTTAGATAAATATGAAAAAAGCACTTTTTTTAGTTTTGATAGTTGGTGGAATTTGGAAATTTTACAACCACTCAGCTGAGGTGTCGTTTGGGCCTGGTGTAATGGCACCTGAGCTACCGCAGCAGGAGAAAATTGACTCGATTTTTGGTTTCAGTTTTGGTAAATACAATATTACGGAAATTGCAGAATTTAGAATTAAAGCAAAAGTACTATCAAAGAAAAACTATCATACTGGTCGAGAAGCAGAGCTTTCACCTACTGATTTAGTATTAGGTTGGGGAAATATGTCTGATGAGAGTGTCCTAGAAAAAATTAAGATATCACAATCACGTCGATTTTATTGGTGGCGGGTAGACTCATTTCCAATACCTAGAAGAGAAATTGAAACCCATAGTGCGAATATGCACCTCATTCCTGGTAACGATGCTATAGAAGGCCTCATTGATGAAATTCGTAAGGGAGATATTATAGAAATATCAGGGAGTTTGGTAAACGTAAAATCTACCACCGATAATTGGTATTGGGAAAGTTCACAAACTCGTGAAGATACTGGAAAAGGAGCTTGTGAATTAATTTATGTTAAGAAGATTAACATAAATACTATTTAGTTTTGCATGTTTCATCACTTAAATCAGGTAGCCGTCAGTTTCTAGCTACCGGCCCCACACCACCCCTCTTGCGGGCCCGCAATGGGCGGCTCCCTGTCCGTAATGAATCTCTACACAACGATAGTGTCGAACATCTCTTCGTTTGAGTTGAGTGTCATGGCAGTGCGCCACCTCAATTTTATCCGACTGGAAACATATCGGTAAGCTAGCCCAGTCTTTTTAACTTGTGGATTTTAGGTTCAGGCCTTCACCATGTCCAAGGTATTAATCTTGGCATTTGGCCACTATGCCGTCGGCTGACTTCTGCTTAATAAACTTGATCACTACTGATTGAGGCGCTGCTGTGTTCCACCACTTGATTTCTACCCACGCGATGGTCGCTAGCGGATTGAGCCTATTTATGAGTCAGAGGCCACGCTGACAACTTCACAGCAGAAGGCTAAGCCTTATAGGATTTTCCTGTTCGTCGGCTCGTAGTTTTACTTGCGGCTTTCTCTCCACAAGACCTCGCGGTATTGCAGTTGCCATTTGCTAGTAGTTAGCATTTAATGGACCCATTAAACTGTAATCTTCCTACAAGGGACTTTCAGCCCATTAATTCACGCCCATGCTGGGCCTACCAAGTTACGACACAATCGCCCGCAAAAAGCGCAGGCTGAACTCGCTACACTACGTTTCGCTCGCCTGCGTGCAAAGCGTTAGCCGTCGAATACACGGAGGTATGATGAGAGACAGAAACCAAGCATTAGTCTTCATCGTCTCAGTGCTTGTAATTAGCTGGAGCTTTGAGGCGTTCATCATCGCCAGCGGGGGTGTCAGGAGCTTCGGCCCTCTCTGGATAGTCGCCCTGATGTGCATCCCTGGCGCTCTTTCCATAGTGCTGAGACTCATCCTGAAATCTGGATATGAAGATGTCAGCTTTCGGATCGGAAAGGGACGCTACTACGTCTATGCCGTCGCAATTCCATTCCTATTAGTATTGCTAACGAGTCTGGTATCTGCAGCCCTCGATATCCGGCAATTCTCGCTGGTGTCGTTGGAACAACTGATCCAACTCAGCCCTGTTCTTATATCCGTCCTAGTGCTCGGCCTGATCGGCGCATTTGGGGAAGAGCTCGGTTGGCGAGGATTCCTGTTGCCAAAGTTGGTAGGTGGTGGTGTTAAGAACCCCTATCTCGTCAGCGGACTTGTATGGGCGTCCTGGCATCTTCCACTCATTGCTTACGGAGGTTTCTACCAGACAGATTATACGTTGCTCATGGCGTTGATCTATAGCCTCGGTGTTATCGCCATGAGTTTTGTATTCAGCGAGCTCAGAATGCGCTCCGGATCAGTCTGGGTTGCCGCCATCGCCCACGCTGCTCACAACTTCTTCTTCCAGTTCGCGGCTCCTGTACTGCTTTTAACGGAACCGGGTTCGCGCTCAAAGCTGTGGGATATGGTGTCCAGCGACACTGGCTTGTGTATCGCAGTGTTCTACGCTATCGCGTACCTCGTTTTTCGCCATACCGTTCGACGGAGCAGGGCTTTCGAGGGGCGTTATGGCTCTTAGTATCAAAAATTTAATTATCGTGGTAGCTATGTTTTTGTTGTCGGGCTGTTATCCCATTAACAAACATTACAGCCAGCATCAATGATTACAGTTCAAAACGAATCAGGTGAGCCGCTACAGGATGCGACTGTTACGCTTGTCTCAAATGCATATCCTTACTGGTTCGTAAAAAACAAGAATGAGTATAGATACTAACTATAGAGGAGAGGCAGTATTTCCCAAAATCAAGGAATGGAGAGTTGAAGCACGAATGATTCATGGTGCAGAGGTATATTTCTGGAATTAGTGTGTATATAAAGAGGGGTATTTCACATATCTTACCAAGAATAGTAGTTCGAAAGATTTTAATAGAAACGCCACTATTACAATGTTGCCAGGTGCGTCTGAGCCTTGCCCAAGGGAGTTTAATTAGTGGTTAGCATAACAAAGCCAGCCAGAGCGGCAGCCAAACCGCTACGTGCTTTGTCTACCCCTGCTAGCCCTGTTAGGACACTTTAAAGAAATCTAAATATGTTTAAAAATATAGATGTTATACCTCAATTTCCTTCGTTAACTCCAGATGATATTTTGGACGTTAGTAATCGTCTTAAAGAAAGATTTGGATACAAAAAATTTCCAAGGGAATATGGCGATTTTCTACAAGAAACAAACGGCTGTTTGTTTTCGCCTAATGATGAAGACTTGGAAATTGGAATCCAGATTAAAACTGATTTGCCATTCATACAAAAGGCAAATGTGGCTGGCATTTTTGGCGTTTGGTATGACCGCTTTGACAGTAATGAACCTTCAAATTTAAACTGGCCAGAACTGTTTGCCTCTAATGAAAACTCTAAAGAAAACTTTGATGTTCTTCCTGACAATATGATGTCTTTTGCATGCGAGGAAGAATCATTTGGTAGCCTCTTTGCAATATCCACTGACCAAAGAGATTTTGGTCAGGTCTATTACTATTATGACAACTATATGTATTCGATAGTTGGACGTAAATTTATGCTAGAGAAGTATGGCTACTGTTACTACGACCAGAAACTATTAAATACTCTAGAAAAATATGGCTTTGATCGAGGCCAAGTAAAGAAAACAAATGAATTAGCTCAATTTGAACCAATTCAAGTCATAAACAATTTTGAAAGTTTGCCTGAAGATTGCAAGTTCGAACTGTTGAGAAATGAATTTGTCCCAGTGGCAAATTCCTTTAATGACTTTATGGCCAAACTAACAGAGGATGATTTGTGAAAGCCCTAAATCGGGTAGTCAGTAGTTTCTAGCTACCGATCCCCACACCACCCATTGTGCGAGCCAGCAATGGACAGTTCCCTACCCGTAAAGAATCTCCATCCAACGATAGTGTCGAGCAGGTCTTCATTTGAGTTGGGTATCATGGCAGTGCGCTACTTCCGAGCCAGTGACCACGCTGACAGCCTCACAGCAGCAAGCTAAACAGATCTCCCCAGATAAGAACGTGAACTTTCACTACACAACTACATTATTGACCCTACCCGATAAATCACCCAGCTAAGCCGCATAGAATGTTTCTATTCGTCAGTTCGTATTTGCTAGCGGCTTCCTCCCCATCGGTGTTGCAGTTGCCATTCGCTGGTAGTTAGCATTTAATGGCGCCCATTAAACGGTGATCTTCCTACAGGGGACTTTCACCCCATTAGGCCGCGCTCATGCTTGACGTACCAAGACGAGGCAGTTCTTTCCAGCCCAGCGGGCCTCCACCAGACAATTTACTTTGTGTAATTTTCGGAAAAATCATGCGAAATTCAATATTATTAATTTTGGCTCTATTCTCGGCACCCGTGTTATCAAAGGAAGATTGTGGGCCAGAATCTATCGGCTTAGAGAAGTCTTCAAATGTTGCCGAAAAACTGTATTACACAGGTACATGTCATTATCGAAATAAAGACTATGAACTATCAGCTAGGTCTTGGGAGGAGCTATCTAATCTAAAAAAAGTTGATCCAGAGTTTCAGGGCTTACAAGTCGATGTGCTAAATAATCTAGGGTACTTAACGTTCTTTGGTTTCGGAATTAAACAAAATCAAAAACTAGCGGTTTCGTATTGGGTAAAAGCTGTGTCTCTGGGCCATTATGAATCTGAGTATCATTTATGTCATGCTTATGCGGACAAAGAGCAATCAACCTATAACCTTGCCAAGGCAAAGAAGCATTGTGAAAAGGCGTTGCTGATTTACAAGGGGATGGAAAACCCCGACAAGGATATAATGTCAACGCTTAAAAAATATAATGCTCAAGTAAATGGGTAAAAATGCATAAATCGGGTAGCCGGTAGTTCTAGCTACCGGCCCCTACATTACCCATCGTGTGGGTCCGCAATGGGCGGCTCCCTATCCGTTATGAATCTCTACCCAGCGATAGTGTCGAGTAGCTCTTCACTTGAGTAGAGTATCATGGCAGTGCGCTACTTCCGAATCATCGGCCACGCCGACAACTTCACAACCGCAAGCTAAACTGATCTCCCCAGATAAGTACGTGAACTTTCACTACCCAACTGCACCATTTACTCTGCCCGCTAGACCACATGGCTTCGGTGTCCTTGGCCTCCTCGCCTCCAGGCTAAGCCTTTAGGATATTTCTGTTCGTCAGCTTGTAGTTTTGCTAACGGCCTCCTCCCCACAAGACCTCACGATGTTACAGTTGCCATTCGCTAGTAGTTAGCATTTAATGGAGCCCATTAAATGGTGATCCACCTACACGGGACTTTCACCCCATTAATTCACGCCCATGCTGGGCGTACCAAATAAAGGCACCCCACCGCCGCTTTGGTTTTGCTGCTGGTGCTTTAAGCGTCAGGCGTCAAGCAAACTATCTGAGATTTTCGAGAATATGGAACTAGAGAAAAGTGAAGCTCGAAAGAGAGCTGATGAAATTAAGCCATACCGTTGTAAGAATCTAATTGCTGTTCTCGAATGTCCAATAGATATGAAAAATATTGGCACAGTTATTAGAAACGTCAATGCTTTAGGTGTAGAGAAAACATATATCGTTGATCCGCGTAACTCACTGCCTGATGATTGGCAGGAAATGAGAGAGAGAAAATCACTTTCAAAACCGTCTGTGTCTGCAATAAAATGGAGTTTTGTAAAGCGATTTGACAGTACAGAGGAGTGCTTAGCCCACTTGGCCAATAATAGATTCACCTCCATCGTCACCTCTCCTCATGTAAAAGGAAAAGACAACTTTATACTACATGAGGCTGATTATACGCAGCCGAAATTAGCCGTATGGTTTGGTAACGAATCTCGAGGTATAAGCGATTTGGCAGTAGAAAACAGTGATTTCTGCGTATCCATTCCAATGTTTGGAATGATTGAAAGCCTGAATCTAGGCACAACTTCCGGAATTGTACTGTATGAAATTACTAAGCAGCGCCGTGAGTATCAGGAAAAATACAAGCGGGCACGCCGCGGTACCTAAATCTGGTAGCCGGTAGTTTCTAGCTACCGATCCCCACATCATCCATTGTACGAGCCTGCAATGGACAGTTCCCTATCCGTAATGAATCTCCATCCAACAATAGTGTCGAGCAGGTCTTCATATGAGTTGAGTATCATGGCAGTGCGCTACTACCGAGTCAGCGGCCACGCTGACAGCTTCACCGCAGCAAACTAAACAGATCTCCCCAAATAAGAGCGTGACATTTCACTACATAACTGCATCATTGACTCTACCCGTTAGATCACCCGGCTTCGGTGTCCTTGGCCACCGCACCTCCTGGCTAGGTCTTAGAAGATGTTTCTGTTCGTCAGCTCATAGTCTTGCTAGCAGCCTCCTCCCTACAAGAGCGCGCGGTGTTGCAGTTGCCATTCGCTAGTAGTTAGCATTAAATGTTGATCTTTCTACAGGGGACTTTCGCCCCATTAGTTTACGCCCATGCTGGGCGTACCAAGTAAAGACAGCATCGCCCCTTCGGGCCTGGATCTCACTACGCTCGGCCGCTGTTGGCGACGTTAGAATTTCTACTCATCGGAGATAGGGAATGTCAACGAGAGAGATCTCCAACTATTATGACTCGACAGAACATAGTGATACTCGAGAAGATTTAATTTTTGCTCTTAGCGAAGTAAAAGGAAGAAAGATTGCTGTTGATTGTGGCTGTGGAGCAGGATCAGATATAGCTTATTTACGCAGTAATGATTTCACAGTTCATGCCTTTGATATCGAGAATGAATCCATATCTAGATGTCGTAAACGATTCAAAGATGATGAGCAGGTTATTCTATCCAGGGATACTTTTAATACTTTCAATTATCCTGAGTCCTCACTGGTAGTTGCTGATGCTAGTCTTTTCTTTTGTCCTGAAAAAGATTTTGAGTCAGTTTGGTTGAAAATAACTAACTCTTTGCCAGAAGACGGGATCTTTTGCGGTTCATTCCTAGGGCCAAAAGATACAATGGCTGGGCCTGAGTATGATAAGGAAGCATTTTGGAGTGATACTCTGGTTATGAATGAATCGAAGATAAGAAAACGCTTCAGTAACTTTGAGCTATTAAAGTGGACTGAACATGACCTTTCAGGAGAAACTACAGATGGTACACCGCATCATTGGCATATATTCTCCATCGTAGCGAGAAAAAAATCTAAATCGGGTAGCCGGTAGTTTCTGGCTACCGTCCCTCATACTACCCATCATACGTGTCCACCATGGGCAGTTTCCTACCCGTAATACATCTCTGCCCAACGATAGCCTTGAGCAGTTCTTCATTTGATTTAAGTGTCATGGCAGTGCGCTACTTCAACTTTATCAGACTGGAAACATATCGGTAGGCTAGCCCTGTCTTTTAACGCGTGGATTTTGGGTTTAGGCCTTCACCATGATCAAGGTATTCATCTTGGCATTTGGCTACTATGCCATCGGCTGACTTCTGTTTAATCGCCTTGATCATTACTGACCGAGGCGCTGCTATATCTCACCACTTATGTCTATCCCCGCGATGGTGGCTATCAGGTTAGGCCTAGTTATGAGTCAGCGGCCATACTGACTGCTTCATAGCGGCAAGTTAAGCAGATCCCCCAGATGAGAACGTAAACTTTCACTACACAATTGCATCATTGACTCTACCCATTAGGCAACATGGTTTCGGTGTCCTGGGCCACCTCAACTCCTGGCTAAGCCTTATAGGATGTTTCTGTTCGTCAGCTCGTAGTTTTGCTAGCGGCTTCCTCTGTAGTGGGCGATATGGAACTGTTGGTGCCTATGGCCGGTCTGATTGATATCAAAGCTGAAAGCACACACTTGCAAAAAGAGATCGAAAAATTATCCAAAGATCTCCCTCGCGTCGAAAGCAAGCTCAATAACCCGAAGTTTGTCGAGAAGCACCGGTTGAAGTTGTCGCCAAGGAAAAAGATAAACTCACCCACATGAAAAGTGCCCAGGAGCGCCTACAGCAGCAGCTGATGGAAATGAGTAACCTTTGATCCAAAGGTGGGAGTTACATTCATCCCTACAACGCATTAAACATCTGGCTATCGGGCTCAGCCCTCTTTTTTATTGCCCAATTTTCGCAAAAATCCACCTGACGCTTATTTTTACAGAATCACCTTTTATAAGAATGGGGTATATAAGAATTAAAAGTTCCTTGGCCGTACTGGCGCTTGGTGGCGCAACGATTTATAAACAGTGAACGATCAGTTATATGTATGGGCCCATAATAGAAGCGCCCAAGATATAGCCATAAACAGAGAATAAGAACGTCTTATTCAATCAGCTTTCATTTTGCCTGAAAGCATCCCCATTCAATATTTTTGCGCTGTAAATTTCGTCGCAGTATCAGTGGTTAACCCGGGCTCAGGCCCAGAAGAAAATCGGGGAGAAATACGTTGAACTATCCAGAAGAGTTCAACCCGGAAGTATGGCCACTAATTGTTTACTGCCTGGCCGTGCTTGCATTAATCGTATTGATGCTGGGACTTTCCTATTTCCTTGGCCAGAAGCGCAGAGACCCCGCCACCGACGAGCCCTTTGAATCCGGCATTATTTCTCAAGGTAGTGCCCGATTACGTATTTCTGTTGCCTATTATCTGGTTGCCATTTTATTCATCGTATTCGACCTGGAAGCTATCTATCTGTTTAGCTGGTCTATTGCATTTTATGAAACAGGACTACTTGGATTTATCGAAGCCACCGTGTTTATTGTGATCTTGCTGGTGGGCCTGATATACCTCTGGCGACTGGGTGCGCTGGAATGGGGTGGCCATCAAAAGAGCCTGATTGATCGCGAAAATCATCAATAAACACTCATAGGAATATGCTATGCGTTGGCAGTTAAGCAAAGCCCAAGATGTAATTGCCGCCGATTCTTCTCAAGCGGAAAACGGTGCAATAGCCGAAGATCTAAAGAAAAATATCCTGCTTGCAAAACTGGAAGAGCTTGTCGCTTGGGGTCGTTCAAACTCACTGTGGCCATTTAATTTTGGACTCTCCTGTTGCTATGTGGAAATGGCTACCGCATTTACCAGCCGTCATGATATTTCTCGCTTCGGCGCAGAAGTTATTCGCGCTACACCCCGTCAAGCTGATCTTATTGTGATTTCCGGAACTGTATTCTTGAAAATGGCTCCGGTAGTGCAGCGCCTGTACGAACAGATGATTGAACCTCGGTGGGTTATCTCCATGGGTTCCTGCGCCAACTCCGGTGGAATGTACGATATTTATAGCGTTGTACAGGGTGTGGATAAATTCCTTCCGGTAGATGTGTATGTACCGGGCTGTCCACCCCGACCAGAAGCGCTGCTACAGGGACTTACTCTTTTACAAAAATCAGTTGCCGCAGAGAGACGCAGCTTTAGCTGGGTGGTAGATGAGCAGGGTACGAGGAAAATCCCTAAACAAAGCCAACGTGACCTGCACCGTGAGGAGCGCATGCGCGCAGATGTTTTGCGCTCACCAGATACTGTATAGCCACACTGTTGCCGCTGACAGACAACACAATAACAACGGAATGCCCGATGACAGGCGTCATAGCAAAAAGTGTCCACAGCGAGACTCCCTATAGCAAAGAAGCCCGGGCTTTCTTGCAAGACCTGAACCGTGAATATCAACGGCATAATTATTGGCTGCAATCTGACAGCAATGACATGCCCACGCTGTGGGTCGATACCGAATCCCTAATACCGCTATTAAGCTTTCTCAAACAGGATATTTCCCGCCCCTTTGCCATGCTGTACGACCTCAGCGCTATTGATGAGCGCTTGCGGGTTAATCGTGGGGAGGGTCCGGAAAAGCAACCAGCCAGTGATTTCACCCTTATTTACCAGCTGCTTTCTTTTAGCCGTAACTTGTTTATTCGTATTAAGATCGCACTCCCTGAATCTCATTTGTCCGCGCCATCGATTACCAGTATCTGGGAAAACGCTAATTGGTATGAACGGGAAGTATGGGACCTTTTCGGAATCCACTTTAACGGCCACCCGCACTTGCAGCGTATTATGATGCCGACAACCTGGAAAGGTCACCCATTACGGAAAGATCATCACGCTCGCGCTACAGAGGTGGACCCCTTCTCATTATCCGAGGAGAAGGAGCGCCGTGAGCAGGAAGCCCTGCTGTTTCGCCCAGAAGATTGGGGGATGGCTCGCCATAATGAGGATTCAGAGTTCATGTTCCTCAACCTGGGGCCAAACCATCCCAGTGTCCACGGCGTTTTCCGCGTAGCATTGCAACTAGACGGCGAACAAATCGTGGATGCCGTGCCGGATATTGGTTATCACCATCGCGGTGCGGAGAAAATGGCGGAGCGCCAGGCTTGGCACACTTATGTGCCATACACAGACCGCATCGATTACCTAGGTGGGGTTATGAATAACCTGCCCTACGTATTGGCCCTTGAGCAACTGGCTGGAATTCAGGTTCCCGAACGTGCCCAGGTCATTCGGGTAATGATGTGCGAATTTTTCCGCATCTCCAGCCATTTGGTATTTTTCGGCACATTCGCCCAGGACGTGGGACAGATGTCTCCCGTCTTTTATATGTTCATTGATCGTGAAAAATTATTTGGCATCGTAGAAGCAATCACTGGCGGGCGCATGCACCCGGCCTGGTTCCGCATTGGTGGTGTTGCACAGGATTTACCTGAAGGCTGGGACAAGATGGTGCGGGAATTTCTCGACTATATGCCCGCACGTCTGCGCGACTACGATGGCATGGTTATCAAGAATAAATTGTTACAACGTCGCTCCAGGGGCATCGGCGTCTACAATACCGCAGAAGCCATGGAGTGGGGCGTGACCGGGCCAGGCTTGCGCGCTACAGGTCTGGAGTGGGATCTGCGTAAAAAAAGACCCTACAGCGGCTACGATCAATTCGAATTTGATATTCCCACTTACGATGGCGGGGATTGTTTTGATCGCTGCCGGGTGCGAGTGGATGAAATGTGGCAGAGCCTGAGAATAATTCGCCAGTGCCTGGAGAATATGCCCTCAGGACCCTATAAATCCGATCATCCCTTGACCACGCCCCCTCGCAAAGGGCGAACCATGCAGGATATCGAAACTCTTATCCAGCATTTTGTTAATAACAGCTGGGGGCCGGTAATGCCTGCCGGGGAAGTATGTTTCCCAATAGAAGCGACGAAAGGGCTGAATAGTTACCAAATTATCAGTGACGGCGGCACTACGTCATATCGCACCAGAATTCGCACCCCCTCATTTCCGCATCTGCAGATGATTCCACTGATGTCTAGGGGGCTGCTAATTGCCGACTTGATCGCAATTATTGCCAGTATTGATTTTGTTATGGCTGATGTAGATAGGTAAATAATAAATACGCGGCCTCAGGTCGCATCGCAGCGGAGGAGACCAGTGCGTAGGAAATTTCTATTCGCCAGTGCCACAGTGTTCATGTGCAACACAGGTGAATCACATATGCCTCTGCGATTTCGCCTGAGGATGCATATATGTCCAGCTTACTAGAACCGGAACCAATCGAAGTAATGGAGCATAGCAATAGGGATTCAGACAAATTTTCCGGGCCTCTCACAGCCGAGGAAAAAGAGGAAATTGATCGGGAGGCTTCTCACTACGAGAACAAATCCTCTGTGGGGCTGGAGGCCCTCAGAATTGTACAAAAGCATCGCCGCTGGATTTCTGACGATACTATTCAGGCTATCTCCAATTACTTGGATATCCCCGTTGCTGAGCTGGAAAGTGTAGCTACCTATTTTCAACTTATTTTCCGCCAGCCTGTGGGAAAGGAAGTTATCTATCTTTGTAAGAGCGCAAGTTGCTGGGTTATGGGCTGTGACCGTCTGCAAAAACACATTACTGAAACCCTGGCTATAGAACCGGGACAAACTTCCGCAGATGGTATCTTCACTTTATTGGAAACGCCTTGCCTGGGGGATTGCGACAAAGCACCGGTTCTGATGCTGGGTGAAGAAATGCACCGTAATCTCGATGAATCGGCCATCGACGATCTCATTGATAAAAAGAAAAAATACCATGCTGATAAATCCCCTGACTAAAAATGTCACCGACCAAAATGTCGCCGCGGATCTTGGACGCTACCTGGAAAATGGCGGCTATAGGGGTTGGCGTAAAGCTCACACCATGGCCCCGGATAAAATTATTGAGCAAGTAAAGGATGGTGGGCTTCGCGGCCGTGGAGGCGCGGGATTTAATACGGGCCTGAAATGGAGTTTCGTTCCCAGGGGTGAAGGATCTCCCGAACAAAAATTTATTGTCTGCAATGCAGATGAGATGGAACCTGGCACCTTCAAGGACCGCCTGCTTATGGAGCGCGATCCTCACCTGCTTTTGGAAGGTATGGCAATAGCCGCCTATGCCATAGGTGCTTCTATTGGTTACATCTTTATTCGCGGTGAATACCATTTAGCTGCCGAACGCCTGGAAAACGCGATCGCAGAAGCCAGGGAGCAAGGTTTTCTTGGCAGTAATATTTTTGATAGCAAATTTAGCCTGGAAATCTTCGTACACCGCAGTGCGGGTAATTACATCTGTGGCGAAGAAACCGCATTGTTAAATGCGTTGGAAGGACGTCGTGCTATTCCTAGAGCAAAGCCGCCTTTCCCCCAGGTGAGCGGACTGTGGGGTAAACCCACAGTGGTCAATAATGTGGAGACCTTCTGCAATATCCCCCACCTGATTGAGCTTGGAGTTGACTGGTACCGAGGCCTAGGGCGAGGAGAGGATGCTGGAAGCAAAGTTTTCGGGGTCAGCGGTAAAGTAAACAACCCCGGCACATGGGAGCTTCCAATGGGCACTCCTATCCGGGAAATAATCGAGAAACATGCTGGTGGCATGCAGGATGGACTGGAGCTAAGGGGATTCCTGCCTGGCGGTGGCTCCACGGACTTTCTGGGGCCTGAGCATCTGGACCTACCGATGGATTATGACGTCATCGGTAAAGCCGGAAGCCGTATGGGTACAGGCACAATCATTGTTCTGGACAATCAGACTTGTCCTGTGGGATTGGTACTGAACCTCTCCCAGTTCTTTGCCCGTGAATCTTGCGGCTGGTGTACCCCCTGTCGGGATGGCCTGCCCTGGGTTGTAAAAATACTGCAACGAATAGAGGACGGCGAAGGTTTACCGGAAGACTTAGATCTGCTGCGCGAGCAGTGCCAGCGTATTGGCCCCGGTAAGACATTTTGCGCTCTTGCTCCAGGGGCTGCCGAACCACTGCAAAGTGCATTGAAACTATTCGAGCAGGATTTTATCGACCACATAGAAAACCATTGCTGCCCCTATGAATAAATTCAATTTATATCATCAGCAGAGGCCACTATCAGATCAGTAATTGAATTGATATCGATACAACAATAATGGACTAGCGATGCCAACCATCACTATTGACGGTGAAAAATACCAAGTCGACGGAGAGCAGAACCTGCTCAGCACCTGCCTGACACTGGGGCTCAATGTGCCGTACTTTTGTTGGCACCCGGAAATGGGTTCAGTGGGCGCTTGCCGGCAATGCGCCATGATGGAATATAAAGATAGTGAAGACCAGCATGGCCGCCTGATTATGAGTTGTATGACACCTATCCGTGACGGCGGTATTTATAGCGTCAAGGATGAGGTGGCGGAGGAGTTTCGCGGCAGTATTATCGAAGACCTGATGACCAACCACCCACACGATTGCCCGGTCTGTGAAGAGGGTGGAGAGTGCCATCTCCAGGACATGACAGAAATGTCTGGCCATACCATGCGACGTTACCGGGGCACCAAGCGCACCCATCGCAACCAATATCTGGGCCCTTTTATTAACCATGAAATGAATCGCTGTATAACCTGTTATCGCTGTGTCAGGTTTTACAATGATTACGCCGGTGGAGAAGACCTACAAGCACTTGGAAGAAATCACCAGGTCTATTTCGGCCGCCAGGAAGAGGGAAGGCTTGAAAATGGCTTCAGCGGAAATTTAGTCGAGGTCTGCCCAACTGGCGTATTTACCGATAAAACCTTCAGCTCGCACTTTGTGCGCAAGTGGGATTTGCAGACAGCTCCATCTGTTTGTGAGCATTGTGCTGTGGGCTGTAACACTGCACCGGGAGCCAGGGAATCCGGCAACAGCAATGAGCCGATATTGAGACGGATCACCAACCTTTATCACCACGATATCAATGGCTATTTCCTTTGTGACCGGGGGCGCTTTGGTTACGAATATATTAACAGTGCCACTCGTATCCAAAAAGTGCTCTCTGTTCGCCAAGAGGACGTAATCAGTTCTACGGCGGAAAAAGGCGACCGTCTGCATCGGGAAATAAACCCTCAAGAGGCGGTCCTCCATTTGGCGGAACAAATAGCAATGGCCAATCAAGGTAAGAGAAACCTGATTGGAATTGGATCTCCACGCACTTCTTTGGAAAATAACTACGCACTGCGAAAACTGGTAGGTTCTGGTAATTTTTACTCAGGCCTGAGTCAAAGAGATCAGGAACTTCTGCATCTGGTGAGCACCATCCAGCAAGATGATCGAATTCAAAGCCCCTCTACACCGGAAATTGAGAATGCCGATGCGATACTGATTCTCGGTGAGGATATATACAATACCGCACCACGTATTTCCGTAGCTGTTCGCCAGGCCGCACGCAATCGGCAGAAACAGCAAGCAAAATCACTGAAAATTCCACTGTGGCAAGATTCCTCTGTAAGGCAACTGGAGGGAGATTACAGTCCGATTATTTTTGCTGGAACAGAGTTGAGTAATTTAGAGAAAATAACCTCTAATACATTATTTGAATCACCTGAAAAAGTTGCTTCATTCGCCTGTAACCTCGCCTTGGCAATTTCTGATCCCACAAGCCTGTCTCCAGACCTTGAACCATCACTACTTGAATTGATTACTCATACAGCCGAAATACTTCGCGGTGCCAGCAAGCCATTAATCATCTCGGGAACATCGAGCAAACACGCTGATACACTCAAAAGCGCAGCCCAAGTTGCCACAGCGTTAAGCGATTACAAAAAACAACCTACCATGCTCTATTTGGCCTGCGATGAGGTCAACAGTTTAGGACTTATCCAATTTTTTAATGATGGAAAAGGGAATCTTGACGAGTTGCTCGAACGCCTGAAAAAAAATACTGACAATCAAATCCCTACATCCCTGATGATTCTTGAGAATGACCTCTATCGACGCCTGGATAAGAAGTCCCTCGAGCAATTACTTTCACAAGCTGACGAAATTATCCTGCTGGATACTCTTCTTAACCCTACTTCCAAGCGCGCAGACTGGATTTTTCCAGCTTCGGCAACTGCGGAATCCCAGGGTACATTTATCAATAATAACGGATTGGCCCAGCGCTTCTATGCTGTCTACGAGGGCAAGGGATTTATCCAGGAAAGCTGGCGCTGGCTGATGGATGCGGTAAATTTCTGTACAGAGAAACCCGCTAACCTGTCAGCGATTGCCGAATGGCAGCACAGCACAGACCTCAGCGATGCGATTGCACGGGAATTTCCGGTACTTAAGGCTCTCGACTCGCTCGGGCCCGATGAAGATTTCCGTATTGATGGCCTAAAAGTAGCGCGCCAAAGCGCCCGCTACAGTGGACGCACAGCAATACACGCGGAGAAACAGGTTTCAGAGAATCCTCCACTTCAGGACCCTGATGCTCCGATGAGTTTCAGCATGGAGGGAATCCACAATCCCAACAGATCCCCGCTGCAAGCCAATATCTGGTCGCCCGGGTGGAACTCCAACCAATCGATATTCAAGTTCCAAGAGGAGGTTGGTGGTGAACGCAGAGGCGGGCCCTCGGGCATCAGGATTGAACGGCCTCAGCGGGTTATGCCGGAATGGCCCGCACCTAGCACACCTCCAGAAGTGGCTGCTGATCCCAGCCATGTACAAATGTTACCGCTATATCGGCTATTTGGTTCCGAAGAGCTTAGTAACCAGGCAATGGGTATTTCCGAGGTCATTGAGGCGCCTTTTGTAATGGTTAACCATATAGATGCTAAAGCCTTCGACATTCATCAACGGGAATTGATTGAATTGGAGACCAGCTGCGGGACATACCGTGCAGAAGTCCGTATAAGCCCCACAATTCCCTCTGGCACTGTGGGTATACCGTATGGTTTGCCAGATTTTGAAACCTTATCTCCCCTCCTACCTGGATACGCGTCACTGCGGCCGGCAGAAGCCCCCGCAATAACCGAGGACTGATTGAGCAATGAGCACACCGATCTGGATAACACTGCTGAATATCTTCGGGGTATTAATTGCCACGGTAATACTCGCGGCAGTTTTAACCTGGGGTGAACGGCGTCTACTCGGTTTTTGGCAGGACAGACCCGGGCCTAATCGCGTAGGTCCTTTCGGTACCCTTCAGGTGCTTGCCGACATGATTAAACTTTTCTTTAAAGAAGACTTCATCCCGCGCTTTGCAGATATTCCGGTCTTTGTACTGGCGCCAACAGTTGTGATGGCCACCATGCTGATTGCTTTCGCTGTGGTGCCAATGTCCCCGGGTATTGGCGTGGTGGACCTTAATATTGGCTTACTATTTGTACTGGCGATGAGCTCTATTGCGGTGTACAGCATTATCCTTGGGGGATATGCCTCCAATAATAAATATGCCCTTCTCGGGGGGTTACGTGCCGCAGCACAGACGGTCTCCTATGAAGTCTTTATGGGTTTGAGCCTGATGGGTGTAGTTATGATGTCCGGCAGCTTTAACCTGCGGGATATTGTCAACGCCCAAGCCGAACGCTGGTTTATCGTGCCCCAATTTGTCGGCTTTATTGTGTTCTTCATTGCCGGTATTGCAGAGAGCCGGAGAACCCCGTTCGATCTACCCGAAGCGGAACACGAGCTCACTGCCGGCTTTCATACCGAGTACTCCGGTATGAAATTTGGTATGTTCTTTGTAGGCGAATACCTGGCCGTAATTCTTATCTCAGCTTTAATTACGACCCTTTTCCTAGGTGGTTGGCATGGGCCATGGCTACCGCCCATTATCTGGTTTTGTCTGAAGACCGCAATCCTGGTGGCAATTTTTATTTTGCTTCGAGCCTCTTTGCCACGCCCACGTTATGACCAGCTGATGAAGTTTGGCTGGAAAGTAATGTTGCCATTGGCATTGATTAATTTACTTGTCACCGCGGGGGTATTGTTATGGACTGCCTAGTCCCAAGCTTCTTTGCTGAAATACTGGCTGGAGAAAATACATGATCGCGAGTCAACTCCGCAGTATGTGGCTGGTTTTCAAACACCTGTTTCGGCGTAATGTCACCGTACAGTACCCCGATCAAAAACCGTATCTGGCTCCACGATATCGAGGCCGTATCATTCTCACTCGTGACCCCAATGGCGATGAGCGCTGTGTGGCTTGTAATCTCTGTGCCGTAGCCTGCCCCCCTGATTGCATATCTTTACAGAAAACCGAAGACCCAGATGGACGCTGGAGGCCGGAGTATTTTCGTATCAATTTCTCACGCTGCATTATGTGTGGCCTCTGTGAAGATGCTTGTCCCACCTATGCCATACAGCTGACTCCTGACTTTGAGATGTGCGAATACGATCGACAAAATATGGTTTATGAGAAGGAAGACCTTCTGATCAACGGCCCTGGAAAGTATCACGATTACAGTTTTTATCAGGTGGCCGGTAAGGCCATCACTGGGAAAGATAAAGGTGAAGCTGAAAATGAAGCTGCACCGATCAATATTAAGAGTCTAAATCTGTAAGGAAACAGTCATATAGCTGGCCTTCTTACAGAGAAAGTGGCCTTACAAATGAAAACATAAAAATAATTTGAGAGGGAGAGCTTGAATGAATTTTGTTTTCTACCTTACTGCAGCGATCGCTATCATTTCTACCATCATGGTAATTTTTCATAAAAATGCCGTGCATGCCCTGCTCTACCTGGTTACTTCCCTTTTAGCCGTAGCGGTAATTTTTTACCAGTTCGGTGCGCCTCTTGCAGCTGCGCTGGAAGTGATCATTTATGCCGGCGCCATAATGGTACTGATTATTTTTGTAATTATGATGCTCAACCAAGGGGACTCTACGGTTGTGCAGGAACAAGCCTGGCTCCAACCCACCACCTGGGTTGGTCCTGCCATACTATCTGCTCTCCTGCTGGTTCAATTGATTCTATTGGTCAGTAGTGGCCAGATATCATCTACACAGACCTTTCACTATATCGGCCCTAAACAGGTGGGAATTGCTCTTTTCAGCCACTATGTATTAGCGGTAGAGCTGGCGTCAATGTTGTTACTCGCTGGTTTGGTCGGTGCTTTTCATTTAGCACGACGCAGAAAAATTGACCAGGGAGATTCAAACAATGCCATTTGAGACTGCACCGGGGCTAGAGGCCGGTGTGCTTTTAGCATCGATCCTTTTCTGCCTGGGCCTTGCTGGATTAATGATGCGGCGTAATATCATTTTTATGTTGATGTGTGTCGAAATATGCACTAATGCCGCAGCTTTGATGTTCGTTGTTGCCGGTGCTCACTGGGGAAATGCCGATGGCCAGGTAATGTTTGTTTTTGTGGTTACTCTTGCTGCGGCCGAGGTAGCGATTGCTCTTGCGCTGGTTCTCCAGTTTTACCACCGCAAACACACAGTTGATATAGACCAATTAAATGAACTAAGAGGTTAATATGCAGGGACTTTTGGCCTGGGTGCCACTTCTACCGCTTATTGGCTTCCTGTTGTTGGTGGCTATCCCATTATTTTATTCAAAAGAACCCTCAGAAAAATTTGTCACTGCTATCGGGGTTGGCAGTGTCGGAATCTCCGCACTACTCACCGCTATTGTCGCGACGACTGTCTTTTGGCAGAACCCTGGGGAAGTCGTGAATATCGCCCTTTGGCAGTGGATGCTGGTAGATAACTTGGAGCTGGGTTTCAATTTTCATGTAGACTGGCTTACGCTGGTTATGCTGATGATTATTACCGGTGTCGGATTTTTGATACACCTCTACTCAGCAGGGTATATGCGTGAAGATCCAGATTTTCGCCGCTACTTTGCCTACCTGAACCTCTTTGTATGCGCCATGCTGATTCTGGTAATGGCTGACAATCTGGTTTTACTCTATTTGGGCTGGGAGGGAGTCGGTCTATGCAGCTATCTGTTAATTGGATTCTGGTACAAAAATCCAGCCAACGGCGCAGCTGCGCAAAAGGCATTTATCGTCACTCGCATTGGCGATACCGCCATGGCCATTGGACTGTTTCTGCTTTTCTTTGAGTTTTCCACTCTCAATATCCCGCAACTCATTTCCGCTGCAGATAGCTCCGGGGCAAATTCACAAATAATCACAGTTGCCACGCTGTTGCTATTGGGTGGTGCAGTTGGTAAATCAGCCCAGCTACCACTGCAGACTTGGCTACCTGATGCCATGGCTGGCCCAACACCAGTCAGTGCCTTAATACATGCGGCCACAATGGTGACGGCTGGAGTCTACCTTATTGCCCGTATGCATCCGCTCTACATGCTCTCAGAGACTGCAATGACGGCTGTTGCCGTGGTGGGCGCGCTAACTCTGCTACTGGCCGGCTTCAGTGCTATTGCACAAAGCGATATCAAGCGTGTACTCGCCTATTCCACAATCAGCCAGATTGGATATATGTTCCTTGCACTCGGCGTAGGTGCCTGGTCTGGAGCCATCTTTCACCTGATGACCCACGCCTTCTTCAAGGCACTACTATTTCTCTCTGCAGGCTCTGTGATTCTAAGCCTGCATCATGAGCAGAATATTTTTACCATGGGTGGGCTCTACCGAAGAATTCCATTTACATTTATTTGTTTCGCCATTGGATGCGCTTGCCTGGCGGCACTGCCATTTACTTCTGGGTTTTATAGTAAAGACCAGATTCTTTTACGTGCATGGGAGTTCCATGACGGTTTTAACAGTCTGTGGTTAGCCGGCATTTTAGGTGCCCTGGTCACTGGAATTTATAGTTTCCGGGTTCTCTTCCTTGTATTCGCAGGGAGTGAAGGTTCATCCTCATCCCACTGCAAAGATGCCAATAACACAGTAATGCGTGTGCCCTTGGCAATACTCGCCACGCTCGCGCTTTTTGGTGGGATGTTGGCGCCACCACTTCAGTCAGTATTTGGAACACAAACATGGGAGCATCCAGCTGCCTGGGTAGAGGGGATTGCCATTGCTATGCCACTCATCGGGCTTGTGATAGCTTGGGGACTCTCTCGGCAGCAGCAAAAGATTGGCGAAAAGCGCTCTCCGATTATGCAATTTTGGTTTAGCGGCTGGGGTTTTGACTGGCTTTACGAAAACCTTTTGGCCAAACCATTTAGAAACCTGGCACGTCTAAATCACAAGGACATAATCGATAGCATATATAAAGGCACCGCGGCATTCAGCCAACAACTGAATAGCCTGCTCAGCTCTTCCCAAAATGGCCAGGTACGCTGGTATCTGGCAACTTTCGCAGCTGGTTCCATTCTGTTCCTCGCTCTCTTGGTGGCCCTATGACATTACTGGCAATCATAATTATTCTATTTGCGGGAGGTATTATTGCCTGGCTCTCTGAGCGCTATCTTCAAAAGGGTGGGCGCTGGATTAGCTTGGTCAGCCTCTTATTAGCAGCGCTACTTCTTGTTAATTATTGGTCTTATCTGGGTACTCCACAATCAGTGTCAGGTGGACCATGGTGGGACAGCTTACAAGCAGCCTGGATTCCCAGGTTTGGTATTAGTTTTCATCTCGCAGTTGATGGCCTGAGTTTCCTGATGCTTACCCTGACGATAGCGATGGGTATCTTTGGACTGGTCATGACCTGGAACGATATTAATTTTCGTCGTGGATTTTTTTATTTTAATTTTCTTTGGACACTTGCTGGAGTTGTAGGAGTTTTTACGGCTATTGATCTTTTTTTATTCTTTTTCTTCTGGGAAGTCATGCTGATTCCCATGCTTTTTTTAATTGCTGTATGGGGTTATGAAAAGCGAATCTATGCCGCCATTAAGTTTTTTATTTTTACCCAAGCTAGTAGCTTGTTGATGCTTATCGCTATAGTTGGATTGGCTTATATCCACTATAGGAACTCCGGTCAGCTTACTTTCAACTACAACGAGTTGCTCGGCGCAGAACTTACAGCCAATGCCGCCTACTGGCTGATGCTCGGTTTCTTTATCGCCTTTATTGTGAAATTACCGGCATTGCCATTTCATACCTGGTTGCCAGATGCCCATACCCAAGCTCCAACCGCTGGTAGTATCCTACTGGCAGCTATTCTCTTAAAAACCGGGGCTTATGGCTTGTTGCGCTTCAACTTACCATTGTTTCCCGAGAGTTCTATGGCATTCGCCCCGGTAGCTATGACTATTGGCGCAATCAGTGTTATCTACGGTGCCATGTTGGCATTCGCACAAAGAGATATGAAGAGGCTGGTTGCTTACTCGAGTGTCAGCCATATGGGATTTGTACTGCTCGGTCTCTATGCACTGGATACCATCGCGGTGCAAGGTGCCGTGATGCAGATGATTGCACATGGCTTGAGCACCGCAGCTCTTTTTGCACTTGTTGGTGCATTGCAGCATCGACTGCATACACGGGATATGCAACAGCTGGGCGGAGTCTGGGCCATCCTGCCGAAATTGTCAGCAGTAGCACTATTCTTCGCAATCGCTTCTCTCGGACTTCCGGGGCTGGGGAACTTCGTTGCTGAATTTACTGTACTGGTGGGCAGTTTCCGTAGTAACCATTGGATTACCGCACTCGCCGCTATCGGCCTGATTGGGGCTGCACTTTACGCATTGTTAATGATGCAGAGGGTTTTCTTCGGGAAACTGAGAAATCAGTTTGAATCACCTTCAGAGAGTGGAGATACAGCTGACCTCAGCCTCCGGGAATCCTGTGCCCTGCTGTCTCTCGCACTACTTTTAGTTGTGATAGGGCTGCGCCCACAGCCAATTTTTAATATTTCTGAACCCACTGTTACCCAGGCAATAGCCGAGATTAAAGCAGTGGCTCCAGATCAAAACCTCCTGTCCTCCCAATCGCAGCGCCAGGAAATCCTAATTTCAACAGGGGATAAGTCTCCATGAATGCACAGGAACTTTTTGGAATACTACCTCTATTGTTAGTAAGTGCAGGAATTGTCATTCTCTTGCTGCAGGTATCATTCTGGCGAGGGCATGTCGGAGCACTAGCGACCACTATTATCACTTTGGTACTCGCCGGCATTTCATGCTTCTGGGTAGCTGGCACCTTGTCCACTGGAGCCAGCTCTATCCAAGTAACTGGACTGTTACTGGTAGACCACACCTCACTATTCTTCGCCCTTTTGTTACTCCTGACAGCAATTGCTGTATGTATCATGGGATACAGTTACTTACGCATGAGATGCAACCCAAAAGTAAATTCCGGCAGTTATCCGGAGGAGTTTTATATCCTCCTGTTACTGGCGATGCTAGGGGCCACCACCCTGGTTTTCGCAAGCCATTTTGCTACTTTCTTCCTCGGACTCGAGCTGATCAGCCTGGCTTTATATCCCATGCTTGGATTTGCCGTAAATGGTGACCTCTCCCCACAAAAGGAGCAGCTGCAATCTCTAGAGTCAGCAATTAAGTACTTGCTCCTATCCGCTTTATCCACAGCTTTGGGGCTATTTGGCATCGCCCTGATCTACAGCGCCAGCGGGTCCTTAAGCTTTAGTGGAATAGCATCCCACATGACGGAGCTTTCACAAACTTCCACCTTGTTTGCAACCGGAGTTACTCTCCTATTAATTTCAGTGGCCTTTAAATTATCCTTGGTGCCTTTTCATATTTGGACTCCAGACGTTTACCAGGGTGCTCCGACACCAACTACAGCGCTTATCGCCACTGTGGGTAAAGGTGCCGTTATCGGCTTCCTATTGCGCTTTTTTAGTACTTTGGATCTTTATGAAAGCCAGGTACTTATTGATATGCTGTCTATTGCGGCTGTGGCCAGTATGCTTGTGGGGAATCTCCTGGCCCTAATGCAAACTAACATCAAGCGGCTATTAGCCTACTCTTCCATAGGCCATATTGGCTACCTGATAGTCGCATTTATTATCGGCAAAAGCACTTTTGGCACCGAAGCTGTTATCTATTACCTTGTAGCTTACATCATTACCACCTTAGGTGCCTTCGCCGTGGTAGGTCTAATTGCAGATTCAGTTGAAGAGAAAGTTCTCAACGGTGAATACCCTGAAAATCCCACTCTAAATTCAGAAAATCCATATCAGTGCGATTTTTATCGGGGGCTCTTATGGCGCTCCCCCTGGCTCGCCGGCTGCATGGCGGCAATGCTTTTATCCCTTGCCGGTATCCCATTAACTATTGGCTTTATTGGCAAGTTTTATATTTTCACCGCTGGTATAGAGGGGCAATTGTGGATACTTCTAGCAAGTGTAGTTATTGGTAGTGCACTGGGGCTATTTTACTACTTGCGCCTTCTACTGATCATGGTACAAAGAGATAATATAGTTACCGAAGAACCCAGTGGAAGCGTGCAAATCGCCACCTCCGGGAATTTACTATTAATTATTCTGACTGGGGCTTTACTTGTATTTGGTATATTTCCCCAACTCTTGATCAACTGGATAAATGCACTATAACGATACTTAAGGGTATGGCCGTACAAGCGCACGACCTGTTTTTTCCGCCCAATAAAAAGCCAACAGGTACCAAAGGGCAAAACTATGAAAACTTTCAAACAGGCATTTGAAATTATCGAAGACGCTGAGAAATTTCACCTGGACATGGCGAGCCTCTATGAGGATCTGCTTGAGAAATCAGACGACTACCGAACCCAACTATTATTGAAACACATGCTCGAGCATGAGCAACGGATGGCCAGAAACCTTGCCAACTATGGCGAAGTCGCGCAACAAAAAGTGATGAAAACGTGGCTGCAATACACTCACGAGGAGAGTGCAAAGGACTTTATTCGCCACCTACCATTAAGTAATCCACCAACAATCAAAGAAATTAACAATATGGGCCGTGAGGTGGACCGTTACTTCTCCAGCTTGTACGAGGCGGTATATGGAGCTATAGAGTCAATGGAGGTAAAGGAAATATTCGAAGACCTCAAACAGATCCAGGATAAAGAGCGTATCACCCTTTCAATGGCCACTAACTCCCTTTGGGATATGTAAGTGCTAATTTTTACAGTGGACTTTTTATTTAATAAGAATCCGATTATTAGACTCAACCGATTAATCGGCTGAGTCTAATATTTATACGGGCTTAACTACATCGCTGTAGACTTTAAAAATCATACTGTGCACGTAAATAATAAAGTGCACCATTGAAGCCCATAGGTGCAGTCTCTGGGTATTCAGCGCCAGCAACACCAGACCAGGGATTTTTATCAGGATAATTGTTGAACAGATTCTCAGCACCCGCAATCAGGGACAGAGACTCACTAAACTCATAAGCACCCTCAATATCTACTGTCCACTCATCACCAGCATCAATAGGCAAGCTGTAGTCATCCAGATGCGCTTCCCAGTAGCTGCCATAGTAGTTCAGTCGGACTAGACCGCGCCAGCCATCACCTACATGATTAATCGTGGCATTACCACGAACATTTGGTAGTCCATCTTCCAGTTGCCTGAGACGCATATCACTAATCGTCTCTTCCCTATAATCTGTTACTTCAGTATCAGTCCAGTTTGCAGCAAAGCTCAGGTCTGTGGCCTCACCCAGAGGGTAAGTCGCAACCAGGTCAATGCCACGGGTCTTGGTATCAAAGTCATTGGTATAAAAGCGGAAGAAGTCCAAAGAATCAGCGCCGCTAATGCCATCTGCCACTAGCTGAGCACGCTCATCATCACTCAACTTCTGGTCAGCTGACTGCGTAATACGGTCGCTTACGGCTATCTGGAAATAATCCAGGGTAACTTCCCAGTCCCCAGCTGAAACAATAGCGCCAAGAGTAAAGCTCTCGGACTCTTCCGGTTGTAATTGTTTACCGCCTTTCAATTCAGCAATGGGATTAGTGGGGGGGATAGTGCCTTTATTTTGAAGTTGCCCTTCAGTAAAGGCTGTAGTTACGTTACTGATATTTGATTGGGCTGGCGTAGGTGCTCGGAAACCCGTACTGATTGTAGAGCGCAACGCCAATATCTCATTAACTTCATAGTGCCCAGACAACTTGAAGTTAGAAGTGTCACCAAAATCAGAGAAGTCCTCCCAGCGCAGTGCCGCGCCAAGACGTAAGCTATCTGTCGCCTCCAGTTCAAAATCGGTGTAAAGCGCGATATTGTCGCGATCAAAAGTACCCACTACTTCCGGTCCAAAACCTGGGAATCCATTTGATCCAATCGAAAATTCCTGCTCGGTTAAGGGGCCTTTGTACCAGGAGGCTTCATCTCCCAAATTAACTTCAAATTCTTCTTCTCGCCACTCAAAACCGCCAGCCATATACAATGTCTTGCCAGCAATCTCTGTAGCCTTAGTGAGATCGATATTAAAGTTTGTCTCAGTTTGTGCATAACCGCCAGGGCTGAACTTAGTTGGGGTGTCCGGCCCCATGGTGGCATTTACAGTATTGTAGATATTGAAATCTACCTTGTTATGCCCTCTGCTGGCGCTAACGTCATAACCAATACCACTGGCAAATTCACCCCGCAGGCCGAAGACCATAGAATAATCTTCTAAATCACCACCAAAACGAGGCGTAAAACCGCCGGGAAGTATTTCCGTAAAAGAGAAACATTCATCTAAATCATGGGCTTCGGATACCGAAACGCTCTCACAACTATCGGTACCATTCGTTGGATCGAGATCACCGATCAGTGGATTTCCCTCATCATCCGCGTAAACACCTGACCGAGTTTCCGGGTTACGAAAATAAAATCCACCGTCTGTGGAGCGACTGGCATAATTGCCAAAAGCATATACCTCCGCCTTATCACTCAGTTCAATAGCACTGTTGATAAAGAACTTGGTGTCATCATTAACTTCTGGTTGCCCCCAAATTTGTGCAGGGTCAGCAACGAAAGTATTGCCATCGGCGATCAGCTGAGCAGCATCATCCCGCTGAGTGCTTCGGCTAGTAGAGTCCTGCTCACGATACTCCATACTGAAATTCACAAAGCCCGAATCAGTCAATGGCAGGCCAAAGTTGGCGGCAACCATACTCTGATCACCATCACCCTCAGCAGTAGTCGCATGCTTGACTTCCACCGAGCCACCCTCAGCAGCATCCTTCAGCTGGAAGTTAATCACACCGGCAATGGCATCAGACCCGTACTGTGCAGCTGCACCGTCACGTAAGACCTCCACCTGCTTCAGGGCAATTGCGGGAATGGCTGAAATATCAGGCCCTTGGGCGCCATCAGATACACCACTGCCGAGGAAAGCAATCACAGAAGCTCGGTGACGGCGCTTGCCGTTTACCAGAACCAGGGTGCTATCCGGTGGTAGTCCGCGCAGGTTGGCAGGGCGCACAATCGATGCAGCATCAGAGATTGGCTTAGCATTCACATTGTAGGAAGGCACGACGTTGCGCAACAGGTTATTGAGATCGCCATCTCCCTGATTCACAAATTCATCGCCAGTGACAACATCAATCGGTGCAGATGAGTCTGTAGCCGAGCGGCCTTCAACTCGAGTACCTATTGTGATTACTTCCTCTATAAGTGCATCTTCAGCGATAACGGGGCTGGACACTGCAGCTACTGCCATCGCCAGCAGCGATGGAGCGCCACAAGATGCCAACCAACGCCTCTTGTTTACTTTCATGAAATTACCCTGTTAATTATCTGTTTTATCTTCCTAGCCAAACTACTCAACCTATCTGACACTCAAAATATATTGATAGCGAGAAATCACTATTAGAAAAAAATACATTTAAAGCTGGCCACCACTACAACGGACAACATACTGCAGGAGTTCGTATACCGACCGAAGATTATCATCATTAATGATCACTGCAAAAAGCGTGACACAAATAGAAAGTGCCAGTAAAAATGAGAAATTAAAATACCTAAATAACAGATATTGACAATTTAAATCATGCCTTATCTGATTAAATCGACATTTATGTCATTCGTAACAACCGACATATGTCTGGATCAATTTAAATTTTATTTAAATCGGTTATGGAACAAAAAAGAATGAACCTCTATTCGGAATCGCGAAATCAACAAGACCAGAATAATTTGATTCGATAATCAAACAAGCCATCCTAAAGAGAGTGAAGTTCTGAAAAGAAATTACATTAGTGGGCAATAGTTAAGAATCACCCAGCACTAAATTGAGTAATTCTCAACGTTGCAATCGGCTTTTTAGTTATGAAAGAGCAAACTCAACTGCCTTAGCCGCATGAATTTGAGTAGTATCAAGGAGAGTAACCTCGATATCATCCTGAGTGACCAACAAGCCTATTTCAGTACACCCAAGAATCACAGCCTCAGCCCCCTTATCTGACAAAGATTGAATAATTCTCAGATACTCTTTTCTGGAATCTTCACGCAAGTCTCCCTTGCAAAGCTCATCGAAGATAATCGAATGTACCTTTTTTCGATCACTGCTTTCAGGAACAATAACTGCTACCCCATATTTTCTCTGGATTCTCTCCCGATAAAAATCCTGCTCCATTGTGAATGCAGTACCCAGCAATCCAACTTTTTTCATTCCCTTCTGGACAAGAACCTCGGCCGTGGCATCGGCAATATGTAACAACGGAATGTTAATCGATAGCTCTACCTGGCTGGCCACTTTATGCATGGTGTTGGTACATATCAATACACAGTCTGCGCCCGCCGCCTGGATCCTCTGAGCAGATCTGGCCAGTAACTGCCCTGATTCCTCCCACTCTCCAGCAACTTGCAATTTTTCAATTGCCGCAAAATCCACACTGTATAGAATAATCTCAGCCGAGTGCAGTCCTCCAAGCTGACGATTAACCCCTTGATTAATCAATTGATAATAAGTCTGGGTACTCTCCCAACTCATACCACCGAGTAATCCCAACTTTTTCAAATTCCTATTCCTTATACTTTTATAAGATTGATTTTTTTAACACGGCTGAGACTCACCCACAAGACACTCTATCGTTCATACTTAAAGAGAAATCTATTTGGAATACTTGGATGGATCAAATGCCATACATGAAGCGATCAGATTTCTTTTACTGAAATTATATCCGGACAACAAACCCATTAAATTCTCGCGCCCCAGAAGCTTTTTGGTAATCTGTTTGAGTGGCAGCCCTTGTCGACCGAGTTCTTGTGCTGCGCTGGACAGTTCCAACAAATAGTCATATTTATCCTGCAGACGCTTTTTTCCATTCTCAACCATTCCCCGATGCGGACAGAGCATCAGTTCGAAATCATACTCAAGCACCCTGCGGATACTTTGCATCAGGGTCGGGATACTTTCATCTTTGCGCAACAGCTTTAGATGGCTGGCAACATAGAGGTCCGCAGTAAAAATCCAGCCGCGATCCTGCATCAGATAACAAGTCATATCCTTCGCATGCCCTGGAGCTGGTATGGGAATTACTTTCTCACCAGCTATGCGCAGATCCTTCGGTAATTCTGCAGCTTCAGCCAATCCCGCAGCCCCCCATATCAGACGCTGTATTGGCGGTATGCGAAAACCCCTCTTTAGGATTTCGACAGTTGCTTTGGGAGCCCGAGGCTGAATACCCGTAAGTTTATAAATGGAGCCGGCATTACCACTGTGGTCCTCATGGTGGTGAGTTAACAACAGTTGTTTGAAAGGCTTATTCTTAACAAACCACTTCACGTATTTCCACTGATTACTGGGACCAGCATCAACAATGGTGTCCTTCAATCGATATACGATAAACGTCGTATTGATTCCAAAGTCAAACCTGCCAACCCTTTGTGCATCCAGGTCCTTATAGTCAAAAGAATCAATAACCGACACACAACCCTCCGGCACTGGAAAGTAGGCATTGAAATCTCACCTCAGGAAAGGCATATCGTGCCATCCTGCTGATTATCCTGTTTGGAGTGCAGTAAATCGGTAAATCAGCAAATTTTCTTCAGACGACATTCCGGCTCTCGCTCTAAAGAAAAACCGAATCCAGCCAGAATGAGCCTGCTATTCAGTCAACTCCAAGCGCAGCTTCAGTCCCAGCTTGGTAGTAGTGCCGCTGGTTACCCAGGCTATCTTTCCATCACTCCCTACAATAACCATAGTCGGTGTAACCCTGACCCCCCAAAGGGCACTGGTAACTCCTCCGGGATCATTGATCGTGGGGAATTTTAAGTTGTAGCGCTGCATATACTCTTCCACCACCTCCTCTGACCCAGACTGCATAGCGATACCAATAACCTGGTGCTCACGGGCCAACTCAGAAATTTTTGGAGAAACTATACGACAGTAGGGGCACCAGGTTGCCCAAAAATAGATAAGTACCGGTCCCTGGGTTGTCATCTGCTGAAGGTCGAGGAGATTGCCGTGAAGTGACTCCCCCTTAAGGGGAGGTGCCTGCTCTTTTGGTACATCTCGCTGCTGATAGTAAGCAACTGCTGTTGTCACCAGAATCGCAAGCAAGGCGAAGACTGCAAATTTTCCCGCCAGCCGAACCCAGTGATCCCGCACCTCTACCACCTCTTCTCTAATACTTTACACTGCAACCATAGGCCCTGGATGATGACCGTGGAACGACTTTTCCTTTGAGGGATGCATCCAGGGCAGCAGAGACATAATTGTGGGAATTGGCGATAACTGAGGGATTTGCTGAGTCATTGTCATCAATTGCCCCTGCATATACCACTTTCCCTTCAGGATTAATAATAAACATATGTGGTGTTGTCTTGGCACCGAAGGCACGCCCCATTTCACCACTGGTATCCAATAAAAAAGGTCTACTGGCACTTAAATTATGGGTTTTGGCCACACTAAGTGCCTCTGCCGGCTCCAGGTATCCCTGCTTGCCTTCGGCGGAAGAAATAACTGTTAACCATCTAACATCCTGCTCAGTATATTTTTTCTGCAGGAATTGCATATTACCACTGCCATAATGTTTCTTTACATAGGGACAATCTTTGTTAAACCATTCAATTACAAGCCATTGACCCGCATAATCTGCCAATGAATGCTTATCCCCCTGAGCATCAACAACTGAGAAATCTGGCGCCTTTTCGCCCGGTACGGCAGTTGCCGCCACACTGGATGAGAGCAATAAAAAAAACCATAACCAGCCTTTCGAGAAGAGGCTGCTATTTATAATCTTCATACCCATGACCAATTGCCCTTTCTATTTGCCTTTTCTTTTTTCATTGAATAAATCGGCGATTATAGATTCCTGCAATATTTGTGGCAAAAGCTGCGGTTCTCTGGATCCAGCTGGATACCAGGCGTAGACCGGCACAGAATTACGTCCCAAGGCAGCCAAAGCCTCTGTGATTTCTGGGTCCTGCCTGGTCCAATCCGCGCGGAGTAGCAAAACCTTATTCTTATGGAATAATCTTTGTACTTCAGGCGTATCCAAAACTAGTTTTTTATTCACTTGACAGGTAATACACCATGCCGCAGTGTAGTCGATAAATACTGGACGCCCCTCTTCCAAGGCCTGATCCAATAAACTGCGATCATACTCCTGCCAACCGGCAGCAACCTTGGAAAACGTCTTCTCTTTCGGGGTTAAGGTCGAATAGCCAATCACCAAAAAAGTCAGCATCAATATCCATGCAATAATACGGCCGATACGTGAAAAGTTATATCCGAGCCATAAAGTGAAAGTAACTGCCAACAATAATAAGGCACCGATTAACCAACCGCTCTCCCCCAAAATCCTCCCCAGCACCCAAAGCAGCCAGATGACAGTCGCGTAAAGAGGAAAAGCCAGGAATTGGCGCAGCTTTTCCATCCATGGACCGGGCCTCGGCAACCGCTTTAAAAGGACTGGGCTGGCACAGAGTAAGACAAAAGGTGCGGCAAGACCCATACCCAATCCTAGAAAAATAAGCAGTGCTTCAACCGCCGGCAATACAGCCGCGGTACCCAATGCAACTCCCATAAAAGGCCCTGTACAGGGAGCCGCTACGAATACAGCCAACACCCCAGTTGCAAAAGAGCCCCCCCGGCTGACGCCAGCTAGATTTACCAGGCGGTGCCCGAACTCAAAGACACCACTGAACGACAAACCCATAAGCCAGAAAAGTGCTATCAGCGCCATTACCACCGGAGCGGATTGCAATTGGAACCCCCAGCCGATAGCCGCACCCCATGAGCGAAGTACCAGAAGCAATACTCCCAAAGCGATAAATGTAGTAAGCACCCCAGCGCCATATAAAAGCCCCTCTCGCCACCTGCCACTCTCGCTATAGCCCTCGTTTACCAATCCCAATAACTTGATGGAAAGTACGGGAAAAACACAGGGCATCAAATTCAAAATAATCCCACCTGCTAGGGCAGCGAGGACCAGAAGCCATAGAGGGCGCGACTGTGCTTCTGGCATTGCTGTACCAAACGAAACTCTATCCAGGCGCCAGGCACGAGTACCATCCGTTAACACAAAATCCGCAGATTCACTCAAGGCAGCACCAGGTTGGCGCCCAAAAGTATAATCCAGCGTCTTTCCTTCCCGCTGAAGTTTCGGCTTTGACGCGGTAAATAGGTCGCCATTTATGGGGAATACTTTAGGTGCTTTAGATGCCGTTTCCGACTCGAGTAAAAGATGAATTCGATCTTTGCCCTGCGCCGCCAGAGAAATCGGTTTCCAGGGGCTATACACACTTGACTGGGGAACCCTCTTTGCAAAGTGATTCCGCAAATCCAGGTTCGCTGAAGACCAGCGAGTCTCATCTGATACCGGGCGGGTTAAGGTCATAGTGCCAAACCCGGGAATACATTCTATTTTGCACACAAGCCATTCAAGCTCGGCGCTTAAGGCAATTACCTTGCCTCCCCTGTCAGGAGTTAAATCGAACAGGTAGGCGACATTCCCTTCATACCCTAGGTTGGTCAGGTGCTCTATCTTGAGACGAGAGGGGAATGGCCACTCAATTGCCCCTACCTCGGCTCCATTTGGAGTTATGGTGAATCGCGGTGCCGCCCCCGAGTCCCCGGGATTACGCCAGTAAACGTGCCAGCCGGGGTCAACTTCAAAGTAGAAACCGATTTTTTCACTGGCTCGATCTACAAAACTTGAAGGCGCCAACCAACGAACAGTAACATGGTCTCCAGATATACTTTCCTGGGCAATGAGATGTGTACTTCCCGCCAGTAGTAAAAAACCCAGGATATTTATTAAAAAATTTCTTCTATCAATCACAATTGTCGCTTCCTCGGCGGCATTGTTCCTGGAATTGTTACAACACATACTCCGACAGTCTGGGATTAAGTCACAAACTATGACATAACCTGACTCAGGTGTCGTATGTTCTCATTATAAGTGTATGGCGGACATTTCCTTGCTTGTGATATTGATGGCGTCTCCTAAGACTCTCTAATCATTTTGAATGATCAATTCTCTGACGCCAAGCAAATTCGCACACCGATAAAGCCCTAATAGCCATCCTGAGATTCCAGGAGATCCATGCTGTACAAGCGAATATAACGGCTTATATCCAAAAAATAATTGAAAATTATACCGAGGTTTTACAGATTGCAGCTCAAGGTGATGTGATCGATATAATAAAACTGAAACACCAAATGATTGAGAAGGTAAATGTCTAACCATATATAATGGCCGATCTATAAGCTTATACTTAAACACTACAGATCAAATTTACCGAAAACCAGCCTCTTAAATTATAAAAAATTCATCCTATGGTATGAATGAAAACTAGAACTCCACAGCAACCGGCTCTTCCACCCTGACAGGCACCAACCCGGAGAGAAAGTCTTCCGTAGCAACATCCCACGAAAAAGTTCTGGCATGGGCAATACAATCTTCTCCTTTAAGTAAAAGAGCGCGCTCAATCGCCACTTTCAGATTTTTATGCACTACTCCTACAGGAGCATCACCAATAATATCTTTTGGGCCAGTAACTGGGTAAGCAGCAACAGGTAAACCACAGGCCAATGCCTCAAGATTAACCAGGCCAAAAGTATCAGTTAAGGAGGGAAATACAAAAACATCTGCACTGCTATAGCATTCTGTCAGCGCCTCCCCCTCACGAACCCCCATGTAAATTGCTGATGGGAATTTTCTTTTTAATATATTTAATTGGGGACCATCCCCTACGATAACCTTAGTTCCCGGAAGCTCAAGCGAGAGAAATTTTTCCAGTGATTTTTCAACGGCAACACGTCCCACATTCAACATAACAGGCCTAGGCAAACCATCGAAGACTGTCGACTCTACTGGACGAAATTTATCCAACTCTACTCCACGCCGCCAGTGTCTTACCCTGGTAATCCCCATAGCCTTAGCTTCAGATGCCATGCCATCTGTTGTTACCATTGTGTGCGCCGCTGACTGATGAAACCGCAATAAAAGATTATGTAACCAGCTGACAGGAATTTTTACTCGGATTGATATATATTCTGAAAGTCTGGAAAGCCAAGAAGTAGTAAATCTTAGACCGCGTTGTTTACAATAACCTCGCACCGCCCATCCCACCGGGCCCTCTGTCATAATATGAATAGCATCAGGGCAAAACTCATCCACAATCCGGGTTACTCTTTGCCCAGGGAAAACTGCAATTTTTATTTCCTGGTATCCTGGCCATGGAAAGGCCATACAATCATCAGCTGATAATATTTTAACCTCATGCCCGCGTAAGGTGAGTTCTTTATAAGTCTTATCAAGAACTCTGGAAACACCATTTAATTGCTGTGGGTATGTATCAGTGGCGATTAATATCTTCATATCTGATACTCCTTAACTACAACATACAACAAAGTTGCTACTCAAACCTTGCACTCCCTTATTTGACAATACCTCAAATAGACAACGGTGATATAAACAGGATATTTTTTCAATTAAAATTACGAACATATTTCCTGAAATTCCCTATTTATCTTTAGATGCTCAATTTTCTGTGCATCAGAATCCATTTCAGCAACTTACTTCCAATAATAAAAACACTTTCCCCAACGAACTCACTTCAGACAGACCCAAACTGGATATTGAGCGACAATACCTCTAATATACCAGCTCAAGAGCCTGTGTTTTCTTTCAACTAATCTTTCTTTTTTTTTCATAAAACTAAAGCAAAACTCTCTTCCAGTTGGGCTACCCTACTTCACAACCAGCCTGAAAATCTCACACACTTATAAATCAAACAAACTTTATTAATCACTAAATCCCATAATTTAGATAACCTTGAGCATGTACCATGCCCCCGGAACTATAGCAGTCAGAACAGGTAAAACTATCTCACTCTTTACTTATTGAAATATATGTCAAAGAAGCAATAATTCACGCCACATTAATGTAATTTACGCCGTTCTCCAGTTTTAACAGATTTCTAGTCTAAACCACTAATCACCTTAATTAGCTCACAGCTTTCCAAAAGAAGGAAAGAACGCCAAAATGTCGAGGCCTAAGATACCTGTGAGCCACAATCTTCCCAGCAATCCCCTCACCGCTTCCTGCATCCTTATTTTTTACACATTTCGCATTCACACCTCACAGATTCTCCCCACTCACTGCCAACTTGAAGATCTATATTTGGAAAATTTTATTCATAATCACGGAACTACAGGATAAAACATGACAACTAAGACATGTCAGACAATTACAACAGAGTTGTGCAAGCACGCAACGGGTTATGGGCAAAAATAAATATTCGGGGTTGGAGCCTGGGCTGGAAGTAATAATCAATCCTGGGCAAAAGATGGGTCTTCTCAATTATATTTCCCGATTTTTAAGCCTAAGGTCTCGAACATTTTTTTTTCAAGGCCTGCATGGATGCACTTTAGTTCTATGAAAGTGCACCTAATGAGACTGAAAAATTTAAATTTTCAATGAATAGGCAATTATTCCTATAGCTGACTGTTTAGCCACAGGAAAGTAGTCAATTCAGTCTCATATCAAGCGTATCTGCATAGACATAATCGCTCCATCCATGTCTCATCAGAATCGGGAGATACAGTTAATGATTTCCAAAAAGCATCTATTACCTATTTCAATGGCACTATCAGCCCTATTGTTTACCCCGGTACCCATATTGGCTGACTTTGGTTCCAAACACGATAAAAACCGAGTTCCCAAGAATGCCAGAAAAGGACCCAGACCATCCCGGCAACAGCCCTTTGATTTCAGTGAAATCTTTAATACTGTGCAAATCCTCGAGGCCGGTGCTGTAGAGAGGCACCTTGGTGGCCACCTGGAGCAATCGGAGTTGGAAGCCATGGATCCCATAGAGGCCTATGTGCACGCCTTTGAGGAGGGGGATGAACTGTTCGAAATGAATTACAACGCCCTAGACGGAGTTGGAGTCAACGTCGGCAATGGTAAACGCTTTACCAGTTTTCCAAGGCCGGATCTAAAAGGCCCCATGGCCTGGGCCAATATCCTACCGCACAGGACCACCGGTCCAAATGGTGACTCCTGTATTAGTTGCCACAATGTACCCGTGGCCGATGGCGGTGGTGGTGTGAATGACAATGTGATCCGTATGGACCCGGAACGTAAACAAAAAGGCTTTATCGAGCGTCAATCGCCACACCTCTTTGGCATGGGGGCGGTACAGCTAGTTGCTGAAGAAATGACCACGGAACTGCATACACTACGCGACGACGCCATCTCCGAAAGTTGTAACTCAGGAGAAAGTCATATAGTGGAAATGATAACCAAGGGGGTTAACTTTGGTGAAATCAGTGTCTCCTGTGGAAATGTAAATTACGATAATCTCGATGGCATTGATACAGACCTGGTTGTTCGTCCTTTTGAGTGGAAAGGGCTCACGGGTTATGTCCGCGCCTTTGTACGTGGAGCTGCTCACCAGGAACTTGGCATGCAAGCTACAGAGCTGGTGGGGGATGCCGATAGCGATTTTGACTCAGTAACCAACGAACTCAGTGTTGGGGATATCACTGCACTGGCCATTTATAATGCCGCCCAACCTCGTCCCGTTACCAAGCTTGAACTCAATAGTGTAATCAGCACATTGAGTGAAGAGGAACAGGAGACTTACGGTCTACCACTTAGCGAAGCTGATATTGCCGGCATTCAAAACGGTGAAGTGATTTTTAATTCTATTGACTGTGCTTCCTGCCACAGCCCTGAAATGGAAGTGGCATCACCAATATTTTACGAGCCTTCCAAGCATGCCAGCTTCCGTGACGAGACATACCCAGCAGGAGACATTGCCGGCCTGCCGACAACTTCACTACAGTTCAACCTACTGACTGATATTCTCGATAACCCTCAGGAACTCGCCTCAGGACAAACCCTGGGACAATTTGAAGAATCTGAAAATGGTGGGGCTATTGTACGTCTATATGGCGACCTTAAACGGCACGATATGGGTAGGGCCATGGCGGAGGAGTTCGACGAGGGCAATGTAGGCGCATCAGTGTTCCTAACGGAAAACTTGTGGGGCGTAGGTTCTACAGCCCCCTACTTACACGACGGACGCGCAACAACGATGACCGAAGCCATTCTCTATCACGGTGGTGAAGCTCAATCCAGTAAAGAACAGTTTGATGCATTGAGTGATACAGAAAAAGCCGACCTTCTGAGCTTTCTCAATAACCTGGTTCTCTACCTAGCCCCAGAATAACTTGCCTGAACAACACAATGAAGCGGGGCGGCCAAATGGCTCGCTCCGCCTCTCTTCATTTAATATCATCATTGGGTAATGACCTACACATTAAGATGACGGCATTTGTGCCATTCTGCCAGGGATTCCTCGGGGTAAGCGTCGAAGCTTTGATCACTCTCGTGAATATCTGGCTCTATCCAAGGCCTGGCATACTGCAACATCATGTGGGTCCGCTCAGGAGGGATAGGCAACTCGGTATCTATAGCTGAGGCAAAGGGATGTACCAGCTCTGGCCAACGTGGATCCCAGAGCCAAAGTGCACTGCCACACCTGGAACAAAAATGGCGTTGAGCTGGACTTTCAAAAACCTCACTCCGCTCAGGACACTCTACTCTAGCCTGATAAACCGATAAAAATTCCTTGCCATCAACCTTCATGGAATTGAAATCTCCTCCCAAGTTTATTGCGTAGCCCCCTCCCCCAGCAGTCTTGCGACATATTGAGCAGTAACAGCGATTGAAAGGATAGGGTTGCTCGGAGTTCAAGGTGAACCGCACCGACTGACAATGACAAGAACCTTTAAGTTTCACGATATCACTCCCTGAAAATTCATCCCTGATCAAGTCTAATTTACAGATATGCTTTTACCGACAGAAAAGCAACTCGCGGTTATCCCTTCCTGTAATTGTATTTGGGCTAGACTGAGAAACTCCCACCGAATAAGCAACAGGGTGCCAAAACCATGGATAAGCCCATCAGACACGATAAATGGCAGGCTCAGGAATATGTAAAAGCGTCCTCCATGCAGTGGCGCCATGCAATGGAAGCCATACAACGTTGCAACTATCAAAAGGCCAGTGCCATTCTCGATGTCGGCTGTGGCGATGGCAGAATCACCCATTATCTAGCCGAACGCCTTGAGAATGGTAAAATTATCGGTGTGGATCTCACTGAAGATATGATTCACCACGCCCGTAAAGTCCACACTGGCATACCCAATCTTTCCTTCGAGCAGATGAGTGCCGACGAAATTCAGTTCAATGAGCAGTTCGACATTATTTTTTCCTTCAGCTGCCTACATTGGGTGGCAGACCAGAAGAAGGTCTGGGATGGCTTCTATAAGCACTTAAAGGAAGGTGGCAAGATTGTGGTCGGTTTTCAGGTTGGTCATGAGAATTTCTGGGATACAGTATACGAATTCCAACACGATAATGACTGGCAACCATATTTTGAGAGTTTTCTCGATCCCTACAACCACTATACGCTCAACGAAATGCGTAATTATATCGAAGGGTCAGGATTTTACCTACCCAGGATTGATGAAATTCATCATGTGGAAAACTTTGGGACCCGAGACACGCTCACAGCGTTTTTCTTATCTTGGGTACCCCAGTTTAGACATTTGCAGCCCCCGCAAAGAGAAAAGTTTTCTCATCAAGTCATGAGTAAATATTTTAAAAAGATAGAGCCCAAGACTCGCAAAAATGCAGGAATAAGAATCAAAAGATTTATTATTGAAGCAGAAAAATAATATAAAAACAGATTTACATACAGTACTCCGGACCAAAAACAAGGTATATCGTTCATTCATCACCTGGCGCCCCAAGAAACCTCGCCACCATCTAGCTTGCGACCAACACCAGATATAATCCCTCCTCACTGATTATTGATCATATACCCAGTGCAATGCTATCCAAAACTACTATATTGAGCACCGACCACCTCCAGTGTATGCGAAGTGAAAATAATTCCAACCAACAACTATAAAAATCAAAATAGCAGTAGAGGCCTTTACGCACCTAAATCCAAAGCAACTTAATTAACCCCTCAAAGGCAATCAAATCAATGAAACCAAGCCGACCTAAAAACTATTATACTAAGGACATTAAAAATTTCTTAGAGAGGCATTAAAATCGAGGCATTTCATCAAGATTAACATTCAAACAGGAAGCAATGAGGTTTCTCTTGCAAAAATTATAACCGGTGAGTTTGCTAACCAAACCCTCTTTACCCAGCAGACGCAAAGTACTTTCTTCCAGGGACAGACCCTTTTTTTGTAAATTTTGTGCATCACCAGTTAAGTTTAGCAGGAATTCATATTTCTCATTAAGCTGCTTCCACCCATTCTCTACCACTCCTCGATGCGGACAGAGAATTACGTCGAACTCCTGATCAAGTACCCCTTTAATACTTTTCAGTAAAGTGGGGATATGCTCATCTATCCGCAAAAATTTGAGGTAATTGGCAATATAAAGATCCGCACTGAATAGCCAACCGCGATTCGGTATTAAATAGCAAGTCATATCCTTAGCATGCCCTGGACTAAACAGAGGTACAACTCTTTCTTTACCAATAAAGATATTCCCGGGCAGCGGCGCCACTTCTGCTTTGCCCGCAGTACCCCAGAAGAGTTTCTGCATGGGCGGTATGCGAAACCCCTTCCTGAGAATACTAATGGTTTGCTCAGGAGCCAAAGCCTGGACACCGGTCAGGCGGTGGATAAGTCCAGCATTACCGCTATGATCTTCATGGTGATGGGTGAGCAAAAGCTGGTTGATGGGACCACTTTGGATAAAAGATTTGACATAGCGCCACTGATTACTGGGCCCTGTGTCAATCACTGTGCCATTCAGCCGATATACAACAAAAGTGGTGTTGACTCCCATATTAAAGCGGCCAACTCGCAACGCATCAAGATCCTGGTAGCGAAAGGATTCACGTACAGACATGGGGTACCCTCTAAATCAATGAGCGCTATTCTTATGTGGTTATAGTAAAGAGGAAATTGCAATTTCCCTGAAAATACGTGACATATTACTACTTCAAAGGTAACCAGAGAAATCCAACGACATGCTTTTGGATGCACTTGAAAAAAGCATGCCCGAACAGTCACATCATGAGTTGGCTTATTACATATGATTTTTTGAGCATTTTTTTCGTGTAAAGTAATTTTTAAGAACACCCCCTTTCTATAAGGGACAAAAAATAAATGATTTAAGTAAATCACACGCAGGCCTCACCCAAACAATCGAGCCATTAGCATATAGGTAAACATTTACCTAAAAGAAAAAACTCCCAGGCAGAACCTTATAAATATTTATATTATCCGCTACGGTTATAATTTCACTATTGCCACAATCGCCTAGAAAGCTATTTACTCAAACCGCGAAGAACTCTTTTAAGTGCCTTTAAAAATTGTGCACCTAATTTTAGAAAACGATTGCAAACATTCAGGCCCCTATTTTCAAGTTAACCTAAAAATCACCCTCAAATTATCTCCAAGTAAAATTGATTCCGCATAGTATTACTCATGTATTGGACTTATATTAGACTCCAACGCTAGCAGCTACATTGAAATAACTGAAAGTGGATATCCTGTTTTTACCAGACATATAGGGACACCCTAAGATAGAAAATTTAAGGCATCTTACAGAGCAACTAAGGAGACCACTTCTATTCCCTTCCCGGTATAGCGCCAGCAAAGATTAAAACCACACAGCTTCATCCCATAGACACGCTTAGGATCTGTCCGCTGATAAGCAGGCCTGGGATCTTGGGCCAGTACTTGCTCAATTAACCGTGGTAAATCTGTTCCCCAGTCATCGCAGAACTCCCTTGCCTGGTGCAGAATCTCCTCGGGGATAAACACAGGGGTCAATTCAGGAGCGGCACCGGCAAAAGCACTCTCTGCGGATGGTAATGCATCGGCATAGGGCACATAGGGCTTGATATCCAATACCGGGGTGCCATCTACCAGGTCAGCCCCAGCAACAACCAATTCAACTTTTGGTGAGGTTCGCACTTCTACCAAACGGACTACAGAAAGGCCTATATTGTTTGGCCTAAATGGTGAGCGGGTAGCGAGTACGCCGAGCTTTTTATTACCACCCAATCGCGGGGGACGTACTTTGGCAGACCACTGCCCAGCTGCCTGGTGAAACAGAAATACCACCCATATATGGCTATTCTCCTCCAGACCCGCTACCGCATCCGCTACATTCAATGGTGATAATAGTTCAATACTTGCACGACTGGCGTCGGCAAGCATTGGCTGCCGGGGCACACCAAATTTCTCACCAAAGCAGGAATGCACACGCCCTATAGGCTCAATAACCATGGAAATTCCAAGTAACCATTAATGAGCCGGACATTTTAAACCAGTTGCTGTTTTTTTATTTATCAATGCCGCCAATGCACAAGTACTTTACCTCCAGGTAGTCCTCAATACCGTATTTGGACCCCTCTCGTCCCTGGCCAGATTCCTTCACTCCACCAAACGGTGCCATCTCATTGGAAATTATGCCCTCGTTAACGCCCACCATGCCGTATTCAAGGGCTTCAGATACGCGACAAACACGGCCAATATCCCTGGAGTAAAAGTAGGAGGCCAAGCCGAATTCAGTATCGTTGGCCATCCTCACAACCTCCTCCTCGGTGGAGAACTTATACAAGGCCGCGACAGGCCCAAAAATCTCCTCTTTAAATAGATGCATCTGATCCGTGGCATTACCAAGTACCATAGGGGAATAGAAGTGATCTCCTATAGAACTGGGCCCTCCGGCAACCAGGGTCTGCGCACCTTTCTGCAGGGCATCCTCCACCAGAGACTCTACTTTTTTAACGGCCTTGGTAGTAATCATGGGCCCAACATCGGTTTTGTCATCTACGCCGTTGCCCAGGGTTAGCTTATTGACCGCTTCAATAAACTTGTGTGAAAACGCTTCATAAACCCCCTCCTGCACAAAAATCCGGTTGGCACAGACGCAGGTCTGGCCCGCATTACGGTATTTACAGATGATGGCACCTTTTACCGCCTCATCCAGATCCGCATCGTCAAAAACAATAAAGGGCGCGTTACCGCCTAACTCCATGGAGGTTTTCTTCATGGTCTGGGCACATTGGGCCTGTAACAGCTTGCCTACAGCGGTTGAACCGGTAAAAGTGAACTTGCGCACCAGGGGATTCGAAGTCATCTCGGCACCGATAGCCGGTGCATTCTGTCCAGCGACAATATTAAAGATACCGGCGGGAATACCTGCCTCCTCAGCCAACACAGCCAGGGACAGTGCGGAGAGCGGGGTCTCTTGAGCAGGCTTGGCAATAAAGGGGCAACCAGCGGCCAAAGCAGGGGCCATCTTGCGGGCAATCATGGCACTAGGGAAATTCCAGGGAGTGATGGAACAGGTAACACCCACCGGCTGCTTGATTACTGCTATACGGCGGTCGCTGGCAGGCGGTGCTATCACATCACCATAAACACGCTTAGCCTCTTCGGAAAACCATTCGATATAGTTGGCACCGTAGACAATTTCAGTGCATGACTCGGAAAGGGGCTTCCCTTGTTCGGCAGTCAGTATTTTGGCTAAATCTTCGGTATTGGCAATAACCAAGTCATACCAGCGACGCAGTATCCTGGCACGCTCTTTGACCGGTGTTCCCATCCAGGCCGGCCACGCGGCAGCGGCAGCCTCAATGGCACGACGTGTTTCGTTTCCCCCAAGGTCGGCAATGCTGGCAACAATTTTGCCAGTAGCCGGATCTATGACATCAAAAGTTGCACCGGAATCGGCATCGATCCACTGGCCATTGATGTAAGACTGGGTGCGCAGCAGCGCAGGGTTGTTCAGCTCCAGCATCGCCATCTCCTTATGGTGTCTTGCCCGATTCCCATTGCAATGGGAATCAACTGCTTAGGATATTAACCCGTAATTATCCCCTCAAAGTGCAACACTATGAGGGGATTTGCGACACTTGGATTGACTGGCGCTAGAAGCCTTACTTTTTCTTTTTCACAAACTTCATCAGACGGCGCTTCTTAGCCTTCTGCCGGTCCGTCAGCTTGTTTTTCTTATCGGCATAGGGGTTGGCGCTGGTACGAAACTCAATCTTCACCGGAGTCCCTTGCAGGTCCAGGGCTTTGCGAAAGGTCTTCTCCAAATAGCGCACATAGTGGGCCGGTACCTGCTCTGTCTGGTTGCCATGGATCACAATCACCGGCGGATTCTGTCCACCTGCGTGCGCGTAACGCAGTTTGATACGATGGCCATGCACCAATGGTGGTTGGTGCTCACTTACTGCCCATTGGAGAATACGAGTCAGATGGTTAGTAGAGAGTTTGTCTGTAGCACTCTGATAGGCCGATTCGATAGAGTCGTACAAATGACCGACACCTGTGCCATGCAGTGCAGAAATAAAATGTACATCGGCGAAATCAACAAAGCGCAAGCGGCGCTCCAGCTCTGCTTTCACGTATTCACGATGATCCGCTTCCAAGCCATCCCACTTGTTCAGAGCCACAACCAAGGCACGCCCAGCCTGGATCACACTACCCATAAGGTGCATATCCTGATCCACCAGGCCCTCACGGGCATCAATCACCAGAACCACCACATTGGCATCTTCCACCGCTTGCAAGGTTTTTACGATAGAGAACTTCTCTACCGATTCCTTAATGTTCTTGCGCCGGCGGATTCCCGCAGTATCGATCAAGGTGTAAGGTTTCTCGTCACGCTCATAATTGATATAGACACTATCGCGGGTGGTTCCCGGCTGGTCATAAACAACTACACGATCCTCGCCTAATAGTCGATTGACCAAGGTCGATTTGCCCACATTGGGTCGGCCGACGATAGCAATCTTGATCCCGGTGGCCTCATCAACCTCTTCGGGTTCTATCACCTCAGGTAGATCTTCCACCACTCTTTGCATCAATGAGCGAACGCCACGCCCCTGTGTTGCAGTAGTTGGGAACAGCTCACCGATACCCAGCTCATAGAACGGAGCCAAGGCAATATCCGGGTTGACCCCATCAACCTTGTTGGCCACAAGAAAAGTGGGCTTGGAGCGAGTACGCAGTCGCTCGGCGATCATTTGGTCTGCAGGGGTGAGCCCGGCACGACTGTCCACCAGGAACAGGACAATATCCGACTCCTCTATAGCCTGCATAGATTGCTGCGCCATGGCAGCATCAATACCTTCCTCCCCGCCGCTAATACCACCGGTATCAACCAGGAGTACTTTGCGCCCGTCGATCTCCGCCTCACCATATTTGCGGTCACGGGTAAGACCTGCATAGTTGGCCACCAAGGCGTCACGGCTCCTGGTAAGACGATTAAACAGGGTGGATTTGCCCACATTGGGGCGCCCGACCAGGGCGATTACTGGCAGCATACAAATTCTGGCTTTTAGCCTAATAAATAAATACAAACGCCCGCTCGAGGCGGGCGATTTCAATTCACCTGCTAAGCAGGCTCCTTTTGCGGGCCCGAGGCCCAGTGGTAGACAGTTGTCCACCATCAATATTGAGGTTTTTTAGTCCTGAGCTAGGCGCAGGGCAACCAGCTCACCGTCATCCGAAAGGACAAACAATAGATCACCATCCACCAGCATAGGGATACGAATCGCATCGCCATCTACCTGCTCACGGCCAATAAACTGTCCAGTGTTTGGATCGAGAACATGTAGGTAACCTTCCAAGTCACCGATAACAACGACACCCTGGAAATAAGCCGGGCCGCTAAGCTCTCGGCGCAACAACTCATTGTTCGTCCAGACAATCTGGCCATTGCCCACATTGTAGGCGTACACACTACCAGAGACACTGCTAAGGTAGACATGGCCACCACCAACCGCTACCGCATGATGTGTGGAGGCGTCGCGGGCCCACAAGCCCCGGCCGCCATCTTTGGACAGGGCAACAACCCTGCCCTGATAACTCGCCGCAAATACCAGATCACCCCGCACAACCGGAGAGCCATCGATATCCACAACTCGCTCCAACTCGGCGGAGCCCTGGGGTATAGCAACTCGCTGTTCCCAGCGGGGAGTGCCATCCCGGGCATCCAGGGCGATCAGTTTACCGTTGTCCAGACCAGCGAGCACCAAGCCACCGCTGATGACGGGAGCCGCAGTGCCGCGCAGAGTTAATACTGGCAGGGTGGTATTATGACTCCAGAGCTCTTCACCGGTACCTGCATCCAGGCCAACCAGCTTGCCGTCGACAGTTTGCAGAACCACAACCCCGGAACCGACCGCAGGGGCAGAAACCACTTCTCCAGAGACCTGGTAATTCCACAACTTTGCACCATTGTTCAGGTCGAGCACTATGGCCCGACCACGGTAGTCCACTACAACCGCAATACCAAGACCGACACCAACGCCACCACTTAACTCGATATCCAGGTCAGTTTCCCACAGAGGCTGGCCGGTACTGCGTTCAAATGCGGTAACTTCACCATCACTACTGGCCGCAACCAATTTGCCATCAGCCAGACCCGGCTGCAGCATGGCATAGCGCTTTTTATCGATATCACCAATACTCGCTGACCAGACCTCACGCAGCTCAACACTGGTATTGATATCCACCAGCTCAACCGGCTCGACATCTTCCTTTTCATCGTTGGAGGCACAGGCAGCCAGGGCGATTGCCAGGGCTACTGCAGCTGTACGCCCCGCAGCGCGATTGAGAAATCCCATTACTCATCTCCCTCTGGTGCTGGCTCACTTTGATTCTGTTCCTGCACAGCTTTGTCACTCACTACTGCTAAGCTATCAGCCTTGAGGCGAAGCAGTTGGGTGCTACCAGCCTGCTCCGGCAGCAACTCAGAAATTGCCTTCTCATACGCTGCACGCGCACCGGCATTATCCCCTTTTTGCTTCAGGATATCTCCACGAGTTTCAGAGTAGAGAGCAGCAAACGCTGGCGGCACAGAGCCTTCTATCAGCTTCAGAGCCTCATCGGGTTGACCGCGCGCAGCGATTACCGAGGCAAGTCGGCGCTTGGCCAACAGCTTCAGGGCAGTCTCTTCGGTATTATCGACCACCCACTGCAACTGTTGCTGAGCTGCTTCCAGATCATTGTTATCTGCAGCGATGGCAGCCAAGCGCAGTGACGCCTGGCTGGCATAAATACGACTGCCAAACTCGTTCTTGAGCTGCTCCGCCAGTGTTTTTGCGGTCGTCAGCTGTTTATTGTCCGGCTGATTGTTATTGGCGGATACCGCCTCAACAAAATTTTGATACAGGTCAGAAGCTGCTTCAGCCTTGCCGCGCTGGTCACCCTGCCACCATTGATAGCCGAAGTAGCCGGCGAGAGCCAGGACCACGCCGGTAACAATGCCCCTGCCGTTCTCCGCCCACCAGCGCTTCAGCGTTTCTATTTGTTCTTGTTCGGTAAGATGCTCAGACATTGGGTAAATCGCCTTTCCTGTGGTTTTCTAACTTTCCCGACGGGGGCCTCCGCCCCCCGGAGTATTTTGATCAGCCCTGTAACAGTGCGGCCAGCTCATTCAGCTGGAGGGTCTGTTGTTGCTGCTCAGAACGGAGGTATTTCACTGTTATCTGACCATTTGCGGCCTCATCCTCGCCAATAATCAGTGCATAATCGGCACCGCTTTTATCGGCTTTCTTCATTTGGCTCTTAAAGCTTCCGCCACCGCAGTGCGCCTGCAGGCGCAACCAGGGCAGCTCGTCCCGTAGCTGCTCTGCAGCAGCTAAGGCGGCTGATTGTACATCACCCACCGCCACCAGGTAGGCATCCACCTGTTGCGCCAGGCTATCCGGCAGAACTTCGAGGGTTTCCAGCATCAGCACCAAGCGCTCAGCCCCAAGGCCGAAACCAACCGCTGGAGTGGCTTTCCCCCCCATCTGCTCTACTAGACCATCATAGCGACCACCGGCACAGACTGTGCCCTGGGCACCGAGGCTATCAGTCACCCATTCAAATACGGTTTTACCGTAATAGTCGAGACCGCGTACCAGTTTAGAGTTGATTTCATACTTCACACCTGCGGCATCCAGTAGCGCGCGCAGCTGGGTGAAGTGGGCGGTAGATTCCTCATCAAGGAAGTCCAGTAGACAGGGGGCGTCGGCGAGCAGTTCCTGAGTTTGCGTATTTTTACTATCGAGAATACGCAGCGGGTTGCGCTCGAGGCGGCGCTGGCTATCTTCATCCAGCTGCTCGCGATGCTCGCTGAGATAGGCCACCAATGCATCGCGATAGGCCGCACGACTGTCTGAATTACCGAGGGAATTGAGTTGCAGGGTCACATGCTCACTGATACCCAGCTGGCGCCACAGGCGCGCAGTCATAATAAGCATTTCCGCATCGATATCCGGGCCTTCGATACCGAACACCTCCACACCAAATTGGTGAAACTGGCGCAGGCGGCCCCTCTGTGGGCGCTCATAGCGGAACATGGGACCAAAGTACCACAGGCGCTGGGGTTGGATCAGTAGGTTATTCTGAATCGCTGCGCGCACAGTACCGGCGGTACCTTCAGGGCGCAAAGTAACGCTGTCACCGCTCTTGTCTTCAAAGGTGTACATCTCCTTTTCGACAATATCGGTGGCTTCACCCACCGCGCGGCTGAATAACTGGGTCGCCTCCAGCGTGGGCGTACGAATCTCGTTATAGCCATAGCGGGTAAAAAGTTCACTGAGAGTGGCTTCCACATACTGCCAAACCGGGGACTGTTCCGGCAGCAGGTCGTTCATGCCTCGAATTGCGCGAAGTTGTTTCAACGCTGTTCCTTAATATTTAACTCAACTATTCGGATGGTGCTTGCAGGCTGGAGCCCGCTACGCCTTGGCGATGATATCCGCTTCGCGCTCAGCCTTGGCTGCAGCCTTGTCACGAATCAGGCGTTCCAGGTCATCCACCAGGTTCTCATTCTTAAATTTGCGATCCGGCTGACCGTCTACATAAATAGCATGGCTGGGAGTGCCGCCGGTAAGGCCGATATCCGCCTCCTTCGCCTCTCCAGGACCATTGACGATACAACCGATCACAGCCACATCCAGCGGTGTAGTGATATCTTCCAGGCGTGTCTCCAGTTCGTTCATGGTTTTCACCACGTCGAAATTCTGGCGCGAACAACTGGGACAAGCAATGAAGTTAATACCCTTACTGCGCAAGCGCAGGCTTTTGAGCAGGTCCCAGCCCACTTTGACCTCTTCAACAGGGTCCGCCGCCAGGGACACACGCAGCGTATCGCCGATACCATCGAGTAACAGGGCACCGAGGCCAATCGCAGATTTCACCGTGCCCGCACGCAGACCACCGGCTTCAGTGATCCCCAGGTGCAAGGGCTGCTCAATTTGCTCGGCCAGTTTGCGATAGGCAGCTGTTGCCATAAAGATATCCGAGGCTTTTACACTCACCTTGAAGTCCTGGAAGTCCAGACCATCAAGGATATCCACATGGCGTAGGGCGGACTCCACCAGTGCATCAGGCGTTGGCTCACCGTATTTTTTCTGCAGATCTTTTTCCAGAGAGCCCGCATTTACTCCGATACGAATCGGTATATTCAGATCGCGGGCTTTATCAACCACGGCGCGGATACGCTTCTCTCGACCGATATTGCCGGGATTAATGCGCAGGCAGTCCACCCCCAAGTCGGCCACGCGCAGGGCGATGCGGTAATCAAAATGAATGTCCGCAACCAGCGGTACATCGGTCTGCTTTTTAATTTCCCCAAAGGCCTCAGCGGCCTCCATACTAGGCACGGATACCCGCACAATATCGGCACCGGCCTTCTGCAAACGTTGGATCTGCCCCACTGTAGCGGCTACATCACAGGTTTCAGTATTGGTCATGCTTTGCACCGATATCGGGGCATCACCTCCGACCGGTACGTCTCCTACCATGATCTGGCGCGACTTGCGGCGAACAATGGGAGATTCAAATTGCATAGGGCTGACCTGGCAGTATTGCTGCTAAAAAATCGAGGGGAGATTATAGAGAGATTGGGCGCAAACCTACAGTATTCGCGCCCAAACTAAGGGGATCACTTCAATCACCAACGATCAGGCGTCGAGTGCGGCGGTTTCCAATAGGGTCGCTATTTATCGTTTGCTCGCGATAAACCACTTTGGTCGCGCGGGCATTTCCCAGCATCAACTCAAAAGGTGCGCGCCCATCCAGCTCTTTGGAAGTGCCCGCTTCCTGCACTCCGGCTAAGAGTACTGCACCACCTGCATCTTTCACCTCAATCCAGGAGTCCTCATCAAAACTGAGCCGTAAGGCACCTTGCAGTTGCTGATCCAGTTGCGCCACTTCGGCGGGAAGCTCCGATAAGGGCTCAGCAGAAGTCGCCTGTGACTGAGCCGCGAGAGCAACAGTGGGGGCCTCAACGGCAATCTGCTCGCTATTGAGGTCAACAGGGCTTTCCTGTAATACAAAAGTAGAATCACCCTGCTCTATTGCACTGTTTTCCTGCTTTAGAATTGCCGTACTTTGCCCTGGTATCTCCTCAGGAGCCTGGGAAACTTCATCCGTCAGTGCCACTGGCATTGGTACAGAGGGAATATTTACCGGACCGCCATAGAGCCACCAAAAGACGCCCCCGGCAGCAAGCAGAGGCAATATTGCCAACACTCCATGTCCCTTTCGACGGGCAGGACGCAGGGCATCGGCCTTCACCTCTATACGGCGGCCTTCACTGCGTGGTTGCGGCTGAGGTCGTGCGGAATCATAGGCGGTGAGTACTGGCTCTGAAGGAACACCCAGCTCCCTACAGATATTGCGGATATAGCCACGTGCATAAACTATCTCGGGCTGACGCTCGAAAATATCATCTTCCAGCCATTCCACCGTGTTATCGATAATACACAAGCGCCGGGATAAATCTTCACGGGACAGGCCAGCATCCTCACGCGCTGCACGCAGGATGCTACCTGGAGAAACTGGGGACGTTTGTGTCGGGGGTACGGCTTCACCGCTATCGCGGTGCGCGGAACTACTATCCGTCATTACCACTCAACTCCTGATATTTCAGTGTTTCCGCAGAGTACGGGTACAAATTCTTCAAGGCAAGCGCGTAACTGAGCTCCTTGTCACGATTCCCAAACACCTTTTCGATGCGGATACCCAGCCACAGGGACCGCGGTGTCTGGCGGTTATTTTCGCTGTATTTATCCAGGTACTGCTTGGCCACGGCATAATCGCCAGCCTCAAACTTCAACTCAGCCAGCTCAAGCTGGGCCACAGGTAGATTTGCATTCAGGGCCAAAGCGCGAGTGTAGGCTTGTTCAGCCTCCTCCAGCATACCCAGTCGGCTGGCAGTGCGGCCATAATTAACCAGGGCGAAGAAGCGACGGTTATAGGTCAGGTCTTTTGAAGCGTGGCGAAACTGCTCCAGCGCCTCTTTGTAGCGCTCCTGCTTATAGAGAAAAACCCCGAAATTGGTGCGCGCCATCGAAAAGTTATCGCCATAACGCAGGGCTTTCTTGAAGTGGGATTCAGCCACCTTCAGCTCGCCATCTGCCTGATATAACAAAGCCAGGCCATGGTGGGCTAGTGGGTTTTTCCTGCCTAATTCCAGAGCCTTATTGAAATGACGCCTGGCCAGCTCACGGTTATCACCGCTTTGCAGATAGCGCAGCCCCAACTGCACGTGAGTTTCCAGGGCCTTATCCAGGTTCACTTCCTGGCGCTCAGGCAACCCGGTCGTTACACAGCCCCCCAACAGAGCAGTAAATAACAGCCCCAAAAACGGCAGGCCAAAAGATTTTGCAGACACAACATCACCTGTAAATTTATTTTTTATCTGTCCATCTAGCGGAAGCACCTTGGGCGCAGTCAACCCCAGCTAGGCGGCGTAAGACACGCTACATCCGTCAACCGAAATTCGCTTTACGCCCAGGGCTGATTAATTTTTCAACACAAACCCAGTCACTATTTGCCGTCCCATCAGCCGGTCGTAGCCCCTAACCTGTGCTTCCCGGGCCCTATACTGCCGTAAAGTACAGCCCGTTGCAGCTCCATAACCCCAATGAATTTCAATTAACAGTTACCAAGCCCGACTTGTCGCGGGCTTACAGGAGAGAAAAAGTGCGGATATCACAGAGCTAACAATATTCTGCGGAATAGTATTCTCCTGGCTCCCATTTATAGCGCGTTGCCCTCGCGGTCTTTCGCCTCTAGCTGCCGGCCATCTGGGCCACCATCCCGAGGGGGCATCAGAGCCTGAATCGCATTAGAGTTGGTATTGGCAGCATCCGGATCAGTGAGTGTTCCAAGGAATTTCACCACCAGGTCGATCTCTGTATCACTGAGATTGTTGGCACCGCCCCCGCCGTTCGCACTGAGAATATCCTGGGTATGAGCCAGGCCATTGGGAGCCACTTTATTGGCACAGTCCTGCAGCCCCACAAATTGCTCCAAATCACACATTTCGCTGTTGGCAAAATATCGGGTAATGGAGACTGATCGATCGCGATAGTGCTCGATATTTCTCCTTAACGTGGCGAACTGGCCATTGTGTCCCCAAGGGCCAGTGATGGCGACATTGAGTAGTGTTGGAATACGAAAACTACCCGCACCATTACCACCCAGATCGGCACCACTACCGCTAGCATCCTTACCAACGCCTATTTGTGGATAATTTACAGCCCTAAGCCCCTGGGTAGTAAAGAAGGCGCCGCCATGACAGTTAGTGCAGCCCGAATTACCCGCCATAAAGGTAATAGCCCCGCGCTTCTCATCGCTGTCCAAAGCATCCGGATTACCATCCACATAATCAAAGAAGGGGTTATCGATAAATAATTGTACTGCCTCATAAGCAGCTATAGCCTCAGCAACACGGCTGAAATTAATCTCAGGATCACCGAAAGCAGCGCTGAATAACGAGCTCCAACTGGCACTCTCCAGATTTGCCGCAAGTATCTCTTCGCGATAGGCGGTAAATCCACCTTCAATAGTATTATCGTAGCCGAATTGGGTAATGTCCCCCATTTCTGCAGCATCGGTAACGGGAAAATGTGCCTGGGCCATCATTAGAGCCAGGGTACCAATACCCACTGCCGCTTCGGTATTATTACTGACATCGCGGGAGTCTGTTCTCAGCCCCCGATCTGTAATTGCCACACGGTTATCCCAGAAAAGCCCTCGAGTCCAAAGTGCGGCATTACAGATCGGTTGGGCATTTCTCGCCACAACAGGCACTTCATTAAAACCATCTGACCGCCCCGGCCCCACTAGAGCCGGATCGAGCGCGCTTACTCCAATAGGCATAGAAAGGTTATCGCCTCCACAACCCATAACCGGTTGGTGGCAGGACGAGCAGGAGGTGTCGTTATTGGCACTGAGGCTTTTGTTGTGGAATAAGCGCATACCCAACTCCACCTTTGCGGGGCTCTGCTCACTGCGGACTCGGGCGGCGAATGCCCGTATATCCTCCAAGTGAGAGGCCATACCATTCAGCTCAAGCATGGCCTGAAGGCAGGAATCCAAATCTGCATCAAGCAGATCCAATGCACTGCGTGCATTGTTACACTCTGCAAAATTAGAAATGCGATCATTGTCCACCTCAATATCCGCGCCGCTGCTGAGCCCGCTATTGGTATTGTTCAGCAAGGTTTTTGCACTGACCCGGGCGATGTCACTATCATTATCGACGTCTCCAGCAGTCACTGTGTAGGTGTGCTCTGTATTTATCGAAAGCCCCTGGTCGACAAAGTAGTGATTACTCGTTTCAGCAATTTTTTCACCGTTACGATAGATGGAATAGGTTGTCCCATCACGCTCCCACGAGAGTCCGATACTGGTACCGGAAAAAGCATTAGCAATTAACTTTGCGGGAGCACCTCCCTGTTGGGAGCTACCCCCAGTATCATTATCACCGCCTGTACTGGTGTCCGAGCCGCCATCACCACCTACATCTCCACCAGTGCCTATATCTCCGCCACTGCCATCTGCAACTGGATCAGAGGACGGATTGTCATCCCCACCGGAAGAGCCCGAGCTGCAACCCGCTACCAACACAAACAGTGGCAGGATCAACAGCCGCAGCAATACCATGATCGATACATTCGAATTTTTACTATGAACTTTCATAAAATCTGACCGACCCCGCCACTAAAACCTCATTTGAGAAGCTCTGGACAGGCAATAAGCGAACTAGTGCCCCTTGCGGCACCAAAAGCTAACATCCCCAGGGTTTGCTGAAACTCAACAAAAGTCCTTTTTAATTTCAAAGGATAAAGATCTGAATTATCTCTTGCCTTGGCCGTTTGAATAAACCCAAAACAATATCTACTGCCTTGGTGGCAATTGTTGCTAACAAAAAACTGATTCTACTTTGATGACCAACTGGCCACAGAGCCTGGCTATTTAACTACCAGTCGCTTCAGCCATAGGAGTAAACAATTTAGCGCCTTTACCCGACAATTTCTGTTGAGGGAGTCGCAAACTGTCAGTGCGGTTAAGGTGATCTTCGGGGGCAAGAATTATCTGTTATTTTTAACCCGAGCCCGACACAATGGCAGTACCAGTCAATGTAGGTATTTTTTACAATTGCCATTCGCAAGAGCATGCTGCTTCTACAATACTAGGATTGCTATGATTGCCGAGCATAGAGAGCTGTAGGAACCATACCCTCTATACTCGCCATATTATTTTTAATATTTCATGCAGTCCGGGAAAAATCTAACTGAAACTTATAAGATTTCTCCGCTCTGGTCTTTTGCATCCAGCTGCTTACCGTCTGGGCCACCATCTCTGGGAGGTATCAGGAACTGAATCGCATTGGAACTGATATCCGCTGCATTCGGATCAGTAAGCGTACCCAGGAATGTCACAACAAAGTCAATTTCGTCTTCGGTCAAACGGTTGATGCCTCCTCCATCGTTCCCATCGAGAATATCTTGGGAGTGAGCCAAACCATTGGGAGCCACCTTGCTCGGACAATCCTGCAGATTTTTAAATTGGTCAAGATCACACATCTCGTTATTTTCAAAATATCTAAGGATGGAAGCTCCTTGGTCGCTGTAGTGTTCGACATTTCTTCTCAGAGTGCCAAATTGCCCGCTATGCCCCCAGGGGCCCGTGATAGTTACATTTAGCAGAGTAGGCGCACGGAAGGCTCCAAGCCCCAAAGACCCCTCTCCCCCCAAATCCGCACCACTTCCGCTTGCATCCGTGCCTATGCCTATTTGAGGATAATTGGCAGCCATCAGTGCCTCAGAGGTAAAGAAAGCCCCTTTATGGCAGAAAGTACAACCGGCATCTCTTGACATAAAAGTGATTGCACCGCGCTTCTCTTCAGCGTTGAGCACCTCCAGATTCCCCTCGACATATTCAAAAAACGGATTATCGATAAATATCTGTACGGCTTCATAAGCCGCAATTGCCTGAGCAATACGGCTGAAATTAATCTCGGGATCACCAAAAGCGGAAGTAAACAAGGCCCCCCAAGCTGCAGTATCCAGGCTGGCTGCTAATATATCCTCGCGATAGGAAGTAAAATTCTCATCAACAGAATCATCATATCCAAAGTCGGTGATATCCCCCATCTCAGGCGGAGCAGTTACCGGAAAATGCGCCTGTGCTATAAGCAGTGCCAACGAGCCAGGTCCTACAGCATTGACGGTATTATTCGTAACATCTCTCGAGTCTGTTCTGAGGACACCATCAGGGCTTAAAGAAACCCGATTGTCCCAGAACAGGCCCCGAGACCACAGTGAGGCATTACAAATAGCCTGAGAGTTCCTTGGCACTATAGGTACTTCGTTAACACCATCTGAGCGCCCCGGCCCCAGCAGGGCGGTATCTATAGCATTAATACCCACCGGCATTGAGAGGTCATCCCCACCGCAGCCAATCGCGGGATGATGGCAGGACGAACAGGAGGCATCTTGATTTGCACTTAAGGATTTGTTGTGGAACAGGCGCATTCCCAGCTCCACCATAGCAGGCTCCTGCTCACTGCGAACACGTGCGGCAAAAGCGCGTATGTCTTCGACAAGAGGGGCCATACGGTTGAGTTTGAGCATAGCTGCCAAACAGTTATCCAGGTCTTCTTCGAGCAAGTCCACCGCACTGGAAGCATTTTTACATTCCTCAAAAGCGGATATACGCTCATTTAAAACATCATCTTCTGTGCCGTTATTCAGCCCCTCGTTCGTATCATTGACTAATGTTTTAACGATGATCTGGGAGGCTTCCAGCTCGCTGGCCGCATCAACGGTATTGACAGAGTACGCGTACTCAGTATCTACCGATAAGCTCTGGTCGATAAAAAAGTTATTGCTGGCTTCCGCTATTTTTTTTCCATTACGATAGATGAAATAGGTTTCACCATCCCGCTCCCAGACAAGGCCGATACTGGTTCCAGAGTAAGCATGACCAATCAATTCTGCAGGTGAGCTTCCCTCTGCAGGATCGGGATCGGGATCGGGATCGGGATCGGGATCGGGATCGGGATCGGGATCGGGATCAGTATCACCCCCTACAATATCCGGAACCGAGCGATCCTCACCACCGGACGACCCCGAGCCACAACCAAGCATTATCAAAACGAGTGTTAGAAAAAAAAGCCGTAATAAGGCTCTGGAAAATAGCATTAGATCCAGTTTCTGAACGTTCATATAATTTAACAGTCCCTTCCATCTACTTTTTAAAAAGTTCTGGACTGTTAACGCGTTACCCTGCGGGTTGGTTGACTTCGGAGTAAAAAAAGGCACCACCAAATCGAAGGCAAGGCGTGCGAGGAATTACCACTTAGAGAGGAATAAAAGATTTAAAAACTATCTTCTACCAAAACTGCAGCTCTAAGCCACCCAGATCGGAAGAAGATGTTTTAGGACCACCTGGCATCCCAGCTAATCGCCAGCTCAAGACACTCAGGTTAAATTGGTACTCAGCCTACAATACGGACAGGGCGCTCAGCGTTGCGATAGCGTTCAGAGCGGCGGGTCCGGTCATTCACACTTCCTGCCAATTGACCACAAGCTGCATCAATATCATCACCGCGAGTGGTTCTGACGGTTACGGTATAACCTTTGTCGAGTAAAATCTGTTGAAAGCGTCGCAAAGCGTTATTACTCACCCGCTGATAATCGGAAAGCTCAAACGGATTAAAAGGGATTAAATTAATTTTTACTGGCACATCGCGCAGTAGTTCCGCCAGTTGCTCAGCATGCTCAGGGCGATCATTAACCTCGCGCATCAGCGTATATTCGATGGTCATCTTACGATGGGTGTCTGGCATGCGGTCGATATAGCGCTTAGCAGAATCCAACAGCATCGCAATCGGATATTTTTTATTGATCGGTACTAGCTCATTGCGCAGTTCATCGTTGGGCGCATGCAGGGATATCGCCAGGCTTACATCAGTAACATCCGCAAGGCGATCCAATGCGGGTACTACACCTGAAGTAGACAAGGTTACGCGGCGCTTGGAGATGCCATAGGCGTTGTCTTCCATCATCAGGTTCATTGCATCGACTACATTGTCGAAGTTGAGCAGGGGTTCACCCATTCCCATCATCACTACATTGGTTACCTTGCGTGGACCTTTCGGCTGTAGCTGGCCGAAAGACTTACAGGCAATCCACACCTGCCCAATGATTTCAGCAGCAGTTAAGTCCCGATTGAAGCCCTGTTTTCCGGTTGCACAAAAACTGCAATCCAAGGAGCAGCCCACTTGGGAGGATACGCATAAAGTACCGCGATCCCCATCGGGGATATAAACGGTTTCGATGGCATTATCACCAAAAACTTTAATGAGCCATTTGCGCGTACCATCGGCAGAATCCCACTGCTCCAATACTTCCGGAGCGCGAATCTCAGCAACTTCTGCCAGTTTCTGGCGCAGTGCCTTGCTGACATTGGTCATTTCAGCAAAGTCACTCACCCCGTTTTGGTGAATCCACTTTAAAACCTGGATAGCGCGGAAACGCTTCTCGCCCAATGATTCAAAGAAGGCGGCCAGCTTTTCAACAGAAAGGCCGAGCAGGTTGGTTTTCTCAGCGGTCATTCATTTCACCTCGGGGAAGAACTGCACCGGCCCAGACGGACCAGTGCGATTTCAGCACACAAATTAAGCGCGCGGACAGATTTCGTCGTCAGCGAAGAAGTAGCTTACTTCGCGGGCAGCGGACTCTGCGGAGTCAGAGCCGTGTACTGCGTTGGCGTCAATGCTGTCAGCGAAATCAGCGCGGATGGTGCCAGCAGCAGCTTCTTTCGGATTGGTAGCGCCCATCAGCTCACGGTTTGCCAGGATAGCGTTCTCGCCTTCGAGAACCTGTACAACAACCGGGCCGGAAGTCATGAAATCAACCAGGTCTTTGAAAAAAGGACGCTCTTTGTGCTCAGCGTAGAAACCTTCAGCTTTTTCGCGGGACAGGTGCACCATCTTCATGGCAACAATGCTCAGGCCAGCTTTCTCAAAACGGCTCTCGATTTCACCGATTACGTTTTTGGCTACTGCGTCCGGCTTGATGATGGAAAGGGTACGCTCCAGGGCCATGGTTATCTCCAATGTGATTTTTCGTTACTGAACTTACATACAGAAAGAGCAACCTGCACAGTTGCTCTTTCCTGATATTCCTTCCGTACCCACCGGGCCGGGGGTACTCAAATTTTGATCACCGCATTTCGCGGCCGGCGGATTATACGGGGTATTGATCGACTTTTGTACTCCATTACCAATACTCGGTTAACTCCACTCAACTACTCTCGCTCTTCAATCCAAGCGGCCTGGATCGCCTCCAGGATCTTCTCGCCACAGCGATCAGGGTCATCATCAAACCCCGGTAATGCCATTACCCAGTTACGCAGATCGACGAAGTTAACGGTAAGTGGGTCCACCTCTTCGTGAGTGTCGCAAAGTTCAATGGCGATATCGTGAATGTCAGTCCACTTCATTATTTGGCTCCCCCAATACCCGCACCGATCAGTGCTTTTCCGAAACCTGGTTTATTGTGTACTTGGGAATCTCGACTACCAGGTCTTCATCCTCAACGATGGCCTGACAGGAAAGACGAGATTCGGGCTCCAGCCCCCAGGCCTTGTCCAGCAGATCCTCTTCCAGCTCATCAGGCTCCTCAAGGGAATAAAAACCCTCGCGTACGATGACATGACAGGTGGTACAGGCACAGGCCTTCTCACAGGCATGCTCAATTTCAATATCGTTGGCCAGCGCTGCATCTATTACGCTGACACCACTCTCCGCTTCCACGACCTTACCCTCAGGGCAAATTTCGGCATGGGGTAAAAATACAATCTTCGGCATGGGTACTGACTCTCTATGGTCTCAATCCGACGGGGCTGTGCCCCAGCCGCTTATTTATCGAATTCATCCAGGCTGTGGCCCTGCATCGCTCGCTTAATCGACACATCCATTCGCCGGGCAGCGAAGGGTTCCGACAGCTTATTCAGAGCTTCCATACGACGACGAATCTCTTCTGCATCGCCACCGTTATGGGCCAGACGCAACGCCTCCATAGCAAGTTCCAGCTCGTTTAATTCATTTTCCTGCAGCAACTGAGCACCATTTTCACGCAGTGCAACCAGCAGGCTTTCCAAGGTACGCTCTGCCTCTACCTGTGCCTCACGCAGTGCGCGCAGGGCAATATCTTCTGCAGCATGGGTATAGGAATCCTGCAACATACGGGCGATATCCTTGTCCTCAAGCCCGTAAGAAGGCTTGACTGTGATATCTGCACTGACACCACTGCTCTTCTCCACGGCACTAACTGACAGCAAGCCATCCGCATCCACCTGGTAAGTCACACGGATATGAGCCGCACCTGCCACCATCGGCGGGATACCGCGCAGCTCAAAGCGCGCAAGTGAGCGGCAATCGCTCACCAGCTCCCGCTCTCCCTGCACTACATGGATAGCCATCGCTGTCTGACCATCCTTAAAAGTGGTGAACTCTTGAGCCTTAGACACCGGAATCGTCGTATTGCGCGCGATCAATTTTTCAGTGAGGCCACCCATGGTCTCGATTCCAAGCGATAGGGGAATCACATCCAGCAATAACAGCTCATCATCAGATTTGTTGCCCACAAGCATATCCGCCTGCAAGGCCGCACCAATAGCAACAACTTGGTCCGGGTCTATTTCTGCATGAGGCGCTCGGCCGAAATAATTCTCGACCCGCTCACGCACCCGCAGGGTACGGGTAGAGCCACCTACAAGCACTACCTCCTGCACCTCCTCAACGTCGATGGCAGCATCGCGCAGAGCGCGCTTGCAAGCGCGTAAGGTTTTATCAATCAAGGGATCCAGCAGTGAGGCCATAGTTGCCCGGTCGAATACACCCTGCCAATCTCCCTGGCTCACCTCCGCCTGTTCGGCATTGGCCAAGGCTTCTTTCGCCGCACAGGCACTATCGAGGAGCTGGCGCTGGGTAGCGGCATCCAGGTCCGTACCCAGACCTGCCTGTTCAGCTATCCAGGCAGCGATGGTACGATCAAAGTCATCACCACCGAGTGCGGTATCACCACCAGTCGACATCACTTCGAAAACACCACGGGACAGGCGTAAAATGGAAATATCGAAGGTACCACCACCGAGGTCATAGACTGCTATAACCCCTTCCTCGCCCCTGTCCAGGCCGTATGCCACAGCCGCCGCCGTAGGTTCATTGAGTAGACGCAACACTTTCAAACCTGCCAGCTTGGCCGCATCTTTGGTGGCCTGACGCTGGGCATCATCAAAGTATGCCGGCACGGTAATCACCGCACCATCCAGCTCACCGCCATCCTTGCCGCATAGAGCCTCGCGGCCGCGCTGAGCCAACTTTTTTAGAATCTCCGCAGATACCTGTACCGGGTTTACCGGGCCGGCAGCAGTTTCGATGGAAGGCATACCCCCATCGCTGTCAGCGAAGTGGTAAGGCAACTGCTCACCAAGACTTTTGACATCTGCCACCCCACGCCCCATCAAGCGCTTGATGGAGATCATGGTGTTGTATGGGTCCTGCGCGGCCCGTGCTCGGGCCTTGGCACCCACGGTGATAGTCTCGCTGCCGTAGTGTACCGCCGAGGGCAGTATCACTCTGCCCTGCTCGTCGGCGATGGCCTCTGCTGAACCACTACGCACAGTCGCCACCAGCGAGTTGGTGGTCCCCAGATCAATCCCCACAGCGTACTTGCGCTGGTGAGGATCGGGGCTCTGTCCCGGTTCGGAAATTTGCAGTAATGCCATTGCTAATCTCTTCTATCGTCAGGGTGGCGTTGCCACGGCACAATCAGTGCCATATCCCAAGTTATTATCAATTGTCGCTCAGTAATCACCGAACAGATCGGCTTCCAGTTCTTCAATCTGCAACTGCAGCTTCACCAGGAACTGTTGTTTGCGCAGGGAGCCCTCGGCCTCAACCAACTTGCCAGCATCAAAAACCTCAGCAAATTGCTTTTGCTCATTGCGGAATAGGCCTTGCACTTCAACGGCAAGCTCTTCAAGGGCGGAGGCTGGATCGGGTTGCTCCCGTACCTCTTCGAGGCGTTCACGCAGCAACATCTGCTGCATCAGGAATTCCGTATCGGCGGTAGTCTGCTCCGGCGGTACTTCCACGCCGGCCAACTTAAGTAGATATGCGGCGCGCTGCACCGGGTCGCGCAGAACGGTGTGGGCTTCATTAATCTGTGCCGCCATCTGGATAGCCAGCAGCTGCTCACGCTCAGATTTGGAAGCGTATTTATCCGGGTGGAATTCCCTCTGCAATTCCCGATAGCGCGCTGCCAGGGCGTTGCGATCGAGTTCAAAGGTGGGCTCAAGCCCGAATATTTCGAAATGGGTCAGGTTGGTTGCCATCTCAGTTCACCTACCGGCACTGGGCCTTAAAAACTGGGCGGCGGCGCCCCCGCCCGGCAGTCGCTACCGGACCAATAAAAAGGCCGGCATGCACAGTGCACCCGGCCTCGCTGCGGCGAGTTCCGATTAAACGTGGAAACTCTCTCCGCAGCCACACTCATTTTTCACGTTAGGGTTGGAGAAGGTAAAGCCTTCGTTTAGCCCCTCTTTGACAAAGTCCAGTTGGGTTCCATCGAGGTAAACCAAACTTTTGGGGTCGACGATCAGCTTTACATCGTCCTGCTCGAACACCACATCTTCGGCTTCTGTCGAGTCGACAAATTCCAGTACATAGGCCAAGCCTGAGCACCCGGCGGTCTTAACTCCTACCCGGATACCGATACCTGTGCCGCGCTTGGCCAGCTGACTCTTGATGTGAGTCTTGGCGGCCTCGGTCATGGTAATAGCCAAAACAATACCTTCACTGCTGTAGGGCACATAGCCCAGTAGAATTAACCTGCGGCGGACTCTTTTGCTTCACCAGCATTGGCAGATTCACCGCGTTTTTCACGAATATCGCGCACCGCAGCCTTGATCGCATCTTCCGCCAGTACCGAGCAGTGAATTTTTACCGGGGGCAAGGCCAACTCTTCAGCGATAGCGGTATTCTTGATCTGCTCTGCCTCATCAATGGTCTTCCCTTTTACCCACTCGGTGAGCAGGGAGCTGGAGGCAATAGCAGAACCACAGCCATAGGTCTTGAACTTGGCGTCTTCAATGACCCCTTCTTCACTTACCTGGATTTGCAGGCGCATCACATCACCGCAGGCAGGTGCCCCAACCATTCCAGTTCCGACGTTGTCCGCCTTGTCATCCATTCGCCCGACATTGCGGGGATGTTCATAATGGTCAATTACTTTATCGCTATAGGCCATGACTGTTCTCCTAACTCTTGCGCGCGCTTAGTGAGCGGCCCATTCAATCTTGTTCAGGTCTACGCCGTCTTTGTACATATCCCAAAGAGGCGACAGTTCGCGCAGCTTCTCAACCGCTTTGCGCACTTCAGTAGCAGCAGTATCTACATCCTGCTCGCTGGTAAAACGGCCGAAGCTGAAACGCAGTGAGCTGTGTGCCAGTTCATCGTTCACACCCAGGGCACGCAGCACATAGCTCGGTTCAAGGCTGGCGGATGTACAGGCTGAGCCGGAAGAGATCGCCAGGTTGCGCAGGGACATAATCAAGCTCTCGCCCTCTACAAACGCAAAGCTGACATTCAGGTTGCCGGGCACACGTTGTTCCGCAGATCCGTTGATATGAACCTCTTCCATATCCTTGATTTGATTCCAGAAGCGATTGCGCAGGGCCAGCAGTCGCTCTCCTTCTTGCGCCATTTCCTCTTTGGCAATGCGGAAAGCTTCACCCATACCCACAATCTGGTGAGTGGGCAGGGTGCCGGAACGCATACCGCGCTCGTGCCCACCACCATGAATTTGTGCTTCCAGGCGCACCCGTGGCTTGCGGCGAACATACAGGGCGCCGATCCCTTTGGGGCCGTAAATCTTATGTGCGGAGAAGGACATCAAATCGACCTTCATTTCCTGCAGGTCAATCGGCAACTTGCCGGCACTCTGCGCCGCATCCACATGGAAAATTACTTTGCGGGCACGGCACAGTTCGCCAATCGCGGCAACATCGTTGATTACACCAATCTCGTTATTGACGTGCATTAAGCTCACCAAAATGGTGTCCTCACGCAGTGCTTCCTCCACCTGCTCGGGATAAACGATGCCATCCTCACGCGGGTTCAGATAGGTGACCTCAAAGCCCTCACGCTCTAGCTGGCGGCAGGTATCCAGCACCGCCTTGTGCTCGATCTTTGAGGTGATAATGTGCTTTCCACGGCCCTGATAGAAATGGGCCGCACCCTTGATAGCCAGGTTGTCGGACTCGGTGGCACCGCTTGTCCAGACAATTTCACGCGGATCCGCATTAATCAGCTCCGCCACTTGTCGACGGGCATTTTCCACTGCCTCTTCCGCTTTCCAGCCGAACAGGTGGGAACGGGAGGCCGGGTTTCCGAAATTGCCTTCCATCGTCAGCTGTTCCGCCATTTTTGCGGCGACGCGCGGGTCCACCGGACAGGTAGCTGAATAATCCAGATAGATGGGAAGCTTCATAGTCATACCGTTTCCGCTCAATAAATCTCTAATACCCCGTCCCGGCCCCAACCGGGCCGGCACTTATAGTCCGCCAAGTACGGCGATGCGCTCTTCCGGTGTCTCACGCATATCCTGTCGACGCGCTACTTCCTGCACCTCCGCACGAGCCACAAGGTTGGCCAGGCTGATACCACTCAGAAAACCGTGAATCTGGTCGCTTAAATCAGACCAGAGATAGTGTGTCAGGCACTGTTCGCCATTGGCGCAATCGGCATTGCCACCGCAACTGGTGGCATCCACAGATTCATTTACCGCATCGATAATCTGTGCCACATAAATTTCTTCGCCGTCACGGGCCAGGCGATAGCCGCCACCGGGACCACGTACACTGGAAACCAAACCAGATTGGCGCAGGCGGGAAAACAACTGTTCCAGATAAGACAGGGAAATACCCTGGCGCTTGGAAATATCCGCTAGGCTGATCGGCCCACGCTCTGCGTGTAACGCCAGATCCAGCATGGCGGTGACCGCATAGCGGCCTTTAGTAGTCAAACGCATATCAGCTCCAAACTGATGTACAGCCTTTTCCGATCGGGGCGCGAGTATGGAATAACCCAGCACTACAGTCAAGTATATAACCCCCCGCCCAACTCGGGTATTTACCTAGTCGGGGCGCCCCTTACCTCCTGTGCGATGGATGTAATTCTGGATAGAGGTCAGCATGCCGCGGAGGATACCCAGCTCCATATCATCAGGGCGCACTCGACTAAATAGTCGACGCAAGCGGGTCATAGTCTGACGGGGGTTGTCAGGGTCGATAAAGCCCAGCTCGCCGAGGGACTCCTGCAGGTGATCAAAATACAGTTCCATATCGCTGGCCTTGGCTGGGGGGCGATCCCAGTCGGCATAGTTCAGCGGCTCCCCCTTTTCGGCCTCCAAGGCGGCCATACGCACTTCGTAAGCCAGTACCTGCACAGCAGTTGCCAGGTTCAGGGAACTGTATTCCGGATTTGCCGGGATATGTACATGGAAGTTACAGGCCTGAAGCTCTTCATTGGTAAGCCCACGGTCTTCGCGCCCAAAGACCAGCGCCACCGGGTGGCTTGGCGCCTCCGCGACCGCTCGCTCACCACATTGGCGCGGGGTCAGCAGTGGCCAGGGTATACGGCGCTCTCGGGCACTGGTTGCCACCACCAGACCACAATCCGCTACCGCTTCCTCCAGGGTATCTACAACCACAGCGCTATCCAGCAACTCCGCCGCCCCCGCCGCGCGCCAAATTGCGTTGGCCGCCGGGAATTCACGCGGAGCCACCAGGTAAAGTTGGCTCAAGCCCATATTCTTTAACGCGCGCGCCGCACCTCCGATATTACCGGGGTGGGCACTGTTAACCAAAACCACGCGCACATTGTCGAGCGCATTGAGCGGAGTCGTATCTAAAGGGGACTTGGCCATACTGAAGTAATAAATCGGTGTCATGGGGGCGCGCGAGTGTAGCAAAAATGGATGGGAATCCCTACAATCGCGTCCGCTGCGGTCAACTCGCAGTCTGCTTTTTAACCCCTTCAACCACTTAGTGCGGAATAGTTATGGAACCCATGCTAAATATTGCCCTGCGCGCGGCGCGCAAGGCCGGAGAACTGATCGAACGGGCCTGGGAGCGCGGCGACCTGATGAAATTCGAGGAGAAAGCGCGCAACGATTTCGTCACTGAAGTGGACAAAGCCAGCGAGCAGGAGATCATCTATCACCTTCGCAAGGCTTATCCCAAACACAGCATTCGCGCTGAAGAAAGCGGCTTGCTGGAGGGTGCGGAACCCGATTACGAATGGATTATCGATCCTCTCGACGGCACCACTAACTTTATCCATGGCGTACCCCAGTTTGCGATTTCCATCGCCTGCCGCTATCGCGGTCGCATTGAACATGCCGTGGTGCTGGATCCGATTAAACGAGAGGAATTCACCGCAAGTCGTGGTCGCGGTGCTGCTCTGAACGGACGCCGCATCAGGGTATCCCCGCGCCAGGGCATGCGCGGAGCGCTGATCGGTACTGGCCTGCCCTTTAATGGCCCGGCCCTGGAAAACATCGACCCCTACCTATCCGCCCTGAAAGAAATCGCCGGGCAGACCGCTGGTATCCGCCGCCCAGGCGCCGCAGCCCTGGACCTGGCCTATGTTGCAGCTGGTCGCTTTGACGGTTTCTGGGAAATGTACTTGAACACCTGGGATATCGCCGCGGGCTCCCTGCTAGTAAAAGAGGCAGGCGGCCTGATCAGTGACTTCCGCGGAGGGGAAGACTACCTGGATTCCGGCAATCTGGTGTGCGCCACCCCCAAAGTATTCAAGCCCCTGATACAAATCGTGGGCAAGCACCTCGGTGGTATCCGCTAACCCCGCGATATAAATTACCCGGCTAATGGCCGGGTAATTTACAACTTTTCCTCAGTACAACCTGAGTGCATTTCAGGTAGATCGGCCTGCACTCACAAGGCTCTCCGCCAGCACTTTCGAAAGCTGCACAAAATCGAATTGATCCGGCAACATTGGGTGACTCTCCCCTGTAGGATTTTCACCAACCAACACAAAACGCGTCGACCGAGTGGAAATATCCTCCTCAAGGATACGCACCAGGTCCGCCGCAGACATACCCGGCAGTTCACTGTGAAACAGCAACACTTCGGGATGCATAGTTCGCGCAATAAAAATCGCCTCCACAACATCAGTGGCTACCAGGCACTGGATCTGCGGGGTATCTTTCAACATTTCTTTCAACCTGCTCGCAGCTGTAGGGCGGTTATCCACAAGCAATAGGCGCCCCTCAGGCAAATGTGACGGCGCCTCCGGCTGGGCAGAAAAAGACATCAGCGCGTCAGGAGCATCAATCATGGGAAACTCGATCCAAAAAATCGATCCCTGCCCCTCCTGGCTATCAAAATCAATGCGCCCACCCATGGCCTCGGTCAAGCGCTTGGCAATCGCAAGCCCCACACCCGTGCCCTCAATATGACCTTTTTCCTCGCCCAGCCTATTAAATGGCTCGAACACTTCGGTACGCCGCTCCGGTGGGATACCTTTACCCGTATCGAGGATACTCAAGCGTAACCAGCCTTCAGCCTCTGGGGCAAAGTTGATAATGACGCGACCATTTTCCCGGTTGTACTTCACCGCATTGCCGGCGAGATTGAGAACCACCTGTTTATAGCGCACCGGATCCGCGCAAATATATGCGGACTCCCAACCCAGAGGCTCAAAAACAAGGCTCACCCGGCGAGTTTCAGCCAGGGGCTCAAGTAGACGCTTGCACTCGGCTACAAGCTCCGCAGGGCGAATGGATTCCATTGACGGACCGAGGCGCCGGCTATCAATACGAGCCAGTTCGAGCACATCCCCAACCAAGTGCAACAAATGCTGGCCGGCGCGACGAATCTCTCCCAGCCTCTGCCGCTGGTCCGAATTGAGGGTCTGGTCCAGTTCCACCATCTGGCTATAGCCCAGTATCGCATTCAGTGGGGTACGCAGTTCGTGACTCAGACTAAAAAGCAGATCTGCACGATGCGCATTCTCTTCGCGCTGCTGCTGTAGCTCCCGCTCCACTCGCGATAAAGTCTCGCGGCTACCACTGATATCCTGCAGGGTACCTAATACCCGTACCGGCTGGCCGCGACTGTTGAGCTGGGCCTTACCCCGGCAGCGCACCCAGACAATACTTCCATCAGAACGCCACAGGCGAAATTCAACATCAAGGGGAAGGCGCTCACGCACGTGGTCCTGCATGGCCTGCTCGACCCGGGAAACATCTTCAGACAACACCCTGGCCTTCCACTGTGCCGCAGCCGAACGCCCAATACTGCGAATGGGGCTCACCTCATAACCGAGTATGCTCCAGCAGGCATCGTCTAACACCATCTCATCTGCACGCAGATCCCATTCCCACAAGCCATCGCCAACACCAGAGAGAGCCTGTAAGGGGCGCTCAGCCGGTAGGTTTGAAAGATAGCTCTGTGACAGGGCTTCACTGTAATCGGCACAGCTGCCGATAGCGATTGTTCCATTGGAATCACTGCTGTGAATCGTCCTGCCCCATACCCTCAGCCAACGCAACTGGCCTGAGACATCATAAGCGCGGAAACAAGTATCAAAGTAGCCACCAACACCGTTAATCTGCTCACGCAAAGCAAAAATACGATCGCGCTCATCTATATGGACCTGGCGCAGCTCACTGCCAGTCCAAAGGGATTCCAATGCACCGCGGGCGCTGTCTGCAAACAGGAGCCAAATATCTCCCTGGGCTCTCTGGGCACCGGTTTTCAAATGCCACTCCCACAGCCCGCAATCTACATCCTGCAATAATCCCTGCAGGTTCGCAGCTTGTCGGGTAAGCCGAGCAGCATCCAAAGTGTGCAGCTCATCGGAGGTAGCCAGCTGGAATAGGAGGGGAGGTTGGCCTGAAACTTGTGACTCGGACACACTGCGCTCAATTTGTTGGTATTCGCTTGCGGTAGAAATGGGTCATTTATACCGAGTAGTAAAAAGGGCGTCTATTCACCCGGCAATAACATCTGCGGGAATTCTACAAGAGGTCACAAACTTAAAGAATTGTTTCAAACGGAAATGCTGTGACAGATAAAAAAGGCCCCGCAAAGCGGGGCCGTAATCAGCGATGATGAGAGAAAACGGGAAGTTACTCAGAGGAGACGGTTTGCCATAACCTCGTGCATTCTTCCCGAAGTGCGGGTCATGCTTCCCGCACAATTAGTCAAAGCAATTGCCATGCCAACTATTGAAACTCCAATATCTCGGGGGCCGACAGTCCAGCACCTTAATTAATATCCTGACAATCGTGAACCAATAAGTGACTTCAGCTTCTTCTTTTGCGCCGGAATAGTGCACCAGATCCTACCGAATAACACTTACTGAAGTGAGATACCAACCTCTAGGCATCTCTCGCCACTGGGAATCATGACTCAGCCTATCAACCAGCAGATTGGGAATTAACCGCCAACCTCCGACTTGCTCAACGACTATCTTTGAATCAATGTGACTAACAAGGTGGCGATAAAGCGGGGTTCCAAGGCAGATTTTTCCATGGAACTGAGCGTCAATTTCACCATTTCTACCTGGAGCAGTTTGAACCGGAACAAAACATGCGCACAGCCTCTACCGTTAACTCAGATAAACGCAAATGCTTTTGGATTCCCACAATACTTTTTTCCAGTACCGGCTTTTTAGCGCTGACTGCGGTGCCTATCTATGGTGTGATCCATGGCTACCATTGGTATCAGTGGCTTGTTTTTGCCGTGTACGGCGCCCTATGCAGTTTTTCGGTTGCTGCAGGCAACCATCGTATGTGGTCGCATCGGAGTTATGAGGCACACTGGTCATTACGCCTTTTATTTGCCTTATTTACTGCCGCTGCACTGCAAAACACCACGCTAAACTGGTGTGCCGCCCACCGTCATCACCATCGCCACATTGACGATAATGACCGAGACCCCTATTCAGCCAAACGCGGCTTCTGGTTCTCCCATATCGATTGGATGATGCACGACTACCCGAGTGGTCGCCTGGATTACAAAAATGTGAATGACCTGAAACGCGATAAGATCGTTATGTGGCAGTTCAACCACTACGTACCCATTACCCTGGCAATGAATATCGGCCTACCTATCGCACTGGGAGCTTTGACCGGCGATATTATTGGTATGTTTTTGCTTGCCGGGGTATTGCGTGTAGTCGTTAATCATCACACCACATTTATGATTAATTCCCTCGGACACATGTGGGGAAAGCGCCCATTTCGCACAGACATCACTGCACGGGACAACCCCTTCCTCAACCTGTTTACTTTTGGTGAGGGTTATCACAACTACCATCACACATTCCAGATTGACTATCGAAGTGGTATTCGCTGGTACCAGTACGACCCAACCAAGTGGATGGTCAAGGTGCTGAGCTGGGTCGGTATTACCCGAAATCTGAAAAAAGCAGCGACGATTCAGGCCTATAAGGCACACCTCACAACTTTGTTTGAAGAAGCCAGACAGAGACTGGCTGACTCCCGATACAGAGAGTTTTGGCAAAAATGGCTAGCGAAGGAGGAACAGCATCTTGCCGACGTAAACAGCAAGTGGAGCAACTTACAAATCCGTCGAAATAATAAAGCGCGGCAAGAGCCCCCACCCCGGTGGGAACTGAAAGAAATCCAGACAAAAATCCGGGAATTAGAATATTCCCTAAAAATGCAGAGTAAACGCTTAAAGATGGTGATGAATCAATTTCACTTATGCCCTCTCACAGCGACCTAGAGGGCAGCCTGCTTCATCTACAAATCCCGGCAAGCATTAGCATTGCCGGGATCAAAATTTTCAAGTGGCAAGACTCCCCCTAAAACCCTTTGTCAGCCGCAAATTCGCGCATAGAAAAAGCCACCCGCTCATCCACATTTTTATTGAGCATATCCTCATCCAGCTCCTCAATAAACTTAAGGCGCCGTCGCAGACCGACGCCATTGGCTACCTGAATGGCGAGGCCGGGACGAGCATTAGCTTCCAAGAGAAGCGGGCCCCGCGCGCGGTCCAGGACAATATCGCAACCCAGGTAACCTAGATCAGTCATTTCATAGCAACTTGCCGCCAAACGCACCAGATCATACCAGCCCGGTACTTTTAACTGATCGAAATGCACCTCGGTATCCGGGTGACGATTAATCCGTAGACCCCGCTGCACAGCGTGACAGCTATTTCCGGTAGCCAGGTCGATGCCAACTCCAACAGCCCCCTGGTGCAAATTGGCCTTACCATCGGAGTCGTGAGTGGAGCAACGCAGCATCGCCATCACCGGAAACCCACGGAAAACAATCACACGGATATCCGGCACGCCTTCAAAGGAGTAGCTTTGGAAGACCGGATCGAAATCCACCAGAGACTCCACCATTACCCGGTCGGGCTTGCCTCCGAGACTGTATAGGCCGCTGTGGATATTATTAACGTGGCGCAAAATATCCAATGCTTCGATTTCCGAGCCGGAAATTTTCTTGTATTTATCACCATTGCGCCCCGCAATCACCAGGATGCCTTTGCCCCCGGATCCACGTGCCGGCTTAATCACAAACTGCCAAAGGGGGTCAATCACTTCCATAACCCGCTTGCGACTGGCAGGAGTCTCAAAGGCCTCAATCAGTTCAGGCACAGGGATTCCCGCCTTTTTTGCGGCGTGCTTGGTATTCAGTTTGTCATCAACGATGGGATATTTTTTACGGTCGTTGTAACGCGCGATGTAATTAATATTACGCGCATTCATACCGAGCACACCGATATCGTTCAAGGTCAGCGGTGAAACTACTCCACCGCGTACCTTATTGATCATATGCTTGAACGAAAAGTGAAGCATAACAACCTCCTACCTGACCAGAGGCCGAAAGCGCATCAGTTCGCTGAGGCGATAACCGGTGTAATTACCTATCACCAGAATAAAGCCCAACAGCACCAATAACAGTTCAGGGAAGTTGAATGTCCAGTGCTCAACATATCGATTGGTCATCACCCACCAGGCCAGCACTGCCACCAGCAGGCTACCACCGGCCTGGACAATCACCTCATAGGGGCCGTCTTCCTCCCACACGATTGACATACGCTCGATGGTCCAGGCCAGAATAATCATTGGGAAGAAAGTGACTGTCAGCGCCTGCTCGATACCGAGCTTGAAACTAACCACACTGATCATTCCCATTATGAGCACCACCGTTACCACTACGGCGGCGATCCTCGACACCAATAACAAGTTGAGCCGGCTTAAATAGAAACGCACCCATAATCCCAGCACCAGGATAAGCACAAAGATGGAGAGTCCGGTAATCAGCTGGGTCTCGATAAAGGCAATCGCCAGCAGCACCGGCATAAAGGTACCGGAGGTGCGCAACCCTACAAATACTCGCAGTAGCACCACTACCAAGGCCCCTACGGGTACCAGCAGAATCAGTTTGAAAATACTCTGTTGTTCAATGGGCAGGCTGTAGATAGAGAAATCAACCAGGGCCTCTTTATCCTGGCTGGTACTGCGCATGGAAACATCTCGTGCGGGTACATCATTGGCAATCACCGAAAAAGTCACTTGAGAGTTACGCCCACCCTCCAGGTCCAGCAGGCTCTTGCCGCCACGCTGCCAAATAAAAAAGTTTTCCGGCACACCGGGCATGCCACTGTTGGGCTCAAACACGATCCAACGCCTGCCATCGTAGACTTCTAGAAGGTCCTCGGGTGTCAGCCGGCGCCGGTCATCTTCAAGATAGAGACCGCGAATTCGATGCGCGGGAATATCAGCAGTAGCCAGCATCAATAGAGCTACATCTACCAGGGAGCTATCAGCATAATGACGAAAGACCAGGTTGCGATCCTGGTTGCCGTCATCATTCAGCTCAAACAGCAGCTGGGTGGTAAAAGATTCCACATCGGAGGAGCGCTCACGGGCCTGCTGTACCAAAGAATTGATAGCCAGGCGCACGGCCTCTTGCTCTCGCGCACCGAGGAAGGGTTTCTGCACTTCGGTACTGAGATTCAGGGGCTGTTCAAGGGCAGCACCGGGAGTCTGATAAACATCCAACTGGTAAAATAGGGACTGGGCCCCTTCTGCCGAGCGGCGTGTCCAGATTGCCCGGTACTCATCGTTTTCACGGGCAATGTAAAAGCCAAAACCTGAAGAGCTGAATGTCTCCCCAAGAATTTCCATATTGCGCTGCTCACGGGGCAGTGTAAGGGCTGCCTTGACAGGCCCACCCTCCGCATCAAAGCCCACTTTGGCCTCAATGGTCCAAACGGTGCGGTATTCGCCCGGCAGTAGTGGAAAACCTAATTCGAAGTGTTTGTATGCGGTAAGACCCGCTCCGATCAATGCGAGCAATGCCGCAATGACATAAACTTGGACACGCGGCGACATTCGCCCTTCCCCGTAAATCTACGGTTCCAATCGGAACCTAACTTTCAACTCGGCCTATTTGCCCCCGGATATTTGGGGTGGGCCCTGAACATTGCGACGGCTCACATCGACAACTGCGGCGTCTTTGAGGAAATTGCGTCCCAGCAGCATCAAAACATCAGTGCCGCCCTCGTCTGTCAGGCTGACCTCAACCATATGGGTGATACTCCCCACGGTGAGGTTCATTTCCACCACCGGACGCCGCTGGCTGGGAAAACCGAGCCGTGTAGCGCGGATATGCCGCTTGACCGGCAATTCCACAGACACGGGCCTGGCCTTGCCATCACCATCGGCCCTGGTCAGCTGGATTCTGATCCAGTCTTCGCCGTCTCGCTCGAAGCGGGTCAGCGCCTGGGCGCGCAAAGTGGAGGTCGGTGAACCTGTATCGACAATGGATTCTATTACCAGGCCAGAGGGCTCAACGGAGACTTGTTCCACTGCTCCGAGCACCAATTTGTCCTTGGCAACGGGCACTTCGACTACTTTTTCAACGCTTCGTTCGATAACCTTCTCAACAACCCTGACTTCCGGTTCGGCACAAATCACTTCCACGGGCTCAGGGCACTGTACCAATTCACCCTGCGGCTCTGTCTGCTGTGTTCCCACTGACGCCGGTTGAGTGCGCTCCTTACCGGGATACAATACAGATTGGCAGCCCGCCAAAAGCTGGACCGCCACCAATAACCACAGAAGGGAAAATTTCTGCATCCTAACGATTACCTCTAGCCCCATTAGCATTTCAATCCGACCATACCGTCTCAGCAGCGTTCACGGTAAAACGTGGGGAAATTCCTCCCCACGCCAAGCAAAAAGTCGATATTAGCCTATGACAGAGCCTAGTGAACAGGGATCTCCATCCAGCCGGGCTATGCAAGCGCCACAATGTGACATGCGCCAGATCTTTGCAATCCAAATAGGGACAACAGACAGTCAGCATCAGAAAGACATGGAGGAATGGAAGTGGCGACACCCGGCAGGCAGAAATGGGTATCGCTCCTACTTGTATCAGCCAAGCCGTAAGCGCTGGTCTATCTGCTCAAGGATTACTATCAGCTCTTCGGCACCACCGCGGGTCTTGAAAAACTCCTCCGCAATGGGGGCAATACTGCACTCCCGGGGAAGCGGCATTTCCTGCTCAATCATCACCCGCATGCGCGGTAAGAAGATAAATTGCAACCACTGGGGCAGAGTCAGGGTATCAACACAAAATGGCTCCGAACTGGCCAGTGCCTCCGCCGGCGGCGGCTCACTTTGCCACAACTCCATGCGGCGCAGCTCCGCCTCAAGAATCAATAATTGATCGGCAACTTCAGAATAAATAGCTTGCATATCATCCAATACCAGAGCTGCTCAATTTGCGCAGCAATAAGATTCACGCACCCCGCACACACTGACAGAGAAAGTCGGAGTACTTATAAGAGATTACTCGATTCGGCGACTGAAGGGCGGTAGTGAGTTAAGTATTGCCTGACCGTAGCGCCGGGTAACTACTCTCCGATCCAGCAGAGTGACAGTACCGCTATCCCCCTCAGCCCGCAGTAGGCGACCACAGGCCTGAACCAGCTTCAAGGCCGCATCGGGCACAGTAATCTGCATAAAGGGGTTACCACCCTTGGCCTCAATCCATTCTGCCAGTGCAGCCTCAATTGGGTCATCCGGCACGGCAAAAGGCAACTTGGCAATCACTACATGGCGACAGTAGTCACCGGGAAGGTCAACCCCCTCGGCAAAACTGGCGAGCCCGAACAGAACGCTGTTGCCTCCTCCATCGATTATTTCTCGGTGGCTATCCAGCAACTGTTGGCGGGACTTCTGCCCCTGCATCAGTATGCGATTGCGCCAGGTGCCTGGCAGCGACTCGTAAACAGTTTCCATCTGCCTGCGAGAGGAAAACAGCACCAGAGAACCACCACTGCCATTGAGTAGTTCCGGCAAGGCATCAATCACCGCATCTGTATGGCGGTCTGCATTGCCTGCATCCACTGCGCTGGCAGGAACCTGCAAAGTAGCCCGAGAGAAATCAAAGGGACTAGGTACCACTTGGTAACTGGCATTGTCCGGGGTACCTGCTCGCATGCGCAAACGGTCAAACTTACCCAATGCGGTCAGCGTGGCTGAGGTAAGCACCGCACCGTAACAACGTCGCCACAGGCTGTACTCCAGAGCTTTACCCGCGAGTATCGGTGAGCTGCACACCTCAAAATCAGTAGAGCCACCCCAGTCCACCAGGGTTACCCACCGCGCCTGCGGCAAGGCACCGCCAGTATCGGGGCGGGCATAATTGGCCCAGAGCTGCAGGTTGGCTTCGGCACGGCCATACCAGCTGCCCAATTGTGGATACCAGCGCTCCAAGTCCACAATCGGCACAGGTGAATGTGCATCTTCCAGCATTCTCTGGGCTGTTTGCAGCATTTTATTGAACAAGCTCTCCAGCTCGTCGAAATCCTCGCGCAATTTTTCTGCAAGCTGTGCCATGGTCTCCGGCACCACACCGCCCTCAAAACGGTGGCGGGTGGTGTTACCGCGTTCATCCTCAAATTCGCACAACTCCTCAATCAAGGGCCACATCTGCTCAAGGCCCTGTTTGGCCGAGGTCAGTACCGCTGGCAGCTGTTCACCGCAGCGATCCAATTCCGCACCATCACCAATTTCCCCCAGCATTTGCCCCAGTACTTTATTGACCTGGTCCAGCCAACCAGTGGAGGCACCAACCCGGCTGTGGTGGGAAAAATGATTTAGTGCTTTATCTGGTAAGTGGTGGGCCTCATCGAGTACATAAATTGTCTCTTCCGGCGGCGGCAATATAGCGCCCCCCCCCAGAGCCAGGTCTGCCAACAACAAGTCATGATTGGCCACGATTACCTGGGTCTTGCCCAAATTCTCTCGAGCGCGAAAGAAGCTGCAGTTAGTTACATGAGGGCATCGACGGCCACTGCACTGACGGTGGTCTGTAGTCACCCGGCTCCAGTCATCGGCTTCAATCGCATCTGCCCAGTTATCACGATCACCATCCCAGCTGCCGGCTGCCAGGCTGTCGGTCATCTTCTGGTAGAGGGCAATGCTCTCCGCTTCCACTTGGGGTAACTCGTCTTCATAGAGGCCGAGGGAAATACCGGTGCCACTTGCGGAGAAACTGGAAAGTAGTTGGTCCAGCTTAGACAGGCATAGGTAACGACCTCGCCCCTTTGCCAGACTGTATTCAAACTTCAGACCACTATGGCGAGCAACTTCAGGCAGATCCTTGTAGATAATCTGCTCTTGCAGAGCCACAGTGGCAGTAGAAATCACCAGGGTCTTTTCCTGGGCCTGAGCCAGAGGGATAGCTGAGAGGAGATAGGACACTGTCTTGCCCGTACCTGTACCAGCCTCAACCACACAAATATGCTCACCATCGCTCTTTTCCACATCGCGTTCGCCGCTGGCATTCTGGCTTATAGCCCCAAGCGTACGGGCGATGGCCGCCACCATTAGCTTCTGCCCGTAACGGGCCTTAAGCCCACGGCTGGACAGGAATTGGCTATAGGCGGCCTGGATGGCGGTTTTGTGTTTGTCGTTGAGCACAGGAAGTGGAATCTATTCGCTAGTGAGTGGCGCAAGGGGCGCTATTATCCACTAAGCACACTCTCGCCACCACTCCACCCAACCAGTGATCATTCAAATGCCAGACGGGATACCACCGGATTGGCATAGGCCTGGATAGCTTTGTCGCGCCAGCGCTTATCAACTTTGGCCATACGCGCCTTGAACTTCTCTCGGGTTTCCTCGTAATCCCTGGGATCCCATGGCTTTGATGGGTAACCTACCGGCAAGCCACATACATCACCATAAAGCATCTCATAGGCGATTAAATTGGTGGGGTGCAGGACATAGTTGCCCACAATCTGGCGGTCAATCTCTTCAGCCAGGCTGTTTACATCGTCGAAGTCTCCTTCGATCGGGGTGCCAAAAGCGGTATGAACACGCCCCTTCTGGCCAATAACCCCCTTACCGATGGAGGCAAGGTCTTCATTCTTGGCCTTTTTATACTCTTCCTTGTGCTCAGTGACGTAAAGTTCTTTGGCCTTCTGACCATCACAGGGATCCCATTCGTAAGAGATGGACAACGGCACAATGTGCAGCTTCTTCCAGAACTCGGCAAAAGGCGTATCCCGATCCTTGGTCATTGCAAACATGGCTGCGAGGGCCGGATTGGTGCGATCCAACCCATCCTTGGCACGGCCCGAGCGCTGTGCAATCCACACATGCTCGTTTTCGTTGACGATAGAGTAATAAATGTAATTGGATAGCTGGCTCGCCGCTGCCAGCTTCTCGCGACGGCTGCCGGAACTGCGCTTGACCGTAAAGCACTTATTGAGCTTCATAATGTCACTGGCAAACTGCTTGCTGAGCAGGTTATCGCCAATAGCGATTCGAGAGGTCTCATGCCCTTCCTTATACATGGACACAATCGCAAAGGCAGGGTCCATGGCAATATCCCGGTGATTGCTCACAAATAGGCAGGCGCGATCCCTGGGCAGAGTATCCAACCCAGAGATAGTCAAGCCAGAGGTGGTACGGCTCACCACCTTGTCAATGTATTTATCCACAATCGCTTGCACGCCGCGCACATCGTGTACATTGCGGAATTCAAAGCGTAGAAATTGACGTACCAACCAAGCCAGCGGACCTTCAAGGCGCGCCAACTTAGGAATCAGGAAATGCGCTACGGCATGGGACATTTCTGGATCGGCAATCAACCGGTCCAGTACTGTGCGCACCTCATCATCGCGATAGGGGCGCATATCCTCGAATTGAGCGGGGTCTAACTCACTTGCTCTCATGAAATCACTACCTGCCGGACCTGCTAACTTCAAGTGGCCCTGGCTCATTTTATTGTGCGGCTAAGGCTAGCCGGGATAAGAAATCGGCGCAGAACATACCGGAAGCCTCGCCGAACTGCTAGCACCTCTCCCAACCAGATACCTGATGAGAGTGATGAAAGCATGCTTAGACGGGTCAGTCAGTGAAAAGGTCCTCCTGTTCGGTTCTCTATTCAAAGTAGACTTCACCGCCCCAAGCCGAGAGAATAGGAGGATCAACCGTCGCCGACGGCAAAAACAACGATAACGAAAACGGCACTAGCCACGCAGTCAAGCAGGAGTTCACCTTGTCTCAAGCCAGCCCCAATAATGAACCGCGCAAGCCCAGCCTGCTGGATGCGCTGATCCCACTAGGGATCCTGATCGCCCTGTTATCCCTGTCTGTTTATTTCTACGGTGCCGATTCCTCCTACGGCCCGAACCAGATTGCGTTGCTGTTATGCGCCTGTGTGGTCGCCCTGATGGGTATGAAGAATGGTCACAGCTGGAGCGATATGGAAGGCGGCATGCTGCACGGCATCGGCCTGGTCTTTGGCGCTATTCTAATTCTACTGGCAGTGGGCGCCCTGATCGGCAGCTGGATACTGGCCGGCACTGTACCCTCTATGATCTTTTACGGCGTACAGATTCTCTCACCCCAGTGGTTCTATGCCGCCAGTTGTATTATCTGTGCCGTCGTAGGCCTCAGTATTGGCTCCAGCTGGACTACCGCCGGCACCCTGGGCGTAGCTCTGATGGGGATCGCTGGCGCCCTCGGCCTGTCCCTGGAAGTTACCGCTGGCGCAGTGATTTCAGGCGCCTATTTTGGCGACAAGATGTCCCCCCTCTCCGACACCACCAATGTGGCCGCAGCGGTAACGTCAAATGACCTGTTTCAGCATATCCGCCACATGATGTCCACCGCTATCCCGGCTTTCGCAATCGCCCTGATCGCTTTTGCTTTCCTCGGCTTCACCTCTGAAGCCAGCAGTGCCTCCGCCAGTGATATCGAATCGTTGTTAGCCGCACTAAAAAGCGAATTTAAGATCTCGCTTATCAGCTTATTACCCCTCGTATTGCTGTTGGCCATGGCCTGGCGCAAAGTCCCAGCCTTCCCTACCCTGATCATCGGCTCCCTGGTTGGCTGTGCGATTGCCCTGATTTTTGAACCTGAAGCCGCACGCCGCCTGGGCGGTGGAGAGGGTACCCTGGCAGCCCTTAAAGGCGCCTGGTACAGCTTGTTCGACGGCTACAAGTCCACTTCCAGTAATGAAAACGTGGCCGCACTGCTATCGAAGGGCGGTATGAGTAGCATGCTTAATACCGTGTGGTTGATCACCTCCGCCATGGCTTTCGGTGGAGCCATGGAGCGCGCAGGCTTCCTGCAAGTGATTGTCACTGGCGTCTTATCACTCGTTAAAACTGTCGGCGGCCTAGTGACCTCCACCGTACTCACCTGTTTTGGCATGAACTTAGCTGCTGGCGATCAATATATGGCGATTATTATTCCTGGCCGTATGTTCCGCGAAGCTTTCAAGGAAAAGGGGTTACACGGGCTAAACCTGTCACGCACCTTAGAGGATTCAGGCACCATCACTTCCGTATTGATTCCGTGGAATACCTGTGGCGCTTTTATGGCCGCAACTCTCGGTATTGGAACCTGGAATTATTTGCCCTACGCCCTGTTCAATATCATCTGCCCGCTGCTGGCAATTGCATACGGCTGGTTGCACTTTAAGCAAAAACCCATCTCTATTGCAGCCACTGCGTCCTAAGGAAGTAGATAAGTCACCCATGAGTGAAAGCGGTACCCTGAGCAGCCTTATCGAAGAGGCTAACTTTAAATTGCGCTGGTTCGACCTGGGCCGGCGCCTGCAGTCTATATCCAAATCCACAGCCGAAGCCTTTGAAGCGGGTCAAAAGCCCTGGCCTTCCCCCTACTTGCGCCAGGCTTGGACCGGGCTTTTACTGCAACCCGCCGAAGGCGGCGAGCCAGCGGTATGGTTCCTGCGTTTTCCTCTCGATGAGCAGGGTAAATTACAGTTACAGGCTCGCGATGGTCTACTGCGTGCGCTGGCACAGGAATTAAGGGGGCCTGCCGCTGAATCCGCAGCGCAGCTGGATCAATTGCTACAACAGAGCGGCCTTCTCTATACCCCTTCTACCGAGCGACAAGCTGCATTTCATGCCCATACCGGGTTGCTGTTGAAACACAAGCCCAGCGCTCATTATGAAACGGTACTCAGTTACTTCCGCAACCCGCAGGAGTCCCGCTGGGACAACCTGGCACTGCAGGGCATTGCTGACCTTGCCGCTCACTGGGAAAGTGAAAAGGCGCTTCTTATGTGCCAAATTTCAAAGATAGCTGCGCCAGTATTTGTCAGCTTGTGCCACTGCCTGGAAAACGAAACTATCGACCATCAACTGGCAGAAGCCATCATCACTCGAGCCAATACATTACTCGCCGATAGTACGCCTGACTTTAATGTGGTTTGCGCCGCCGCACGCGGTATCTCAAACTCGCCAGCTAAAGGGCTGCGCCAGTCGTTCCTACAAAAACTGCTGCAATCCTCTAACGCGGCTAGGAACAAAGAAGTACTCGCAGCAATTGGCAGTCGCTGCGCACTTGATCTGGAGAACCCAGAACTGGCCAAGCTCTGGCTCACCAACTTGGCGCACACTGGAGATCAAAGCACATTTAACCTGTTACTATCGGACTTAATGTTCATTCCCCAGATACGAAACTCCCTGCTAATCGCATTACGTGACCCTGCACGTGAAGAAACCCTTGCTCAGACCTTTGGTAATTTTCTTCATGGGCCCAAACCCACTCATTGATTCAAATACGGCGGTTTTATAATTTTAAAGCTGCCATATCTCAACCAATTCACTAAATGAACCAATAAAAAGCTCTTCCCAACCTCTAACAGAGTGACTCACTCTGAAGATTTGTTGTAAATTTCCAGCAATTCCCACTGCTTCATCCTCCTTTAACAACCACCCTTTCATCATTTATTTCCCGCCACTTTTCCCCAAACCCTCAAAATAAAATTAAAAAACCATCTAAAATTAATCTCTCTTTTGAGCAAGTTTTCCAACTTGGAAGAAGCAAAAAAAATAAATACACCCCGTTAATTTAAACACGCCCTAAACTGGCAAAAAACTCGCTTTTTAAAGCACAAAACACAATAAATTGGCACGACTTTTTTCCAGACTTTAATCTTGGCAGCTATTTAATCCCTGCGCCTATTACACTCAACTAGGCGGTATCTTTGTAGAGAGCATTTTACAAAGCTGACCAACAGGTGACGTTTTATTGGCTATGCTAATGTCTACATCAACGGAAAGGAGTTAGGGGATGAATTTCACTCCAGCCAAGTACTTAATCGGAATTATCAGTGCACTGGTTCTAGCAGGTTGCTGTAGCCCTCCGGCACCTCCAGCTTACTGCCCTCCTGGCGCTGAACAAATTCCTCTTTCAATGGCCTGCCCCGCAGATGCTGACTGCTGGATGGCTTCGGATAGAGTACGCTGCATGAAAGTGGTGAAGTAAAATCACTTTCAAGCAGAACCAGCGTGGTGATTCATACTAAATGAGGTTTTGACCAAATCGGAGCTGACAGACACCTACTCTGAAAAGCTTTATTTAGTATGAATCACCACCAAATGCCGCTTTTACGAGCGGCATTTGTCTTTTGAGCAGTTCATTCTTACCGGAAACTATCCACTGTAATACACTGTAACGCTTCGGGCGCCAGCCAACAGACTGGAATGCGTTAGCATTACCCGCTTTTTTCAATCATGCACCATAAGCTTGTGTGATATTCGCAATAAGAAACCGCTCACAAGAGAGTTAATCAGCAATCACCATGACAAGTGAAACTTTGGCATTCAGCCGAGCCGCAGCAATTCAACAATTGCAGTCTCATTTTAAACAACATAAATGGTCCCTGCGTGAGCTGTTCGCTACCGATACGCAACGTACAAAAAACTTTAGCTGTGAAGCCGCAGGTATTTACCTGGATTTTAGTAAGAATCACCTACGCAAGGATACCTTCCAGTTATTACTCGATTACGCCGAAGAGCAAAATCTAGGCAATCAGATCTCAGCACTCCTTAGCGGCGCCAATGTCAATAATACTGAACACCGCCCGGCCCTACATACTGCCCTGCGCTTCCAGGGTGAACCACAAAATGATCACGAACGCGCAGTGGCTGACTGCCGCACACAGATGAGGCAATTTGCCAAAAATATCCACAACCAAAGTTGGCGAGGATTCAGCGGAAAGCCAATTCGCCATATTGTTAATATCGGTATTGGTGGGTCTGACCTTGGTCCACGCATGGTAGTGGAGGCACTTAGCCCATGGTACAAGGAAGATTTCCAGATTCACTTTGTAGCGAATGTGGATGGTGCTGATCTCAGTGATACCCTTCGGGGTCTTAACCCTGAGGAAACCCTGTTTATCGTCGCCTCCAAATCTTTTTCCACCTTGGAAACCCGCGAGAACGCTCTCTCTGCGCGCCGCTGGATAGTAGCTGCTGGCTGTGATGAAGAGAAACTTGCTCAACATTTCGTTGCCGTAAGCAGCAATATTGTTGCGGCACAGGACTTCGGCATCGCCCCTGAGAATATATTCCCAATGTGGAACTGGGTGGGTGGCCGCTATTCCCTGTGGTCCGCCATTGGCCTGCCGATCGTTCTAGCCTGCGGTTATGAAGTTTACGAGCAGCTGCTGCAAGGCGCTCACTCTATGGACCAGCATTTCGCCAATACCTCTCTGCAGGATAACCTGCCAGTGATAATGGCCCTTATTCAATTCTGGTATCGGCAGTGCTGGAATACCAGCAGCCAGGTTGTTCTGCCCTACGCTCAACGTTTGGCAAAATTCCCAGCCTGGTTGCAGCAGTTAGACATGGAAAGCCTGGGTAAAAGCGTAAATAAAAATGGTCAAGCGCTGGACTATCCGAGCGGCAGTGTAATCTGGGGTACCGAAGGCACTAATGGCCAACACTCTTTTCACCAGCTGCTACACCAAGGTACCGACCTGATCCCCGCGGATTTTATTGCGGTGAAAGAGCCAACTTCTAAATTACATGAACAGCACCGTTGGCTACTGGCATGTTGCATCAGCCAGAGCCAGGCTTTGTTGCGTGGTAAATCCCTGCATGAAGCGCGCCAGGAACTTGAAGAGGCCGGCTATACCCATCGCGAAGCCCATGCACTGGCCCCACATAAAGTAATCCCAGGTAACCGCCCAAGTAATACCTTGATCCTTGATAGGCTGGACCCTCATCACTTAGGGGCTCTGCTGGCGCTGTACGAACATAAAGTTTATGTGGGCGGCTGCTTGCTCAGTATCAATCCGTTCGATCAATGGGGTGTGGAACTTGGCAAACAGCTGAGTTCAAAAATTCATAAGGCGGCCGATAGCGAAGTACCGGAAGATTGGGATAGTTCCACCCGTATTCTGATGGAAAAACTACTGTAGAAAATCCTAGGGCAGAAAGGTATTACTCAACAAAAAAGGCCGCGGTTATAATGCGGCCTTTTTAATTTATCTTAGATTTTACACAGTTAATTTCCTTATTCCTCTCACACCTGTTCTTATAAAAATAATAACACACCTAAAAGCAAGCGGCCCCAGATTTAGGAACCACCAGCCTGTGAACCTCGCTTAAGAAGCGGCTCAATCAAATCAAGCGGCAGCGGAAATACCAATGTTGAGCTGTTATTGGCTCCGGCAATATCAATCATAGTTTGCATATAACGCAAGGTAATTGCATTTGCATTTTTGGAAAGTTGATCAGCCGCCTCAGTGAGCTTCAAAGCCGCCTGGGCTTCACCCTCTGCGTGAATAACTTTGGCGCGCCGCGCCCGCTCAGCTTCGGCCTGCTGAGCTATAGCTCGAACCATACTCTCATCGAGATCGATATGCTTAATTTCAACATTGGTTACCTTTACCCCCCAGGCATCCGTTTGCTCATCCAAAATATTTTGTATATCCACATTAAGCTTATCGCGTTCAGAAAGCATCTCATCCAATTCGTGTTTACCTAGCACAGAGCGAAGAGTAGTCTGGGATAACTGGCTTACTGCCTCGTGGTAAAACTCTACATTGATAATTGCAGACTGTGGGTTGATTACGCGGTAATAAACCACTGCATTAACTTTCACTGAGACATTATCGCGGCTGATAACATCCTGCGTGGGTACATCCATTACCACGGTGCGTAAATCCACACGCTCCATAGTCTGGATGATGGGGATAATAATGATCAGGCCTGGGCCTTTAACTGTTTGGAAACGCCCGAGAAAAAATACCACCGCGCGCTCATATTCTCGCAGGATGCGGATGGCATACATCAGCAGCAGCACTACCGCGAGCACTAGTAGACCAATAAAATAACTGACCATTTTCCTCTCTCCCTGTTCTCACCACCTGAAATCTGCAAGCATGCAAGTACGCTCACAGGTTGATAAATTCAAAACAATTAACCAGGCTCTACATATAAAAGTAAACCGTGCTGTGCGATTACCCGTACACGTTGCCCCGGCTCCAATGGTGTCTCACATTGGGCCTTCCAGATCTCTCCATCGAGGTGCACCAGCACCTCCGTTTCTGTGACATCACTAACTACCGCGGAGCGCCCTACAAGGGCTTGGTCAGCTGGCACCCGCGGCGTACGCAAGCTTCGGCCGATCGCCAGGAAAAATGTCAACAAAAAGAGCCCGCTTACTCCGGCAATTGCGCCAATCAGCTTTCTCGAGACCTGCATGCCGGGAACATCGGTATCAATCAACATTACCGAGCCAATCACCAACGCAATAATCCCGCCAATACCCAAAGCGCCAAAGCTGGGCATAAATACTTCCGCAACAATCAGCAGTGCGCCAACAATAATAAGGGCCAGGCCTGCATAATTAATTGGCAAGACCTGTAATGCGTAAAATGCCAATAATAAACAGATAACTCCGACAATTCCGGGTACAAAGGCTCCGGGGCTATAGCCTTCAAATATCAAGCCATAAATGCCAATAAGCAGAAGAATATAGGCGACCTGCGGATTGGTAATCAGCGCCAGTAATTCATTGCGCCAATCCGGCTCATAATTTTCTATGGGTAGTTGCGCAATTTCTGTTGATAGAGTGATCTCGCCGGAGTCAAGGGAGACTTTGCGCCCTGCAATCTGCTTTAACAGGTCTTGATCATTTTTGGCAACAATATCCACCACATTCATTTCAAGTGCTTCCGATGCCGTCAGAGTTGCCGCTTCGCGCACCGCCTTTTCTGCCCAATCCGCATTGCGCCCATGGCGCTGAGCGAGTCCCCGGATAAATGCGACCGAATCATTAACCACCTTACGTTCCATCGCAGTACCGGATAGAGGCTTCTCCTCTTTTTCCTCTTCGCTTTTCTCGTCACCTTCTTCCTTTTCTTTTTCCTCTTTTTTTTCACTCTCTTGGGGCTTACCTCCCGGAGTGGGTGTTCCTGGCGGGCCCCCTATTTGTACCGGTGTAGCGGCGCCAAGGGTGGTAGCTGGAGCCATGGCTGCTATTTGGCTGGCATAGAGGATATAAGTACCGGCGCTGGCCGCACGGGCGCCAGATGGGTAGACATAAGTTGCAATTGGAATTGGGGAAGAAAGGATGTGCTGGATAATATCGCGCGAAGCGGCATCAAGGCCGCCGGGGGTGTCGATGTGCAAAATAATTAATTCTGCACCCCGCTCTCCCGCTTCCTCTGTGGCACGCTTAAAATAATCGGTAGTAGCCGGGCCAATGGCGCCATCGATGGTTAAAAGTGCCACATGGGGAAAAGCGCCTTCTTGCGCGGCACTTTTACAAATTAATACGGAAAAAAACAGCGCCAGAAAAGCGACGCTGCGAGAGAAAACCGCAGGCGAAATCTGATTCAACATGCACCTTTCCCTGATGCGATTGCAGAGGCACCCGAACCAGATAGATCAATACTGGCCGGGCTAACTCAATCAGATTAACAGAAAAAAGCGGCGCTATCTGAAAACGGAACCAATCAGCATTAAACCGGGTTGCGGCGACTGTGCCAGTTCACCTCACGGGCGTACTTGTCCACTTGGTTTTCCACCCCCAATAACAGAGCAAACAATGCCATACGAACCAGCAGGCCATTATCTGTCTGGCGGAAAATTGCCAGGCTCGGGTGCTCATTTAGGTCCGTATCCAGCTCATTGGCTTCCGCGCGGGAATCCCGGGGCAACGGATGCATAATCACCGTATTTGGTTGGGCGTTACGGGTGAAAATTTCACGATTTAGACGGAAGCGACCGCGATAAAGGTTGGCTTCTTCCTGGGAGGCGAAACGCTCCTCTTGGATGCGGGTGGAATAGACAATATCCACATCGGTAATAGAGGTTTCCAGCTGATCGGTGACCGTCACATCATGCCCTATGGTACGGAGCTTCTCTACCACCCCTTCCGGCATAGCCAGCTCCGGTGGAGATACCAGTACCACCTGCACCTTGCCAAACAGACACAACAGCTTGCATAGCGAATGTACGGTGCGCCCGTGCTTAAGATCGCCAATCATAGCGATACGGAAATCGTCCAAAGTGCGATCGTGGGCGGCCAGCTCCTTGCGGATGGTATAGAGATCCAGCAGCGCCTGGGTGGGGTGCTCATTGGCACCGTCACCACCATTGACCACCGGCACGCGGCTCGCCGCGGCAAATTCTGCCACAGAGCCCTCTTGTGGGTGACGCATGCAAATCACATCACTGTAACCAGAGAGCACTCTCGCCGTATCGTAGAGAGACTCCCCCTTTGCCATGGCACTGGCGGTAATTCCAACGGTTTCACGCACGGTACCACCCAGAAGGTTAAAAGCCGCGCCAAAGCTGAGTCGAGTGCGGGTGCTCGGCTCCATAAACATATTGCCGAGAATCGCCCCCTCCAACACGCGCGTTACTTTTTCGCGCTTGGCGTAAGGGGTCATGGCGTCGGCCACATCGAACACGCGCTCTATGTCGGCACGCTCGAACTGGCTGACGGACAGAATATTGGCTCCGATAAAGTCCATGGTTACTCCAGTGGTTGCGCCTTGTGGGCGCCAGGTGTTCGCGAGCGGCATTCTACTTGGGCACTGCAGCAGAGCCCAGAGGAAGAATAACCGCCGGCGTGATTCGACACATTAGGCGAGCAGGCTATCGCCCCAGTTTTCCAGCTCGGTAATCAGCGAGATCCGCTCCGGGTGCTGTACCCGTAAATCGGACAACTGGCGAAAATAATCTTCGAGCGTGATAGAAGCCCCAGCGGTAGGGTCAGTTAAACGCTGGAAACACCAGATCTGCCAACGCTGATGTTCCTCTTCAGACAGGGTCTCGGGAAAATTGCGCGCACGCATGCGGAACAACAACTCGGGCAGGCGTTTGTCACTGAAAGGCACTTCACCGGCCAACGCTTCGGGGCCTCGGGCAGCCAGCCCACGGTGGAGCTCACGGCAGATATCGCGGTCGGCATCACTGAGCAAACCACCGTATAAATCGGCCTCCACATCTTTCTTGGGAAACTCCCGATCCAGGAATACGCTGTGTAGCTTTTCAGTCAGGTCAACATCTTTGAGCTTCTGCCAATTCGCCTCGCAGGTTGCGCGGTCGATACCTAACTCAGTGGCGCGCTTGTCATCAAGCATATTTGCCGGGGCCAGAACCGGGCACTTGTTTAAATGCACCAACTTCAGACCCACAGGCAGTTCGCCCTCACCAAGCTGGTCGCGGGCAGTGTAAAGGCGCTCGCGCAGGGTATCCGCATCCAAATTAAGCAACGGTTCGGGGTCCATCGCCAGATTGGCAACAATGACCGCATTGCGGTTAACTGGATGGCTGGCCAAAGGCATTACATAGGTCAAATGCCCGTGATTTGCAGACACTTTGCCGGAGATATGCAACAGCGGGCGACGCTCGCGCATATCAATCATCTTGGCAGCTTCCTGCTTGCGACGCAGGCGGAATACATAATCGTATAATTTCGGCTGCTGCTTACGGATCAGTCTCGCCATATCAATCGTGGCGTGCACATCCGACAGGGCATCGTGGGCACCCTCGTGGGCAATACCATTAGCAGCGGTCAACTCTTCCAGGCGAAAGGACGGCGCACCGTCTTCTCGGGCCGGCCATTGGATGCCCTGAGGACGCAGGGCGTATGTGAGTCGCACCATGTCGATAATATCCCAGCGACTGTTGCCGGAGCGCCACTCGCGCTCATAGGGATCTAACAGGTTGCGATACAGGGTGTAGCGGGTAACTTCGTCGTCAAAACGCAAACTGTTATAGCCCACCCCACAGGTGCCGGGCGCACCCAGCTCGGCGAGGATGCGCTGGATAAATTCTATTTCCGGCACGCCATTGGCCAGGGCCTTTTGCGGGCTGATTCCAGTCACCAGGCTCGCCATCGGCTGCGGCAGGCAGTCCACTGAGGGGCGGCAGTAAATCATCAACGGCTCGCCGACGATATTCAGCTCTTCGTCAGTCCTGATACCGGCAAACTGCGCCGGCTTGTCAGCCCCCGGGTCTGTACCCCAGGTTTCATAATCGTGCCAATAAAGTGTGGTAGAACTCACGGTACCTCCATAATTTGGCGGCATCATACCACTGAGCGCCATGCCGTCTGGACACTTGCATCCAGATTTAAACCTCTCTATAGCGAAGGTTGGTTGCAAAGCCGCCACCGCCCATTAAAATTCGGCGTTTCCACGAATTTAAGACAGCTATATCCCTCTATGAATATTCGCCAACTCCTCTCCGATAAATTCCAGGCCGCCATGCTCGCCGCCGGTACCCCCGAAGAATGCGGCCCCATCGTGGCACCTGCGAAAAAAGCCGGATTTGGCGACTATCAGGCCAACGGCGCTATGGGTGCAGCCAAGCGACTCGGTACCAACCCCCGCGAGCTGGCCAGCAAAATCCTGGAACATCTTGAAAAAGGCGATATGATCGAAAAGGTCGAGATCGCCGGTCCCGGCTTTATGAATATCCACCTGAGCGAGCAGTGGCTGAGCCAGCAGCTGTTGGCCGCGAATGGGGATCAGCGTTTGAATATCGCCGCTGTTGAAGAGCCGAAGAACGTAGTTATCGACTACTCCCACCCCAATCTGGCCAAAGAAATGCACGTGGGCCACCTGCGTACCACCATTATCGGTGATGCCCTGGCGCGTCTGCTGGAGTTCCAGGGCCACAAGGTTATCCGTCAAAACCATATGGGTGACTGGGGAACCCAGTTCGGTATGTTGTTGGCTCACCTGTCTGACAAGCTGGCGGATAGTGATGCAGAGGTGGCCTTAGCCGACCTGGAAGTATTCTACCGCGAAGCCAAAGTGCGCTTCGACGACGAAGAAGGCTTTGCCGACCGCGCCCGTGAATACGTCGTAAAGCTGCAAGGCGGCGACGAGCAGTGCCTGAAGCTTTGGAAGCAGTTTATCGATATATCTATCAGCCACTGTGAAGAAATCTACTCCAAGCTGAATGTCACCCTCAAACAGGAGGACGTTTACGCCGAGAGCCAGTACAACGACGATTTGCCGGTGCTGGTTAAAGAACTGCTGGATAACGGCATCGCCGTAGAAGACCAAGGTGCTATCGTAGTGTTCCTGGAAGAGATGGCCGACAAAGAGGGCAATCCCAGCCCGATGATTATTCAGAAGAAAGGCGGTGGTTACCTGTATGCTACCACCGACCTGGCAGCCATCCGCTATCGCGCCAACCAGCTCAAAGCCGACCGCATCCTCTACGTAGTAGATGCCCGTCAATCCCTGCACCTGCAGCAGGCTTTCGTCGCCTCACGCAAAGCTGGCTTCCTGCCGGAATCCGTTTCTCTTGAGCACTGCGCCTTTGGCACCATGATGGGCGATGACGGCAAACCTTTTAAAACCCGCACCGGTGGTACCGTAAAACTGGCAGCCCTGCTGGACGAAGCGGTGGAGCGGGCAGAGAAACTGGTAGCCGAGAAAAACCCTGAGCTGGATGAAAAAACCTGTGCGGAAATCGCGCGCAAGGTGGGCATCGGCGCAGTAAAGTATGCCGATCTGAGCAAAACCCGCACTAACGATTACATCTTCAGCTGGGAATCCATGCTCAGCTTTGAAGGCAACACAGCCCCCTACCTGCAGTATGCCTATACCCGTGTCCGCAGTATTTTCCGCAAGGCCGGTATTGAGCCGAGCGAACTCAAGGGCGACATCAATCTGGAAAGCCCTCAAGAGCGCGCCCTGGCCATTAAACTAAGCCAATTTGGGGAAGTACTGGATCAGGTAGCCAAAGATACCTTTCCGCACGTGCTCTGCACCTACTTGTACGAGCTGGCCAGTGCCTATATGAGTTTCTACGAAGCCTGCCCGGTACTGAAAAAAGGCGTCAGCGAAGAGCAGAAGCACAGCCGCCTTCAACTGTGTAACCTCGTCGCCAGCACTATTGCTACTGGCCTCGGTTTACTCGGCATTGAAGTGATGGAGCAAATGTAATTGGCTCCTGCCCGGCCACACCTCCAGCAAATATGCAGGTTGGCGAGCCGGGCAGCTCGAGCAGGTAAGCTTTCTCCGCTTCCTGCCCACCCATCCTGCATCATCAATTGCTCTATAAGGGTCACATTTCTCCCACTGGCCTGATTAAAGGAAAGTAACCCGTGAAAATCCTGATTACCGGCGCCTCCGGCCTATTAGGCCGCAGTGTATTTAAACAACTTTACAGCAACCCGGCTTTTACCGTAGCTGGTACCGCTTTTTCCCGCGTAGATGAAAACCTCATTCACCTGGACTTATCTGATAGCGACGCAGTAAAAACTTGCTTGCAAGAAATTAAGCCCGATGTCGTAATCCACTGTGCCGCCGAGCGCTGGCCAGACCGCTGTGCCGAAAACCCAGATACTGCCTGGCAACTGAATGTCAGCAGCACAGAGCTTTTGGCAAAACAATGTAGCGAAATCGATGCACAGTTAGTGTATATCAGCACCGACTATGTCTTTGATGGAACAGCGGCACCCTACAGTTCCGATGACATCCCCAATCCTGTAAATTTCTATGGCCGCAGCAAGCGAGCCGGAGAGGAAGCGGTACTGAAAAACGCTAACCATTGGGTATTAAGACTGCCCTGGCTGTTTGGACCCGTCGCCTATCTGGAGGAATCCGGTATTACTGCCCTTCTGGATACACTGAGAGAACAAAAACCGGTCACACTGGACCACTGGGCAGTTCGCTTTCCCACCAGTGTGGAGGAAGTAGCAGAAGTATTGGAGCAATGTCTGTTAAAAATTTGCTGTAACACCAAGTTTGAAGGCATTTATCAATGGAGCGGCGATACCGCCTGCACCCGCTATGAGCTCGCTCACATTATTGCCGAAGCCTGCGAATTAAGGGCCGATCATATCAGTGCAGATAGTGAACCCAATTTTTCTGTACCGCGCCCATACAATTGCCAACTGGATAAATCACGCCTTACAGACTTAGGCATTCAAGGCAAGGAACCATTACAGCAACAGCTGGCTCGAAATTTAAAGCCATTTATTGGAAATTGATGTAGGCAGTTTTCAATTGGTTCAACAGGGATGTATCGCTGCCGATTAAAGTCGGCATCTCTTTTGCAATATCTCAATACATATACCACGAGTATTACAAAAGTGGCAACCGAATAGATCATGGAAGACCTATTGGGTTCCAGGATTAAACCATTCGAAAATTAGGGAAGAATTGATGAAATTAAAACACTGGTTTTCTGCAGGGGCTTTGCTACTGGGCAGTCTTGCCACACTCGCTTCTTGCAACGCAGACAGTGGCCACCACGGTAATAAGCTGTATCAGGCCAGCAAAAACGAAGATGCCCAATCCATTATTTGGATTGGCGACTTCAATAACTTTGACGATGCCGTGGCACTGATGCTGATTGCCAAAGACCCCCGCTATACCCTGGAACTGGCAGTCGTCGAAGACTCCTTCAATACTGTAGCGCATGGAGCCAATACGGTTTACAACATACTTGAGTGGCTGGGCAACAACGATACCAAAGTAATTCGCGGTGCCTACTTTGCCACTGAAGAGGTCGCCTACGGAGCTAATGGCAAGGCTTCCAGCACCCCGGTAAATGACGACAAAGCTGTAGCAGGCCGCGATGATTATCAGCTGCCTAACTCCTCGGATTTCACCACCGGCACCTGGAACCTGGAACGCCGCAACGCCATGGGGATTAACCTTTACGGCCAGTATGTGCCCGGCCCCTGGCGCGACAACGGCTCCACCCTATATGGCACCGATCATCTAATCCCACGCGCAAAGCAGGCGCACTATCGCTACCAGGGCAACAATGGTGTTTCCTTTAATTTCGAGCTAGCTGAGGATATTATTCTTGACACCCTGGATAACCTGGAGAAGCCCCCAGTAGTTTTCAACACCGGCAAACTCACCACCCTGGCCCGGGTACTTGGCAAAGCCAACGAAGAGCAGCTGGATAAAATTGATCGCGTAATTATGATGGGTGGCGGCTTTGAAAATTACCAGCCATTTACTGCAGATCACGAGGCGGCCTGCTTTGGCGACAAATCTCGCAACCTGGGTGGCAATATTTTCTCCCACCCAAGCTTCGGCTGTGACAGCGACTTCAGTACCCACCAGGAATTCAATATTCTGCTCGACCCCTTGAGTGCACAGTGGGCCTTTGACGCCCTGAGCGAAAGTAATATTGAAACTTATCTGGTACCCACCAACTCTACCGATATGGCCAAGGTACAGGGCAGCACCATCGAAGCCCTGGCTAAACGCCGCGCAACGCCGGAAGCCTGCTACACGTCTCAACTTCTCAGCTCTATTCGTGAATTTGAAGGTGGAGATTTCCAAGGTAATGGTGACTTCGCTATGGATACCGTCATCCGCCTGTGGGATATTATCGCCGCACTGGTACTGCTGGAGCCTGAAACTCTGGAGATGGACCTGGTACCTGGGTTTATCGAAGTAGACCAGCTAAATGCCGGCCTGGCCGACAGTATGACTCCCTACGATCCCATCACCTTCGACCCTACCGTGGGTAAAACCACAATTACTGAAAGCGGTGAAGGGCTGGAAGTTAATGTGGTTATGGGCATCAATCATGATGCCGCCCGTACAGCAATGATTGAGCGCCTGCGTGATGGCTTTAATAGTGCACGTAAGGGCCCTAGGTGCCGGGCTAAACTACACTAATCTAGATTGTCTTAATATTAAGGAACCTTTTAATTTAATGCAGAATAACTGCAAAAGCATTAAAAGGTCCTTTGTCTAGGCAAAACAATAGACCCAGCAATACTCCCTTACACCACACGATTTCATGAGATCAGGTATTTTACCGAACTATAAATTAATAAACCCTGAAAATAGGGATACCCTTAGTAATATTTAATGCAAATACCAAAGACAATTTTTTCTTAGTCAAAAAATGTCCCGACAGAGCCGGGTATGCACCCACTTCTTCTCAAGCCCAACTTTAAAATTTCCATGTACTTTTAAGCGGCACAATTCAGAAGCTGTTTTCATTTTTAAATTCATCTAAGTAAACAAATAAACATCTTTGCCTTTGGACTTTTCACTACGACCAGATCTGTCTAAAAATTAGGCTATTCAGTCTCATTTAGTGTGACTATGCAGGAAAGCCCACATCATCCGTTATTGAGACATTGCATTATCACTATCGAAGAATTCGAGAAAGCCTTCTACTTATCCAAATTGCTCAATTCGATAAAGTCGAAAAAGACCAACCTAAAAAATAGGTACCAACAATCAACATGGACTTGAGGGGAAAATTTTTCAGAATACGATATTCAATACCTTTCTATCAATAGTTAGCACAGATTGTTCATCGAAAATGATCCACTATCACTAAACTGAAAAGATTTAAGCAAGCCTACACAGTGAATGCGCAATGAATCACCCATTAAATAGTATTATCAAACCCACATCTATATGGGTAAAAAGGGCATATACATATTTAAAACCGCCAGATGAAACATTTCATGTCACCTGATAATGATACAACCCTCTACAACTTATAACGCATGAAGTCATAACCATACAAAAAGTACGATTTGTACCGCTATTCATAAATGTACCAACAAACAAATAATCATTAATAAATTCGACATAAATTCATTCAATGTATTTTGCCGTTGATACGCAGAATTATTTCTGATAACGTCCTGGCGCAGGATTGTAGTGACAGATAAACATGGAAGTCGGCACTATGAAAAATGTATATTACCATCAACGCCTAGCTCTATTTATTACTTCACTCTTATCTCACTTTAAACAAACAAGAGATAAGCAGCCTCAAATTAAACAACGACTTTCGCTTCAAATTATTTATTTTAAATTATTTGAAAAACTATCTTTTGTTGGCGCACGCCTCTCATATTCGATATTAATTTACTTAGCCCCACCCAAAGTATCTACCGCCCCGTCCATCAAGAGATGGAAATCTTAGCCTATTAGGCAATAAGCAATTATAGATCCATGGGGCTTATCAGACCTGATCGATCATATACGCCATATAGAAAGTCATAAAACTGCCATATTTATAATATTTGAAAGTCATTAAAAAAGAGTACAAACCGGATAAAGCACCCGAGCTTAAACCTCTCAATATTTACAATTAATACAAATTTAATTCAAAAAATAATAATGGAGTACTGATAATGGAAATCAATGAAATATTTAATTCACCAAAAATTCACAGCGAGAATTTCAATTCAAAAGCCCAGTCGGTCTATAGCTGTTTCGAAAAGCAAATCAGTATAAATCCAAATAAAACAGCTCTTGTACATCAAGGAATAAGTATTAGTTATCAAGAACTTGATAAGCGTTCAAAGTCACTTTCGACTCTAATCAGTCAGACGCTGGCTAAAGAAGAAAACTCAGAGGAAAATCTGGTTGCACTGTATTTAGATCGAAGCTTGGACATGATAATAGCCATGTTGGCAGTAATAAAGGCCGGAGCTGCCTATGTTCCAATCTCTACAGAGTATCCACGAGAGAGAGCTTTATATATTTTTCAGGATACCAAAACCAGAGTGGTTGTAACTCAAACTCATCATGATGCTCAACTGACGAGCTGGCTCAACTCATCTCATAACCAGCCAACTTTACTCTTTTCCGACACTAAAGATACTACTGAACCCGACCCTTCAATAGGTGAAGCTAAAAAGAACTGCCTTAATGATCTTGCCTATGTACTCTACACCTCTGGAACAACAGGCAACCCTAAAGGGGTCATGATCACTCATCAGAATATCCTTCATCTCGCTTCGGCTCAAATTGAAAGGTTTTCACTAGCTAATTATCAAAGGACATTACAGTTTGCATCTTATGTTTTTGATGCCAGTGTATTTGAGATATTTGCCAGTCTATTTTTGGGGCAAACGATTTATATTGCTAGCGAGGAGGAACGTAAAGATCACAATAAACTTGCGATCCTAATCCGAGACAATCAAATACAGTTTGCCACTTTACCACCATCATTATTAGCGTTATTACCTGAAGAAAAACTTCACTCCTTGCAAAGTATTGTTGTTGCTGGTGAAGCACCGGCACTAGATATGATGCAAAAGCTCAACAGGCAAAGCAAAATTTTCAATGCCTATGGACCGACAGAGACTACTGTTTGCGCGACCGCACACCTTTTTACACATGGGGATTCAGCAAATAATATCGGCAAAGTGTTAAAGAATACCGAAGCCTGGGTGTTAGATAGTAATTTACAGCAGGTGGCCATCGGAGATATTGGGGAACTATATCTTGGCGGTACAGGCATTGCTCGTGGCTACTGGAGAAAACCAGAATTAACAGCCGAAAAATTTATCAGCGGTAGTTTACTACCATCGGTAATTAGTCGCGACGGTTATAAACGCATATACCAAACAGGAGATTTAGTTCGACGCCTCCAAGGAGACGAATTTGAGTTTATAGGCAGGAATGACTCGCAAGTAAAAATACGAGGCCACCGAATAGAGCTTTCGGAAATTGAAAATTGCCTAAAAACTCTAAATGGCATTGCCTTGGCATGTGTACTTGTAAGCGATACAGGAAACAAACAATCGTTGCATGCATATGCAGTACTCAAGCGAGAAGTCTCGTTGGATATACAACAGCTCGCATCACACCTAAAGGCACATTTGCCACTTCACATGGTACCTGAGCATTTTCATATTCTACCTGAGCTTCCGCTGACAGAGAATGGAAAAATAGATAAATCGATTTTATTATCGATGGCAACACACGACACATCTGCGATGGTGGATGTGAATCTTAATTCTGAACAGGCGACGTTTCTAGCCTGGATAAATGAATACACAGCGTTACCTTTGGCATGGAAAGAAGACTTCTTTGCCGCTGGTGGCGACTCAATCTCAGCCATTCGATTATGTTCAAAACTCGCCAGAGAAATATCTGTAAATATTCCAGTTGAGTTAATTTATACAGAGCGCACACCTGAAAATATCTGGCAGGAATTACCTCGCTGCCAGCAAAGTTTCAGTATCAATACCAGGGATAATAAATATCGGACTATTTCACCTTTATCCTCTCAGCAGCGAGCCATATGGTTTTTGACAAAATCCAACCCAGGAAATAGAGCATATCATGCAAAGAGCAAGTTGATTCTAAAAGGTGAAATCGATCCAGACATTCTTGCTCACTCTATCCAGGATGTAGTCGATGCACATGAGATTTACCGAAGCTCCTATTCTTTGGAAGAACCCTGCCAATACATCCATGAAAACTACCAGGTTGAGTTAGCCAGATATGATTTTAGCTCCATGAATTATCACCAGGCTCAACAGCAGGTTGACTATTTAATAGCAGAAGGTCTGAATCAGGTATTCGACATTACCCAACTACCTTTGGTACGCTGGGGATTAGTAAAATTAACAGACAAAGAACATATTCTTATTCATATTGAATACCACCTTGTCCATGATGGCTGGTCCTCGAATATATTTCTTGAGCATTTATTCTCCTGCTATCAGCAAAGACTCGAGGGCAGAAAAAATATAACTCTTAATCATGTTGGGCAGTACGCCGACTTTGCTGTTTTTCAAAACAACTGGCTAACGAGCGAAGCAGCTGAAAAACAAAAGCTATTCTGGTATGAAAAGCTCAAAGATGCCCCAACTAAAATCAATTTACCTCAGACCGCCACGGGAGATTTAAAGGGAGGAGACACTAAAAAAATGAAGATCCCTCGGAATTTCTGGCATAAGATACAAAATTATTGTCAGAAACAGGGAGTAACACCATTTTCCTTTATGTTGGCGGCCGTCAACTTAGTATTATCTCGGTACTCCGGCGATACCGATATTTGCGTCGGCACTGGCACTGCGAACCGTAATTATCAAGGAGTAGAGAACACTATCGGAATGATGGTGGCAACCAATGTTGCGAGAATAAAACAGAACTCAAAACAAGAAATCAATGATTTTATTCATACATGTTTTGATACGACACAAGAAATACAAAAAAATCAGGAACTTCCATTTGAAACTGTAGTTGATTTGGTAAACCCTGAACGTATTAAAGGATTAAATCCGTTATTTCAGGTCTGTTTTAGTTTTCATGATTCTCCATTACCCAAAATGACATTGCCTGGCATCTCAGAGATGCAATTGGTCGAAGCCATCGGAAGCAAATCTGCAAAGTTCGATTTAAATATTGTGGTTATACCCAGGATCGGGCAGGAAGGTAGTGGCGATCCTGTTACCGTACTATGGGAGTTCAATCAGGAACGACATGCCCCTTGGTTTATTCAGAATATGATGGCCTCATTTAAGTCAGTAATGACCCAAATCCTGCAGGGGGATGCCAGTAAAATATCAGATTTGGTTATAGCTGATGCTAAACTGAATCAACAGATTGCCAGATGGAATAATACCGATACCGAATATTCAGCGAGCAGAACTTTGGTTGAATTATTTGAATCCCAGGTAAGTAAAGCCCCCAAAAATACAGCCCTGGTGTATCAGGATAATGTTATCAGCTATCAGGAGCTTAATAAGAAGGCTAATCAACTTGCCCAGGTTATTCTCACTCAGTATCGAGCTCAAACCGGCCATGAGTTAATACCAGATACAATAGTAGCGCTGTATTTAGATCGCAGCCTGGACATGATTATTAGTATGTTAGCCGTTTTAAAAGTTGGCGGAGCCTATTTACCTATCTCTCCAGAATACCCAGAGCAACGTACTCAATTTATTTTTAAAGACAGTCAAGCTCCGATTATTCTAACGCAACGGCACCACTTTACTGCGATTGATAAAAAACTATCAGAATTTAAAAATATTCCATTACTTATTTCTGTTGACATACCTGAATTGCTACTCACTCAATCGTCAGCATCTCCCGCTATTAAGCTAGATTCCAAAGCTCTTGCATATGTGATTTACACCTCCGGCACTACAGGAAAACCCAAGGGGGTGATGATAGAGCACCAAAGTGTAGTAAATCTGGCTCAATACATGATCAAAAGTCATCAGTTGAATACTGAAAAACGGATCTTGCAGTTCTCCAACTATGTTTTTGATGCCAGTGTTTTTGAAATATTTCCAGCACTTTTATCTGGCTCGGAACTCCATATTGCCTCGGATGAATGTAGAGTTGAGAGTGAAAGGCTAATTTCATATATCAATGAGAATAATATTAACCAGGCATTTATTCCAACTGCAATACTCAATGAAATTGCGAAAGAACTAAGGAATTCCACATTAACATTAGTTCACACAGGTGGTGACAATTTAAGTCCATTAGCAGTATTACCTGCCGAGTTCACATTTAATGAATATGGCCCGACAGAAGCCACGGTATGTGTGACACAGCAAAAAATAGAGAAACCTGACCAAATAAACATAGGAAAACCAATCGATAATGTGAGGCTTTATGTATTAAATGAACATGGACATTATTCACCTGTTGGTGTTATTGGCGAATTATATATAGGTGGAGCTTGCCTGGCTCGCGGATATTTAAATAGAGAAACCTTAACGCAACAACGATTTATTCCCAACTATTTTGCAACACAGGAAGATCTGGATAAAGGTTACGATAGATTATATAAAACTGGTGATTTAGTCCGCTGGTTACCTGACGGTTCTCTAGAGTATTTTGGCCGAAACGACAGCCAAATAAAAATCCGTGGTTATCGAATAGAAACAAGTGAAATCGAAAACACCTTGTGCACTCACCCTGAAATAAAGCAGGCAGTTGTTATTAAACGGGAGTTAAAGGGTAATCAAGTCTTGGCAGCCTATTTGGTTTCAACACATGATGTAGTATTGGATTGCGACGCAATAAAGTCATTTCTACAATCGAGCCTACCCAATTATATGGTACCTGATTCATATAATTTAATAGATGTCATCCCCCTTAATATCAATGGCAAATTTGATCCCAATCTGTTACCTGAGCCAGAACTGGTCACGCAGCATAATTACGAAGCGCCAAGAAATGAGCTTGAACGACATTTATGTACAGTTTGGCAAGAAGTCTTGAAGCTGGACAAGGTCGGGATTGAGGATAACTTCTTCCGTATCGGTGGCAACTCCATCAATGCAGTAAAGCTCACAGCTGTCAGCCGAAAGTTAAGCGGGATAGATATTCCCTTACGCCTACTATTAGAGCACAGCACCATTGCCAGATTAGCACTTGCATTAAAAAACCAGCAAAGCATGGTCATTCCCAAGCTGGCTGATAAGCCTACGGCTAATAATCAGTTTGTAATGGAGATTTAGTTGATGTTGGCGTTATTAAAAGAACTCAAGAAAAATAAACTGGCTGTATGGGTCAGTGGAGATATTCTTAAATTGGCAAGTAGCGGTGATGAAATACCGCAAGAACTACTAACACGATTGAAAGCAGAAAAGTCTCAGTTAGTTAAGTATTTACAAAAAAGAGAAATTGACTCACAGAAAAAGTTTTCCAAGCTTGAGGAACTCATACAATACCGCCTGTCTTTTGCTCAGGAGCGACTATTATTTATTGAACGTTTACAGCCTGAAACCTGTGCATATCACATTCCATATTTAGTGCAATTGAACCAAGATGCCCGATTAGATATTCTACAAAGTGCTTTTACACATTTGGCAATACGCCATCCCGTGCTCAATTCAGTCTATATTGAGTCTGATAACCGGAATATCAGCCAGATATTATCTGACCCTGTTAAAATTTCGACAAACCAATTAAGCACAGAAGAAAAGTTACTACCGGCGGTAAAAGATGAGATAGTGCGTCCCTTCGATCTGTCGCAAGATCCACCAATGCGCCTGAAATATTATGAGGTCAATAAAAAGCTGTATTTGCTAATTATGTGGCATCATATTGCGTTTGATGGCTGGTCAATGGATATTTTCTTACGGGAATTATCTAGCATCTACCAGTCTCTACTTAACAGTCAGGAAGTACGCTTACCAGACCTATCTATCCAATATAGCGATTATGCCCAATGGCAGAGGGATTACCTAAATGGAGAGAATCTCTCCAAGCTAAAGTCTTTCTGGCATAATACCTTATGCGGTTATGAACTTTTAGTTTTACCAACAGATCGCCCTCGCCCCAAAAAAATGGATTACCGAGGAAAAAATACCTACTTTACGTTAGAGACTGGACTATCCCTGAAATTGCGGCACTATGCCCAAACAAGGGAAACTACTCTATATACCGTCCTCCTCAGTGCTTTTTTTGCAACACTGTCTAGCCTATCAGGGCAAGAAGATATCCTGATAGGTACTCCGTCAGATAATCGTCATCATGCCCAGACCCAAGACGTAATTGGCTTTTTTGTCAACTCACTGGCGCTACGAGTAAAGTTAAATGCAGATATAACAGCTGATGAATTAATCAGGCAAGTACATCAGGTAGTCTCTGCGGCTAAAACTCACCAAGATCTACCATTTGAGTCTCTCATTGATACACTGGAAGTGGAAAGGGATTTGTCCCGCCATCCATTGTTTCAGGTAATGTTTACGGTACAAAATTTTGGTTTGACAAACCTATATGAATTGCCGTTTACCCAGGTAGAAACAGATCCTCAAAATCCATTATATTCGCCTGCAAAAGCGGATTTACGCCTAACTCTCGATGACAGTGGGAACCAGATAAAAGGTATATTTAGTTATGCCGTAAGTCTATTTGATGAAGACAGCATTATTCATATCGGTAGAGTCTATCAAAAAATTTTGGTACAGATGCTGGAGCAGCCCTCACGATCTATCAATACTTTTGATAGTTTGTCAGATAGGGATCGCCAAAAAGTTTTAATTGATTGGAATCAGACAAGCTCACCTGGTGGTAATGAGGTAAGCTTATCACATCTATTTGAAACTCAAGCCCTAATAAATCATGATTCAATCGCGGTTAGTTTTGAAGAAAAACAATTAACTTACCAAGAGTTGAATGAAAAAGCTAATCAGTTAGCAAGAGCAATACAGCATAACTATCAAAATAAACACGGAGATACGATAAGACCTGATACTATCGTTGCCCTATATTTTGAGCAAAGCCTGGAAATGGTAATAGGGATATTAGCTGTGCTAAAAGCCGGCGCAGCTTACCTGCCCCTTGCCTATGATGCACCTCAAAAACGTCTGAAATTTCAATTAGAAGACAGTAATTCTGCTCTGGTATTAAGTCAAAGTTTCAAGCTAGATAAACTCCGCTCTTTACTCGAGGAAATCCCTACCCCACCTTTATTGCTTGCAGTAGATAACCAAGTAGAAACTGCGCCGTATTCTATCGAAAACCTAAGTCATGGTCCGCAAGGAAACAACCTGGCGTATCTAATCTATACCTCAGGCACAAGCGGTACTCCTAAAGGAGTAATGGTAGAGCATAAATCCGTTGTTAATCTAATTAAAGCACAAAGCGAAGCATTTAATTTTGACAATCAAGAACGTGTACTTTGGCTGTTGTCTTATGTTTTTGACGCTTCAGTTGAGCCCTTTTATTTGGCTCTGTTGAATGGTGGGAGGTTGATATTACCCGAAAGAGGAATATTAAAACAACCGGAAAAAATCATCGGCTTATTAGCCAAACATCAGGTTACACACTTGGTAGCATCTCCTGCTCATTTGTTGACTTTAGGTGATATCAAAAACAAACAGCAAATAAAAAGAGTGGTATTTGGCGGTGAATCTTGTTCACCGGAGTTGGTAAATATTTGGAAAGACAAGCTTATTAATGAATACGGACCAACTGAAGCTACGGTAACAGCCATTCAAAGCCTGAACTTTTATCAGCAAAATAATAATCGATGTATAGGGCGCCCTATCAATAATGTTAAGGCTTACGTACTTAATAAAAAAGGTTACCCGGTACCCATCGGGGCTCCAGGGGAATTATATATCGGTGGAGCAGGAGTCGCCCGAGGCTATATCAACCAGGAAGCACTGACAGCACAGAGTTTTATCGATAACCCTTTTGCCAATAATGAAGATAAAAGCAGGGGGTATGATCGCCTATATAAAACCGGCGATTTGGTGCGCTGGTTACCCAACGGAAACTTGGAATATCTGGAACGCATAGGACAGCAGGTTAAAATTCGGGGTTACCGAATTGAGTTAGGAGAAATCGAAACTGCGCTCACCAACATAGAAGCGGTAAAGCAGGCACTGGTGACAACTTATCATCATCAGGGTAGTACCTTACTGATAGCCTATATAGTACCTCTTCTAGCACAAGATATTTCATCAGAAGCCTTGCGGGAGACATTGGCTCTTAGCTTACCTGAGTATATGTTACCGGAGAGCTATGCTTACTTGGATCAGATCCCGCTAACCATCAACGGTAAGGTAGACTATCGTGCTTTACCCACCCCAGAACTAATTTCTAAGGATAACTACCTTGCACCCCGAACCGAACTAGAAAGTCAGATGTGTCAGATCTGGCAACGTGTACTGGGGCTGAAACAAGTAGGCGTTAAGGATGATTTTTTCCGTATAGGTGGCCATTCAATCAATGCAGTGAAACTAATTGCTACTATTCGCCAAGAACTGGCTATAGAAGTTTCACTGGAAGATTTGTTCGAACAAAAAAATATAGCCACTCTGATTTCAGGATTAAAAAGACAGGAACTCTTGACAATCCCACGCTCAAACGCAACCGCATTTCCACTGTCTTTCGCTCAGGAAAGACTGCTATTTATTGAACAATTTGAATCCGGAAGCAGTGCTTACCATATACCTCATTTTACCCGGCTAAAGCCAAAGACATCGCTGGACAAGCTTGAACAAGCACTAAACGCTGTGATTCGTAGGCATACTGTGCTTAACAGTATCTATTATACCGATAACACGGGGATTAGTCGGCAAGAAGTGCTCTCTACTCCTGTCACTTTACAAATGCACAAGGCTGCGGATAAAAAACAATTAACGCTCTTAATTAGAAAAGAGTGTATGCGTTCTTTTGACCTTGAAAAGGAAGGGGCAATTCGACTTCATATATATAAATTAGGGGAAGTAGATTATCTACTGATACTCTGGCACCACATCGCCTTTGATGGCTGGTCTAGCGGGATTTTCATTAAAGAGCTTTCAGAAATTTACCAAGCCATATGTCAAAAGCGAGAAGCTCACCTACCCGAACTGGATATTCAATATCGTGATTATGCTGCCTGGCAACACGACTATCTGCAAGGAGAGCAGCAAAAGAAGCAGCTACAGTATTGGCAACAACGTTTGTCCGGATATGAACCTTTGGCTTTACCACTTGATTACCCCAGACCCACAGTGGCTGATCACCGAGGTAAATACTATCGGTTCACTCTAGGTAGTCAAATCTCAGCACAGTTACGAACATTAGCGAGAGATGAAGGAACCTCCCTATACACGGTACTTCTTAGTGGATTCTACCTATGCCTGACAACCCTGTCTGGGCAAGAAGATATTTTAGTGGGCACACCGTCAGATAATCGTCATCATGCCCAGACTCAAAATTTGATCGGTTTTTTTGTTAACCCCCTGGCTCTGCGTGTTGTAATCAAGCCCGAAATGTCGGTAAAAGAACTACTCGCCACAGTGCACCAGATCGTAACTTCGGCCAAAGTACACCAGGAGTTCCCATTCGAGCGTCTAGTGGAAGAGCTGAAGATAGAGCGAGATAGTTCTCGCCACCCTTTATTCCAAGTAATGTTTGGTCTACAGAATAATGGGCAGGAAATCAGTGATTCCGAAAAATTACCTTTCATTCCTGAAAAATTAGTTGATGAAAGCAACTTATATGTACCGGCAAAATTTGATCTAAGTTTATCCCTAAATGATTGTGGCGATGAAATTACAGCAGGGTTTAACTATGCGGTAAGTCTTTTTGATAAAGAATCCATAGTGCGTATATCCAGCCTTTACCAAAGAATGCTTTCCGGTCTCCTTTCTCGGCCAGACCTTCCGATAGCACAAATAGAAAAGCTAAGTGCAGCTGATCGGAAGAAAACGTTGTACCAGTGGAATGATACCCAGGTTAATTATCCCGACAGAGACACTATACATGGATTATTTGAACAACAGGTCAGGCAGACACCTGATCGTATTGCCCTGGTTTTTGAGCAATGCAGATTTAGCTATCGGGAGCTTAATCAAAAGTCCAACCGTCTTGCACGTGCGCTTTTAGATAAATATAGGGCCAGCGCCGCAGGGACAATACAACCCAACACTCTAGTAGGATTATGTTTTCAACGTAGTGCAGATATGGTGGTTGCCATTTTGGCTGTGCTGAAAGCTGGAGCTGCCTATGTGCCAATTGCTCCAGACCTCCCTCAAGCACGTATCAAATTTATGCTGGAGGATGCCCAAGTCTCGTTAGTAATGAGTGATAAGCAGAGCTTATCGGCACTACCCGCATCTGACGCTGGCGAGTACCAGGCCCCATCAACTCTGGTAGTTGATGATGATAAGGGAATCGCCGAATATCATTACGATAATTTACCAGAAACATCAGGTAGCAATCATCTTGCCTATGTGATTTATACCTCAGGGACAACAGGTAAGCCTAAAGGCGTTTTAGTGCCACATAATGCAGTAGCAGCCTTTGCTTGTAATAATCGTTATTTGGAAGCCTCCAGGGTGACCAATATAGCCAGTTTGTCCTCCTATGCTTTTGATGGTTTTATATTTGACTTATTTTACAGTGTTCTTAATGGCTGTAGTATGCATCTCGCTACGCAGGACGTAATCCAATCTCCTATACACTTAATAAATTATCTAAATAGCCATCATATTGATTCATTTTTTATCACAACAGCATTACTGAATGTCTTGGCCAAAGAGAATCTGTTAAACGGGTTGAAGGTAAAAAATATTTTGTTTGGTGGAGAAAAGGCCAATGCAGGAACTTTTCACCAGCTAGTTAACGACCACCCTGAAATTTCGTTCACACATGTTTATGGCCCTACTGAAACAGTTGTTTTTGCTACTGCTTGTCACTTGAATACCAAGATGAGAAAACTGCCTATTGGCAGTCCACTGTATAATAAGAAATTGTATGTTTTAGATAAAAGTGGCCAGCTGTCGCCTGTCGGGACTTCCGGGGAACTATATATTGGCGGTGCAGGTATTGCTCACGGCTACCTTAATCAGAAAGAGCTGACAGCTAAGAGCTTTATTAATAATCCTTATGCCAGTGATGAAGATAGAGAAAGGGGACATGACCGGCTATATAAAACCGGGGATTTGGTTCGCTGGTTACCAGACGGAAATTTAGAGTACCTTGGGCGCATTGGTAAGCAGGTTAAGATACGGGGCTACCGGATCGAATTAGGAGAAATCGAGTCAGCCCTACATGAAATTGACGTAGTAAAACAGGCACTAGTGACTACTTTTCACCATGAAGAAAATACAATATTAGTTGCTTATATAGTACTTAAGTCAAGAGAGAAAACTTCACCGGAAACCATAAAGCAAACTCTATCCACTAATTTACCGGGATACATGGTCCCTGAAAGCTATATTTTTCTAGAAAAGTTGCCATTAACCCCTAATGGAAAACTGGATTATCGTGCGTTACCAAATCCACAATTGATTATAAATGATAACTATCTCCCTCCCCGCACCAATCTTGAACAAAATCTCTGCCTGATCTGGCAGCAGATATTGGGACTTGATCGTGTAGGTATTGCGGATGACTTTTTTCGAATCGGTGGACATTCGATCAATGCGGTACAACTCATAGCTACCATTCGCAGGGAATTAGGTATTGAACTTCCCCTAGTAACTCTGTTTGAGAAAAAAAATATTGCTGCCCTCTCCAAAGGGCTTGAGGAGAAGCCTCTACTAAGAATTCCTTCGGTAAAAGTCGGCCCTTATCCCCTGTCTTTTTCACAGGAACGTTTATTCTTTATCGAGAAATTCGACTCCGGGGCAAGTACATATCATATTCCCTACTTAGTCAGGCTCAAGCCGCAGGCATCGCTGAATAATATTGAACGGGCAATATGTGAGGTAGTACGACGTCATACTGTACTCAACAGTATCTATTACACTGACAAACATGGTGTCAGCCTACAAGAAGTTCAGCCCAGGGAGATAAAAATAAACAAGCACCAGCTTAATGATGAAGCTCAATTGAAGACTGCCCTGCTAAGGGAAAATAATCACCCTTTTGATCTAAACCATGAGGGTGCCGTCCGCTTACATATGTACCAGTTAGGAAAACAACGATACTTGTTGATTCTTTGGCATCATATTGCTTTTGATGGCTGGTCTACTGGCATTTTCATTAAAGAATTTTCACAAATCTATCATGCTATTTGTGAGGGGCAGCAAGCATCATTACCGTCGCTGGAAATTCAATATCATGATTATGCTGTTTGGCAACGAGCCCATCTCAAAGGTGAGACACTGGAAAATCTGCTGAATTACTGGCAAAAAACGTTGTCCGGTTATGAACCCTTGGCACTGCCACTAGATCATTCACGGCCGCCAAAGGCTGATCAAAGAGGTAAGCACTATCACTTTATCCTAGACAGAAATATGTCAGCGCAGTTACGCGCTTTTGCAAGAGCTGAAGGTACTACCTTATATACTCTATTACTAACTGGGTTTTATCTTTGCCTCGCAACCTTATCCGGGCAGGAAGATATTCTTGTAGGCACACCCTCAGATAATCGTCACCATGCCCAAACTCAAGACTTGATTGGATTTTTCGTGAACACTCTAGTATTGAGAACTATTCTTGATACTAAAATGACTGTAAAGGATTTGATAGCCCAGGTGCATCAGACCGTTACTCAGGCTAAAGTGCATCAGGAACTGCCTTTTGAACGCCTGCTCGAGGCACTTGATGTTGAACGTGATACCTCGCGCCACCCACTTTTCCAAGTCATGTTCGGCGTACAGAGCTTTGTTCAGAAAGAAAATGTTAATGAAAATTTTCCTTTTTTACCCTCTGAACTTGATGGAGAAACTTCTCTTTATTCACCGGCAATTTTCGATTTAAGTCTATTTTTAAATGATGGTAGTGAGGAAATTACTGCAACTTTTAATTATGCAATCAGCCTTTTTGATGAAAATACCATCATTCGCATTGCCAACCTGTATCAACACCTACTCACAAGCTTGTTGGCAACACCGAAGTTATGTATAGATCAGATTGACCGAGTTAGTGAAACTGAACGTCAACTAATCCTGGGTCAGTGGAATAATACTAGAATTGACTTCCCTGAGGGACAAACCTTACATGGTTTATTTGAACAGCAAGCCCTGCAAACGCCAAATAACATTTCACTGATCTTTGAACAGCAGCGGATTACTTATCGTCAACTTAATGAAAGGGCCAACCGCCTGGCCCGCATCCTATCAAAACAATATCAATCAGCCTACGGGCAATCGATAATTCCAGATACCCTTATTTCACTATATTTCGAACGCGGTATCGATATGGTCATTGCTATTTTAGCAGTACTAAAAGCCGGTGGAGCTTATTTGCCGCTTTCTCCAGATTACCCCGAGCAGCGCCTACGTTATATCATATCTGACAGTCAATGCCCGATGATCCTGACGGGAGAGAGTATTGAGGATAAACTCCGAAAAATCATCGGTCTTGAACGTCAAGAATTCATATTCTGTGTAACCCAAGAGTTACTTCTGAATGAAGCAATAAGTGGAGAAAATTTACCTGCGCTGACATCACCATCCGACCTGGCTTATGTGATTTATACATCCGGTACCACTGGCATGCCTAAAGGTGTGATGATTGAGCATCGTAGTTGCGTAAATTTGATGCAGCATAATATACAAGCGTATGAGATTTCTTCTGATGAGTCTCTGTTATTACTGGCTAACTACACTTTTGATGCCTCAATAGAGCAAATATTTATCGCATTGCTTAGTAGTTCGCGGCTAGTAATTACCAGTGAAGCCGATATCCAGTCTTTTAGTCATCTTGAGCAGTTGATTGAGCAAGAGTCCATTACTCACCTGGATGCACCATCCAGTCTCCTACTGGCATTGGAGCTTGGGGAAAAGCATGGCTTGAAGCGAGTCATCTCGGGTGGCGAAGTGACCTCAACCAAGCTGGCCAGTGATTTGGGGGATAAACTCATTAATGTCTACGGACCTACAGAAGCGACTATCAGTAGCCATCAATATCATTGTCCACCTCAATCAGAAGACAACCAGATCCCCATAGGCAGGGCCATCGCCAATAACAAAAGCTATGTCCTCGATAAATCAGGTCAGTTATTAGGAATAGGGGCCGTTGGTGAGTTGCACATAGGCGGAGCCGGCCTTGCCCGGGGCTATTTGAACCAACCTCAACTGACAGCAGAGCGTTTTATAAAAAACCCCTTTGCCAGCGAGGAAGATAAAGCCAGAGGTTATACCAGGCTTTACAAAACTGGCGATCTGGTCAGATGGTTACCTAGCGGTGAGCTAGATTATATCGGTCGCAATGACTTACAAGTCAAAATTAGAGGTTTCCGTATTGAGTTAGGTGAAGTCGAAGCGGCTTTAAATGACCTGGAAGGAGTTAAGCAAGCGGTAGTAACGGATCATGAATATCAAAATCAAAAATACTTGGCAGCCTATTTAGTACCAGATTCCGAGGAATCCAAAGATCTTGATCTATTAAAAGCTACATTAACATCGGTATTGCCCGACTATATGATTCCGACAAGCTTTAACTGGATTGATAAAGTACCTGTCAATTTAAGCGGTAAACTGGATAAAAAATCCTTGCCAACTCCCAAACTTGTTTCCCAGACTGATTATCTGGCACCACGTACGCAACTTGAACGCCAGTTATGCGAGGTTTGGCAACAAGTCTTGGGATTGGACCAGGTTGGTATCCGCGATAACTACTTTAGTATCGGAGGAGATTCAATCAAAGCCATCAGTCTTGGGGCCAAAAGTCGCCAGATAATTGGTATAGACATCCCACTAGCAATGTTATTTGCAAATCAAACAATTGAAAAATTAAGTACTTCGTTACAGCAAGACGCAGCATCAAACCAGGACGAAACTCAAGAATTTGAGATGGTCCTATAGGGATAATAAAATGAATCAATTAATCAGCAAAATAAAAACCAATCAAGTCGCAATTTGGCTGGATGGAGAACAACTGCGCCTCAACAGCAAAAAAGATTTATCGAACAGCGATCTATTAGAGTTAATCAAAGAGCAAAAGTCGTCATTAACTCGCCTATTGAAATTTAATCATATTTACAGTAAAGGCGACTTTATCAATAGGATAATATTTTCCACACCCGAAGAGAAGTCTGAACTTAGTTTTGCCCAGGAAAGGTTATTATTTATTCATCAGTGGCAGCAAGGAAGTAATGCCTATCATATCCCGCACCTGATTCGACTATCCGATGATATTAACTACCCGGCATTAGTAGATGCCATTCAGTATATGGTTAGGCGCCATCCCATACTCAACACCATTTATCGCCTTCATGAAAATGGTGATGCTTACCAGCAGGTCCTTGATACCCCCTTAACTATTCGCTGTATATCAAAAAAGGACAATGCTGCTCTGTTAAATGGGCTGCAAGAAGCCATAGAACAGGACTTTGACCTGGCCAAAGGAAGACCGTTTAGGGTTATTCGACTTGATTCTCCCCAAGGAGCTTTTGTACTTTTTGTCTGGCACCATATTGCATTTGACGGCTGGTCAGCACAGATTTTTTTTACCGAATTATCTCATGCCTATTCTTCTTACTGTCTTGGGCAGGAGCCACAGCTCGCACAGATAGACATTCGGTACAGCGATTATGCCGTATGGCAAAGAGCATTTTTACAAGGAGAAGAATTACGAAATCTAGAGAATTACTGGCTTGAGCAACTGAATGGTTACAGCTCACTTCATTTATTCACAGATAGACCACGTCCGCCCCAACTCGATTACCGTGGGCAGATTTTGAAATTTTCTTTGGATACAAAGCTTTCACACCAATTAAGATTGTTAGCCCGAGAACAGAAGACAACACTGTATAGTCTAATGCTTAGCGGTTTTTATCTGTTACTTTCGACTTTAAGCGGCCAGAAAGACTTAGTTATCGGCACACCGTCAGAAAATCGTCACCATGCACAAACTCAGGGCGTGATAGGTTTTTTTGTTAACTTATTAGCGTTAAGGGGAGAAATAGATGAGAGCTTCACAATTGCACAATGGATAGATAAAGTTCATCAGCTTGTTCTAGGAGCCAAAGTTCACCAGGAGCTACCTTTTGAACGCTTAGTTAAACTGCTTAATGTGGAACGGGACCCTTCCCGTCATCCTTTGTTTCAGGTCGTATTCAGCCTAGAGAATACCTCGTCGAAGATCCGCGAAGAAGATAAAAACCTTCCATTTACTCAGCAGTCCTTAAGCGAGCTTAACCAAGGACTTTCAGATGATGAATCACAAGAGGGCACGCAGTATAATCAAGAGTATTCCCCTGCTAAATTTGATTTAAGTTTACATATTAATGACGGGCAGGTTGAACTTGACGGTTTTATTAATTTTTCTACTAGTTTATTTGACTTGCAGACAATTACTAGATTCTCCACTTTATATCAAAGGGTACTGGCGGAGATAGTTGCTGATGTACAGCAACCTATTGCTGATATGAACTTGATTTGTGAACAGGAGAAGAAAACCTTGTTGGTTGACTGGGTCAAAACCACACCATGCTCCCCACAAAATTTATGTCTTCACCAATTGTTTGAAATCCAGGCTAGGTCATTTGCCGATAAACCCGCGTTAACTTTTAAGCAGCAAACGTTAAGTTATGACCAATTAAATAATAGAGCTAACCAACTCGCTTTAAAGCTCCAGGCTGATTATCAATCAGCATATGGAGAGCACCTTAAATCCGGCACGCTGATCGGTATTTTCCTCGATCATAGCATGGAAATGGTGATTAGTATTATTGCAATTCTTAAAACGGGTTGCGCATACGTACCCATCTCTCCCAATTACCCATCAAGCAGAACCTTGTATATCCTCCAGGATACTGAAGTACCCATAGTCATCACCGACAATAAATACACCGGTACCTTTACGGCACTCTCTGACGAACTTGAGCTAACACCCGTATTAGTATTTGCAGATGCCTCTGTACCCTTAGCTGATGACGTCAGCCTCATACCTGTCAGCGATATTGAGCCTCAAGATTTGGCTTACGTAATTTATACCTCAGGTACGACAGGCAAACCTAAGGGAGTGCTACAAACTCATGAAAATGTGATGCGGCTGTTAGAAAGCACCCGGGCAGATTTGAGCTTCGATGATAACGATACCTGGGTCTTATATCACTCCTATACCTTTGACTTCAGTGTTTGGGAACTTTGGGGAGCCCTTACCACAGGCGGAAAGCTGGTAGTACCGACAACCGAAATCAAGACGGACCTTCCCGGATTCGTCCGCCTGTGTCAGCAAGAGCAAGTGACGGTGTTAAACCAAACGCCGGCTGCATTTTATGCCCTGGTTGATACATTGAGGTTCACTGGTGAACCTCTTGAATTACTTCGCTTGGTGATTTTGGGTGGGGAGAAATTAAATATTGAACAACTTAAAGAGTGGTGGGATACCAATGGTAGTAAGTCAATTAGGCTGGTAAATATGTATGGCCTCACAGAGACAACCGTGACTGCAACTTACAAAGAGCTGACAGTCGATGAAGATACCAGCCGTTCCAACATTGGGCGGCCCTTAAAACATATGAAGGCATATGTTCTCAATAGTAGATTAAAACCTTTACCTATCGGTGCCCCGGGTGAATTACATATAGGGGGAGCAGGATTGGCCAGGGAGTACCTCAATAGGGCGGAGCTCACAGCTGAAAAATTTATTAAAAATCCATTTATTTCACCAGAGGACGAGGTTAATACTCGACTTTATAAAACTGGTGATTTAGTCCGTTGGTTACCTAATGGCGAGCTGGAGTATTTGGGGCGAAATGATTCTCAAGTGAAGATCCGGGGTTATCGCATTGAATTAGGCGAAATTGAAGCTGTTCTTGCACAACATCCCAGGGTGCAGCAGGTGGTAGTAATAGACAGGTGCCAAGAAGAGAATAAGTACCTTGCTGCTTATGTGGTTCTAAGTGAAAAACAAGAATCAACTATTGATGAGTTAAAAGCTTTTGTTTCGGTTCACTTACCTGCCTATATGATACCAACAACCTTTACTTTGCTTGACGTTTTGCCGTTGACAATTAGCGGAAAACTAAATCGAAACGCACTGCCACTTCCCAATTTTACCACCGTAGCAGAATATGTTGAACCAGAAAATGAATTAGAGCGCGAGTTGTGCTTAATTTGGGAGAAGCTATTAGGTGTAGAGACCATAGGTGTACTTGACAATTTCTTTGATTTAGGCGGGGACTCAATATTGCTACTTAAAGTTTATCATCACTGTAGTCGCAGTAATATCCGGGTTTCGCCTAAATTACTTAATGAACAACCAACCATTAGGGGCTTGGCAGAAAAGATAAAATCACAATCTATACCTAACTTTTCATCCTGTACAGAAAATGAAATTGTTGACTTTTTGAAAGATTATAATGAGTTTAGAAAATTTATGACTTTCAATGGTGATAGTAATAAAACTGGTTTATTTTTGATTCCTGCGGCAGCAGGGCCAGAAACTTTTATCTCACTGGTGGAAAAGCTTGATATCGATCGTCCGGTCCAATTGTTGGAAAACATACAGGTGTACAGCGGTCGACAAATTAGATTGAACCATTTGATTGATTACTATTTAGCCGTGATACGTAAAAAGCAGCCGGGTGGACCATATTTTCTGGGGGGCTACTGCGAAGGAGCCATGGTTTCTCTCGGTATTGCTCAAAAGCTGGAAGCTTTAGGGGAGCAAGTTGAAATGTTGTTTTTAATTGATCCTGTAGTAATCACCATAGAACAAACTATGATTGATACTATAAAACAAGATTCCAGATTACTCGAATGTGGCCGTTTTGAAGCGGAAATGGTTGATACATTTCTATTTTATGCCGAATATGTTAAATCACTCCAACCCTATGGCGGACCTGCGATTTTCTTTGAAGGTAGCAGTGTCTCTGATGAAGCAACCCCGACACAAACCCTTGCTTTGATCAATGACTATATTGACATTCAAGGCGTATTTAAAAAGGGCTTCTCAACACCAAAAAATGGGTTCGAAGATCTGTTATTAAATTGCGATTATATTTCTATTAAAGCCAAACACGAGCGGGTCATGATCGAAGATGAGACTCTGAATACTATAGCCATGGCAATTAACCGTAAATTATCTGCTGGACAACAAACGTATCTAGCACCAGAAGCTCAAACTACAGAAATGTAAACCTGATTTTTCCAGGGGGGGGATTCGTCTTTTACAGAGTACGAATTCCCCTAAACAGGAAATTATGATTCTGGTATAGCCTTAAAATTATGTTTAAATTCAGTCAATCTCTAAATTATTTCCAACATCTCTCTAATACTTGAATATGTTTCATTAAGTATGATTGCCCTACAACTGATATCCGCCGGGGCTTTCAGGGGTATTACAGAGTTTTTCAGGGGCTCCTTAGGATGGGTTTATGAAGCGAATAGAATTAATCCGTTTATACGGATTTCAAATGGGATGGGGTTTTTTCTCCACCTATTTAATATTGCCTATATTAACGCCTTTGTTTTTAGCTATGGGTATGTCTATGCCGCAGCTGGGGATGATACTGGCAGTCATGGGGTTGTCAGTGATGCTTTTTGAATTACCTACTGGTAGCTTGGCGGATCAGATCGGTCGGAAAAAGGTATACTTAGTCTCTTTGACAATGGCTATGACTTGTTACGTGGTGCTATTGGTTTGGCAAAGTTTCTATGGAGCCTTGGTGGCGATGTTTTTATGGGGAGCTAGCCAGGCATTATTTTCAGGATCTTTAAATGCCTGGTTTGTAGAATGCTTTAACCAAGCTGAAGGTACAATGAGCCTACAGGAGGGTTTTGCGCGTATCGCGACTCGTGCCGGACTCATCGGAGCCCTAGGTGCACTATGCTGCGCCTTGGTCGTAGGAAGTGGGGAATATTTCGGACATCATGATCTGGATCTATATCGGGGACTTATATTTTTGGCGTTGCTAAGTAGTTTACTCTTGTTCGCCTTCACCAAGACAAAGATCAGGGAGAATCGTGTATTTGATCGTTTTCGACTTTCAAATATCAGTCAAATACCCAGCCAGCTCAGTTTAGGTATTAAAGCCTGTTACTCGCCATCACTATGGCGCTTGTTGTTGACTGTTATATTACTGACTCCAATAGCCAGTGCTATCGAAAAATATTGGCCGGTACGCTTAGAGGCCTTATCAGGCGATATGTCCGTGGGCTGGCTGTACGGATTATTAATGGCATTGATCATGCTATTAGGCAGTCTGTCAGCGAGAATTACTACCTGGATGACTCAATTTTTGAACCATCAATTGGGGAAAGTACTTTTGATAGCCAGCCTGATAAAATTATCTTTAGTGATGTTACTGGCGCTGTCTGGAGATTTGTTACTGTTTGTAAGTTTATTCTTATTGTTTAATTTTAGTATCGGTCTGGGGCTTTCTGCCTCTGCCCAGTTACAACATGAAGCAGTGGAGGACGAAGTCAGGTCAACTGTTGATTCCATCTTTTCATTAACAACTCGCTTTGGCGGTGTTATTGGTTCACTGGTTTGTGGTTTTGGCGCAGCCGTAATGGGATTGAACAATACCTGGTTATTGCTAGCAGCCATGGGGCTGTGTGGCAGTTGTATATTTTTGAGCCCGGAATTTAACCCCAAAGTAATAGCCAAAGACAGGCGAATGATAGAGCAAGGTTAGCGTCCAGTCTCATCCCCCTTCGGGGGGATTACCTACTTGCAGGAAAGCGATTGAATTCCTTAGGGTGGTTATATCGTCAAAACTTCTTTCTATTTTGAACATTCCTCTATCTCACCCCAGATAACCGGTCATTCGTGGATTTAAAGATTCAGCACCCGGGCTAAACGACATCTAATATAAGCCTCATTCCATAAGCGGCATCCATGGTCGCTTTGACTACACCCATATCGCAATTCTTGGTGGCTGATACGTCGCTCTCAATAAGGTGTTGGCTAATCTGTAGAAGGAGCTGAGATGGTGTGCTTATTGAGAAAAAAAGAAAAAACGTAGGGAAGAAGCACGGCATTCAGCATTCCATTAGCATTGAGCGGCCTAATAGTGAAATAGGCAGACTTCAAATCTGCTCAGCCATATGTAGAACAAAATCTCCCCAGCCCCCATTTCACAGGATTTAACCCACTTTTTGTGCCAAAATTTAGCAGTTTCCCCGCCCAAAACCCGCAGATTGCCCCTACTCGCGCCGATTGCTAAGATGCGCGCCTGCCGCTATGGCCCGGCTTCCCCTCTGGTTCCGTATTGCAACACTGGGGCTGCCAGCAAACCGATTCTCCCAAGCGTTACCCTCGCCTATCCGCAATGCGGAGGCCCGAGGCTTTCCACAGGAAAAGCGGTACCGAGGCCAGGTGCTATTTTTAACCGCGAGCGCACCGCGACGACTCCCTGCGACTACAGGAACGAAGTTTATGACCCAACCATCGCTGCAGCAGTTGGAACAACACGACGCCTTTATCCATCGCCATATTGGCCCCGATGCCAAACAGGTAGAGGCCATGCTGGAAACCCTCGGAGTTGCCAGCCTCGAAGAGCTGATCGAGAAAACCGTGCCCGAAGCCATTCGCAAGACCGATGAGCTGGATCTGGCCGATGCGATCAATGAAGTGGAGGCCCTCGCAGAGCTAAAAGATATTGCGGCGCGCAACAAGATCTACCGTACCTTTATAGGTATGGGTTACCACGACACCATTACCCCCAATGTGATCCTGCGCAACGTGCTGGAGAACCCGGGTTGGTACACCGCCTATACCCCTTACCAGCCGGAAATTGCCCAGGGCCGCCTGGAAGGCCTGCTGAACTTCCAGCAGATGATTATGGACCTCACCGGTATGGAACTAGCCAACGCCTCCATGCTGGATGAAGGTACCGCAGCAGCTGAAGCCATGGCCATGTGTAAGCGCCAGGTCAAACGCAACAAATCCAACGTCTACTTTGTGCACCGGGACTGCCACCCGCAGACCATCGCCGTAGTTAAAACCCGCGCCGAGCACTTCGGCTTCGAGGTCGTTGTCGGCGATGTGGAGAAAGATATCCCCGCCGAGCTGTTCGGCGCCCTGCTGCAATACCCCGGCAGCACCGGTCGCGTACGCGACCTGACCGATATCATCACCAAGGTGCACGAAGCCAACGCCCTGGTAACCGTGGCCGCAGACCTGATGAGCCTGGTAGCCCTGAGAGCACCGGGTGATATGGGTGCAGACGTAGTTGTTGGCTGTAACCAACGCTTCGGCATCCCCATGGGCTACGGTGGTCCCCACGCTGGTTTCTTCGCCTTCCGCGAAGCTTACAAGCGCTCCGCACCGGGTCGTATTATCGGCGTTTCCGTCGACAGCAAAGGCAAGCGTGCCCTGCGCATGGCTATGCAGACCCGCGAACAGCATATTCGCCGCGAGAAGGCCAACTCCAATATCTGTACTTCCCAGGTATTGTTGGCGGTAATGAGCGCTTTCTATGCGATTTACCACGGCCCCGAAGGCCTGAAAACCATCGCTGCCCGCATCCAGCGCCTGGCAGATATTCTCGCTTCCGCCCTGCAGCAGGAAGGCTTCAATCTGGCCCACGACAGCTGGTTCGATACCCTGAATGTCACCGTTGGCGCCAAGCAGGAAGAGATTTACCAGCGCGCCCTGGCCGCTGAGATCAACCTGCGTAAAATTGGTGAAGACGCCCTGGGTGTGAGTCTGAGTGAGACCGCCACCCTGCAGGATGTGTCCGACCTGATCAATGCCTTTATCGGCACCGAACACAGCATCGATCTGCATACTCTGGACAGCGAAATTGCCAGCAAGGGCTCCCTGGGTGTACCCGCCGCCCTGGTGCGCGATTCTGAATTCCTGACCCACCCGGTGTTCAACACCTACCACTCCGAGACCGAGATGCTGCGCTACCTCAAGTCTCTGGAAGCCAAGGATATCGCCCTGAATCACTCCATGATTCCCCTGGGCTCCTGCACCATGAAATTGAATGCCACAGCCGAGATGATCCCGGTCACCTGGCCAGAGTTCGGCAAGCTGCACCCCTTCGCACCCGTAGATCAAGCGGAAGGCTACGCGGAAATGTTCCGCCAGCTCCAGCAGATGCTGTCCGCCTGTACCGGTTACGATGCCGTTAGCCTGCAACCCAATGCCGGCTCCCAGGGCGAATACGCTGGCCTGGTTGCTATCAAGAAGTACTTCGAAGCGAAGGGCGAAACCCAGCGCGATATCTGCCTGATTCCCGCCTCTGCCCACGGCACCAACCCGGCTTCCGCCATGATGGTGAGTATGAAAGTGGTTGTGGTTGCCTGTGATGATAAAGGCAATGTGGATATCGAAGACCTGAAAGCCAAAATCGAAGAGCACGGCGACCGCGTTGCCGCACTGATGGTCACCTACCCATCCACCCACGGGGTATTTGAGGAAGGTATCCGCGAAGTTTGCGACCTGGTACACCAGGCTGGCGGCCAGGTTTATATTGATGGCGCCAACATGAACGCCCTGATCGGCGTCGCCGCGCCGGGCCAGTTCGGTGGTGACGTATCCCACCTGAACCTGCACAAAACTTTCTGTATCCCTCACGGTGGTGGCGGCCCCGGCATGGGCCCGATCGCTGTTGGCGAACACCTGAAGCCCTACCTGGCGGCCCACCCGGTGACTGAAGTACCGGAAACCAACCTGGATAACGGCACCATCTCCGCCGCTCCCTGGGGCTCCGCCAGTATCCTGCCAATCAGCTGGATGTATATCCGCATGATGGGTAAGCAGGGCATGAAGCAGGCTACTGAGATGGCAATCCTGAACGCCAACTACGTAGCCAAGAAGCTGGGTGAGCACTACTCCCTGCTCTACACCGGCACCAATGGCTTTGTTGCCCACGAATGCCTGGTTGACCTGCGCCCGCTCAAGGAAGCTAGCGGTATCACTGAAGAGGATATCGCCAAGCGCCTGATGGACTTTGGCTTCCACTCCCCTACCATGTCCTTCCCGGTAGCCGGCACCCTGATGATCGAACCTACCGAGAGTGAATCCAAGGGTGAGCTGGATCGCTTTATCGAAGCGATGGCAACAATTCGCCAGGAAGTGGAAGATGTAACCAGCGGTAAATACACCCCAGAGGACAATCCGCTGCACAATGCCCCTCATACCCTTGAGGACGTGATGAGCGAAGAGTGGGCCCACAGCTATTCCCGTGATATCGCTGCGCGCCCGGCAGCGTGGCTAAAAGAACACAAGGTGTGGCCGGCTGCCAACCGTATCGACAACGTATACGGCGACCGCAACCTGATCTGCTCCTGCCCTCCGATCGAGAGCTACTCCGAGTAAAATCCAACACTCTCACAGGTGGATTTAAAAGCGGGCTATATGCCCGCTTTTCTATATCATTAAGCACAATCAAAAATTACTAATCTATAAAGCTACACGAAAAGGAGTTGAAGTGAAGAAAACTGTGATCGGTCTATCCTTCCTGGCTATATCAAGTCCATCATTAGCAAGCGTAGCTATGCCCAGCTACCAGATTCCAGAAACTGTTGGTGTTCTACCCGATGGGAGGCTGGAAATTAATTTTCCACAAGCTTTTAATTCCGCATGTACAGATGGAAGTGGCAAACGTATTTATATTGAAGTAGGGAACTCCCAAGGCGTAACTCACGAGTCCATTAAACAAATTCAAAGTGTAGTTCTAGCTGCTCATGCTGCTCGAATACCAATTAAGTTTTGGTATGATCGGCCAAACAATGGGGCCATCTGTGAGGGAGGCAAGGTAGTAATGGCTTCGTAAAGTTGTTTCTAAGTACTGAGTAGGGGAAGCACTGCTGTTACCAACGTAAAAAGATATCAGGCTACCCCCGCTTGACTCAAAGAAATGACAATTGACCCAACATAGTAATTTTAGAATAAATACCAGAGTCAATAATTGAGTACACCTTTTTCACTCCCTTGAACTACTTTTCAATCTCCATTTTTTTTAAGACCTACCCCGCTTCATCGACTAATGCCAATTCCCACGGGGCTCTCAGCCAGGGTTTATATAATCACTTAAGGCAATTAGGGATCTCTGAAGTACCTGGCCATACTGTAGAAAGATAGCTGCTAGAATCTTTAGTCACATTAAAAATCATAGTGCCGCCACCAAGATTATTATTCTCATTACACGATGCTAAAGCGCTCGCTGCAGAAGCAGTATTCAACACAGTAGAAGCGCCAACACCCAACTTGGATCTATCGACCCCCAAATTTAAGTAATTCTGAATTCGTGAAGTACAGCTTGAGCCCAACCAATAGCTCATCTCCCAACCATAAGTTAATTGGTCGCCCAGTTTCTTCCCATTCCATTCAGCCTGAAAAGCATCGGTATCACTCCAAAGTGCTTTAGAAATAATTTTGTTAGGCATCTTCTCTCGTAATGCACTAGTCACTTTTACCAAGGAGTCAGAATAGGTTTGGCTGCACTGCGAGTACTCATCATCAATATCAATACCATCCAACCCATATTGATCCACGGCATCTTTGAGCTGCTGCGCGAAGTCATCAGCGGACTGCTCATCGGCAAAACAGGACCAACCTGCATTTTGGTGATTTCCGAGAACGCTGAGTACCACCTTCGTACCCTTGTTTTGTAAATCTTGTACTGTACTCAAATTGTTATTGAGCAGGTCTGACACTTGATTATTGAAATGCAAAACAGCTTTCTGGCCATCGTAATTAATATTTGCCGCGAAGATAACAGCTATATCGAACAACTGACTACCATCGCTCTCTGTAAAGCAGCCCGCATTGCCCAGGTTATTACTGTTAACCTCTATGTAGGCAACTTTCGGAGCAGATCCACTTTCCTGAGGAGTATCAGATTTACACAGTGTTGAGCCCAGCTCACGTATTTCATTCTTGCGTGAACCACACCCATATCCACTGCCATCCATGGAGGCATTATCGGCAAGGTTTGCAATTTCCCAGTCCCCCAGAACCGAACACAGCTCATCTTTATAAATTTGTGCCTCAAGATAGGTAACCGGGTCTGCATCGGATGAACAACTGCTTCCACTCACAACATGTGGTGCTGAAGGTTCAGACTTACATAATGTCTTCGCTATTTGGCGACTGTCATTACCCGTCAATTGGCAATTGGCCCCCAGATGTTCGATTGAAGCCCCACCTGATAGGCCGACTAAATCACCACTATTGAGAAGACCACAAAATTCATCAGGATAATTAAGCGCTTCAGAATAGCTTACTGTTGTAGCGTCCGAGGGACAGACATCCGAATTGACCACTTCAATATCTGCGTATGCACCAGCCTGAAATAGGAAGGTGGCGCAAACAGCTTGCATTGCTCTACGTGTTGGTTGCTTCATATCTTTTCTCATTTTTTATTATGTAGTTCTGTAAATTTTATAGCCTAACATCTCAAGTTAAAAAAATGGTGTAGAGCGTATGCTCTACACCCAATACTACGATCAACGAGGTGTTAGAATTTATAGTTTGCACCAATATATAATCGGCGACCAGAGTAATTATAATAAGTCATCCTGTTTTCCTGTTTCCAGAACCCCTCTGTCTTTTCCTCTGTTAAATTAATAATAGATGCCGTGAAATTGAGGTTTTCATTAAAGGTATAGCTGGCATTAAGATCAAGTTGCCCATAGGCTTTGTCGTACAAATTATATCCCTGATGAAGCCCTCCAGCCCGGTCATCCTTCCAATTGTAAGATGCTCGTACACTATACAAATCGTTTTCATAGTAACCGGAAAGGTTGTATTGATGCTTTGCCGTTCCAGGAATTTCTGCTTCAGTTTCTACACCATTAACAAATACTCCCGAAGTACTAGTGTCAGTGTAGGTATAATTAGCCATTACACCAAAACCACTTTCAAACGCATGTTGTGCAAATAGTTCAACACCTCTAGAAGTTGCCTCAGCACCTCCTGTTTTTGTAGTCATATCGACTTCAATGGGACCATTACAGCAACTGTGCTCACGCAATACGACTTCAGTTGTAGTTATAGGAAGATTGCTAATATCCTTACTAAATAATGTTGCTCCAAGTGCGGAACCATCAAGGTAATACCATTCAATTCCCAGGTCGAATTGATTGGAAAGCATCGCCTCTAGTCCAGTATTTGCGGAAGTACCGGTCCCACGTCCGGTCCAAGAATCCGGTGAATTTATATTTACAGGAGGGCCATATGACTCAGCCTGCCCCAAGTCAGCATAACTGACTCGAGACATGGTTTTTGCTGCAGCAAATCGTAATACCAGCTCATCAGTTAGATCCCAGGCAATATTTAAACTTGGCAGAAAGTTTTCACTATCAGCACTTCTATTATTTGCACTGGTAATATCTGTCTCTTGACCAATAATGTCATCGTATGTCGAGGTAGTTAGGTCTGTATTAACATAGCGGACACCAAGGTTACCCCGGAAAGCCTCCCACTCAAAGTCCGCCTGGGCATAAAGAGAAAATATTTTTTCCTCGATGGTATAGGTACCGGATAACACAGGAACTACAGTCCGGGTGAAATTATCACTCACGTAGGCTTTAAGCGCATCTATATCAAAAGGTAGATAGTTAATAGCCCCGGTATCGCCTGCGCTATTATCGATTACGTCGCTACCAAGTAAGATGGAAGTATCTGGATGAAAATCCGGGTTGTGGAACCATTCTGTACCCGACAACCACCCACGATAACCACCGTTATCCGAGATACCGTCATCCCACAAGAAAGTATCTCTTAGGGACTTTGCTTCATGATCCCGATATTTAGTACCGACATAGACTTTGTTGACTATTCCCCAATTGGTGTCAAATCCCAGGTCAAGCTGATAATAATCTTCTCTGTCCCGATTTTGGGTAGCGTCAGAACTAAACCAGTCATAGTATGGATAGGCCTCTTGATCCGAGGTGAGATCTGTAGAGATTTCGTAGCTAGGTTCCCCATCGGCAATAGACCACAGCCAACTATTTACAGAACCATAACGTGCATCCATATTTGCCATGATTCTTTCGGAGACACCACCTTTTGCAGAGCTTCGTCCAATATTTACTGCTGCTGTGTAAGAGTCACCTTCATAAAGAATTTCGAGGTCGAAGGTATGAGATTCTGATTCACCGTAGCTATCCTGCCCGGTCAATTGCGGAGACATTAAACCTCGCTCTACCTCGACACCACCATTGACATCAGCATCTCCCCAGTTATTCGCATTTAGCAGGCCGTTATCACCGTTGCCATAGGTAACTACGGTGTCCCCTTCCAGCTCAACGCCAAAGTAGGGGTTATGGTTATCATTCCATTCAGCTAAGGTGAGGTTCTGACTACGGGTATCGTATCCCAACTGGGAACCGAAATAGTTCAGAGAAAATTCCAAGCGCTCAGTTGGCCGCCATTGAGTGGTAATTTGATAACCATCCCTGGCCCTATCCTGCTCATGATTACCAATACCCATAGCCCTGGGCGCCCAAACATTGTTGTAAACTTCGCCAGTTTCCTGGTCAACAATTGCCGGGCGTTCGGCACCTTCAACCGTGTCTGAGTGGAATCGCCAATGGCTCGCGTAGTTTTCAATAGAGGTTACAGTTCTGCCCTGTTTGGTATAGCCAGCCAGAATACCGAAGGTTTCACTCTCATTTTTCCAGGAGTAAAAAGCACTATACTGCGGCTCCCACTGCTCATTGGTATCTGAATAAGTGGTTTCAGTCGTAATAACGCCCTCTCCAGACTCCATTTCCAGAGGTTTACGGCTGTGCAGAATAACTGTTCCACCAATTCCCCCTTCATCAATTCTAGCTTCCGGGCTTTTATAGACTTCTACCTTGCTGATCATGTTGGAAGGCAACAAAGTGTAATTAAAGCTACGAGATGGTGCTCCTCCATCGGAGGTTGCAATGTAATTTCCATTTAACTGGGTCAAGGTCCACTCAGCACTGGTGCCACGAATACTAACCCTACTACCCTCACCACCACTGCGGGTAATTGTTATTCCCGGTACACGTTGAAGTGAATCTGCAACATTTTTGTCCGGAAACTTGCCTACATCTTCTGCGGTTATCGCATCCACAATGGCATTGGAATCTCGTTTGATCTCCAAGTTTCTGGTGTTACTTTCAAGGATGCCAATTACCTCGATGTGCTCTATCGGCTTATCCTCACCGGAGGATTCTTCTGCATTAGCCATGTTACTAATGATTAGAACAATAGCGGAGGCTATAGTCTTGCGCTTAAGCCCCTTACTCCGAATTTTAACCTTGTTTAGACTATTCTTATTGATTGATTTCATAGCGTCCCAACTTTCTATTCTTTTTATCCGAGATTCAAAAAGTGCCAGCCCCCAAGTGGAGGGCTGACGCAAAACTGTCAGGGGACCCTAAACCCCAAAAAGACAGTTCATTTGTTGAGCACTAAAACCCTAAAAAAAAACCCTGATGAAGAGGTAATCAATACTGGGACACTAATGAAACAAAATCGGCGTCTTAGATTTTAAGAAAAAAATAAACAGTCACAGAAAGCCAAAAACAGTCAGCTAACTGTTTGTTTTTAAGAATAAAAACCTATGTCAAACTTAGGTATAGAATTTTCGGAAATGAATGAAATGGGCGGCTATCAACTCAACAGGAAAGGATAACGCAATACTCTCTCCAGAGTCGCTGAGGGTACTCAGCTTAATTGATCTTTATATATTGGACTGAACTTCATCACGATAATTTGCTGGAAGCTGTCCAAACATGCCTTTGAAGTGTCTACTGAAGTAACTATGCGACGTAAATCCCACCCGATAAGCAATTTCAGATATTGGGCTTTGCGTTTCCACTAACATACGGCGAGAGTTCTCTAATCTGACTTCCCGAACAAATTGCATAGGTGTTTTATCCAGATATTTTTTGAAACGCCGCTCTAATGCACTCACCGATAAACTCGCGGCCTCTGCCAAGTCCTCCACTGCAATTGGCTGGCTATAGTTATTTTTTATGTATTCAACTGGCCTTTTAAGTTTATCCATTCTAGAGAGAGTCTTAACTGTCTCTTTAAGATCTCGAGCTACGCCATAGGTTCCTATGATTTCTCCACTGGCACTCTTTAATGGGCGTTTTGATGTCGTAAACCAAACTAACTCGCCTGTTTTACCAATATTCAATTCCAGCCGATCTGTAATAGTCTCTCCTGCCATCACCCTTTTATCATCACGCATATAGTTTTTAGCGAGATAAGAAGGGGAGAAGTCCATATCTGAGCGGCCTACTACCTGATGCAAGGATCTGCATCCGACATGCTCAATAAACTCCCGGTTACAATGCACCACATAGCCGGATTCATCTTTTACCCAAAAAATAATATCTGATATAAGATCAAATACTGCAATGATCTGCTGAGTAGAGACTTGCTCTAAAATTGATTCGTACTTCATTATTCTTATCTACATTTTTAGTACTAACCGAAACCCAAGCTTTACTACTGACTAAAAAGCCCTCTTTAAACAATAAACCTAATCTGGAGAACGAAAGTCAGAAAAAGCACTAAAACGCTCCTTCTCTACACTCCCCACGCACTTCACCACCATACTCTGAAATAGTACGTTCAATCTCAAAATACCCTTGCGTACAAAAACCTGTTTCCAACATCTTTTGTTCAAGGGCCCAATCAAAGTAACTTTCAACTCGACGAGTCGAACCCACTTTTCTCACTGACTCATTTTGCGTTCGCCGCTGAGGGCTGGTATTCGCCACAACAGGCGCAGGTATATCACGTCGCTCTCGATTTATGCTGAATGTAAAACGCTTGGCGCCATTGGGGGCGATCTCAGTTTGAAAAGACTCCACCATCCCGGGAATAGGCCCATGGTTAGAACAAGCTGAAAGCAACAAAAAAAATAGTAGACCTGTTATTGTTCTCTGTCTGGGTGGAAATTTGTGAATCCGGGTACTATTCATTCCCATTCTGTCCTCTGAATTTATACACCATTTCAGCTAAAAGGCCTCTCAGCCCCCTTTTTCATCTCTTATTTAAACACTACGGTTTTATTCCCATGGATAAATACCCGCTCCTGCAACACCAATTGCAGGGCCCGGGAAAGTACTAGCTTTTCAACATCTCTACCGGCATCTGCCATAGATTCTGCGGAGTAAGCATGGTCTACATGAATGATATCCTGCTCAATAATCGGCCCTTCATCCAGGTCATCAGTAACAAAGTGCGCTGTGGCTCCAATGATCTTCACACCACGTTCATAGGCCTGCTGGTAGGGCTTTGCTCCAATAAAGGCAGGTAGGAAGGAGTGGTGAATATTGATGATGCGACCGCTATAGCGGGCTACAAAATCAGAAGTGAGTACACGCATATATTTGGCCAGCACCAGGTAATCCGGGTTGTACTCATCTACTAACGCAGCAACCTGTTGCTCATGTGCCACACGATCCATCCCTTCCGCAGGCACGCAATGGAAGGGAATATCAAACTTTTGTACCAGGCTCGCCAGATCAGGGTGGTTACCGATCACTGCTGTGATTTCCACATCCAAGGCACCTGAATAGCATTTCATCAGTATATCCCCCAAGCAGTGAGGCTCACGGGTAACCATCAGCACCAGGCGTTTCTTACGCTCTGTCGAAACCAGGCGCCGCTCAGCACCTTGAGGTAGGGCCATATCCAGATCTTCCAGGAAAGTTGCATCATTGAAGATCCCTTCAAGGGCAGTACGCATAAAGAAGCGCCCCTGTTCCCGGTCTACAAACTCGTCATTCTTGATGATATTGAGCTGGTGCTTGTAGCAAATGTTGGTAATCTTCGCGATCAGCCCCTTATCATCAGGGCAGTCGGTCAGCAGTATCTTCTTTTCCATGGTCGAATTTCAGGCCAAATATCCAGACATCAGACTATACACTATGCCGTCTTATAGATTCAGCGATCCATTTTGGGGAGAACATGGATAAAAACCTTTACGCCGATCATATGGCCACCCTGTGCCGCCGCTACGACGAAATCCTCGAGCAGAGCGGGTTTGAAATCCTCAACGTATTCAGTGGCGCTCCCAGGGTGCAGTTCCTGGACGATAACTACTACCCGTTTAAGGTGAACCCCCACTTTAAGGCACTGGTTCCCATTACCGACAATCCCCACAGCTGGGTTATCTATCAGCGCGGACAAAAGCCAAAGCTTTTGTTCTACCGCCCAGTAGACTTTTGGCACTATGTACCGCCGGCACCCCAGACCTTCTGGAGCGATTTCTACGATATCGAGCTACTGAGCAAGCCGGCCGATGCCCAGGCGTTCCTGAGCCCAGAGAATGCTGCTTTTATCGGTAAGAGCGACAAGCTGCAAGGCTGGTCACTGGGGGAGGAAAATCCGGAGCTTCTGATCAACCGCTTGCACTGGGCCCGCGCTTATAAAACGCCTTATGAGGTCGCCTGCCTGCGTGAGGCGAACCGTATTGCGGTCAATGGGCACCGCGCCGCCGAGCAGGCTTTCCGCAGTGGCGCCAGTGAATTTGAAATCAACCAGGCCTACCTGGGCGCTGCTGGCCAGGGCGAGAACCGTATGCCCTACGGCAATATTGTTGCCCTGAATGAACACGCTGCAATCCTGCACTACACCCACCTGTCTACTGAACGCCTGCCTGAGTCGCAATTGAAAAGCTTCCTGATCGATGCGGGTGCCGACTGCAATGGCTACTGCTCTGATATCACTCGCACCTACGCCTATGCCGATAATGAGTTCGCAGAGCTGGTAACGGCTATGGATGAAAAGCAGTTGCAGCTGGTAGACGGCCTCAAACCTGGCCTGCCTTACCCGGAACTACATCGCCAGTGCCACTTAAACGTGGGAGAGCTGTTGGCCCAATTTGGCATTATCAAAACCTCTGCCGAGAGTGCTGTGGAATCCGGCTTAACTCGCCCATTCCTGCCACACGGTCTGGGTCACTTCCTCGGCCTCCAGGTACACGATGTCGGCGGTCACCAGACCGGCCCCGATGGAGGCACGACACCCCCACCGGCCGAGTACCCGTTCCTGCGTACCAGCCGAACTATCGAGGAGAACCAGGTATTTACCATCGAGCCGGGACTCTACTTTATCGATAGCCTATTGGGAGAGCTAAAAGACTCAGACCTCGCTGCCGAGGTTAACTGGGATAAGGTCGACAGCTTCCGCCCCTATGGCGGCGTGCGCATTGAAGACAATATTGTTGTACACGCATCCGGTAACGAAAACCTTTCTCGCAACCCTTAGTTCATAGGCTAAAGCAATATTGTGAGAGTGCTTACAGGTAAGCGCTCTCGCAATACCTTTACGTTACTCCGAAAGTTAAAACATTAAAGAACGCCCTACCGCTCCCGCTTTTCCTCTCGCCGCTTGCGCCCCTAAGCTGCTTGCCCCCTCACCCAAAAGAAGCCAAAGTCCATCACCGGTATTACAACAAGAAAAGGGACAATTCATGAGAAAAAAAACACTGGCAACGCTTATCGCAGCCACAGTTCTAGCCGCAGCCAATAGCGCTTATGCAAAATCAATCGAATATATTTTTTACGATAAAGAGGGCATTGCCGGCTCTGAAATTATTCACCAGGATGGAGCAAAGGTATCTGGTGAATTAAAGCTCAGCTGGAATAACCGCCGCCTAAACCTCAAGGAGAGCTTCACTATCGGTGAGGCGGCAATGCCCGAGCAACTATCCATTGAAGGGATCAGCCCATTTGGTGCTCCAGTCAGCGAAGAATTTTCCCTGGAAAATGGTGTCGCTCGCTGGAAAGGTTCCGATGAACATGGCAGTGCAAAAACTTCCGAAGCTCAATTTTATATTCCCAAGAACAGCACCCTTGCCGTACAGGCGCAATTGGTAAAAGCACTGATTGCCGATGCAGATCAAAATATTGATTTACTGCCGCAGGGAAAAGCACGCCTCCATAAGCTTGATAAAGTGACCCTGCAACAAGGCGAGAAAAAGAAAACGGTCCACCTTTACGGCGTAAGTGGCCTGGGCTTTACCCCAGATCTCGCCTGGTACGATGAAAATGGGGATTTATTTGCCTCCGATGAGGGGGGATGGTTCGCCATCCTGCGCAAAGGTTGGGATAAATCTCACCTCGAAGAACTGAAAACCCGGCAAGTCGCAGCCGCAGACCAGTACCTGCAAGGTATTGCCAAAAAACATACCCACACATCAACCCAACCCATCCTGATCAGCAACGTCAACCTGGTTGATGTTGAATCTGGCAAACTACAGAGAAAGCAGCATGTTCTGATCAAAGATGGAAAGATCGCAAAAATCAGTAAAAAACCGATCAAAGCCAACGGGGCAACCACCATTGATGCCCGTAACCATACGCTGATCCCCGGCCTCTGGGATATGCACGCCCACTTATCCCCTACCGATGGTGTTCTGAATATGGCCGCTGGCATTGTCAATGTTCGCGACATCGGTAATACCCATGAAAGTATCATGCGTATTGAAGGGATGTTTGAGTCAGAGCAAATCATTGGCGGCGACCTATTCCGCGCGGGCTTTATGGACCGGGAAAGCGAAAATGCCATGCGTATGGGCAAGACTGCAGACAGCCTGGAAGAAGCTAAGGATATTGTCGAATGGTACGCGGATCGCGGCTATCAGCAAATTAAAACCTACAGCTCAATGGAGCCCGAGTGGATCGCTCCCTTAGCCAAGCATATCCACGAAAATGGTATGCGTTTATCCGGCCATATCCCTGCATTTATGACCGCCGAGGAAGCCGTGGATGCGGGCTTTGATGAAATTCAGCATATCAATATGCTGTTCCTGAATTTTATGGGCAAGATAGATACCCGTAAAAGACTGCGCTTTACAGAAATCGGGGAGCACGCCCACGAGCTGGATCTGGATAGCAAAGAAGTGGCTGCTTTCCTGGATAAGCTAGCCAAGAAAGGGACTGTCGTAGACGCAACCACCACCGTATTCAGCTCGATGTTACTGCGCCAGCCGGGCAAAGTAGATCCTGAATTTGCCGATATTACCGACCACCTTCCAGTGAATATCCAGCGCGCTTTTGTTGGGGCCGAACTGGATGTGAAGCCGGAACACCGGGATGACTACGACCTTTCAGCGGAAGCCCTGCTGGCCATGATGCTCAAGCTACACGAGCACAAGGTCACTATGGTAGCGGGCTCCGATGGTATCCCCGGATTTACCCTGTTACGTGAACTGGAGCTCTATGCCAAAGCCGGTATTCCCAATATTGATGTGCTGCGCACGGCCACCCTGGTACCGGCTCAGGTTATGGGGGCCGACGAGTACACTGGCAGTATTGCGGTGGGGAAAAATGCAGACCTGGTTTTACTGGAGGGAAATCCTCTCGAGGATATTACCGCGCTGCGTCGCACTGCACTGGTGCTCGAGGGGCAGAATATGTATCGCCCGGATGAGCTTTACACAGCTTTGGGTATTAAATCTTTCCACCCTTCAGTGCCATTTGAATTAAATAACACTACTACAGTGGCCACCAAGTCCCAGTAAACGGAAAAAACAGAAGCGGAAAAAACAGAAAAGAAAAAACCGGCAATCCAAATGATCGCCGGTTTTTCTACTTATAAATTGACTAAGCCAGTTCTGTACGCACAGTACGCGCAGCCTCTACCATATTCAGCAAGGATGACCCCACCTCAGCCCAGTTACGGGTTTTAAGGCCGCAATCCGGATTTACCCAGAGGCGCTCTACCGGAACCACTTCGGCAATTTTCTTCAGGCGATCCACCAATTCTCCTCGCTCAGGTACATTGGGTGAATGGATATCGTAAATGCCAGGTCCAATTTCATTGGGGTAACCACCAGCCTTGTCGGCAAAAGCGCTGAGCAGGCGCAGGTCAGATCTCGCAGATTCAATAGTAATCACATCCGCATCAAGGGAAACAATCGCATCCATAATTGCATTGAAATTGCTGTAGCACATATGAGTATGGATTTGCGTTTCCGCTTTCACTTCACTGCAGGTATAGCGGAAACAACCCACCGCCCACGAGAAGTAATCTGCATGTTCTGATTCTCTCAAGGGCACGCCTTCGCGCAGAGCCGGCTCATCTATTTGAATAATACCGATACCCGCCGACTCCAGGTCCAGAACCTCCTCACGCAAAGCCCTGGCAATTTGCAGGCAGCTCTCACTGCGGTGAATATCCTCTCGCGGGAAGGACCAGTTGAGAATTGTTACCGGGCCAGTCAACATGCCTTTTACAGGTTTTTTGGTAAGGCTCTGTGCGTAGCTGCTCCACTCCACAGTTATTGCCTGGGGCCGGGAAATATCCCCAAAAATAATCGGCGGTTTTACACAGCGGGAACCATAACTCTGCACCCAACCATTGCCGGTATGCACAAATCCATCAAGCTGTTCACCAAAGTACTCAACCATGTCGTTGCGCTCCGCTTCACCGTGAACCAGAACATCCAAGCCAAGAATTTCCTGCCGCCGGATCGCTTCAGCAATCTCCGCGCGCAAATGCTCCAGATAATCTTTTTCACTGATTTCACTATTGCGATACTGGCGGCGAACCTTGCGCAGTAGATCAGTCTGTGGGAATGAACCGATAGTCGTTGTAGGCAGCAGTGGTAATTGCCAGCGCTCAGCCTGCACGGGAACACGCTCCAGGTAACCCTGTTCACGCCATGTATCCCGTAGCTGTTGGGCAACTGAACCGCTTTTATCACCGCTCTTCAACTCGGTTACGGTCGTACTTACCTCTTGATCTAGAAGACTTTGCAGGTGCACCAGCTCATCCAGTTTTTGGCGAGCGTAGGCAAGTTTTTGCTTTTGCTCCACGGGCAGGGAGATTTCAGTATCCAGGTCTACCGGGCTGTGTAGCAACGAACAACTGGCTGAGATCCACAAGCGGTCACCCAGCTTTTCCGCCATTGGCTTCAGGACACGCTGCCATTTATCCAGATCTGCACGCCAGATGTTACGTCCGTTCACCACACCCGCAGAAAGTACCTGCTTATCACCAAGGAGATCGCGGGCGGTATTTAATTCTTCTGGCGCTCGTATACAGTCAAGATGCACACCATCCACTGGCAGAGAGAAAGCCAGCTGTAGATTTTCCCGCAGTGGGGAAAAGTAAGTTGCCAGGAGTAAATTCAGGCTGCCAGAATCCGCGCCAATCCCCTTGTATGCACCAATAAATGCAGAGCGCCATTCTTCTGGCAAGTCCAAACCCAGGATTGGTTCATCGAGCTGAACCCACCCCACACCGAGATCAGCCAGCTGCGAAAACAACTGTGTGTAACACGGCAACAAACTCGGCAACAGGGACAAAGCGCTATCAACGCCTCTTCCCAACCATAGGTAGGTTAAGGGACCCATTACAACCGGCTTTACTTTATGCCCCTGAACCTGAGCTTCACGCACTTCATCCAACAACCATTCACTATCCAGGGAGAAGGCCTGTTGATCAGTAAGCTCCGGTACCAGGTAGTGGTAGTTAGTATCAAACCACTTGGTCATGGCACTGGCCGCAACCGGCTGCCCAGAGGGCGCTCGCCCCCGCGCCAAACGAAAGTACTGATCCAGTTTGTTCTCCGCGGCACCTTCAGAAAAACGATCGCCCACCACACCAAACATCAACGAGTGATTCAGTACCTGGTCATACCAGGCAAAATCTCCCACTGTCACCCAATCCAGACCGGCATCACTCTGTGCCTGCCAGTTGCTACGACGTATTTCCTCTCCCTCCTGCAAGAGTTGCTGCTGGGAAATTTCCCCACGCCAGTATGCCTCCTGGGCCTTCTTTAACTCACGATTGGCCCCGATACGGGGATAGCCAAGAATATGTGTCTGCGCCATGTCTCTGTTACCAAGTCCATTCCTGTGAGGGAGCATCGCTCCGTGTATACGGTCGTTCGCGGTAAATCGCCGGTTCCAGATCCCGTCACACACTCCGCGATAATTCAGACTTGATTGTGTCGGCACAGTGTTATTCAATCAATTTCATATTTTTTGCGGTTAACATGAATAAATTTAAAGATGATTGAGCTGCGTCAACTACGTGCCCTTTGCACCCTAAGGGAGACCGGCAGCCTGGTCCGAGCCGCCGAGAGGCTACACCTAACCCAGTCGGCACTATCCCATTTATTCCGGGAAATGGAGGAGCGCCACGATCAGCCGTTATTTGTGCGCAAATCCCGCCCGCTACGCTTTACCAGCGCAGGACTGCGTCTGTTACAGCTCGCTGACGACATACTGCCGCGGGTGGCCGTCGCACAGCGCGACCTGGCCCGGCTCGCTTCAGGCCAGTCTGGCCGTCTCAATATCGCCATTGAATGCCACAGCTGTTATCAGTGGCTGATGCCAACCCTAAATACCTACCGCGACGACTGGCCCGAAGTAGAGCTGGACCTCTGTAGTGGATTTCACTTCGCACCGCTACCGGCACTAGTTCGCGGCGATCTGGATCTCGTGGTCACCTCCAACCCTGATTCAGAGCTGAAAGGTATCCACTACTACCCTCTGTTCAGCTTCGAGATGTGCCTGGCGCTCAGCCGTAACCACCCCTTATTACAAAATGGCAAGCGGCGCTGGGTCACCCCCAATGACCTGGACGGAGAAATACAGATCACCTATCCCGTGGAGCGGGAGCGCCTGGATATATTCCAACATTTCCTCGACCCGGCAGGTGTTGAACCCGCAGATGTGCGTACGGCAGAATTGACGGTTATGATGGTGCAACTAGTGGCCAGTGGCCGTGGTGTCTGTGCCCTACCCGACTGGGCCCTACACGAATACCTGCAAAAAGGATTTATTGCGCAATTGCGCTTGGGGGAAAAGGGCCTCTGGAGCACCCTCTACGCAGCGGTGCGAGAGGAAATACTGGAGCAGGCTTACTTGGCTGACTTCCTACAAACAGCGCGGGATACCTGTTTTTCCCACTTGAAGGGCATTCGCGCTGCCACTGGGGATAAAAACCGACAGGCCGAATTAACCACAGAGACATAACGGGAGCGGGTGCACACACTCGCCACTATTGATAAGCCTCTTCTCGGGCATTGTTTTTACAGGAGATTTACCTATGTCAACATCGAACGAAGGCTGGAATTCAGTCAGCAAGGGCTTGCACTGGTTATTTGTGATTCTACTGCTGACCGTGTGGGGCGCTGTAGAGCTACATGAGTTCTTCGACCGGGAGGACCCCATGCGCGGCTGGTTTGTACGCCTGCACTTCTCGTTGGGTGTTGCTGTACTGATGCTGCTGGCTGTTCGCCTTTACTGGCGTGCACGTCACAAGCGCCCGGAAATTCAGGGAGCTACTTGGCAGAAGGCCGTTTCCAAACTGACACACGGCGCCCTATACCTGGTCTTGTTGGCAATGCCAGTATCCGGAATTGCCATGCGCCAGCTGTTTGGCCGGGATACTGAATTTTTTGGTCTCTTCGCGTTGCCACGCCTGTTAGAGAAAAACCCCGATCTGGGCAAGCAGCTCGCCTTCCTTCACAAAGACGTTCTATGGCCGGCACTGTTGGTATTGGTTGGCCTGCATATTGCCGCCGCCCTGTGGCATCACTTTGTGAAGCGCGATACCACCCTGACCCGTATGCTGCCGCAGCGCTAGCACCAGAGAATAGAAAAAGCGATAAACTAAATGGTTTATCAAATAAAAAACGGCGCCTTCGGCGCCGTTTTTTATAGGGGCTATATTACTCCCCGCTATTCTCCCGCTTGAACTTGGGCTTTCCTTTTGGCTTATCTTTCGACTTACCCTTGGGTTTACCTTTCGGTTTACCCTTGGACTTTGAGCTCGCCTCATCAAAGCGTGATATCTTCATCGGCTTTCCAGACACACGCACTTTTTTCAGGTGCTGGAAGACTTCTTTTGGCATTCCTTCAGGCAGGTCCACCGTAGTGAAATCCGGGTAGATCTCAATACGACCAATGTAGGAACTATCCAGCTCCACTTCATTGGCAATTGCGCCAACAATACTGCCAGGCCTTACACCATGTTCGCGTCCGATTTCGATACGGTAGCGCTCCAGGCCTTCGTCCGGTGCCGGCAATTTGCGGTCTTTCTCATAACCACCTCGCTTGCGGCCGCGCGCCCCTTCGAAGTCATCATCTCGCTCGCGTCGTTCTCTGCGCTGCTTGGGCTCCTGCTCTTTGATCAACAAAGGCTGATCGCCCTGAGCCATCGCAGCCAGCGCCGCGGCCACATCCAGTGGGTCCACTTCATTTTGTGCCAGGAACTCCTCTACCAGCTGGCGGTAGGGAGCCAGATCAGTTTGGCCTTCCAATGTTGCGGTAATACGTTCACGGAAACGCTGCATACGAGCACTGTTAACCGCCGCCGCGCTTGGCAACTCCAGCTTTTCAATCGGCTTTTTGGTGGCCTTCTCAATAATTCGCAGCATGCGGCGTTCACGCGGTGCAACAAACAGGATGGCATCACCTTCACGGCCTGCGCGACCAGTACGGCCAATACGGTGGATATAGGCTTCGGTATCGTAGGGGATGTCGTAATTGATCACATGGCTGATACGCTTCACATCCAAGCCTCGCGCCGCCACATCAGTGGCCACTACGATATCGAGCTTGCCATTCTTGAGCTTATCGATCACCGCCTCACGCAGGTTCTGTGCCATATCTCCATTCAATGCTGCACTGGCGAAGCCACGCGCCGCCAGCTTATCCGCGAGCTCCACAGTGCTGTTCTTGGTGCGCACAAAAATAATTGTGGCATCCACTGGCTCAGCTTCCAGAATGCGGGTCAGTGCATCCAGCTTGTGAAGACCACCCACTGGCCAGTAACGCTGGCGAATAGTCTCAGCAGTCTCGGTCTTAACCCGAATTTTGACTTCTACCGGCTCCTGCAGGTGCTCTCGGGCGATACGGGCAATCTCTTTGGGCATGGTCGCAGAGAAAAGGGCAATCTGGCGCTCTTCGGGAATTTGTTCCAATACCCATTGCACGTCATCAATAAAGCCCATGCGCAGCATTTCATCGGCTTCATCCAGTACCAGTGTACGTAAGTTGGAGAGGTCCAGAGAACCGCGGCGCATATGGTCCATCACCCGACCTGGAGTTCCCACTATTAACTGTACTCCGCGCTTCAGCTGCTGTATCTGTCCACGGTAGTCTGCACCACCGTAAATCGGTGCTACATGAAAGCCTTTAAGTTTGCCTGCATAGGCCTGGCAAGCTTCTGCCACCTGGATTGCCAGTTCACGGGTCGGCGCCAATACCAGCGCCTGGGGGCGCCGGTCACTCAAATCTAACTGGGAAAGCAGCGGCAGCGCAAAAGCAGCTGTTTTGCCGGTACCAGTTTGTGCCTGGCCCAGTACATCGCGGCCCTCCATTAAGGAAGGGATAGTCTGCGCCTGAATTGGGGACGGAGTCTCATAACCAAGCTTTTCAATGGCATTGAGGATTTCAGGCGGCAGGCCCAGCTGGTCGAAGCCGGCCGGTTTAGGGGTATCGGTCATTTCGGAATTCACTTGAAGCCAAAGTCCCTATCGAGGGACCGGAGCGGCGGGTCAAAAGGCCGCGCAGTCTAACAGGTTAGTCGATTTAGATCAGCCTATTTTTTAAACAAAGGGTGACCAGTGCAACTGAAAGCCTTTAGGAGATGCCGTATTAGGCTGAGGAGGAGCAGGGAGTTGGGAGCACCCATGCTTTATACGGCATCTGTACTACAGGTTTCGACGGAAACAGGTCCCTGTGCTGCTAATACGGCAACTGATTGTAAGTGCTTTATCACTCCGTCTATTGTCTTATCAATGCCTTTGGAGAAGCTACCGTCAATCTGGGTTTGCTCGTAAAGATAGGTATGGAAACGCTGAAAATATGTAAAGTCTACTTTCTCGGGTGATGACCAGAAGCTGGCTAACTGACCTTGATGGGTTAATCCGGGGATATCGTAAAGTGCACGACCAAGCACCTTGGTAGGAACTTTATGCAGCAATGCTGAAATACCCACCGTACTATTGATTGTCACAACCCCCCTGGCATGATCGAGCAGAGTGGGTAGGTGTAAATCGTGGCAGTAGATAACCCTTCCGGCAATACTGTACCGCTCGGCCAACACATCAATCAGCTTCTGGTAATGGCAAAAGCCTCTATCCATAGGGTGATGTTTGATAACAACCACTGTGCCCTCTGGAGCATTCTGGGCAAAGGACTTCAGCACTACATCGATGGCGTTTTCTATAGAAAGAAGGTCGGAATGCCTCCTAAGCTGAAAATCATCTCGGGTCTGCAGGGGAAACAGGAAAAACTGCTGACTCAGATTTGAAGTTAACCGATCAGTCAGCTTATGCTCCGTTATCTTGTAAAGTCCCTTGCGAACAAAGCTGCGAAGCCAGTTAGTACCCTCCTCCAGCCAATCACGACTGCGGTGATGCCGGTAATAAGGGAATTCTGACTGTCCAAAACGCATTGCCAAGTAATATTCGATCGCAAAAAGTGCTCTATGCCAGAACGTTTGCCCTACGGGAATCCCTTTTTGGCGTCCATTAGGTTCGTACTGGTTAATTGTCTCCTCAGACCAATCCCTCTGGGAGAAAGCATTTACTCCTCCCCACTCCAGAGTTACGAAATCTGGGCGCAAGTATCCCTCTTCGAATACACAAAAAGGGATTTGAAGTGATGAACAGATTTCTCTTGCCGTGGCGTGGTAGCGTCGGCAATCGCCATAGACAAAGACCGCCTCAGCCCCCTTGTCTAACAGGTATTGGCGAAAAAAGAATGGCCAGTCATCCTCGCTACCGGCGAAATCTTCCTGGAAATCCGCCCACGCAAAAAAGCGATCACCGCCGTTAAAGTTGATTTTATGGGTGATCACACCATGTTGGGATAGCCTTTTCGCCACCCTGGCGAAAAATGGACCATGAGGCCCCTGTAGAAATACTGCAACAGACATAAATTGATCTACCCCTGAGTATCAATAAGCTGGCGCAATACAACTTGTCGGTAGGCAAGTGTAGGAGGAGAGAACAGAAACTTGCCTACGCATTTCGATACCACAAAACCTAAGTTAGTCAACAACCCACAGTGAGGTATTATCTCATCTAAAGTCAAGCTCCTAAAGCCTCCTCTAACTCCGCAATACCGCTCTCTACAGATCAGTGACAAGCCAAGGCCTATACATTGAACCTTTCTTAATAGCTATTTACAAAGACAGCGTCTGTATTAGTGGAAATTGAGAGTCGATTAATTTAGGCCTTTACATATTTTCATAGACGCAAATAAATCTATCGCCCGCCAATTGCCAGTGCCCGGAAAAAAAGCATCTTATATCAAGAAAAAAAATATGCCATCACACACAAATACAGCGCATGTGTCCCTTCAAAGTAGACTAACAGTCCAGATATAACCGCACCCTGTTTTTTACCCAACAAATTTTTATCACTGCGCACAGCCGTACGTCATCGGTGACCAGTTTAGTGCAGCTCAAAGACTAGATGCAGCGCAGTTGCAATCGTTTGCAGCTTGAATTGAATAAAACATCTTCCCCTTAAATAAAATCACTGCCAAAACTCAGAAAAGCGAAAAACCATTAAATACAAAACCACTGATCAACTCTTTTTGCAAAGCAAAACTCTATGACTCGCCTCAATCTTTTAGACAGCATTGATAGCAACCATAAGCGAGACAGATAATCCCAGGAAAACTTAAGAATAAAGTTACCTTCAACAACAAAACAGGACTCGCAACTAGAGAAAAGGGCATTAACTTAAAAAAGATGAAGCAATTCCTGAAAAGAACCCAAATACCGTAAATCCCACTCAAAATTAGACTGCGATTAGAAAATAATGCGATTATTTAAAGGTGCGAGATCAACATCAAGAAAACACAAAACCAAATAACCTAAATGAAAATATATTTCACAAAGACCTGTATTACATATCTTCTAAGGTAGAAGTCTACGCCTAGCCAACAACCGCTTAAACTAATAACGCAAAAATTTACTCCGATACCAACAGAAAAACTTAAAGAAAATATTATTTCGGACACTCAAATTTCGTTCAGACTCTAACAGTTCAACTGTTGTCTCTGCGTCTATATACTCCCCAGTATTCCTATCCACATATACCGGATAAAGCAATAAAGTAGCCGCAATTAGTTGATCCAGACTTAAGTGGCGCTGCCTACGAGACTTCAGTTCAAATAAGTCTTTTTTACTCATCTCCCTGTTTTCTATAAGTTTATCATTTGTGAGACCCCAGCCTGCATAAAAAGGCAGGCCATAGGTTACCACCCTTACCCCGCGCATCAGAGCCTCAAAGCCGCTCAGTGAACTGAGTGTATGTACTTCATCTACATTTTCTAATAAAAAAGGAAAATCACCCTGCTCTACTATTAAATCAAACAAAGACTCAGCACCTGCCGGCAGCGCTCCCAGTCGAGCTCCGGCTACCACATCCGGGTGGGGTTTATACACAATATATGCCCCTGGATTATCGCGCCTTACTCTTTCAAGCAATGAAAAATTACTTTTTAATTTTGGTGAGCCATAGGCAATGGATGCATCACTTTCGACTTGACCAGGAATCAGGATCACTTTCTTATCTGAGGAAATGCCTAAACTGGATATTGGCTTACAAACACTTAAATTGTATTTAGTTAAGCGTTTTCTGATCAGCGATTTTTGTAGCTTTCTGGCCCTATTTAATAATGACTCTGGAAAAACCCCAAAATTTAACAGCGCTTCAAGATCACTTGGTTGCTCCGCATCAAAATAGATACCACGAGAGTCAAAAACCAGCGACTTTGGCGAAATTAAATCTGCCCCCAAACCAACAGAGCGTAAGAAACCATCCTCTACCCGCCATAAATTTAAGTTTGAGCGCTTACATTCCTCCTTTAATTCACTCGACGCTCGACTTGCCCAAACCAGGATATTGGTACCGATATCCAGATTTCTTGCTTCGCTATATCTTTTAGAGAATTTCACCCTATCCTTATTTCCAAGGAAATCAGGAATAAATCGACGCTTCCAAGCTGAAAACCCAATGCCCTGCCACTGTCCCCGAAACCGGTTCCACTGTCTTTTTTGTTCCGCAATGAGTCCAACAGTATCCTCAAATTCACACTTCTGTCTTGTGTAGGGATTTATATATCGACAATAGCGCAGGTAAGCAGCGTCGAAAATCTCCGCCAAAGTACGCTTGATTCCACGGCGTTCCGAGCTTTGGCGATCCTTGGTCAACCCCCAACCAGCATAAAAAGGCATACCAAAACAATGCACTTCTTTACCAGCAATTAGTGCATCAAAGCCCAGCTGGCTACTTACCACATAGACCTTTTCAACTCGATCAAATATTGCCCAAGGAGAAATATCCTGGGTAAGTATCTTACAGCCTTTTTCCTCCGCCAGCTCTTCCAGATATCCGCGTTTCTTTCCCGCAATAACATCTGGGTGAATTTTTACTAATATTTCAGCCCTAGGATTTTCACGGATGGCGCTTTCCAACATTTGCTGGAAATGTTTCGTTGAAGCTAATCCTCCACTAACAGATTTGTCGCCATAGGTTTGGTCAACTACCAACACATAAGCGCGACTGTCCGGTAATTCCAGGGGAGTATCATCAGCAGAGTTATATTTACAAAGTCTATAGCTTCGTAAAAGCCGGAGCCCTGCTTCTGCTCGCTCTATCTCTTCTGCCGAACAAGCAGATTCTCCGATCAAGGACTCAAGATCACTTGGGCGGGAGGCATCGTAATAAATACCTGTCTGATCAACAATTAAGCTGTGGGGTTCAGCGCCCTCAACCCCCAGACCCAGTGATCGCAAAAATCCATCTTCAATACAGGAATAAGGTAAATTTGAGCGAACGGCTATACGTTGCGCCTTATCCGCAGTTGCCTTGAGACCCCAACCAACCATATGGGTAACAGACTTACCTGGTTTTGACAGCACATACTGACAGGGAGCCCCTAGAAAATGTTCCAGGTTGCGCAATCGGCTAAGGCCCAGCGAACAATATCCGATTACAGACATTGTCGAGCCCCACTTAATAACTTCTCACGTAATTGTTTATCATCCGCTAAATGTAAAATGCCATCTACCCAGGCCGAAGTCTCCATAGGCACCAACAAACCATTTTCCTGATGACGAATCACCCTGCCATAAATATCCCCATTCGCATATATTCCTACAGCACCAGCCCGTGTAATATCAAAAAACTTAGTGTAAGACCGGGCTTTATTAAATGGAGTGTCTAGCAACGGTGCCAAACCAATAGTTCGCCCTGGCTTTTGCAACATGGATAGATAGGTTGACCATTTCATAGGATGTATTACTTTTACTCTTGACATCCCTCGAAACAGGTTATTTACACGCCCATCACCGATAACTTCGAAATTCAAACTTGAATTTCTTTGCAATACTTTCTGAATTATTGGTACCAACCAGCGAATTTCTTCAATATGCGATGCAGAACCATGATAGAAAACTGTTAGAGGTTGACCTCCACTACAATCTATCTGCTGCGCCTGTAATAACTGTGGAGACCATTCCTGATACTTGCTCTGTAAATATGGCGTTGAGACCAACAGACCTGCCCCTATGGACTTCAGCCAACCTTGTCGTGACCAACTATAACGAAAAATCTTTAGTTGATAGCGGAGGGGCAAGCCAACAAAGGCGGACCAATCAAATAAATCGTCATCAATAAATAAATAAATTTCTGACAATTTACTAAGATTTTTATGGATAAGAGACTGCCATGATCTGGGGATATAACGTACAAATATCAATCCCAGGCCCTCAAGCTCATCACCACTAAGAACTTCCGAAAAAGACAACCGCTGTACTTGCGCTTTTTTCTTCCGCAAATAAGGAATAACAAAATAATCCGTTGAGGGATTTGGGCCCTCTTCAACGATCAACCAGCGGTTCGCATTATCCAATTCAGTTCTCAAAAGCTTCAACTCTCAAAGGGAAATACGATTGGCAATAATGTTAGGACAGTTAAAGAGTATGCAATGGTGAGAGGTAAACCCGCACGCAGGAAGTCCCTTAAGTGATACCCACCCAAGTTTTGCACTATCAGATTGGTCTGGTAGCCAAATGGAGTCAAAAAACTTGCGCTGGCCCCATAGGCCACGGCCATTACAAAAGGCACCCAACTCACCCCAAAACTCTCTGCCAAACTCCAGGCAAGGGGGAAAGTAAGCGCGGCGGCTGCATTATTCGTCATCAGTTCAGTTAGGACTAAGGTCAGCAAAAATATACCCACCAGACCAGCCAACGGTCCCCAGCCAGCAAGCATACTCCTCAAACCACCAGCCAGCGTGTCCGCCAAGCCACTAACAGCAAAGGCCTCTGCAAGTACCAAGGCACAGGCAATAATTAACCATATCTGGAAAGGGAAGCGTCGCTGCATCTCAGTAGTCGATACGATACCCAGCCCTATCATGCCACCCAGCAATACCACCAGTCCTTTCAGCAACGAAAAATAGCCGAGCGCCGCACCGGAAACTACGGCAGCAAAACCAAGGCCCAGCAGCCAGTTATCCCGCCGTGAAAGTTCACGCCGTACTTCAGTACCGCTTATCACATAAAAGTTCTTATCGATATTTAAGTGATGCTTGAAATCCGCTCCCACTGCCAGCAGCAGCGCATCTCCCGCGCGCAGCTCTATCTCCCCCAGCTTCCCTGACAACCGTTCACCGCCACGGCGCATAGCAACTACAGCAGCGTCGAAACGAGTACGAAAGTTGCACCCCTTTAGGGTTTGGCCAAGGATACTGGAACTGGGCGTTACCACCACCTCGGTGAGATTCAGGTCCAACTTCTCATCTTCCAGAGCGAAAAGGCGTAACCCCTCAATATCCTGTAAACGTCCCAGATCTCGGACATCACCACTAAAAATCAGCTTATCCCCACAACGGAGCACCTCTGAAGGTGCCACTGGACTTATGATTTGATTTCCACGAACAATTTCGATCAAGTAGAGGGTCTCCAGCTGGCGCAAGCGGTTCTGTTCAACGCTCTTGCCATCCAGGGGTGAATCTGCCACTACCTCTGCTTCCAGCAGATATTCAGTCACCGGCTCCTCAGTTACCGCCCCTTCAGGTAAAAGGCGATTACACAACAACAACACTGCCAGTCCCACTAAGGTTGCGGCCAATCCTACTGGCAAAAAAGTGAAGAACTCCAGGCCTTGCAGGCCACGGTCCAGCACGAAACTATTAACAATCAGGTTGGTGGAAGTGCCTATCAAGGTCAGGGTTCCACCGAGAATAGCGGCATAGGAAAGTGGTAATAGCAGCTTTGCTGCCGGTAAACGGCGTTGTCCTTTGACGCTGGACGCCAAAGCTGCCACCACAGCAGTATTGTTGAGAAAAGCTGAACTTAGCGCTGTTGCAGAAGTTAAGCGTAGAAGGCTGATCCTCAGGGAGCCATTGATCAACCCTTCTGAAAGAGCCCGCAACCAACGGGCCTTCTCCAACCCCACCGATACCAGTAACAAAATTATCAATGTCACCAAACCCGGGTTAGCCCCCTTCTGTAACACCGACTCCGCAGGTACCAATCCGGTCAAAAAACAGGCTCCAGCAGCTGAAGCAAAGACCAGAGAAGGGCGGAAACGTGTGAAAATCAGGGAACCGATCACCAGGGCAAAGATACCCGCAACAAAAAATTGGGAAAGTGTCATAAGATCAGGGCACCGCTCTGGTTACCGATACGAGAATTTGTTTTATTGCAGGCCTGGAGCAACAACAGATTATGCCAAAACTGATCCGGTTATGCTGCCCGCCCAAAGCTTCCTATAGTTATGCCCGTAAGCCCCCAGCCTAGCCGCCAAGCGCAACAGAAGAACATCCATACGCGCCACTCTCTTAATATGGCAAGTTGGCAAATGCAAAGAAGTCTCCATTAGAATAAATCAGTGAATACAGCTAAGGTGCCTTACTACTTCAGATTTATGCCAATGAGAAGTCCTCATGCACAAGCGTCAGATTAGGATTATAAGCTGGATCAGTATCTAACAACTCTCCCCAACGATTGCGCATATACTGCGCCTCACGCTGCGCACGGCGGCGTTTAGCCAAGGTATTGTCGGCGCCTCGGGAAACTGATTCATGATGGTAGAGTTCCGCATAAGGTGTCCACAGATTACGATAACCCGCTTCGCGCACCTTGAGACATAAATCCACATCATTAAAAGCCACCGCCAAATTAGCACTGTCCAACCCCCCCACTTCCACGAATACCGCTTTACGTATCAGAAGACACGCGGCTGTCACTGCTGAAAGGTTTTGCACTAAGTGCAGGCGCGAAAAATAACCGTATTCATTACGGTTGAAATACTTGTGGGAATGGCCTGCGACACCTCCAATCCCGAGAATCACTCCACCGTGCTGGATAGTATCATTGGAGTAGTAAAGTTTTGCGCCCACACAGCCGATTTCAGGCCGCTGCGCCTGGCTTACCATCTCTGTCAGCCAGCCCCTGTTGATAGGCTCGATGTCGTTATTCACCAACCCTATAATCTCACCCCTGGCCAGCTCAGCGCCAAAATTATTGATCGCAGAGTAATTGAATGGGTGGTCCCAACGATGCACTGAAACCCTTCTATTAGAATTACTTATCTCCTTCAGAAAGCGCAATGTTGCCTCGCAACGGCTCTGATTATCCAAGATCAGCACCTCATAATTCGGATAATCTGTTCTGGACAGAATCGCCTCCACACAGGGCTTAAGAATCTCCAGGCCATCCCGAGTTGGAATCAGTAAACTCACCAAAGGAGCAGGCTGAGGAATAGTCCAGTGCACCCGATAGCTGTTTGGTGCTGTACCCGGCTCTCCCATAGCTTGCAACCCTTCACTTTCAAAATAATCAGTCACCGCTTTTAAGCCCGCCTTGGCTGCATAACTTTTGGCGTCGCCCTCCTGGGCGGTGGAACCATTGATCGCTCGCCAGTGGTATAGTATTTCCGGAATATGTACGACATTATCAACATTCAGATAGGGCGAACAACGCAGGAGCAAATCGTGATCCTGACTGCCCTCAACCCCCAAGCGGAAGCCTCCTACCCCTGCCACTAGAGATGCCCTTAACACCGTCAAATGGCAAATATAATTTTGTGACAATAGAAGATCAGGATTCCAATCCGGCTTGAAGTGCGGATCAAAACGCTCACCCAACTGATCAATTTTGTCTTCATCACTATAAAGCAATTGAGCTTGCGGTTTCTTCCGAATCTCCTCTGCCACTCTTTGTAGGGCGTGCGGCGCCAGAGTATCATCATGGTCCAGTAAAGCGATATATTCGCCCTTTACCAAATTTAAAGCGCTATTACTAGCCGCTGAAATATGTCCATTACTTTTCCGGAATTCCACTTGGATGCGTGCATCTTTGGCTTGGTATTCCTTCAAGCAAGCCTTAACCTGTGGTTTCGAAGACGCATCGTCGGCAATACAAAGCTGCCAATTGCCGTAACTTTGTGCTAGTACCGAGTCAACGCAAGCGCACAATAGCTTTAAATCAGTATTGTAAGTAGGGACAACAATTGAAATCAGGGGGTCTGTATTTGTATTTAGGGAAAGCCCCTTATCCGCAGATTCGAGGCGTTTGAGCTCAACGGTTCTGATCCACTCATTATAATCACGAGACTGACGTCTCTTAATAAAAGTTCTCCCGTAGTGTTCTAACGCCAAATCACGCCAACAACAATTCCTTTCTAAGGCTTCCTCGCGAATACTCCGCAACACATTCGCTTTTCCCAAGTTACGAAACTTAAAGTGCATATTGTTGAGACGCTGAGCCAAGCGATCATAAGCAAACTGGGGCAAAAGTCTGACTAAGTTAAAACGCTTTACTGAAAATAGCCCCACAGATTCCATGGGGTCAAAACGTACTGCCTGTGGTCGAGCAGAAAGGTATACCAGGCGCTTGGTGACTTTACCGGATTTAATAGGAATAAAAATGCTGTCAGATTCACTTAAACCAGCCCCATAATCAAAGTAGATCTTTGAATCTATAGAAGACTGATTATACTTCAAAGCAATTTCCACCATATACCATCCGGCACTGGGCATCCGTCCCTTTACCAGAAATTGCGGATCTTTTCCCTCAGAATACCAGTCAAAATTTATCGAAGCATCACTGGCCCGACTAATAGCAAGTGCAGGCTTAAGCCTGGAGATCAAATCAATACGAAACAGGGACTTCAAAAATTTAAACACCAGTATTAAATCCCGCTATTTAATTGTGCACTTTACCGTGCTTGTTATGCGTACCGGAATAACCTTACTTTCAAGTTTAGCTACTTGTTCCAATGCCATATCCGGCCATATATAAGGTTTCTTCCTAAACGCTAATATCCAACTTAAAGTTAACCTTCGCTTCAACAGTCGTACCGTATATATACGCCTCAATTTTATCTTCTCTGGTGATAACCTTCTTGGGTTTAAAACTGAAGCCACATTGTAGCCTTTTGGAAAGCCCCTTACGCACAACATCGGGGCGCGCCCGACTCAAATCGACAAGGTGTTCTACGCCATTGACCAACAAGCGAATCTTTACAGGACAATCAGACTCTGTAACAGCCCAACCGGTAATCAGCTCAGGCTTAACATCAACAAACGCTTTCCCGTAACAGAGGAATGGGGTTTCTGCACCAATACGATCCCTCAGGGCTGCAACGCCTGCCTTCACGTCATCAACATAGCAGAGCAGTGCCTTATCTCTCTCATCATTTAAATCGTGCGCCTTAAAGTAAGCCTCACCCTTTTTTCTCTCTGCACTGCCAGCTCCAGAGCCTTTATGCTCCTTTTTCATAACATGCTCATGACGGGACTTAACCACATAATGATTAACTCTTATCCCATCATAGAGAACCTTGCTCGTCTTGGGCTCACACGGACTGCCATTCTCAAAGACCGTTGGTTGAAGATTCCCTGAATAATAACGTCCAGATTTAAGGATACATTCATGAACATGCATCCTCTCTACCATAGAGGGCTTTAAGATCGTCTTGATATGTCGATTGAAATCATGATCTTGTTTTGAGGCATATGTAAAACGCTCAATTACCAAGCCCTCATCCTTGAATTTATGACCGGACGACCCAAAGTTTCGCCAATTGAGTGCCAGAGCACCAGCATCCTCTAGTGCATAAAAACCAGATAAAACATCCTTTAAATTACTGCCATTTGTGCTGACAAGAAATTCATCGGCATCAATAAAACACAAAAGGTCAACTTCATTACCGAACCGATGCAACATATTATTATAAGCAGGCATCTGTGGACCACCGGTACCAACTCTGGGGAAATAAACCCTTTTTATCACACCGAGGCTGTCCAGTGCTTCCAATAACTGTGAGGATCCATCATCACTGACATTATCAGCAATATAAAAGGCATCAACACCTATCAACTGGTGATAGACAATCCATTCCAGAATATACTCATATTCATTTTTAAAAATCGCAGCGATTCCAAACTTCATTCGCGCTCCAAAAGACCATCTTTAGTCAACTATTCTAAGAAAGTTTCGAAAGTGGTCACTATTAAAATAACGTATAATCTAACAGGAGTGACAATCAGAAAAGTGCAGGCACACATTATCTCAGTCGTAGCACCAATCACACTAACAGCTGGTCCGGTGATCATGTCTGTAAAAAGAAGCCTGCATTTTTGAACAGCCAGTAAATTTTTTTATCTTGCTTCCATCATCGTTTTCAATATCAAATAGAAGGAAGTTCTCACGCCCATAAAAATACTGAAGCACATTTGAATGATGCTTGTACCACTCGTACTTCCAACGATCTATAACGCCTTCACGGTTACACGAATAGATTTGTTCAAAACGCCGCAAGTAACTTCCATCACCGTGATTAAGGCGACTCTTTATCCATTTATCCACAGGGCGTGTATTTAATATAAAAAGAGAACCTGGGTACTGTCGATCCAGTTCCTGATAGTATTTTTCGAAGGCATATAGGCACCGACTTGAAACCAGCTCCATATCGCTAAAGAAATCGAAATCTTCATATCCACTCAGCAATGGCCGTCCATGTAGATAGTTATCTTCAATCTGTAAAGCCAAGTTCCCATGATCCCAGTGAATAGCTTTATAGCCATTGCGCAAGAAAAAGTGGTTCAGGCTTGTCGTACCACACTTATTAAAGCCAATCTGAAATACTTTCATGCTAAAAATCTAAAAAACTTGTTTATTCAATGCCGAGCTAACTTAACGCCGTCAACACAGTGCATAGTGAGACGTTCGCGAGACTCTCTATTTTCTTCTGCTATTCTCAAGAAAATATCGCTAGCGCCATTTCCATCTACTTATTGGTAGCAACAGCGCCATAGCCATGGGGGTTTTTACTCTGCCACCGCCAAGTATCGGCCATCATCTGCTCCAACCCCAGATTTGCAACCCACCCCAATTCACATTTTGCCTTGGAGGCATCAGCCCAAAAAGCTGGCAGGTCGCCTGCACGACGTGGTGACAGCCGATAGGGAACTGTTACACCTGAAGCCTGCTCAAAAGCTCGAACTATTTCCAGTACAGAAGTGCCCCGACCAGTCCCAAGGTTAAATGCTTCTGCGCCTGACTTATCTGCCAGCCACTCCAAGGCTCGAACGTGTCCTATCGCCAAATCCACTACATGAAGGTAATCCCGCAGACAGGTACCATCCGGTGTGGGGTAGTCATCGCCAAATATCGATAACTCGTTGCGCTTACCCACTGCAACCTGGGCGATATAAGGTAGCAGGTTGTTAGGTATTCCCTGAGGATCTTCTCCAATCAATCCAGAAGGATGCGCACCAACAGGATTAAAATATCGAAGGAGTGCCACAGAAAGCTCTGGGTTCGCAGCGGCCGCATCCCGTAAAACCTGTTCTACCATCCATTTACTGGTGCCATATGGGTTACTGGTGCGACCAGTTTGTAGAGTTTCCACATAAGGCACAGGGGCCTCACTACCATAAACAGTGGCGGAAGAGCTGAACACCAGCTGCTTAACTCCAAACGCCTGCATAGCCTCCAGTAATACCAGACTGCCACTAACATTACTCTGGTAGTAGTCGATCGGCTTCTGTGAGGATTCACCTACTGCCTTCAGTCCGGCAAAATGAATTACGGCATGAATCGCATTCTCAGTAAAAATTTGGCCTAGCAGTTTGCGGTTTCTAATATCACCACGATAGAAGCGAATCGGTTTGCCGCTAATCGCCTGTACCCTTTGTAGAGCTACTTCGGAGCTATTGCACAGACTATCGATAACTACAGCCTCAAACCCAGCCTCTTGTAATGCCACCAGGGTGTGAGAGCCAATGTAACCCGCGCCACCGGTAACCAATACCCGTCTACCCATCGTTTCGCTATTCCCAATCATGCAACAGCATCCTCTGGAAGCTGGATCTGACTATCGGAAGCCATATCCCCAGATAGCATCAATGTATTCAAATAAGCCCGGTAATCTTCTGCTAAATCTGGATGGCGCAATCCGTATTCAACATTTGCCTTTAGATAGCCCAACTTAGAGCCACAATCATGACTCTTGCCGACCATACGATAAGCCTCAACTGTTTCCTGTGTCATCAACTCTGCAATAGCATCAGTAAGCTGAATTTCGTTACTGGCACCTGGTAATGTCTGCTCAAGTAAGGGCCATAGCTTGCGTGACAATACATAGCGTCCAACCACTGCTAAATTCGATGGCGCTTCAGCTGCAGGAGGCTTTTCCACAATGGCTGTCATTGGCTGCGAGGCATTTGGAGACAACGCTGCTCCCTGACAATCCGCCACGCCATATTTATGCACTTCTTCTACCGGAACCGGCTCAACCATCACCTGACTAACACCAATCCGATTGAATCGCGACAACATTTGCGCCAAATTATCCCGGCAGAGATTAGAAGCTGCATCATCGATAATGACGTCCGGAAGTAACACCGCAAAATCCTCATCACCCACCAATGGTCGGGCGCATAAGATGGCATGCCCCAACCCCTTCGCCTCACCCTGGCGTACATGCATGATAGTAACGTCTTTCGGGCAGATGGACCGAACCTCATCCAATAGCTGTCGTTTGACCCTGGCCTCTAGGGTAGCCTCCAACTCAAAACTGGTATCGAAATGGTTTTCGATAGAGTTCTTACTGGAATGGGTAACCAGCACAATATGTTTTATCCCAGCGGCAACCGCCTCATTGACCACATACTGAATAAGCGGTTTATCGACGATAGGCAGCATTTCTTTGGGAATAGCCTTGGTGGCCGGCAGCATACGGGTTCCCAAGCCGGCAACAGGTAAAATTGCTTTCATAAAATCTTATCTATCTGGAGACTACAAAGCTATTCTTAGCGCTCAATAAAGAACCATAAATATCAGAAAAGCCTTTGGTTTCATTTCCATAGTCTTCACTAGATTTTGCATAACGATACATAAAAAATGGGCGAGCCTCATTGTCGCATGTTACTTTCGACAAGTATCTTTCCACATTGCCAGTAAAAACAACATCCGGCCTATACAAATTATACATTTCAGTATGAAAATAAGGTGTTCTCAGAAACAGAATCTCATTAAAATAATAAGCAAGCATGGACAACATAGATCTAAAAAAAGAATCACCAAAAATCAAAAGGCGCTTATTAGTTATAGAATTTTCGTTGATATAAATATCAACAATTCCATTATTCCCTCCCCTGACACCATTACTGAGATATCTTGCACTTTTTGGGGAAGAAACAACTTCTACATCGTCCGGACCAAGGCCCAACTTAACTGATAAATCCCCTTGCGCTCGAATAGTCTTAAGATTTTCTGCAAGGATCTTTCTATGGTCTTCGAAAGAGACCTCTTCTAAAGCCTCCTTTAAGAGCAAATACGAAACCAACCTTTTCCCATACATACTCATATGAGTATCATGCTTAAGATATGGTTTTTCGACTAATTCCCGAAGCTCGGAGACTGGGTAAATTACAGAATTATCAAATTTTCTTTCCATGTAAAAAGAAAAAAGGCCATCAACTTTTCCCAAAGGAAAATCTTTATATTGAACAACATGTTTATCTGGAAAAACTACATGCTTAAAAGCACAGCCAGCTTTAGCACAATAACTCGCCCTAGCTGCGATATTAGCCCAGAAGCTCTCAATAGATTCAAGGTCTACAACCTTATCACCTAAGATATATTCCAAGGGATTATGATTGCCTTTCGCAAGAAAAAGCTCATCATTATTCCCTACCAATACACCATTTTCTACATTTATTGAATCCAAAATGATCACCAATTCAATATGTGAAAGATCTTAAGGTCAACCAACGAATTCACGTAATTCTCTCGAAATGGGAACACCATAACTATCAAGTAAAACTTGGTAGCTAGCCGCCAAATAGCGGCGGTTCTGATCATAGTTTCGACCAGAAAACTCACATTTTTCGATTATTTTATGAACTTGTCCTCCGGTGAAATCATCCCAATCACACCTAGGGAGCATCATAATATCAACCAATTCATTTGTTCTTGAGTCATGGGATACAAAAAATGAAGGAACATAACTTTGGAAGGCCAGCATATTCCCATGAAGCCGCGTACCTATTGATAGTTCAAATTTTCTTGCATACTCCATCCATGCTTCAGCGTTAAAAAAAGTAATAAACCTTTCTTTGGCGAAGCGCTCAAACACCTCTCTAGACTCCCCAGAACACCATAAGTCAGCCTGATGAGTCATGTGATGATTAGCCTCATCATACACCTCCCCACGCGCCAAAGAGACTAACTCGAAGGGATTCTGACAAACAATTTGAAAAGGATTATTTTTTATTGAAGAATGAAACTTTTTAAATGCCCCTTTAAACTTCTTCCTATGTGCATCAATATTCACCAAAATACTTATATTTTCTTCAGGAATATTCCTTAACTCACTTAAAGAATTTTCATTCTTTACACCCAACTCAGGATCTAAGTTTGTAAAGTTCGATGGACAACCAATAACCTCTACGTTATTAATGCCAAATGACTCAAGGACTGCGGCTGTATACTCTCCTCGAACAGCAATTTTCGTAGCCAAGTCACTCAAGACTTTAGCAAAGCGAACAGTGCCTTTCTTAAATCTAACTCCTTCATTCTTATGTGCCGCTTGTGCACCTAAACCAACCACCAACACTGGTAGATTGACTTTTTCTAATTTATCTGCCAACCCACCCATATCCCTATCAGGATGTATAAAATTTGATGCAGGAAGAACAACTAGATCAAATTCACATTGAATCTTCTCAGGATTGAAATTCCAGCCTTCGATATACTCTTTATCACCTAAAATTTGCCGATCTACCGCATTCCAGAATGCATAATTCCCCGTGTTATTTCCAGAAACTGAAAATGCTTCATCTGTATTTCTTTTAAATGATGACCCGTTTGGATTAGCACCAATAAATGCTATTCTCTTCATAAAGCACCTAAGGAATTAATTTTTGAATAAAGAAATCGACTAGACATTCAGATTCGGACAATGGATTCCATTCAAATCCACTTATACCATTTACCAGGGGTTCAGAAACTATAAATTCACTCATATCAGTTCCGATACAGAATTTATCAGCAAACTTCCTATTTGACTCAGAGTAATACCCCATCAATACCCTTGCATAATATTTTGGGAGTACAAACTCAACATCCTGATTGTTAAAGGAGATAAACTCTTCCAGCAGCTCTGGCGCAGACACGCCTCTCCGATTAAGAGCCAGCTTTAAAAGGACCTCTCTCTTTTTCAGGGAGTAATTCGCTCCTTTTGAATCTGGAATAGCGTAACCTGATAAATTTCCAGATATACCACAGACCTCAAAGAACTGTTCCTCTATCTTTTGGTTTGAACTTCGCACCTGATCAAAATTAATGATCGATACTTTCGCTCCAAGATCTACCCATTCCTGACAGTTGGCATAATAATCCAGAAGGCTATCTTTTTTTGACCAAACAAGATTAGAAGTTCTCCCTAAAGCTTTTACATCCTGGTTAAATCCTGAAGCCAGTAACTTGTCTTGTCTACGAACGGTATAGATAACCTCTACTTCATCAAAATAGGAAGAGAAGTAACTCAAAACCGACTTCTTATCGGAGAGCGTAAAATACTCAGATGAACAGATAGCTACAGAGCCTGTGCTAAATGTAGTCAGTTTTTTGGATATTTCAGATAATTTTTTTTCCTGCAGCAATCCGTTAATATCTTCGCGCTTTCGTAAGCGAGCATCCCCAATATGCTCACATGCAACAATATGTGGATCCCGCCCCGATATGACATCAACATCGTGATCAGCTTTTAGCCTTTTTGCATTCAGGTTCATATAGGCTTGAATATAACTGGTGCCTGTCTTAGGCATTCCGACATGCAGAAATAGTTTAGCCATGATAAATACCCATATGTTTATCTGCGCATTCACTAACAGTTAGAGGTTTCGGAATATTACTTGCGATCAGGTTCCAGCTACTATCCTCTCCACAAGCCTTCAGTATTGCCTGTTTCAGAGAATTACTACTCCCGTTACGGAAATGATGCCCACTTATATTATCGGAAATTTTTTCAACCATACCGCCGATATCACTACCGATCAAAGGACGGCCATAGTTAAAGGCCTCCTGAATAACCATCGGTGAGTTTTCCCACCATACCGAAGGAATAATCACCCAGTCGGCTTGCTCCATTAAGCGACCTATTTCATGGGACTCATAGGATCCATGCAAGGTAACCAAATCGCCCAGATCCTCTAACAACCCAAGAATTTTCTCCTGAAACTCTTCCGTCTGGCCTTGTAAATTAGCTCCGTGAATATCCAAATGAACCTTCTCTTGGATATCTTCGGGCAACAGTTTAAAGGCCTCCAGCAATACATCTACACCTTTAAAAGGATTGATCTGACCAAAGAAAGCGAAACGGCCGCGCCCTTCCCCTTCTGCTAAGGGACGAGGTGCAGGCGTTTCGATCTCCGGCTGGCCATTTTCGATCATTACCATTTTTTCTTCGGGGATTCCCCAGGCTTTATAGCGCTCAATCAGAAAATGACTGGGTGAGACGAACATATCCACCAAGTTAAAAATGGATTTGATATACTTCTCCCGCAGGAAGAAGTCCGCTGCAGAGCGCTCGGGGAAACAACGTGCACAGTCAGTGGGAGATGACTTATAACAAAGCTTCATCTGTTTGCCTGGCTTCACCATTTGGCCATTATTAGCACAGATAGCTAAATATTCGTGCAGTGTTACAACAAGACGTGCATCCGGTAAGGTATTTCTTACCTCACGGATCAATTCCAAACCCATATGAATGTAGTGATGAAAATGTACTACAGTCGGTTTGTAGCGCTTTAATAATGCACGAAATTCCTGCCAAACATGCTTTTTACAACCCGATTGGAACAGGAAAAAATCGGACATATAGGTATGGAATAGAATCTCTTTGTCCGAATTAATAGTGGAGAAAGCAGATCCTCCATGGGAAGGCTGGTCGGTACGTGCCAAAAAAACAGTGTCCAAGCCCAGTCGTTCGTATTCCTTAAACAGGTTATAGGCGGCCACTTCTGCACCACCCTTGCTGTGATCCGGGTGACCGTGGGAAACAATCAGTATTCTGTGTTCAGTCATTGATAATTCCTTAACGAACCAGCTGTTCAATCAGGCTTCCCCAGCGCTCGGTATGTTGCCAGGCGTTATAAAGGGTGATTTTAAATTTCCAGTCTCTATTTTCGAACAAATTTTGTGACATCCGCTCCAGGTGGTAGAGCTTTTCATCGGCAAGAACATAGTGACGGTAGCCTGCTTCGCGTAATTTCAAGCAGAGATCAGAATCTTCAAAATCCCCGAGTACATAAGTCTCATCCAGACCATCCGCAGAATCATATAACGCTTTGCTAATAAACATACACGCACCGGTAACTGCTGGTGATTCCATCACAGAATTAATGTCCACCAACCATTCCGGATTACCCTTACCTGGGTGTTCGTTCAACCATAAGTTGCCAAACTGGACACTATTGGAGAAAGTCATTCCCACATGTTGGATTGTGCCATCATCAAAAACCAACTTTGGTGCAACCACACCGACATCCTTCAGCGAAGATACTTTTTGTTCGATTCTGGATATCCAACCACTGCAGCTAGGGATAATATCTGAATTAAGCAATACTAAGTTATCTGCGCTGGCATAGCGTACTCCGAGATTATTAGCACCGGCATAACCCAAATTACGACCGCCGTAAATCACCTTGAAGCTTACAGGGAACAACATACTCGTGTCATAACAGAAAGGTATAAACGCATCATAGAGCCTGGGGTCATCCAGAACATAAATCAGTTCCGTCTCGGCAAAATCGGTATCCTCAGTAAATTGGGCTATCTGGTGCAGCAAGAAGTCATAGCGACCATATAGCGGTACTATCACACTGCGCTTGGGTTCTTTCACCTCTTGCCCGAACTGCAATATTTCCACTTGGGGATCTTCCAGGAGATAGCGCCGATTGGACCAAAGCGCAGACAGTGCCGGGCCAATATATTTACGCATATTGCTCTGGTATTCCCGGCCATCTACATTGAAATTCACCAGCACCTGCTGGCTGGCCTGGGTGATATCTTCACGAACGTTAGACTGCCGAACTGGCACTACGCCCAAGCCGCCCTCTTTTGTAAAAAACAGCATCTCTAGACTGGCTCGCTCTATCAGGTGTGGCATGGGCACCCAAGTGAAGAAGCCTGCCTTATAGTTTGGCTCAGCTCTACCGGGAAAGGCCTCTAAGACATCAATACGATCAAAACGTGCAGATTCCTCGAGCAAATTGAGACTGTAGCTGCCATCAGTAGTACGTAGCACTAAACTTGCCAGATCCCGCTGACCATCAAGTAGCCAGCCAGAAAGGAATAGTCCGTGGCCGGGCACTGCCAGAATACTATCCCAGTGCCAGTCAACCAGAGATTTGAGTTGGTTTTCTTCTAGTTTTTTTAATCCCGGAATTTCAAAGACCCCATTACCCATGCTCTCAAACATCAAGTTGAGCAATTCAGCCTTTTCTCCCGTACGCCAAGTCATACAGTGACCAAATAAGGTTTCACCGGTTAACTCTACAAATGGCTTAAGCTCTACCTCTTTAGACTGGCTGTCAGCACTTACAGTCATACGCAGGAAAGTGTTTTCCACAGCGACATCATAGGGCCATTCCACTAGGAGGCTATAACCCCAGCAGCTATCACCTTCGAATTTGAAATGTCTGTTTACATCTAATCGAGTAGTTCTCAGGGTATAATAATTAAGCTCACCTACATCCTGAGAGCTGCTGTCCTCTTCACTGCCGATATATTCAAGCCGGAAATCCAGAGATTTATATTCGGGGTGGAACGCCCAACCTTGTATCAACAGATGTCGTCTACCGATAACTCCACATACGTCTACCCATACCTGCACCTGCTCTGAGAACATTTTTTCCTGCACGGATCCAGCAGCCTTGAAACGTTTTCGTATCTTAATACCCATTGATTTATCCATCCTTACTCAGCGGTGCTGTATTGCTGTTCTATCCACTGTCGATAACTGCCATCCATCACTGAAGACCACCAATCCTCATTTTCTAAATACCAAAGGAGCGTTTTTCGGATGCCAGTTTCAAAGCTCTCCTGTGGTTGATAGCCCAGCTGGCTATTGGATTTCCGTGGGTCTATAGCGTAGCGCCGATCATGAGCAGCCCTGTCGTCCACAAAAATAATAAGATCTTGGGCTTTGCCAGCTATTACAGAAGTTGCCTGCGGATACCTGTTGGCAAGTATTGGTTGATTTTCAAACTCCCTATTCATCAACTCACAAATCATTTTTACGATATTGATGTTGGTCCATTCGTTAATTCCCCCGATGTTGTAACACTCGCCCAGCTCTCCTTTGCGGATTACCAAATCGATACCTCGAGCATGGTCCTCAACATAGAGCCAATCACGAATTTGCTGGCCATCACCATAAATTGGCAATGGCTTGTCTTGTAAGATATTGGTGATCAGCAGCGGGATCAGCTTTTCCGGAAAATGGTAGGGACCATAATTGTTTGAGCAATTACTGGTGGTTACCTTTAGTCCGTAAGTGTGGTGGTAGGCGCGTACCAGATGATCTGATGCGGCTTTACTCGCTGAATAAGGACTATTAGGTGCGTAAGGCGTAGCCTCACTAAATGCAGGATCTTCAGCTTCGAGAGTTCCGTATACTTCATCAGTTGAAACATGATGGAAACGGTGTATCTCGCGATTGACCCCCTCTTCCAGCCAAACTTTTTTTGCCGCTTTAAGTAGGCTATGAGTACCTATGACATTGGTCTGAATAAATACATCGGGACCACTGATAGAGCGATCTACATGGCTTTCCGCCGCAAAGTGTACCAATGTATCTATACGATGCTCTCTGAGAAGCGTTTCTACTAGATCAGTGTCACAGATGTCACCCTGGTAAAACTGGAAATTTGGACAATCCTTTACCGAATTCAAACTTTTGAGATTACCTGCATAAGTTAATGCATCTAACACGATAACTGTATCTTGCGGATAATTTTCTATCCAGTAGTGCACAAAGTTGGCACCTATAAAACCAGCGCCGCCAGTTACCAGTAAGTTTTTCATCTTAAGATCACTATTAATTTTAGTTCTTAAATATTAAAAGGGGGTTATTGCTCAACATTTCGCTGAAGTGCTTTATGAGATAAGGCTAATCTCAACGAATCACGCCAGTTCCTCAACTCCATACCTAGCTCATCAACTAAACGGCTCTTATCCAACACGCTGTAAGCGGGTCTTCTTGCAAGGGTCGGGTAATCCTTCGTTGCAATAGCTTTAATGATCAATTCCTTATCAAGGGGAATCCGGCCACTTGCCTTTCCCTCTTCAAAGATAGCTACTGCAAAGTCATACCAGCTGGCCACACCGAGATCTGTACAATGATAAATACCATACGCCTCTTTACTTTCGGCCAAGCAAAATAGAGCTTGTGCAATGGATCCGGTCCACGTCGGTGTTCCCACCTGATCAGCCACTACTCCTAGCTCATCGCGCTCACTCATCAGGCGCAACATCGTATTAACAAAATTATTACCATGGGCAGCATAGACCCAGGCTGTTCTTAAAATTATTGCTTCAGGAGCTATATTCTGAACAGCGGACTCGCCTTCAGCTTTACTGGCTCCATAGACGCCAAGTGGATTTACGGTATCAGATACTAAATAGGGGGAAGATTTTTTACCATCGAAAACAAAATCCGTTGATACATGTAGAAAACGTAAATTAAACTCTTTACAGGCGTGAGCCAGATTTTCTGCACCAAGCGTATTTATAGAGAAAGCTTTTTCTTTCTCTTGCTCAGCCTTATCTACTGCAGTGTAGGCTGCTGCATTAATAATCACGTCAGGGCAAAAATGCTCGACTGCCGAAAATACAGCCGCTCTATCAGAAATATCCAGTTCTTCTTTTGCCAGAGACACCAGTTCAAACTCATTGGGGCACTGCTGCTGAAGCTCAGTGGCCAGCTGCCCATTCTTCCCAGTTACTAGAATTTTCATAAGTGTCTCTTATGCCTGCTTACCAATGCACTAAAAGCAGCTCAGTTTGCCGCTCAAAAAAAGAAGTTTCCGATTCAACGAGACTGAATTACAACCAGAAGGGTAATTACACTCTTTTAAGGAAATAAGTCCTAAATTTCAGGCGAAATAGGTAGCATCCTTAAAGTATTTCCCATCCCGATCTTTCGGCGATAGCTGTGGCTGCTCATCACCGACGAGCGGCCATTCTATGTTCAAATCCGGGTCATTCCAAACAATCGACTGCTCATACTTTGGTGCATAATAATCCGTACATTTATAGACAAATTCGGCAGATTTGCTAGTAACATAAAACCCGTGCGCAAAACCTTCGGGCACCCAGAGCTGTCTTCTATTCTCTGCAGAAAGATAAACACCAACCCACAGACCAAAAGTGGTTGAACCTTTGCGTAGATCCACGGCAACATCAAAAACCTCGCCTTGAGTCACCCTAACTAATTTACCCTGCGTCTGCTCAGTCTGATAATGTAAGCCACGTAGTATCCCCAGAGAAGATTTACTATGATTGTCCTGCACAAAGACTCTCTCAGCGCACTCTCTATTAAAAACATCATCTCGAAAAGACTCAAAAAAGAAGCCACGCTCGTCCCCAAATACTTTGGGTTCGATAATTTTTACATCAGGGATTTTTGTTTCAATGATTTTCATACAACATTAGTAATCACAAAATAAGAGGGGAAGGCGCCGGCTGACGGCCCATCATGAACAACCGGCAATATTGCAATAGCCTACTGACTAAAATTTCTGGCTCGAATTATCCCGAAGCAATTCTTTTTATGTCCCTAGTGCGTATCGTCGTGCATTCAGAGTTGAACTCTCTCCACTCTCAATCAGTATTTGCATCAGGTATTTGCCGTAACCACTCTTCATTAGCGGATGGGCTTGCTTTTCCAAGTCTTCAGCGCTTATAAACCCTTTACGATAGGCAACTTCTTCCGGGCAAGCTATTTTTTGACCCTGACGCCGCTCAATAGTCTGAACAAAATGTGCAGCTTCCAACAGATTGTCATGGGTGCCAGTATCCAGCCAGGCGCTTCCTCGTCCAAGTCGCTCTACGTCAAGTTGCCCTTCATTCAGATAGACCTTATTAATATCGGTAATTTCCAGTTCACCACGAGCACTAGGTTTAATTTCCCGGGCAATATCACAAACCTGGTTGTCATAAAAATACAAACCCGTAACAGCATGGTTGGACCTTGGATGTTCGGGCTTTTCCTCCAGGCTTATGGCACAGCCTTCGCTATCAAACTCAACTACCCCATAGGCACGAGGGTCCGCAACACGGTACCCAAATACTGTGGCTCCAGCCTCTTTAGCATTGGCATGTTGAAGTATCTGGCTGAAATTCTGTGCGTAGAAAATATTATCACCCAAAACAAGTGCACTTTTATGATTACCCACATACTCTCTCCCAATCAAGAAGGCCTGGGCGAGACCATCCGGTGAGGGCTGCACTGCATAAGAAATACTGATACCCCATTGAGCACCATCTTCAAGCAAGCGCTGGTATAGGCACTGTTCCTCTGGTGTAGTGATAATTAAGATGTCTCTGATACCTGCCAACATCAGGGTTGTCAGTGGATAGTAAATCATCGGTTTATCATAGACAGCCATCAGCTGCTTACTTACACCTTTGGTCAGGGGATACAGGCGAGTACCTGAACCTCCAGCTAAGATTATCCCCTTTCTATCAGAAGATCCTTTCACAACCATTTCGCCCACCCTTGAATTTACATCCTTTAATGATCCGAGAACGCCCCTCAGAGATAAATTCAGGGGTTTTTGCCCGGTTTGTTTAATTGGACAGAATGCGATTATCAGTCAAAATTTATTTAAATAATTTTGACGTGCATAGTTACATACAATTAATGAAAACGGTATTACACGTGCCTACACTCGCCAAAAGCTATATTCATAACCGTAAAAGACAGGAGCCAAACTCCGCGGCTCCTGACAATTAATCAGCAATAATGAGGCCAATATGAATAAAAATAACGGGCACCGCGTACCAATTTAGAAGGAGAGAACTGCGGCTGTGCCAACTGCGATACGATAAAGTATCTCGGTGACATCTTTGGTTACTTGTAATTCACTAGACTGTATTTTTGGCATCACCATGATTTCATCTCCGGGGCGCAAACGATCTCCCAGGCGATTATCAAAGTCCCTATCATCAATACGACTGATAGTGCCATCGAGGTGCAAAATAACGAGTTCATCGCGATTAGCATTATTAGCGAATCCACCGGCCAGCTCGATATAGTCCTCTAAAGTACGCTTTTTGCTATACACAAGAGAAGTTGGAAATATAACCTCTCCCACTATTGAAACCGTTGAAGATTTTAGAGGCACTACCAGTTCATCACCATCCTCAAGAAGCATTTCCGCCGCGTTTGGGTTGTTTGCAATCACGACCTGCCCTCTGGGTTCAGCCTTGCGTGCCTGCTCAATGAAATTTTGAATCATCATGGCATTGTCTTTTTGCGCTGACTTCTCCAGATCAGTATTGGGCTGACGCGTTAATACTTCCATTTGCAGGGCATCCAACGAACGATCTAAAGCTGCTCTCTGCCTCTCGGCAACACTTTTACGGTAAAGCTGAATAGAATCTACATCAGCGTTGCCTCGGAAACTCAACTGATCTAACAATTCATTGAGTGTTGCTCCATAGGGAAGAACATAGGTAGCTGGACCATCCAGCTCACCCGATACACGTATCGAAATAGACTCAATATCGTTATCTCGTACTAACTCTACTTGTGCTCCAGGGTACAATCGCGTTGTCATAGCATCCGCTAACGGCATGTAATTAGCCTGCTGAACTCCACCAATGACCTGAGTAATTCGGGCAAAATTGGCTTGTGGGTCGGGCTTGGTCACAAGTAGCATTTCCCCAAGCTGGGTATAAGGCCCTACGAATTCCATTTGAGCGGGTTGCTGTACCGCACCTTCCACGGTTACCGATCCATGCCGCCCGCCCACTACAACAACATCACCATTACGAAGCTGGAGAGCTGGCATAATGCCGTCCACCAGGAAGTTGTACAGATTTACTCCTTGTATCTCCTCTCCCTGGCGCATGACTTTAATGTCAACAAAACTACCACTTTCTGCATCAATACCGCTGGCACTATCCAGATAGTACAAAATAGAATCAGAACTAAAGCCGTTGTATAGGCCGGGACTGTTAACATACCCGGTAACAAACACTTTTACCGGCTGACTAGCCTCTAAATTCGCGTACGCTTGTACATTATTTTTAAAGACGCGCTTTACATGCCGCAGGACAAAATCATTCAGCACGCCATTTTTAACGCCTGCAACATGAACAGGCCCAACTTCAGGCACAAAAATATTGCCCTGGGGATCAACTGGCAAGGTGGCACTAAAACTATAAGCACCCCAGAGCTGCAGATTGATTTGATCACCTATAGTGATCCGGTAGTCAGGATTAAAACCGCTAAATGGCTGGTCCTTGAAGGCTCCTTTAAAGAGGGATTCACCAAAAACTGGCACACCTGATCGCGGTATTTCTGTAGGTGCCACTTCATCTATTAGCTGAGTCTCTAGAGCTACAGACTGTATACTGACAAATGAAACTAGTAGCCCTACTCCTAAACCAAAGCTTCTTATTTTCCCTTTAATCATTTTCGTCATTCTTTGTAAATGAAAATTAACTTAGTTAATAAGAGGGCGATATTCGCCGGTTCTATCTATGAGCCAGGTCCTTCCCTGCCCAGGTTACACTCTGTGATCGCGAATGCTGGCGACTAACATTTTTACTATCCCATATAGCATCAATAGTATTATGGCGAGAGTTGTCAGGTTATATAGTTTGTGTGGGTATTCGGCTTCCTCGGCAAGAGAAGGCTGAGTCACTACCATTAAATGTTTTAGCTTACCTGAAGCCTCCATTCGGGCAGTTTCCAGTGCTTTCAAAGAAGCCGCGTAGGCATCAGTAGCAAATTGAAGGTCTAACTCCAGATTTTGAAAATGCGCTCCCAAGCTATTAAGCCTCTGGTCGCCCTCTTCCTCACCTATACCGACCAAGCGAACCTTCTCCATTTCAATTTGCTTTTCCAGTGCTCCAATTTCGGCCATCATGGAAACAATTTGCGAGGAGTCAGTATTCAGGTAGGTTTTAGCTGCAGTGAGATTCGCCCGCTGCTCTGCCAAGCGAGCTTCCAGGCCTTGAATAATGCTGCTTATCCCCTTGGTTAACTCCTCCGGGCTAACCACATTATTGTTGTTCTGGAAATCAAGAATCTCCTGTTTAGTACTTCGTAACTTGCTTTGCGCCAGTTCGACTTCGGTTTTCACAAAGGCAACTTGCTTGTCTGCCAGCTGATTGCTCACCGCATTGACAAAGTCTTCAGATTTTTGAGTAACTGTCTCCACCAAGAGCTGCGCAAAAGTAGGGTCATAGGCCTGCATATCTATTGTGATGATACCTGTAGCCTCATCATGGCCTACGTTGATATGGCTCCGGTAATACTCCAGGTAGTCTTCTTGCGTAGCATCTAGAGCCAGCCTGGAGAAAATGTCATGGCGATCGCTCTGGTAATACTCAGCCAACTTCAGTTTTTCATCGAGATACAGAGCCATATCCAGAGACTGGATATAGTTGACCACCAGGAAGGCATCCTGATTATCTGTGCCGACTCCTGGCATAAGGAAACCCAGAGCTGGTGAGGCCACTTGACTGGAACCGCTATCTTTTACAATTAGCTGGGTGCTACTTAAATAGCGCTCAGAAACCCAGAAAAGATAGTAAGCACTGACCATGATAAGTGGTAAGACAACAAACAGGGTGATACCACGCCACCGATAGAGATGATCTTTAATTGTTTTATCTTTCACTGATGCATTTTCCCCCACCCATTGCTTTAAGCTCTTAAAAGCGTTCCGTAGAGTGCTTTTCGCTTTATACTTGGCAAGGTCCATTTTTTGCTCTGCTTTGAGCGAGTCTCTAGCTTCCATAATCAACTTTTATACTTTAAGAGCCTTATTGGCGTTGCCAGCTTTGGGTTTGGGTCTAGGTTGTTCATCCTGGTATTTTTCAATAGCGTCATCCACCGTATCGAATACGGTAAGCTGTCCAGCATCAAGATAAATACCAACGTCACAATTTTTTCGTAACAATGGCATAGCATGGGCAACAATAATGAACGTTGAAGTTTTGCGCTTCTCGGCAATAATCTCTTCACACTTTCTCTTAAAGTGCGCATCCCCGACAGACATCACCTCATCAACCAAGTAAGTATCAAAATCTACGGCGATACTGAGCCCAAATGCGAGGCGCGAGCGCATTCCAGAAGAATAACTTTTTACTGGGGCATCGAAATAATCGCCGATTTCAGCAAAGTCCTGAACCCGGTCCATAACCTTGCGCTGTTCCTCACCCCAAATGCCATGTATTCCACAAACAAAAGCTACATTATCCCTTCCAGTTAGGCTTCCCTGGAACCCGCCAGAAAGCCCCATGGGCCAGGAAATTCTCCGATCAGTTACCACCCGTCCTGAATCGGGATAGTCAATACCTCCCATGATGCGTAACAATGTTGATTTACCCGCACCATTGCGGCCCAAAATACCGATATTTTTTCCTTCTGGAAAAGTCGAGTTCACATTGCGAAACAGTACTTTACGGCCATTTGGCGTACGATAAGACTTTGTTAGATTTTCCAACTTGATCATTGGCTTCTCACCAGGTCACGCCAGTTAGCCCTATATGTCAGCAAGCCAAAGGCGAGGAAAGAAACGGAAATAAATATCAAGTAGTTAAGGTTTCCAAAAGCTCCTTGATACTGAACAAATAACCCCTCTCGAGTAAGCTCAATAACATGTAGGAGTGGGTTCCATACCAGGTAAGGGTGATACTCTTCTGGAATTTGCTCCAGTGAGAAAAACACCCCAGACAAAAAATATAGCGATCGTACAATTATTGGGGACATCTTCGCAGCTTCAGGAAACCTTTGGCCAACAACACAGAGAGCCAAACTAAGCCCAAGGCAGAAGCAGAAAAATAGCAAGTTTACGACTACTAACAACAAGAAGTTATTAAAACGAGTGGACACTCCGAACCACGCTAGCAAGCCAAGTAAGCATGTCAGGGCTACTAAATAGATGGCAAACTCCAACAGCGTGCGAGTCAGTACTGCGTCAAATGGTCTCAGTTGCCGATAGTTAAACAGCCCCCTATTCGGCTCAATAGCAGTAAGCCCCTTCCCAAAGCAATGGCTGAAACAAAGGAAAGGCGCAATTCCAGATAACATGAACAATGCAGTGGGAATACCAGGGTAGAAGTTTTCCCTAACCAAGCTGAAAATTGTTACAAGCACCATCATATGCAGAGACGGTTCGAGCAGCACCCACACATAGCCCAGCCGCCACTTACCAAAACGGGTTTTCATCTCCCTAACCAGCATCGCATGAATTACATCACGCTGGATCTGCCACACTGTGCGTTGAACGGAGGATTCCATATCAGCTTTTTCTTTGATATATGTGAACCAGTTCCACGCCAACCAGGGCAACAAACTGGGATAATTAACTCAATTCCATTTGGTGGGATTTTTTTCACATTGTTACAACTGTTACACGCGCCTTTTTGCTGTGATCGTTGTTATTAGCGTGAAAAATACTAGGGTCACACACTTTATATAGCGAATCTTCCTGAAAACGCCAGTTGCGTCCTTAATAGGCGCGGTATGCTATCGCAGTCCCGCCATCAGCGTCTTGACGAATTAATTACGCGCCATTACGAACTTTCCTACACTAAATTGGTGAGATCAGACTGAGTAGTCTGAAAAGGTACACTCTTTGATCAATCCACTCAATGCACGCACGCTTCCTGTCGCCAATGGCTAATCTTGGACCAAATGGTTTGAATGGCAAGCAGGCGAATAAGCATCCACTCTGGGCAAATTTCCAGCAAGAACCTTCACCCAAAATCTCAAACATTCCCTCAACGTAACGTGTGCAGCTCTTCGTAATTTACCAGTTACAATTTCCGCTCCAACCTAAATTCACGGTATATGACCCAACGATTCGATCATTTATTGAGCGTACTAATAAACCTTATAAATTGAACAAATCTTATGCAACGATAGAGGCGCTCCTGATTGAGGTAGTGCTCTCAGAGGGTGTCGCTCAACGATGCAATCGATTGCATTCTAAAGAAAGCAATAAGTCTACTCAATCTTTTGCATACGTTAGTACCCATATGCCAAAACTACAGTGATAAGATTTTACTTCAGGGCTGACTTGACCAACGCCATACCTTGCAAAGGTATAGGCTCCCATACTCACGCAATAAACAAAGGTTCTCACACTGTGATCCGCACTTAGGCGTATGCTTGCCTAGCATGTGAAAATGACATCTCTTAATTAAGCCCGTGCCCGATTGGAGTGACTTTTCATAAAAGCCAAACCAGCTCAATTTGCTTCACAGCAACGCTCTGTTGGTGATAACAAGATTCACGCCTTAAAAAGGCTTTTAGTAAAACAATCCAAGTAAGGTTGCCTTGTGGTTAACGGTCACTGAACAACCTAAATTTAGGCTAACACTTCGTCCACCCAATCAATCAACCAGCCGACCGAGATCATCGCCGATGAGCTTTTAATAGATACTGCAAGGTCACTATACGTTACCAAAATAATACACACCCAGCTTAAAGCATCGTAAACCAGCTATTAAGCAGGCTAAGTTTGTTAGTAGATTAGTCGTATTTAACTGCCCGCAGCTACCACCAGCAAGATCTATAAAGTTACAAGCCTAATGGCTCAATGAATAATCTAGTTGAAAAACTACGCATTTTCGATATCTGTCCCTTTCTCTCAGTGTGTGGTAAAAGACTACGTATTTCGGGGCAAGCTCAAATCAATGGGTATACACTAACATCAAAAATTATCCGCTTGTTAGACAGTTGTTTCTTTTCAGTTTGGGATAATATCAATTATTCTACATAGCATCGATTATCGTTCGATAACTGGTGGCAGCTTGCCACACAAAAAAGTAAACTTTGTAAACTACAGACAATTTGTTGTGGTAAGCCTTGAAACTCTAACCAATAAGCATCAATCCATTCTACGGAAGTTAGTCTTAGTAGATTGAGTCAAGCTTTCTAGACCAGTCGTTTTAATGAAATAACCTGCTTAGCAGACTAGAGTGTTCCCATGTTTATCGTAATCTACTGGGAACCAAGCTCAGCTATGATTTTTATAAGAAATACAGGCTTGGAAAAATATCAAAATTCATAAAAAACTTGAGGCGGTTATTCTCACTAAAAGTCAACTCAAGAATCCATAGAAATAAAAATTAACTTCTCAATAATTGCTCTTATTTTATACATATCCTCATGAATAAATCATTCAACATGATACTCATAAGGTAATATGCATTCTCAACCACACAAGAGCTCGGATCATAATGATATTTAGCTAGACGTTATGCAAGGCGAAGAGAGCCAGTTTTTCTTAAGATTAGTTTACTGAAGTATCTAATTATGTAAGATCAAGCATCAAGGACTTCGTTTTTAAGTTATCTTAATCTTCAAGAGCGACAATCCTGCCTATATTTTCTATAGAATCATCAGTTATAAATCTCTTACCATGACGATTCTTGGGGAGAACTAGCCGAGGAATATTTATTGCAATATATGAATAGGTTACTTAGAGAGTAATGATTTTAAAACCAATTATTATCTAGATAATTTATAAATATATTCATACAGCTTATTTTTTCATGCATTCATAATTTAAAATTCTAGTCCACAAATACACTTCATTCACATATATTTGCTTTTTCTGGGATACCATATTCCTTCAACAACTTAGCATATTCACCTTTGGCACAGAGTCGGTCTAACCCCTTATTGAAATCATCTCTAGGTTTTTCATTCTTAAATGCCATCTTGAACTTAGTAACAGGCAAAAAAATCTTGTGGATATCCACTTCATCCATTGAGTGTCCCTCCACAATAGTGAAATTCATAAAAATACTTTTATCAACTATTATGATAGAATCTGGATTTCTCCAGAAGTCTAAGACTTGATCCTCTGAGTTATCAGCCTCAACATAGTTTTTCCTGCCTGGCGCTCCAGGCGAGAACAGGCGCTTAAAATCTGGTCCGAGAGTAAGATGGGCTCCCTGCCAAACAATGAGATCATGCCCAACAAGATCATTCACACTATCTATCTTATAACCTTTATTTTTGTGACTAATCGCATAATTCACAAAACCGATATAGTATTTTGAGTAGTAGTACTTCTCTGGGCCACTATGTTCGATCGCATTTGCTTCTGCGTTTGCAATTCCCCTCCCAATTGCTTTTGGAATATCACCCCAGCTCATCTGTAAAAATGTTATTGAATATCCTGGAAGTGACTTTAGTATTACATCTACCTCGAGTCCGCGTTCCGCATTATTCCCCACATATGGTGGCGCATCCTCCTCAATCGCTACTTTAAGCTCTGACGCGGAAGTGAACAGTGCATAACCAAATAGAAAGGAAATCAAAACTAGCTGTTTTAATCCATTGTTTTGCATAACAATACTCAGAATGACACCGAAATTAGAATAAGTTAGATAGTAGATTAGGCTATGAAATAATACCTTATATGGTAATGGACACGGACTAGCGCCAAAATTCGCCCATGAGTCGAATGTGATGTCAGTGGCGCGTATAGATTGGTGGACCTCTATAGATAATTAACCTGCGTGGAATACAAAATTAAATATTAATCCCTTTTGGCATGAAAATCTTTCCAGCATCTTTGGTATTATTTACTCCTTCAAATAAATAAGCAGCAGTTAAAAGCTTTAGGAGGGCTGCCTACTTCTTCCATCCTTCACGGATATTTGAAATTTCCCGTAGTAAGAGGCATTAAATTGAACCATCTTTAATGCAATCTTTTCCTTATCAAAGTTCCTGTTACTTTTATTCAATAGGAGCTATATACCTAAACTGAAGTAAATCACCGCTCATTTTGCACATTCTCCCCAACTTGACATTCGTAGCCGCTTCATTCCACATCACCAAAAGGTTTATATTAGTCACCGGAATTTAGAATATTTTCCTAGATAAAACTCCTAAATAGAGTTGGATACTGCCCATCATACATTATTTAATGCGCATTATCTGAAACCAAGCTGGCCAATGTAAAAAATACTGAAAAAATCTATTCGGCCATATCAAAGTCCTGTAATTGACAGAAAACCAAGCTAAAGAGGTGCCATCACATTTTAAAATAAAAAATTGATTGATAAATTATAAAAATAAACATAGGAACTATTCTAAAAATTGAAAGTGGATCCGCTTTCCTGATCGGTTTTAATTGGTGACAATTAAATTTCTTTATTTTGAAGAAACCGTTTTACACACTTTAAAATTATACTGTACTGTTGTCTGGCGTCTACAAATCGATTCTATTAAACATCAAATTGATGGGGTAGCAAGCAGAAGGGCGACGCTAAATATCAAGGGAATTGATTACAATCTATGACTTCAATATATTAATATTTATTTTTCAATAAAAAACCGACTCTTAAGCCGGTATCGTAAATTTACATAAACCATCAAAATGATCCAAAATTGCCTGGGATTACTCATTTCATTATCAACGATGCCCCTCTTCTATTAATGATGGCTTGCTATGGCTGTAAATTAGTATAAAGAAATTTGGTTCAAAAATTAGCGTTCTCCAGCATCTACAAGTGCCTGATAAATACGATCAGGATAATCACCAATAATGCCGTCTACACCCAGTGAAATACTGCGCTCTATATGGTCTTCATCATTCACAGTCCACAAATCAACAAGTACCCCTTTTTTCTGGAAAAAACGCACATAGGGCTTAGTTGTAATGCTATATGGAAGCTGAGCAACATCAAACTTAGGCTTGAAAGCCCAACCGAACCCTGTGCTCCAGGCAAGACTTGCCTCAATAAGTTCACCTATGGTTGCACTGGTTCTAACCTCACCCCCGCTGATATCACGAAAATGATTCATTGCTTTGCTATGTTGGCTCGCAACGGTAACCTGCCCCTGCATCCGATAATCTGAAATAATCTGCCAAAGTACCTCTGAGAGCACTTTATCATTAGGTTTAATCTCTACATTGAATAAACCATCAGGATAACGCTCGAATAGTTCATTCAGTGTTAACAAAGTAAGCCCCTGATTTCGAAAGGGATAACTGTTACCATTATCACGAGTGAATTCATATCCTGCATCTAGGGATTTAATTTCACCTAAGGTCAAATCTTCAATTTTATCAGACACCCCTACATTGTCTTTGAGATCTGCATCATGATTAATAATGATGTAACGATCTTTTGATAAATGAACATCCAGCTCCAGGATATCTGCACCCTGTTCCATGGCCATATCAAATGCTAGGGAAGTACTTTGAGGGTACTCACCAGACGCCCCCCTGTGAGCAAGAATCTCTATAGCTAAGGCCTGATTACAGAAACCGACTCCTAAAGCAAGACAGGCAATGGCTTTTAAAATTTTTTTCATTTAGAGAATTTCCTTTATTATTAAATTGGTAAACCACTACATGAAATACAAATATACTACCAATCAAACCTGCTAGTTTATTGAATCTATGCTTTAGGTGCTTAATATTGCTCTATAACAAGAATCTAATAAACATATTTCCAATCTGGTTCAAATAATACTTGAACTAAAAAATTAGTGTGATGACAAAATACTTCTATTACGCTCTAGAAGATTTACTAAAAATTAGTAGAATATTCTTAACTAACCTTAAACGCTAAACATTTATTCTTGTCATAAAAATTTAATTTAGATTGTAAAGGTTTAATCGACAATTCACCTTAAATCTATATACTTAGTTTACGCAACAGTGATTCAGCCGAATAATCGGTACTAGCGCACATATTTTTCAATAGATTGTTTTCAGCTCAATTAATTATCCTTTGCATTTGGGTTCGTTATAATCAAATTTAAGTTATTTTACTATTGGTCTTGCCCACTAAAAGTAGACACTCTAACTATGTATAGTTACGCTCATACTCTGCTGGACTTACATAGCCCAATGCAGAGTGCTTACGAACCCTATTGTAGAAAATCTCAATGTACTCAAACACCTCAGATTTTGCTTGCTCTTCGCTTTCGAATGTTCCGGCATAGACCAGCTCGACTTTTAGCCTGCAAAAGAATGATTCCATTGCCGCATTATCCCAACAGTTAGCCTGGCGACTCATACTCGGCTTGCACTTGCTTTCGGACAAGAGATCCTGGTATTTCTGCGATCGATATTGCACACCCCTGTCAGAGTGAACTATTAGTCCAGGCTTTATTTGTCGTCGCTCTAGAGCCATTTTCAATGCTCGACGTGTCAATTCATCGGCCATCTGGGAATCGAATGCCCAACCTACAATACGTCGAGAGTACAGATCCATAACTACCGCGAGGTACAACCACCGCTCCAGAACCCAGATATACGTAATGTCACTTGTCCAGCGGCAATTTGGTCGATCCACATCAAAGCAACGCTTAAGTAAGTTGGCGGAGACATTAATGCTCCCCTCTACGGGCTGACTATATCGAAAGCCTTTGCCGTTTCTCGCTTTAATATGCTCCTGATGCATAAGCTTAGTGACGTAGTTCCGTGAACATGGCTCACCTAACTCTCGAAGCTCGCAAGCGATTATAGGCGCTCCATAACGACCTTTAAACGCAGTAAACGTCTCTCGGATTTTATCGATTGTTCGTATCTTTCTAATCGTGTGAGGAGGTGGCAACCGCCCTCGCCATCGATAATAACCCGATCTTGAGACTTCTAAACACCGACACATCAAGCTAACCGGGAATGACCCTACATGCTCTTGTATCAGTGCGTACTTTACTCTCGGTGGTTCGCAAAGTACGCAGCTGCCTTTTTTAGAAATTCAACCTCCTGACGTGCTTCATGCAGTTCCTTCTTGAGCTTGCGAACTTCAGCGCTTTCCTGTTTGGAATAGTTGACGCCGCCTAAACTATTGAACTGCTTATCAGACAGTCGATTAAATTGACGACGCCAGTTGTAGATCTGCTGTGCGCTGACGCCTAGCTCTCGTGCCACGGAGGCCGTTGTTGCTCCAGGCTTTTCCGCTCTCTTAACTGCTTCTCTACGGAACTCCTCCGTATACGCCTGAGTTCTTTTCTTACCCATGACACACCTCCGTGTTAGGACTAAACCTAACTATACAGGGTGTCTACTAAACGTGGGTAAGTCTTCATGCTAACGCACCTGAACTTGAAAACATCAATATTATGAACAGCAATCCTTTATTCATTGTTTCTACCTTCGCATAACGCCGCATTCAGCCGCAGCTAAAATTGTGGGACTTTTGTGGTATAAGCGCAGCGGTCAAAAAAGGTACACAGCTTTGGATGTGGTACTGCAACGCCTTGTTATGAATTACTATTGACCAACTCCTGTAATTTCAGCCAATTTCTCTTCAGTACATGTTTCATTAACTGTTCCTGACCCTGTACTAGGGGTATACCATAAAGTTACTGGTTTTGACTGTACATGCGCTGACAGTATATTCGAAAGCATGGCTTTTCCAGCTTCCGTATCAGATTTAAACCTAAAATCTTCTGCATACCAATCGCACGTATCCTCAGGAGGGTTAGCTACCTTCAAGTAGGTAAAACCATTATTTTTTGTATGAACCCTCTGTATATCGATACCTTCAATATAGGCAGAATATACATTACCAGAAAAAAGAAAAATAATTGGTAATAAAAATAATTTATTCATAATCGTCAACTTTTCCAAACCTATAAATTCATAACGCCGCCATAACCGGCGGGAACGGAGTTTATTAAAGTACGCTATTTAAGCACACTGTAAACGACGCAGTGGACGTCGGGCTGATGGCTTTGTTGGGGCTCCCACCTGGCAGGCTCCTGAAAGCTTGCTTGAATAGCCTTAAAACTATCGCTAGCGTCGTTATCCCATGGCCATATGCCATCTACAGTTGGATAGATTAGTTGAAGTGCGTTGTAGGAACTACCTTTATAGAGCCAATTACAAGACAGCATAAATTCTTCTCTATACTTTTTAGCGACAGCCTCAAAGGTGACTTCGAAGCCATCAAGGAATCCTTCGTAAAATTTACCCTCTTCGAACTTTTCACCAGCAGTAACCCTGCGGTTGTATTCATTTACTATCCAAGAGCTAAGCTCGCTCCTGAGCCCTAAGACAATAACCTCCGGAGCGTCAGTGCATTGGCTAATGCCAATGCTATAGGTGAAGCTAGGATCTTCTTCTTTAGGGTCAAAGACAGAGGTAACATGACATCCGTACTCTTCGATGTGTTTTACAATTTTTTCTTCTGCTTTATTCATGCGCTGTAAAGTGCCCTAACGCTTTTAACATGGGCGTAGCTTCAGCTACGTCCCATGCCTAAACTTGTTACATTTTTCTCATTTGGTATTTTAAAAGTAAACTTAATTTTTTTAATGGAGCCATTCTCGTTATCAATTTTTGAAGAATCAACGAGCAATGTTGGAATTGAATTCAGAGCCGCTTGATCAAGATACTCAAATTTCGAAGACTCGAAAATCTTACTTTTTGTAATTATTCCATTTTTATCAATTGTAAGTTCGACCCCGACGCTTCCTTCTTCTTTTAACATCATAGATGCCCAAGGATAAACAAGCTTGCCAGGTTCGGCCAAAAACGAAAATTTAACTTCAGTAATATAAGGATCCTTTGCATCGTGAAGCTTTCCTTGTTTATGGCAAATAGTTGAACCAAAAATGCAGGTGCATGTATATAAGTAATGCACAATAAAAGCAAAGACTATTGCAGCAACACCAAGAAAAGCGTGTTTTTTCTTGAATCCAGATCCCTTATTTGGTGTTATTTGACTTTCTGTCCATTTATCCATGATTTCTACTACTTTGAGATGTAACGTCCCGCACAGGGGCAGACAAATAAGCGCAGCGTTTTGGCTATCCCTGAGACCGAAGGGAGCGATTGCTGCGTCTTGTTATAAATCATTTGTAGAAACTGTAGTACCACAATGTATGCAACCTACCCTACCTGAAAACCAGTGGAGCACAACGGACGACCAGCTTTTGTGTATAGAGGCAGGATGAACCCCATGCTTACCCTGAAAGGTTAAACACTTGTTACAATTCGGGCAACGTACCCAAAACACCAATACAAAGTGAATGATTGCAAACGAGAAGAAACCGCCAAAGATCGTATAGTAGACGGGCATCTCATAAGTAACGTCGAAGTAGCCAAGAACAAAGGATGCAATCATACCTCCAAGAAATAACCAAGCTATATATGTAGCTATCGCATTCAGCTTTCCGAGCACAAAACTCTCCAAGATTTATAACGCCAATGTAAGCGGCGAGCGACGCAGAAGCGAGTCCAGCGGAATGCCGAAGGCATGTAGCGGTGTTTGACATTTTTGTTAAATGTTTTTGTCATGCACTTTAAAGTTAGCATTAGCAACCGCCACCATCTCCGCCTCCACAGCCCCCATCACCACCTCCAAAACCACCTCCAAAACCACCTCCAAAACCACCACCGCTATCTCCACCGTGACCACCACGACCACTATCCGGACCTAAAAGAAAAACAAATTTTATTAGCAGTAGAATTAGAAATACGCCTACTAAAATTGGCGAGATCGCACTTTGAAATGCATTTTCTGATTGAAGGTCTGTGTAGTGCCATGAAGCAACCAAACCTAAAATAAATACTATCCATGAAAACATCGTTTTAATCCTGAATGAAATTTAACGCTGGCCGCACAGGCGAGCCACGTAGTGGCGAGTCCAGCCGCCAGAGGCGGCGATGTGCCGGCCCCTGTTATGTGTTTGGTAGTAAGTAGACATATAAAGGGGTTGTTAACCAGAAACCACCAAGCATACCATTTTTACTTAGCCTACCGAAAAGCCCGCCTCGCGAACCTAAGTAAGCTACTATAACCAGCAGCAAAGCTGCCACGAACAGAACCCAAAACTTGCTAATAAATAGTACCGGCCACAGGACACACATGGTGCCTAGTGTCGCTTGCAGTACCCATTTGAGAGATTGAAGCTTATCTTTTTTCTCTCTGGTCGTAAGCCAAACCATAAGAATGTATGAACTCACGCATAAAATCGTTAGCAGCAGTAGCTTCATCGTGGATTACACATAACAGTTTATTAAAGAGCCAGTGGCTCACTATCCATTTGGCCACTAGTTCTGGGAGGGAGCTTCCAAGCTCCACAGAAGAGCCTTTATTTGCAGTAGGTTTTAGACTTTTGTTCAAATAGTAGCCAGATATAGTGAGCCATCAGCTCAAGTCGCCTAGTTCGACCTTCCTCTCTTGAACACATTTTACCCATAATCAAATCAATAAGTTAGGGGGAACTTTCTATAGATGTAAGCCATGGCTCTATAATTCGGGCTTTCGCACCGGCAATACGCCCACTTCAATACTGAAAACCACAGCCAGTATCACCCACTCGGTATCGCCATAGCCGCAATAGAACTATGCACAGCCAGGCGGTTGGCCACCTCGACAATACAACTCGCTACTAAATCAGCAGCATGATCGGCGACGTTTACCGGCTGGCCGCATCAGACTGCAGAGTTTTGGTGGCTACATAAACGCTGGACATCAGATCTCCAGCGCCATCAGTCTGTACATTGTTCTGATCATCAATAACGGCAATGGAGCATTTTAGCACCGCAACAGCCTGAGCTTCATTATTAGTGGACTCTATGGTCTGGGTTACCGTTGCGCGCACAATAGTGCCAGCGCTGCGGCCGTCGTCCATGGTGTAGACAGCGGCAGCAGACAGTATCTGCCCGGCACCGGCAGTAAACATTTTCAGTTTGCTTTCGTTGAAAGCCTGCTCAAGCTTTTGCCGCTGTTTTGCGTGCTTAGCTTCCAGTAGGGTAAGTTTTCGCTCATAGTCATCATGAGCTATCAGCTTGGTGGCGAATGCCTGTTGTAGCAGGGCTATTTCATCATCCTGCTGCACCTGCAGTTGTTCCATCTCAGTGAGCCAGGAAAGCTGCAGGGTTTCCAGGCGGGCCACAATACTCTAGCGTTCCGCTTCGGTGAGTCCATCTGCGCCGGCTTGACTACCATCAACTTCACCATTCTCCGAGCGCGCCTGTTCTTCAGCCTGGGCCATTTGGTAGCGTGCCTTCTCGCGCTCGACATACTCAGCCCGCAACGCCTCAGTAGATTCGAAACCTCGCTTACTAAGTTCCTGTTCAGAAATTTGTAACGCCGCAATTTGTTGCAATCGCAGCTCATAGTCGAGTTTAATCTTGCCGCTCTAGTCGACCAGAAATTGATCCAGCTGATTCAACTGCAGAGAGCCCGCATCCTGTAGACGCTTAAACTCTGCCGCGGCCTAATCCCGCTCTGCTTGCTCGCTGGTTGCCGCTGATGCTTCTGCCGCTTTTTTCTGCTCGTCTCGCCGCGCCATTGCCGCTTTTAGATCAGCGTCTTTAATTTCCTGTAGTTGTATACGGTATTTTTCTACCCAATATCTTTGTTTTTCCATTTTTGCCGCTTCACATTGAGCCGTCGCTTTCTCCAATTCCTTTTGATGCCACAAATACTTCTCCGGCAGCTCGAAATATTTATCCGCATTCTTCTCGGCTTCCGTTGGCATCAACACAGTACGCCACCAGCTCACTACATCGGCGATAAAACCAACATTCTTGGAGGCCTCCTCGGTCCTGCCCATTGCCTACAGAAACTCTTGCCAGTTCTGGCTTAGAGTTTCGACCTGGCCGGCGAGTCCGCCCGCCTCATCAGAGCCAGCCCCGCCTACCTGTTGTGCCAGCTTGGCCAGGATGAAGCGCTGCGCTTCGGCCACTTGGCCGCTCGCCTGCATGGTCCTGATCTGTCCTTTTTCTGTCTCGGCAAACGAGACACCAGATCGTTTCAGTGCTGTCAGGCCGCTTGCTGGGTCTTCCAGCGCCTTACCAAGTTGCAGCGCTGTACTCTTAGCATCGCCACCCATTACTGCTGCCAGGTCTTGCGATAGCACAATGGCTTGGTCGAACACGTCGGTTTGCACTGACTTAAAGGTAAGCAACACACCCTGCGCATCGGAGATACCGGAAACGCTCGCCAGGGTATTGCGAGCCACCGAGCGCGTGCTCACCTAACTCCTGTGTAGTGCATCCACTGGCGTTGCCTGTGGCCCTTAACAGCGCCTCAATTAGTCATAAAAAAACCCGCGAGAGCGGGTTTGGTGTTTTAAATACGACAGGGCAGTAATGTAATAATTATCTTTTAAAAAAAATTTTAAATTCATATCCACAATACCCCGCGCATCAATCTAAGCAAATAATGCTTTCAAAGGGCTAGCCAGCATAAGCAGCATGACTAACTAGGCTACCGAGTCTAGTAATTAACAAGAACAACCCTGTCTATTTCAGGAGCACAGCCAGAGATTTGTTTGATAATGAGCTTGACCCTCTTCCCGGAGGCAAATGACGTGAGAAGTGTTGAAGATGTAACCTCATAATTTGGATGGGTTAAAGGTAAATAAAATCTGCGCCCATCATTACATATAGAATAATCCGAAGAGACTTTCGCCAAAACCACATTTACGCCGCCACGATCTGGATAAAACTCTTGAATATTATCAGGTGCAAGCCATTTAGTAGTCTCTGCACTTACAGAAATTGAAATACTACCCAAAAGAAAAAATGTAGAAAAAGTTTTCATATAACCTCAGCTAACCATATACTGTTAGCAATTAAAAAATATATTACATATACCGATATTATTAAGACTCTAACCACACATTAACAATCTCACATTCTGCCGTCCCATGACCTGTGACATCTGGCAAATCAGTTTTCGTATTGTAATAAAAACCAACCTTCAGTGATGCAGCTTTAGCAGTGAGAAGTAACGATAACAATGAGCTATCATCACTTGAAAAGCGTATTCTCGCAGAATTACTACCCATGAAACATTCATCATTTTCAAGCTTGTTTTTAAACTGGACAAAACTAGCTTTATTCATTTTATTACTACTGACCAGAACCCAATCTACACTGTTGTGACGCGAAATCCCTGCCAGCGCTACAGTCGGCATAAGAAATATAGTAAGCAATAAAAATTTTATACCCGTTGAGAACCCTTTTTCATTAACATTTAATTTCACGTTTATCATAGCCTCTAATTGTCCATCTATTTTTTTGGCGCAATGCTACCACAGCCAGAATTACAGGACTAAAAATAATTCAGTTATTAAATTCAAACACTTCATCCTGGAGCACCAAAGCGTATCGGATTATCATACAAGCCCGCTTAAACAGCAATCATGCTTCCTCTGTTTAGTCCGAAAGGAAGCGGTCACTAACACGTCTTCGGTACGGATAGTATTGAGCACACGGACCTTACCGCTAACACTCATACACAACATCCGGGCGGCATACTCTGCGATTTCCTATGTCGTAATCATCACGCAGAGCCTGTTGGCCGCTATCGTCCTCTTTCCAGATCAAGGTAATAGAGACCTCGCCAGCATCATGTAAGCCGGAAGAGTCGTAGTCCATTTAATCGCTGATGCCATCAATCGGCGTCATCTCAACAGAACCGCGCAACTCTTCACCGGGGTCGATATCCAACATGCCAGCCACTGGCTAATAAGAGCTGCCATCATCGCTGCGGGAAAATTTTGTTTTGTAACATTCTGGGTTTGACTGAGTAGGAATAAGTCACAGGTTTTGCCCAGGGTCGCGTCATCTTGGAGGACACTCACAATATCTGCAGCCGCTTGATCCAGTGCGGCATACATACCGCCATCGCTCTTTACTACCACGGCAATAGTCAGATCCAGCTACCTACTGGTGCGCCATGCATTTCGTATTCAGTGTTTTCGATTATAAAGCCCACCACAATGGATGGCAGTTTTAATGAATCAATTTCTTCTGTGGTGCCAGAGGGTGGGAGTGTGTAGCCGCATAGAGTTTACTGCTTGTTTAAAACCATATTGCGGATGTGTAATGCGTAGGGTAATTGGAATTGCTCCGGGAATTTTGGGCATAAAAAACCCGCTATTGCGGGTTTCAGTATTTATGGCAGAAAACAGCTTTCTTATATTATTTTCAGCAACCAGCTGAAATTCAAAAATATTACATATCTAGAATAGATTACTTAAGATTTACAATTTACGCTCATTCATTTCAGTATAGCTTCTAACTACCATAACCAATTAATACTATTAGTACCACCGCCTTGATTCAATCCTTTAGTAGCACAACTATTACAAATGTTATTGATAGCTTTACCATAGCTCGCAGAACTTTTAAACCAAACCCCTGCCCCTTTATTTTTTAGCGAAAAAATATTTCCAGATATAATGCCCTTATCCGAATGAACAACAACACTATTAAAACCAAAAGATCCTGAAGTGTTAATAAATGTATTATTAGAAATATTATAATGATCTGAGCCACTAAATAGCTGCACACCAAATACAGACTGACTAGATGTATGGTGCCCATACATCAAATTATCTTTAATACTTACTTGAGCAACTTTATCAAGCCAAACACAACCAATTTTACAATTAAGATGAGAGTTTGATAAGTTTAACTGTGGCTCAACAGCGGAGTTTGCAAATTTTAGACCATAATTAACAAATACAAGATTGCTTTCTGAGATATAAAGCCCCTCATGATTCGTCACATCTATCGCAATATTGGTATAGTAAATCTCAGCCTCTTCGATTGTAACCTGGACAGAGTGACCACTCCCCCTCATCCATATCCCCCTACTACTCAATGGGGTATTTGTACTATTCTTTACTTGACCAGAAAAATAATATCCATCTATGTGGACTCCTAGAGCAGTGTCAATTATTAAGCCAGTATTCCAGCCACTATTAGTTGCTCCTGTGTAACCTGACAACTCTACATCACGAACTATAACTTTGGGCCTAGTTCTTGGCTGAATATGATCATTAACAATGCTATTTTTCCCATTATACTGATAAGCACTACCAGAATTTGATGACTTAGTAAATAAAGTAAGCCCTTGAATTACAGCGACTTTGTGCTTCCCAGAAGGTGGCTCAACATAAATACCATTGGAACCAGATGCCCATACAAGCTTAGAAACTCCAATTCCATCCCCTTTTATAGAAAGGGTATCACCTTTAAAATTCAATCTGGCAGATAGATTAAACTCGCCCGCAGGGACGTAAACAATAGAATCAGAATTCTCAATCGCTCTATGAAAGGCAGCAGTATCATCAATACCATCATTCGGAATGGCACCATAGTCTATAACATTATTTGAAGCTACTGCTTTGACACCAAAAAAAATCAAAAATATAGCTAAAAAACACCTAAATTCCATCTCTTATCTCCATACATTTATATCGCTCGAGATATTATCAGACCAAAAGTATCGCCGCCATGTGAATCACTTATAAAACTAAAAGAATTTAATAAAACTAATGGCACGAACGTTTCGCTTTTAGCTTAAAACAATTAAGTGGTTAACAAATCCTCGAGCTTCAGGAGCCAAAACTTACTCCTCATTTGATAAACCTAGGGTACAAAAAAACATGAAAAAGAGTTTAGATATAAATAGATTCAGCTGTCGATTGTTACCGCCATGAATGTCGTGACCAGCTTTTTCGGTAGTAAAGCCCAGCCCAATAGCCGATAGCCTTTTTTGAATCTATATCTTCTGTGGTCCCAAGGGGTGGGAATGTTTAGCCGGATAGGGTTTGTAGCTTGCTTTGTACGGCATCGCGTATTGTTATGCGTTGGGTCATTAGGGATCGCTCCATGAATTTCGGACATAAAAAAACCCGCTAGTGCGGGTTCAGATATCGATAGCACAGCAGTGCCTTGCGACCGAAATACCTTTTCTGTGATGACTAGACAAATTTAAAGGGAGATCCTATTTTAGAGCCCATTTAGATATAACTATCTTCACAAAAAACCAGCTACATTCACCCTAAAAATATTTTTTTCATGTCTTATTGCTTCATATGTAAAATTGGGCTTCTCCCAATATTCATAAAGAGGAATTCCACTTCTATCGTAGATCATTTTTTTTAACATTCTATGTCTTATTGAAAGAGCTCCAACATTATGAATCCAAACACCATTTTCAAAAACAGTAAAAACTTTCTTTCTATCACCAGGAGGTCCATATATGCATTCTCCCAATACAAACTTACACTCACCCAACCCACTAACTTTAAATATGTTTGGGCTCTGTTTTTTGTCAAGAAAATGCCTTACACCATTGATATAGGCATACTTTGAATCACTACCTGAGTAATCAAACCTCTCCTGATCTCCAACTCTCCCCGTATATACAAAGCTCCCTCTAGTAAAGCTGGGCTTCTTTTTGACACTACTAACTTTGAAAGTCCACCCTATCTCTTTCTGAATATTTTCAATATCACTAGAATTTACTGGCGTAAGTATTTTATCTTGATTTTCCAGTAAAATTCTTTCTGCGACAGCCGTATTGGCCGGCACTTCAAAATCAATTGAAATCGGCGCAAACACTTCACAAGATTCTAACTTATCGAAATAATCCATTAGAGCAGGAAGTGCCTGATCCATATATTTCTCCTCGTCTACCAATCCAAATTCGGGTTTTGGTAATTTACCTGAAGAGTCTTTAGCCCATTCAACACAAGAGCAAAATTCATTCTCACCATGATTTTTGCAGTCATTCGCATAAGAAAAGAGATTCTTTATAGGAAACTTGTTATATGAAGTATCTTTTTTTGCAAGATAAGTATTAACAATTTCTTTTTGATTGTAAGTCGCACACGAAGTTACAAGCAAGCAAGACAGAATCATTATGATTCCATATTTAAGTTTACTCATATTCAACCTTTAGCGTACCTGTAGGGTGAACAGTTAAAGGTAAACTAAGTTCAATAACTTGTGCAGGTTTACCAAGTGGTAGATAACCGTCAATACTTCCCATTTTCTGGCCTTCATATTTAGAGGAAGCAATAATAATAAACTTGTGAAGACCCATTTCCTTAAATTCACCTGCAACCGTCATAGACTGCAAACCTGACCGATGCAACTCAACTTGTTTGCCAGAAGGGCTAACTAAGTATACTTCTGATAGCACTGCCCATTTCCTCAAACCTAAGCAATCACACATGGCGTGAAGCACTAAAGAGAATTCCGTCTCTTTAGCACCCTCAACTTCTACCACTTCAAAATAATCTGTATGTTCACCTCTTTTTAGCCGAGGTGATAGACCTTCGCTAATTTCTATTTGAAGCGAATCCCCTCTACTAAGCTTTAACATGGAAGGAACTTCTGAGGCAGCTGAGTCTAAACTTGTGTAGACTTCTGAAATAGCTAACTGTCTTTTTTCTTTGATTAGCCCACATCCTGATAGAAAGACTGCCAAAGTTACTACTGTTAGTTTCAAAATTTTTTTCATGTAATTCCTACTTTAATAAATTGACAACTTGACGCTCAATATAAAATCTAGAAAGAGAGCTACTCTAAACCAAAACTTCTCCCGCCCCTAATCGCGGAAAAACCAAGCAAGCTATTTAAATGACTTCACCTAATGCAATATTAAGAGTGTAAAATTATGGTAGCTTCTTTAAAACTCAACATTTTCGCTGACTTATATCTTTTAGGGAATATTTAAAAAAAAATTAAACTAACCAATTAGATCGATTGAAACCGCTGACAAACAATCAGTATCATCCGTATAACTATAAACATCAACTCGCTTGCCAGAAACTAAAGCTGTCGTTGCTAGCGTAAAAGTTCGTTGAAATACTCCTTCAGTCCCTGCATTAGCAAGCTGAAATTTTACCTTTCCTGAGCACTTATCTGTACCTGATGAATACCATACCCAAAAAGCATCTGCATTCTGTGAAGTTGCTGATACTTTTGTCACTGTAGCACCCGTGGTAATATATCCTGCACCAGCAAATGAATTCATCGAAATAAACATCAATATTAGAACCAAATACTTTTTCATTTATCCCTCTTCGCTAATATAAAATTTTACTGGAAGCTTGCTTTTGGTGACAATTATCCAAAGTTGTAACTGCTATCTCGGCAAATTTCCATTCGTTATTTTAAACAATTCTATAAATTTCAGCCACAGTAATCAGATATTCCCTGCTGATCTGCCAGCTTGGACTACCCATCCCTCTGTACCCGCCGCACAACCCCATCATCCTCCAACAGCTGACGCACTTTGAATTTCTGCCGATTAAGGTTAATCATAGCTTCGACACTATGAGCTCCTACCTCACTCACTAGAAAGCTGAACTCAATGCGTTGTACCCGCACCCGCTCTTTAGAAAATCCATCAAGGCCCTTCTCGCAAATCACTCGGCACTCTATAGACTCACCACCGCTACCGTCTGTATAGGTAGCGGGCTTATCCAATTTTCGAAACGCGCGCTCTGCGGCTCTTTGGTCCAGGTCCATAAATCACCTGGGCTTTCACCGTGCCTGGTACGCCGGTAAACTTCACTGCAACACTGGTAACACCATCCTCTGCGGCGAAGGCAGTGGGACCAGTGATATCGCCGCTTGCAGCTGTAGCTGTAGCTGTAGCTGTAGCTGTAGCATCATCAAAGGCTTTTGTGGAAACATCCCAAGTAAAGGTTTGCCCCTTGCCAATCACTGCCCCGGTTACCTTGGGCACCATGAATACGCCTTCAATGGCGACGACCCCGCTCGCTCCAGTCGCAATATTGTCATGGGCCACTCCCAGTACTGCACCGATGGCCACTACTTGGCCGTAAGCGATAGCTGCGCTGGTGTTATTGGTGCAATCCAGCATGCGCCCGTCTTGTACAAAATTAGTAGCCATTTCATTTCCCCGCTTGGGTTAGAGCTACTGCAATAAAAAAGGCCGCAATAAGCGGCCCTTTTCGGATTCTTTTAAGCTGAGTTGGGTATTAGGTTTTAGGGGTTTTCACTATACATTTTGCGTCCCTGGCTTTGGTGACGGCATCAAGGCGCACTTTGAGTTCCACCCCGTCGATATTCCAGTCGTTTTGCTGTTCCAGTACTGGGGCCTACTGGCCGTCCAAGTAGAGCACTTCGATAGTGTCGTGCGCTACCGGGTCAGCATTGACGTACCAGCTATTGTGCCCGCAGAGGCGACCATCGGAGATCATGCTGGCAATATTGCGCACGCTGTTGGGTACAGTGTTGGATTTCTCAGAAACACCTACTTCAAACTCTGACTCCGAGGCAACCTTTGTGGCACTTTCATCGGCAATATCACACAGCAGGAATTTGGGGTGGATATTCAAGATAGCTGTGCGCTCTTTTCCCCGGATACGAAAGGCCACATTATTTAGGGCTACAGAGCTGGCATAAGGGAGTTGACGCTGCAGATCAGCAGAAGCACGATCAAATGCTGAGGTATCCAGGCTAACACTGACTTTCATCAGAGTTTTCCCTACAGCCTTTCCTATATTTTTTATCTATTGTGATTGTAATACTAGTTAACGGCAAGGCTTGCTGCAGCTATCAGTACACCAGTAAAACCTAACCAGTTATCTGCAAGCCACCCGGCAAAAGTGCCTACACTAACAGCAGTGAGATAACTGGTTTTTTCTGTTATTTCTTTTACTGCGCCCTGGAAAGTCATGACTGCTTCCAGGTTTTGATAGCCTTCTCAGCGCTGCGCCCCACGACATAACCACCGAGGCCGATTTTTACTACCCCCAGGAGGGCGAGCGCTTGTTCCTTGCCGAGGTTTGGAGCTGTCCACCCCAGCCAATGAGCCACGATCTATCCTACGAACGTCAGCATTGTTAGCGGTCGCCAGTTTCTCTGTATCCATGAGTCACCTATAGCTTCCGTAGTAATCACCTGGGTAGCCCGCTTGAGCTCCTCCAGGTCCATTGTAATGAGCTTAGCATCCACCTTAGCCTTGAGACGGTTAGCCTCAGTCTTGTCAGGGAATGCCTTATCTATAACCTTACTAATCAACTCTTATATAGCTGTAATCATGGTTATTCCGAAATATAGTGAGTGACACTTAATTCAAATCTTGGTAGCAAAACGGCTCGTAATTCCTTCATAGCTTTGCGCGACTGGGTTACCCACCAGGCACCCGGAGCAAGAGGCATACCAATTCCAATACCTCCTTGAGCATCAGAGGCGTAGTTGGCGGCGTGAATCAGGATTGTCGAGCGATCTGGAACTTTCTTTAGTTCCCACACGTTAGGATACTTGGCAGAACTATAGGGCTCACATAGGTATAGGCCCTCAGGGATACAGCTCTCAAACGGTCGATTACCCAATCATGGACGCTCTACCTTATAGAAGGTTCGGCCATACAAACTCAATCACCCCAAAGTAGCACTCGACCCATAGGCAAATCTTGTCAGGCTAAAATCCATGAGGTAGAAATTTCCTATTTAGTTTTTTGGTTGAAAGTAGTCAAAAAATAAGTAAGCTACTCTTCTTTATAATAAGACAGATAAGAAACATGAATCTTAAAAAAACTCTGGGGGCATTACTTTTAGCTTCAGCCGCACCTTTTGTTTCGGCGGACTCAACTAATGTTCGCGGTAAAATTATATTTACTGAAGGACACCATTCACCAAACTGTCGGACGGTACAGCTAGAAAGTAAATCAACTGGAGAGCTCTTGGCATTTAGAATTCAAGATGACGAAGGTTCTGATGATATTCAATCTATAGTTTTAGCAGCCCTTATGGGCAATAGAGAAGTAATGATCACTTATGATCCTGAGATTACATCGGGTTGCGGAACAAACCCTCGTATTCTTTATGTTAGGATTTATTAATTTTCATAAGGCCGCATACTCACTATAAATAAACTCTACCATGGAATAACTAATTACTATCCGTATATAGAAGTAAATCAAACCATAAGAATATCAAACTCATCTATAGATCAAATTTATTACTTTTAGATGAGAATATTTTATAAATAAACGTAAAAAATCTTACCATGAAAAAATTAATATTACCGATTGCCATTGCCTTATCTTACTCATCAATCACCAGTGCAGCTGGCATCGCATCTTCATTTGATATTGAGTATGTACGTATCGACGAGTCAGGAAAAGGGCATGTCAAATTCAAGTCTGACCTAAACTATGAACCCGCCGATTGTACTGCCTCCAACTATAAAGATATGCTTGCTTTCGACACGAATGAAAATGGCGGCGCGGCTATATATTCAATGCTTCTGGCAGCTCAAGCTCAAGGCAAAAAAATACATGCTGTTGGGACTAGCTCATGCAAAACATACTCCCAAATCGAAAACTGGAGTTGGGGTTACATTGTTAATTAAAACTTCTATGTAATCAGGGTGTAAAAAACCGGCTCAATAGCCGGTTTAATTATTCAAAGCAGAAAAACTGCATGCTGAGGAGTTTATACTTCCTCAGGAAAAAGGTGTCAACAAGCGGCTTTAAGCCGCCCTTTGTACTCCTGCACAAACTCAGACACAGGCCCTCAAGCTTTTGCGAGCAAAGGGTCCGAACTCTGCTGCAAGCGATTCCAAATTTTTACCTAATCCCTATCCTAACGCTTTTCGGCACACCCTAAAATTGTTTGAACGAACACTCGTCAGAAATTGAAACAAGGTCATCCAAATAAATCGCTCTTTGATCAACCCTTTTGTTTCACGTCTATACAGGTCAGACTCTCTTCTAAGGCAATTTTGATTAGCTTTTGCACCCAACCTACAGCCACAGAAACATCAACAGCCTGCCCAGAGGTATGGGTCATGGTCGCATTCAATTTTTCGTTTTGAGCTGGACGCCGATAACCAGAAGTAATCATCACGGGTTTGCCATAACGCTCCCTAACTCAAATTAATCGCATTAGCATTTCATCTTTAAAATGATTTTTGCACAATAGCGACAAGCTAGCTTCCGGTTTAAGGAATAGTTATTTTCGAACATTAAATCATCACAAATAAAAAAGCCCGCTTAAAGCGGACTTTATAACAACCATTAGATTTAGATTAGAGAATAAAACCCTCTCATATGAAGGAGGGGCTAAATCACTATCAAAACTTAGTTAACACGTCAGCTTTTCCGTCACCATTAAAATCTTTGATCACTAAATCTTGAATAGAAACAGAAGATGCATTAATTTTCTCCCATCCAGACTTTCCGGAGAAAGACACCAACCAGTCTGAATTGCTTACTATAAAAATATCACTAGTACCATCTCCATCAAAATCAGCAAGCTTCATTCTATCCACAGTTATTTTCGATATCCCCCATTTTATCCATGGATCCTGACCTGATAAACTTACCCACCAGTAAGTACCATCAGCCTTTAATACGTCTGCGATTCCATCACCATTAAAATCACCAATCACTGAATCTGAAAAGTCAGGCATATTTGTATTTAGCGTCTTCCACCCGGAAGTTCCAGACCAAGATACAGACCACGTCCCTTTAGAGTTATGAACAATATCAGTTATACCATCGCCATCAAAATCAGCAAAAGAAAGGCTATCCACTGTTGTAGATGAAGTACCAATTCTATTCCAGGTTCCTTTTCCTGACCAAACTACATACCATCCTTCACCACTAGCTCTGAAAACATCAGTTTTCCCATCACCATTAAAGTCACCAAATCGCAACTTATCTTTAGTAACACTCGAAGAAACCAATTTGGTTAAATCACCCTTTGCTTTTGGAGACGTAAACCAATCTGAGCCATTAGCAAGAAGTGCATCAGTCGCTCCATCGCCATCAAAGTCTCCCCAGCCAAAGTTATTAAAATCTTCATCTTCAAATCGACGCCATTCCCAATATTGATCACCAGAGTAAGAAATACTCCAATAACCTGGCACCTTTTCACCATAAACGTTAGGCTTTTCTACTCCAACTTCATCTTTTCCAACAGTTAAATTCCCTGTTACATAATGCTGTCGAACAGCAAACTCTTTATCATCATGAGAAAAAACGTTATCAAAGACCCATGCCCCCTTAATAGGTATTCCTCTAACTTTAACTGCAGTATAGTTGGGGTTATAAAAAATATTGTGGTGATATAAAAAATAATGACCAGCGTTATGATCATCACGATGATCTTTATCATCACCTCCATGAACATCAAAACTATGGCTATTAGCTCCACCTAAAACTAGGTTGTATGCCGCTTCATACTCTGTCCATTCATCTATACTACCCGCACTAGCAATATCATGACGATTATGGTGAAAAAGATTATGCCTAATAGTCATATCCTGACTAGTGTCAGTAACAACGCCATAACCAAGCCCATAAAAACGACAACCTTCTGTTCTCTCACTTCGCCGATTGTGATGTATATGATTATGATGTATGTCAATTGCTCTTGAAGAATTAATCTTGATTCCCGAAAAGGGCCAAGCAAAGAACTCGTTGTTGTCAATTTCAACAGAAGAAGATGACATTACTCGTATACCATCAGCATCTCTATTACCACAATCATCTGTTTCGATCCCCGAAAATGGCCCTTTAAATCTAAGACCTGTAATCCTGATGTCGGATCTATCACCTAAATTGAACAACCCCCTCTTACTCATTTCATCTGTAAAAAGAAGTCCTCCAAGAGCTCCATCCTGTCCTCTACCAGAAGCAAGTGTAACTCCGCTAGGAATATCTAAATCCCAGTATCCTGTTAAATCTATTTCTGCGTTATCACTGACATATACAATTTGACCAGCGGAAGCCTGAGCCAAAGCATTCTGAAGCTCTTCTCTTGTAGAAACAATATAGTTCGCCTGGTTTACAGAAACCCAACTTCCATACAATTCTCCCCCACCCTTTCTTTTCAAATCAAACTCACTTGAGTAGAGTAAGGACTGAGAAAAAACACCCCCTGAGAAAAACACAAGCACTAAAAATAAAGAAAGTTTAAACCTGGTGGCCATTTATTTATACCTTTAAAACATAGTCACTTAAAAATTAACACCAATACGCTCACAAAATTCAATATATTTTTAACATCCACCATTCAAGCCAGTTAATTCGATTTCAGTATATTTAATAACTCTCGCTTGGGACAAATTGGTACACAAATGCAAATTATCAAAACAGACAAACCAATGTTTGTACCAAATTTTACTCCAATATCATCAAGCAGACTTGATCAATATTTATAAAAGATAGGCATATTAGAAATAGACAGTCTATCAACTCACAAATCAACATATAGAATATTAAGACACAAAAAACCCAGGTGAGGGAGCTGGTTTTTTTTGTAAACAGAAAAACTGCATACTAGGGAATTTATACCTACTCAGGACAAAGCTGTCAGAATGCGACCTTAAGCTTCCCTCTGTACTCTTACACAACTTCAGAAACAGGTCCTAAAGCTCTTGCGGGTAAAGGGTCCAAACTCCTCTGCAAGCGCTTCCAAATTTTTATCCACTCCCTATCCCAACTCTTTTTGTCACATCGTAGAATTGTCCGCGTATGACCCTAGTCTATTAATCGCCCATTCGCATCACTCAACGTACACGCAATAATGCAAAATAGTGCCAACTAGCTCAATTTCTCTGAAAGGTACAGCTCTTCCCATTGGTCAAATTCACTCATCAAGTATTGTAGTAGTGCCACCCGCTCCTTGAGTCGGTTAGCTTCCGCCTTATCCGGGAACGCCTTGTCTATGGCTTTTCCGAATAGGTCGGATATAGCTAAAATCATTAATAGCTCCACACCGTAGGGCGCGAATGCTTACCAGAAATTGATCCAAGGTCATCCAAATGAATAGACCGCTCTTTGATTAGCCCTTTCTGCTTCACTCCTATACCGGTGAACCCCTCTCCTAAGGAAATTTTTATAAGCTTATGCGCCCCGCTCACAGCTACAGAAACATCAACAGCCTGGCCGGAGGCATGGGTCATGGTGGCATTTAATCTGGCGTTATGAGCTGGACAGCGGTAACCGGAATTAATAATCATTGGTTTGCCATAACGCTCTCTGACTCGAATCAAGCGTCTGAGTGTTTCATCTTTAAAATGATTTTTTCCACAGCAATGACAAGCCATTTCCCAGTTTAGGAAGTAGTCATTATTGAACATTGAGTTATTAGAAATAAAAAAGCTCGCATTAAGCAAGACTTAAGAATTTAGTTTTCCTCAGGACTTATAGAGAGAATATTTTTCTACAATAGTCAAACATTGAGGAAGTCAAAAGATCATAACAAGTCATTCACAAAACTAGTTACAACAACATACTCCAACTCCAGGAAGCACCTAATGATAGCAGTTTCGCTCGCAATGGAAGTCTAATACTGTAAAGCAAATCTTAACTAAATCGCGATGGAAAACTTGTTATCACTGGGTAATTGTTCCTACATTACCATTTCCTATCTGAACTACTACAGCGGTTTGACCAACTCCAGCTTGGTTAATTGTATGGCTATTACCAATTCCTAATTGAGTGGTAGAAGCAACACTAAGTACTGCGGATAGCTGGGTAATATCTGCATCATTCATAGAACCTATTTGAGTGATAGATGCACTAGTTTCTAAAGTTGTACTTTGATTAATGTTAGCGTCATTCATAACCCCCACTTGATTGGTCAAGGCGCTACTATCGGCAACCGAAATTTGGAAAGGTCTAGCCTCATTCATAGACCCTACTTGATTCGAACTAATAGAGCCTTCTGTACCTGACTGAGATATACCAATACTATTCATGACGCCTAATTGATTAAGCGAGATTGTATTTTCTGTACCCCCCTGGGAAATTCCGACAACATTCATTACACCTATTTGATTTATAAAATTATGAACTGATGTGATCGTACCCTGGCCAATACCAACTGCATTCATAGAACCTATTTGATTAATTGAAGTGCTACTTGCTACGACGGTATTTTGGCCGTTTCCTGCAATATTCATGGTACCTAACTGGTTGATAGTGCTACTGCTTGAAGTAACCATATTTTGAAAAACGTTAGCTTCATTCATAGCGCCGAGTTGATTGACCAGGGCCCCACTTCCAGTAACCTCGTTCTGATCAGTACCTGCCATATTCATGGAACCAAACTGGTTAACAAACGCAGTACTATCAATAGCTTCTAGTTGGCCCACTTCTCCAATATTCATTTGACCCACTTGATTCATGTAAGCAACACTTCCAGCAACCCCATTCCCTTGGCTGAGAATAGCTTCATTTGTGGAGCCCAACTGATTAATAAAAGCACTACTCGCCATCGCTCCAATTTGGGTAATACTGGCCCAATTCGTAGAACCTACTTGGTTGATTGAAGCACTGCTTTCGCTAACCGCTATTTGGCCAAGGCTAGCTCCATTCATATCTCCGAATTGATTGATCAAGGCAATACTTGCCATGACCGGACCCGATTGAGCTAGGCTAGCTTGATTCATGGATCCCAGTTGATTGATCAAAGCGATACTTTCAAAGGTAAGAATTTGAGCCAAGAAAGACACATTCATTGAGCCAACTTGGTTAGAACTCGCAAAACTGGTTTCAACATCACGCTGGCCAACAAATGCTTGGTTCGATGATCCTACTTGACCTACCAATGCAGCACTTAGAGAGACATTGCCTTGCTCTGCAAAGCCTTCATTTGATTGCCCCAGCTGCACTATTGAGATGCTACTAAGAGAGGTGTCATTAATCTGGGACGAACTAGAAAAGTTTAACTCACCATTCTGTAGATGTGTTGCTTCACTGCTATTGGTACCAGCATTTTGCGCGGCAACTGATTCATTAGAGGTACCAATTTGAGTCTGAACTATTAAGTTATTTTGGGTCGTTAGGCCTGATTGATCTGTATTGGCTAGATTGCCGCCACCAACTTGAATCAATATTGCAGTATTGTCATCTGAAATAACATTTGTACTAACTGTCATCAATGTGATTGCAGCAAATGCAATTAATGCCTTCACAAGTAGCTCCTTTACTTAATTGATACGCTCTGAGTGACCTAGGCAAGTGCTTATCCAAATTCACACTTAACAACCAAGATCATATTTGCTATAGGTTTCAATAATTGCATATTCACTTTTGTTTATTTTCATGTATCGCGGAAATCAATGGAGATTCTGACATCTGATTAGTCAATATCATGTCTACAGCTGCATGAGTTTTTAACCGCTTAAGCTTTTAGCAAAAGTTAGATAATTTCCATGAGATGAAATAGCTAAATCTCTAGGAATAAAGTTTGTAAAGTCATCTGTAAATTTTTACGACAAGGACAATATCTTATTTCCCCTTGAAAATAAAAGCGGACAGCTTGTCCAAAATGAAGCCAAGTACAGAGTTCACCGAGAGATGAAAATAAAGCCCCAGAAACGAAAAAACCCGGCTAAAGTAGCCGGGTTACTTTTCAACAGAGACAAAGAATTAAAACTGAATACTAATTTTGGCCACTTAAGTTAGCACCGATAAAAATAGTTACTTAACCACTCCACTCTCAATTCATATAGACAGAGGTGATGGAATTATAGGTAACCCCCACTAGATCCACACATTCACCAGAAATTATATTTACCTTTCTTCCTGTCGCTTTAGCAGTCAGAATCATGGAATACATTTCTTTAGCTATATCACTTTCGCTGAATAACAATATCGGAACATCTGTATTAGTGCATGTCGTACCGCTCATGGTTACGCCGTAAACAAGAAGTCTACTCATTCCACTACCATTTATAAGTTGAATATTATTATCAGATATATCCACAAACCCACTACTCGCAGCAGCGACTTCAAGAGAGAACAAAAAACCAAATACGACTAATGCTAATTTTTTCATCCAAAGCTCAATCAATAATTAACAAGATACTATTTTTAAGGATATCATCGACCGATCTAATATTTCTTAAATACAGTCATAGACAGAAGGCCCTCATTCATCCATGACCCATGATCGGGATATAAAAAACCCGGCTGGGAAGGCCGGGTTTCCTGCAAAGCAGAAAAACTGCATGCTAGGGAATTTATACCCCCTCAGGACAAAGCTGTCAACAAGCGGCTTTAAGCTGCCCTCTGTACTCCTGCACAACCTCAGAAACAGGCCCTAAAGCTCTTGCGGGTAATGGGTCCAAACGCCGCTGCAAACGTTTCCAAATTTTTACCCACTCCCTATCCCAACGCTTTTTGTCACACCCTAAAATTGTCCGCGCTTGGCCCAGGTCTATTACTCGGCCATTTACATCACGCAGTGCACACGCATTAATACAAAATAGCGCTAGCTGACTAACCTTTTCTCGCGGGTGCGGTTCCTGCCATTTGTCGAACTCAGACATCAAGTATTGCAGTAGTGCTGCCCGCTCTTTAATTCTTGCGGCTAGAGGGGCGTAGGCGGCCATGCCCCAGCAGTAGGCCAACGGGTCATTCACTTGTAGCTTTGCAACTGCATCTTGGATTAACCCTTTCTCACAGACATCCATGATGCGGTTGCCACTGTCCCTGGCCCCAGGGGTTTCTTTCGCGCTGACTCTTGGAGCATCCACTCAGTAAATAACCTGATTGGCCCTCCCCTGCACCTCTCCGCGAATTACAACCTTACGCCCTCTCCCAGCTGATAAAACCGTACTTCGGCCGCCCATGACCTCATAATCAAATGCGGCTGTGGAGCCATCAAAGGCGTCGTGCCACGCTTGTCTAGCACTATCGAATTTCATGTCATGCCCCCCAAGCAATTATCAAACAACAAAAAACCAGCCAAGCGTCCCATCAAGCAGCCTGCGGCATGCTCTCGTAGTAATCCTGAAATCGCCTTTCGGCTGCGTGCAAATTATCTCGATGATACGTGCCGAGGTAATTTATATGCCCCTGGTTTATCCAGAATTGGGTAACCACCGTATTCGCGAACACGACTTCCACGAGGTGGGCGGACTTGGTGCGGAATACGGCTAGGGGGCTGCTGGGGTTGGTTGTGGAAATCCGTTTGATGGCTTCTGGAATGGTGACTTTGCACATGGTGAACTCTCCTTGGTGATTGGGTTTTACCAGTTGGTATCTGTTGCAATTTCTACTGCGCTGAGACTTCGTGTTCGCTGTTGCCCTGACCCCCGGGGTTGCGGAGTGATGTATTTCTCGCGTTTTAGCCAGTTGCGCCAGGTGGCGAGCCAATCGAGTTTTACGCCGCGCTGACCGGGTTGGGATATCCAGTAATCGCGGAAGCTTTCGGCAATGTCGTGGATTCGGGGGATCAGGTCTGGGCGGAGGCGCTGGGCTTCGGTGCGGAATTTATCTGTGAGAACCCAGTTTCCAGGCAAGCGTGTGCCGCGTTGGGGGTTGGCGCGTTTTGGAACTGTGCCTCTCTCTACTGGTTTCATACTGGTTCTATAGAGAAGGACGTGTTGTCATTTATATCGGTGAAATCATTGCATCGGTTTACGTGTAAAAAGAGATCATAATTGGTTCTGCGCTCGTTGGATTTTTCGGCGCTCAAGTAGCCCAGTTCTTCCAGCTCTTCGATGGCATTGATCACTGAACGTTTCGTGCATTGCGCAACGTCGGCCAGGTACGCATTGCCCGTGTCACACTGCCCGGTATCACTGTTATGGCAATCGGCCAACGCGATTAAAACCAGCTTTGCTGTTGGTGTTCTAGTCCTGCGTTTAATGGCCCATGCCGCAGCTTCAAAGCTCACCACCCACCTCCTGTATAGATTTCCATATAGCGCACCGAATTACCGCCCTACTCCACAAGCAGCAGAATCACCATGTCGCAACAGAGGGATTTGAAAATGGTTGATCTTCAGGTTTTACCAGCAAACTTATGCCCAGTTAGCTTGCTCACTGGATTTCAACACTTACTTGGTCGTCCAAAGGACCAAATACATCAGGGCGTAGGCGAGCACGGGTAACAACCAGCTGGGTAGCCAGCTCGATTTTTTTACAGAGTTTCGGAGGTATCGCCCTCTTACCGGTGCCGGCAGTGGACCTGGTGAGCTAGGTATCAAGGAGGAAAGCAATGTTACGCAAGGACCACGAACCCAAGGAAGAATTCCACTGATTAGCTGGGCGCAGGCGGGAGCATTTTGTGAAGCCGTAGACCTACTAGAGCCAGGGGAAGCCGAAGCTTGGCTGCCCTACCCCGCTGCTCACTCAAACCGCGCTTTCGCATTACGAGTAAATAGCGATAGCATGACTAGCCCCTACGCAGGCCAGCGCTCTTATCCAGAAGGGACAATCATTTTTGTCGACCCCGACAAACCTCTGACCAATGGCTGCCGAGTTATCGCCAAAATAAATGGTGAGGTCACCTTCAAAGGCTATACAGAAGATATGGGCCATATTTATCTACTCCCCATCAATCCAATCCGCTCCCCGATGGAAGTTACAGGCAAAGATATATCGTTTTGTGGCGTAATTATTGGCTCCTACACCCCTGTAGTAGGACACAAAAAAGCCCGCAGTAGCGGGCTTTTTTGAATGCTGAGAATCACAACAGAATCTTTTTGACCATCTCAACTTCAATAACACCGCGAGAAACACAGTTCAAAGTAAGATCTCGAGCCGGCTTCCCCGGTAAGTATTCGCCCTGAATATTTGAGCGAACAATCACATCCCTATCATCAACAACCACATTAAAGGCGACTTCTGTCTTGGTGTAATTATCCTCTAAATAATCTCTGCCCTCGTTTGCACCACACCGGCGTGAGCTTCCTGTTTTTTAGGGATGTAGAGATATAACCCGCCTCTAAATCAGAGGACAAAATCTGAAACCCATCCCGTAACAAAGCTTGCCTCACCTTACTCAATACTTCTTGCTTTGTTGAAAGGTGCTCTAAAGCAAAGTACTCACTAATAATCGCTGGCGTCTCATTCGTTGCAATACAACCACCAAGGCCAGCCACTAGCAGAACTACTACTACTGCATGTCTTAGTTTTTTCATTCTTATCCTCCGTGATAAGCGCTCACTGAGCATATCAAGGAGAGGAGCTTTTAAAAAATTAACTTTCGGCTACTGTGGTTGTTAACCAAGGACAGGGCATCAAAATGCACACAGCCAGCAATCTAAGGCCATTGGCGCCACGCCAAGCTGAAGCGCTTACACATCGCGCCCGCGGCCTCTCCAACAAAGAGACTGCCGAAGCTATGCGGTGCTCTGTAGCCAATGTCACTAACCTGCTGGCGGAATGCTTTTACAAGCTGCATGCCCGCAATAGCACTGAAGCGGTGGCCAAGGCGGTAAAGCACGGATTAACTCAGTTCGCTCTGATCGCCTCAGTTCTCAGCGGTATTGGTAAGGGTACACAAGAGCAATTACGCACCCGTATCCAACGCCGCCCCACTATTCGAACACTCCGCATCTGCAATAACCGCGAGGGAATCGTATGACCGCCAAAGTCTATGTACTCCCAACAGCCCTAACTCAACGCGATATAACACACCCCAGTGGTTATACCAGGCCAATCGTTGCCTCAAGCCATAAAGACCACCACACACAGCCAAAACCTGCGTTGGCTCGACCTCCGCAGGGTGATGATTGGCCTCCGTTTGGAGGTGATGCGGCATGAGTAGTTTCAGCCCAATACAGAGTGTGGAAACCCTACTCACCGTAGCCAACGGCTACTCCGGCGCTAGCGCAATAGCTGCACAGGTATTGCTTTCGGCCTGGAACAGTAATGATTTTACGGTCCCCGTTGCCGAACTCGCTCTACTGGATGGGGATAACGATCAGCACGCACTCAACTTAATTACAGGTAAAGACCCCCAAAACGTCATTGCGCATGGCGAGAAAAAGTTTCGCACCCTTTGCGTCGAGTGGTCTCACCTTGAAACCCAAAGGAAGGGAGCAGCGTGAACCAGGCCCAGCAGCTCCCAAGAATACGCTGCCCTCTCTGTGGAAAACTCGCAGAGCCAGTATTTAACGGGAAGCTGTTATTACGCGGCTGGGCTTGCCAGCTCTGCAAGCACTGGGAGCCGGCAATAGGCCGGTTCAAGAAAGTGGTAGGCACAGGCCATGAATGAATTCTCCCAGCTGTTGCAAATCACCCAAGACCTGATGGCCACAATAGAAACCCAGCAGTTACAAATAAACGGCATGCGCGAGCAGATAGCCGCGCACTCTGAAGCTACCCAAGGTCAGCCCCCAAAACAAACTGTGAATAACCAGGAGGCAGTGTGAAAAAGGAAAAACTATTCGCAATCACTTTATCGGCCAAGTCCAACAAAGTGTATCACTGTAAATTTATACAAAATTAGAGTTTTTGGCCGAAGCTAATTACCAGTTAGAAGTCGCTTAGCCTGTTTACCCCCAAAGGAATTGGCGGACTTAATATGAACTTAAATTTCAGGCACAAAAAAACCCGCTGCTTGAGCGGGTTTTTTGTCGTTGATTTACAACGATAATTTGGTGGAGCTAAGCGGGATCGAACCGCTGACCTCAACACTGCCAGTCTTCCGCACACAAAAATGTAACGCTATGATTTTATTAGAAAAATACTGGTTTCAATACTCAATGTCTAGCCCGCCAAACACAAGATACATTTTGACGACAGGGAAAACAGGCTTATTCGCACTCAAGTTGCCACCTTCGGCAAATATCCCACCCAGTCGTATAGACTGGCGATGTCATCTTCCATTTCTTCCGGATACCCCCCAGGAAAAGAGTCCCCAGGCAAAAGTTTAGATGATTTCTGAAAATAGTTTAATTACCAATTTCGGCTGGAAGGTGTTTGATATGCTTCTTAGCTGCTGAACGATTCCCAAACATTGTTTCTTTTGTAATACCAAAGCATTAAAGGTATCTCTATTGCAGCATATGTGAATAACGTAAACCAAAACCAGTTCAGCTTAAAAAACAAGGCATTAAATTCTTGCCCTGAATTCCAGAACAAGGTGCCAGCTATTATTATCGATATGCCTGATGCAAAAATATCACTAATTGCTAGTTTATTTCCATCTGCCCCTGCTAACTTAGGATAAATCATGAAATATGCAATAAGCACGATGACTAGATTTAGTAGGATGACGATTAGTTCTGGTTCTTTCATGATTCGATTTTCTTTTTCTAGCTAATGCCGCCATAAACAGATGCCGGAGCAGCGCGGAGGTAGTCCAGTGGAGGCCACGTACTTTGTGGCCAGAGTGAATCTAATGGCTTTGTATGGATTTGCCGGAGACACCATACTTTGAGTACTACTGACATTAGGCTAAAAATTAATCTTCCCATCTTTACCCAAAACTAAATCATCAAGCAACTGATCTTTTAATGATTGATTCTTTCGCTCTTTATCAATATTTCGTTGTTCCAACATTCTAGCCCGAGGTGTTTTGCCTAGATCCTGTGCAGCCTCACTGTTTTTAGGAGTGTTTATATATGAATCATCAGACCAAAGATCAGCATGGAGAAGATCCTCTTGGCTTGCACAACCTACCCCACAAACAACCATAAAAAAGGCCATTATAAAAATAACTTTATTACTCATAATCCTCAAAAATCTACTCGATTCATAATCGCTTTGCTAAACGGCAGCCAGAACGCTGTGTCGACTGTCCGGTGGAGTTAGAATTTGACGAGTTTTAGCTACCACTTGAGACATGCTTTCTCCCCGTCATTCCTCAGAATCTCTTCCACCAATAAGTTGATCAATTGATTATGTGCATCGGCCCAATTCGGGTTATTTGTTGTTTCAATTATCTTAACTAGATTGCTCTTTATCCTGCTCAGAAAATCACTATCCATATTTTTCATTTTCGAGTTAAGAATAACAGCTCGTAGGTTTTCAGCTAAGTATTCCAAGTATTCCACATCACCAACCTGACCAAATATTTTTGAATATAAAAAATAACGATCAATATATTCATTTTTACAAAAGAGAATTGGATCTGCCAGCATATACAAGTGAAAATCTGACCACATCCATATCTTTTCACTGAATTCCTTTGATTCCTGTTCATTAAATTGATTTAGAACATACTCAATATAAGGAGCGTGACCATTCTCCCACGTACCACAATCATCATCTTTGTGCTCAGAGATATATTCTCCCAATGAGAACACAGGACCTTCAGATACCATTTCGTAATTACCTAGAGAGCTCTAACGCCGTGATATGCGACAGACCACGCGTAGCGTGGGCTGTCCGGTGGAGGCCCGCAGGGCCGGAACGAACATCATCATCTTGTTATACCTGACTTACGTTTATATAGTATTGCTTAGCCGTGAGCACAAAATTGTCTTTCTGTTCAATAGCATCAACACGTTCATCGTACGGATCCAATGATAAAGTAATTCTATCATTTTGACTCAAAGCTTTTATGTGAGATACGCAAACACCTGAGTAATCATCGCAAAAGTCGGCCTCCAAAACATTGAGTAACTGAAGTTCAATTATCTCTTCATCAAAGCGAATAAACTTCATATTAACTGAGTTGCCTTGTTTCAAAAGCTCAGAGTAATACTCATATTCTATCGAGAGAGAAACTAGTATCGAATCCCTTAATGCTATTTCTATTTCACGTACTCTCTTCATCTAAACCGCCAAGAGGTATAACGCCGCGCTAATGGGCGCCGTTTTTTGGCGTCCCAGCAGGCGAAGCCTGCGAATTGAGCGCCTTGTTAAATTTTTTGTACAGGTAATAGCAGGTAACTGCTGAAACTATACCTGACACAATGTAATACAAACCAACTATTGAGAACATTAGCCATTTCCCCGACAGCATAGATATCACCAGGCCACCACCCGCAGCTCCAGCAATAACCACAATTGGCAATGAAAATAGTCGGCTCTTGATTAGGACAATACCCAGCAGGTAGGCAACTATCACGATGGTTGGCATCATTACCATAAACAATATTGGCATCCATAAAAATACGGAGCTGAAATTGTAATAATGAGTAACAACACCATCAGGTGTAATCGTTTTTCCATAGCCTGAAAAAAAAGCCATTACAACAGTGCTCACAATTGCTGAAATTAGCACCGATTTCAAGAGAACTCTGTGATTAATGTGAATATGGCTCATAGAAATTTAACGCCAAGCGAAGAGGCGAAATGCGCAGCACTTTGTCCCGCTTGCATGCCTTGTTAAATTTAGGGTAGGCACTCTAGCCAAACCCGTTCATTTGGATGGTGCTCTGCAATCGTGGCTAGTGCTTCATCTAACGCGCTATCATCGCTAGGATCTATTGCATAGTTGAAGTTAGTCAGGTCGATATCGCTTGATCGTAGCGAATCTATCTCCTGCTCATTCAGCACGCCATCGCCCACCCATACTGGATACAGCGCCGATCTAATTATTGGCTCTAATTCTGTGTAGCCATTTCTTGTAACTGCGAATATAACCATGATGAAATTTAATGGCTACAACAGGGGCGGCTGGAGCGCAGCGTAGGCCGTTCCGCGAAGGGCCAAAGGCCCGTAGCAACCTGATTGTAATTGTTATGTACGTTGCTCAATATCAACTTCACATTCTGGGCCCTTACCAAGCTTACCCGCAAAAACGTACACTATGCCTTTCTTGAAAGTTTGGATGAACTCGTGCTCCGCTTTTTGATGAAGCCCCCCCCTTCGTAGATAGCAAGAAACCACTACCTTATGTTCTCCAGGATCAATGGAAATATTTTTTGTACTATTGAAAAAATCCGATACCTTCTCACCATCAATTGCTTCAATCCGTGTATTGGCTTGGGTTTCTAGCGGAATAAATGACTTTCCCCAAGCATCATTTTGGGCAACCAAGACCGCTTTATTTAAATTCGGTTGATACATCTCTGGAGTCGTAGCACATGCCGCTAGAAATACTGTTAACAATATTACTCTTCTCATTACTAGGGCCTCACCAACTTATCGATTACACATAACGTCGTGCTCTGGGGAAAACCTGAGCGTAGCGTAGGTTTGTCCCTAGCAGCACTTTGTTAGGAGCTCCACACATCACTGAGCCCTGAACATTGAATTGCAGCTTTTTTCTAGTGGATCAACATTATTCCTCACGAGCTCGATTTTTTCTCGCATATTTCTCTTATACTCTTCATGGCTTACCTCCCCCACTATATAAACCCACTTCTCCCAGTCTTCGTTTGAGACTGGCGATCTGTTAATCTCTTTCCAGAACATCTCATTGGCCCCAATCTCGTCTGAGGCTAAAAGTTCGAGAATATCTATTACATTTCCTTCCGTGAGAAATCTAAAAGCTGCGTCCACAATAAAATCAGCAGTCGGTGTTTCCTGGCGGAGCTCTTCATCATATAGCTTTTTAAAATTTTCAAATTCTTGACCCATCGAGACTCCTAACGCCGCCGGCAGGGGCCGAAAAACCAGAGCGAAGCGGCGGTTTTTTGGTCCCTCTGGCTGGCCTTGTTAGGCAAAGTACTCATCTAGGGCCTCCCTCTGGTGCTTTGTCATGACGCGGTTCGGTAAAACGTATTCTGCTTTTGCGCCATCGAAGCACGAACACTGATTAAGCCAAGGAATGCCGTACTCTTTAAGAATAGTTGCCAACTCATTTCTTTCCGGGCTACCTAGCGCAACGTGTTCGTAGTTGAGTAGCTCATTTACTTTGTTAGCGGAATGAAGCTCATCAAGGCGAATCCGGATATGGCAATCATATACTGCTGGATGCGACTTATCTCCAATTTCCGAAATGTAAACACCTAAATTTAGGTAAAACCGTTTTGAGAATTGAGAGCCCTGAATATTCACGACCTGAATAAATCCATTTACTTCGCGCCACCAGGTCCCTCCTTTCTTTCGAAATCGGAGCTCCTTTAGCAAAGGCTTGAAAACAACCTCTAAATCCTTTTTCTCTTCCGATGCCATGTTGTGTGCCTAACGCTTTTAGCAGGCGCGCGGCGCTTTTCTGCGTCGCTTGCCTAAATTTGTTAAGTGCTCATAGCTCAAAAATACGCTTGAGAACATTTTCACTGTCCTTGCATTGCTGCCATAGTAATTCACGAAGCTCATACCCTCTTTGCGCCTCAACTGGAGGAGCGCCAGTAAAATACAACTCATCACTGAAGCTACACATTCCTCCATATGCACGCAATGAGTGAGAAATACTTGCTTGTGGCTTATTGTTTTCTAGTAGCTCCAAGGATTTAGAGAAATAGGCGAACCAATTCTCTTCATTATATTCTCCGAGAACCAATACTAACTCTTCAAGAATTAGCTTATATGCACTGTACTTATCGCTCATAGGCACTTAACGCCCATAGCAGGGGCGGCCGAAACCTTGCGTAGGCCGTCCCGCGCAGGCCTGAAGGGCCGGAGCAACCTGCCTGTGATTGTTATGCGGTTTCACACAAACCCCCAATACACGCCCCATGCTAACCCAAGAGCTGCAACAAGCTGGAACCAAGCGCTATACCTTTTATACAGAGCTACTCCACCAACTAGAAGCCCGAAGCTTGTTGGACCTAGTACATAGCCACCCAAAATAGCCCATCCCTCACAATCCGGTGTGCCCTCTGGGCAAGTATATATACCCGCTAAAGACCACAAGGCGCCACCCAATAATATTGATCCAGAGACAACAAGAACTAACGCAACAAAATTTCTAATATTCATTTCCGCTTTGATCTGATAGCCACATAACGCCCGGCTTTGGGGCGGCCATGGAGCCGCGAAGCGGCAAAATGGCCGTCCCAGCGCCATAGGCGCGACAACAGCCGCTTGTTATAAGCTTTTGCCACGGAGCTTCTCCCTTAAGGCCCTGATGCCAACTGGCTTTAGTGAGCAATACTTTGCAAAAACAAACTCAGCAAGAAATGGAGCAGCTAACAATAGGGATCCAAAAACCACTAAGCTTTGAAGTGCCAACCCCATGTAGATTGCAAGGATGGGTATACAGGCCTCGTAAAATGCTATCACCCACTTAGATAAGGATGTGTATTCATACTGGAAGAAGCACTTTTCGCAATGCATTCTACTTGAGAAAGACAGCATTTTTACCTTTACCGCTTTCTCTTTACATTTTGGGCACTTTCTCATCATGACTTATAACGCCCAGCGCAGGCGCAGCCAGCGCGGAGCGCATTTTGTGTTAATGTTTGAGCGACAGCGAGTAACACAAAAGGTGCGTAGCGTTGGCTATCGCCCTGCCGCTGCTTGTTATATTACGTTGCTTTAATATGGGTTACCCAAAATCTTATTGGACCAACCAAACGCTTTATAGCACGGAATTTTATATGTACATAGCTCTTGGAAGAGCAAATAGATTCATAAAACTTTCGCTCTTTATGCAAAGGGTTAACTCGATATATTTCTTCAGAATCTTGCAAAGCTATACCCACAAAAAATTTTGGCGAGTGTCTAGTTAAGCCTTTGAAATCGCAAGAGTCGATTTTCCCAACAACGCTAAATTCACCTCGGTGCTCCGTGGGCAACTCTACCGGCATATTTATTAAAGCCCCCCCCACAGAGAAGTAATCCTACAAACCCCACTATGGCTAAAACATTTTTCTTTAGTTTTGAATTCATGGAGTAATATAACGCCTCAAACACCGGAGTGGTGAAGTTGGCGGCTTTTGTGCGTGTTTTTGCACAAAAGATGACAGCTTTGCCACGTCCAAGTGCTTTGACTTGTTACACGTTGCTTGCTATTGAAAGACATTACTTTCACCTGCTTGCGCCGAAGTTTCACCGTATTGAAGCTGGCCATTGTTTAATGTGTAGGGAAGCAGAACAACAGTAGAATAACCCGACTCATGATCCAGCTCGATAGCTAATGCATCTGAAGGTTCGCCGTTAGCTAATTGAACCCTAACATCGTAGACAAGAGCAGTAGCTTTATATTCTTTATTCTTAGCTGCTGTATGAAATGCCTTATGAAGCATGTCTATCACCTCTGAGGAGGCAGGATGCTCGTCGCCATCATATGCTGCGACACTTACAATTTTCCCTTCAGGAGTCATTGCGCCGCCATAAGGAAAGAATTCACCATGTTCGGACAATAGCCTTTGTGCAAGCGGTAATACTGCATCCATTAATTCTTGAGATTCTTCTTTGCCTTCTTGCACAGTTCCCCCTAAGCAAAATCCTGAAAATACCAATAATATTGTTGCGATGGTTCGTTTAATCATGACGTGTAACGCCTCAATAACCGGCAGTTGGAACGGAGCGAAGCGCAATGTAAGCTGTCCGGCGCCGAAGGCGCGAAGTTCATTGACTTGTTAAATGTTTTGCCCATACCAGCCATCAGTTAGCATTTCTTTGAAGCTGCTATACCAACCTGCATCCATACCAAAGTAATCATCATTGGTGAATATGAGGCCCCAGGAATCACCGCTTGCACCATGACCGCCTAAACAGTACGCCGCACCGACATTGCGCTCACCAAAGTTGGCAAACTCCCATGCGGGAAACTCTTCGTCGTTTCCATACTCCCATTTAAGAACCTTTTTCTTCAAAGGTATCAATATGGAGAATGCATAAGCCTTTAGCCCAGGCTCCATTCCATCGATTTCTTTTTCGATGATGGACTGCATTTCTTCTTTCGATGGCAATTCATTCATGATGACATTTAACGCCTCAATAACCCGCAGCTGGAATGTAGCGAAGCGGAGTGTAAGCTGTCGGGCGCCGAAGGCGCGTAGTTAATTGATTTGTTAGTTGCTTAACTTCCAAGTGCCTCATAGGAGACCCAAGCTAGAACTATAACTAAGCACCCAAAAGCAAACCAGTGATAGTTTTTGGCTGCCTGTAGGTCAACCGCAACCATCGGGACGTATAAGAATTTAAGAATACCGCTAGATATAACAACCAACACAGAGGCAAAGACTGGCCACCAGGTTTTAGCGAGGAGAGACCATAGCAAGGCTACGGGAACACCAAAAGTTACCAGTAAGCTCTCAAGTGCTGTACCAGCGTAGTGCTGCTTAGAGTAACCACCACAGTTTGGACAAATGGCGGGGTGCAACGCGCTGGAATTGAATTTACCCCAATTCGAAATCACCTTTTTATTACAGTGTGGGCATTTATGTTTCATTATCTTCATTAAGAGCAACTAACGTTGACAACACGTGCACGAGGCACGAGTGCCACTGTGATTGTCCTTGTTATTTGTGCTCATTCCAGCCAGCATATTCTATTTCCCTTTTCATCTCGGAAATAATTTCCTCAAGAAGTACATTTGCATCTGGCAAATTTAGTGAAAAATCCCAAGTTTGATTGTCATGGCCGATTCCAATAAAAAGCTTGCCGTCATCGATACCCCAAAAAGCACTACTATCCGCAGAAGTGCCAATTCTTAAACCTCCATCTTCCCAGCTAGCACTTGATACCTTGTCAAACAAACACAAGTCAGTAATTGGCACCCATATGTTTAATACGAAGTTTTCATGACCAAGGGAAATAATAATAAATTTCCCTTCTTCAGATTCTCCCATACTACCGGAAACGGATACCTTCATTTAATCTCTCTACTAGTACAAATAACGCTAAGTGAAGGGGCGAAGTGCGCAGCACTTTGTCCCGCTTGCACGCATTGTTATGTGATTAGTGGCACGTTGTCTATTCTTCTTCATCCACTCAACCCCGCCAGGGCAATCACTGCGATTAATCTCGTGGGGAGCTGGTGTAAACCAAGGGCCCAATGAAGAGCGATAAAACCCGAGATCTTCCGCCTCCCTCATTTGTTTGTCTATTTCTAGAATCATACGCCTCATTTTAGTCCAGGTGCAGCCACCTGTAAGACTTGGCCTAGAATCCCTTGCAGGGTTGTTTAATGAAGTCATGAACTCTTCAGCTCGTTTAGCAGGATCTGCTGGATACCTCGATAAGTATATTTCTTTTTTCCCCCACCAAAATACTTCTGCAGGGTGCTTTCTAGAAAGCAAGCGGTCTGGTGATTGGCCGTTGGTTAATTCAGCCGGCTTGTAACCGAATTTGTAGATAATCAGCTGGGGGGATCTAAAGTGAAAGAACTCTCCACTAAACCAAGATCGCCAATACTTATCAAATCCATGAAAAACCACCTTGCCATTAGAATCTGAAACAGCTTCTTGTATATCCAGAACTCCGACAGAGTGAGTATTGAACATGCCGCCAGTCACTACCCATCTTGCAACTACCACAACATCCTCAATTGGCTCTCCTGTTTCCTCTTCCATTATTGTCAACTTGATGGGGTGCTGACGATAGTAGAGTGTATCGGGTTTTCCAAATACAAATACTACGATTGCGACGCATGACAGAATCATGCAGATTACTATTTTTGATGCCTTACTCATGAGCTCACATAACGCCGTGCGCAGCGGCGGCTTACTTTGTGCATTTTTTGCACGAAAATAGGAGCGTAGCAACTGGGCAAAAAATGCACAAAATAAGACGTCGGTCTGCCGCACCTTGTTAAGACGACAAGGACCCTGGCCCCGGCTTCAGTACCCGTTATACTTTGCCACAAGAAACTAGGCATCTGGCGCTTCATCATAAATAGTAATTATCGTTGCTTCAGAAGCAATACTACACTTTGGAGAGTCGTGATTTTCAGTTTTTATAATTTTAGTAATACGGAGATTTATGTCTCTCGGCGGTGAGGATAGCCCAAAAGTATAGATCCCATTATTCGTGACTTCTGCTATTAGCTCGACATATAGAAGCTTCCTAAAACCTGACTTCTCTTTTTGGTACATAGAGTAAATATCAAGATCGCTACTGTCATCTAAGCCGTATACATCACCTCCACAGTGATAAAACCCGACCCACTCTTCATCGTAAACTAAATAGCCGTTGAAACTACTCTGATCTGTTGCCTTTGCAATTACAGACCAACTAAGCATCAGCATACAGAGGAAGACTTTATTCATTATTTGCCTTAACAGTTTATTAAAGAGCCAGTGGCTCACTATCCATTTGGCCACTATTTCTGGGAGAGAGACTCCAAGCTCCGCAAAAAAGCCTTTATTTGCGGTAATTTATAGACTTTCGTTTAAATAGTAACCAGAGATAGTGAGCCATCGGCTCAAGTCGTCTGGTTCGACCTCCCGCTCTTGAACACATTTTACCCATAATTAAATCAATAAGTTAGGGGGGAATTTCTGTAGATGTAAGCTGTGGCCCTATAATTCGGGCTTTCGCACCGGCGATACGCCCACTCCACTACTGAAAACCACAGCCAGTATCACCCACTCGGTATCGCCATAGCCGCAATAGAACTATGCACAGCTAGGCGATTGGCCACCTCAACAATGCAGCTCGCTACCAAATCAGCTGCATGGTCGGCGACATTTACCGGTTGCCCTGCATCAGTCTGCAGAGTCTTAGTGGTTACATAAACGCTGGACATTAGATCGCCGGCACCATCGGTCTGTACGTTGTTCTGATCATCGATAACAGCAATGGTGCATTTAAGCACTGCAGCCGCTTGAGCATCGCTATTGGTGGGCTCTGTGGCCTGGGTTACCGTTGCACGCACAATAGTGCCCGCACTGTGGCCATCATCGATGGTGTAGGCGAACTGCCAGGCTTCCAGGTTCGGTACGGTTATTGGGGAAAAGCTGGGCATTATCTATTCCTTTGCTTAATCAGATTTGTGTACGCCGTTGTGAGTGATTACGCGGTGTAATGGATTTTCGCCGGCAGCGTAGCTCTTACCACCTACAGATATTTTGTACACGGTGTGCAGGCCGGCACATTCGACCCGCTCGACGGTTTCCCAGGTCAACGGCTCCTCTTCATGCAAAACCCCCAGCTCAACCCCCTGGCAGTGCTGCGCCTCATAGACACGGCCTGCACGGTCGGTAACGGGGGTTTCGCGGCTGCAAATTACCTGGGCACCGCTTGTTGTGGTGAGTAATACGCAGGGTATTTCTGGCTCAGTATCTACTTCGCCAATAATGGAGCTTCGGTGGGTTTCCTCGTCGCCGGTATCCCAGCAGTCGATCAGGTCGCCGCTTTCGCAGTTATCCGCTAGCAAACCTTCGCGCAGCCAACTGCCTGCGGCAACGCACCAGGGATCTCTAGGGACTGTGGTTCCACCTCCATTGCTCGGGATTGTAATGGTGCCTATACCTCGGCGCCAGGTGCTGGCGGCCAGCTGGTAAATGTTTGTGGTCGCGTAATAGGTAACAGCACCGCCCTGAGTGCCGGGATCATCACAGTACACATAATATTTAGTGCTGAAGGACAAACCAGTGATGCTGCCACTGTTGTAATTAATAGTGCCGAAACCAAACTGCACTGAGTGCGCGGCAATCGTGATTTTTGCGGTACTGCCATCATCTGAGGCGGATAGCGCAGAGCTGGTAGGCAGGCTGGCGATACCAGATTGAATCATTGGCAGGTTGCGCTGGTCCTGCACCTCAATCACGTCAACTTTTACATAGTCGAGAATGACACGACCATTTTTATTCGGGTAGTTGACGTAAAACATAGGAGAGAATGATCGCACGTTGGCATGTAGCTTAGCTGGGTTGCCGATGTGGTTAGCTCCAAGGGTTCCACTGTAGACCGCGTTAGCTGTCGAGTTCCCTTTAAAGTAGGCAACATAGGTTTGCCAGCTACTCAGCGGCGGCGTATGACCGGCTGTGAGAATGTAGTGCTGGCTACTGTAACTATCAGTTCCAACTCCGCTACATAAAGCCTCGCTACCGTCATAACCAACTAGGCCGCAGTGCATATGCCGGTCTGTATCTCCTTCGTTGTATACCAACATGCGCGCCTCGATGCTGTATAACTTGTCTGGATCGAATGGCACGCGTTCTTTTGAGTGGAAGTAGGCCATACCATCAGAACTACTGTTCCCCAGAAGTGCAGCACTGCTGCCGATTTTCAGGGGCGAAGAGCCGCCCACGCTCGTATAGTCTTGCACACCACCAGAACCAAAGGCTTTGGTCCACGCATCCAGCCAGCTCAGGTCAGAAAAATCCTCTAAAAAGGTATTTCGCATCGAGCGAATTTGCGCGCGCTCCTGTGCGGTAGCGCCAACGGTGGCACCGTCCTCAGGTTTATTGGTCCCGTAGATTTCTTCCCAGTCTGCACGGGCTCCGGCAATTTGATCGATCTTAATCAGCACCTTTTGCCGCGTGCTATATACCGCCTCCCACTTGGCTTTCCAGGTGCTGCGATCGATGCTGGTGACTGTTGAGGTGTTACTTAGACCTGCACCGCTGAGATAACTGGAAAGTGCTGTTATTGCACCGCTGTAGCTGGTTTTCTCAGTGGTAATCCCGTAGCTATTGGCCTGCCCTTCAATATCGCCCTGCTCTGCCAGGATCTGATTGTATTCACGTACTGCAGTTAATTTCTCTGTCGGGTGCAGTTTGCCATCTGCGGCTATGTTGCTTAGATCTAACAGAGCAGCCGCGGCATCGGCCTGTGCATCTTGAGCGGCATTTGCTGCGGCTTGTGCCTTGGCATCCGCTGCAGAAACACCAAGCAATGCTTCAGGGTCACCACTACCGCCGAGGGTAACCACAAGGCCACCGTATGTGCCGCCATCTGCAGCGTTAGACCAGATAGAGATTTCATTGGCACCGGCCTGCAGAGTGACTGGGAAGCTGTACCACAGACTAGCGTCATTCGGTCCACTCATTACCCCGACTTGTACACCATTCAAACCAACGCGTGGACCGCCCTCGGCATCATAGGCCAGTACATGGATAAAGCCTCGGCCAGCAGTAGCATTAAAAGAATACTTAGTGCCGCCGGCATAGGTGGTGTTCGTGGGCCAAAGCAACCCGGTAGGTCGTCCATCCCACTGAAACTGCAGCGTGGCCCCGACCATGCCCGCTTCGCGCGCTTGTTGGGCGATGGTGTTGAGTAAAACCTGGCGTGCGCTGTACACCGCTTCCCAGTTGGCATTCCATATTGTGCGACTGATAGAAGTGTTGGCTGCGGTATCGTTCCAGGTTGGAAACAGGCCGCCCAGGTAACTGGCAAGTGCCGCCAGGTTGCCGGAGTAGTTGCCTTTTTCTATTACGAGCCCGGCACCATCAGCCTGTGCTTCAATACCCGCTTGCTCTGACTGAAGCTGGGCATATTCACGAATCACAATGAGCTTTTCGTTTTGATGTAAAACACCATCGGCGGCAATGTTATCCAAGTCTGCCAATGCGGCATCAGCGTCGGCCTGTGCGGCTTCAGCCTTGTCGATTGCCTGTTGTACTTCAGGATCTAAGGCCGGGTCCTCATAGTCGGTATAGGGTATGCGTGACTTGGGTATAAACATCAGGCGCACGGCGTTAGTGCCTAAACAGGTGCCCCCGTGACCAGCATTACCCGGGCTATCCGGGCTTTCCCCATAACATGCAACAATCTTGCTGTTACTGAGGATTGGCATGGTGTTCTGAGTACCGTCTACCAACAGCACTATGCCGCCAGGCGCACCACCGCCGCCACTGCCTCCAGGCACCTGAATTACATTGCTATCACCGGTGATGCCGGGGCTGCCATCTTCGCCAGAGTTTTCTATTTTGCCGCCGACACCAATGGCGACACCTCTTGCGATTACAACAATCCCCGCACCGCCCTTTCCACCTAAACCACCGCGGCCACTGGGTTCATAACTGCCATCAAAGGAATAAAAAGAGGAGTGACCACCGCGAGCGCCACCAGAACCCGCTAGATCATCTGGGATCCCTTGTAGATCTCCACCGTTATTCTCGATATTGAGGGGCGGCATTACCTCATTGCGCCCTTTGACAGTTTTTCCCCAAGCCCCTCTGGCCGTTCCTCGGTTGACAATCTCTTGGGCATTTTTTAACTGGCCAGCACCGCCATAGCAGGAGCCGAGAAAGCCCACGCCGTTATTGCTTGGAATGCCGCGCAAAGTGCCATCGATCTGCAACACACCGCGCACGCGCAACTCAATATTGCCACTCACAGAAAGTGTGCGCCCTGCAGGAATCGTAAGATCACCCGGGTAGTAATAAATTGCGCGGCTATCGCCATTGCCAGCCAAAGTACCGTCAGCAGTTAAAAAGCCGCTGGCATCGATACTCAAGCCACTGGCCGTCATGGCCGCACCTTCAGCGCTGTACCAGGCATCCGGCAATTCCGCGCTAGTACTATCGGCCTGGTCTGCAATCATGCCTGCAGGCTGGTAACTGCCGAATAGATCCACGGATACCGCACCGCTCACCTGATCGATACTGATGCGTTGTACTTCCATAGCGCGGTCTAGGCTGTACTCATCGAGGCCCAGCGCTGGCAGCAGGCGAATATAGTCCACGTCATAGCTATAGTCTGCGCTGTGGTCATGGCCGATATCAAAGCGCAACAGTTCGATTTGTTTGCCGGTCCAGTCGCTATTATTCGAGAGGTTCAGAACTAATTCCTGCCACTCTCCTTTGGCCCCGTTTAGGCGCTCAATCAGGTCCAGCATTTCCGCAGTACCAGCGGAAAAATAGCTGCTGCTTTCGGTATGTTTAAAAAACAACTTGCTACCGGTGCCCGCTGCTATGGGTTCTTCGCTGGTACGGCGCACACGCAATTTAATAAAGGGCAGATCCGCCCCTAAAAAAGTGGGCGCAAAGCTGCGACTGATCCAGGGGTTTTCACCTTTTACTGTTACCGAAAGGACACCATTGCTTACGCTGGAACTGGTGATGCCATCGCGAGGGGTCCAGCCTTCGCTGTCACTACTAAAATTAAAATCGTAGGGCCTGTCTCCGCGGATAGAGTGATCGCGCAATTGCGGCAGACTCACCCGCACAATATCGCCCACTTCTAAATCGTTATTGCTGGGCAGTAATCCCAGGCGCAGACTGAGCGGTGGGCCGGCGAAACGATCACGCAGGGCATCGAAAGTGTTTTTAATCGTGGTATAGGTATGACGGGAATTGTGCAGGCCGCGAAACTTCAAGCTGTGTTGTTTCGCTTCGCCATGCACGGCAACAGAATCCGCATCGATCAGATTATTCGAGCGCAAAAACTTGCCATCGAATCCGGGCTGCTCAAACCAGCTCCACTGTACCGAAAAGATATTGCGCACCCCGGCCAGGTTGTATTTGAGTTCCCCCAGGCTTTTCACATCATCGGGGCCGATGGTGGCTACTGTGCCGGATTCAGCCAGTACCCCAGCCATACGGCGAAAGCCCAGCTGGCCGGCCGCATTAACTGGCATAAAAGCGCCGAGCAATAAATTGATTTCAGTCTCGATAAACTTCTTGCCGTCGACTTTTTCCAAACCATCAAAGCGCAGGATTTTGCCCTTGCTGTGGTCGCCTGGCTTGTACCAGTCGGCGCCAATGTTTTGGAACTCATCCAACACCACAAAGGCAGGATCTATGCCCAGATGCCAGTTGCTCGGCAGTACGTTATTGGTACCGAGAATATTTCCGGTCAGCAATGCATAGGCCAGTTGGGGGCCAGGGCCTTCCAGATAGATAAATTCTTCAACTTCTACGCCGCTTTCGTTATCGCTGTCTTCAGGCAGGGCATGGTCGCGGGCAAAGGTGCCGAACAGGCCGCGCGTACAGTTGGTAAAGCTACTGCCCGTTTTACCGGTTGCGCGCACAATCTCGAAACCGTCCTGATATTTAATCTTCAGGTAATACACGGATTGGCCAGGGGCATCGCCATAGGCAATAGTATGTGGGTTCGCTTCAAAGCTGCTGGTATCGAATACCTGCAGGGTGGTATCTGCTTTGGCAAAATTGGCAGCCAGACGCGCGGTATTGGGTATAAAAATATCGCGGCGCATCTCGCGCTGGATATCCCGGCAGCGCACCCGGTAAACGCCCTCAGCGTAGGAAATAGACTCCTCGGCAATCTGGGTTTGCTCCAGGCGAAAATCCGCCCAGTCGAGCCCGGCAAAGCCTTGATATAAACGTACTGTACGCCCCTTGATGCCGTTACCCTGTTCTAACTCATCACGTAGCACATAGGAAAGCTGACCGCCGATATCCACCACTTCAAAGGAGATATTGCCGATCTGTGCCAGGCCCTGCTCGGGAATTAATTTTTGGCTGGTAGCACTGCACTTTTTCAGGCTTCCAAGAATCGCATTTAACGGAAGGCCGGGAATATCGTTGTGGCTAGTAATATATAGGGGAAGATCAAAACCGATCTCGATCACCAAACGCAGCTCACGCTGAGCCCCCCGGTTGTACCGGTCAAAAGTTTCTGAATTATTGCGCATGATTAATCTATGACTACAGTGATAGTGAAAGAAAAAAGTCGCTTGGTAGACTATGTACAAGAGCTAGCTTTTACTGAACAGCTGGGAGCACAGCTACAATCAAGGTACGAGACATCACCAGAGCAATTCAAATTGCTTGAAAGAGGTGTTTATATCGATAAGAACGAGGATCCCAATTCAGAAAGGAAATCCTTGGGGAAATTCACAGGTGAGTTATCGAAAAGCTAAAGTATAGCTGCATTGAGGATAAGCCATAAATCACCTGTTGGGACTGTGGTCATATAAGGAACACTTAAGAAAATTCGTATTCGCTGTAAGAAATCACCACTACCAAGCTATCTTAATAGTGGTGTGCATATCTCACTTACTGTCTCTCTAGAGTGACATATTGGATTGAACAGCTCTGTGATCCATCAACAATTCTTATATTTATCTTTTTTCCTGCCATTTGCGCAGCCAGTAGCGTGGCATATATAGCATCGGCACCTACCTGATTTTTATCTAAAGTCGTATACACCCCTGCTTCCGCGCTACAATTTAACAGCTTCTCATCACCACTAGTTCCAACATATGTGATATTACCAGTGGTTACGTAAAGCTTATCAATATCAACAGCTACGCATTGCCCCCCTGCACACTCTGCAAAGGTAACACCACTGATAGAAGACAACATAAGAATAGAAAGTAATTTTTTCATTTTGAGTCCAATTTTTGATATCGATCTTTGTCCAAAATATAGTAAAAAACGGTTTGAGCAGCTCAATCAGATGGTGCTTAAAACTTGGTAAAAGGCGGCTCTTCAAATTTATTGAAGCAGCTAAAGGACGATATAGCCTTGAAACCCATCTACTGACTAATATATCACATCAGCTAATTTTCGGAACAATATTCCCATCTATGCCTCCTTAATTGTTGTCACCAAATAGCAACTCTACTCTAGAGCATCTATCTAAATCACCTCTCATTGGGGCGACAAGTTGTGCATGATTAAGCGATAATTTGGACGGTAGTAAAAGAGAAAATAAAGCGGCCATCTTTCTGGCGCTGCTCTTTGAAGGATTTATATTTGAGTTGCACTTGTTGTGGAAAATCGGCAGTAGCCGCACTGCCATAGGCATCGAAGATAAAAAACTCACCGAAGGCGCAGCTTCTTTTAAACTCCCGCCAACGGGCCAAATCTGTGTAAGTGAGTTTTAGCGGTACCGTCTGACAAAGATATTCTTCTTCAAGGCGGTAAACTGTGTATTCTGTTTTACCACTGAGCGCTTTGTGCTCTTTACTTTCGGGGCGGTCACTACAATCATAGCGTTTTAGCTTGGCTTCAATCTGATAATTACTGCCATCACCGACAATAGAACGTGTTGAAGTGTATTGAATTAGCATGACCCTACCCCATCAGTTCCTGACCCTGACGGCTATTCTTATCAAATAACACCAGATCCCCTTCCTCAATTTGAGTTTTTATATCCTCGATAAACTGATCAGCGCGATCACCAACCGGGCCATGGAATTCAAAAATATACTGGCTTGCCGGCTGTTTGGTTTCACCTTCTACAAAACCATCATTACCAGAACTGGCAAAACTCTCTGATGGTGTGGCTGCTACCGCACCCCCGGTACTCATACTGGGTGCGCTGGCATCACCGGAAACCCCACCGGGTGCTTTCAGCGATGACAACATGCCGGCGATCTGCGCCCCTTATGTAATAGCACCGGCGATCATCGGAATATTTTGCGGATAACCGATCTCAGAAGCCTTAGCAATATTCTTTACTAGCGAAACCCCAGTAGAGAAAACAGCCATAGCCATTTCTGCCTTTGCCGCTTTTTGGTTGTAAGCAGCCGCGGCAGACAGTATCTGGCCGGCACCGGCAGTAAACATTTTCAGCTTGCTTTTGTTAGAAGCTTGTTCGAGCTTTTCGCGCTGCTTTCGGTGTTTGTTTTCTAAAAGGGTGAGCCTGCGTTCATATTCATCATGGGCAAATAGTTTGCTGGCATAACCCTGATCCAGCAGGGCCATTTCCTCATCTTGCTGGACCTGTAATTGTTCCATCTCGGTAAGCCAGGAAAGCTGTAAAGTTTCCAGACGGGCCACCATGCGCTGACGTTCTGCATCTGTAAGACCATCGGCGCCAGCTTGGTTACCATCGCCCTCACCACCCTCAGAACGCGCCTGCTCTTCAGCCAGGGCCATTTGATAGCGCTCTTTCTCACGCTCAGAGTATTCAGCCCGCAGAGCCTCGATAGAATCGAAGCCGCGCCTTGTCAGCTCCTGCTCAGCAACCTGAAGGGCGTCTATTTGCTGCAGTCTCTGCTCATGATCGAGTTTTATTTTTCCCTGCTGATCTGCCAGAAATTGATCCAGCTGTATTAACTGAGCCCCACCGGCCTCCTCTGCCATGGCACGTTGTTGCGCAATACGGTCGCGCTCAGATTGCTCCCTCGCCGCTGCAGCAGCTTCTTCAGCTATGCGCTCTTCCTCTTGTCGCTTCTTCTGCGCGGCTATGTGTGCATTCTGTAACTCATCAAGCTGTTTACGTATTTGCTCCGATTTGTGGCGGTGAATTTCTATCTGAACCTGAACACCTTCGGCTTCCGCCTTGGCCAGCAGGTGCTGATGCGAAACATACCGGCTATGAAGCTCAGCAAACTGGGTGCGCTGCTTTTCTTCATCAGTTGGTGCAATACCTCGGCGCAAGGTATCCACTACCCCGGTGAGCTTCTGAATCCCTGCCGTAGCGATACTGGTAGAGCCACTGGTTTCACTGAGGCCTTCGAGAAATTCCTGCCAGGATTGGGCGAGGGAATCTGTAGCACCGGTAAGGCCTCCAGCTTCAGCCGCACCTGCACCACCAACCTGTTGCTCCAACTTGAGCAAAATCATGCGCTGGGCTTCCGCTACACGGCCCGACTGCTCCAGGGTTTTAATCTGCTCCTTTTCTTGCTCGGTAAAACTCACCCCCGCGCGCTTAAGTGCGGTCAACCCGGTCGATGGTTCCTCTAATGCCTTACCCAGTTGCAGCGCTGCACTCTTGGCATCCCCACCCATAACGGCTGATAAATCCTGGCTCAGTCGAATAGCATCATCAAAGACTGGCCCTTGCACACCCTTAAAGGTGAGCAATACGCCTTGGGCTTCCCTGATACCAGTAACGCTGGCCAGGGTAGCGCGAGCCACTGAGCGTGCCTGTTCATCCAGTTGTTCTGCAGTGCGGCCGCTGGCACTCCCAGTCGCCTTGAGAAGCGCCTCAATCTTGAGCTGCTGCCGCTCCATTTCCTCACCGGCGCGTATGCTCTGATAAAACACCGCAGTAACACCGGCGACCCCTGCACCAAACAATGCCCAGCTAGCCGCGCCATTAGTCAACAGACCATTAAGGGCACCTACTCGGCCAGATACACCACCCAAGGGACCATCAATAGCTGCAACCCCTTGAGCAGCACCACGCATTGAGCGGCCAAACATAGTGCCCGCTGAACTGGTAGATTTCATTTCGCGGGTAAGCTGTTTATTACGTGCGGCGGCCTGGGCCATCTCTCGCTTATATTGAGTGGAGCGCAGCTCCAGATTCGCCACCATGGTGGCCATGGAAGTTTGTTTTGCCATTGCTCAGCTCATGGAGTTCCAGATTGCGATTTGTTGCTGCACGGTTTTGGGCTTGTGCGGCTGAGGTAGGAAGTTTGAGACTTTGCCCCCCAGTGTGCCGGCGGCAATGTGGGCGAGTTGCCACTGCTGGACTTCGGTATTTAGAGGACGCTCAGAGTGATATTCATACCAGTGGTCGAACTCGGTAGAACTCATGGAGCGCAACATATTGAAATAGTCGGGACGGTTAAAATCCCGCGCGAGCTGCCGGGCGAAATAGAAACCCGGCACTAGCCTTTTTTTTCGTTGTCCTCGCTTTCTGGTTCGCTGCTCTCTTCCTCAATGGATGCTTCTACATAGAGACCAGATAACTTGGCCGCAGGCACATAAAGCACATCAATTAGCTTAGGGGTAATGCTGCGGATCAGCCCCTGGTGAATATCCTCCAGTGAATCCTGGCAATCCGGCTTCATCCAGATGGCATAGGCAACCAGCAACAACTTCTTGCTCACCTCGCCTGCACGGAACGCCCAAAGCTGACCAAAGTTTTCCAGCTCAGTTTCCGGCACCTCTTCATCCTGCGGCAGTGGAATATCTTCGGTAGTCCTTTGCAGATATTCACAGCGGTGGTAGGCGCTCAGTTCAAACAACTCTACTTCCTGCTGACCAAATACAACAGTTTCGGATTCTAAAATAGGCGTGAGAACTGAATTCATTGTTAGCTGCCTGCGGTTACAGTGGGTTTACCGGAAATCTTGAATTTCACAGTGCGAGTGATCTTGTCATCCTTAGGCACTGCCTTACCCCAGCCGGTAATATGGCCGGTAAACTCTACTGTCGTGCCTTCAGGATATTCAATCTGGTAATACTTATTAGTATCGGAGTCGTAATCTGCCCGCAGCGCCTGCTGGCCGCTATCGCTCTCTTTCCAGATCAAAGTAATGGAAACCTCGCCGGCATCGCGTAAGCCTGAAGGGTCGTAGTCCATATAGCCGCTGGTACCATCAATCGGCGTCACCTCAACAGAACCGCGCGACTCCTCACCGGGGTCGATATCCAACATGCCCGCCACTGACGTATATGAGTTGCCATCATCGCTGCGGGAAAATTTTGTTTTATAACCTTGTGCCATCGTTGTGCCCTCTGTGGGTTGCTCAATTAAAGGTCTGTGGGTTCGGTGGAATACTGGGCGCTATAGGTAAGCCGCACTTCGCCCAGTGGGTGATCCTGGTCCAGCGCAAACTGGGTTTGCGCTGAGTAGGAATAAGTCACAGGTGTTGCCCAGAGTGGCATCATCCTGCAGGGCACTCTCAATATCCGCAGCCGCTTGATCCAGTGCGGCATATATATCGCCATCGCTCTTTACTACCGCAGCAATAGTCAGATCCAGCTGCCGACTGGTGCCGCCATACATTTCGTGGTCGGTGTTTTCGGTTGCAAAACCCACCACAATCGCTGGCAGTTTTTTGGAATCGATTTCTTCTGTGGTACCAGGGGGTGGGAATGAATAGCCGCTTAGGTTCTCTATTTCTTTCTGTACTGCATCGCGTATGGCTATGCGTCGAGTCATAGTCTATTCCTGATAAATTATGGGCATAAAAAAACCCGCGATTGCGGGTTAGGGTGTTTACAGTGCAGGAATATTTTTCGTACTAACCATCTTCTCTTTGATGATTACCTAAATCACAAAGAACCATGCAAATCAAAAAAAGGGACAGCTTTACTCATAGTCACTTGTTAAGCATTGCTCACTATTCTTTGAAACCAACTCTTGTTCTAATACTTTGAGACACAGATTCCTGACTTGTGTACCTCCAACCCTTTGCCTGTTTAATTGCATCAGAATCGCACAAGCCTGGAGGAATCGATTCAACAATACGATGATCTTTTGTTCTTCCGTTTTTCATAATCTCATATTCAACGATTACATAGCACTTTTCATCTTCATTTAGATATTTTGAATAATCCGCTTCTTCTACAATGCTTGCACAAGAGCAAATAAAAGAAAGCGTAAGAAACAGCAATAAAAATTTCATAAGTTACCTTTTGCTTAACGCCCGGCTCATCGGCGAGCGAAGCGAGTCCGGTGGAGGCCGCAGGCCGGGACGAAATGCAGCCGCTTGTTAGAGTAGACACACCTTGGCATGCAATAAATCTGTATCTACACATTCATCGACAATATGCATTTTTCTATGACAATTGGGACAAAGCGCTACAGTGTTTTTGACTGTATCTGCACCGCCCCTAGATAGCCATTCAATATGGTGAACCTCTAGAAAAGGTTGTCCATGGCGATCTTTAAATGGCGCGTCTAGCTCGCAGAGTTGGCAAATCCCGTTCGCTCGTCGACGAGCATGCTCTTTAACCAAATGCGATCGGCTATATCTCGACGAAGAATTAGTCGTAGATTCTTCTGTTTCTGAAGATGACTCTATGAGAACTTCAATTTCTTCAAGGCTTAGTAGGGAGATATCATCAAAGTCAGATGACGTAATGTAGCTTTTGAAGCGCTTCACATCATGTATAAAACCAGATAAATTACGAATAAAATTACTTTCGTTTATGCCCCCAATTACGATAAAACTATCAATACCTTTTGAAGTTCGCACTTCAGTCAGATTCTTAGATGTCCAATTGAGAAATGAGTCCTTTCCGATACCTTTTCGGCCTCCCCCTATCCGTCCTCGATGTAACAGATAGATTTCACCTTCACTATCAAAAGCAAATGCCCCTGCAACCGAACGGTTTAGCCCTTCAAAGGGAATGTTTACCTCAACCGTGATGTTATTGGATTTGTTCTGGTCTATTTCACCAGACACACCAAAACCATTCCAGAACCTCTTCGTTTTACCATTCTCGTCGAGAAGGTAACTGTTAAACCAAATAGATTCGTTTAGAGCAATTTGCGTATTCCAACTACCACTAGGAAAGCCAATAGTGCAATCTAGAGTATCCGTAAGTTCTGAATATAACAGGCTTTCCAATGCTTCCTGAGCGTTGGAAATCTCTTTTCGTTTTTCTATTAGCACTAATTCCATAAATACTCTTTTTGAATACTCTAACGCTGCCATAAACGGCTACCAAAGCAAAGCGTAGGTAGTCGGGTGGAGGGCGCGCTATTTGTGCCCCGAACGTATTTAATGGCCTTGTTATGTTTTACCATGCCTTTCGTTAATTGCTCCTCTTTCTTGCTAAAACGAAACAACCAAAAGCAACCAATACACCGAAGCCTGTCTTGGGCTGCCCATTGTACGCACCTACAACCGAGGCTAATGCGATGAGCGAACCAATAACATAAAGGATTAATGGCGAAAATATTCCATTCCCACGCTTTGCTTTACCGAAGAGTAAAGACAACCCAACTAGACCTACAGGTAAACCTGCAACAAAACTCAAAATAACAACAACCATTTCACCTGTAAGCCAAGCAGACAAGGCAAGAGCCAAACCAATGAGCGTTCAAGCATCTCCGATCACTTTTCTCGAAGCTGGAGACACTTCATTCGCAAAATCATTAGGATTCAGCATATTGCTCCAGAAACATAACGCCGTTATAAGTGGCCGGAACGGAGTTGGTTTGTTTGCGGTAGCGTAGCGTTAAACCGCAAACTAAGCAACGGAGTGGAGGTCCAGCCCGCTCGCGGGCGATGCTTGATAACTTTGTTAAGGCGCATTTAGCTTACGCAACCCTTGAAGGAAGATGGTGGTACCGCCGAAGAGCCCTACAAAAACAAAATTTGCCTGAAATGCATTGCTATAAGGGATAAATAGGAATGCTACACCACTTATGAATAGGAATGAGCCAACAGCCATAATTGCAACCCCACTAGGTTTCGACGCGTGACTTACACATGCACGAATCAACGCCCAAAGGGATAGAAGGAAAGTCACATAGAAAAATGAGTAGCTTAAAAGTGAAGCTTCTCCATTAAGGAACATAAGCATCCCGAAGTAAGATACTATTCCAGTAAATGTGCAGATAATGAGGGAAACTACGATCGAAAATATACGCTCCTTTTTAGTTGGAACACGATCAATATCCCAATTTCCTCGCAATCTCATAGGGAGCCTTAACATTTATATAGTGGTCATCATGACTACTATCCCCTTGACCACTATTTCTGGTGCAAATTTACGCCAACACGCCGTCTTCTTCTACTAAATCAATAGATTGCGATCACTTAGCACTATCGACCCAACTAGAAAAACGGTCATCGTGACCACTATCCCCAATTTTCACAGATCTCTCAACCCATTGATTTTACTGGTTTTATCCGCCAAATTGAGCAACCCCAAAAAAAAACAGTCACAGTGATCATAAACCCCCTGCTGATCTGTCGGTTTAGGCTAAGCATCCACCAACACCCGCCAAACAACCCCATCATCCCCAAGCCGCTTACGCACCGTATACGCCACACCACCAAGCGTAATAACCGCCTCATAATTGTAAGACCCCACCTCACTCACCAGCAGACTCAACTCGATACGCGGCACCCGCACCCGCTCATCATCTTCGAACTCGTCAATCTCTTCGTCTTTAATCACCCGGCAAGCAATTGGCTTAGCACCGCTACCGTCTGAATAGGTAGCGGGCTTGCCCCATTTACGAAACGCGCGCTCTGCGGCTCTCTGGTCGAGGTCCATAGATCACCTATGCCTTCACCGTGCCCGGTACGCCGGTAAACTTCACCGCTAGACTGGTTGCACCATTACCGGCAGCCTCTGCAGCAAAGGCTGTAGCGCCGGTGATATCACCACTTGCAGCTGTTGCCGCAGAATCATCAAAGGCTTTTGCGGAAACATCCCAGGTTAGATCCTGCCCCTGGCCAATCACTGCGCCGGATACCTTGGGCACAGTGAATACTCCTTCAATAGCGATCACACCAGATGCGCCCACGGCGATATCATCCATCGCCACACCCAGCACTGCGCCTACTGCTAACACCTGGCCAGAGGTAATAGCGGCGCTGGTGTTGTTGGTGTAATCCAGCATGCGCCCGTCTTGCACAAAATTAGTAGCCATTTCACTTTCCCCGCTTGGATTAATAATTGTTGAAATGAAAAAGGCCACGATGTGCAGCCCTTTTCGGATTTTTTAAGGTTTGGTTCGGTTTGAGCTGGGTATTAGGTCTTGGGCGTTTTCACCATGCCTTTTGCATCCCAGGCTTTCGCAGCAGCATCCAGGCGCACTTTGAATTCCACTCCATCGATATTCCAGCCATTTTGCTGTTCCAGCACTGGGGCTTGCTGGCCATCAAGGTAAAGCACTTCAATAGTGTCGTGCGCTACCGGGTCGGCATTGAGGTACCAGCCATTGTGGCCGCTAAGGCGACCATCGGAGATCACACTGGCAATATTACGCACGCTATTAGGTACGGTGTTGTTTTTACTGGTTTCACCCACTTCAAACTCTGACTCCAGCGCAACCTTTGCGGCACCCTCGTCAGCGATATCACACAGCAGGAATTTGGGGCGGATATTCAGGAAGGCGGTGCCGTCCTTCTGTTTACCCATCAATACCCTCGCGGCGTCGATGCTGGCCGTATTGATGCCTGCCTTAGTAGCTAGGTTGCCATGGTCGGTATGGAATAAGGCCTTGCCATCGGCCATATTGGGATTGTTGATCAGAATACTGAACACCAGATCCCCCACTGTGCGAATAGCAGCGAGCCCCATCTTTTGTGGGATTCGGGTGAAGGCCCCCAGGTCGTCATTGATAATTGCCTGGCGGTTTATAGAGAACATTTCCCCGTAAGTGGCCAGCGCGGCAGTTTCGGCGCGCTCCCCAATACTCACGTATTTAAATTCTGCCCCAGGTGCCACTTGGCGCAGTGAGGGGAAGGTGCCGAGATCGGTACGCGTGGCGATCTTGAAATCACTCAAGTTGCCGGAGGCGGTAAACTGCGGAAATACTTCTGCTGCTTCCGAATAACCTTTCAGCATGGATTTATTGGCGATATTGCCGAGGACAGTCGCAAAGTCACCGGAGCTGTGGGTAAAGGCAGCAGCGACTATTGCCATCTTATCCATACCACCCAAATTCTGGCCGTGGGCCTGCATCAGAATGCGGGCAATCTCCATCATGGAGTAGCCGGTGAGTTCGTTGCCTTCGGTGCGCTTTTCACCGAGGGCGCGCATGGCAATGGCATTTTCCGCATCGGCTTTTAAGCGCTTGATGCCTTCACCTTCCTGTACCACCAGGCTGTAGCTTTGCACCGGGGTTGGAGTTTGGCTGCCGAGCGCAGTGAGCAGCTGGTCTTTGGCTTTTTCATCGGTACAGTCCATATCATCCAGGCAGGATTGCATTACGGTGCTGTGTGCTTCGAAGCCCTTAAAAACGGCTTTAATCGTATCTTTGCGCTTTTGCTCATCCGCTGCAAATTGTGCTTTTGCATCGGCGGTAATCTGCGCTTTCATTTCTGGGGTAACCTCGGTCGCAGCGGTTGCAGCTGGCGTGGTGGAGGTAGTTTTCGGCATGGCTTGCGCCTCCTTGGTTTTGGGTGGGTTGTCTGCAACCGCAGACGGGAATCTAAATTCAGTAGGCCCCTGCATTACCAATGCACTAATGGCTTGAGGGGTATTTTTGAACTGGTTTAAGTGATCAGCACTGAAGCTTGCAGCCATTTCCACTGCTGCTGTGGTATCGGTAGCAAAGCCGGCTTCCACGGCCTCGGCGCCGGTATACCAGGTCTCGTCATCCATCACTTGGCTGACCTCCTCATCCGACATTCCTGAGCGGGAGGAATAGAGGCCGATCATGGTGGTTTTCACTTTTGCCAGCAGGCTTTTGGTTTTTTCCAGGGCACGCTCATCGCCTCGCACACCGGCACTGGGATTGTGCACCATGTAATAGGCATTTTCGGCAATATGAACCGTATCCCCGGCGAGGGCGATTACACTGCCCATACTGGCTGCGATGCCTTCAATCCAGGTTTCCACTTCGGCTTTATGATCTTTGAGCAGGTTGTAAATAGCCGTGCCGTCGAACACATCACCACCGGGGCAGTTAATATGCAGATTGATCTTGCTGACATCGCCTAGCGCTTTAAGATCGCGGGCAAAGTCTTTTGCAGTTACGCCCCAATAACCGATGGTGTCGTATAGATATCGGCTTCACTGTTATTTGCGGCAGCGGTGATGCTGTACCAGGATTTATTCGGCATAGCGGTCTCCTATTCTGAATCAGTATTTTCTGCGGGGACCGCAGTGCGTTTGGTTGGGGTGGTGATCTTGTTTTTTCGCAGTTTTTGCTGCCAGGCGGCGGTCTGCTTGATCACATCATTCGGCTTTTTGCCACGGCGGCGGATGGTCTGCTGTGGGCTGGCCAGTACATTTTCCAGCAGGGTTTCATCGGCGCTGGCTTCGTGGGCTGGATTAATCCAGGGCATCACCGGTGTAATAAAATCGACGTTCATTAATGTGGATGGATCGACATCACTAGGCACTTTGAAGGCATCCGCCAGTAAACCCATCTGTACCCAGCGCCGGGTGACCGGCTCCACAATCTCCTCACAGAATTCCAGGCTGAGGGTTTCGTAATTATTCCACTGCTCCACCAGTTCCTGGCGCTGCGAACTATAAGTGCCGTTGTAGTTTTTGCTGATACTACTAAAGCTGGCCATGGTGCCGGCGGCGGCCATGCGATGCATGGTTTCTAAAAATGGGGTTAGCAGACCACTGGGGCGATTACTCTGGATGGTGCCGACGGTTTCCCCAGGTGCGAGAGTGTCGTAGATGGCACCGGCGCGAACATCAATAACGCGGTTTCCATTCGCATCATAATTGTCATTGTCATAATTATCAGGGCTGCCTTTTTGAATAAAGCCAACCATGGCCGAGGCAATCTTGGCGGCAACGCGCTCGTTTTCTTCATAGTCTTTTATATCATTGAGGCGATTCATTACCGCTGCAAAGATGGAAACCCCACGAGACTGGTGCAGCCTGCGCACAAATTTCAGGTGCTCGATATTTTCGGCACTATGACGTCTGCGCTTCATACGCCAGTTAAGAGAGGCGCCGGGGTGCTCGTCGTAGAGCCAAAACGCTTTAGATTCGCCCCAGGCCGATTTCTCGATGCCCTGCACTATGCGCTTGCTGGAATCGTTGTAATCCACCGGCAGAAAATCCGGTTCCAGACATTCGATGCTGTAAGGCACCGGGGTGCGGTGTTTTAGTCCTGGCACCGTGCCCTGTAGATGCCTTAACAAAGTTTCGCCATCGCGCAGCCAGGTATTGCATAAAAGCCGCTGGGATTTGGCCCAGCTGAATTGCCGAGTACATTCCGGGCGCCGCGCCCACTCTTGGTGAGCGTCATTCATTTGGCTGGCGAGACCTTCATGGATATCGCCATCCCAAGTCTTGGGTTGGAACTCCACATCAATACCGCGTGGGCCGACAATGTTGTTCACCAGGGTGGTGAGAATGCCAAAGGCAAAATCGTGGTTTTGCTCCAGGTGCCGGGCCTGGCCGCGCAGCGCTTCCACACTGCCCTCAAGTACCAAATCACCACTACGGTTATCACCGGGGTTTTTTCTCAGTCGGCTTGGCTTTGCAGCTTCATAGGCCGCGGCAATTTCCAAGGCGCGCCGAGCTTGCACACGACGCAAGGCAGCCTCGGGCGAAAAAAAACCGATAACAGAATCTAATTTATTCATTAGCAAAAGTTCGCGTAGGCGGGTCCACGGCGCTTACCGGAAGCCTTTAAATTTTCTTGAATTGCTCGACGCTCCCACTCCTGCCGACCGGCGCGGATCTCCTGCAGGTTCTCTGCGGTAAATTGGCGGCCATTGATTACCGTGGTTTTACCGGCGAGCACGTCTATCTCGGCCTCAATATAGAGGTCGACCATTTCTTGCGCAGTTTTTGACATTTAACTATCCAGTAGGGAACCCACCGGCTGAGCTGGCCGGGCTGTATTTTTCGGGGCTGTTTTGGGTTGATCCGGTGATTGATCGGGTTCACTAAACAAGGTGCGCTGACCCAATTGTGATTCGATGGTGGACCATTTTTTCTCGGTATATTTGTGCATACCTTTGGCGTGGGCTGCGTGCAGGGCATAGACCTCGGTATCTGTGCCTTCGTTGGGCCTACCGGGGCGCGGCTGCCAAGTTTCTCTGCCTTTATGCTTTTTACTGGGCGCTTTAACTTCGGCGGTTACCTGCTCCCAATAATCCTGGCGTACATGCTTACAGCTGTGCATATAAGCACTGGTGCCGAGCAAACGCTTGGCGATCAGGTCTTTAGCCTTGTGTGTGCCGACCATATAAACCTTTACGCCATAGCGGTCTGCCTTGGTTCGGCGTTTAGGGTTTTTAAAATCTACCTGTTTGGGCTGGGTGAATATTTCTTTGGTGCCGAAGTCATTACTGTCTCCTTTAATGGCCATCACCAGTACACCGCGGTGCTTTTTATCGCGGGTTCTTACCCAGTGATACACCGCGTTGCTGGTGCCACCGTCAGACGAGTCGATACTTACCGCTGATGCGCGAATTTCTCCAAAGCGCTCATGCTCAAAACTCTGGAAAACCAGCTTATCCAGGGCTGACCAGCAATCATCTTGTTTATCGGCGGTATCACCGTCGATCTCGCCCCAGAACATTTGCCAGCTTTCTTCATTGCGGCCATAGGCGCGAATAGTGATCGCTAGCCGGTCGTGCTGCACATCAATGCCAACCGTTACCAGCAGGCCACCCGAAGGGCAAACTAGCTCTGGGTAGTCCTCTGCAGCTTTTTGAAGTTCTTCATGGTCAAGTAATCGACTAGCTGCGTACTGGTAGGGCCTGCCCAGTTTGTTGTTCTGGAAAACAATACGTGCGGATTCATCGCCGCTTTTAGCTTCGTGTTCGGCTTCGAGAAAATCCCGCACCACATCAGCAAGGCTTGTGCCAGGGATACACACATAAAGCTCCGATAGTTCCATAAAGGTTTCTATCGGTTCTATTTCATCCTCTGCGAAATCCTCGCCGCATTGGGTTTTGATCCAGCCGGCAAAGTCATCGCCAATTTCCTGCGCGGTTTTGCAGGTCTGCAGAATATTGGCCTGGCGGCGGTAGTCATCCCATTCGCTGCCACATTCCGGGCAGCCATAGATGGCAGTATCAGGCTGATGCAGACCGAATACCGGGTGCGGTATGCCGTCTTCTTTCTTCAGCCAGGTGACGTTTTCCCAATCCAGTACATGAGACTCATCGCAGTCATGGCAGGTAATCGGCAAGACGCGCATGGTGCCGAGCTTGGTGTAGTGCTCCACCTGGGAAAGATCGGCAACCGCTGGCGTGCCACCAATAATTAATTTCTTGTTGCGCATGCGCTTAAGGCGTTCACGGAGGTGGCGAATAGAGTCGCCCTGATCGCCAACGTCTTTGTTGGTATCGTCTGGCTCCTCCACATAGCCCCGGCGGGCCGTAGTGGATTTCACATTGGAAATCGAGTTGGAGCCAATGGTGCGCACCTCACCTCCAGGAAATTTCTTGCGCGTTGAGCGGCTACCGCCCTTGCGGCTAGTGGTGACATCGATCACCCTATTAACTACTGGTGACCCTTCGATAATCGGCACCAGCTTTTCATCCATAAACAGCCGGCCCTTTTCATCCTTGGGAAATAGCATCAGGATGCGGGCCGGGTCAGTGACGGCGACCTTACAGATATCGGTGGCCAGCAAAACCGTCCAACCAATCTGCGCGGCTTTCTGCATCACCACCATCCACGACACGGGATTATCCAGTGCATGCATTACGCCCCAAAAATAGGGCACATAATCGTTGCGGTAATATCCGGCGTTATCGCTATCCTCCGAGGGCAGTTTGATATTGTCCGGCAACCACTCAATCAGAGGAATCTTAGGCTGCGGTATCCAAGCTTGGCGCACCTCCTCCACCAGCCTCTTCAGATTCAATCTGGTAACTGCCAATAGCTTTGAGGGCAGCGTCAATGTCTGACTGTAGAGGTTCGCGGTCGACGGTAATGGCATGCTGACTCTCGATAGCAATAAGGATGCTTTCTACCGCTCCTATAAATTCATTCTTCCCAATGGTGGACCACTCCACCATCGCTTTACGCACTGACTCAATATCCAGAATTAATTCGTCTTGCCGATATAGTTCGCGCATTTTCAGCTGAGCATTGGCTTCCGACTCAATCGCCTGAGCCATATCGCGACGGTTGCGGGCCTCATTCGCCTGGCGTCCTGCGGCCTCGGTTCGCAGACGCTCACAGTATTCATGAAGCCAGACTCTGAAACTGGCGCCTTCCGTAAAAAGCTGAGCTTTGTAGTGCTTGGAAATAGCAGGTTGAGAAGCACCAACCAGGCGAGCGAAACCAGACTGGGTTGCCTGATCATCAAGTGATAGGTTTTCAGCCAAGGTATAACCCCCTAGGAAATTTCAGATATCTGTTAAAAAAACGGGGTTCGAATTACCCGTGTGTTGGACCCCTCAGGAGGACCCGTTCAACGTCTCTTTGCGGTCGCAATCGCATGATCCATAGCCTTATCCAGTTCAATCGGCAGGTGACGCCGCGCTATGCCTTCGGCAATTTGGATAAATGGGAAACGCTTGCGGTAGTCTGGCTTGCCTTTGAGGAATACCAGGATGGGCTTAACCGTTGGCCGGCGCTTACCGCCTGCCCTCTTCCAAACGCCTAAGACACCATTAACTTTGCCAACGAAATATTTCCCCTTCTTACCCTGCGCACTACCTGCCCCACTTGTAGAGCCAGGGTTATCCCGTAGTTCAGCCAGGATTTTTTTATAGGTTCCGACTGAGATATTCCCATGCTTGTTTAATCTCGCCGCCTCACCATGCACCACATACATACCAGCAGGCAGGACACCCATATATCGAAGGGCACGCTCAAAGCGCTTGTCGTTCCGGTCCACATCCATGACTGACGGGGCCAGATATTTACTCGGTGCATTTCCGTTGGAAACCTGATCACGGATAAAGACTTTGGCAATGCCAGAACGCTTCGTGGCTTTCTTTACCAATACAGAGTTCAGCGTTAACTTTGCCGGGTTTGTAAATACACGCCCCATCGCTGAGCGCTCTTCTCCCCGGATTCGAAAGGCCACGTTATTTAGGGCAACCGAACTGGCATAAGGTAACTGCTTTTTTAATTCAGCAGATGCCCGATCAAACTTTGAAGTATCCAGCTTTACACTAACGTCCATCGTCCCCGTCCTGCTGCCTTTCCTGCAGCTTCAAGCGCTTATGGTTGTAATACCAATTCACAATGAACCCACTCAAAGCAATCAAGAAACCACCCACCGCCAATAACTCTTGTGCTGCATATCCACCGACTACCGCTGTACCCGCAGCAACCGTAGTGGTTGCACTGGCGACCTTCTGAACCATGGCTTCCCTCGCTGCCTCTTGAGCTACAGTGTTCACCGCTTAACCTCACTCACCCACGACTTCACGAAATAGAAGCCGATGATGATGCTATAAGGCTGCACAACCACATCAACCAGCAGGCCCTTTAGGTCTGCTACAAAAGGCGCCTTAAAAGCCATGGCCGCTGCAATAAATAAAACCAGTAACGCCCAAACTAATGTCACCAAAAAGGCAATTAATCGCCGTGCCCGGTTCTGAGGCTGCGTTGCCTCCAGGTACTTGAGATACCAACGGGATTTTTCCTCATTGGTAAACCACACCGCATCCACAGTATTTACAGTGGCATCCAGAACCTTGCCCGCAGACTCGGGGCCAGCAAATAAACCCTTAACTCCAGACCAAATACCCATCACGGATACTCCGGCACATAGTGCGTAATTGTCAGATCAAACTCAGGTGGCAACAGCTCTCGCAACTGCTGCATTGCCTTGCGGGATTGCGTCACCCACCAACCACCATGAGCCAGGTTAGAACCAATACCAATACAGCCCCGCACGTCCGCCGAATAATTAGCGGTGTGGATTAATATTTTTGTGCGGCCAGGGACTTCCTGAAGCTCCCACACATTGGGGAACCTAAGTGAGTTATAGGGATTACAGGAATAAACCCCTTCAGGAATACAGCTCTCGAACGGACGATTACCCAACCACGGGCGCTCTACCGTATAAAACACACAGTCACGCACTCTCAGTCGCCCCAATGTGGCATCAGGCCCATAGGCGAATCGTTGCAGATCGCAGTTCATGAATTTCCGCTCGCAGAGCTAAGGAATAAAAAACGGCGCCCACAAAAACGCCGCCAAGTACAGGTAATGGAGCAATGAAAAATAGAAAGTCAGAAACGAAAAAACCCGGCTGGGGGAGCCGGGTTTATTGCAAAGCGGAAAAACCGCATTCTGGGGAATTTATACCTATTCAGGACAAAACTGTCAACAGACTACTTTAAATCGCTTCTTGACCCTTTTTCTCCAACTCAAATACTACTCCAAAGCTCTTCCCCGCAAATGAGTTAAGATAAACAACTTAAAATATCCTGAAAAATCCTTGCGCTTAGGCAACCGCCATTAACATTTACATATGTCAGTCAATAACTAAAAGTTCAGGTTCAAGGAAATAACAAACATCACCTGAGCGACCAGCAGGAAAACTTAAACCACTGGAAAATCTATTACCATTCGGCTTAATAAAAATTAAATGCGTTGGTTCTATTTCATCTCTTACATTGGGTATAGGAGAAGCTCCATAGCGAGCATTATAAGCTTCTAGTGTAAAATAGGATATTTCCTCTACACCACTCTTCATTATGGATCTCAGTGTTCTAGATACACTATACTTATCATCTAGACTTCCCTTATATACAAGCTTATCTATACTCATACCATTAGGACTAGAAGCATAAGCTACTACTTTATCTCTAAGTAAGCTCATACAATTATCTAATTCAGCACCCATCCTTGCTTCATCTCTAGTGCTCTGGTCTGCACTATCAATCTTCGAGATTTTTTCATGGCTTGAATTATTATTCACCTCCATGAAGGAAGTATCATTAGAAGCTAAACTGCTTATGCTTAACAACATTAAAAAAATTATATAAAAATAGTTCATGAGAATTTTACGTCCAATATTTCCATGTGCATACATTCGCTCAATAGATTTAGAAATTAACAGCGTAAAAAAACCGGCTCAGAGGCCGGTTTTATTCTGCAAAGCGGAAAAACCGCATTCTGGGGAATTTATACCTACTCAGGACAAAGCTGTCAACAAGCGGCTTTAAGCCGCCCTCTGTACTCCTGCACAACCTCAGAAATAGGCCCTAATGCACTTGCGGGTAGAGGGTCCAAACGCCGCTGCAAACGTTTCCAAATTTTTACCCACTCCCTATCCCAACGCTTTTTGTTACACCCTAAAATTGTCCGCGCATGGCCCAGGTCTATTAATCGGCCATTCACATCACGCAGTGCACACGCATTAATACAAAATAGCGCCAACTGACTCACCTTTTCTCTCGGGTGCGGCTCCTCCCACTTGTCAAACTCAGACATCAAGTATTGCAATAGCGCCGCCCGCTCTTTAAATCTTTTTGCCGGTGGTGCATAGGCAGCCATGCCCCAGCAGTAAGCCAGTGGGTCACTTTGTCTCAGCTTGGCAACCACGTTTTGAATAATTCCCTTCTCACATGAATCCATAACTCGGTTACTGCTGCTCTTCCCCACAACAGTTTCGGCACCACTCACCCGGGGCGCATCAATTCGGCAAATCACTTGATTCGCCTTTCCCTGCACCTCACCCCGAATAATTAATTTCCGGCCTCGCCGGGTGTTTGAGGTGACCGTGCTCCTGTTGCCCATCGCCTCATAATCAAACGCTGCTGTAGAGCCATCAAAGGCATCATGCCAAGCCTGTCTCGCTGATTCGAATCTCATGTCACCCCTCCAAGACTGTAAACACTAATCTCAACTGGCCCAGTTGGGCCCTATCACGCGGCCAACTGAAAACTACCGGCTTGTTCCGCGGGGTTTACCAGCTGGTATCTCTCAACATCTCACCGATTGGGCGGTCTCGCGTTCGCTGCTGGGGCACTGAGCGCTGCGGAGGAATAAACCTTTCCCGTCTCACCCAGTTGCGCCACACCGCCAGCCAATCGCACCGCACCCCCTGCTTGCCTGACTGAGATTTCCAGTAATCACCAAAACTGGCCGCGATATCGTAGATCTGATGCATCACCTCTGGGCGCACCCTGGCTGCCTCATCGTAAAATTCTCTGGTCAGCTGCCAATCGTCGGGAAGGCGTGTTCCGCGCTTGGATGTTGGGGCGGGCTGATGGGGAACGGCATGGGCATCTCCCTGTCCGCCCTCTCTCTGGTTATTTTCTAGATTAGTTACTTTCTTAGTATCTTTACTTTCTTGTGTCGGCAAATCCGGATACGGTAAACCCGTATCTGGTAAATCCGTATCCGGTAAATCCGTATCCGGTAAATCCGTATCCGGTAAATCCGTATCCGGTAAATCCGTATCCGGTAAATCCGTATCCGGTAAATCCGTATCCGGTAAATCCGTATCCGGTAAATCCGTATCCGGTAAATCCGTATCCGGTAAATCCGTATCCGGTAAATCCGTATCCGGTAAATCCGTATCCGGTAAATCCGTATCCGGTAAATCCGTATCCGGTAAATCCGTATCCGGTAAATCCGTATCCGGTAAATCCGTATCCGGTAAATCCGTATCCGGGTTTTCAAGAAGTGGATCAGCATCTCGTGGAACATCCGAGATTTCATAGTCTGTGCCGACTATTTTTCCTCGCTCACCACGCCGGGTGATACGCTTGCAATAACCAGCATCAATCAACTCACCCAACAGCTTGTAGATTTTATCTCTACCCTCCTGAGCCTCTTTGGCTAATGCCGAAGGGAAAACTTCCCAGTGATCAGGCTTTGACAGCAGGTGTAGCAGTAAACCGCCAGCAGCGAAGGAAATACGGCGATCACACACAACGGAATTCGAGACCACCAAATAATTTGAAGATGGTCGGGCACTTCGACGAATCATGCGGCAGCCCCCCTAGAACAAAATGCATTGGTCATATTGTTTTTACCTATCCTTGATTTCACTATTCGTGCATAGCGAATTCCAATCTACAGAAGCGCCTAAGACAGACGCAGAGAAGTGTTACCGGTCTTGTCCGGCTGCAGACAGGATTCCCCACCCTATATAAATCCCCATATACCGAAATGAATTAATCCCAACACTCATTCACCGCAGAATGGCAAGACAATAAAATGAGGATTTGAAAATGATCGTTATTCTGATCTCGACAGCTAACCCGTATCGGCTTAACTTGCCTGATGAACTTCTGGAGTGCCTTGTTGATCTATTTGATCCTCCAAAGAACCAAACACATCAGGGCGCAAGCTGGCGCGAGATACCTTGCGCTTAGTGGCTAACTCAATCTTTGTGCACAGCTTTGGCGGCACTGCTCTCAGCCCTCGACGCATCTGAGAGACAAAGACAGCTGTAACCCCAATCGCCCGCGCTAGCTTGGCCTGAGAGCCAACCACCCTCACAGCATCATCAATTGCTGTATTGATCACATCCTGGGTCATCTCGGCTCCTCCCTGCTATCAGTAGCCAGAGTATTAACTTTCGGCTACCTAAAATCAATAGCCGCTAATTAATTAACTTGTAGCTAATATGTCGTTATGAAACATCCTGACTTTGCAAAGCGGTTTAAACAGGCCGTCACACATGCTGGCGTAGAAGACACGCAAGAAGCCCTGGCTCGCCTATTTGATGTCAGCACCGTGACAATTTGGAGCTACCGGAACGGTGAAAAATTACCGCGCATGAGTACCGCCACACGGATTGCAGAAACTCTCGGGGTGTCAGTGGATTGGTTGCTCACTGGGGCCGGTCCAGGACCGCTAGGTAACAAGGAGGGAAGCAATGTTACACAAGGACCAAGAATTCAAGGGAGAATCCCCCTGATCAGCTGGGTACAAGCAGGCGCTTTTTGTGAAGCGGTAGATCTGCTAGAACCCGGCGAAGCCGAAGCCTGGCTGCCCTGCCCCGCTGCCCACTCAGACCGCGCCTACGCACTACGCGTAAATGGCGATAGCATGACTAGCCCTTACCCTGGCCAACGCTCTTACCCGGAAGGGACAATCATTTTTGTTGATCCAGACAAACCCCTTACCAATGGTTGCCGGGTTATAGCCAAGCTTAATGACGAAGTAACCTTCAAAATTTATGCCGAAGATATGGGGCACACTTTCTTACGCCCAATCAATCCCAGCTATCCATCAATGGATATTACTAATATGGAAGTGAGTTTTTGCGGAGTAATATTAGGCTCATACATTCCTGATTAATCTAACACCTAACAAAGGAAGTGATATGCAGTTTCAACTGGATGAAGATAAATCTCGGTTTAACCAAGATAGACAAGAGGCCGCCGAAAAACAAATTATTGATCGGCAAAAAATTTCTGACTATGACATTCGTGAATACCCTGTTGAAGTCATTGTTGATAAATTTGTAAATGGTCTAGAGTCTGACGAAGCTGAAATATTCATACCCGACTACCAACGGGAGATGGTCTGGAAACTAGACCAGCAATCACGATTTATTGAATCAATACTAATAAATCTACCTGTCCCTTACTTATTTGTTGCAGATAATGACGGGCGATTAGAAATTGTTGACGGGTCACAGCGCATTAGAACTCTAGTTAGCTTTATGCAGAACTCCTTAACTCTTTCAGGATTAACATTACTTTCCGAAGTTAACGACTTTAGGTTTTGCGACTTACCAAAGTCTAGGCAGCGACGCTTTAGTAGAAAAACAATCAGGCTTATCGAATTAACTGAGAATATGGATGAAGAGGCGCGTCGTCAAATGTTTGATCGCCTCAATAGCGGTGGAACTAAACTCACATCAATGGAACAAAGGATGGGCTCTAGAGATGGAGGTTTCTTAAAGTTCATTAAGGAACTAGCTAACAGTCCGAAACTCATTGAGCTGTGTCCAATTAGCACCGCTAGAACACAACACAGAGAACACGAAGAACTCGTATTGAGATATTTTGCGTATTTAGAAAAATACAAATCATTCAACAAACGAGTTGATAGCTTTCTTGACGATTATCTTGACGATAAGAACAACAACGGATTCAATGGAATAGAAATGGCAGATGAATTCAACAAAATGCTTGAATTCATTGAAAGTAATTTTCAATACGGATTTAGAAAAACCGCCAACAACAAGTCTGTACCTCGCATTAGATTTGAAGCAATGGCCATCGGAACAACCCTTGCACTCCGAGAAAATCCTGAGTTAAAAATTGAAACCAATGACTGGATTTTTGGTAAAGAGTTCGGACACCTAACTCGTTCCGATGCGAGCAATTCTCGGCCTAAACTGATCAATAGACTACATTTCGTGCGGGACAACCTCCTTAATCGAAACGTTGAGTATGAGGGAGATCCAGAAAAAATATTCGCCGACCCCAGAAAGATTGACGTTCAATCCGATATCTTTGGGGATAGCTAATACACATGTACATCAATGAAATTACAATAGCTCGTGATAATTTTGAAGAAAGGAAAGCTGAAATTCAACGATACCTTGATTTCACGGAAGCCCTTATTGATAAAAAAGCAAACACATTAGCTAGAACTAGAAAAGATTCCGGTGAGGTCGAGTCAATTTTCCCAATTGAACGCAGTTTAACTAAAACCCTATCTGCCACTGCCTACTTGTTAATATACAATCTCATTGAATCAACAATGACCCATGCTTTGGACAGCATTCATCAACAAGTCCGAAATAAAAAGCTTACTTTTGAAAAATTGAGTGAACCTTTAAAGTCAATTTGCATTAAAAACTTTAGAGAGGCTGTAACATCAAAAATTGCACACTCTCATGGAGAAACGCTCATAAATGAAGCCTTAACTTGGATGGGGTATGATAAAAAGAAATTATTTAGTGGAAATATCGACGCCAAAATCATACAAGAAAAAGCGAGATCCTATGGGTTTAAAATCGCCGATCATGACAAATCCAAAAGCCAGGATGGTATACGAATGAAAGTTATTCGTGTAAAACGCAATGAGCTTTCACATGGAAACATTTCATTCGAACAATGCGGACAAGACACAGCCATTGATGATGTAATTAAGCTCTACAAAGAAAGCAGTCTATACCTAGAGGCTGTCTTAGACGGTGTAGAGCGATACCTAAAAGCAGAAGAATACCAACAAGCTTCCAATTAAAGCTTATTGACGTGAGCAGCCAGGCTTCGGCCGATAATAACTCCCAGCCTAACCGGCACAGCATTTCCAATCATTCTGCCAATTGACTTGAAATTAACCTCAGCACCCTTTGGCACGAATTGATACGCTTTAGGGAATGTTTGAAGCATTGCTGCTTCGCGTAGAGATATTGCTCTATCTTGATCCGGATGACCAAACCTTCCATTTCCATACCCATAACACTGAGTTGTCATCGTTGGACTAGGTTCATCCCAACGCATCCTCGCATAGACTCCTCCATATGATCGACCACTTTCGCGTCGATGACACTCCGCCCTTAGATCTTCAGGCCAATCCCTCCACGTACCACCTGGCTTAGAAACTTTAATTCTCTTCAAATTAAGAGGAGATAGTGCAGACGCCTTATGCAATGGATCAATTACATCACACTCACCGGCTTTTAGGGGCCTCAACTTCCCACGACCAATGGTTTCTTCTACCGTTTTAAAGCGCCCCTTTTTACGTGTTACAGGTATCAGCTCCACTTCTCCAAGCTTTGAAGCAAGCAACACGTGACGTGTCCGACTCTGTGGAACTCCATATTCAGGACAATACACAGACTCAGCCCAAACAAAATATCCTTGATTTTCTAAATCTGCGACAAAGTCATGATAAACCTGATGCTTAACTACTTCAGGTACGTTTTCCATAGTAACCAGCTCGGGCTGGACTTCCTTAATTAACCTTGCAAACTCATACAGCAACGGCCATTTCTTATCACTCGTTACATCCCTACCTTGAGAATATTTAGAGAAAGGCTGGCATGGGGCACATCCTGCGAGCAGTTTGACACTTTCATCGGGGTATAAAGGTGCCAATTCATCAGCTGTTACCGAAGTTACATCACGATGAAAAAAACGAGCTCTCTCATTGTTTCTTTCATAGGGAAAGCCACACATCTCATCAACATCATAACCGGCAACAACGTTGATATCAGCCTTTAGTAGACCATGGGACAGTCCTCCAGCCCCACAAAACAAATCAACAGCCGCAATCGAAGGCATCTATTCAATCCCAATCCAATAAAAGTAAAGCCACTCCAAATCCATAAAAACTGTACATAAAAACAGGGGTTAATTATGGAGCGGAAGCATTAATACCACAATCTGGGCCCCTACCCAAGCTCGCCCTCTTAAATATTAACTTTTGGCTATTGACTTAACAATTAACTTTCGGCTACTGTCTACTAAAGCTAAGGATAGGGCAATCAGAATGGATAACTACACAAACCACCTAAGACCTCTGGCCCCACGCCAAGCTGAAGCACTTACCCACCGCGCTCGTGGACTCTCCAATCGAGAAACAGCCCAGGCTATGCAGTGCTCTGTGACCAATGTTACCAACCTGCTGACAGAGTGCTTTTACAAACTCCACGCCCGCAACAGCACAGACGCAGTGGCCAAAGCGGTAAAGCACGGATTAATTCAGTTCGCCCTAATTGCCTCAGTTCTTAGCGGTATTGGTACCGATGCACAGGAGCAATTACGCACCCGTATCCAACGCCGCCCCACTATTCGAACTATTCGCACCCGCAATAACCGCGAGGGCATCGTATGACCGCCAAAGTCTATGTACTCCCAACAGCTCAAACTCAACGCGGTATCAAACGCCCAAATGGCTGTACCGGGCCAATCGTTGCCGCAATTCATAAAGGCCGTCACGCAGTAGCCACACAGACCAAACCAAGTTCGGATACACCCAAGCAAGGTGACGATTGGTCTCCGTTTGGAGGTGATGCGGCATGAGTAATTTCAGCCCAAAACAAAGTGTGGAAGCCCTACTCACCGTAGCCAACGGCTACTCCGGCGCTAGTGCAATTGCTGCACAGGTATTGCTTTCAGCCTGGAATAGCAATGATTTCACGATACCCGTTGCCGAGCTCGCTCTACTGGATGGGGATAACTATCAGCACGCACTCAACGTAATTACGCTTCGCTACCAAGGTAAAGAACCCCAATACGTCATTGCGCATGGCGAGAAAAAGTTTCGCACCCTTTGTGTCGAGTGGTCTCACCTTGAAACCCAAAGGAAGGGAGCAGCGTGAACCAAGCCCAGCAGCTCCCAAGAATACGCTGCCCCCTCTGTGGAAAACTCGCAGAGCCAGTATTTAATGGGAAGCTGTTATTACGCGGCTGGGCTTGCCAGCTCTGCAAGTACTGGGAGCCGGCAATAGGCCGGGAAAGAAAGTTCAAGAAAGTGGTAAGCACAGGCCATGAATGAATTCTCCCAGCTGTTGCAAATCACCCAAGACCTGATGGCCACGGTAGAAGCCCAGCAGTTACAAATAAACGGCATGCGCGAGCAGATCGCCGCGCTCTCTGAAGCTATCCAAGGTCAGCCCCCAAAACAAACTGTGGATAACCAGGAGGCAGCGTGAAAAAGGAAAAACTATTCACAATCACTCAAGCCGCCCGAACGCTGGAAATGGGCAGGAATAACCTGTTGAAACTGCTGCGCAATAATGACCTTTTGCACAGCCGTGAACCTATGCGCAATTCACCCACAAAAACCGCAGTACAGCAGGGGCTACTGGTTGCAGAAAATGCCGAATATAGCCGCGGCCCGGTGAAGGTGCCGTATATCAATACCAAAGTGACATCGAAAGGCATGGTGTGGATTCGGGACTTAATCGAAAAAGGAACCATCCCCCAGGCCAGCTAAAGATTTAACCGCGCCCCGGCGCATTCAGTCAGAGGTAACCATCCTTGGGCTGCCGGTAAGGAGCCCCTTTTTAAAATCGGAGAATCCAATGAAAAGGTATGCACTATTTTGCGGCAGTTATAACTTACTAATGGGTGGTGCTAAAGATTTCCGGCAATCAGCAGAAACTCTAGAAGAAGCGAAGAAAAAAGCAGAGCAAATTGCCAAAGAAAAACGCTTCAAATACTGGGTACAAATCTTCGATAAAGAAACCGATACATTCACCAGCTATAGCATTATTAATGGTGAACTAAAGGAACGAGCTTTACCTGAATAAGCCATGGAGGGCTACCCCGTGGGTAAGCTAGTTAAAGGCACTACCTGGGCCAGAGAGCAATTTGAATTAGGCTCTCGCCCTGGTAGGGACAAAATTATTGAATGGATCACCGCCGAACATATCCCAGGCCAGATCATTGCCGGGGAACCCTATGTCGATGCCGACCGATTCGCCATACGCGATCACACCGGCAAAAGCCCAGCTCAGAATACCGCCATTAACGATGGCCAACCTAAAAGCGGGCTAGACCTGCTGGCAGGCTAAGAACAACACCAACAAAGCTGCAGTCGAGCAAGGAAATGGCCAGACCCAGAAAGCCCCGCATGTGGGGTGATACACCACTACCGGATAACCTTTATCCAGACGCACGCAAGCGAGAAAATTATTGGCGTTACTGCTTACCTGACGGGCGCTATCGTGTTTTCTCTGCATCATTAGAAGATGCCATGCGTATGGCCGTAGAAGCCAATGCTGTGCGTGGGGAGCGTATTAAACGAAAACCAGCCAAAGTACCTGATAGATCCAGCTTCGCCTACCATGCCATACGCTATATAGAGTGGCGAACAGAGAACGACCCACGCTTACCCAGCAAAGCCAGCTGGCGCAATCGCTGCAACGCTCTTAAGCGGTTTGGTGAAGCTTTTGAGGCTATTCCAATACACAAAGCTAAACTGGCAGATCTACGCAAATGGTGGGAATCCCTTACCTACCATCAACAACACGCACGCCGCGCCGAGTTTAATAAATTCTTTAATTACCTAATGGCTGAAGGCTTGTGCAAACTGGAAAGCAACCCCTTCACCACAGCCGACGACCGTCCGCGCCTGCTGGAAAAGGGAAAGCCCATTAAAAAGCGCCAACGCTTAACCCTGGAAGCTTACTGGACCATCTATGAAAAGGCTGGGGAATTAGGCTATGAAGCGCTCCAGATTGCTATGGGTATCAGTATGCTAACCACCATGCGTCGCGCCGATATCTGCGAGCTGAACTTTGAGAAACACCTGCAAGGCGACCACCTACGAAAAACGATTAATAAATCCGAAGCGCAACGAGATAGCCTCGCCGCCAGCCACTTAAGTTTTAATTTAAAAACCCACCAACAACTTGGCAAACTTATTAGCCGCGCAAGAGAACTCAGCCTAAGAAATTACCGCTGTCCTTATGTACTGAGCCATACACCCAAACAACGGCGGACGGGGAGAACTAAAGAACATGTATGCCAAGTCAGCCCAGACCGACTTAGCGATATGTTTACCGAGGTTCGCAACGCTACCGGACTTTACATCAGCTTACCTAAACACCAAACCCCACCCAGCTTCCACGAAGTGCGCAGTCTCGCCTCAGATCGATTCAAGCGAATGGGGTATGACGTCAAGTCGGTGCAGCAGCTGATGGCCCATACCGATGAACGTATCACACAGGCCTATCAAGCAGGACATGGTATTGATTATAAGGAGATTAGTATCTATTTGGATGAACAGGCAATTGGGAGGGGATTTTAAAATGAAATTGGTAGCAACCCATTACTTTATTATAAGCAGTTCCACAATCTATATTTTTCAAAAATTATATAGCTTTATGCTTTTCAATTCCCTCTCTTCTTTTTTTAAGCCAAAGTTGATACTTCCCTTTCATCAACTCTTTTAATTCCTTATTTGTCAAAGGCTTCATTTTATCGAGGTTAGCTGGCTGCACCCCATCTAAGTATTTATCCCAGCCCTTAGGGTATTCATCTGAACTTAAACAATAAGCTGAGCCCCTAACATTTTCAAAACCTTTAAGCTTTGCCAATCTAAGAGTACAAACTTTCTCTATCCTCTTAAATTCAATAGGACTACTAGAGCATTCACTGCAATGCAAAACTGAAATTGGCGGATACTTTTTTGTCCATGCTGAACCTGATTTATTCCCCATTTTAAAATGGGACCAAAGCCTAAGCCCAATATCCTCAGCTACACCTACATAATACTTATCAGATCTCAGCAACAGCACATAAATATACATAATTAATTTATTATTAATTTTGAAGTATTCCTTTAGATTCCAACTCTCCCTCAGGAACACAAGTCAGATTAAAGCCCTAATCAGCTTAATACTTCTTCACATTCACTGATGATCTTCTGCTTAACAACCTTTCTAACTTTTGATAAGTCTTCATAGATTTCCTGAAATAAAGCCACTCCGTCTTCACCCTGATATCTTAGAACAGTATGATTAAATTCTACGCCTTTCGTGCTTACAGGATACTTTAGACTTTGATAATACAAATCCATTGTTATACCGGATTCATTACAAAAATTTCTAAGAATTTCATGAATACCAATCAAATTTACATATTTCTCATAAAAATCTATAAAATCTGAATCGATATAAAGATCTGTTACCTTTTGTAGTAGCTTAGAAAGTTTGTGAATATTATCTATCTCAGTATTTTTTGCTCGAATTAGTGCCTTAAGACTTAACTCTATTCCATGGTAAAAATTAAACAGTATTGGCTCAACAATATTCAGGTCCGACCACTTAACAAGCTCTTCGTATTCCTTGTGTTCTTCTTTACTTGGCCATCCCCAACCTCGATACTGCATCGAATCTGGATTACCAGAGCTGATCAGCTCATTGGAGACATTTAATGTGAGCTGCCAAAAGTTACTTGCTAAACCAAAGAGTCTTATGGCATCTAAATCAGTCATTAAAAATCCTTTTGCTTATATTCCGTGTAGTTATTATTTGAGCTAGCACCTTTATATCATCTATTTATGCATCCTGAAAACCAACCCCTTTCATTCAAACAAAGTTGAAGAGTCAAGGCGAGTACGGACAATTTGGTACCCGTGTTTGTTTAAAAGCACTTATGAAGTAACTGCTTTTGTTACTGATATCAAATACATCAGACGCCAATAGAATCAGCAATAGTTACTGCAGGATCGGTATCCACGTGGATTTATAAGATATTTGGGAGGAGGTATAAGGAGCTAAAATTTAGGCGAAAAAAAAGGGCCTAAAGGCCCTTTTTCTTTCTCGCGAGTTTTTGTTCACCGGATAAGAGGTCGTGAACCTCTTCTCGCAACCCCTTGATAGACAAGGGAAATTTGGTGGAGCTAAGCGGGATCGAACCGCTGACCTCAACACTGCCAGTGTTGCGCTCTCCCATCTGAGCTATAGCCCCAAATTCTGCTGCCTGACGTTTCCGTCGAAAGCGGGGCGCATTTTAGCAAGGTTTAGGCGCCTGTCAACAGAAAAAATAACTTTTTAATCAATTAGTTAGCTGCCAACAATGGACGCCCTCAGAAGCTGTCAATTTCAAGGGCTATGAAGGCAGCAAAGCCTTAATTGAGCCCAGCGTACTCCTTTTCCCAGCGCTTCAGCACCTTCTTCCCGGCGCCGCCCAGTACGTCGATTGCCTGACGCAGGCGGGCGCGACTGAGGTCGGGGCCCAGGAGTACCATGGCTTCCATCACAGAGAAGGAGGCGGTGGTGCCGCTGATGGCGACAAACAGTGGGGCGTTGAAGTCTTTCAGCTTGATTTCCATGGCTGTGGACAGGGCTTTCACTGCCTGGAAGATACTGTCCTTATCCCAAGCACGCAGGGCTTCGAGGCGCCACAGGGCAAATTGCAGCAGTTTCTTCTGGTCATCCAGGGGTAGCTTGTTACCGTTGAAGCTCTCTTCGGTCAGGGGCAATTTGCCGGAGGCGAGGAAGCTAACCAGAGGAGCAAAATCTCCGAAGGTCTCCATACGCTCTTTGGCCTGTGGCAGCACCTTGAGCAGATTGTCACGGTTAAACATCCACTCGGTGAGGCGATCGGCGAGCTGCTCGTTTTCCAGCTCGCGAATCCACAGGCCATTCAGCCAGGACAGCTTCTCCACATCGAATACCGGGCCGCCCAGGGAGACACGCTGGATGTCGAAGTGTTCCAGCATCTCTTCGAGGGAGAACTTCTCACGCTCATCCGGCATGGACCAGCCCATGCGGCCCAGATAGTTCAGCAGGGCTTCGGGCATAAAGCCGGCGCGCTGGTAATAGAGGATAGAGGTGGGGTTCTTACGCTTGGACAGCTTGGTCTTGTCCGGGTTGCGCAACAGCGGTAAGTGGCAGAGCACCGGCATTTCCCACCCAAAGTATTCATACAGCAGCTTGTGCTTGGGCGCAGAGTTAATCCACTCTTCACCACGAAGTACATGGGTGATCTCCATCAGGTGATCATCTACCACATTCGCCAGGTGATAAGTGGGCATTCCATCGGACTTGAGCAAAATCTGGGCATCTACCTGGGCCCAGTCAATCTCGATAGTACCGCGCAGCAGGTCTTCCACTACACAAGTGCCGCTCTCAGGCACATTCATGCGCACAACATAAGGCGCTCCGGCGGCGCGGCGCTTCTCTACCTCTTCTTCCGGCAGGGCGAGGTCGCTGGGCTTCAGTGAAGTGCGCCCTGCTTCGCGCAATCCTTCACGCAGCTGCTCCAGTTCTTCCGCAGTACGGTAACAGTGGAAGGCATGTCCTTTCTGTACCAGCTCGTCGCAGTAAGTTTTGTAGATATCACCGCGTTCGCTCTGGCGGTAGGGGCCGTGGGGACCTCCTACATCGGGCCCTTCCTGCCAATCCAAACCCAACCAGCGCAAGCTGTCGAGAATCGCTTTCTCGGATTCCGGGGTGCTGCGCTGCTGATCGGTATCTTCAATACGAAGTACAAACTGGCCACCCTGTGCGCGGGCAAAACACTGGTTGAAGAGAGCGATATAGGCAGTACCAACATGGGGATCACCGGTTGGTGAAGGTGCAATTCGGGTTCTTACGGTCATGACAAACCTGATAGAAGATAGATAAAGGACTGTTAAGGCGCGGGATTATAGCGCTGGCTTGCCCCTGGGCCCAGGCGGTATTTTTTCAACAAAAAGATGCTTTTCGTGCCATAGCTCAAATAAAGTACACAATTGACGTGACTTGATTCACGAAAAAAGTATGATTGCCGCCATAAACATGGAATAGCTTGACTAACGCAATAGCCCTTATTGTGCAGGGATTTCCGTGAGCAACTTTTCCTCAAAATGATAAATCAACGGCTCAGGAAGATAGGCCATGAAAAAAAATGTAGTTCGTTCTCTGGTCTCTGCAGTCGCAGCAGGCTTACTCTTCAGCGCTTCAACGACCTCAATGGCTGCTGGCGCTAGTGCAGATAGTACAATCACCCTGAGCATTACCCCTGCAATTGAAATTAGTGGAGTCGAAGACATCCTAATTACAGTTGACGATCTTGGTGACAGCGCAGAAGGTGACGATACCTTTTGTGTGGCCGGCTTCGGCTTCTCAAAATTTAGTATCACATTTCAAAGTGATAACACTGACAGTGATACTGCATTTAACCTGAAGGGGAATGGTATAGATGTCGGTTATAGCGTTGGCTTCGTAAACGACACCTCTAATCTCTATCAGGAAGTAACAAGCGGTACTCCCGTTACCAACTTGGATAGACAGGCTGCTTCCTGTGGCTCAGACAATGCTCATTTCCAAGTAACTGTGGATCAAAATGAATGGCAGCAGCCCGATGTGCTAAATGGCACAACTTACACTGATATTCTCGAAATTACCGTAGCTTCCGAGTAATTTAGAGGGCAGTTGGACTCTAGCAACTGCTCCGACAGCTCCTTATGGCAGGACGTCACCCGAGAGGGCTGGCGCTGGCTTTTTGCTTGGCGCAAGCCCTTCAATCTGATGCCCTAGCGGCAACAGCGGCTACCTTCTTGCTGGAAACATCAGCGCCGGAAGGGTTTGATGCGCTGCTAGTCTCCGAACATCTTGTGGTTGATCTCTATTACGGTGGTAAGGAAATTGGGGCCGCGCAGGTTTCAGTAGAGTCTAACCGTATCCGCTTTGATTCCCCCGAATCTGTACTCGTCCTTCTGCCAGAAGTGAATGACCCCGAACGGGTACTCACTTTACTGGGAACAAGCCAGTCCAAAAATACACAATATATCTGTCACTCGGCTAGACAAGTGAACTGTGGATACCTGCTGCCTGAGGAGTTCGCAGTTATCTATGACGAAGAGCGTTTTCGGCTTGATTTGTTTTTTGCACCCGAGCTGTTGCCTCTGCAGGCAGCGATTAAAGACCCTTACTTACCGGCTGCCAGTAGTGACTTCTCTGTAATTCAGAATCTAAGTGGCACCTGGAGTGGTGTCGAAAGTGATTGGGGCCCAAATAGTTACCAGGCAACATTGAGCGGCAATACCATTATCAGTTTTGGTGAGAGCGCGCTGCACAGCCTCTGGTCCAACGCAACAGAACAGGGTGGCCGGCTTCATAACTTGCACTGGAGCAGGGATTTTCGTGGGCAGGCCTATTCAATAGGGTTATTGCAGCCACAAGGTGGGCTTAATTTTTTTAAGTCTAAAGAGACTATATACGGCTTGGAGTTGCGAAACTCCCAGCGAAGCCGTACCGATATTAAGTACCAGCAAGGAGCACCACTGGAAATTAATATGCCAGTACGCGGGCGGGTTGAAGTCTATCGGGATAAGCGCCTGGTTCACACAGAACTATTGGAGGCAGGTAACCGTTTATTAAATACCTCCACTATGCCGCATGGTGCCTATGAAGTGGAGATTCGTACATATGATGAGACTGGGCGAGCACTCAGCCAGCACACAGAATTTTTTGCCAAGGACTCGTTGCTGCCGGCTCCGGGAGAGTGGTTGTGGAGCTTCCAAGCAGGACTACCCACTCTACCCTACAATACCGGCACTTTGCCCGAGTATTATGATGAAGGACTGGTTCAAGGCTCGATTGCGCGCCGCCTTTCAACCGGCACAGGACTATTCGCTTCAGTAGCTACCACAGAGAAGCAACAACTGGCAGAGGTTGGCCTGCGCTGGGTGGGGCAATATCTGGAATTTTCCCCAAGCCTGGTTACTACCAGTGAAGGCCGTAATGGCCACCGTTTTCAAGCTCTAATAAAAACGCCTTTTGCCACCATAAGTGCGATGGAGGCCAAGCTTCCAGCAAAAGATCAACTACCTTTCGATAACAACTATCAGCTTTTACCCGGAGGGTATTCCCAGCGCAGCTTTAGCTTACAAAGCGGTATTCTGGGTGGGCATCTTTCCCTGCGCCATAGCGAGCGGGACAAAGCTCAAAATCTATTACCCAGTGATTTCACTTTGGATAACACTGCCGATGGAGCACGTAAACTAACAACCCTGGAGTTTCGCCGCACTTTCTTTCAAAACGCAAATTGGCTAGGCAATGCCAGCTTCTCCTACGGCAAAGCAGATGGGCTGCAATATTCCAACCTTGGTATCGAGTTCCGCCTGCGATCAAAGCACTGGCAGCACACCGCTAATTTACACAGTGAAAATAGTGATAGCGGAACAGACGGGGAACGGTTGGCTTTTCATACCCGCTGGCGTGACCGTGACTTATGGGCACCAGAGTTTGAGCAGAAACTCTTTATTGAAAAAGCACCGGGGGCAAATTACCTGGAAAGCCGTACCCACCTGGCGGGACATATGGGCTATGCAAATGCTACTGTCGGTTTTACTCATGATGATCAGGGTGATGCCATTAATTATCTGGGAGGCTTTAGCACCAACTTGATTTCCACAGAACGAGAGCTGGCCTGGGGAGGCGAAAGGGCATTGGAAAGCGCAGTTATTGTCGATATTGAAGGAAGTGATCAACAGGATTTTGAAGTACTGGTGAATGGTGTTCGGCGCGGCTATGCCAAGGGTGGTAACAAATCCGTTATTAATCTACCGGCTTTTAAAAGCTACGATTTGTCACTGCGCCCGCTTGAACAAGGCTTCTTTGATTTTCGCGAGAGAAGTGAAACTGTCACCCTTTATCCCGGCAACGTAAGTTCAGCGAGCTACCAGATCTTGCCCCAAACACTGGTTTTAGGCCGACTAAGCGATGAAGGTATAGGAATAGCCAACATTCAGGTTTTCATCGGCGACCACAATACTGTTACCGACCAATATGGCGTTTTCCAACTGGAAGTGAGTGGCGACCAGCAAACTCTAACCTCCCAGGAAATTACCTGGAGTAACTGCCGCATCCCTATAAAAATCCAATCCGGTGGGGAAAACTGGCTAAATCTAGGCACCATTGAGCAATCTCGGGCTCTTTGCCAAATCGAATACACCTCGGAGGCAAAAGGTGTACACCACTAAAAGACTTCTAAAAAAAGCTATTTGGCCTGTTTATTTTATACTTATCCTAGCTATGGGATTGGGCTTACCAGTGAATTCGCAGACCAGTTGTTCCAGTAATGGTAGTTTACGCACTTGTAATCTTGGGGGATCCCATACTTTAAATTACGAAACAGACCCCAAGGATATCCCTTTCACCTTACGCAGTCATCGACGCGGTAATGCCTGGTCGTACTATCTAGAAATATCATCGCTAAACGGCAATACTTTTTCACTGGTCTCAGATAACGGAGAGCAGATTGATATTTCTATAACATTCACTTCCAACGGAGGCATTACAGAGGTATTAAATCCTGGAGTTCTGGCCGGCTCCTTTGGTGGTACCACAAACGATACAGGTGCTTTTCTTTCTGTCGAGGTAGATAGTTCTCTCACTCCATCTTCCAGTCGATACTCTGGCAGCTTTCAAATGGAACTAAGCCAGTATTTTTTAATTTTCCCCATTGATACAGAAACCATAGAGTTCGACATAGTCTTGGAAGTAGAACCAAATATTACTATTCGCAACCTGGGAGATATCAACCTGAGTAATTCAGGCATCACTTTGGGCCAGGTTATTAAGGGATCAGAAGATTTCTGTGTAGGCGGTATCGGATTCTCCAACTATACCGTTAACCTTAGCAGTAGTAATGGCAGTACCGGCGGTGGTGGAAGCAGCGGTTATGAGTTAGGTGGATCAAGCGAAAATATACCCTATACAGTAACTTTCTCAGATGACTTAACGGGCACCAGCGGCATAGCGCCCGGGGGACTCGGGGACGTGCCTGGTAGCTTCTCCCGCAGGACTGATGAGTCCTGTATTTCTGACAACGCGAGAATCTATATCAGCGTCTCCCCGTCAGACTGGGAAAATGCCAACGAACCGTTTTATACCGATGTTTTGACGGTGACGGTTAGTAGCCAGTAGATTTACCACAGGAGCCAGCGTCAAATAAAACCTCTCAAGGCAGAAAAATATAAAAAGCCACTAACTTTATTAGTCGCTATATCGAAAAAAATTTAGGCTAACTGTTAAGAGGGAAACGCACCCTTTCGCTTTTGCGCCCACGTAACAGTACTTCCAACTCCCCATCTTTTGGGATGTCCTCAAGTGAGAGATTAGTTCTGGCATACAAACGGCCCGATACATTCAATTTCCTACAGTTTCCATCGTCGAGGCAATGACGTACTTCAACAACTTCAATATTGATATTGCCATCATTAACCAGCTTGTAGCTATCTCCTTCCCCAACAAGCTCAACTTTATACTGGCCGCTGCTTGGCTGCACAAATACCAAGGCCTGGTAGGCTACGAGTATTTTTAAGGCCGTTTGCTCAGTTTTGATTTTTCCGACAACTGGCTTAAACGTCACCCGATAAACTTTCTCTTCTTCCAGGTCACGATCCAAGGCCATCAGGCGGAAACGTCTTCTTTCTCCTGGTGCCAGGACAGCCTTGGCCGGGCTGACAAGAAGCTTGAATTCATCGGGGTTCACCACCCTTACACGCTGCTCATTCTCCTGCCCGGGGTTATCCACCCGGAAAATCTCTGTTTGTAAGTACAGAGTCTCATTATCCGGGTTGGTGATTACAACGTCATCCCGAGCACTGGGAGCGTCATCGAGGTAAAGGATTACTTTGTTTAGAGACATCGCAGCCAGGGCTGGCTGTGAAATTGCCAAAAGCAATGCAAGGAATATCTTTTTCATAGGAAAGTGAATAACTCGGCATTCATTATTCTGGTGGCGGTATTTTACACTAGGAGTGGGCGGCAGTTGGCTTTATTTACCAATCAAGCCTTGGGAAAGATAATTATTTCTCTGTAATAACCAATTGAGAGTAATCTTTCAGTCGCACTTCAGAGAGGCAATCTCCAGCCCCCAGTGAAAGCGGCTTCTGCTGTTCACCTTCATCCAACCCAGTTGCAACCAAGGAGAAATGCTGTGTGGGAATCTGTCTCAAACACAGCTCGCGCTTAGCTCCCTTCTCAAACTGGCGCCACTCAGCTCGGGTGGGCAATATCAATATAATCCGGGCGCTAGCGGATACTGCATTGCCTGCTGCGACAATACTTTGCATTGAAGATGGCGCCACCTCAAAGATGAGCTGCACCAAAGCCAACGTTAAACTTCCCACCATACCTCTCAGAGCCCCAGCACCATCACATTTGCGTAAACTGCAGTTGGCGATCCAGCCTAATTCAATCCCTACTGCCGGCTCATGGTACCAGGCGCCAATATTTCAGCCCCACGATGCTTGCAACAACTGGAGCACAGTCTATTTTTCCTGTAAGACCCGGGGCCTACCCAGGTCGGAAATACCCATTGGTGACAGGGGCCGCTCGCCCCAAATCCAGCCGACAATAACACCCGCTTTCCGGACTTTACTCACATGCTAATCGCGCACCGAGGCGACAAGACCCGCCAACCGGAGAATACAATCGCCGCCTTCGAAGCAGCCCATAACTTGGGGGCCTGCGCAATCCAGTGCGATGTCCGCTTCAGCCTGGACGGAACACCCTGGTGTTTCCACAGCGATACACTGCAATTGCCCAGCGATAAGCGCGTGCACTTCTTTCACGAACTGAGGGATTCACAACTACACCACCAGCCCATCAACTCATTTATCCAACTGGTGGACTGGGCAAGCTGTCATCGCCACCTGGACTGGTTTGTAGGGATCTCCGCATCCAATATTACCGGCATCGGTTTCACCGCAGCAGTGGAAAAGCTGCTGGACCTCATGCGTAATGAACGCGAATCCTTCGCCCTACTCTCCCAGGACTGTCGCAGCTTACGCGCTGCACGCAATATGGGTTGGCACAGGGTGGCACTGCAGATCAGCTGCGTCTCCCGCTGTCTATCGGCAGATATTGTTACTCTTGCACCTGAGTATCTGCTGATTCGGGACAGTTTTGTTGAGTGCAATGAACTACCACCGGGGCCTTGGCAGTGGGTTGTTTATGAAATCAACTCCACAGAGGAGGCCGTTCTCTGGCGTAAACGCGGCGCACACCATATCCTGACCGGTAACCTGCCATTATTAATGCGCTCCCGGGAAGCGAGTGATGTCTACGGATTTTGACGTTCTAGTCGTCGGCGCCGGAATTCTCGGCGCCGGTACCGCTGAGGCCCTGGCCCAAGCCCATCACTCTGTCGTCATTTTGGAGCAGCTGGGGATTGCCGCTGCGACCTCCTCACGCTCTTCAAAACTGATTCACGGTGGCTTGCGATATCTGGAAAGCGGACAATTCCGCTTGGTTTATGAGTGCCTGCGCGAACGCAGCTGGTTACTGGATAACAAACCTCAGCTGGTGCGCATGGTGCCTTTTTATATCCCTGTGTATCGCAACAGCAAAAGATCTCCCTGGATGGTCAGACTGGGGCTCAGCCTTTATGCCCTGCTCTCCGGTATTCGAAATGGCGACTCTAGATTCCGATCCCTGCCTAGGTCTGAATGGGATACCCTGCCCGGTCTAAAGCGTGAAGATTTACTTGCCGTATTCCGCTACTACGATGCACAGACAGATGATGCCGCCCTCACCCGTGATGTGGTTGCATCCGCAATTGCCCATGGTGCACAGATTATCTGTCCCGGCAGTTTGGTAGGAGCGGAGGTCACTGAAGATTGTGTACGGATTGACTATGTGGCCGACGGTAAACTCAACACACTGCGCACCCGTGCCCTGGTCAACTGCAGCGGCCCCTGGGTCGCCACTACAAATGCCCGCTGCTCACCGCCAGTCGCCCTTCCACCAATAGATCTGGTCGCAGGCACCCACATATTGCTCCCGCTATCTCTTGGCAACAAAATCTTTTATGTGGAAGCTGATGATGGGCGCGCAGTTTTTGTGATGCCCTGGCAGGATAAAACCCTGGTGGGCACCACAGAGCGTCCTTATTGTGGCGATCCGCGGGATGTGTCCCCCACAATTGAGGAGGAGTCCTACCTGCTGCGCACTGTGCAGCAGTACTTCACCCAGACTCGCGGGCTGCAAGCTGAAGATATCTGTGAAAGCTTTGCCGGTCTGCGGGTACTACCTGAAGCGGAGAAAAGCCCATTTGCACGCTCAAGGGAATCTATGATCTGCTGCGATGATGAGCGCAAACCTCGGATTCTCGCCGTAGCCGGTGGGAAACTCACCAGCTACCGCGCCACTGCGCGAAAACTGGCACGGAAACTCGAAGCCACTCTGCAGGATAAGGCAACATCAACTCACGAAAGCACTGAAACCTCTAGCCATTCCAGCACCTCTGAGCGGGAACGGAACCTCTAATCGATCAAAAGAATTCAATGCTTCTCTCGATTAACCGTAATAAAGTCCCGCGCAGAGCTTAATTCTACGATAGCAAAATAGGGACGTGGTAATTTTCAGTGAAAATATCAGTGGAGAGGTCGGCAGCCAGTTATGGAAAAACCATACAAAACTACAGTACCTTCTAATCAAACCTCTACTCTAACCGAATCTCTAAAGGAACAAAGAGTTTAGGTATTTGGCACTACAGGAGTGGATTAGTTTTACCGAAAATCTATTGAAGAGCAGTACTCATGTGAGTAACAAGTTTCAGCCAGCAGAGAGAAACCCTTTGCACCCGCTGGCTTATTGCCCCCTACTTCTAACCTTCCTCTACACTAGAATTCATTACAGCTACACACATGCTTCCAGGGCCTGAACAAGGCCCTTGTAATACATAGGTGGCTCGCTTATCACATCCGGCAACACCATATGTTCTGGTACCCAATTGGTGGATAGTTATAGATGAAGCATCACAATTTAAGTCAAAAGGCGCCCTCTTAGAGACGGTTTCTTTCATCAGAGTAGTGCAACCTCCCAAAGCCATTGCTGCAATACTCAGACAGATTAGTTTACTTCTCATACTTAATTCCTTTTATCAGATATACTCTTAAAAACAGCAAGCTATCAATTTTTTCTGGCTAGCCATACTTCTAGGAAGATGAAAAATAATACGCTCTAACGTAAGCTGCATCAATATAATGATACTTCTGAAGTTTTTATCTGAGCACTCAATAAGTTATCAAATATATAGCTAGAGTGGATGCCGCCATTGTTTTGAACCCAGGTTATCCACTCTCCTAAAGGATAGTGCCTTCCCCCTCGCCTAACCAGATAGGGGCAATAGTACCGAAAAAAGCATTACCTGCAGAAATACCTATGAACAGCAGACCCAATATGCTTGTTATTGATATATTTAACAGCATACAAAGCTAAGGGTAAAATCAAATAGCTAGTAACAGGCACAATTATACCCACTGCAACAACTACTTGGAGGAATTTTTGATCTGGTAAAATTTGGGCCACTCCATCGGGAATAAAATATACGAGGGGCACCAACGATAAAAAAGTGATAAATACAACGAGATGCCTGTTGTGGTGACGCATGGACTTTCTCCCACCCCTCTTATTAACACAAGAGGGGCTCTGAACTACTTTTGGTTAGTTGCACTAAGGTAGCTGTTGTATACCCAGCGGTATGTAGTGTGCTGAGCTAATATTTCGCCGAGTTCCATTCCATGTTCACTTCGCCAATCGTCCATTATCTCTGCCAACACAGATGACCAGGTGGCAACCTTAACCCCCGCTTGGCTCATACGATGCATAGCCGCTTGCATAACGGTGTTATTCCAAGTACCAGAGGCATCTACCACAGCATATACATCATATCCTTCTGCCACGGCAGAAATCGCGGGAAACATCAGGCAAACATCTGTAACGATACCTGCCATAATAATTTTTTTACGGCCCGTCGCTGCTATAGCTCGTTTAAATTCTGGGCTTTTCCAAGCATTTATCTCACCCGCGCGCTCAATTATTTCATCGCCCAAGATATCTGTTATTTCTGGCATAACTGGTCCATTCGGACCGTCAGGCATACTTGCAGTAACAACAGTGGGCATGTTTACTGTTTTAGCAAGACTTGTCAGCCCCTTAATATTCTGGGTCATTAGATGGGGATCCATATCCCGACAACTCACCAGCAACCCTGTTTGATGGTCAACTAACGCCAATACAGAATTATCTACCGTCAATGTCTCAACGTACTTATTCATGCATTTACCTTCTCATTTACTGATTGGATTTCCTAACTACAATGGCACTAATATCGGTATCCGCTATTAATTTACCGCTGTAACTTCTGATCAAATCTCCATCTGTTACAGTCTCTTTTTGCTCCTCTTCAATAAATCGGCCGCTACCTTTGGTTAGATACACCAGAGATTCACTGTTAATTGATAGTTGCTGATCCGCCGATAAATTGGCAATTTCAATAATCGTACTGCTATCGAAAGTAATTGTTTGGTTCTTATTTCCCCCATAAATTCTTGTAACTCCACTTTCGGCAGGTATGTAATACTTGTAACCAGCGGCCTGGCCAGGCGCTATAGGTAGAACCCATAGCTGGATCATTCGGTTTTTCCTGGTATCTGGATTTACTTCATTGTGAGTAAAACCCTGTCCTCCCGCCCGCTGGACTTGTACGCCACCTTTTTCCAATCCCCTGCCATCTTCTAATGAGCCTTCATGCTGTATACGCCCATCTATCATCACCGAAATAACATCTATCTCATGATGTGGATGCATGCCCGTTTCACCACGGAGTTTAAAGCGCGCATCGGCCAAATACACAAAGTTATCCAGGCCTTCAAAGGTATTTGGGCGTTTATGAGGGCCAAATACACGACTGTCGGTTACCAGCCTGTGCTCTTTTAGCCCAGCAAAACCACCTAACGGTAACGAGTCACGAGTGAGAATCTTCAAAATGTGCCTCCCAGACATTTGCAATACGGGAGCATCTTAGGTGCAATCTATTGTTTGATATATACTAAAAAATGAAAAAAATTATTTCATTTTTAACAACAATAGATTTCCATGATTCACGACTTAAACGATATGATGGTTTTTTTGGCGGTGGTAGAGACAGGCAGTTTTACTCAAGCTGCAGACCGTCTGGGAATCCCAAAAGCCAACGTAAGCAGAAAGGTCGCTCGGCTAGAAGATCGACTATCCGTCAAGCTACTAGAACGTTCTACCCGCTCCCAGGCTTTAACAGAAGCAGGAAGAAAGTATTTAAGTCACTGTAAACGTATTGAAGAAGAAATGATGCTGGCAGAGGCCGAAGTTTCTGAGGTACTACAAGTTCACCGCGGTCCTATTAAGGTTGGCGCATCAATCACTATCGGCCAGCAAATCCTAAAACCAGCCCTGGCAATTTTTTTGAATCACTATCCAGAAATACAAATGAATTTGAGCCTGGTGAACCATCGGGTAGACCTGATCGAGGAGGGTTTTGACGTTGTTGTACGGGTTGGGGAAATGGATGACTCAAGGCTGATTGCGAGGCCCCTCGGTCACGCCTGCAGAAAAATTTATGCCAGCCCTGATTATCTCAATAAAAATGGTACACCTTTAAATGTCAAAGAACTTGTACATCACCAGTGGCTATTTATGAACGCCTTGGGTAATGAGTCAAAAATTATTTTGCAAAATGGAAATAGGGTTTTTCAACAAAAAATAAAACCGAGGTTTTACTCAGATGACCTCTCAACTATTAAACAAGCAACAATTGATTCTTGTGGTATCGCAGTCTTACCAGATTACATGTGCTTTCAAGAAGTTAAAGAGGGCACTCTTATTAACCTACTACCAAAATGGAGCATGGAAAGAATAGGTATATATGCACTGTATCCCCAAAATCGCGCCAAGATTGCAAAGGTAGGTGCTTTTATAGAATTTCTATCAGATGTATTTGAGCGAAAAGGTTTACGATTCTGACTTTTTTATACTGGTTTCCTATCATCAACTTGGTACCTCTTCCGAATATCTTTGACCTTCATGAACAAAAATCCTCGGCCATTAGATTTTTCTATCGATGACTTGCATAGCAAGCCCTGCCCATACAGGGGCGCCATAATGGTTACCGTAGGATTGGTATCCAATAAACGGCCCGGCCGCGCACTATTTTTGCAGTTTTCCACAGCCCCCCTCCTCGTCAGCAAAAACATCAACCCCGCCAGTCTTCCCAACGCCTCACCAATGAACTTCAGGAGCCAACTGATGGGGGTAAACCGTATCCAATTCAAACCCTATATATAGATTATCAACGTGGTAAAGTTGTCAACTTGAATATACCTTGGCATGCTCCACCTTCTATAGAAACTACCTATAGAAACTACAAAACCCTCACTACCCCAGAAAAGCTAATCAGCATACTCATCGAGGGATACATCGATACCAATCACAATGGAAGAATGCTACCTTGGCTAATTAATTACTCAATTGGTGACTCTGGTTTGCCATGGTATGCTGATTTCATAGCAAGGAACAATGAGATACTAGATATGAAGGATTCTTGGGAGGTTATAAAAGGGAAGCTTTCTCAACTTGGCTGTTTAGATAAGTTGAATTTAAATTCAGGCTGTTCACAAGGCGAAATTGAGGTACTAGAGCAGCACTTAGGTGTTGAGCTACCGGCTGACTTAAAAGAATTTTTGTCAGTACATAATGGTCAGTTTTTTCAGGGGTTAGGCCTTTTCTTTGAATCACAATTTCTATCAACCTCTGAAATTGCACAGCGCTGGGATAGTTGGCGAGAGCTGGATGAAGAAGAAATGAATGAGGACTGTGCTGATTACATGCGGTCCAACCCGGAGGGCTTTATAAAACCCCTATATATTAATAAGTTTTGGATTCCATTAACTTTTGATTGGGCAGGCAACCATATTGGTATCGATTTCGATCCTGGTAAAAAAGGAGTTCCTGGCCAGATAATAGCTTTTGGCCGAGATGAGGATACAAAGCTCTTGATTGCCGAGAACTTCACTGACTTTATTTCAAAGTTTATTCAGGCCTTAGATACAGCCAGCTGGAAGGAAGAGAGGTTTCGAGGGGAGTTTAAAACGTTAAGTAGCTTCCAATAAAGCCTATCTGTCTGGTAGCTCGGTTATCCTGATGAACCCAGTTTAATACGCTAAGCGTTTGCTCTACCATCCCAGCCAGATTTGTATCGGCATCACCGTTATCTCGTAACGAAGCAGCGGTTGCCAACCTGCCAACCACTGCTCTGTTCATATAATGCAGGCCATCCGCTTTATTCAGGGCCGCTTTGGCGGGGGAAAGTTGTCAGCCAGCTTCCCCATATAGCGAGCGAACTGGCCAGCTCAGCCGCTGGCTCCGGTGTTGACCAAACTGTGGTCGCTTTTGCTCCGAACAAATAATCACCCGTTCAGAGTCACCATTGCCGCAATAGAACAATGGACAACCCGGCAGTTAACTACTTTGACAATACGGCTCGCCATCAAGTCAGCACGTGATCCGGAGAAGCTAAGGGTAACATTTCGAGCCGTGCTGACACCCAGATTCAACAACAACAGGCCATCCCGCCATAGGGTATGGGTTTTACATCCCATATAATGGCGGGCTACTCTGTTTTTAATAGTCTTTTACGCCGCAGTTTATGTCTGAATACAGCCCCCACCGCTTTTGTACCGCACCACTACTCGATTGGAGTGATCGCCATTGCCGCTATATGTGGCGCCTGTTGAGTAAGCGGGCACGCTTGTATTCGGAGATGGTGACTACTGGGGCAATATTGCATGGAGACAGGGAGCGCCACCTGCAGTTTGATGCAGCAGAGCAACCCGTAGCCCTGCAACTGGGCGGAAGCGATCCCAGAGAGCTGGCCGAATGCGCCCGTATCGCCGAGGAGTGGGGCTACGCTGAAATTAACCTCAACTGCGGCTGCCCCAGTGACCGGGTGCAATCGGGCCGTTTTGGTGCCTGCCTGATGGCAGAACCGGATGTGGTAGCTGAGGGTCTGTCCGCGATGCGCGAAGCAGTATCTATCCCAGTTACGGTAAAGCACCGAATCGGTATTGATGATATGGAGGACTATCCTGGCCTGACCCGTTTTGTGGAGGCCCAGGCAGCTATTGGCACTGACACATTTATCGTACATGCGCGCAAAGCCTGGCTAAAAGGCCTCAGCCCAAAGGAAAACCGCGAAATCCCCCCACTTAATTACGATATGGTTTACCGTCTGAAACAGGACTATCCACAGCTACAAATCATTATTAACGGCGGTATTAACTCGCTAGAGGAGAGCCTGCAACATTTGCGGCATATGGACGGTGTTATGCTGGGGCGTGCAGCCTATCAAACTCCGGCAATCCTTGCCCAAGTGGATAGCCTGCTATTTGGTGAAAGTGAAGGGCCGGATGCAGCGCAAGTGGTCGAGCAAATGCTGCCCTATATAGAAAATGAAATGCAGCGCGGCCAGCGCCTGAATCATATTACCCGACATATGCTCGGGCTTTTCCAGGGGCTGCCGGGCGCGCGGCGATTCCGCCGCCACCTAAGTGAGAATGCCCACAAGAAAGGGGCCGGACCAGAAATTGTTGAACACGCTTTAACGCTCGTTACCCAGGCCGCATAGAGGGTAAACCAAGATGGCTGGAAATGGAGGCCAATCAATGACAGAGGGAGTGCAATGAACAAATTGGAACAACTTAAACAGCGCAGCTTAGTAGTGGCCGATACGGGTGATATTGAGGCTATCCGCCGCTACCGCCCTCAAGATGCCACCACCAACCCCTCACTACTGTACAAGGCCGCCCAGCTCCCTCAATACAAATCGCTTATCAAAGAGTCATTGGGGTGGGCAGCTCGCCACCAGAAGCAACGTGGGACAGCGGAGACAGCGCGATTAGCGGCAATTAAGCTAGCAGTGGGTATCGGTACAGAGATATTACAGCTGGTCCCCGGCGTGGTTTCCACCGAGGTGGATGCGCGACTCTCGTTCGATACCCGCGCCACAATTGATTACGCCAGGCACCTGATCACTCTCTACGAACAAACGAATGTAGAAAGGGACCGTGTGCTCATCAAAATTGCTTCCACCTGGGAGGGTATTGCAGCGGCAGAAATCCTGGAACAAGAAGGCATCCACTGTAACCTGACCTTGCTATTCAGCCTGTGCCAGGCCATCGCCTGTGCCGAGGCCGGAGCCACTTTAATCTCTCCTTTTGTCGGCCGTATCCTCGACTGGCACCTGGCAAATGGTGAGCGCAAGGGGTTCAGTGGCGAAGAGGATCCCGGTGTATTGTCGGTACGCAATATTTATCACTACTATAAATCCCGCGACTACGACACCATCGTGATGGGTGCCAGTTTCCGTAATACAAGTGAGATAGAAGCCTTGGCTGGCTGCGATCGCCTGACTATCAGCCCGCAGTTGTTGCAGTCCCTGGAGGAAAGTGAGGGGATGCTGGTAGGAGGCCTACCGGCGATTACAGAACCTTTGGCTCGGCCAACCCAGAGATTGGAGGAAGCGACATTCCGCTACCAGCTCAATAGCGATGCCATGGCTACAGAAAAGCTAGCAGAAGGCATTCGCAACTTTGTTAAAGACCAGCAGCGACTTGAAATGCTGCTACAAAGCCAAGTGATGGGACACCAGGAAACTGATGCTGCAACAAATCCGTAAGCTGTTTGAGCAGATTGGCAACAGTGCCGATGTAGAAACACGTAATGAAAAAGACGTGCGCATGATCAGCGCCGCCCTTCTAGTTGAAGTGGCGACTGTGGACCAGAAGCTGGACCAGCGCGAGCGCGACACCCTCACGCATCTACTTTGCCAACACTATGCACTAGATGTACACAGCGCCGCCGAGATTATTGATGAGGCCATTGATCAACGGGAGCATGCCACCTCATTATTCGAGTTTACCCAAGCAGTTAATGATCAGTTCACTGAGCAGGACAAGTACCTGCTGGTTCGGCAAATGTGGCAGGTCGCTTTTTCCGATGATGTTATCGAGGCATTTGAGGAACACCTTATTCGCCGGGTATCCGAACTTATCTACCTACCCCACGGACTGTTCACCAGAGCCAGGGCGGAAGCGAGGGATTTGAAAGATAATTGAGTCGCTAGCTGAATAAGTTGGGGGAATAGGTCTAAAGCGCCAAATCGGTAGCAGGAGCCCTTAAGAAGCTCAATGCAGATGGGCGGAGCGTTTGCTGTAGGGCTCGCATTCCCGCTCGAGGGTATGCACCAGATCGCGGAAAGTTTCCGCATTTTGCTCGTTCATACTCATCAAAACACGGTGTGCTTCCAGTACCTTCTCCCGCGCAGCACATTCATCAGGAGTGTTGCAGACCAGGGGTTTAGTCTCAACGGAGATATCATATTGCTCACTACTGATCTCCACCAGGGAGTCAAATCCCATTGCATCAAGCAGGTGTTGAATTCCCTTATCGGCAGAGAAAACCAATGGCTTTTGACAACCGCGCTCTTGGGCGCGAATCGCAATTTTTGCCATCAGGCCAAGGGTCGTGCTGTCAACACCTTCGGCACGGTCCAGGTCGAAAGCCACCCCAGCGAAGTCATCTCGCGCAAACATGTTGTCGATGAAGCTATCAAATGAAGTACAAAGGTTGAGCCGAACATCACCAATCAACTTGATGATGTAAACGCCCTCGTGGGCCCCAACCATAATTTGCCCGGACTGCATAACAACCCCTGGCTCACCCGGATACACTTTTAGGTGAAAGTGCTAACAGGTGGCAAAAGTTCACTGGTAGAGAACACAAGCCGCACTCGGTGGTTTTGCCGCCTTGTGCAATTTTGTGCATAAAGTGGGCGGAGCTTACTCCTGACTGCCCGGACTGACAAGTATACTAGGGCATGAAATTCGACTATTTAGTCGATGCAAACGCTCGTCCTAATTGTGCCCCAGGGTGAGGATCGTAATATCGTCCGGTAACGCCCCAAAAGTATCTACTTTCAGGCTCTGGCACAAACTTTCCAAATTTCCTCCGCACTCGGCGATCATCTGTAAGAGGCGCTCCTCTTTTTCCAGAAGATCTCCCTGAAGCAGCTCCAGAACGCCATCGGAGCACGCCACCAAACGCCAGCTGGGCGGTAGCTCGGCGCACATTACCTGCCAGTCACCCCGCTCAAAGATACCTAACGGACGCCCTTTGCCCGGCAACCAATCAGCGCCACCATCACTGGCGAGAGCCGGCATGGGAATCTGCCCGGCAACAGCATAATGCAGCTGGCGCGCGGCCGTATCCACAACACCGACGAACATGCTGGCATGTTTGCCCATATGTGTGGATAACAACTCCCGATTGATCAGCTCGAGAACTTCTAACAGGTCACTGCCAAGGGACTCCAGCTGGGTAAAAAGTGGACCCTCACGCAGACGGTGCATGATGCTGTGCTTGACGAGTGCGGTAACCAGCGCAGACGAGACACCATGACCGGAAATATCCACTAGGTAGAAGGCGACAAAACGCTCTCCAAACAGGCCGTAATCGACAAAGTCACCACTGAGATACAGTGAGGGAATCAGGCGATAGTTCGCCTCAATACCACCTGGATAACTATAAGGCGTACGCGGCAGCAAGTGCTGTTGCAGCTGGCGGCCAGCCTCCTGGTCCCGCCGCAAAAGCTCTACGTGATCACGCAGCTCTATGTTACGCCGCTCCAGAGCTTCCCGATATTCCCGGTTCTGCTGGGCCAGATTCTCCTCACCGCTGATACGACAAATAACCCGGTCAATTTGCGCGGCTTCCTTGAGAGGTTTGAGGAGATAATCGCAGGCGCCCAGGCGTATTGCTTGCAGGGCATCATTCAGTACTGCACTGGATGAAATTACGATGACAGAGGTATCTGGAGACTGACGTTTGATTTTTTGTAACACCTCCAGCCCGCTCATATCGGGTAACTGGAAGTCCACCGCGACCAATTGAAAAAGACCGGGGGAAAATTGCTGGATACCCTGTTGCCCACTACTTGCCTCCGCAACAGAGAACCCTTGGCGTGAAAGTGCTCCACGCAGGAAACTGCGGGAGCGCTCGTCATCAGTCAGTAACAGGCTACCGGGACCGGGCATGAGTGGCCCTTGGAAAAAGAGTAAGTTCTATCCGGTGATCAGTAGTCACTGGACTCTTCAACTTCACCCTGGTCAATCGCTTCAGCGGCTTCAGTTTCACTCTGCACATCTACTTCGCCATCCACGATCAGGAAGTCGCGGCGCTGCAGGTAAGCATCACGTAACAGCACATACCGATCCCCCTGTAACAGTGATTCGGCCTGCAGCAAGCTGGCGCGGCTCTGAATAATATCGGTTGCCCTCAACGTATAGCGTGTAGGGTCATGTTCCACATAGGTCAGCGGGTTGGTGTAGTAATCAACTACCCGTGCTGGCGTATCCCGAACTGTGGAAGGACCCAGAAGCGGCAAAACCAGGTATGGACCGGAAGGCACCCCCCAAACAGCCAGGGTTTGACCAAAGTCCTCGCCATCGCCTTTTTCAAGCCCCATATGCTTGGCAACATCAAAAAGACCGGCAAGACCAATAGTGGTATTAATCAGCAAGCGACCTGCATCATTGCCTGCCTGGCCCCATTTACCTTGCAATACGCCATTAAAGGTATTGGTCACTTCACCCAGATTACTGAAGAAGTTGCTAACACCGTGTTGCACGAATATTGGGGTGATCTGCCGATAGCTGACGGCAGCTGGCTTCAACACATAGCGATCAGCGCCATCATTAAAACTAAATACAGCGCGGTTAAAACCTTCCCATGGGTCACGAAGGGAAAAATCCTCCCCTTCCGCACCACCAAATTCATCCGCGGGATCAAAGCCATATTCATCCAGTAGCGAACCATTTTCATCGCCACTTGTGGTAACCTGACCATCAGTACCAGTTTGAACGGCGGTATCCCCTGCCGCGCCTCCAAACGGGTCATCTTGCGCTAATACACTCACTGGAGAAACCGCGATCAGCGCGGCCATCAACCAGGGCGATAAAACTCTGCGTCCTAGCAAAACCCTGCTCCTCTACTAACAAATACTAAGACCAAGGATTCTAACGCCCTCGCATATCGTAAGCTACCCTCGGCAGCATAGCAGCTGGGATTCGTCAAAGATGAAGCAGTTTCAGGCAAGTGCAGCGGGGCTTTAGAATAATAATGACGCCAAAAGATAAGCTGTCGACACCTATTTTTCAGCAGGTAGAGGTTTAAGGCCTGCAATTACACCATTCCCCAGAAGTTTCTGTAATAGCTCCACACCAAAACTCCTCAGGGTGCTGGTATCTACCTGGGGTAACTCTGCAGCAATTTGTGCCAACAGTTGCTCTCCAGTGGCCGACTCTTCTGAAGCCAGTTGCAACAAACGCGCTGTCACCGCATTAATTTCCATGAAATTCACCTCATCACTGCGATCGCGATACACCAGCAAAAAGGTGGGGGTTTCATCGGGTTCCTGAGGCTGGAACACCGGGCCAATACGATGCACGGGATATCGATAACTAAGGCTCCATACCAGGGGCGATACTACTGGTACGGATCCCAATATATCCCCCTCGCGGCTGAGGTTGGCAGGTATCTCAGCGGTACTGACATCCAGTGCCAACTCTACCCATTCGTAGTGAGCTAGCTCCAGTAAAAAAGGGGGATCTCCCTCCCGCTGGCCCCGCTCATTTTGCAGGTAAGTGAGGAACTCCTCACTGATTTGCAGGAAGTAGGGACTGCTAGAAGTATGGTGATGCACAAAATCACGCACCATAGCGTGCCAGAATTCGTCACTATAGAGACTGCGCAGCACCGGAAACCCGCTCGAGATAAAAGACTCAATATTGTTGTAAATTAGATCCCGATAAATCGCCAAGCGCCGATCTTCAATTTGGGGAGGCGGTGTGCATTGCTCCGGAGCACGCAGATGAGCAGCCAAGTCTCTCTGCAACCCCTGAAAATTGTCAGTTTTATCGGCGACTGAGGACATAGTTTTCTTCTACTTGGTGACTGGCCTGAATGGTTTTGATATGCCCTACTTCTTCGAGCAATTGCGGTATGGGTGGAATATTGAAATCCCGCTCAAGCAGGGTTGGCATTACACCGTGAATTTCATAAGCCTTATTCAACAACTCCCACACAGGATCAATTACCGGTGCACCGTGGGTATCTACTTTTAGATCCTCCGCCTCGTCGTAATGTCCCGCCACATGTACATAGCGCATTCTTTCCGAAGGAAGTCCGCGCAGAAACTCAAATGGATCGTAACGATGATTAATGGAGTTGACATAAATATTATTTACATCAAGGAGAAGGTCACAGTCTGCTTCCTCCAGTACGGCATTTAGAAAGGCCAGCTCGCTCATTTCCTGGCCTGGTGCGGCATAGTAGGAAACATTTTCCATGGCAATACGCTGCCCCAATGCATCCTGCACAATACGAATTCGCTCGGCGACATACATCACCGCTTCTTCAGTAAAGGGAATCGGCAGTAAATCGTAGAGATGTCCGTGGTCGGAGCAGTAGCTCAGGTGCTCGCTGTAATAGCGAATATCATGCTCACGAATAAATTTCTTGATAGACCCAACAAGGTCCATATCCAAAGGCTCCGGCGCCCCAATTGAAAGGGACAAGCCGTGCAAAATAAATGGGTAGCGCTCAGTAAATTCCCGAAACCAGCGGCCATAGCGCCCACCGACGCCGATCCAGTTTTCCGGCGCTACCTCAAAGAAATCCACCGCAGCAGATGGCACTTCCTCTCCCATCATAGAGCGACGCAGTCCAAGACCGGCCCCCTCCACTGGATAATTTCGCACTTCTGTCTGCCTCAAACGGTTCTATATGAAGAAAAGAACAAGGGGCGGCGCGTCAGTTAACGCAATACCGCCCCGATCGAGTATGGCTTTAAATTATCCGCCACACTTACCTTCGCCGCACTTACCCTCTTTCTTCTTGCCTTCGCCGCATTTACCTTCGCCGCACTTGCCTTCTTTCTTCTTGCCTTCGCCGCACTTACCTTCGCCGCACTTACCTTCTTTTTTCTTGTCGTGGCCACACTTGCCTTCTTTTTCCTTATCGCCATGGTCAGCCAGTGCCAGGTTGTAGCCAGAAGTCAGCTCTGCCGCAGCAAACGGATTAGCTTCGCCAGTGGTTGCAGACACATTCATCGCAGCAGAGGCAATAAACGCTGCACCAACTGCGGCCGCTACGGGGGAAAGATGCTTCTTGTTCATAAGGGATCTCCTAATTAATACCCTGAGTAATAAAAAGTACCAAAGACTTTCTTTTCTCCCGCGCCAGTATAATGACGCGGGGTGGAAAACCGTCATTTGTTGAGGCTAGCCAGCTTAGGGTGAGAATCTCACGCCACTTTGAACCTATAGCCTACTCACATAAGGTTTGTCGAACCGGTCGCCAGAATATTACATAAAGAAATCAGTTTTTTTGTGATCTCATACCAATAGTGGCAATCAACCTACCAGCCCCTTCCCATCAGCCTCCAACCACGCCTTATGCAAGCGCTTGGAAGATACTGGCATAAGGGTTTTCAGGGTCTGGGCAAATAAAGAAACGCGGAACTCTTCAAGCATCCAGCGGTAATCCACTAGCAAGGCTTCCGCAGCCAACTCCCTGCTTGAATATTTTTCAGCCAGACCGGCATAAGGTTCCGCGGCCTTGTGGTACTCAACCTGTAATTTGCGATCACGATTCGGGTCGAGGACGGCTTTTTCCAGTCGCATAGCGATCGCCTTAAGATAACGGCCATACTGACGCAACCATTCCAGAGGGGTATCGAACAGAAAACCGCGATAAAAGAGCCCAGACAATTGCTGCTGAATATCTCCCACCGCCATTGCAACTGCCAGGTTTTTCTGCTGTTTGATCTGTTTGCGCAGGGGCACAAGTAGGGCTAAAGCTTTGACCAGCAGGTTCCCAATTTCCTGGGCCACCCCCACCAGGTCACTATCATTTTCCAGCGCGGACAGAAATTCAGCTTCGGTACGCGGCCAATTGCCCTTGGGCCAAAATACCTCTCGCACGGCAGCCAACAGGATATCGTCTGCAACCTCTTCACGCCGCCCCAAGTCCGCGGCAGATAACCCCAGCTCCTTGCCACGAAGCAGCTCCTTGCGCAGGTATTTAACCTTCTCCGGCAAGTGCAACAGTGCCAGGCGGGAAATACCTGCACGACTCAGCCGGCGCGCGTCATCCGGGTTATCCAGGAGTTTCAGAGAAACACTGTCTTTTTCCTCTATCAGAGCCGGGTATGCCCGCACCTTGAGGCCGCCCTGGTTAAGGGTGTGGGTTTCTGGAAGCTCTCCAAAGTCCCAGCTGGTAATCCCCTCCCGCTCAAAGCTGTCTCCTGCACTCGCAAGCCCCTGCTGCACCCGATCGCGGTAGCGCGCCTGTAGCAGCGAGAGATCTCGGTCCTGGTCGAGTAATTTACCTGCCTCATCCACCACTTGGATATTGAAGCGATAATAATCTTCCAGGGATTGCTCAGCGGATTCCCAGGCGCTATCAGGCAACTGCTGCGCCGTCTGGCGCTGTAACTCCAGTGCTAGTGACTGCCATAAGGGGACATTATCCGGGCGCAATCGCGGCAGGGCTTTATCCACTGCTGCTGGTACGGGGACAAAATATTTACGCCACTGTTTAGGTAAGGCTTTGACCAGGGCAATACATTTATCCCGTAGGATTCCAGGCACCAGCCAGGAAAGTCGAGCAGCGGGCACCTGGTGCAAAGCCGCAACCGGTACCTGAATGCTGACACCGTCATCCACACTACCCGGCTCGAAATGATAGCTGAGCGGATAAACAATACCGCCCGATTGCAATTCATCGGGGAATTGGGCTTCGCCGACGTGATCCGCACTCTGCTGCATCAACAATTCACGGGGAATAAAGAGCAACTGCGGATCAGTGGATTCCACTTTCTTGCGCCAGTGCTCAAACCCAGCCAGGTTAACGATATCGGCAGGTATACGCTCATCGAAAAAGCGATAAATCACTTCATCATCTACCAGAATATCCCGCCTGCGGGATTTAGCCTCCAGCTCTTCCAGAGATTTCAGCAGGTCGGTGTAGTGTGTATAAAAACGGCCTTTACCTCGATAACGCTGCTCCACTAAAGCCTGGCGAATAAAGACTTCCCGCGCGGTTTTCGGATCAAGCTTACCGTAGGGAATCCGGCGTTTCTCCACCAGCACCAGGCCGTACAGGGAAACCTTCTCAAAGGCCATCACCTGACCCGAACGGGCATCAAAATGAGGCTCGAAATAATTTCTCTTTACCAGGTGCTGGGATGCAGCCAATACCCAATCGGGCTCTATTTTTGCAATCGTATGGGCGAATAAACGGCTGGTTTCCAATAACTGGGCGGCAACAACCCAGCGGGGAGGCTTCTTGAACTGGCCAGATCCAGGGAAAATATGGAAGCGGCGATTGCGACAGCCAATAAATTCCTTGTTCTCATCGCGAGCGCCAATATTACTGAGAAGACCTGCGACTATAGCCCGGTGTACCGCTTCATACTCCGCTGGCTCTTTGTTTTCTTTTACTTCAAGATCGCGGCAAGCCACCCGCAGTTGGTGGTGGATATCTCTCCACTCACGCATACGCAACCAGGACAGGAAATTTTTCTGGCACCATTTTCGCAACTGATTTTGACTCAGCTCCTGACGCTGGATTTCGAAAGTATCCCAAAGCTGTACAAAGGACAGGAAATCTGACTGCTCATGCTGCCACTGGCGATGTTTTTCATCCGCTGCCTGACGCTTTTCCACCGGGCGTTCGCGCGGATCCTGTACGGCCAGGGCGGCGACAATAACTAATAATTCACGCGCACTACCATTATCTGCCCCGGCCAGCAACATTCGGCTCAGTCGTGGGTCCAGCGGCAATCGTGAAAGGGCTCGCCCCAGTTTGGTGACCCTGCCCTGACCATCGACGGCCTGCAGTTCCTGTAATAGCTTGTAACCATCATTAATCAGGCGCGGATCGGGCGGATCAACAAAAGGAAACTCGCGGATATCACCAATACGCAACTGCAACATTTGCAGGATTACTGCAGCCAGGTTGGTACGCAGAATTTCCGCATCGGTAAATTCCGGACGCTGCGCAAAATCCCGCTCTTCATATAAGCGTACACAGACACCGGCACTGACGCGGCCACAGCGGCCGGCACGCTGGTTGGCACTGGCCTGGGAAACCGGCTCTATGGGCAGTCGCTGAATTTTACTGCGATAGCTGTAGCGGCTGACGCGTGCAGTACCCGGGTCGATCACATAGCGAATTCCCGGCACCGTAATAGAGGTCTCCGCCACATTGGTGGCGAGTACAATACGGCGGCCTTTATGGCCGTGAAAGACTTTGGCCTGCTCCGCCAGACTCAAACGCGCATAAAGGGGCAATACTTCCAGCTGGGCAATCTGCGCATCCCGCAGGGCCTTGGCACATTCACGGATTTCCCGCTCGCCACTCATAAATACCAGTATATCCCCGCCGCGCCGGCTGCTGGATTTTTCCTCGTGCAGTAACTCCCCTACCGCAGTTACGACCTGTTCATTGAGATCCGCATCACTGTCCACGGCCGGGCGGTAATGAATGTCCACCGGATAGGTCCGGCCAGATACCTCGATAATGGGCGCATCATCAAAGTGTCGGGAGAATTTCTCCAGGTCGATAGTGGCCGAGGTAATGATCAGTTTCAGGTCTGGACGCCTGGGCAGGATAGTTTTCAAATAGCCCAGCAGAAAATCAATATTGAGACTGCGCTCATGGGCTTCATCGATAATCAGCGTGTCATATTTATTTAACAGTGGGTCACGCTGAATTTCTGCCAGCAGAATGCCGTCTGTCATTAGTTTGACATGGGTATGCTCAGTACTGTGATCGGTAAAACGCACCTGGTAACCGACTGATTCCCCCAAGGGCTGCTGCAATTCCTCGGCGATTCGATTGGCCACAGTGCGAGCGGCAATCCTGCGCGGCTGGGTGTGGCCAATCTGGCCGTAAATCCCCCGCCCCAGAGACAGGCAGATTTTCGGTAACTGGGTGGTTTTACCAGAACCGGTTTCACCGGCAATAACTACAACCTGGTGCTTTTCGATCAACCCGGCGATTTCATCACGCCGCGCTACCACGGGCAGTGCTTCCGGCCACTGCACGTCCGGTAGCTTTCGCCGACGCTCTTCCACCAGGGCTTCAGACGCTTGTAACTGTTGTTCCAGCTGGGCCAGCATTCGATCGACCGGCTTGCCCTCTTTCTGGCGCCGGCGCACGTTCTTCAGGGTTCTGCGCAAGTCAAAACGATCCCTACCCATACAGGCCGGGATACGGGTTTGCAGCGCTCCCACAACTTTTTCTGCTTCGGTGTGACTCATAATTCGTACAGCAATGGCAAACGCGGGATTATAACCCCTGGATACGATAGGGCTATCAAACCTTACTGTGGCGCTCATCTATACTGGAGCAGATAGAGGTCAATTTTAGAAGCACCATTGCGCCTCAGGGTCACACCTTGCGAGCGGTACTATGCAAGAGATCAAGCCCAAGCCCCCCTCCAGCGCCGGGCAGCTGTTTGGCCATCCCAAAGGCCTGTTTCTGCTGTTTGGTACAGAAATGTGGGAACGCCTCAGCTACTACGGTATGCGCGGTATTTTTGTTTTCTACCTGACCTCCACGGCCACCGCTGCAGTATTCGGCTGGGAGCAGCTCACCGAGACCGAATTACAATCCAAAGCCCTCAGCTACCTGGGATGGTACGCAATGCTGGTCTACCTGACTCCAATTATCGGCGGCTGGATGGCGGACAACCGCTGGGGACAACGCCGCTGCATTATGTTCGGCGGCACCCTGATGATGCTGGGACAATTCTCCCTTGGCTTCCCCCACGCCTGGCTGCCCAATGGCAGTGAGATCTATATGCTGTGGCTGGGACTGGCCCTGCTGATTATCGGCAATGGTTTCTTCAAACCAAATATTTCCACCATGGTCGGAGACCTCTACGAAGAGGGAGATCACCGTCGCGATACGGCATTTACCATTTTCTATATGGGCATAAACCTGGGCTCAATCCTCGGTTATTTAGTTGTGGGCTGGGTTGGAGAGAAGGTGGACTACCAGTTGGCCTTCGTCGTTGCAGGAGTCGGCATGTTGTTGGGCCTGCTGCTGCAAATGACCCAGGCCAAGCGCTATCTGGGAGAAATCGGCGTAGAGCCCTCTGCACACCTGGAACTCAAAAACCGGAAACATGAAGAGGCCGAAAAGCATCGTCCCCTGACTCACGAAGAGCGAGACCGTATAAAGGTCATATTGGTACTTGGTGTTTTTATAGTGATTTTCTGGGCCGGTTTTGAGCAGGCTGCCGGCTCAATGAACTTGTTTGCCAAATATCGCACCGACCTAAATATCTTGGGATGGGAGATTCCAGCCAGTTGGCTACAGATGGTGAATCCCATATTTATCATTATCCTCGCGCCGATTATGGCCAGCATCTGGATAGGAATGGGAGATAAGGAACCCAGCTCGCCAGCCAAGTTCAGCCTGGGGCTGGTATTTCTTGGTATCGGCTTTATTTCAATGTGTGGAGCAGCATTACAAATCGGAGACTCTACAACCATAAAAGCAAGTATATGGTGGCTGGTGTTTGCCTATATTTTTCACACTATCGGTGAACTGTGCCTATCACCTATCGGGCTTTCAGTAGTCACCAAATTATCCCCTCTACGCTATTTATCCTTAATGATGGGGCTTTGGTTTGCCTTTATTGGTATTGCTAACAAAGGAGCGGCGGAAATTGGCAAGTTGGTGGGAGTGTCCGGCCCTCTCGCTACTTTTGGGGGCGTAGCCCTGGTTGCCATTGTTGCAGGAATTATCCTGTATCTCATTCGCGAGAAACTGGTGGATTGGATGCATGGCGCGGAGGAGGTGCACGCCACAGTAGGAGAAACCACTAAAGAGGAATTAAGTATCACCGCCGATCACGACGGTGTGCCCCCAAAACACTTTAGCGGCAATGATAAGTAACAAGTGATCAGGCGGTTCGGACAGTGCCGCCTGACTTGAAAGATATTACTGCAGCATCAGCGCCCTTTTACCAGATAGGCGATCGCCCTATCCAACCCCGCCAAAGTCATCGGGTACATGTGCCCATCGACCAAACGCTGTGTCATTCCAATACTGGGGGTGTATTGCCAGTACTCCTCACCGACAGGATTTAACCAGACCAGGTTACTGTAGGTATTCGTAATTCGCTCCATCCAGGCAGCACCGGGTTCCTCATTCATATGCTCGACACTGCCATAGCGGCTGGTAATTTCGTAGGGCGCCATAGAGGCATCGCCCACAAAAATAACTTTATAGTCTTTGGCATAAGTACGCAGTACTTCCAGCAATGAAGTGTTTTCACTGAAACGACGCTGGTTGTCTCTCCAAACATGCTCATAGACAAAGTTGTGGAAATAAAAATACTCCAGGTGCTTAAATTCGGAGCGGCAGGCTGAAAACAGTTCTTCACAAACCCGTACGTAGGGGTCCATGGAGCCCCCTACATCAAAAAAGATCAATACTTTTATCGCGTTGTGCCGCTCCGGAACCATCTGGATATCCAAAAGGCCCGCATTGCGTGCTGTGGAGGAAATTGTGTTATCCAGGTCCAGCTCTTCAGCAGCGCCGGTGCGGGCAAATTTTCGCAGCTTGCGCAGGGCGACCTGGATATTACGAGTACCCAGGCTGACACTGTCATCCAGGTTCTTAAACTGACGCTTCTCCCACACTTTGGATGCCGAGCGGTTGCGGCCCTTACCCCCAACCCGAATTCCTCCCGGGTGATAGCCGCTGTTACCAAAAGGACTGGTGCCACCGGTACCGATCCAGCGGTTGCCGCCACTGTGGCGCTTTTTCTGCTCTTCAAGGCGCTTTTTGAATTCCTCCAACAGTTTTTCCAGACCTCCGAGGCTTTGGACCTTAGCCTTTTCCTCTTCCGTGAGCTGTTTCAGGAACTCTGCACGGAGCCAGTCATCCGGGATCATCTGCTCGACAATATCATCCAGTGTTTCCAGGTCTTTAAAATAAGACTCAAACGCGCGATCGAATTTATCGAAATGCTTCTCATCCTTCACTAGGCAAACTCGGGCCAGGAAGTAAAATTCCTCCAAGTCTGCAAACACCAAATGTTGCTGCAAAGCTTCGAGCAATGAAAGCAGCTCGGTAATAGATACCGGTAATTTATAGCGGCGTAAATTTAGAAAAAAGCCAATCAGCATAGTAATTCGCAGTCAGCATAGGAAAATAGGGTTGCAATCGAACCAACCGATGAAACTTCAGGAAGAGCATATCCTCTCCCTGAAACACAGCGATTCACCAATTAACGATTATCTCGACGCGCCATAAACGCAAGACGCTCCAGCATATGAACATCTTGTTCATTTTTCAGCAGGGCTCCGTAGAGAGGAGGGATCGCACTGCTGTTATCACGGTTTTTCAAGACTTCTTCGGGAATATCATCTGCCATCAACAATTTCAGCCAGTCAATCAACTCCGAAGTGGAGGGCTTTTTCTTTAGGCCTGGCACTTCCCTCAACTGGAAGAAGATATCCATCGCCTCTGCCACCATCTGCCCCTTTATATCCGGGTAATGCACGTCAACAATTTTGCGCATGGTGTCACGGTCGGGGAAGCTGATGTAATGGAAAAAACACCGGCGCAAGAAAGCATCAGGCAACTCTTTCTCATTATTGGAGGTAATAATTACGATGGGACGCTGCTTGGCTTTGATGGTTTCGCCGGTTTCATAGACGAAAAACTCCATGCGATCCAGCTCTACCAGCAAGTCATTGGGAAACTCAATATCTGCCTTGTCAATTTCATCAATCAGCAGTACTACACGTTCCTCAGCCGCGAAAGCCTCCCACAGCTTACCGCGCTTGATGTAATTGCCAATATCATGGACTTTATCCACTCCCAATTGGGAATCCCTCAGGCGTGACACGGCATCATATTCATACAAACCCTGCTGTGCCTTGGTAGTGGACTTAATATGCCACTGGATCAACTTCATGCCGAGGCTCTGCGCAACCTGCTCCGCAAGCAAAGTTTTGCCGGTGCCCGGCTCGCCTTTGATCAGAAGGGGACGCTGCAGGGTGACCGCTGCGTTTACCGCCATCTGCAGGTCTTCAGTAGCTACATAGCTGTCGGTACCGGTAAATTTCATGACTACTCCAATCCTGTATTCGCCGCTATCTATCTGATTTAGCGAATGATAATTGAACAACAGGGCAGGAGGCGAGGCGGGAACGACCAAATTGGATGACCAGCTTGAGTAGGCTGAGCGACTGCTTATGCAACCGGGGTCAAGCCATCTGGGTACTACGGCGATGTACCACCTGTCTTCCCTTACTGGTGATGTACCAGCGGATTCCCAAGTGACTATGAATCTTACCGACCATCTCCAACACTAACAGGCTATTTAAGGCGCGGGCGACAGAATTGGTCTCCATACCGCTGTCTTGCACCATTCCTGACAGGGAGCGAAATACACACTCACCACTATTAAGGAGGTTGAGCACTTGCAGGGCATTCTCATCCAGCTTACGGATCTGGTTAAAATCCAGCACTGGCCCCTGCTCCAGATCCCCTTCAATTTCATGCTCCAATAACGGCATCATCTCGAGCTGCATTGTACGCAGCTCCTGCTCAAGGTTCTCAACCCTGGCCCGGGCAATACTGGCGTCCCGTAACTGACGACGTGCAGCATTAAAAACGAACATACGCGAGGCAATGGCAGCCAGTAAACAATAGCCGGTGAAAATCAGCAGGCGCGATGGATCCCCTTGGATCTCGATCAAGAGGTCACTTTGAGTGAATTTGAGGAAAATTGGCACTATCAAGGCACCGCACAAGCCCATAATCAGGCAACGTGCAAGACCGGCCGGATCCTCCTCTGTAAACAGCATCTGATAGTAATTCACCAACCCGCCAAGAATGCCCGAAACCAGCATTACCGCGGTAAGAATCAGCAGGTGGTCGAGCATCAGGATTCCTCAGACGTCAATGGCAGCCTCCGCCAACTTACAAGGACGGAATAATGTGCCAATTGCACTTCTTCAGTATTTTTCTTTAAGTCCGGCCATCAAGCTGCCAGCATAGTGAATTTTCGAATTGCTTACGGACATTCCAAGCCGCATTTTCTATATGGCTACGCCCTTATTCAACGTCGAAAATTGAACCGACTAGCATGGCCTCACGCCAAGCCTGCAGGCAGCCTAATAGATATAGCAGCTGTCACCGGATAGAGAACTCCGGAGCAGAGGATACGGCGCCTTTGATCCAATGGGGAAAGGTAGTTCGCAGAAGAAATATTTGGGTCGACTATTAACTGGCTAGATGCAAGAAAGGCTAATAGGCAACTATTTGTCCACCAGCCCTTAAAAGTGATCGCTAACTAAAAAAAGTCTGGTCTCTGGCGGTTACTGCTCATTAAAGTAAGGATCATCATCAAAGCGACTGCGTCGATCGCGCCGAAAGCGCAGCAGCAGTGTGACAATCCCCCAAAAAACCATCACAGCCAAAGCTCCGCCAGCGGAAAAAACCAGATTTGCGGTGACCTCCGGCGCTGCGCCATTTTCTTCAAAAAGCATCTGATAAACAAAGAGAGGTAACACTGGCATCGCCACTGATTCAGCAACAGGTACCTTTACCGGCACTAACAATACCGCTGCAAAGATTAATAAGAGAGTACGGCGCAACCAGCTCCAGCGCCAATTGCGCATAAACCACCAGCCCGCCAATAACAGCACCAGAGTCGACGCCGTGTAAACAATCCAGGCAAGTTGAAAATCTTCTGACATTTTTACTTTCTTCTCTAAATCCTCATCGCCTCCCGCAAGAACATCTGGAGGCATCCTCTCAATCAACATCAACCCAGGTAACGACATGCTCTTCCATATCATCCGGGTGCACCAGCTCCTCACTTACGACTCTGCCACGAACTGAAATACCGGCCTTATGCACCGACTCTGTGTCCCCACTAATCAGTGGATGCCAATCCGGTAGAGAGCGCCCTTCTGACAGGCAGCGGTAAGCACAAGTACTCGGCAACCAACCGAACTCTGGAACGTCCTCTACTTGAAGCTGTATACAGCCAGGCACCAATACTTTACGCCGGCTGTACTGGCTACAGCGACAGGAATATGTATCGAGCAGTCGACAGGCAACGTTGGTACTATATACCTCTCCCGTCTCCTCATCTTCGAGACTATGTATACAGCAGCGTCCACAGCCATCACAAAGCGCCTCCCACTCGGAAGAATTCATTTGTTCAAGGGTCTTACGCCGCCAAAAAGGCACTTGAGCCATTTCAGTCTCAGCGTTGCAGCTTACTGTTCTTCAATGCGATTTCACTCATTTCAGAATCAGCTACCGGCGGCATTTGTAAATAGTAACCTCGCGCACGCACATCCTGCAGGACCTTGTCAGCATTTGCGCGCGCCAGTTTACGCTCCGGGGTTAACAACATGGTAGTCAGGTGCTGAGGGCTGCCAAATAGCTCCAATAGATTTTCAGGTACCCGCGCAGTTCCCTCACGTTTATCCACGTACAGGTACATTTCCTCTTTTTTGGGACTGCGGTATATATCACATAAAACTTTCACTTATAGTTCCTCTTTGCGCAGCTGGCGCAATACATCAAGCAGAGGCTCGCCCACAACCTTTGCCCGCCAACCACACATGCGCCCTTGTAGCTCCGGCTTGCGGGCCTGCACCAGAGTCTCTAGCTCCTTCTTGCGGATAAGGATTTCAGCTGGCAGGCCCTCGCGTTCAGCAATTATGCTGAGATGTTGGCGCAATTGTTTGAGAACCTCTCCCTGCTGGCGATTGAGGGGCTGCGGTAGGCGTGCTGGCATATCGCTCCGCTGTACAGCCTGGGAAATCACCTGCAACAGACTGTCCCCATGCTCCCTGAGGGCGCGACCTTCAAACCCAGCCTGACTCAGAGCACCTTTATGCCGCGGTAACTGCTGGGCCAGGGCCATACAGATATTTTCTTTGAGCAGATGATTACGCGGCATGTTTAGTACCCGTGCCTCGCGCTCACGCCAGGCACAGAGGTCTTGAAGAGCCGCCAGCTGCTTGCCACGCAGGCGCCATGCCCCCTTTACTTTCTTATAATAGAGTTCCGGCGCCTGTGGACTACGCGCAGCAATTACCAGTGCAGCGCAATCCTCTTGAAGCCATCCTTCCCGGCCATATCCCTCTAGTCGCTTCAGTAAAACACCATAAAGCACTGGCAACCAAGCGACATCAAGAGCTGCATAACTCTGTTGTGCCTCACTCAGTGGACGCTGCAGCCAGTCAGAGCGGGTCTCACTTTTCGGTAATTCAATATTCAATAACTCGCGAACAGTAGCCGCATATCCCAGGCCCGCCCCCATGCCACTCATAGCAGCTGCAATCTGGGTATCGAAAATCGGCTCAGGAACGGCTCCCAACAGACATTCCAGGGTTTCCAGGTCCTCGCTGCAGCTATGCATGATCTTGGTCACAGCCGCATCCAGGAGTAAATCCCTCAGAGGCTGAAGGTCTTCAATAGCTAGATTATCGATCAAGTAACAGTACTTCCCATCCCCTACCTGCACCAGGGCCGGCTGAGGGTAAAAGGTACGACTGCGCATGAACTCAGTATCCAGTGCTACCGCGCGCTGCCGGCGCCACTCGGTACACAGGGCAGCCAGCTGCTCGCTGCTATCCACCCAGCGTGGAGTGGTATCTATCTCAACCATCGGTATCACTCAACAGAGGGGAAAAAAGATGTGCGGCTGTTAAAGGCATGAGCCAGAGTTCCGCCGTCGATATATTCCAGTTCTCCTCCAATGGGAACCCCGTGAGCGATGCGGCTTACCGCTACACCATGCGCCCTTGCACGCTCAGCTATATATTGCGCCGTTGCCTCACCTTCGACCGTCGGGTTGGTCGCTACAATTAATTCCTGCAGGGACTCACTGGCGAGGCGTTGCTCCAGCAAATCTACTCCCAGGTCCGCTGGCCCTACACCATCAATTGGGGAGAGATGGCCATGCAGTACAAAGTAACGGCCATGATAATTGCCAGCCTGCTCTATCGCCAAAACATCTGCGGGGGTTTCCACTACACATAGGGACGTTTGCTCGCGACGACTGTTATTACACAGCGCGCAAATAGTTTCCTCTGTGAGTGTCCGGCACTGGTTGCAGCGGCCAACCTTTTCCACTGCCTGCGACAGGCTCTGCGCCAAAAGCACTGCAGCATCGCGATCCTTTTCCAGCAGGTACATCGCCATGCGCTGCGCAGACTTGGGCCCAACACTAGGCAGGCAGCGCAATGCGCGAATCAGTTCTTCGATCAGGGGACTAAACATAAAACTCTAATTAGATGGGATGCCCGGCTATCAGAACGGGAATTTAAAACCCTCGGGCAGATTAATACCCGAAGCAAGATCGCCAACCTGCTGCTTTTGCAGCTCCTGAGCCTTTTCTTCAGCCCTGCGCACCGCATCATTGACTGCCGCCGCAAGTAAGTCTTCAAGCATTTCTTTATCTTCAGTAAGCAACGAAGGATCAATTTCTACTGATGTCACATCGTGACGGCCATTCATAGTGACTTTAATCAGACCCGCACCAGCCTCACCACAGACACGCAGGTCACTTAACTCCTGCTGGAGCTTCTGCATCTTTTCTTGCATGTCGGCTTGCATTTTCTGGGCCTGCTGCATCAAATCGCCCAAACCTTTCATAAGTAACCTCTATTCCTGTTTCATGTAACCACCCAAATAAAAACCGGGCATACAATATTGTATTAATCTGCTTCGACTAGCGATTCGACGGAGTCTGGCAGTAACTGCGCATTTAACTCGGCCTGTAGCTCCTGAACCAAAGGATCAGTAGTCAGCGCTTCACGGGCAGCGACAAGGCGAGCCTCACGGGTCGCGGCTGCCAAACGCGCAGGTGTGCCGCCTTGCACCGAGCCAACCTGGATCTGCGCCACCACCGGCTGCTGAAAGAAGTCTCCAAGCAGATCTCCGAGACGCCTCTGATGCACATCGTCATAGAGGCTGCTATAGGATTCATCCAAGGTAAAGGACAGTATATTGTCCCGGCGCCCCACAAGCTCAAGGTGCTGGGCGATAGAATGCAGTATCCCGCTGATTCCCAGTTGCTGGTACATCGCCGGCCAACTGCCTGGAGTGAGCGCATCAAGGCGCGCTTTTGGCACCTCGGTGGCTACCACTGCTGGCCTCTGCTGCGGCTGTGCGGGAACTACCGGGGTCGACTCCACTTCCGCTACACGCTGTCGAAGCTCAGCCAAGACATTTTCACGGGGGCTCGGCGATGACACTCCTGCTTCGATCTCGGGAGAGGGTAGCTCCTCATCCACACGGCCCGGAGTGATCTCGGACTCAGGTATGTCCGGCTCCGCAGGCTCTCCTGCAACCTTCAGCACCGGTTGTTCATCTGCTTGAACTGGCTTCAACTGTTCCCCGGAAACAGGTATCACTTTATCCGCCGCAACCTCTGGCTGTAGCGAGGTCAGTTCAGACTTTTTTGCCTCGGCATCCTCCCGTACTATTGGGGAGCTAGATTGTAATTCTACCTTTTCAGGAATGCCCTGCCCTTCCCGCTCATTCACGGGAAGTGCCTTCCTGGGGATATCCGCTACCCCTTGGGGGCGGAATGCCAACATACGCAGCAACGCCATTTCGAAACCACTTCGCGGGTCTGGGGCCAGAGGCAAGTCGCGGCGGGCATGTAGAGCCATCTGGTAATAAAGCTGTATATTTTCCGGGGCTATTTGAGCCGCAAGAGTCTTCAGCCGCTCCCCATCCCCAAGAGAATTATCCATCGATTGAGGTAAAACCTGGGCGACTGCCAAGCGATGTAGGTTATCTGCAATCTCCGCTAACGCAGCGCCGTAGTCGGGTGCCTGTTGGGACAGCTCTGCAACCACCGCAAACAGCGCTACGGCATCCTCATCAGCCAGAGCTTGGAGTAACTTCCACACCAGCCCGGTATCAATACTACCGAGCATACCTCGAACCTCAGCCTCACTAATTTTTCCGGCTCCGAAAGCGATCGCCTGATCGGTAAGACTCATGCCATCTCGCATACTGCCGTCCGCAGCGCGCCCAAGGTGCCAGAGGGCCCCCTCTTCAAAAGGTACCTGCTCCTGCTCCAAAACAAAGCGCAAATGCTCAACCACCCGTTCAGGACTCATATTCTTTAGTTTGAATTGCAGGCAGCGGGATAGCACAGTGACCGGCAGCTTTTGCGGATCTGTTGTGGCGAGAAGAAACTTCACATGAGGAGGGGGCTCTTCCAAGGTTTTCAACAGGGCGTTGAAGGAGCTATTGGAGAGCATATGGACTTCATCAATCAGGTAAACTTTATAGCGCCCTCTTGTCGGAGCATATTGAACATTCTCCAGCAGTTCACGGGTATCCTCTACCTTGGTGCGAGATGCCGCGTCCACTTCAATTAGGTCAACAAAGCGACCATCAGCAATCTCCATGCAAGTGTCACACTTGCCGCAGGGCTCAGAGCTGACACCCTCTTCACAGTTCAAACACTTGGCTAGAATTCGGGCTATGGTGGTCTTGCCCACCCCCCGGGTACCGGCAAATAGGTAAGCGTGATGCAGGCGGCCGTTGTCCAGGGCGTTGATCAGTGCCTGGAGTACATGCTCCTGCCCTACCATCTCCCGAAATAGCCGTGGGCGCCACTTACGTGCCAGTACTTGATAGCTCATCCAGTCTCCGGTGCTCGGCACACCTCTGCAAAATCGATCATCGTGCGCCACTTGCGCGGGCGCCATTATACCGGCATAGGCGCCTACGCATAGCCGGTCACCAACAGCAACCTAAAGAGATCGATCGTGCCACTCGTAGCCAAAGCAATGCTTGTGTTATAACTGTGCGCCAACTCGCACTTAGAACAATCAGTCCATAACTACAGCGAGTTTGGTACGGGGATCACGATAAGTAATGAATAAGGCCAGGAAGACGCTTCTGGAAAAGCTGTTTGCCGAGCACGGCCAAGCCCTGGTACGGTTTGTTGCACGCATTGTTAAAAGTCCAGATGATGCCGAAGATATCGCACAACACGCCTACCTGCGCCTGCAAAAACTCAGCGACGAAAAGGAACTGGACAACCCCCGCGCTTACCTCTATCAAATTGCCAACAACCTGGCTGTCGATCAACTGCGCCGGGGCAAGCTGCATGTGGAATATATCAATCAGCAAGTTCCCTTTGATGGGGAGCCCCACAGCGATGATCACGCTGACCATCAATCCCCGGAAAGGGTTCTCGCAGCACGTCAACAGCTTCAGTCCATCTACGAAACCATGGATAAACTGCCACTCAAATGTCGCCAGGCCTTCCTGCTACATAGAGCCCGCGGGCTTTCCTACAGTGAAATTGCACGAGAAATGAATATTTCGGTCAGTAGTGTGGAGAAATATATTCTACAGGCTCTAAAAGCCTGTAGAAAGAAGGTCGACTAAATCTCTGCGATCCCCCAAGAATTCAAAATTTTGTTGAGGGGGGAATCTGCTCAGCCGTCTCAGAATGCAAGGGAGATACTTAAAGCTTGAACAACCCTGCCAATCAGGGCACTTTCAGAATATTTTGCTGACAAAGTGATCGAGTACATTGTGATTATTTCGCAAATGGAAAGTTTGAGCCGCATGCATCACACAAATCAGCGGAATTTGAGTAAGATGCACCACAAATTTAGGCACGACAGTCTCACTGAATAGCCAGAAACACGAAATATCAGAGCAAGCATGAATATCAACGCACAACAAAACTTAAGCGAAGAAAGCCTGGATCAGGCCTGCGCTTGGGTTGCGCGCTTACGCTCTGATGTCGTCAGTAAAGCTGATAAGCGTGATTTTGCAGTTTGGCTGTCCGGGTCGAGTGAGAACCACCAGGCCTTTGAGGAAATTGCAGAGCTATGGGGTGACCTAGGTGCACTTGCACATATGCCGGTTGACCAGCTCTTCCCAGAAAGCACTCCAGCGCCACAGATAGCTGATTCTACTCACGAAAGAAAGCAAAATTTTGGGACCTCGAAGAAGTCAATGCGTAGCAGTTGGGGTATGCCGCAGTGGATCCTCAGTGGTGGGCTAGCTACCTGTGGCGTATTTCTCGCTGCCCTGGTCGGTTTAGAGTGGCTTAATACAGGAAAACCCAAGCAGGAAGTCTATACCACCGAACTTGGTGAGATTCGAACGATAAACCTAGCTGATGGGTCAGAAATAAAACTAAACTCCAACAGTAAGCTGCTTATTAACTACAGCCGAAACGAAAGGCAGACCCAACTAATTCGCGGCGAAGCCTTCTTTGAAGTTGCCCGACAAACTTCCCGACCATTCACTGTCTCAGCCGGCGGCGCCAATATTCGCGTACTTGGGACGGAGTTTAATGTAGAGCTCAACCCGGAGAGCACCAGGGTATCTGTCACTGAAGGTACAGTATCAGTAAGCGAGGCAGAATCCAGCCCCGGACTGGCCCCAGAGTCGGTAAAATTAACCAAAAACCAGAAAGTCAGCATTACTGATCGAGGCCTTGGCGAAGTCCGTAGGACCTCTCCCGAGGAAGTAACTGACTGGACCCGCGGCCTTCTCGTTTTTGAGAAAACTCCACTAAAAGAGGCCCTAGAGGAGTTAAATCGTTATCTTTCGGTACCTGTAGCTGCCACTCCACAAGTAGAGGGGCGTCTGGTTTCTGGTACTTTCGCCGTTTCTGACCCTGATAATACCCTAGAGGCCATTGCAACAGCCTTACAACTTCAGCAAGACCGCAGTAACTCTAACCTGACTATCTTGTCCCCAAAGCACAACTAGGTTATAACCGTCTTAATTTGGCGGTTGTTTATTGTGCAAATTACAATTTGCCGCCCACTAATAAAATAGTAACAAGTACTTCAGTGCCAGCTATGGCACTGAATACAATAAACATGGGCACCCTCTTTGAAGCTAAAGCACTGGGCTTTTTTCTCTCTGGCTTTGCTGCTACCAAATACTGGTACAGCTGATGCCGCCTGCCCAGAACCCAAAATCCAACTACCAGCAGGGTCGCTTCCCCAGGCCCTAATATCATTAGGCCAACAGTGTAAGATCTCCGTTCTGGTGCAAACCTCATCTGCATCCCGCTATGCGGTACCCAAGCAGACCTTGACAAGTGATGATGGCCAATTCGAACCCATACTACAGCAGTTATTGCGGGACCTTCCATTCACCTACCAGCGCATTGGCCCAAGCTCTTTTGCGATAACACCTAACAAAGAGCAGTCACCAGACCCCTTAGGCACAACCATTCTCCCAACAGAGGAAGTCACTGTTACAGGACAAAGTCTGACGGGCAGCCACCTGCGTCATTACCAGCTTGATAGTTACGCCCCTATCGACCGACTTTCCCGAGAGCAACTTGAGCTTACAGGGGCGCAAACAATTGCGGGCTTATTAAAATTCTTACCGGCAGTATCCGGCAACTCCACCAGCACATCAGTCAGCCAAGAAGACAACGGCACGGCAACAGTATCATTACGCGGCCTACCTGCGAGCAATACCTTAGTCCTGATCAATGGCCGCCGCATCATAGGAGATGGATTTAACGGTGAGGCTACAGACCTCAACACCATTCCCCTGTCTCTGGTTGAGCGCGTTGAAATCCTAAAAGACGGCGCATCAGCTATCTATGGATCAGATGCAATTGCCGGGGTTATCAATATCATTCTCCGCAAGGACTTCGAGGGACTCTCTGTCGATAGCTACTACGGCCAAGCATATGAAAATGACCGCCAGACTGAATCCCACCACCTAACCTGGGGACGGCAAGGGGAGCGCAGTCACCTGATGATAGGCTTGGCACACTATCGACAGGGATCGGTGATGAGCCGCGATCGCAGCCTGTCAGAGTCAGCGGATAGCCGCGGGGATGGCGGTACAGATAAACGTTCATCTGCAATTCCTGAAGGCTTTATTGCTTTAGGCAGAAATCAGGTACTTACCAACGCCCCAAGTGGGAGCTACCAGGATTGGTCTCTTGAGGAGAGGTACAACTACAATGACTACACTTCTGCAATAACCCCTGTCGAAAGTAACTCCGGCTATATATCCACCAGCTTCGATTTAAGTGAGAACACTCAGCTTTTTGCAGAAATAATGGGACTGCACACCTCAGCAGAAGCCACCAACGCTCCCACCCCGGTATTCACCCGCTTTGATAATGGTGAATTGACTATAACAGCAGACAACATCTACAACCCTTTCAATCAAGATGTCATTGACGTCCGGAAACGAATCATTGAACTAGGGCCCCGCATCCAAGAGAACCATGCAACAACCTGGCGTTTTAACGGAGGCCTGAAAGGTGTACACAATGAGTGGCAATGGGAACTCGGCGCAGCTTTTCACCATACCGACAGAACCGAGAAAATCAGTAACTTAATCGATCCTTTTGCTCTCTCCCTGGGGCTAAAGGGGCCTGATGTTTGCAGCACAAATAACGGCTGTACCCCTGTAAATCTTCTAGGTCCAAGTGGCAGCATCAACGAGGAGCAACTGGACTTCATCCGTGACCAAAGCTCCACCCGGAACCATTCACGCATGGAGTCACTAACCTTTGTCTCTGATGGTGCACTAGGGCAAATAAAATCAGGGGAAATACTAGCAGCAGGGGGTATTGAAATTCGACACGAGGGCTTAACCTCAAACTCCAATGACAGCATGGAGCTTTCATTCATTGGAGGCTATACACCTGGCTCAGCTAAAGGGTCCCGTACCATCAGAGAAGCTTTCGCAGAAGTTTCGATACCCATACAAGAAAGTAAACTATGGCTAGATGGCGCAGTAAGACTTTCCGACTACAGTGACTTTGGCAGTACTCATAACCCTAAGTTAGCTATTCGCTGGCACCCTACAGAGAGCCTGCAGCTGAGAGCCAGTTTTACTACAGGGTTTAGGGCCCCAACTCTTACCGATATGTACCAGCAGGGTTATCAGAGTCAGGAGTTTATCTTAGATCCATGTACGGGTCAGAATGCAGACAGACTAATTGGATGCTTAAAACAATCAGACAGCGCTCGAATCCAATACCTAACTGAGTTTGGTGGTAACCCCAACCTGAAGCCAGAGACATCAAAAAGCCTCTTCGCCAGTCTCAGCTGGACCCCAAGTCAACTTGAAGGTCTTAACGCAACTATTGAGTTCTACGACATACGACAAGAAGAAGTGATCGGTGCTAGTCCGCAGTTTTTAGTCGAGCAAAATGCTTACATGGGAACCTTTGATCAAAAAGTTATTAGGGATGAAAATGGTGAAATTACAAAAATCTTAGCCACGCGTATCAATAAAGGAAGCCGCCATATAAGAGGCTACGATATTGCCCTCCGCCAAGTGGTAAATCCAGAGGGTATCGGCCAAGTTAGCTTTGCTCTGAACCTGAGCCACATGCTGCACTACCTAAACCAAAGTGCCCCGAGCTTGCCTGAGGAAGACTTAGCAGGATTATTTGTAAATACTGCAAAGGGTGGAGCGGGATCTCTTCCCGACTGGAAAGCTAATGCAGGGATTTATTGGACTGGAAATCAATGGGAAGCCGGATACACTGTACACTTCGTAGGAGAAATGAGGGAGTCCTATGTTGAGGGTAATGCATTTGTAGATCGAAAAATTAATAGCTGGTCTACACACGATTTACAATTTGCCTTCTCTGTCGCATCAAATTATAAACTTTCATTTGGAATAAGAAACCTGTTCGACACCGCCCCTCCTCTTACTATTACCGCTACAGATAATAATTTTGACTATCGCACATATGATTTAACTGGCCGGTTTTTATTTGGTAATATTTCATTCAAATTCTGACTTATAGCCAGCCTCCCAGTTACGTACCAAGATGCAATTCACTACGCCTCCAGAAGAACACCTTCCCCTGAAGCATCAACCGACAACCTAATAGAAGAATTAGATAGCAGTACAATACGAATCACCCTAACCCATTGCTATAACGCTATTAAAATAACTTCAACAGCCCTGATTAGGATCGAAAATTTAAGCCCACAATTTCATGACCAAGTATATTAAACTCAATTCAAGGCTAGTATACATCCCACACTTACAACCTTTCCCTTACCCAAAAAAGTGTGAAATCTACATCAGATAAAACAATAAGCACTTCCTCTTTTATTTAGAACTTAAAGAAAAAGCGAGGAAAACCTAGGTGTCGATCATTAAAGGCAATTCTAACAATTGGCTGGGCACTAATATTCTATCAATCACACCACCGACAAGGAAAAAGCAGGTGTGGGTTCAACCTGTCAAGGCAACACCCTGTTTAATAACCTGCTTTGGTGTCGCAAAATTCAGTGTTTTTCTTGGCCTGCTATCAAGCTCGTTAGCAACTTGATTGAGTTTCCTCTGAGTATGCTGCGCCAAGCATGTCTTTTTTGGAAAGTACTGACGGATTAAACTGTTGGTATTCTCATTCGTTCCCCTTTGCCAAGGGCTCTGAGGATCGCAGAAGAAGACAGGAACATCTGTATTTTCCTTAAATTCAGCGTGCTTCGCCAACTCCATTCCTCGGTCCCACGTCAGTGATTGGCAAAGCTCTTTTGGCAGTTTTTAGACCTAGCAACAAGCACCTGGTTCACAGAAGTCGCATCTTTCCCTTTCAATTTAAGAATGATCGTAAACCGCGATTTTCGATCCACAAGCGTGGCGAGATGAGTGTTGTTTGAACCTGACACTAAGTCACCCTCCCAATGACCTAAAACACATCGCTCTTGTATCTCCTGAGGACGCTCCCTTATCGATATACCGTTGAAGATGTTGATAGTACCGCGCTCGCCTTTACGTGAATGTTGTTTGCTGTGACGAAGACTGTGAGATCGACGCGAATGCTTTACTAGCTTATGATGAAGTGCTGAACGCACATGGAAGTACAGTGTTTTATAGATAGTCTCTGCTGATATCTGCATTGATTCATCAGCCTGATATGTCTTCCGTAACCAACCCGATATCTGCTCTGGAGACCAGCTCAACTCTAATTTTTCCAAAACAAGCTTCTTTAGCCTCGAGTTTTGCTCCAGCAAATACGGCTTGGGACGCCTTGCCATCCGTTTTGCACGGTTGTTTGCGTCTACTGCTTTACAGTATCGTCGCCCCCGATTTCTCTGAATCTCACGCGAGATTGTGGATGGATTCCGATTCAAGGAGCGAGCGATTACTCGAATACTTTGTTTTGCAGAAAGATCTGCACGTATTTCCTCGCGTTCGGCTAATGTGAGGTGTTGAGGAGATGGCTTTCTGGATATTGGTTTAATTCCGCCAGTATCTCTCAAAACAGTAAAAATGGTTCCTGACTTAGAATCTATGGCATTGGCAATTTCACAAAAGCCAATGCCCTTTTTCCAAGCGTCGAAAATCCACTCCTTTTCTTCTGCTGTAAATATGCGCTTCATTCAATGATCCCCCGATAGGCCATATTCCTACAGGGGTGTTGCACTGATCAATTGAATCTACAGGTACTTAGATTAGGAGAATAAAGTAAAGAAACTCAACCTCAATAAAAAGCGTCACTGAGGCCAATAAATTGATATTGGTTTAGGTTACTTTAAACAACCATGTAGAACTTCGCAGTATTTGACCGATAATCTTTCTAAGAAATTAACAAAAATCAAAGCAATAAAAAGGGGGCTAAAATAGCCCCCTTAATATGATGCTTTAACAGCTCTTAGAACTGATAGGTAACACCAGCCCAGGCGTAGCGGCCCTGGAAGTCGTAAGTGCCGTTCCAATCGCTACCTGAAGTAGTAGACGGTTCACGATCGGTCACATTATCGATACCAGCGGTTAGGCGCATGGACTCATTTACATCCCAGCCTGCTTTCAAATTCAGATAAGTGTGGGAAGGCATGTCCATGTATGGGCTGTGGCCATCACCAATGTACTGAATGTCAGCTCCAAAGTCCCAGTTGTCAGCGTACCAGGTTGCACTGGCAAGGCCGCGCCACTTGGTGTAAGCCTCACTGGTAGTGCCGATGTAGTCTACCCGGTCAGTGGTCTGGTCTGTCTGAGAGTTGTACTCTTCGTACTCAAGCAGGTGAGTTGCCTGGGCACGCAGAGCCAATTTACCCGCATCGTAATGGAAGTTCTGAACTACATCGATATCAATACCGCTGGTGTTGATCTCACCGATGTTCATCAGGGAGCCCTCCAGATACTCGATCTGGCCACTGTCGCTGCGGCGTACCAGCGTACAAGCTGTAGCGTTGCCATCGCGGTAGCAGTCATCCAGGATTTGCTGTGTATCAGCTGAAGTGATTGCATCCTCGACTTCAATTTTGAAGTAATCAAGGGTGATAGACAGATCTTCAGCAAAAGCCGGGGTCCATACGATACCAGCCGTGAAGCTTGTAGATTCTTCAGGCTGCAGATCTTCGTTACCACCGATGTTGGTTGGTACCTGATTGCCTGCCTGGGTGAAGCCTGCGCCTACCATGCCACAGTTTGCACCCTGCCCATCCTCATTGTTGCTGCTGGTATCACAGGGATCGATGAGGTACTCGTAGCTCTGAGCAGAACCACTATAGAGTTCATAGATACCTGGAGCACGGAATGCAGTGGATAAGCTGGTGCGGAAACGCAGGTTTTCTGTTGGTGCGTATACAGCGCCAAGCTTATAAGTTGCCTGACCGCCAAAGGTGTCATAGTCAGAGTAACGTACAGCAGCGTCAACGGAGAGTTCATCAGCAAACTTGGCACCAGCCAGGATTGGCAGGTTGAACTCTGCAAATACCTCAGTTACCGCAAAGTCGCCAGAAGTGGCATCTTGTTGGTTGCTAAAGGTCTCACCAAGTTGAGTTTCTTCACTCGGATTAAACTCACCAGACTCTTTACGATACTCAACGCCCGCAGCAAAACCTAAAGCTCCACCTTGGAACTGAATAGGTTCGATGTCTCCGGTCAAGCTGGCGCCGACATTAAGCATATCGTATTCGTTGTCTTCACGATCGGTGTAGCTGATGTAGTCGATAACTTCACCGCTCATGCCGCCGAGGAACTGGATATCTTCCTCTGCAATACCGCTTACACCATCAAGAATTTCCTGAACTTTCGTCTTGCTGATGGAGTTGCCAACGGTGTTATCACCTTCGTTTCTGCCGTAGCTCACGAACGCATCCCAGCCCCAGCCATTGGAGAAATCACCACGCAAGCCGCCGAGAATTCGGTAAGTTTCAGTTTGTTGCTCAGAGTCGCGAGTACCACCAGCAACCGGGCGTAAGCGCACATCACTGAGGCCGTCTTGCCAGTTTTCCCCGTGAGTGGCTTCTGGTTCAGTAGGCTTCAGGTCATCAGGGCTGCCCTGGGCTTCCCACTCTGCAACAGCTGCGTTATATGCCGCGAGCTCAATTTGGTAGGCATCTTCAGCCGCTTGCCAAGCGTCGGACAACTGAGACTGGACTTCTGCTGAAAGATGGTCAGCAGTGATGTTCAGGCCATTGCCTGCATACATCGGCTGAGCAGCAAGCTGCTGATTGGTAGTTTTAGTGGTGTAAGAACCTTCTCCATAGAATTCGATGGAGTCAGTAATTGAGAAGGTGCCGCTTCCTGTAAAGCTGGTACGTTCCATAGACCCGGACAGCCACATGTACTGGCCAATGTCGTAGGAGGAGTAATCACCAAGCGTTTCACCATCCTCACCAACACTAAAAGCACCGTAGTTGGTGAAAATATTGCCAGTCGGGGACATAGAGCTTTGTAGGCCAGCCCAGTCACGGTCGGTGTAAGCGATCTCATCGCGCTTACTATGAGTAACGTTGCCGATGAATTGTCCGCGATCAAACTCTTTACCGAAAGTGATAGACAGCTCGCCATTCTCTCCGCCACCAGCTTCAGTAGCACCAGCACGGGCATTTATACGCACACCATCGAAAGAGTCTTTCAATACTACGTTGATAACTCCAGCCACAGCGTCAGAGCCGTATACCGCAGAGGCACCATCAGTCAGCACTTCAATCCGGTCAATCATGTCTACAGGGATATTGTTCATATCTACAGCAGAACTCACGCCTGAGCTTGAAGACACAAAGCGGCGACCATTAACCAGTACCAGGGTACGCGCTGAACCCAGGTTACGTAGGTCCACGAATGAAAGACCAGCACCGCCATTATTATCGTTGGCGTTGATACCGGTGGTACCCATGGACGGTAGTTGGTTCAACAGTTCGTCGATGGTGCCCACTCCAGAACGCTGGATGGCTTCTGAGTCAACGAGGGTAATTGGGCCAGTAGTGGACAGTGGGTCACGCGCAATGCGAGAACCAGTAACAACTACTTCTTCAACCTCTGGTCCGGGGACGGATTCCTGGGCGAATACGCCAGTGCTGGCGATCGTGCCCAGTGCTGCAATGGCAACGCTCAGTTTGGTCTTGATCATAGTGGAACCTTCTTATACTTAAGGTACTTAAACTGCTTTTATCTATTAGCATTCTTAAAGAACGTACCTGACTTTAAAGCATTGAAGAGATTTATGGAACTATTGTGACTTTTTTTTGTTCAAGGTTGGCTTGCTTGTGATTAAAAACAAAAAGATATTTAGTACATATACCGTTCGATATCAGATATACATACTTATCTAGCAGTCTAAAATTAGCTTTATATTGCGAAATATAGGGCTTTATTAGTATAAAAACACTTAAGCCCAATGCTATCCAAGATAAGCTGATTGAAGGCTATTTTGGCAAGATTTAGCCCCGGGTTTACTCATATTAGGGGGAGCTTGTGGGGAAATGGGGTGAGAGAGCAAAGGGTCCTCTACCAATTCAGGGCTTATCGATCTCTCCAGAATGAAAACATGAAACTGTATAGCCAGGACTTAAAGAGTCCTCTTGATGAGATTATTCTCAAGGAGGCAGCGATCTGTATCATTATGAACCTATATCACTTACCACACATGACTGACAAACCTCATTACAGTCAGCTCACGCTGCCCCCTAGGCTCAGAACGCACCAGACCAACCTAAAAACCCCTGCTTATTATCACATTCCGACCTCTACCCCCAAAAACCACTAGTGGAAACACACATCAACCAAAAAGATAAAAGCCAAAATTAAAAAAGAGTGCCGCTCACCATGAGAATGATCGAAAATTAAGAGGAACTTCACTTTACGCAATAAATATCGAAAGTTTTTACTTCAAGACCATTAAGAAAGAATCAGTTATTAGAACCAGCCGGTTTTACCATCTTTATTAACATGAGCAATATAGTTCTTAATTAGCCTGCCCCTGAATCGTTCCTTTCTCCGCCTTAGGGTGACCTCAACGATTGGTGGCCTTATAATAGATCCGCCTTTATTTAAGCATTAGCATGGACTTGTTTAAGATAATTGGAAATATCTAATGAGAAAAAAATCACTCATCTCTGTTTTTTTCGGATTGGGGCTACTTATAGGCTGCGCAAGTGAGCAACAACAAGGCCAAAACATTGCGCCATCCAGCCAAAATACAAATGAAGTCGAGAGTAACACCAGCAATCAACTGATTTGTAAATCAAGAGCAATTACCGGCTCCAGGTTTAAGCAAAAAACATGCATGACAGCGGAAGAATGGAAAAGGATGTCTCGCGAATCATCCAACATGGTAAATAACCAAAATCGTAAAGGGGTTTTAGGCAATCCTGAAGGTGGATAATTTGTACCAACTAAAGTTTTTGGGGCAGAAGCTTCAAAAAAATTGATCATCCACCAAGGCGCTTGTGTAAGCGCCTTTTTTTCAATCATCTGCTGTGGACAACTCAAATGACTAAACCTCAGGCTTCATTTAGTGAATTGCAACAATCCAAAAAGCTCATTAATAAGCACCAATATACAGCAGCTGAGGCTAAATTACTGAGGGTTCTAGAAGACTCTGATAACAACTTGAAAACTTTGGCTCTTGAGGAGCTATACAAACTTACTTTGAGGCTTGGCAGAAAGGATAAGGCCCTAGATCATTTATTTTCTCTTGCTTCAATAAAAAAAAATGACACAAGCTATTGGGCCGAAGCATATAAGCTAGCTCAGTCACAAGGATATAACGATAAGGCTATACAGGCTCTAAACTATTACATCCAACAAACGCCAGAGTGCTCCCCAAACATTGTCTACAACCTCGCATACCATTTAAAAATAGAAAACAGACTTTCAGAATCCTTATCCTTTTACAAAAAAGCTCTGAGCAAGGGGATCTCAAATCCGGAAGAGGTCTACACAAATATCGGGGTCATTTATTCTGAACTAAGACAAGAGGATAAAGCCAAAGACAGTTATCAGCTTGCACTAAATAAAAACAGAGAATATACACCCGCCCTTTTAAACCTTGCCGCTCTGTTTGAAGAACAAGGCGACAAACAGAAAGCAACTAAAATATATCACGAAGCCCTGAAAGTCGATCCAAAATGCAGTTTGGCTCTCGCTCGACTATCATATATGTACCATGCCGACAGCATCCAGGACCCTCGTATAAACAATATAAGAAAAGCCTTAGATTCTGGTAGGCTCTCTAACCTTAACATGGAGGAACTAAATTTCGCACTAGGAAAATTGCTTGATGATTGCCACCAGTATGATGCAGCATTTAAAACTTATTGCGAAGCCAATGCCTTAGGTGCTCAACGAATCCCACCTTACGACCCTAAACTACAGGAGTGGCAAACAAACACACTGAAAGATGTGTTTTTTAAAGATAATTCCATCCCAGAGGGATCAGGGAATAGCAGTATCACTCCAATCTTTATTTGTGGTATGTTCCGTTCAGGCTCCACCCTACTTGAACAAATATTAAGTGGCCACTCTCAAGTCTCCCCAGGTGGAGAAATAAAATTTATACCTGAACAGGTTAAAAAGATGGGAAGCCAATACCCTCCAATCCTGAAGACAAAAAAACAAGACTTTTTCAATAGTTTATCAAAACTCTATATAAAAGAATTAAAAAGACCTGTTCCAATCGAAAAATATATCACAGACAAAAGGCCTGACAACTTCCTCCACATTGGATTAATAAAAAAAATTTTTCCTAAAGCGAAAATAGTATGGACAACAAGAAACTTTTTAGACAACTGCCTATCAATTTTCTTCCAACAAATGGGGCCAGATTTTAATTATTCAGTAAACCTGGAACATATTGCACACTACTACAGCGAACATATTGACTTAATGGATCACTGGAAGAATCTTTTCCCAAATGATATCTATGAAATCAACTACGAGAACCTTGTAACTAATTCTGAAATCACAACTAGAGAACTTCTGAGATTTCTAGAGTTACCATGGGAGTCCAGCTGCCTAGACTTCTCCCAAAGGAAAAATTATGTGAAAACAGCCAGTATTTGGCAGGTCCGCAACCCTCTGTATAGCACCTCTATGGGAAGAAATAATTATTACAGCAAGCATTTAAAAATCTTAAATAAATATAAGAGCTAAATCTATTCTAAAACACCAACAAAAAAGGCGCGGCATATCATGCCGCGCCTTTTAACTTCTAAATCTAGCTTCTAAATTTAGAAATCCACTGTCAGACCTAAGAATGCATAACGTCCAAGTGCATCATAGATTCCTGGGAAGGTATTACCATTACCAAAAATACTTGAACCTGCATCAGCGGTTAGAGGTGGCTCCTTGTCAAAAACATTATTAATACCACCACGAATGGTCCAATTTTCAGAAGCTGCCCAAGAAGCAGCTAAATCAAAGTAGTCAACTGCATCAAAGTCTGCTTCATTTGCACCAAGATCAGTAACACCACCAATATGGCGCCAACTACCAACCACATCCAAATTCCAAGGGGTAGACCACGTTGTACGTAAGGTGCTTACGAAATCTGGAGTGGGTGTACCACAAGAACTGCCCCAATTACCGGCGCATTCTTCAACTGGCTCGCCTTTAAACTCCTGCTGATCCCACTTTGTGAGGTATGTTGCAATCAAGTTCATATCAATTGCGCCATAGCTTCCAATATCAAAGCCATAGTTTGCATTAATATCAACCCCTTCAGTCTCAAAGTAACCGATATTGACATCTACCGCTGTAATAGCCGCTTCACCAATCCACAAGTTACCATTACCACCGCGGCTAATAGAATCACAGAATCGAGCCTCACCAGTTTCCAGACACTTATTCAAGATGGTTTCTGGCTGAATATTGGCAATTGCATCCTCAACAGTAATATTGAAGTAGTCGGCACTGACAGTCAGCCCCTCAACAAATGAAGGAGAGTACACAAAACCAAATGAAAGAGTCTCAGACTCCTCTGGTGTCAACTCCTGGTTGCCTCCACCAATAAAATTATATTGACCAGCGGGTGAATCTATTGAATTACCATAGGTGGCTGCAGTAATGCCGCTATTCATACAGGCCTCAAGAGTTGCTGAAGGCGCAACTGGCTGGCCATCTTTAGTGCGAGATCCACAAGGGTCCTCAGTCATATCAAAAAGTTGTATTGACTGGGGGCGAAAAAGTTCACGAATATTTGCATGACGAACAGCTGATTGGAAGCTACCACGCAGTTTTAAGTCTTCAGTAGGCTGCCAGTCCGCTGCAATTTTATAGGTATTAGTCTGCTCATCTGTAGAATAGTCGGAGTAGCGGTAAGCTAGCTCTAATCCCAAGTATTCAATACCTGGCATTCCATTGATGAGTGGGACATTCATCTCACTAAAAATTTCTTTAACACTCAAAGAGCCGTCAACAGGCAATGTTGGTCCACCCTGTCCAGCACCCTCACCATTCTGATAACCAGCATCGGGAGAATAAACCAGGCTCTCACGGCGACTTTCCAGGCCCATTACTACAGCGATACCATTATCTGCGCTGGGGAGTTTCCAGCCGTAATCAGTCAGATCACCGGTCACATATCCTGAGATAATTTCCTGATCAGTCGTACCACGGGCATAAAGTGGCAAGACCAAGTAATCAATCGCTTCCTGAGTTACACCGCCCTCTTGAAATACATTCCAGGGCACACAGTTGGGGTCAGAACCATCAATAACAGATTGACAAACAGGTTGGCCGTATGTTTCTGCAAGGGGGTTTCCATTTGCATCCAAACGATCATCAGTACGAACGTCCAGCGCCCGGCGAATATTAGTTACAGACATATCGTTCAGATAAGTCTGTTCTAAACTAACTTCAGAATACTGATAGTAAACATCATAGTTCCAGCTATCGTTTATGTCGCCACGCAGCCCAAACACGCCACGGAAGGTGGTGTGACGCATATCATCCTGACGAGGTCCGCCTTCCACATTTCGACGACCAATGTATACCTTACCTGGATTAAAAGTTTGAAGGCCTGTGTCTGGATCAGTATTAACAACTGTTAGATCACTAACATAATTATCTTTTGTTAAGCCGTAAACGCCGCAGATTGCTTGGAACTGCTCTTCAGAAAGAAGGGGGTTGCCGCAATACAAATCATCGGTAACGAAGAAAGCACCTGAGGGGGCAATCTGTGCAACGGTACGGTCATCCGTAAACATCAGCTGAGCATAAGCTTCAGCTTTCTCATTGATTTCATAATGACCGAAAGCACCCATTGTCCAGCGCTCATCAGGGCGCTGGAAGTAGTTCAGTGGGCCATAATTATACAGGCGGCTAAAGTTAGTGAAGCCAGTCCCATCAAGACTGTAGTCAAAGCCCTCTGTATTATCTCCCTCATTGCCCCCAAAATCAGTAAAACGCCCCCAAGGAACTGTTGAGGAGCCACCACACTCGAAGCTGTCAGGGCCTCCATCCAGGCTACAGCCACTGTAATCCCGGTCAGATTGTAGTACTGCATCAATTTTTCGATAGTTCGCATAAGCTGTTACATTGCCGCGACCGTTATCGAGATTGGCCCCCATAATCAGGGAGAAATCATTGGTTTCCCCGTCGGTCACACTGCCATCAGCCACATCAAATCCATTAGATTCGACCAAGCTTTGCATTTTGCTGTTGTCATTATTGTGTTGATACACACTTGTTTGGGTTTCGAAACGAACGCCCTCAAAATCATCCATCATGATGAAGTTGACAACACCAGCAATTGCATCAGATCCATAAGTTGCGGAAGAGCCACCTGTAAGTACCTCAACCCGCTCCACTAAAGCGCCAGGTATTTGGTTTAAGTCAGCACCAGAACCACCCTGCAGTGGAGAACCTGCCGGCATTCTGCGACCATCAATCAGCACCAGTGTGCGCTGGGAGCCGAGCCCACGCAAAGAAACCGTTGCCGTACCAGTTGAACCATTGGCCTGCCCAGCTGTTTGAGTAGCAGCAACCTGCGGAAGATCGTTAATCAAATCTTCTACACGTACAACCCCCGTTGCTTTTAAGTCTTCAGCAGTAACGGAAGTTACAGGGCTAACACTCACATCATTCGCACGCTCAATACGGGAGCCTGTTACAACAACCTCTTCCACCATTTGCGCATCTTCTTGGGCAAAAGCTGGCATAGCTGGAACCATAATTGCCGCTGCAGTGAAGCCAAGGGCTCCCTTTACAGCCACAGATAGGAGATTCTTCTTCATGGTCAATCCTCTCTTGATCGTTGGACTTATTTGTTTTTTGTCATTTTTGACGTGTCATGAAAACAACTACCCCCAAGTGGCTGCTTTCTTCCCAACAGTTCTTGGACGGTCTAAACCAGGAAAACCTCAATAAATTCGGGCTTGCCCTTATATTCGTAAAAGTCACTTTTGTCCTAGGAAAAATAATTCACCTAAGCAGAGAATCACGCACTTCGCATTAGCAAGCAGTATATTTATGGAAAGGAAAGAGATGGCTAAAAATCAAGCCCTAGATGAAGCGGAACCAAAACAAGTACTAGCGAGGACTCTAGAGGAGAGGAAAATAAAAAAGCGGGCCTTATGGCCCGCTGTTAGCGATTTCAGTAAAGAGGATTAGAACTCCATACGAACGCCCACGAATGCACTGCGACCAATATCATTGTAGACAGCAGCAGCAGTATCGTGCCCGGTTGTATTGCCCGGAATACCACTCAAGATAACCGGAGCCTCTTCATCCAGGACATTATTAATACCGAGGTTTGCGCTGATGCTATCAGTGAACTGATAAGAAGCGTACAGGTCATGAGAGACATAAGTGCCCACCTCAAAATTGTACAGGTCATTACTCAAGTCAGGCACTGCATCGCCAATGAAAGAGGTCTCCCACTGTACCATCAGTCGATCCAAGGAGTAATTAACTGTCGCAACCCACTCGTTCTCAGAAAGGCCAACCTCTCCTACGAGCTCATCCCTTTCTCCAAACTTGGTCTCAGTGTAATCAATTACATGGCCATAGACTAAAGAGAGATCCAACTGGCCGCTACCTAACTCCATGCCCCACTGAACCTGGACATCCACACCTTCGGTCTCGAGGGAGCCTTCATTGATATAGCCGGAATTTACTTCAGTAATTTCACCCAACTGGAAGTCAGCGCCAGAAGTATCACGGACAACAAAATCACAGAAATTATTTGGATAACTAGTAGCGTTGTAGCAGAAATCCACAGAAGTCTGACGACCAACAGTATCGATTAGATTTTCAATTTCGATGTTGTACCAGTCAACAGAAACAGACAGGCTACCAATACCCAAGTCACGATCAAACACCACACCTAAGGTGTAACTGTCAGAGGTCTCAGGATCCAAGTTACCGTTGCCCTTACCAACGAAACCACCTGTTCCTTGGATTTCAGTCTGTGACAAGTCGAACACACCCTGATCGGCAATTCGAGCAGCTACAGCAGGAATAGCACGGCAGTTTTCTGCAATAGTGCCGGTAGTAGATGCAGTTACTCCATTACAAGGATCACTTACTGCACCAAAGGATTCTCCACCGGGTGCAAAAAGTTCACTGATATTTGGGGCACGTACAGCGCGTGCATACTGGCCACGAACTCGCAGATCATCATTAAGAATCCATGAAAAACGTGCAGTGTAAGCATCGGTATTGCCAACAGTATTGTAATCGGCATAACGATATGCAGCGCCGACGCTCAACTCTTGGACACCAGGAAGACCCGAGAGTATTGGTGCCTCTACCTCAACATACAACTCAGTAGCATCGAAGCTACCTTCAGTAGGCTCTTCTTTGTTTCCGGCATTCTGACCGGTACGAGTTAAGGCGTCAGGGAAATCTGCCGCGTACTCATCACGGTACTCAAGGCCAGCTGCCAAGCTTAAGGGGCCAGAAGGTAACTCAAGCAGTTCGCCACTTATGTTGATACCACCAAAGGTTTGCTTGGTGCGCTGGTCGCGAATTGACGGAGCAGTTACGTACTTTGCTGCATCCGCAGAAATGGCACCATAACCAAACAGGTTAATTGGTACACACCCTTCTGCTACTGCAGCGGCATCTGCACATACGATATTGCCATCGCCATCAACGGTCGCATTCAACGCATTTCGGAAGTTGGAAATATTAAGCTGACCTGTGCCACGCTGGCTATCCTGCATTTGGCCTTGACCAAAATAAGCATCCCAATTCCAGTCGTTGAACTCACCGCGCAGACCCATCAAACCACGGAAAGTTTGACGCTCCGCAAAATTGCCCCGCTGCTCCAGCTCTGTGGTACGACGGAAATATTCGATTACGTCGTCACCCTCAGCTACTACAGCAGCGCGCAGGTCATCAGGCACGAAGGGATTATCAACGGAGATTCCAGTAATAAATAAATCTTCATTACTGTGTGGATATGGCTCGATTTCACTCTGCGTTTCGGTGCGGGCAAAGGTGGTCTCGATAAACGCTTCCAGAGAGTCACTAATCTGATAGTTCAGGTTAGAGCTAATCAGGTAACGTTCTGTTGGTATAGTGTAGCGACGGAAGTTTTGACGGTTAAACCCATACTTCTCCTGGTCCCAAGGAACAACTTGGCCACCATCAACTACATAAGAATCCCCTGTGGATGGGACAAAGAAGCGGCCGTGCTCAGAGTAAGAAGAGTAAAAAGGAGCGGTGCTATCCTGACAATCGTCGATATTTTGTGTCAAGCGGCAAGTAGCAATATCGTCAACTTCAGTATTCTTACGGTCACGCGCCAAAACACCTTTTTGATCGGTGTAGGTCATAGAGATAACGGCATTACCTTTACCGTCATCAAAATTGCCACCAGCAGTGATGTTAAAACGATCCGTTTGGTCGTCGCCAAACTCTACTGTTTCACCATGCGAGGAGGTGATGCTCAGGCCCTCGAAGTCATCCTTGAGGATAACGTTGATTACACCAGCAAGTGCATCAGAACCATAGATAGCTGATGCTCCACCAGTAATAACTTCTACGCGCTCGATTAGCTCAGTAGGGATAGTGTTCCAGTCAACAGCTGATGTACCTGCAACACCAGAAACATAACGGCGCCCGTTAACCAGAACAAGGGTACGATCCTCACCCAGGTTGCGGAGCTCAACGGTGTTGACACCAGCCCCAGAAGTAAAGAAGTTAGAGTTGCTACTAGAAATACCTGACACACCAGTTGCCGGCAGACTCCGCAGAACGTCAGCACTGTTTATCATGCCGGAGAATTCGATACTCTCAGAGTTTACGGTTGTGATTGGTGTAGCAGCTTCCAGGTTAGATCTGGTGATGCGTGAACCGGTTACGATTACTTCCTCAACCAGTGTCGCGTCATTTGCATCCGCGGATTCCTGGGCAAAAGCTTGGCCAGTTGCTCCAAGGACTACAGATACTCCAAGTGCTGTCTTGATTGCAGACGAAAGGATATTCCTTTTCATTGTTTTATCTCTCTCTAGAGTAGGGCTGGGCCCTACTAGATACGTTTGAGTTTACTCATGAAGCAACCACCCCCATGGCCACTTCAGCTCCCAACGTAGATAGAGACGAACCAGATACTCCCCCCCTCAATAAAAATTTACCCAAAACTCAAAAAAAGTGCTTACCTTGCTAACCTGCATCTCTGAACACTTCCCTCAATTGTGACAAGTCACAATCTGTACAAAACCCCCTACTTCAAAAGTAAATTCAACTTGCGCTCATAAGCTTTCGCAGTAGATGGCCCAGTTACCAAAGAAAAGGCCTCTTCAAAGCTTGCTCGTGATGCCGCCATGTTCCCAAGCTGGTACCTTGCCAACCCTAAAAGAAAGTGAAAGCGGTGATCGCCCTCATACCGCCAAACAGCACGGCGCAAATGCTTCTCGGCTTGCCTATACTCGCCAACTTCGTAGGCTTCCCGAGCCTGATAGTAGAGATAATAAGGATTTCTCTCGCGATGAAAGCGAGCACGCTTGGCATATATATCAGCAAGACCCTCTTCACCCTTGAAGCGATAAAGTCGCTCTAAGTTACTAATTGCGGTGAGATTATTATTCTTCAGGAACAAGGATTTACGATAACTTTGCTCCGCTTCTTGGAGGAATCCAAAGTGGCTGTACATTGCACCTAGGTTAGCCCACAAGTCGCTTCTCTCCGGGCTCATCTCCACCGCCTTTCGCAAGTGCAAAAAAGCTTGCTTCCGCTCTCCTGCACGCATCAGCTCAATTCCCCGATTACTGTAATAAAGCGAAAAGGCTGTGGTGTCATCCAGCTCGAACTGTTTATAGACTGGGTCATAGGCAGCCAGATTAAAGTCGACTACCCGGCGGCCACGGAGGCTTTCAGAAACCATATTTATATGGCGGTAAAGTACAAAGGTCTCCGCCTCATCATGACTCCAAACTGGTGGAACCTCTACCTGATTGAAGTAAGCTTCCGCTCCCAACTCCCGAGCCATAGCCACCATCATCAACGTAAAAGCAAGGCAATTACCTCTTTCCTGGCGATAGGTTTCCATAGCCGAAAGCGTACTGTTTTCATCGTACTGGACCAGAAACTCTCGCTCCTCGAAGGCCCTTATCAGAGCGGCAAGGCGGTGGCGAGAATCAGAGTCAGGAGCCAGAGTCGCCAAAAAATCTCGCACCTCGGGAGATAGCCAAAGAAGATCCTCTGAGGGCAACTCATTCAGGCTGACCGGATACCCAAGTATTGCCTCCCCGCTCAAGGCCGAGGTCAGGTCTATCTCCGCTTTATCTTTTTTAGAGGGCAAGCTTGAACAAGCAGCCAAGAACAGGATCAGGCTAAGCAGCAATGGGGCTTTCATTGTTATTTTCCCCTTGAAATAGGTTTTCAAACAGGATTTACCACTATTTTGAGAGTAAAGGAAGTGCCCAATTTCCATTTCACCAAATAATCCGACAACGGTTCGCCTGTAAATTAGACAACTGGTAAACTTCAGGAATTGCTTTGGGGGCTAGCTCGCAAGCTTCTATCTTCTAATTCCATGAGAAGGGCTTTCTTATGGCAAGGAAAAGAACTAGTTAGCTAAAGAATCTCGAATCAATACTTGAGGGGGTATAGTTTCTCCTGAATAGACGAGATGACCGCATGGTCAAAGCGAGCAACTGCTCGGGATCAATAGAGATGTACCCGGTATGCCCTGCATACCCTACTAGAGCTATAACAATTGGAAATTCAGCTTATGTCGTCGAATACACATCAGAATGGAGGGGGCTTTTTTGGCCACCCCAAAGGGCTTTCCACACTGTTCTTCACTGAAATGTGGGAGCGGATGAGTTACTACGGTATGCGCGCTCTGCTCGTACTGTTTATGACCGCCAGCTTGCAAGAAGAAGGTTTAGCCTTCACTGTCGCTGCTGCTACGGCGATCTATGGTCTTTACACTGGCGCTGTCTACTTCCTTGGCCTGCCTGGCGGCTGGATTGCGGATCGCCTCCTTGGCGGACAGCGGACCATATGGTATGGCGGCATTATTATCATGTGTGGCCATATCGTTCTGGCAATCCCTACAGATAGCAGTTTCTTTATTGGCCTGATTCTGGTTGCTTGCGGTACTGGTCTACTCAAACCCAATATCAGTGCCCTGGTCGGTCACCTCTATCAGCCCGATGATGTTCGCCGTGATAGTGGCTACGCACTTTATTATATGGGTATCAATATTGGTTCGATTCTCGGTTATGCAATTTGTGGATATTTTGGTGAGAATGTTGGCTGGCATTGGGGCTTTGGTGCAGCAGCGGTCGGTATGGCGATCGGTCTTATCCAATACCGTAGGACAATCGGGAATCTGGGTGATGCGAGCCTGGCACCGGAAAACCCTCTAGCTCCAGAAAAGGCCAAGCTTGCATGGCGGATCATCGGAGTAATCGCTGTCGGTGTGGCCTTGATCACCGGTCTTGCCATGAATGGCACTATCGTTATTAATCCAACGGTCATGGCTCAATATGTCGCGGTGGCCTTTACTTTAACTTTCCTGGCCTACTTCGGCTTCATTTACTTCGGCGGAAAGTTGAGCGGTTCCGAAAAAAAGAAAATGTGGGCCCTGTTCCTGGTTTGTGTGGCCTCTACTTTTTTCTGGTCAGGCTTCGAGCAAGCCGGCTCATCTCTAAACTTGTTTGGTCGTGATTATACTGACCGCCTTATCGGCTCTTTTGAAATGCCGGCATCTTGGCTGCAGAGCTTCAACTCCATCTTTATTATTACCCTTTCACCTTTCTTCGCCGCCCTATGGATTAATCTTGGTAAGCGGATGATCACGCCATCCTATGGGCTAAAGTGTGCAATTGGCCTCATCATTATGGCAAGCGGCTTCCTGGTGATGTTCTTTGCGGCTCAATATGCCGCTGATGGCCTTAAAGTCGCTCCATACTGGCTGGTTACAACTTACTTCCTGCATACTGTTGGCGAACTCTGCCTGAGCCCGGTAGCATTGAGTGCTGTTAGCAAACTGTCTCCGCGCCGCTTCGCTGGACAGATGATGGGAGTCTTTGTCCTAACTTATTCCATCGGCAATATTTTCTCGGGTCTTCTGGCTGGACACTTCGATCCTAGTAATGTTGCAGAAATGCCCGACCTTTACCTGCAAATCAGCCTGTTCACCATCGGCGTAGGTATTATCCTCGCGTTGATCAGCCTGAAATCCAAGTATTGGGAAAGTGACACCAATGAAAGTCAGCAGGCGGCAGAATCCCAAGTGGAAACAAAAACTGCATGAGAGACGCCTTAAACTGAGTCCAGTTTGATGAAAGCCGCTGGAAACAGCGGCTTTCATTTAAAGGCTAACCGAGATAGTTGATTGCCAGTAATTGAAGTCAATTAGCTAAAACATTTGTTAGCAAACTGAAATTTTGCCAAATAAACCGTCCCCCGATAACACAGAGCAGTAAAGCAAAACACAATTTCAATCGCTCAGCTGAAAACCTATGCGCCAAGCTCGCTCCTACTTTGGCAAAGAACACACTGGTTAAAACAATACCCAAAAATGCGGGCCAATAGATGTAGCCACTACTCCAGCTAGGCAGCAACTTATTACTCCATCCTTGCACAACAAAACTGAGAGTCCCCGAAATTGCGATAGGCAACCCAAATGCCGCAGAGGTTCCCACAGCATGCTGCATCTTGACCCGGTAGTGAGATAAATAAGGTACTACCAGAGCCCCACCTCCGATTCCGAAAATGGCCGCTAACCAGCCAATTACCCCACCAGAACAAATTAAGGGAAATCGAGATGGTAACCGGCTATTACCGTTCTTTAGAGGCATAGCTCTCAAGCCACTCAATCCCATGCGTATTGCCATTAAGATGGCAAAAATACCTATCAAGAGCTGTAGCCAAGCACCAGGCAATAAGTCTGCAGTCACACCACCCAGCCAGGACCCCAAAAGTATTCCCGGGGTCATCAGCCAAAATAAGTGCCAGTCTACTGCGCCCTTTGCGTTGTGCGCTCGCACTGAGCTGATTGAAGTTACGACTATTGTCGCCAGAGAAGTCCCCACGGCCATGTGGGTTAGGACCTTAGGAGAAATATCTATTGCAGAAAAAATCAGTACCAGTGCCGGCACAATAATCAGGCCTCCTCCAATTCCCAAGAGGCCTGCTGCAGTCCCAGCAACCGCACCGAGCAATAAATAAATAAAAAACATCTCCATGATGCTTCATTTTAGTCACTACTAATAGCGCACCGAGACAGATGTTAGTGAATATTTTAGAGCCCATAAACAGATAAGTAGGCAGATATAATAAGACGGGATCACCTGATTCTGCCAAAGGAAAAGAATCTTAAGATCCCCCCAATCAACCAAATCGCTTCAAGAGGAAACTACCATTAAAATCTGCCAGTATCTAAGAGGTTAGCAAGCTGCTATTGAGCCAAATAAAGCGCCCGCCTATCATACAAAGTAAAACAGCAAAGCCATGTTTTAACCACTTTGCCGGAAGACGGTGAGCCAGATTGGCCCCAAAACGGGCAAACAAGGTACTGGTTGCGACGATTCCCAGGAAAGCGGGCCAATAGATATATCCACTGCTCCAGCTCGGCAGCTGGCTATTATCCCACCCCTGCACCGTAAAACTCAGCGCCCCAGCTAAAGCGATTGGTAACCCGCAAGCTGCAGAGGTAGCAACCGCGCGCTGTATTTGTACACGACACCGGGAAAGAAAAGGTACGGTGAGGGACCCTCCGCCAATACCAAAAATTGCAGAGGCCCAACCTATCACGCCGCCGGCAGCAGCCAGCAAAGGAGCAACTGGAGGATTACCAACTCCCTCCTCAACCTGGCCATGGCGGAGGCCACTCAGCCACATACGGACGGCAATCACAATGGCGAAGACTCCTATCAATAACTGTAACCAGGCCCCAGGTAACAGTTCCGCCGTCATCCCTCCCAGCCAAGAGCCCAGCAGTATTCCCGGCGTCATCTTCCTGAACAGCTGCCAATCCACAGCTTCTCTCTTGTGATGGGCTCGTACAGAACTAATAGAAGTAATAACAATCGTGGCAAGTGAGGTCCCAACAGCCATATGGGTCAGAATTTCTGGCGAGACTCCCATAGCGGTAAAAACCAGTACCAGCGCTGGAACAATAATCAGGCCGCCACCAACACCAAATAGGCCAGCGATAGTGCCAGCCACCGCCCCAACCAATAGATAAATCAGTATTGTTTCCATATATCCCCCGTCCCTCGAATAGCCAGAGGTCGTCCTAACTAAGGCAAAGCAGATTTGTATTGAGAGATTTAGAGCCGAGTGGTACGAAGCGAATGGGGCCTATCCCCGTGCTTCCACTGTGAGCCAGTCGAATCCCTCTTGCTGGCAGGCAAAAATACAATTCTCCACACTTTCCGCCATCTCAGCCATCGCTGAACGGGCAAGTTCCAGCGTATTATTCTTCTCACTAATATGGGCCACCACTAAGTGCTGCAGCTGTTCATAGCCCACCCGCTGCAAAAATCCGGCAGCCTGTTGATTACTCAAATGACCATAAGCTCCGCCAACCCGCCTTTTTAATGAGGGAGGGTATGGCCCCTGTGCCAGCATCTGGGGATCGTGATTAGCCTCCAAAACCAGTGCGTCGCAGCCGCTAAAGTGGGCCTCTACATGAGGTGTCACCGTACCCAGATCAGTAAGGAGGCCGAGACTACTGCCACGACTGCGGAAAACATACTGCGCAGCTTCCCGCGCATCGTGAGGCACAGCCACAGGTGTGACTTGTATACCGGCAACAGTAAGCGGTTGATGACCTTCAATCAGGTGAACTTCAGGCAACTTGCCAATATCGCGAGCTCGGAGAGTGCCCGGGGTCAGGTAAACAGCCAAGCCATACTTACGCGCGAGAGGAGCAACCCCAGACAGGTGGTCGCTGTGTTCATGGGTTACCAGAATGGCAGTGAGATCGGCAGGGGACATACCGAGCCGCGCCATACGCCGCTCGGTCTCCTTGATGGTAAAGCCACAATCAACAAGCAGGCAGTGGTCGCCACTGGCGACCAGAGTGCCGTTGCCTTTGCTGCCGCTTCCCAGTGAGGCGAAGCGCAGGCCCATTAAATCAAGTTCTGCTGAATCGAGAGTAGTAACTCAGAGGCTTTGGTCCGAGACAGCGGCTGGCCACGGGTATCGCGGATACGCACTTCAATCTCATCATCATTTCCGCGAATCACAATCAAGTAGCCAGGATATTCTCCTTCGGGACTAGCGCTTACACCAAGCCCTTTGATCTCTTTGAACAAGGGAGGCTCAGTGCCTTCAGTGGTATCGATACCGGCAAGAATCTGCTGCAGGGTAACCTGGTTAGCACTATCGGCCAGCTCATCTTGTTTGTCCTTCTTACCCCAAGAGAACCAGCCACCGTCATCCTCACTATCGGCCAACTCGCGCTCCTCATCGTAAGTGACGTAGAAAAGGCCGATATCAGAATCTTCACGATGCAGACGATAACCTCCCGCATTCACCGCATGAGCGACTGTCGCCCAAGCGCGCTCCATCTCCAGCCCCATAGAGATATAGGGCTCATGGCCAACCGGCTCGCGCAACTGAACCTTCACAGTACTGCCACCGATAGCTTGGGCCACCAATGAAGCAGAAGCACCAGTGGATTCGGTTGCCAGGGATGTGGACATTTCATCGATCATCCAACCTTCGCGTTCAGGGCTACTGGAACGCTGTGGCCAGTTGACGGAGCCTCCCACCGGAGCATCCGCGGCAACCGACAGGTGACGCACGTGGATCTCGGTAGTGTCGGGCTGCACACCGGTTTCAATCTGCAGGCGGTACTTATCTTTGGTTTCCGGGCTCTCGTTAAATGTCATCCAGGCCGTTTCCATAATACCGGTGCTGGCATCAGACATCTCCACATGTAAGCCCGAGGAGCGCAAGAAATAATGCAGCTGAGGCCAAACCTCTGCCGGTGGTTGGGATACCAGCACCCAACGGTTGCTACCCAGCTTTTGTATCTTTACCCGTTCCGTTCCAGCATTGACAGATAATGCTTGAGGCCGCGGAACCTCGAAGTCACTCTGCTCCAGTTCATTTCCTGCAATCTGGGGGATCTCATAGAGCTCCTCCTGGTGCTTGGCGTTGATGCCTTCCGGTATCTGCAGCGGTGCCAAGCTGTCGGCCTGTTGGTAATCATTGCTGCGATCGCGGAAATAGCCATCGTTGCCGAACACACCACAACCTGCCAGGGTAAGACTGGAAATACAGAGCGCGGCTCCAACGGTCAATTTATTCATCAAAGCTTTCCTGGTTAATTCTCTGTTCGCGGACTCACAGTACGCCGGCACTGCGCAAAGCTTCGCGCACTGTAGCATGATGCTCAGGGGAAAGGCTGGTCAGCGGCAGGCGAATCCCCCCGTCTATACGCCCCATTTCCCGCAGAGCCCATTTCACCGGTATCGGGTTGGACTCCAAAAACAGCACTTTGTGCAATATTTGGATACGCTGATCAATTGCCCGTGCAGTCGCAGCATCTCCGGCCAGAGCAGCTTCACACATTTGCGCAACAGCAGCTGGGGCGACATTGGCGGTGACGCTGATATCACCTTGCCCCCCCATCAGGATCAACTCCATCGCAGTGCAGTCATCGCCGGAGTAAACGGCGAAACCCTGGGGAAGAGTTTCTAATAGAACTTTAGCCCGCTCCAGGTCTCCAGTCGCTTCCTTGATTCCAACAATATTGCCAATGGCAGCCAAACGTTGCACAGTCTCGGGCAACATATCCACGGCTGTGCGCCCAGGCACGTTATACAGGATCTGCGGAATGGCCACCGCTTTGGCGATAGCGCGGTGGTGTTGATACAAGCCCTCCTGGGAAGGCTTATTGTAATAGGGGGTCACCAATAAACAGGCATCGGCGCCACAACGAGCGGCATTTTCTGTCAGTTCAATCGCTTCAGTAGTTGAGTTGGCGCCCGTTCCTGCAATCACTGGAACGCGCCCCGCAACCTGATCTACCACGCGCCGGATGACCTCAATGTGTTCATTCACATCCAGAGTGGCTGATTCGCCGGTAGTACCTACTGCAACCAATGCGCGGGTGCCTTGTTCTATATGCCACTCAACCAAATTGCGCAGACTGTCCCAATCCAGGCTTCCGTCTGCGTACATTGGGGTAGCCAAGGCCACCATACTGCCGGTAAACATTCTCTCTCCTTAATTTTCGCGCTCGGCCTGGAATAGCACCGCCAGAATCGAACCTGTATGTTACTTAGGGCGCAGTGTCTATGCCAGTGTGACTAGCTCGCCACTTTCCTGCGCTTCTTTTTCTTCTTGCGGACCCCTTCGTACACATTATTGGCGCCTTCCGGCCGGGTCTTAAAACGTCGATGCACCCACATATACTGTTCTGGTGCCTCTCGAATACGAGCTTCAATGAACTGGTTAACCAGGATGGCATCCTGCAGTTCGTCTCCAGAGGGAATCTCCTCAATAGGTGGGTACACCTTCAGGCGGTAACCGGAGCAATCCTCCAAACGGGTCAGCACATAGGGTACTACCTTGGCGCGCCCCACCCGGGCAAATCGCGATGTGCCTGTCACCGTTGCCGCAGGATTGGCAAAAAACGGGGCAAAGACGCCCTGCTTAATTCCATAATCCTGGTCTGGAGCATACCAGACGGCACGCCCCTGCTGCAGGGCGCGCAGTACCCCACGAACATCCTTACGCTGGTAGACACTACCATCACCAGTATGGCGCTCACGCCCTTTACGCTGCATATAGTCATATACAGGGTTTTTGTGCGGCCGGTACATACCATCAAGGGTAATGCTCATCCCCATAAGAGCCGCCCCCAATTCCAGGGTGGTAAAGTGCATAGCCATTAGCAGCACACCTTGCCCCTCAGCCTGGATATCCTGCAAGGCTTCCAGCCCCTCTATAGAGACACGCTTACGCAGCCAGCGCGCAGAGCGAAACCAGGCCATGCCGGTTTCCATTAGGGCAATTCCGCTGGACTCGAAATTTCGACGAAGAAGTTGTGAGCGTTCAGCCTTACTGAACTCAGGAAAACACAGGGCAAGGTTGCGCTCGGCAATAGTGCGCCGGCTTGGGGCTAGCCTCATCATCACCTTGCCCACACCACGCCCTATAGACAACTGCCAACGAAAAGGCAGCTGAGCCAGCAGGAACCAAAAAGCAAAGAGCAACCAGGTCAGCCAGTGCCGGGGGTGCAGTAAGGCAACTCGAAATCGGGGTTTTTCCATCGGGTATCGCTACGCTGCCGGCGAATAGTCACCAGCTTAATCGGTTGAATTCGGCGTAGTATAACCCATGGGATAAAGGCTGGAATGGACAGCAGCCGCAGGAGTGTTACAACTTAATGGCGCAGGAGGGAATCCAGCTCATCAACAGCGACGCACCAGTCAGAATCTTCCTCTATGGCGCTCCGAAGAAACTCCCTCTGCCCCTCAGTCCAAAATGATGCGGAAGATAATTTCTCATGCCTATGCAAATAGTGAGTAATCAGAAACTCATGAATCGCCGCATCTTCCGACGACATCCCCAGCTGGGCAAAGAGATCGTTGAGCGTGTGATGCCCGGTCGTTTCCATGGGAGCTGCCTCTCTCGTGCTCACGTGATGTATTGGTACCGATTTAGCGGTTTGTGTTCCCCATTATAGATAGCAGAGCCACCTATTACGGAGCCGGATTTGGGTTGTACTGATGAATAGCTTCAATCGCAGCTAGCTGTTCGTTATCCAAAAGTAATTCAGTACTGGCAATATTGCTACGCAACTGTTCCATGGTGGTTGCGCCGATGATATTGCTAGTCACAAACGGCTGCTGGTTGACGAATGCCAGAGCCATCTGTGCAGGGTCTAGACCAAACTGGCGGGCCAACTCCACATAAGCACCGGTAGCTGTTGCACTGCGATCGTTTGTGTAGCGTTGAAAACGCTCATACAAAGTCAGGCGTGCCCCTGCAGGCCTTGCGCCGCCAAGGTACTTGCCGGACAAGACACCAAAGGCAAGTGGCGAATATGCCAGAAGGCCACATTGCTCCCGGATGGAGATCTCCGCACAGCCCACTTCAAAGCTCCGGTTGAGCAGATTGTATGGATTCTGAATGGAAACGATACGCGGCTTACCATAAACAACTGACTCTCTTAGGTATTCATGCATGCCCCAAGGCGTCTCGTTAGAAATACCGATATAACGCACCTTGCCTGCCTTGACCAACTCCTCCAGTGCATTGAGTGTCTCGGCAATAGTAATGCCATCATCACCTCCATGCTGGTACCCTAGACAACCAAAAAAGTTGGTTTGGCGTTCCGGCCAATGGACCTGATAGAGATCGAGGTAATCGGTGCCCAGCCTTTTTAGGGACTCATCACAAGCTTTCAGTACATGATCTCGGCTGAGGCGCGGTCCAGAACGCAGGTGCCTAACCCCCGGATTAGCCTCACCGCGCCCCGCCACTTTTGTGGCAATAATTACCTTGTCACGACCGCCACGGGCCGACAGCCATTTACCGATATATTCCTCGGTGAGCCCCTGAGTCTCAGGGCGCGGCGGCACCGGATACATCTCGGCACAATCGATAAAATTTACCCCTTGATCAAAGACATAATCCAGCTGTTTAGCCGCATCAGCAGCTGTATTTTGCTCACCAAAAGTCATTGTGCCCAGACAAATCTGGCTGACTTTGAGATTGCTGGTGCCAAGCTGGCGGTAATTCATGGCGTCCTCTCTCCACAAAAAGGCGAAACAGGAATTATGCCGTTTTGGGGCTTGAGAGAGTAGATAGAAGACCTGGGTGGGGTTGGATCAAGGAGCGGCCATGCCGCTCCTTGTAGAATGCAAAATTGCAGTCGGGACTGGTTCAGCGTGATCAGCTGAATTCAGCTTCTACCTGCGGGCTGGTATCTGCGTCGTAATCAACACCGGTTACGCCAAAACCAAACAGCTTGAGAAAATCGGCCTGATAACCTTTGTAATCAGTCAACTCAAAAAGATTTTCTTTGGTCACCTCTGGCCACAATTTTTCAATCTTAGCCTGGGTCTCCTCGCGCAACTCCTTGTCATCCATACGCAGGCGGTTATCACTATCGAGGCGTGGGCTATCGGTGTACAGACCCTCGGTATACAAGCGGTACAACTGCTCGATACAGCCTTCGTGGGTGCCCTCTTCTTTCATCACCTTGTAGACCAGGGAGATATATAGTGGCATCACTGGAATTGCAGAGCTCGACTGAGTGACCAGTGCTTTCAGTACCGCGACATTTGCCGCCGCCTGACCACTTTCAGTAATGGCTCTGGCCGCCCGATCCAGGTCCTCTTTCGCCTTACCAATAGTCGCATGACCGTAAATAGGCCAAGTTAACTTTTCACCGATATAGGTGTAAGCAACTGTCTTGCAGGTATCTGACAATACGCCGGCATCGCCTAAAGCCTGCATCCAAAGTTCCCAATCCTCACCGCCCATAACCTTCACGGTATTGGAAATCTCTTCCTCACTGGCAGGATCAACTGTGATGTCCGAGATTTCCAGCTTGTCGGTATTGAGGTTCCTGGCGGTGTAAGACTCACCGATCGGCTTCAATACAGAACTGTAAAGTTCACCAGTCTTGGGGTCGGTACGACGCGGAGATGCCAAGCTGTAGACCACCAGGTCTACCTGCCCCAGATCCTCTTGAATCATCTCAATCGCCTGGGCCTTCACCTCATCAGAGAAGGCATCCCCATTAATACTCTTGGCGTACAGGCCCGCCTTATGCGCTTCGTCCTCGAACGCAGCCGAGTTGTAATAACCGGCAGAAGCGGTGCGCTTTTCTGTGGGCGGCTTCTCAAAGAACACCCCCAGGGTCTTGGCGCCACAACCAAAAGCGGCAGTGATACGCGAAGCGAGGCCGTAACCGGTGGAGGCACCTACAACCAGAACCCGCTTGGGGCCATTCTCAATTGCTGGCTGAGACTTGATGTACTCAATCTGTTCACGCACATTGGCTGCACAGCCCTGCGGGTGGGCATTGGTACAAATAAATCCGCGTACTTTCGGCTGGATGATCATCCTTACTGTCTCTCCCTTTGCACTTGGGGAATCGTGGTTATGTGATCACAGATACGCTTACAGCGCATCGGGAAAACACTGACGGCCCCAAGAATAAAGACACTTGGGACAAATTCCCGGCCATTCTACTGGTTGTGGCTGGTGAGTCCCATAGCGACATTTCCAGGCTGGCGAGCAGATTGTCCAGAATATCCCACCCAGCGGCCAAAGCAGCCACCAAACCCATCTATTGTGACTTATCGCACTATTTATGTGCTCTCAGGTGCCTAATCGCGCCAAATATGTGCTTGCCTTAAACTCCATGACACTCTTTACAACCTTTTTCCTCGGCTACACTTTTTTTGCCTTGGCACGCTGTATGCAGTAACTCCCTATGTGAGTATCGATTTAATCTCTGTTGCGAAATTTGCCGAGGATTACTTCTGGCAAATTCGCCACCAGTAGCTCACCAATTGTTCATTCCACAGTTAGTTAGGAAGGTCAGTGTGAAATACTATTCGCGTCACTGTGTAAAGCCCGGCGACCTGAACCCCGCCCAGCGCCTGTTTGGCGGCCAGTTACTCGCCTGGATTGATGAAGAGGCTGCCATTTTTGCCGGCTGTCAGATGGGTACACCAATGCTGGTAACCAAGCTAATGTCAGAGATCGATTTTGTCAGCCCAGCCTGCTGCGGAGACGTAGTAGAGTTTGGGTTTGAAGTGATCGGCATTGGCCAGAGTTCACTCACCGTGCACTGTGAGGTTCGCAATAAGCAGAGCCAGGAGTTGATTGTGCAAGTCGAGCAAATAGTCTTCGTAGCTTTGGGTGCTAATGGCAGGCCAACCCCCCATGCTAAAGCCGGCATGTCCCTGGAGCAGGCGCGAATTGCTACCCAGCGCGATCGGGAAGTACGCGAACGCCGCCTGGCGAGCTAAAACCTTTTTCAACAGGGCCAGCAGGTCAATCCTATCGATGGCGGTATAATGGCGTTTTTGCGTCACCGCCATCCACCATGTTCCAACTGTATTACAAGACCCCGAAAGACTGGGCCCAAGTCGTTCTCAGTGACTTTAACCGCTTCCTGCAGGATCATGCCGCAGCGGAAAAGAAAGCCTCTGGTATGGCAGTGTCCATGTTCTCTCACTATCCCGATAAACCTCTACTGGTGGAGGCCATGGTGAATCTGGCTTTAGAGGAGATGAACCATTTCCGCCAAGTGATCAGGATTATGCATGAGCGGGGGATCTATCAGGCACCAGATGAGAAAGATCCCTATATTCATGCCCTGCGCAAGCTGATTCGCCGTGGTCCGGAAGAGTACCTGATAGACCGCCTGCTCACCGCAGCAATTATTGAAGCGCGAGGCTGTGAGCGTTTTGGCTTGGTCGCTGAGGCCCTTCCAGCGGGATCATTACAAACTTTCTATAAGGTCATTACAGAAAGTGAGGCCCGCCACCATGAACTGTTTGTTGAGTTGGCCTTGGAGTATTTCCCCCGTGAGGCGGTGGAGAGTCGTCTTGCCCATTTGCTGAATGAGGAAGCCAGGATTATTGCCGCCCTTCCCTACCGGCCGGCCCTGCATTAGCTATTCATACCAGGGGTCATTTGGCCCAACCCACAACGGCGGACAATGGTGTATCCTGGCGCAGATATACTTTTTTTGCAGTGGGTTTTTACAGTCATGTCCGCTATTCGAAAACACTGGTACCGCCTGTTATTACTGGCTATTTTCTCAGTCGCATGGGGCTGGTCAGCCTGGCAGCCGCTGCATCCGGATGACTGGTTATTAGAAAATTACCTGGTCTTTGCGGCGCTGCCGGTAATTTTGATCAGCATACGTATGCTCCCGCTCTCCAACGTCTCTTATACGCTGATCACCGTGTTTATGTGCCTGCATGTGTTTGGCTCCCACTACACCTATGCAGAAGTGCCCTTTGGTTACACTCTGCAGGAATGGCTTGGCGCCGAGCGCAATATGTACGATCGCCTGGTGCACTTTAGTTTTGGGTTGCTGCTCGCCTACCCAGTGCGGGAAATATTAATACGCCTGGCTGGTCTGCGTGGATTCTGGGCCTACTTCTTCCCAGTAGATGTGACGTTTGCCCTCTCTTCTATTTACGAAATTATTGAATGGTTGGCAGCACGGACAGTTTCTCCGGAGCTGGGAATCGCGTTCCTCGGCTCCCAGGGCGATATCTGGGACGCGCAAAAGGACATGCTGCTGGCGGGGCTGGGCTCCATCCTGGTGATGCTGGTCGTACTGGCCTTGAATCTCTGGCTCAGCTCCAATGCCTGGCGGGAAATCCGCAATAGCCTCAAAGTACCACATGGAGACAAGGCTCTTGGCGAGGTAAAACTCCGCCAATGGTTACGCAAGCGCCACAGCCACTGAAGCTTACTTATCAATAGCGTATGTGAGAGGTAAACGGGTCGTCTGTTTCATGGTCTCCATTACGAAGCTGGAACTGACATCAAACAGATCGGCCTTAATTAGTTCTTTATACAGGCGGTCGTAACCAGGCATATCGGTCACCACCGCCTTGATCAGGTAATCCAGATCCCCACTCATCCGGTGTACCTCCAGAATCTCAGCAACCCCCTGCACCAATTCGGCAAACTGGGCTGCCCACTGATCATTGTGTTGGTTGGTACGGATAGAGATATATACAGTCAGGGGCAAATTTAACTTATGCTGGTTTAGCAAGGTCACTCTATCAGCGATAATCCCTTCCTCTTCCATCTTGTGAATGCGCCTCCAGCAAGCGGATTTTGACACACCCACTCGCTCAGCAATTTCCCCAACAGACAGCGTCGCATCCCCCTGTAACAGCTCCAGAATTTGTTTGTCTTGCCTGTTTAGCCGCGCCGCCATTAAAGCCCCTCCTTTAAAACATTCATAATAATTACTAGTGTTTCCACCATACCTTTTTAAAGTATTAACGTACCGAAAATTAAATAAAACGGCACAATGTTTCGAAATTTACCAATTAAAAAAGACAAACAGGGACATTGTTTCGGTGTTAAAGCACTAGAGTAATTTCCATGAAAAATACAGGAAATGGAACTCGTGACAGCTCTCATCAAATACATCCGTGACTCAGTTATTGGCGATATGCAGCCCATTGCCACCCCCTTCGGACAGCGACCACTGGTGTACGCTGATTACACTGCATCCGGCCGCTCACTATCTTTCATCGAAGACTCTATTCGCCAAAAGGTGTTGCCTTACTATGCCAACACCCATAGCGAAACGTCTTACACCGGTGCTCAAACCACAGGATTCAGAGAGGAGGCGAGGAAAGAGATCCGGCGTGCAGTCAACGGGAGCGAGGAGCACAAAATCATATTCTGTGGCTCCGGTGCCACTGCCGCCATTAACAAGCTGATCGATATTCTAAAGTTGCGTCCTCCGGTGGACTTGAACCTGCAGCATCGCTTCAGTGACAGTATTTCTGCCAGCCAGCGTCCTGTCGTATTTATTGGGCCCTATGAACACCACTCCAATGAATTGCCCTGGCGGGAAAGCATTGCCGAACTAGTGTCTATTCCGTTGAATAGCACCGGCACATTGGATCTTGATACGCTCGAAAATCAGCTGCGTGCGTACGCTGACCGCCCCCTGCGGATCGGCAGCTTTTCCGCCGCCTCTAATGTCACCGGCATCGTGACCGAAGTAGAAGCTGTCACCCGCCTACTTCACCAGTACGGTGCCCTGTCTTTCTGGGACTACGCCGCGGCCGCCCCCTATATGGCAATTGATGTGCGCGGTGAGCAAGACCCCCGGGGCGATAGTTCAAAAGACGCTGTATTTATCTCTCCGCATAAATTTGTCGGTGGCCCCGGCACTCCAGGAATTCTGGTGGTGAAAGAGAAGCTGCTGCAAAACGCCGTCCCTGCAGCACCCGGCGGTGGCACAGTGCTCTATGTCACTCCTGAGGATCACCGTTACCTCGAAGACCCGGAGCGCAGCGAGGAAGGCGGCACCCCGGCGATAGTCGAGTCCATTCGCGCAGGCATGGTCTTTAAACTCCAGCAAACTGTGGGTATCAATGAAATAACCCAGAGGGAGAAGCGGCTGATCGGCCATGCTCTCGAGCGCTGGTCAAAGGAAGAGAACATCGAGGTTCTCGGCAGCCTTGATATACCGCGTCTTTCAATTGTCTCGCTGCGCATCAAATGGCGCGGGAAGGATTTGCACTACGGCTTTGTAGTAGCACTACTCAATGACCTTTTCGGAATCCAGGCCCGCGGTGGCTGTTCCTGCGCAGGCCCCTATGGGCATACCCTTCTCAATATCGATATGGCCTATAGCCGGGCGCTGGAGGGACAGATACTCAAAGGGCAAAAATTAATGCGTCCGGGCTGGGTACGCCTGAACTTCAATTACTTCATCAGTGAGACAGTATTCGAATATCTGCTTGAAGCCGTGGCTCTGGTAGCGCGCCACGGCTGGAGACTACTGCCGTATTATTATTTCGACCAGGATCAGGGAGTCTGGCGCTATCAAGGCAAAAAACCAGAGTCCGCAGCCAGCCTGGCGCAATTGAACTTCAGCAATTGCCCTTCCAGTAAAAGCGAGCAGGAGGTGTCATTACTTCCTCTAGAGGAGTACCTGGCCATTGCCGAGCGGGAGCTTTGCCGCAAACCACGCAATGCAAAATTCTACGATCTACCGCTTCCCGAGGATGCGGAGGTTTTGCGTTGGTTTGTCAGCCCCCGGGACGCAGTACTCGCGCTCTAGGAAAGTTATCGCAATAGCAGCAGAGGCTGGCGGGTCTTGAGTAGCATCTTCGCTGTGATACTGCCCATCAACAAATCGCGCAGACGATTGTGACTGAACGCCCCCATCACAGTGAGGTCAATCTGGTGCTCCTCCTGATAGGTGATCAAGGCCTCAACTGTATTACCCTCCAGATTACTGGCCGTTACTGCGAGGCCGGCCTTGTCCAATTCGGCACTGGCCTCAGCTAACAGCTTTTCCGCCACTTGCGCCGGTCCTACATTTACCAGGTGGCAGGACAGGTCGCGGAACAGCGGGCTACCAGCTATCAGGCCCAGGGCCTTGCACGCCGCCTCACTACCGTCATAGGCAAGCATAATCCTCTGCGGCTGCTGAAATTCCCGATTAACCACCAGTATCGGTTTGTGCAGGGAGCGGACTACAGTTTCCAACTGTGCGCCCAGCCCCTGCTCTGACTCGCCGTGCTCCTCACCGCGAATACCGAGTACCAGAACACGAATGCAGTCTTCCAGCTCCACCACAGATTCTGTCAGGGTGTCGTGGCGCTGGCAGGTAATGACCTGTCCAACGCCGGCATCCTCAGCGCGATTTCGTGCCGCCTGCAGCATGAGCTTGCCCTGCTTCACCAGCAATTGCGCACGCTGTTGCTCAAGCGCCGTCAGTTCTTCCAGCAGCTCTTCCTGGCTGCCTAAGCCGATACTGCCGGTAAAATCGGTGACCGCAGGTACACTACTGCGCTCAATGTTATGCAACAGCTTTAGCGGTGCGTCCAGCTTGGCAGCCAGCCAAGCGGAGTAATCACAGACGGCGCCGGTGTATTGGGAACCATCAATACAGGAAAGTACCACTGGTAAAGACCCACCATTATGTGTCTCTTTATTGTTATTTTCGCTGCTGCTTACGGCCATCAATGTCCTCCAAGAACCCGCTCAATTTCCTCGGGCTTATCGTGTACGCCGAACCGGTCGACGATGGTTTCACTAGCTTCGTTCAACCCTACCAGCTCCACTTCTGCACCCTCACGACGGAACTTGAGCACCACCTTATCCAGCGCATTTACTCCGGAAATATCCCAGAAATGCGCGCGATTGAGATCGATCACTACAGTATCCACCACTTCCTTAAAATCGAAAGAGGCCATGAACTTATCGGCGGAGTTGAAGAAGACCTGTCCAATGACCTTGTAGGTTCGGCGGCTCTGAGCTTCTTCGAGAGAGCTGCTCACGTACATAAAGTGGCTAACCTTATTGGCAAAGAACAGCGAGGCCAGTAACACACCAACAAATACACCATAGGCCAGGTTATGGGTCCACACTACCACAACCACAGTAGCCAACATCACCAAATTTGTGGAGAGCGGGTAGCGTTTCAGGTTGCGGATAGAACTCCAGTCAAAAGTACCTATGGAAACCATAATCATGACCGCAACTAGTGCTGCCATAGGAATTACCGCAACCCAGTCACTGAGAAACACCACCAGGGTCAGCAGGCCAACGCCAGCTACCAGAGTTGAGAGCCGACCTCGGCCACCGGACTTCACATTGATGACAGACTGGCCAATCATGGCGCAACCGGCCATCCCCCCCAGGGAGCCGGCCGCGATATTGGCGATCCCCTGACCTTTACACTCGCGGTTCTTATCACTCGGAGTATCGGTCAAGTCGTCCACAATCGTTGCTGTCATCAGGGATTCCAGCAGACCTACCACTGCCAGACCAGCGGAGTAGGGGAAAATAATCTGTAGGGTTTCGAAATTCAGCGGAACCTCGGGCCAGAGGAAAATAGGCAGGGTATCCGGCAACTCGCCCATATCCCCCACGGTACGGATATCCATCCCCATGGTGACAGCCACTGCTGTCAGCAACAGGATACATACCAGCGGTGAAGGCACAGCTTTACCAATCACCGGGACATAGGGGAATAGGTAAATGACCCCCAGACCCGCAGCTGTCATGGCATAGACCTCCCAGGTACCACCAATCAACTCGGGCATTTGCGCCAGGAAGATAAGGATCGCCAGGGCATTCACAAACCCCGTGACCACCGCCCGTGAGACAAAGCTCATCAAACTACCCAGCTTCAGATAGCCAGCGATGATCTGCAAAACCCCGGTGAGCAATGTGGCTGCGAGCAGATATTGCAGTCCGTGCTCCTTCACCAGGGTCACCATCAGAAGGGCCATTGCACCAGTAGCGGCGGAAATCATCCCCGGCCGACCGCCCACAAAGGCAATAACCACAGCAATACAGAAAGAGGCGTAGAGGCCAACTCGGGGATCAACTCCCGCGATAATCGAGAAAGCAATGGCTTCGGGAATCAGTGCCAGGGCCACTACCAGGCCGGCGAGTACGTCGCGACGTATATTGCCGAACCAGTCGGCTTTGGTCGAAGAGAGCAGCGATGGAAGGAACATAAACGCAAATAAATTTGAATTGATCAAAAAAAGGCCGCGCACTCTACCACAAACCGCCGTCCCCCCGCATGACAACCACTCTCGTGAAACCGCAAGCAAAGTTCGGTATCCGCCCCTCTTCCGGCGCAAATATGCAGCTTACAGTGCCCTATCCATCTCCCGGACAGGGCGGACAGCGGACACTTTTAGCGGACACCCCTGTGATTGTGCACATCCCCATAAAAGAAAAATATCAATAAATATCAATAAGTTACAGACAAAAAAAAGTTGGCACAGGGTTTGCGTAGTAGCTCACAGAGCAGATTTTTTTGATTTGCATCCGAAACAGAAATGCACTGCATCCAAATTACAAAGCAGAAGCAATCGCACAGAGAAGTGGAAAGCAACAATGATTAGAGATACTTCCAGGCAAGATACACAAATCGAAGCCCTACCGCTTTGGAAAAACCCCAAAGCCTATAAGGCTGCCGCCTTGCTTGGCCTCACCATCGCATTTTTGATCTGGGGTGTTAATGCCTGGCATAGGACCGGCTCAGTAGATAACACCCTGTCCTTATCCCGTATCAATATTGCCCAGGTTGAGCGCGGTGACCTGATTCGAGACTTGGTGGTTCAGGGCAAAGTGGTCGCAGCCAACAGCCCCACACTTTATAGCCCTGCGCAGGGCATCGTTAAGTTTGCGGTAAAAGCCGGAGATACTGTGAAAGCTGGGCAAGTCCTCGCCTCGGTTGACAGCCCTGAGCTATCCAACCAACTCGCCCAGGAGGAAGCTCAACTCAATAAACTGTCCGTAGAATTGCAACGGCAGAAAATACAGGCCAAGCGCCAGCAGTTGGAAAACCAGCAAAAGGCCGATCTCGCCCGGGTAAACCTCACCGCCGCCAAACGGGAGTTAAAACGGGCTGAGCTTTCCAAGGAGAAGCAGATTATTTCCCTGCTCGACTTTGAAAAGAGCAAGGACGATATGGCCCGAGCACAACTGGAGTATGAGCAGGCTGTACAAAATGCCGAGCTGGAAAAAGAGTCCCTGAGCTTTGATACCCAAACCCTTCATTTACAAGTGTCCCAGCAGAAGTTGCAGGTAGAGGAACTCGAGCGCCGCGTGCGGGAATTAGAAATCCTCTCCCCTGTCAGCGGCACCATCGGCAGTCTCGCCGTATCCCAGCGCAGCGCCGTTGCCGCTAACGCCCCCTTGATCACCGTAGTTGACCTCACCAGTTTTGAGCTTGAGGCGGCAGTGCCAGAGAACTACGCCGACGACCTCGGCTTGAATATGGCCGTGGCCGTCAACCTAGGGGGGCGTGAACTACCCGGTGAAATCACTGCGATATCCCCCGAAGTCATCGACAACCAAGTCATCGCCCGGGTGCGCTTTAGCGAGGGACAACCCCAAAACTTGCGCCAAAACCTGCGCCTCACCGCCCGCGTGCTACTGGAGAATCGCAATGATGTGCTGCTGGTGAAACGTGGTGGTTTCCTGGATCAGAGCGGCGGCCGCTTTGCATTCCGTCTCAACGATCAACAACAGGCAGAGCGCGTTGCCATTCAAATTGGCGCGCTGGGACTGAAACAAGTGGAAATCATTTCCGGCCTGCAAGAGGGAGATCAAATCATTATCTCCGCCTCCGAAGAATTGGAGAGGGCACAGCTAGTTGCCCTGAAAGAATAAACCGAGCGAGACATTCAACACGCGCAAGCTACACCCTCTCAGTTTCCGCGATTTATCAACGATTTAAAAATTCAGTGACAAACAAGGAACATCGCCATGCTTAAGATGCATAACGTCCGCAAGAGTTTCCGCACAGACACTATTGAAACCCACGCCCTGCGTGACTTCAGCCTAGAAGTGAAGGAGGGGGAATTTGTCTCTGTCACCGGCCCCAGTGGCTCCGGAAAAACGACCTTTCTGAATATCGCAGGGTTATTGGAAACCCCAACCGGCGGCCAGTACCTGCTGGATGGCGAGGATGTAAGTAACCTGAACGATCGCCAGCGCTCCCGCCTGCGTAATGAAAAGATCGGGTTTATTTTCCAAGGGTTTAACCTGATCCCGGATCTAAGCTTGTTCGACAATATTGATGTCCCTCTTCGCTACCGTGGATTCAGCGCTAAAGAACGCCGCAAGCGTATTGAGAAAGTACTGGAGCAAGTGGGCTTGTCCGCCCGCGCAAAACACTTGCCTGCACAGCTTTCCGGCGGACAGCAACAACGTATTGCTATTGCCCGGGCCCTGGCAGGGGAGCCACGTTTCCTGCTCGCAGATGAGCCCACTGGAAACCTCGACTCCCTAATGGCACGCCAAGTAATGGAGCTACTGGAATTTATCAATGAGTGGGGAACTACCATCGTAATGGTTACCCATGATCCGGAGCTGGCCCGTCGTGCGCACCGCAATATCCAGATCGTGGATGGGCAAGTGTGCGACCTGCGCCCGGTCACAGAGCAACCCGAAGCCGCTACTGCTTAAGGAGTCTGCAGTAATGATTGGATACTATATTTCCCTGGCACTGCGAAGCCTGCGTAGTACACCGACATTAAGTGCGTTGATGGTCGCTGCTATCGCGGTGGGTGTGGGTGCCTCCATGACAGTACTCACCCTCAACTACATGATGTCGCAGAACGCGCTAGAGCATAAAGACGATGTTCTTTTTGCCGTTCAACTCGATAGCTGGGATGTTAATGAAGCCGCAAATACCACCAATGAAATTCCCTGGCAGTTGACTTATAGAGATGCCCAAGCCCTACTGCGCTCTGACATCCCCACTCATCAGGTGGCCATGCACCGCTATGGTTTTACCGTGGAACTGGAAGAGTCAGCAATCCGGCCTTATACCGCTGACATCCGCGTAACCACCCGTGATTTCTTTAACCTATTCGATATCCCTTTTATATATGGAGGCACCTGGGAGAAGACTGCCGACAGCTCACCCATGCAAGTGGTGATACTCTCCAAGGCCACCAATGAAAAGTTATTCTCTGGAGAAGACAGCGTTGGTGAAACCGTCATATTAAATAGCCAACCTTTTACCGTCATTGGCGTTATTGATACCTGGGAACCCTCACCCAAAGTTTACGATGTCAATAATGGTTCCTTTACGAAAGTTGAATCCCTTTTCGTGCCTTTTGGTCTTCACCGCAAGCTGGAAATTTACAGCTGGGGGAATACCAATGGCTGGGATAGTGGAGAGGGCGAAGGTTATGAGGGTTTCCTACAAAGTGAGAGCGTCTGGATTCAGTACTGGGTGGAACTCACTAATAAAGAACAAAAAACCGAGTACGAAAACTTTCTAACCGCATATATTCAAGGGCAGAAGGACCAAGGGCGCTTCGAGCGACCATTGAAATTTGCCCTGAGTAAACCTTCCGAATGGCTGGTTCTCAACGAAGTCCTCAGCGATGACAACCGCGTATTGGGCTGGGTATCCCTGGCTTTTCTGTTAGTTTGCGTTATCAACGCAGTAGCTCTATTACTCGCCAAGTTTCTCCGCAAAGCGCCTGAAGCGGGTGTGCGTCGGGCACTTGGAGCCAGCCGCAATGCCATTTTCACGCAGCACCTCATTGAAAGTTCAACCATCGGTATTCTCGGTGGAATAGCCGGTATTTTACTTGCTTTTATGGGGATCAGTGGAATCCGTTATTTAGCTATGGGACAACTGGATACGGTCGCGAGGATGGATTGGGTGATGGTGATCGCAGCCATTGGTCTCGCGCTAATCGCAAGCCTGCTGGCAGGGCTTTACCCAGCTTGGCGTATCAGTCGCACTAACCCTTCCATTTACCTGAAAACCCAGTAAGGACGAGTCATGCTTGAATTAAAACCCATGTTATCCGCCCTCTGGCGTAACAAAGTGCCTGCCCTGCTGATCGCTCTTCAACTTGCATTGACACTAGCAATCATCAGCAACACGGTTGTGATCGTAAAAGATCGTATTGCAAAAATAGAAAGGCCCACCGGTATTGCCGTAGAGGAGATCATTGCCATCAACGTGATGGCAATTCCCAATAACTACGACATGATTGGAGCCGTTTCTTCTGATTTGGAGTTACTGCGAAAACTGCCTTTCGTCAAAGATGCAACCATTACCAACCAAGTCCCCTTATCGCGGTCTGGCTCCGCGGGCACTTTTTACACTCAACCTAATCAGGAGGTCGGCGGAGAGGTCTCTAACAGATACAACACCGACCCAAACTTTATCAATACCCTAGGTTTAAAATTAGTGGCGGGGCGAAATTTTACCAATGCAGAAATGCAATATTTTGATCCAAGTGAAATTCGGGATATCAATGTCGCAGTTATTACCCAGCAGTTCGCCGATAAAATTTACCCAGACCAAGATCCTATTGGAAAACCCCTCTATGATGGCAACACTTCCCATCCAATAGAAATTATTGGTGTTATCGAACGGCATCTGGGCGCCTGGGTGGACTGGTCAAAAGCAGGTAATGTGGCCTTTTTCCCCATTGTCAGAAATACTCAGGACGTCAATTATTTAGTACGCGCCGAACCAGGCAAGCGCGATGATGTGTTAAAAACCTTGGTAGATAAACTGTCTGAAAGGGACCCTCAAAGAGTCATTAAAACCAGAGTGCTCTCAGAGTATGTCGCTCGCAGTTATGCAGGCGATAACTTAATGGTCAAAGTGTTATCTATTGTTGCGGCCACACTCAGCTTTATCGTAGCGCTGGGGATCGTCGGGCTGACAATCTTCTGGATTAACCAACGCGCCAAACAAATAGGTGTTAGACGGGCACTAGGGGCTAGCCGCAGCAATATCAGCCGCTATTTCCTGATTGAAAACAGTCTGATTGCCGTTACCGGTATCGCCCTGGGTAGTGCCGCAGCCCTAATCGTTAATCAGTATATGGTACGCGATTACTCTCAGCCGGTATTAACCCTACTACCTCTCCTTATCTGTGCTCTATTGGTATTGGTTGTTAGTCTCGCTGCTGCACTAGCGCCAGCACTGCGTGCAGCCAATATCTCTCCGGCTACCGCCACGCGCAGTGTATAAAATCAAATTGAAACTGGTGGTCGGGCTTTTTAGCTGACCGCCAGTTTGGCGAAAAGTAAGATAGTAAATAAAAAGGGAGAATTTATTATGCGAAATTATTTGATGGCTCTAGGTTTTACTGCCATATCAATTTTCATACCCACAGCAATTGCCGAGCAACATCCCGTCGTTGCCGGCCCTCAAGCTACAGAGGAATTAGAAAAGGAAATCACCGTTGTGGACTCACAACTTTTTGATGCTGTTTTCAACAGCTGCGACATTAAAAAACTGGGTCAACTCGTCACCGATGATTTTGAAATGTACCATGATAAGTGGGGGAAAACTGCAAGCTCAGCACAAGAGTTTCTCAATGGTATTAGCAGTATGTGTGAACGTCAAAAATCCGGCAGTGACATTAAAGCGCGCCGCGAACTCATCAACGATAGTGTTAGAGTTTTCCCAATGAACAACTACGGGGCCATTCAAAGCGGTACACATAAATTTTATGGCATAAATGCTGATAACAGCGAAGTATTACGCGAGAGTGGACAGTTCACCCACCTCTGGAAAAAAGAGGATGGGCAGTGGAAGCTCGCCAGAGTATTGAGTTTTGATCACCAACCTGCCAGCAATGGTCATTAGCCTCTGACACTAACGTTCAAACCTACGGCCTGGATTTAAACACCAGCGGCAGCAGTTCCCCCTAACCACCCACTCATTGCATAATGGCCAGCTTACAAGCTGGCTCTTGGTCCTATGGATAAAATACTCATTATTGACGATAACAGCGGTATCGTCTCGGCCCTGGAAATACTGTTGTCATTACATGACTTGCAGCCCCTCTGTGCCATTACTCCCCAGGCAGGTCTGCAATTATTACGAGAGAACCGGGATATCAGCCTGGTGATCCAGGATATGAACTTCACTGCGGATACCACCTCTGGTGAAGAGGGGCGCGAACTGTTTTTTGCTATTCGCGAAATCAATCCGGATCTGCCCATTATCCTCTTGACCGCCTGGACGCAATTGGAAATGGCGGTGGAGCTGGTCCGCGCTGGAGCGGCCGATTACCTGGGCAAACCCTGGGACGATAACAAGCTAATCTCCACGATTGTCAACTTACTAGAGCTGGGCGAGCTACAAAAGCGCCAGCGTGCGTCACAACAACAGGCAATGAATGCCCGCAGCGAACTGCGAGAAAAGTTTGATCTACGAGATATTATTTACCGTAGCGATAATATGCAAAAGCTTTTGGAAATGGCCACCCAGGTAGCCAAGTCCGATGTACCTGTGCTGATCACAGGCCCCAACGGGGCGGGTAAAGAAAAAATAGCCGATATTGTTCAAGCTAACTCACTACTCCGTGATGGCCCCTTTATCAAAGTGAATGTCGGAGCACTGCCGGAGGAGCTGATGGAAGCGGAGCTCTTTGGCGCGGAGCCCGGAGCCTACACCGGAGCAGGAAATAAGGCCCGTGAAGGTCGTTTTGAGGCGGCCGATGGAGGCACCCTGTTTCTCGACGAGATCGGCGAACTCTCTGCCAGTGGCCAGGTAAAACTGCTACGCGTGCTGCAAACCGGCGAATTCCAGCGTCTTGGCAGCAGTCAAACGCGGAAGGTTAAAGTACGGGTAATCAGCGCTACCAACAGTGACCTGCCCAAGTCCATCACTGAGGGCAACTTCCGCCAGGACTTATACTACCGCCTGAATGTGATCGAGCTGCGTCTACCGCCTCTTTGTGAACGCCCCGAGGATATAGCACCTCTGGCAATAAGCTTTTTAGGTGAAAACAGTAACCCCAAAAAACTTTCCCCACAGGCACTGACCGCAATGACTCGCTACCAGTGGCCAGGCAATGTACGCGAATTACAGAATGTGATGCAGCGTGCATCAGTCCTGTGCCAGGAGGACACCATTGATGAGGCAGTGCTGGCCTTGCCCGAACAGCCTGCAACTGAAAAAGTTGATGTGAGTTTTGAGCCTAGTAGGGAGCTACTACAGCAAACCCTAGCCAGCTGCAATGGTATTATTGCCCAGGCCGCAAGAGAGCTGGGTATGAGCCGTCAAGCGCTGTATCGTCGCTTGGAAAAACATGGTATTTCCTATTGATGTCCAAATATTTTTCCCTGGAGGGGCGCATCGTTGCCACAGCCACTGTGGCATTGATTATAGGTACAGCTATCCCGTGGCTTTGTATTTATATAGGCCTGGATCCACGCTTATCGTGGGCTACGGGGCTGTTCCTCGGGATTATTATTATCCTGGGGCTGATGCGTCAGGTTCTCACTCCCCTGACGACCACCCTTAAATCCTTACAGGGGGGGCTACTTAATTTTCGCGATGGTGATTTTTCGATCTCTCTGGTCCCTCCCAGGGATATAGAGCTCCGCCAGATTACAAATTTATACAACGAAATCGGTGAGCACCTGCGACGTGAGCGCGCTCATATTTATCAGCGCGAATTGCTCCTCGATACTGTGATCCAAAGCTCACCGCAAGCGCTGTTACTTCTCGATCAAAGCGATCACATCATTTATTCCAACAGCAGTGCCAAAAAACTACTTAATGCCGGCAGGCCCATCCAAGGCCTGCTTTTACAGAAACTACTCCCCAATAGCCCAGGGGAGATCGCAAATGCTATTAATAATTGGGAAAATGGGCTTTTTAACTACACCGATACAAATGGAACTCACTCCATGCACATCGGTAATAGTACATTTGTACTCAATGCGCAAAAGCACCGCTTGATTGTTTTGCGTGAGATGACAAGAGAGTTAACCCGCGCTGAAGTAGAAGTTTGGAAAAAAGTCATTCGCCTAATCAGCCATGAGCTCAATAATTCTTTGGCCCCCATATCCTCACTGGCGCACTCAGGCAAAATGCTTATCGCCAAGCCAGATAAAGCTGCGGCGCTGGAAAAAGTTTTTGATATCATCGCCGACCGCTGCAAACACCTGACGGAATTTACCCAGGGCTATGCCAGTTTCGCGAAGCTGCCCGCCCCCAGTTGCGAAACTGTGGATTGGCAGACACTTATCGAACGTATTGCCCCCTTGCAGGAATTCACCTTGTCGGGGGATTTACCAGAGCGCCAGGGGTATTTTGACCCAGTACAAATCGAGCAAGCCCTACTGAACCTGATCAAAAACTCCCACGAGGCCGGTTCCAGTAATGAAGATATTAAAATTACCATCAGCACTGATGGCCTAGGACAAAAACTCGTAATTGCGGATCGCGGCTGCGGCATGAGTGAAAAAGTTCTACAACAGGCACTACTTCCATTTTTTTCTACCAAAGAACAGGGTGTGGGCCTTGGCTTAGCGCTGTGCAGAGAAATTGTCGATGCCCACGGAGGACACATTCAACTGCTAAACCGTCCTGAGGGAGGATTACAAATTACCTTATGGCTGCCCTGGGCTAAAGAATCTCACTAGCGAGGAACTTGCCCAAAAAGCAAACCATCAAATGGTTATCTGCTCAAATAGCAAGTTATACAATAAATTAAGTGTCATTCAGACCTATAGCAGCTTTGGCTAAACAAGGCGGCCCCCTATTTATGGGAGCAAAAAACTTTAACAAAAATTTCTTTTATACAACTACCTAAAGCAACCCTATCCAAAAAAATCACGGCAGATTAAATAGTGCTCCTCCAGCGGCTAATTTAGTGCGAAGCCTGATTTCAGCTGACCAGGGAACAGACAGGTGTATTGAACCCTTAAATGACAATAAGATTGATTCTTACTTCTCTTTTTTTTCTGTAAAAAGTGTTAATCCCAGCAAAAACCTCTCGTCCAGCTACTCTGAATTTTTGAAGCCCTAACCAATTAATTTGGACACTTTTCTAGCATGGACCGGAAACAGACTATCTCCCGTAGAAAATTCCTCAAAATCTCCAGCTGCTCACTAGCGATATTACCGGCGGCAGTTATTGTCACAGATCGCACTAACGCACAGATCAAGGCAAAAAAAGAAGCCGTGAATTATCAGGACACACCAAATAATGGCAAGAAGTGCGTTGACTGCCAGCTTTTCCAGCCGCCTAATGCCTGCATCGTGGTCGAAGGAGAAATCAGTCCTGAGGGGTGGTGCAGCCTGTTTGTCCTCAAACAGGGTGATGCCACCTCGGACTAGGCTGGCACCCTTTGCTCACCACGCAGCTTACTCACATCCGCACGTGGGGGGAGGCCAAACATGCGGCTGTACTCACGGCTAAAATGTGAAGGACTTTCATAGCCCACCCTATAGCTGGCGGAAGCTGCCTCCAGGCCCTCAGTGAGCATCAAGCGGCGGGCTTCATGTAAGCGCAATTTCTTTTGAAACTGCAGGGGCGACATGCGGGTGATTTGCTTGAAGCTGTGATACAGCGATGACTCGCTCATATTCGCCTGCTCTGCCAAGTCACTAATGCGTAGCGGCTCCGAGTAGCGGTCCTTCAATACTTCAATGACTCTGGATACCCGATTTGCCTGACTGTCTGCCATAGCAAACTTGCGCATACGGGCACCGATTTCACCCATTAAGGCGCGATAGATAATCTCCCGTCGCGCCAGGGGGGCCAATATCTGAGCATCCACAGGAGTTTCCAACAGGTGTACCAGCCGGCTCAATGCATCCAGCATTCCCTGATCCATCTGCGTCACACAAAGGCCACAACTCACTTCAGGGCAGTCATACCCCGCCTCCACTCCCGGGGCCTTATCTCCCAGCTCCAATACCAGGTCAGCTACTTCTTTGGGATCTATCGTTAACTTCACACCGAGGAAAGGGGTGTCCTCCGAAGCACGCTCTACTCGCCCAAGAATGGGAAGATGTACTGAAGTCGCCACATAGCTGAGAGGCATATAGGAAATTTCCCTGTCTCCCAACTCCAGAGTTTTACTTCCCTGAATAATAAAATTGAGAGATGGCGCATATACAGAGGAGGCACAAGCTACCGGCTCGTTACAACGGATTAGGGCCAAACCATCCAAGTAGGTTTCTATTAGCCCCTGCTCGGGTGCCAGTCGCTGGAGTGTCCCGGCCAACTTCTTGCGAGTAGGTTCCAGCAAAGAAGTTGGAGACTGTTGATTCACACTGCCATCGGTTCTCATACGTTCCCCTTTCGACCGCATCCCAGCGGGCTACATCAATCTAGGTGGCTCACAGTATACGGAGTTTTAGGCAATCTCCCGACTCTTTTGCAGGAATGGGCAATTACCGTGCAGTAATAGATAACCGCAGACGAATCATACCTCTCAAATCACGGTAAAATCTCATTCAATTTGACAAACAACTAGTTATATATCCAGTTCCAATTACTCCCCCCATGCGGCACTCATTTCTACATCACTTTCCCCCTTAAGCAGGAATAGGCAATCAATCCATAGTTACCGGATACCCTCATCATCTTGCTCATCATTAAAGTTGCAGTCCTAGTAGGAGAGGAGCCATTCAGCACCTCCCTCTTCCGTAGCAAAGGGAGTACACGCGTTATGGTCAAGAAATTAACAGTCACTTTACTCGGTCTGTCCGCACTGGTTCTGTCCGGTTGTGGCACCGGCGAGCCTGCGGGACAACAGCCGCCGCCACCTGCGGTTGAAGTTGCAAAAGTCGGCTCTGAGCCTACCACCCTGTGGCGCAGTTTTACCGGGCGAGTTGTAGCGCCCGAAACCGTGGAATTACGTCCCCGCGTGAGTGGCTATATCGACCAGGTTTCCTTTGCCGAAGGTGCCCTAGTAAAACGTGGCGATGTCCTGTTCACCATCGACCAACGCCCCTATAAAGCCCGTCTTCGTGCTGCTGAGGCCGATTTACAGCGAGTGCGCAGCCAGCTGTCCTTCAGTGAAAAACAGGCCGGCCGCGCTCAGCAGCTACTGGACAGTAAAGCGATCTCCCGCGAGGAATACGACCGTCGCATCGCCTCAAGGGACGCGGAACGCGCAGCCCTAAGCGCCGCAGAAGCAGCAGTGGAAAACGCCCGACTCGACCTCCAGTACACTCAGGTCAAGGCTCCAATTAGTGGTCAGGTAAGTCGCGCCCTAGTCACTAAAGGTAATCTCGCTAATGCCGATGCCACCTTGCTGACCACTCTGGTCTCTGTAGACCCCATGTACGTCTACTTCGAAAGCGATGAACAGACTTTCGCCGAGAGCCGCCGCCTGCTCAAGGCCGATTCTGCGCCTCCAGTACATATCGGCCTCTCCGGTGAAAACGGCTACCCCCATAAGGGCAAGCTGGACTTTATCGATAATCGCCTCAATAGCCACACAGGCACCATCCAGTTCCGGGCAGTGGTTTCCAATACCGAAGGTACTTTTAAGCCCGGACAGTTCGCCCGTGTGGAGATGCCCATTGAAGAAATGGATCAAGCAGTACTAATCGATAGCAAGGCCGTACTTACCGATCAGGACCGCCGCTACGTCTATGTGGTCACTCAAGAGAACCTGACAGAACGTCGCCCAATTCAAGTAGGGCCACGCCAGGGTGAGCGCACGGTAATTCGCAGTGGCCTGCAAGTTGGCGAACGAATTGTGGTCAACGGCCTGCAGAAAATTTTCTTCCCCGGTATGCCCGTGGTGCCTGAAATGGTTGCCCAGCAAGTGCGGGGTGGTGGCGCCCAGGCAGCGGGCCACTGAGACAACGGGTAGAAGGCAGCCCTACTATGGCCAGCATCCACTCTGGAAGAGTTATATCAATGGAATTCGAGCGTTTATATTGCCGCTCACGGGGTAGCAGTGTATGAATTTTTCCCGTTTCTTTGTCGACCGACCTATTTTTGCATCGGTGCTGTCGATCATTATTTTTGTGGTGGGTCTGATCAGTATCCCATCGCTACCGGTTAGTGAATATCCGGAAGTTGTACCACCCAGCGTGCAAGTTAGCGCTCGCTACCCTGGAGCCAACCCCAAAACGATTTCCGAAACTGTTGCCACACCATTGGAGGAAGCCATCAATGGTGTAGAAAACATGATCTACATGAAGTCGGTAGCAGGCAGTGACGGCACCCTCACTTTAAATGTCACTTTTAAACTGGGCACCGATCCAGACCAGGCCCAGGTTCAGGTACAAAACCGGGTATCCCAGGCACTACCCCGTCTACCGGAAGATGTACGCCGCCAGGGGGTAACCACGCAGAAGCAGTCGCCCAACCTGATGATGGCGGTGCATCTGATCTCTCCAGACGACAGCCTCGATGCGACCTATATTCGCAACTACGCCGTACTGCATATCCGTGATGAGCTGTCGCGCATTCCCGGTGTGGGCCTGGCCGCCGTATTTGGCTCCGGAGACTATGCCATGCGCCTGTGGGTGGACCCGCAGAAAGCGGCGGCCCTGGGCGTGACTGCAGCGGATATCGTCAGCTCAGTGCGTGAACAAAATGTACAGGTGTCCGCCGGACAGATCGGCGCCTCGCCGATGCCCAATGGTTCTGATTTCCTGATCTCTATCAACGCCAAGGGCCGCCTGCAAAGCGAGGAAGAGTTTGGCAATGTGGTACTGAAGACCGGCAGCGATGGTGAAATTACCCGATTGCGTGACGTGGCGCGGGTTGAACTGGCTTCATCTCAAGACTCTCTACGCGCCTTATTAAACGGCCGCCAGGCGGTTGCCATTCCGATTTTCCAGTCTCCAGGCTCCAATTCCCTGGAAGTCTCCGCTGCAGTGCGCGAGAAGATGGCAGAACTGGGAGAACAGTTCCCCGAAGGCCTGGAGTGGAAAGTTGCCTACGACCCAACCGTATTCGTCAGCACTTCCATCAGCTCTGTGATCAAGACCCTTCTGGAGGCGGTGCTGCTGGTAGTGCTGGTGGTTATCCTGTTCCTGCAGACCTGGCGCGCCTCCCTGATTCCACTCTTGGCCGTGCCGGTATCTATTGTCGGCACCTTTGCGGTGCTGTTGATGCTGGGCTTCTCGATCAACACCCTGACCCTGTTCGCCATGGTACTGGCCATCGGTATTGTGGTGGATGACGCCATCGTGGTGGTGGAAAACGTCGAGCGCAATATCGAGGAGGGACTGACACCTTTAGCCGCTGCCCACCAAGCCATGCGCGAGGTGAGCGGTCCGATTGTCGCCATCAGTTTGGTGCTCTGTGCGGTATTTGTGCCCATGGCCTTCCTGGACGGCATCACCGGTCAGTTCTACCGCCAGTTCGCCACCACCATTGCCATCGCCACCATTATCTCCGCGATCAACTCCCTGACTCTGTCCCCGGCTCTGGCGGCAACCCTGCTGAAGCCCCACGGTGCCAAGCCGGATATACCCGCGCGCATTATCGAGCGCCTGTTCGGCTGGTTATTCCGCCCGTTCAACCGCTTCTTCCAGCGCAACTCCGAGCGCTATCAGCGGGTGGTGGGCCATAGCCTCAAGCGTCGCGGTATCGTATTTGGGGCCTACCTGATATTGCTCGGCGGTACCTTCGCCCTGTTCCAACAGGTGCCCGGCGGCTTTATTCCGGTTCAGGATAAGACTTACCTGGTGGGTAGTATTCGCCTGCCGGAAGGTGCCTCCCTGGACCGCACCGAGGAAGTTGCTCGCCGCGTGAGTGAATTGGCTTTGGAAACTGAGGGGGTTGCCAACGCCGCGGCCTTTGTCGGCTTCAATGCCCTGCAAAGTACCAACACCCCCAACGTGGGCACGGTATTTATCCTATTCGACGATTTCGATGAACGTGAGCGCAGTGCCCAGGAAATCGCTGCGGAGCTAAATGGCAAAATCTCACAGATCAAAGAAGGCTTTGCCATGACCTTTATGCCGCCGCCCATCTTCGGGCTGGGTGCTGGGTCCGGCTACTCCCTCTATGTCCAGGACCGTCGCGGTGCCGGCTACGGTGAGCTGCAAAATGCTACCAATATGCTGGCTGGGGCCCTGAGCCAAGCCAGCGGCCTCAGCTACCCCTTCAGCTCCTACCAGGCCAATGTGCCGCAGATGGACGCCGAGGTAGACCGCCTACAGGCCAAAGCCCAGGGCGTGCGTATGGACGATCTATTCGGCACCCTACAGCTGTATTTCGGCTCCATGTATATCAACGACTTCAACTTGTTCGGTCGCACCTACCAGGTGGTTGCCCAGGCAGATGCGCCTTTCCGCGATGAAGTGCAGGATCTCGATAATCTCTACACTCGCAATATGAATGGGGAGATGGTGCCCATCAGCACCATGGTGACCCTGCGCCAGAGTTACGGACCAGACCCGGTGATCCGCTACAACGGCTATCCGGCAGCCGACCTGATGGGGCAGTCCGATCCCAGCATGTTGTCCTCTTCCGAGGCACTGGCAGCGGTTGAGCAGGTTGCCAGCCAAGCCCTGCCACCGGGCATGCAAATCCAGTGGACCGACCTCAGCTTCCAGCAGGTCAACCAGGGCAATGCCGCTATGGTGGTTTTCCCACTCGCAGTACTGCTGGTATTCCTGGTACTGGCCGCACTCTATGAGAGCTGGGTTATGCCGCTGGCGGTGATCCTGATCGTGCCCATGTGCCTGCTGGCTGCACTATTTGGTGTCTGGGCTACTGGCGGCGACAACAATGTTTTCGTTCAAGTCGGGCTGGTTGTTTTAATGGGACTTGCCTGTAAAAACGCCATTCTGATTGTGGAGTTTGCCCGCGAACTGGAAATGGACGGTAAGGGCCCGGTAGAAGCTGCCTTGGAAGCCTGCCGCCTACGTCTTCGTCCGATCATTATGACTTCCGTCGCCTTTATTGCCGGTGTTGTTCCACTGGTATTGGCCGGCGGCGCTGGCGCTGAGGTGCGCAATGCCATGGGCATTACCGTATTTACCGGCATGATCGGTGTCACACTGTTTGGCCTGTTCCTGACACCCGTGTTTTATGTTGCCCTACGCAAAATTGCCGGCGGTAAAATATCCACGTCAAAGAATGTAAGCGCACATCAAGTCCAGGATACCCCCTTGCCGTTAGAACAACCTGCTAACGGCTAAAGCCCCTTACCCCCAGGCACATATTTGTGCCTGGGGCTTTTTCTTTTTACGCTCGTCTTTTCAATAGCGGGCACCGGCCTGGAACCCTTTTCCCATTTGCTCAAAAGTAACTCTTGCCCTCATAGGCAAGGCGTGGAGTCACACTACGCGAGGAAACCAGCCCCTCCAAACGGTTCACAAACCTTGGACTAGACTTGCTTCAGCAGCTGGAATTCACCAGTCAACGATTAAGGCCATGGAACCCAGGTAGTCTTGTTCCTGAAATGTTACACCTCGTCACTATTGCCACTCACTCTGAAAGAATGTTCCCTGTTCTACAGGAATCCGCCAAACGCAATGGAGTTTCACTCACCATACTCGGGCAAGAACAACCATGGGAAAATTTTTCCACAAAAATCGATCTGCTTCTCCCTTTCTGCAAGACTCTACCGGAAGAAGATATCCTCTGTTATTTTGATGGTTTCGATTCAATAATCTTACCGGCCATTCATCAACTCGAGAGTAAATTTTATTCTTTTGACCGAGATATAGTATTCTCAAATGACCACCAACATAGTGGAACACAGGGTTTCTTCGAGCGAAAGTACTTTGCAGGAAACACCATATTTTCAACGGGTATATTTATAGGAAAAGTAAAAACATTAAGTCATCTATTTTCTGTCATTAAGAAGATGTATCCCGACTATAGCGATGACCAAAAAATGATAAGGGAATACTACACACACCATTCGCCTGAACACATTGGAATAGACGGCAAGTCCAAGCTCTTTTATAACTTTGACCTCTCAGACGGAAGCTTTAACCTTCTCAATCAGATAAATTGCATTGCCCAGGGGCAAATCCAGCTTAAAAATAAAGAGATGCCCTGCATTATTTCCTTTCCATGCAGCTGGTTCGCCATAGGTGTTACAAAGAATATTCACGTACTACTAAAAGAACTAGGATATGATTATTACCATGAGGTTAACATCAAGAATACATTCAATGGATTAAAGCACTATATCGGCACGACCATCAAAGACAGTTTAAAGTCCTTGCTTAAAATCTAATTACCTTAGCCTGAGTAAACTTAATATTTAAGCATTCTTAAACCACCCAAACCTGAATCAAATAAAGCTGCACGCATCCGGTGCTAGTAAAAACTGTAGCTCAATACAAATGGCGAATAAGGTCCCGCACACCAGTCGCCAGTATCTAGTTGGTAACAGTGCACACCGGCGGCAATGCAGTTTTCAAGTTCACCCATGTAGGGGTCGCCCACAAGACAAAAACGCGGGAAAGCCGTAATTTCATCGGGTGGTACTGGGCTGCGCTTATAAGTGTAATAAACCGGGTCGCCACACAAATCCTGCCAAAAGCCGTCGGCGCAGCCGCCGAGTAACTGCGCAAATATCAAAGGCAGTATAATTTTACTCTTCATAAGAGATACATCGCCTTCCGCCAGAAATATCTATACAACGAGCACTGGGTGGACAAATAGAACCGGGCGCTAGCTCTTCAGAATCTCCGGGACAACTGGAATAACTGGATTTACGTGATGGGGGCGCTGCGGGCACGTGTGACGAAGGGGCAGGATAAGCACGGTAATCCAGATGGCGCGGTGTAGGTGGACTGTAAGGGTAAACCACTTGATTGCGTGTATCTGGTGTTCCACAAGCTGCCAATAACAAGCTCGTTGTAAACAATGAAATTACTATCGGGGATTTTTGCATGGGCACTTCTCCGTATCGGTACCACGCGAAATTGACTTCGCGTACTTCGGTAAAAGACCGGGTTATGCTGTAGCGATCTCCATGCGGATTCCCGCAGAGGCTAATACACCCTCAGTATCGGGAAAAACCAACTAGAGGAATCGTACACTCTATCCTCGCAACTCTCCTCACACTGAAAACCGACCGTTATAGGTGGCCGAAGCTGGGAGTGATAGGCGCCGGCATCAACAAAACTCTCGCCTTGCCTGGCTGTGCCAGTCTCAAAGAAGAATGGATCTTCACCCTCCACTTCCTCAGCCGGCAAAAACAAGCAACCCTGCATCACCAGTGCCGATACGACAGGAAAGGCGAATTTCCCTGAAGGTCTCATGATCCGACACTCCACATTTTCAGTGTTGCGTTGATAGTTGTCTTTCTCTGAGTCTAGTTGCCAGGGAATTTCCAGCCAGTTGGCGCCAAGTCATTTATTCACATAATTCATCTTTAAGTGAATTTAAACGTCATTTTCCTTCCACCCCACTGCATAGGCCAGCATACCGAAAAGCAATAGCTACATAAGGCAGCTCGAAAAATAAAAAAGCGGCCAAAGGCCGCTTTTTTAGGGTAATGACTCTGGAACCTTTACAGCAACAGTCGACGCACGTCTGCCAGCACGCTGACCAAATAAGTCATAAAGCGTCCGGCATCTCCGCCATTCACCGCGCGGTGATCGTAGGAGAGCGCCAAGGGCAACATCTGCCGGGGCTCAAAGTCCTTACCGTTCCACACCGGCTTCATCGCCAGCTTGGATACTCCGAGGATACCCACTTCCGGAGAATTGACGATCGGGGTAAATCCGGTGCCGCCGATAGCCCCCAGGCTGGAGATAGTGAAGCAAGCACCCTGCATCTCGTTGGGTTTCAGCTTGCCATCACGGGCTTTCAGGGCCATCTCAGTGGCCTCGGCCGCCAGCTCGTACAAGCCTTTTTTATCCACATCGCGGATAACCGGCACCATTAAGCCTTTTGGCGTATCCACTGCCATCCCCACATGTACATAGTCCTTGCGCACAATGTGCTCGCCATCATTGTGCAGGGATACATTAAAGCTGGGCTCTGCGCGCAGGGCTGCGGCTACCGCTTTCAGCAGGAAAGGCACTGGGGTGAGCTTCACTCCGCGCTTCTCCGCCTCGGCCTTCATGGACTTGCGGAAGGTTTCCAGCTCAGTGATATCCGCATCATCAAACTGGGTGACGTGGGGCACATTAAGCCAGTTACGCGACATGTTGGCAGCGGTGATCTTGTGGATCTTGCTCATCGGCTCCACGTTCACCGGGCCAAACTGGCTGAAGTCGATATCCGGCATCTTGGCAATACCGATTCCACCGCCTACGCCAACGGCACCGCTCTCAGCCTTCTTCACCTGTTCGCGGATATAGTTGTGCAGATCATCCTTGGAGACCCGGTTGCGGGGACCCGTGGGCTTCACCTTGTTCAGGGTAACGCCCAACTCCCGCGCCAGTTTGCGCACGGCAGGACCGGCGTAAACCTGGGCTGCGGCGGTAAAATCTCGTTCCAGCTGATGATCTTTTTGCGGCACTGCCGGGGGCTCAACAGACGCAGATGCCTGCTGTGGCGCGCTCTCGGCAGGCGCTGTCGCTGCAGGGGCTGCAGCTGTAGCCGCGGGCTCGGCGGCGCCTGTGGCAACTACTTTCAACACACCAAGGGTATCGCCAGTGGAAACCTTATCACCTTCCTTAACGGCGATAGAGACCACAGTACCGGCGCTGGGGGAAGGCACATCCATAGAGGCTTTATCGCCTTCCACCACAATCAGGGAGTCGCCCTCTTCGACCGCATCGCCGGGCTGTACACTGATCTCGATCACATCAACTGCATCGGCACCACCCAGGTCCGGGACCTGGATCGTTTCCTCTTTCGGCTCACCGCTCACTGCTGCCGCAGGGGCTTCAGCTGCGGGCTCGGCCGCCGGTGCAGTTTCTTCCTTGGCAGGTGCCGCAGCGGGCTCCTCTGCCGGCGCTTCCGCTACATCGGTTTCGATCTCCCCAATCACATCGCCTTCAGAGACCTTATCGCCCTCTTTCACGCTGATGCTGAGGATTTTGCCAGCCACTGGGGCTGGGACATCCATGGAGGCTTTATCGCCCTCCACCACAATCAGTGAATCCTCTTGCGCGACGGTATCGCCGACAGCAACAGTAATTTCAATCACATCCACCTGATCGGCACCACCGAGATCAGGCACTTTAATGACTTGTTTTGCCATAGGAGTTCTGCCTTCTCTTAGCTGATGCGTGGGTTAACTTTTTCGGCGTCGATATTGAGCTTCACGATCGCTTCCGCAACCTCTTTCGCATCAATAACGCCCTGCTTGGCCAAGCCGTTCAGTGCGGCGATTACCACGTAGTTGCGATCCACTTCGAAGAAGCGGCGCAGCTGCTCGCGGCTGTCACTGCGGCCAAAACCATCGGTACCCAGGGTGGTCAGTTCACCGTCGATAAATTCGCGCAGTGGCTCCACATAGGAACGGATGTAGTCGGTGGAGGCGATAACGGGAGACGTGTTGCCTTCGAACTGCTCAGTGATCCAGGCTTTGCGCGGCTCAGCTTCCGGGTGCAGCATATTCCAGCGCGCCGCATCCTGACCTTCACGGGCAGCTTCAACGGCGGAGGTGAGGCTCCACACGTCAGAAGTCACACCGAACTGGTCGGCGAGGATATCCGCCGCTGCCAGTACTTCGCGCAAAATAGTACCGCCACCAATCAGCTGCACATGCTTTTTCGCCACTTTGCCCTTGGCGCCTTTCTTGACGTTGGACTGCAGCTTGTAGATACCGCGAATAATGCCTTCTTCCACACCCTGGGGCATTTCCGGCTGCAGGTAGTTTTCGTTCTCGATGGTGATGTAGTAGAAGAGGTTCTTCTGCTCCTCGTACATCTCTTTCAAGCCGCGCTGCATAACCACTGCCAGCTCGTAACCGTAGGCTGGGTCATAGCTGCGGCAGTTGGGGATAGTGGAGGACAGCACGTGGCTGTGACCGTCCTGGTGCTGCAGACCCTCACCGTTCAGGGTGGTGCGGCCGGCAGTGGCGCCGATCAGAAAACCGCGTGCCTGCATATCTCCAGCGGCCCAGGCCAGGTCGCCCACGCGCTGGAAGCCAAACATTGAATAGTAAATATAGAAAGGCACCATCGGCACGCCGTGGTTGCTGTAGGCAGTGGCCAACGCCATCCAGGCGGACATAGCGCCAGCTTCGTTGATGCCCTCTTCCAGCACCTGGCCTTTCTTGTCTTCCTTGTAATACATGATCTGGCCGTGATCCACCGGGGTGTAGCGCTGCCCCTGGGAGGAATAGATACCCAGCTGGCGGAACAGGCCTTCCATACCAAAGGTACGGGCTTCATCGGGAACGATCGGCGCGATGTTCTTGCCGATATTCTTGTCTTTTACTAGTGCGGCAATGGCGCGAACGAATGCCATGGTGGTGGAGATTTCACGCTCACCGGAGCCTTTAGTCAGTGCGCTAAATGCGTCGAGACCGGGAATTTCCAATTTCGGGCACTCAACCGGGCGACGGGGAACCGGACCACCCAGGGCCTTGCGACGCTCCGCCATATATTTCATTTCCGGGCTGTCCGGAGATGGACGGTAGTAAGGCACTTCTTCCAACTCTTTGTCGGTGAGCGGAATGGCAAAACGGTCGCGGAAACGCTTGAGGGAATCCAGGTCCAGCTTCTTCACGGAGTGAGTATCCATCGCCGCTTCACCGGCGGAGCCCAGGCCGTAGCCTTTAACCGTTTGCGCCAGGATTACAGTGGGCTGCCCTTTGTGGGCCATCGCCGCCGCGTAGGCTGCGTAAACTTTGTAAGGATCGTGGCCGCCGCGATTGAGCTTCATAATCTCATCATCGGACATATCCTTAACCAGCTCCAACAGCTCCGGGTATTTGCCGAAGAAGTGTTCACGGGTATAGGCACCACCGTTGGCCTTGAAGTTCTGCATCTCGCCATCGACCACTTCGTCCATGACTTTCTGCAACAGGCCTTTATCATCTTTCTCCAGCAGCGGATCCCACAGGCGGCCCCAGAGTACTTTGACAACGTTCCAGCCGGCACCGCGGAATACGCCTTCCAGCTCCTGCACGATCTTGCCGTTGCCGCGAACCGGGCCGTCCAGGCGCTGCAGGTTACAGTTGACCACAAACACCAGGTTTTCCAGTTGCTCTCGACCCGCCAGGGAAATTGCGCCCAGGGTTTCCGGCTCGTCACACTCGCCGTCACCGAGGAAAGCCCACACCTTGCGATCGCCGCGCGGGGACAGGCCGCGGGCAGACAGGTAGCGCATAATGTGTGCCTGGTAAATCGCCTGGATCGGCCCCAATCCCATGGAAACCGTGGGGAACTGCCAGTACTCCGGCATCAGCCAAGGGTGCGGGTAAGAGGAGAGGCCATTGCCGTTTACTTCGCGACGGAAGTTGTCCAGCTGCTCTTCATCGAAGCGCCCCTCGAGGTAGGAACGTGCATAAATGCCCGGCGCACTGTGACCCTGGAAGAAAATCAGGTCGCCGCGCTCTTCACCTTCATTGCCACGGAAGAAGTAGTTGAAGCCCACATCGTAGAGAGTAGCCGCAGAAGAGAAGCTGGAGATATGGCCGCCGAGATGGTCGTTGTTCTGGTTAGCGCGCACTACCATCGCCAGGGCATTCCAGCGGATCAGAGAGCGTATGCGGCGCTCCATAAACAGATCGCCGGGCATGCGTTTTTCCGCATTGGGCGGAATGGTATTGCGGTAGGGTGTGGTGATAGCCGCGGGCAGCTGTACGCCTACATCAGTAGCGCGATCGGACAACTGCTTCAGAAGGAAGGCTGCGCGTTCTTTGCCGCTGTAGCGGATAACCGCCTGCAGCGCATCCAGCCATTCCTGCGTTTCGAGGTTATCGGTATCTTCGTGCATCAAGTGCTCCTCGGCGAATTAGGCGACGTCGAGTCGGTCTATTTCTCAAAAATCGGTACGCGGGCAAACTACAGCGCGGGCAAAAAAAAGCTTCCTTTTTTTCTTGGTTCCGCCAATTCACCAACTTTGTTGGCGCAAATGCAAAGTGCGTGTTTCTTCACTTGAATATGGCGGAGAGGAAAAGCGACGCCATCTGCTACCGCAAATGCCTAGTTTGACTGTGATTATCTACTCCGGGATCCGCGCAAAGTGGCGGACAAAACCCCATTCCCGGTTGTTAGCGGAGAGGATTGTAGTATTACTACAAAAAATTTTCCAGATAGGACGGTTAGTAACAAATAAAACAAAAGGGCAAAACAATTATTTGCCATTTTGTCCTTTTACCGGAATATTTTATGGAAAGATTCAGAAAATGAACTACAAAATCGAGTCCCAAATAATAGTCTCGGTCACAGCCGAACCAGCTCCCCGCCGGATTGATATTCAGCGTAGACCAAGTAGCGCAGGGGACCACCCGCCGCCAGGGCATTGAAGGGGTAACAGGTCACCAGCAATAACCCGCGCTCGGCAAAGACCGGCAGGCGTTCGCTCTCGCTATCCACAATCCGCATCTCCGAAACCCGGTAAGTATGCCAGCGTCCGTATTTATCTTGCAGATAAATGGAGGTACCTCGCCTGACACGGTCCAATCCTGCAAAGTGAGTATCCCGATGAGCCGCAATCACTGTAGTGCGGTTTTCCCCTGGGCTCCCTGAACCCGACAACAAGCCGGGGCCAAAAGCCAGCGCCTGCCCACTGCCTCCGGCGAGAACAATTAATGGCGACTGTCCTTCCAGCTTCAATTTGGCCACAGGCCAAGTATCCGCCCAGGGCCAGGGCTTTTGCGGAGCCCCACCCTGCAACTGCTCCTCCCAGGCGCTGACAATCAGTAGCTGAGCCAACTGTGCCTTTGCCAGCAACCAGGCAGCGGAACCCAGCTGCCATAACCCCGCCACGAAGCACACCAGGAAAAGCAGGGGGCGGATCACGGACGAACTCCCCCAGGCCGGGCTTCAAAGCTATTTTGGGTACAGCGCACATCCGGCATTACCGTGCGCAACAGGTAGCGCAATTGATGCACCATGTTGCTGGGAAGCTTACGCCCGCGACTTAACAATGCTGCAAAGCTGAATAATCCCATGGCAGCAAGCAGTTGGGTATAGACTCCAGTCGCTGTACTGGGGTAAGCCTGGCGCTGCAGCACCTGCCCTCGAGGCACCACATTGGTAACCGGGCCGCGGGCGAGTTTATCCTTTTCATTGCGAACCACTTTCTCCTCTACAGCAACAAAACTGGTATAAGGGCTAGCCAGCTGGTGCGCCAGGGCTAGCTGCAAAATTTGTTCACGCAATACTTGGCCAGTATCACTGCTCTCACCGATCTGCATCTGCTGGTCACGCAAGGATTCAATTTTGCTGCGCGCCCACAGGCTTCCAAGACTGCCACCATGTCCAGATTCATCGACTTTTAAAGCCAGCTTACGCACAAACTGTTTGTCTGCCATACGCCCACGTAGCTTGATTTCCCCCTGAAAATTACCGCCCTCTACCCTGGCCACCAGTTGTAAGGGTTCACCACGATAAAGATCCGGAATTCTCTTGGGGTAAGCATCCGCTACTAACCCCTCGGGCCAGCTGAGCTGCAGGTCAGTGGCCACGGGGTTTTCAAGCTTGGTGAACAGGGCGTGCATACGCTCACGCACTTCAGTAATATCTCCGATGGTGACAAAGGCACCTCGCCCAAACTGCGCAGCCTTGCGCATAAAATGATTGTTGGGTGCCGAGCCAATCCCCACAGTGAAAAGACGGGTGTTATTTAAGTGCTGGTGAATTACCTCAAACAGCGCTTGTTCATTCCCTACCGCCCCGTCAGTAATGAAAACCACCTGGTGCACCAGGTTGATATCGCCCGGTAACTGCTGCTCCAAAGCCAGGCGCAGAGCCGGTGCCATCTCTGTGCCACCTTCTGCATTCAAGATTTCTATTTCCTGCCGTGCGCGACGGATATTTTCCGCACTTGCCACTACAGGGCGTGGAAAAAGGGCACGGCTAGCGCTGTTAAATGCGATCACATTAAAACGATCATTCGCACTCAGGCGAGCAAGTGCCAGTGTCAGGCTTTCCTTAGCCTGACGAATGGAATTGCCGGACATGGAGCCAGAGGTATCAATTACAAAAACCACTTCCCGCTGCAGGCGCTGGCTGCGAATACCGTCATCGGGCGGCAGTAACATCACCTGTAAGTAGGTTCCAGCTTTCTCACTAGTAGCATCGATCCTCTCACTGAACAGGGCGGCGCGAGGCAGGGCCGAGGCATGCGGCTGCCAGCGCAGGACAAAATCCCGATCCATACTCACCGCTCCTTCTCGCAGATGGACGTCGTAGCGCCCGCCCTCTTGATCCTCAACATCAATTTTGTGATAGGGGCTGCTGACTTGTGCCAGTGGCAGACCGCTATGCAACTCCACTTCAATAGCCATCTTATGGCTGCCAATAGCGTGAAGCTCCTCAGCCGGCTGCATTAGTGGGGTAATGGCCGGGGCATCCGGTACCTGATTTGTCGGTAGGGCCCAGCCATTATGTTGTGTTACCAGATTCAACTCATCTCCACCAAGCGCATGCACAGGGACAGACTCACCTGGGATATAACGGGGTGTTAGCGTAGTAGGCATACGTAGGGAAAACGTACCCCCATCGTAAGTCACCGGTTGGATGTAGCGGATATTTACCTGCACTACCTCTCCCGGTGCAATATTGGCAACCTTATTGGTGAACAAATTAGGCCGTTGTTGCTCCAGTAAGGCTGCGCGCTTGCCCGCCGCACGGGCAGCCTTATAAATCTTCGCCGCCTGCTTGCGTTCACGTACTTTTCCGACAATCAAGCGCTCGCCTAACTGGATTTGTAACCTGGCAACGGCCGCCTGTTCTGGCAGTGGTAATGCATAAATGGCTTCCTGCCAATTATCGCTGGTATTTTGAAATTTTTGCTGTAGCTGTACATCTGCAACCAGTCCGCGAATAACTATTTTGACTTGGCTCGCTAGGTGTACTGCGGGAATATAGCGGCCCATCTCAGCACCGGTAAATAACAAGTCACCAGCCTTTACCTCATCCAGGGTAACCGTTTCCAAGAAGGCAGCATCAGTGTCCACCTCACCGGGCAGTTCTTGCGCGTTCACCTCTGCACCAATAGCCGCCGCCAATACCACCACAATAAACAATATCCAGCGGCCCAGACCACCGCTGCGCTGACGGCGGCGATAGTATTCCTCTGTCGGCAGCATCAGATCATCTTTGTGAAAGCGTTGCCCGTACAACATCACCCTGTTCACAAAATTCCCTCCACTTTTTAATTAACTGGGGTTATTAAAAACAGGGAAGCAGGCGAAACACGGCAACGAATCGGGCGAAAGTAAGGAGCAAAAATGACGAATTATGGCGGGTAGAAAATTGCAAAGCCCTAAGAGCCAAGCCGGAACTGCAGGAACAAAAAAACCGGCGCCAGCGCCGGTTTTTCAACTAGAACTGGATTAATCGACCAGGCCGTAATCCTTGCGCAGAACTTCAAGCAGCTCTTCTTTGGGGTTATCTGAAATCTCCAGTTTCTTGCCGGTAATTTTCTCGGCAATACCCACGTAGGTGGCGGAGAGATCCATCAGCATAGACTCGGGCAACTCGTTATCACGGGCCAGAGCCAGACGCTCACCCATACGGTCTTTGTTCAGAAGGATATCGGAATCCGGGAAGTGGTTTAGCAGGGCCTGACGGAAACCCTCTTTGGAGTTTTCCACAACCTTGCCAGCGCGGTATTGTTCACCGTCCCAGATACGAGAGGAATCCGGGGTGCCCACCTCATCCATGTAGATCAGTTTTTCTTCACCGTTGGCATCGGTCACGTAACCGAACTCAAACTTGGTGTCGACGAAGACTTGGTCAAGCTTTTCAAGCTCCGTAGAAATTACATCGAAGCCCTCTTTCAGCAGCTTTTCATACAGGTCAATGTCTCCCGAATCGCGGAAGTCAAATGCCTCGACATTGTCCTCAATATTCTTGCGGGTGATATTTACATCATCTGCTTCCGGCACACCGGGGATGCCCTTGAGAATACCTTTCGTGGAGGGAGTAATTAGCAGCTCTGGCAGCTTCTGGTCTTTTTGCAGACCATCGGGGATTTCAATCCCGCAGAACTCGCGCTCACCCTTCTGATAGGAACGCCACATGGAGCCAGTGATGTACTGGCGGGCGATCGCTTCGATCATAACCGGGCGTGCCTTCTGTACGATCCACACCAGCGGGTGCGGAATATCCAGAATGTGGCTATCGGCCAGGCCTTGTTCTTTAAACAACTTGAACCAGTGGTTGGAAATAGCGTTCAATGCCGCGCCCTTGCCAGGCACGCCACGCATACCGCCTTCACCGGTCCAGATGCAGTCGAATGCAGAGATGCGATCAGAAATTACCATCACTGCGAGAGGCGCGTCCGGCGCTACCGGATAACCTTTCTCCTCGATCAGGCGACGGCTGTCGGCCTCGGTCAGCCAGTAAACGGAGCGAACTTTGCCACTGTGGATGGACTTGTCAGTGCGGATAGGCAGGTCATTATTGACCGCTAGGACTTTGTCAGCCAGGCTCATGGGCTCTCACCTATTTGAAGGGACCAAATAAAAGAAAGCGCGGCATTCTAGCAAATGCCGCGACCTACAGACAAAGAAAAGATATCGATTAAATACCCAAATCAGATAATTAATCCGATATTCGCCTCGCCTCCCACTCAGCCTGGTGCTCACTGGTAGGCCAGGCACTCATAATGGCCTTAAGCAAAGTCGCCAGAGGGATAGCAAAGAAGACACCCCAGAACCCCCAGATGCCACCAAAAAACAAAACTGCCAGAATAATTGCCACTGGGTGAAGGTTGACCGCTTCAGAAAAAAGCAACGGTACCAACACATTACCATCGAGCAGCTGGATAATGCCGTAGGTGATCATCAAGTAGAAAAACTCATTGCTCCACCCCCACTGAAACAAGCCTATGGCCGCCACTGGAATCGTCACTACCGCAGCGCCGATATAGGGAATCAACACGCTGAACCCTACTGCTACCGCGAGCAGTAAGGCGTAATTCACCCCTAACAGTAGAAAAGCGGCATAGCTGACCGCTGCCACTATGCCAATCTCTACCACCTTACCGCGCACATAGTTTGCCACCTGGTCGTTCATCTCATGCCAGATCTGATGCATCATCGGACGCTCCTTTGGCAAGAAGGAGGTGCACCAGCGGATCAATTGATCGGAATCCTTGAGGAAGAAAAACACCAGGATCGGCACCACCACCACATAAATCAACAATCCGGCAAAAATTGGCAGGTTGGTCAGGGAGAAGGCTAGCAGGGTCTGACCTATGCCACCCAACTCACTGCCCAGTAAGTTAAAAATCTCATCGATCTGCGCCGCTGAAATCAGGCGTGGGTATCGCTCAGGCAACAGCAGTAAAAGTTCCTGCCCGCGCTGAACCATATTCGGCAACTCCGCACCCAGCCGCACTAACTGGCGCCAGATAATTGGTAGCACTACAAACAGTAAGGCAACGATGGCGCCCACCAGCACCAGGCAAGCCAGTGTTACTGCCATCCAGTGGGGCACCCGCCAGGATTTAAGCTTTTGCACCATGCCCTGCATTAAAAAGGCTATTACCAAAGCCGTAAGTACAGGCGCTAATACCACCCCGAGTGTGGCCAGCACCACCAGAGCTACAGTAAGAAGCAGCACCAGCAGCACCACTTCTTCCTGGCTGAAGTAGCGATTCACCCAGCCTTTAACAATCGATAACATGGATTCTCGGGATTGGTTCATCATTTGCCAGCGTACAGCCAATATAGAAAGGTATTATCACGCCGCTCTGCGCGCAGTAGCGACCTACCGCTCAAGGCGGCAAAGCTGTGAAAATCGCGCCAGGAAGCTTCATCTGTTGCTATCACACACAAAAGAGTTCCCACCTCATACTCGCGCAGGGCGCGACGCATGGCCAACAGGGGCTGGGGGCACGGCAAATTCCGCGCATCCACCCTCTCCGCCGCGTCCCAATCTGGAAGTGGTTGTTCTCGCACTGTCTCAGTGGGGATTTTTGCCATTGGCTATTCAGTCACACGCTTTGAATTGCCGCGGATTATAGCGCGTAATCTGCGCCACACACCCACAAAGCTTTACCCTTTTTAACCCTCTACGTGGCGCAAAGCTGAACCATTTGTGCTCCACTGAGTCCAAACCTCGACAGTTCAATAGGGTTGCGTATAGAGTTGGACTATAGATCCTTCACGGACAGACCGAGCAGTAATTGAGATGACTGATTCCCACAAGACCCTGCCTCGCCGTTGTAACAAAGCGCCTCTAACGCAGCGATTCCGCACCGGCCTTAGGGCGCTGGGTATAGGCCTGCTACTCGGCGCCACCCCGATCGCCACCACCGCAGACAGCGAGGAAATACGTCTACCGGAGCTGGGCGACAGCACTAGCGGGGTAGTTTCGCGCCAACGGGAAAAAGAGCTGGGACAAATGTGGCTGCGTATGTTCCGCAGCCAAGTGAAAACCTCCTCTGATGCCCTGCTCCAACAATATGTAGAGCAAACCGTAAAGGGGCTGGCGGAATACAGCCCACTGGAAGACAAGAATATCGATGTGGTCGTGGTGAGCAATGAAACCATGAACGCATTTGCGGTTCCCGGTGGGATTATGGGTATCCATACCGGTCTCTTTCTATTTGCCGAAAATGAAGACCAGTTCGCCTCGGTGATCGCCCACGAACTCGGGCACCTCAGTCAGCGGCACTACGCGCGATCACTGGAAGCCCAGCGCAACAGTACCATCCCCACTCTGGCTGGCATGCTCGGCGCCCTGGTACTCGCCGCCACTGCCGGCGGCGAAGCCGGCCTCGCTGCCATGACTGCCACCCAAGCTGCAGCTTTGGATAACCAGCTACGCTTCAGCCGCAAGAATGAGCAGGAAGCAGACCGGGTCGGCATCGAAACCCTGGCCAAATCCGGGCGCGATCCGGAAGCCGCCGGTGAAATGTTCGAACAAATGCTCAAGGCAACCCGCTACTACCGCCGCCCACCAGAATTCCTGCTCACCCACCCAGTGACAGAAAAACGTATCGCTGATGCCAAGCTCCGCTCCCAGCGCATGACAAAAGTACCTCCGAGTGATAGCCGGGACTATCATCTGATGCGCGCCCGTATTCGCCTGGCCGGGGAGCCAACCCCCCAACAAGCTGTAAAACGCTTCAATGCCGAGCTAAACGGCATCAATGACAATGAAGACGCCGCACGCTATGGCCTGGCCTTGGCGCAGCTTGCCGCGGGTAAACCAGATACAGCCCTGGATACCCTTCAGCCTCTGCTTGATAAAGAACCTTCAAAGGCCGCCTTTGTACTGGCGCGAGCCGACATCGACCTGGTGCGGGAAGATTATTCCAGTGCCACCCAGCGTCTGCAGCATGCACTTGACCGCAACCCTGGTGATCACGCCCTAATCATGGGCCTCGCCAATGCCCACTTTAAAGCCGGCAATTACCTGGCTGCGGAGCGCCTGTTGGCCAAATATAGCCGCATACGCAAGAAAGACCCCTCCGTATGGTATCTGCTGGCGGAGACCCATGGACTCGCTGGGGACATCGTCGGAGTGCATGAGGCCCGCGCCGAGTACTACATTCTCAATGGCGTCTTCGATAAAGCCCTTCAGCACCTGCGTCACGGTATTCGCATGACTAAAAACGAATACCAGACCAATGCCATTCTCGAGCAGCGCCTCAAGGATGTGATCAAAATGCAGGAAAAAGCCAAAGAGCTTTAACCCAAAATAAAAAGCGGCCAACAGCCGCTTTTTATCGCTATACGGCTAAATTAACCCGTCAGGCCCTGCGAAAATCCAACATTCGCTGCAGGGGAATCATTGCCTTACGGCCCAGCTCCGCATCTACAAAAATTTCATTATCGCCGCGCTCCAAAACCCCACAGAGATTTTCCAGGGAGTTCATCGCCATCCAAGGGCAGTTGGCACAGCTGCGACAAGTGGCACCGGCACCGGCAGTAGGCGCAACCATCAGTTCCTTATCTGGACACTCCTGCTGCATTTTGTAAAAGATGCCCTGATCGGTGGCTACAATAAAGCGCTTTTCCGGGCGGGTTTTGGCCGCGTTGATAATCTGCGAAGTGGAGCCTACGACATCCGCCAAAGCAACCACCGACGCGGGAGATTCCGGGTGTACCAATACCACCGCATCTGGATACAGGGCTTTCAGGTCTTCCACTCCCTTGGCCTTGAACTCCTCATGCACAATACAGGAGCCATCCCACAGTAAGACGTCTGCGCCGGTCTCGCGCTGAACGTAGCCACCAAGATGTTTATCCGGTGCCCAGAGGATTTTCTCACCGTTGGCATCTAGGTGATCTACCACATCCAGGGCGATGCTGGAGGTTACCACCCAATCCGCGCGTGCCTTTACCGCAGCGGACGTATTGGCATATACCACTACTGTGCGATCGGGATGCTGGTCACAGAATTCTGAAAATTCATCGGGTGGGCAGCCCAGGTCCAGGGAACAGGTGGCCTCCAGAGTAGGCATCAGGACACGCTTGTTTGGGGTCAGGATCTTGGCCGTCTCCCCCATAAATTTCACCCCCGCCACCACGAGAGTATCAGCGCTATGCCTAGCGCCAAAGCGGGCCATTTCCAAGGAGTCAGATACACAGCCGCCCGTCTCTTCAGCCAGAGCCTGGATCAGTGGATCCGTATAATAGTGAGCCACCAGTACGGCATTCTGCTCTTCTAAGAGGCGCTTGATACGTTCACGCCAGCCTTGCAATTCCTCATCACTGTATTGAGTCACAACCGGCTCCGCCAGGTGTGCCTGCACCAGTGAGCGGGATTCTACCGTTTCTGCGGCAACGGACTTTTGGGTCATGGCTAACTACCACTACTCGCGAAAAGGGCGCATTATAGCGCATTGCAGCGCCAACACAGTGCTTTCACAACCTCATCTATAGTTACTACGCCATTGGACAGCGCCGACTGCCTGGAGTTTGTATCTGCGCATTCCTCCTGGTTTTGACCGTCCCCAAAGGAATTTATGGATACAGCTGATTGCATAGTGATCGGGGCCGGAGCCCTGGGTCTTGCCAGTGCTAATGCACTCGCCCGCTCTGGTCGCCGGGTTATAGTACTCGAGCAACACAATGCTATAGGTACGGGGATCAGCGCTCGCAGCAGCGAAGTCATTCATGCAGGGATCTACTACCCGACTAATAGCCTAAAAGCCCGCGCGTGCGTCGAAGGCAAGTCCAGGCTCTACAGGTTCTGCGAGCAATATGCCGTAGCGCACAAGCGCATCGGTAAGTTAATCGTGGCCACCAGCGAGGACCAATTGCCTCAACTACATGCGTTGAAAGTACAAGGCGATGCAAACAACGCAGGGGGGCTGCAAATTCTTACTGCAAAGGATGTCCGAAAGCTGGAACCCGATTTGGAGTGCTGCGCTGCAATTTATTCCCCAACGACAGGCATTTTTGATAGCCACGCCCTGCTACTCGCTCTTCAGGGAGCCCTGGAAGATCAAGGTGGCCAACTAGCCCTATCAACCAGAGTCACAAACCTGTCGTTCACTGGGCACGACTATCTGCTGACAATGGAGGATGGCTACCAGCTCAAGACACCCCGGCTGGTAGTAGCCGCAGGACTCCACACCAATAAGTTGCTTTCCGGCATAGATGAAACCACTCTCAGAGCAATCCCACCACTATATATGGCCAAGGGGAGCTACTTTACCCTATCCGGCAAGGCTCCTTTCTCACACTTGATTTACCCCCTGCCTGAACAAGGTGGGCTGGGTATACATCTCACTCTCGATTTAGCCGGCCATGCTCGATTTGGGCCTGATGTAGAATGGGTCAATGCGATTGACTACAGCATAGATGCAAAGCGCGGTGAAAAATTCTATCGAAACATCCGCCGGTATTGGCCCGGCCTACCAAGTGGCTCTTTACACGCTGACTACGCAGGAATACGCCCAAAACTGGTCCCCAAAGGTGCCCCTGCAGGCGATTTTTACATCTATCAAAAAGGCCAGGCATCTAACCTGCAGTTGCTAGCCTTTTTTGGTATTGAATCCCCCGGCTTAACCTCTGCACTTTACCTCGGCGAACTCGCTGCCCTAGCCATGGGAAAATATCTTAGCCGGGAATAACTGCTCAATTATCTTTTAATTTCTTGACGAAAGCTCCCACTCAGAAATTCTTTTTGCACACTGTAAAATGGAACAGCAACCCCTTCCACAAGATCATATCCACTTAATATCCTGCGCCTTCTTTGGCTTATCTATTGGAAAACGCTCCCCATATTTCCACTGCCATTTTGTGTTACCTGGGCGGTTTGGCTGCCATTTGTCTGGGAAGCAAACTGTAAATTGTCACCCCCTAGTTGATTAACCATTACAGCACCTCCGCTAATAGCATTCTGCTCGGTCTCAGCAACATTCATTTCACCCCCTACCCTAAAGATATGGCTGAAATGACCGGATAATAGATCCAATATTCGTACCACAACTCTACATTGGATTTTCAGTCAGAATGTCAGTCGCCATTAGGCTTTGCTCCAGTCTACCAGCGGCACTTTACCGGTAATTCCAAATCAGTTCGCAACAACTTTAACCGGCCCAATGATAATTCTCAGACTATAGAATTTTTTATTTTTTCAGTAAGTCTCATGAACCCGGAAACAATTCCTGGCAATAAAATTCCACTAAAGTTTTATCACTAAATTCTGCATGGCCTAAACAGGTACTATTAACCACCCAAAAAGCCAAAGCAATCGCTCTTTGCAGAATACAGCTATAAAACAGCGCTGATTTTCACTAAGGTCAATGCGCGATAAGAATTACAGATCGGAATGTGGATAACTGACTACGAGAGACTTACGCCCCATAGCACTGAATCAATTGAGATACAGAAAAGCTAAATACTTAGAAACTATTCTCAAATCGGCTGATCCTGGGCCGATCAACCACTGAGCTAATTTTTATTGAACGAGAGGGATATCGCCATGAGAAAGAAGCACTGAAAGTATAGGAAAAAAATTTGTGCCCACTTCCCTATTCAACTTCAACATTCGCACTGGCATAACTGAATTTAAGTTTCACCATAAGAATATTGGAAACTATGCCAAAGAGGGGAATCATGTTGACGAAATGTAGTTATGCAATAATCTCTCGGGAATCGGATGACAGAAGGAGACTGTAGAGAAATTCAGATGCTCTCATAATCGCTGAATTCTGAGAGGTTTTGGAGATGGTGGGTCGTGCTGGATTCGAACCAGCGACCAATTGGTTAAAAGCCAACTGCTCTACCAACTGAGCTAACGACCCTTTAACGTTGGGCTATCTTGGTATGTCCCAACTCAGGAACCTTTTATTCTCGCGCGGAGATATAAAAAGCATACTGGGTAATTGTGTGCTTACCCGGTGGAAAATGGTGGGTCGTGCTGGATTCGAACCAGCGACCAATTGGTTAAAAGCCAACTGCTCTACCAACTGAGCTAACGACCCTTTTCCGTGCCTCAATGTGAGGAGCTGCGTATCTTACGGATCTATTCCGAAAAGACAATACCTAATTCGAAAAAAAATCCAACAAATTTAAGGAGTTAGGTATTTTCTTTGAAATTTGGCACCAGGTACCGGTCACTGTGCATAGACTGTAGGGTCTTCAAGGCCTGCATCTGCAAAACCCGCTGCGCGCAGACGGCAACTATCGCAACGCCCACAGGCGGCTCCATCCGGGCGCGCCTGGTAACAGGATACCGTCAAACTGTAGTCCACCCCAAGACGCGTCCCTTCACGCACAATATCCGCTTTACTCATCTGCATCAGAGGCGCGCGAATTGAGAGCTTGTGCCCCTCAACGCCAGCACGGGTGGCAAGGTTTGCCATTTTTTCATAGGCATCAATGTATTCTGGGCGGCAGTCGGGATACCCAGAATAGTCCACCGCATTAACACCAACGAAAATATCCTGCGCCCCCAGAACCTCAGCCCAACCGAGGGCAATAGAAAGGAAAACCGTATTTCGTGCAGGTACATAGGTGACAGGGATGCCAGCAGTTTCCTCTTCCGGTACCTCAATAGAGTCATCGGTCAGAGCAGAGCCGCCAATAGCGCGCAGGTCCAGCTTGACTACCTTGTGCTCACGGGCACCCTGGGCCTTGGCAACCCTTTCCGCGGCTAACAGTTCGGCCTCATGGCGCTGACCATAATCGAACCCTAATGCGTAGCATTCATAGCCCTCAGCATTCGCCATAGCGAGTACGGTGGCTGAATCCAGGCCTCCAGATAGCAAAATTACCGCTTTCTTTGCAGTCATCAGTTCCTCATTTATTTATACGCAGCAGACGGCAAACCCGGGCATGGAATTAAACCCCAGGAATATCTCCCCAGAGCAACTTATGTAGCTGCATCTGCATACGCACCGGCAGGCCATCCGCCAGTATCCACTCAGCTAGCTGCCGCGCCTGCAGCTGCTCATAACTGGGCGAGAAGAGCACTTCTCCTACTCGCTCTGGCAAGCTGTACTGATCCAGCGTAAATCTGGCCCACTCGTAATCGCCGCGATCGCAGATCACAAATTTAATCTGGTCATCGCGGGTGAGCACTTGCATATTTTCCATGCGGTTGCGGTGCTGCTCCCCAGAAGCTGGTGTCTTCAGATCCACAACCCGGGAGACACGCGGGTCTACCTGGTCCACAGGCATGGCCCCGCTGGTCTCCAGGCTTACTGAGTAACCCTCATCACACAAGGACTCCAGCAAGGGCAGGCAATTGGGTTGCGCCAGGGGCTCACCGCCAGTCACACAGACATGTCGCGCAGGATGGCTCTTTACCTGCTGTAATATCTGCTCCAGGGTCATACGCTCTCCACCATAAAAAGCGTATTCGGAGTCGCAATAGGTACAGCGCAGCGGGCAGCCAGTTAAGCGAACAAACACTGTTGGCAGGCCACTTTCTCGTGCTTCCCCCTGAAGGGAGTAGAAAATTTCACTAATTCTCAGTGATTCTTTAGACAGACTGGACATATACACCCGACACAAAAACGCCCAGAGGGCACATGCCATCCGGGCGCGGGATCATAGGCTTTTTCTGCTCAAAAAACCAGCGATGGTACTTTGAGAGTAACGAATTATCCGCTACTAAAAGTTCTCCTGGAGATACTTCTTCGCCAGGTTTGATGCCCTGGCGTCGCTGGCAGCAACCTGCTCAAGCAGGTTGCGGGCTTTCTGCTGGTCACCAAGCTGGTGGTAAACAGTACCCAGCTTGTAACGACCGTCCCAGACTTTATTGGAGTTGGGGTAGCCATCAAGCAGTGCCACAAACCATTCTCGAGCCTCTTCCAGGTTTCCCTGCACTAGTGCTATCTCACCCAGCCAGTAGTTGGCATTGGGAGCGTACTGCCCATTGGGAAAGTCTTGCAGCAGACTCTTGAACTCAGCGCTGGCACCACCGTAGTCGCCATTGCGAGCGAGGCCAAAACTGGCCTGATAGCGATCGCGCTCACTCTTGCCGTCTTTTGGGCCCTGAGGCTTGGCAGGCATTGCGCTACCGCCCTGAGCGGAAGTTGCTCCGCCATCGTCGGCATTGGCTGGCGGCTGAGACGAGGGCTCTGTACCGCTGAGGCGGGCAATACGCCGATCCAGGTCCATGTAGTCCTCGGTGCGCTGCTGCTTGAGACGTTTGATCTCGTGGCGCAGCTCCTCGACCGTCCCCCTCAGTTCACGTACTTCCTGCTGCAGCACTTGCATCTGGTAGTAGGCTTCGGCCTGGGGGTTAGTCTTGGCTTTCGGAGCCGGACTTCCGGCACGGGCGAGCTGCATTTCCGCAGCGTCACTATCGCTCGGGGAAATAGACTGCTCCTGACTGCTGGCAGACAGATCCACAATCGGAGCCTGGGAGAATACGGGCGATGCCGCAGCCATTATTGCTGCGGTAATCGCCAGTTTTCTAATCGTAAAAGCCATTGGCATCCATTTTGACGATTAGTTAATAACAACGCGACGGTTCATCGCACGGGCAGCTTCGTTAGAGCCCATTTGAGCCGGGCGCTCTTCACCGTAGCTGATCACTTCCAGAGTAGCTGCATCTACGCCTTGCAGTACCAAAAAGTCGCGTACAGCATTAGCACGGCGCTCACCCAGAGCCAGGTTGTACTCACGGGTACCCAGCTCATCAGCGTGGCCTTCCAGACGCACAGAGCCAGAAGCACTGCGCATACGGTCAGCATGACGGATCAGTAACTCACGGGTTTCCGGCTTCAGAAGGGATTGGTCGAAGTCGAAGTAAACTACGTTTTCCAGAGGAGCCAGAGCCTCGCCATCGTCTACAACATTGGTCTCAACCGGAGCTTCAATGTCGGTTTGGTTTACAACTTCCTGACCGCTCTGGTCACTGTCAGTGCTGCTACAACCGGCCATTACTGCAAATACACAGGCCAGTCCAAAACCTGTTTTAACTGATTTCAACATAAGCTACTCCGCTTTTTTGTGTTATCGAAAATCCTGAAAGATTTTTAAAATTGGTCTTTTAAACACCCTACGCATCAACGCGTCGGGCCCCCGCCTCAATCAAAGTATGGCGACCATGCCGGTTCCCGGACATCACCTCTTTGTGAGGGCAGGTTGTACTTCACCCCAGCATCCAGCGATACCGCAGCCAGAATACCTTTGTCTCCGCGCTTGGTTGCGTACATCAACATTGCCCCATTCGGTGCAATGCTAGGGGATTCGTCCAGTGTGGTCTCCGTGAGGACACGCATTCTGCCCGAATTAATATCCATCGTGGCGATGGTAAAGGTTCCCCGGTTGCGATGTACCATGACCAACGTCTTCCCATCAGGAGAAACACGCGGCCGCGCATTGTAGTCGCCATCGAAGGTTAAGCGGTCGACTTGACCAGTGGCAAGAGTCAATTGGTAAATTTGTGGTTTTCCTCCCCTATCGGATGTGAAAACCAACGATTTACCATCAGGCATCCAGTTTGGCTCGGTATCAATGGAGAAGTGTCTGGTCATACGGGTGAACTTGTTGCTCACCAGATCCAGTACGTAGATCTCCGGGTTGCCGTCCTTGGAGAGCACCATGGCCAACTTGGTTCCATCGGGGGACCACGTCGGCGAGCTATTGATGCCCTTGAAATTAGTCAGTTGCTTGCGCGCACCGGTGCGCAGGTTCTCGCGGAATATCGCCGGGCGGCCGGTCTCGAAAGAAACATAAGCCAGCTCCTGTCCATTTGGCGACCACATGGGAGACATCACCGGCGCATTAAAGCGGCGAATCTGCTTGGCGCGGGCACCATCGATATCTGAGCGCATCAGTACATAGCTGGGCTTACCACCGCGGGTTTCTTCCTGCACGTATACCATTTCGGTAGAGAAGGCACCACGAATACCGGTAACGGCTTCAAAAATTTCATCGGCGGCGCGGTGGGCGATATCCCGCAGCTGGGTCTGGCCACCGCGCACTTGCTTGGTAAACACCTTATGCTGCCCAAACACATTGACCAGATCAAAAGTGAGCAGGTAACCGGTGGCCTGGGGCTCAATGCGGCCAGTCACTATGTACTCGGTGCCGAGAATACGCCAGTCCCGAAACACCACATCCTCCGGGGTTTTAGGAAAAGACAGCATGTCCTCTTTGGGCACCGGAGAGAATAGGCCGCTCCGGCGCAGGTCTGCGGAAATAATCCCGGAGACATCCTCTTTCAGCACACCGCTGCCGGACCAGCTGAAAGGAGATATCGCAATAGGAGTAGGATCATCGATACCGCTTGTGATATCTACCACCAGCTGGGCTCGAACCCCTAGGCTCACCGAGGCGATTGCAAAAATAACAATTGTTTTCAATAAGCTCTTGATCATTGGCGCAGATCTTCGGGTCTAAAGTTAACTATAGTTGTACGGACTTCCCGCTCAAATATCACCGGTTCCTCCCTGGCCAACTCGGCAACCTCAGGAAAAACTTCCACCTTTTTAATGGCGGTGAGTACGGAGCGATCGTAAGCCGCATTTCCGCTACTCTCGATGATATTAGCTGCCACCACCCGACCGGTGGGGACAAAGTTTATTTTTACCGTGGTTAGCATACCGTTACGGGCGCTAGGTGGACGACTCCATACACCTGCAATATGTCGATTGATCGCATCACTAACCGAAGCTAAAGCCTGTTCCGCCTCGGGGGCATCCAGCAGGTCCTCTTCATCCTGAAGTGCCTCATCAAAGGAACTCTGGCGCTCTTTGGCCAGCTTCTCCTGAAGCTCTTTCTCTTTGCGCGCCTTCTCTTGCTGTTCTTTTTCGCGACGGGCTTTTTCTGCCTGCGCCTTGCGATCAGCTTCGACTTTCGCCTTGCGCTTCTTTTCCGCCTCGAGCTTTTTCTTCTGCTCCAAGGCTGCGCGGCGCTTACGTTCGACCTCAGCCTTGCGTTTTTGCTCCGCCTCGCGCTCAGCACGCTGTTTTATTTTATCGACCTTTTTCGGCAGTTTCTTCTTCGGTGTTGCCGCTTCAATCGTCACCAGCTTGGCCTGCACAAACTTTGGCATCGGTTTGCGCTCGGGCATACTGCTGGCTTCCCAGCCATAAGTGATGGCAGCAATCAGCGCTCCGTGCAACAGGAGGCTGATTATAATCGCCAGTGCATAAAAGCCTTTATTCACCGACACACTACCCCTGCGGTGGCTCTGTCACCAGACCGACACTGGGCGCTCCCGCCTGTTGCAGCTCAGTCATGGCATTCACGATCAGGCCGTACCTGGCATCGGTATCGCCCCATACCAACACCGGGGTTTTTGGCTTTTGGCGCAAAACCTTGCCAACCGTCTCCTTGATTTCAGACAGTGGCTTAGCTTCTTTTTCCTCTGATCCCAGGTTCAGGTAATAGGTACCGTCGGCTCGTACAGACACGATCAACGGCTCCTCGTCGGTATCCTCCATCGGCGCCGAGGGCGCGTTGGGCAGGTCGACTTTGACCCCTTGCATCAATAATGGTGCCGTGACCATAAAGACAATTAGAAGCACCAGCATCACATCGATGTAGGGCACCACATTGATTTCGGATACCAGCTTCTTCTTGGTTCCTTTGCGAAACACACTCATAGGGTTCGCCTACTCACTACTCAGCCAGAGTGCACTTTGCGGTGCAGGATCGAGGAAAACTCCTCGGCAAAAGTTTCGTAGCTGGATAACAGCCACTCCGCTTTGGCCGAGTAGCGGTTGTATGCCATCACTGCAGGTATTGCCGCAAATAGGCCCATAGCCGTGGCCACCAGTGCCTCACTGATACCTGGGGCAACCGTGGCGATGGTGGCTTGGTGCATCGTGGCGAGACCGCGGAAAGAATTCATAATCCCCCAAACGGTGCCAAACAGGCCGATATAGGGACTGACAGAGCCAACAGTAGCCAGAAACGGCAGATTCATTTCCACCTTTTCCTGCTCACGTGACATGGCCACGCGCATCGCCCGCTCAGTACCCTCCATAACCGCTTCAGGGCCACTGCTGCCCTGCTGTCGCAGGCGGGTAAACTCGGTAAAGCCGGCGCGGAACAGGGATTCGACCCCATCGGTTTTGCCTTTTTCGGCGCGCTCACTCCCCTCGCGAAACAGCTTGTTGAGGTCCGCACCGGACCAGAAGCGACGCTCAAAGCTACTGAGGCCGCGCTTGGCCTGGGACAGGTAAAGCCCGCGCTGGATAATCATGACCCAAGACACCACAGAGGCCAATAAAAGCAACAGCATCACGAGCTGTACCAACAGGCTGGCGTTCTGGATTAGCCCCCAAAGAGAAAGTTGTTCACCGGCGTTCATCTTCTTAAATAACTGCCTTTAATGCTGAATAAATAGGTTCCGGCAGGGCACAGGGCCTGCGGCTGTCGTCAGCGACACAGGCAACTTTGACCACACCTTCGCAAATTAGCTCATCGCCGCGCCAGATTTTTTGCTCGAAAGTTACCGCGGCTCGCCCCAGTTTGCCAATCGCCGCAGTAGCGCGCAATGCATCATCGAGTAGAGCGGAGCGGCGGTACTGGATCTCGGCGGAGTGCACCACCAGTAAGAGTCCCTGCGCCGGCATCGCCGGCTTATCATAACCGAGGGAGCGCAACAGTTCTGTGCGCGCGCGCTCCATATATTTCAAATAATTCACGTAATACACAATGCCGCCCGCGTCTGTATCTTCGATATACACACGCATGGGAATACTGAAGTCTCCCTTCACCCCGTTTCCTCTCACTGCTTTTTATCCGGCGCTGGTATGCCGAAATGTTCATAGGCGAGCCCTGTAACCACCCGTCCGCGAGGTGTGCGAGCGATATAGCCCTGTTGAATCAGGTAGGGCTCAATTACGTCCTCCAGGGTATCGCGCTCCTCACTCACCGCTGCTGCTAGGCTGTCTACCCCAACCGGGCCGCCATCAAACTTCTCAATCATGGCTAGCAACATGCGTCGGTCGAGCTGGTCGAAGCCGCGGGCATCTACATTGAGCATATTGAGCGCGGCATCCGCGGTGGCCGAATCCACAGAGCCATTGCCCTTAACATCGGCATAATCGCGGACGCGGCGGAGCAGGCGGTTTGCAATCCGCGGGGTGCCGCGGGCGCGCCGCGCCACCTCCAGGGCTCCCCCCTCATCCATATCCACCCCCATAAGGCCCGCGGAGCGGCGCACGATGCTGGTGAGGTCTTTCACGTTATAGAATTCAAGGCGTTGAACTATGCCGAAGCGATCGCGCAGGGGGGAGGTGAGCAAGCCTGCCCTGGTTGTGGCGCCCACCAGGGTGAAAGGTGGCAAATCCAGTTTGATTGAGCGTGCCGCAGGCCCTTCACCAATCATGATATCCAGCTGGTAGTCCTCCATCGCCGGATACAGGACTTCCTCCACATGTGGGCTCAGGCGGTGAATCTCATCGATAAACAACACATCACCCGGCTCTAAATTGGTCATCAAGGCGGCCAGGTCGCCCGCCTTTTCCAGCACGGGCCCGGAAGTGGTCTTGATAGCCACTCCCATCTCCGCAGCAATAATATTCGCAAGGGTGGTTTTACCCAGGCCGGGCGGGCCAAACACCAGGGTGTGATCCAGGGCCTCTTTGCGCAGTTTGGCGGCCTGGATAAAGATCTCCATCTGTTCACGCACCACCGGCTGACCCACATAGTCCGACAGAGTCTTGGGGCGCACAGCGCGGTCATACTGCTCTTCGTGGCCTGCAGGGCCTACCGGATCTGGTGCTACCAGGCGATCAGCTTCTATCATCGCAACAACTCCAGGGCACTCAATTTACGCGGGCGCCATGCCCTTCAGGGCCAAGCGAATCAAGGTAGCACTATCTGCATCAGGCTGCTCCTTGCTGGCGCGGGCAACCATTTTACTGGCTTCAGTTGGCTTGTAGCCCAATGCCGCCAGGGCACTTTCAGCCTCTCCGGCATGATCTGCCCTGGGGCTGGCAGTCGCGGCTATCAAGGGGATATCGTTGGCATCACCAAAGTCCGGGGTCAACTTATCCCGCAGCTCCACTATCAAACGCTCAGCAGTCTTCTTACCCACACCAGGCACTTTTACCAGAGCTGCAACATTGTCTTCTGCAACACAGCGCGCCAACGCCGCACCGTCGAGTCCAGACAGAATTGCCAGTGCCATTTTGGGTCCAACACCACTTACCTTTATCAGGATCCGAAAAAGCTTACGATCGGCATCACGGATAAAGCCATACAACTGCTGGGCAGTCTCTGAAACGGCCAAATGGGTGTGCAACTGCACCTGCTGACCCAGGGCCGGGAGCTCAAAGATAGTGGTCATGGGAGCGAGCACTTCGTAGCCAACTCCCTGCACATCCACCAATAGCTGCGGCGGCTGCACTGCGGCCAGAGAGCCGCTCAATCGTCCAATCATGTGTTATTCCAAATTTGTTATACCTGCCCCAACGAAAGAGGGAGAGCGGCAGGAGCCATTCACATACTGAGACGCCCGCGACGGAAGCGACTGCGCGCCCCCCCATCTCCAGCGGTAAATGCCAATGTCTGCTCTGTATGCATATGACACAGCGCCACCGCGAGCGCATCAGCGGCATCCTCCTGGGGCGCCGCTGGCAGCGACAGCAGGGTTTTTACCATATGCTGAACTTGCAATTTATCTGCACCGCCATTGCCCACCACCGCCTGTTTGACCTTGCGCGCTTCATACTCGGCAACCTCGAGGCCGCTATTGGTCCCAGCCACAATAGCGGCACCACGGGCTTGCCCCAGTTTTAGGGCGGAGCCTGCACTCTTGGACATAAATACGTTTTCAATTGCCATCTGTGCAGGCTGGTATTGCAGTGCAATCTGGCACACCGCATCGAAAATCAGCTTGAGGCGTTCCGGCAGAGGTCCCTCGGGAATACGAATAACCCCACTAGCCACATAGCGAGCCTTACCCCGCTCCACATCGATAATTCCATAGCCCGTTTTACGCGAGCCGGGGTCAATACCCAAGATTCGGGTCAAGAGGCAGCTCCCCAGGTATCTGTATGTTTATATAGTGGTGGGAGTGTCCCAAGGTGAGATGAAAGCGTCAAGGGAGAGCTTGCGAGGAGCGTATCGAAAATCTCATGGGGCAAGGCAGGACGCTCCCTGCCCTGCAGTGAGCGGGAGTTAGCCCAACTCTTCCATGACCTCTGCAGGAATATCCGCATTGGTGTAAACGTTTTGCACATCATCGAGATCCTCCAGCATCTCGACCAGCGCCAGCACCTTCTCCGCACCTTCTTTATCCAGGGGAACTGTGGTGGAGGGGATCATCGCAATCTCGGCACTATCCGGAGTAAAACCAGCTTCTACCAGCGCGTCTTTTACTGTCAGGTAGTCCTGGAATTCAGTGGTAACTTCAACGCTGCCATCGTCATTGGTCTCGATATCTTCAGCACCCGCTTCCAGGGCCGCTTCCATCAGCGAATCCTCATCGACCCCAGTCTCGTAGAACATCTGACCTTTACGCGTGAACAGGTAACTTACCGAGCCATCTGTACCCAGGTTTCCACCGCGCTTGGAAAAAGCGTGGCGCACTTCGGCCACCGTACGGTTGCGGTTGTCGGTCAGGCACTCTACCAACACCGCTACACCACCAACACCGTACCCTTCGTATACAACCGCTTCGTAGTTTTCACCCTCAGCATTTCCGGCCCCGCGGGCGATCGCCTTATCGATGGTATCGCGCTTCATATTGGCGCCCAGAGCTTTATCAATGGTAGCCCTTAACGTCGGGTTATCATCTGGGTTCGGCCCTGCTTTCGCTGCAACCGTCAATTCGCGAATAATCTTGGTAAAAACCTTGCCCCGCTTGGCATCTTGGGCCGCTTTGCGGTGCTTGATATTGGCCCATTTACTATGTCCGGCCATTGTCGTCTCTCTTCAGTCTGTGCGTGGGATGGACCAGTAAGCGAAGCGAGTTGTCCATCTACACGATTTCGCGGGCTCGCTTCGCATAGCCCACCGGGGAAAATCAGCTGATTTGTTCTTCTTTCTGGCGCAGTCGGATGCTTAATTCACGCAGCTGCTTGGCGTCCACCGTTCCCGGTGCATCTGTCATCACACAGGCCGCACTCTGGGTTTTTGGGAAAGCGATCACATCGCGGATAGAGTCGCTGCCGGTCATTAGCATAACCAGACGATCCAAACCAAAGGCAAGGCCACCGTGGGGGGGCGCACCGTATTTAAGCGCATCTAACAGGAAGCCAAATTTCTCGCGCTGCTCTTCCTCATCAATGCCGAGAATGCGGAATACCGCCTGCTGCATCTCTTGATCATGGATACGTACAGAGCCACCACCCAGCTCAGTGCCATTTAGCACCATATCGTAAGCGCGCGACAAAGCTTCGAGCGGATTTTTCTCCAACTCTTCCGGGCTGCAAGAGGGCGCAGTAAACGGGTGGTGCAATGCGGTGAGGCTACCGTCATCATTTTCCTCAAACATCGGGAAGGCCACCACCCATAAGGGAGCCCACTCGCTGGTATAGAGATCCAGGTCTTCACCCAGCTTGCAGCGCAATGCACCCAGGGCTTCAGAAACCACCTTAGCCGTATCCGCTCCGAAGAAAATAATATCTCCATCTTGCGCCTGCAAACGGTCGAGGATTGCCGCGCGTGTTTCCAGGGGTAGGAATTTAACAATTGGAGACTGCAGACCGTTTTCAAGGTCAGCGCGATCGTTGACTTTCACATAGGCCAACCCCTTAGCGCCATAGATTCCGACAAACTTACCGTAGTCATCGATCTGCTTGCGGGTCAGCTTATCGCAGCCACCAGGTACTTTGATCGCGGCCACACGGCCCTTAGGGTCATTAGCCGGTCCGGAAAATACCTTGAAATCCACTTCGGTCATCAGGTCTTTAATTTCTACCATTTCCAGCGGAATACGCAGATCCGGCTTGTCGGAACCGTAGCGCAACATGGCCTGATAGTGGGTCATGCGGGGGAACTCGCCCAACTCAATGCCCTTCAATTCCTTAAACAGCTTGCGGACCATACCTTCGGTGATCGCCATGATCTCTTCCTCGTCGAGGAAGGAAGTCTCGATATCGATCTGGGTAAATTCCGGCTGGCGGTCCGCACGCAGGTCCTCGTCTCGGAAACACTTGGCTATCTGGTAGTAGCGGTCAAAGCCGGAAACCATCAACAACTGCTTAAACAGCTGTGGAGACTGCGGCAGGGCGAAGAATTTACCTTCGTGGGTCCGGCTTGGGACCAGATAATCCCTCGCGCCTTCCGGGGTGGCACGGGTCAGGATTGGAGTTTCAATATCGAGGAAGCCGTGTTCATCCAGGTAATTGCGGATAGCAGTGGTCAACTTGGAGCGGAAATACAAATTGCTCTGCATCTCATTGCGGCGCAGATCCAGGTAACGGTACTTAAGACGTACGTCCTCACCTACTTCGGTATGCTCATCCAACTGGAAAGGTACGGTTTCCGCTGCATTGAGAATTTCCAGCTCGGTGCCATATACCTCGACTTCACCTGTATCCATATTTGGATTCAATGCCTCTGGAGCGCGGGCACGCACACGCCCAGTGACCTTAAGCACATATTCACTGCGCACGCGGTCGGCCATTTCGAAATGCTCGGCAGCATCCGGATCAAATACTACTTGAACAATACCCTCGCGATCGCGCAGGTCGATGAAGATCACACCGCCGTGATCTCGACGGCGATCGACCCAGCCACAGAGGGTTACTACACGGTCTATGTCCGCGGAACGAAGGACGCCACAGTAGTCGCTGCGCATGGATGAAAATTCCCGTTATCGATAGGTGAAAAGTTTAAGTAGAGAGTACACCGCGCGGGCAAACCCGCACAGCGGATCTAGGCCGTCTTTGCCGCCGGCTTAGCGGGCTTGTCGCCCTTGGCATTACCATTATTGGCTGCGCCACCGGCAAGGTTTTTCTTATTACCGGTTTTAAAGTCAGTCTCATACCAACCGCCGCCCTTCAGGCGGAATCCAGCCGCGGAAACTTTCTTACGCAGCTCTGCCTGTTCACAGGCTAGACAGTCTTTGAGCGGGTCATCGCTCATGCGCTGCAGGGCCTCCATTTCATGGCCGCAGGCATTGCACTGGTATTCATAGATCGGCATTGCTCAGTACCTGGTGCTGTAAAAAGGGGGACAGAGTATACATGAGCCCCCCAAAGGGAAGAAGCTGCCCCCACCTTTTGGCCTGTCGAGAGGGGTTTCAGAGTCACAAAAAGGCTAAAAACTATAGAAAAAGCACTATTTTTCCAGTATTTCCCCGTGCGGCCGAACAAAAACTATATATACTTCCCTCCATCACCCGCTGAGACCGCCGTTTTTTGGATGCAGCGCAGCGGGAGACCAAACACACTTTTACCGGATACATACCAAACAACAAAAGAAGGAAGTAAGCCATGGCTGTTACCAGGAAAGCTGCTACTAAAACAGCTGCTGCCAAAAAGGCTCCAGCTAAGAAAGCCGCACCGGCCAAAAAAGTAAAGGCAATCAAGGAAAAGTACACTAAAACCCAGGTCCTGAACCAAATTGCGGAAAACACTGAGCTGTCCCGCAAACAGGTTCAGTCTGTTCTGGATGAGCTGAGCGATATCATCGAAGGTCACATCAAGAAGCGCGCTATTGGCGAGTTCGCTCTGCCTGGCCTGATGAAAATCACCACCGTGAAGAAGCCGGCCAAGAAGGCTCGCAAGGGCATCAACCCGTTCACTGGTGAAGAGACCACCTTTAAGGCCAAGCCGGCCAGCATTCAGGTGAAAGTTCGTCCGCTGAAGAAGCTGAAAGAAATGGCGGAGTCCTAAGACATCCCTCTTCCTCAGTAAAAAACCCCGCTCATGCGGGGTTTTTTACTGATGTACTCGGAAAACGCCCTTTCCTACTTAATTTGGCTTACATAGGATATGAGCCAGTTAGAGCTCACTGCCCCCCAATCTTAATAACCAGACCAGAACCAAGCGGCAATATTTATTGCGCGATGAATAGCGTAAAATAGCCAGCTTACTGATAATTGAGCCCAACAGATTCCTATGCGCGCATCCCGTTATCTCATTGCAACCCAAAAAGAAACCCCAAACGACGCGGTGGTAATTAGCCATCAACTAATGTTGCGCGCGGGTATGATCCGTCGCCTGTCATCCGGCCTGTACACCTGGTTACCCACAGGATTGCGCGTGCTGCGTAAGGTGGAGCGTATTGTACGCGAGGAAATGGACCGAGCCGGAGCACTGGAAGTACTAATGCCCGTGGTACAACCGGCAGAGCTTTGGGAAGAATCCGGCCGCTGGCAGCAGTATGGCCCTGAGCTGCTGCGAATCCAGGACCGCCACAATAATCACTTCTGCCTGGGCCCAACCCACGAAGAAGTGATCACCGATTTGATCCGCAACGAGATCAACAGCTATAAACAACTACCGGCGAGTTTCTACCAGGTACAAACCAAATTCCGCGACGAAATTCGCCCCCGTTTTGGTGTAATGCGCGCACGCGAGTTCACCATGAAAGACGCCTACTCCTTCCATATCGATGCGGACTCCCTGCAGGAAACCTACGACATAATGCACAATGCCTATTGTCGTATTTTTGACCGCATTGGCCTGGACTACCGTCCAGTGCTGGCGGATACCGGCTCTATCGGAGGCTCCAGTTCCCACGAGTTCCACGTTCTGGCACAAAGTGGTGAAGATGATATCGCCTTCTCCACAGAGTCCCGTTACGCAGCCAACGTAGAGCTGGCTGAAGCTGTAGCCCCTGCCGGTGAGCGTGCCGCACCCAGTGGGGATATGCAGGAAGTGCACACCCCAGGGCAGAAAACCATCGTCGATGTCAGCGAATTCCTGAAGAGCGACCCTGCCCACTCGGTGAAAACTCTCATTGTGATGGGCGCATGCGAAGAAGGGGAAACCGCACCACTGGTCGCGCTGGTCCTCCGCGGCGACCACGAGTTAAATGAACTAAAAGCGGAAAAGCTGGCCGGTATCGCAAGCCCGCTTGAGTTCGCACCAGAGCAACGTATCGCTGACGAGCTGGGCTGCAATATCGGTTCTCTGGGCCCAGTGGGCATGAAGATCGAGATGGTTGTGGATAGATCAGCAGCGCACTTGGCAGATTTCATCTGTGGTGCTAACCGCGACGATTACCACTATACCGGCGTGAACTGGGGTCGCGATGTAGAGCTCGGCCGTATTGCCGATCTGCGCAATGTGGTTCCCGGCGATATCAGCCCTGATGGACAGGGGACCCTGGAAATCAAACGCGGCATTGAAGTAGGCCATATCTTCCAGCTGGGTGACAAATACAGCCGCGCAATGAATGCCACTGTACTCGACGAAAACGGTAAGGAACAGGTAATGCCGATGGGTTGTTACGGCATCGGTGTTTCCCGTATCGTAGCGGCAGCGATCGAACAGAATCACGACGATTCCGGCATTCTGTGGCCAGATGCAATCGCTCCGTTCCAGCTGGCGATCGTGCCTATCAATATGCACAAAAGCGAAGTGGTGCGGGAGAAGTGCGACCACCTGTACGAATCCCTGCGCAACAAAGGCATCGATGTATTGCTGATGGATGAGCCAAAGGCACGACTTGGCGCCATGCTTGCAGATGTCGAGTTGATCGGTATCCCACACCGTATCGTAATCGGCGACCGCGGCCTGGAAAAAGGTGTGGTGGAGTACAAAGGGCGCGGCGATGCTGAAAGCCAGGAGTTTGCTGTCTCCCAGCTGGAAGAAGTCTTACTGGATAAAATCAGCCACTAATCCACAACCCGCCATCCCGGCTCCTTAGCGGGCCGGGTATCCTGCCAATACTCCGCGATAAAGTAGATTTGCGTTACAGGTCCGCAAAAAGGCACTGCCCATTTTGTCAGGATTTCGTAAAATCCAAGCCATGATAAAAAAAGCTATCGCCACAATATGGTTATGCTTGTCTTGGTGTGGCGCCCAATCCCAGAGCATCTCCAATGAAGTCGATCCCGAGTTGCGCCTCGCCCTGAGAGAAGCCATCAGCCAGGCAGACAGTTTTGTCGATCGCTTCGATGCAGAGGTGTGGCTGATGTCAAAATCCCAGCCTCTATCCCGCTATATCAAAGACCCTAAAAGACGGATGCATGTGCTGAAAGCGGTGCACCGCGAAGCGACGCGTGCGGGACTACGACCGGAGATTGTCCTCGCCGTAATCCAGATCGAGAGCGCCTTCAATCCCTATGCGGTATCCCGAGTAGGTGCCCAGGGTATGATGCAGGTGATGCCATTCTGGAAAAAGGAAATCGGGCGTCCGGATGACAACCTGATCGATATGGATACCAATCTGCGCTATGGCTGCACAATCCTCAAGCACTATATTAAGAAAGCCAAGGGTAACTTGGCCAATGCCCTCGCTTATTACAATGGCAGCTATGGCCGCCACAGCTATAGCAGCAAAGTCCTGGATGCCTGGGCTAACCGCTGGAGGTAAGCCATGACCGCCGGTTATTTATTTTTCTCTGGCGGGGCCTGCGCTTTACTGTTGCTGGCGGCTGCCAAAGTATCCATTAACCACTACCAGCTCGCTGCAGGTCGGTGGCTGATTCTGGTCCTGCTAGGCGTAATTTGCTACCTACTACTACCGACACTGCCCGCGCTTAGTGGCACCGTTGCCATGCTTGTTCATATGCCTGTGATTCTGGTGCCTGCCGCCTTTTGGCTTTTTACACATTTGCTATGCCGAGAGGAGGAATCCTTCCCACATTGGGGCTGGCTCCCGATTTCCCTCTCCATCATCTTCAGCGTCATGGCAAATCACGCACCAATTTCAGTGAGCGCCAACGCACAGGAAATTTTCTTTAATCTATCCCAATTCCTGCGCCTCGCCCTGATTGGCTTGGGAGTGTTGACACTGTTAGGGCAATTCCAATCCGACCTTGTGGAAGAGCGCCGCCGCCTGCGCGCAATCCTGTTAATTGTAGTTGGCGCTTATATGTTTATTGTGATCAGTGCCGAGTCTTTGTTTGCTTACCGACCTGTGCCGAATGGTGTACCGACCCTACACGCACTGTTAGCCAGCCTTTTATCGCTGGCAGCTTGTTTATGGCTGCTGGCACTAGCACCCAGCGCCTTGGGGGAGTCCCTTTCACAAGCACCAGTAGAATCCCCAGAGGAAGAGGCACCACCACCAGAACCAGTGCCAAGTCTGGATGAACAGCAGCAGGCACAGCTGGTAAAACTGCAGGAGCATATGGAAAACGGCGGCTACCGTCACACGGGTCTTACTATTCGGGAGCTGGCAGAGCAACTGGATACTCGCGAACACCTGCTGCGCACTCTGATTAATCGCCATCTCGGTTATCGGAATTTTAATGAGTATCTAAATCAGTTCCGTATTGATGAAGCCAGCGCCCGCCTTGCAGACCCTGAACAGGCGCACCTTCCGGTACTGACTATCGCCCTGGATATCGGCTACCGCTCACTCAGCCCCTTTAATGCTGCCTTCAAGCGCCGCCATAATTTGACTCCCACCGAGTACCGTCGCGAGAAGCTGCCCGCCTGATTGGGCAGCCGTTCGGAATCCGTCAGCATTTTTTCATTTTCCGCAAGCCTCTATTAAAAAACGTCCCCAGACTGGAAACTCCACCGCACGCGCTGCCCCAATCCTACCGGGAAAACAGCGACTCCATTTCCAATACAATATTGATGGTGAGAGTATGGATTTTCTAATGGACGTGAGTCACTACGGAGCCACTCACTTTAAATTAACCCTATTTCGCTATGTGCTGGCGGCTTCGGTAATGAGTATCTGTGCAGGCTGGCTATTTCGCGCTTGGATGAACCGGCGCCGAATTCAAGAACGCCGAGCCAACTGGGGGGACATTCGACGAGAAGTCAGCTACTCAATGCTGACCGTTTGTATTTTCACTCTTTTCGGTATCACTATTAATCTGCTGCAGGATATGGGCATTGCCAAGCTTTACTGGCAGTGGAGTGATTACCCTATGTGGTGGAACCTGATCAGCCTGCCTGTAGTTATCCTTTTACATGACGCCTACTTTTACTGGACCCACAGGGCCATGCACCACCCAAGGGTGTTTAAACACTTCCACCGTCTGCACCATATGTCGCGGACTCCCACACCCTGGACGGCTTACAGTTTTTCAATCGGGGAAATTTTTGTTAATGGGCTCTTCTCCCCCCTGATTGCACTAACAATACCCCTACACCCAACTATCTGGCTCAGTTTCCTGTTTGTAATGATTTTCCGTAACTCCATGCTACATACCGGCCGCGAATTTCACCCGCGCAGCTGGGTGGATGGTCCGCTGGACAATATGACTACAACCACCCACCACGACCTTCACCATCAACGATTCCAGGGTAATTATGGCTTCTACTTCACTTGGTGGGACCGGTTGATGGGTACTGAATTCAAAGACTACAAGAAAGTTTTCCGCCAAGCGGTAGACGGGGAGCTCCATGGTGAAAAGCTGCCTCAAGCCCATGGGACGGCACCAACTCCAGATAGGGAGGACGGAGAAAAAATTATCGCATAGGGCGTTCGGTCGGACCTGTGGCATTCAACTGATATTCACAGGTCCGGTTCCCGAATGCTCATCCTCCCAAATACAGCGTGAGTGGCAGTGATACCAAGCTGATAAAGGCTGTCGCCACCACCATAGCTGAGGCAACCGCACCATCACATCCATAACGTTTAGCCAGGACAGCAGCAATCGCACCAGAGGGCATAGCAGACTGTAAAACCAGTAACTCCCGCTCCAGGTGTGGCAGCTCAAAAGACAGCGCCAGAACCCAGGCAAGAAGAGGCTCTGCCGCTAACTTCAAAAGCACAGCAACAGTAATCAGACCTGCCAGTTCACGCACCGCAATTGGACGCAATGCCAAACCGATACTGAATGCCACCAGTACAATCAGGGACCGACCCGAAACTCGCAAAATATCTTCAAATAGTTGAACAAAGACATTTCCCTGAGGCAAGCTAATAAGAGAAATAACAGTTCCTAGGATCATGGCAATGAAAATTGGCGATGTAAAAAAAGGCCTGCAGGCTTCCCACAGACTTTCCCTTTTTCCCTCATCCCTGCCGAAGTAAATAGCTACGGCAACACCAAAAGTAAACACGGATAATAAGGCGCCATATTCCCCTATCAGTACACTATCTCTCATTACCAGTGGATTATTGTTAAAAACCCGCCGGATCAACGATAGTCCCAAGGTGGATGAGCCGCCAAACCCAGCCACCAATACAATAGAGCCAAGTGTCTTGCGACCTAATCCCATCATTTTTCCGATGAGCCACGCGGGCACCATAATACCGATGCTAACCACGAACAAAATTGCAGCCGGTATTAACGCCTGAGAGGAAAAAGGAACCTTACTCAAACTGAGTAGGATGACTGCGGGCAGTGCAAAATCCGTCGTTAGGCGCCCAAAAACGCCCTGCTCCTCTTCGAGAATCACCCGGTGCTTACGCAACCAGATTGCCGAGGCACAGAGAGCAACCAGGATAACCAAGGCTTCAACCAAGCTTTGGAACTGTGACATTTCACCCACCAATCAGAGGCCACACAGGGCCACTGCGCAACAATTTTTCAATTGATAAAAAAGACACAGCAGGCCAGGGCTGAAAGCCCTCGCCAGGCTTTTTGGCAATAATTAATACAAGGAAAATTATTGGATGGGAAAAGAATAAGTCATTTATCAATAAGCGAAAGCTTTAGAGGTACAACTTGAATTGGAAAACTCTCATTTAGTGTCCATGTTGCAACGGCAACCAGCGAGATTCTCGATAACAGAAAAGTCCCCAGACCACCATCAATATTTCCAGGGCCAAAAACAACAAGTTGCGCTCGTCAAAGCTGCCGGTTGCCAGCATGCCAAAAAGTCTACCCATGGCGAACCCAATATAAGAAATCGACAAAGCCGCATAGGCTGCCCGGCGGTGTGGCCGCATTGCCAGAGCAATTAAGAGAATTACGGCAATTGCCAGCATAAAGCCACCATAAGTAGCAAGAAACTCTGGCACAGCTGCAGGGGAAATGAATGACAGGCCAACTGCTGCAGCGAAAGCCTCTGGATTAAACAGGGCTCCCAGACCGATAGACGCAAAAATCAACAAGTTGAGAGTTAAATAGACTCTACCCAAATATTTCAACTGCAACTCCCCTCCACCAGCGGTGATCTAACGTCTAGGAAGGCTCGCAAAACCGCAAGCCTTCCCGAAAGCCTTCCTCAAGTATATATGAGGCCCAAGCCGCCACTCTTTCTAATAGGTCACCATTCCTTGGTAAATTGGCCGGCAGGGAAAGCTTTTTCTTTCTGGCAAAACACTTACCGCCTTCCATACTTACCGGTCGCCACTTCATTCCCACCAGTTACTTCAAACAGGTCCCGAGTATGAGAGCACTAATCAAAGAGCCGCTCACTCATATGTTAATCATCGGCGGTGCACTGTTTATCCTTGATACGCTTGTACAAGAACAATCGGTGGACCGCAACAAAATTGTCATAACTGAGGACCGTATTGAGCACCTTTCCGCAGTATTTTCCCGTCGCTGGCAACGGGCACCCTCTCCTGTTGAGGTACAGCAGCTTGTGGAAACTTATGTGCGAGAAGAAATATTGTACCGTGAGGCGCTGAACCTCGGTCTGGATCACAATGACACCGTGATCCGGCGACGTTTACGTATGAAGATAGAACTTGCCGCCAGGGATATTGCCGACAACGTTGAGCCGGCGGAAAGCACGCTGCAGCAATACATGGAGCAAAATGGGAAAGACTACCAGCGCCAAGCCCACTTCAGCTTCCGACAACTCTATTTTCAAACCAGTAATAGCCAGGAGGATATTAAAAAAGTCCTCATCCGGCTTAACCAGGGCCTGGAAGACGCCTCTGCCGGAGACAGTAGCCTATTGCCCAATCAGATAAACAATAAGAGCAGCACGCGTATTGATCAGCTATTTGGCCCCGGCTTTTCCAGCCAACTTACTAAATCATCGCAGGGAAACTGGTTTGGACCACTGAAGTCCGCTTATGGTTGGCACCTGGTTTTCGTAGATGATTATGAACCCAGCAGCGCAGCCAAGTTTTCAGAAGTGCGGACTCAGGTGCTGCGTGATTGGCAATTAAACAGGCGAAAAGCACAACTGGAACAGCAATATCAGCAGTACCGAGAAAATTACACAGTACGTATTGACGCCCCATCCCTCTGAAATTGCCACACTATAGCAGGACGAAAAAGATGCACTATAAAAGCTGGGCAAAAATATACTTATTAGTGCTGTGTATAGCTGCTCTCTCACTCCCTACCACCGCCCATGAGTTACGATCCGCCTATCTCCAAATTGAACAGATAGACTCACGGCGATTTGATGTTATGTGGCGAGTGCCCGCGCGCGGAGAATTACGGCTGTCTCTGGATGTACATCTGGGCCTGGGTTCTACTGTACTTGGCCCAGCCAGTGGTGGCTTCCAAAACGGATTTTATACAGAGCGCTGGCAGATATATCACCCCAATGCGCTTTCACAACTGCCCATCTCCATTGATGGGCTGGAACACACCCTCACCGACGTACTTGTACGGATTGCCTGGCTAGATGGGAATGAAATATTCCAACGACTGATGCCCGAGCGCACTGGCTTTACTGTCGGCAAAAAGGAATCCCATGATCAAGTTACCAGCACCTATTTCAAGCTCGGCCTGGAACACATTCTACTCGGCATAGATCACCTCTTGTTTGTCCTGGCCCTGATGTTGCTCTGCAGTGGCTGGCAGCAGCTACTGCTTGCCCTCACCGGTTTCACCCTAGCTCACAGCATAACCCTGGGCGCCACCACCCTGGGGCATTTATCCCTGCCACAAGCCCCTGTCGAAGTAATCATCGCTCTCAGCATTGTCTTTATAGCCCGAGAAATATTGGCCAAGGGTCATGGTTACAGCAGCCTGACAACGCGCCTGCCATGGCTTGTGGCCTTCGCCTTCGGTTTGCTGCATGGCCTCGGCTTTGCCGGTGCTCTGGCGGATATTGGGCTGCCGCAAAGCTCTATCCCCCTGGCACTTCTCAGTTTCAACCTGGGTGTGGAAGCTGGACAAATACTGTTTGTCGCCATCACTGCCACTCTATTCATAGGGTTTTGTCACATACTCAGGCTGCTCCATCAACGATACATCCCAGGGCAGCAGGTGCCTGAAAAGAAGTGGGAAAGGGGCAATATAACAGTCTGGATAGCAACACCAATTGCCTACTTGATCGGCGCAGTCGCCTGCTGGTGGTGTCTGGATAGAACTCTATCGCTACTAATCTAGCCCTTGGCTCCAGTGGTAGGGCTATTCAGCCCCACCACCTGCGGTTTTGGCTCAGTCCTGAAACAGCAGCTCCAGGGGATAGCCAGTGAAAGGTTTGGTTTTTTCAATGACTAAGTGCGAGGTCATACGTGAGATCGCAGCTTCCTCGTTGGCCAGCAGCTGCTCAGAGACCCGATTGAAGTCCGCCGCATCAGGGCAAACGAAACGCAACATATAGTCAAACTCACCAGACATCTTCACACAGGATACTATCTGAGGGATGTCATTGATAATCCGCCGGAAATTTTCACTGGTACGCGCATCCTGGCGCTTAAGGGCCACGTTTACATAAAACTCTGCATGGCGCACCTTATCCAAGTTAATCTCGGCAAGAAATTCGCGGATGTAGCGCTCACTGGTCAGGCGCTTAACCCGAGCCAGGCAGGCACTCTCCGACAGACCAATCTGTTCACTCAAATTCAGGTTGCTAATACGGGCGTTGGTTTGCAGCGCCCGCAAAATACGCAAATTATGCCGGTCAATTTTCACAGAACTGATTTCTTTTGAATCTGAAAGGGGGCAAGGATAGCGGTATTCGCTGAAGGCTGAAACATTACAGCCTCCACAGCGGCAAAAGCCACCGCCTCAACACTTTAGTCTGAGGCGACCTCTTTCGCTCATCGGCTCAGCCGGCCTGGCGATTTCCACTGGTGACAAACTGCTCGATACGATCCAACGCTCGGGACAGTTCAGCTTCATCCGCGGCAAGGGTAAGGCGAACATGGTTCACTGCACTCTCACCAAAAGGTGCGCCAGGTAGCACGGATACCCGCTCAGCATCCAGCAGGGCCTCGGCAAACTCCTGCCCAGAGGTAGCGACTTCAGACACGTTCACCATAACAAACATTCCCGCCTCTGGGCTGTAGCAGCTAAGGCCAGGTATTTTGCCAATGCGTTCGACAATTAAGTCGCGGCGGCGCTCGTAAGCATCCCGCATCTGTTTGACGAAATAGGAATCGAACTCCAGGGCGAAAGCCGCTGCTTCCTGGATAAACTGTGGGCAACCGAAAATAGTAGCACCTGCAAACTCCGCCAGCCGATCAACCAACGGACCACGAGCTACTGCCCAGCCAAGGCGCCATCCACTCATGGCATGGGATTTAGATAGGCCGTCAATGACCACAATGTTATCCAGCTCTTCAGCGGCCGTGCGTAGGGAAGTATGACGGCGAGCGAACGTAATCATGGAATACATCTCATCGCACACCAACCAGACATTGCGCTGGCGACAGTATGCCGCCAGTTCATGTAACTGCTCTGGGGTTGCCATGGCGCCAGTGGGGTTTACCGGGGTATTGATCATTACCACCCGGGTCTCTTCACCAATAGCTGCCTTGATTGCTTCCACATCGAAAGCAAAATCTTTCTCTGCAGGGCAAGCCACCCGCTTAACAGAGAGCCTGAGACCGTCGCAAATTGGCACATAACCAATATACATCGGCTCGGGAATCACTATCTCCTCACCAGGATTCAGAAGGCAGGAAAGCACTGCGTAGATAGCGTTGGTTCCACCTGGAAACACTACGACATCATCGGGGTTGCAGGGGTGTTGAGATACCTTACTCTCGATATCGGCAATAGCGCGGCGCAACATAGGCTCCCCCGCGGCGGGAGAGTAATGGGTACGTCCCACGCCAAGCCTGGCACGGGCAAAATCCAGTATGGGCTCCGGGGTGTCGAAGTTTGGATCACCCACACATAGAAATATGACGTCCTCCCCCTTGTCAGCCAGGCCATGGGCCCGGTCACTGACGGCCCATACATTAGAATCCTCGCTGTTCAGAGCCTGACTTTGCAGGCTGAATCGGGGAGTAAAATCTGTCACGTTCTTCACTATTTATCTGCCATTTATGCCCGATACGGTAACAACCGTCAGGGTAATTGATGGCTATAAATCAGGGCTGATTTCGCATTAGGCAGAATTTTGCAGGGGCATTACCGCAGAAAATTCTGTGAGTATCCGTCTCTCTCGATTTGCGACCGGGGAGTGGGTTCTGGTCGGCAAAGAGATACCAGAGAGAGAGTTAAAGGGGAGGAGTTAAAGCAGGTAATCAGATAATGCTATCAAGCACCTGAATATGACCAGTTGGTCTGGATAATTCAGCAGCAACCTGATCAGATAGGCAAAATTCATTTTAGGCCCGGTAAGAGTCAACCTGTTACCAAGGTGCACAAACCTGTTTTCTATTGGCGCCTATTTCTGCAACCGAGACTAGGAAGATCTGTCATAACCTTTTTAGGTTTACAATCGCCGATAATTTTCAGTTGCCATTCTGAACTGGACATTCAGGGACAAATAAAAAAGAGCTTGGACCAAATGAACAGATGTCTGGCTAAATCGCTATTACATATCGCAAGTTTAGCCTTCTCCACGTCTTTACCAAAAGAGCAAAAAGACACTTTAATTAGTGCGCTTAACTTGGAAATGTCCAGCTGTTACATCCTACAGGAAACATTCCTGCAATTCACAAAAGTCTACAGAGGGCTTCCCAATCTAAAGAGACACAAGCAGAAGATACCGATTTCATCATCTTTGCTCTCAGGAATAATTGTGGCGGTGATGGAAATATGGGCCAGCCGATTGGCAGCTGCTTATTGATATGCCTACACACTTGAACAGCATTTATTGGAAAGCTTCCAATAAAACATCAGAACTCTGAACTTCCGATAATATTAACGGCGAAAGAAGATCTGATACTCCTATTTTTTTAGGGCCAGCAAAAACACATTCTCTAGTACAAAAGCATTTGCTTACTACCAAAAACACTTAAAGAGAGCCACTCTACTTGGTGAGATTACCAAAGGAAAAGCTAATCCCTGACAATTCTTTCCACTGGATGCATCGTTTAAGATAACTATTCCTATTGCCGAGTCAGTAAACCCTGTCCCTATAAGCAATTGAGAGCGTGTTTGGGGGCTATTCAAACATCAAAGGAAGTAGTCGGTGAAGCTAAATAACGAAATAAAGCACATTGGTATTGTGGGATGCTCCGCTGAGGGAGCAGCGCTTTGCTACAAGACAATTTGCAATGAGAGCGCCAAGTATCTTGGGAAACACGCCCATCCTGAGGTTTCCATGCACACCCACTCCCTGGCAAGTTATGTACAGTACCTGGAGTCAAATAATTTCGAGGGTATCGGCGACCTGATGCTCTCTTCCGCAAAGAAACTCAAAGCTCAAGGGGCTGATCTACTAATTTGCCCTGACAATACCATCCATCAAGCATTCAATTATATAAGCTCAAAGTCTCCACTGCCTTGGCTCCATATCGTTGACTGTGTAGTTGATTCAGCACTGTCAAAGGGCTATACAAATCTAGGCATACTTGGGACCCAGTGGCTTGTGGAGAGTGATGTATATCCGGAAAAAATTGAGGCGGCAAATATAAGCTGGCAGCGCCCACCACAAAGAACAATTGAAAAAGTCGGCCACTTAATTATGTATGAACTGGTCAACGGGATTTTTAAACCAGACACCATTCAATATTTTCAGGATATCATAAGGCAATTCGGGGAAGCGGGATGCGATGCTGTAGTCCTTGGCTGCACGGAAATACCATTGATAATTAACGATAGTAATTCACCCATTCCAACGTTAAACTCCAATCGATTATTGGCAGAGGCAGCTATGGCAGAAGCGATATTGATGCGGTCAAAATAGCAATCATTAATATATACAAAAGCACCAAGTATCTGTCATCTAGAGAATATCCGCAGTGACCTCCCCTTTATCTTCCATTACCTTTCTCTTTTTTATCCTAATTTCGTTTACAGCCAATGCCAATATTTATAAGTGGGCCGATAAAAATCGGCCAAGTACATTTTAGTGATAAGAAAAATGAAAATGTAAAACAAGAAATAATCAATTCTAAAAAGTACATATCAGACTGATCTCCGTTCAAAATCACCGGTGAAACGTTAAATACCTAGATAAGCAAACAAGAGCTAGGACGTTTCGTACAACCAAACATGATGTTAGCCACGCTATCAAAAATACTATAACACTCTACTCTCCCTCCAGGCTAAATGAGGGATTAGCTGAACAGATGGAAACTATATCAAAAGTAAATAGACAGCTTAGAATCACTCGCCACAAGAAAAATTATAATTGGGTTAATCCGCCCGAACACAGATTAAAGCTAATGGATATCAATACATTCTTGAAGCTACCAAGCCAAAACTGGAGGCATAAGTTGAGAAATGGGCAGGCACGCTTACATTCCCAAACAGGTCAATTTGTTTACTCTCTCTTCTCCACACCACCTGATAGAAGCTTTATCGATAGGTTAATACACAAGTTTGAACGCGGAGACCGCACATTCTTATACTACCATGTCGACGAGGTCTATATCGGAGGTATTAAAAACTGGAAATAAAATTGAAAAACTGGCTTAACAGCAAGACAATTGAGCATTTCGTTTTATAAAGTAAAAATGACTGAGCATATACAAATTTTGACTTCTAATAAATTAGTCCAAAAAACATATCTTACTTTTCGCCTCTATTTCACCTCTTTGAGAAGTGGCATTACGGTACTCGCCACTCCAATTAGGCAACACGGCTACCCTTTAAAGTACCATAAACTGGACATTACAGGAGGAAAACATAACAAAGCCTTATAGCTATACAACTTTTAACACCATATAGCTAAGAACTATATATCGAAGCAGCTTACCCAGGCCTACTAATATCAAAAACCACAACAAGCGCACCCGTAAAATACCAGCTACAACTGTCAATGGATCGCCAATAATTGGAACCCAGGAAAAGCAAAGTGAAAGTACCCCGTACTTCTTAAATCTTTGCTCTGCCTGATCAAATTCATTCTCGGTCATCTTAAGCCATTTCTTCGCAAGCCCCAAGCCAGCCCAGTACCCCAAGGCATAATTAGTCAGAGAGCCTGCCACATTCCCAACAGTTGCTACAGCAATTAAAGAAATTGGTGATAGGCCACTTAATAATAATGCACTTAAAATAACCTCTGAACTTAAAGGTAAGATAGTTGCAGCCAAGAATGCGGAAATAAAAAGACCTACAAACCCAAAATCAACCAAGCTGCCCATAAATTTCAAAGCTACCTTTATATCTGTCAAGTAATACAGAAGTCCTAAAGCAATAATCCACACCATATATGCTACTGCCTTAGAGGGCAACAAGATCTTGTAGTATCAATTTATTATTCATCGGAAGAAAATGACGATCTAAAAAGTAGCTCTCTTTCTTTTTAAAGCCAATAAAGCTGGCTAGACATGAAAAAGCCCTGTTATAAGATGGCAAAATCTGCTTTCAGGTTTAAAACCAGACTCTCCCCTGTTTTAATTAAGCCATCCCCTTTCACATCGACAACTTCATAAATTAAAAAATTCTCCAAAAAAAAAGAGGGGGGGGGTAGTTACAATAGGGAGCCCGCCTTATAGCAAAGAAATAATTTCTGCTATATTCACATAAGTAATCATGACACAAATTGTCGAATATTCTAATCATAGATTCGAACAACGATTTCAAAAAGCTTTTCTTATGGCAAGATAAATGAAAGTTTTACCCCAACTTAGCAAGGTAGCAGACCATGCCTAATGCCTTAATTGAAGAGAGAATATATTGCCCATATTGTGGTGAATCAATTACGGTATTGATCGACACCTCTGTAACCCCACAGCAATACACCGAAGACTGCCAAGTATGTTGCAATCCAATAGTTTTTCGCATAAATATTGATATGAATGGAGACTTATCAATCTCTACATATGATGAAGATGAAATATTTTGAACGTATCTTATTAACTGGAGCACATGATACTTACTAAAACACGTTAGCGGCCTTTATTTCAATTTCGAAAAAAGCTCAATCGCCCGTTTTCGTCCAGCTCCCACATCACAAATAACCTGCGGATAACCTGCAACAGGTGGTGGATCATGGATACCCTTGTCATCAAGAGAAGCTAACTCCGGCACAAATTTTCGGATAAACTCACCTTTGGGATCAAATTTCCGAGATTGACTATAAGGGTTGAATACACGGAAATAGGGTGCAGCATCAGTACCGGTGGATGCCGTCCACTGCCAACCGCCATTATTAGATGCATAGTCAGCATCAATCAAGCGTTGCATAAAATACCGTTCACCCCAGCGCCAATCGATAAGCATATTTTTGCTTAAAAATGAAGCTACTATCATACGTAACCGGTTGTGCATCCATGCCGTTTCGTTCAGCTGTCGCATAGCCGCGTCGACAATAGGCACTCCAGTTTCACCTCGGCTCCAACGCTCAAATCTATCTTTATCATATGACCAGGGAATTTGATCAGTTTCCTCTTTGAATGGTTTTCCTTTACTCAGCCGAGGGAAATCCACCAATAAATGGGTATAAAACTCCCGCCAGATCAGCTCACTAATCCAGCAGGCGATACCATCTTGTCCACCTAACCAGTGTCCGTCATTGAGTTTTAGGGCCATTCCTACACACTGACGGATTGAGATAGCCCCACTATTTAAGTAGGGCGATAGCCGCGAGGTACTATCCAAGGCAGGAAAATCCCGTTCTGCCTGATATTTATTAACTATTTCACTAAATGCCTTCAGGCGTTTTTGCGCAGCTTTTTCCCCAGTCTTCCAGCCATTGACAACCCCCGAATTAAAGGCCTCAATTGAAAAATGTAATAACTTACCAGGTACTTTTTGATTCAGTTTTTCGCCCCCCTCCAGGGTCACCGACCTCGGCCATTGTGCTCTCTCATCAGTCAGGGGTATTTTTCGAGGGGCGGGCAAAGGCTTAACATCACTATCTGTACATCGTTCTATCAGTGCGCGCTTAAAAGGAGTAAAAACCCTGTAAGGATCTCCACTACCTGTCCTCACTGACCCCGGAGAAAAGAGCGTACGATCACTATAATAATTTACCTGAATACCACTTCTCTGTAGCTTTTCCCGCACAGCATTATCCCTGCGCTGTTCATTTAGGGGATATTCAGCATTGGCAAATAGCGCGTCTATTTTAAGGCGTCGGATAATTTTCTGCAGTGCCTGAGGAACCCCAGAAAATGTGGGCACCTCGAGAAAATACAGGGGGATATTTTTGGTTTGCAACTGGAGCTGTAGTTCGTAAAGGCAGCCCATACGAAAAGCCACTAATGCATCACCTTCATTATGGCTTTTCCAACTATCGGGGCATGCAATGAAAATCGCGGCCAACTGTTCACAACATTTGCTGGCATGGTAGAGCGCAGAATTATCATGTAACCGCAGATCACTGCGCAACCAAACCAAACCGCGCCCCAGGGTAAATTGTTGGCTCATTACTTCAGCTGCTCCCGTAATTGAGCAATAATACTAGCGGTAGCTCCTGGCAGAATTGAGCAAAAAGGCAGTCTCATAATGCCATCCAACTCAGTAATTTGGATCTCAACATAGTCCCCCGCCAGCCATAGAGGCACCCGAAGCCCTGAGGCCAGAGTCGATAAATCCCTAGTAACAAAATGCTTGGGCAACGCACGGTAGCTATAACAAAGTACACCATCCACCTGCAGCTTTTGCATAATTGCTGCCAAGTTGCCCATGCCTACCTGACCATTAAAGACAAAAGCATCGATACCATTGGCAAGCAGCACGTTGCCAAACATCAGGGTAAAAACCTTTTGCTCCTCACCCGGAGGCCCCAGGAGAAAAATACGACACTTATCTGGTTTGTTATCTTTGCACAGGTTTTTTCGGGCAATATCGTTGGCCACTATCAGCTGCTCATGTAGCAACTGCCAAAAAAGGGAAAGAACCAACGTCCTGTCAGGTAAAGGCGACCGATCCAGTCTTTCTCTCAAGGGCTTTAACCAGCACTCCAATAATAACTGCGGAGAAAAACCGGTTATCCACTGATCTAATCGCCGGCGTAACTGAGGCTCAGCAACCTCTCGAAGCAGCTCACAAGTTTCATCAAGTAACTCACGCCAACTGCTCCCGGTTTCTATACTTTCCTCTGCGCGCAATACTATTCCATCACCACGCTCCAATAGTGCACGAACCTGTCCTATAGACACGCCACGCGCTAGGAACGTCAAAATAGTTTCGATACGCCCGACCTCCTCGTCACTGTAGAGACGATGGCCTTTACTGGTACGGACCGGAGTCAAGAGGCCGTAACGGCGCTCCCAGGCCCTCAATGTTACCGGCTGAACACCAGTGCGACGTGCCACTTCTCGAATAGGCAGATAGGCAACTTCTGTGAGACCTGTATCATTCATGCTAACCATCAACGAAACTCACACAAACCAAGTTCAGCTGGCTCTGCAGCAAGCAAGACCTGGCTATGGATAAAATGATGGGGACTGCGCGGTAAATAATGGCGCAGCATAGTAAGCACTGCCGATAAAGGTTTGCGCCCCTGGCGGTACTCATCAATAAGATGTGCCAACTCGGCCCGCTCTTCTTTGGTCAAATAACCTTTCAGGTGGCCCTGGCTATGCATCAGGGCATTAGTTCGATCCTTGCGGCTGGCTTGGTTGGTAAGAATTTCCATAATTTTTCCCCGCACTTCATAGGCAAACCGCTCAGCTTCCAACGCTCGGGAATTTGAAACAAACTGGCCAAGTGCACGTGTCTGTGGCTGGCTATGGGCCAGCAGCAAGTACTTATAAGCGGTATAAAACTCGATCACGCGAGCCGGGCGGGGGTCGGAAGCCACGTAGCGATGCCAGGCATCGTAGGCAAAAACGCGGGTGAGGAAATTTTCACGTATATCACTGGCATTCAGACGCCCCACCTCTTCCATCGGCAAATGCGGAAAATGATGGCGTAAACGCGCGGCAAACAATCCAGAGTCATGGGCAAGTACTCCGGTTCCATCCACCTTGTAATGGGGCGTGGTGCGAATGCCACAACTGGGAGACTTCTGCATCAGAATAAAACCGCGAAGATTTTCCACTTCTGGTACTACCTGATCCGCATAGTGCTCCAGTGACTCCGTCACATCCAGGGTGGCATCCTCTCTTCCCACCGCTCGCAGGCGGTCACTCACAATGAGATGAATAGGTGGTCGAGGCACTCCCATGCCAATTGCCACTTCCGGACAATAGGAATGGAGCTCGAAGCAATTGCTCAGCAGCTGAGTGCAGACTTTACTGTGCTTGTGACTGCCGTTGTAACGCACCGGGTCCCCCACCGCGCAGCGACTAATTCCCACAGGGATTTTCTTAGGCAGTAGATGGATATGCATAGTTATGGTGCGCAGAAAAATTTCATGTATCTTTTTTATAGCCTGCGGCAATTAGTTATACAAGCTTCCACTTTGTATAACTTTTTCGGCACCCTGGATTTAGCGCTATGCCGCTTGCGCCCACCCACACCGCAGCTACAATGCAGAGCCGCATTCCTACCGAGCGGCCAGGCTTTAAGTTATTACCTGCCTTCCACTCCGGTCTTGTATGCGGCCTTCACCTCCCCCGAAATTACGGATTAGCTCATGATTCCAGCATTGCGCGAAGTCGACGAGGTTCAAGCGCTCTATTTGCAGTTTTTGCAAGAACTGACAGATGCGGGTTTCCGCGGCGATACCACCCCCAGTTACGCCAGCCGCACGGTCCTAGCCACCGATAATTCCATCTATCAAGTGCTGCCACAGGCAGTGGTGTACCCCCGTGATAGCCGCGATTTGCAGCTGCTGGCCTCGCTGGCGGATCAGAAAGAGTTTCACTCTATTGTGCTCTCTCCTAGAGGTGGCGGCACTGGCACTAATGGCCAGTCACTCACTGACGGACTGGTAGTGGATATCTCCCGTCATATGAATCAAATCCTGGAAATCAATGCAAAAGAATGCTGGGTGCGAGTGCAGGCTGGCGTAGTTAAAGACCAGTTAAATGCCGCCTTGAAACCCCATGGTCTGTTTTTTGCACCTGAGCTATCAACCAGTAACCGCGCCACCATCGGCGGCATGATCAATACCGATGCCTCAGGCCAGGGCTCCTGTGTTTACGGTAAAACCCGCGATCACGTGCTCGAGCTGCATACAGTACTCATGGGGGGGGAGCTGTGGCACTCCTCTTCCATAGAGGAAACAGAGCTACAAAAAATATGTCAAGAGGACAGCCGCTCCGCAAAGGTACACGAAACCTGTGATGACATCGCCAGGGAAAAAGCCGAATTAATTGAACAGAGGTTCCCCAAGCTCAATCGCTGCCTTACTGGTTATGACTTGGCCCATATCCGCGAAGGCGAGCGCTTTAACCTCAATAGTGTACTCTGCGGGTCCGAGGGGACCCTCGGTTTTATCGCTGAAGCGAAGCTAAACCTTCTACCCATCCCCAAGTGCGTAGCGCTAGTCAACTTGAAGTATGATCACTTCCAGGAAGCACTGCGCGATGCTAATGATTTGATGCGCGCGGGGCCCATGTCTATCGAAACGGTAGACAGTAAAGTCCTGCAGCTGGCCATGGAAGATATCGTATGGCACAGCGTGAGCGAATTTTTTCCCTCAGAGGATCGCCCAGTCAAAGGTGTCAACTTGGTGGAATACGCTGCAGACACAGAAGAAGAGCTGGAGCATGCATTAAGAACATTCACTGGGCACATTGATGAGACCATAGGCCGACCGGGTAAAAGCTTCGGCTATTCCATCGCCCGCGGTCACACGGAGGTCAACCGGATATGGGCCATGCGCAAACGAGCGGTAGGCCTATTGGGTAATGCCCAAGGGGAAAAACGCCCGATTCCATTCGTGGAAGACACCGCCGTACCGCCCGAAAACCTGGCAGATTTTATTGCTGAGTTTCGCGCAGTATTGGATAAAGCCAACCTCGACTATGGCATGTTCGGTCATGTGGATGCCGGTGTATTACATGTGCGTCCAGCTATCGATATGAAAGATCCTCAGCAGGCCGCACAAATTCGCCCAATCACCGACCAGGTCGTGGCACTTACGCAAAAATATAAGGGGCTACTTTGGGGGGAACACGGCAAAGGCATTCGCTCCGAGTATGCACCAGAATTTTTTGGGGAACTGTATCCCGAGCTGCAAAAAATTAAATCCGCTTTCGATCCACGTAACCAGTTTAATCCCGGCAAAATTGCCACGCCTGATGACAACTCCAGCCTGCTGAAAATTGATGCGGTAAACACCCGCGGAGAACTCGACCGACAGATCCCAGCCCAGGTATGGGAGGGCTATGATGAAGGCGTGCACTGTAATGGCAACGGCGCCTGCTTTAACTGGAACCCCGATGAAGCGATGTGCCCGTCCTATAAGGCCACCCGCAATCGAATCCACTCTCCCAAGGGGCGCGCCTCTCTAATGCGCGAATGGCTGCGGCTGTTAAGCAAGCACGATGTAGATGCTGTAGCCAGCGCGCGCAAGTACCGCGAGCGCTCCTTTTTTGTCGGCCTGCCCAAACGCTTCATCAATACCCTGGCTAAAACCCGCGGCGAATACGACTTCAACCACGAAGTGAATGAAGCCATGCAAGGCTGCCTCGCATGTAAGTCCTGTGTCGGCCAATGCCCAATCAAAGTAGATGTACCGGAATTCCGCAGCAAGTTTCTCGAACTCTATTACAGCCGATACCTGCGTCCGTTAAAAGATTACGCCGTCGGCGGACTGGAATTTCTGATGCCGCATATGGCAAAACTGCCACAGCTCTACAATTGGCCCTTAAAACTGAAGCCGGTTTCCTTCTTAATGGAACGTATTTTCGGCATGGTAGATAGTCCTCAGTTATCGCAGAAAACTCTGCAAGCCAGTGTGCGTGAACTCGGCGTGCCTACTGCCAGTAAAGCCTGCCTGGAAACCCTGGGACCGTCCCAGCGCAGCCGGGCGGTAATCATCGTGCAAGATGCTTTCACCAGTTATTTTGATGCTGAAGTGGTGGCCGATATCTTGCGCCTGCTCAAACAGTTGGACTTTGTACCGATACTTGCTCCCTACCGCGCCAACGGCAAACCCTTGCATGTGCATGGATTCCTGCGCCAGTTTCAACGGGTTGCCGAGGGTAATAGCGAGATGCTCAACAATCTGGCGGACAGTGGCATACCTCTTGTGGGGATAGACCCCTCCATGACTCTCACCTACCGCTCCGAGTACAAAAAACTCCTGGGCGAACAGGCACCGAAAGTCCATCTTTTACAGGAGTGGCTGGCACAGCAAGAAGAACACCTATACAAACAACGCGAGCGAGTGCGCCCAGCCAGTTTTCAGCTCTTGCCCCACTGCAGTGAACAAACCAACGCCACCGCTTCTTTGAAGGATTGGCAGGAGGTTTTTGCCACCCTCGGCCTGGAACTGCAAACCGAAAGTCTCGGCTGCTGCGGAATGGCGGGCACTTATGGCCACGAGGCCACACACAAGGATACCTCGCAAGTAATATTCCAGCAGTCATGGGCACCCAAACTTAGTGGCGGCAAGGGCAACCAACTAGCCACCGGTTATTCCTGTCGCTGCCAAGCCAATCGCTTCGCAGGTGTCAGCCTGCGCCACCCTCTGCAAGGACTCCTGGCACAACTCAAGAACTAGGGATTTACTGACGTAAGGGGCCTACGAAAGTGGGCCTTGTTACCGTCGACCGGGCCAGATTGCGGAAATCCTTATGCACAGAAATTTTTTCAGTTTTCAGATCCTATTTTGCGCCCTTCTCACCCTTGCGATACTAGTGCCCGCTATATCGATCACACAACATGCCCAAATCGAGAAGCTCGACTCGCACAGCAGCACCCATGGCGCTGTTACCTGGGTGAATGAAGCTGAAACTCTGGCTCGTAAAGGGGAATACGGTGCCGCTCTGCCCCTTTATGAAAAAGCTATCTCCGCACTATCCCCTTACCCAGCACAGCAGCAGGCCCTGCGTTATCGCTATGGCATTGTGTTAAATGCCCTGGGAGCAAAATCCCGCCCTGATCTCTACCCTCTGGCTCGCGCCCAGTTTAAATCTGTATTGAATTACCTGGACTCCGGTGCTGAATTGCCACACTCTGCTGCCAGGGTGCGCTCAGCTATGGCACACACCTACCATCGCCAAGCAGCCAGCGAGGAAACCATAACCCAACGTGCCCACCTACTAAACACCGCTTACCTTCTTTATAAGAGTGCTATTAACGGGCTATCGGCTCAGGAAGAGTGGCATAACCTGGCCATTACTTACTTCAATATCGGACAGGTATGTGAGTGGCAAGGAAATCTGGAAGAAGCTATCGCATGGCTGGAGAAAGCGGTACAACTAGATCTTCAATACAAACTCCCTGACCTGAAAGAGGATGCTGACTATCTCGCCACATTGCGTCAGCAGGTGGAACCTATTGGTCAGAACCCCGAAACTACTCTTTAGCCTTCGACAAAAATGCTCTTTAAGCCCAACCGGCCATATGGATAATTAGTCACACCATTTCATAACCCTATATCTCTCCAATATGAAGGTTTTGAAGGTCTAGTCACAAATAGTTACAGAGAAATTTTTTACTTTTTTGCTGCTAATTAGAAAGCCGATCCTCGTACCGCCCAGCAATATTTAGAATGACATCGCTGTCAGGTGGATTTTTGATATTGAAATTATTTCCCTCTGAAAGACCTTTTTAATTCTTTTTTAGAGTAAAAAATTTCCATATTATGCTTTTAAAATTTCTATTTTATCTATTTATTTAACAAATAATTCCAAAGTTTTTATGCCCGCCTCCGTTCTGCTGGTGATCCTGTCATCAAATAAGAAAAAGTTGATACCTCCTAAATCGCCGGTAATATAACCAGCGTTGATTAAATATTGATCAACGATTTCCAAAAACACTTGGAAATTTCACAAGCGCCTCTTGGCTTGTGACCATTTGATTCCTGGAGGTAATGGGACATCATGAAACAGACTCTGCGCAATACAGCTTTTTTCATCGCCGCTCTTCTTGCAATTGGTGTAAGTGTCAACGCGTCCGCGGCAATCAAGAAAACCATGATCGTTGATGCAACCGCCTATAACTCTGTACCAGGACAAACTGACAGCGACCCTTGGGTTGCCGCCTGGAACAACCGCCTGCGCCCAGGCGATAAAATAATTGCCGTATCCCGTGACTTGGAAAAGCACGGCCTGACGAACGGTGCCAAAGTACAAATTGAAGGTCTGCCCGGTACTTACACTGTGCGTGACCGTATGAACAAGCGATTTACCAACCGTATTGACGTGTGGATGGAAAAAGATATTCGCAAAGCCCGAGCTTGGGGCAAGAAAAAACTGAAGATTGTTTTCGAACCTGTTAAGTAAGCAGAACTGATTTCAACGACCCTTTTGGCCCCGCCCTCCAGCGGGGTTTTTTTATTGTGCGATACCTTGCTATTAAAAGCACAGATGAGCCTAAGGGCTTATATTCTTTTTAAAAATCCCTAAGGCTCCATTTCTGCAAAGATACCCTTTAACTCCCGACAGTCTTCATTTTCAAGATTAAAAATACCCGGCTGCTGGTTCTCGTTATAGCGATGTTCTAGTCCATTATCACCCAGCACTATCAGATACTCCGCTTTGACCCACTTGTCACCAGTGAAGTATTCCGTAAGCCACAGTAAAGAAGCTTGCCCTTCATAACAGTAGCCATAAAACATCCGGGTTTTCTCTACCAGTTTTTTGGTCATGTAATCGATATAGCGACCTGGGTAGGTATAGCGGTCAGAACCTATCGAGCCCAGCAATTCACCACCACCCTCCTCCTGTCGGGGGATCTGATGAATATAAATTGCCAAATTCTCATCACAATCCACGCAATAGCGCCCAGCTACAATGGCGTAACCATGTAGTTCTGAAATCAGACGAGCTTCCTTGAGGCCTGTATTAAGCAGCTGTTTATCGGAGAGAATTAAGGTTTCAGCAGAGGCTGGCAGAATGCACAAAGATAGAAGAGGCAATACGCAGCGCAGTTTCATCGGCAGGGTAACCGCTGGCTAGATAGCACCGCCGGAGACAAAGACTACACAGTTGCCTCGCGACGGCGCGGTGATTGGGTGTGCTGTCACACAGTCGCGATTCCCTTCTCACCTTAACCATAGCAGTAAAAGTCGGTGGCACCTCAAAAGCCGGTGGGTTTGCCGGCTTTAGACGGGGCGCAGCCTCCCGCATGATGTATGAAAAGAACTACTCACCAATGACCATCTACCTCCTGTACCGGGCCTATAAAGGCCGTAATGCCCTCCTCACGCAGAGCATCCACCGCCTCATCCAGGGCCTCTTTTTCAGTCTCGAATGAGTCTTCCCACACCGTGGAGTTATTATTCTCATCGACGATTTCAAGTAGCCAGCCGCCCTCTCCATCCTCATAAATATCAATTTGGACAGAAACCTCGCCCTCGCGGTAGACCTGGCTTAACTCCGACTCTTTCGGTGCAAATTCTTCGCCCATGGGGTTCGCCTCGCTGTGACCCTTATATTTCGGCCAGAACTTTGACAATTTGCAGCCTCCCGGTCAACCACAAATCTGTGTTGGGGCAAGCTATGAACTGCTTGCTAAATGTACGACAAGCTGTTTTTTTTGCGATAAAATGCGCGGCGATTTTTTCTGCTCCGGATTTACGCTCCGGCCCGCAAATGAGGAAGTACCATGGATCAATTTGTTGTATGTGCACTCTATAAGTTCGTCACCCTGGAGGACTTCGAGTCTCTGCGCGCCCCTCTACTGGATGTCATGCTGGAACACAGTGTACGCGGCACCCTACTTCTGGCCAGCGAGGGCATTAACGGCACTATTGCCGGTTCCCGCGCGGGCATAGACACTGTCCTTGCCCACCTAAGATCTGACAAGCGTCTAGCCGAACTGGAATACAAGGAATCCCTTACCGGCGAGATGCCTTTCCTTCGCAGCAAAGTCAAACTGAAGAGGGAAATTGTCACTATGGGTGTGGAGGGTATTGATCCTCTCCGCGTGGTGGGGACCTACGTCAAACCCAAGGACTGGAATGCCCTGATCAGCGACCCAGAAGTCGTTTTAGTCGACACTCGCAATGACTATGAATTCCAAGTCGGTACTTTCAAGGATTCAATCAACCCAAAAACCGATACTTTCCGCGAATTTCCCCGGTACGTAAAAGAAAACCTGGACCCGACCAAACACAAGAAGGTCGCCATGTTCTGCACTGGGGGCATTCGCTGCGAGAAGTCCACAGCCTATATGAAAGAGCAGGGCTTTGAAGAGGTGTATCACCTGCACGGCGGGATCTTGAAGTACCTCGAAGAGGTGCCCAAAGAGGAGTCCCTATGGGAAGGTGAGTGCTTTGTTTTCGACGAGCGTGTTACTGTCAACCACGACCTGGAACGCGGGCAGTACGACCAGTGCAACGCCTGCCGAATGCCGATCACTCAGGAAGACCAGAAGTCCCCACTGTTTGAACAGGGGGTCAGTTGCCCACACTGCCACGACAAGGTCAGCGATGCCGATCGCGCCCGCTTCCGCGAGCGTGAAAGGCAGATTCAGCTGGCCAAACAACGGGGCGAAAAACATATGGGACAGGATGCCCGTGACCTGACCTCAAATAAACGTCTGCAGAAAAAAGAAGAGCGCCGACGCCAGGCTGAAGCCCAGCGCACACAGATCCAGCAGCAGGCTTAAAATAACTAGAGCGCGACAGGCCTGACAGCTCCCTTATTTTGGGTAAGCCAGGCCTCAGCCTCGGCTTCGGCGACAAATTCCCGCGAGCTATGTCTGCATAGGCAGGTCCCCTGTGTCGCCAGCGGAGATGTACAACGACTGCGTGGATGCAACACAGCTATATAAGCACGTCGCAATACCGGATGCTCCGCGATGTAAGTAGTAAATTTCCGCTGCTCCTCTAAAGTGACTTTCGAACGCGCATAGCGCAGGTCCAAAAGTACTCGTAATGGCACCCTGTGGCGGTATTTTTCCACAAGCCGGGCTGCAGCTTCCATTTTCTCCGCAAAACCAACCGGCCCATAAAATAATACCCGCGCAATACCCCCTATCGGTCGATAGCTGATTTGAAAATTCATTGATATAAGCACCCGCGCTTTTGTCTTTGTTATTTTTATCGACTACAGCTTTTGCAATGCCTTTTATGAGCCTCACCTGCAACTATGGCTAACGCAGCTGCTGGGGACTTTTCGCACACTCCTGAAATTATCACTTTAACCCGACAAATTTGTGCTGTTCTGCCGGATCGTCGAAATTTCTTATCACGCAATCTATATCGGCCTTTTGCCCTCCCTGAATTGTGAAGCCTTGGCAGAATCACTGACTAATAGCTATGACGACCACCAGCATAAATACAGCATAAATACTTAATTTTTCTTAAATAGGTATAAATGCTCATTAACACAATCATCAATCTCAGTGCAGAGCAAATGCCCCCTAAAATACTGCAAATACGGACAACCTCCCTTTAAGCTTCTAAATAAGGCAACCTACAGTGATACCCGTAAATTACGAAAAATATTTTAATTAAAAGGTTGAGGCACTGTTCGGCCAGAACTCACAAACCGACAGTTGATACGTAATGGCCGGGTATAATACCCGGCCATTGATTTAGGCACCTTTCACACAACAGAAAATTCCATGGAAGGCACACCGGAGAGGCTCAATATAGGGATTTTTACCACCGCGAAAAACCACAATAATAAAAAAATTAATTCTTTGTGATCAATATCGCGAATGGGTTCAACTAATTTCGATTTCTGGAAGGTCCTCCTCGCTACTGGCATTGAGCCAGACTTGAGCAGCAGCTTTACGAGCAATTTCCCGATAAAACCCAGCAATCTCCCCATCTGGATCTGCGGTAACGCTCGGACAGCCACTATCGACATCTGCACGGATTTTTTGTGCCAACGGCAACTCACCAAGTAAATGTGTATCGTATTCCTCAGCAATGCGTTCACCGCCACCAACGCCAAAAATCGGTTCGCTGTGACCACATTTGGAGCAGGTGTGCAGTGCCATATTTTCGACGATACCAAGTACAGGCACAGAGACCTTACGGAACATCTCTACTCCCTTGATGGCATCTTTCAGCGCCAAGTCTTGGGGGGTAGTCACTATAATCGCCCCAGCTAGAGTAGTTTTTTGTGCCAATGTCAGCTGAATATCACCTGTGCCGGGCGGCATATCCACAATCAGGTAATCTAGCTCTTCCTTTGCATCGCACCATAAAGTCTGGGTAAGGATTTGATTAAGAGCACCACTGGCCATCGGGCCACGCCATACAGCTGGGGTATCCTCAGTCATCAGGTAGCCCAGAGACATGGTCTCAATTCCCAGAGCATCCACCGGCACAAAGAATTTCTGCTCCTTTACGTGAGGACGTTGCCCCTCAGTACCGAGCATCGTAGGTAGGCTGGGGCCATAGATATCTGCGTCGAGTAACCCTACCCGGGCTCCCTCTGCCGCCAGCGCCAGCGCCAGGTTTACTGCTGTGGTGGACTTCCCCACCCCCCCCTTGCCAGAGGCTACCGCAACGATATTTTTTACCCCTTGCAGTGGCTCAGGGGCACTTGGCGATGAAGTCGCGGGGATATCACTGAAGAGCTCAAACTGCAGGCTGCTACCACCCAGGGGGCCACTTTTCAACAAGGGCTCACAGGCCTCTTTGACCCTTTTGTGCCAGGATTCCACCTGGCTCGCGCAAGGGTAGCCAAGGGTTATACCTACAAGCACTGTATCGCCCTCGTAACCTACCTCAATGTCCGCATCCAACTCGTCCAGTAACAACCCACTGGCCGAGTCGTGCAACTGACCAAGGCATTCAGCCAGGCGCTCGAGTTCGGCCTGAACTTCCATTGATAGCTCTTCATGGTCGTGATGATCGCTCACGGTATCTCCCTCTTGGTGCTTCTTGTCTGGGATGCATTGTGTAGGATGAAACAGCCCAACGCCAGTGAATGGATCATTTCAACGACATCCCACATACCTCCCCGGCATAGCACAAATCTGCTATATTCCGCGGTCTTTTGACGTTCTCCGGCCGCTCCAGCGGAGCCCCCGGCCGCAACCCCAAAGCGATGGAAAAACCGATGCCCGATACGCGCAAAATCCTAGTCACCAGCGCACTCCCTTATGCCAATGGCTCCCTGCACCTGGGCCACGTTCTCGAGTACATCCAGACCGACATCTGGTCGCGCTTCCAGCGTGCGCGCGGCAACGATTGCCTATACATTTGCGCAGATGATGCGCACGGCACCGCAATCATGCTCAAGGCCGAACAATTGGGCCTGACTCCGGAGCAGCACATCGCCAACATGCAGGCGGAACATGAGCGTGATTTTGCCGACTTCCTGATCGGCGTGGATAATTACCACTCCACCCATTCAGAGGAAAACCGCGAGTTGTCCTCTATGATTTATCAGCGTTTGAGCGACAATGGCCATATCGCCTCTCGCACCATCACCCAGGCATTCGATCCAGAGAAACAGCTATTCCTGGCAGACCGCTATATCAAGGGTACCTGCCCACGCTGTAGCACACCCGATCAATACGGTGATAACTGTGAGGCTTGTGGCGCTACTTACAGCCCCACAGAGCTAATCGATCCGGTTTCCGCCATCTCTGGCGCTACACCGGTGGAAAAAGAGTCCGAGCACTTCTTTTTTACACTGCCCGCCTTCACCGAATTTCTGCGTGACTGGACTCGCTCCGGCACCCTGCAGGATGAAGTCGCCAATAAGCTGGCCGAGTGGCTCGAAGAGGGGTTGCAGGAATGGGACATCTCCCGCGACGCACCTTACTTCGGTTTTGAGATCCCAGACGCGCCGGGCAAATATTTCTATGTATGGCTGGATGCTCCTATCGGCTATATGGCTAGCCTGAAAAATTACTGCGACAAGAATGGTAGCGACTGGCTGGATTACTGGAAGAAAGACAGCAATGCTGAGGTATATCACTTTATCGGCAAGGATATCGTCAACTTCCACGCCCTATTCTGGCCGGCCATGCTGGACTCCGCAGATTTCCGCACCCCCAACAAGGTATGTGTGCATGGCTTCCTAACCGTCAACGGCAAGAAAATGTCCAAGTCCCGCGGCACTTTTATCAACGCCCGCAACTACCTGGATCACCTGAATCCCGAATACCTGCGCTACTACTTCGCCGCCAAACTCACCGCCGGAGTGGATGACCTGGACCTCAACCTGGATGATTTTATCGCCAAGGTGAATTCCGACTTGGTAGGCAAGGTAGTCAATATCGCCTCACGCACCGCCAAGTTTGTCAGTAAGGCCGGTGGCAAGCTCGCCACTGAACTGGCCGATGAAAAATTGTGGGACCAGTTTATAGAAGCCGCACCACGCGTTGCCAATTACTATGAGCAGCGCGAATATGCCCGCGCCATGCGTGACATTATGGCACTGGCCGATGCTGCCAATGCCTGGATCGCCGACAAAGCCCCCTGGTCCCTGGCTAAGCAGGAAGGAGCTGAGTCCGAAGTACTGGCAATTTGTTCTCAAGGCGTGAATATGTTCCGCGCGCTGATCACATGGCTCGCCCCAATACTGCCCAACACCGCGCAAAAGGCGGCTGAATTCCTCAACAGCGGGCTGGGATGGAACAGTGCGATTACACCTCTGGTCGACCATGAGATCAACAAGTTCAAGCCGCTGCTGCAGCGTGTAGAAAAAACCCAAGTGGATGCAGTGATGGATGCGGCAAAGGAGTCTCTGGCCCAACTGCAGGCCGAGGCCAAGGCCGCCACAGGTCCCCTGGCCGATGAGCCCATTGCCGAGCAAATCCAGTTCGATGATTTCGCCAAGGTAGACCTGCGTATCGCCCTGATTGCCAAAGCAGAACACGTAGAGGGCGCCGGTAAGTTACTGCGGCTGACCCTAGACTTGGGCGGCGAAACACGACAGGTGTTTGCCGGCATCAAGAGCGCCTATTCGCCAGAAGAACTGGAGGGCAAGCATACTGTCATGGTAGCTAATCTGGCGCCGCGCAAAATGCGCTTCGGGGTGAGCGAAGGTATGGTGTTGGCCGCCGGGCCTGGTGGTAAAGACCTTTGGATTCTAGAGCCTCACGAGGGCGCCAAGCCCGGCATGCGAGTCATGTAATTGAATCTGGCGATGTCCCTAGCCTAGCGCAGTGACACCGCAATCAGGCCGGCGCATACTAGCCCCACACCAAGCAGTTGGGGCCTGTATGCCGGCTCTTTTAATAGCCAGATACCAAAACCAACTCCCAGCGGAATACTGAGCTGGCGCAAGGCCACTACATAGCTCACATTCTCCGTCATCGCCATGGCCAGCAAAACAAGGCCATAGGTAGCTCCCATCATCAGTCCCGTTACTAACCCGAGCTTCAAATCACCCAGGCTTCGCACCAATTGGGCACGCCCATTGCTACCAAGACAACCGAAAAGCAACCACAAGCCGCTGGCAAAGAACTGCATACCCAGGTAACTGTATGCCATCGCCATAGGCCGAACGGCACCGTCGAGAGCTGTCTCCAGGTGGAGTAAAGCTCCCTTATCTGCCAGTGAATACCCTACAGTCCCCAGTGCGGCGACCAGGGCCCAGGCACAATCAGCTCGCCAGTAAGCGCGCCAGTGCCATTGACGAAAATACACCAGTGGCACTAACAGACAGCCAATGGTGACCAGTAACATGCCCAGCCAGGCAAGCCACGGCAGAGTCTGTCCGAGCAGCACCGTTGCCAGCGCCACCAGTAATACAGGCAGTGCTCGTGCTATGGGATAAACAAGCCCCATATTGGCGCGCTGGTATGCTAACGCCAGGCCTCCCATATAAATCATCTGAAAAAAGCCACTGCCTATCAGAAGCAGCCAGAACGCACGCGGCAATCCCTGTGCTTGAGACAAGACCCAAACACCAAGGGGAAGAAGTAATAAGCCCACGCTCAGTGTGGCGATGCAAAAAAAAGCCGGGGAAGGTGTGCGGGATTTTCCCAGTAAATTCCATCCCGCATGGAGAAATGCCGATACTAAAACCAGTGTTGCTGCGGTTACCGATATTCCCATTAAGAGCCCTCTTCAACTGAAACAGAAAGGCCCGACAAACAAACCGTAGCCACCCACACAGGACAGATCACGCGCCCCTCCAGCGAAGCCATTGCAATCGGCATCAACTGCCGTAGCATGCCTAAAACAACACAGAAACTAAGGAGACCCCATGCGCGGCGTATTTCTTGACGCACTGACAATGAAGCTGGAGGAGTTGGACATATCAGCCCTGCAAAACAGTCTAGACCACTGGGATTTCCACGATACCACTTCCGACACGCAAACTGCTGAGCACATTGCCGATGCGGAGGTGGTAATCACCAACAAGGTGGTATTAAATCGCGCCGTTTTAGCGCAAGCAAAAAACCTCAAACTGATCTGTGTATGCGCTACCGGCACCAACAATGTTGACCTTGAGGCCGCAAAAGAATTCGACATCCCAGTGCGCAATGTCCAAGGCTACGCTGGAGCCTCAGTGCCACAACATACTCTGGCCTTAATGCTGGCCCTCGCCTCACGTTGGCACCTCTATCACCAGGACGTAATGGCGGGACAATGGAGTCAGTCAGAGATTTTTTGCCTGCTGGATCATCCAGTAGTTGAACTATCGGGAAAAACTCTCGGCATTATTGGCTATGGGGAGTTAGGTCAGAGGGTTGCTCGCCTCGGCGAGGCTCTGGATATGCGGATTTTGATCGCTGAATCCTCCGGACAAACTGAAAAGAAAAACCGGGTGCCCCTGGCGCAGTTGCAGTCGGAGTCAGATGTGCTCAGTCTGCACTGTCCACTCACAGAGCAAACTGAGAAACTTATCGATCGCACATTTATCGCTGCAATGAAACCCGGCGCTCTATTGATCAATACAGCCCGCGGCGGCCTGGTAGATGAGGAAGCTCTCGCCGACGCATTGCGCAGCGGCAAGCTGGGTGGGGCAGCCTTGGATGTACTCAGCGAAGAACCCCCACCCGCAAGCCACCCTCTGCTGGATAACGACATTCCCAACCTAATCCTTACCCCTCACAATGCCTGGATCAGCCGAGAAAGCCGCCAGCGCCTATTAAATGGCGTGGTTAATAATATTGAATCCTGGAGACGGGAATTCGACAACGCACCCCTTAAGCCGTGACTTCCCTCTTCTATCTATATGCTCTCCCCGCACCCAACAGAGCCTTAGAAAAATGATCACAATTAAGGCTCGGGGTCACTATCCTACCCATTGGGCACGATTCTCACCCTAAAAAGTACTTATACCCAGGAAGGAATTTCAGTGATTTTGGTTAGGAGACAAGAAAAGAGAGTGTATATAGCTTTTTATAAAATAATTAATTGTGCTTATTTTCAATTCCCCTAATAAAAGCGCTAATTTGACTGGGGAATACAGGGGACGACTATATCATTCCTTGCCAATCAACCCCTGAAAAGGAGCAACCCGATGGCAACTGCAAGATCTCCCCACACAAACTCCAGTAGGGAAAAGCTGCAACAGGCCTATAATCTCGCAGGCGAGGCGGCAACTGATGCTGCGGAAAGCTTGAGACAGCGAGCTAAATCTTCAGTGGAAACCCAGAGACAGCGTGCTGCGGAAGTTATGGAAAAAGCGGAATCTTCATTGCGGGAACGCCCAATTCTTGCGGTGGGTTGTGCCTTTGTAGTCGGTTGGGCAATCGCTAAGCTTTTTAAATAGCTCTGATCATTTTTTTACCGGTAGGGATACCCTAGATGGGAAATGGAAAAAAGCCTGACTCTAATTCCGGCCCGGCTGCGCACGATCGCGGCCGGGACGAAACAGATGGATCAGCCAACGGCGTTGGAAATAGCGACGATGACAGTTTAGAAACAACTTTGGCCCGTGCCGAAGCCACTCTCACGTTACTTACTGCCTGGATCAGCAATATTCAGCGATTATTCCAATTGGAATTGGATCGGACTCTGACTGCTGGCAAACGCCTTATATTTTTGCAACTGATGTTAGTGCCCCTGGGAACAGCCCTGCTTGTCACTATTTGCGGCGGCGTAGGCCTTTTTGCCTACTATTTTTCCCAGTCTATCTATATTGGCTTTCTCGTCTTTCTCTTATTACAAATTGCTATTTTTATCGGCGTGCTGATATACCAACAGAAACTGCGCCCGCTGCTTGGGTTTGAAGAAACCAAGCGGCAGGTGAAAGAGGCCTTAAGCGATGTCGCTGAGAACTTTAAATAAACAGATTGAACAATGCCGCCACGATACAGAAAAACAGCGTCGTAGCGCATTGCACTTAATCAATCAACAGCAGCAGCAGGCCCGCCAACTCCTGAGTTCAATTCCTGTACCACTAATGCTCGGTCTGGCATTCGCTGCTGGTTTTATTACCGAGAAATTGTGGCGGCTGCCACGCACCTCGCAAATAGTTCAGCTGATGCTTTCACTGCGTACTTTCTAAAGAGGAAGGCGAGCTTTTTTCTCATAAACAACTCCCTGTTAGCTCTCTTCATCTGTTAATTTGTCCTGGGTCTTTGTCTCAAAATCACCGGCATCATGGCGCTCGTGAAGCTGTTTTTTGGGATCTCCCCAGGTTCGATTTACCATGCGTCCACGTTGCACCGCAGGCCGTGCGGCAATTTCCTCAACCCAGCGATTCAGATGTTTGTAACTTTGGGTATCGAGAAATTCGGCAGCATCATAAGCCTCATTGCGTACCAATGCTCCATACCAGGGCCAGATCGCGATATCTGCAATAGTGTATTCACGCCCGGCTATATATTGGTGTTTTGCCAGCTGCTGATCCAAGACATCCATTTGCCGCTTTACTTCCATAGCAAAACGATTGATCGGATATTCATACTTCTCAGGGGCGTAGGCATAGAAGTGGCCAAAACCACCACCGAGATAGGGGGCAGCGCCCATTTGCCAGAAAAGCCAGTTGAGAGTTTCCGTGCGCTGCTCCGGGGTATGCGGTAGGTAGGCGCCAAACTTCTCTCCCAGGTAAAGGAGTATCGAGCCACTTTCAAATACCCTGATAGGCGGATTTGTGCTCTGGTCCAAAAGAGCAGGAATTTTCGAGTTGGGGTTCACCTCCACAAAACCACTGCCAAACTGATCTCCCTCAGTAATACGAACCAGATGGGCATCGTATTCAGCTCCATCAAAACCCAGCTCCAACAACTCCTCCAGCATGATCGTCACTTTGACCCCATTCGGCGTCCCCAGTGAATACAGCTGCATCGGGTGCTTACCCCGGGACAACGCCTTCTCATGTGTGGCACCCGCCACCGGGCGATTGATCTTGGCGAACTGCCCACCGCTCTCCGAATCCCAGGTCCAGACTTTTGGTGGGGTATAAGGTTGATCCGACATTTCACGGCTCCAACTGATATTAGGATTTGTCCAGCCATAGATATGGCCACGTCAATTTACTGTAAAGGGGCGCGCCAGCATTTATCGAGAAAGTTCAAAGGAGTTCACTTAATTCACCCGAAACTACACTCACAACCGGCAAACCAGCTGAAATAAGCCCTATTTTTTATATGGACACTAACGACAACCCCATATCTCAATAACCTCGCACAGCTTATAGTCATGCAGCGGCTATTTGGTCATATTACTGACCCCGAAGCTGGGGCCCCTCACCTGCCAGAAGATGCCTGTTCCGAGTTGAAGGCCCTCTGCGACTCACCCATAATACCGGCCCTGCGCGACATTCGACGGACACCTTGCTCACAGAACGCACCACTATCAGGGGCAGGGGCATATACACCGCCATAGCGCTCGTGCCATTTCGCCCCAGGGCTTCAACCGGACCTGTTATGACCGAATTCGCAGTTATCCTGCTCAGTACCATCCTGGTCAACAACTATGTGTTGGTACAGTTTCTGGGCCTGTGCCCCTTTATGGGTGTCTCCAACAAGTTGGAGACCGCCGTGGGCATGGCCGGTGCCACAACCTTTGTACTAACCCTGGCGTCAATTTGCTCCTACTTGGTAAATACCTACCTGCTTGAGCCTTTTGGTATCGAGTATTTGCGCACTATCTCCTTTATTCTGGTAATTGCAGTAGTAGTGCAGTTTGCGCGAATGTTTATCGAGAAAACCAGCCCATTAATGTACAAGGTACTAGGGGTTTTCCTACCTCTAATCACCACTAATTGCGCAGTATTAGGAGTGGCCCTGCAAAACACCATGAAGGCCCATACATTTATGCAGTCCACCTTGTACGGCTTCGGAGCTGCTGTAGGCTTCTCCCTGGTTTTGATTCTTTTCTCCTCCATGCGTGAGCGTCTCTTTGCCGCAGATGTACCCCTGCCATTTCGCGGTGCAGCTATCGGTATGGTAACTGCTGGGCTGATGTCCCTGGCATTTATGGGCTTTAGCGGTCTGGTATAGGGTTTTACGATGCTGGACTGGATCTCAGAAATTTCCTCTCCCCTACTGGTACTTGGCGGCATGGCGCTGACGTTTGGTGCCCTGCTGGGATTTGCCGCTGTACGCTTTAAAGTTGAAGGCGACCCCCTGGTGGAACAGGTTGATGCGCTACTACCACAGACCCAGTGTGGACAGTGCGGTTACCCCGGCTGTAGACCCTATGCGGAAGCCATCGTGCACGGCGATGCCATCAACAAGTGCCCACCCGGAGGCCAGGCCACCATCAATGAGCTGGCCAACTTACTGGACATGGAACCCATGCCACTGGACGCCGAGCACGGGGTAGAGGAAGTAAAGAAAGTCGCTTTTATTCGCGAGGCAGAATGTATCGGCTGTACCAAATGTATCCAGGCATGCCCGGTGGACGCTATCGCCGGGGCTGCTAAATACATGCATACCGTCATCACCGATGAATGCACTGGCTGCGACCTGTGTGTGGAACCCTGCCCAGTGGATTGTATTGATATGGTGCCTGTGGATATGCCTTTACAAGACTGGCACCCCCGGAAACCTGAGGACGGCATCCAGTTAATAGCCTCTGACCGTCGCGGTAATCAGACAGAAACTGGGGGAGGTGCAGTTTGAGCCCCGAGAACGAGACCCAAGCACAGCAAGAGAGAGCCCAACAGCGGAAAGCGGTTACCGAGCGTCGCGCTGCCCGTGAGGCCCAGTTAATTGCCAGCGAAAAAGCGCGGGAGCTGCGCCCCAATGATTTTCACGGTGGCGTACACCCCCCGGAGAATAAGCATCAAAGTACCGGCGAGCCCATTGGCAGTATTCCCTTAGCCGAAGATCTGATAGTGCCCCTTCTACAGCACACAGGTGCTACAGCCCTGCCACTGGTTAATCTTGGTGACGATGTATTAAAGGGGCAAAAAATTGCTGAAGCGGATGGCTTGATCAGCTGTCCAGTGCACGCTCCCAGCTCTGGCAAGGTCGTTGCTATAGAGCCCTGCGCCGTCCCCCACCCATCGGGGCAGGTGGAAGACTGCGTTGTTATTCGCACCGATGGTGAGGAGCGCTGGTGCAAGCTTGAGACCTGTGAGGACTTTACCCAGCTCAGCCGAGTGGAGTTGCTGGAGAAAATTCGTGACTGCGGCATCGCGGGAATGGGAGGTGCCGGTTTCCCCACTGCAGTAAAACTGGACCCTCATGGCGGTGCAGAGATTGATACTTTGATTATCAATGGCACCGAGTGCGAACCCTATATCACCGCTGACGATATGCTGATGCGGGAGCGCGCTGGAGAAATTATTGCCGGAGTCGGTATCCTTTCCTACATCCTTGATGAACCGGAACGGGTTCTCATCGGGATTGAGGATAACAAACCTCAAGCGATTGCAGCGATGCGCGAGGCCGCCAAAGGCACTCGTTTCGATATTGTCGTATTTCCTACTAAATACCCCTCCGGCGGTGAAAAGCAACTGATCCAGATTCTCACAGGGCGTGAGGTCCCCAACCAGGGACTGCCGGCCAATGTCGGTATCGTATGCCAGAACGTGGGTACTGCCAGAGCCATATTCCGCGCAGTACACTTCGGAGAGCCTTTGATCAGCCGGGTTACCACTGTAGTGGGCAAAGCCCTGGAGCGACAACGCAATATTGAAGTACCCATCGGTACCCCCATTCGTCATATCCTTCAGCATCACGGAATTCACCGCGGATTGATGCAAAAGGTGATTATCGGTGGCCCCATGATGGGGTACACCATTGATGATGAAAGCTCACCAGTTGTAAAAACCACCAATTGTCTGCTGGTACCTACCATTGATGAGCTGCCACCCGCTCCAATAGCCAAAGCTTGTATCCGCTGTGGTTTCTGCGCAGAAGCCTGCCCTGCATCGCTGCTACCACAACAACTCTACTGGTATGCACGCGCTGATGAACGGGAAAAACTACAGGCTTACAATTTGTTTGACTGCATTGAATGCGGGGCCTGCTCCTATGTTTGTCCCAGCACGATTCCTCTGGTCCAGTATTACCGCGCGGCAAAGGGGGCTATACGCCAGACCGAGGCGGAGAAGGAGAAATCCGACCGTGCTCGCGACCGCTTCGAATTCCGTAAACTGCGCCTGGAAAAGGCGGAAAAGGAAAAAGAGGCAAAACGTGAAGCCCGACGCAAGGCAGCCGAACTGGCCCGCCAGCAGCGCGAGCAAAACCCAGAGTCTGAGCAAGCCAAAGCCAGTAAACAGGAGGCCGATGTTGTCGCCGCAGCGCTAGCTAGGGTCCAGTCCCGCCAAGAGGACCCCCAGCAATTATTCGCCCGTGCTCAGCGCACGTTCTCCAGTGCAGAGAGCCGCGTGGAGCGCCTACGCGGCAAACTGGAAACCGCCAATGACAGCCAGCGCGACCAGCTTGCCGCTCAACTCAAAGCCGCTGAATTGAAACTACAGGAAGCTGAACACAAGCTCACCCTGGCCAAGCGACGCGCTGACCGCGACCCCGCGCGAGAACCCAGCAAAGAAGAAACCAATGCCGCTGTACGCGCTATCAACAAAGCCCGTTCCGCCGCAGAGGCGCGGGCCCAGTTAAGTGATGCGGAAAAGCTCACTGCGGATATCGATGCTCTACGCAAGAGGGTATCCAAAGCCGAAGCACGACTGCAAAAGGCCCGGGAAGAAGATGACGCTAATCTAGAGGCTTTTGAGACCGCCTTGGAGAAGCTGCAGAAAAAATTGGAAAACAAGATGCATGAACAGCAATCGGCACAGGGTGGAGATCAATAATGTCACTGATCCGTGCCACCTCTCCCCATGCCCGCTCCGGAGATCAAACAGCCAAAGTGATGCTGCAGGTGGCCGCCGCCACCGCCCCGGGTGTACTGGCGATGGTAATCTACTTTGGCATAGGCGTTCTGATCAATATTGCCTTGTCGATTATCACCGCCATGCTGTGCGAAGCGGCGGTGATGAAATTACGCAATCGCCCCGTGGCCTTTTACTTGCGTGACTATAGTGCCTTTGTTACCGCATTGCTCCTTGGCATCGCCCTTCCTCCCTATTGTGCTTGGTGGCTGCCGGTAGTAGGCAGTGCCGTGGCTGTAATACTGGCTAAACACCTCTATGGCGGTATGGGCTACAACCCGTTCAACCCTGCAATGGTGGGCTATGTGGTGCTACTCATCAGCTTCCCTGTGGACATGACTCGCTGGGTGGGCGCTGCAGATGTAATCGGGGGTGCCCCCAGTGTTGGGGAAGCCTTCGCCCTCGTCTTCGGCAATTACAACGTGGATGGTTTCACCCGCGCTACACCCTTGGAGATTGTCCGCCTCAATGAATCAGTTCTTTTGTCACAGCTGTATGAATTGGAGCCCATTTTCAACAAGGGCACCTTTGCTGGGGCTGGCTGGGAAACCATTAGTTTTGGTTTCCTGTTCGGAGGACTATTTCTGCTCTTCCGCGGCATTATCACCTGGCATGCGCCGGTCGCGATGCTTGCCACCCTGACTCTTTTATCCCTGTTTTTTTATGACAGTGGCAGTTCACTGTCTGAAGGTTCGCCGCTATTGCACCTATTTTCTGGTGCCACCATGTTTGGGGCCTTCTTTATTATTACCGATCCGGTTAGCGGCTGTACGAGTAATAAGGGGCGCCTGATTTTTGGGGCGGGGGTAGGACTCTTTACCTATATTATCCGCGCATGGGGCAGCTACCCGGATGCAGTGGCTTTCGCAGTGCTCTTGATGAACTTTGCCGCGCCCACTATCGACAATTATTCCCTGCCCCGCACTTATGGCCATAAGCGGCCACGACGCGCCACCGATCTGGAGGAGCACTGATGCTCAAACAGTCCATGGCGACAAACGCCGCTGTCTTAACCCTATTTGCCCTGGTCACTGCCGGAACGCTGGCAGTGACCCAGATCACTACACGTGAACCCATTGAGCGCGCCATACGGGCAGCATCGGCAAAAGCACTGTTGGAAATCATTCCCCTGGATCGCCACAGTAACGACCTACTGGTTGATACCTATCCAATTCCCAAGGTCTTCTGGAACCAGCTCGGCCTCCCCCAGGGTGGTGATATCAACCTCGCGCGGGGGGAGGATGGAAAAATCTCCGCTGTGATTGTGCCAGCGGTGGCACCCGACGGTTATTCAGGCCCTATCCAATTGCTGGTGGGAGTAAACCGCGACGGTACTATTGCCGGGGTGCGGGTTACAGGTCATAGCGAAACCCCCGGCCTCGGCGACAAAGTTGAGCTGAAGAAAAGTGACTGGATACTGCAATTCGATGGTTTGTCATTAAAAAATCCACCCGCTAATGAATGGAAAGTACAGAAAGATGGCGGAGTGTTCGATCAGTTTACCGGGGCCACAATTACCCCGCGCGCGGTCGTGAATGAGGTGCGTCAAGTATTGGAGTTTGTCGCACAGAATCACCAAAAGATTTTTAGTGCGCCAATATCAAAGCGTGCGGTGGAAGTTGAGAACCCCGAAGCAGAAAAAACAGATGGGGCCCAACCAGAGATGGAGCAAAACTGATGGCAACCCCCGGTTACGCAGAAATCACCCACAATGGGCTTTGGAAGAATAACCCTGCACTGGTGCAGCTACTGGGGCTTTGCCCCCTGTTGGCAGTGACAGGCACAGTGGTCAACGCTATTGGATTGGGCCTAGCCACAACCGGAGTTCTTACCTGCTCAAACCTGGCGGTATCCCTCGTGCGTCAGCAAATGCCAGATACTGTTCGACTGCCCGCTTCGGTCATGATCATCGCCACCTTCGTTACCTGTGTCGAGCTGCTCATGAAGGCCTTCACTTATGAGTTGTACTTGGTGCTCGGTATTTTTATTCCCTTGATTGTTACCAATTGCGCCATTCTCGGGCGTGCAGATGCCTTCGCGAGTAAAAACCCGGTCCTTCCCTCGCTGGTAGATGGATTTATGATGGGAGTTGGCTTTACCGCAGTATTAATCGTAATTGGCGCCGTACGGGAAATATTGGGCCAGGGCACTCTCTTTTCAGATATGGATTTATTACTCGGCCCCATGGCAAAAGACTGGGGCATCTCGGTTCTGGGTAGTAACTATCCTGGAGTACTTGTGGCGGTACTCCCCCCAGGAGCATTCCTGGTTGCAGGTCTACTAATCGCAGCAAAAAATGCAATAGATTCAGGTATTGAACGTCGTCGCAGCCAACAAGTAAAAATTGTTCCCGGCTCTAAACGTGTTCGCGTTACCGGAAAAATTTCTTAGAAATAAACTTGGAGAAAAAATATCGACGGCAATCTCTTAGTTTAGCGAAAACCATTTGATTGCCAGTGATTATTTAAAGGGCATATTTCATTTATTCTTCTAAATAAAATATTCATATTTGGCGTATTTATTTTCCTTTGATAGATTAATAAACACCTATCTGTCACCAAAAGCCCAAAAATATACACCTTTGCTAACACACTGAAAATAAAGCCCTTTTTCAGTGCAATACCGGTGTAATCGAATGTAATAGCATTATTGTCTCTTTTTGAATTCGTTTGGCTAGAATGGCACGACCGACCAGCTTGAGAGTGCTATCGGTGCCAACGCAATAAGAACAGGGATACTGCTATGACTGTAGACAATGGAAAGTCTGATTTGGTCTACCACGGCCGCCGCGCTCAACGCGCCGACAGCCGCCTGCGCCGCAAGGCAATCCTTGAGGCCACCCTGCGACTGATCGTAAAGGAAGGTATTCGCGGTATTCGTCACCGCGCTGTAGCCCGGGAAGCAAGTGTACCCCTGGCTGCCACTACCTACTACTTTAAAGACCTCAATGACCTTATCAGCGACTCATTTACATATTTCGTCGAACAGGGACTAGAGAGTACGCGCCAACTTCAGGAAGAAAGCTTCAGCGCTGCCCGTAACCTTTCAGCACAAGAACGCGCCTCGAACAGTAGCCGCAAATTATTAGTCCAACAGCTAACCCGTTTTGTGCTGACCCATGTCCGAAGCCAAGCTGAGGACAAGGACCGGCGCCTTATAGAACTAGCATTTCGCAATGAAGCACTGCGGAATGAGCAGTTGACACGAGCAGTACGCATGTCAAACCATGCACGGGAATCCCTGATGCAGGAATTCTTCCACCTGCTTGGCCTCACAGACCCCGAAGCTGCAGCTCAGATCGCCCATGGCACAATTCTAAAGCTAGAGTATGAAATACTGAGTGGCACTATTGCCCTCGACTCACCACTACTCGAGCGTACGGTAACCATGATGGTCCACGGGCTGATTCCCGCCGCCACTCCGGTTACTGAAGCCGCAGCATACGGTTAAAATGGGGTTCGGAAAAGGTACGGTGCCCTCGGGCACTGTACCCATTATTCTGAACTAGCTCCGTCTTTTAGAAGGGTTTATGTGCAAGTACCCGGCATAGCCGCAACCCACTGGCGCAGCAGCTCCACCCCCTCCTCATGCACCAAACTGCGACCCAGTTCCGGCATCATCGCACCGGGATCAACAGACTCAATTCTGAAATTCAAAATGGAGTGATCCGGTTCACCCGGCACTATGGCAAATAAGCGCTCGCCACTGCCAGTTCCCGCCGCCACCGGTGGCTTGCACAAGCCCAACTTACGCAAGTCTGTCTCACTATGATTTAGCATTAAACCAGAGGTATCGGCCGCGCCAGCAGGGTTATGGCAATGACCACAATTGATATCAAGATAGGCCCTGGCTCGCTCATTCAGCGTTACACTGTTATCCATAAATTTGGCTAAGCTGGGCAGTTCAATAGTCTTGGGAACATCACGAAGATAACCAATCTTTTGCCAGTGCTTCAGCTGATTTTCTGTACCACTGAGGTAGGGGTAATCTCGATTGAGGTGTCTGGCCCTTGGGCCGAGAGGTGAAATTTTCTTGCCGGTGAAATTATCTGCATGGCATCCAGCACACTGATTAGCATCAGGCACCACATAGGTAAATTCTGTAATATCCCCCGTTGCCGTTTTTAGCTTAAGTCGACTGGCATCACCAGCAATTTCAAATACCGCTTCTGTCTGTGATTCATTCCAAATATAGGGAATCGCCTGCCAGCCACTCTCACGCCTCACTAGCAACCGGGTTTCCATCAGACGCACCCGCTGCATATCCAGGGCCTCACCCATACGGCCTTCAGCATAGTCATGCTCGAAATTATCAGTGCGCAGTACTGTCTCGTTTTCGCCCCTTGGATAGTAAAATGTTTTGGTTAAAACTGTGCCAACAGGGTAGTCAAACTGCTCATCGCCATATCGGGCCGAAACACCATCAGGCATCCACACTGTACGCAACTTATGGGCATAATCAGTAAATAGTCCTGTGTTGAGATCATAGGGCACCACTCCGATATTTGGCGTTAATACACCATCGAGAATATTTACCAGGTTCCAATCACTCAGTCGTTCCGGAATCGCATTTTCAGCAAACACGACCACTTGAGGGCGAGATTTATCACAGCCTGCTATAGTGGACAGCATCATTCCTGCAAGCAGGATAAAGGCACTTGCCCAGGATATCCAACTATTCATTTCTACCCTCTAATACTGCCAGATGATTATCTGTCTTCTGATCCTCTACGGGCTGCTCAAACTCCAGGACAATTTGGGGTAATTTCTCAAGCTGGCATTTATGTGCGGAAATATCGGTAGAGATATTTTGATAGCCATTGAGGAAATCCACATTGAGAATACCAGCTTCTGCATTATCAATGCATAATTTCAAGTGATCCGGCAGGGCTCCATCAACTGTTTTCTCTTGATTGACAACCCCGTCCCAAAGTACATCGGGAATGCTTCCACCCAGTCCAAATCGAGCCAATTTCAAGGCTTTCAATTCCAGGTGGTCGGGTGAAGTGCCCCCACCAGAAAACTGGTTATCATAGATATAAATTCCTTCAGGATATGGGTCGAAATCTTCCTGTGTGGATTTGTCGCTATAATAACCCGCCGTAAAGTAGCTACTCACTACTATATTAGCGGTATCGTTATCTGCTATCTCATTCTCAAATATCTCAACATTATCATTGGAGTTAATTACAATACCTGACCCTGCAGGAACTGCAGCTACTGGCGTACCTTCATGACCAAAATTTGATGTATTATTTTTAAAAATTTTATTATTGAAAATACGGGTGCTATGCCCAGGCTGAGGAAGGTTTGGCATATTAAAAACCAAGACTCCACCCGTATTGTTAGTTGCCACATTTCCGTATACATCAGCGCCGATCGTGTTTTCAATTTCAATCCCAGCCACATTGAATTCGGCACGATTATTACGCACTATGACATTTCTCGACTGCCCTACGTAAATACCCGCATCGGATGCCCCTATAGCAACTGAACTCTCCACCAGGGTATTTTTAGTTTGAACAGGATATATGCCGTAAGCTCCATTCTCAGTGGCTGGCCCATTTGTCCACTCAACACGTATATTGCGAATCACTATGTTCTCGCCTTCATTTACTTTTAAGGCATCACCGATTGTGTCTTCAATGGCAAGATTTTCGATAGTGAAATTACTTGCATTCACCAGTAATCCTTCGGCCCCCTGAATCTGCCCTTTAAACGAGAGAATAGATTTATCCATACCCGCACCGCGTATCGTGACGCCATCCACATTCAAGGATAAGCTGCGGTTAATTTGAAACTCTCCTTCGGGAATTAACACCACATCCCCCGGTTTTGCAGATATCAGTTGCCTGAGTAGTTGCTTCTGAAAATCATGGCTAGTTTTTACGCCGGGAGCGTCATTTTGTACCCGCTTGTCCTTGTCACCAGGCGAGCAAGCTGTGGAAGCCATTAGTGCCAAAACCACTCCCACACAGATTGATGTTTTCATGATACGTCCTTTATTTGAATTATTATCGGTAGCAATTAGTGGCAATCTATAAAAATAGGCACGAATGTACCAATTAGGTTGCGCAAAAAACCCTCTTACATAGCTTTACCGATACTATCCAACCAGTGCCTCTGCATCAAGACACTATTATTAATGAACCGGAAAACAATACCGACTCGGCATTAGCAAATTATCCGTCACTTACACTTTAAATTGGCCCAGGAAAGCTAAAGCGATGAAAATCTTAAAGCCAGCCTTGATTTCCATCAGCTTATTGGCGGAGAGCACTCTCGCCGAGCAGTCACTTAAAGTAGTGATCATGACACCTAATGGAGAAACATTTCAAACAAAACAAATATTGGAAAATCGACTCACAGAAAGCACTCCCGTAATATCTATAAGGGCAATAATGAGAGAGTATCAAGCGATACGGTGCAACGGCCCATGGGGTGCAATTAAGTACAAGGTGATGCTATCAAGCGGTCCAGGCATAGAGATTTTCAAGAAGAATGATCGAGTATACCTACAGTTTATCGAGTATTCAGTAATCAATAAAGATTTGACAGTAGCAAGTATGGGCATTCATTGTATTGATACCGAGCCAAAACAGATATTTAACACTATTGGAGAAATTGATCTTATGAGGAACATAGAAAAGCAAGAGGAACTGGAGCTAAGCAACGGCTACATTTTAAAATATCATTACACTCCAAAATAAAACAATACAAGTAATTAACCATTTAGAAACTTACCAGCCTGAAAATAAGTTTCTTGACATTCATCTCTTACTAAGTCCTCCATGTTTAAGAAGCCATGTATCATATCTGGAAAGTGGAAATTTTCTGAACGAACCCCAGTATTTTTTATAGACTTATAATAAAGCACCCCCTCATCTCGCAAGGGGCAAAACCCTGCCGTTATAACTAGGGTATCCGGCAATCCTCCGGAGAAATCCATATGTAATGGAGATGCTGACTTTCTACATTGGCCATCCTTAAAGTACTGCTCAGAAAACCAGATGCATTTATCGCGTTCGACATAATAGCCCACACCATTTTCCTTATATGACGCACACCTAGCTGTATAATCAACACAGGGATAGACCAGAACTTGTTTGGAAATAGTAATACCTAGATCATATTGGGCGAGATGCGAAACTGATGCAGACAGGGCTCCACCTGCTGAGTCTCCAGCAACAGATAAACTTGTTTGATAATTGACTTTTCTTTTATCCAAAACCGTCCATATCCCACGAGCGACAGCACACGAATCGACCACTGCAGCGGGATATGGATTTTCGGGAGCCAGCCGATACTCTGGTGCCACCAAAATATGCTGCGTCGCGAGGGAAAACTTCCGGCATATCGGATCGTAGTTTTCTACACTTCCCACAACATGACCACCACCATGAAAATATAAAAGTACAGGCAACTTCTTCTCTGGTGCAGGATTATATACCCTGACAGGCACGTTATAGCCAGTGGAATAGACTACTTCATCAAATATGCAGTCCACTTCTGGAATATCAGAAATGTAACTCCTGATCATTTTTCCAGACATCTCACGAGAATTAATTACACTAAACTTGAACCCCTGAGCTGCTTGCGCAGCCATACTCTCGTTGAGTTGATCCAGAAAAGGGATCAGTTTCGCATTTACCTTTCGCAACAGGCTGTCCTCTCAGGTAAATCACAAAGCAGTCATCAACATTATAAGTAGCCTCCATACATAAAGGCTTCCTGATTAACTGGTAGGAAATAATTAAGAATCCATAGATATAATTACTTTGTCTACTAAAAGCAGCCAGCTTAGAATTAACAAGTAAACTGGCTATTTGAAGAATAATGGTGATATCAGTGGAAAACTGGCTCGGAGACATAGCTCCAGAAAAGTACAGTTCCCACCATAATCAACACAGCCATTACCAGAGAGACAGTAATAATGGCACTGGCAAAAAGAAACCCGCGCTCTTCCGAGACACCCATAACAATGGGAATTCCCAAATATAACAAATAAACGGCATAGGCAACTGCAACGGTAGCCAAAAGAATATCTAACCATAGCAAAGGGTATATACCGGCGACACCGACTAAAAAGATTGGTGTTGCAGTAAATCCAGCGATAACAACGCCCTTCAATGGGTGTGTTTCAGCTCCATAGGTCTTGGCCATCCAATGAATGAAGTAACCAATCGCAACAACAGTCAATACCATAGTGCAGTAAAAAACCGCAACTAACTCCAGTGCACTCTGACCTGTAATTCTGACCGGTTCACCGCCACCAATACTCCAACCCACCTGAGTGGTGCCAAAATACCACGCCGCTGCTGGAAGCAACGCCAAAACAATCACGTAGGGCAACTGACTGCGTAATTTCTTTTCAGGGAGGCTACTGATCAGTTCCCACTGCCTGCGGGGCTGTATCATAAGGCCGAACATATGGATCAACATTCCGTTTTCCTCACGCTCTGTAAGGAACTCTAAGTGCGACCTATTTGCTCAATTTGATCTTGAAACTGCTGGTCAAAATGAGGTGTACCACTAAAAGGCCATCCTCGAAGCTCCAGTTCATTTCTTCTTCTATCGACTTACTTTTAGGAGCTTAAGTCGTTCAAGTCAACAATAAGGAAGGAATTGGCGGAAATGCTTACATGAGCGTTTCTAGGAGAAACATTTAACCCACCGAAAATGATACAAAACAACCCGGGAGGATAATTATCTGTATAAATAAAAGAGAGACAAATAAGTGGATATAGCCATATCAGAGGTAGCTGGCGAATTAACTCAGCCAGCTATCTGAAGGGACATTCCAGCCTCAGAAACTGACCGCCTGAATAGCGCACATCCAACCAAAACGATCCTCCTCTCGCCCTTCCTGAATATCAAGGAGCGCCTGACGCAGGTGCTGGGCCACAGGACCAGGTGCCTGAGGAAGTTTGTAGGTACCACTTTCATCACCTATCACGCTTATAGGGCTGATAATCGCAGCGGTGCCACAGGCAAATGTTTCAGAGCAGACGCCCGAGGCGACCTGCCCTAGTAATTCATCAATATGAATTGCACCCTCAATTACTTTGTATCCGAGGTCCCTAGCCAATTCAATCAGACTAAAACGGGTAATCCCCTCTAGAATGGAGCCATTAAGCGCCGGAGTGTGAAGCTCGCCGTCGATTACCGCGAAGAAATTCATACCAGACAACTCATCCACACTACTGCGGTCGTCTGGGTTAAGCCATAGTGACTGGTCAAAGCCACGCTCTTTTAAGCGACCAATACTAAGCAAGGAGCCTGCGTAGTTACCACCGACCTTTGCATCCCCAGTGCCCCCTACTGCAGCTCTGGCGTCTTCTCGCTCTACCCAAAGTCGCATATTACCGGAGTGGTAAGCCTCTGAAGGGCTTGCGATCACATAAAACTCATAGGAGGTGCTCGCAGATACCGTTAGGTCTGCCTGGGTACCCATCAGAAAGGGACGCAAGTAGAGGGATTCTCCACTGTTACCAGGTACTAAATTTGCGCAGTAAGCAGCGACAGTGCGCACACCATCCATGAACAGAGACTCAGGCACTGGAGGCATACATAGGCGCTTGGCTGAATAAGACATGCGCTCTGCATTTTTTTCAGGGCGGAAAAGGGCAATACCCTGCGACGTACGGTAAGCTTTCATCCCCTCAAAGCACGACTGAGCGTAATGCAATACCTTAGCTGCCGGGTCAACAGATAGTGGTGCGTAGGGGACCAACTCACCACTGCTCCAGCAACCATCCTGACAGACAGCACGAAACATTACTGGCGCCATTACTGCCCCAAAACCCAGCCTCTCAGGCATTTCATATCCACGCAGGCTCGGGGCTACGTCAGGGTCGATATAGATGCTCACCAGCTCTCTCCTCTCATTCCAATTGGCTGATTATGGCGCCTGTTGCGCTGCAATCCAAATATGTCACCCGAGGGTTGATCAGATACAGCTAATAGCCCCTAAAAAAACGCAAAAATTTAGGATGAAAATCCACTAAGCAGTTCGTATTACTTGCCCCACAGTGTCAGATACGGCATCCCCCCGGCAATATCAACTGTCGCCCAAACAAGCACAATAAACTTTTGGCACCTGCTTACCGACCTTGAGTTCTGCTATTTCTCCCGGCCTGCTAAACCAAAAGGGTGGTCGCAGGCATGCCGGCAAATCGATAGCCGGTTGGTTGAAGTCTCCGTCACAATCCCTCTGATGACAGATTGTGCTGGCTATACTGTTTAATACGCAGCCAGGAGCGCAAAGATAAGCATCCGGCTGCGTCTTCCCCGAGGCCCCAAGAGCGAACTCACCGCCGGCCCTCGTGTTGAAGCAGAACCACATTTCAGGAGAGAGCTTCCACTCAACGACCTTTGGGGTCCACAGGTGGAAACGAGACCCACATACCCTGCGTGAGGCCATGGCTTTTTTCGCAGTTGTGGGTAATGAAAACCGGAATGGAAGTGGTTCAATCGTGACACAGATAGATACCAGCAAATCACTTGCTATCGGCTTGATGTTTACAGCCACAGCACTGCTGTGTAAAAGCGCCTTCGCTGCAGATGGCGTAACTGTGAGCCAGGATACTAATGCCCCTCCCAAGGCATTTATTGAGGCCGCCTCCAAACCCCTACAAAAAAATCGACGACAACTTCGTCCTTCTGAGGCGGTAGAAAGCTACCGCGAACGAATTGAAGAACTTGAGGCACAACACGGTGCTTATGGCGCGGGAATTGATGAACAATTACTTGGGTTAGCCACAGCTTTGCAAAAAACTGGTGCACATAAAGAAGCCGCCAGTGAGTTCCGTCGTGCCATGCTGGTAAATAGGGTCAATGAAGGACTCTACTCCCTTAACCAGATCCCTATGATTGAGCGACTGATCGAAAGTCAGATTGCCCTGAATCAGTGGGAGGAAGCTAACGACAATCAACAGTACCTCTACTGGCTTTACGAAAAAAATTACGGTGAAAAAGATCCACGGATGTTACCCGTTATCAATAACCTGAGCCGCTGGCATCTACAGTCTTACATAGAAGAAAAAGGTGAGACTCTTGTTGAGCACCTGATCAATGCTACAAAACTTTATACCTTAGCGGTTGATATCATCACAAAGAATTTTGGTGCCAGTGATTTGCGCTTGGTAGACGCTCTACGCGGACTCAAAGCAACCAATTATTACTTGGCAACCTATAAGGGCGAACCACAGGCACCAGTTATCGTCAATACCAGCTTTGGCGCTGGTGGATCCAATGCCAGTCAACTTCACAAAGTAGATCACTACCGGACGAAGAGTTTTAACACCGGTAAAAAAGCCATAACCCGTATCGTCGACGTTTACCAAAGAAATCCCCTATCCCCACCGGCAGCTTCAGCCAAAGCAAAAGTAGAGCTAGGTGACTGGTACATGATGTTTAACAAGTGGCATTCGGCTCGCCAGACATATGGCGAAGCCTATCAGGCACTATGGGACAATGGCGCCTCCAATGACGAAATAGAGGATATTTTTGGGCGTCCTGTCGCCCTGCCAGCACTTCCAATACTGGACTCCGACAGTAAGGCCCTAGCCAACTCCCACATCACTGTTTCATACGACGTTACCGCTTTCGGAAAAGCACGCAATATTAAGGTGTTGAGAGCCTACCCATCGGACAAGGTGCGCATTCGTTCCAAAGTCCGCAACATATTAAAGCGCGCCAAGTTTCGCCCTCGCTTTGAGGACGGCGAAGCAGTAGAAACCCGCGGCATAGTGCAACGATTCGTCTTTGATTGAGGATTTTTGCTGCAAAGCACTTTTAAAGCGGTGTGGTAAACGCGCAAATAATCAAATAACAACTATTTTTAAGATTCCACACCGTTTACTTATCGGACTGGCAGATTACGTAGACTGTTCACCGACCCGCCTGCCCGGGCACATATCAAATATTTTAGGAGAAAGCAGATGACAATTCGGAAAGCGCTTCGAAAAGGTCATTGCCAGTGTATTGGCTGGCATACTCTGCTCTCCGTTGCCTTATTGACCTCAGCGATGGTCGGCTGTAAGAGCCAACAGACACAATCGCAACCGCCAGCAATGCCATCAATGCCCTCTGCCAGTTCTCAGTCTCAATCGCAGCCACAGTCACAATCGCAGTCTCAGAGCAGTTCTTCGTCCAGCAGCAGTTCACAGAGCTCCAGCCAGTCGCAGACCGCCAGCAGTAGCAGCGGCCAGCCACGTAGCAACTCTTCTAGCCAGCCCAGTATGAGCATGCCCGGTGCGGAAAGAAACTCCCAGAGTAACAGCAGTACGGCACCGGGAGAGGAACAGGCTTCCCGCCAGAGTTCAGCTGGAGATTCTATGCCGGAATCTGATTCCCGCAATCGCTCCACACCGGTTTATAGTGATTCAAAGCAATCACAAAGGGATCAAAGTAATCCGCCAGACCCCTCCTCTGGAGAGGAAGGCACTCCTCCAAACGAAATCGATTTTTCCGAGGAGGATCAAACCGCTTCATCTTCCAGCGCCTCCAGTAGCAGTTCTTCCAGCAGTGCATCTTCCAGCAGTAGTAATGCCAATAGCGCTAATGCCGGGCAACCAGGCGATAGTGCATCAAGGGCGGGAAGCGCACCCAACGAAGCCCCGACATCGGCTGCGGAGCAGGTTGCGGAACTGGAGGGCCGCTTTGAATCCACCATGGTGAGTTACGACGGCATGATCCTGCGCGAGCGTGATTACGTGCGTAATAGGCCTGGCTCGGCCTCCGCTGAAAGTGACGAGGACGCCATGGATGAAGCGCCGCCAGGGGAATCCCTGGAAGACCTCATTGAATCAGCCGAAGCTGAAATCCCCGCACCACCAGGCAGTGGAGCACCAGCTGGAGGAGGACCGCAGCAAAATAACTCCAGTGGCCAGGTTACCGGACCCGGGCTGCCTACAAAAGGGCGACAGGGGGACTACAACCACAGCAGCTCACAGGCCATAGTACCCGCAGATATACCCAGTGGTACAGATGACGATGTTGTAGCAAGGCAAATTCGTGAAGCAGCCACCCGGGAAACCGACCCCGAATTGCGGGAAAAATTATGGGAAGAATACCGAAAGTATAAAAAAGCGACGAAGTAGTTACTAAGGATGCCTGTATGTCATTTTACAAGTCCACTTACAAAAACGGCCACTCCCCGACATGCTTATTTACCATATTATTGTGGTCGGTAGTCGCATTAATTTTCACAGGCTGTACCACAACGGAAGTACGAACTACCGCATTTACGCCCCTTACTATTGAGGACAAAAATATTGCTGAAGAGCGATTACTCGACGTAGGCGTAATTCAGTTTGACCCAGGCCTAGAAACTACTGAGGCAGACGAAGATACCCTGGTATTTCCTGAATTGCGCCAGGCGGAGTCTCGCTTTATGGCCGTCACCTTGGCCGACTCATTGCAATCAAGCCTTGGCTGGGGAGCAGTTCGAGTTATCCCATCTGCACGCACCAATATAGATGTAACCGTCTCTGGCCGTATTCTCAAATCCGACGGCGAATCCCTGACAGTTGAAATTACTGTCGCTGACTCCCGAGGCCAGCTCTGGTTTACAAAAGAGTACAGTGAAAACGCCTCGCATTATGCCTACGATCGCAAGCACCCTACGGAGGGGGATGCTTTCCAAGGCATCTACAACCGTATTGCCAACGACATGCTGCAGTACCGGCAAAAACTATCAAATCAGCAAATTGTCGAGCTTCGCACTATTTCCGAAATGCGCTTTGCCCGCAGCTTCTCCCCTGAAGCCTTCGACCGCTACCTGCACCAAAGCGAAAGTGGTATCTACTATCTAAGTGCCCTACCCGCAGAAAATGATCCGATGCTAGCAAGGGTGCGCAAAATTCGTGAGCGGGACTACCTGTTTGTCGATACCCTACAGGAGTATTACGGCACATTCGCAAAAACCATGGAGGTGCCCTATCAGGAATGGCGTGCGCGCAGTTACGAGGAGGTTCGGGAGATGCGCGAATTAAAGCGTAAGGCCCGTAATCACACCATTATGGGTGCCGCAGCCATTATCGGCGGAATTGCTGCCGCAGGAGCTGGAGGTGGCAGCGCCCAAGCTGCGGGCCAGGTCGGTATCGGCGCAGGTGGTTACCTGATAAAGAGCGCCTTTGATCGCCGTGCTGATGCCAAGATGCACTTAGAGGCACTGCAGGAGCTGGGTGACTCAATGGAGGCCGAAGTTGAGCCACAAATCGTAGAGCTTGAGGATCGTACTGTGACTCTTACCGGTTCAGTAGAAAACCAATATCGGCAATGGCGCGAAATTCTGAAGGAAATATACGATGCTGAGACGGGCTCATCCAGTAACAGTATCTAGCATCACAAGTGCTACTAACTGAGGTAAATCAAAGCGCTTTTCCACTCTTTTCACCCAACATCTTCACTGGGACCACGAATAACTAGGCGGAAATACTATGCAGCACCGCGATAATGCCAAGGAAGATATAGCACCAATCGAGCCAGCCAATTTTACCTTTGGCGGTGAGGAGGCTCATTCTCCCAAGGCAACCAACACCAATAAGGGAAAACCTAAAAAAGAAAGGTTTTATGGACCCATAGTAATTGGTGCAGCCATGCTCAGCGGTCTCATTGGCGTCTTTTGGGGGCTTCCCCAGGTGGTGGAAAAACCTCCGTTACGTAGCCTGCAAATAAGCTCCCCCCCAACTAATAACATCTCGGAAAATGTTGCCCAAGCATCTCCTTATACAGATGCCGAAATTATGCAGCAACGCCGGGAAGTCCAGAAAATTCTGCAGGATATTCTCGCCCTCAAGGAAGAATTAAAGGAGCGAAAAGTAGAGCTATGGGCATATGAAGAATTCTATGCGGCAGAAGATCTGGCCCTCAAGGCCGACAGCCTCTACCGCAAACGACAATTTATGCCCGCTTTGGAGAAATATCAGGAATCATTGCAGGCACTAGAAGTATTACGTGACGGTATACCCGAGCGTATTGAAATACATCTTGCTGAAGGCGAAAGAGCGCTAGAAAGTGGGGACCTGGATTCTGCAACAGAAGCTTTCAAACTTACCCTTATAATTTCCGAGAAGCACCCCAGGGGATTAAGAGGATTAGAGCGCACCGATACGCTTCCGCTGGCTTGGTGGAAATTCACAGAAGGGAAAAGTGCCTATCTGGATTCAGACTTAGATCTTGCCAAGAAATCTTTAAAGGAATCTCTTTCTTCTGATCCACAAACAAAGCCTGCAAAAAAATTATTGGCAAAAGTAGAACAGGAAATCACCGAACGCGACTACAAAAATGCCATGTCCGCAGGGTATGCCGCTATTGCTGATAAAAAATTTGACTCAGCAAAGAAACACTTCAACCAAGCCAGTAAGTTGAAGCCTGAAGCCAAGGCCCCAGGTATAGGCCTTAAGCAGGCAAAAAATGGGGCCGAGCAGGCCAAGATCGAAGAACTTCTCACTCACGCGCGCGACCAGGAAAAGCAGGAAAACTGGCACAAAGCCCTGCAGAGTTACACTACCTTAGTAAAAAAAGACGCTAGTTTAGTGGCTGCTGTGACAGGGAAAGCCCGCGCCACGGCCAGGGCTCAACTGGATGATCAAATGCAGGATCTCCTTAAAGATCCTCTGACTTTAGGCGAAGGAAAGCGTAATCATTTTGCCAGAAAAGTACTCAGTGATGCACGGAAACTCAATAGCCAAACACCACGTTTGGCACAACAGATCGAAGATCTTGAAGATGCACTCACTAAAGCACTAATCCCCATGCCCGTACGTTTTAAGTCCGACCGTAGTACCAGTGTCACGATTTATCATGTGGGAAGGCTGGGCTATTTTGATCAGCGAGAAATTGCCTTAAAGCCCGGCCGTTATACAGCCATCGGTACCCGAGACGGCTATCGGGATGTGCGTCGGGAGTTTATCGTCAAGCCAGGGAAACCTGTCACAGAAGTTGTCATACAATGTGCGGAAAAAATTAACGGCGCTAATAACAGCTAATTACAAGAACCTCCATTGCCTCGAAAAATCAAAAAAACAGGTCTTTTCGCAGTGGGGCCGTGCCTGATTTAGAGCGCCTGATTTAAATTCAGGATATGAAGAGTTCCGCGACAAACCTCTCACCATGCCACATAGCCATGGTATCGGCGAGCTAAGCTTTGTTGCACACAGCACCCCTGCTTCGGTTTTGCCAACCTGGCCCTAACAAGGCCTATCCAGCGACACCGAAGTCATTGCGATAACTCCATAACGATGTGGCAATAGGGAAGCATAAATGACAGTGAAAGAGGCAGTACCTGTCCAGGATGAGAAACCCGCAATCGATGAATCCCCCCTCATCGAACCAATTGGTTTCACTCCAGTACAGCCAAAATCCACTCGTGCTCGGTTATTTTTCTCCAAGCGCGCCTTGATTGTTGCGGCCTGCTTACTCTTAAGCGCGTTGGCGCTATATTATTTAGTTATCGCCCGCTCCCTAATTTTCGATACACAGCCCGTCCATGCAAAAATCAGTATCAGTGGCTTTGCAATTCCCCTCGGCAATGGCCACCTCGTATTACCTGGAAACTACAGCTACACAATTAAAGCTGAGGGCTATCTAGCCAAAAGTGGCGAAGTAGAAGTCAGCCGGGAAGGCCATAGTCGCCACTCGGTTACCCTTGAAAAACTTCCGGGCCATCTACAAATCGAAACGGATCCCCCAGTACCTGTAAAAGTTCTGATGAATGGTCGTGAAGTTCCAAATGAAAATGGTCTGGTGAAAAATGTCTCTACGGGGTCCATGCGGATAACAGTTTTATCTGACCGCTATCTGCCTTTTACCCGCGAGGTTAATATCGAGGGGCTCGATAAAACCTACCGCCTTGAAGCCAAACTACGTCCAGCCTGGGCCAGTATCCGAATCAACAGCAATCCGCAAGGCGCTACAGTAACCGTGGGCGGCAAGGTACTTGGAACTACGCCACTTAACGCAGAGTTAATCCAGGGAGATAGAGTTATCTCTATCTCCCTTGCCGAGCATAAGACGGTTGATATCCCTGTCGCTGTTACCGCTGGAGTAGACCAGGCACTAGCCACAGTAACCCTCGGGCCAGCTGACGGGCTATTGCGTGTCGTTACCACTCCTGAGGGCGCGAGTGTAACCGTGGATGGGGAGTTTCGAGGTCATACCCCACTGGAGCTCGAGCTCACATCAGGGGAAATCCATCGCCTGCGTTTTTTTAAGGACGGTTATGCCTCCGTAGAACACACCATCGACCTCGCTGCAGGTATGCAGCGCGACTTGAATATTAACCTGAATGCAGTGTATGGCAGGGTTCGTGTCTCCAGTGTGCCACCAGATGCAGAAGTCTATATTGATGGGCAATTTGCGGGGAATACCGGACAGACTTTCAACCTACCCGCAAGAACTCACCGTATTGAAGTGCGCAAGCGAGGCTATGAAACATTTGATACCCGCGTGATTCCCAGTGCCAGACTGGAGCAAACTGTGCGTGCAGTTTTATTAACCAAGGAGCAGGCTCGCTGGCAACAAGTTCCACCAGAGCTTCGCCATGGCGCAGGCGGCACCATGAAATTAATGCGCCCCAACGCTGTATTCACTATGGGCTCATCCCGACGCGAGCAAGGGCGTCGCGCAAATGAAGTTATGCGGCAGGTCGCTTTAAACCGCCCCTTTTATATAGGCACCACAGAGGTCACCAACCGGGAATACCGAAGATTTAAACCCTCACATACCTCAAGCCATGTAAACGGTGTGAGCTTAGATAACGACAACCTTCCCGTAGTCAATGTCAGTTGGGCCGATGCTGTTCTCTTTTGCAATTGGCTCAGCCAACGGGATGGGCTGACTCCTGTATACCTGACAGAACGCGGTCGGGTTGTCGGCTTTGATTCCGCCGCAAATGGATATCGTTTACCAACTGAAGCTGAATGGGCATGGCTAGCCCGTTACGACCGCGGTGTTATGCGCAAATATCCTTGGGGGAATGACCTGCCCATTGGTAATAACTCAGGTAATTATGCCGACAGTCATGCTGCCAAGCTAATTCCCACTGTACTGCGCACCTATAGTGATCGCTATGCAGCGACTGCACCTGTAGCCAGCTATAGCCCAAACCCGTTGGGAATTTATGACCTTGGAGGCAATGTATCTGAATGGATACACGATCTCTATACCATTGGCACAGGTCTTTCATCCCGCCAGGAGGAAAATCCAGTGGGCCCACAGGATGGTGACTACCATGTTATTCGTGGCTCCAGCTGGCGTCACTCAGGGCTGACGGAGTTGCGTTTGTCTTATCGCGACTATGGAGAGGCCCCAAGAAACGATATCGGCTTCAGAGTGGCGCGCTGGGTCAATTAGGAGAGAGCTATGCCTAAATTTATTTTTATTTTCATCCTTCTGTTACCTTCCTTTTTATTTGCACAGGAAAAGCAGGAAAAAGAAGGGGAGACCCTCACTCAGGTCGCGCAAAAAAAATCGGATGAAAAGAAGTCAAAAAGTAGTAAAAGCAGTTCCGATGATTACAAAGCTTCCGAAGAAATTTCTGAGGATCTATCCGTTTCCTATCCAGTAGATATATAGAGAAAAGTTGCCAAGAGCACCATCATGAAATTCAAATCATCAGATTTTATTTTCCAGATATTTGCGCTGTTGGGCTCAGTTATCCTGGTACATGCCATTTATGTAGCCATTATCCGTCCAAACGCTGATGCATTAATTGAGGAGCAGCTGGCTCGTGAGGCGGCGGGAGAAACCTACGTGCAACAGCGCTCCATCTATATTGTGATGCGAGACTATGAGCAGGAGGCCTGTTTTGTACTAATGCTCTGGGCCATGGCAATAATGGGTTTGAAAGCCCAGCGAAGTATGCGAGAACGGAAGCTGCTCAACAGAGCACTTCTCAATGTCAGTGAAGGCACGCCTATTTTACCAGAAGATACTCGCGACCTGTCTCGACCGATTCAGGCACTCCCTGAGGAGGAGCGTAGTTATCTGGTACCCAGAGCTATTCTCACCGCCCTGCAGCGATTTGGTTCAACCCGTAATGTGGCTGCAGTTTCCAACTCTATAAAAGAGGTTTGTGAAACCGAGGGAGACCGCCTTGACTCAGAGCTGGCAATGGTTCGCTATATCACCTGGGCAATCCCCTCTATTGGTTTTATTGGTACGGTGCGTGGCATCGGTGAAGCTCTAGCACAAGCGCACAAAGCTGTGGAGGGTGATATTGCCGGGGTGACCGTGAGCCTCGGTGTCGCCTTCAATTCAACTTTTATCGCTCTGGTAATCAGTATTGTCATTATGTTTTTTACGCACCAGTTGCAATTGATGCAAGAGAGGCTGGTACTCGATACGCAGAACTACTGTGACAACCGTCTTTTGCGATTCCTGAAAATTAGTTAACCGACACAGGTTGTCAACATATCGGTTATTGGCCGCGAGGAAGCCCCCATGGGACAAGGTGTCCTTGAAATCAATGATTATGGTCTAAGGGTTTTTATTGGAACTACGGAAGTTCTAGAAAGCCCTGGTATAGCGGTAATTGAACCCCGACAGATCCATATAGGTACTGCAGCACAAATGCGTGCACGCAACCACCCAACCCAAGTCAATAATCAGTTCTGGCGCAGGCTCAGCCTGGAATCACTGAAATCTGAAAACCAGAGCTGTCGTCATCATGCCGATTTGGCCTACTGCCATTTACAAGAAATTTCTGAGCATTGCGATCTTCCAGAGGAACTTGTACTCGCAGTGCCAGGAAACTTCACTCGAGAGCAGCTGGCCTTGTTGCTGGGTATTATCAAAGAAAGCAGTATAAATGTTGTGGGCCTTATTGACTCTGCCACTGCAAATATTGGCCATATTGCTCCTTCCGGATTGCAATTGCATGTAGAACTACAACTACACCAAACCCTGGTCTCCCGTATCAATGTTGATCAAGAGGCTGTCGTCAAGTCCGCTGAAACAGTAGCCGATGCTGGACAGTATCATTTCCAGGAGGCTTGGGCACGGGTTTTTACCGACGCTTTTGTCATGCAGTGTCGCTTTGACCCACTCCACTCCGCAGAGTCTGAACAGCAGCTATACGACCTGATGCCACAGTGGGTAAGTCGCGCCATGCGCCAGGGAGAAGTTCTGGCAGAGCTGGATGATCGCACCGCAAAAATCACTCTGCGTCAGCTACAGGATGCCACTGCGCCTATACTCTCCCGCGTACGGGCGATGATTGAAAACCTCTCAGAGAATAACAGTGTCAGCTTTATATCTCACCGCTGGGCGGAGATTCCCGGAGGTGTTCAGCTGGCACAGCACATGTACCTTCTCTCCAGAGACAGTATCGCGCAATCCATCAATAATCGTTGGCAGGAACTGCGAAGCCAAGACTCGGCTCTGCGCTTGATAAACAGTATCAGCGCAACACCGGAGAGCGAAATTACCATACGCCTCGAAGCGCCATCTGAAGCAGCGGCAACGCATCTCCTGTTCGGCCATCGTGCCCTAGCTGCGCATCAGCCACTGTTTGTTTTTTGGCATGAAGATAAGTTTCAAATAACTCCCACTCCCCCAAAACACCCTGCAGCAACAGTCACTAATCACGCAGGTCGCCTGGCTCTACGTGTGGATGCGGGAACCCGTCTAATGCTGAATGGCGAGGAGGTGTCTGCTCCGGTCAATCTAAATGCAGGAGACCAAATTAGTATTGCCAATCAACCGGATGTGATAACGGCAATTAGCGTGGAACGCCATGAGACGTAAGCAGCGTCGTTTTTCCACCTTCAGTTTATCCTTCCTAGACATCATGTCTTGTGGCTTCGGCGCCGTGGCACTGATTTTTTTAATCATCAAACACGGCTCAGACCACGAAATAGAGGTGGAAACAGAAGACTTGAGCGCCGAAGTAAACCTGCTCCAAGAAGAGGTTGAATTCGGTCAAGAGCACTTGGTCCAGGCACGTAATACCTTAGATATCGTCAGCGATGAGTTCGCTGAGGCCCAAGGGCTCGCCCGCCGTATACTGGATCAAATTGAAGAGGTAAAAGGTAATATCGCTGAAATCGACAGCATTGACGAACAAGAGGATATTAAAAGGCTTCAGGATAAGCTTAAAAAGCTGGAACAGGCCAAGAAAAATCTTGAGGAGGAAAATAAGAAGTTAGGCAACAATGTGCGCAAATATACCGGTGATGGTGATCGCCAATACCTGACCGGGCTACGCCTGGGAGGCAACAGAATCCTGGTCCTGCTGGACTCTTCCGCTTCTATGCTCGGCGATGAACTGATCAAAATCATACGCGCTCGAAATATGTCGTCACGAGTGAAACGACAAACTGAAAAGTGGCGTAGGGCTATCAACACAGTCTCTTGGTTAACCGCACAGCTGCCTCCAGACAGCCAGTACCAGATCTATACTTTTAATACCTCTTTTCGCGCCGCCATTGCCGGTACGGAAGATCGCTGGCTCAATGTGGATGATCGCGACCAGTTGGACCAGGCAATTAAAGGACTGAATGAAATAGTACCTGAAAACGGTACCAGCCTGGAAAGGGTGTTCAACGCCATTCATGCTATGACTCCACTACCGGATAACATTATTCTCATCACAGATGGGCTACCTACCCAGGGAATTAAATCGCCCAGGGGCTCCACAATTTCTGGTAGAGAAAGGCGCAACCTGTTCAAGCGCGCCGTCAAGGTACTTCCTAAAAATGTCCCCGTGAATATTATCCTGACTCCTATGGAAGGCGACCCATTTGCTGCCAGCGAGTTTTGGAAGTTGGCAATGGAAACCCAAGGCTCTTTTCTCGCACCATCGAGGGACTGGCCATGACAGTTTCACGAAAGAAAAGACGCCAAGAAGAGTTCAGTATTTCCTTTCTCGACGTAATCTGCTGTGGTTTCGGAGCCATTGTCTTGCTCTTGATGATCGCTAAAACTGCCGAACCCATAGTTCTAGAGGAGGCAGAAGTCGACCTGGAAGCCCAGGTAATGGAACTGCAACAGCAGTTGGCAGAAATCCGTGGGGAGACCACAGTCCTCAATCGAGACCTCAATGCTAAACGAGAACAAATTGATATTGAACACAAGCGAATTGCCAATCTTCGTGGAGAGTTAGTAGCTCTGCAGGCCGTCTATGCCAGTAAAACCGAAGGGCAAAGTGAAGAGGGGAAATTAAAAGGGGAACTTACCGTCGCATTACAGACACTGACTGAAGAAATGCGTCGCTTACTGGGTGAAAACTATCAACGTAAAAACAATGTTATTGGCGGTATTCCTGTAGACAGCGAATACATTCTCTTCATCATCGATACCTCCGGAAGTATGTTCAATTACGGCTGGGACCGCATGATGGCAGAAATGGTTAATACTCTGGATCTCTATCCCAATGTTAAGGGCATTCAGGTAATGAATGACATGGGCGATTACATGTTTTTCAATTACCGCAACAAGTGGATTCCCGATACACCCGGGCGTCGCCAGGCTATTCTTAATCGTTTAAAAACCTGGAACCCCTTTAGCAATTCCAGTCCGGTGGAAGGTATACAAAAAGCAGTTCGTAGCTTTTACGATCCCGACAAGAAAATCAGTATCTATGTCTTGGGCGATGAATTTACTGGTAAATCTATCCGTAATGTGATGCTAGCGGTCGATCGGGTGAACGCAAAGCATGGAGAAGGAAAGCGCAATATCCGCATTCATGCTGTGGGATTTCCCATCCAGTTTTCCCGCCCTCCCCATTTGCAAACCACTGGCCTGCGATTTGCAGCCCTTATGCGTGAACTCACCTATCGCAATGGTGGCACTTTTGTAGGACTAAACGATTTTCGCTAGCTGATTGATTCCAGGAGCAATTCATGAAGTACAGGATAAAGGCGGCTTTGCCACTCCACTTTACCGCGGTGGTGTTGTTTTCACTACTGGTTGCGGCCTGCTCTCATACTGTGCGGGTGGAGGGGAAGTATCCATCACCTGTGGGTGAACAGCTCCCCCTCTCTGTAGGCATTTACCTCAGTGACGATTTTAGAAATTACATTTACGAGGAAGATAGCGAAGATCGTGAGGAATGGAAGATTAATACTGGCCGGGCACAAAAAAACCTGTTCGAGACAGTACTCGGTTCCATGTTTACCAATACAGTTTCCCTTTCCGAGTACCCACAAAAAGTACCTGACAATGTCGAGTTGGTAATAGTTCCCGAAGTCAGGGAGCTGCAATTCACAATGCCACGGGAAACCAGAGTTAATATTTTTGAAGTGTGGATCAAATATGACATGAATGCTTATGATCCCCGTGGGCAACAGGTAGCCAGCTGGGTAATTACTGCCTACGGAAAAACACCTACAGCCTTCCTGAAGTCCCAGGAGCAGGCTCTAACCCAGGCAATCAACATTGCCCTGCGTGACGCAGGGGCAACGCTCTACACCGGCTTCGAAAAAGTACCTGAGTTACAGGCATTTCTCTCTGGGAAATTAAGGTCTGCTTCATTGCAGGAGTTCAAAGTGAAATCCAGCAAGGCTGAATAGAGGATTTTTGTTGTGTTCAAGCCATTCATTATTTTCGCACTGATTTTCCTGACCGGTTGTACCACTGTTGTTATTGACGAATACCGGCGTAGCGATGGAGAGCTAAGAGCAGGCGACTCCGTAGTTATTCTCGGGCGCCGTCACTCCAGCGATTATGAGACAGAACCAGATCTTATTGCCTGTGTCGGCAGAGAGCTACACAACCCGGAGATGGGTGTAAACATCATTCCAGAGAAAGAATTTGTCGACATTATGTACCCCTGGTTTGAACCCCGCACAGCTCCCATGCATGTGCGTTCTCTGGACCGTCTAATGGAAAATGAAGGCGTGCGTGAGCGCATGGAAAACTACGGGGTTAAGTACATAGTATGGATTGATGGATCCACTGAAACGACGGCAAGTGCTGGGTCTATTAGCTGCACCATCAGTACCGGCGGCGCCGGCTGTTTCGGGTTTGGTACCTGGGATAAGGAATCCGACTATGAGGCCTCTGTTTGGGATTTCCGCGATCGGGAATTATCAGGCAAACTGAGTGCTGATGCCAAAGGCACCTCTTATATGCCTGCGATTGTCATCCCAATCCCCTTGATTGCCAGGGTACAGAATAATGCCTGTAAAGGTATGGCGGCCCAGCTACAACAGTTCCTGGTTCCAGCTAGTGGTACAAGCTCTTAGACAATAAATAGACAGGGAGGCAGGGGGTAATGAAAACCATTAATCGGTGGCTCGCCAGTGCGCTGGTAGCAGTGGGGGCAGGGTGTGCATTCAACCCTGCCACAAAAAGCCCAGACTTGGTGTTAATGTCTGAAGGCAAGGAAATCTCTATTGGCAAAGAGATGCATGAGAAGCTGATAGAAAGTACTCCTATTTACCAGGATCCGATTCTCACAGCCTACGTCAATCATGTCGGGCAAAAAGTGGCTGCTGCCAGTGATCGGCCTGATCTCAAGTACCATTTCACCATCATCGACAGCCAGGACATCAATGCCTTCGCCCTTCCTGGCGGTTATGTCTATATCAATCGCGGCCTACTCACCTATTTACATTCAGAGGCAGAAATGGCCGCCGTACTAGCCCATGAAATCGGGCACATTACTGCGCGACACGCTGTTCGGCAAAAAACTGCAGCCACTGGTGCCAGCGTCGCATCAGTTTTATCGGTTCTAGTAACCGGTAGCGGCGTGGTTGGCGATGTAGCCAATTTATACAGTACAGCAGCGGTAAAGGGTTATGGCCGGGAAATGGAGTTGGAAGCAGACCGATTCGGTGCGCAATATATGTTTAATGCGGGCTATGATCCACAGGCAATGATAAATGTTATCGGGCTATTAAAAGACCAGGAGACCTTTGCCAGAAGACGTGCCCGTATTGAGGGTAAAAAACCCCAAACCTATCATGGTGTTTTTTCTACTCATCCTCGTAATGATCTTCGCCTGCAGGAAGTAGTAAAAGCAGCGGGTACCCTACCTGAAGATAATAAAGAAACCAAAGTGGCCTATTATCGGGAGAAGACTGATGGTCTGGTGTACGGGGATAACTCCCGGCAATCCAATAAAAATCGATTTAATCATAAACGCCTGGGCTTCTCTCTCCTCTTCCCAGATGGCTGGACGGTGGCAAACCAGCGGTCTTCAATTGTAGGATCCGCCCCAGATAGCTCCGCCACAATTACTATCAAGGTAGCAAAACGCGATGGTAACCAACCTGCAGATATGGCCTTGCGTGAGGAATATGACTTACGAAAACTGGAGCAAGGGGAAAAATTACAACAATATCAGCTTGTGGGTCACACAGGAAAATTTCCCAACCTTGAGAAAGAGGCGCCCGATCCCGACAGAGTTGCAGTTATCTACTATGGAAGCCGGCAATTTATGTTGGAGGGCAAGGTAACCAACTCTGGCTCTCAGGATAAAGAGGCCCTGGAAAAATATGACACTATGTTCCTAACTAGTATCCGTAGTTTCCGGCCCCTACGTAAAACAGATATTGTGGAGAAAGATATTCGCCGGTTGCACTACGTAAAAGCAAATGAAAAAACTACTTTTTCCTCTCTGGCTAAACATATGGAAATTGGTGAATATGCCGAAGAGCAATTAAGACTTTTAAATGGTTACTACCCTCGCGGTGAACCTCAACCTGGTGAATGGATTAAGATAGTGCGGTAACGCATTGTGACTGCTTCATCCACATTAATTTCTTGGCAACAGTATCTCTTTTCTGTAAAGCTTTTATTTGCCTACTTTATGAAGGGTGATTTGTTTTTTCATAAGCTTGAACATTGGGCCCTGATTTCAAAGCTTACCTGAATCATTTTGAAAGAACCCCCTAAAGTCCGGTGTGGCCATTCAGGCTAGTTACCGATAGATGACAATAAACATAATAATAGGAGTCGACTATGAACGGCATGATGATGGAATCTCAGCTCACACTTACCGCTGTTATACGCCGCGCCCTGTGTAATTCACCGGATAGTGAAGTCATTTCGGTTACTCTGGATAACCCCCTCCACCGCTACAGCTATAAGCAGGCTTTTGCTCGTGCTGCGCAGCTCGCCCAAGTATTATGTATGCTCGGAGCAAATAGAGGTGACCGCATCGGCACACTCGCTTGGAATGACCACCGGCACTTTGAACTCTATTACGCAACATCCTGCAGCGGCTTGGTCTGCCACACGATTAACCCCCGGCTTTTCCCTGAGCAGATTCACTATATTATTGAGCACGCCGAAGATCGCTGGCTATTTATTGATCCTTTATTTGTGCCACTCATCGAATCAATGGAGGATAAGCTCAGCACCGTGGAGGGTGTAATTGTCTTAACAGACAGGGCACATATGCCCGATAGTAAATTAGCCAATTACTATTGCTATGAAGACCTACTAGTCAACCAGCCCAGCTGCTTCCAATGGCCAGATTTACGTGAGGAGAGTGCGGCAGCTCTTTGCTACACATCTGGAACCACCGGTAATCCAAAAGGCGTACTCTATTCCCACCGCGCAATGGCACTGCACACCTATGGTGTGTTAATGCCAGATGCATTTGCTATTCGCCGCGACGAAGCCATTCTCCCGGTTGTCCCCATGTTCCATGTCAATGCCTGGTCTATTCCCTACGCAGCACCAGCAGTCGGCGCCAAACTCGTTTTACCTGGGCCCAGTATGGGTTGTGGAGAGACACTTAGTAAACTGATAAGACAGGAATCAGCAACGATTGCCGCCGGCGTCCCAACTGTTTGGCTGGCACTGCTGAAGTACCTACGCAATAGCAAAGAGACCCTTCCGAGCCTCAACCGCGTAGTAGTGGGTGGCTCCGCCTGTCCCTGGAGCATTATGGAAGAATTTGAACAGCAGCATGGTGTCTATACCCACCATGCCTGGGGCATGACCGAGATGAGCCCACTCGGTACCTATAACGCCCGAATCGCTCCCTCTATTGCACCTAAAGAAGCCAAAAAACTACGACTCAAGCAGGGACGAGCAGGGTTTGGAGTAGAAATGCGTATTGTCGGCCCTCAAGAAAACCCCCTCCCTCACAATGGGACTGCCTTTGGCGCCTTACAAGTGCGCGGTCCCTGGATTTGTGAGCGCTACTTTAAGTCCGAAGAGTCTGCTCTAACCACCGATGGTTGGTTTGACACAGGCGATGTTGCCACTATCGACTCTCTTGGATACCTGACAATTACCGACCGCACTAAGGATGTTATTAAATCTGGTGGTGAATGGATCTCCTCAATAGAGCTGGAAAACTTCGCTATGACACTAGAGGGTGTAGCAGAGGCGGCAGTTATCGGCGTGACTCATGAAAAATGGGCAGAGCGTCCCCTATTGCTCGTGGTTCTCGAAACAGGTGTTGAACTAAAACCCGATAAAATTCTCAGTACTTTCCAGGGGCAGTTTGCCAAATGGTGGATTCCCGATGACTGTATAATTATCGATGAATTACCACACACAGCTACTGGAAAAATTAGTAAAAAGGATCTGCGTCAGAAATTTTCAGAACACCTATGGCCTCAAGAGATAACCGTATAAAATCCAGCAGTAAAATGTTTAGTAAATTTTGCATTCAGACAGACATGAAGAATCTGTCTGAATGCAACGACTTGACTGGCGGAGCCCAGCAAAATGCTGGGCAGATCACAACCTCAGATTACATCCTGTATACTGATACATCCCTGTCATATTTATTTGCTAGAAAGTCTCGTATCTTTATATGGGATGCATTTCAAATGTTCAAAAAATTTTTATCTTTTTTAATAATACTTTCTTCCGTTGTCGCAAGTCTTACCTGTGCCGAAACAGATAGTTCTTTTGACAAGAATAAGCGCACTCTGGTCATCGCCCATCGTGGAGCATCTGCCTATTTACCGGAGCACACCCTGGAGGCTAAAGCACTGGCCTACGGTATGCACCCTGATTATATCGAGCAAGACCTGGTTCTTAGTAAAGATAACCACCTGATTGTAATGCACGATATTTATCTTGATAGCACAACCGACGTTGCTGATGTTTTTCCCGATCGGGCCCGTGAGGACGGCCACTTTTACACTATTGACTTCACTTTGGAAGAACTGAAAAAACTACGTGTCAGTGAAGCATTCATCATGGGTGAAGATGGACCCCAGGCGAAATATCCACATCGTTTCCCCCTGTGGAAATCCAGTTTCCAACTCTCTACATTTGAAGAGGAAATTGAACTGATCCAGGGATTGAACCGCTCACTCGGCTATGACATTGGTATCTATCCGGAAATCAAAAAACCCTACTTTCATCACTGGGAAGGTAAGGACATTGCCGCAATTGCACTGGAGAAACTTAAGCAATACGGTTACATTAACAGGGATCAAAAAATCTTCTTCCAGTGTTTTGATGCTGAAGAATTACAACGAATTAAATATGAATTAATGCCTGCTCTCGATATGGACATCCCTCTGGTTCAACTTATTGCAGCAACCAGCTGGGGAGAGAAATTAATTCAAGTTAACGGCAATATTCAAAATTACGATTATGATTGGATGTTGGAACAGGGCGGTTTGCGTAAGATTGCCAACTACGCAGATGGCATCGGCCCCTGGTACCCCATGCTGATTGAAATTCAAGATGGAAAACCACGTGCCAATAATGTCGTACGCCGCGCTCACCGCAGACATTTACAGGTACATCCTTACACTTTCCGCGCCGACCCAGAAAAGCTCCCAGAAGAGTTCGAAAGTTTTAATCACTTTTTACATTTTGCCGCTTACCAGTTACACGTGGATGGTTTATTTACAGATCACCCCGATCAGGCAGTCAATTACCTATCCCGCGGCAACCGTAAGCAACATCAACAGTAAGTAAATCAAGCGAAAAAAAAGGCCACTTTTTAGCGGCCTTTTACTTTTAGTCGAACTTTGAGAAGTCTGCGGGACGTTTTTCCATAAAAGCAGTCGCAGCTTCTTTGAATTCCTCCGAGGCTAGTCGATCCTTGAAGTGGCGCCCCTCATCCTGGATAAACTCCAGTCCTTTTTCCAGTGTCGCCTGACGTAATAATTGTTTGGTCAAGCGCACAGCTGCCGGTGCCTTTGCCGCAAGTTCCAAAGCGGCCTCTCGAGCACGAGCAATCGCCTGCTCAGGTTCCACCGCCGCATTACAAATACCAATATCCACAGCCTCCTGTGCAGAAAACTTCTTGCCGAGTAATAGAAGTTCTGAAGCTTTGGCATGGCCAGCAATACGGGGGAGCAAGTAACTGGAACCGTACTCGGGACAAAGCCCCAAGTTTACAAAAGGCATTTGGAACATAGCATCATGACCGGCAAAGGACAGGTCACAGTGCAACAGCATAGTGGTGCCGATACCTACCGCCGGACCATTTATCGCTGCTACAACAGGCTTGGGGAAGCTGTAAAGCGCACTCATGAACTGGAATACCGGTGACTCTTCACCCTCAGCGGAACCGCCGAGGAAGTCTGTTAAATCATTACCACTTGTAAAAATGCCCTCTGCACCAGTTATGATGACCACTCGAATATCGGAGTTATTCGCTGCACTATTGAGCAGCTCAGCCATAGCAGTATACATGGCCATGGTCAGAGCATTTTTGCGTTCCGGGCGATTAATGGTGATTTCCAGTATACGGTCGTTGACCTGGGCCAGAATTTCCGTACATGCACTTTGCATATTATTCTCCGGGTATAGAATCATTTGAGACTGCCAAACAGTCTTTTATATTGGCCTGTCATAGAGCCGTTTTGCATTAAAACGACTCCAGCTATCCACTCAATGAGCGGATCAATAACAGAGAGCACCTATTCAGGCGATTCATATTACCGGCTGCACTCGCTTAGGCGAGTTCATAACCAACCACTTTCGTTGACGGGATTAACCCGGCAGCTGAGAGTCACCGGGAGGACTGCACCGCTAGCCTTTTACCGCAGGATCCCTTCGTAGAGGTTGACACACACAGTGAACGCCGCCACCCCCCGGGGTGATCATGGAGATGTCTGGATCAATCACTTCCAGCCCATGAGCGCGGCATTTCTCCGCCAGGCCGGTGTTAGCCTTAGGCAACATCACCCGGTCGTTGCCCAGAGCCACCACATTAACCCCGAGTTCCAAAACTTGAGGGAAAGGGATATCGATAATCTCGATATTACGGCTCTTAAACCACTGCACCAACTCAGGCTCTACAGCATCAACACAAATAGCTGCCAACTTCTCTGCCAGCATCGCCACCATGACATCAATATGCAGGAAGAAGGGGTCAAACTGGTAACCCTTCACTTCCCAGCCCTCTTTTTCCACCCAGCGTTGCATTTGCTCAAAGCCTTGGGGGCTAGTGCGCTCTCCAGAGTATCCACAAAGTATTACCCCAGGTTCTAACACCATGAAATCACCGCCTTCAAGAGAACCTGCAGTAATCACATCGTAAATGGGAATTTCCAGTTGGGCATATTTTTTGACGATGGGCACCCATTCACCACGACGCCAGGGACTGTACATCTGCGTCACTATCGGGCCCCAAGGAGTCATTACTGAGGAGTCACGCCCATAAATCTGGTAAGGCAAGCTACGATCGGCTGGAATCAGGTGTGTATTTACTCCCGCATGTCGATAAGCATCAAGCATCTCCGCGTGCTGGGCTTCAGCTACCTTGTGATCAAACTGCATTCCGAGGCGCTCGGCGCGACGGGCACTGGCATTACCAGTTCGCCAGCTGAAGTTATCCACAGGCCCGATAAGTACATCGCGCAATACGCCATATTCGGAATCCATCCCCCAATTGGCAAGGGGAACTGTGCCGCCATCCTCATTGCGGTACTTCAGGGTAAATTCACTCATCTAATCCATCCAAATTACTATTGCCGGGCCACTGGCTATATTCCCCAAAAGCCCATTCAGTCTTTAATTTATTTCTCTATAGCCTCAGGCCAGCTCAGTACTGGAAAGCATTGCCTGCAACAAGACATTACAACCTGCCTCAAGATGTCCAGGCTCAGCGGATTCAGCCTCATTATGGGAAAGGCCACCTGCACAGGGGACAAAAATCATTGAGACCGGGGCAACCCTGGAGACATAAACAGAGTCATGCCCAGCACCGGAGACCATCTTGCGATGGCTGTAACCCAGGCTTTGCACAGCGCTGTCAACAGCCTCGATACACGCCTCATCGAAAGCTACCGGCGGCGAATACCATTCCTCCCGCACATCAATGGCAACACCACTGGCTTCCTGCACCTGCTCTGCCACTCGGTAAAGGCTGCGATGCAGGTGCTCTAACCCCTCTGGCTTGGGGTGACGCAAGTCCAGGGCCAGTACAACCTTTTCCGGCACTGTATTGCGGCTGCCCGGAGCTGCGCGCAGATCGCCACAGGTCATTCTGGCATCTTCAGAGTAAGCCTTTACTTCGCCGTAAAGCCTTTCACAAAGCCATGCCAAAGCCTGCACCGGATCACGGCGGTCCTCCATAGGCGTAGGACCGGCATGACAGGGAGTACCGAAAAAAGTGACATCGTACCAGCGGATACCCTGTACCCCGGTAACCACACCAATCACCTGATCCTGCTTTTCAAGAATCGGCCCCTGCTCAATATGAGCTTCGAAAGCCGCTTTTACCGGGAAGGGCTTGGCTGGCTCAGTTCCCAGGTATCCAATGCGCTCCAACTCCTGACCAATACTGAATCCCGCCTTATCAACACGGCTATGGCCGTACTCGAGACTGAACTCCCCAGCCCAAACACCAGAACCCACCATCGCTGGGGAAAAACGTGCGCCCTCTTCATTAGTCCACACGACTACTTCCAGTGGCGCTTTGGTCCTTATCCCCTTCTCCTCCAGAGTACGCAGTACCTCCAATCCCGCCAGTACTCCATACACACCATCGAATTTTCCGCCAGTAGGCTGGGTATCCAGATGGGACCCGGTGATAACCGCAGGCAAGCTATTATCTAAACCCGCTCGCCTGGCAAAAATATTTCCCATCCGGTCCACACGAATCTCGCAGCCAACTTCACGGCACCAACGCACAAACAAATCGCGCCCATTGCGATCTTCATCCGTCAGCGCCTGTCGATTGCAGCCACCAGCAGGAGTGGCCCCAACTTCAGCCATCTCTATCAAGCTACGCCATAGGCGTGCACCGTCGACACGCAGTTGTTGTACGGGGTTTTCCATTCAAAGAACTCCGGGCCTAATATTGAGCAACATACTAATCACTTTGCTGAAATTTTTGTTTTGATCCTGACTGGCTAAAGAGAGCAATATTCTGTAGCTGATCAAAACTCGACCAGGAAGCTGCCCACTATGCCACTCACCTACAGCTCATACCTTAAAGTAGACGAGCTTCTGCAATGCCAGAAGCCCCTTTCTGATGGCCCAGAGCACGATGAGCTTTTATTTATTGTGATTCATCAGAGTTATGAATTGTGGTTTAAGCAAATGCTGCACGAGCTGGACTTCCTCGTGAGCCTTTTCAATGCTGGCGAACGCAACCGCGCTCTGCATACGCTGAAAAGAGTGGATGCCATTTATCGTACCCTAATCCAGCAGGTAGACATCCTCGAAACCCTCACCCCTCTGGAGTTCCTCTCTTTCCGTGATCGTCTTTCAACCGCCAGTGGTTTTCAATCTTTTCAATTCCGCGAGCTGGAATTCTTATATGGAGCCAAGGATCCAAGAAAGCTCGATAACTATTTACCGGGTTCTGAACACTATGCTCGCCTGCAAAAGCGACTGAAATCCCCAACACTGTGGGACGCTTTTCTAAATTTCCTGGCTAAGGAGGGCCACCAGATACCCAATAGTCTATTGGAGCGTGATTTTAACCTGGTTGCCGAACCATCCCCTGCGGTACAGCAAATTCTAATTGATATCTATCGCAATGATCCCCTGGTTAGCGAGATTTGCGAGGCTTTGGTGGATATTGATACCTCACTACAACAATGGCGGTATCGGCACGTGAAGATGGTGGAGCGTACCATTGGCAGCAAGATTGGCACCGGCGGCTCTAGTGGTGTGGGCTACTTGCAAACTACCCTGTTCAAGGCCGTTTTTCCTGATCTGTGGGCTATTCGCTCAGAATTCTAGATACAACTCGGGACCTAAGAAAGTAGCTATGACTATAAGTCGGTGAATAGTCAAGTAGTTCTTCCTGCCCGTAAAACTGCGCAGGCATAAAAAAAGCCAGCACAATGCTGGCTTTTTAACTCTAACCCTCAACTAAATAGTTGAGTGGGCTTACTTCTCGAAGGGTACCAGTGACACCTGGATAACCGGGCTTACTTCCTTAGCCGCATCAGCAATCTGTACATAAGTATCGGCACTGGACTTGTTGTGCGCACGTACAATCACGATTGCCTGGGGATTCTCAGCGTACAGCTGGGCGATACGGGCACGAACCGCACGGCTATCAATTCTGCTACCCGCCAGAGTGATCTCATCATTGGCATTCACAACCAGTAGAATATTCTGATTACTTTCATCAGGTGGGTTCTGGTTGGTCTGATTCGGATCAGGCACATTTACGTCCAACGCTTTCTCTTTCACAAAGGACGCCGTCACAATAAAGAAGATCAGCATGATAAACACAACGTCCAGCATGGGCGTCAGGTCGATATCCGCCTTTTCTTCTTCTACGGCCTTTCCGCGTCGTCTACTCATAAAACACCGTGCAATTATCAAATACCAAAGGTGCCGGATTAACCGGTCTAATCTGGTGGGCAAGATTGCCGCGAATCGGCAAGCATTGCAAGCACAACCTATAACTCAGACAAATAGTCCATAAAAATCAATAGCTTACAAAATAATCCCAGCCCCGCAGATCATTTTTTGAGCGAAAAAATCCGACTAGCGCTGTTCTAAATAGTTCTGATAATCCGGTACTTCACGATTGAAAGCCTGATCCATCAAGGCCGACTGCACAATCATATCAGCACTGCTCGAATTACAAGCCACAGGGATATTCCAGGCTGCCGCGATACGCAATAGCGCTTTAACATCCGGGTCATGTGGCATCGGCTCAAAAGGGTCCCAAAAGAAAACCAATAGGTCGACCTCTCCCTCACTGATTCTGGCCCCCAATTGCTGATCCCCACCAAGGGGGCCACTTAGCAACCTTTCCACCCTCAGGCCCGTGGCCTCCTCAATCTTGCCACCGGTAGTTCCAGTAGCCAGGAGGTTGTGCTTTTCCAGAAGCGCGCGGTGGCGCAAACACCAGTCGATCATTGTTCCCTTGCGGTTATCATGTGCCACTAGAGCGACGCGTTTGGTAGCAGGCAGGGCTTTAGAGATAAATTCCATTGGAACCTCGGCAGGGTGATTTTCTTCTATATTATCTTAATTCTGGCTTTTAGCTCTGGCATCCTCCCCTTGAAAACCCTTTGCCAATCCAATTAAGAAAATTCTCTCCCGCAGGAATATTTCCAGCCCGTTATAATAGGAAAAAAATCCTATCTATATAAAGGAGTGAGTATGAGTGTCGGTGCCTGGGAGCCACAGGTGAATGGCCAGCAAGAAGAAAGCCATTGGGAATTCAACCGGGATCAACTGCAAAGATTTATTGCGGCCACAGTGATAGATAGCCCTCTAGCAGAAACCATAAATGAGGAGGACCAACAAGCCTCACAACTTATCCGACTTCCAGCTCAACAGTGGCTGGAGCAAAGCCAGCATTGGAATAACGATCAGCTATGGCAACTGATACGTTTTTTCACACTCGCAGAAATGCAATTGGCCGGCTGGGATGCGGGAGCGGAGTCAGCCGTAATACCTTTAGCAAAGGTTCTTCGACAACGTAAAGCCGCGCTATCACGAGAACAGCTGCTGTGGATTCGCCAACACTCTGATAACCGCTATCTGCCATACGGGCCACTATGATCTAATCATTACTAATGAAGATAGCTAGTTGTTCGGTGAAAGAAACAGCCTGGTCTTTTCCTTTCACCGGAGCCCCATAAAAGAATCCACTAAAGTCCAACCTCCTCCCACCCAATTGCAAATATCAATCGCAATAACTTTGTTGCCGCCAACCCAGCCTGACATCTGCCCATGAACACTATTAACAAACTAAGCCCTTACAACTTTCAATAGAAAATGAACAAAAGTGATAATTCGTGGGCCGAATGCTGCCTAGTGAGACTACTTCAAGCTTCGAAACATCAACTGGGATTCACAAATGAGAGAAATACGTTCTTGTGTCACTATATAACAAAATGAATTGATTCGGTCTGAAGTAGGGACAATACAGAATGTATGAATCAACAAACAACTAGTTAATCTACCCCTCTAGAACTTCCCCTCCTTTGGCTGAAAGAACTGACCTGCTTTTTATTTGGTAATCCTGTCACAAACATTGTGTAAACCCCTCAATCAGTTGGCACCCCTTAACCTGGAGCATCAAAACTAATCTATACATTGGTGTCGGAGATCGGCCATGTTGCCGTAGAACCATGGGTTACAAAAAGCATCATCTAATAATCTGCTCCCAAAGAACTGCTCTCATAAAACCGTATAAATAAGAAGGCTATATCGTCTGCCACTCACTTCCACTGCAAATACTTAATTTACACCGCACTAGTTACACTCAAGAACCACTCAAACTACATGATTTGCTTCACCACACTTATACACCCCGATAATAGATGCCTTTGCACAGCGAAATTTCCGGAGATACAAAGTGGCATGGACAGCCATCAGTTAGGTTTTGTTAGCATGATGAGTAGACAAGAAAGTTAAATTGCTTACTTAACTCATCTTAACCGTAGTGAGAAGCTTGCCAACAAAGAGAGTTGGCCACAAAAAATGTAGGACCATTAATCCATACGAAATTACTCAACTATTCACGTTTTAAACACATTTGATAAACGTGCACTACGATAAACAAAACGTGTCCATAACTTATCAAGAAACACAAAACGCCCTTCGAAATCCTCTTTGACAGGTCCACAAAATGGAAATAAGTTAAAAAAAACCATTTTTTTTAACTTAAATTGCAAAAAACCCTATAAAACACTTGCATTTAGGTATACAAATAAGCTGCAATTAGCGCCGCTTACTTGGAGGGACTCACTATCAATTGTTTTCTGCCGAAAACAAACGTCTTTAGTGACGCAATGCAACGCAAAGATGGCTGAGAATAATTGATAGGAATGCCTCCAATTTACTAAAACAAATCTTTTGCAGGGATAATTTAATGGCTACAAAGAAAGCCCCTAAGGTCGCTACTAGCGATATCGCTCAACTAGAAGCAGAGCTTCGCTCTTTGACCGCAAAACTGGAAAGCGCTCGAGTCAAACAAGAGAAAGACCTTTCCACTAAAGCAGAAAAATTGGCCATCAACGCCAAGAAAGCTGCAGAAAAAGCTAAAACCACCCAGGAAAAACTGGCCACTGTTCGCGCCAAGAAGAAGACTCCTGCACAGCAAAAGCAACTGCAGAAAGCCCGCGATGCCGCAGCAGCTGCCAAAACCGCAGCAACTGAACTCAAGAATGCCGCGGCTGAAGCCAAAGAAGAACTGGCTGCGATCAAAGCTGCCAACAAACTTGCCGCTAAGGTAGCTAAAGTTGTCGCTAAAGAAGAAACTGCTATTGCCAAAAAGCTGGCTACTGCTGACAAGAAGAAAGCCGCTGCTGAAGCCAAAAAAGCTGCTGCTGCTGCCAAAAAGGCCGCCGCTGCAGAGAAAAAGAAGGCAACTGCTGTAAAGAAAAAGCCTGGACGCCCGGCTAAAACTGAAGAAGCCAAGAAAAAGCCTGGCCGTCCGCCAAAAGCAGCAGCCGCTGAAGAGACTAAGAAGAAGCCCGGTCGCCCCAAGAAAACTGAAGAAACCAAGAAAAAGCCCGGTCGTCCCGCCAAAAGTGAAGCGGCAAAGAAAAAGCCAGGGCGCCCCAAAAAAGCAGACACTGCAGCCCCAGCTGCAACTGAAGCTGCTCCAGTGAAGCGCGGCCGCGGCCGTCCACCAAAGGCAGAAACTGCACAAAAGAAGCCTGGACGCCCAGCTAAAAGCGAAGAAGCAAAGAAAAAGCCAGGGCGCCCCAAAAAAGCAGACGCCGCAGCCCCAGCTGCAACTAAAACTGCTCCTGTAAAGCGCGGTCGTGGCCGCCCGCCCAAGGCCAAGTAAGTGCCCTAGCAACGGGAACTTGAACTCCCGCTGTACGAACCCCGGCTGGCCCGGGGTTCAGCTTTTCGTTTGCCACTCCTCCTATTCCAAGCCGCGTAATTCTCTCATTCTGGCCTGAGTCTGACTTTCTTAATTCGATGGTCCCTACCTAATTGCAAAACACAGTTCGCCCAGTTAGGCATATCCATCAGGATGTTTCGTGTTACTCTTTCATAATGCTGAACAAATCGCTCCAACTCTTCTTCTCGCATCCCCATACCAGTCCGCTCACGTAGCTTTTGCTCCTGCAGTTTTCGCCACTCAAGAATAGAACTCATATCTGGCGCCTTTAGCAATACCATAACTTCTACTTTATCGAAAAGCTGTTGGTAATGATCTTTGAGCTGTTGGTTGACGTAATTCCTCCAGATACCAGCTTGATCCTCTGTCTTTTCCAGAAGGTTTAATGGGTAATTTGCTCTAACCATTGGCCGAGCTCCAAGGCACCAGCCCTCAAACAGAACTATATCCACCTTCCCATTGTGTATCGGCCACCGATCATGAGGCGCCCTCTCATCAACAGTTTTGTCAAAACGGGGGAGAGCTATAGTCGTTTGACTGCTGGCATGACACAGAGCCTCAAGGATATCAATCCCCATTTGAACGTCATGAGTGCCCGGTACTCCCCTAGTTTGCAAAAGGGGGTGAACATCCTGTGCAAGTTGTCGTCGCTCTGCGCGGGTCAGGTAAATATCATCCAGGGAGAGTGCACAACAATCGAGTCCAAACTCTGACAAAACGCAACGAATAAAGTCTGTCAGTGTGGACTTACCAGTGCCCTGGCCACCGCTAATACCCACTACCAGCGTTTTTCCTGGTGCATGACACTCCTGCAACCACAATGCCAGCGGCAAATAATATTGAAGTACCTCTGAGTGAAACTCCGCTGGCAACTGATGCTGCGAAATAAAGTCCACGATACTGGAGCGCAAGTTTGTCCCGACAAGATAGCGGCTGCGCTCCACAATACTTTCGGGCCAGGTTTTTAGCATTTTTATTTCCTACAAAGAAAACGGGGGCCATGGCCCCCGCAATTAGTGATCATAAGACTATATAAAGCTAACTCCAGCGAATTTTGCCCAACCCGGTCCCAAATCGCTTTCCACGTAGATGTCCCGGTAGCACCAGCATCACCGGAGTGACCAGAAGCGTTAGTAATGTGGAAAAAGAAAGACCATACACAATAGCACTGGCAAGTTTGACCCAGAAGGAGGCTATCACTCCATCAACCACCACATTCCTGCCAACCATATCCACACTCACCCCCAAAGCCAGTGGTAATAACCCAAGAATAGTTGTGGCCGTAGTAAGAAACACCGGGCGCAGCCTCTGGGTAGAGGCCTTTAGCGCAGCCTGGGCTGGTGTGAATCCCGGTTCACTCTTACGCACAAAATTGTAAGTATCAATAAGTACGATATTGTTGTTGACCACAATTCCCGCCAGAGCAACGATGCCAACTCCAGTCATAATGACGCTAAAAGTACTTTGGGTTACCAGCAGGCCGAGCATGACGCCAATGGTAGACATAATTACCGAGGATAGAATCAGCAATGACTGATAAAAGCTGTTGAACTGGGTCACCAATAAGATAAACATGAGGAATAGTGAAAGTAGGAAAGCAACGCCTAAAAACTGGAAAGACTCACTCTGCTCTTCATCTGCACCACGAAACAGTAATTCAATACTCGGGTCCACCGGATTTTTTTCCAGCCAGGCCCGGATTTCTTTTACCTTATCATCCGGTAATACTCCCTCCTGGGCGTCCGCCTTAATCTGCATACGGGTTATTCCATCAATCCTCTCTATTTTATCAACCTTGGGCATGGCCTCTGTGTGTACAAAGCTACTGATCGGCACTGTACCTCGGGCCGTATTTACCTTCAGCTGCTCCAATGCAGTAATTCCACGGGCGCTCCTTGGGTAGCGAATACGAATATCCACCTCTTCATCAGTGTCATCGGGACGGTATTCGGCCACGCGCACACCATTTGTCACCAATTGTACTGCGCGCCCTACTTCAGTGAGATCCGCTCCATACAGGGCAGCTTTGGCTCGGTCCACTTGCACCTCCCACTGAATACCGGGAAGTGGGGCTGTATTCACAACATCCCGCAGGCCTGTGAATTCATCCTCCATCGCCCGGTGCAATCGCCAAGTCTCCGCCAGGAGTTTTTCATAATCCTGCCCTCGTAACTCCAAGACAATATCCTTACCAACCGGCGGCCCTCCCTCCATAACATTGGCCGTCACCTTAATTCCGGCAAAGTTGGCAGTGCGTGCACGAATATCTTCAAATACTTCCCGGCTGCGCCTTGCCCGCTCTTCTGCCGGTAACAGCTCAACCAGCATATTGGCTATTTGATCCGGTGCCCTATCGGAATTACCGGATATTCCTCCAGAGCCAATAGTACTGTGAGCAACGCGAACTTCCGGTACGCCTAACACAGCCTTTTCTACCTGGGCTACAAGTACTTTCTTTTCCGCCATAGATAAGTTGCCCTGAGCCCGAATTTCTACATTGCCATATTGCTCTTCAGTTTCCGTAAAAAACTCCACCCCAGCACCGTAACGGCCAAAGGCCATAAAGATCGCCACAAGTATCACTATCGTGGTTGCAAATGCTGCGGCGGGGCGACGCAGTACAAACGCCAGCAGGCGTGTGTAATATCCGGTAATGCCCGGCAGCAGGGTCGGCTCTCCCTCTTCCAGTTGCTTGAGGTGATTTCGAGTGGATGCAGTCAGATTACTCTTGCCAAACAGGGAGCCCAGCACCGGGGCAAAAAAGAGCGCGTACAACAGCGAACCCGCCAGAACTGCAAATACAGTCACCGGCAAATAACGCATAAACTCCCCGACAACTCCAGGCCAAAGCATAATCGGCAAAAAAGCGGCGAGCGTTGTCGCGGTAGAGGCGACCACCGGCCAAAACATGCGGCTGACTGAGGCGATATAGGCATTGCGTGCGCTCAACCCCTCAGCCATTTTGCGATCGGCAAACTCGGTGATCACAATGGAACCATCAATCAACATCCCGAGCGCCAGCAACATGCCGAACATCACCATAAAGTTGAAGGAGTAACCCAAATACCAGGTAACAATGGAACCAAATAGCAATGAAAAAGGTACGCCCAGACCCACGAGGATACCCGAGCGGAAACCAAGTGCGGCGACCACAATAATCATCACCAGCAGCATGGCTGTGAGAATATTGCCCTGCATTTCACTGACCATATCCCGCGCAAAGTTGGACTGGTCGAAGACAAATTCCACTTCCACCCCCCTGGGCAGCATATCCAGCTCTTCCTGTACAACCTGCCTGACACTGTCAGCCACATTTACGGAGCTGGCATCGTTACGTTTCTCGACATTAATTGCGAGACCGGGGCGGCCATTAATGCTTGTATAACTAACGGCATCTTTGAAGGTACGGCGGATATCGGTAACGTCTCCCAGGGTAATGACCCCATCGGGGGAGTTTTTTAAGGGGATCTCATAAACATCCTGGGCAGTTTCTATCAAACCTGGAACTTTTACTGAAAAACGACCGCGCTTGGTATCCAGTTCGCCGGCGGGAATCAGCAGATTATTACCCAGTACCGCATTAATCAGCTGGTTACTGGTTACCTGGTAATGCTCCAGGCGCACCGGGTCGATAATTGCTTCAACAACTTCTTCACGGTTTCCATGCAGGTCTGCACTCAGCACATCACTGAGATTTTCAATTTTGCGTTTTAGCCGTTGTGCACTATCGAGTAAAACCCGCTCACTGACCTTTTCTCCAGAAAGAGTAACTACTATTGTGGGGAATGGCTGTGCTGAAGCCTCTTCAACTGTCGGCTCCTCCGCATCCCTGGGTAATTCGGCCCTGGCTCTCTCAACAGCATTGCGGATATCGTCCACGGCATCATCGACGTCGATTGCGGAATCAAATTCCACCACTATATAGGCGAGCGATTCCCGCGCGACGGCAATCACTTCGACAACGCCCTCGACTGCACGGATTTCCTGCTCCATTGGGCGCACTAACAGTCGAACTCCATCCTCCGGCGAGATTCCCTCATGGGTTACCTGCACCATAACAAAGGGTGGATTTACTTCGGGGCTGGATTCGATCGTCATTGCTCCGCGTGCCACCAGCCCCACCAGGACAATCAGCAGCATCAAGCAAAGCGTACTGCGATTTCTCTCAATCGCGCCTTCCAACAACTTCATTGCTGGTCACCTTCTACTATTGGGCGCTGGTCCGAGGCAGGTATTAAAATAGGCTCGGAGTTAGTATTTGCAGGCTGGGAAAGACTTTCAAAAGTCCGCTCGGGTGCAATCATTTCCACACGGACAATATCCCCAGTACTGACATATTCCTGGCCTACAGTAATTAATGTGACCTTGTCCGGTAGACCACTAACCCAGACACCACCATCCCCATCGCCCACCAGGGTGACATTAATAAAGTTGACCTGATTATTTTCATCGAGGATACGCACCCCCAGTTCACCCCGATCATCCAGGGTCAATAGCGAGGAATTGATATGATGTGCCAGGATTTCACCGGTAGGCAGGGCCAGGCGACCACTCAAGCCACCCCGTAGAGCATTATCAGGATTATTAACTGCAACCTCGACCCGGTAGGCACGGGTAATCTCCTGGGCCTGTTGGCTGATATAACGGACCTTACCTTGCACCGGTATTCCACGCTGTAATTGCGCGCTGGCTGGTCCCCCTGGAATTAGGTGGCCTACTTGGTTTTCCGATACTTCTCCGACTATCAGGAGCGGGTCCAGATCCAACAGAGTGGCACACTCTTCACCGCGGCGAATAAAGTCTCCCAACTCTACAGCCCGGCTGTTAACAACGCCGTCAAAAGGGGCACGGATTTTTAAGTTATCAACCATTACCTTGGCTTGGATGTAGTCCGCTTGCGCCTGGGCCAATGCCACCTGCTGAGCAGCCATGGCGGTATCCGATTGCAACCCCTTCTTTTTCAAGCGCAAGGCACCGGCATAATCCAACTCAGCCTTGCGCTGGGCTGCCTCCGCTAGCACCAATTTATCCAGACGATCCTCCGCTTCAATTTCGCAGATCACCTCTCCGCGTTGCACAGAACTGCCCTCGGGCACAGGCAGATTGGTAATGATCCCATCCAGTTCCGCACGCAGGCGTACACTGCGGTTAGCTTCTGTGTGCCCATTTACCAGTGCCTGGGTTGCATAGGACTGTGCCTCGATACGCTGGGCCTGGACGCGCATAGTCGCCTCGGGCTTTATACCTGCCGCCGCTTTCTCCTCTTCCTCAACAGGATCACCTGAACGCAATTCGCCGCTGAACAGCCAGGCAAATGCCAACAGGCTGATGAACATTGCCATGCGGTAATTGCGGTTAGACCAGATGGATGCCAATAAACTCATAGCTATAAAAACCTGTTGAACAGAGGTAAACAGGCCCCGCTTCAATGGAGCAGGGGCTTAAGCAGGCCAAATTTTACACAGCACGGCCATATTCCAAAATTGAATTTTGCTGGAAATAGACCAACTGACGTGACGACAGGGCCGATTACATCCACAGAGGTCTGAGAGACTCTGAGTATATGGGGAACCTAATCACAGCGTTGGTTTTAACCGGGAATTTAACCTAAAGAGGAGGGAAGGCTGGCCACTGCCAAATTCTGACTAACTACCTAGGGCCACGACAGCAGCTCAACCCTCTTAAAGATTAAATTGGTTTGATACTCATGAGAGCATGGATTCGAGGAAGCCGAGCATATCAGATTCATCATCGACCAACTCGCCAGAACCAAACTCCGCATTCCAATCGAGCAGTATTTGCGCCAATGCACGAGCCTGCTCCGCAAGGGCAAGCAGTTCCTCGCGACTGTTCTTGGGACCAGTATAAAGTTTCAGCCTGCGGTGGCTATCCGCCAACTGGTGGCCCGGATACTTGGAGCGGTAAACCTCTAGTTTCCAACGCAGTGAATGCACCATGTTGCGATAAAAAATCAGCTTAGCCGGTAACTGCAATAGGGAGAGGTCTTCCAGATCACCAAACAAAGTACAATCGAGGCCTAGTACCTGAGTCTCACGGCTATGACGCGCGGCAAATACATTGGCACTGCGCGGCTCCGCCAGCAACATCGACAAATCGCCAAATAATTCTCCCGGCCGAATAACTGCCAAGGTACGCTCCGGGGACACCCCCAAACCATTACCGGTATTTTCCATCTGTACCTGCAACTCACCACGCAACAGGAAATAGACCCATTGATCCACATCACCGGCGCGCAACAGTTGCTCTCCCGGCTCCAGGCTTACCAGCCTGGATCGCTTCAACAGTACATCGTACTGCCATTCACTGGCTGCGCGAATATCACGAAAGAGATGAATGACATTGAGCAGCCGATCCACGGCATCCCGCGGGTAATCGATAAGAGGTTTAATTTCCATGCGTACGACAAATTAGTGAAAACTATTCCATTTTTTTGGAAACTGTGGCCAAAGCGACTTTATAAAGCGCGATTCTAAACGATAACAGTCTGCAACACCCATCCTGACTTGTGACAATCGTTTCCCGCTGTGATCGCCCAATCACCTGTAGGAGGACATTCTAACCGCTCTAGGCTTGAACTCCATTGCAGTTGCAGTAGAGTTAGACGAAGTGGTGAGTACAGTGTGCTCGCTCACACTTTGAATGCGCACTTTTTCATCTGACTTGTGTGCACTGGGGAGGGGCCCCAACTTCTTAATTACCGGAACCTCTTAATCCGGGTAATCAGACACCGTAGAACAATGAAATCGATAAAAATTGTCTTCTCACTTTTGGTGTTTACACTTGCTGTATCTGCAAAAGCTGCACCACTCCTAAACGGCCTCGCGCTCGAAAAGCAATTCAACAAAGAGCTCTACATCGCCGCCATCTATTCTGAAAACCTCAGCGGTGACTCCGCCGGGCTACTTAATAGTGAATTGCCACGACGGCTCGAGGTGCGTGTACTAGCCAGTAGCCTGCCCGCACGCCGATTCCGCAACCAGTGGATGGAAGGCATCGCCATTAACAACCGCAGCGATACCTTGAGCAGCCAGGCTGAAACCATGGTGACATTTGCCAATCTGTTTAAGGGGCGCTTTTTACGCGGGGACCAGTTGACCATTGATTTTGCCGCAGATACCGGCATCACCACCGTAGCCTTAAACGGCATTACTCTGGGCGAGATCAATGATCCCGATTTCTTTGATACCCTGATGCGTGCCTGGGTTGGTCCTGTACCGCCATCCACAGATTTCCGCGATGGTCTGCTCGCTGCGGGAAATATTCCCAGTGGCCTACTCACTTCCTTTGAAGCACTCGAGCCCAGCAGTGAACGCATCGCCGAATTGCAGCTGAAGCAAATCAGCCAGGAAGAAGCTCTAGCGGCTGCCCAGGAGCCGGAAAAAGAGGAGGTATTACCCAAACCGACTCTGGCCGCAGTCGAACTCGCCCCCCCAACAATGACCCTAACACCCGCGGCTGCCGAGACTATTGAGGTCATAGACTTGGTAGAGAGCGCGGCCGGAGCTGAGACAACAGACCAACTCCTGCAGTCAGCAGGTGAACCGCGCCAACTCGCAGGTGTAGACAGTGCAGAGGCCAACCAACTGGCTGCCACTGACGCCATGGAGTCCTCCGCCGACACTGCGGAAATGCTTGAGGAGGAAGAAGAAGCCCCTCTCACCGCAGATATGATTCTCGCCCGTCAGATATTCCATTCCACCCTATTGCGCCATACTTTCAGCCATATTCGTTACCCCAAACGCGCCCAGGAGCGCGGCCAGGAAGGCAGTGTACGCTTGCATGTGGTAATTGATTCTGCTGGTGATATCCAGGAAATTCAGACGGTACAGGACTCTCGCTACAGTATTCTCAATCGCGAAGCCCGTGCTGCTGTTGAGCGGGCAGCCCCCTACCCCTCTGTGCCCACACAGCTCGGGAGCGAGGGCTTTAGCTTCTCACTGCCAATTACCTTTAACTTACCAGACTAAGTCCCATCCCAATAAGGTCCCAGCTTATGGGGCCTTATTACTGGCTCAGCCTGATACTTTTACCGCCCTCATCCCATTCTTTTTACTTGCACCCTCCGCAGTCTATCGCGACCAATCTCCCTCTGAACGCAGTTCCCCTTGTCCTGGCCTGAGGTCACCTCTTACCATATGCGGCTGTTTTGACCGATGAAAATTTAGCCAATAGAGCAAAAATGAAAAAATTATTATTACCAGTCGCTATCGCGGGCATCCTTACCGGCACCCAACTATCAATAACAGCCCAGGCACACGATCACGGCAATTCTGGCCATCATAAAGCCGCTAGCCAGCAGGAGCAGCTCTCCTCAGGCATTGATCTCAGCGCCATGGATACTAACGTACGTCCACAGGATGACTTCTTTGCCTATGTAAACGGTACCTGGCTGGAAAACACCGAAATCCCCGCTGACAAATCCCGCTGGGGTGGCTTCTCAATCCTGCGGGACCAGAGCACCGAGCAGGTAAAAGCCCTCATTATGGAAGCGGGCAAGGGCGCCAAAAGCGATGGCGCTAAACAAATTGGTGACCTCTACAACAGCTTTATGAATGAGAAGCTGATTGAGAAAAAGGGCTTGTCTGCCGTTTCCGGTGAACTCACCAAGGTAGACGCTATCAAGTCCCGTAAAGACCTAACTGACTTCTTCGCTTATGCAGATATCGCCGGCTACAACGTTCCTTTCGGCGGTACTATCTATCAGGACCTGAAGCAGGTTGAAAATTACATAACTTTCCTCTGGCAGGCGGGTCTGGGACTGCCGGATCGAGATTACTATTTCGAGGATACCGAGAAGAGCAAGAAACTGCGCAAAGCATATAAAGAGTACTTGGCACAAATCCAGGAGTTGGCTGGGCTCGACAATGCCAAAGCTTTCTCTGACAAGATCTTCAAACTGGAAGAGAGCTTAGCTAAGCACCAGCGCAGCCGTCTGGATAACCGAGACCCCGAGAAGTACTATAACAAAAAATCTGTTGCGGAGCTAAAGAAGCTGATGCCGGCGGTAGACTGGGACAGCTATCTGGCCAAGGCCAAGCTGGGTAAGGCTGACAGCTTCATCGTCGGCCAGCCCGAATACCTGGAAGCGGCCAACCAGATTATCACCGATACCGATATGGCCACCTGGAAGCGCTATCTAAAGGTCAAAGTCCTATCCGCTATGGCGCCCTATATGCACAGTGAACTGGCACAGGCCCATTTTGACTTTTATAGCACCACTATTCACGGTGTAGAGCAAATGGAACCCCGCTGGAAGCGCGGAGTACAGTTCGTCAACGGCGCGGTGGGTGAGCTTGTCGGCAAGCGCTACGTAGAAAAGCACTTCCCGCCAGAGGCCAAGGAGCGCATGGTCGTTCTGGTGGATAACCTGAAAGCGGCCTACCGTGAATCCATCCAGTCTCTGGAGTGGATGGGGGAGGATACCCGCAAGCAGGCGCTGTTTAAGCTGGATAACTTCACCACAAAAATCGGCTATCCCGATAAGTGGCGCGACTACTCCGCCCTTCAGGTGGATGCCAATAACCTGGTAGGTAACGTGCTGGCCGCCAACTTGTTTGAAGCCAGCTTCGAGCGTGACAAGCTGGGTAAACCTATCGATCGCAGCGAATGGGGCATGAGCCCACAGACCGTTAATGCCTACTACAACCCGGCGATGAACGAGATTGTTTTCCCGGCCGCTATCCTGCAACCACCTTTCTTCAATGTAAATGCGGACGACGCGGTGAATTATGGTGGTATTGGTGGAGTGATCGGCCATGAAATTGGTCACGGCTTCGACGACAAAGGCAGCAAGTTCGATGGCAAGGGCTATCTGAACAACTGGTGGACAGACTCAGACCGAAACAACTTTGAAAGCCTCACCAGCAAGCTGGTCTCCCAATACAACGCTTTCGAACCGCTGGAAGGCGAACATATCAATGGCGAGCTGACCCTGGGTGAGAATATCGGTGATCTTTCCGGTCTGGGCATCGCTTACAAAGCCTACAAAATGTCCCTCAATGGCAAAGAGGCTGCGGTGATTGATGGCTTCACTGGCGATCAGCGTGTATTTATGGGCTGGGCCCAGGTTTGGCGCAGTAAAATGCGCGATAAAGCGCTTAGCGGTCGTATGAAAACAGATACCCATTCTCCCGCCGAATACCGGGTCCAAGGCGTATTGCCCAACATTGAAGCTTTCTACGAGGCGTTCGATGTAAAAGAGGGTGACGGCATGTATCTGCCTGAGGAAGAGCGGGTGAAAATCTGGTAACGGACTTTCCTCTCAAGACCGGCCGCCGCCAGCGGCCGGTCATCCTTATCCCTGCGATATCTCTCCTCCCGCCCCTCTCTGCACTATTCACTGCCGCGCGCCAATTTCGCATATTTCATTGCCACTACAGCCTAGACAACTTGTAGCCGCTATGGCGTAACATAGGTAAGGTGCTTACTGGAAAGAGATTATTTATGGCCCACCGCACCCAATTCCAGCTGCTAAGCAGCCGCCGTTTTCTGCCTTTCTTCCTCACCCAGTTTCTCGGTGCCTTTAACGATAATGTTTATAAAAATGCACTGATCGTGATGATTGCTTTCCGCTTGGTAGAGAGCGAGGCCAATGCCCTGATTAATGTGGCTGCGGGCCTGTTCATCCTGCCTTTCTTTCTCTTTTCCGCCTCCGCCGGGCAACTGGCCGACAAGTACGATAAAAGCCGTCTGATCAGGCTTATCAAGCTCGGGGAAATCTGTATTGGGGCACTTGGCGTCACCGCACTTTACAGTGGAAATAATGTATTCTGTCTCGCCGTGCTCTTCTTGCTTGGTATACAGTCCGCTTTCTTCGGCCCAGTTAAATATGCCATCCTGCCGCAACACCTGAAGCGCTCTGAGCTGGTTGGCGGCAATGCATTGGTAGAGATGGGAACCTTTGTCGGCATCCTTACCGGGACCATCGTCGGCGGCCTGCTGGCAGGGATAACCGGCCAGGGAGAAAACGGCCTCTTCTACCTAAGCCTGGTGATTATGGGGGCGGCAGTCCTGGGATACCTGACTAGTCGCAGTATTCCACTGGCTCCAGCACCAGCGCCAAACCTACGCGTCAACCCAAACCCTTTTACCCAAACAGAAAACATCCTGGTTCAGACTTCCAAAACCCCATCCATTTTCTACGCAATTATTGGTATTTCCTGGTTCTGGTTAATGGGTGCAGCCTACTTGACACAGATTCCCAGCTTTACCAAAAATGTTCTCGGCGGTGACGAATCCCTCGTCACCCTGCTGTTATGTACCTTTACCATTGGCATAGCCCTGGGTTCACTGCTATGTGAGCGCTTGTCGGATGGAAATATTGAACTGGGCCTGGTTCCCCTTGGGGCCGCCGGCCTTACTGTTACCGGTATTGCCCTATCTGTTTTCGGCAGCAATTTTGTCGAATTACAGCAGGCAAGCCTGGGCGCTTTCCTCAGCAGTGACGGAGCTTACCCAATCCTTACCTGTCTGGTTCTGATCGGTATCTGCGGGGGACTCTACATAGTACCTCTTTACGCGATGATGCAAGACCGTTCAGCCCCAAAAATTCGCGCACAAATTATCTCCGTCAACAATATCCTCAACGCGCTGTTTATGGTGGTCTCCGCCTTGCTCGGCCTGTTCTTCCTGAATATCCTGGAAGTCACCATTCCACAGTTCTTTCTGGTAATTGCCTTGATGAATGCCGCTGTGGCCACCTTCGTATTTACCAAGGTGCCCGAGTTTGCCATGCGCTTACTGATCTGGATGCTTTCCCATACGATGTACCGGGTAAAGCACGAAGGGTTGGAACAGATACCCGCAAATGGTCCGGCACTAATTGTGTGCAACCATGTCAGTTATGTCGATGCTTTACTATTGGCCGGCGCCGTGCGACGCCCGATTCGCTTCATCATGTACAAGCCCATTTACCAAATTCCGGTCTTGCATTTTATTTTCCGAACCGGGCGCGCCATTCCCATCTGCTCCAAGGCGAAGGACCCAGAGGGTTACGAAAAAGCTTTCCAGGAAATTGAACAGGGGCTGAAGAATGGCGATCTACTATGTATTTTCCCCGAGGGACAACTGACAAAGGATGGAGAAATACAACCGTTTAAAGCCGGTATTGAAAAAATATTGGCGCGAACCCCGGTGCCGGTAATTCCTATGGCGCTAAGGGGCTTGTGGGGCAGTTTTTTCAGCCACAAGGATGGGCACGCTTTTTCTACCTGGCCCCGGCGCTTCTGGTCCAAAGTGAGCGTAGTTGCCGGTAGTCCAATTGAGCCCCCCGAGGCCAAAGCAGAAATACTCCACGATGAAGTTTTAGAATTGCGCGGCGAACAGCGCTAAAAGCCCTTATTCCCGGGGCTGACCTGCATGCTCAGCCCCAGTTCATTGTTACGATACTGAGCCACAGTCTCCCAAACGCTAACCTTTCCCCACCTAGCTCCGCTCTGACGCTCCACTTATTGTACAGAATGTGCCTAGAGTATGGCTGTCAGTTATTTATACGACTCTGCACAATCCTATTCCCAGAATAAGCGGCGATGGCCAGAGAAAATCAATTTAAACTGCTGGGCAAACGTCGCTTTCTGCCACTCTTTTTATCTCTCGTCACCACCTTTTTCAACGATGATTTATTCCGGAATGCTCTACTGGTCATACTGGCATTCCAGCTGGCAAAGTCAGAAGCCAATGCCCTGATCAACTTCGCCACCGGTTTTTACTTACTCCCGTTCTTCCTATTTTTAGTTACCGCAGGGCAATTGGCAGATAGGGTAGATAAAAGCCGTATGCTGCGAATCATCAAACTGATAGAGATTCCTATAGTTCTACTGGGTGCGGCCGCCCTCTTTATTGGCAGTAAAATTCTGCAGCCCATTTGATTAACTGGCTCCACTGATTATTTATGACACGGCACCTCGACAAGCCCGCTTTATACTGCCAAGAATTATCGGCACTTCTGCGATTCACACTGAAACATGGCGGCCCCTCTCCTATTTGGTATGACTTACCCACAGGGGACTTCACAAAGACCACTCGTGCCGAACTGGAGCGGGCCATCGGTCAGAGCGAGCTACTGTGTATTTTTCCTGAGCTAGAAGTTGGTGAACGTACTTGGGATAGACGGATAGGGAAAATCCTTGCGCACAGTGAACTTCCAGTCATTCCGCTACTTTTAACAGGAAAGACGCAATCGGGTTCAATTCAAGATACACAGGGCAATAATGAACATCATCATCTATTTAGACGGCTTTATCTCCTCGCTGATAAGCCTATTAATGGCGCCAGTGTAAATAAAGCGAGTATTGAGCGACAGTTTTCTTACCTATGGAAAAAGTATTTCTAGCTTGAAACAAGCCAGGCAAATATGACTGCCACAACCTGCTAGCATTCTTATAACTAGCATCTTGATATTTCCACACTATTGGGCGGCGAGGCTGCGTTTACTGATGCCCTAGATACTTAGAGCCTCTCGGCAATATCCAGCGCTAATAATTCTATGAAGCGAGCATCAATGGCTCAGCACAATCAATTCAAACTGCTATGTAGACGCCGATTCCTGCCATTATTTCTGTCGCTGACTACCGCGGCATTCAATGACAATATATTCAAAAATGCGCTCCTGGTAATGTTGGCATTCCGCCTATCAGAAGGTCAGGCCAACGCACTGATCAACCTGGCTACCGGCTTCTATATATTGCCCTACTTCTTATTTTCCATTACCGCCGGGCAGTTGGCCGACAAGTATGACAAAAGCGTAATCATCAGAATATTGAAGCTGGCTGAGATTTTTATTGTGATACTCGGGGCCTATGCCCTGATTTACAACAGCCGTACCTTGGACTTTCTTGTGCTCTTCCTGCTGGCAGCACACACAGCGATCTTCAGCCCAGTGCAATATGCCATTTTACCCCAGCACTTGCAGCGCCAGGAGTTAATGGGCGGTAACGGGCTTGCACAAATGGGCTCCTTTGCCGGGGTACTTATCGGTACCATTGCCGGCTCTCTACTGGCTGGCTATACCAAACCGGGACAGCCTGGTCTATTCGATATAGGCTGGATCATGGTCATCGTCGCAATATTTGGCTACTTAACTAGTCGCTGGATCCCGACAGCACCATCATCGGCTCCCAAGCTACATATCGGCTGGAACCCCCTGTCACAGGCTTGGCGCATCTTACGGCTGACCATAAAAACACCATCTGTTTTTTATGCAATTATTGCCTGTTCCTGGTTTTGGCTGGTGAGCTCAGCCTATTTGGCCCAGATTCCCAGCTTCACTAGAAATATACTGGGCGCCAGTGAACCTGTTATCACCCTCATCTTATGCTGTTTATCTATTGGGGTCGCGGTAGGCTCACTGATGTGTGAGAGTCTCTCCAGGGGACGAATTACCTTCGGTATCGTGCCTGTCGGTGCGTTAGGTATAACACTGGCCGGTCTTGGGTTGGGTTGGAGTGCCGCCCAGTTTGAAACACTATCCGGGGCATCGGTAGCAGAGTACCTCCGCAGCGATGGCGCCTATGCAATCCTGATATACACCGCTTTACTGGGCATTTTTGGAGGTATTTTTATCGTTCCACTCTATACCATTATTCAGGACCGAACAGAAAAAACGGTTCGCGCTCAGGTTTTATCTCTCAATAACGTACTTAACGCTTTCTTTATTGTAGCTATCTCACTGCTGAATATCGTATTTTTGGACGTGTTGAAAATCACCATTCCACAGTTGTTTATTCTCATCGCTCTTTTAAATATTGCAGTCATAACCTTCCTCTTTTGCAAATTACCCGAATTTATTGTGCACCTGATAATCTGGTTTTCATCTCGCCTTTTGGTCCGCACAACACACGGAAACCTCAATCAAATACCCAAAAAGGGCGCGGCTCTATTGGCTTGCTCTCCTGACGGGAAACTTGCCCCTCTACTATTAATGGACACGTTTTCACGCCCTATTCGTTTTGTGTTGCCCAGGTCTATCTATGAAGCACCGGTATTGCACTTTATATTCAAGAATTACGGCACCAATCCCATCATCCATGACATAACCGAAGGTGAAGAGAAAGTATCTGGAGACATCCAAAATGCGCTAGGCAATGGTGATCTGGTTTGCTTATTCCCCAGTACTGGAACGGATAAAGATCATACCCAAGATAACCGGGTCTCTATCGACAGAGTTCTGTCCGGCATAACTACTCCCCTTTTTCCTATCTTTTTACAGGGGCTCAATACGCACAGAAATAATAAGAGTAAAAAGCGGCAGAAACTTCTGTCCAAAGTTCATATCACCGCTGGAGCAGCAATTACTCCTGAAGATACGAAAACCTTTCACCAATGATCTCCAAAGGGTACTTGAGCAATTGTTCGTCGGCGCCAGTAATGCCCCTAGCTCCCCAAAAGCCATATTGCAAACTCACTGGCCCGACAACCAGAGACAAGAAAAAAACCAGCTTTCCCAGAACTCTGGCCGTGACAGGTAAGACTTTGACCGCTTTTAAAATTGACGCGGAAACTCTGCAAGAGCAAATGCAAACTTGAAGGAGGAGTAGGGGGAGGTGATACCCGTCCACAAGAACGGGTATCTCGTTGACATCTAAGCCGCTTTGCCCGCAGCTTCAGCAGTAGCACCGCCTTTTCTCATCAGCCATAACGCGGCCACAAGAATAGTGGCCTGCAGACCTAGCCCCTGCCAAGTGGAGTAAATTCCCAACCAGTCAATACTGAATTGTACTGGAAGGGGTGAAATAGCAATCCAGGCCGCTTCCTGTAGCGCCGCCACCGCTTTTCCTGCGAGCACGAATGACAGGGCCAGCAGTACATAAGTGGTCGCAGAGAAGAACTTGCCAATCGGCAGGCTCACTGAGTAACGCATCAGGGCAAAGCCAACTACTGCGAGCAGGGCCACACCAGCGACAATACCTCCCCAGAGTGTGTTGTACTGACTTTCTGAAGTCTGCGCCAACAGCGACTGATAGAACAGAATAGTTTCAAAAATTTCACGATAAACCGCAATGAAGGCTAGGCCGGCAATCCCCCACAGGGCGCCAGTACTCAAGCTGCGATTGATACTATCTTGAATATATTTCTGCCACCCTGACGCCTGTGTCTTACTATGCATCCAGAAACCTACATAGAAGAGCACCATTGCGGCCAACAGCGCAGCGACACCTTCCATGACCTCACGGCTGGCACCGCTGATGGTGATAACGCTTTGGGCCGCAACCCAGGTGGCAAAGCCAGCTGCAAATGCACCAATCCAACCCAAGTGCACAAATTTGAGGGCATCGCGGCGTCCAGTCTTCACCAGAATTGTTGTCAGCGCAATTACCACCAGCAGGGCCTCCAGCCCTTCACGCAGTAGGATTACCAAGCTGGCAATAAACAAGGCGGCGCCGGACAGATTGCTATCCTCCATCAGTGCTTCCGCCTGAGCCAGTTGCTGCAGAATCGCCTCAACCTGATCTTCAACCTGTTGTGGGTCGCTGTCTGCGTTCAGTTGTGCACGCAAACCCAGCAGTTCACGCTCAGTGGCCTGGCGCAGATGCACATCCAGTGAATCCAGCGAGTTCTCAGCCATCTCAAAGCCATCCAGGTAAGCGCTGATAGCCAGAGTACGGGCACTGACAAAGTCGCCCTGCTGGTAGGCTTGCAGGGATTTTTGCAACTGTACACGCGCGACATCAATTGGGGTGTCCCCCTCTTCCATTGCAGTGCTAAACAGCGCGCTGGGATTTCCACGCAGAGCCGCTACTGACTGGGGGGAAAAATCCGGACGGTCGCTTCGCAGTACCTGTGGGCTGTACATCACTAGATCCTGCAAGCTCAGCTTCGGTTCTGCAGCGTCAGCGCTTTCTCCTGTAAAAGCCAGGCTCCCCACGAAAAAAGCCAGTGACCAGCGCTGCTGTTCGTTGAGGTTCTTGAATGCTGTCATGGCAGTACCGTCGATACCATTGCTAATGGCATCATAGAGCCCAAGCAGCGAGCGATTCTCAGCCCGCTCGCGCTCGTGGAAATCGGTCGGTGCAGGTTCCAGCTGGGCCGCCAGAGGGCCATCCCCTTTACCTTCCACACCGTGGCAAGCGATACACTGAGCCTGATAGAGGGCACGACTTTCATTAAGATCGAGCAGCGTGGTAGGCAGAGAAAGCGCTGGCGCAATAGACAGTAATCCCTGTCGCAATTTAGCCGTGTGCACCTGGACCTCGGCAATAGCTGCTTTGCGCTGAATCGCCTCCTGTAAAGCCCTGGCTTCGGCGCGGATTGTCACAGCCTCTGCGGAATCCGCGAGCTGTTGCCCACGGTCGATCAACAACTGGGCAAACTCCTCCATCTCAGCATATTCATCCGTGTTAATGATCTCACCGTCGGCCACCGCCTCCGGGTAATCCACACCTATATATTCCGCCATCTGCATAAGCTGGCGCAGCTGCTGCTCGGAAAGGCCTGCCTGCTGGGCCTGGGTGGGGATTATCGTAATCGCCAACAACGCCACAAACAGGCGGGCCAGGTATTGGGAAAGGCGCATGGAGAGTCCTTTTCTGTTGCTGCAAACAATGTTGAGAATATGGCGCATAATATAATTGATAACCATTCTCACAACAAAGTCCGCATGAACACTAACTGCTTCAGAGATAAGCTTGTAATTTATATTGCACACAATTACATTGCGTACAATATAAATTACAGGAGATGATCATGACTGACCTCTACTCGATTCCCGTCAAGACTGCCGCTGGTGAGACTGCAACTCTCGAAGACTTTAAGGGCAAGGTGATCCTGATAGTCAATACCGCTAGTAAATGCGGCTTTACCAAACAGTACAGTGGGCTGGAAAACCTCTACAAAGAGTACAAGGATCGCGGCCTGACTGTTCTCGGTTTTCCTTGCAACCAATTCGGCAAGCAGGAACCAGGCAGTGATGAAGAGATTCAGGAGTTTTGTGAGCTGAATTTTGGAGTCAGTTTCCCTGTTTACGCCAAGCTGGACGTAAATGGCCCCTCTGCACATCCACTGTTTGTAGAATTGAAGAAGCGTGCACCGGGGCTGCTTGGCACCGAAGGAATCAAGTGGAATTTCACCAAGTTTCTGATTAGTAAGGACGGCGAACAGGTAAAGCGCTACGCTCCCAAGGACACTCCCGAATCCCTCCAGGCGGAAATTGAGCGGATGCTGTGACTGTGGTCTGTGATGATGATTCCATAGAGCTGGCTCTCAATCGCCAGCTCTGCTTTGCCCTTTACGCCGCCTCCCGAGCTATGACCCGGGCATATCAGCCCATGCTGAAGGACCTGGATATCACCTACCCCCAGTACCTGGTATTGATGGTTCTGTGGGAGTGGGCCGCGGAGGGGGATCAAAGCCACAAAGATCGGAGCCTTGGAGCTCTTGGCCAGCGCCTCATGCTCGATTCGGGCACACTCACCCCCCTATTAAAGCGCATGGAGCAGCGCGGTCTGGTTCAAAGATACCGCGCCTCCTGGGATGAACGTGTCACCCTACTGTCGGCTACCGAAGTAGCTCTGGATCTTAAGCCCCGGGCCCGCGCCTGGGTACAACAACGCATTGACCAGTCTTCAATCACTAGGTCTGAAGTGGAGCAATTGCACGGAGACCTTTGGCAATTCCTGAATAAGCTGGGAAGTGAGACTGCCAGTTCACCTACTAAATAGACTCTACTGCTCCATTTATGCCCCCTCATTGGCCTCACAGTTTGAGGGGACATGTATTTATTAAATAAAATTCATTGAAAACCGATATAAAATAGGATGAAAAAACTACAAAAAAAAGAATAAAGTGCAAATTTAGGATAACCATTGACTGCAAGGTTGAAAAATATACATAATGTGTGAAATCCAGTCCGACGCGGATATCGCCAGACATGAAGACTGACATCTGTACATTTAGCCAGCATCATCTCGCCCTAGCTTCCTCGCTACGACTGCCGCTACGCGGCATATAATTTTCTCTCCCCCACCCCCAACAGAATTCCCAACTTTATTTGGACGGCGCATAGACAGCAGCAGAGCCGCTTGTTTAGCCTCGGAACAAATAAGGAGAACAAGCGAAAATGAGCACAAAGAAAGATAAGTTAGTCATTTTTGATACGACTCTGCGCGATGGTGAGCAGAGCCCCGGCGCCTCTATGACCAAAGAGGAAAAGGTACGTATTGCCCGTATGCTGGAGCGCATGCGGGTGGACGTTATAGAAGCCGGTTTTGCAATCGCTAGCCCCGGGGACTTCGAAGCCGTGCAGGCAGTCGCTGAAGCAGTGACCGAATCCCGGATTTGTAGCTTGGCCCGCGCGGTTAACGCCGATATTCTGCGTGCCGGTGAAGCCTTAAAGAAAGCCAACGCCTCCCGCATCCACACATTTATCGCCACCTCTCCGATCCATATGAAGTACAAGCTACAGATGGATCCGGAAGACGTGTTGCAGCAAGCGGTAAACGCAGTTAAAACCGCACGCCAGTTTACCGATGATGTGGAATTCTCCCTGGAGGACGGTAGCCGTTCCGAGCCCGATTTTATGTACCGCATTATTGAAGCGGTAATCACTGCCGGGGCTGGCACCATCAATATTCCCGATACTGTCGGCTACGGCGAACCAGAAGAATACGGTGCCATGTTCCGCCGGGTTATCGAGAGTGTCCCCAATTCCGATAAAGCCATCTTCTCCACCCATTGCCACAACGACTTGGGCCTGGCAGTAGCCAACTCCCTATCCGCCGTGATGAATGGGGTACGTCAAGTAGAGTGCACTATCAACGGTCTGGGAGAGCGCGCAGGCAATGCTTCCCTGGAAGAAATTGTTATGGCTGTGCAGACCCGCCAGGATCTCTACCCAGTAGAAACCGGTATCGATACCAGCCATATTGTACCCACTTCACGCATGGTTTCCTCAGTAACCGGCTTCCCGGTGCAGCCAAACAAAGCTATCGTCGGCGCCAATGCCTTCGCGCACGAATCCGGCATTCACCAGGACGGTGTACTCAAGCATCGTGAAACCTATGAAATCATGCGTGCTGAGGATGTGGGCTGGGGCCAGAACCGCCTAGTTTTAGGCAAACACTCCGGTCGTGCTGCCGTGCGCGCCCGCTACGAAGAACTGGGCATCAATTTCTCAGACAGCGAAGAATTCCATCAGGTATTCCTGCGCTTTAAAGAACTGGCTGACAAGAAACACGAAATTTTCGACGAAGACCTACACTCCCTGGTTGCTGAAAGTGAAGCTCCTGTGGAGCGCTTTCAGCTCAACGACCTGGATGTACGCAGCAAAATTGGCAGCGCCCCCCAGGCTTTTATCAGCCTGTCAATTGATGGCAAAGCTCACGAGACAGAAGCTAAGGGTGACGGCCCCGTAGATGCCACGTTTAAAGCCATTGAGCATATCGTCGATAGCGGTGCAGACCTGAAACTCTATTCCGTGAATGCTGTTACCCAGGGAACCGATTCCCAGGGATCAGTGACTGTACGCCTGGAAAAAGATGGCCGTTTGGTTAACGGGGTAGGGGCAGATACCGATATTCTAATTGCCTCCGCACAAGCCTATATGGATGCGTTAAACTTGCTCGCCAGTAGTGAGAGTAAAAAACAGGGCGTGTAAGTGAACGAACTGCAGCGAGCGGAATATTTGTCAGTACTTGGTGTCGCCAGCTATGCGCCGCGCTTCGTATTGCCGCTCGCACCGGAGCCTCGCCAAGCCCTGCTGCCACCGGCTGTAGAGGCTGCCCCACCCCCACTGCGACAGGCAGAGCCCGCTGCCAACCCTCTGCCTCAATCGGTAGCGCACATTGTCTCTACCCCAGAGCAGGCTGACACAGCTGTTAGCCCGCCGGATATTGCAACGCTTACCGGTGGCGTACCCCAAGTGCAACCTGCGGTCATTACGCAGGTTGCGCCGCCCCGACAGGAGGTTCGGCCATTTGTCCTCAATTGCTGGCGACTCGGGGAAGAGCTTCTCGCTGTGGACAGCCATGAACCCGGAGCCGCCCTACCGCTGGATGCCCTGTTTGGCAATATTGTACAAGCGATGAACTGGCATCAGTTATCGCGTCAGCAGGAGCGCTTGCACTGGCCTCTGGCACAAAACCGCTTTGGCCCGATAGCCGATGCCTCTGAAGCTCGAGATACTTTTTCCAGCTGGCTAGAAGCTTCCTGTGCCCGCCACCCGGTAAAGTCTATTTGGCTGATGGGCGATGAAGCACAGAAGTTTTGTACTCCCATTCCACTCGATGAAACTGTCAATAATTGGCAAGGGGTCCGTGTCATCGGCATGCCAAGCCTGTCCCTGTTGTTACAGGAACCCGAGCGCAAACGCGACCTCTGGCAATTACTGCGTGTAACTTACCCGGCAGAGACAGAGGCAAAATGAGTTTGCCGGCAGCTGTTGGGTTACGAAAACGCCTGGCAGGAGTAACTGATTGTGCAGCTCTCGCTGCGCTTGCACGCAGTGCTCACAGCCACCCGTGGAATGAAACCCAATACCGACAAAGTCTTGAGTCTGGACACCAAGGCTGGCTACTTGAGAATGAAGGGGAAATGATCGCCTGCTGTGTCATCAGCCATCTATTCGACGAGGTGGAAATCCTCGATGTAGCCGTCGCGCCTAATTGGCGCCGGCACGGCATCGCCGAGAGATTGCTCAAGGGGTTAATCACAGAGCTACCCGATGACATCCGGCGGCTACTGCTTGAGGTGCGCAGTTCAAATCTCGCCGCACTCTCGCTCTACCGCAAACTAGGTTTTTCTGAAGACGGCTTGCGTAAGAATTACTATCCCGCAGAAAACGGTAGCAGAGAGAATGCTGTACTCATGAGCCTCGCCCTGGACGATAGCGGGTCGTAAAATACCCACTGACGACAGAAAGGACCGTTTTCTCACTGCGCCTAGAGGGCGACTTTCAAGGGGGGCGCCCTGCCAAACAGCGTCACCACCCATCAGTTTTTGCGGCAGCATCACCGAGGTTCCCACTGATCCGACCGCGTAAAAAGAGTTATTGAATGACGCTATCGAACAGCAGCCCATCACTCCTCGAAGGCTCGGTGCCCGCTCACCTGCAGAGGCTGGCCCTTCCTATGGTATGGGGCATTCTCGCCGTAATGTCCTTCAATATTGTGGACACTTTCTTTGTCTCCCAATTGGGCAGTGCGCCACTGGCGGCCATGAGTTTTACCTTTCCCGTAGTGATGGTAATCAACAGCTTTGCTATCGGCCTGGGCGCCGGCACCTCATCGGCAGTCGCCCGTGCCTTTGGTGCCGGAGAAGTACAGGATGTACGCAGACTGGTTACCGATACTTCGATTTTGGCGTTACTGATCTCCCTGGTAATCTCAGTTGCCGGCCTGCTCACGATCCGACCACTATTCTCACTGCTTGGTGCGAGCCCTGAGCTACTGCCACTCATTGCCGACTATATGGTGCCCTGGTACCTCGGCACTATCTTCGTGATTGTCCCCACGATCGCCATGTCCGCCTTACGCGCCATCGGCAACAGCGCCTTGACCGGGCGTATTATGGTGGGTGTGGCCCTGTTTAACCTTATTCTCGATCCCATCCTGATCTTTGGGCTGTTTGGCTTCCCCCGCCTGGAATTACAGGGTGCGGCAATCGCGACGGTCATCGTGCGCGCACTGAGTTTCTTTGCAGCTCTTTATTTCCTGATTCGCCGCGAACACTTGATGGCCCCACCCCAATGGCATCTGGGCACCCTGATTGAATCCTGGCGCAAGATACTGGCCGTAGGACTGCCGGCGATACTGACCAATGTGATCATCCCCATGTCTGGCGGTGTCGTTGTAGCACTGGTTGCTGTGCATGGTGATGATGCCGTTGCCGGCCTGGGGGTAGCGATGCGTATTGAGCCGATGGCTCTGATTATCTTCTATGCGCTTTCAGCGGTAGTTGGTCCTTTTATGGGACAGAATGCTGGAGCTGGAAAAATCGATCGGCTGCGGGAAACTGTCAGCGTACTGGCACGTTTCTGCCTCATACTGGGCAGTAGCCTGGCAGTACTTTTATATTTTATTGGCGAACCTATCGCGCGCCTGTTTAGTGAGTCCCCAGAAGTTATCGCCGTGGCAGTCGCCTACCTCACCCTGGTGCCCATCAGTTATGCCGGTTACGGCTTTGTAATGTCAGCCAATGCCGCCTTTAACGGCCTTGGACGCCCCCTGCCCGCTACCATGATTTCCTTCTTGAGGGTGCTCGGTATCTACCTGCCCCTGGCTTGGCTGGGAAATCAGCTATGGGGAATGACCGGTTTGTTTGTTGCGACAGCCACATCCAATATCCTCCTGGGTATCCTTTCATGGTGGTGGCTACGCCACGATACCCGACAGCGTACGGCCGAAGTAGCCACCCCGGAGCAGCTGCCAGCCAGCTAAACAGCAGCCCCGGGCACACCGGGGCTTACTCCCCACCTCAGGCACTCCACTCACTCAAACGTCAGTACCAGTCAAGGAAGCGACCGCCACTTTTCTCTTCATGCACATTACTTCCACTTTTCCTCAATCGCTTCAGACACCACCGGCAAGCCTCACCTCAAATCCGGCATTTCCGGTGAAGGATCACTTAGAAATCGACCAATTCCCAACATGGTCGGTGACCTATGGAAGCAATGGAATACCCCCGCTCAATGCAGCGCCTGCTGCCTGAAAAAATCCTGTTAATCATATTCATTGGCTTGTTAGGCGGATGCGATCGGGATAACCCAACCCAAGAAAGCTCTGACTCGAGTGAGAATTTAAATAACTTCACTGAAAACTTGGATAATTCCCCCTGGATAATAAATATCGACAATAAACGCGCGCCCTATATTTACGAAGCCAACAGTCATGAACAGGTTCTGGTGAATGTACAGAGTGTCGATTCGGTAACGGTGAGTGAAAAAGATTATTCGAGTGTAACGGCCACCGGTATCCCCGACTATGAAACCAAAATTACTGAAGACCTGTACGAATGGCTCCTAAGTCGACCCAGGGTGGATACCGGTTTCGTCAGCGGCAATCCACTCCTACAGGTTGGCGATCTCATCAGATTTGGCCAGGACATCGGCTATCGCAGTAACTCTTCCTGTGGCGTGAATGCTGGCTATGATTACTGGCCATCAGGCCCGGTCTGCCCGGAAAATATCTCCCACGAGGGGTATTTTCCGCTGGTGCCGGAAGAGTCTGGGGAGGCGTGTGAAACTGGCCTGGGTGTCCAAGAGTACTGGGTTAACGGTACCTCTATCTATCAGTGGAGCGACGGCCAGGTTTTGGATGGAACCTTGCACACTCTGGCGCCAGTGGCAGAAATGTAGGATGTGGATATTTGCGGTGGGCACGCCGCACGTGGCGATTACCACCACCATTCCTATAGCGACTGCCTTGCAGAGCTTGTAGCCGACATAGGTAACAACCACCCACCCATTTACGGCTTTACTGCCGACGGCTATGCAGTTTATGGGTCCTCGGAAGAAGATGGTGTGCTGGCCAAAAGTAGCTGAGCTATCCGAAAATTACGACGATCCAACTCAATCAGCGGGTGTGGTTCTCCCGGAGAGAGGAACCGCCGGCTGGTCGACGAATAAAGCCTGGCACAGGGTTATGAAGTGCTGAATAAACCTGGTCCCAGTACCAGCGATACTTTTACCGCTCTGTCCGGCAATATCTTCAAAACTTCTGCCGGCTTCTTTTATAGGGATTACTACTGGGACCCGCATCTAACCGCACAAGGCGGCGCTTATCTGGACCAATAGAATGGGGCGAGCGTGGCTACCATTACCACCTGACCGTGACCCTGAGTGACAACACGCAGTTAATTCCAGCCTTCCCCTATACCTTTGGCCCACGCTTCTTCGGCAAGCTGGACGATCAAACCCTGGTAAATGTCTGCTCCGGTGAAGTCGGCGGCGGGCTGCCACCCAGACCACCTCCACGCCCCTGATTCCCTCCGTGACTCGACGGGACTCCAGCGCACAGACTGTGCGCTGGAACTCTGTCCATAAAAATATTGGGCTTTGCAAAAATTAACACCATTACCCCAGGCGCACTGTACACAATGCCCGGCGATAAATAATCATAGGTACAGGAGGAATTTGCTCTCTCTAAAAAATGACTGAATTACTTAGCGGCAAAGACATAGGACAGCTTTTCAGTTTAGGTTGTCGGGGGGAATTTCCAGTTTAGAAACCGCTTCTCAGTATAATTCTTGTACTGCATCCAGTATCAAAATGCACAGCAAGCATCCATATTTTGTCCACTTTTCTCGGGTAGTTTCAAAGTACTTATCCTTTGATGCCTCGGTGGATTATGAAAGTAAAAGCACTCTTAAATCACGACGGGTACTCGCTACTGTCCTATGCCCTCACCCTCACATTACTCGCTGGTGTACTGCATGGCTGTGGAGGTGGTGGAAACTCCTCCTCTGAAACAGAAACAAGCAGTGATGTGAGCAGCAGTGGCAGTGATGGCGATAGTGACTCTGGGGATAACAGCAGCGATGATGGCGGCTCGGGGGATGCCGGTGTTTGGATCATCAACACCACCGATGAGCGCGCTCCTTACATCTATGAGAATAACAGTAATGAACAGGTTCAGGTAAACGTACAAAGTGTCGAGTCAGTAACGGTGAATGGCAGAGACTATACACGGGTAACTGCTACAGGCATCCCCGACTACGAAATTCTTATCACTGACAATATCCTCAACGCGCTTCTCAGCCGCCCCAAAGTCAGCACAGACTTCCTCAGTGGCAGCCCTACAGTGCAGCCAGGGGATATTATCAGTTTTGGTCAGGATATTGGTTACCGCAGTAATTCCTCTTGCGGCGCTGAAGCTGGATATGGTTTTTGGCCACCGGGGCCCGTTTGCCCAGAAAACGTTTCCCATGAAGGCTATATTCCCAAAACGCCAGAAGTTGCTACCGAGGATTGCGAGACCGGCCTCGGCGTCCAGGGCTACTGGGTGAACGGCACCTCAATTTACCAATGGAGTGATGGCCAGTCAGTTAACAACACCTGGCACACTCTCGCACCTTTCGCAGAGGTCTACGATGTGGATGTCTGTGGAGGCCATGCCGCCAATGGCGACTACCACCATCACTTCTACAGCAACTGCCTCGCTGACCTGGTGGGTGATGTGGGTGATAGCCACTCACCAATCTACGGCTACACTGCCGATGGCTATGCCATTCACGGCCCCTGGGAAGACGACGACCAACTGGCACTGAGTAGTTGGGCGGTGCGCAACTATAACGATCCCAACTCGAAAACCGGCTGTGGCGATGCCGGAGAGCGGAGCTGTCTCTTGGTAGATGAATACAACATCAACCAGGGGACCCAAACCACCAATAATACCGGTCCCACTACCAGCGGCAGCTATACCTCACTATCGGGTAATGAATTCGATACAACCTCTGGTTTCTTTTACGAAGATTACTACTGGGATTCCGAATTAACCGCTCTGGGCGGAGCCTACCTTGATCAGTACAACGGGCACAGCGATAGCGAGCGCGGCTATCACTACCACCTAACGGTTACGCTCAGTGATGATGCCCAGCTGATACCGGCATTCCCATTTACTTTTGGGCCGCGCTTTTACGGAAAACTGGACGACCAAACTATCGTGAATCGATGCTCCACTACTGTTGGTCGTTAAAGTTTAATCATACTTGGAAGCGAGCAGCTTATGAAATTACACAAGTATTTAATTGCTGGGTTCCTGGTATATGCAGTGATCGGCACCCTCACAGTGATAGCCCAAGCCAATCCGCATACAGGACACGGTGGTGATCAGCACCCCATTGTGAAAATACCAATGCATATTGCCACACCGAGAATTGAGCTGAACATCAGCCGGGATACGATGTCCGGATTCAATTTACACATCGACTTTGACCGCTTCGAACTCGAATCACCTCGCGATGCCAGTGATACCCCACAAAGATTTCTTGAGGGCCACGCACATCTTTATATTAATGGCAAAAAAGTACAGCGCCTCTATGCCGCCGATGTGCACCTGCCAGAAAAGCTATTACGGCCCGGATTTAACCAAATCACTGTAACCCTAAATGCACATGATCACAGCACCTGGAGCCGTGGAGGTAAACGGATACTGGCAACCCTCTTTATACAGTGCGACCGGGAAAACTTCGTCTTACACCGGTTTTCCACTTCGCCAATTTCTCTCGGAGCTTCCGTTAAAAATCAGGCTCCAACACTGGGAGCCGCCCTTGCAAATAATTGAGCTTTTGTTCTGCACAGCAAAAGCTACTCACCCGCCATGGGAAAGAAAATCACCTGCGTATTTACTGCATAATTACTGTACGTGTACGCTTGTGTTACAACCTACCAGCACAGGCACGACCCAGGATCAACGGAACGGGAGGATTCGCCGCGTTTACAGCCTGAAGGACGAACCGGATACGATATGTCGTTAAATATTCGCTACAAACTCAGCTTGGCATTTTTACTGACCACCGCAATTACCGTCGGTGGTATGTTTGTATTTTTCCAGTGGAGTTTTAGCCACGGTTTTCTCGCCTACATGCGTGCACAGGAACTACGCGATGTTGAAGACCTTGTTCAAGCGCTGGAAGACTATTATGCACATAAAGGGAGCTGGCAGTCCCTGGAAGGCAACGGCCATGAATGGCTGGACCTACACCACCAAACTATCTTTCGCCAACTGGGACAATTACCACCACCGCCCCCTGGCGGCCCCGGCAGGCCTCCAAGGGGCATGGGTCCAGAAGGTGGCAGACCAGGAATGCCCCCACCCGCTGGTGACCGTCTCGGCCCACGCCTAAGCCTGCTCGATAGCGAAAAGCGCCTGGTGATTGGACGCCCCGCACCAGCAGAGAAATTGCTCTACCAACCCTTGACCATTGAAGGCAAGACAGTGGGGTTTCTCACTATCAACCCACCGGCATCCCTGTCCAATAATTATGAGCAGGGCTTTATACGGGAACAGTCACGTACTTTTGCACTGATCTCTATTGTCACCTTCATCCTGGCCCTTGGTATCGCCCTGCCCCTGGCCTGGCAGCTGGTTCGCCCCATCCGCCGCCTAGCTGAAGCTACCCATCGCCTTACCTCCGGCAATTACAAAACCCGTATCGATATTGAACGCAGCGATGAGCTGGGCCAGCTAAGTGCGGATTTCAACCGGCTGGCTGCAACCCTTGAGGCCAATGAACACGCACGCAATCGCTGGATGGCAGATATATCCCATGAATTGCGCACTCCACTGGCAGTGTTGAAGGGACAAATTGAGGCGTTACAGGATGGTGTACGCACCGCTTCCCCAAAAAACCTCGATATACTCCATGATAAAATTCACCAGTTAAATCGCCTGATCAACGACCTCTACGAACTCTCCCTATCTGACGTGGGAGCTCTTAGTTATTGCAAAACCGATATTCCCCTAGCTCCATTACTAAATGATATCGTCGATGATTTTCGCAGTGCCTTTGCGCAGAAAAATATAGCCTTGAAATTGACCAATAAACTAGGTGTAGACAGGCTTATCTATGCCGATGCGGCGCGCCTACAGCAGCTATTCGGCAACCTGCTCACTAACAGTTTGCGCTATACCGATAGTGGCGGCCAATTACGAGTTTCAGCCCGTGCCAAAGCACAAACCGTTATCCTCACTTTCGAGGATTCAGCCCCTGGAGTCACCAGTGGGGATATACCCCACCTTTTCGACCGCCTATACCGTACTGAAAGTTCACGCAGCCGCGAGACCGGTGGGGCTGGCCTGGGTTTGTCAATCTGTCAAAATATTGTCAAAGCCCATGAGGGCAGTATCTCAGCCACCTCTTCGCGCTTAGGAGGCCTGGAAATCAGTATTTTTCTCCCCCTTATTCAGCGGATCAAATGGTAGGAATAATGACCGCAAAAATCCTTATAGTTGAAGATGAAACCGAGCTGGCCAACCTGCTGCTGGACTATTTACGCGCAGCTGAATATCAAGCCGATATCCTTTCTGATGGCAATCAGGTTGTGCCCTATGTGAAGTCCCAATCGCCAGATTTAATTTTGCTGGACCTGATGCTCCCTGGAAAAGGCGGACTGGAAATCTGCGAGGAAATCCGTCGCACCAGTAACGTACCGATTATTATGATGACCGCCAGAATAGAGGAAGCAGACCGCCTGCGAGGGCTGGAAATTGGTGCGGACGACTATGTGTGCAAGCCGTACAGTCCCAGGGAGCTGGTAGCAAGGGTAAAGGCGGTATTACGTCGTACCACTGCCACCGGGCAACCAGACCTGGGCACGATACAACTGGAACCCAAAACCAGGCAGCTGCGTATTGGCGGCCGCGATGTTGGTTTGACCTCCCTGGAGTTTCACTTGTTTGAGCTGCTCTACAGTGAACCCGGCCGCATTTTTTCCCGAGAGCAAATCATGGATCGCATCTATTCAGATTACCGGGTAATCAGCGACCGCACTATCGACAGCCATATCAAAAAAGTACGCAAGAAAATAACCGCTGTACTACCAGACACAGAGCTTATTCAATCGGTGTATGGGGCGGGATATAAATTCGAGATGCAATAATAGCCTTGTTATTCACAGGCAAATTTTGGTGCTTATAACAACAGCTGGGGGCAAGCCCCAGCTAAAAAATTACAGGGCTTCGGTCGCCTTTTGCAGCCACTCAGCAGTCTTCTCATTGACCAGCGGCGTAATAGTATCGCGTACGCGCTGGTGATAGCGATTGAGCCAGTCCAACTCCTTTTTTGTCAGCAGCTCCACATCAATTAAACGGTGATCGATCGGCGCCAATGTCAGCTCCTCAAACTCCAGAAAACCGATGTAATCCGCACTCTCTTTAACGAAAACCAGATTTTCTATTCGAATTCCATATTGGCCGGTAAGGTAAAAGCCGGGCTCATTGGAAAGAATCATGCCTGGCTGCAATGCCACACCAGTGGCTACCTTGCCAATTCTCTGTGGTCCTTCATGCACACTTAAGAAACTGCCAACCCCATGGCCTGTACCATGAGCATAATCCAGACCCGCCTCCCACAGTGAGCGCCTTGCGATAGCATCTATCTGCTCTCCGCAGGTGCCTAGTGGGAAGCGCAGGGTGGCTATTGCAATGTGGCCCTTCAGTACTCTGGTAAAGTGCTCCTTTGCAGGTGCCGGAAATTTCCCCAGGGCCACTGTGCGAGTGACATCGGTGGTGCCATCCGGGTATTGAGCCCCGGAATCACACAGGTAAATGCTTTCCGCTTTCATCGCCAAGCTGGATTGATCACTCACCCGGTAGTGCACAATGGCACCGTTAGGTCCGTAGCCCGAGATAGTTTCAAAACTATTTCCGCGAAAACCCTCGCGCTCCTCGCGCTTGCTATACAGCAGTTGCACCGCCGACAGTTCGTCGAGGCCATTTTGAACCGCGCTGGGTAACTCGCACAGAAACTCACACAGTGCCGCGCCATCGCGCTCATGGGCGGCCCTGGAGCCGGCCAGCTCCACAGAATTTTTACAAGCCTTCGCCTCAATCACGGGATCGCGCTCAAGTAGCAACTGTAAATCCAGTTCGCGCAGCTGCTGCAGGGTCCAGCAATTGCTTATTGAGGCATCTACCCAGATCTTATTGGCATGGCGACGGCGCAAGTCTTCGAATAACTGCCCTTTTTCTGACACCAGTGTCACTTCGTGATCCAGATGCTCCAGCACCCCTTCACCAATAGCCTGCTCGGCCAGGTACAGTGTGGCACTGCCATCCCGGTACAACACCGCATTAGCCAGGGCAACGGGGAGGTGGGGAATATCATCACCGCGGATATTAAAAAGCCAAGCGCAGCTTTCGGGGTTGGGCAGCCAAAGGGCATCTACACGTTTTTCCGCCAGTAATCCAGCAATACGCTGGCGCTTTTCTCTAGAGTGCTCCCCGGTAAATACCAATGGATGTGGACGCGCGGCTCCACAGGGAGGGTGGGGCCGATCCCGCCAAACCGCATCTATTGGATTTTGTTCCAGTGGCCGGAGGGAGATATCCCTCTCGGCGAGACGCTTTTTCAGCAGTGCCAGTCCAGGTTCGGTATGTAGACGTGGGTCAAAGCCAAGCGACTGTCCTTCACGTAATTGATCGCAAACCCAAGCAGCAATAGCCTGACCATCAAGGTTTTCCAACTCAATGGGTTGATCCCCTATCTGCTGCTCTCCCTGCAATGTATAACGCCCATCGACAAACAGCGCTGCTTCCCTCTGACTGATTACTGCCATGCCGGCGGACCCGGTAAACCCAGTTATCCAGGACAGTCGTTCATCGGCGGCGGGTACATACTCATTCTGATATTCATCAGCGCGGGGAACCAGGAAGGCCTCCACCCCCTGCTGCTTGAGCTCACCACGCAACGCCTGCAACCTGTCCTGACTCATAGATCCCCCTTAGCTTACGAGAACTGCAAACCCGTTCACCAGCCTTGGCTGGTCCCACTGTGCAATCCGCCCAACATTGATTTGGCTGAAAGGCCAACTTTATTCGAAAGATGTCCAGAAGCGCCAGCCCTGACAGCAACACAGCCCATTGGAGCTTGGTCTTCGCTGATCAAGCTCACATATTGCCTAATTCGCAGTATACCCCACCCTCTAAACAGTACCGACGCATACAAAACCAACCTCAGCCACAAGAAAATCTGTATATAGGCATGTTCACAAATCGACTTGTTGTTAACCGTGAAAATGTATACATACTGAGCACTGTCGGACACTTGGCAGAATACAGTGGCTGAGATGGCACAAAGAATATGAAGTGGAACACTACCTGATTTAAATGTTAATTTTCTAAGGGTAAAATTTCTGCAAGCCACTCAAGTTGCTACCCTCAGCAAATCCCACTCCTAAGGTACAGCTTCCACTAACTACTCAAGTCATCACCCTTGGCAAGTCCCCACCTAATGGTATAAGCAGGAGATATATAAGCCTCCTGTATCTTCCATTTCTTTTGGGGACCTACAGCCCCCAGATAAAGGGTTCCCTAGCCAGGCTTTAAATTGAGTCTTTCGATCGTTTGTATAGTTTCCCCTCACCTGGCAATTACGACCCAATAATGGACTTTCTGACCTGCCGAAAATCTACCTACGAATCACCGGTGATGTATGGAGTCTGTATAGCGGTAATGGTAACTTCGGCGATCACATCACCTAATGATACGCAATATTATCAACGATATTTTCTTCGGACACGCAACGGTTAATCCCGTTTACGACTCCGTGTAGCAAGCAGGTGAACTCACACACAACGGCCAGGGATTTGCCTTTGTGTAGAGCAAAATGTCTAGATATTAAGAAACAGAAAAAATATGATTAAAGGATATTGGTCAACCAAGGATTTATACCAGCACTACCGCTGCTCAAGCCGTACATTTTTTAGATGGATAAAACGAGACACAAACCCTTTTCCATAGCCACACATCAAAGCATCTGACAGTCACAAACATTGGGCTATCGATGATATTGAAAAGTGGGAGCCTCAAGTTTCACATCCAGAAGCAGCTTGAGACCAATACTTCCCCACCCGAAGAGGAAAGCTTGTATTTTATCGGGCGGGAAGGATATCAACCCGAAAAGGGCACCTTATATTAACTTATTCGATTGAATTATCCCATTTGGTAATGGCCGATTGCCATGTCGGTCACCAAATACAGCTTTTACTCCACCTTTTGGCGCATGACTGGGAAGCTCCAATTTTAATTGTCTTAGTAGCACACCACCGTGCTGTTCTGGTTTCATCGCTTGATTTCTAACTCCGCTCACCCAAAGCCCTCCAAATGCTTGTCGCGGCGAACCCGGAATTATTTTGTTGCCAACATAATGTACGTCGACGTATACCTTTCGAGCGGTACCGTTAAATAAAATTGCATTTTTAAAAACAAAAACATAAGTATTTGGATAAGTCACAGCAGATGAACGAACCAAACACTCCAAATCGGTATAGGTAAGACCATTATTGGCCCACAGTTCAATTTTATTTATTAAGGTATAAGTTGCCCCAGAACTATAACAACTATTACACATCATCATTCTCCTTACATAACCGTCGCAAATAAATTTATCCACTAAGTTCAAGTAAAAAATCTGACTTGAGATTATTTGTCGGCACTAAAGGGTAAGTTGTTACGCTTCGAACTTCATTATTTATCACACACAATTACACGGCGTCTTTTATTGCATTTCTCAATAAATCTATCTCCATTACCCATAATCAATTAATAGAAAATAATTATTTCTTCTGCGTTAAAATTGAGCGGGTATTACATTTTGTGTATCTCTAAAGGATTTTCGATATCGAAGGCAAAAAGATTTCAAATGGATATTAGTCGATCAAAGGTGATGAGCAGCGGGAGGTTCAAATTTTACACTTAAAAAATACACAGTTGCTTTCCAGTCCATCCTTAGCGATGGCAGGCACCTCATCGCCTTCGCTAAGGATTACTTACTTATTTAGGCGTCGATGTTGAATCTTATTTTGTATTCCCCAGTAAACACATTTTGAACCAATACATCTGAACTGCACTTAGATGAAGGGGTTGCTCCTATTGAAAATTGATAATAGCCATTCATCTGGATAACTGACCAATTGAACCTACATGATTGATAGGTTAATACCCCAGCATCCGCCACACCATTAGTGATAGAGGTGTGGAAAGTCGAATTGTTTGCAACTGCTGGGCTTGGAAATAATGGAGAAATAATCCCGGTTGAATTTGTTCCATTAATGAGCACATTATCAGAAGAAGTGTTATTTTTGAGTTCTATGCTTGTTGATAATGTAGATGCCAGTGCCGGTACAGAGTGCGCTACTGATACAAGTAATGCTGCTGTTAGAAAAAATTTTCGTTTAACTTCCATTTCAGTGCTCCTTGAAAATGACGTGTGAAGACTTTCAGCAAGTCCATAGTCATTTCAACCCAGTCTGTCATCAAATGTCAATATTGTCACATCAATACAAAACATGGACCGCGAAAACTAATCAGTGAAGCTAACCCAGGAACGTTGGAAAGAGTCAACTCCAGCAACAGTAAATGTATACAGCCAAGAGCCTACCCTGCCACCCTATTAGCATCGACCAGCCTGACCGGATAGTATTCATTGGTCACCAGCCAAGAGCAAAACCAAAGGCCAATTTGATATAATGCGTCCTTTCGGATTCGGCCTTGGAGTATATTTCTATATGTGTACACAGGGCGTACACAGATAAGGTTAAATCTAAGTGAACCAAGATTTTTCTCAACGATTTCAAAGACGTAGAACTTTCGCCATCATTTCCCACCCGGATGCCGGTAAAACGACCGTGACCGAAAAGTTACTTTTGTTCGGAAACGCAATCCAGATGGCAGGCTCTGTCAAAGGTAAGAAGGGGCCCCATGCGCGCTCTGACTGGATGACCATGGAACAAGAAAGGGGCATCTCTGTCACCTCATCGGTCATGCAGTTTCCCTACAAAGAGCGCACGGTTAACCTGCTCGATACTCCTGGACACGAGGACTTCTCCGAGGATACTTACCGGGTACTCACCGCAGTGGACTCGGCACTGATGGTGATCGATGGGGCCAAGGGGGTCGAAGACCGTACAATAAAACTAATGAATGTGTGCCGCCTGCGTACCACTCCCATTCTATCTTTTATCAACAAACTCGATCGGGACATTCGAGACCCCATCGAAGTGATGGATGAAATTGAGGAGGTCCTCAACATCCAGGCCGCTCCTATCAATTGGCCGCTCAGTTCCGGCAAAAGCTTTAAAGGGGTTTACAACCTCTACACCGATACGATTCACGTATTTACCCAAGGCCAAGGCCACACCATCCCGGATGATATCCAGATTAAGGGACTTGATTCAGCAGAGGCTGACGAATTGCTCGGGGAGTACGCAGAGGATATCCGCGAGGAGATCGAGCTGGTGCGCGGTGCCACCCATGAGTTCAATCTGGAAGCTTACCTTGCGGGTGAACTTACCCCAGTATTTTTTGGTACTGCCCTTGGTAACTTTGGCGTTCGTGAAATGCTCGATGGGTTTGTGGAGTGGGCTCCGGGTCCCCAGTCCCGCGCTACCCAAGAGCGCCAGGTTGAACCGAGCGAAGAAAAGTTTTCCGGTTTTGTGTTTAAGATCCAGGCCAACATGGACCCCAAACACCGGGATCGTATCGCCTTTATGCGCGTTTGTTCCGGTACCTACTCCCGCGGAATGAAAATGAAGCATGTGCGCATTGGCAAGGATGTAAAAATTGCCGACGCCGTGACGTTTATGGCCGGCGACCGCACCCATGTAGAAGAGGCCATTGCCGGTGACATTATCGGCTTACACAACCACGGTACTATCCAGATTGGCGATACATTTACCGAAGGTGAGGCTCTTAAATTTACTGGTATCCCCAATTTTGCTCCAGAGTTGTTCCGCCGGATTCGCCTCAAAGATCCGTTGAAACTGAAACAGTTACAAAAAGGTTTACAACAGCTTTCTGAAGAAGGCTCTACCCAGGTATTTTTCCCGCTGGATAACAACGACATTATTGTCGGTGCCGTTGGTGTACTGCAGTTTGAAGTGGTTGCCTATCGCCTTAAGGACGAATACAAAGTAGAAGCCATTTACGAAAATGTAAATGTGAATACAGCCCGTTGGGTGGAAAGTGAAATCGTCAAAGAATTGGAGAACTTCAAACGCAAAGCAAGTACCAATCTCGCCATTGACGGTAGCGGCCACCTAACCTATCTGGCACCAACCCGAGTGAATTTGCAGTTGGCAGAGGAGCGTTATCCGGATATTCGCTTCTACGCTACCCGTGAGCATTAATTTATGCGGGCTTTTCCTGAGACCATTTGCCAGTTCCAGGGCGTTTAAGCAGTAGACTGAGAGATCCATAATGAGTCAGCAGAAAGAATTACCGGCAGAGATACCCCGCCTTGGCAACAGCGTCACCGCTGCTATTGGCAGGCTGCTGATCAGGCTGATGGGCTGGCGCCTGGAGGGCACCTTCCCCCCTGAGAAGAAAGTGATGGTGGCCCTGGCCCCACACACATCCAACTGGGATTTTGTCGTAGCCATGCCTTTTATCATGGCCTACAGGGTAAAAATTTCCTGGCTGATGAAACGGGAAGCTTTTTTCTTTCCCTTTAAAAATCTCTTTATGTGGCTCGGCGGTGTCCCTACCAATCGCGGCTCCGCAGGGGGTATCGCAAAACAGGTAGCCACGCAGTACCGCAATAACGAAAAAATGTGGGTCGGTATTACTCCCGAAGGAACTCGTAAGAAAGTTACCAAGTGGAAAAGTGGTTTCCTGCGAATTGCTTACGCAGCCAATGTACCAATCTTATTGGTTGCCTGGGATTTTTCACGTAAACGCTTCTGCCTTGACTCCCTCTACCATCCCACCGGAAACCTGGACGAGGATATGAGAGAGATCCAGCACCGCTTCAGTAAATACCAGGGGTTCCACCGCAAAATGCAGACTGGCACCTTGGAGGGTAACGAATCCTCCCGTGATAGAACTTAGTAGCGATTTAACCTTAACCACACTCCTGATACTCACCGCGGTGGCCTTCACCGCGGGCTTTATCAACGCCATCTCCGGTGGCGGAGGTCTGATCACCCTGCCCACACTTTTATGGGCTGGCCTTCCCCCGCTCGATGCCCTCGGCACCAATAAATTCCAAGCGGTTTTCGGCACTCTCTCATCCAGTTTTAACTATTTTCAAAAGGGGCACTTGCAACTGAGACCCCTGTGGCCCAGCCTGGTCACAGCAATGATCGGTTCATCCATGGGGACCTGGGCTGTCACAAAGCTCGGCGTTGAAACACTGGATTCATTACTGCCTTTACTGATTATCGCCATTGCTCTCTACTTCAGTTTTTCACCGAGAATTTCTGACATCGACTCCAAACCCAGAATGGACTCGAGGCTCTTTCATCTTTTTGTCGGTGGCGGGATAGGTTTTTACGGCGGTTTTTTTGGCCCCGGCATGGGAGCCTTTTATGCTTTAGCATTTGCGGCGCTACTCGGCTACAACATGCGTAAAGCTACTGCGTCGACCAAACCATTGGTTTTGGCCACAAATATCACTTCACTAATTATATTTATACTAGGTGGCCACCTCTCTCTAATGCTGGGTATTACTATGGCTGCCGCCCAGATAATTGGTGCAAGACTTGGGTCCAACCTGGTTATCACACATGGAGCCAGGCTAATTAAGCCTGTGATTATTCTTGCCACCCTGGCTGTCGCGATAAAATTACTATTGGAGCCGTAGAAAAGTGACCCTGTTTCTCACCTTGCTGCTGTCCTTCTGTGCATTCGTCATTGTAATCTGGACTTTTATGCACCTGCGTACCCCGCGTTTTCGCATGGATAGAGCCAGTTTTATTAAAGGCCTGGAAGACGCCATTACCGGTCAGGCCAGCGAGAGTGAGTGGCGTGCTTTGGTGGCGATTCCGATGCGCCATGACCCAGAGCTGGAGAAAATGCGTCTCAAGTGCCTGGAAATAGAAGAGTACGAGTCCAGTGATAGCCCACCCTATTTATTTACCGAAAGGGGACTGGAACAGCTGCGCCAAATTCGCAGCAAACTACTTATTAATACATCAGACAAACAGTCAAAATCTTGAGCCAACGAGTGTTAATCAAGGATAAACATATGTTTAAACCACTGTTATCCCTTACCGGGGGTCTTATAGCAACCATGGCGATTGGTATCGCCCAGGCAAAACCGCTGCCTCAGGAGGACCTCTCAGTTGCCGAGGTACTACGCGACCGCGCCCTGGAGTCCTCAGATGCATACAGCATCGTGGAATCATTGACAGTGGAAGTTGGGCCTCGCCGCGCAGGTACCGAGGGAGACCGGCGTGCAGTGGCCTGGGCTCAGAAAAAGATGCAAGACCTGGGTTTTGACCGGGTCTATACGGAACAGATAGACGTACCGCGCTGGGCTCGTGGCCATGCCCACGCAGAAGTTGTTTCTCCTTATCCGCAACCCCTGGTTGTCAGCTCCCTGGGCTACAGTGTTGCAACACCCGATGGCGGTCTCACCGCCGAGATTGTCGAGTTCGCCGATGTAGAGGCTTTAATTAAAGCATCGCCAAAACAGGTTAAGGGTAAAATAGCGTTTATCAACAAACGCATGGAAAAAGCCCGCACCGGTGAAGGCTATGGCCCTGCAGTTCAGGGGCGCAGTCGCGGTATGCGCGCAGCTTCAGAGAAAGGTGCAGCTGCCCTGCTCCTGCGCTCCGTCGGTACAGACTCAGACCGTTTCGCTCACACCGGTATGATGTCTATCGACGGTATTAAAAATCCAGTCCCCGCCCTGGCGCTCTCAGCACCCGATGCCAACCTGCTTGAAGCCATGCTCAAACGCGGTGCACCTGTAGAAGTTAAGCTCAATGTGAATAATGAGCGCCTTGCCGATGGCCCCTCTTTTAATGTGATTGGGGAAATTACTGGTCGCGAAAAACCGGAAGAAGTCATGATCATTGGGGCCCATCTGGACTCCTGGGACGAAGCCACAGGTGCCCTTGACGATGGTGCTGGTGTCGCCATTGTTTTGGAGACTGCACGCCTGATTGGTGAGTTACCCGAGCGTCCACGTCGCACCCTGCGTGTAGTCCTGTTCGGTGCAGAAGAAATTGGCTTGGTCGGTGCTAAGCAATATGTCGATGCCCACCGCCATGAACTCGACAACATTATCGCCATTTCAGAATCTGACTTTGGCGCAGGAAAAGTCTGGCGCTTTGATACTAGGCTGCCGGAGAGTAAATTCGATATCGCCGACCAGATGATGCAATTATTGGCGCCGCTAGGCATTGAGCGTGGTAATAACGAATCCTATGGCGGCCCCGATAGCAGTGTTTTCGTCGCCCAGGGTGTGCCAGCCTTTGGCCTTTACCAGGATGGTACTGATTACTTCGACTACCACCATACTCCCAACGATACCCTGGACAAAATCGACCCTGAGAACCTACGCCAAAATGTCGCTGCCTGGGTGGTGATGTCTTTCCTTGCCACCGAAATGGAAGGTGACCTCGGGCGTATTCCCACTAAATCTGAGTAATCTATAAATACTCCAGTTATTTTAAAAAGCCCCACTCAGAGGGGCTTTTTTATTTCCCTCTTATTCCACCCAAGCCAAACTTTCGATCACAAAGACTTCCGTGCCACCTTTAATAAAACTGACATCTCTGTCTAAACAGGTAGTTGTTTATAACTGATGACAAGCGGATGAAGAGACGGTTACTAACAGAATCCATGGATAGACCTGTGCATAACTCCGGGATATCCACTTTCAGGCCTTTGTTTCCATAGGGGGTCTTTTAATGGGTAAAAAAACACCACTGATTCTAGGGTGATTTCCACAGGTCGGCCGTTATTAACAGAATGGCTGGATAGACTTGTGTATAACTGTGGTATATCCGCTGCCAGCCTTACAGTTGTGTGACATTGCGCGAGCGCACAAAAAATCACCGGCTTTTTCGTTGGTATTTTTGTGTCACTTTTATCCCTGTCAGGCCCTTTTTTACAGCGGAGATAATTTCTTTATTGGGAAGATTTTTTCCGGGAAGACTACTAGTAGTACTGCGGTAAATTATTTGGGAATGCCATTCCAGGGAAGGTTGCAGTAAAAAATAGCTGGGCGCTCAATTTTTTTCAGGAGAGAAAGCCGCGAGGAGAACTCTTTATTTACAGCCGCGTAAACGTGTTCGACTTTTTAGCGGGGTTTTTCCTGTTTAAATTTTTCAAGGGGTTTCTTTGTCACATTATTTTCTTAGTTTTTATTTTTAGCTTTTCTTTTTTAATTTTTCTTCGTTTCATCTTTGCCTTCTTTTTATTTTTGATTTCTTTTTATTTTTAACTTCCAAGTTTTTGCTTTTCTTCTTTGCGGCTCTTCACGGGTATTTTTTTACACATAAAAAAAGGGCCACCCAATGGGTGGCCCTTTCGGATTAGAAGCCTGACGATGACCTACTCTCACATGGGGAAGCCCCACACTACCATCGGCGATGTTGCGTTTCACTTCTGAGTTCGGCAAGGGATCAGGTGGTTCCACAACTCTATTGTCGTCAGGCAAACTGGCTTGGGTTGGCGCTGGTCTTATAAGCAATGTGCTTGGCCTGCCGCGTTATCGCTGTTTGCCTCGGTCATGTTGTTGACCGGCGATAACCCCAAATAAGTCGGTAAAACAATCTGTAGTAATACACCGCAAGCGATCGTATGTCTCTAACTCACAATCCGCTAGCTTAGCTAGTCGTTAGTAACCATCTCTGTTGTATGGTCAAGCCGCACGGGCAATTAGTACTGGTTAGCTCAACGCCTCACAACGCTTCCACACCCAGCCTATCAACGTGGTAGTCTTCCACGGCCCTTTAGGGGAATCAAGTTCCCAGGGAGATCTTATCTTGAAGGAGGCTTCCCGCTTAGATGCTTTCAGCGGTTATCCCGTCCGAACATAGCTACCCGGCAATGCCACTGGCGTGACAACCGGAACACCAGAGGTTCGTTCACTCCGGTCCTCTCGTACTAGGAGCAACTCTTCTCAAATCTCCAACGCCCACGGCAGATAGGGACCGAACTGTCTCACGACGTTCTAAACCCAGCTCGCGTACCACTTTAAATGGCGAACAGCCATACCCTTGGGACCGGCTTCAGCCCCAGGATGTGATGAGCCGACATCGAGGTGCCAAACACCGCCGTCGATGTGAACTCTTGGGCGGTATCAGCCTGTTATCCCCGGAGTACCTTTTATCCGTTGAGCGACGACCCTTCCATACAGAATCGCCGGATCACTATGACCTACTTTCGTACCTGCTCGACATGTCTGTCTCGCAGTCAAGCGCACTTATACCATTATGCTCATTGCATGATTTCCGACCATGCTGAGTGCACCTTCGTACTCCTCCGTTACTCTTTGGGAGGAGACCGCCCCAGTCAAACTACCCACCATACACTGTCCTCGATCCGGATAACGGACCAGAGTTAGAACCTCAAACATACCAGGGTGGTATTTCAAGGACGGCTCCACAACAACTAGCGTCGCTGCTTCAAAGCCTCCCACCTATCCTACACAAATAGGCTCAAAGTTCAGTGCAAAGCTGTAGTAAAGGTTCACGGGGTCTTTCCGTCTAGCCGCGGGTACACTGCATCTTAACAGCGATTTCAATTTCACTGAGTCTCTGGTGGAGACAGCGTGGCCATCGTTACGCCATTCGTGCAGGTCGGAACTTACCCGACAAGGAATTTCGCTACCTTAGGACCGTTATAGTTACGGCCGCCGTTTACCGGGGCTTCGATCAAGAGCTTCGCCGAAGCTAACCCCATCAATTAACCTTCCGGCACCGGGCAGGCGTCACACCCTATACGTCCACTTACGTGTTTGCAGAGTGCTATGTTTTTAATAAACAGTCGCAGCCACCTGGTCACTTCGACCGGCCTCAGCTTAGGGAGCAAGTCCCATCACCAAAACCGGCGTACCTTCTCCCGAAGTTACGGTACCATTTTGCCTAGTTCCTTCACCAGAGTTCTCTCAAGCGCCTTGGTATTCTCTACCTGACCACCTGTGTCGGTTTAGAGTACGGTTCACTATTGCCTGAAGCTTAGAAGTTTTTCCTGGAAGCAGGGCATCAACCACTTCGTCTCTAAAAGAGACTCGTCATCAGTTCTCAGCCTTAGGGACCCGGATTTGCCTAAGTCCCCAGCCTACAACCTTAAACATGGACAACCAATCGCCATGCTGGCCTAGCCTTCTCCGTCACTCCATCGCAGCAATAGCGAGTACAGGAATATTAACCTGTTTTCCATCGACTACGGCTTTCGCCCTCGCCTTAGGGGCCGACTAACCCTGTCCCGATTAGCGTTGGACAGGAACCCTTGGTCTTCCGGCGGGGAGGTTTTTCACCTCCCTTATCGTTACTCATGTCAGCATTCGCACTTGTGATACCTCCAGCAGACCTCCCGATCCACCTTCAACGGCTTACACAACGCTCCTCTACCATGCCCGAAGGCATCCGCAGCTTCGGTTACCAATTTAGCCCCGGTATATCTTCCGCGCAGGCCGACTCGACTAGTGAGCTATTACGCTTTCTTTAAAGGATGGCTGCTTCTAAGCCAACCTCCTAGCTGTCTGGGCCTTCCCACATCGTTTCCCACTTAATTGGTATTTGGGACCTTAGCTGGCGGTCTGGGTTGTTTCCCTTTCCACGACGGACGTTAGCACCCGCCGTG
>NZ_CP174301.1:4005000-4117500 GCF_052467165.1 Microbulbifer variabilis
GTTACATAATCACCATACTCAGCGGTATTCGAAATAGAATAGCGCATGTCCGCTATTCCGCCCTGATACATCAGGTCAACGATCAACTTGAGTTCATGCAGGCATTCAAAATAGGCCATTTCAGGCGCATAACCCGCTTCAACCAGAGTTTCAAAACCTGCAGTTACCAAAGCAGAAACACCTCCACAGAGCACAGCCTGTTCACCAAACAGATCCGTTTCGGTCTCCTCGCGGAAGTTGGTTTCAATAATCCCTGAGCGGCCACCACCATTTGCAGACGCATAGGAAAGGGCGAGCTCTTTGGCTTTACCCGATGCATCCTGATATACAGCAATTAAGGTCGGAACGCCGCCGCCTTCAAGATAGGTAGAACGCACGGTGTGGCCCGGGCCCTTGGGGGCAACCATAATTACATCGACATCCGCCGGCGGTTCAATGAGTTCAAAATGCACATTAAAACCGTGCGCAAAAGCGAGAGCGGCACCCGACTTAAGGTTTGGAGCCACTTGCTCTTTATAGATGTTGGCCTGGTACTCATCCGGTGCCAGAATCATAACCACGTCTGCATCTCTAACCGCATCTGCCACTTCAGCTACACGCAGCCCGGCACTTTCTGCCTTAGCCCAAGAACCGGAACCCGCACGCAGACCTACAACTACATTGGTCACGCCGGAATCCTGAAGATTATTGGCGTGAGCGTGGCCCTGGGAACCATAACCGATAATCGCTACATTTTTTTCGCGAATTAAAGAGAGATCACAATCTTTATCGTAATAAACATGCATTGCTAAATTCCTGTTTCCTGCCATCTATACACTTAAAACTTTTTCACCCCGGGCGATTCCGGATACTCCTGAGCGGACAACTTCCATAATCGTGTGCTCGCCAAGTGCCTGAAGAAATGCATCGAGCTTTTCACTGGTACCGGCCACCTGTACGGTGTACATATTGCTGGTGACGTCCACAATCTGGCCGCGGAAGATATCCACACTGCGCTTTACCTCATCGCGCTGGGCGCCATTCGCACGCACCTTCACCATCAGTAATTCACGCTCAATGTGAGACCCCTCCGTCAGGTCCACCAGTTTCACCACATCAATCAACTTGTTCAGGTTTTTGGTTATCTGCTCAATCTTGTGATCATCACCAATGGTCACCATGGTAAGGCGCGATAGGGTGGCATCTTCTGTCGGTGCCACCGTTAGGCTTTCAATGTTGTAGCCACGTTGGGAAAACAGCCCTACTACACGAGACAAGGCGCCCGGTTCATTTTCCATCAGTACCGAAATAATTCTTCGCATTTCCCTGCCCCCTAGGTCCGCTCGGTTTTGCTCAGCCACATGTCACGCATAGAGCCGTTTGGCATGACCTGCATCGGGTACACGTGCTCAGATGGGTCGACATAGACATCGATAAATACCGTGCGATTTTTTTCTGCAAAAGCTTCCTGCAGTTTTCCATGCAGTTCATCTCGGTGCTCAATCTTGACCCCGAGGTGACCGTAAGCTTCGGCAAGCTTTACAAAGTCCGGAAGAGATTCCTCGTAGACGCTGTTGGAGAGGCGTCCCTCGTACTGCATTTCCTGCCACTGCTTCACCATGCCGAGGGCCTGGTTGTTAAGGCAGAGGATTTTGACCGGTAAATGGTATTGAGTAGCGGTGGACAGCTCCTGGATACACATCTGGATACTGCCCTCCCCTGTTACGCACACTACCTCTTTATCCGGGTGGGCAATTTTCACCCCCAGAGCTGCGGGCAAACCAAAACCCATGGTGCCGAGACCACCGGAATTAATCCATCGGCGCGGCTTATCGAAGTGATAATACTGGGCAGCAAACATCTGGTGCTGGCCTACATCCGAGGTAACGTAAGCATCGCCCTCGGTAATATCGTATACCGCGCGAATTACGTCTTGCGGCATAATCAGTGCACCGTCGGTTTGGTAACGCGGCGCCGTGTAGAGACCGTGACGCTCACGCCAATCGTCGATCTGGCGCCACCAGTCCACTATTGCCGACTGGTCCGGTTGCTCATCGCCAGATTTAAGGGTGTCCAGCATCTCGGACAGCACCGATTGCACAGTGCCAACAATAGGAATATCGGCAACGATGGTCTTTGAAATGGAGGCCGGATCAACATCGATATGAATAATCTTGGCACCGGGACAGAATTTACTCGGGGTATTGGTGACGCGATCATCGAAGCGCGCTCCCACCGCCAGGATCACATCTGCATGGTGCATAGCGGTATTGGCTTCAAAAGTGCCGTGCATTCCCAGCATGCCCAGGAAGCGCTTATCACTACCTGGGTAAGCTCCCAGCCCCATCAATGTGTTGGTCACGGGAAAATTCAATCGACGGGCCAATTCAGTAAGCAGCTCCGAACCTCCGCCCTGAACTACGCCACCACCGGCATAGATCACCGGTCGACGCGCCGACAACAGCAGCGCCACCGCTTTGCGTATCTGCCCACCATGTCCTTTGCCTGCCGGGGTATAGGAGCGCATGCGCAACTTTTCAGGATACTGATAAGGGTATCGTTCTGCCGGGTTAGTCACATCCTTGGGCACATCAACCACGACGGGGCCAGGGCGACCTGTATTGGCAATATAAAAGGCCTTCTTGATAATTTCGGGAATGTTTTCAGCGTTCTTAACCAGGAAACTATGTTTCACAATCGGACGCGAACAGCCGACCATATCAGTTTCCTGAAACGCATCTTCGCCGATCTTGTCAGATGTAACCTGACCTGAAATCACCACCATGGGAATTGAATCCATATAGGCGGTCGCAATCCCGGTGATCGCATTGGTTGCACCCGGACCAGAAGTCACAAGTACCACACCCACCTTGCCTGTCGAGCGGGCGTAGCCATCCGCGGCATGAGTCGCACCCTGCTCGTGGCGCACCAGAATGTGCTTTATCGACTTCTGCCTGAAAATAGCATCATATATATGCAGTGCCGAGCCGCCTGGGTAGCCGAAAATCAGATCTACCCCTTCATCCTGCAGCGCGCGAACCAACATATCGCCGCCGGAAAGTAATTCCACTTGAGTCTCCTCAGTTTTCTTGCTTGGTAGGACAGACATCACCAAGAAGCCATGAATCCACCATATAACGAGAATGCTAAATGGCGATTATAAAAGAAAATGGTGACAAATATCAGCCTGTTGCGTGTTTGCATGCCGATTTTTAGGATGAAATCATCGCGCACAGCAAAACACCCAGCCGAAACCAGACACAACCGTGTCCAAGTTGCAGGCTAGCAGGCCTCCAGGGGTAGGGAGAGCCTCTCGACGGAAATGTGATGGAAGGGTAATCCACCTGAAAATCAGCGTCTGGACCGCGAGTCTGCGGTGACTACTACTCGCCGAGGAAACTTTCGATTGTGCCAACTGCTCCCTTGCTGTCAATAGGCGTGACTGAAAGTGTTAAGAGGGTTGCAGGAAAAACCCCTGACGCAGTTACAATGTGGCCAGTAAGGAAAGATAAGACCAAGAGGGGTACTCCAATGCGCATCGCTCTCGCAATGCTAATTTCCAGCCTGGCGCTAACAGCACAGGCCAGCGGCATCTACAAATGGGTGGACGAAAATGGGGTCGTGCATTTCGGCGAGCAGCCACCTAGCAGTACCGAAGTAGAGGTAATCAAGAAACCTAAATCAGAGCGTTACAAGCAGTGGGAAGCGGAGCAACAAGCGACCCGAGCTGCGAAAGAAGCAAAAACCACCAAACCTGCAATTGAAACTCAGCCTCAAGGCCAGCCCACTCCTCAACAACCTTCAGAAGTAGACGAGCAGGTTGCCCGTGCCCAAGCAGCCGCACGCGCGCAACGCTGTCAAAATTCGCAGGATAACTTAAAGGCGCTGACCAGCCATGCACGCGTTAGGGAAGTCGACGAGAACGGCAATCACCGCGTGCTCGGTGAGGATGAGAGGCAGCAACGTATTAACCAAGAACAAAAGAGCATTCGCGAGAACTGCTAATTCCCGCGAATAATTGCCGCTACAGCTCTTTATAGGGAGTATCGTTGAACTGCTCCAGGCTGTAGCGTTCGGTGTAGTATCCTGGCTCGAAAAGCCTTTCCGTTCGAGGCACTGTGACTCTGGAAATACTTAACTGCTTCACGAGGTAGGGGCCATCCTGATCGGCATCGCGGATCATGAGGCCATAAAAGTCGAAGGGTATCCAGTGGCGTCCTGGAGGAAGCTGCAGGGCGTTCTGGGTTGTGCCAATAGATGACTGCTCATCATTATAAAGGGAGGCGCGGAAATAAAAGCGGCCCTGCTCAAGGATTTCCACCTCAGCCTCGATAAGCAGATTGCCCTCGGAGGTCAATGAATCCCTTAGGTTCCCGGTATAGCTCCCGGTATCCTCCGACAGAGTAAAAGCGGCTGCATCACGCAGACCGTCAATATCCGTATCCACAATGATTTTGTAGATGCCAGCTGGCAGAGGCTGCCCCTGATAGGAGCCAGCCTCCATTTCCACCTCGTAAATTAAATCACCATTTGTATCGCTAAATGTCAGGGTTCCCACTACCTGCTGATCGTCCAGAACCATTAGCGCGGTCAGATCTGCGGGCACCTTAGCCCCGTCGCTGTCAGTCTGGAAGGCATAAGCTCTCAGCACTTCACCATAGGAATAGAATTTTCTTTCAGTCCACAGTGTTAATGCATCACCATTGTCACTATGAGTGGTGCGCTGATCTGGCGCATGGGTCTGGGTGATTGGATCCTGAGAGGGGTTCTTGATAGCGCGGTTCTCCGGTGGGTAACGGTGGAACTTTGCTAGATCAGATAGCAGGGACTGATGTAATTCAGTTTTTACTGGACGCGCCTGAATTTCTTGCCAAACTTTGATGGACTCATCATCAACCAGCTCTTCCTTTTCCACCTGAGACTCTTTTATCTCCACCTGTTTGGGAAGGGACGGAAAAACTGTTTTAGCTTCAGCAGCAACCGCGGTGGGCAGGTCCCCACTATTCCCCACTCGCCAGAAAAAAATGGCAGCGGCAATAAATAGGACACTGACAACTAAGGCTGTACGCCTCTTGTTACGTTGTTTACTGCTGACGGACATCTACTCGCTCCTGACAAATATTTATTGAGTACAAGCTGCGATACGACCGGCACTATTTTTACCCACACCACAATCCAGGCCATCGGGGATACCATCGTAGCCTGGAGACATGATACCGCCATTGCGCTGGGCGTCATGGTCAACATGAATGCTGGCGAGGTTATAGGAGCGCGCAGTACCTTTGTTGTCGTTATTGCATGAGAAAGTCGCACTACCATAGGCAATACCCATAAAGGTGTCGTATTGCTTCAGGTTGGACCAGAGATTACGTTTACCAGAGCCAGCGCAGTTCATCTGCGAAGCAAGGTTAATATAACCATCATCTTCACCATTCAGCAGGGCTGAGGAAGCACTCTCTACGCCTGGGAAAGTGGCGTAGCCACCAATCGTATAAACAGGTGCTCCCAGGTTAGTGCCCACGTAGTTACGCACTGTATAGATGTCATTGGTCTGCATATAGCGTACTGCAGAACACTCCCGGCCTAGGAAAAGATCATTGATAACATCGTCATACCAGGAGCCATTACAAATACGATCCACACCCTCAGTGCCGGTGATCGCACCTCCGGTGGTGAAAATCGCCGCTACACCACTAATCGCAGTGTCGAAATCAACTTCAATCGCATTACTATCATTGAGTCCGGCCACTCGTACTTCTTCAGTCACCTTTTTACAGCTGGTGCTGCCATACCAGGTGGTCGAGCATTTTTTAACCTCTTGCATCTCAGTGTTGGTATCGTACTGCTTATAAGCACGATTGTAGTAAGGAGAGCCCACCACAGCATTCCCGGCTATATACATCATTTGTGCAGCGCCCTGGCTATGGGAAACAATCCAGAAAGTATCATTGGCAGCACATTGGTTACCGTGCTCGAAGCGATCACCTTCCCCATTACGTATCTGAATAATTTGACGGGCAATTTCCCCGGAAGTCTGATCGTGCCAATAAGGCAATTCACCTTCATCGGTGGAGTTGTAGCCTACCACACCGTAATTACCGCCATTCGCTACCAGCTGGTCTATAAAACTGCTGTTTTTATACTCGTCAAAGTAGGTTTCACTCCAATAGTCCAGTGCTGGCTGCACTAAACTCCCATCAGCTTTGACGCTGGTTGTGTGCCCTTCAACTCCATGTCCGTGGACCAGGATATAGCAGTTCTCAGCTACCGCTGAAGAAGCGCCCATCATCGCAGCGAAAAAAACAGACAGGCCTGCGCCCAGTCGTTTAGACAGTGTCATTGTTATTAGCCTTTATAGTTTTATAAGTAGAAATTTATGACTGCAGGGTTTCGTGAATTTTTCTCTACTTTTCGCTGCAGACCCCTGCACGTTAGCCGCAGACGCTGGGCTGGTAATAGGATTAATGGCGCCAGAAGATGACCAAGCACGCCACCTGACGCGACCGACTCGTCATATTCCGCATTTTTATTTTCGTTGTTTAGGACGCCTTTGCTATGATCCTGCCAACGCCACCCGGACGGCAAAGAGTCATGAGAGACCAAAATAAAAATAAGTCCGGCCATGCCGGCGTGCCCAAAATATTTGCCCCCTACTTTGTAGTCGCTGCCGCCAGGCTCGGAATTCCAACCGAGACCCTGATCAAGCGCCTGCCATTTGCATTCAGTTGGAATCCTCGCGAAAGCGAGCGGCTCAGCTATAGCGAATTCAATGCCCTAGTGAATAACCTGGTAGCGCTTTCTCCAGTCTCCTCACCGGGACTCAGCTTTAGCCGATTTCCAATCATTCTGTGGCTTGAGGAAACCATCATTGAGGCACAGCCATCTCTACGGCGCCCGCGGGAAATTCTGCGTCCCGCCGAAATTGTGCTGTCACAAACCCTGGCCCCCCTACTGCGTTTTGAAACACGAACAGAAACAGATTCAGAAATTCTTACCCTGAACTGGCGCCAAGAGTTATTCAGTGATTCTGTAAATGCATTTATCGCAGAAATGTTGATGACCCGCGCTGTGGAGTTATTACGCACCTTGAACCCCCAGTTCGCTGAAGTTCGCGGTGTAAAACTGCGCAGGACAAAACCAGAAGACGACACTATCTATACCCGTATTTTCCAATGCCCGGTCGAATTCGGCAGCAGGGAAAACTCCATTATCCTGGGACCTCAAACCCTGGACTTTCCTATTCCCAGCTACCACAAGCTACTACGCAGCCAGAGCCGCAATATTTTGAAAACCGTATTACACAGTACTTTGTCGAGCTACAACCTAGCTGCGAGCCTGCGTTCCTGGCTGGAAAAACACCTGCTGAGCGAAGAGATCACGATCAAGCAAGCCGCCGCCCATTTCCGTACCAGCGGTCGTACCCTGCAGCGGAGATTGCGTGAACAGGGGGTAACTTTTCAACAGCTAAAAGATAGTGTCACTCTAGCTCTCACCAAGCGCCTGTTGTTATCCAGCAGCGAATCAGTAGAGAGCATTGCGGTTAAACTGCACTTTGCCGAACGTGCAGTATTTACCCGGTTTTTTAAAAAGCACGAAGGTGTTACTCCCAGCGAGTTCAGGCGCAGTAATACTTCAGGGGACACGCTTAATGCGTGAAACCATTTATCGAGCTACCCTTTAATAACTCCAACAGCCTCCGCCTTTGCTCGATAATCCCGCCCCAGATAAAGGTACATGGCTGGTACCACAAATAGGGTAAATAGAGTACCGATAGTCATTCCGGTCGCGACTACTAACCCCATTGCAAAGCGGGCTCCTCCACCTGGGCCTGAAGCAATTAATAGGGGAACCATAGCTAGAACCAATGATGCCGTAGTCATCAATACCGGCCGCAGTCGAATAGAGGTAGCCTCTTCAATAGCCGTACGCTTGTCCATCCCCCCCATCTGTAATTTATTGGCAAATTCCACAATTAATATACCGTGCTTGGAAATAACCCCGATCAAAGTGACCAAGCCCACCTGGGTATAAATATTCAATGTAGTAAGTCCCAGGCTGACAAAGATCATTGCCCCACAAACACTCATAGGCACAGTAACCAACATAATCAGTGGGTCACGCCAGGACTCAAATTGTGCTGCCAATACCAGATAAATAACAACGAGTGCAAAGAAAAAAGTCACTACTAAGTCCGAGCCCTCTGTCTTAAATTGACGGGACTGGCCCGAGTAATCCACCGAATACTCCTCTGGTAATATTTCCTGAGCAGCGTTATCCAAAACCGATAAAGCCTCCCCCAGGGTGACCCCCGGGCGTGGCACTCCGGAAATAGTCACAGCATTGAGCTGCTGAAAACGTTTTAGCTGCTGTGGCTCTACTGTTTCCTTAAGGCGGACCAGTGTACTAACCGGAACCAGGTCACCATTAACCGCCCGGATATAATACTGCCCCAGCTGTTCTGCAGTGAGACGATCAATCCGTTCCACCTGAGGAATTACTTTATAACTGCGATTATCCAAGGAAAAGCGATTGATATAGGCACCTGATAACATGGCCCCCAGATCGCGCCCAAGGTCCACCATTTCTACACCCATAGTGGCAGCCTTATCCCTGTCTATTTCAACCACAATCTTTGGTTTATCTATCTTCAGGTCTGAATCGAGAAAAATAAATTTTCTGCTTTCGAGAGCTTGCGTCATTATCTCGCTGGCAACAGACGCAAGGTTTTCCATTGGCTCAGTGGCACCAATCACGAATTCCACCGGTAATTGCCCCCCCGCAGTGGGCAAGCTCGGCGGCACTACAACAGCAACTTTCAAGCCCGCAATTTGCGCTACATCCTTACTAATCAGTTCCTGCATCTGCTCAGTATCTTTATCGCGCTTTTCCCATGAACCAAGTACAAACCCCGCAGTGGCATTATTGACTCCGCTACTAAAAGTGCCGGCCCCATTAAGCAGAAAAATATTCTCGACCTCACTGTAACTCTCGGCAATATCCACCAATTCCCCACTGAATTGCTCTACATAATCCAGAGTTGCATAGGCATCGGCAGTGGAAATAGTGAGCACAAGACCACGATCCTCTGTTGGCTCCAATTCTCGCGGTGAAGTAACGAATAGAAAGTAACAGCTTGCCAAAACAATTAAGCCAAATACCAAAATCACTCCGCGTTCTTCCAGTGAGTTATGCAAACGCTTTTCAAATCCTTTTTGTAAATGCCCAAATTGTCGCTCTAACCAAGCTTCCAAGCGAGTCCCACCTCCATCCCTGGGCTTTAATATTCTCGAAGCCATCATTGGTGATAGTGTGAGTGCCACAACTCCAGACAAAAGCACGGCACCGGCAAGGGAAAAAGCAAATTCAATAAATAGAGTGCCAGTCAGCCCTCCAAGAAAACCTATAGGGATATAAACAGCAATCAGCGTGGTGGTCATAGCAACTACTGGCCAGGCCAGTTCACGTGCGCCAACGATAGCCGCCTCCCTTGGCGATAATCCCTCCTCTATATGCCGGTGGACATTTTCTAGAACGATAATGGCATCATCCACCACTATTCCTATAGCCAGAACCATACTGAGAAGCGTCAATAAGTTGATGGAAAAACCCATCAACAACATGAGAAACATTGCTCCTACCAAAGATAGGGGCAGAGCCACTGCTGGAATCAAAACACTGCGTAAAGAACCAAGAAACAAATAGATCACCACGATAACAATGATGACAGCCTCAATGATGGTCTCCACCACTTCAGTAATTGAATCCTGAATATACTCCGTGCTGTCATAGGGAATTTCTCCTAGCATCCCCTCCGGCAGTTGCGGAAAAATCTCACCTTCAAGCTTCTTTCTAACTCGCTTAATAACATCAAGAGTGTTTGCATTGGGCGCAACCTCCACTGCAATAAAGGTGGCCGACTGCCCGTTAAAGGTCACCGAACTGTCATAGGATTCTGCACCTAATTCTATTTCTGCCACGTCCCCAAGGCGCACCAGCTGGTCACCGGATGCACGTACCACCAACTGACGAAAGTCTATTTGTTTGGCTATATCCGTATCCGCTCGAATTTCCATGGCAACCCGCGAACCCTTAGTCGCACCCACTGCAGAGAGAACATTGTTATCCCGCAAGGCATTGGCAATATCTGCCGGGGTTACCTCAAGTGCTGCCATTTCCCTGGGTTTTAGCCAGGCGCGCATGGCAAAAGTGCTATCACCGAGTAATCTAGCACGCTGCACCCCGGCAATAGTGGCCAGCTTTGGCTGCACTACCCGAGTCAAATAATCGGTGATCTGGTTATTGGCAAGAATATTTGAGGAAAATGACAGATACATTGCCGCCGTAGTTTCCCCCTGCTGCATCTCCACACTGGAGTCTTCCGACTCATCAGGGAGATCGCTACGCAGTTTGTTCACCTTGGCAACTATCTGGGTCAAAACCTCATTAGGGTCAAAATCAAAGCGCACATAGGCATTGATGGTAGAAAGCCCCTGCACACTGGTAGACACCATATAGTCAATGCCATCTGCAGTGGCAATTTCCTGTTCCAAGGGCGTGGTGATAAACCCCTGGACTAGGTCGGAATCAGCACCCACATATACGGTAGTCACTGTGATGACCGCATTTTCCAGTTTGGGGTATTGGCGCACATTCAACTCGGCAATTGAACGCAACCCCAACAGAAAAATAAAAAGACTGACCACACAAGCCAGTACCGGTTTACGAATAAAAATCTCAGTAAAATTCACCGCTGCTCTCGGAGGGAATCAACTGTTGCCAGGTTTTGGATGTAAATTTTCCGGCGGTTTATTTTCGTTGTTAATATTGGCCCGTTTACCATTGCGAAGTTTTAGCAAACCACTACTAGCGATAATATCTCCCTCTTGAAGTCCCTGCACAATTTCCACCATATCTCCGCGCTCCTCACCCGTCTTCACAAAGCGCTTATTCGCGATTAACTCTCCGCTTGCATCATCTTTTTCCAAAACAAAAACTGACACCCCATAAGGTGCAAAAACCAAAGATGTTCGCGGTACGGCCAAAACCCGTCGACTCGCATCAATTTCTACTGAGACTTGGGCAAACATACCCGGGCGCAAGTGTTTTTTTGGATTGTCTAGGGTTGCCTGAATAAGGAAATTACGGCTGGCATTATCTACGCGAGGGTCAACAGCGGTGATTTTCCCACGATAGGTATTACCGGGGAATGCATCTGTAGTCAGGTAAATCGGCAACCCCGCCTTAACCATTGAATATTTTTGCTCAGGCAGAGAAAAGTCCACAAAGATAGGATTCAGCTGTTGCAGGGAAACTACCGCCTCACCGGGACTGACATTTTCACCCAAGTCAATACGGCGAATACCGAGCACACCACTGAAAGGTGCCACCACACGGCGCTGATCAACCCTAGCTCGCTGTACTTGAATATTGGCAATTACCTGATCCAAAGTACTCTGAGCACTATCCAGATCTGCTTCAGTAGTAACTCCACGCTTGGTTAAGGTTTTAATACGGACATAATTACGCCGTGCAAGACGTAACTCTGCATCCAGCACCTGTAACTGAGCTTTTTCCGGTTCAGCAAAAATTTCTACCAGAAGATCTCCACCATGCACAAATTGTCCTGACTTAAAATGAATGGCGCTGACGACACCCTCAGCCTCAGTAGTGACTTCGACGCCATTTACCGCGCGAACTGTTCCAACTCCACTCAGATCCTCACGCCAGTTCTGGATTTGTGCAGTGGCGGAGGTGACGGTAGCCACCGGTAGAGACATGGTGTCGAGAAACTGATTCATCATGTAGCGGCCAAAAAACTTATAAGCAAAAATACCGCCAAACAATAGTAAGCATCCCAGCAGCATTAATACCATGCGTTTACTGATAATGTACCCCCGATCACTCAACAGAAAATGCCATAGATCGATGAGTCAGGAGAATTCAGGCGAGAACAACCCCGATCTTTATCGGACCACAAAGTTTAGTTTATAAAGAAAATACGATAAGTGCCGCTAGGCCCTCGCCTCATGGCACGCGAAAACAACCTAAGAGAATTTAAAGAGGAGAAAAGACGTCAGGCTGCACGGTAAGTATGTGGCGCCAGCTATCGCTGGCGCCATCGCGATCAAATAACTAACGAAAGACGGCCTTATCACCCTCAACATCAGCGTGAATGGTAGCACCGGGCGCAAATTTTCCAGCCAATACATCCTGTGCCAGGGGATTTTCCAGCCACATCTGGATAGCTCGCTTAAGTGGACGCGCACCGTAAACCGGGTCAAAACCAACTTCCGCCAGTTTATCCAGTAGCGCCTCGGATACCTCCAGCTTCAAGTCACGCTCGCTGAGGCGGCGACATAGTTGCCTCAGCTGAATCTCCGCAATAGAACGTACTTCCCCTTTATCGAGAGGGTGGAAAACCACAACCTCATCGATACGGTTGATGAACTCTGGGCGGAAATGATTGCTAACCACCTCCATCACTGCATTTTTCATCTGGCGATAGCGAATCTCCGCATCCAGGTCGTCGCCATTTTCAGCCGTTGCATACTTCTGTATTAGGTCAGAACCCAGGTTGGAGGTCATCACCACCACAGTGTTACGAAAATCCACAGTGCGGCCCTGACCATCGGTCAGGCGACCATCATCAAGGACCTGAAGAAGAATATTAAATACATCCGGATGAGCCTTCTCCACCTCGTCTAGCAGAACCACCGAATAAGGCTTACGACGCACCGCCTCGGTTAAATAACCGCCCTCTTCATAGCCAACATAACCTGGAGGCGCACCAATCAAGCGTGCGACGGAGTGTTTCTCCATAAACTCCGACATATCAATCCGCACCATCGCATCCTCTGTATCGAATAGAAATTGCGCCAGCGCTTTACAGAGTTCGGTTTTACCCACCCCGGTAGGCCCTAAGAACAAGAAGGAACCATTCGGGCGATTGGGATCCGCCAAGCCCGCGCGGGATCGGCGAACCGCATTGGCGACAGCATCTACCGCTTCAGCTTGTCCAATAACCCGTTTATGCAGCGCATCCTCCATGCGCAACAGTTTTTCCCGTTCGCCCTCCAGCATTTTCGAAACTGGAATACCTGTCCAGCGTGAAACCACTTCAGCCACTTCTTCATCGGTAACCCGGTTGCGTAGCAGGCGCGGCTCTTCTGCTGCCTCATGAGTAGCAGCAGACTTTAGCTGTTGTTCAAGTTGTGGAATCACGCCGTACTGCAATTCCGACATACGTGTTAAATCACCGGCACGTCGTGCAGACTCCATATCCTGCTTGGCCTGCTCTAGCTTTTCCTTAAGGTCGTGACTACCTGCGAGCTGGGCTTTTTCCGCTTTCCACACCTCCTCCAAGTCGGAGTATTCTTTCTCCAGTTGAAGAATTTCTTCCTCCAGCTTTGCCAGGCGCTTTTTAGTGGCCTCATCGCCCTTGTCTTTTTTGACCGCCTCACGCTCAATCTTAAGCTGGATCAGACGGCGCTCAAGCTTATCCATCGCCTCCGGCTTGGAATCAATTTCCATACGTATACGACTTGCCGCTTCATCTACTAAATCGATCGCCTTGTCTGGTAACTGGCGATCGGTGATATAGCGCTGGGATAATTTGGTCGCGGCAATAATTGCAGAGTCAGTAATATCGACACCGTGATGCACCTCATAGCGTTCTTTCAGGCCACGAAGAATTGCAATGGTATCTTCCTCTGTAGGCTCATCCACCAATACTTTCTGGAAACGGCGCTCAAGCGCCGCATCTTTTTCAATGTATTGACGGTATTCATCCAGGGTGGTGGCGCCGACACAATGCAGCTCACCACGAGCCAGTGCCGGCTTGAGCATATTACCGGCATCCATGGCGCCCTCTGCCTTTCCAGCGCCAACCATGGTGTGCAACTCATCAATAAATAAAATAATACGCCCTTCCTGCTTGGATAGCTCATTCAGGACGGCCTTGAGGCGTTCCTCAAACTCCCCGCGAAATTTGGCTCCCGCAAGCAGTGCACCCAAGTCCAGGGAAAGCAGGCGCTTGTCCTTCAGGCCCTCAGGTACTTCGCCATTTACAATACGCTGTGCAAGCCCCTCCACAATGGCCGTTTTCCCTACTCCAGGCTCACCAATCAATACCGGGTTGTTCTTGGTGCGGCGCTGTAACACCTGGATAGTTCGACGAATTTCATCATCGCGCCCAATTACTGGATCAAGCTTGCCAGCCAGTGCACGCTCCGTCAGGTCGAGAGTATATTTATCCAGCGCTTGGCGCGCCTCCTCCGCATTGGGATCATCCACTTTTTCATCGCCGCGCACTTTCTGAATCGCCGCCTCTAACTGTTTCTTGTCGCCATTAGCATTGAGAATTTTAGAAATTTCCCCTGCAGCGGAGTCGAAAGCTGCAAGTAAGACCGTTTCACTGGATATAAATGTATCGCCATTTTGTTGCGCCTTTTTATCGGTTAGGTTCATCAGGCGCATCAGTTCCTGAGACATGCCCACATCCCCAGTTGGGGAGCTGATAGTTGGCAGATTATCCAGTCTCTTGGCCAAGTCATTGCGCAGGCCATTTAAGTTAAAACCGGCCTGGGATAAAAATGCCGGGACACTGCCATTATTCTGGTTGAGTAGTGCAAGAATTAAATGTTCCGGATAAATCTGGTTGTGGTCCCGTCCCACAGCCATGGATTGTGCATCAGCAAAAGCTGCTTGCAGTGGGTTTGTCATCCGATCAATTCGCATGAATACAACCTCTCCTACTTAGGGATCTTATATAGCTTTGCGTCAATAACGCCCGCTTGGCGTTACGCATTCAGTGTAGTGTTGGCTATTAAAATAGGGGCGAGGGAAAGGTTTTCAATGATTTAAATCAAACAGCAAGAAGTTTCGATTCATTTCCTAAGGGGGAGTAATTATTTCTTTGTAAGCTCGGCATTTGTCAGTCGGTATCCCTTGAAAAGAACCAAGCGCACCCTCATATTAGCCAGCCCAATAATTAGCTGCACCTTAGGTTATGAGCAGCATTAATTATCCGCCAGCCAGATTAGTGAGGCCATACGCCCGGTAGTCTTCTCCCTACGATAGGAATAGAAGTATTCAGGTTCTTTCACCGTGCAGCGCTCACCACCGTAGATATGCCCGACACCAAGCCCCTTTAGCTCAGCCCGAGCCAAACCATAAATATCCGCAAGAAAATGTAATGGCTTTTTTACATGAGGTTGAAAGCAGCGGGCAATAGCCTCGGTATGCTCACCACCCTGGGCATTTTCAAAAAAGGCCTCCAGGACATCCACCCCAGTCTCAAAGGCCTCAGGACCAATCGCAGGCCCCAGCCACACCAATAGCTCTGCTGGATCGCAATCCAAGGCAGTTATCGTATTGCGTAAAATGCCCCCAGCCAGCCCGCGCCAACCTGCATGGGCCGCTGCCACTCGGGTGCCTGCTTTGTCACAGATAAGTACGGGAAGGCAGTCGGCGGTGAGCACCGCACAAACAATTTCACTTTTCAGGCTAAAGCTGGCATCGGCAGTCCGCACAAGCCCATCCCCCTGAGCGTCTACCACCCTGTCGCTGTGGATTTGTTCAAGCCATTGTGGTTCACCCGGCAACTCCAGCTGATCACACAGTAGCCCGCGGTTAGCCAAAACTGCTGACTCACTGTCACCAACATGCGCTGCAAGATTAAAAGAGGTATGGGGCCCCGAACTGTACCCACCTGATCGCAAGGTAGAGAATGCTCTCACCCTGGCAGGGGCCGGCCATACTGGACTCAGGTAATGATCACTGGACATGGTATATCTGCTCTGCCTGGGCAATAGGAGCCGAACTCTAAAGCCCCGACTCCTTTTCTAGTGGAAGTTTGTGCTGCTACTGACCTAGTAAGTATTCTGTCCAAGTAGGTCGAGTAGGGCCAGCATATCCTCAGGCATAGAGGCGCGCCAGTGCATTTCCTCACCCGACTGGGGATGGATGAGTGCGAGCTCCGCCGCGTGCAGGGCCTGTCGGGGAAAGCCCTGTAAGGCGCCAATCAGCTCAGTGGGCGCCTCTGGTGGCAACTTTGGCCTACCCCCATATAGCGGGTCACCCACCAGTGGGTGACGAATATGAGCCATATGCACCCGGATTTGATGGGTGCGTCCAGTTTCCAGCTTGCAACGCAATAGTGTATGCACTCGGAAACGTTGCTGAATTTGGTAATGGGTAATGGCCTCCTTGCCACCAAAGTCCAGCACAGCCATTTTCAGGCGGTTTTGCCGGTGGCGTCCTATTGCAGCATCGACACGCCCCGCACCGGTAATTATTCCTTGCACCAAAGCATCATATTGACGACTGACCGTTCTTTGTTTTAGCTGGTCTACAAGGCTAGCTTGCGCCAACAGGGTCTTGGCCACGACCATCAAGCCACTAGTGTCCTTGTCGAGACGATGCACGATCCCCGCCCGGGGAATCCTCTCCTGAGAGGGACAGTGATGCAAAAGACCGTTTAACAGGGTGCCATCGGGATTTCCGGCAGCCGGATGTACTACCATCCCTGCAGGCTTATTGATGACCATAAGGCTGTCATCTTCATAAACAATGCTCAGATCCATGGGTTCGGCGCTCCAGGCGCCTTGAACCTCAAGTTCAGCGTGAAGACTAAGCCGCTCACCGCCAAATAGCTTATCCTTGGGCTTGGCAGGGGCACCATTTACGGTGAGTTGACCGCCCTTAATCCAAGATTGCAAACGCGCACGGGAGTAATCGGGAATTAATTCGGCTGCTATCTGGTCTAATCTTCGACCAGCCAAATTGGCCGGAACTTCAATATCGAGGTTTAGGTGGTCATTCATTAAACAATTGCAAATACTTTGGGCAGCACCGCGACTGTGGTTAAATGTCCGACGCGCCAGATTAATCTTGGCGGGTAGTTTAATAAGGTAGAGTGTAAGAATGATAGAGCGAAGGGCTATGCAGACCTGGAAAATGCTGTGGCTGGCCTTGGTGTCCGCAATATTGGTTGCCTGCGCCAGCACTGACGACTCAGAAGAGGGCTTGCCTAGCGGCAACCGTACAGAGCAGGCCTTCTACGAGGCAGCGCAGCGGCAGCTGCGCACCAGCCAGTGGGACCTGGCGATCAAGAACCTGCGCGCCCTGGAAGATAACTTCCCTTTCGGCAACTATGCGGAACAGGCCCAGTTGGAGCTAATCTACGCCTACTACCGCAATTATGAGAACGATGCGGCTATCGCCGCCGCAGATCGCTTTATCCGCCTTCATCCCCAGCATCGCAATGTCGATTACGCCTACTATATGAAGGGGCTATCTTCCTTTACCGAGGGCACCGGACTGTTCGAGCGCTTTATGCCGACAGACCTGACCAATCGCGACCCCGGCTCTGCACGTGAGTCCTTCGCCTATTTCTCACAGCTGATGGCCCGTTATCCGGAGAGCCGCTACGCCGCAGATGCGCAAAAACGCATGATCCATCTGCGCAATCTGCTGGCTCGCTATGAAATCCATGTAGCCAACTATTATTTCAAGCGTGGAGCCTACCTCGCAGCCGCCAACCGCGGCCGCTATGTAGTGGAAAACTTCCAGCAGACCCCTGCGGTACCGGACGCCCTTGCGGTGATGGTACAGGGGTATAACCTCATGGAGATGCCGGAGTTAGAGGCCAACGCCTTGAGCGTTATGCGCAACAACTACCCAGATCACCCAGCCTTTAATGAAGATGGCTCCTTTAACTACAACTTCTACAAGGGTGCTAGTGGCCGTAGCTTGGTGCATCGGGTAACCCTGGGCCTTTTCGAGAAATCAGACCCAGAGGGCTTTGATAGCCGCGAAATGTACAACCCCGAATACAATCGTGGAGAGGCCCCCCTACCTCCAGAGCTGCTGTAGGTATGCTCCACAACTAAGAACGGCGCCAATCGGCGCCGTTTTACTTTCTAAAACAAGTTATTCGCCGGCCTTCCAGCCATTCGTGATTGGATAGCGACGATCCCGCCCAAAGCCTCGCTCCGAGATCCGTACCCCCACAGCAGCCTGACGGCGCTTGTACTCATTGCGTGCTACAAGGCGCACAACCCGCTCAACTTCACTCCGTTGGAAACCACGACGGATGATTTCCTCAGCACTCAAATCCTGATCGACATACAGATTGAGAATCTGATCCAGGACTTCATAAGGAGGTAGGCTGTCTGAGTCTATCTGATCTGGTGCCAGCTCTGCACTGGGTGGGCGCGTGATCACTGTCTCTGGTATCACCTCTGATACCGTATTTCGATAGCGAGAAAGCTCAAATACCAGCACCTTGGGCACGTCTTTAAGGGCATTAAAGCCCCCAACCATATCGCCATACAGCGTCGCATACCCAACGGCCATCTCACTCTTATTGCCGGTAGTCAGCACCATGGCCCCCTTCTTATTGGAAATGGCCATCAGCAGCACACCGCGGGAGCGAGCCTGCAGGTTTTCCTCCGTGGTATCTCTCTCACTACCGGCAAACTCTTCCGATAAAGCCCCCATAAACGCGTCGAAAATAGGCTCAATACCGATCTCTCGGTAATGCACCCCAAGGCGCTGGGCCTGATCGGCAGCATCATTCTTACTGAGATCAGAAGTGTAATGGAAAGGCATCATAACCGCTTCCACTCGCTCTTTACCTAAGGCATCCACTGCCACCGCCAGAGTCAGCGCTGAATCAATCCCCCCCGAGAGCCCCAGTACCACGCCATTAAAGCCATTTTTATTGACGTAATCCCGCACTCCAAGTACCAAGGCCTGATAGACTGCTGCCAGATCATCCAGGGGGGGGGCATTATCTCCTGGTAGTAATGTAACCCTTCCACTTTGTTCGGAGACCGACACCGGCAATAGCTGCTCCGCAAACTCCTCAGCCCTGGCGCAGACTTCTCCCCGACAATCTATAGCTATTGAGCCACCATCAAACACCAGTTCATCCTGGCCACCGCACCAGTTCACGTATACGATTGGGACCTGCGCCACACGCGCCTGTTTGGAAAGCAACTCCAAGCGTTGCTGGGCTTTGCCACGATGAAAAGGAGACGCATTGATATTCAGCATCACTTTTGCACCTGCCTCAACAGCCTGCTGAATCGGTTCAGGGTGCCAAATATCCTCACAGATACTGACCCCAACAGGTATACCCTCAATTTCAACGACACATGGCTTATCGCCCTTGGTGAAATAGCGTTTCTCATCAAATACTTGGTAGTTGGGTAACTTTTGCTTGGCATATTCCGCAACAATTTCGCCCTGACTAACCAGGCCCGCCATATTAAATATCTTTCCATCCCGGTATCGCGGATAACCTACCAAGATGGCACAGGGCAGCTGGGCCGTTTTCAGTTGTTCCAGCGCAGCCTCAATGCGTATCTGCATGCTGGGGCGCAGAAGTAAATCCTCTGGTGAATAGCCGCATAAGGTCAGCTCCGGAAATAGGACCAGATCGGCCCCAAGCTCTCGATGAGCCTTACGTGCCACCTCAATCACATTTGCGGTGTTGCCGGGAATATCCCCTACGAGAGAATTGATTTGTGCCAGCACTAGCTGCAAAGTAGACATTATTAAACCTCGGACAATACAGGCCGCCATTGTAACCTCTGTAGCGGAGCAACAGCAGCGGCTCAACACAACAACAATACCGGGAAATCACTTTGAGTAGTCCCTCCTCCGTCAGCAATACTCTCACCCTCCAGCACCATGAGCTATTGCGTATCTGCGCTATTTATCGCCTGGCAATTGCACTTGTGCTGCTGGGGGTTTTCTACTCTGATATTGGCGCCGGAGCGCTGGGTGCTCATCTGCCAGGCCTATTTCTTTACACAATAGCGATCTACACCCTTCTCAACTTCAGCTGGCTGGTCTTCTTACGCCAGAAAGCCTATCAAGTAGGGGTCGGTCAGATTGAGATGATCCTTGGCTGCGATATCCTGGTATTTTTGTTGCTCATCGAGGCCAGTGGCGGTCTCAGCTCCGGTCTCGGTTATCTACTACTCGTTAATTGCTCCATCGGCTCTATTCTTCTCGACCGCCGAATGAGCGCCTTCTTCGCCGCAATCGCCAGCCTAGGGGTATTGGGTTTACAACTCTACAACCTAATGTCCGGGCAAGGCACAACCAAAGATATTGTCGCCGCGGGAGGCCTCGGCATACTGCTTTTTGCGACTGTTAGCGCACTCCAATATCTCTCCGCGCGCATACGCAGTGCCAATCTGCGCGCTGATCAGCAAAGCCGACAAGCAGCACACCTGCAACGGCTGGCACAACAGATTATCGAACGCATGGGGACAGGGGTGCTGGTGATGGGCCCCACCAGCCAACCCGAACTTATTAACAGGGCTGCACGTCAACTTTTGGGCTGCCACCTACATTCAGAGAAGGAAAAATCTGATGCATTACGCCAAGCGATCCGAGACTGGCGTAACAATGGCAGTACCAGTAGCACTTTACTGCAGTCAGAAACTGGTAATGAAGTACAACTCAATTTTACCAACCTTCAGCATGACAGCGGTTGCAGTACGCTGGTATTCGTTGAAGACAACCGCAAATTGGCCGAGGCTGCCCAAAAACTCAAACTCGCTTCTCTAGGACACCTTACAGCTTCTATCGCTCACGAGGTGCGCAACCCCCTCTCCGCCATCAGCCATGCAGCACAGTTGCTATCAGAGTCCCCACAATTGCGCGAAGAGGACCATTACCTGACCGACATCATTTGCCGGCAAAGTCAGCGAGTAAACCAAATCATCGAAAATGTAATGCAGCTATCACGCAGGCAAGCAGGGGCACCGCAAGAACATAACTTGGCTACCTGGTTGCAACAGTTTATCCAGGACTTTAGTGCCGGTACCAAAAGTGGAGACCAAGTACAGCTGGAGCTTCCTGAGCAAGCACTTTCAGCGCGGTTTGACGCGGCTCAACTTACTCAGGTGATGACCAACCTCACAGATAATGCCCTTCACCACTCCCAAATAGCCACCGGCAAGCGATTCGCAGTAGTCAGTGCTCAATACAACCAAGAACGTGCCTGTACCCAAATAGATGTTAAGGACAGTGGCCCAGGTGTGCCCGAAGAACATAAATCAAAGATTTACGAGCCATTCTTCACCAACGGTAGTGGTGGTAGTGGACTGGGACTATATATTGCGAAAGAACTGTGTGAGACAAATAAGGCGAGCTTGTATCATTGCCGCAGCGATGACGACAAGAGCTGCTTTAGAGTTGAATTTGCTCACTAAATAAGTGTGACTTGATCTTACTCAGAATTTTTTCCCAAAGTTTCGACGATTATTCGCAAAGAATTTCTGCCATAATCAGAACCGGCGCCCTTGCCTCTAATATCAACAAAACAAGAAAAGACAGGGAATTGATGCTACCTCTGGCCCTGGTTGTCGATGACGAACCGGATATTTGCAAGCTGCTCACCCTCACTTTGCAGCGCATGAACGTGGACTGCCATACCGCAGCCAATCTCGTGCAAGCAAAGAAATTACTTACAGAAAATCGTTACGATTTTTGCCTTACAGACCTTCGCCTACCTGACGGTGACGGTCTACAGTTGGTTGAGCATATTCAAACTGGGATACACTGCGAATTGCCCGTAGCCGTTATCACCGCACATGGCAACATGGATACTGCAATCAAGGCACTAAAACTCGGGGCATTCGACTTTGTCAGTAAGCCCGTAGACCTTGAACGACTGCGTAACCTCGCCCAACTGGCCCTACGACTGAATCAGGACCAGGTACGAAACACCAATCAAAATAACGTCAGCGAGCACTTGCTTTTGGGTGAAGCTGAGAATATGCGTAGACTACGAGAGCAAATCGCTAAAGTAGCTCGTAGCGATGCACCGGTCTACATCAGTGGCGAATCTGGTTCTGGTAAAGAGCTGGTTGCTCGTGCAATTCATGCCCAAGGAGCTCGAGCAGATAAGCCGTTTGTACCCATCAACTGTGGCGCTGTACCTAAAGAATTGATGGAGAGCGAGTTTTTCGGTCATAAGAAGGGCAGCTTCACCGGAGCCCATAAAGATAAATTAGGTCTACTACAAAGTGCTCAAGGTGGTACTTTATTTTTAGATGAGGTTGCAGACTTACCACTTGAAATGCAGGTCAAACTACTGCGCGCGATACAAGAAAAGCGCATTCGACCTATTGGTGCAAGCCAGGAAGTTCCCATTGATGTACGTATTCTCAGTGCAACTCATAAAGACCTTGGCAAAGAAGTAAATGAAGGAAGATTTCGTAACGACTTATACTATCGCATCAATGTAATTGAAATCTCAACGCCACCCCTGAGAGAACGTTTAGAAGATATCCCGCTGCTAGTAGACGTAACAATGCAGCGCATTGCTAGTGATTCTGGAATCCGCCAACCAAAAGTAGCCCCTGAAGCAATAGCTTTATTACAGAGTTACACCTTCCCTGGGAATGTTCGTCAACTGGAAAATATCTTGGAACGGGCTTTTGCACTATGTGATGAACAGGAAATCTGTAGCCGTGACTTATTCCTAGAACACGATAAAAAAGCCTCTAAACATGAAGATTTCACTGCCAATTTAGAGACACCTAAAAACTCAGGCACCCCTCAAAACGCAGGATACTTTAATCCTAGTCTTTACTCATCTCTAGATGAGTTTCTTCAAAACATTGAAAAAGAGGCTATTGAAACAGCTTTGATAAAAACTCGCTGGAACCGGACTGCTGCTGCAAAAAAACTCGGTATTAGCTTTAGATCTCTACGCTATCGTTTAAAAAAGCTCGGACTTGAAAGTTAAATTCTCAATAGTTAAATGGTCGTGCTGTAATCAAATGTAATTGGTTTTTATCTATTCCACGGTATTCTAGTGCAAGCTCAAGAGCGAGAAGCTTGCACCATGAAAAAGGCCGCGGGATTTACCCTCTCAGAGTTACTCATTACCCTGACTATATTAGCTATTGTTACCACAATGGCGCTCCCCTCATTTACTGATTTTATAAAACGCTATAAAAGTAAAACCAAACAATTTGAATTATTTGAACTATTGATATTAATGCGCTCTAAAGCCTACTATGAGAAAATCAGCTACACGCTCTGCCCACTTGGGCAAAGTAAAGAATGTGGCGATAATTGGTCTAATGGTGCGTTATTGTTTCCTGATCATAATGGCAATGGCTCCATAGATCAGGGGGAAAGCATTGAAAGGAGATATGAGCCTATAGAAAATGGAGCTTCGCTCAACTGGAATGCCTTTAACAATAAAGGCTACCTAATCTTTAAACCAAATGGCGAAACACCCTCTCAAAGTGGAAACTTCTCCTATTGCCCCGCCGTCGGTGGAGCAGAATATGGATGGATCATTATCCTCAATACTATCGGCCGCCCCTATTTTGCAAAAGATAGGGACGGCGATGGCATAGTGGAAAATGGCAGTAGGAAAAATCTGACCTGCCCTCAAAACTGATCAGCAGGTTTTGCTCCAGCATGAATCTTTCGAGTCAATCCCATCATTATCTCGATCCCAAGTCCTTTGACCACTTGAGCTAAGCAATAGAACTCCATCATCGGCTTGACCAGATATGGGAGTGGCCGTAAGGATATAAGTACTCGGATCAGTCCCAACTGTAATTGTCAGGTTATACTTTGGGCTCCCCCCATCCAAAGGTACCTGTGCGGGAAATATCCCTGGAGTACCATCATCTCCTCCACCATTTGCAGCTCCGGCATAACTTCCATTCTGGGTATAGTGTTTCTCCATCGCCTGTGCCAACCCCATCAATGCACCCTGCGCATCTGCCCTGCTGGCCGTGCGAACATGGTCGACATAAGAAGGCCAGGCAATTCCAGCTAATATCGCGATTATTGCCACTACAATCATCAACTCAATAAGAGTAAACCCTGACTGTCTCTTCATAGTTTCAAGTTACCATAATAATTTAAATTTTCCCGGCAGTACTGGGGCGCACTCATAATTGGTCATTAGCCTTAAAAGGGAGTAACTTCTTCCCAGGACAAGCGTCCAATGCGGCCACCACCCAAGGCCACAACTGGTCGGACATAATTGTCACCATTACTATCCGGAGTAATTTCAAGGACCCCATCGCCAGTTGGGATGTAGCTAGATGTATTAGGAGCCGCATTAGATCTGAACTCACCAGCGTACCCATAATCATTCTTGTCAATAACGCCATCATTATTAGCATCGTAAACCGCCTCAGGGGGGACCAAGCCTCCCCAGAGGTCAACCGACATCAACCAGCCACTACCACCCGCCGCACAAACTTGGCCGCTGGGAATCATCGTATTGAAAAAGATTACATGCCCCAGCAATGCGGGCTGGGCAATTACTCGCTCCCCGCCTTCTAAACTATTTCCAGTCTCAAGTGAAATGTACCAGCCTGATGTTTTATCCCAGTCAATTTCATCGCCAACTATTTTACGCTGACGAATACCACCAAAAGTCTCTTCTTTTAGAGTACGATCAATTAAATTTGACTTGGTAAGACCATATTTACCATTGTCCGACACCGCATAAAAACCACCCGGATTAATGTCAGCAGTATCGGTATCCACCAAATATTGTCCTGTGCCGAATGCCACCAGTAATCCCGGTCCTGTCTCATCTTTGATGTTTCTAGCCACAACCGGTGTAGTGGTTATCGCCTCTCGTTGATCATTAGTACTAGGGGCTACACTAAATAGTGGCTTTGGTGTTCCCCCCTCCTTTTCTACTGACCACGAATTTTCATTTGAACTTGAAACGTCAAAAGCCCACAGATTCCCATGTAGATCGCCGGCATAAATTCGGTCTACAGTACCGTCCAAATTTGTGTCTATTATTGCTGGAGTAGACATACCATTTATATCGGATACTGAGCCTGAGCCCGTAGAAAGGTAAGCATATTTACTGGTTGTGCTACCAGGGCCATCTAGGCCATCAAGGTAAACAATAAAGATTCCCGCATCTCCTGTCGCACTATTGTAACCATTACCAAATATAGCTGCCCACTCACCGTTAGGCATCCTGCCTATTTGAGCACGGCTATAGGTATAGCCAAGATTACTATCATCCTCATCTGAGAACTCCCACATCACTATTTTCTCAGCATTTTGCTCTGTGAAAGCACTTGGGTCAGTTACATTTAGCGCATAATAACCTTTGCCACCGGCGCCTAGGCCCCCTACTAAGACCGTCTGCCAACTCTCACTAGCGCCGTCACTGATATATACATCCGAAACAGTCGGAGTGCCATCGACATAAAACCGGTGGTTATAATATTGAGAGGTCAGCGGATGAAGGCCCTCATTATCATCTGTACTCAATAAAATTGACGGAGAATATGCAATAAGTTCCTTGCCTGCATCCGGTATATTCACAGTATCCACACTAGCATTGAAGCCATGGAGAAAGCCATCATTAGCGCCTACATATACCACTGGTGTACGATTTTTATGGGCCGCAATAAATGCTGAATAAGCCGATTTTCCGGGGAAGGATGCATAGGACCACTTTCCATCAGGAGCCCCTACATAAACCGGGGTGGAATTCACAATATCCCCCAGGCGGCTATCTCGCTCTCTAAAGTCTCCTTCCCCAACACCTTCCTTAGAGCGGTCTCCACGCAGGTAATCAATTCTATCTGAGACTCTGCCATCATCCACAGCATCACTAATGTAACTATTGAGGGTTAGATCCAGTGCGTGATCTGTACCAGAGGTGCCAACTCCCGCAGCAGTAAAAGGCACACCCTTGTTGTCTCGGTAAGTCAGTATTACTCTAGTATTAATATCTGAAATCGAATCGAGAATGGAACTGGCTTCCCAAATAGGATCATCTGATAAGTTACCAGAAGTATCTATATCCCAGGCTGATAGTTCTCCATTCCATTTTCCACTATTATATTTAGCCCCAAATACTGCGGACCCACTTTCAATAACTGTGGAATTCAAAGCTACTGCACTTGAGCTACCAACTATAGAGCGGACATCTTTAAATATTTGGTTAAATGTAAGTTGCAATTCGGCGGCATTATCTGCAGAGTAGACTTTTCCTTTCCCTCCTTTCCCTAATTTTCCTGAATTAATCATTTCTTTGGAGTCATCCAAGCCTTGGTTAGCAAACCCTATCAAGTAACTTGTGATATTATTTATCTCTGGTTTGCCATCAGGCTTTATCAAATCCGGACGCAGATCAATATCATAGAGGGCTTTGACCACGTCATCCATTTGCTGCGATGTTGTACAAGTCTCAGCTGTACAAGTTGTATCATAATCTTTTAAATGAGAGCTAATACTATTGTCTGAAGTCGGTGCCCCATCAGTAAGGGCGACCATAAAACTTTTTTGACAATAGTATTGGATAGCAGAACTCTCTACTTGATTAGTAGGTTTATCCACTCCATTCCAGTTTATAATCGTACTCGTGTTCCCATTATTACTTGTTGATCCAGAAAAAATATCTGAGGCCGACGCTGTCTTCACATTACCAGGTGAAGCTTCATAAGATAATTCAGATCCTTCGTAACCAGATATAAAATATCGCCCCACACCCGTAAAAGTCTCGGCAAGAGGTGTATTCCCACTCGCCCCAACATCTGCCACAACATCAAGAATATCTTGGCTATTATCGTCGGTGAGGCTTGTCAGCCCCATTAATAATTTTCCACCATGGTTTCCATTAAACTGCATTAAACCTATACGCACGCCTTCCAACCCAGAAATTAGATTCTGAGCAGCAGTCTTCATTATGTCAGTACGGCGTATATCTAATTTAGACCGTCTAGCCTCACCATCATCAGTGATAAATTTTGCAGCTGTAAAACCACCAGTTTCTCTGTCTTCAGAAAAAAACCAGTTTAAAAAATGGCCACTCGCATAATCTTTATTAAACCCATTTGGAATCTTATAGTCAGCAGCATCTACACCAACACTGAAATAAGTACTATTATTTCCTCCTCCAGCTGCATATAGCCATGCGGTATACTGCTCATCTTCATCAAAGCAATCGCCATTAGTATCCCACGTACGCCAATCACCCGTTGCGATTACAGAACCGTTATATCGCTCTACTAATCGAAACTGAACATTACCACTGCTTACATTTACACGATATTCAACCTCATCATAATGTCGAGTGGAATAACTTCCATTACTATGCCGATATGTATATTCTGTTGAGACAGGATTATTACAATTAAAACTTGAAGGGTTACTGGTGCTGTAACCATCTGCAGGAAGAACCATTTCTTCCATAGATCCCGAGGAATCTAATACAAACATAATATTGGGCTCAGCCGACCCCCGCGAGTACAAAGGCACATCAGATAGCTCCCCTGGCGCAGCAGATGAATGTGTTGCCAATATCATAAAAAAGGCGGCACTTAATGAACGCAATGGGAAATATTGTTTTTTTTGATTTTTTATTTTCACAGCAAAGTCCTCAAAACTCTTTTCCATATAAAGTAACAATAATCCTCTCGGTACCGCTGTTACCTACCCCGCGACTGACGATCTTAAATACTTCGACAATGGTTTCCTCACCACCGGTTTGCCCCACACCAATATTAATATCACCAACGTTATCACTTGAGGCCAACCCGAACCTTTCGATATACATCCGCCCTTTCATTTTTTTTCCATTGGAATCAAGCATGTAAACTTCTCTGGCAATGGAATTACTGTTTTCCCAGGTTTCCTCTGCAAATATATCTTCAGGGCCCTCACCCTCATTATGCTGCCAGGCGGCTGCCCCAAAATCGCTACTTTTACCAAGCGCGTTTATTTCTTGCTCGCCAAAACGAGCCATGGATTCGGCAACTTCCAGAGCGACTTTCGCATCTCGTGAAGCCGAGGTCATTCGCTCCCCCATCAAAACCCCACGAGCTCCAGAAATACCAATTAACGTTAAAACTAAAAGAATAATCAGGCTGACCATCAGCACTGCACCTTGCTGATTCTTTATTATCCCCATTACATGCTTCCTCTATTACGCACCTTGACCGTAGCAACATACAATTTGCGCAGCAGACCATCATCGTATTCTTTTTTACTACCATCCAGGCGTGTAATAGTCTGCTTATCGACCCCAGCGACACTATCACTAGATACCAATAACTCTATTTTTATTGCAGTTACTTCAGCCATGCTTATGACATTATTAGCAGCCTGCCACTGATTAACGATACCGTTACCATTCGTATCTACACCATATGATACCTGCATATCATCTATTCCGGGGACGAGTTCCTGAACATTTCCAGCCTCATCCTTCATAAATAAAGAATTAGTATCCTGAGCACCTGAGGCGATAAAAAACACTTTTTCATAAGGGGTAAGAATTTTTGAATCAACCCCATACTCTTCTTTGAAAACTATTCCAGCTGGATAATTCAGTTTTTTATGGCCAGCTGTTTCAGTAGTACTCGTAACAGTAAATACACTTCCAGATTTACAGTTTGACACTATGACGATATCGTTATTTTTAATTGGGCAACTATCACTAACAACAATATCCCCTTTATCTGTACCATCTAGCATTCGCCCTTTTCCAGCACATGCATCTTCAGCGCCACTAAGGGTCAAAATGTCCGTTCCCTCGATAACTTCGGTCTTTTCAACCTTAGTATTAGTGGCAACATTGTCCTGACCAGCCACGCCAATATCATCCCCACCAATACTTGAATAAAATTTATCTGCAGGAGCAGAAAAATTTTCTATATTTTTATTTTCAGCACACCCCCAAAAACCAGCTTGGCGAATTTCTTTGCTGAGCATATCAACTGCAAAACGCCCACTTTCCTGTACTCTTGAAAAGCCATTCTGCATACGCAATGTATCGCTGTTGCTCTGGAAGATCTGCAGGACACCAAGTAGTAATAAAGAGCCTAATAAAATACCAATCATCAGCTCAATCAATGAAAGACCTCGCTGCGATATAAATAAATTCATAATTTACAGCTCCACGCTCATTTCAAAAATCGCATCATCTAAATCAGCTTTACTACCAGCATAATCTTCCCCTGTATGCTGTTCCTTCCAGTTGATAGTTACCGTAACTTGCCCCCCGTTACTTACAATTTCCCCTGTCGCGCTGGGTAGGTTATTGGAAAGTAATAATCCCCACTCATATAAATCCAAGCCTGCCAGCTGTGAGGGTTGACAGCCACTACTGCAATCTGGGGAACTACCAACACTCGAACCTATATCGGAACTATCATAATCCCCCGACTTAAAGCCGGTGGGATTAGCTCTCATCCGCTCAATAATTTCCTGTGCTGCCAGAGCTGCCATATAACGATGATGCGAACCATTACCATTTTTTAGACTCATCATTTGGGTCGAGGCTAATCCCAACAAACCAATTGCGAGAACTAAAACAGATACCAGAACTTCAATTAATGTTGCGCCGTTTTGTTTATGCATTGGCAGACCCTCCGCTGCAGTCAGCAGGCTTTATTAGTCGTAATGCCCCAGAAGCTAATAGCTCCAATTGGCGACCATAATCTCCTTTTCGATCATCACAAAGACTAAGCATTAATGGGCTTACCAAGCTACTCTCACCTCGGGCATTAAATGAAAAAGCTACATTTTTCAACGCACCGCTATTTAACTCTGCGGCAAGCGTGATCATTGCTGGATCAACTTCCAAAACCCGCAACTCCGTGTCACCGCTGCCAAAAGCACCATTCCCATCAACATCAATCCAGACTCTGAGGCCATCTTTTACATCACCATCAATTGCCGATACCTGAACTGCACCTCTATGCCGCACAGCTTCAGAACGTGCATATTGCAAAGTACTACTCAAGTCATTTGTCATTGTTGACATACGATTGTTATCTATAAGCGTGCTAAAGGACGGAACTCCAACGGCGACAATTATGCCTAGCACAGTAACTACAACCATCAGCTCAATCAGGGTGAAACCCTGCATTCCTTCAGGATTATTCATGCTGCTTTACCTTTAAAAACAGGCTTGTGGCCCAGTAGAATCGATAATTTCAATACCAGTAGCTCGCTTCAATTAATAAAGACAAACCGCATCGACTACACACGGCTACACCACTCTAGGCATGTATTACCTTACGGGGTGCTTAGAAGCTAGACGGCCAGATATCAATATCGCTAAACGCTATCTATAACGTATGTATATCAATTTATCATTATGCTTTGAGCGATGGGGTCGAGGGTTTGGTCAGTTGCCGACAGGCGGCTTCACTAAAGCGACGGGCGGGCAGTTAAAAACAAGAGGGCTGAGAAATGGAAGAGCTGCGTATTAACGCAGCTCTTTGGGAAGGGAAAAACGGATGTTCTCTTCGCACCCATCCATCTCTTCGGGCAGATTAGCCCCAAGTTCTTGCAGCCTCGTGATCACTTCTTGTACCAATACCTCTGGAGCGGAGGCGCCGGCAGTGATACCAATGGATTGCTTACCAACAAGCCAATTGGCATCGACATCTGCCGCTCCATCAATCAACTTAGCAGTAGCACCACATCGCTCAGCCAATTCACGCAAGCGATTAGAATTAGAACTGTTGGGACTTCCTACCACCAACACCAAGTCACTTTCCAGAGCCAGTTGTTTGACTGCATCCTGGCGGTTCTGTGTTGCATAGCAAATATCGTCTTTACGTGGGCCACGAATGTTGGGGAAGCGTAGTCTCAGGGCGTTAATTACTCTTGCGGTATCGTCCATCGAGAGTGTTGTTTGGGTAACATAGGTAAGATTGTTTTCATCTTTAACCTGCAATCTGGCCACATCCTCTTCATCTTCGACCAAATAAATTGCACCCCCGGTCGTATTATCATACTGGCCCATGGTGCCCTCAACTTCCGGGTGTCCGGCATGGCCAATCAATATGCACTCAGCACCGTCACTGCTGAACTTGCTGACTTCAATATGCACCTTAGTAACCAGTGGGCAGGTGGCGTCAAAGACGCGAAGTCCACGGCTTTCCGCTTCCCCCTGCACCGCTTTGGATACTCCATGGGCACTGAAGATAACGATAACATCGTCCGGTACTTCCGACAGCTCATCCACAAACACGGCACCGCGCTCGCGCAGGCTTTCAACCACAAACTTGTTATGTACGACTTCATGGCGAACATAAATGGGCGCACCAAAAACATCCAGGGCTCGATTGACGATATCTATCGCACGATCGACTCCGGCACAGAAACCGCGGGGATTAGCCAGTCGGATTTGCATCTTTACTTCAATACTCTCTAGATAATCAGCTCAGCGTGAAACCCGGCCCAATATTTATTGGATTGAGTCCACCGCAATAATTTTTACGTGGAAATTAAGGGTCTGTCCTGCCAGTGGATGATTAAAATCAACTGTCACTTCGTCTTCACCAATCTCACGAATAACGCCGGGGAGTTCACCACTGCCATTGTCAAAAGACACAACCAAACCCGCTTCAAGCTCAATATCTGGGGAAAAGCTATCACGACGCACCTTTTGCATATTCGCGGGGTTACGCTGGCCAAACCCTAACTCGGGTGGAATCTCAATTTCAGCTTCATCGCCTTCCTTGAGGCCAAATAGGGCTTTCTCAAAACCCGGTAGAAGACTCCCATCCCCAACGCTAAAGGAAGCAGGATCGCCTTTAAACGTAGAGTCCACTTCGGTGCCATCATCCAGCTTCAGGCTGAAATGTAGGGTTACCCGGCTATGTTCGCCGATAACGCTATTGCTCATAGTTTATTAAATTTCCGCATTATTTTTTGCTTTATCGCTGTCTTTTTCCGCAAAAAAAAGCAGCTCGATAACCAGCATGGCCGCGCCGATACTGATACCCATATCCGCTACATTAAATACTGGGAAGTGCCAGTTGCCGTAATAAACGGAAATAAAGTCTCGCACATAGCCCAATAAAATACGGTCCCACAGATTACCCAGAGCACCGCCAAGGATCAGCGCTAGGGCACAGGGTTCCCAACGTTTCCTAGAGGGCAGTCGCCATAACCAGATAGTAACCACAACACTAAAGCCCAAAGCGATAATGCCAAAGAACCAGCGCTGCCAACCTCCAGCGTCAGCCAATAAACTGAAAGCTGCACCGTAGTTTTCTGCATAGGTAAATTGCAGTAAGCCCGGGATTATCTGCATCGCCGGGCCGTGCATAAACATATCCACAGCCCATACTTTAGTAACCACATCCAGAGCCACCACCACCAGCGCCAGCCAATACCAACGCCAGGGGTGCCCTAGAAGAAGATTGGACTTAGGCATAGTGCCTCACCTCACCTTCGCCAGCTACGTTTTCCACGCAGCGCCCACAAATATCCGGGTAATCACTGTTTCCGCCCACATCAGCACGGTAATGCCAGCAGCGCGCACACTTGGGGTGATCAACCTTACTTACGCTAACCTTTAAACTCTCCATTTCGGTGGCTTCAGCACCGGCCGCATCACTGAGAGGCTGAACCGAAGTAGAGGAACAAATCAGCACAAAACGCAGCTCATTCTCCAACTCCAGTAATTTCTCGCGCAGGTCATCACTCGCATAGAGGGTCACCGCTGCCTGCAGGGACCCACCTATGGCGCCAGCCCCACGCTGTTCCTCCAGCACCTTGTTAACCGCTGTTTTTACCTCGGCAATAGCAGCCCAATAATCCGCCCTCTTACCTGCCTCAGCCGGCAGTTTAGGCAATGGGTACCACTCTTCGATAAATACGCTATCGGCATTGGCACCAGGAATGAATTGCCAAAGCTCTTCTGCAGTAAAGCTAAGGATAGGGGCTATCCAACGTACAAAAGCCTGCACAATATGATAAAGGGCTGTTTGAGCAGAGCGGCGCGCGGCACTGTCTTCCTTGGTGGTGTACTGGCGATCCTTGATGATATCCAGATAGAAACCGCCCATATCCACTACGCAGAAGTTATGCAACTTCTGATAAATCTGGTGGAACTGGTAGTTGTCATAGGCAACCAGGATCTCATCCTGCAGGCGCGCTGCCTTGTCGAGAGCCCAGCGGTCCAGAGCCAATAGCTCTTCCTCAGGGAGTAAATCTTTTGCCGGATCAAAACCTGCCAGATTGGATAGGAAAAAGCGCGCCGTATTGCGCAAACGGCGATAGGAATCAGCTGTGCGTTTTAAAATCTCATCGGAGACAGCCATTTCACCACTAAAATCCGTGGCCGACACCCACAGTCGTAGAACATCAGCACCCAGCTTGTTAATCACATCCAGGGGCGCAACGGTATTGCCAATAGATTTTGACATTTTGCGTCCCTGGGCATCCACGGTGAAACCATGAGTCAACACCTGCTTGTAGGGGGCGCAATCGCTGATGGCGATAGAGGTCTTGAGGGAGGACTGGAACCATCCGCGATGCTGGTCAGAGCCCTCCAGATACAGATCAGCAGGGAAACGCAGTCCTTCACGGCGCTCCAAAACAGCGTAGTGAGTTACACCTGAATCGAACCACACATCGAGAGTGTCTGTCACTTTCTCATATTGATCGGCGTCATCACCCAGCAGTTCACTGGGATCCAGGTCAAACCAGACATCCATACCTGCAACATCTACCTTCTCAGCGACTTTGTCCATTAGTGCTGGGGTATCTGGGTGCAGCTCATGGGTTTCTTTATTCACAAACAACGCGATCGGCACACCCCAGGTGCGCTGGCGGGAAATACACCAATCCGGGCTACCGTCCAGCATGGCGTCTATACGGGCTTTACCCCAACCGGGTATCCACTGCACGTCATCAGCCGCTTTTTGTGCCTGCTCCAGTAGATCGTTTTGCTGCATACTGATAAACCACTGGGGCGTCGCGCGGTAGATCAGTGGGGTCTTGGTACGCCAACAGTGCGGATAGCTGTGCTCCAATTTATCCTGGTGTAGTAGTACACCACGCTCCTTTAGAAGGGCGACAATTTTATCGTCAACCTTGTAGACATGCTCACCGGCAAACAACGGCACACTATCGCGATATACACCGTTATTATCGATGTAATTAAGAGTCTCGATACCATAGCGCTTACCCACCTGGAAGTCGTCCGGCCCGTGATCCGGTGCCGTGTGTACACAGCCGGTACCGGCATCCGTTGTAACATGATCACCAAGGACGATCGGCAGTAACTTATCGTAAAAGGGGTGATGTACTTTCAAGTGCTCCAGAGCCGCACCGCGGATACGACCAACCACCTCACCCTTCAAACCGGCACGGCTCAGTACAGTTTCCTGAAGGGCTTCAGCAACCAGCAGACGGCGATCGCCAGTCTGAACAACCACGTATTCCAGCTCACCATTCACAGAAACAGCCTGGCTCGAAGGCAGGGTCCAAGGTGTCGTTGTCCAGATAACCACAGATAAAGGACCGTCACCGGCATGGCCACCGGCGGCGTCCGCAATAGCCAGGGCGGCCTCCTCACTCACTGGGTAGCAAACATCAATGGAGTAGGAAGTTTTATCCTGGTATTCCACTTCCGCTTCTGCCAGGGCTGAGCCACCCACAACACTCCAGTAGACAGGTTTGAAGCCGCGTGCCAAATGGCCGTTCTTCACCACACGTCCGAGGGCGCGGATAATATCGCCCTCAAATTGAAAATCCATAGTGCGGTAGGGGTTATCCCACTCGCCGAACACCCCCAGGCGAATGAAATCTTTCCTCTGCCCTTCCACCTGTTTGGCAGCGTACTCGCGGCACTTTTGGCGGAAAGTCTTAAAGTCTACCTTGGTGCCGGCCTTACCAATTTTTTTCTCTACCCTGTGCTCGATCGGCAGGCCGTGACAATCCCACCCCGGAACATAGGGAGCATCAAAACCACTCAAGGTTTTCGACTTGATAATAATGTCTTTGAGAATTTTGTTGACTGAGTGACCAATATGGATGTCACCATTCGCATAGGGAGGGCCATCGTGCAGAATAAACTGTTCACGCCCGGCACGTGCCTCGCGAATTTTTTCATAGAGCTTATTGTCCTGCCATTTTTTCAGAATTGCCGGCTCACGCTGCGGCAGGTTGCCACGCATGGGAAAGTCGGTCTCAGGCAAATTCAGGGTCGCTTTATAATCAGTCATTGGGTGTCTACTTCAGCTCTAGTAGAAAATAAATTATTTCTTGTCAGTTTTTCGGGGGTTTTGCTCGAACCAACACTTGGCATTATCAATATCCTCGGCAATGCGGGCCTTGAGGATATCCAGAGAGGCAAATTTTTCCTCATCGCGCAATTTATGGCAGAACTCTACCGCCAATTCACGACCATATAGATCGCCACTAAAGTCGAACAGGTTAACCTCCAGTAGCGGCCTGGCACCTTCACCTTCGACTGTCGGGCGGAAGCCTACGTTCGCTACGCCATCCAGTTCCGTATATCCACAGGCCATATCTCTACCGTCAGTGGCAGTGGTACGAACCGTATAAACTCCCACCAATGGGGAGCGGTAGCGGCGCAAGCGGACATTGGCTGTAGGCGCGCCCAACTGACGTCCCAGGGCGCGACCTGGGGCAACCCGGCCGGTAATCCGGTAGGGTTTGCCCAGTAGTGCCTGTGCCAGCTCAAAATCCCCCCGCTGCAGGGCCTCACGGATGCGGGTGCTGCTAACCCGGGCCCCACGTATTTCCAAGGTTGCCGTATCTTCAACGGTAAACCCGTGCTGCTCCCCCATTTTTTGTAACAGAACATAATCGCCACTGCGATCGCAGCCAAAACGGAAATCATCGCCAACTACCAGGTGGCGAATGTCCAGTCCGTCGAGCAGTATACGCCGGACAAATGCCTCGGCGCTGAGGTTGCGCAGGGTTTCATTAAACTGAAGACACAAAACTCGGTCGACACCAGCCTCGAATAGCGCCAGCACTTTTTCCTTAAAACGCATCAGTCGCGCGGGGGCTTTATCGCTAGAAAAAAATTCGTGGGGTTGAGGCTCGAAAATAATCGCCACTGAGGGCAGACCTTGTTCCAGCGCACGCTGCCCTAACTGCGAAATTATTGCCTGGTGACCGAGATGCACACCGTCGAACGAGCCGATCGTCGCCACGCTTCCCCGGTGGCGGGGGCGCAGGTTGTGCAACCCGCGGATTAGTTCGCGCTCCTGGGCCAAAACGATCTTCCCATCCTCACAAAATCGAGCCGCACAGTATAGCGGATTCCCACTTGGCGGCCAGTGGTCGCTCATATTTACCGCCGGACAAAGACATTTACGCCTGAAGACCTTAACTCGTCGCGCGGAAATGGCGCGGGCGCAAGCCCGATGCAAGCAGCACCAGGAGGTAAGTCAGGCCTCCAGCCGCAACCAGCAGGCCCATACGCCAAGCCCTAGTAAACCAACCCCACTCACTCCAATCGCTCCAGAAATGCAGCACCCCGAGCAATACTGCCACCATGAGCAGATTCGCTACTACAAGGCGCAACAAATAACCCACCCAACCGGCTTCAGGGGTATAGACGTCATCCCTGCGCAGCCCCTTGTACAATAGCCAAGCATTAATAGCCGCCTGGCAGGCAGTGGCAAGAGCCAGCCCCATATGACCCAGCTTGAAATAGTGATTCAGCGGAATGACAAATAAGAGGCTCAAAACCATCTTGGCCGAAATCGCAATTAACCCAAAACGAACTGGAGTATAAGTATCCTGGCGTGCAAAGTAGCCGGGTGCCAAAACTTTAATCAACATAAAGGCCAAGAGCCCCATGGCATAGGCGCGCAGGGACCAAGCCGCCATCTGCATATCTCGCGGTTGCATCTCTCCGTATTGGAACAGCGTGGTCAGCAAGGGCTCAGCCAGTACAATCAGGGCTACTGCCGCAGGCAGGGAGATCAGAGTGACGCTGCGTAATGCCCAGTCGAGGGTGTGTCGAAAACGGCGAGGGTCCCCATCACTGTGCTGGCGAGAGAGATTCGGCAGTATCACCGTGGCCACGGCAACCCCAAATACTCCTAGAGGCAATTCTGTAAGGCGGTCAGAAAAGTACAACCAGGATACACTGCCACTGGGAAGGAATGACGCCAGCAGTGTATCCAAAACCAAACTGATCTGGGTAACCGAAACCCCAAATATGGCCGGAGCCATTAGGCGCAGGACCTTGCGCACCCCGGGATGACTCCAACCCCATTTGGGTCTTGGCAGCAAACCCTCTCGGGCCAGAAAAGGCAACTGGAACAGTAGTTGCACAACTCCAGCCACAAACACCCCCCAGGCAAGCGCCAAGATTTGCGGATCAAACCAGGAAGTGGCCACCGTCGCAGCCCCGATCAATACCAAATTCAACATTACCGGAGTCAGTGCTGGAATCGCAAAACGGTCAAAGGTATTCAGGATTGCGCCGGTAAATCCGGCGAGGGAAATCAGCATCAGGTAGGGAAAAGTAATCTGTAACATATCTGCAGCTAGATCGAACTTCTCCCGTTCACTGCCGTCCCACCACCAACCAAAAGCAAAAATACCCGTCACTATTGGCGCGAACAGCACCCCAAACAGGGTCACTAGCAGCAGCACTCCACCCAGAGCACCGGCAACCCTGTCGTTCAGCTCCCTTGCCGCCGCTACTCCCCCTTTTTGGCGGTATTCAGCTAGTACTGGCACAAACGCCTGGGCAAATGCCCCCTCAGCAAACAGGCGACGAAAGAAGTTGGGAATTTTGAAAGCGACAAAGAAGGCATCGGCGGCATCTCCCGCCCCAGCAAAGCGGGCCAGAGCCATATCCCGCGCCAGACCGGCAATCCGTGACAGCATTGTCGCAGCGCCAACCACTGAGCTACCACGCAGCAGTCGCGAGGCGCCAGATTTTTCAACGGGTTGCTGCTGAACAGGGGGCTGCTGGGACAAAACTTCAACTCCTGGCAATAGGTAGGATCATTTGGACGGCAAGTCTACCGCAATTCAACAGTAACTTTGGAAGATCAGGAGGAGTCCGCGGCCCTACGACATAGTGCCTGCGAGCCTATACTAGCAATGAGCTAGTCACGCGTCCCACGGATCAGGTGGCGCGGGGAGATAAAGGATGACCATTAACGCTTTAATTATTGCTCTGGCACTGGCGATTGTGCTCTATATAGCAGTGATGCGCGGTCCCCGTCCCCGGCGAGTCCGAGTTCGAGTGGATTCACCTCGCGACCGGCGCTACCGTCGCCTGCTGTAACTGGCCACTTGGCCACCTGCCACATTTCGCCATATTTGCTCTGCAGTTTGCCACTGCAGCGCCACGCCAGCGCCTCCATGAGGCTTTTTAATAACACTCAAACGGGCCGGGAACACCCCGACCCCAACGAGTAAGAAAAAAAGCCCCCAAGGAGAAAAGCAATGAAAAAAGCGTTATTGGTAGCAGCCCTGACTTCCCTGATCGCTTCCGGTGCCCAGGCAAAGGAACACAATGAATCAAATCTGACCCCGGCCAAACAGGCCACGGTCTTTACTTCAGCAGCGGTTGCCGGCGCAGCCGTTGGTGGACCGGTTGGATTTATCGCTGGAGCACTCGGCGGGGCTTGGCTCGGCGAGCAGATCAAGCAAGCAGACGAGGCAGATATGCTGGCAACACAACTGACAGAGAGCCGTGCAGGGCTCAGCAACCTGGCACAGCAATTGGATGCGGCTCGACTGTCCGCGAACGATGCCAGCCAACTGGCACTGGATTCCCTCCAATTCCAAATGCTGTTTACCACCGGAGAAGACGAGCTTCAGGAGGGCCAACTCCAACAATTGGGTGCCATGGCCGATTTCCTCAAGCGCCACCCGCACCTGCAAATTCAACTGGAGGGCCATGCCGACCCTCGGGGTAGTGATGGCTACAACAACGTGCTGTCAGACCAGCGCGCCCTGAGTGTGGAACAGGCTCTGGTATCTCTGGGTATCGACGCCTCCCGTATAAATCGCCGCGCTATGGGCTCCACTTATTCCCAGGCGACTCGTGGCGATGTAGATGCCTATGCGATGGAACGCCGGGTAGACATCCGTTTCTCTATGCCGGAATCTGTTGCCGGCAGTTTCTGAACCTGCATCGGCGGGCCCTAGCGGACTGTAAATCCGCTATCGTAAGTCAAGATATAAAATGCACTGGTATCAGGTGGGCGGATTACAAATACGCTCACCTGCCCCCCCTCCAAAGAAACCCTGTTGTGCTTGCGGGCGATCTACGCCCGCCTTTTTGCCAATAACCCGCAATTTCGTGCATGATTCTCAACCATAAAAAGGAAGCAGCCGGAATCAGCCATGAGTGCAACTATCGCCATTGTCGAAGACGAACGCGTTATCGCCGAAAATTATCGCGACGCTCTGCGCCGCAGCGGTTATCGGGTCGATCTCTATAGTGCGAGAGCTGAGGCTATGGATGCCTTTCGCCAGCGTTTGCCGGACCTCGCTGTGATCGATGTCGGCCTAGGCAGCGAAGTGGAGGGTGGGTTCGAACTGTGCCGCGAGTTACGAGCCATGGCACCTAGCCTGCCAATCCTGTTTCTTACAGCCAGAGATTCGGAGCTGGATATTATCTCCGGGCTGCGCCTCGGTGCCGACGATTACCTGACCAAGGATATTTCTCTGCCGCACATGCAGGCACGCATCAACGCGCTGCTACGCCGGGTGAGTGTTCTGCGAGACCAAGGTGATCAAGGGGAGAGCCTGACCCAAGGTAAATTGGATCTGGATATATCCAGGCTTCACTGCCACTGGGATGGACAGCCAGTAGACCTGACCGTTACTGAATTCTGGATAGTCCATGCACTGGCTAAGAGACCCGGGCACGTCAAGTCGCGCAACCAACTTATGGAAGCTGCGCGAGTGGTTCTGGATGACAACACCATCACGTCTCATGTGAAGCGTATTCGCCGCAAGTTCCAGACCCTGGACGGAGAGTTCAACTCCATTGGCACTGCCTACGGTATGGGTTATCGCTGGCAACTTTAATAATTTTGGCCTCGGCGCATAAGATTTAAAGAGCACCGCCCATGAAGCTTCGCCGCCAACTCCTGCTTGTCAGCCTTGTCGCCCTGGCCCTTCCATGGGCCGGCTGCCAGTATCTGCGCCAAGTGGATGCGGCCCTGGCGCAGGGACAGTTACAGGCACTAGAAGCGACCGCCGCGGCAATTGCCGCCCGTTTAGCCAGTGCACCGCAGTTGATTGCCCCTGATCCCCTGCGCCACGCTCGCCCTCCTGGCGCTCAACTCTACCTAAACCCGCTTTCACAGCCCCCTATGGTCGATGGCTATGGCGATGACTGGCGCCCCTTGGGCCTGAAACCCAGAGAGCTACTCGACGAAAAGCTTAACCCGCTGGCACAGGTAACCTTCGGGCAATATAGCGAACAGGTTTTCATGCTTCTGACTGTCAGTGACTCCACGCCGGCTTACCGCGACCCCCGAACCGGCCTGCTGGCCGGTGGTGATACTGTCGAACTATTCACTGGTGGCCGGCATTACATATTGCCAGTGGCAAGCCGGGGCACCACAAGCGCCATGTGGCATAATCCAAGAGAGGGGCGATACGAACGTGAGCTGCGCCTGCGCGGACGCTGGACCTCCTCTCCTGATGGCTACCAGCTCGAATTAACCCTTCCCTACGATCTAACTCAGGGAGGCCTTTCAATTCGCATCCTGGATCGCAACCGCAGTGACGGTGTAGCGCCTGTTCGCAGTTCCAGCACATTGCCCTCCGATGGACAGCCCGGTCGCCTGACAGCCCCCCTGCCTCAACTACAGGCCGAGCTGGATCATTTTGCCCGCCCGAGTCTGCGCCTAGCCGTAGTGGATAACGAAGGATTCCTTCTCGCAAGCAGCGGGCAGCTGCAGCCAGAGCCCTCCGAGAAGGTAACCACCACTCCCTGGTTGCGCAGCTGGATTTACCGCAAGTTATTGGCGCGGGAAACTTTACCGCCACTACCTGTGGATAGGTTGCCATTGAGTCATGCACCTAACCGCGATATCGAAGAGCAGTGGTTTGGCGGTCCCCTACAGTCACGCATTGGTGTTGTCAGCGTCCCGGTTGTCACTCGAGCCGACGAAGTAATCGAGCGACCAATGCTAGGTCGGGTATTGGTGCTTCAATCCGGCGAAGCCATACAGTCCATGACAGAGGGCGCTGCCCACCGGCTTTGGCTGATTAGCTGTGCTGCCGCAGCCACTGCATTGATGTTTCTACTTGGCTATGCCAGCTGGCTATCCTGGCGTATACGCAAACTGAACCGCGCCGCACGCCACGCCGTAGACGCAAGCGGCAAGTTGCGCGGTAACTTCCCTCATTCAAAGGCCAGCGATGAGCTGGGCGCCCTAAATCGCGCCTTTGCCAGCCTGCTCGGTGAACTGGACCAATATCATCAGTACCTGCGCACATTAGCCAGCAAGCTCTCACATGAGCTGCGCACACCCCTGGCTGTAGTTCGCTCTTCCCTGGATAACCTTACTGCTGGCGAACTGGATTCCCACAGCCGCCGCTACGCTGAGCGCGCATTAGACGGCAGTGAACGCCTTTCCAGCATCCTCAACAGCCTCTCTGCCGCGAGCAACCTCGAGGCCAGTATCCATCAAGCTGAGCGCGAAACGTTTGATCTCGCCGACCTCCTTGAAGTTATGGTCCAGTGTTATGGCGATGCTCACCCTAAACACCACTTCACGCTGGATAAGCCCCCGGGAGAGTTACACTGTCACGGCGCCCCGGAGTTACTTGCGCAACTACTGGACAAACTGGTAGACAATGCCTGTAGCTTCGCCCCGGAAGGCAGTGATATCCACTTGTCCGCTCACACATATGATGACAGTTATCTGATCACGGTGAGCAATGATGGCCCACTGCTACCCAGCGGCTATGCACACAAACTATTCGATTCCCTCGTGTCTGTGCGCAAGGATGGTGATAATGCAGGCCACCTTGGTCTCGGATTACATATCGCCAAGCTAATCGCTGACTATCATTGCGGTCGCTTGCAGGCTCGCAACCGCACCGATAACAGCGGCGTAGAGTTCAGCCTTAAGCTACCAAACCGCTGACACATATCAGAGTTTCTAGCCATATCCACAAGACGCAACCGGCTATGGTTGACAAACAACCAACTGTGGGGATAATGTCGCGTCCCGATCGGGCCCCAGGGCCTGTTAGTTACAGATTTACAGATTCCAGACAGGAGCAACCGGTGGCCAACTCACCTCAAGCGAAGAAACGCGCGCGCCAAAACGACAAGCGCCGCATGCATAACGCCAGTCTGCGCTCCATGGTGCGCACCTACATCAAGAAGGTAGTTGCGGCCATCGATGCAGGCGACGCTGAAAAAGCAAAAACTGCATATGCAGAAGCGGTACCTGTTATCGACCGCATGGCAGACAAAGGCATTATTCACAAGAATAAAGCCGCTCGCCATAAGAGCCGCCTGAACGCACAGGTTAAAGCTCTGGCAGCCTAATTCTTTAGGCAACAGACACAAAAAAGCCCCGCGTTGCGGGGCTTTTTTGTGTCTGCCATTTAACTCTAAAGCAAGATCAGATTATCCCGGTGAATTAACTCATCATCATCGCGGTAACCGAGTAACTCAACAAACTTCTCCGATGCCCGGCCAAGAATCCTGGCACTCTCACTGCTATCGTAATTGACCAGCCCGCGGGCAACTTCCCGCCCTTCACCACTGCGACAGGAAACCAGATCCCCCCGCTGGAAACGCCCTTCCACTTCAGTCACCCCCACCGCCAGTAAGCTGCCGCCACTCTCACAAAGAGCTTTTTCCGCCCCGCTGTCGAGCACCAGGGTACCGCGCACCTGCAGCTGGCCGGCGAGCCAGCGTTTGCGAGCTGTTAAAGGATCAGCGTCTGGCAACAACAGGGTACCCAGAGACTCCCCTGCCCATGTACGCATGATTACTTTTTCCTGTGCCCCACCAGCTATCACGGTACAGGCACCGGAGCGAGCCGCCAATTGCGCAGCGCGCACCTTGGTAGTCATGCCACCGCGCCCAAGCCCACTGCGCGAATCCCCCGCCATAGCCAGCAAGCTAGGATCCAGGGCAGAGGCCTTCTCGATTAATTCCGCCTGGGGATTATCACGGGGGTCCTCAGTAAACAGCCCATCCGCATCCGTCAGAATCAGCAGCGTATCAGCCTCCACTAGATTGGCGACTAGTGCAGCAAGCGTATCGTTATCACCAAAACGAATCTCATCGGTGACCACCGTATCGTTTTCGTTGACAATGGGCACGGCACCCAAAGAAAGCAGGGTTTTCAGGGTGCTACGTGCATTGAGGTAGCGGGTACGGTTGGAAAGGTCATCATGGTCCAGCAGAATCTGTGCACTGCGTAAATCAAAGCGCCCAAAAGCCTGCTCATAAACCTGCACCAAATGGCTTTGCCCCACCGCCGCAGCGGCCTGCAACTGATGAATAGACTCCGGTCTTCGCCCCCAACCTAAACGATCCATACCTGCAGCGACGGCGCCAGAAGATACAAGTACCACCTCAATACCACGCTGTCGCAGTTCGGCTATCTGCTCAACCCAGGCAGAGATAGCCACGCTATTTACACCTCGACCGTTATCGGTCAAAAGGGCACTACCAATCTTGACAACCCAGCGCTGGCTATTCGCCAGCTCACGACGGGAATCTGATTTAGAGCCCATGCTCCCCCCTGGATATCGCCCCTAAGGGTCATTTAAACCATTTTAATTATTCAGAAGCCCACAATAATTAGAACCTGGGGCAGCTCAGGAGGGACTTTGCCAAATGAGATAACTCAGGGGCGATACTCAATATCGACATCGTGTTCATCGTCATCCCAATCCTCATCATCATCCACATGCTCCCTGGCTGCCTTGCGCTTAGCCCTATGGCTCTCACGCAACTCCTCAATACGCTCACGGGCCTCACGCTGCATCTGGCGCTGAGACTCCAGTTCTGCCTGCGCCAACTCAGGGTCACGGTCCTCATCTTCCTGACGCTCCTCGAGGTAATCCATTAGACGACCACTGAGGATATCAGTGCCCTCTTTGCGGATTGCTGCCACACGGAAAACAGGACCGGTCCAACCCAGCGCATCTACAATTGCCTGGCAACGCTCCTCCAATTCTATCGCCGGTACCAAGTCAGTTTTGTTCAGTACTAACCAGCGTTCACGTCCAGCCAGTGTCTTACTGAAGCTGGAGAGCTCATGCTCAATAGCTCGGGCATTTTCCACCGGATCAGAACCATCAAATGGTGCCAAATCCACCAAGTGCAACAGCACACGACAGCGGGTCAAGTGCTTGAGGAAGCGAATCCCAAGACCCGCCCCCTCTGCTGCCCCCTCAATCAGGCCGGGAATATCGGCAATCACGAAGCTTCGGTGCTTCTGCACCTGTACCACACCGAGGTTAGGTACCAGGGTAGTAAAGGGATAATTGGCCACTTTGGGCTTGGCTGCGGAAACTGCACGAATAAAGGTGGATTTACCCGCATTGGGGAGTCCAAGCATGCCTACATCGGCGAGAACCTTCAGCTCCAGCTTGAGACTGCGCACCTCCCCCTCAGTACCATTTGTTGTCTGCCTGGGAGCGCGGTTGGTACTGGACTTAAAGCGAGTATTACCCAGACCGTGAAAGCCGCCCTGGGCAACCAGAAGGCGCTCGCCGGCCTCAGTCATGTCGCCGACCGCTTCGCCACTATCCACATCAATCACAGTGGTTCCCACGGGGACTTTCAGTACCAGGTCTTCTCCCTTGGCCCCCGTACAGTTGCGCCCGCGGCCCGGCTGTCCACTTTCAGCTGCATAGCGAGGTTGATAGCGGTAATCTACCAGGGTATTGAGGGAATCATCGGCTTCCAGGTAAACGGAACCGCCATCGCCGCCATCGCCGCCATCCGGGCCTCCTTTTTCTACAAACTTCTCCCGACGGAAGCTCAAGCAACCGTTACCGCCTTTACCTGCCTGGACAACGATGGGCGCCTCATCGACAAACTTCATAATCTCTCCACCGCTATAGCGGTTGCCTTATCCGGTACGCGCATCCGCGCACCCCTATCATCATACCAGCCGACAAGCCGCCCCCTGTGGGCACCTGCCACCCTAACTTCCCGCCGCCGCTTTTCTGCGACTTTTCCAACAAAAAAGCCCCGCAATAGCGGGGCTTTTTATGAAGCTTGGGCTAATGACCGCTTAAGCAGTTTCGATAGAAACAAACTTGCGGTTGTTGGGGCCCTTAACTTCAAACTTCACAACGCCGTCCGCAGTGGCGAACAGGGTGTGGTCTTTGCCCATACCAACGTTAATACCTGCGTGGAATTTGGTGCCACGCTGACGAACGATGATATTGCCTGCTGCTACAGACTGGCCGCCAAAGCGCTTCACGCCCAGGCGTTTACTCTCGGAATCGCGACCATTTCGCGTACTACCGCCAGCTTTCTTATGTGCCATGAGTCGTTACTCCTCTGTTATGCCTTAATGCCAGTGATTTTGACTTCGGTATACCACTGACGGTGGCCTTGGCGCTTCATGGAGTGCTTGCGACGACGGAATTTGATGATTTTCACCTTCTCGCCGCGGCCGTGGCTCACTACTTCAGCCGATACTTTAGCGCCCTCTACAACGGGAGCGCCGATGTTAATCTTGTCGCCATTAACGACCATCAGCACTTTGTCGAAATCAATGGTTTCGCCGGTAGCTACTTCCAGCTTTTCCAGGCGAAGAACTTCGCCCTCTTCTACACGGTGTTGCTTACCACCGCTCTCAAAAACAGCGTACATATTTCTATGCTCCGATATGGACGACACGAAGCAGCGGGAGGACTATTGAGTCACTGCTCCGCATTTCGGGAGCTTGCGCCGTGTTGTTTAACATCTATATTCGCCAAACGACCCCAAAGCAGCTGAATAGCCACATGAAGCCCGCAATTGACGGGGCGCAGATTCTAATCAATTCGTCGGGTTGATACAATAGCGCCCCTTTGCTGCCCGGGCCCCGGGGGGCGCCAGTCTAGTCGTATAAGGAACTCTCACATGCTGCCTTTTCACCGGGTCGCCGCCGAAGACTTTGCCGCGGTCAACCAGCGCATTCTCGATCAACTGCACTCGGACGTTCCTCTGGTGGAAAACATAGGGCACTATCTGGTCGAAGCCGGCGGCAAGCGCTTGCGCCCTCTTCTGGTGCTTCTCTGTGCACGTGCCTGTGGTTATAAGGGGGAGAGCCACATTGACCTCGCGACTATCATCGAGTTCATCCATACCGCCACATTACTGCACGATGATGTGGTGGACACATCCGACATGCGTCGTGGCCGCCTCACAGCTAACGCAAAATGGGGCAATGCTCCTAGCGTGCTAGTGGGGGACTTCCTCTATTCCCGCGCCTTCCAGATGATGGTAGCCCTCAGGGATATGGATATCATGGCAATCCTCTCCGACACCACCAATACTATTGCTGAGGGTGAGGTTCAGCAGCTGGTAAATGCTGGTGATCCCGCGGTGGGCGAGGACAATTACTTTACGGTTATCCACAAGAAGACCGGCGCCCTGTTTGAAGCCGCCTGTGAAACTGCCGCCGTAATGGCTAACTGCACCAACGGGGAACAAACGGCCCTGAAACTCTATGGCCGCCACTTGGGCCTTGCCTTCCAACTTGTGGATGATGCTCTCGACTATCGTGGCAACCCAGAAGAACTTGGGAAAAATGTAGGTGACGACCTGGCGGAGGGCAAACCAACCCTGCCACTAATCTATACCATGGCCAATGGCAGCAAAGATCAGGCCCAATTGGTAAAAGAAGCGATAGAGCAACGCAGCGCGGAAAAACTATCCGAGATAGTCGACGCGATTGAAGCCTGCGGCGCCCTGGACTACACCATGGAGCGTGCACGTGCCGCTGTTAACAACGCTAAAGAGCAGCTGGAGTTCCTACCCAACTGCGAACAAAAGCTGGCTCTGCAACAACTGGCCAGCTTTGCCGTAGAGAGAAGCGTATAGCACTTTTAGCCACAGCAGCCGGGCCACCAACTATATTAGTTAGTGGCCCTATCACTCAAATACGCCTCCAGGAACATAAGTACTCCCCATACCTGAGTGCACTCCCCTCACTTACAAGGTGGGCAATATTTGTAACAATACGTTGCGAATTAAAGAGTCATCCTCCAAATTGCAGCCTCTATAACTCTTAATCACAGTTTTACAAAAATCGAGCCAGGTTACTTCCCTATAAATGCAACACCGCCATTTGTAGCCAAGCTATTGCACTACTTATCCGAAAAATTAAATAAGCAGGACCAAAAACTTAGCCATATCAAAGATTTAGGCATTTATTATTTTTGGCCCATAAATACCAAACGAAACTTTAGCACCATCAGTTTGAAGGAAAACAGCTTCAAAGTTTCCTCCAATGGAAAATACCCAGAAGAAAAATTATGAGGCCATCCACTGCCCTATATCAATTTAGATTAGCACCTGAAATATTCCCACAAAATAACCTTGTGATCACTAGAGGTGAATTAACTTCATCATACGTAGTGGATTACAAATTCCTGCATGACAACAATCCTTGCAGCAATAAGCTGGAATTTTTAATTTTGCAAATACACAATATTCCTCTATGTATACTAAGGACCCTATAGCTGCAAAAAAATACTGGATACAGTTGTAATCAACAAAGGAAGCTTTGGTTTTTTGGTAAAGTCAGAAGGTCATTTGGACGGTTCAAATTGAACAGGCATCAGTATGAATATTTGGTCTATGCGACAGCAATTGTTGCATGCGTCCATGAACGGTGGAAAATTTATGCACAATATTTAAATACCATGCAAAACTCTATTACCAGAAATATCCGCCCGCTTTAGACTTACGGGACAACAGATTAAAATATGAAATTTTATTTACTAGTAATTATATTATTAATTTAGGCAGGGAAGGCCAGCCAAATTTTTGACTGACCTTAAACAGGTCTCTTAAATTTTAACTACTGTATTTACTCTATCTTTTTCAAGCGCGAATTAAATCAAGAAGCTCTTGAGTTTTTTCACGCATTAGCGCCTCATTCCCACGGGACTCAACATTTAAGCGTACTACGGGCTCGGTATTGGACATACGCAAGTTAAAGCGCCAATCGGGATAAGCCACACTCAAGCCATCTACATGCTCAACGCTCTCAGCTCCCGGAGCATACTTTGCTTCGGCCATTTTTAGTAATTCAGCGGCATCCTTCACCTTAGAATTAATTTCCCCAGAACAGGGGAAAGCAGCCATACGCTCACTCACCAACTGAGACAAAGATTTACCACTGCGACTTACCAGCTCTGCCACTAAAAGCCAGGGGATCATACCGCTGTCACAGTAAGCAAAGTCACGGAAATAGTGGTGCGCACTCATTTCACCGCCATAGATAGCGTCTTCTTTACGCATGCGCTCTTTGATAAATGCATGACCGGTCTTGCTCTGCACGGGCTCCCCGCCAGCGGCATGGACAATGTCCTCGGTATTCCACAGCAGGCGTGGATCATGAACAATTTTCGCACCATCATTTTTGAGCAAAAATGCCTCTGCAAGCAGGCCTACCACATAATAACCTTCGATAAATTCACCTTTTTCATCGAAGAAGAAACAGCGGTCGAAATCGCCATCCCAGGCAATCCCGAAATCGGCACCACACTCTCTCACAGCTTCCGCAGTCGCTGCACGGTTTTCCGGCAAAATTGGATTGGGAATACCATTGGGGAAGTTACCATCCGGCTGATGGTGTACTCGTACAAATTCAAATGGCAGATGCGGTGCCAAGGCATCAACCACTGCACCAGCGCCGCCATTACCAGCATTTACCACTAGCTTGAGTGGCTTCAAAGCCGTGCTATCGATATAAGACAGCAAATGTTTTACAAAATCGACACGGTGTTCAAAGCGATATAGATCACCTCGCCTTGGTGCTGAGGCAAAGTTATTTTGCTCTGCCAATCGCTTGATATCCAACAGACCAGTATCGCCACTAATTGGACTACTTCCTGCACGGACAAATTTCATACCATTGTAATCCATAGGGTTATGACTCGCGGTTACACAGATGCCGCCATCAAAATCCCCATGGGAAGTGGCAAAATAAACTTCTTCAGTGCCACACTCGCCAATATGAAATACGTCAGCACCGGCATCGCGTAAACCATTCGCCAGAGCATCGGTCAGTTCAGGGCTGGTCAAACGAATATCATGCCCAACTACAACCCGTCGCGCTCCGAGGAATTGGGCAAAAGCACGCCCCACACGATACGCAACATCTGGATTTAACTCTTCCGGCACACGACCGCGTAAATCATAGGCCTTAAAACAGGTAAGCTCAGCCACTTACTTCTTCTCCTGGGCAGCCTGCTTGGGCAGGTAAACATTCTCATAGACATGGTTCGTAGCTTCGATAAAGCCTTCAACCGAACCACAATCAAATCGGCGCCCCTTAAATGCGTAGGCCAAAACGCAGCCCTGACGGGCCTGGGCTAGCAGCGCATCGGTAATCTGTACCTCTCCATTCTTGCCGGGAGGAGTATCGCGTATCAGGTCAAAGATATCTGGAGTCAGAATATAGCGACCAATAATCGCATTATTGCTTGGCGCCTCTTCGGCCGTCGGCTTTTCCACCATATCGGTAACCTGGTACAAACCGGGCTTGATCTCATTGCCCGCAATCACACCAAATTTGTGGATATGTTCAGTAGGCACCTCTTCGACAGCAACAATACTGCAGCGAAACTGCTTGTATAACTGCACCATCTGCGCAAGTACGCCTAACTCCTCATTCAGGCACAGGTCATCTGCCAGCACTACAGCGAATGGTTCGTCCCCTACCAAGCGGCGCCCCTGAAGAATTGCGTCCCCCAAACCGCGCATTTCTCCCTGGCGCGTATAGGAAAAACTGGCGCTATCAATGACTTTGCGAACGGAATCAAGGTATCGTTCCTTACCAGTACCCGCTATCTGGTGTTCCAACTCAAAATTGGTGTCGAAATGATCTTCGATGGCGCGCTTGCCCCGACCAGTGACAAAGCCGATTTCCGTCAGCCCGGCTTCTATCGCTTCCTCTACGCCATACTGCACCAGTGGCTTATTCACCAGAGGCAGCATCTCTTTGGGCATGGCTTTCGTAGCAGGTAAGAAGCGGGTGCCGTAACCGGCAACCGGGAATAAACATTTCTTGAGCATTATGCTCCCCCATAATTTTGAAACGAGCGCACCCAGTGCTTGGCCGGCAACTTATCATAGTTGTTAGGGCCATTCACTTACAGATAATGACGCTAAAATCCCCTATTGGACCATAAAATCTACTACTGAATGCTCTAAGATTGTGAAAGCAATTCCAGCGCCAGTCACAAAAACAGCCCTGACCGACTAGACAAGCGACACAGAGCCCTTAGAATGCCCGCTCTTACAAAAACGCCCAGTATGGATTGCGTAACCACCCACCAACGGGGAAAAAATGAGTAATTTTGTTCAAAAAAGCACCTATAGCAGAGAGGAGCTACTGACCTGCTCCCGGGGCGAGATGTTTGGCCCTGGCAATGCACAACTGCCCGCTCCCAATATGCTGATGCTGGATCGCATCACACATATCTCAAAGGAAGGCGGAGCCTTCGGTAAGGGAGAACTGATTGCGGAACTGGACATTCACCCCGACCTTTGGTTTTTCGATTGTCACTTTCCAGGCGATCCGGTAATGCCCGGTTGTCTCGGGTTAGATGCAATGTGGCAGCTACTCGGCTACTTTTTGGCCTGGAAAGGTAACCCTGGACGCGGTCGCGCACTCGGCTGTGGCGAGGTCAAATTTACCGGTCAGATTTTGCCCACCAGCAAGAAAGTCACCTATCACATCCAGATGAGCCGCATTGTTGAGCGCAGGCTTGTTATGGGAATTGGCGATGGTACCGTTGCTGTAGACGGCCGTGAAATTTACACAGCTAAGGATCTTCGCGTAGGCTTATTTACCCGTACCGATAATTTTTAAACACACCGTAAACCATTGTCGGTAGAAATCATGTAGTCCTCTACCGACAAGCTATGCTGGAGACCACTATGCGTCGGGTAGTCATTACCGGAATGGGTATTACATCCTGTATCGGCACCAATACAAAAGAAGTCACCGCCTCGTTGAGAGAAGGACGCAGCGGAATCCGCTTTCAGGATGAGTACCGGGAGCTCGGCCTGCGCAGCCAGGTAGCGGGCCAGGTCGATATCGACTTCAAGGAACATATCGATAGAAAGCAGCTCCGCTTTATGGGTGATGCAGCCGCCTACGCATATATAGCCATGCAAGAGGCCATTGATATGTCAGGCCTGCAGGAGGATCAGATATCCAACCCGCGCACAGGTATTGTGATGGGCTCAGGCGGCACATCCACCCAGCAAATTATTGATGCGGCCCATACCCTCAAGGAAAAGGGCGTAAGGCGCGTGGGCGCCTACCGGGTGCCTCAGGTAATGAACAGTACCGTTTCCGCTTGTTTAGCCACCCCATTTAAGATCAAGGGAGTGAACTACAGCATTTCCTCCGCTTGTGCCACCAGTGCGCACTGTATAGGGAATGGAGCCGAGCTGATCCAGATGGGTAAGCAAGACATTGTCTTTGCAGGTGGTGGTGAGGAGCTAGCCTGGAGTTTGACTCACCTTTTTGATGCAATGGGCGCCCTATCGAGCAAATATAACGATACCCCAACGAAGGCCTCACGTCCCTACGATGCCGACCGGGATGGCTTCGTTATCGCCGGTGGCGGCGGCTGCCTGATATTGGAAGAAATGGAACACGCTGTAGCCCGTGGAGCCACCATCTATGCCGAGCTGACCGGCTACGGCGCAACCTCTGATGGTTACGATATGGTCGCCCCCAGTGGTGAGGGTGCAACCCGCTGTATGCAACAAGCGTTAGCGGGAATGGACGGCAAAGGACTGAGAGGTAACGTGGATTACATTAATACCCACGGCACCTCAACCCCAGTTGGAGACGTGGCTGAATTGAAGGCTATGCGTGAAGTCTTTGGTGACACAGTTCCAGCATTTGCCTCTACCAAGTCCCTTACAGGCCACTCCCTCGGCGCCGCTGGCGTACAAGAGGCGATTTACAGTCTACTGATGATGCAAAACAACTTTATCGCTGCATCTGCCAATGTAGAGAATCTGGACCCTGCAGCTGTGGGTATGGATCTGGTGACCGAAGTTCGCGACAGTGAGATCAAGCGGGCCATGTCTAATAGTTTTGGATTTGGTGGTACTAACGCCTGCCTAGTATTCGACAAGATCTAAACAAAAAAAGGCGCCATATAGGCGCCTTTTTTATCTTTGCTGATAGAAACCTAACCAGACTTTTCTGCACCCAAACGTTCTAACCAAAGCTCTACCTGTCGGGTGAGCCCCTGGCGCCAGCTGTGCTGCTGAATGCCAAACACATCCCTCAATTTTCCACAGGCCAGCACAACACTGCGATCCTTTTGACCAGAATCCTCTAATGCACTGAGTTGCACAAACCGCTCTTCATCGTGAAATGACTGTGCCCGCTCCACAACCTCTAACGCAAACTCTATAGCGGTGCAGCTGTCTGAACTTCCGTAATGATAAACCCCTGGAGCAAAGGCACCACTGGCTAGCTGTTGTGCTATCGCTACCGTCACACGAGACAAATCGAGAACAGTAACCGGATTACCGTTATTGATACCATCCAGTTCGAGCGGTTCACCAGTTATAAAGCCCCGTAATACCCGCGCAAGCAGGGCTTCCAGGTTGCTATCCACCATCCAGCCAAATCGCAGGATAGTCAGGTTTTCTAATCCACTCAGGGCACGCTCACAAGCCAACCACTGGCGACCACTTCGAGCCTGTGGATCCGCCACTTCATCCTCATCATATCTCCGCTGTTCACCTCCAGCGAATACCTGATAAGAGGAAAGGTGAATAACATGTTGACAGAGTCCTCTCGCGAGCTGCTTAGCCACCTGCAGAGACTCTGGCATGCCCTGGCTGTCTGCGCAGGCCGAGGCATTGATAACAATCGAGCTTGATCGCAGCTGGTCGAGCTCTGCGGGTAAAAGCTGTTGAACACGAAAGCCAGCGCGCTGCAGGCGTTTCTGCAGAGCGCTGTCGATATCGTTACCAGCAGTAATGACCGCTACCGTGTCCGGCTTATAACCGGTATGTAGATCAGACACTGGATGGGCTTAGAAGGGAATATCGTCGTCAAAGCTGTTATCGAAACCACCCGCTGGCCCCTGGTTAGGCTGCGGCTGCGGTTTGCTGGACGGTGCCATTGGTGATGGCGCTGTGCGCCCCTGAGCAAAGGAATCCTGACCTCCCTGCTGATAACCGCCCTGGAAACCACTCTGTTGTTGCTCGTAGCCACCCTGGCTACCGCCCATAGATTGGCCGCTCATGCCAGCAGCACCCATTCCGGCACCTCCCATACCCTGTCCGAAACCTCCTTGCTCCCCACGGCCGTCGAGCATCTGCATTTCACTGGCAACAATCTCGGTAGTGTAACGGTCCTGACCAGTATTCTTATCTTGCCATTTGCGGGTGCGCAGAGAGCCCTCAATGTACACCTTAGAGCCTTTGCGCAGGTACTCACCGGCAATCTCGGCCAGGCGGTTAAAGAATACCACCCGGTGCCACTCAGTGCGCTCCTGCTGCTGACCGGTCTGCTTGTCCTTCCAGCTCTCACTGGTTGCCAAGCTCACATTAGTGACCGCACCGCCACTCGGCATATATTTGGTCTCTGGATCATTACCCAAATTACCAATCAGAATTACTTTGTTGATCCCCCTGGCCATGGCCCTCTCCTCTCTTCGACCCAGGTCCTACCCAGGCAATAATCATTCAATATTTAAGATGTGAGATGACTCACACCAACAATGCGCGACCGCCCAGATTGGCGACCAGTGTATTTTTATCCAGCAGCATACAACAGACACTACCAGTTAGTAAGCACTACCCTCTCGAGCTTTTGGCTCCCGCTCCCGCAACAACCACCAAAGCAGAATCCAAACAGACAGAACGGAAAAACCGAGCCATGCTACGGCACTGGCACCCCCAAGGCCAAAAAGGTATCCCCCCAGACTACCGCCTACAAAAGTGCCGAAAAACTGCAGTGTGGCATAGAGCCCTGAAGCTGCGCCACGGGCATTCTCAGGAGCTTTGCGAGTCAGCTGGGCTGGCAACAGAGCTTCAAGCAGGTTAAAACCAGTAAAGAAAATACCTAGCAGCAGCACAACAGCTACGGGGCCATTTATAGGCAGCAATGCCGCGCTCCCCCCCACCAGGGCAACACAGGCAAAATTCAAAGCGAGCCCCACTCTATCGCTGCGCTCTGCCGCCCGCATCAGAGGCAGCATCAGGATAAAAGTACCCAGCATCAGCGGGCCATATAGTTTCCAATGCTCTCCCGCCGGCCAGCCAAGCCTGTCGACCAACACCAATGGAAGGGCGACAAACATAGCTGTTAATAAGAGATGAGAAAAAAACGCTCCTGAAACCAATCTCCAGGTAAGGCCACTAACCAAAACCTTACGAAAACCACCGCTGAAAACCGCTGGGCGCCTTGCCACCTGGGGAGTGGGCACCACTCGCCAGACCAGCAACATCCCCAGAATTGCCAGCCCTGCTGTCACCCAGAAGATAACCGGGAGTCCCCCTGCTCCCGCGAGAGCAGGGCCCAATATTACCGCCAGCATAAATGCCACCCCTATAGAGGCCCCTATGATAGCCATGGCAATGCCTCGCTTCTCATCCCGGGTGAGATCAGCAACCAGCGCCATCACTGCTGCGGCAATCGCTCCACATCCCTGTAGAATCCTACCCACAATCAGGCCATAAACAGAGTCTGTCTGCGCGGCAATAACACTGCCTAAGGCAAAAACCGCGAGGCCAGTATAAATAACCGGCTTACGTCCCCAGCGGTCGGACAGAAGGCCCAAAGGAATCTGTAACAGTGCCTGGCTCAGCCCATAGGCACCCATCGCCAATCCCAATAGCATCGGTGTGCTATCGCGATAACCCTCACCGTAAATTGTGAGAACCGGCAATACCATAAACAGGCCGAGCATGCGAAAGACATAAAGGGAAGCCAGCCCGCCCAGGGCCCGGCGCTCAGTGGAATTCATGCAGTTCCCGGAACAGCGTTAAATTGGGCGCGCATTGTACAGCGAGCAGCCGCCAGGCTGTAGTGGAAGGCGTACAACTTTCGGGCTTTTCTAACCGCGACCATAGTCATCATCAAAGCGGACTATATCGTCCTCTCCAAGATAACTGCCGGATTGGACTTCAATTAATTCCAGGGGAATGGTTCCAGGGTTTTCCAATCTGTGCACCACCCCCAAGGGGATATAAGTGGACTGATTTTCTGTGATCAACAGCTCTTCTTCACCACGAGTTACCTTGGCGGTACCCCGCACTACGATCCAATGCTCGGCGCGGTGGTGGTGCATCTGCAAGGACAACTGCTGTCCCGGCTTAACTACAATACGCTTGACCTGGAAGCGCGGTCCGGCATCAATAGAGTCGTAATAGCCCCAGGGACGATAGACTTTGCGATGGCGCTGGGCCTCGCTGCGGCCAGAGCGCTTGAGACTGTTAACCAGCTTCTTAACCTCCTGAACCCGCTGTTTTTCAGCGATCAGCAAAGCATCATCAGTGTCTACAACTATCAGATCCTTCACTCCCAACAGGCTTACCAAACGGCTCTCTGATCGCACCAGGCAACCCTCACTCTCTTCCAGCAGGATATCTCCATGTAGCAGATTGTCATCGGTATCCCGTTCTGCCAGTTCCCAGAGTCCGAGCCAAGAACCTACGTCGCTCCAGCCCGCATCCATTGGCACCACCGCGGCAGATTCAGTGAGCTCCATCACCGCATAATCCACGGACTCATCAGCACAGGCAGCAAAAGCGACTTTATTCACACGTGTAAAGTCTAAATCCCTAACAGCACCTTTATAGGCTTCTCGGCAGGCGGTGAGTATATCTCCACGGTGCTGCCCCAGCTCTTCCAGGTAACGGGAAGCGCGAAATAAGAACATGCCACTGTTCCAGCAATGCTCACCTCCTGCCAGATAAGACTCAGCCGTCTCGGAGTCAGGCTTCTCGACAAATTCCGCCACTTTCCAGGCCTTTGCTGTCAAGAGCTCTCCACGGCGAATATAGCCATATCCCGTTTCAGCACGTGTTGGCACAATTCCAAATGTTACCAGGTGCCCTTGCTCCGCCAAAGCACTTGCCGATTGCACAGCCTCTTGGAAAGTCGTGACATCAGCCACAGCATGATCCGCCGGCAATACTAATAGCAACGGGTCATCACCACCCTCCAGAGCCGCTAAAGCCGCAAGAGCGATAGCCGGCGCCGTATTGCGCGCACAGGGCTCCAGCAGGATAGACTGAGTTCCATGGCCGATCTCCTGTAATTGCTCTGCAGCTGCAAAGCGGTGCTCCTCATTGCACACCAAAATGGGGGCCTGCAGCTGCTGTATTCCCTCCAAGCGCCGCACCGTAGCCTGCAACATGGTCTCGCTACCAATTAAAGGTAAAAATTGCTTTGGGTAGGCTTCACGGGAGAGCGGCCACAGACGAGAACCTGTGCCGCCACAGAGAATTACGGGAATCATCAATTCAATCTGCTTGGCTGTTGGATATTTGCGGCAGACGATTTTGGCACATCGGGTAGCGAGTTTATACTTGGCTGTTTTTCCGGCACCGCAGTTGTGATCGCCCTGAGCGTAACAAGTTCGAAGTCCGGCCCAGTATTATCAGTAGATAGGTAGAGCGTGGACACGATTTATGTAAGGGGTGCGCGCACCCACAACCTGAAGAATATCGATCTCGACATTCCCCGCGACAAGCTGATCGTGATAACCGGACTGTCTGGTTCCGGTAAATCCTCCCTGGCATTTGATACTCTCTACGCAGAGGGCCAGCGCCGTTATGTTGAGTCTCTCTCCACTTATGCGCGTCAGTTCCTATCGATGATGGAAAAGCCCGACGTGGATACCGTAGAGGGCCTGTCTCCTGCCATCTCCATTGAGCAGAAGTCCACCTCCCACAATCCGCGCTCTACAGTGGGTACCATCACTGAAATTTACGACTATCTAAGGCTATTATTTGCCCGGGTAGGTGAGCCTCGCTGCCCGGAGCACAATGAGCCACTCCAGGCCCAAACTGTTAGCCAGATGGTGGACCAGGTATTAGCCCTGCCAGAAGGCAGCAAGATCATGTTATTGGCACCTGTGGTTCGCGATCGCAAAGGCGAGCATCAACATGTGTTCGAGCAGCTGCGTCGAGACGGATTTGTACGTGCACGTATCGATGGGCTTATCTGCGACCTGGACGATACCCCCAAGCTGGATAAGCGCCGCAAGCACACCATTGAGGTGGTGGTAGATCGCTTTAAGGTACGTGAAGACCTGCAATTGCGCCTGGCTGAATCCTTCGAGACCGCTTTAAATCTCACTGATGGTATCGCTTCCATCAGCTTTATGGATGGTGACCAGGAAGACCGCCTCTTTTCAGCCCGCCATGCCTGTCCAGTATGTGACTACTCACTGGATGAGCTGGAGCCACGCCTGTTCTCCTTTAACAATCCTGCCGGTGCTTGTCCCAGCTGTGACGGCCTGGGAGTCAAGCAGTTCTTCGATGAAGACAAGGTGATTCTCGACCAGGAAAGCAGTATCTCCGAGGGCGCCATTCGCGGCTGGGACCGACGCAATATCTATTACTACCATATGCTCGACTCCCTCGCCGAACATTACGGATTCGACCTCGACAAACCCTGGAAAAAGCTTCGTAAAACCCATCGCAGAATTATCCTGCAGGGTAGTGGCGATGAGGAAATCGATTTCAGCTATGTCAATGATCGCGGTGATGTCACCGTGCGCCAGCATACCTTCGAGGGGATTATCCCCAACTTCCAGCGCCGCTATAGGGATACAGAATCCCAGTCTGTACGCGAAGAGCTGGCTAAATACTTGAGCACACAAAAGTGCCCTGAGTGTCACGGCACCCGTTTGCGCCGTGAGGCTCGACATGTATTTGTGGATAACCGTACACTGGCGCAGATTACCGAGTTACCCGTTGGCGACGCCTTTGATTATTTCGACCACGAACTGACCTTCAAAGGCGCACAGAAAGAGATCGCCGATAAGATTCTTAAAGAGCTGCGAGACCGCTTTCGCTTCCTTGTAGATGTAGGTCTGAACTACCTGACTCTGAACCGCAGTGCAGAAACCCTATCCGGCGGTGAGGCACAACGGATCCGCCTCGCCAGTCAGATCGGTGCCGGCCTTGTCGGCGTAATGTATATCCTCGACGAGCCCTCCATCGGTCTACACCAGAGGGATAATGAGCGCTTACTGAATACACTTACCCACCTCCGTGATATTGGTAATACCGTAATCGTTGTTGAGCACGACGAAGACGCCATTCGCAGTGCCGATTTTATTGTCGATATCGGCCCCGGTGCCGGCGTTCATGGTGGCGAAGTGGTCGCGGCTGGCACCGCTGATAAGATTGCCAGGTGCAAGAAATCCCTAACCGGCCAATACCTGTCAGGGAAAAAGAAAATTGCCGTACCAGAAGAGCGTTACATCCCTGCCCCCGATTATGTTCTGCGCCTCGAAGGAGCCAGCGGTAACAACTTGCAGAATGTTGACTTAGAGATTCCCGTTGGGCTATTTACCTGTATCACGGGTGTTTCAGGCTCCGGCAAGTCCACGTTAATTAACACCACCTTGTATCCGCTTGCTGCCACTGCCCTCAACAAGGCCACCACCCTAAAGGCCTCCCCTTACAAGGCTGTCCATGGGCTGGAAAACTTCGACAAGTGCGTGGATATAGACCAAAGCCCCATCGGGCGTACCCCAAGGTCCAATCCGGCTACCTACACCGGCATCTTCACTCCAATTCGCGATCTGTTTGCCGGCACCCAAGAAGCTCGTTCACGCGGCTATAAGCCTGGACGTTTCAGCTTTAATGTTAAGGGCGGGCGCTGCGAGGCCTGTCAGGGTGACGGCGTGATCAAGGTGGAAATGCACTTCTTACCAGATATCTATGTACCCTGTGATACCTGCCATGGTAAACGCTATAACCGTGAAACCTTGGAAGTACACTACAAAGGCAAGAATATCCACGAAGTGCTGGAGATGACAGTAGAAGATGCTCGGGAGTTTTTTGATCCCGTGCCAGTAATCGCCAAAAAGTTACAAACCCTAATGGATGTAGGCCTCTCCTATATCAAGCTCGGCCAGGCAGCCACCACGCTCTCCGGCGGTGAGGCCCAGCGAGTGAAACTATCCCGCGAACTCTCCAAGCGAGATACAGGGCAAACCTTATATATCCTCGACGAGCCCACAACCGGCCTACACTTTGCCGATATCCAACTGTTATTGGATGTTCTGCACCGCCTGCGCGACCATGGTAATACGATAGTTGTAATAGAACACAATTTAGACGTTATCAAAACTGCAGACTGGATCGTAGACCTGGGCCCCGAGGGCGGTTCAGGCGGTGGGCAGATCATCGCTGCTGGGACACCTGAGGAAGTTGCTGAAATAAAAGTTTCCCATACCGGACGTTTTCTGAAACCGATGCTTAGTTAGTTAAGTGAGATAGGGTGCCAGTCTAAAAACCGGCATCCTGAAATCCATTGAATACCATTATGGTGGCAATAGCTATCCTAATTACTTTGAGCTTCTACAGGCCTGCTGCAAAGAAGAATTCAGGATAGTGCGACAGAAAATTAGAGAGGCTAAATCTAATTCCTCCTATTCTCTCTCCAAGAATGGATCCATATGGTCTGGAGAGAGAAGGGAATTTATAATTCCAGCACAGGACAAATACACGCTTCTTGCAGCCTCTCGTGGAGAGGAAACCGCTGAGCTATGGGAAAAACTCAACAAAGAAAGATGGAACATTACTGTGTCTTCCTATTTTTGCTCTCCACTTGAAAATTGTTATCAATCAAATTCTCAAAAAATGTCTGCAGAGGTAGATCATTGCCCAACAGATTAACACCTATACACGCCATTATTTGCTGTAAAGTAAAAAACCACCAAAACAGCTAACATATTTATTAGCAAATGGCGCCGATTTTCCACTATAGAAAACAAACAGAGCGCACTCCAGTTCTGACTGACTTGTAGGCACATAATTATGAAATATCTTAATAAGGAAAGGCTCAACTTAATAATTGCACTATGCGCCATCTTTATTTCTATAGCCTCTTTTTACGCCACTTATCTTCAAGCTAAAGCAGCTAATAAACAGGTCAGAGTAATGACGATGCCAGTCGTTAAATTTGACCAAGGCAACTTTGACGGATCAACTCAAAAAGCAACTATAATTTTCGCTTTGCATAATGCCGGCGCAGGGCCTGCCATCCTAAAGAACCTAGAGTTCATATACCAAAATAAAACCTACCCTGACTTAGATACTTTTCTAGACGGCTGCTGCGCCAAGGAAAAAAAGAAATTATATGAAGCTATAAGTGAACTTAAAAAAGAAGGTGATAGTATTCTTGCCAACCAGAGCGGTTTGAACACGGTGATATTGGAACAAGCCATCATTCCTGCTCAGGCATCTATAAAATTCTTAACGTTGCAAAGAACAGTGGCAAGTGACCCGCTCTGGGAAAAGCTCGACATGCTTCGAAACCATATTGAAGTTGAAGCATGCTTTTGCTCACCCTTGGGTGATTGTTACGAATCAAAGGGAGTTCAAATTTCCTCTGAAGTAAAACATTGCCCCCATAATAAAAAATAAAAAAACAGAACCTATTTGTTTAAGCGGCGCCAATTAAGACTTCAGAGGCAAGCATTGTGCATATTGATATCAACTGCGATCTAGGTGAAGGTGTTGATCTAGCCAGCTGTGAAAAGGATGCTCAACTTATGCCCTTTATCTCCCGCTGTAATATCGCCTGTGGCGCGCACGCGGGAAGCCTAGAGATAATGCGCCTCTCCGTTATCAATGCAAGAAAACACCAGTTACAAGTTGGCGCACACCCCAGCTACCCTGATAGGGAAAATTTTGGGCGCAAATCAATAAAAATTTCCATCAATCAGTTGCTCGACTCTTTATACGAGCAACTTGAACTATTGCAAGGCCTTACTCAGGAAGTAGGGGCGCATCTCGATCATATTAAACTGCACGGAGCTCTATATAACGATGCAGAAGCAGATATAGTGCTAGCACGAAAAATTACCTCCTTACTCAATGAAGAATATCCCTCTCTGAAAATTATCGGCTTAGCCAATGGCGCAATGGAAGTTATAGCCAAGGAGAAAGGCCGCATATTTTATCGAGAGGGCTTTATGGATCGGCAATATTTAACTCCAGATAAACTGGCGCCTCGCTCCCTGCCAGGTTCCGTACTGAGTAACGTAGATTTATGCCTTGAGCGGGCTGTTGCGCTAGCTAAGGGAAAGAAATTTGCAAGTTATCATGGCACACCCCTTAAATTTTCTGTCGATACAATATGTTTACATGGGGACAACCCCCAGGCGGTTAATATTGCACAGAGGCTGATCAACCATCTACACCATCATGGGCTGAGTATCGGCTCGTGATATCTACCCAAGAAAAGCCGCGTTTCCTAAAACTCGAGTTTGACATCATTGCAAATGGGGATTGCGCGCTGGATATTCGCTTTTCAGCTGAACCCAGTGAACTCCTTAGTCGATATATAATTGGATTGCGACAGTACATTCTCAAGCAGGACGACCTAAAAGTTATCGATCTGATTCCCGCTTACCAGTGCCTGACTATTACTTTTGATCCACTTTTATATCTTGACGAATCGCTTTCACGGGAAGTGAAAACTCTGACCAAAAAATTCTTAAAGGCCACGAACTCCCACTTCCTGGAAAGAGAACCCTGCGTAATCCGCATTCCAGTATGCTATGAAAATTCTTTTGCCCCAGACATGCTTACTGTGAGCGAATACACAGGCCTAACACCTGAAGAAATTATTGAGCTACATAGCACTTCCGTTTATTTAGTGCATATGCTGGGTTTTTCTCCCGGTTTTTTATATTTGGGTGGACTGGACCCCAAGCTACATTGCCCGCGAAAAGAAGCGCCGCGCTTACACATTCCCGCAGGTGCCGTTGGTATCGGTGGCGGCCAGACTGGGATCTACCCACAGGCCACACCAGGTGGTTGGCAAATTATTGGGCAAACGCCTATCAAACTCTTCCAGCCTTACAATACATCCCCCTTTATTGCCCAGCCCTTGGATACCATCGAATTCTACTCTATCAGTGAGTCAGAATTTAATGACATAGCACCGCAAGTACAGTGTAAATACTCTAAGGAAAGCTATCCATGAGCATGCACTTTATCCGGGCAGGGTTACAAACTAGCATCCAGGACTATGGCCGTCCCGGCCTAATGCACTATGGCATTCCCATTGGGGGGGCCGCAGATCCTCTCTCTATGAAACTCGCAAACATGTTACTGGGCAACCCATTAAATAACCCTGTGCTGGAAATTACCTTGACCGGTCCCCTTATTGAGTTCACTTGTGATGTCTCAATAGCCATTACCGGAGCGCAATTCAAAACATCTTTAAATAACAGGGCCATTGAGTATTACAGGGTTATCCAGGTAAAACGTGGAGATATTCTGAATTTTTCTAAACTTATCAGCGGTATGCGTGCTTATATAGGTATTTCTGCAAAGATATCGACCCCTATGATTTTAGGCAGTACTGCAACCCATTTAATCAGTGGTTTTGGCGGACATCATGATAGAGCCATTGAAAATGGTGATAGAATTGGCTTCGTAGATACTTGGACAGCTAGGCCTGCAAAACTAAAACGTGAACTTCAACCCAATTATAAATTACGCCCCCTAATAAGGGTGGTACATGGCCCGGAAGCTGGTAGTTTTAGCCAGGAAATCATGGAAAAGTTCAGCGGGACCTCTTTTCAGGTATCCGCTCAGAGTAACCGTATGGGGATACGCCTATCTCCCTCAATTAATCCTAGTCGTGAAGCTCTTACTGAAACTTCAGGGAAAATGATCTCGTCCGGTCTATATCCAGGGAGCATCCAAATTCCCGAGAATGGTGAACCCATCATTTCTTTTATAGAGGGACAAACTATCGGTGGTTATCCCCGGCTGGCCCATGTCATCCGGGCAGACCTCCACAGATTGGGTCAACTAAACGCATTAGATAAAATTAGTTTTCAGGTAATTACCTTGGAAAACGCGAGAATAATTCTACGCGAAAAGCAGAAAAGTTTGGAAAAACTACAAAGGGAGATTGCTACAGAAACCAGGGATTTACTTACTCTCTGAAAGTATTTTTTCTTATTTAGAATTCCGAACTAAGAGCATAGAGCAAACAATATTCTCACTCCTTACATACCTCTTTATTTTGAAAACCAAAGCTTGTCACTTCTAGCATCACCGGTTTCAATAGAAACACATCTTACCCAAAATCAAAAAATTTCAAACATTAATAAAATATCTTCAATAAATCCGCCTGGACCAAGCAGTCCTTAATGACCAATAAGTTTTTATACGGCTCCTGCTAGACCAGAAGATCAATATTAACTAACCTCTTTGGGTTTTACCGAAGCAGCGATTTGGACGAGTGTTCTAATTGACTTGCAGGAGTAGAGGCCACAACCGACCTCTATACTTAGCGCCCCCAATTCGACCTGGTCCAGAGAGAATATATCAACTACCTCAAGGGGATTAATAATGATAAGAATTCTCCGTGGTTTTATTACGGCACTGATTGCCAGCTCATTTCTAATCACCTCCTATGCTCAAGCAGAGCCCGGAGATTACAATTTTTGGACAACTTTAAAACATTTATTTAATCCACCCAGTGCTAATGCTCCTGTAACTACCGAGCAGGCCCAAGGGATGTATCCATTAACAATAGATGATCCCAGCTTTAACGATGACTTCGATCCCAGCGATTTCAACACCTGGCAAAAAATCGACGTTCCTGCCAACACAGGCGCCATGTGCGGCAACGGCTCCCCCTATAAATTCTTCGTATACCGAGTGCCCGATACTAGCAACACCGTTTTCTATTTTGAGGGTGGCGGTGCATGCTGGGATTATGAGAGCTGTTCAGGGCAGGCGGGCATTCGCGGGGCACGTAACCCCAATGGCATTCCTGACGACTATCTCAGCAACATAAATTTATTAGATTTCAGTAATCTAGATAACCTGACGACTGCCGGCGTATCTCCCTTAATCTACACCCACCATCCCTATAACCAATACAAGACTGGTGAGTGGAATTTAGTATATGTTCCCTATTGTACCGGTGATATTTATGTTGGAGATAAAACAGAGATTTATGAAGATTCCAGCGGTCAAAATCCAGATTTAATTTGGCACCATAATGGATTACGTAATGTCCAGGCTGTCACTTCGTGGGTAAAAAATAATTTACAGAAGCCTAAACAAATGCTGACTGCTGGATGCAGCGCTGGAAGTGTAGGGGCCCTGTTAAATTATACAAAACTTCGCGAGGATATGGATGTCGACTATGGTTATTTAATTGATGACTCTGGCCCACTTTATAAAGCACCTTTAGATAGTGATAACAGCACCGAGTACCCATCGTTACCGTTACATAACGAAGTTCTTCACTCCTGGACCACCTACACAACTGACGGGGACCCAAATGAAGAGAACCCAATTAATGCGATAAAATCCTTTACTCCAGGGTTTGATAGCAATCAGCTGGCTTCGATATACAGTGCATTATCAAATAAATTTCCCACAGATCGCCTTGGTATCACACACTTCCTGGCTGACGGTAATTTTTCTTCATACTCCTATGAGCGCTTCTACGAAGATATTTACAATGATCCAGATGCCAACTCTCGCTTAAATAAACTGCGCCAACGCTGGCAAAAGGACACCCATGAGAATCTAATCCCTCTCTTGGACCAAACCAGTAATTGGGGCTACTACTTCCCGATGTTCCGTAATCTTAACGAGAGCCATTGCACTACCATTATCGACTTGCACTATGGTGAGATTGCAGAACATGGACTGGAGTTAAAAGATTTTCTCAACAACATTGTGAACCATAACGGTGGGGGTATGATTCGCGCCTACGAAACGGATAAAGTTTCAGACTTTGAAAACAATAGTAATTGGTTTTACGACCTGATCGGCCTGTTCATGTAGGTAAAGCCTGAAAGAAAGCAGTGCTGTTAGTTTATTACTAGCGGCACTGCTATCTAATTAGGAGCCGTAAACAGTTTCCCGTGCTTCTTGCAGGCGTTTACGAAGGTACTCATGTTTGCTCATTCCATCTGGGAAGGAGGTCATTTGCTGCACTTCTTCAACAATAGACCTTTCAAGATCTTTATATGTTGAGAAGCCAGGCACCTCTGTATGGGGATCATAGTGACTAATAACTGATTGGGCCTGCTCACGGTAGATATTAAACAGCTCTTCCGCGCGCCGCTTGAACTCAGCTTCGTTGATACTATTTTTTTCCAGCCAGGCGAGCTTTAAGGACAGCGCCTCGTAACCGGTAACTCGCTTTTCACTTTCCACTTGTTCTATCGTATCCCAGGCCTCCTCACTGGATAGGTTTCCAAGATTTGCAAAATAGTTCTGCAAAGCCTTCTTCGCCTTTTCCTGGTCCAGGTAAGCTTTCACACGGGGGTGGTCCAATAACTCCTCCACTTCCGCATTTTCCAGCTGTGACCACGGTATACGCTCAGCAATATCCTTCGCTAATTCACTATTTTCGGTTAAAGGAGTTATAAATTGCCGAGCTTTGGCAACACCGGCCTGCACATCAATATCGTAGTGATCAATGCCAACAACTGCTAGAGTTACTGCGCCGGCAAGCAATATCAGTTTTTTCATAATCAGTTACCGAGCAAATTGGAAATTTTATATTTCTATGTCGGTAACTATATAAGCAGAGAAAGCTGAAGTGATGAATGGAAAGGGCGTCCCAGATGTAGATATTTGCGCCAATATCTCTAAAGCCTGCTGAAAACAAAAACCATGATCTCAATCTGTGCGATATTAAACCCAGTTCAATGGCTGCTCATCATCCTTTTTGCTCGCACAAGGTTCTTCTGAGGCCTTCGGAGTTACATAGCCTACCTGCTGCTCCTTAGGCAGGTTCCGTGCCTCCCAGTTGGCTACAGCCTCTCCACAAAGCCTACGCTGCTCTGGGGTAATAACAACACCATTAGGCCATTTACCCAACTCAATAGCACGCCTCAGGCTCGCTACAATGTGGGGGTTCAAGTTACTCAGTAATTGTTCAAAAGACATACAAACCCTTCTAAACGCATAAAAAAGGCCGGTCTATGACCGGCCTTCCGTAGCACTATGGCTAGTTGGCAAGCTTACGCTTCCGCAGCTTCGTCTTCAACCTGAGGACGATCTACCAGCTCAACATAAGCCATTGGTGCTTTGTCACCAGCGCGGAACCCACACTTCAGGATACGAATATATCCACCAGGACGGGCTTCGTAACGAGGACCCAACTCGTCGAACAACTTGCGCACAGCATCCTTGTCACGGATACGAGCGAAAGCCAGACGGCGGTTGGCAACACTGTCTTTCTTAGCCAGAGTGATCAGCGGCTCGGCAACGCGGCGCAGTTCTTTGGCTTTGGCCAGTGTGGTTTTGATCAGTTCGTGCTCCACCAGAGAGGCGCTCATGTTCTTGAACATGGCCTTGCGGTGAGCGCTCGTGCGGCTGAATTTACGGCCACTATAGCGATGACGCATGACTCAATTCCTTACGACCTAAGTTGCTGTCACAGCAGGTCGTTCTGGAGCGGTGTCGCGCTAAGCTGTGGCACCGCTCGGGTTCTTTCTACTAGTCGCGGCACCGCCGCGACTACCAAATGCTTACAGGGGGCTTAACTTGCTGTCGCCTTTCAGACTGGCCGGCGGCCAGTTTTCCAGGCGCATACCCAGGGATAAACCACGGGAAGCGAGTACGTCCTTGATTTCTGTCAGAGACTTCTTACCAAGGTTCGGCGTCTTCAGCAGCTCAACTTCGGTGCGCTGGATCAGATCACCGATGTAGTAAATGTTTTCTGCTTTCAGACAGTTGGCCGAACGTACGGTCAGCTCCAGGTCGTCTACTGGGCGCAGCAGTACCGGGTCAACTTCGGGCTCTTCAGCTTTCGGTTGCGCATCCTTTTCACCTTCCAGGTCTACAAAAACTGCAAGCTGCTGCTGCAGAATCGTAGCGGCGCGGCGAATTGCCTCTTCTGGGTCCAGGGTACCATTGGTCTCCAGGTCCAGAACCAGCTTGTCCAGGTCAGTGCGCTGCTCCACACGTGCACTTTCCACACTGTAGGAAACACGACGTACCGGGCTGTATGAAGCATCCAGCTGCAGACGGCCAATCGCGCGGCTTTCCTCTTCCTCGTCTCGGCGAGCGTCCGCTGGCTGATAGCCACGACCGCGCGCTACGGTGAGACGCAGGTTGAGTTCCACATCACCAGTGATATTGGCGATCACGTGCTCAGGATTCACAATCTCGATATCGTGATCTACCTGGATATCTCCAGCAGTTACCGCACCTGGGCCCTTCTTGCTCAGGCTCAATACCGCCTGATCCTTGCCGTGCATAACAACCGCGATTTCTTTCAGGTTGAGCAGGATTTCAATAACATCTTCCTGCACACCTTCAATCGCGCTGTACTCGTGCTCGACACCGTCGATTTCGACTTCGGTGACGGCGCAGCCCGGCATGGAGGACAGCAGGATGCGACGCAGCGCATTGCCAAGAGTGTGGCCAAAGCCACGCTCCAGGGGCTCCAAAATCACTTTGGCGTGATTCGGATTGTACTCGGTGACGTCAATACGACGCGGTGTCAAAAACTCGTTGACAGCAGTCTGCATAGCCATACCTGTTTACAGTTGCATTCCTTAAAGTGGACTAATTGTTACTTGGAGTACAGTTCCACGATAAGGTTTTCGTTGATCTCTGCCGGCAGATCGACACGATCTGGAGTGCGCTTGAAAGTGCCTTCCAGTTTGCTCGCGTTTACGTCTACCCACTCGACATCGCCACGCTGGGCAGCGAGGGAAACGGAATTCTGGATACGCAGCTGCTTCTTAGCTTTTTCACGTACAGCAACTACATCACCTTCCTTAATTTGATAAGAAGGAATGTTAACAGTTGTGCCGTTTACCAGAATCGCCTTGTGGGAAACCAGCTGACGCGCTTCAGAGCGCGTTGAGCCGAAGCCCATGCGGTAAACCACGTTGTCCAGGCGTTTTTCCAGAAGTTGCAGCAGGTTCTCACCAGTTGCACCTTTCAGGCGCGCCGCTTCCTTATAGTAGTTACGGAACTGCTTTTCCAGTACGCCATAGATACGGCGAACCTTTTGCTTCTCGCGCAGCTGAATACCGTAATCGGACAGACGACCACGGCCAGCACCATGCTGGCCGGGCTTGGATTCTGCGCGACACTTAGAGTCATGCGGACGAACGCCGCTCTTCAGCTGCAGGTCAGTCCCTTCACGACGGGACAGTTTACATTTTGGTCCAATATAACGTGCCATTTTATCAGCCCCCTCTTACACGCGACGTTTCTTGGGCGGACGACAACCGTTATGCGGGATTGGCGTCACGTCGGTGATGTTGGTGATCTTGTAGCCGCAGTTGTTCAGTGCGCGAACAGCGGATTCGCGACCGGGGCCAGGGCCCTTTACTTCTACGTCGAGGTTTTTCAGGCCGTACTCCTGAGCTGCAGTACCTGCGCGCTCAGCGGCAACCTGGGCTGCAAACGGGGTGCTCTTTCTTGAGCCACGGAAGCCGGATCCACCTGCGGTGGCCCAGCTGAGGGTATTACCCTGGCGATCAGTGATCGTCACGATCGTATTGTTAAACGATGCGTGGATGTGGGCAATACCGTCAACAACGGTCTTTTTGACCTTTTTGCGAACAGTAGTTTTTGGCTTAGCCATACCAGTATCCTAAATCCTGTATCAAATCCCCTCGGTTCACTACCGGGAAGGGGCTTGTTAAACCGCGATATCGCGCCTTAATCAGGCTCACTTGCGAATCGGCTTGCGCGGACCCTTACGGGTGCGAGCATTGGTTTTGGTGCGCTGACCACGCAGCGGAAGGCTGCGGCGGTGACGCAAACCGCGGTAGCATCCAAGGTCCATCAAACGTTTGATGTTCATGGATACTTCACGGCGCAGGTCGCCCTCTACAGTGAGTTTTGCAACTTCACCGCGGATGGTTTCGATCTGCTCTTCAGACAGGTCGCGGATTTTGGTGGATTCAGCGATACCAACCGCTGCCAAAATAGACTTTGACTTAGTGAGACCTACCCCGTAAATGTGGGTCAGGGAGATCACGGCGTGCTTGTGGTCTGGTACATTGACACCAGCAATACGTGCCATAGAGGCGTACTCCACGTATTGGAGCCACTGCTATAAATAAGTATGTGGCTCTACTTTGATTTCGGCGCTGACAGCGACTAAAAAACCGGCGGCGCCACCAAAAAGGCGCGCAAGAATAGCTTTTCAGACACTAATTTGCAATAGCCCACGACCGTTTCGGCCTCCCGAAACGGCTGCGGACGACAGTCAACGCCCCCAATTGGAAGAAGGCTTTACCACCTCCTCCCCACCCCAAAAATTTTGAGGTGTTGCCAATCGATACGGGGCTGTAGCGATCAGCGAATTCTTCCAGCTTTTACGGGGGCGCCCAATGGACGCACCCCGAAGGGGCTGGCCCCTTTTTAGCCTTGACGCTGCTTGTGACGTGGCTCAGCGCTGCAGATTACCCGCAGAACGCCTTTGCGACGTACGATTTTGCAGTTACGGCAGATCTTTTTTACAGAAGCGCGTACTTTCATGACCTTACCTCAATTCAATCAAACTGCGAGCAGGTGACGCACTAGCGACGACCGTAGCTTTGCAGGTTCGCTTTTTTCATCAAGCCTTCGTACTGGTGTGACAGCAGATGCGACTGTACCTGCGCCATAAAGTCCATCACTACGACTACAACGATCAGTAGTGAGGTACCCCCCAGATAGAAGGGAACGTTAAACCCAACTACCAGGAACTGCGGCAGCAGGGATACCAGCGCGATATACACGGCACCTACCAGGGTGAGTCGGGTCAACACGCTATCGATATAGCGGGCTGTCTGCTCACCAGGGCGAATACCTGGCACATAAGCACCGGACTTTTTCAGGTTATCTGCTACTTCATTCGGGTTGAACATCAACGCCGTGTAGAAGAAACAGAAGAAACCGATCAGCAGTGCGAACAAAATAATGTTCAGCGGCTGCCCTGGCCCCAGCTGCAATGCCATCCACTGCAGAATCTGAGCACCAACACCTTCCCCGCCCTGACCAAACCACTGCGCCAGCGTAGCCGGGAACAGCAGGATACTACTGGCGAAGATCACCGGAATAACACCGGCCATATTCACCTTCAGGGGCAGGTGGCTCGCCTGCGCAGCCGGTGCGGCAGAATAGCGACCAGCCTGGCGTCGGGCGTGGTTAATTGTGATTCGACGCTGACCGCGCTCCATCACTACCACAAAGAACACCACCGCAAGAGCAATTACGCCGATGATCAGCAGCATAAGGATATGCAGCTCACCCTGCCGTGCCTGTTCAAACGCCTGACCGATGGCACCGGGCAAACCGGCGACGATACCGGCGAAAATCAGCATGGAAATGCCATTGCCAACACCGCGCTCGGTGATCTGCTCACCGAGCCACATCATAAATACGGCACCGGTCACCAGTGACGTTACCGCCACAAAGTAAAAACCAAACGCAGGCTCAGATGAGTAAGCCAGATTCTGTCCAGCAAGCCCGAAAGTCATACCAATACCCTGAATCAGGGCCAGCACTACCGTGAGGTAGCGAGTATATTGGTTGATCTTGCGCCTTCCGGCCTCCCCTTCCTTCTTCAACGCTTCCAGAGAGGGAGTCACCGCGCTCATCAACTGCATGATGATGGACGCGGAGATGTAGGGCATGATGCCCAGCGCCAGAATACTCATCCTTTCCAGGGCGCCGCCAGAGAACATGTTAAACAGGCCAAGGATGGTCCCCTGGTTCTGGTTAAACAGGTTTGACAGCTTTTCCGGATCAATACCGGGCACCGGAATATGCGTCCCCAGTCGATAAACAAGAATCGCTAGAAACAGAAAACGAAGGCGAGCCCAAAGCTCGCCCAATCCCTTGCTGTTGCCCAGGGGATTTCCACCGGATCCTGGTCGTGCCATTGGCGCCTCGATTAGTCTTCTATTTTACCGCCAGCAGCTTCGATAGCCGCCTTTGCACCTTTGGTCACTCCCAGACCCTTTACGGTAACTGCTTTAGTCAGTTCACCTGAGAGGAACACTTTGGCGCGTTTAATATGGCTGCCGATAATATCGGCATTCTTCAGCGCTGCCAAATCGATTACGTCACTTTCTACCTTGGCCAGCTCAGCCAGACGTACTTCCGCGGTGAAGCGAGAAACACGAGCGGTGAAACCGTACTTAGGCAGACGCTTCTGCAAAGGCATCTGACCGCCTTCGAAGCCTGGACGAACACTACCGCCGGAACGTGCTTTTTGACCTTTGTGGCCACGGCCACCGGTCTTACCCAACCCACTACCTATTCCGCGACCAACGCGCTTTGCGCTGTGCTTGTGGCCTTGTGCGGGAGATAAGTCATTCAAACGCATGTTATTCCCCCTCAACCTTAACCAGGTAGTTTACTTTGTTGATCATGCCGCGCACGGAAGGAGTATCTTCCACTTCCACTGTGTGGCCGATGCGGCGCAGGCCCAGACCCGCAACGCACGCCTGATGGCTTTTCAGGCGTCCGTTGATACTTTTGGTCTGGGTGACTTTAATGGTCTTCTTAGCCATGGTCTTAACCCACCAATAACCTTAAATCTGGACTGTGATTAGCCCAGAATCTCTTCGACTGATTTACCGCGCTTGGCAGCAACATCTTCAGGGCTCTGCATTTGCTCCAGAGCTTTGAAGGTTGCGCGCACTACGTTCACCGGATTGGTGGAACCGTAGCACTTGGCCAATACGTTGTGTACACCAGCCATTTCCAGTACGGAGCGCATAGCACCACCGGCAATTACACCGGTACCCTGGGAAGCGGGCTGCATGTAAACCTTGGAACCACCATGGCGACCATTGGTAGCGTACTGGATGGTATCGCCATTCAGTTCTACCTGGACCATGTTGCGGCGCGCAGCTTCCATCGCCTTCTGAATCGCTACAGGCACTTCACGCGCCTTACCGCGACCGAAACCGACACGGCCATTGCCGTCACCAACGACAGTCAGTGCGGTAAAGGCGAAGATACGACCACCTTTAACAGTCTTGGCAACGCGGTTGACCTGGACCAGCTTCTCCTGCAGGCCTTCGTCGTTGCTTTTGTCTTTCTCTCTAGCCATAACTCAACCCTTAGAATTTCAGACCGGCTTCGCGGGCAGCGTCAGCCAGAGCCTTAACACGGCCGTGGTACTTAAAGCCACTGCGATCAAAGGCAACTGCTTCAACGCCGGCGGCTTTTGCACGCTCAGCGATCAGCTTGCCAACCGCGGTAGCAGCGTCGACGTTACCGGTTTTACCAGCGCGCAGGTCCTTGTCCAGGGTAGAGGCGGAAGCCAATACCGTATTGCCTTCGGCAGACAGGATCTGTGCGTAAATGTGACGTGGAGTGCGGTTCACGGTAAGGCGAACGGCGCCCAGCTCACTGATCTTGGCGCGGGCACGACGTGCACGACGCAAGCGAGATGCTTTCTTAACGTTCATATCTATGCCCTATTTACTTCTTCTTGGCCTCTTTGCGATACACGCGCTCATCGGCATAACGGACACCCTTACCTTTGTAGGGCTCCGGCGGACGGAACGCACGGATCTCAGCGGCCACTTGGCCCAGCAGCTGCTTATTGCTGCTCTTCAGTACGATTTCAGTCTGGGAGGGAGTTTCCGCAGTCACACCTTCCGGCAACTGATAATCGATCGGATGGGAGAAGCCCAGGGTCAGGTTAACCGTTTTACCGGCGGCTTTCGCACGATAACCAACACCCAGCAACTGCAGCTTCTTCTCGAAGCCAGCGCTTACGCCTATCACCATGTTATTAACCAGTGCACGGGTAGTACCCGCCAAGGCCCTGGCTTGCTTGGAGCTATTGCGCGCGGCAAAAGTCAGCTGGCTGTCTGCCTGGCTCACTTCTACTTCACCGTGAATAACCATATCCAAGTTACCGCTACCGCCCTTAACAGCGATGTTCTGACCTTTCAGGTCAACGGTAACACCTGCGGGGATAACTACCGGACTATTTGCTACTCGAGACATTATGACCCCCGCTTAGAATACGGTGCAGAGCACTTCGCCACCGATACCGGCCTGGCGAGCAGCGCGATCGGTCATTACACCTTTAGAGGTGGAAACGATCGCGATACCCAGACCACCACGTACGGTAGGCAGAGTTTTCTTACCAGTGTAAGAGCGCAGACCCGGACGGGAAACGCGGTCCAGTTCAGCGATAACCGGCTTGCCCTGGAAGTATTTCAGAGCGATAGTCAGTTCAGGCTTAGCGCCCTCGCTTACATTCAAGTCAGTAACGTAACCTTCGTCTTTCAGGACTTTGGCTACAGCCACTTTCAATTTTGATGATGGCAGGGTGACTTCCGCCTTTCCGCGCGCCAGGGCATTGCGGATGCGAGTCAGCATATCTGCCAACGGATCTTGCATACTCATCTTATGAGACTCCTCAAATCTGCCTTAAACCAGCTGGTAATTACCAGCTGGACTTCACGAGGCCAGGAACATCACCACGCATCGCAGCTTCACGAAGCTTGTTACGGCACAGGCCGAACTTGCGGTATACAGCGTGGGGGCGACCAGTAATACGACAGCGGCGTTGCTGACGTACCGGGCTTGCATCGCGCGGCATTTTCTGCAGCTTGAGTTGAGCCTCCCACTGCTCCTCTTCGGAAGCAGTGGAACTGGCGATGATCGCCTTCAGCTCTTGACGCTTCTCGGCGTACTTAGCTGCGGTTCGAGCGCGCTTGTTTTCGCGCGCAATCATGGATTTCTTCGCCATGGAATCCTCTTAACCCTTGAAAGGGAAGTTGAACGCTTTCAGCAGCGCGCGACCTTGATCGTCGTTTGCAGCTGTAGTGGTAATACAAATATCCAGACCGCGGAGCTTGTCTACTTTGTCGTAGTCAATTTCCGGGAAGATGATTTGCTCGGTCACGCCCATAGAGAAGTTACCGCGGCCGTCAAACTGCTTCGGGCTAATGCCACGGAAGTCACGGATACGCGGAATCGCGATGTCAACCAAACGCTCCAGGAACTCATACATGCGCTCACCGCGCAGAGTAACCTTGCAGCCGATCGGCCAACCGTCACGAATCTTAAAGCCCGCAATAGATTTGCGCGCTTTAGTAACGATGGGCTTTTGACCAGTAATTGCTGTCATATCATTAACAGCGTGCTCCAGCACCTTCTTATCACCAATCGCTTCACCAACACCCATGTTGATGGTGATCTTGGTGATGCGCGGCACTGCCATCACATTCTCGAGACCAAGCTCTTCTTTCAGCTTGGCCACGAGGTCCTTAGTGTAGAGCTCTTTAAGCTTTGCCATGATCTACCAACCTGCTTTTGCGTCAAGAGCCTTAGATGGCTTCGCCGCTGGATTTGAAGACGCGAATCTTAGTGCCGTCTTCCAGTACTTTAAAGCCCACCCGGTCAGCCTTCTGGGTGTTGGGGTTGAAGATGGCTACGTTGGAAGCTTGGATCGCAGCTTCTTTTTCAACGATGCCGCCAGCAACGCCCAGCTGGGGATTTGGCTTTTGGTGTTTCTTGATCATCTGTATGCCGGAAACAATCAGGCGACCGTCGTTCAGTACTTTACGTACTGAACCACGCTTGCCTTTGTCGCGACCGGCGATAACGATCACTTCATCGTCACGCTTGATCTTGCGCATAACTCTTCTCCGCTCGAGGCTTAGATAACTTCGGGGGCGAGCGAGATGATCTTCATGAACTTCTCACCGCGCAGTTCGCGAGTTACCGGACCAAAAATACGGGTGCCAACCGGCGCCAATTGCTGGTTCAGCAGTACCGCTGCGTTATCGTCAAACTTAATCAGGGATCCGTCGTTACGGCGTACACCTTTTTTGGTGCGAACCACAACAGCGTTCATTACCTGACCTTTCTTTACTTTACCGCGGGGAATGGCTTCCTTAACGGTTACCTTAATAATGTCGCCCACGCCGGCATAACGACGATGGGAGCCGCCCAGCACCTTGATGCACATGACGCGGCGAGCCCCACTGTTGTCAGCTACTTCTAAGTAGGATTCCGCTTGAATCATTGTCTCTCTCCGAAACCTTTCAATTCGGCAGTCAATGCGCTAGGGGTTATACCTTCGCCGCACGCTCTACAATTTTCTGCAAGGCCCAGGATTTGCTCTTGGACAGCGGACGAGATTCCTCGATGGTTACAACATCACCGATGCTGCAATCATTGTTCTCGTCATGAGCCTTAAGCTTTGTGGACTTGCTCACAATTTTGCCGTAGATCGGGTGCTTAACACGGCGCTCGATCAAAACGGTGATGGTTTTATCCATCTTGTCACTCACGACCTTACCGGTCAGAGTACGCTTCAGTTTTGCTTCAGCCATGATTAGTTACCTGCCTTCTCGGTCAACACAGTCTTAATGCGAGCAATGTCGCGACGAGTCTGCTTCAGCAGATGAGTCTGTGCCAGCTGACCGGTGGATTTTTGCATACGAAGCTTAAATTGAGCTTCGAGCTGGTTCAGCAGTTCCTGGTTCAGCTCTTCAACTGACTTTTCGCGTAGATCTGCAGTCTTCATTACATCACCGAACGCTTAACGAAAGTTGTCTTTACAGGCAGCTTGGCCGCAGCAAGTGCGAAAGCCTCACGAGCCAGCTCTTCGGACACGCCCTCCATTTCATAGAGAACTTTGCCCGGCTGGATCTGAGCCACCCAGTATTCAACGCCACCTTTACCTTTACCCATACGAACTTCGAGGGGCTTGTTGGTAATTGGCTTGTCCGGAAACACGCGAATCCAGATTTTACCGCCACGCTTAACGTGACGAGTCATTGCGCGACGAGCTGCTTCGATCTGGCGCGCAGTAATGCGACCGCGACCGATAGCCTTAAGACCAAACTCGCCAAAGCTCACTTTAGAGCCGCGCTGAGAAAGACCGCGGTTGCGACCCTTCTGTACCTTGCGGAATTTTGTACGCTTTGGTTGCAGCATCTGCGTACCCCTTATTTAGCAGCTTTCTTGCGGGTCTTAGCCGGCTTCTCATCGGGAACTTCGTCACCGATAACTTCGCCTTTAAAGATCCACACCTTGATACCGATGATGCCGTAGGTTGTCATCGCTTCAGCAGTGGCGTAGTCGATGTTAGCGCGCAGGGTGTGCAGGGGCACACGACCTTCGCGGTACCATTCGGTACGTGCGATTTCCGCACCACCGAGACGACCACTCACCTGAATCTTGATACCTTCGGCACCCTGACGCATAGCGTTCTGTACCGCACGCTTCATAGCGCGACGGAACATAACACGGCGTTCCAGCTGCTGGGCAACGTTCTGGCCAACCAGAGCCGCGTCCATATCAGGCTTGCGCACTTCTTCGATATCGATGTGCACAGGTACGCCCATCTGCGCGCTTACTTCGTTGCGCAGACGTTCTACGTCTTCACCTTTTTTACCGATTACGATACCGGGGCGTGCAGTGTGAATAGTCACACGTGCAGTGTTTGCCGGACGTTCGATCTCGATACGGCTCACGGAAGCGTGGGCCAGTTTTTTGCGAATGTATTCGCGAACTTTCAGATCCGTGTACAGCTTGTCTGCGTACTCGTCGCTGCCGGCATACCAAACAGAGGTATGCTTTTTAACGATACCCAGACGAATGCCGGTAGGATGTACTTTTTGTCCCATGGTTTTCTCGCCTGCTCTCTTATTTCTCGGCCACTTTCACAGTGATGTGACAAGTACGCTTAAGAATGCGATCTGCACGACCTTTCGCACGCGGTTTAATGCGCTTCATGGTCATACCTTCGTCCACAAAAATTGTGGAAACTTTCAGCTCGTCAACGTCAGCACCTTCGTTGTGCTCAGCGTTGGCAATGGCCGATTCCAGTACTTTCTTGACAATCGCCGCACCCTTTTTATTGCTAAATGCAAGAATATCCAGGGCTTCTTCAACGCCTTTGCCGCGAACCTGATCAGCTACCAGTCGCGCCTTTTGCGCCGATAGACGTGCGCCGCGTAATTTTGCTGCTACTTCCATCTTTTTAACCTCGGCTTAGCGCTTCTTCGCTTTCTTGTCCGCAGCATGACCGCGGTAAGTGCGGGTAGCAGCGAACTCGCCCAGTTTGTGGCCAACCATTTCTTCGTTAACCAAAACGGGCACGTGTTGACGACCGTTGTGTACGGCAATCGTCAGTCCAACCATTTCCGGCATAATCATGGAACGGCGGGACCAGGTTTTAATCGGTCGACGATCGTTTGCTTCAATCGCCGCCTCCACCTTCTTGATCAAATGCAGATCAATAAAGGGACCTTTCTTTAATGAGCGTGGCACTGTCGATTCCTCTCTAGCTGCTCAGACATCGCGCGGCTTACTTGCCGCGACGACGTACTATCATCTTATCGGTGCGCTTGTTCTTGCGCGTTTTCTTACCCTTGGTCGGAACGCCCCACGGAGTAACAGGGTGACGGCCACCGGAGGTACGACCTTCACCACCACCGTGCGGGTGATCTACCGGGTTCATCGCCACACCGCGAACGGTAGGACGAACACCACGCCAGCGTGCAGCACCGGCTTTACCCAGCTTGCGCAGGCTGTGCTCGGAGTTGCTCACTTCACCCAGGGTTGCGCGGCACTCAGCGAGAACCTTACGCATTTCGCCGGAACGCAGACGAATAGTCGCGTACTGGCCTTCACGAGCTACCAGCTGTACAGAGGCACCTGCAGAGCGGGCTAACTGAGCGCCTTTACCAGGCTTCAGCTCAATGCCGTGAATTACAGAACCTACCGGAACGTTGCGCAGAGGCAGAGTGTTACCCACAGCAATCGGTGCGGCATCGCCGGACTGAATGGTGGCACCAGCCTTCAGGCCTTTCGGTGCAATGATGTAACGACGCTCACCATCTGCATAACACACCAGAGCGATGTGCGCGCTGCGATTGGGATCGTACTCCAGGCGCTCAACTTTAGCCGGAATACCGTCTTTGTTGCGCTTGAAGTCGATAACGCGGTAGTGCTGCTTGTGACCACCGCCGATGTGGCGAGTGGTAATACGACCATTGTTGTTACGGCCACCGCTTTTGCTTTTACTCTCCAGCAGAGGAGCGTAAGGAGCACCTTTGTGCAGGTCGGGGTTAACAACCTTAACCAGGTGACGACGGCCGGCGGAGGTCGGTTTTGTTTTTACAATTGCCATTGTAACAGTCCCCTTTACTCAGCAGCTTCAAAGTTGATGTCGCTGCCTTCAGCCAGGCGAACGTAGGCTTTTTTCCAGTCGCTGCGACGGCCCATGCCGTGGCGAGTGCGCTTGGTTTTACCTTTTACGTTCACGGTGCGAACCTGCTCAACGGAAACGTTAAACAGTTTCTCTACCGCAGCCTTGATTTCTGCTTTCTCAGCATCGGTGGAAACCTTGAAAACCACCTGGTTGGCACTATCGGCCAGCACAGCAGCTTTTTCGGAAATTACCGGGCCCAGCAGTACTTTGTAGAGTCGCTCTTGGTTCATCCCAGCACCTCTTCAATTTTCTTGAGCGCAGAAACGGTAACCACGACCTTATCAAAGCGAATCAGGCTTACGGGATCGATCGCCTGTACATCGCGGACGTCGATCTTGTGCAAGTTGCGAGCGGCCAGGTAGAGGTTTTCGCTAACCTCTTCAGTCACGATCAGCGCGTCGGACAGGTCAAATTGAGCCAGTTTGCTTACCAGCTGCTTGGTCTTGGGTGCATCCACGTCGAAGGACTCAACCACTACCAGGCGCTCCTGACGAGCCAGCTCAGACAGAATGCAACGCAGTGCAGCGCGGTACATTTTCTTGTTCAGCTTAACGCTGTGATCGCGCGGATCAGCGGCGAAAGTTACGCCACCGGAACGCCACAGCGGGCTGCGGATAGTACCGGCACGTGCACGGCCAGTACCTTTTTGGCGCCATGGCTTCTTGCCACCACCAGAAACGTCGGAACGATTCTTCTGCGCCTTGGTACCCTGGCGAGCGCCGGCCATATAGGCCACTACTGCCTGGTGCACCAGATCTTGGTTGAACTCACGCCCGAAAGTCACTTCAGAGACAGCTACTGTGCCTTTAGCGCCTTCGGGAGTAGCGATATTCAGTTCCATATCTATTTCCCCTCAGACTTAGGCTTTAACTGCCGGACGAACGATAACATTGCCACCGGGTGCACCGGGAACAGCGCCTTTAACCAACAGCAGGTTGCGTTCGGCATCGACACGAACCACTTCCAGGTTTTGCACGGTTACGCGCTCAGCACCCATATGGCCAGCCATCTTCTTGCCTTTCCATACGCGGCCAGGAGTCTGACACTGACCGATAGAACCGGGTGCGCGGTGAGACAGGGAGTTACCGTGGGTTGCGTCCTGGGTGCGGAAATTCCAGCGCTTAACGCCGCCCTGGAAGCCTTTACCTTTGGAAGTGCCGGTTACGTCGATCATCTGGCCAGCTTCGAAGCTGGAAACAGTAATTTCAGAACCGATTTCGAAAGTCTCTTCAGAACCGTCAGTGCGCAGTTCGAAAAGATTAGTGCCAGCCTCTACATTGGCTTTGGCGAAGTGGCCCGCTTCGGGCTTGGAGACACGGGAAGCTTTGCGGTTACCCACTGCTACTTGAACAGCGGTATAGCCATCAGTTTCCTGAGTTTTCACCTGGGTGACGCGATTCGGAGCAACCTCAACAACGGTTACCGGAATGGATACGCCATCTTCAGTGAAGATGCGAGTCATGCCGCTCTTGCGGCCGACAATACCTATAGTCATCTTTATTAACCTCTCAGTGCACGGGGCTTTAACCCACTGCGGCCGCCCAGTTTCAGAGCGTTACACTACCCGGACCTTTTTCGCCCGGGATTCGGTAGTTAGTAAAAGTGTTAGCCGAGACTAATTTGGACCTCAACACCGGCCGCCAGATCGAGCTTCATCAGCGCGTCGACGGTTTTCTCGGTAGGCTCAACGATGTCCAGCAAACGCTTGTGAGTACGGATTTCGTACTGGTCGCGAGCGTCTTTATTAACGTGCGGAGAAATCAGTACGGTGTACTTCTCTTTGCGAGTCGGCAGCGGGATAGGACCGCGAACTTGTGCGCCAGTGCGCTTAGCCGTCTCTACGATCTCCTGAGTGGACGCGTCGATCAGCTTGTGATCGAAGGCCTTCAGGCGAATACGGATACGTTGACCCTGCATGGAATCAAACTCCAACTTATGAACTAAAGAACGTCCTCTTCCGCAGCCCCGAGGGCGGGCGAAAAGGAGCGCGAATTCTACGGGGAGCGCGGGAGGCTGTCAACTGTACAGCCTGCGCAAATTTCAATCTGCGCAAACTACAATGAAGTACCTAGAGTGGAACGAGGGTACAGAAATGACTATTGCCGCAAAATTGAGTCAATACCTCAATGACCAGTCGGTCGACTACCACCTGGTTCAACACCCACATACACGAACCAGCCGCGAAAGCGCACACGCAGCCCATGTCAGAGAGGACCAGGTAGCCAAGGCGATTATGCTGCAGGACAATGACGGCTATGTAATGGTGGTGATACCCGCCAGTAGCAGCCTGGATATGCGTGCCGTACATATGGAAACCGGTCGTAACGGCCTGGAAATGGTTGCGGAGAATGAACTCGGTTCAATCTTCCCGGATTGTGAATTGGGCGCCCTCCCCCCAATTGGCCAGGCGTATGGCATCACCACCCTGCTGGACAGCAGCCTCAGCCACCAGGAGACCATTTATTTCGAGGCCGGTGACCACGAAGAACTTGTGGAAATGGACGGACCACAATTCACCAAGCTCTTTATCAGCAGCCACACAGCCGACCTGAGCAAGGACTGGCCGTAAATTACCACCCGACCAACCAGGCCGCTGGCCAACCGTAATTAAGGGTGCTTTCAATTATGTCGCCAACCCTTAACTCCAAATCTCTATTTCGGGCATAAAAAAAGCCGCAGCGTTTCCGCCGCGGCTTTTTCAGATCACGAGTAACGATTACTCGATGATCTTAGCAACAACGCCCGCACCTACGGTACGACCACCTTCGCGAATAGCGAAGCGCAGGCCGTCTTCCATGGCGATCGGAGCGATCAGGGTAACAACCATTTGAATGTTGTCGCCCGGCATTACCATTTCAGTACCTTCCGGCAGCTCTACCGCACCAGTTACGTCGGTAGTACGGAAGTAAAACTGAGGACGGTAGCCTTTAAAGAACGGGGTGTGACGACCACCTTCGTCCTTGGACAGTACGTACACTTCCGCTTCGAACTTGGTGTGCGGAGTGATAGAACCAGGCTTAGCCAGTACCTGACCACGCTCCACTTCGTCACGCTTGGTGCCGCGCAGCAGCGCGCCGATGTTCTCACCTGCACGACCTTCGTCGAGCAGCTTGCGGAACATCTCAACACCAGTACAGGTGGTAGTGGTGGTCTCTTTGATACCAACGATTTCGATCTCGTCGCCAGTGTGGATTACACCGCGCTCTACACGACCGGTTACCACGGTACCACGACCGGAGATGGAGAATACGTCTTCGATCGGCATCAGGAACGGCAGGTCTACAGCGCGCTCCGGCTCAGGAATGTACTCGTCCAGGGTTTCAACCAGCTTCTTAACAGCGGTGGTACCCATTTCGTTGTCGTCTTCGCCGTTCAGGGCCATCAGAGCAGAACCAACGATGATCGGAGTGTCGTCACCCGGGAACTCGTACTGGTCCAGAAGTTCGCGAACTTCCATCTCTACCAGCTCGAGCAGCTCTTCGTCGTCTACCATGTCCGCTTTGTTCAGGAATACAACGATGTAAGGTACACCTACCTGACGGGAAAGCAGGATGTGCTCACGAGTCTGCGGCATGGGGCCGTCAGCTGCGGAACATACCAGGATAGCGCCGTCCATCTGAGCAGCACCGGTGATCATGTTCTTAACGTAGTCGGCGTGTCCCGGGCAGTCTACGTGCGCGTAGTGGCGAGTCGGGGACTCGTACTCAACGTGAGAGGTAGCGATGGTGATACCGCGCTCACGCTCTTCCGGTGCATTGTCGATACCGTCGAAAGCTACAGCGTCACCGCCCCATACTTCCGCACATACGCGGGTCAGAGCAGCGGTCAGGGTGGTTTTACCGTGGTCAACGTGACCGATGGTGCCCACGTTCACGTGGGGCTTGGAACGTTCAAACTTTTCTTTTGCCATCTTAGATGTCCTCTAGCTAAAAGTTTGCCAAAGAAGCCTCAGCCATTCACTGAGGCCCTTTTGAGCAGAAGTTAATTAGGCCTTGTTCTTTGCAATGATCTCATCGGCAACATTTTTCGGCGCTTCGGCGTACTTCAGGAACTCCATGGTGTAGGTAGCACGGCCCTGAGTAGCAGAACGCAGGTCGGTTGCGTAACCGAACATCTCTGCCAGAGGTACTTCCGCGTTGACAACCTTACCAGCGGGGTTGTCTTCCATACCCTGGATGAGGCCACGACGACGGTTGAGGTCACCAACCACGTCACCCATGTTCTCTTCCGGAGTTACCACTTCCACCTTCATCATCGGCTCAAGCAGTACTGCACCGCCCACAGAGGACAGCTTCTTGGTCGCCATGGAGCCGGCGATTTTAAACGCCATTTCACTGGAGTCCACATCGTGGTAGGAACCGTCGTACAGAGTTGCCTTCAGGCCCAGCAGCGGGTAGCCAGCCAGAACACCGTTTTGCATCTGCTCTTCGATACCTTTTGATACCGCCGGGATGTATTCCTTAGGTACAACACCGCCCACGATTTCGTTAACAAATTCCAGACCTTCCTGGGACTCGTCTTCAGCGGGCTCAAATTTCACCCATACGTGACCGAACTGACCACGACCACCGGACTGACGAACGAACTTGCCTTCGATCTCAGAGGTGTTACGGATCGCTTCACGGTAGGCAACCTGAGGCTTACCGATGTTCGCTTCAACGTTGAACTCGCGACGCATACGGTCGACGATGATGTCCAGGTGCAGCTCACCCATACCAGAGATGATGGTCTGACCGGTTTCCTCGTCGGTCTTCACACGGAAAGACGGGTCTTCCTGGGCCAGCTTGCCGAGGGCAATACCCATTTTTTCCTGGTCCGGCTTGGACTTGGGCTCAACCGCAACAGAAATTACCGGCTCTGGGAACTCCATACGCTCCAGAACAATCTTGTTGCTCTCGGCACACAGGGTGTCACCAGTGGTTACATCCTTCAGACCGATCGCAGCTGCGATGTCGCCAGCCAATACTTCTTTAATTTCCTGACGGTCGTTGGAGTGCATCTGCACCATACGACCAACGCGCTCTTTCTTCATTTTTACGGAGTTGTATACCGCAGTACCGCTCTCCAGCTTACCGGAGTAGACACGGAAGAAAGTCAGGGTGCCAACGAAGGGATCGGTAGCAATTTTGAACGCCAGAGCGGCGAACGGAGCCTCGTCATCCGCTTCGCGGGTCTCAACGGTTTCGCCGTCTTCCAGAGTACCTTCGATCGCCTTAACTTCAGTCGGCGCCGGCAGGTATTCGATAACTGCGTCCAGTACAGCTTGTACGCCCTTGTTCTTGAAGGCGGAGCCGCCCAGAACCGGAACGATTTCGTTGGCCAGAGTACGCTGGCGGATAGCTGCCTTGATCTCGTCTTCGGTCAGCTCACCCTCTTCCAGGTATTTCTCCATCAGCTCTTCGCTGGCTTCAGCCGCCGCTTCTACCAGGTACTCGCGCATTTCGTCGCACTCGTCCTGCAGCTCAGCGGGGATGTCAGCGTATTCAAAGGTCATGCCCTGGTCTGCTTCGTTCCAGATGATGGCTTTCATCTTCACCAGGTCAACAACCCCCTTGAACTCGTCCTCAGCACCGATGGTCATTTGCAGCGGTACAGCGTTTGCGTTCAGACGGTCTTTCAGCTGGCTCACAACGTTGCGGAAGTTCGCACCGGCGCGGTCCATCTTGTTGACGAATACCATGCGCGGTACTTCGTATTTGTTCGCCTGACGCCAAACGGTTTCAGTTTGAGGCTGAACACCAGAGGAACCACACAGAACAACAACCGCGCCGTCGAGTACGCGCAGGGAGCGCTCTACTTCAATGGTGAAGTCAACGTGTCCCGGGGTGTCGATGATGTTTACGCGGTGCTGGTCGAACTGCTGCTGCATGCCGGCCCAGAAACAGGTGGTTGCAGCGGAAGTGATGGTAATACCACGCTCCTGCTCCTGCTCCATCCAGTCCATGGTTGCGGCGCCTTCGTGCACCTCACCAATTTTGTGGGACAGACCAGTGTAGAAAAGTACGCGCTCAGTAGTGGTGGTTTTACCGGCGTCTACGTGGGCACAGATACCGATGTTGCGGTAACGTGCGATAGGCGTTTTACGTGCCACAGTTGTATCCTCGATATAACGGCAAAAGGCAGCCTGGAAATTTCCGTGCTGCCTTTCGGTATTAATTTCCGATGTTGGTAATCATCAGACTTAGAAGCGGTAGTGAGAGAACGCCTTGTTGGCTTCCGCCATGCGGTGTACATCTTCACGCTTCTTGACCGCACCGCCCTTGTTCTGAGCTGCATCGATCATTTCATTGGCCAGGCGCTGAGCCATGGACTTCTCGCCGCGCTTGCGGGAGAACTCCACCAACCAACGCATTGCCAGAGCCATACGGCGCGAGGGGCGCACTTCTACAGGCACCTGATAGGTCGCACCACCAACACGGCGGGATTTAACTTCCACCATAGGCGCGATGTTTTCCAAAGACTCCTCAAATACTTCGATAGGGTCTTTGTTCATTTTTTCAGAAACAGTCTCCAGGGCACCGTATACGATACGCTCTGCTACTGACTTCTTGCCGCTGATCATGACATGGTTCATGAACTTGGCCAGGGTGACGTTCCCGAACTTGGGATCGGGTAGTACTTCGCGCTTGGCGACTACTCGTCTTCTCGGCATGGGTATTGCCTCTCTTCAGGGTTATTCTGAGACGCCGCCGTAAAACCTTACAATCCGGCGAGCTCAGCCTTACTCCGGTTGGAAACCGAAACGCAAATCGTTAAAGGAGATTAACCTTTAGGACGCTTGGCGCCGTACTTAGAACGGCCCTGCTTGCGGTCGTTTACGCCGGCACAGTCAAGTGCACCGCGTACAGTGTGGTAACGCACACCCGGCAGGTCTTTTACACGACCGCCGCGAATCAGTACCACGCTGTGCTCCTGCAGGTTGTGGCCTTCACCACCGATGTACGAAGTTACTTCGAAACCGTTGGTGAGACGCACACGGCAAACTTTGCGCAGTGCGGAGTTCGGCTTCTTCGGTGTAGTGGTGTACACGCGAGTGCAAACTCCACGACGCTGCGGGCTGGCCTGCAGAGCGGGAACGTCGCTTTTTTCGACTTTGCGTTTTCTCGGCTTACGAACCAACTGGTTGATCGTTGCCATTAAAAATCACTCCAAAAATAAAATGCCCCCACCTCTTACAGTGAGGGCCTGTCGTCTGTGTGTAGCGCCGACTCGAAGGCCGGACGAAACACCCCACATCAGCGGGGGCCGCATTCTATAAGCGACAACCCGCCTAGTCAATCGGCGACGGAAGTAAGTGCTTACATCACAGACAGTCGCCAATCTCACTCGGCACCGAAATGCCTGGATATACCCCACTCCGCCTGCAAGGCAAAGTGGGAATACACCTTATTCGCCAGAGGACTTCAAGGCCTCGGTCAAGGCCGCTTCCACCTCTGCTGCGGAAGGACCTTCACTGAAGCTCTCTTCCAACTGCAGGCTGCGCTTGCGCTTGCGCTCGCTGTGGTAGGCCAGACCAGTACCTGCCGGAATCAGGCGACCCACTACTACGTTCTCTTTCAGACCGCGCAGGCTGTCTTCCTTGCCGGTTACCGCCGCTTCAGTTAGAACGCGAGTAGTCTCCTGGAACGAAGCCGCCGACAGGAAGGACTCGGTGGCCAAAGAGGCTTTAGTGATACCCAGCAACAGACGCTCGAATTGCGCAGGCTGCTTGTTTTCGGCACGCAGCTGTTCGTTCTCTTCTATCACGCGTTGGTATTCAACCTGATCGCCCTTAATAAAGCCGGAGTCACCCATCTCGGTGATCTCCACTTTACGCAACATCTGACGCACAATCGTTTCGATGTGCTTATCGTTAATGCCTACACCCTGGAGACGGTAAACTTCCTGGATCTCATTGGTGATGTAGCGTGCCAGCTCTTCCACACCTTTCAGGCGCAGGATGTCATGCGGGTTTGACGGGCCATCGGAGATAACCTCACCCTTTTCTACGGTTTCACCCTCGAACACAGTCAGCTGACGGTGCTTCGGAATCAGAACCTCGTAGTGATCCTTACCGTTGGCCAGAGGCTTGCCGTCGCGCGGAGTAATCTGCAGACGAACCTTGCCCTTGGTCTCTTTACCGAAGGAAACCGTACCGGAGATTTCCGCCAGGATAGACGGCTCTTTCGGCTTACGGGCCTCGAACAGGTCGGCAACGCGCGGCAGACCACCGGTGATATCCTTGGTACCACCGGATTCCTGCGGAATACGCGCGATAACGTCACCCACGTTCACCTGTTTGCCTTCAGCCAGACTGAGGATGGCGCGCGGCGGCAATGCGTAGTGCGCCGGCGCATTACTGTTAGCCAGAGTCAGCTCTTCGCCATTTTCATCAACCAGGGTTACTGCAGGACGCAGGTCTTTACCCGCTGCCGGACGCTCGGCCGGATCGATTACCTCAATAGAGGACAGACCGGTAATATCATCGGTCTGCTTGCGAATAGAGAGACCGTCTTCCATACCGGACAGCTTCACCCAACCGGCAACCTCGGTGATGATGGGGTGGGTGTGCGGATCCCACTTGGCCACAATCTGGCCACCGTCTACCTCAGCACCTTCGTAAACGCTGATCACAGCGCCGTAAGGCAGCTTATAGCGCTCACGCTCGCGGCCAGCACCATCAGCAATAGCCAACTCACCGGAGCGGGAAACCGCTACCAGAGTGCCGGCTTCGGTTTTCACTGTCTTCACATTGTGCAGGCGTACGGTACCGCCCAGCTTCACCTGAATACTGTCCGCTGCAGAAGCACGGCTCGCAGCACCACCAATGTGGAAGGTACGCATGGTCAGCTGAGTGCCCGGCTCACCGATAGACTGTGCGGCAACAACACCCACAGACTCACCTGGGTTGGCGCGGTGGCCACGGGCCAGGTCACGACCGTAACACTGGGCACAAATACCGTGGGCGGTGGTACAGCTGATCGGGGAGCGAACCAGAACCTCATCGATACCCATGGCTTCGATGCGCTCTACCCACTTCTCGTCGATCATAGTGCCAGCGGGAACGGCAATTTCATCGCTACCAGGCTTGAGGACATCGCGGGCTACAACACGGCCGAGGATACGGTCACCGAGAGACTCGATTACGTCACCACCCTCAATTACCGGCGCCATTGTCAGACCATCATCGGTGCCACAATCCACTTCAGTGATTACCACGTCTTGAGCAACATCCACCAGGCGGCGAGTCAGGTAACCGGAGTTAGCGGTTTTCAGTGCGGTATCCGCCAGACCTTTACGAGCACCGTGGGTCGAGATGAAGTACTGCTGTACAGTCAGACCTTCACGGAAGTTCGCGGTAATGGCGTTCTCAATAATGGAACCATCTGGACGAGCCATCAGACCACGCATACCAGCGAGCTGGCGAATCTGCGCCTCAGAACCCCGTGCGCCTGAGTCGGCGTACATGTATACAGAGTTGAAGGAATCCTGCTCGGCTTCTTTACCCTCGCGATCGATCACCTTCTCTTTCTTGATCCCCGCCATCATTGCCTGGGTTACCTTATCGTTGGTACGGGACCAAACATCGATAACCTTGTTGTACTTCTCACCCTGGGTTACCAGACCAGAAGCAAACTGGCTTTCAATCTCTTTTACTTCAGCTTCAGCAGCGCCGATCAGGTCGGCCTTAGCAGCTGGGATTTCAAAGTCATTCACACCAATGGAGGAGCCGGACTTTGTAGAGAAATCGAAACCGGTGTACATCAGCTGGTCAGCGAAAATAACTGTCGCCTTCAGGCCCACCTTGCGGTAGCACTCGTTAAGCACACGAGAAATGGATTTCTTTTTCATCGGCTGGTTAACCAGCTCGAACGGTAGGCCTTCCGGTACGATGTTCCAAAGCAGCGCACGGCCGACAGTGGTGTCCTGTACAGAGATACTCTCGTGCTTCTCCCCATCCTCACCAAGAATCTTCTCGCGGATGCGCACCTTGACTTTCGCCTGCAAGCCAACCTGCTTGGCGTAGAAGGCGCGGCTCACTTCCTTGATATCGGAGAAGAACATGCCCTCGCCTCTATCATTTACACGCTCACGGGTCATCCAATACAGACCCAGCACCACGTCCTGGGAAGGTACGATGATCGGTTCACCGTTTGCGGGCGACAGGATATTGTTGGTGGACATCATCAGCGCGCGGGATTCCAGCTGCGCTTCAATAGTCAGCGGTACGTGTACTGCCATCTGGTCGCCGTCGAAGTCGGCGTTATAGGCGGCACAAACCAGCGGGTGCAGCTGGATTGCTTTACCTTCAATCAGTACCGGCTCAAACGCCTGAATACCCAGACGGTGCAGAGTCGGGGCACGGTTAAGCAGTACCGGGTGCTCGCGGATAACTTCGTCGAGAATATCCCAAACGACCGCTTCCTCGCGCTCTACCATTTTCTTGGCAGCTTTGATGGTGGTGGCCAGGCCTCGGGCTTCGAGCTTGCCGAAAATAAACGGTTTGAACAGCTCCAACGCCATTTTCTTGGGCAGGCCACACTGATGCAGGCGCAGGGTCGGACCGACCACAATTACGGAACGACCGGAATAGTCAACACGCTTACCCAGCAGGTTCTGACGGAAACGACCTTGCTTACCTTTAATCATGTCCGCCAGGGACTTCAGCGGGCGCTTGTTAGAGCCAGTGATGGCACGGCCGCGACGACCATTATCCAACAGCGCATCCACAGATTCCTGCAGCATACGCTTTTCGTTGCGCACGATAATATCTGGCGCATTCAACTCGAGCAGGCGCTTCAGGCGGTTGTTACGGTTAATCACACGGCGGTAGAGGTCGTTCAGATCGGAGGTCGCAAAGCGGCCACCATCCAACGGTACCAGTGGGCGCAGATCCGGCGGCAGAACAGGCAGTGCCTGCATTACCATCCACTCGGGGTTATTGCCGGACTTGTAGAAAGCTTCCAGCAGCTTCAGGCGCTTGGACAGTTTCTTGATCTTGGTCTCGGAGTTGGTAGCCGGGATCTCTTCACGCAGACGCTGAATTTCAGCAGGCAATTCGATGTCACTCATCAACTCCTGGATCGCTTCGGCACCCATCTTTGCTTCGAACTCATCGGCGAATTCTTCCATCGCCTCGAAGTACTGCTCGTCATTTAGCAGCTGGCCGCGCTCCAGGGTGGTCATGCCGGGCTCGGTTACCACGTAGGATTCAAAATACAGCACACGCTCGATATCACGCAGGGTCATATCCAGCAGCAGGCCGATACGGGACGGCAGGGATTTTAGGAACCAGATATGCGCAACCGGGCTAGCCAGCTCAATGTGGCCCATACGCTCACGGCGCACTTTGGCCTTGGTAACTTCAACGCCACACTTCTCACAGATAATGCCGCGATGCTTCATGCGCTTGTACTTACCGCACAAGCACTCGTAATCCTTCACTGGACCAAAGATCTTGGCACAGAACAAACCTTCGCGCTCTGGCTTGAAGGTACGATAGTTAATGGTCTCCGGCTTCTTCACTTCGCCGTAGGACCAGGAGCGAATCATGTCCGGCGAGGCCAGACCGATGCGGATCGCATCAAACTCTTCCAGGTGCTCCTGGGACTTCACCAGATTTAATAAATCTTTCAAGGCCTTTCCTCCACTAGGGGATAGTCAACCCGGCAGACAAGCTGTGCCGGGTGGGCCGGTGCCCTACTGCATTCAGGGGCGCCGGCACTTGTCTCAATTCGCCTGCTAACAGGCTGCTGCACAAATCGGTCTTACTCGTGCTCGAGCTCGAAGTTCATACCGAGAGAGCGGATTTCCTTAACCAGTACGTTGAAGGATTCCGGCATGCCGGGCTCCATACGGTGGTCAGAGTCCACGATGTTTTTGTACATCTTGGTACGACCTTCCACGTCATCGGATTTAACTGTGAGCATTTCCTGCAGGGTGTAAGCCGCACCGTAAGCTTCCAGTGCCCAGACCTCCATCTCCCCGAAACGCTGACCACCGAACTGGGCCTTACCGCCGAGTGGCTGCTGGGTAACCAGGCTGTAGGAACCAGTGGAACGCGCGTGCATCTTGTCGTCCACCAGGTGGTTCAGCTTGAGCATGTACATGTAGCCCACAGTCACAGGACGTTCAAAGGCATCACCTGTACGGCCGTCGTGCAGAGTAATCTGTCCGGAATCTGGGATATCCGCAAGGCGGAGCAATTGCTTGATTTCGCTCTCATCGGCACCGTCGAATACGGGAGTTGCCATAGGCACACCGCGACGCAGGTTGTGCGCCATTCCCATGACTTCCTCATCGGACAGGGTTTCCAGCTCCTCACGGCGACCACCGGTGGAGTTGTAAACCTCTTCCAGGAAACCGCGTACCTTGGCAATTTCCTGCTGCTCCTTGATCATCTTGTCGACTTTGACGCCGAGGCCTTTAGCAGCCATGCCCAAGTGCATTTCCAGAACCTGCCCGACGTTCATCCGCGAGGGAACCCCCAGTGGATTCAGAACGATGTCTACCGGCTCACCGTTTTGGTCGTAAGGCATATCCTCAACGGGCTTGATTACGGAGATCACACCCTTGTTACCATGGCGACCGGCCATCTTGTCGCCCGGCTGGATACGGCGCTTGATCGCCAGGTAGACCTTAACGATTTTCAATACGCCTGGAGCCAGGTCATCGCCGGACTCCAGCTTCTTCTTCTTGTCTTCGAAGGCTTCGTCCAGCAGCTTACGGCGCTCTTTCAACTGAGCTTCCGCCTTTTCCAGCTGATCATTCAAGCCTTCTTCTTCCATACGCAGCTTGAACCAGTCTTCGCGTGGCAGCGCACCCAGCACTTCAGCAGTCAGTTCCTGACCTTTGCTGATACCTTTACCACCAGCGGCTTTCTGGCCTTGCAATGCCTTCTGCAAGCGCTCAAAAGTAGCGGCTTCAACAATGCGGTATTCTTCGTTCAGGTCCTTGCGAACCTCATCCAACTGGGCTTTCTCGATATCGATGGAACGCTGGTCTTTTTGCAGACCGTCGCGGGTAAACACCTGTACATCGATCACGGTACCGCGGGTGCCGCTAGGCGCACGCAGGGAGGTGTCCTTAACGTCGGAGGCTTTCTCACCGAAGATTGCGCGCAGCAGCTTCTCTTCCGGAGTCAGCTGTGCTTCACCTTTCGGAGTTACCTTGCCCACCAGAATATCGCCGGGGCCCACTTCCGCACCGATATACACGATGCCGGATTCATCCAGTTTATTCAGCGCAGACTCACCCACGTTAGGAATATCCGCGGTGATTTCCTCACTGCCCAACTTGGTATCACGGGCAATACAGGTCAGCTCCTGAATATGGATGGTGGTGAAGCGGTCTTCCTGTACAACACGCTCACTGATAAGGATGGAGTCCTCAAAGTTGTAGCCATTCCAGGGCATAAATGCGATGCGCATATTCTGGCCCAGTGCCAGCTCACCCAGATCAACAGACGGGCCATCGGCAAGAATGTCACCGCGCTCAACGCGATCACCGGTGCTTACGATCGGGCGTTGGTTAATACAGGTATTCTGGTTGGAGCGGATGTACTTGGTCAGGTTGTAGATATCCACACCTGCATCACCGGCTTCAACCTCAGCATCAGCCACTCGCACTACAACGCGGCTGGAATCTACACGCTCAATCACACCGCCGCGCTTGGCTACCACACACACACCGGAGTCACGCGCCACAGTGCGTTCCATACCGGTACCCACCAACGGCTTTTCAGCACGCAGGGTTGGAACCGCCTGGCGTTGCATGTTCGATCCCATCAATGCACGGTTGGCGTCATCGTGCTCAAGGAAAGGAATCATTGCCGCAGCTACAGAAACCACCTGCTTAGCGGATACATCCATATACTGAATTTCACCCGGCGCTTTCAGGGCGAATTCATTTTGGTGACGCACGCTCACCAGGTCATCGGTGAAATTGCCTTCATCATCAACAGCAGCAGACGCCTGGGCAATTACGTAGTTGGCCTCGTTAATCGCAGACAGGTACTCGATTTCGTCGGTAACCTTGCCATCAACCACTTTGCGGTAGGCACTCTCAAGGAAGCCATAGTGGTTGGCACGGGCGTAAGTCGCCAGGGAGTTAATCAGACCGATGTTCGGTCCTTCCGGTGTTTCAATAGGACATACGCGGCCGTAGTGCGTAGGGTGTACGTCTCGTACCTCAAAGCCGGCGCGCTCGCGCGTCAGGCCGCCCGGGCCCAATGCGGAAACACGGCGCTTGTGGGTAACTTCCGACAGCGGGTTGTTCTGGTCCATAAACTGAGACAGCTGTGAGGAACCGAAAAACTCTTTAACGGCAGCTGCTACCGGCTTGGCGTTGATCAGGTCTTGCGGCATCAGGCCTTCAGACTCTGCCATGGACAGGCGCTCTTTGACCGCGCGCTCAACACGCACCAGGCCAACGCGGAACTGGTTTTCAGCCATCTCACCTACGGAACGCACGCGACGGTTACCCAGGTGGTCAATATCGTCCACCATACCCTGTCCGTTGCGGATATCGATCAACATTTTCAGCACATCAACGATATCTTCTTTGCTCAGGGTGCCCTGGCCTGTTTCATCTTCACGGCCCAGGCGGCGGTTGAACTTCATGCGGCCAACCGCAGACAGGTCATAGCGCTCGTCGGTAAAGAACAGGTTCTCGAACAGGGACTCCGCAGATTCCTTGGTAGGTGGCTCGCCCGGGCGCATCATGCGGTAGATCTCTACCAGCGCTTCCAGCTGAGTGCGGGAGGGCTCTGCACGCAGGGTATCGGAGATAAACGGTCCCCGGTCCAGATCATTGGTGTACAGAGTATCGAACTGCTTGATATTCAGCACACGCAACTGCGCGATCACTTCTGCAGTGATCTCGGTATTACACTCGACCGCAATTTCGCCGGTGGATTCATCGACAATATCGTGGGCCAAGGTGCGGCCAAACAGGTACTCCAGGGGTGCTTCCAGTTTCTCAACACCGGCCTTTTCCAGCTGGCGAATGTGGCGCGGAGTGATACGACGCCCCTCTTCCACAATCACCTTGCCCTGGTCATCTTTGATATCAAAGGAGGCAACGTCACCACGCAAGCGAGAAGGGATCAGTTCCAGGCTGACGTGATCCTCGTGCAGCTCAAACCTGCTGGTCTCGAAGAACATCTCCAGCATTTCCTGGGAGCTATAACCCAGTGCACGCAACAGAATCGTCGCTGGCAGTTTGCGGCGACGGTCGATACGTACGAATACCAGATCTTTCGGGTCGAACTCGAAATCCAACCAGGATCCACGGTAAGGGATAACTCGTGCGGCGTACAACAGCTTACCGGAGGAGTGAGTCTTGCCTTTGTCGTGATCGAAAAATACACCCGGGGAACGGTGTAACTGGGATACGATTACCCGCTCAGTACCATTGATTACAAAAGTACCGTTGTCGGTCATGAGCGGGATTTCGCCCATGTACACTTCCTGCTCTTTGATGTCCTTGATGGACTTATTCGCAGACTCTTTATCGTAAATAATCAGGCGTACTCGCACGCGCAGTGGGCACGCGTAAGTGACACCGCGCAGGGTGCACTCTTTTACATCAAAAGCCGGCTTACCCAGCGTATAGCTCACGTACTCCAGGGCGGCATTGCCGGAATAGCTGACAATTGGAAATACAGATTTAAACGCCGCCTGCAGGCCAACATCCAGGCGGTCATCTGGGCGCTTGTCGGCCTGTGTAAAATTGCGATATGAATCCAGCTGTATCGCAAGCAGGAAGGGCACATCCATGACCTTAGGCAGTTTGCCAAAATCCTTGCGGATACGTTTTTTCTCAGTATATGAGTAAGCCATTCAAATTCCCCAGCTTGATCAGTGACAAGACTTCGTGGAACTCCATTCGGGAGTTCCTCCGGGCGAGAAGCCTCTGAGCAACACAGTTTGGGCTGTACTGATCAGAAACCTCTCCGCTTGCTTTTAGGCAGCATGGCTGCGCTATGGTTAAATGAGGTTTGCCACGGTTTTTCCTTCCGCCGGCACCACTAAAAACCTCAGTACCGCAAACGGCAAAAAGGCCGGCGGACAAAGTCCACCAGCCTTACCGCTACCTGCCGCTTTACGCGACTGCTAGCGGGAATCGCAACAACTGAATTACTTCAGTTCTACAGTTGCGCCAGCTTCTTCCAGCTCTTTCTTAGCGGCTTCAGCTTCGTCTTTGGTTGCGCCTTCTTTCAGCGGGCTCGGAGCGCCGTCAACCAATGCCTTGGCTTCTTTCAGGCCCAGGCCAGTGATGCCGCGAACAGCTTTAATCACGTTCACTTTCTTGTCGCCTGCAGAGGTCAGGATCACGTCGAAAGAGTCTTTCTCTTCAGCAGCTGCTTCGCTACCAGCCGGACCGGCTACAACTGCTGCAGCAGCAGTTACACCGAACTTCTCTTCCATCGCTTCGATCAGCTCAACAACGTCCTTAACGGACATTTCAGCAACAGCGTTGATGATATCTTCTTTAGTCAGAGACATGAGTCATTACCTGAATTGGTTTGAGCAGTAGCTGCTCGTATTTCGTTTTGAAACTGCGATTCGCTCTTGCGAAAAAATTATGCAGCTTCCTGCTCTTTTTGGTCGCGAACGGCCGCAATAGTGCGAACCAGCTTGCCAGCAGATGCTTCTTTCAACACGCTCATCAGCTTGGCGATCGCCTCGTCGTATGTCGGCAGGCTTGCCAACAGTGCGACGTCGGTGATCGCGCCTTCGAAGGCAGCACCTTTCAGTTCCAGCTTGTCATTGCCCTTGGCGAACTGGCTCAGGATGCGCGCGCCGGCACCCGGGTGTTCGTTGGAAAATGCAATGATGCTGGGACCTACGAATTTGTCGGTCAGACATTCGTAATCGGTTCCTGCCAGAGCGCGACGCGCCAGAGTATTGCGGACGACTTTTAACCAAACGCCGTTCTCGCGAGCCTCTTTGCGCAGGGCAGTCATGTCATTCACGGTTACGCCGCGGGAATCCGCAACTACCGCAGACAGAGCACCCTCAGCAGCTTGCTGGACATCTGCGACAATCGCTTTCTTGTCTTCGAGTCCAATAGCCATAGTGTCACTCCTGGATTTGAAAAAAATCGGACTTAACCGTCCGATCCGTTCCGGTGCATAAAGCTCAAATCCAGTAAAAAATACTGGTTTGGGCGACACCGTCTGCGTAGGCTCAAACCTCTTAGCGACCAACCTGGCCGAGGTTTGGATTAAGCCAGACACGTTAAACCTCAACGCACCGGGCACCTACGGTCTTTGACGGCCCACATTTCTGCCGAAGCATCAAGTGGACCCCAAAGTTCATTTCGGCATACAGCCCCAGAGGGCTGCACTGCCATAATTAGATGGTCAGAGAAGACTGGTCGATAACCAGGCCCGGGCCCATAGTGGTGCTCAAGGTGATCTTCTTCAGGTACACGCCCTTAGCGGAAGCCGGCTTGGCTTTCTTCAGGTCGGCAACCAGGGCTTCCAGGTTTTCTTTCAGTGCATTTGCATCGAAAGCTACCTTGCCGATACCGCCGTGGATGATGCCGCCTTTGTCAGCGCGGAAACGCACCTGACCAGCTTTGGCATTCTTAACAGCAGTGGCAACGTCTGGAGTTACAGTGCCAGTCTTTGGGTTCGGCATCAGGCCACGCGGGCCGAGGATTTGACCCAGCTGGCCAACTACGCGCATCGCATCCGGAGAAGCGATTACTACGTCGAAGTCCATCTTGCCGGCTTTAACATCGGCAGCCAGCTCATCCATACCGATCAGGTCAGCGCCCGCTTCCTTAGCGGCGTCAGCATTTGCACCCTGGGTGAAAACAGCTACGCGAACTTCTTTACCGGTACCGTGCGGCAGAGTGGTCGCACCACGAACAGCCTGGTCGGATTTACGCGGGTCGATGCCCAGGTTTACAGAGGCGTCTACAGTCTCTGCAAACTTAACGTTGGACAGCTCTTTCAGCAGGGCAACAGCTTCTTCAATGCCATAAGCCTTGCCAGCTTCCACTTTCTCAGCGATAGCGCGCTGACGCTTGCTCAATTTAGCCACTTAGAGACCCTCCACTTCGATACCGGCACTGCGTGCGGAACCGGCGATGGTGCGCACGGCCGCGTCCATGTCGGATGCAGTCAGGTCGGCTTTCTTCATTTCCACGATCTCTTCCAGCTGAGCACGGGTAACCTTGCCCACCTTGTCGGTATTAGGACGACCGGAACCGCTCTTGATCTTGGCAGCCTTGCGCAGCAGGACCGCGGCAGGCGGAGATTTCATAATGAAGGTGAAGGAGCGATCACTGTAAACAGAGATCACAACCGGCACTGGCAGACCTGGCTCGAGGCTCTGGGTCTGGGCATTGAACGCCTTACAGAATTCCATGATGTTCACGCCGTGCTGACCCAGTGCAGGACCTACGGGTGGACTTGGATTGGCCTGACCGGCCTTAACTTGTAGCTTGATATAAGCTTCTACTTTCTTAGCCATTACAGCTCTCCTCTAGATGGGTGGTAACGCCCATTCCAACTAACCACTATGATCAAAGGAACCGGCTCCCCAAAACCCCAAAAATAAAACTTATTTTTCGGGGACGCGAAAACCCCCTTCCACCTCGCGGCGAAAGAGGGCAAAAAAATATACTGGAATCAGGTCTTTTCTACCTGGCTAAATTCCAGCTCAACCGGGGTGGAGCGTCCGAAAATCAACACTGCTACGCGCAAGCGGCTCTTCTCGTAGTTAACTTCTTCAACCACACCATTGAAATCATTAAACGGACCGTCGATAACCCGAACCATTTCGCCAGGCTCAAACAGTGTTTTGGGCTTCGGCTTATCGACAGAATCATCAATGCGATTCAGGATAGCCTGCGCCTCTCGATCGGTAATAGGCGCCGGCCTATCCGCCTTACCACCGATAAAACCGAGCACACGTGGAGTTTCTTTTACCAGGTGCCAGGTGTCATCATTCAGTTCCATTTCCACCAGAACATAGCCGGGGAAGAACTTACGCTCACTTTTACGCTTCTGTCCTGCTCGCATCTCCACCACTTCTTCGGTGGGAACCAGCACTTCACCAAACAGGTGATCCATTTCGTGCAGCTCAATTCGCTCTTTTAGGGAGCTGGCAACACGCTTCTCATATCCCGAGTAAGCCTGGACCACATACCAATGCTTTGACATGTATCAACCTTTAGCCGATGAGTTTGGATGCCGCCCAACCTAATGCGGAGTCCAGCGCCCAGAGAATTAACGCCATAATCAATACAAAAACCACCACAATCACTGTGGTCTGGGTTGCCTCTTGGCGGGTCGGCCAAACCACGCGCCTGACCTCGGTTTGCGCCTCGCGCAACAGTTGCCAGAGAGCATTGCCTTTGGCGGTATTTACTGCCACAACCAGAGCGACCAAGCAGATGGCAGTAACTGCCAACACGCGGTAGATCAAGGGGAATTCGGCATAATAAGAGTTGCCCGCGACAGCACCGCCAACCAACAGCACTATCAGCAGCCACTTTAGGCCGTCAAGACGAAAGGTTTTCGCTTCTGCTTTAGCATTCATATATGAAGCCCTTAGCGCACTACAGATAAGCCCCTAGTGCTCAAAAACACAAAAGCCCCACTCATAAGCAGGGTTTCGCGACACCCCTAAGCTTATCCTAAGCGGAGTGATTGAAAATGGCAGGCCAGGAGGGACTCGAACCCCCAACAGCCGGTTTTGGAGACCGGTGCTCTACCAATTGAACTACTGGCCTGTACATCACGAGTGCTTTAACACTCGAAGATGGAGAGGACTATAGCCTGCCCTCTCATCTGGTGCACCGCCAAGGAACCTCGGCGGCACGAAGATCAAAGATTACTCAATGATCTTAGCAACAACGCCCGCACCTACGGTACGACCACCTTCGCGAATAGCGAAACGCAGGCCGTCTTCCATGGCGATCGGAGCGATCAGGGTAACAACCATTTGAATGTTGTCGCCCGGCATTACCATTTCAGTACCTTCCGGCAGCTCTACCGCACCAGTTACGTCGGTAGTACGGAAGTAGAACTGAGGACGGTAGCCTTTAAAGAACGGGGTGTGACGACCACCTTCGTCCTTGGACAGTACGTACACTTCCGCTTCGAACTTGGTGTGCGGAGTGATAGAACCTGGCTTAGCCAGTACCTGACCACGCTCCACTTCGTCACGCTTGGTGCCGCGCAGCAGCGCGCCGATGTTCTCACCTGCACGACCTTCGTCGAGCAGCTTGCGGAACATCTCAACACCAGTACAGGTGGTAGTGGTGGTCTCTTTGATACCAACGATCTCGATCTCGTCGCCAGTGTGGATTACACCGCGCTCTACACGACCGGTTACCACGGTACCACGACCGGAGATGGAGAATACGTCTTCGATCGGCATCAGGAACGGCAGGTCTACAGCGCGCTCCGGCTCAGGAATGTACTCGTCCAGGGTTTCAACCAGCTTCTTAACAGCGGTGGTACCCATTTCGTTGTCGTCTTCGCCGTTCAGGGCCATCAGAGCAGAACCAACGATGATCGGAGTGTCGTCACCCGGGAACTCGTACTGGTCCAGAAGTTCGCGAACTTCCATCTCTACCAGCTCGAGCAGCTCTTCGTCGTCTACCATGTCCGCTTTGTTCAGGAATACAACGATGTAAGGTACACCTACCTGACGGGAAAGCAGGATGTGCTCACGAGTCTGCGGCATGGGGCCGTCAGCTGCGGAACATACCAGGATAGCGCCGTCCATCTGAGCAGCACCGGTGATCATGTTCTTAACGTAGTCGGCGTGTCCCGGGCAGTCTACGTGCGCGTAGTGGCGAGTCGGGGACTCGTACTCAACGTGAGAGGTAGCGATGGTGATACCGCGCTCACGCTCTTCCGGTGCATTGTCGATACCGTCGAAAGCTACAGCGTCACCGCCCCATACTTCCGCACATACGCGGGTCAGAGCAGCGGTCAGGGTGGTTTTACCGTGGTCAACGTGACCGATGGTGCCCACGTTCACGTGGGGCTTGGAACGTTCAAACTTTTCTTTTGCCATTGCAGCCTCCTAATATAGGTGAGCCGTTAACGATCCCACCCATGTCCAGAACATGCGCATCCGACCCGGAAAACCCCGACCCCGGACACAAACAACCGCAAGAGCTCTCACCCTCGCGGCTATTAAAAATGGAGCTCATGGGCGGATTTGAACCGCCGACCTCACCCTTACCAAGGGTGTGCTCTACCCCTGAGCTACATGAGCAAATATCTCGCCAAACCAGGCGACCACAAGGCTTGCCAATCCGGAGGGTATTCCAGCTGAACCCATAACTGGAGCGGGCAGCGGGAATCGAACCCGCATCATCAGCTTGGAAGGCTGAGGTTCTACCATTGAACTATGCCCGCTTGCGGGAGCCTCCAAACGAAACAATCCGTTTCGCCGGCAACACCTTACGGTGTAAAAAATGGTGCAGGGGGGTGGATTCGAACCACCGAAGCTTTCGCGTCAGATTTACAGTCTGATCCCTTTGGCCACTCGGGAACCCCTGCCTCAATGCGGGGTGCATTCTCTACACCTTCCGCTGCACTGTCAACATTTTTTTCTTTAAATTTCACAGACTTACCTGCGAAATTTAATGTTGAACAATGCTGGGATAAAATGGAGCTGGCGAGAGGAGTCGAACCCCCGACCGGCTGATTACAAGTCAGCTGCTCTACCAACTGAGCTACGCCAGCACTATCCCATTCATTGGCGAAGTTGATTGGTCAGCCTCGTCAATGGAGGCGGGATTCTAGGGGAAGTTATCCTGACAAGCAACACCCTTTTTACAGATAAATCGGAATTTTTTGTGTCGCCATTTGCCTCATAGAGAAAAATTCAGCCGCTAAATATCAAGCCGTGAGGATTAAGACCTATAGTCGAGAGCCTTTCAGCTCGCCACTTCTGAACAAAGATTTCTGCGCCGATCCAGCTTGGGGTGCTCTTCCTGCAGATGTTGCCAGAATTCTCCAGCCAAACGTTCAGCCTGCCCAGGTGCCAATATAATCCAACGCTCCATATGAGTCTGAGGCTCTTCACGGAACTGCGCCCCAATTCCCTTTTCCGCCAGCTCTTCAGCAAGACCTTCTGCGCGTTCGCGTTCACTGAAAATACCAAATGATATACCGTCGGCAAGAGCACCCTTGGGGATTACATAGCTATCGATACCCTGGGCCTGCAGTTCACGCAAACGGTTGAATGCCTCTCTACGAGAGTTCAGCGGCGGTAAAAAAACCCAGTAACGCATCTGCCCTTGCATTTGAATTTCGCGAAGACTGGCAGAAACCTGGAGGGCGGAGAGACGCTCCACTATATCCTTCCCCAGATATTCTTCGGGAAAAGGCCCGATCAAGGTACACAATTGCTCTCCAGAGACCTCAGTGGCTAACGGGGCCGTCTCCTCTTCCACTGGGGGCAGCTGTTCTGGCGATATTTCACTAACCAAGACAATTTCCTGGATTTCAGTGCCCCGACCTGGGCTGACAACACTGACGGTGCCATCATTAGCTGGGGATGCCGCCATAAACCAGGCAAACACCCCCAGATTAAGTATCAGTAAGAAGAGAGCGATCCAACGCATAACAGTCTTTATATTTAGGGATTACTCAACGCCAAGCCATCCAGTACCAACTCCGGCACCAAGTGATGCTCACTTTGATAGAGAGAGGACAGTAGCGCCCCATCTCCACCGGTAAGCCACAGTAACGGCTCCCCACCAGTATAATTTCGCAGTTGATCAAGTGCCCGATCGATTGCCCCAAGCACCATTAGAAATAGTCCGCGATTAATGGCCTCATCGGTATTGCGCCCAGCACTTAACGATGTCGTCAATGTAAACGCCTGCGCACTCTTGGCCGCATGAGTATCCAGCCGCAGAGAGCGCTGCATTAAACCTATACCGGGTACGATATACCCACCAAGGTGACCTCCGTTATTGTCTATCAAATCTAGGGTAACCGCGCTGCCACAGTCCACAATTAGTGCTGCACTCTGGTCCCGGCCATATGCGGCAAGCATCGCCAGCCATCGATCAGTACCTAACACCTGGTGGTTGTCATAGCCACAGGTAACTCCGGCACATTCTTCGAGTACCTGTGAGAACTCCACATCCAGAGAAAACAAGGATCTTACATGCTCTGACAACGACTCAGCGACTACGGGGCCCGCAACATTTACCACGCGAACCCGCTTGGGCTGCAACTCCAGGCCCAGCTTATCCCAGCCGTCCGGCATACGACCTTCACGCAAGTCGGAGGTACCAAAATGCCCGCGCATATCTACCTGCCCTTCGTTTAACAGGCGCCATTTGCCACGGGTATTACCAATATCCAGTTCCAGAATCAAACCTGCCCCCGCAAAGAGATTTCCCCTCCATGAAAGTGTTTCAGCTCTCCATCCATATCTAAAATTAAGGCACCTTTGTCATCTACCCCGGCGGCGATACCGGCCCAAACCTGAGAACCGGCCTGCAGTGTGACCGGTTGGCCGGCAAATTGATCCAGCTTGGTCCAGGCATCCCGGTAAGCACTAAATCCTCTTTGTGGATATTCGTGCAATAACGGTAACAGCTCATCCAATATCGCAGCCACTAAATGGTTACGCGGTATCCCCGGGCAAATCTGCTGCAAATCCGCCCAAGGCTGATCAATTTCAGTGGCGGTTTCAATGCGCAGGCCACTATTCAGCCCTATGCCGATAACCACAGCACAGCGATCGGTCAGATCCCCCTTGAGCTCAAGCAAAACCCCTGCAAGCTTCCGGCCACGGCACCAGATATCATTGGGCCATTTCAAGCGGATATCCGGTACCGAAAAACGTTCTAATGCCCGCGCCAACGCCACCCCTACCGCGAGGCTCAGTCCCTCCAGGCTTTGCACTCCGCCGCTGAACTCCCAGCCGACAGACAAACTCACCCCAACCCCATAAGGGCTGATCCAGCCTCGACCGCGACGCCCTCGACCAGCACTCTGTCTTTCTGCAAGCATGGCAATAGCATGCCCACTACCCTGCTCCATGCGAGTTAAGAGCTGTGTATTCGTCGAGCCCACCTCGTCAAATAAAATCAGCTCGCGTAAAAGAGCATTGGAATTATCCCCAAGCCCCTCGTAAATCTTGTCCGAAGAGAGCAACTCCAACCCTCCAGGCAAACGGTAACCCCTCCCTTTAACCGATTCGAGAGCCAATCCGTAATGCTCAAGTTTCTTTAATTGCTTCCACACTGCAGCGCGGCTTACTCCAAGGGCTGCACCGAGAGATTCCCCAGAATGCAGATTACCATCAGCCAGTAATTCCAATACCGGGCGTAACTGTTCCAGTGAGCTTTTTGCGATAGTGTCTTGCAAGGTGATCAACTTTTTATATAGCGACGAAAATAACGATGTCCGAGGCTGGTCAACACCTCATAACCAATAGTGCCAGCGTATTCTGCCACCTCATCCACCGTTAGCTCTTTATTGAGAACATCTATGGACTGCAGAGATTCCCGGTCTTGGTCGGATAACGCAGAGATATCGAAAGTAGTGGAATCCATAGATATACGACCGATTATCGGTAGATGGCGACCGCAGGCCCAGCCGCGACCCCGGCCACCCTGAGCCCGGATTATACCGTCTGCATAGCCACCCCGAGCCACTGCCAGCCAGCTTCCTGCTGCAGCCTGTTGGGTCGCTCCATAACCAACAGACTGTTCGCGACTGACAAAACGCTTTTGCACTATCGGTAGACTGAGTGCTACTGTGGGCCTCATTGGATTGGGAGTACCGGGAACCGGGTTAATCCCGTAGAGAGCAGATCCGGGGCGGGCAATATCAAAGTGATAATCCTCACCGAGGAAAATGCCTGAGGAATTAGCGAGGCTCAGCTGCACCTCGGGACACAGTGAACGCAGCCTCTCACCAGCTTCTTTAAAACTGCGCAATTGAAAGCTATTTTGTGGATGGAGCGGCTCATCCGCACAAGCCAGATGGCTGAGAAGGATGCGTATATCCGCGGAGCCAAGTAATTGCCGGTCCCCCAGTAGTAGTTCAAACTCCTCCTCGCTGAGACCCAGGCGGGTCATACCCGAATCCACTTTTACCGCACAGGGAGCCACTAATTCCGCGCGAGCACATATTTCGACCCAATTGCGCAATTGCTCCAGGGTAAACAGTGTTGGCATCAACCCTGCATGGGCACACTCTAATTCTGCCCCATTTCGCACCCCGGTTAGAATAACGATGCGGACCTCGTCCCCCAGCTCTCTACGAAGACGCTCCCCTTCCGCTTGGGTTGCAACAAAGAAGTCCCGGCAGCCTTGCCGGTAGAGGGTCGGCGCTACCTGGGTCATACCTAGGCCATAGGCATCCGCCTTGACCACAGCGCCACAGCGGGCGCCACCAGCCAACTTCTCGGTCAGATCTAGATAGTTATCAGCAATTGACTGCAAATTAATACTCAGCAGCCCCTCGCGGAAGTCATTCATGCCAATACAACTCTCAATTCATCAGCTAGGTAGCCCCAAGCAGGCTCTCACGACTCAAAGCACGTGCACCTACTAATATACACAGCCCAACCAAAGATAGGGTGACCAAGGAGCCAGCAAGAGCCAAGGGTACAGGTATCGCCTCACCTGCCATTAACAGGCTGAGCCATTGTTGCTGCCCGATTAAGGGGGTCAGTTGCCAAGCGGGTGAGTCCAATTTAATGTCAGATAGATTTACTATCATCAGCAATGCGACAGGTAATCCCTGCAAAATGCTCAGCTGGATTTGTGCATCTTTAAAGGACTGGGAGCGCAGGGCCAAAAGAATCTGGAGAACAGCAACCAGCAATGCCAGTGGCAATAACAAAAAACTCATAGCCACCAACTCGGCTATTCCTGCAGAAAACTGCACTCCAATTTCTGCCAGTGGTAAAAGAGTAAATGATAGCGTTAAAACTGCGAGCGAAAGAAGTGACCCAAACCAACCGATACTGGTTACGGCGAGCACTTTCGCCACAATAATCTGCCAACCATTCAAGGGTTGCTGCAATAAGGTTTCGATACTCATGCGCTCCCGCTCTCCCGCAGAGGTGTCGATAGATGGAGCTGCGCTGCATACCATCAACGCCATAATCAATAGCACTGGCACCATAATTCCTAAAATAGCTAACCCCCGGCTGGACGGAGTGCTAACGTCCCTTATTTGTAACTGCCAGGGAGTAAGAACCTGAGGCGCAATACCACGTGCTGATAAACGCTGCTGCATAATTGTTTTCTGTAGGGTACCCAGGCGCTCCTGTATAAGCTGAATACCTCGCCCACCAGATTTACTTGAACCATCAACATACAAATAGACTTTGGGAGACAGGAGATTGCGATAGTCTGTCTCAAATTCTTTGCCTATTTGTAGGACAGCATCATATTTATCCTCAAGAAGTTCACGTGGAATCCCCTCCCTCAACTGATCAATCCGGAAACCAGTTCCATGTAATTGATTCTCTAATAAAGGGGCATAGTCACTACCTACAATGGCAATATTTAAATTGGTTTCGGACACTACCTTAAAAGATAGGGCACCACTTCCAATCATTATTGCTGGAAATAAAAGGGTAAAACCCAATGCAATCATTAAAGCCCGCCGATCACGCCAAACTTCAAGAAGCTCCTTTAGAACCAGTGCTTGGAATTGCTGTGATAAAACATTATCGACAATACTCATGCTACCTCTCCCTGCTGACGCTTCCCTGCCCTTTGACCATAAGCAAGCTTCACGAAACTATCCTCAAGGCTGTTACTACCTGAACGTGTATTGAGTTCGCCCGGGGTTCCACTATCGACAATAGCGCCATTTGCCATGATTAAAACAGTATCGGATAGCTCTACAACCTCAGCCATAATATGGCTCGAAAATAAAATTGCTGTTCCCTCTGACCTCAAGTTTAAAAGAGTTCTACGCAGTAACCTGGCAGCAAGCACATCTAAACCACGGGTGGGCTCATCCAAAATCAGATGGGAGGGCCGATGTACTAGCGCCCGAGCGAGAGACACCTTCATTCTCTCCCCTTGAGAAAACCCTTTTGTTCGACGATTCCAAAGGCTGGATAGCTCTAACTCTTCTCGCACAGATTGCAATGCAAATTCTAATTTATCTCCAGCCAACCCTTGGGCACTGGCGAAAAAGGACAAATACTCCGCTACGGTAAGACGTTCATAAAGTCCCTCCCGGTCTCCAACCACGCCTAACTGCCGACGTATTTCCTTCGGATACTTTGAAACCTCCAGGCCACCAACATAAGCATGCCCACTATCTGCTTTTAGTAAACCGGTAATAATGCGAAGACATGTCGTTTTGCCCGCACCATTGGCACCCAGTAAGGCTGTTATCTGCCCATCAGCAATAGAAAAGTTCAGGTTCTTCAGTACAGGGGTTCCCGAAAACTGCTTACTAACCGAATTAACTCTAATCACTGCCGCTCCCCCCCTGTTCCATTCCTTTTGAATCAGAACCGCCTCTCCGATCCAACTCTGGTCCATAAGCTCCAATCATGAACGGCGGTCTGTGAATATCCTTCACACAAGCTTGATCCAGCTTCACTTCAGGTGAAGTAAGAAATTTATCAATCAAATCAGGAATACAACCTCGAATGGAATTAATATGTCCTCCCCCCATTACTACCAGGTGCTGCTTATTGGAGAGATAATCAAGATCCTTTTGTGCATAGATTGGCGGCGTGATCGGATCCGCTTCACCCGATATTAACAATACTGGATGGTGACGGGGTTCAGGTTTGCTATAAAGCCTTTTAGGCACAGGCCATACATCACAGCCACGAGAAAAAAACTCAAGAAAAGCCCTGCCAATAAAAGCACCAGCAATATCCGCAGCAACTTCTTCCTCGCTGATTCGATGTAACTCCTCTGAGCAGGCAACAGAGAAAGTCAGGCCCAGGGACATTCCCGTTGTTGTATCTGAAAAAAATCCCGCTATACCGGCCAATGGCAAGTAATTACCTGAGCCTGCTTCAGTGATTGCAAATGGCAGTTGCGCAGACGCTTCGGGAGAGTACAAAGCCGCCCGGATCATGCTTTGCAAGGCCCAGAGTGACATGGGTTGCTCGGATATTCTCCCCGTAACTGGATCCGGAAATTTTTTCGCAGCGGAGTCATCCCAGTTAATCAGCAATTGTTCCAATTCTCCCCGCCAATCACCAAACCGGGAGCAGGCTAAATCGGATTGACAGTCTCTCACTAAAGTTTGCAAGGCATGCTCAGCAGCCGAAGCCCCTAAAAACACCTTTGTATCTATAGGTGCTACCGCATCTAGTACCAAGGCAGTTAAACTGTCCGGATACCACTGCTGATAAAGTAAAGCTGTCCGTGTTCCCCAGGAACCACCCCACAGGGAAATCTTCTCGTGGCCGAAATGTTTCCGCACCAGTTCAAGGTCTTCAATGGTCTGGCGGCTACTGAGTGAATTGGCAAATGTTGTTTGTTGCAGGTAGCAATCTGCCAGTGATTTTGAGATCACTTCCAATTCGTTTGGCGTATTGCGATCAATACCGCAGCTAAATGGGCGGGATAATCCTGCACCGCGGCGATCCACCAATACGATTGCACGCGTTTGGTTTATTTTACGAAACTTGTTCAGCAGGATTGCAAGATCACTCGCCGCCTGCCCAGGCCCCCCCGCGAGTAGATAGAGAGGCTCTTCTCCGCTTTCATCCAGCGCGGGAGAAACCATTACGGCCAGTTTAACTTGTGTGTCCTCTTTCCCAACTGTAATCCGAGAACACTGCAATGAGTATTGCCATCCATCAAGATAGCAATCGTCAGCCCCACCATTTCCTTCGGCCGCCATAGCACCATGGGCGATAAAAAAACCCATTACTAAACAACCGAAATATAACCTCCGCATCCATACCACGACAGCTTCTCCTAATCTATTTGTCGAGTACCCCAGTGTATCTAAGCTCAAGTAAACCTGTCCTTTACCATCCCATGTCAATGAATTGCATTAGCACCCTCCTCCCCACAGTGGTAAGGTTTCCGTTTTAGTTTGCCCATGACTGCACCCATGAGCTTTTCAGACCGTGAAAAACACCTAATCCGAGCCGCCTTTGCCTGGGGCCAGATCACCCAACAGGAAGGTTATACTCTCTCTGACCTGGAAATTGAGAAGTCGGTACTTTTTCGTCGCCTACTCGGTGGTCGACCACCACTCGCATTCCCTCCGCCCTTGCGCCATGGATTCCCCTGGTACGATGTAATCGAAGGGCGCGCTGAACATATTGTCAGCGCTTCAGAGGCGTCACCGGAATGCAGCATCATTGCTCCAGGCTGTAAAATTGGCGATACCTGCATTTTGATTGATGGCGCCTTCTGGCGGGTTGTAGAAACTATCCGCGAGCGGGAAGAATATATCGTCGAGTGGGGTCAATACCCTATGCAGTGGCGCTTAAGAAAACACTGGGAAGTCAATTATGAGATGACCCAGCAGCTACACAGCTTCCGTCGGGATAACCCCAACGAGGAAGTTAGTTTTGACAGCTATCTTGGGCAGCGAGAGTATCGTGAGTTTCGCATCGATGATGATCAGACAGTCTGGCTGTGTGAATGGCAGTTAAGTCGTATAAGTCTCTCTGGTTGGGTTTGGGTTGGCACATTACGCCCTCCAATAGTTAACAACTTAACCTCGATCTATGAAGACTCACTTGGGCCTATGGTTCTCGGTGAAGAGGGTGTGGATAAAGGTACAGCATGGCTTCGTATTGAAGAAGCTGATAAGGAGTCCCGTTTCGTTCAGCTGGAGGGAGAGCATGAGTATCACTTCTTATCTTCAGCTAATGCGATCGCACTAAAGGGCCTACTACACCAGCTCCAAGAAGAAACAGAAACAATTACTATCCTGGACTGGGCCCAGGGTAAGCCACTACGTAGCTTTTCTCTTCCCGCACAGCTGGTTCCTCTTGATGAGCTGAGCCTAAAAGAAATGAATTACGATCTGGTCCCAGAAAATGCCTATGAACCATAGCAAACTATCTTCTGCATACTTCAGCACAACCTAAATAAAAAAGCCCCACTCAGAGGGGCTTTTTTATTTCCCTCTTATTCCACCCAAGCCAAACTTTCGATCACAAAGACTTCCGTGCCACCTTTAATAAAACTGACATCTCTGTCTAAACAGGTAGTTGTTTATAACTGATGACAAGCGGATGAAGAGACGGTTACTAACAGAATCCATGGATAGACCTGTGCATAACTCCGGGATATCCACTTTCAGGCCTTTGTTTCCATAGGGGGTCTTTTAATGGGTAAAAAAACACCACTGATTCTAGGGTGATTTCCACAGGTCGGCCGTTATTAACAGAATGGCTGGATAGACTTGTGTATAACTGTGGTATATCCGCTGCCAGCCTTACAGTTGTGTGACATTGCGCGAGCGCACAAAAAATCACCGGCTTTTTCGTTGGTATTTTTGTGTCACTTTTATCCCTGTCAGGCCCTTTTTTACAGCGGAGATAATTTCTTTATTGGGAAGATTTTTTCCGGGAAGACTACTAGTAGTACTGCGGTAAATTATTTGGGAATGCCATTCCAGGGAAGGTTGCAGTAAAAAATAGCTGGGCGCTCAATTTTTTTCAGGAGAGAAAGCCGCGAGGAGAACTCTTTATTTACAGCCGCGTAAACGTGTTCGACTTTTTAGCGGGGTTTTTCCTGTTTAAATTTTTCAAGGGGTTTCTTTGTCACATTATTTTCTTAGTTTTTATTTTTAGCTTTTCTTTTTTAATTTTTCTTCGTTTCATCTTTGCTTCTTTTTATTTTTAACTTCTTTTTATCATTAACTTCCAAGTTTTTGCTTTTCTTCTTTACGGCTCTTCACGGGTATTTTTTTACACATAAAAAAAGGGCCACCCAATGGGTGGCCCTTTCGGATTAGAAGCCTGACGATGACCTACTCTCACATGGGGAAGCCCCACACTACCATCGGCGATGTTGCGTTTCACTTCTGAGTTCGGCAAGGGATCAGGTGGTTCCACAACTCTATTGTCGTCAGGCAAACTGGCTTGGGTTGGCGCTGGTCTTATAAGCAATGTGCTTGGCCTGCCGCGTTATCGCTGTTTGCCTCGGTCATGTTGTTGACCGGCGATAACCCCAAATAAGTCGGTAAAACAATCTGTAGTAATACACCGCAAGCGATCGTATGTCTCTAACTCACAATCCGCTAGCTTAGCTAGTCGTTAGTAACCATCTCTGTTGTATGGTCAAGCCGCACGGGCAATTAGTACTGGTTAGCTCAACGCCTCACAACGCTTCCACACCCAGCCTATCAACGTGGTAGTCTTCCACGGCCCTTTAGGGGAATCAAGTTCCCAGGGAGATCTTATCTTGAAGGAGGCTTCCCGCTTAGATGCTTTCAGCGGTTATCCCGTCCGAACATAGCTACCCGGCAATGCCACTGGCGTGACAACCGGAACACCAGAGGTTCGTTCACTCCGGTCCTCTCGTACTAGGAGCAACTCTTCTCAAATCTCCAACGCCCACGGCAGATAGGGACCGAACTGTCTCACGACGTTCTAAACCCAGCTCGCGTACCACTTTAAATGGCGAACAGCCATACCCTTGGGACCGGCTTCAGCCCCAGGATGTGATGAGCCGACATCGAGGTGCCAAACACCGCCGTCGATGTGAACTCTTGGGCGGTATCAGCCTGTTATCCCCGGAGTACCTTTTATCCGTTGAGCGACGACCCTTCCATACAGAATCGCCGGATCACTATGACCTACTTTCGTACCTGCTCGACATGTCTGTCTCGCAGTCAAGCGCACTTATACCATTATGCTCATTGCATGATTTCCGACCATGCTGAGTGCACCTTCGTACTCCTCCGTTACTCTTTGGGAGGAGACCGCCCCAGTCAAACTACCCACCATACACTGTCCTCGATCCGGATAACGGACCAGAGTTAGAACCTCAAACATACCAGGGTGGTATTTCAAGGACGGCTCCACAACAACTAGCGTCGCTGCTTCAAAGCCTCCCACCTATCCTACACAAATAGGCTCAAAGTTCAGTGCAAAGCTGTAGTAAAGGTTCACGGGGTCTTTCCGTCTAGCCGCGGGTACACTGCATCTTAACAGCGATTTCAATTTCACTGAGTCTCTGGTGGAGACAGCGTGGCCATCGTTACGCCATTCGTGCAGGTCGGAACTTACCCGACAAGGAATTTCGCTACCTTAGGACCGTTATAGTTACGGCCGCCGTTTACCGGGGCTTCGATCAAGAGCTTCGCCGAAGCTAACCCCATCAATTAACCTTCCGGCACCGGGCAGGCGTCACACCCTATACGTCCACTTACGTGTTTGCAGAGTGCTATGTTTTTAATAAACAGTCGCAGCCACCTGGTCACTTCGACCGGCCTCAGCTTAGGGAGCAAGTCCCATCACCAAAACCGGCGTACCTTCTCCCGAAGTTACGGTACCATTTTGCCTAGTTCCTTCACCAGAGTTCTCTCAAGCGCCTTGGTATTCTCTACCTGACCACCTGTGTCGGTTTAGAGTACGGTTCACTATTGCCTGAAGCTTAGAAGTTTTTCCTGGAAGCAGGGCATCAACCACTTCGTCTCTAAAAGAGACTCGTCATCAGTTCTCAGCCTTAGGGACCCGGATTTGCCTAAGTCCCCAGCCTACAACCTTAAACATGGACAACCAATCGCCATGCTGGCCTAGCCTTCTCCGTCACTCCATCGCAGCAATAGCGAGTACAGGAATATTAACCTGTTTTCCATCGACTACGGCTTTCGCCCTCGCCTTAGGGGCCGACTAACCCTGTCCCGATTAGCGTTGGACAGGAACCCTTGGTCTTCCGGCGGGGAGGTTTTTCACCTCCCTTATCGTTACTCATGTCAGCATTCGCACTTGTGATACCTCCAGCAGACCTCCCGATCCACCTTCAACGGCTTACACAACGCTCCTCTACCATGCCCGAAGGCATCCGCAGCTTCGGTTACCAATTTAGCCCCGGTATATCTTCCGCGCAGGCCGACTCGACTAGTGAGCTATTACGCTTTCTTTAAAGGATGGCTGCTTCTAAGCCAACCTCCTAGCTGTCTGGGCCTTCCCACATCGTTTCCCACTTAATTGGTATTTGGGACCTTAGCTGGCGGTCTGGGTTGTTTCCCTTTCCACGACGGACGTTAGCACCCGCCGTGTGTCTCCCGCGATTGCACTCCTCGGTATTCGGAGTTTGCATGGGGTTGGTAAGTCGGGATGACCCCCTAGCCCAAACAGTGCTCTACCCCCGAGGGTGAGACGCGAGGCGCTACCTAAATAGCTTTCGAGGAGAACCAGCTATCTCCCGGCTTGATTAGCCTTTCACTCCGATCCACAGGTCATCCCCTAATTTTTCAACATTAGTGGGTTCGGTCCTCCAGTTGATGTTACTCAACCTTCAACCTGCCCATGGATAGATCGCCGGGTTTCGGGTCTATTGCCTGCAACTAAACGCCCTATTAAGACTCGATTTCTCTACGGCTCCCCTAAGCGGTTAACCTTGCTACAGACAATAAGTCGCTGACCCATTATACAAAAGGTACGCAGTCACCCCGAAGGGCTCCTACTGCTTGTACGTATACGGTTTCAGGTTCTATTTCACTCCCCTCTCCGGGGTTCTTTTCGCCTTTCCCTCACGGTACTGGTTCACTATCGGTCAGCTGGGAGTATTTAGCCTTGGAGGATGGTCCCCCCATATTCAGTCAAGATAACACGTGTCCCGACCTACTCGATTTCACTCTAAATGCCTTTTCGTGTACGGGGCTATCACCCTGTATCGCGGTACTTTCCAGAACCTTCCACTAAAACATAAAGAGCTTAAGGGCTAATCCCCGTTCGCTCGCCGCTACTAAGGGAATCTCGGTTGATTTCTTTTCCTCCGGGTACTTAGATGTTTCAGTTCCCCGGGTTCGCCTCCATAACCTATGAATTCAGTTATGGATACTCCTAAAAGGAGTGGGTTTCCCCATTCGGACATTCTAGGATCAAAGCTTGTGTGCCAGCTCCCCTAGACTTTTCGCAGGCTCCTACGTCCTTCATCGCCTCCAGCTGCCAAGGCATCCACCGTATACGCTTAGTCGCTTGACCATACAACACAAACGACTACTAACGAC
>NZ_CP174301.1:4120000-4889822 GCF_052467165.1 Microbulbifer variabilis
TTTCCGCCCTTGCTTGAAGTGGTGCGCATTATAGCGACCTCTCCGTGCTTGGCAAGCTCTTTTTGAAGAAATTTTCTTAAGAAAATCAATTACTTGGAGCTGCCTTCCCGCTGCTGCCTGAGCAGCGAGGAGGCGAACTATACGGACTTCAGGGAGGGCCGGCAAGCACTTTTATGACAATTCTGTAAAAAAGTTTTTTTAAGCAAAAACCGGATAAAAAACAATCAACCAGCAAGGCTGAACAGATGGTACTTCTTCTTGCCCAAGCGCACGATAAAGTAGCTGTCGCCAAGTGCCTTTTCACGACTAAAAACCGTGGCCGGATTTGCGTTCATCTCCATGCCAACAGCCTCTCCATTGACCAAAACCGCATTGCGGCCCAAGGCGTCTTTCACCGGTTTGCCTGAAGGAGCCATGCCCGCGTCAACCAATAGGTTAATCAGGCTTTGCTCGCCGAAACCTTTCGGAAGTACAGAAGAGGGCAAACCATCAAGACGCAATTGTTCCAAATCACCTGTGGACAGGTCAGCGATATCTCCAGAGAAAAGCGCACGGGAAATACGTTCCGCGGCAGCCAGGCCTTCCTCACTGTGAACCAGCCGGGTAACTTCTCGCGCAAGGATACCCTGGGCTTCGGGCCTGCCGGCACGTTCACGGTCAGCAGTTTCAATCGCATCAATTTCATCGACACTAAGGAAAGTGAAGTAACGCAGGAATTTGTACACATCTGCATCAGCAGTATTCAGCCAAAACTGGTAAAAGGCATAAGGGCTGGTGCGCTTAGGGTCGAGCCAGATAGTGCCGCTTTCTGTTTTACCAAACTTGGTGCCGTCTGCTTTAGTCACCAATGGCAGAGTCAGGCCAAAGACTTTACCACGGTGTTGTCGACGGGTCAGATCTACACCACCGGTAATATTGCCCCATTGATCTGAACCGCCAATTTGCAGGGTGCAATTGTGCAATTTATACAGCTCGGAGAAATCCATTGATTGCAGCAACATGTAGGAAAATTCGGTAAAGGAAATCCCCTCCCCTTCACGTTGGATACGCTGCTTTACGGATTCCTTGTTAACCATATTGTTAACAGAGAAGTGCTTTCCCACATCACGCAAAAAATCTAGCACGTTCAAATCGCGCGTCCAGTCGAGGTTATTCGCAACAACTGCACTATTCCCACCGCATTCGAAATTAATAAACTGGGAAACTTGGCTCTTCAGTTTATCCACCCAGCCTGCAACAACATCGGGCGTATTAAGGCTGCGCTCTTGCGCCTTGAAAGAGGGGTCGCCGATTAAGCCCGTGGCACCGCCTACAAGCGCTATGGGCTTATGTCCCGCCGCCTGAAACCTCTTTAAAGTCAGCAATGGTACTAAACTACCTATATGAAGGGAGTCTGCGGTAGGATCAAAGCCGCAATAGAGGGTTCGACTCTCCGACAAATGCTGCGTCAGTTCGCCGTCACCAGTCGCTTGATTGATTAATCCGCGGCGGTCCAAGTCTTCAAGCAGTGTCATGTCGACCCCAGCCATGCTTTCCCCTCATCTTCAGGCTTGAAATTAGTACCGCCGGACGGCGGCAAAATGCGCTGCAACATTACCGAAGTTTGCAGCAAATACAAGCGGACAAAAGCGCTCGACACGACCTGTAAAACTACTGCCAAGGAACTTACTCATGGATAGCCGGGTCAATTACCCCGTGAACCAAGGCGGCTTTTTTGCTATAAAGCCCTTTCAATGCCTGTTTTTTAAACACCCTGATTTTCAAGCGCAGATAACAACCACAGCCGGCGCCGCCCATTAATACCATGCAAAATCATCGCAAACCGACTTCACGTGTCCGTATTGGCGCCTTGCCCAAACACTTTCCGCGAGTACACGCACTAACAGCTGGTGTCGCTACCTGCGTACTCCTATTGGCGTTATTTATTCCCACTCCAGAGGTAGAAGCCAAGCGCATGCCCCTGGACGTCAATCTCTCCTCCTTAGATGAAGACACGCTGGAAATTGACAAGCAACTGGCGGCTGTCTCGCCCCGCCAGAGCATTCCCTTGGCGAGTGCGACGGTAGAGGCAATACAGTCCCTGAACCTCACGGTGCGCAACGGAGACACCCTTTCCGATCTGTTCAAGCGTGCCAAAGTGAGCGCAGGCGAAATGTATCAGCTGCTTGGCAGCGGCAAGGAAGCTAAGAAACTAGCGCGTCTAACTCCCGGTGAAGAGCTGACATTTAAGGTCAACTCCGAAGGCCAACTGCAAAGTCTGGAACTACAGAGAGACCGTCTCAACCAAGTCAAATTTACCCGCGCAGAGGGTAATGACTTCCAGCATACGTTGGTACAGCGCCAGCCTGACAGCCACCCCGCCTATCGCCTGGCTCAAATTGACAGTTCCCTGTTTGTTGCCGGAAGTGAGGCCGGTCTGAGTGATAGCCTGATTATGGAAGTGGCTGATGTGTTCAGCTCCGATATCGATTTTGCACTGGATATACGCCAGGGCGACACCTTTAGCGTGATGTTTGAAGAGAAATTCCTGGATGGGGAAAAAATTGGCAACGGCCCCATTCTAGCGGTCAGTTTTACCAATCAGGGCCGCACTTACAGTGCAGTGCGCTACATCGACAGTAGCGGCGACGCCAATTACTACACGCCTGAAGGCAAAAGCATGCGCAAGGCATTTATTCGTACGCCGCTGGATATAGTGCGCATCAGCTCCCACTTTAATCCACGGCGCTTGCACCCGGTTTTCAAGTCGCGCCGCCCTCACAACGGCACAGATTATGCCGCCCCGCGTGGCACCCCGGTTTACTCGACAGGGGATGGCCGTGTGATCGCATCCGGTTACAGTAAGCCCAACGGCAATTATGTATTTATTCAGCACGGAGAACGTTACGTTACCCGCTACCTACACCTGACCAAACGCAAAGTGAAGAAAGGTCAACGAGTAAAACAGCGCCAAGTAATAGGCACTGTAGGCTCAACCGGGTATGCAACCGGTCCACACCTGCACTACGAATTCCTGGTGGACGGAAGACATCGGAACCCTGCAACAATTGTGCGCAAGCTTCCCAAAGCCAAGTCAGTGCCGTCCTCTGAAATGACGCGCTTCAAAAACCAGACTCAACCTCTGCTGGCAAAACTGGAAAACTACCAGGGCCCAGCATTGGCCAAACTTGACGAAAACAATTGATAAAGCGCCATTCAATATGCCCGATCTTTTTATCGGTCTGATGTCCGGCACCAGCGTCGATTCCATCGACGCTGCACTGGTCGATTTTGGCGGCGAAGAGAGAATCAAGCCGCGTATCCTGGCAGCTCTGGGCCACCCGATTCACCCCTCGCTGCGTGATGCCATCCTAGCCCTGTGCGCCCCAGGTCCCTCTGAACTGGATCGTGCCGGACAGTTGGACCGACAGCTCGGCCAGGCTTTTGCCGAGGCCACCAATACCCTGTTGGCCCGTGCCGGTATTGAGGCCAGCGCAGTAACCGCAATTGGCAGCCACGGACAAACTGTGCGGCACCGCCCGCCAGGCACTGTGACCTCCCCCTTCACTTTACAACTGGGGGACCCGAACACTATCGCAGCTTTGACTGGTATCAGTACGGTAGCGGACTTCCGCCGACGCGATATGGCCCTCGGAGGCCAGGGTGCGCCACTGATGCCCGCATTTCACCGCGCCGCTTTTAAAACCGAGGGCAATCGCGCCGTGGTGAATATCGGTGGAATGGCCAATATCACCGAGCTGACAGCCGATGGCAGTGTATATGGTTACGATACCGGGCCCGGCAACGCCTTGCTGGACTATTGGGTGAACCTACATAAGAAGCAACCGTTTGACCGGGATGGCGCCTGGGCCGCTGGTGGTCGTGCCCACCCCGAGTTGCTCAATCGCCTGATGTCAGATCCCTATTTTGCTGCGGAGCCTCCCAAGAGTACCGGCCGTGAAACCTTCAATGCCAGCTGGCTGGAGCAGGCGCTAGCTGGCCTGGAGCTGTCTCCTGCAGACGTGCAGGCAACCCTGTCGGAAGTAACTGCCGCCAGTATTGCCGAGGCTGTGCATTTGTTCGCTGATGGGGGGGAACTACTGATTTGTGGGGGCGGGGCCAAAAATAAAGATCTGCTGTCTCGGCTGCAGAGACGACTGCCAACCTGGTCAATTACCGATACCGGCACTTATGGAATCGATGCCGACTGGCTGGAAGCTGTGGGCTTTGCCTGGCTGGCCCGGCAGACTCTACTCGGCCTGCCCGGCAACTGCCCCGGAGTCACAGGAGCAAAAAAAGAGGCTGTTTTGGGCGCCATTTACTCCCCCTGAAACACCGCTCAAATCGCCTAAAGTGCGGCTCAGATCGAGAAGGAGGAGCCGCACCCACAGGTTGAGGAAGCATTGGGGTTCTGCACCACAAAGCGAGATCCGGCCAAACCCTCTTCGTAATCAACATTGGCGCCAACCAAGTATGGATAACTCATGGCGTCAACCAGTACCTGGATACCATCTTTCTCAATGATGGCATCGTCTTCGGCAACCAGTTCATCGAAGGTAAAACCGTATTGGAATCCTGAGCAGCCACCACCGGTGACGAACACCCTGAGCTTGAGCTCCGGGTTGCCCTCCTCTTCCAACAGGCTCTTTACCTTGGCCACAGCTTTATCGGTGACTACCAGTGGCGCAGGAGAAAAGGATACAGCTTCTGACATAAGTCTCTCTCAACTCATCGGGACATTCGCAGCTCGCATAAAAGCTATGCAGAATGCAGCTACGGGGGCGTCATCTTGCTTAAACCCAGGAAACCAGTCAAGTATTTGCGAGCAACAGGCCCTGGTGCTACTCACCTGCCAGGCCTGTCGAGTGGGCTTCAGGAAGCCTCGATGACAGTCTCATCTTCCGAGTAACCGATCATGGGGGGCTCACCAGCGGAGCTAATATCCACGTTGGAAACCAGGGCCCCGTTCACCTGGGCACCCTTTACCATCTCAATCAGCTTATAGTGCACATTGCCTTCCACCATAGCCTTGGCCGCCAGCTCCAGGTGGCGCGTGGCGTACACATCGCCATTCACGTTTCCGTTAATCACCACCTGAGGAACACGGATCTCTCCCTCTATGATTCCGCCATCGACTATCTGCAGGCGCGCATCACTATCGCTATGAGCGGTGACATTGCCTTTTACCTTGCCCTCAATGACCAGATTGCCACGAAAGTGAATATCCCCAGATACTTCTGTCTGGCGCGCAATTAGGGTCGTGTGGTTACTACCGGAACTGGCCATAGCTACTTGTTTCTCTTTTTTTCTCAACATAATCCCTAAAACCTCATGCCTCTGGCATTAATGCTAGCTTTTCTGTACCAGCCAACCGTAGCGCTGTTCGATATTGAATCCCTTGCGCCCGGTAGACTTAAGCGATAACTCCACCCCTTCAGGAACAAAGCCCTCGGGGAGGCGCAGTTCGCCCTCAATATTCTGGAAGTATTTAAAACGCAGTGGAATGGATACGCTCTCCACCTGGTCAGACAAATCTTTTAGTGGGTAGCTTTTCAGCTCTCCATCCTGGCGCCCCACCACAGTGAAAGTGGCTGAGCCTTGAACCACGTTGCGTCGCACCGCCGACTGCTGGACTTGTAATTTGTATTGGTAACTCCGCGCATCAGCCGTCTGCGAAAGAATAAAGCGGCCTATAGATACTCCCTCACCACCATCTGCCGGGGCCATAACGCCGCGGTAAAAAGAGATTTCCTGCTTTAGCTCTGCGATCTGGTTTTCTTTCTGCACAAGCTCGGTTCGTACAGTCTCACTGGCCTGCTCACCAATCGCCAGGGACTGCTCAGCAGTTGCTGCACGCATGCGCAGAGTTTCATTTTCACTGTTCAACGCCTCAAGGCGCCCCAGTACCCTTGTGTACTCCCTCGTTTTTTCATCGAGGTTTTTACGCAGTTGATACTGTCCGGCGTAGTAAGAGCTGGCAGAAGTAACCAGTACCAACAGGGCGACACCACCTGCTGTGATTACACCTGAAAAGGGGCGATGGGGCACCACTTTCATACGGTACTGCTTGCTGCCTTTCACTCTGAGCTCCCAAAAATCCGCTACGGCTTAACCGGGTTTTATCGATTGTCGTATTTTTTTGATTCTAAGGCAGCAGCGCCGGGCTCTCCAAGCCCAACGTCTCAGTTAGGCCAAACATAATGTTCATATTCTGTATCGCCTGGGCAGAAGCGCCCTTGGCGAGGTTATCGATTACCGACATTACCAGCAGAGTATCCCGACCCTGGGGCTGCATCACGGAAATACGACACATATTCGTACCTCTCACACTACGGGTTTGAGGGTGACTGCCAGCGGGGAGAACATCCACAAAAGGCTCATTCTTATAGCGATTTTCAAACAACTGCTGCAATTCCAGTGGTGACATATCTGTCTTGGACTTCGCGAACAAGGTTGCGTGTATGCCCCGGATCATTGGCAGGAGATGTGGAACAAAGGTCACCTGGGCAGGGCTCGCCTCACAGGGTTGGACCCGTCGTAGCCCCTGCTCAATTTCGGGTAAGTGGCGATGGCCAGCAGCCCCATAGGCGCGGAAATTGTCGTTGTTTTCAGCCAATATCAAATCCGTCTTACCCTGGCGACCCGCACCGCTGGCACCACTAGCAGCGCTGGCGATTAAGCCCGCTGGTTCAATAGCGCCCGCCTCCAATAGTGGAATCCAGCCCAGCTGAATCGCAGTGGGATAACAACCTGGGCAGGCCACCAATTGAGCACCAGCTATCTCGGCACGATTTACTTCCGGTAATCCGTATATGGCCTCCTGGGCCAACTCGGGAGCAGCATGCTCCTGGCCATACCACTGCTCCCAGATGGAAATATCTTTGAGGCGGAAATCGGCGGAGAGGTCGATAACTCGTACACCTCTTTTAATTAACGCCGGCACCTGGGCCTGGGCAACCCCATGGGGAGTGGCAAAAAATACCACATCACAAGCGGACAATTGCTCAATATCCGGCTCACAAAAAGCCAAGTCATAATGGCCTCGCAAGCTGGAAAATAACTCCGCCACCGGGGTGCCTTTCAAAGAGCGGGAGGTGATTGCGGTAACTTCTGCTTGCGGATGTGTCGTCAAAAGCCTTAGCAGTTCAACACCTGTGTAGCCGGTGCCACCAACAATTGCTACCTTAATCACCTTGCTAAAATCTCCCGGTAAATCTGCCAACTGAGACGATAATCATAAAACCAGCCAAGCACTCTACCATAAGCCCCAGCACTTGAAGGATGTGCAGTGTCACAGCGCCCTAGGAAATTACTGAAAAACGCGTTAGCTCGGTGTTTACCCAAGACAAATAGCTTGGAACACGTGCGTTTGCAACTCTCTGCCAAGGAGGCTTTAGCGCCACTAGTGGGTATGGCATTAATTACTGGGCTATTGGCTGGAGGTGTAACTATTCTCTTCCGCCTGGCAATGGAGTGGCCTACAACATTTTTCCTGTCAGTCCCCCAAAATTATGAATCCTTATCGCCTTTCTGGCGATTTGCCCTACCTGTGCTGGGCTCACTGGTGATCGGCATTATCTATCTGCTACTCAGCCCCAAGCGCTACGACGTCGGTGTGGTGCATGTTCTCGATCGCCTCTATAACCATCAGGGCAAAATGCCAATACAAAATGCTCTACTGCAGTTTTTTGCCGGCGCCATTGCTCTGATCAGCGGCCACTCTGTAGGACGTGAGGGGCCTGCTGTACACCTTGGAGCCGCCAGTGGCAGCTGGCTAGCACGTGTACTGCACCTGCCCAATAACTCGGCACGCAGCCTGCTGGGCTGCGGTGTAGCCGCAGCTATCGCCGCATCTTTTAATACTCCTTTGGCCGGGATGGTGTTCGCCATGGAAGTGGTGATGCTCGAGTATTCAGTGGTGGGTTTTTTACCTGTCATGTTGGCTGCAGTGACTGGCAGTGCCATCACCCAAATTACCTTTGGGCGTGAGCCAGACTTTAACGTTCCGGCTATCCAGCTTAACTCCCTCGCAGAGCTGCCTATCCTATTTCTCTGCGCACTCGCAATCGGACTCTTGGCAGCTCTATTTATTTGGGCCCACCGCAGCCTGACACGCCAACAGTATCGCTCCCCGCTACTGCGCTTCTTACTGGTGGGACTTGTAACCGGCACCTTAGGCATTTGGGTACCTGAAATTCTTGGTGGTGGCTACGACACCCTGCAAATGGCAATGCTGGGAGAATTGGGCATCGCCACATTAACGGTAATTGTTGCCGCCAAGTTGGTGGCAACAGCACTGGGTTCGGGGCTGGGTATCCCCGGAGGAGTCATAGGCCCAGCCCTGATTCTTGGTGCCTGCCTGGGGGGGATCGCCGGAGGCCTCGCCAATATGTGGCTGGGACCACACACCGCCAGCCCGGGCTTTTATGCAATGGTGGGTATGGCCGCAATGATGGCGGCAATGCTCAATGCTCCACTGGCAGCTTTGCTGGCAATTCTCGAACTGACCTACAATCCGAATGTCCTGTTCCCAGGCATGATGATGATCGTAGTAGCGATGCTTATTAGCAGACAGGTATTCGCCACCCGGGGGATTTACCAGGAAACCTTACGCGCCTTGAACAAGGCCGGGACCCCCACCTGGCGCCAACAAATGCTCAGTAGTGTCGGCGTAGCCAGCCAAATGGACAGAAACTTTGTCGTTGAACCAAGGGAAATCCCAGTTGATCAGGCGAGAGAGTTAATCGCTCAACACCCCCAGTGGATTTTGATCGACCTGCCCGATGAACCCGCTCCGCAATTGTTGCGTGCTGCCGACCTGGCCACATTTTTACAGGGTGCCGAAAAAGGTGGGGATACAGAAACCACAGTAAAACAAGAGGAGGAAAAACCTGGGCAGCCCCCCCTCATAGACCTGCTTAAAATTCCTGGCGAGCGTAAACAAATGGCCGAACTAAATTGGTGCGCCACCCTGCTCGAAGCCCAGCAAAAACTGAAAAGCACTGGAGCCGATGCCCTGTATATCAGTCGCCATCAGAGCGGCTCACTGGACAATCGCATCGCGGGCATTATTCTGCCGCTACAGATCGATAACTTTTACCGGAAATAAAATAATTTCGCGTTTCTTTTTGAGGGGATATTCAATGCTGTGGATCAAGGCTTTTCACATTATCGCCATGGTGTGCTGGTTTGCTGCGCTTTTCTACTTGCCACGCCTTTTTGTCTACCATGTCGATGCCACAGACGCCGTAAGTCGCGATCGCTTTTGCATTATGGAGCGACGCCTGTACCGCGGTATCGCCATTCCCGCGATGATCGCTACCGTAGCTCTAGGCATCTGGCTCTACAGCCTAAACCCGGCTTACTACACATCCGCAGGCTGGATGCACGCGAAACTTACCTTTGTCGTGCTGTTACTGGCCTATCATCATATGTGTGGAGCCTATGTGCGTAAGTTTGCCCAGGGTACCAATACCCGTAGCGGACGCTATTTTCGTATTTTTAATGAGGTTCCGACTGTAGCCTTGTTTGCCATTGTGATTCTGGCTGTGGTCAAGCCATTTTAATTTGGCGCAGAATCATTCTTTGTATCGGGCAGCCAGCAACTAAAATTAGGCGCACAGCTTTTGGCAGTCATGTAGATTTTCTATGGATACACCGCAGCCCGTTATTCTGACCGTCACCCACCATGACCCTAGCGGCAGTGCAGGAATAGCCGCAGATACGGAGACGGCTGTCAGCCTGGGCTGCCATGCTGCCTCCGCGGTTTCCGCCATCAGTGTGTGTAACACTGGCGAACTGCTTGGGGTTGCTCCAGTAGATGAAAGCTTGCTAGTAGAGCAAACCCGCACAGTTCTGGAAGATATGCCGGTAGCTGCAATCAAGGTGGGATACCTGGGCTCCGTAGAGAATGTTCGGGCACTGCACAGCGTATTGCGGGACTACCCCGATATCCCGGTAGTGATCGACCCCGATGCCACACTGGCGGATAAGGAAAGTGTGTTGGCCCCCCCACTATGGGAAGCCATGGCCTCCCTACTACTCCCCTATGCCACCATGGTCTGCCCAAATCGCCGCGAAGCCCGCGCTATGGCGGTGGAGGCCGATACCCATGACGCCATGGCCCAGGAGCTACTTGAAAGCGGTTGCCGCTATCTGTTACTTACTGGCGTACCCCATGAGCAACAGCTACAAAACCGTCTCTATGACGAACGTGGCCTGATCCGGGAATTCCACTGGGAACGGTTGCCACCAGCGGCCTATGGGGTCTGCGGAACCCTGGCCACAGCGATCGCCTGCCATATTGCCCACGGCCTGACCATCATTGAGGCTGTCAGTCGCAGCCAACAGTATGCCTGGAGCGCCATTCGCGACAGCCGCCGCCTGGGTATGGGGCGGCCGATACCCAATCGCCTTTTCTGGTGTGAGCGCTAAAGCCTCTCCCTGCCCGACAAGTGACTTGCCGCATCGGTGTGAAAATCGGTGCGACCCGCCGGCCAACCCGAAATCCACACCCCCTGTGATCTCCACATTGTCCTCAAGGCCTGTCGCCGCGATAATGGTCCGCTGATTCTTGGCCTATTCCGTAATTTCTGAATGAATTCTATGAGTAAATCCGAGCAGCTCTTCGCAGAAGCACAGCAGTACATTCCCGGCGGCGTTAACTCTCCGGTACGGGCTTTCCGCGCGGTTGGCGGTACGCCGGTATTTATCCGCCGTGCCGAGGGCGCCTACCTCTACGACGCTGATGACAAGCGCTATATCGACTATGTACAGTCCTGGGGGCCCATGGTTTTAGGCCACGCCCACCCCGAAGTCATCGAGGCCGTTGTGGAGCAGGCTCAATCCGGCCTCAGCTTTGGCGCTCCCACCGAGCTGGAAACCGAGCTGGCCGAGGAACTCTGCCGGCTATGGCCAAATATGGATCTGGTGCGCTTCGTCAACTCCGGCACCGAAGCCACAATGAGCGCCATTCGCTTGGCACGCGGTTATACCGGACGGGATAAGATTGTGAAGTTTGAGGGCTGCTACCACGGCCATTCAGACTCATTGCTGGTCAAAGCCGGTTCCGGCGCCCTGACCATGGGCGTGCCCTCCTCCCCAGGGGTGCCTGCCGCCCTTGCGGACCACACCATCACCCTGAGTTACAACGATCCAGATGCTGTACGCGCCTGCTTCGAAGAGTTCGGTGATCAGATCGCCTGCATTATCGTCGAACCCGTAGCCGGTAATATGAACTGTATTCCCCCGGTGCCCGGCTTTCTGGAAACCCTGCGGGAAGTCTGCGACCAGCACGGCGCCCTGTTAATTCTTGACGAGGTAATGACCGGTTTTCGCGTGAGCCTGACTGGCGCTCAGGGCTTTTATGGTATCGAAGCCGATATTACTACCCTCGGTAAAGTAATCGGTGGCGGTATGCCAGTAGGCGCCTTCGGTGGCAAACGCAAAATTATGGAGCAGATAGCTCCACTGGGGCCGGTTTATCAGGCAGGCACCCTGTCCGGAAATCCGGTGGCCATGGTGGCAGGCCTGGAAACCCTACGCTTGGTAGAGGAGAGCGACTTCTACAAGCCACTGGTAGCCAGGACAGACCGCCTGGTGGAAGGCATTCTCGCTGCCGGGAAGACAGCAGGTATTCCTGTTACGGCCAACAAAGTTGGCAGCATGTTCGGCTTTTTCTTCACCGAGGAGTCAAAGGTCACCAATTACCAGCAGGTAATGGCATGCAACAATGAGCGCTTTAATCGCTTCTTCCACGGCATGCTCGAGGAGGGGGTCTATCTGGCACCAGCATCCTACGAAGCCGGGTTTATGTCCGCGGCTCACACCGATGAGGATATTGAAGCAACCATAGCCGCTGCAGAAAAAGTCTTTGCACGCCTCGACTGATTGCCCCCGCTACAGCACCTGCCGCCCGCAGGTGCTGCACTCCAACACTAAATCCCATTTTACCACTCGCACAAATCACAACCATTTCTCAGGTATTGGCGCGCTTCGACGCATAAGTCTTGTGTATTGTTAAAGCATCCACAAAAATGTATACATAATTTAAAAGGTATACATTTTGAATAAATCGCCACTTTTAGATACCAGCCTCTCCACTGTCAGCGCCGGGTTCATCACAGTTCTGGTAGGAGTGGCCAGCTCAGCAGCGATTGTTTTTGAGGCCGCACGGGCTGCCGGTGCCGACCAGCTAATGACCGGCTCATGGATCGGTGCCCTCGGATTGGGAATGGGGCTAACCTGTATCGCCTTTTCCTGGTATTACCGGGCTCCCGTGATTACTGCGTGGTCGACCCCAGGCGCAGCATTGCTGGCCACCAGTCTCACCGGGATTCCGATTGCCGAAGCTATTGGAGCTTTCGTCTGCAGCGCCATATTAACTCTGTTGGTAGGCCTTTCTGGAGCCTTTGACCGGGTCAATCGTCTGGTACCAACCCCCATCGCCAGTGCCATGCTCGCAGGTATACTGTTGCAATTTGGCCTCTCTGTATTCACATCCCTGCAAGCCCAGCCAATTCTTGTTGGCGCTATGTCCCTAGCCTACATAGTTGGGCGGAGATGGGCGCCGCGGTATGCCATTCTTTTGGTACTCATGGTCGGGGTCTCAGCCTGCTGGAAGCTACAATTGATCGCTTTCGATCAAATCCACTGGCAAGCCGCACAACCCGTATGGGTTACTCCGGAGTTTCGCCTTTCCACTTTGATCGGTATTGGACTGCCTTTGTTTATCGTCACTATGACCTCCCAGAATCTGCCCGGTGCCGCAACTCTGGCTGCCAGCGGCTATGGAAGAGTGCCCATTTCCCCAGTCATCAGCGGTACGGGCCTGGCTTCCCTACTACTGACCCCTTTTGGCGGGTTTGCCTTCAACCTGGCCGCTATTACGGCGGCAATTTGCACCGGTCCTGAGGCGCATCCCAATCCAGACAAGCGCTATACCGCCGGTATTGCGGCCGGTATCTTTTATCTAATCGTGGGCTTGTGTGGTGCCAGCGTAGTGGCATTATTTAGCGCTTTTCCACAGGAATTAATCGCCGGCCTTGCGGGCTTGGCATTGATAGGGGTCATTGGCAATAGCCTGGCAAGTGCTACGGCAGAAGCAGAACATCGAGAAGCGGCAATCATCACATTCTTAGTCAGCGCTTCAGGTATTAGTTTGTTTGGTGTCAGCTCCGCATTTTGGGGGCTACTGGGCGGGCTCGCCTGTTACTGGCTTTTTAACCGCAGGAGTTCATAAGCTCCAATGGGCCTATACGATAAAATCAAAGCAGATCTACAGCGGGGGCGCTTCATCCCAGGGCAAGTATTAAGGCAGGTTGAACTTGCTGAACTCTACGATGTAAGCCGTATCCCGGTACGGGATGCCCTGCATCAACTTCGAAATGAAGGCTGGCTCTCACCACACGGCAAGCGCGGTGTTGCAGTGCCTCAGTTTGACCCTATCGAAGTAGAGGACCTCTACCTGATGCGTATGCGCCTCGAGCCCCTATTGCAGACCCTGGCGCTAGATAAGCTCAGTGGGGAAGTACTGGGGCGAGCCAACGATATTCTCGATTCGATGGAGGCCAACCCCCAAATGTCCGCCGAACTAATCGGCAACCTGAATTGGCAGTTCCATGCCTGCATTTACAAGGCAGCCGAGCGACCAACGCTTTTTTCTGCAGTGGAACAACTACACCGCCAGTGTGAACGCTATATCGGTTACCAATCCCGCAGCCTGCAATACCAAAACACTAGCCAGGGGGAGCATTTCTCCATTCTCAAAGCCCTGAAAAGGGGAGATAGAGAGCTAGCCACAACATTACTGACACAACATATTGAAGCCGCCGGTAAATCACTGGTGCGCTATCTGCGCTCAGCTCAACCCTGAATGGAGGCTAACTGCGGGGACTTATGGAGCCTCCGAAATCACCGCGGTAAGCAATTTGATATGATGGCCGCCAATTGTGGCTGCAGGATTTCTGCAGCCTTATGGATAGTCGGAGTAAATGCCCTATGAGTCAAAGTCTCGGCCGCGGTGCCTATCCCAACACCCGCCTGCGCCGCCTGCGTGCCCAGGATTTTTCGCGTCGCCTGGTGCGTGAAACCCAGCTCAGTTGCGATGACCTGATCCTGCCGCTGTTTGTAATCGAGGGGCGCAACGAAACCCAAAAGGTAGCCTCTATGCCAGGGGTGGAGCGCCTGAGTGTGGATTTGTTGGCGAGAAAAGCGAAGCTACTGCAGCAACTGGGCATCCCCGCAGTGGCCCTGTTTCCCGTGGTAGATCCCTCGGCAAAATCAGACTGCGCCAGTGCCGCCCACGATGCCGATGGCTTGGCCCAGCGCGCCGTGCGTGAGCTGAAAGATGCTGCGCCTGAGCTGGGCGTCATTACCGATGTAGCCCTGGACCCCTTTACCAGCCACGGCCAGGACGGGCTGATGGACCACAGCGGTTATATCGTCAACGATGAAACTGTAGAAGTACTGGTGCAGCAGGCTCTATCCCATGCAGCTGCCGGTGCAGACATGGTCGCACCTTCAGATATGATGGACGGTCGCATCGGCGCCATTCGCCAGGCTCTCGAAGGGGCAGGCCACACCAATACCCTGATTATGTCCTACGCGGCCAAGTACGCCTCTGCCTACTACGGTCCCTTCCGCGACGCGGTTGGCTCAGCGGGCAATTTGAAAGGCGGCAGTAAAGCCAGCTACCAGATGGACCCAGCCAATACCGATGAAGCCATACACGAGTGCACTCTGGATCTGCAGGAAGGTGCTGATATGGTGATGGTTAAACCGGGTATGCCCTATCTGGATATAGTACGTAGGGTGAAGGAAGAATTGCGAGTGCCCACCTTCGCCTACCAGGTGAGCGGAGAGTACGCGATGCACTGTGCCGCCTTCGAGAACGGCTGGCTACAGCGGGAGGCTGTTATCTTGGAATCACTGCTCGCCTTTAAGCGCGCCGGTGCAGATGGCATCCTCACCTACTTCGCCGAAGAGGCCGCACGACTGCTGCAGAGCTAGTCGTCAAGAATCGCGCGCGACTCTCGGTCACGCGACTTAAGTCAGGGCCACTGGTCTTCCAGTGCCGGGCCTATCGGCTGAGCCTCCTCTACGGGGGCGCCGCCAGGGCCCGATTCAAAAGATTGGTTGCGGGGGAACTCGACGGGCTCTTCTTCGTACCCCCGATCAACACCAAATTCTTCCGCATCATCACCACGCAACTGTTCCTGCATTTGGCGACGACGCTGCTCACGCAGCTGCTGCTCGCTGGGATCTACACCCCAGCCGGGAGTCATTTGCTCCCGCGGTGCCGCCTCTGAGCGCCCATTGCCAAACAGGTTGCGAAACCAGCGCCAACGATCACGCCCGCGACATTCCGGTGCCGGCTGCAGGCGCGTCTCGTAGGAGAAAGGAATTTCATATCCGCCACGACAGTAGTCCGGGTCCATATATTCGCCGCGTGCATTCACCGACTTGACCTCCACCCCCCGCGGCGGCTCCACAGGCCCATGCTCATGGGGCAGCTTGCGCATGATCTCTGTCCAAATTGGCAGTGCACCGGTAGACCCCGTCAGGCGAGTGCGCTCATTGTCATCGCGCCCGAGCCAAACCACTGCAGTAATCTCCGGAGAGAAACCGGCAAACCAGCTGTCGCGGTTATTGTTGGTAGTTCCGGTTTTACCTGCAAATGCCACACTGCTAGGTAAACGCTTGGCAGACCTGCGTCCGGTACCCTCACGCATAGCCTGCTCCAGACCCCAGCGGAGCAGGTAGGCCGGTACCGCATCAACTCCGCGATGGGCACGGCGGCGGAAGTTCTGGACACGCCCGCCACCGGCATCGGAGACTGCCAGCAAAGTGCGCGGCTCCACAGTTTCGCCACCGTTGGCAATAGTCTGATACATGCCAGCCACTTCAAATGGTGTCATTTCAACGGCACCCAGTAACATCGCCGGCACCTTCGGCAGGCTGGTTTCCACTCCCAGACGGCGAATGGTCTGACGCACATTCTGCAGCCCCAGATCCAGCCCCAGGTGCGCTGTGGCAAGGTTGTAGGATTTTGCAAGTGCTACGTAAAGAGGTACCTGGCCGTGGGCTAGCTTGTCGAAATTCTGCGGCATCCACACATCGCCGTCCGCCTCTTCGATGCGCACAGGCGCATCGTCAATAAGCGTCGCCAGATTGTACTCTTCTGGGCGCTCAAGGGCAGTGAGGAAGACTGCGGGCTTGATCAGCGAGCCCACTTGCCGGCGGGCCTCAAGCGCGCGGTTAAAGCCCGGATAATCCGGATCGCGGTCTCCCACCATCGCCAGCACGTTACCGCTGCGGTTGTCCATCAGCACGGTGGCGGCCTGTAAAGTATTGACCTTAATTCCCCGGTCCTTTTCCAGCTGCAGGACCCCATTACTGATAGCCTCTTCGGCCAGCTTCTGTACCGAAGGCGACAAGCTGGTATAGATCCTCAAGCCCGCGGTCCGCAGCTCTTCATAGGAATAGTAGGGGCGCAATTCCGCCAATAACCGCTCTGTGAAAGCAGGGTAAGGGTTTTGCGCAGTCACTCCACCTTTCACCACCCCCAAGGGTTTGGCCGCATAGAGTTCGAACTCAGCCTGGGAAATTAACCCCTGCTCCAGCATTAGTTCCAATACAGTGTTACGACGCTCGAGTGCACGCTCGGGGTGTCGCCAGGGATTGTAGTAAGAAGCGCCCTTGGCCAAACCCACCAGTAATGCCACCTGATGCGGTTCCAGGGTGTCCAGTGGCTGCTGGAAGTAAAATTCAGAGGCCAGCCCGAAACCATAGATGCCTCGGGCGCCCTGCTGTCCGAGCCAAACCTCGTTGATGTACTCCTGCAGGATGTAGCCTTTGTCGTAGTGGATCTCCATCAAAACTGCCATCAGCGCTTCATTAATTTTTCGCTGCAGGCTCGGCTTGTGATCAAAAAATATATTTTTCACCAGCTGCTGAGTGATGGTGGAACCACCTTGTACCAGACGCCCGGCCTTCACGTTGGCAACCATGGCACGAGCAATACCCCGAGGGGATATACCAAAATGGTTGAGGAAATCCTGGTCCTCCACAGCAATCAGAGTATTGGCCACCAGCGGCGGGATATCGCTAAATCTCACAGGGTTGCGATCATCACCACCTCCGAGTAAGGAGCCAATATTGGCCGCATCCAGGCGGAATTCCGCGATGCGCTGCCCATCGCTATCGCGCAGACTGCTAATCTCATCGTTGCGCAGGCGGAAAGAAACCACTGCCGCCGGCTCTCGGCCATTGGAGTGAATAAAATCGCGACGCCAAACAGAGTAATCCATGCCATTTTGGGACCAGGAACCGGGCTCGCTGAGGGTTTCCTGCTTGCGGTAATTAAGTGCTGCAAACTCGGAGGCTAATTCATCCGGATGCATCACCATCCCTTCGCGCAAAACCAGGGGACGAGCATAGACTCGCGCCGGCAGCTGGTACTGGCGGCTATCCAGACGCTCTCGCAGTTGTACATCCAGGTAGGCCATATAACCAGCAAGGGAGAGTGCTCCCACCAGAGCCAGCAGGAACAGGAATTTGAGCCAGCGGTATCGTCTCTTCGGTTGTGACGCTTTGCCGCGCCGGCGTTTGGTCGAGGCCATAAAAAGAGGTATCCAGCTGCCAGGTCAGTACATCAATTGACAGCGGGGCACGACAGCCCAGTCACTATCTTTGGCAGGGTACCAGCTGGTGGCAGCTCCACTGGTATCTTGCCTCCGGCACCCGGACCGGTGCCTTTGGGGAACATCCCTGAACCACCTGACTCCCACGCCAGAATAAATACTGGCCGGTCGTAAATCGAAGTGCTACGCACTTGTTCGTGGATTGACCACAAGTACGCCCTATTAGTTCATATTGAGGCTTAACGCGCCTTTATAAACAATGCCTCGCTGAAGTCAAACCTACCGCCTTGCACTTGCTGTAATCACAGCCATAATGCGGCGGAAATCTAGACAAATACCCCGAAAAGGATAGATATGAGGCAATACGATCTCTACGGCATTGGCGCCGCCCTGCTGGATACGGAAATTGAAGTATCCGACACGGACTTGTCAGCCCTCGGTGTTGAAAAGGGAATCATGACTCTGGTCGACGATGCCAGGCAGCAGCAGCTTGTAGATGACCTGCAGGATCACTTGGTCACAGCCAAGCGTGCCTGCGGTGGCTCTGGCGCCAACACTGTAATTGCTGCCAGCTATTTCGGACTGAACACTTTTTACTCCTGTAAAGTTGCTGCAGATGATAATGGCGATTTTTATCGCAATAATCTCAGTGCCGCAGGCGTCGACTATCCTGCCAGCCTGCAGGAAGCCGATGGGGGTACCACAGGCAAGTGCCTGGTACTGATTACCCCGGATGCCGAACGCAGTATGAATACCTACCTGGGTATTAGCGAGAAGTTGTCTGTGGCCGAACTGGACAATGAAGCTCTGGCATCCTCCCAATGGGCTTATATCGAAGGCTACCTGGTCTCTTCCGAGACCGGCCGTAAAGCAGCGATCACCCTGCGCGAGCAGGCACAACAGGCTGGAGTGAAAACCGCCCTGAGCCTGTCTGATCCGGCAATGGTACAGTTCTTCGGCGAAGGCCTGCGGGAAATGATTGGTGGTGGCGTAGATATCCTATTCTGCAACCGCGATGAAGCCCTAGGCTTTACCGTAACCGATTCCCTGGATGCAGCCGCCGAAGCACTGCGTGACTATTGCCGCAGCTTCGCTATCACCCTCGGCGCCGATGGAGCACTCCTGTGGGATGGCACACAACTTAAACGCGTGGCCAGCCCCGAAGTCCATGCCATCGATACCAATGGCGCCGGGGATATGTTTGCAGGTGCTTTCCTGTACGGGATCAACCGGGAAATGGGGTTTGTAGAGGCGGGAGAACTGGCTTGTCGCGCCGCCGCGCAAGTGGTTAGCCAGTATGGTCCCCGCCTGCAGGCTGAACAGCACTCGGAACTGCTCGCAGCAGTTATTTAAAAGGTTCGCTGTTTTATGGATGGTAATCGGTAAGCGGCCTTATGGCCGCCTCTCTATTTCAAAGGCCTTGGAAATCCCCTATTTCGGGCAGCCCGGTGGCAGCGGCAATACCAAAGCCCTGGGCGTAGTCCACCCCCATCTGACAAAGCCGCTCCATCAGTTCCGGGCTCTCCACATATTCGGCGATAGTACTGATACCCATACGCTTGGCCAGATGATCGATAGTGCTCACCATGGCACTATCAATTTCATCCTCAAGCATATTGCGCACAAAGCTTCCATCAATTTTGAGGTAGTCCACCGGCAGCTGGCGCAGGTAGGCCAGGGAGGAAACACCGCGACCAAAATCATCCAGGGCAAAACTGCAACCGGCTGCGCGCAGCTTGTGAATAAAGATTAACGCACGTTCCAAATTATTAATTGCGCTGGTTTCGGTAATCTCAAACTGCACTCTTGAAGGTGTGACTCCCGCATCGGCTAACTCCTGCAGTGCAAAATCGGCAAAAGTCTCGTCACCCAGGCTGATACCGGAGATATTAATTGCATAGCTGGTGCCGGCAATCCCGATATGTTGCTCCTGGGCCATATAGTGGAACACCTTGCGGATTACCCAGCGATCGACCTCCTCGATCAAGCCGTAGCGCTCGGCTGCTGGCAGAAACAGGCCTGGAGAAATCACCCCTCCATCCCGGCCACGCATGCGCACCAGAATCTCAAAATGGTGTACCTTGCGCTCTCCCTGGAGTGCGACTACCGGCTGCCTATAGAGAATCAGGCGATCTTCACGCAGGGCCGCATGGATCTCTGCCACCCAAGTGGTTTCACGGCGTTTCTCCAGCGACTTGCGGGAGTCACCAAATAATTTAACCCGGTTACGCCCCTGCTCCCGCGCTGAACAGCACGCATCATTGGCAGTGGCAAGTAGCTGACTGGCACTGGGAGTAAAGCGGTCCACTCCCACCACACCAATGGAAATAGCCACCCGGTTGTCATTGCCCAACCAGTGGAATCTAAACTCCTGCACGGATTCTCGCAGGCGCGCAACTACCCGCCCCCCCTCTTCCAGGGTGCAATCTCTCAACAGGATGGCAAACTCATCGCTACCCACCCGAGCAAACAGATCGGAACTGGACAAACCCCGCTGCAACAGGGTAACCAACTGAACCAGCAGTTGGTCACCGGCGACAAAGCCGAGAGTGTCGTTGATCACCTTGAACTGGTATACATCCAGATAAAGAAGTACGTGGTGCTGGCGTTTATCGACGCATTGAGACAGGAGTTTTTGCAGCTCGCTCTCAAAATACTGGCGGTTTGGCAGGCGAGTGAGTGTATCGTGACTGGTTTGCCAGCTTAGGCGGGTAGAAATACGTCGGGCAGCGGAGGTATCACGTAACACAAGTACATAGTGCTTCAATTCACCGGCATCCCAGAGCGCCATTACTTGTACTGTAACCTCTAAGGGCGGGCGACTATCTCCAGGTCGGTGGATACAAGCGCTGATTTCCTGGGTACTCGGCACTTCGTCAGCGGGAGAATCCGGTAGCAATGGCGGAAGCGGCACGCCTTTTTCATCCCAGAGTATCAATCCGTCATTCAACGACTGGCCTGGCAGCAACCCAACCAGATCCCCACTCATTTCACTGACTAGTGGATTGGCATAGAGTACTGTCCCGCTGGGGTCAGTAACTATCACTCCATCGGCAATCTCGCCCAGAGCAGCTTCCGCCGCTTGCAGACTCACCTGCTCGCTGGGATTGAAGCGCTCTTCCAATTGGGCAAGTGGCCCCAGATACCTGGCAGAGCCTGGATCAAACAGAGTCACAGCCATATTTCCAGAGCGGGCGAGGCAGTTTGGCAGGCAACTCTGTTGTTGCAGAGTTGTTCCTTCCACAAACTAAAGGAATATATCGACATCGTCGTCCAAGATCGCCGATTTTATTCAATTATTCAGCCTCCCAGCCGCACCATTCTTACATGGCGCCTAAATTGCACATTCAAAGATGAGTTAGCAAGAAGTTTTTAAGCTTCTCATCATCAAATATTTTTTGCAGGGTGGCACTCAACAATCCGTTAACCCGGGTTTGTACCTCTTCACGACTGGGCTTGACCAGGTTGCGATCCTTACCTGACGTACTGTAAGTCGCAAAATATGAGGCGGCTCCAGCAGTCACTTCCAGGTGGATTTCAGCTGAGGTATCGATAGTGGTTGTGTAGACAGTGTTGGGACTGTTGTAAGTGAGTTTTACCAGTTTTGCCACCACTTGTACTTCGGGGGCGGTATCTGTGATACGAAAAGACCAATTAGCAAAACCCTGGCGTAAACCCGAGGCAATCGCTTCTCCCGCATCATTGCCGATACTTACTTGAGAGGTCTCAGCATAAACCCCCCCCAAAGAACCCAGGCCACCGTTGGGCAATTCATTGATTCCGCGCACACTCAGGCTATGGCCGGCTCCCAAGGACTCGGAAGCAACTTGCACTTGTGGCTCCAACTGGATTTGCAACGGGCTATGGGCACAACCAGCTAAACACAGGGCCCCTATAAACAATAATAATTTTTTCATTATTTCCTCCCCTTACTTCAACAAAAAAACTAGTTCGGCTCAGCCATGGTGATGATGATGCTCTTTGTCTGCTTTATTCGGCCCGACAACCGGTACTTCAATCTCAAGACTGGAACCGTTGGTAAAGACCAGGCGCAGGGGCAGTAATTCCCCTTCTCGCAGTTGTAATCCATGGATCATCAGGTGCACTCCCCCCGGAGCCATCTGTAGCTTCTGGCCGGCGGCAATCGCCAATTGCTCTAGCGGACGCATTCGGCTGATGCCATCACTGCTCTCAGTGGTATGTAGGTCAACACCAATATCCTGCTTTCCCCGCAACTCCACAGCTTTGAGTAACAGCAAATGCTCTCCTGTATTGTGAAGTGACAAATAGGCTGCGCTCATTGGGGCACCTGGGGGCGTCTCACGCGCATAGCCCTCTACCTGTAAAGGCAGGGCTATTGCGTAAGCCCTGCTAACAAACAACAGAACACCGACAGCAATTATCCATACGGACAAAACTGGTTTTTTCACTGGACCCCTCCACTGGGTTTAACAAGAACTAGTCGCGCCGGGCTACCGACCTTTATGTCGCCCCGCACACGGTAACCAGGCACAGCTTCGCGCAACTGCTGGTAAATCCAACGCCCTTCAGCATCATCCCTGGCAACAATAATGACGCGTAACTGCTCTTTGCGGATTCTTTGCGCAATCTTTTCCAACTGACTGGAGAGATGTTTAGACCTGGCATTCAGCTCTGCAGCCGGAAGTCCGATACTCTCTCCCTCTGGCAGGTCTAATCGCGCCCGCCCCCTTTCCCGCAGCAAGTTCTCGCGAACCTCAGCTACCAGAGCATTGCCTGGCGCAAGCATCTCCGCGCGCTTGAGGAGGGTTTGCACCTCGCCAAACGCCCGCCGGCGCAGGGCCTCCCGGGCCTGCTCCACATAGGTGACGACAATGGTCTGTATGCCGGTTTGCGCCCCGCGATTTCCGGGATCTAGCTGCTGTACCCTCAAGTAATAGTCATAGGCGCTGGCGCCAGCCGGCTGGGTCAGATGCCCCTTGCGCAGGGCTTGTTCAGCACGCTTTAGGAAGAAATTCACATTGCCCCGCCTTACTGCCTCCGCTGAGGGTCCGGCTTTTTTGGGCGCTGGGGTGGGGGGAGCGGGAACTGGCTGATTGGAACTGCAGGCCCCCAGCACCAGGATCATGAACAGGCAGCCACTAAGGCTGTGAAGGCGTTCAAATGACGGCAAAGCAATCCCCCGCTGTTGTTTTTTTGTACCACTGGCATCGCTATACTGCTAGCGCAACTGAACCCCTGTCCGGTGCAGCAGTCAGAACTATGCGCCCGACTATAATGAATTTTTTCATCTATGGCTGTGATGACCAAAAGTTTCAGAAATAATTTCCTCGCCCTGCTGGCGATCCTGCTGTTTGTGTCTGGTGCCAAAGCCCTGGCTCAGAGCCCAGACAACCCTTTTGCGAGTCTAAGCAATTCGCAGGACAACACCTTCCTGCCAGTAGATGAAGCCTACAGGCAAGACCTGCTTCTCAACGGCAGTCAGCTCAGTGCCATCTTTGAAATAGCCCCCGAATACTACCTTTACCGTGACAAACTTGCCCTCTATCAAATCGCTGGTGGACAAAAGACCCAGCTGCCCCTGGATCTGCCAAATGGAGAAGTGATCTGGGACGATTATTTCGAGAAAGAGACAGAAGTCTACCGCAGTCAGCTGGAGTTCCCTATTGCCCTTAAAAGCACGGCTGGTACTGCGCAACTGGAGTTGCACTACCAGGGCTGCGCTGATGCAGGGCTGTGTTACCCCCCCCAGACCCGCCACTACACCGTAAACACCTCGGACGGCAGTATTGAGGCGGCGAAAGGCGGCTTCTCCAATGTCGCCGATCCGACGGCCAGCGCCCCACCCCAGGGAGCCAATGCTGGCAGCAGCTCGATCACCCTACCTCTGGCCTTGCTGTTCGCTTTCGCCGGCGGATTGCTGCTGAACCTAATGCCCTGTGTTTTTCCGGTGCTTTCGATCAAGCTACTGGCCGTGAGCCAGGCGGCTCAGAATGACAGCCAGCGTCACCATCATGGCTGGGCATACACCGCGGGAGTAGTCCTGAGCTTCATTGCTATCGCCGCGGTGATGCTGGCGCTGCGCGCCGGTGGTGAGGCGATCGGCTGGGGGTTCCAGCTTCAGTCCCCATGGCTGGTGGCAGGACTGGCCTACCTCTTCTTTATCATGGGGTTGAGCTTGTCTGGAGTCACTGAGTTTGGCGCCGGCCTGATGGGTATCGGCAGCAACCTGAATAACAGCCAGGGTCTACGCGGCTCCGTTACTTCTGGAGCCCTGGCCACTCTGGTGGCAAGTCCCTGTACGGCACCATTGATGGGCTCTGCGCTGGGATTTGCAGTAACCCAACCGGCCATCGTTGCCCTGAGTGTTTTTGCCTCCCTGGGCGCTGGTATGGCGTTCCCCTTCCTTTTGCTGACCTATATTCCCGGTCTAGTCAAAAAACTACCTCAACCGGGCCCCTGGATGGATAGACTCAAGCAGCTGCTGGCATTTCCCATGTACCTGACTGCGGTATGGCTCTTGTGGGTGCTGGGCCGTCAGACTGGTGGAGATGGAGTAACCCTGATTCTCACAGGTACGGTTGCCATCGCATTTGCCCTCTGGCTCTGGCCGCGCCCCCAGTGGCATTGGCTACGCGGTACAGTAGCAATTGCCGCGCTCGCTTTCGCAGTAATGCTGTTACCGCGTCTCAGCACAACACCCCTGGCCCAACAGCAAACCAGTGACTACTGGCAACCCTATTCGGCAGAAAGGCTGGAAACCGCACGAGGAGAGGGTCGCGCTGTATTAGCCAATATGACCGCGGCCTGGTGTATTACCTGCCTCGCCAACGAAAAGGTGGTGCTATCAAGCGATGCAGTTAGCAAAGCTATTGAGGAGCTCGGGGTCGTGGCGCTGAAGGGGGACTGGACCAACCAGGATCCGCATATCAGTGCCCTTTTGACAAAATACGGACGTACCAGTGTACCCCTGTACTTGCTCTATCCTGCCGGCGGGGGTGACGCCAAAATCCTGCCTCAGATCCTCTCCCGTGAGGAGTTGCTCATGGAGCTCGAGGCCGCTGCAGAGGGCGGGCTAAGCACATCATCTATCCCATAGAGGAAACTTCCGCCTTTGTAGCCATTCGCTGGGGTAAAAAGGCCACAACCTGGATATTTTGCGCTAATTTTTAGCCCAATATCGCCGAACTGCCGCTAACTTCGATAAACTGCTCAACAGGCATGGACAGGGAGTCACTTTTGCGGCACACTCGCCTAATGCACTCGGGCAAATAGGCCAAAATTCGAGTTTGCCCGCAAGATAGCCAACTTTAGACCACATTTCGTGGCTTTTCGGCAACAATTCTCAAGGCAGATTATGGCTAGACTCCTACTCTTGCACGGCCCCAACCTCAACCTGCTCGGCATTCGTGAGCCGCACATCTATGGTGCCAGCACCCTCGCGGAAATTGATGAAGCAGCTGAGCGCCAGTGCGAGGATGCCGGGCACGAGCTGGAGACCATGCAAAGCAATAGCGAATCTGCCCTGATCGACCGCATTCATTTGGCGTCTTCCACTGGCGTTGATTTCATAGTGATCAACCCTGCGGCGTTTACCCACACCAGTGTCGCTCTGCGAGATGCCCTAGCCGCCGTTGCCATACCGTTTATCGAATTACACCTGTCCAATCCCCACGCAAGGGAAAAATTCAGGCACCACTCTTACTTATCCGACATAGCCCGCGGTGTGGTGTGCGGCTTCGGCCCACACAGCTACACGCTGGCAATACAGGCAGCCATACACCAACTGGGAATGGCGCCTCGAAACCAATGAATCAAACCTGCGAGTGAATGAACTATGGATATCCGCAAAATTAAAAAACTAATTGAACTGCTCGAGGAATCGGATATCGGCGAGCTGGAGATCAAGGAAGGCGAAGAATCTGTGCGCATAAGTCGAGGAGTGAGCGGTGCGAACCAGCAGGTCATGCCGATGTACAGCGCCCCTGCCGTACCGGCTCCTGCACCGGCAGCCCCCGCTCCAAGCGCAGCTACTGCGCCAGCTGAAAAGGAATCCAAGCCCGCTGTTAGCGGTCATGCGGTGAAATCCCCCATGGTAGGCACCTATTATGCGGCACCCAGCCCCGGTGCTGAGCCTTTCGTGAAAGTCGGCCAGCAAGTGAAAATCGGCGATGTGGTTTGCATCGTTGAGGCGATGAAGATGATGAACCAGATCGAAGCTGACAAAGCCGGTACTATCGAATCCATACTGCTGGAAGATGGCCAACCGGTAGAGTTTGACCAGCCGCTCGTGACCATCGTCTGAGCGGGGTAGGCACAATGTTCGACAAGATCCTGATCGCCAACCGCGGCGAAATTGCCCTGCGGGTTTTGCGCGCCTGTAAAGAGATGGGCATCGCCACTGTGGCGGTGCACTCCCTGGTGGACCGCAACTTGAAGCATGTGCGCCTAGCAGATGAATCTGTCTGTATAGGCCCCAACCCATCCCCGCAGAGCTACCTGAATATACCAGCCCTAATTTCCGCCATGGAAATTACCGATGCGGTGGCCGTGCACCCAGGTTACGGCTTCCTGGCCGAAAACGCCGACTTCGCCGAGCAGGTGCAGAAGAGCGGTTTTACCTTTATCGGCCCGGATCCAGATGTTATTCGCCTGATGGGCGATAAAGTATCCGCAATTGCCGCAATGAAAAAAGCGGGGGTCCCCACGGTGCCCGGCTCTGATGGTCCGCTACCAGACAACAGCGAGCGCTGCCTCGAGATCGCACAGAATATCGGTTACCCCGTCATCATTAAGGCTGCTGCGGGCGGCGGTGGTCGCGGCATGCGTGTGGTAGAGAGCCCGGATAATCTGGTCAATGCCATTGCTGTCACCAAATCCGAAGCTCAGGCTGCTTTTGGCGACGGCACTGTATATATGGAGAAATTCCTGCAAAATCCGCGTCATGTGGAAATTCAGGTAATGTCCGACGGCCAGGGGAATGCCATACATCTGGGTGACCGGGATTGCTCACTGCAGCGCCGCCATCAAAAGGTTTTGGAGGAAGCTCCAGCCCCTGGCATCCCCGATGCCGTACGCAAACAGGTGCTGGATTCCTGTGTGCAGGCTTGTATCGATATCGGCTATCGCGGTGCTGGCACCTTCGAGTTTCTCTACGAGAACGAACGTTTCTACTTTATTGAAATGAACACCCGTATCCAGGTGGAGCATCCAGTCACCGAAATGGTTACTGGCATCGACTTGATCAAAGAACAGATTCGCGTCTGCGCCGGAGAGAAACTCTCCCTGAAGCAGGAAGATATAGTAATTCGCGGCCATGCCTTCGAATGCCGAATCAACGCAGAGGACCCACAAACCTTCTTCCCTAGCCCCGGTAAAGTGAATAATTTCCATATGCCCGGCGGCCTCGGCGTACGTGTGGATTCTCACCTTTACTCTGGTTATTCGGTGCCGCCCAATTACGACTCGATGATCGCCAAGGTAATCACCTACGCGGAGGATCGGGATACCGCTCTCGCGCGCATGCGAGTAGCTCTCTCCGAGTTGGTCATTGATGGCATTAAAACCAATATCCCACTGCAGGAAGAATTGGTTCGGGATGAGGCCTTTGCCAAAGGCGGGGTCAATATTCATTATCTGGAGAAAAAGCTGGGACTCTAACCCTCGCCAGCAGGGATAAAGTCGGAGAGAATTGCGTCAGACGACGAACCCAAGCGCCATGGACGGCGATCCGTCGCAGGGATCGGGTGGACTTACCACCCACCACAGCAGTTACTCATTACGGAACCTCTATGCCCTGGCTACAACTCCGTGTCGATACCAATCGCGCACAAGCGGAAAAAATTGAAAACGCACTGCTATTTGCCGGTGCCGTCTCCGTCACCCTGCAGGACAACGCAGACCAGCCTATTCTTGAACCCGGCCTGGGCGAAGTACCCTTATGGGACCAGACCCGTGTTACCGGTCTGTTCGACGCCGAAATCGACACTACCGTCACCGAAGCCAAGGCAGCCTCTTATCTATGCGAGCTGCTTCCCAACGTTCGCTGGGAGCAACTGGAAGATAAGGACTGGGAGCGGGAGTGGATGACGCACTACAAGCCGATTCAGTGCGGCGACAACTTATGGATTTGCCCCAGTTGGTGTGAGCCACCCCACCCCGAGTCGGTTAATCTGCTACTCGACCCCGGCCTCGCCTTCGGCACTGGCACCCACCCCACCACTTACCTCTGCTTACAATGGTTGGCTCAGGAGCCTTTACAGGGCAAAAGCATTATCGACTTTGGCTGCGGTTCCGGCATCCTTGGCATCGGCACCTTGCTGCTGGGTGCTGAACGGGCAATGGGCACAGATATTGACCCCCAGGCCCTGATCGCAAGCCGCGATAACGCCAAACGCAACGGTATCGATCCGCAGCGTTTTCCTGTGTACTTACCCGAGCAAATGCCACAGGAAAACGTGGATGTAATGCTGGCAAATATCCTCGCAGGTCCTCTTGTAGAACTCGCCGCCGAGCTGATCAAATTAACCAGAGTCGGCGGGCGCATCTGTCTTTCCGGCATTCTTATATCCCAAGCAGAGCAAGTAAAAGCCGCCTATACACAAAACGTCGAATTTGATGAAGACGGAGTGCATGAAGGCTGGGTGCGCTTGAGTGGAACCCGTATCTGTTAAATAGGCTAACCACCACTACGCGGGGGCCGAGCAGGCTGATAAACTTGACTGCAAAATAAACTACGCCATAGTCGAATGTCTCAACTGGTAACCCGCTGTCCCCACTGCAGCACCTCTTTCCACATCAATGACCAGCAATTGCGCGCCGCCCGCGGCGCAGTGCGTTGCGGCTCCTGCCTGCAGGTTTTTCGCGCTGACGAAAACATCGTCTTTAATGACGAGAACACCAATACCCGCAACGACCTAGAAGCTCTGCTGGAAGATGACGACTTCTTAATCCACGACGATATCGAACTGGATGACGATGAGCCGTCCCCGCCCGAGGAGCAGGAGACCACTCCAGCAGGAAAGGCAGACAAGAGTCCCCAAGCGATAGAAGCAGATAATGCCCAAAACGCTGATAGGAAGCCGAACTCCGATTCACTGATCGGTGACGCCTTCGGCGACAATGAGTGGCAGGAACTGCAGGACGAGGCTGCTCATGAGGAGCCCGAAGAGGATCTAGAGTCCTTCCTCAAGCCGGATTGGGATGATGTCTCCGATTTCGATCACCGCTCGGTAAGTAATAACGACAATAATTCCAATATATCTTCGTACAACGATCATTTCAGGGACCGCGACCCATGGGACCACCCCCTCGAATCTCAAGCAGAGAGGGCGGATACATTCGATCCTGGACCAACAACAATTCCTGATGACTCCGTACAAGAAAACCCGGTTACCCAAAACAGTGCCCCAGATGGACGTCGTGAACCTTTTTTTGCTTCCGGTGAGGAGCTCGATGCGGACACAGAAATAGAGCCCGAGCGGGAACAATTGATATCCGCTATCCAGCCCGCCCCCCTGGAGATGTCCTGGGGAGTGACACCACAAAAGAAAGTTATGCCATCTTGGGTCTGGTGGGTGCTACTACCGCTGCTGACCACCACATTGCTGGCCCAGATTGCCTACTTCAAGTTTGACACCCTCAGCAAAAAACAACCCTGGCGCAATATCTATGCTTCCGCATGTCCACTGCTCGGTTGCAAGCTGCCCCAGCTCCGAGACCTTAACGCCATCCAAGCCACCAACCTGATGGTGCGCAGCCATCCTCAGTTGGAAGGCGCACTGATAGTGGATGCAGTACTGGTCAATACCGCTGATTACGGTCAGCCTTTCCCTAACTTGCTATTGAATTTCAGTGACCTCAAAAATCGTAATGTCGCAAGCCGCCGATTTTCTCCCCTGGAATATTTGCAGGGGGAGCTGGCCGGTCGCAGGTTGATGCCTCAGGACAGCCCTGTACACATTGCTATTGAGGTGGTAGATCCAGGCGCTGAAGCAGTAAATTATGAGATGAAAATCACTCCGTAAAAAATAATTGTGCGCCAACAAAAGAGGTTAACTGGCACAAAAAGCCACATAAATTGCACACTCTGCAGGCTAAACGGATAGAGTTCGATCAAATTGCCCGCTTTTTCGCTTTGCCATTATCGGGCCAGCCGCTATCATAGGCGGCTCTTTTGCCGGGGCCCGAGATGTCCTTCTTACAGCCCAAATGGAGCTACCGTGTCTACTGCCATTGGCCCCTATATTATCGACAACCCGGTAATTCTGGCGCCCATGGCCGGTGTCACCGACCGCCCTTTCCGCCAGCTGTGCCGAAAACTCGGCGCTGGTTTGGTGGTATCGGAAATGGTGACCTCGGACACACGCTTATGGAACAGTCGCAAGTCTCGCTTGCGCCTGGACCACGGTGGAGAAACGGCACCGATATCGGTACAGATCGCCGGTGGTGACCCCGAAATGATGGCGGAAGCCGCCCGGGAGAACGTGCGTCGCGGCGCACAGATTATCGATATCAATATGGGCTGCCCGGCAAAAAAGGTGTGTAAAAAAGCAGCGGGCTCCGCCCTACTGCGGGATGAAAAGCTGGTTGCAGATATTCTTGAAGCTGTAGTCCAGTCTGTTTCCGTCCCAGTGACCCTTAAGATCCGCACCGGCTGGTGTCCGGATTCCCGCAATGGCGTCACTGTAGCCAAGATGGCCGAGGATTCCGGGATTGCCGCTCTAGCGGTACACGGTCGTACTCGTGCCTGTGGCTACCACGGACGGGCTGAATTCGATACCATTGCCGAAATTGTATCCAGGGTGAAGATCCCGGTTTTTGCCAATGGCGACATCACCAGTGCCGAGAGAGCCCAAGAAGTGCTCGATTACACTGGCGCATCAGCGGTCATGATTGGCCGTGCAGCACAGGGACGACCATGGATTTTTCGGGAAATAGCCCACTATCTCGCCACTGGCGAGCGGCTACCCGGACCGACATTGGATGAAGTCAGGAATATTTTGCTCGCCCATTTGGGCGAACTACACCGATTCTACGGTGAGGTGATGGGGGTCCGTATCGCCCGCAAACATGTGGGCTGGTACTTGAAGACGCTCGCGGATAGCGAGTCCTTCCGCAAGACCTTTTTCCAAATAGAGAGTGCAGAAGTACAACATGCCAGCGTTCACGAGTGGTTTGAACGCCGAATAACGAGAGGGGCACAAGCGGCATGAATAACGAAGTATTGATTCCGGATACTGGCAATGAAGAAGTATCCTCCAGGGGGCAGACTCAACTGGCACAGCCACAGCAGCAGTCCCTGCGCGATGCCGTCGAGCACGCAATGGAGAACTACTTCCGCCACCTGGATGGCCAGATGGTAACCGATGTCTACGACATGGTGCTGTCGGAGATCGAAGCGCCCATGCTCGAAGTGGTGATGAAATACACCCGCCACAACCAGACCCGCGCCGCGCAATTACTGGGTCTCAACCGTGGCACCCTGCGCAAGAAGCTGAAGCGCTACGGCCTGCTGTAAGCTTCCCACCGAGCGAAATATTGAAGGGGGATGAGGTAACTCATCCCCCTTCGCTATTTTCCCGGCAGCGTTTTTGTTGCCACAGTGGACAACCGCTAAAACCCTTTAAACATCCTTTTCGAAAACCAGTTGGATCAAGTGCAATGACAGACAAGGTTTCCATCCGCCGCGCTCTAATTAGTGTCTCTGACAAGAGTGGCATTGTAGAGTTCGCTCAACAGCTCTCCGCAATGGGGGTTGAGATTCTTTCCACCGGCGGAACCCACCGCCAGCTCAAGGAAGCGGGTATTCCCGTGGTAGAAGTTTCCGACTACACCGGTTTCCCTGAAATGATGGACGGCCGTGTCAAAACTCTGCACCCGAAAGTACACGGCGGCATTCTGGGGCGCCGTGGTACCGATGATGCCATCATGGGCGAGCACGGTATCACCCCGATCGATATGGTGGTGGTTAACCTCTACCCCTTCGCTCAAACCGTTGCCAAGCCCGACTGTTCCCTCGAAGACGCTATCGAGAATATCGATATCGGCGGCCCCACCATGGTTCGCGCTGCCGCCAAGAACCACAAAGATGTCACTATCGTGGTCAATGCCAGCGATTACGGCCACATCATCGAAGAAATGAAAGCTAACGATGGCACCTTGAGCCACGCCAGCCGCTTTGACCTGGCGGTAAAAGCCTTTGAGCACACGGCGGGCTATGACGGCGCTATTGCCAATTACCTGGGCGCCATTAAAGGCGAAGAAAAGCAGTTGTTCCCGCGTACCTACAACAGCCAATTCATCAAGAAGCTGGACCTGCGCTACGGTGAGAACCCGCACCAGAAATCCGCTTTCTATACCGAAGCCAACCCAGCTGAGGCCAGTATTTCCACTGCCACCCAGCTGCAGGGCAAAGAGCTGTCCTACAACAATATCGCCGATACCGATGCCGCGCTGGAGTGCGTGAAGTCCTTCGAACACCCCGCTTGCGTGATCGTCAAACACGCCAATCCCTGCGGTGTGGCGATTGCTGAAGATATTCACAAGGCCTACGACCTGGCTTTCGCTACCGACAGCGAATCCGCCTTTGGCGGTATCATCGCCTTCAACCGGGAACTCGATGGCGCCACTGCCCGCGCGATCGTCGAGCGACAGTTTGTTGAAGTCATTATCGCACCGTCAGTCTCCGAAGAGGCCAAACAGGCCATTGCCGAGAAGAAGAACCTGCGCCTGCTGGTATGCGGCCAGTGGAGCAGCGAGCGCACCCCGGCACTGGACTACAAGCGCGTTAATGGCGGCCTGCTGGTTCAGGACCGCGACGACGGCCTGATCACCGCTGCCGACCTGAAAGTAGTCTCCAAGCGCCAGCCCACTGAAGAAGAAATCCGCGATCTGCTGTTTACCTGGAAAGTGGCCAAGTTCGTAAAATCCAATGCCATCGTATACGGCAAGGACGGTCGCACCGTGGGTGTGGGCGCGGGCCAGATGAGCCGTGTAAACTCCGCACGCATCGCCGCGATCAAGGCCGAGCACGCCGGTCTCGCCGTTGCAGGGTCCGTTATGGCTTCCGATGCCTTCTTCCCCTTCCGCGACGGCATCGATAATGCTGCCGCTGTGGGAATCCAGGCGGTCATCCAGCCCGGCGGTTCCATGCGCGATGAAGAAGTGATCGCCGCAGCGGACGAGCACAATATGGCCATGGTATTTACCGGTATGCGCCACTTCCGCCACTAAGATTGTGCGCCCGCAAATGCTTACTGTTACGGGCTATGATCAACGGGCTGGGAAGTATCGATACTTACCAGCCTGCACAAATCATTTGAATCCAGGGGCGAGACTCAGGCCCCAGAATCAATTCCACGTTAAACTAGCACACCTATAACCTGTGCAATGGACCGGATCGGTCGACTTAGGGGGGATTTAAGAATGAACGTATTGGTTATCGGATCAGGTGGCCGCGAGCACGCCCTGGCGTGGAAAGCAGCGCAAAACCCAAATGTCGGTACCGTCTATGTTGCCCCGGGCAACGCCGGCACTGCCCGCGAACCCAAGCTGGAAAATATCGCAATCGGTGTGGATAACTTCGCCGCCCTGGCAGATTTCGCCGAGGAAAACGGCGTAGAACTAACGATTGTCGGCCCGGAAGCGCCGCTGGTAGAGGGTGTTGTCGATTTCTTTAATGCCCGTGGCCTCGCCATTTTTGGCCCCAGTAAAGGCGCTTCCCAACTGGAGGGCTCCAAAGCCTTTACCAAGGACTTTCTCGAGCGCCACAAAATCCCCACCGCTGCCTACCGCAATTTCACCGAAGTGGAGCCGGCGGTTGCCTACATTCGCGAGCGCGGCGCGCCCATCGTAGTTAAAGCCGACGGCTTGGCTGCGGGCAAGGGTGTGATCGTTGCCGAAACCGAAGAGCAGGCTGAGCTCGCTGTACGCGATATGCTGTCTGGAAACGCCTTTGGTGAAGCCGGCTGCCGCGTGGTTATCGAGGAGTTCCTCCAGGGTGAGGAAGCGAGCTTTATCGTGATGGTGGACGGAGAAAATATCCTGCCGATGGCCACCAGCCAGGATCACAAGCGCGTTGGCGATGGCGATACCGGCCCCAATACGGGCGGTATGGGTGCCTACTCCCCGGCACCGGTAGTGACCGACACCATTTACCAGCGCATTATGCAAGAAGTAATCGAACCCACTGTTAAAGGTCTTGCTTCTGAGGGTACGCCTTACACCGGTTTCCTTTACGCCGGCCTGATGATCGATAGCGACGGTACTCCGAAGGTAATCGAGTACAACTGCCGCTTTGGCGATCCGGAAACCCAGCCAATTATGATTCGCCTGAAGTCGGACCTGGTCGACCTGTGCATGGCCGCTCTGGACAATAAGTTGGATACCGTCACTGCTGAGTGGGACCCCCGCCCTGCCCTGGGTGTGGTCCTTGCCGCGCACGGATATCCCGGCAGCTACCGCAAAGGCGATGCCATCAGCGGCCTGGACAAAGCAGACAGTGACAACGCCAAGGTCTTCCACGCCGGTACCGCACTGGATGGTGAGCGCGTAGTCACCAATGGTGGCCGGGTGCTGTGCGCGACAGCATTGGGAGATACTGTCGCCGAAGCCCAGGAAAATGCCTATGAATCAGCTCGGACTATCTACTGGGACGGCGTGTTCTTCCGGAAAGATATCGGCTACCGCGCTGTCGAAAGAGAAGAAGCCACTGTTAGTGACAAGCAGTAAAAGCCACTCACGGCGACTGCCTCAGCAGTTGCCGTAATAGAGGAGCAGTAGAATATGAGTGAACGCAACCTGAGCGGCCTGGACCGCCTGCTCATTCAGGCTGATAGGGCGCTGCGCACCTTGAGCCCGGGAGAACCCTGTCATACACGCCCCTCCCCAGCCAAAGAAGAGCCCGAGGCCGAGTTCAGCGATACCGAGCGCCGTCACTCTGTCGGCCTGATGCGTGTCAACCACAGCGGTGAAGTATGTGCCCAAGCCCTGTACCAAGGGCAGGCCCTCACGGCGAAGCTACCTGAGGTACGAGGTGAGATGGAACGCGCTGCCGATGAGGAGATTGATCACTTGGCCTGGTGTGAGCAGCGGCTGAGGGAGCTGGACAGTCGTCCCAGTTTACTTAACCCCCTCTGGTACGGACTGTCTTTTGGCTTGGGTGCCGCCGCTGGCAAAGTTAGCGACCGCATTAGCCTCGGGTTTGTCGCCGCAACAGAAGAACGGGTTTGCAAACACTTGCGAAATCATTTGCAGCAACTCCCACCCCAGGACAAAAAAAGTCGTGCGGTTGTGGAACAAATGCTGATTGATGAGGATGAGCACGCCCATGCAGCCCTGGCAGCGGGGGGCAAACGATTCCCGGCTCCGGTTAAGGGCGCAATGTCACTGGTAGCCAAAGTAATGACTTCAGCCAGTTACAAAATCTAATGGGCATTCACTGGGTACTAGTAAAAACCCAGTGAATTCACCGGCTGGATATTGAGTGGCAGCAGTCACCAGCCTGCCATGCCCAGACCGATTAAAAACACCCCTTATTCCTCTTCAACTCGATAGCTATGTACTATTTCCACACCCGCGCTTCGCAGCATAATAGAAGCTGAGCAATATTTTTCCGCAGACAGCTCCACCGCCCGCGCTACATGGGATTCTTTTAAACCGCGGCCACGCACCACAAATTCCATTTCGATCCGCTCAAATGGCGACGGTGTCGTATCCGGGCGTACTCCATTGAGCTCACAATGACAGGAAATAATGTTCTGGCGGGCTTTTTGTAATATAGAAACCACATCGTAAACCGCGCAACCACCAACACCGAGCAGAATCATTTCCATGGGGCGAACGCCGTTGTTTGTGCGTCCACCTTCCATGACTATCGAATTACCGCTGCCAGCCTCGCCGACAAAGGTTAAATCGTTAACCCAGGTTACCTTGCCCTGCATCGCCATACTCCCACAAAATTCCAGTCGCGAAGCTTAGCATACCGTACAAGTTTATCCCGACGACTTACTATTTCCGGTATAGTGTTAGCCACGCCTCCGCGCGGAATGTATTTCAGTGCAATTTCAAAGCTCGTCGGTGAACGTCCGATCGGCTCTGGAGTCCAATCCCACCGGCGCCAGGGTGTCACAGGTCACAATGCGGAACTTTGCTGTGGCCTGCCTCTGTTGGGGACTCTTTTTTCGCGCGATAATTCAATAGTGCTCAGCTGCTAAAGCCGGGATAGGGCACGAGACAAAAAATGAGGAATAAATCCGTGACGGTTGCTATCGAAGACCCCATGACTATCGGCAATATTGAAGACTTTCTGGCCCACTGCCACCGGCGTCGCTACCCGGCCAAAAGTACGATTATCTATGCAGGCGACCGCTGTGAATCCCTTTATTTCATTATGCGCGGTTCTGTTACTGTTCTGATTGAGGACGATGAAGGCCGTGAAATGATCGTCGCCTATCTGAATGATGGAGACTTTTTCGGAGAAATGGGCCTGTTCGATCAGGATACCCGCAGTGCTTGGGTCCGCACCAAGACTGAATGTGAGGTAGCAGAAATCTCCTATACCAAGTTTCAGGAGCTCACCCGCCAACACCCAGAATTCCTTTTCGCACTGGCAACTCAAATGGCCGGCCGCTTGCGCAACACCACACGCAAAGTGGGCGATTTGGCCTTCCTAGACGTCACTGGACGTGTCGCACGCACCCTATTGGATCTGTGCAATGAACCGGATGCGATGACTCACCCAGAGGGGATGCAAATTAAAATTACTCGCCAGGAAATCGGCCGGATTGTAGGCTGTTCCCGCGAAATGGTTGGGCGTGTACTAAAAACCCTGGAAGAGCAAGGTTTAGTATCCGTAAAAGGAAAAACCATGGTGGTTTACGGCACACGTTAATCTTACTCATCTTAATAAAAAAGGGCGATCCAAAGATCGCCCTTTTTTATGTGAGTGTAATCACAATTCGTTCTTACACTTCAGTTAAACATTTCCATCAATTTGCGCCCGGGTTCCTGCTCACGCATAAATGCCTCCCCAACCAGGAATGTATTGACATTGTGGCCGCGCATGGCCGCAACATCGTCAGTGGTGTGAATTCCACTTTCAGTGACCACAATCCGATTCTCTGGAATCAGATCGAGCAATTTAAACGTGTTTTCCAGCTGAACTTCAAACGTATGCAGGTTGCGATTATTAATACCAATCAAGCGATTTGGCAGCACCAGCGCACGTTCCAGCTCCAAACGATTGTGCACTTCCACCAATACATCCAAGCCCAATTCCAGGGCCAAACTGTTCAAGTCCTGCATCTGCTGGTCATCCAGGCAAGCGGCAATTAATAGTATACAGTCGGCACCGATTGCCCGGGCCTCGTAGACTTGAAAAGGGTCCACAGTAAAATCTTTACGCAACACCGGCAGGCGCACTGCATTACGCGCCTGTTGTAAATAGCTGTCTGCCCCCTGGAAAAAATCGATATCGGTAAGCACCGATAAACAGGCAGCCCCGCCTTTTTCATAGCTGGTCGCTATTTCCGCCGGTAGGAAATCCTCGCGGATAACACCTTTACTGGGCGATGCCTTTTTGATCTCGGCAATCACTGCAGCTTCGCCCCCATTAATTTTGCGCTCTAAAGCATCAACAAACCCCCGCACCGGCGGCTGGTCCTGTGCTCTCAGCCGCATTGTCTCCAGACCGCACTGAGATTTGCGCTCAGCCACTTCCTGCCATTTGCGCTCAATTATGGTTTTTAAAATTGTTGGCGTACTCACGACTTTACTTCCTCGGGGCGAAAGGCGCTGGTAAAAGCGGCCAGATCATTCATTTTTTCCGCAGCCAGGCCACTGTCGATGGCATCCTGCGCCATGGCAATTCCCTGTTCTGCACTACCGGCTACACCACTCACATAAATGGCGAGACCGGCGTTGAGGGCAATAATATCGGCAGCTTTCTGCCCTGCTTCGGTTTCGCGCTTACCCAAGGCATCGCGAATTAGCGCCAAAGACTCCTGCGAACCCGATACGATCAGGCCACTCAGATCGCGGCGCTCAATAGAGAAATCCTCAGGGGTAAGGGTAAACTCATTAATGGTGCCATCTTTAAGTTCCACCGCATGGGTATCTGCAGCAATACTGGCCTCATCCAGACCATCTTCACTATGTAATACCAGTACATGCTCGGAGCCCAGCCGCTGCAAAACTTCTGCCAGCAAACGGCAATAGCGTTTTTCATAAACACCTATCACCTTGCGGGTGACTCCTGCAGGGTTAGTCAAAGGGCCGAGCAAATTAAAAATAGTACGCAAACCCAGTGCTTTGCGTGCAGGCCCGACATGACGTACAGCGCTGTGGAAACTAGGGGCAAACATAAAACCAATCCCAATAGTCTCAACGCAACGCGCCATTTGCTCAGGGCTTAATTCCAAATAAACTCCAGCCCGCTCCAGCAGATCTGCCGAACCGCTGCTGGAGGACACCGAGCGATTGCCGTGTTTGGCTACTTTGGCCCCCGCTGCTGCTGCCACAAAACTACTGGCACTGGATACATTAAAGAGATTTGCACCATCACCGCCGGTACCGACAATATCCACCGTATTGTCCAGGTTCAGGTTTACTTTTGTTGCCAACTCACGCATGGTTTCCACTGCGCCGACAATCTCATCAACAGTTTCACCGCGAATGCGCAGGGCTATCAGTAACGCACCTATTTGTGCCTCCTGAGTCTCGCCTCGCATTATCTGGCCCACAGTTTCGCGCATTTCCGCACGGGTGAGGTGCTCTCCATCCACCAGTTTCGCTATGGCTTGTTGGATATTCATGGTGTCCCCTTTGCCCTGCTCGCTAATTTATTCAATCGGGACCAAGGCCCCGCGACATTTGCCCTTAGATATCAGGACTCAATAAAATTCCTTAACATATCGTGGCCATGCATGGTGAGAATTGACTCAGGGTGAAATTGCACACCCTCTATCGCCAACTCGCGGTGGCGAAGCCCCATAATCTCATCAATCTCTCCGGCTTCTGTCTCGGTCCAGGCTGTAACCTCAAGGCACTCAGGAAGACTGCTTTTTTCCACAACCAGGGAGTGATAGCGCGTCGCCTCGAAGGGGTTGGACAGACCGTGAAACACCCCCAGATTGTTGTGCACTATAGGCGAGGTTTTTCCATGCATAACCTGACCCGCACGCACTACCCTGCCACCAAAAACCTGACCAATACTCTGGTGGCCCAGGCAAATTCCCAGGATAGGAGTGCGTCCAGCAAAGTGCCTGATCGCCTCAAGGGATATTCCCGCTTCGTTGGGTGTGCAGGGCCCCGGTGAAATAACAATTTTCTCAGGGGCCATCTGCTCGATTTCCTCCAGAGTGACTTCATCGTTACGCTTAACCACGACTTCTGCACCCAACTCCTCCAGGTACTGCACCACATTCCAGGTAAAGGAGTCGTAGTTGTCGATCATTAAAATCATTGTCCGGCTCCCTTAGCCTCAGAAACATTAGTAGTCGCTTCCATACGCTTTTGCAGACGCGCTAGCGATGCCTGGGTAGCGCGCAATTCGCGCAGGATTTCAGTTTGGCTTGGTGGCAGGCACAGCTCATCCATACGCCGCAGTTTGGCCTCTTCCAGGTTATTAAGTACCACTCCGATAAACAGGTTGATCATTACGAAAGCACCCATTACCACGAAGCTGATAAAGTAGACCCAGGCCCAAGGCATCGCATCCATGGCCGTATACATAATGTCGGTCCAATCCTCAAAAGTCACAATGCGGAATAGACTCAACAGCGCAATCGGCAGGCTACGCCAATGAGTCGGATCCACATCGTGAAATAGGAAATAACCCGCCACTCCATAAATATAAAAAATAATCCCCATCAGCAATGCTATGTGCAACATACTTGGCAGACTGCGCAACAAGGTATCCACCAGAGTGCGCAATTCAGGGAAGGCCGAGACCAGGCGCAATACTCTCAATACCCGCACCAGACGCGCCAGGGTAGCTAGCGGCCCGGCCGCCGGTATTAAGCTGAGAGCAATAATAGTGAAGTCAAAGCAGTTCCAGCCACTGGAGAAGTAACGCCAGGGGCGCGAGCCGTGGGCAGCAATTTTTATCAGCGCCTCCAGAATAAAAGCGCCAAGTACCAGCTGGTTAATACCCCCCAATAGTGCACCAAAGCGTTCCACTACCCAATTTGAGGTTTCTAATCCCACTGCGATACCGTTTAGCAGGATCATGCCGATGATCACCTGATTAAACAGCGGGGCTTCGACAATTTTCTGGCAACGTAACGCCAGGTTAGGTTTTTGGGGAATACTAACTTCGCTCATTGTTCTCGGTCTTTACATCTTTACTACTACTGGCCAAAGCCATGCCCGCCGCTCGGAAAAGCGCGCGGGCTTTATTCATGGTTTCATCCCATTCTGACTGGGGATCGGAATCAGCGACCAGACCGGCGCCGGCCTGGATAAATAACTGACCATCCTTGATTACCGCTGTGCGGATAGCAATAGCGGTATCCATATTGCCATTCCATGCCAAATAGCCTACCGCACCACCGTAGATACCCCGCTTTTCAGGCTCCAATTCATCAATGATCTCCATAGCCCGAATCTTCGGCGCCCCGGACAAAGTGCCGGCCGGTAGGGCCGCGCGTAGCGCATCCATACCTGAGAGACCATCCCTCAGTTGGCCTGTTACATTAGAAGTGATATGCATTACATGGGAGTAGCGCTCTACAACCATCTGCTCGGTCACCTGCACACTGCCGGTTGCCGCCACCCTGCCCACATCATTACGGCCAAGGTCAATAAGCATCAGGTGCTCCGCCCGCTCCTTAGGATCAGCCAGCAATTCCCGCTCCAAAGCCCGGTCCTCCTCTTCTGAGGCCCCCCGGCGGCGGGTTCCAGCCAGTGGCCGTACTGTCATCTCCCCCTCTTCCAGATGCACCAGGATTTCGGGGCTCGAGCCCACCACCTGATGGTCGCCAAGGTCCAGAAAATACATATAAGGAGAGGGGTTCAGGCTGCGCAAGGCGCGATAAAAGTTCAGTGGCGGCGCATCGAACGGGGCAGACAGGCGCTGCGACGGCACCACCTGCATAACATCCCCAGCCAGTACATATTCCTTGACCCGTCTTACGGCCTGCTTGAAATTTTCTTCTCCAAAGTGAGAGTGAAACGCACTTTCCTCTATGCCTTTACCATCCAGGTCCAGGGGTACCGTATTTGGTAAAGGCTGCGCCAGGCGAGTAACAAGTTGGTCGAGACGTTTCTGGGCATACTCATATGCGTCTTTTTGTATTGGATCTGCATGCACAATAAAAATAACTGCACCGGCGAGGTTATCGAAAACTACCAGCTCATCACTGACCATCAATAGAATATCCGGGTTACCCAGAGTATCTACTGGCATACTGTGCGCCAGACGGGGCTCTATATAGCGCACGCAATCATAACCAAAGTAACCAACAAGACCGCCATTGAAACGCGGTAGGTCAGGTAGCTCCGGCACCCGATAGTACTGTTGGAATTCTTCTACAAACGTCAGGGGATCTTCCGGGGCGTGGTTTTCTACTACTTCGCCATCCCGCTCAATAGTTACTTCGTTACCACTCACTCGTAGGACGGTACGTGCTGGCAAACCGATAATAGAATATCGTCCCCACTTCTCTCCCCCCTGCACCGACTCAAGCAGGTAACTGTAACGCCCAGCTGCAAGTTTCAGGTAAGTGGACAAAGGTGTTTCAATATCAGCCAGTACTCGGCGCACCAGCGGTATGCGGTTGTAGCCCGCAGACACAAGTTGGGCGTATTCGCTTGGGGTCATAGAGACTCCGGTCTATTTTGCGTTTTTTAGGTTGGCGCCAGAGTATAGATAGCGCCCACAGGAAAGGTGGCCGGAATGGTAGCAGCTACCAAATTGGCCTTAGCGGATCAGTGGCGCCATCGCCAGCTGGTTGTTGTGGGGATAGTGTGATTCACGGAAATTCCCTCAGTGCAGGCGCACAAGTTTACAAATCCCGTATGCGGCGGGCAAGGGGTTACCCGCCAGGTTTTTATCAAGGCAGGCTCTTGCGCATAGCGCCGATCACCTCAGCGTAGTCCGATGTATTGAAAATGGCAGAGCCCGCTACGAAAGTATCTGCACCTGCGGCGGCAATTTCTGCAATATTATCCCGGTTAACTCCGCCATCGATTTCCAGGCGTATATCATAGCCACTAGCATCGATCAGTTGTCGTGCCTCACGCAGCTTTTCCAGGGTGGCCGGAATAAATTTCTGGCCACCAAAGCCCGGATTAACTGACATCAAAAGGATCATATCCAGCTTATCCATCACATATTTGGCGGCATCAAGGCTGGTAGCCGGGTTAAATACCAAGCCCGCCTTACATCCCAAACTGCGAATTAACTGCAGAGAGCGGTCTGGGTGGCGGGAGGCCTCGGGGTGAAATGTGATATAGGTTGCGCCCGTATCCGCGAACATGCGAATCATATCGTCCACGGGCTCAACCATAAGATGTACATCAATAGGCGCCTGGACACCGTGCTTACGCAGTGCTTGGCATACCATCGGACCTATGGTCAAATTGGGCACATAATGATTGTCCATCACATCGAAGTGCACCCAGTCGGCACCGGCCGCCAACACATTGTCCACCTCTTCTCCCAATCGCGCGAAATCGGCGGAGAGAATGGATGGAGCAATTTTGTAATCAGACATCTCAATATCCTTAAGTAAATCAGTTTTCCGCGGTTAAGCGGCGGTGCAATCGATCCAGGCGCTCGGGAGTCCCCACATCGCACCAGTCCCCCTGATATAACTCCGCCTGTAATTTGTCTTCGTTAAAAGTGAACACCTCCCCGAGGCCAAAACACTCACGCATCTTTGGATAGTGAGTAAGTATTTCCGGGCGCAACCAGCTAATTCCGGCAAAGGTATAGCGGGGCTTGGCAGTTCCTGATAGCAACCCATCCTCAATCCCAAAGTCACCTTCAGGATTATGGGGGGGGTTGGGCACCATCAATAACCGCCCGGGGCAACTCTTGGGTAAAGGGTGGGTTATCCATTGGGAAAGATCGAAGTCACACCAGACATCCCCATTGACCACCAGGAAAGGGGCCTCACCCAAGAGTGACATAGCATTGATAATACCGCCGGCAGTTTCGAGCGGCCTCTCTTCATGCTCTACCGAATACTGGATATCCATTCCCCAACGTTCACCACTACCAAGGCAGCTCCTAATCTTATGGCCAAGATAACCAAGATTAATAACCACCCGCTGGATACCAATACTTTGAAGGCGCTCCAGGGCGTGCTCAATCAGCGGTTTTCCTGCTACAGGTAGTAAGGGCTTTGGCGTCTGGTCAGTCAGCGGGCGCATACGGCGCCCGAAGCCTGCAGCCAGGACCATGGCGGTAGTTGGAGAGGTCTCTTTTGGGTGGGTCATCAAATTAATCTATACAATTTTTACAGCTTACCTGAGCGAGTCCCCAGCACTTCGGTAGTCACTATACCAGGGCTGCTGTTCGATCAACGGCAATAACTGGTCGGCAAACCAATCGCCAAAGGGCTTCAGTTCAGAATAGCGACCAGCTGTTTCCAGTACATAACGAATAACCAGGGAGAGATTACTCAGGTACCCTTGTTTGCCATCGCGAAGCGACAAGCGTGGAAACAGGCCAAGTACTTTAATATGACGCTGCAGCCCCATCCAGTCGAACCATCGTAAGAACCTTTCAGGGTCCACAGGTTCCATCACTCCGGCGGCTTCTGCAGTAGCTGCGTAAGCGAATACCCAGCGTTCAACCCGTTCCCGGGGCCAGCGTATATAGCAATCCCGTAACAGCGAAACCAGGTCGTAAGTGATAGGGCCCCAAACCGCATCCTGGAAATCCACAATCCCCGGCCTCTCTCCTTTCCGTATCATCAGATTCCGGCTGTGGTAATCACGATGAACCAGGGTATGTGGCTGGTTGGCTGCATTATCCAATAGCAATTGGAAGGTATCTTCAATCAGCTCCATTTCCTTTGCTGAAAGCTGATGGCCTAGCAGCTTACCCGCCAACCACTCAGGCATAATACGCATCTCTGTCAGAAGCAATTCTGCGTCATAATTGGGAAAAAGTGTTTCGTCTCTGGGTATCTGTTGCAGACACAACAACTCACTCATCACCTCGGCATAGAGGCCCTCGACACTATCGTTATTTAGTACACCAAATAACTGGGTATCGCCAAGATCCTCCAAGAGAAGATAGCCATTGGTCGTATCTGCCGAGACCACCATCGGCGTATGGATACCGTTGCGACGCAGATAATCAGCAATGGCCACAAAGTGGCCTGGCTTGGTGTACTCCGGTGGAGAGTCAACTGCAATCAAACTCGGCTTGGTGTCTGTGCGAAAATAGCGTCGAAATCCTGCATCGCCGGCAAGCTTGAGCAGCTCCGCAGATGAGTGCATTTCCAAAACCTGCCCCACCCAGCGGCTAAGCTCCTCAAATCGCGAGTCATCAGTCACAACACACCTTCAATTCTTCACCTGTGGCTTGTAATTACCGGGCTGATTCCCCAGGTATAAGACCGCATTGTAACCCCACGCAGTGTCGCGTCCAGCAGCGTCTGCACAATTCCTCTTACACGTGTACCAGCGCTGTGGCTATTAACTATTTCTACATTCAAGTAGAATCGAGCGAAGATTTTTGCGCGCCCCGGCTCGATAGCTGTCGCACGCATCTACCGATAAAGAAACATTTAAGAATAGCCGGAACCTATCGATTGATGCATGAAGTCCCCCGGTGGCGTCGCCTAGCACTCGCGATTGCTAATTATTCACACACCCGTACTTTCGCAATCGGCTTAATTGCCGCAACCCCCCTGTGGGCACACGCCAACCAGGGTAATGCTTACGAAGACCCAAACTACAATCCTTATTTGTACCTCGATTGGCTACCCCGCTCAGAGCTTACCCCCGAAGAGAGGGCCAGGATACCGGCTATATGTTCAGGGGCCTTTATTCCCCCTCCGAGAAACTATCCTGATGCAGATCTTCCTCCCGAGAATGCCCCTCTGCGTGCCACCGCCGAAAGATCACAGGTACTTGATGATGGCACCGCAGAATTAAGCGGTAATGTGCATATCACCCAGGGATATCGCCAATTATTTGCCGACCGGGTTGACCTCAATCAGCAAAACCATACCGCCTACCTAAGCGGAGCCGTAGAGCTGCGTGAGCCGAATTTATTGATCCGTGGGGCTTCGGCTGAGGTACACACAGACAGTGAGGCAGCATCGATTGAAGATGCCTCTTACGTTATTCACGATGAATACATCCATGGCGACGCGGCCTACGCAGCACGCCAGACCAGTGGTGAACTCACCCTAACAGACGGCACTTATACCCGCTGTGAGCCGGGAAAGGAGTTTTGGCGGCTGATTGGCGGTGAAATCAATATCGATGAGGTAGAAAGCCAGGGTACAGCTCGAAATGTCCGCCTGGAAATCATGGACGTTCCGGTGTTCTACGCTCCCTATTTCCGCTTTCCAGTGGGAGATGCCCGTATGTCGGGCTTCCTCTTTCCCTCTTTGAGCAACAGTGATAAGAACGGCTGGGACCTCGCTATTCCCTACTATTGGAATATCGCGCCACAAATGGATGCCACAATTACCCCGCGTTATATCCAGTATCGGGGTAATGGCCTGGAGGCAGAGTTCCGACACCTGAGCCCTTTATTCAACAGCGAAATCCGTGTTGCAGATTTGCCAAAAGATAAAGGTGGCAACGATGACCTATCCCGCAAGCTGATCAACAGGGGCTTCCCCGAAGACCTGGTACTGCCTTACAAAGGCGAGGACCGCTGGTTATTCAATCTCGAGCAACAGGGCGGCTATAGCGGTAGCCTTTGGCGTACAAATATTGATTTCACCAAGGTCAGCGATCCAGACTATTTCCGCGATTTAAGTACAGCCAATCTGGGGATTAATGCTGAAACCCAGGTTTCCCAAACAGCCCAGGGTAGTTTGAACTCAGAAAACTGGATAGTGACTTTGCGTGCCCAGGACTATCAAGTCCTGCAAAATGACCGCTTTGATACCTTCGCCCAGCTGCCACGCTTGGATGTAGACGGTAACTATCGCTGGGGGGACTGGCTGCTCTCCATGCAAAATGAAGCCACAATCTGGAGACATCAGGATACCCAAACAATCAGATTTATTGCTGATACTGACGATCCCCTAAGTGTGACCGAACGTACTAACAATTTTATCAATGCAGATAGGTTACGCCTGGATTACGAGCTCTTTTGGGATAAAGAGTGGCTATGGGGCTATTTCAAACCGGGTGTCGCCGGTCGTTACTTGGGCTACCAAGTCAGTGATCTCTTCTTGCCGGAAGGAGCCAACGATACACCCGATGCTGCCGCCGCCCAGTTCACTTTGGATACAGGCTTATATTTCGAGCGGGATACTTTTATTTTTAATCGAGATTTTATCCACACACTTGAACCCCGCTTGTTTACGTTGATCAGCAGCAACGCTAATCAAGATGATTTTTTCGATATCAGTGAAGATGAAGTTTTTGACTATGAAGTTTCTGTCAATCCACTAAGTAACAATCTACTCTACGATACGTCACTGTTTACCTTCAGTTATGACCAATTATTCCGCAGCAGCCGCTTTACTGGCAATGACCGGATTGACGATGCAAGTCGAATCGCCCTAGGACTCACCACTCGCTTTATTGATCCAATTAGCGGGCGCGACCTTTTTTCTGCCAGTATTGGCCAAGCCTATTACTCCAGCGACACACAAATTGGGTTAACAGAATTAGTAGAAAACACTCCCCGCTCTGAACTCGCCGCCCGGCTAGAAAGCCGCCCAATACAGTCCCTCCGAATTGGAAGTGAGTTTGTTTACGATGACACTGAACACAATGTAAACCGAGGCAATTTCAGCCTCAGGTACTTTGACGATAGTGCTCGAATCTTCAATCTAAGCTATTACTATGAGCGAGATGATACGCTGCTCTTCCCAGATGAGGAGAGTAATGATGACGATTCATCCACTCGACAACTTAACAGCTCCGCGGTCCTGCCTATCAGCACCCATACCTCTATAATGGCTAGCGCTTCCTACGATTTAACATTGGACAGGGAACTGCAATACTTGGCAGGCATCGAATATGACGATTGCTGCTATCGTGCACGCTTGGTATGGAGCCGCACCCTGGATAATGATTTAGCCGGTGTAGTGGCACCTGAAGACCTGGAGTATGAGGAAGGCATCTTCCTGGAAGTACAATTGAAAGGCTTGGCCGGGTTCGGGGCTACTGTAACCCAGCTGCTAACCAAGGGGATTGCTAACTTTGATCAGAGAGAAAAGCTGAAACCGTGATGAGAATAATGCAGAAATTTGTGACTAAATTGAGTCTGTCATCCGTTCTGGCTGCCTGCGCACTGATCGCCGGTACTGTTACAGCACAAGTGCAAACCCTGGACCGAGTAGTCGCCGTTGTTGATGAGGATGTTGTGATGGCCAGTGAGCTGGCCCAGCGTTTGAATACTATTGCCAGCCAGATCCAGGCACAGCAGGTCCAGGCGCCCCCTATTGAAGTTTTACGCCGCCAAGTACTTGAGCAGCTGATTGTCGAAAGACTACAGCTGCAAATGGCTTCGCGCGCAGGCGTCACTATCTCTGAGTCTGAACTTGATCAAGCCATCGCACGAGTTCAACAGAATGCCAGTGTCAGCCCGGAAGAATTCCGCCAGCGCCTTCGTGCAGATGGTATGACCATAAAGAGCTTTCGCCAGCAAGTCCGCCAAGAGTTGATGATTCGCCGCGTGGAACAAGGCAGTGTCAACCGTAGAATCCAAATCACAGATCAGGATATCGACAACTTCCTTCGCTCCAAAGAAGGAGAGTTCTGGAAGTCACCGCAGTTTGAGCTCGGTCACATCCTGATTCCCATAAGCTCCAGCGCACCATCCAGTGAGGTGACCCAAGCTCGCGAAAAGGCAGAAGAGCTTGCTGAGCAAGCACGTGAGGGTACTGATTTCCGTCGCTTGGCTATCGCCAACTCCGCTGGGCAAAATGCTCTAGCCGGTGGTGATCTAGGCTGGCGTAAGACAGTGGAACTGCCGACCCTGTTTGCAGATGCGCTCAACGGCCTGAAAGTAGGAGATGTAACAGAGCCTTTCCGCAGCGATGCCGGCTTCCATTTACTCAAGATTCACGCCCAGAAAGGTGCTAACGAACAGCTGGTGGAACAGACTAAGGTTCGTCATATTCTGTTGAAGCCATCCGCCATCCTCACCGATGACGAGGCCTATAACAAACTGATCGCCATGCGCGAGGAAGCCATGGCCAATGATAATTTTGATAAATTAGCCCGGGAAAACTCTGAAGATATAGGCTCAATGCTCGCCGGAGGGGATCTAGGCTGGTCTATGCCTGGTCAATTTGTACCAGAATTTACCCAGGCAATGGACACCACTAATATTGGCGAAATCAGTCTGCCGTTTCGCAGCCAATTTGGCTGGCATATCCTGAAAGTTGAGGACCGGCGCAAGCAAGATATGACTGATCAATATATACGCAATCAAGCTGCCAACTTGTTACGTAACCGTCGCTACGAAGAAGAACTTCAAAATTGGCGCCGTGAAATTCGCGATCAGGCTTATGTTGAAATTAAGCTGCAGGATGGAAACAAAGACTCGACCGAAAAAGAGCAACAGTAGCACTCATCCTTTTAGAATCCCAAAACCGGGCCTAAGCGCCCGGTTTTTTATTGATCAAGGAATTGGCCCACCAAATGACCACCAAAATTGCACTAACCCCAGGGGAACCCGCAGGTATAGGCCCAGAATTAGCAGTTAAAGTGGCACAGCAGGGCAGTAGCTCACAAATAGTAGCTATTGCAGATCCAGAACTACTATACCAGGCCGCCAGCATTCTCAGTCTCCCACTGACATTACTACCCTTCTCTCCTGATTCAGCAGCATCGGCTACTCCACCCGGCTGCCTATATATTCAAGAAATCCAAATGGCCAGCAGTGCCAAGCCAGGTCAATTGAGTACTACCAATGCTCCCTATGTTTTGAGCACTCTGGAGGCTGCAGCTAAAGGATGCTTGAGAGGACAATTTAATGCCTTAGTAACCGGCCCCGTACACAAAGGAGTGATCAACGATGCAGGCATCCCATTTAGTGGGCATACCGAATTTTTTGCTGAGCAAGCGGGTATTGAGCAAGTCGTAATGATGCTAGCAGCTGAAAAGCTGCGCGTGGCATTGGTGACTACACATCTCCCTCTAAAAGATGTCAGTAAAGCTATCACAGGAGAGCGCCTCACACAGGTCATTCAAATTCTACACAAAAGCCTGACCAATGAGTTCCGGATCGAATCTCCTCGCATCGGGGTATGCGGCTTAAACCCGCATGCAGGGGAAGGCGGTCACCTCGGTATGGAAGAAATAGAGGTGATAGAACCAGCTCTGAATAGCTTGCGAGCAGAGGGCATCCAGCTCCTTGGCCCCTTACCTGCCGATACACTCTTTACACCCCCGCAATTAACTCACTGTGACGCAGTATTGGCCATGTATCACGATCAGGGGCTGCCGGTGTTAAAATTCAAGGGGTTCGGTAAAGCTGTAAATATTACCCTTGGGCTGCCTTTTATCCGTACATCAGTAGACCACGGTACCGCGCTGAATCTTGCTGGTACTGGCGATGCCGACAGTGGTAGTTTGGAGGCAGCTTTGGCGCAAGCTATTGAATTGGCTACTCGGTGAGCTACCTCGCAGTATTTGCAAAGTGGCTCTCCCTTTTGTCGTATATATCAACCCAAAAAAGCTTCAAGTATAGATTATTTAATGGACAGTTTTTTCCAGCACAAAGCCCGTAAACGTTTTGGCCAAAATTTTTTAGTCGATGAAAATATCATTGAACGTATTGTACGCGCCGTAGCCCCAAAAGAATCCGACAAACTCGTAGAAATTGGTCCCGGGCAAGGTGCGATTACAGAGCTTCTCCTCCAACGATGCCCTTCCCTAACTGCAGTTGAACTAGACCGGGACTTAATACCCTTACTGCAGTTTAAGTTTAGGAATTATCTCCAGTTTAAAATTATTGAGCAGGATGCCCTCAAATTTGACTTTGGAGAATTTGCAGCAGATTCACCTTTACGCATAGTTGGCAATTTGCCCTATAACATTTCTACGCCATTACTTTTCCACTTACTCAGCTTCAAAGGTAAAGTGCGGGATATGCACTTTATGCTGCAAAAGGAAGTCGTCGACCGCCTCAGCGCCACTCCGGGTAACAAATCCTTTGGCCGTCTGAGTGTCATGGTGCAATATCACTGCCGTGTTCAGGGACTTTTTCCAGTGCCCCCCCAATCATTCCAACCAGCACCTAAAGTAGAATCTGCAATCGTACGCCTTACTCCTCATGAAAAACTTCCGTTCATTGCCGAGGATGAGAAGCTGCTGGAGCGAATTGTCAATGTAGCTTTTCAGCAACGTCGCAAGACACTGCGCAATGCTTTAAAACCGCTATATCCAGAACTGGATGTAAACTCGTTCCCGGTAGATGCCAGCCGTCGCCCTGAAACCCTCGGTGTTGAAGAATTTGTCCGATTAGCAAATTTCTGTACACAGCTTGAAAAACAAAAAAATAACAAGCCAATTTAGGGGACGAAAATTTGGCTACTTACGCCATTGGAGATATTCAGGGTTGCTTTGAGCCATTACAACGGCTACTAAAGAAAATCCACTTCCGCTTTGATCGTGACAAATTGTGGCTTGCTGGAGATCTTGTTCATCGTGGGGACGACAGTCTTGGCACTTTGCGCTTTTTGTATGAGTACCGTCATCAGGTAACCGCCGTTCTAGGCAACCACGACTTACACCTTTTAGCTCTGGCCCATGGAGCCAAACATCTTTCTGAAAAAGAGCATGACTTAGCTAAAATCCTGAAAGCCAAAGGCTCAGACCAGCTACTAAACTGGCTTCAAGGTCTTCCCCTTCTAGTACACAAAAAGGGGTACACCATGGTTCATGCAGGGATTCCTCCCATTTGGAGTGTAACCAAGGCAGCGGCGCTTGCTCGCGAAGTTGAGCATGCCCTGTCTGATGAAGCTATGGCAAAAGCTTATTTTTATGGGATGTATGGTAATGAACCACATTGCTGGAATGACCATCTTATCGGTATCGAAAGGTTACGTTCCATAACCAACTACTTTACACGAATGCGTTTTTGTAAAGCAGATGGCACCTTAGATTTAGTGACCAAACGAGGACCTCAAGCCGCGCATGCCGATTACAAGCCCTGGTTTAGCTTTCCGAACAGAAAAAGTAAGAATGAAAAAATTATCTTTGGCCACTGGGCAGCTCTGGAGGGGCGTGCCGATACTAAAAATATCTATGCACTAGATACGGGATGCGTTTGGGGTGGTTACCTTACGGCAATGCGGTTGGATGATGAGGAGTTCTTCTGCCTAGATTGCAGCCTATAAAAAATTAAATACTTACGACTTTACTGCAAATTAGCAAACCTCAACTGTTAAGTTAGACCAAGCAGTTAGGGTTTTCTACAGGGAGTCGATATTACGAGCTATATCCCCCCGGGTTTTGTGATTGCCAACGCTATGCATCTTCAACCATTTGCATCAGGTCATATTCCGCTTTTCAGCCAGCTCAGTATCCGCATAGCATTCCACAATATCCCCAGGTCTACGCGGTACAATTTCATAAGGAATTTCTCTACCACTGGTTTTTCAAATGCCTTTACGACTTCCAACACAAAACTTCCCTGGCCAGTATCCAAGTTATGGATAAAGCAACCCTGGTCTGTTGTGGGCTTTCTAAGTAGTTCTAGGGCTGCTAAATGTCCCAGAGCTAGATCAGTATATAATCCCGAACACCTGTCCCATCTACAGTTTCATAATCATCACCAAAAACCAGTAGGTAAGGACCGCGTCCAACAGCAACTTGAGATACATACGGCAAAAGATTTTTGGGGATTCCTCGAGGATCCTCACCTATTCTTTCACTTTTATGTGCACCAATAGGGTTAAAGTAGCGTAACAAACTTACTTTCCAGTAGCTCCCAGGAACGACACAGATATTTCGCAGTATGCCCTCCTTGACGAGCTTGCTGGCACCATAGGGATTAGTAGCTCCAGTTTTAAAATCTTCTTTAATCGGCACCGTGTCAGGTTCCTCGTAGACAGTTGTAGAAGAACTGAAGATCATTCGAAATACGTCAAATTCCTCCATCACTTCTATAAGAGCCTGGATACCTGCTACATTATTCTGACAATAACGTAGCGGCTGCTCGACAGAACCTCCTACTACCTTCATACCAGCAAAATGAATTAGAGCTTCAATCTCACATTCTGAAAAGACTTTCCGAAGCTCCTCTTGATCGCCAATATCAAAGTCATCAAATAGCACCTTTTGCCCAGAAATCATCTCGACACGATTCAGCACTTCCCGGCTGCTATTCGATAGGTTATCCACAACAACTGGCCAAAAGCCAGCACCAAGTAACTCTATGCATGTGTGACTGCCAATGTAGCCGGCACCACCAGTCACTAGAATCGCCATTTTACTTCCTTCGAGCTTTACCCACTTCTAAAAGAGTACGAATAAAACTTAAAACTGCCGTTATATTCAACCCATCTAGATAACAATACCGTGCCGTGATGAGACTGAAAGCTATGCTGGAATAGCTGGGGTCAGTTCCGTATACCCCAGGGAAGAACAAGGATAGTAACGGCAACAATCAATTGCGCTTTTGCCGAGCTTATCTCAGACAAGGCGATTGCTATGCCGCTTCACATATTGATCACCATATGTGTACAAGCGGTGCAACCTTAGAAACAACCAGTGCACTGACTCTAATTGATAAGCAGGACGCTGAGCTCTGCCCACTAGGCTACAGGGAGGTAAATACCGTGACAATTTTCAACCACTACCTGGAAAGGTATGAGTCAATCCAAGATGAGGAACTCAGCATCCAGGAGTATCTGGAGTTATGTAAAACTGATCGCAGCGCCTATGCATCTCCTGCAGAGCGAATGTTAATGGCAATTGGTGAGGCAGAATTAATAGATACCTCTCGCGACCCACGCTTATCTCGAATTTTCTGTAATAAAGTCATCAAGCGATACAAAGCATTCAGCGAATTTTATGGTATGGAAGAAGCCATAGAGCAGATTGTTTCTTTCTTTCGACATGCAGCCCAGGGCCTGGAAGAGAAAAAACAAATTCTTTATTTGCTTGGACCTGTAGGAGGAGGTAAATCGTCACTAGCTGAACGCTTAAAGGCCCTAATGGAACAGGTGCCAATTTACGCAATCAAGGGATCACCTGTATTTGAATCACCTTTGAGTTTATTCTCACCTAGCGAAGATGGTCGAATCCTGGAAGAGGACTATGGTATCGCCAGGCGATATGTCAATACCATTATGTCCCCATGGGCTGTTAAACGGTTGCATGAGTTCAAGGGAGATATCAGTAAATTTCGGGTAGTAAAAATTCGACCTTCTATCCTGGATCAAGTCGCAATATCCAAAACAGAGCCCGGAGACGAAAACAACCAAGACATATCCTCTCTGGTTGGCAAAATAGATATTCGCAAGCTCGAAGATTTTCCACAAAATGATCCCGATGCTTATAGCTTCTCAGGCAGCCTCTGTCGCGCCAACCAGGGATTGATGGAATTTGTTGAAATGTTCAAGGCGCCAATCAAGGTGCTTCACCCCTTGCTAACCGCCACCCAGGAGGGCAATTACAACAGCACCGAGGGACTCGGCTCTATACCTTTCAATGGCACAATCCTGGCACATTCCAATGAGTCCGAATGGCAATCATTTCGAAATAACCGCAATAATGAAGCTTTTCTAGATCGAATTTATATTGTCAAAGTGCCTTACTGTGTGAGAGTCCAGGAAGAAATCAAAATTTACCAAAAACTATTGGAAAACAGCTCTCTCTCTAAAGCGCCTTGTGCGCCGGATACTCTGAGAATGCTGGCACAATTTTCCGTGCTGTCCCGAATCAAAAATCCTGAGAACTCTAGTCTTTACTCCAAAATGCGGATTTATGATGGAGAAAACCTAAAGGACACCGACCCTAAGGCAAAGACTATTCAGGAATATCGGGACAACGCTGGCGTTGATGAGGGGATGAACGGCCTATCTACACGCTTTGCGTTCAAAATTCTCTCCAAGGTCTTCAACTTTGATGCAACGGAAGTTGCAGCCAACCCTGTTCACTTACTCTATGTATTGGAGCAGCAAATTGAACAAGAGCAATTCCCTCCAGAAATCCAGGAAACATATCTTGGATTCATCAAGGAGTACCTAGCTCCAAGATATGTCGAGTTTATTGGAAAAGAGATACAAACTGCCTACTTGGAATCCTACGCAGAATATGGCCAAAACTTGTTTGATCGCTATGTCACCTATGCTGACTTCTGGATTCAGGATCAGGAATACCGCGACCCTGAGACTGGCGAGATACTCGACCGAGGCGCGCTCAATGAGGAGTTGGAGAAAACGGAAAAACCCGCCGGAATATCTAACCCTAAGGATTTCCGTAACGAAATAGTCAACTTTGTATTGCGCGCAAGGGCGAATAATCAGGGAAAAAATCCTGACTGGAGATCCTATGAGAAATTACGTGCAGTTATTGAGAAGAAGATGTTCTCCAATACCGAGGATCTCCTGCCAGTAATTTCCTTCAATACTAAAGCTTCTGCAGATGACAAGCGTAAGCATGCGGATTTTGTTGCTCGAATGGTCGAGCGCGGATATACCGAGAAGCAAGTACGCTTATTGTCTGAATGGTATCTGCGTGTCCGTAAATCGCAGTGACCTCAAAGCACAGTGGGAGGGCTTTCCCCAAGGAAAGCTCACCTTTACACGGGGAACCAAGCCAGCTGGCCTTAACAAAATATCCGACAGTTACCCAGAACTAAGCGAGTCCACTAGGATATTTCTGAACAAATTCCAGGCCAATTGACCGGTGAGTTTATCCGCCCAAAGGCAGAAATATGAGCTATATCATCGACCGTCGCCTGAATGGAAAGAAGAAAAGCACGGTTAATCGTCAACGTTTCTTGAGGCGCTACAAAGCCCATATAAAGAAAGCTGTCGGAGACGCCATGAATAGCCGCTCCATCATGGACATGGACAAGGGCGAACGCATTAGTATCCCGACCAGGGATATCAGCGAACCACTATTCTCTCACGGTGCCGGTGGGCATATTGAACGGGTACTTCCAGGTAATAAAGAGTTCACTACTGGTGACCGAATCCCTCGCCAAAGCCAAAGAGGTGGTGATGGTGGCGGAGGTGGTGCCAGTGATAGTGGTGAGGGCGTAGATGAGTTTGTTTTCCAGATATCTCAAGAAGAGTTCCTCGATTTTATGTTTGAAGGGCTACAGCTGCCCAATATGATCAAGCGCCGACTGGCCGGTAATGAGTCCTTCCAGATAGTTCGTGCCGGCATCAGCAATGAAGGCACACCCGGCCGGCTCAATGTCATTCGCTCCCTGAGGGCTGCTCATGCACGCCGTATCGCTCTTACCAGTAATAAAAGGCGGGTACTACGTGAGCTGGAGCACTCCTTGGATATGGAGGAACGGAAAGATTCCGCCTTGCGTGATCAACGAAAGATAGAGGCAATTAAAAATGAAATCATCGAGTTGCGCCAGCGTATCAGTCGTGTGCCGTTCCTTGATGATTTTGACCTTAAATACAACTTACTAATTCGCCAGCCCAAGCCGCGCTCTAGGGCTGTCATGTTCTGCTTGATGGATGTTTCTGGCTCGATGAATCAAGCAACTAAGGATATGGCAAAGCGCTTCTTCCTATTACTTTATCTTTTTCTTCAGCGCAGTTATGAATATACCGAAGTCGTATTTATCCGCCATCACACCAGTGCCAAAGAAGTGGATGAAGAGGAGTTTTTTTATTCACGGGAGACTGGCGGAACTATAGTTTCCAGTGCGTTAAAATTAATGCGAAGAATCATGCGCGAACGCTATCCGGCTAGCGAATGGAATATTTATGGTGCCCAGGCTTCTGATGGTGACAACTGGAATGACGACTCCAGTACCTGCCATAGAATCCTGATTGATGACATCATGCCTCATGTTCAATATTACTCTTATGTAGAGATTACCCCACGAGATCACCAGGCCCTCTGGGAAGAATATGAAAGTGTTCGCGCACTATTCCCAAATCATTTTGCCATGGAACAAATTGTGGATGTCCAGGATATCTATCCGGTCTTTCGACAGTTGTTTAGCCAAAAGGTAACCGCTCGATGCTAGAAACATTTGCCAGCGGCAGCGACTCACAAAAATCTGATTCTTCTGGCCCTATTTCCACTTCTTCTGAATGGACCTTTGAACTGATCCAGGAGTATGACTGCGCCATTAGCGAGCTAGCGGAAGAGTTTGGTCTGGATACCTACCCCAATCAGATCGAAGTGATCAGCTCTGAGCAAATGATGGATGCCTATTCATCGGTAGGGATGCCAGTGGGGTATCACCACTGGTCTTTTGGCAAACAATTCATCAGCGTCGAAAATAATTACCAGCGCGGCCTTATGGGGTTAGCCTACGAAATTGTTATCAATTCCAACCCCTGCATTGCTTATCTCATGGAAGAAAACACCATGACGATGCAAGCATTGGTTATTGCCCATGCCTCCTACGGGCACAATTCTTTCTTCAAAGGCAATTACCTATTTCGCTCTTGGACAGATGCCGGCAGTATCATTGATTACTTAATTTTTGCCAAGAACTATATCTCCCGTTGTGAAGAGCGCTATGGCCTTGATGAGGTAGAGGCAGTACTCGACTCCTGTCATGCCTTAATGAATTATGGCGTAGATCGTTACAAGAGGCCTTATCCCATCTCTGCAATTGAAGAGGAGCGCCAGCAGCAAGAGCGCGAAGAATACCGGCAACGGCAACTCAATGATCTATGGCGGACTATCCCCAAACTTGGAGAAGGCACCGAGGAAACCCAGGAAAAACGCTTTCCAGAAGAGCCTCAGGAAAACATCCTTTACTTTATTGAAAAAAATGCACCACTTTTAGAAAACTGGCAGCGAGAGCTGGTGCGTATTGTCCGCAAGTTAGCCCAGTATTTTTATCCACAGCGCCAGACCCAGGTAATGAATGAGGGATGGGCTACTTTTTGGCATTACACTCTGCTAACAGAGCTATATCGGCGAGGTAGGGTGACCGAAGGCTTTATGATGGAATTTTTGCAAAGCCACACCAACGTAATTTACCAACCTGGCTTTGATAGCCCCCACTACAGTGGAATAAATCCTTACACTCTGGGGTTCAGTATTTTCAGTGACCTGAGGCGAATCTGTGAAAACCCTACTGATGAGGATCGTCGTTGGTTCCCCGATATCGCAGGAAGTAACTGGCGGGAAACATTGCAATTTGCCATGCGAGATTTCAAGGATGAGAGTTTTATCTTGCAGTTCCTCTCTCCGAAAGTAATGCGCGATATGAAGCTCTTCTGTATCAGCGACAACGACAAGGAGAATGAAATCGTTGTCAGCGCAATTCATGACGATAGCGGCTATCGACAACTAAGGGAGAATCTCGCAGGCCAATACAATCTGGGTAACCGAGAGCCCAATATCCAGGTTTTCTCAGTAGACACTCGCGGCGATCGCTCATTGACCTTACATCACACCCAGTACCAGCGCCGCCCTCTGGGTAAGGAAACTACTGAAGTGCTCAAGCACTTACACAGACTCTGGGGTTTTGATGTACACCTCAACAGCCTGAATGGTGATGAGGTTATGGCCAGCTTTCACTGCCCCGAGCAAGGTCGCGACCGCCAGGAGGGAGAAGAGGAGTCTATGTTAATCCCGAAACCTATTTAAGCGTTCAGCACGGGACTGCCTATAGGCAGGTCCCGCACAGAAGGGGTGGGAAACTAAGCCAGTCGCAGCTTGATATACTTTAGTCGTCAGCTTCCAGTAACAACTTCGCTTTAGCCGCCAGCTCTCCTCGCTCCTCGCGATTTGCCAACAAGGCATCGGCCCCCGCATCCAACCAACGAGCCTTATCCAGATCATCGTCAGAGGGCACAACCAGAATACGCAGGTTAGCGTACTCACTGCGGCTTCTCAAATAATCCAGAACCTGGAAGCCGCCATCGCCGACCAAACTCGCATCAATCACTAACAGAGTGGGTTTGGCATCAGCTAACAAAATACCAGCAGAGAAGCTATCACCTGCAACTTCGATCTCACAGCCTATATTCTTTAAGGCTTGGATTCCCGACGAGGTCAGTTCGGGGTCTGTAGTTACCAACAGTACCTTACGGCTGGGCACTGCTAGATCGTTTGGAACAGGCATGGAGTTATCACGTAGGAAACCAACGAAATCCTCCACACAAATACGATGGTCACCGCGACCTGGAAGTTTGTAAGCCTTGAGTTGCCCGCGCTCTATCCAGCGAATCACCGTACGGAAGTTGACGCCGCAATACCTGGCTGCTTCGCCGGTGGTTAGCACATGTAGTTCGCTCATATTATTTTTTCTCCCCAACAACTGCAGTCCTTGATGCTCAGATCAGCCTCTCACGCCCAGACCCCATCCCCCGAAGTCAGGCGCGAAATTATCCTGCCCAATAGAACCGCCCCTTTAAATTATGCTGTTTAATGCTGCAAAACCAGCCCGAAATTCGGTCCATGTAATTTATTAACGAACAGCGAAACAACCCCCTCAAAAAATACTAAAAGATATAGTTGACAGGTATGACAGGTCTCATAGAATGGCCATAGATTACGCGACACCTGACGTGTCGCCTGATCCTCTCCAGTGGGGTGGCCGGTAAGTCAGATACCCCACTTTTGGCAATTAGATGTTTGCTAAGCGAATACCCTAAGACCCTGGGCCCCCTTGTTTTTTCGGGGCCTTTTTTTTATCTTGCCAAAATCTCACTCCTACCTTCCCTGAAATTCCTGCCCAATATCCTGTTTAATGGGCAGTGCCGGAACCAATGGATTTATGGCAGTGCAACTCTTCACCGGGAAACCGGTTTCTCCAGCCTTGGAGCGATTCTATTGAAGACCTATCTCGTTGGTGGCGCAGTACGCGACAAATTACTTAAACGCCCTGTAACCGAGCACGACTGGGTGGTAGTTGGGGGTAGTCCAGAACAGATGTTGAATCTTGGATTCCATCCTGTAGGAAAAGATTTCCCCGTTTTTCTACACCCGGAGACCGGCGAGGAGTATGCACTCGCGCGAACAGAGCGTAAGAGCGGACGCGGCTACGGTGGCTTCTCCGTAAATACGGATGCCAGTATTACTCTTGAAGAGGACCTGCAACGCCGCGACCTTACTATCAACGCGATCGCTGAATCAGAGGATGGTGCCCTGATTGATCCTTACGGTGGGCAAGCCGATCTAGAAGCACGGCTACTTCGCCATGTATCCACAGCATTCGCCGAAGATCCGTTGCGCATCCTGCGTGTAGCCCGTTTTGCGGCGCGCTACCACCACCTTGGATTTACTGTTGCATCGGAGACAATGGCGCTTATGCGCCAAATGGTCGAGGCTGGAGAGGTTGAATATCTGGTAGCGGAGCGAATCTGGAAGGAAGTAAGCCGCGCCCTTACCGAGCCCGACCCCGATGTCTTCATTCAGGTACTGAGGGAGTGCGGCGCCCTGTCCATCCTGCTTCCTGAGCTGGAGAACCTGTTCGGTGTCCCCCAACCACCAGAGCATCACCCTGAAGTGGATACTGGTGAGCATGTTTTACTGGCACTTAACAACGCCCCTGCCGAGCTACCAGTACGATTCGCAGTCTTACTGCACGACTTAGGCAAGGGGTTAACTCCCGAAGAGATTCTCCCTAGCCACCACGGCCACGAATCCGCCGGCGTGCCCCTGGTAAAGGCCGTCTGTGAGCGCTGGCGTACCCCAAAAGACCTGACTGCACTGGCTATCGGGGTCTGTGAATACCACCTGCATTGCCACAGGGCCTTCGAATTGCGCCCACAGACCATTATGAAAATGATCCGCAGTCTGGATGCCTTGCGACGTCCCGAGCGATTTGAAAACTTTCTACGCGCCTGCGAGGCAGATGCCCGGGGTCGTGAGGGGCTGGAGAATAGAGATTATCCACAAGTGGACTTTTTACGTGCCGCTCGCGAAGCAGCATCGGCGGTAACTGCCGAGGAGTTGATTAAACAGGGCTACCAGGGTGCGAAGCTGGGGCAGGCACTGGACCGGGAGCGCATCAAGGCAATCGCCAAAATAAAGGATAATTACATTGCGTAATGTGTTGATTACCGGTGCTGCCGCACGCTTGGGCCGTGCTATTACCAAAGAGCTGCATAGAGATCACAGGGTTGTTATTCACTATCGCAACTCGGCTGATGCAGCCAAGGCCCTGGCAAACGAGCTGAACCGACTTCGCCCCAACTCTGCCATAGCGTTGCACAGTGAATTGAATAGCGCCGAAGCCTGTTCCAATCTGGCCCAGCGCGCACAAGAGGCCTGGGGCGGTATCGATGTTCTGGTCAACAATGCCTCAGCATTTCACCCCACACCTGTGGGAAAGGCGACCGAGGAGGACTGGGATCGACTGGTAGGCAGCAACCTCAAAGTCCCCTTCTTTCTCATTCAGGCCCTGAAAGAAACACTCAGCCAACAACAGGGCTGCGTTGTTAATATGGCGGATATCCACGCCGAGCGCCCGATGCCCGAGCACACTATTTACTGCGCCGCCAAGGCTGGGCTGGTAATGCTGACAAAAAGCCTCGCTCTGGAGCTGTCTCCCCAGGTCCGGGTCAATGCAGTCGCCCCCGGTGCCATTCTTTGGCCAGAGCAAGAGGCAACTAACGAAGCCAAGAAAGCACAGATCACCCAGCGTATTCCTTTGGCCCGAACCGGTGACCCCAGCGATATCGCCAAAACCGTGCGCTTCCTGGTCTGTGACGCCCCCTATATCAACGGCCAGATTATTGCTGTTGACGGCGGCCGCAACCTCAACATCTAGAGCGGGGCTTCACTTCAATTTCACCGACACTCTGTCAGAATGTTTGGCAACTTACTCTGCCACAAGAGGTTTGCCGGTGCCCTCACTGAAGATATTGTTGATTGAAGATAACCTCACTATCGCCCGCCAGATTGCCGAATTCCTACATGCTGAGGGCTGGCAGATAGATTACGCCCATCGGGGTCGCCAGGGTTTACAGCTGGCCCTGGAACAAATCTTCGACCTGATCATTCTCGACCTGGGCCTGCCGGATATAGACGGCTTGGAGGTCTGTGAAAAGATCAAGGCACAAGCGCCAGTTAACATGCCAATTCTGATGTTAACTGCCCGCGATGCTCTCGCAGATAAAGAACGCGGATTTGGTATCGGTGCCGATGACTACTTATGTAAGCCCTTCGAACCAAGGGAACTGATACTGAGATGCCGCGCCCTGGCACGTAGACACCAGCTGCATACCAGTGAAGAAATCAAGGTGGGTGATTTACAGATAAACCAGCGCCAGCAAACCGCCTACCGGGATAAACAACCTCTGCCCCTGACAACTATCGGTTTTCGCATTCTCACTATGCTCGCCCAGGCGTCGCCAGCACCAGTAAGCCGCTCGGCAATCATCCACCATATTTGGGGTGACGAACCCCCAGAAACAGACGCCTTAAAATCCCACATTTATAGTCTTCGCCAAACATTGGATAAGCCTTTCCTGGTTCCCATGTTGAAAACTATCACCAATCTCGGTTATCAGTTGGAAATTCCCAATGCGCGAAACCAGTAATTTACAGAGGAAGGTCTTCGCTATTTTTGGCAGTTTTACCCTGCTGCTATGTTTGGTGTTTTTTGCCATCTGTATGATGGTGGCCTATGTAATTGAAGACCATTTACTCGATAACTTATTGGTCGGGGAAGTCCGCTACCTCGAACAGCAGGCAAAACAGGCTAAAACAATCCCAGAGCCACGCCTACCCTATTTAACGCTATACACTGAAAGCAAAGTAATTCCTACTGAACTGCGCACTGCCCTACCTAGCCATGCAGAAAAGGCAGAATGGTTTAGTGATACGGAACATCACTTCCATCTGCGCAGAGTACATTTTCCGGGCAACGATTCCGCCGTTCTCGTAGCTGAAGTCAGTGAATTACTCACTGTTACGCGACAATCCTCGCAACTTCTCTGGCTCTTTGCCGGCGCCTGTATCTTGACCCTACTCTTAGCCCTCTATTGTGCTTATCGTATTTCCCGTAAAACCATCGCACCTGTAGTAACCCTGGCTAAAGCGGTTAAGCAGCAGAGAAACTGCGATTCTCAAATTTCCCTGCCCTATAACAATGAACAAGATGAAATCGGTTATCTCGCAAGCACGTTGCAAGATACACTTAACCAGCTCAAGCTGACATTGCGCAGGGAAACCGAGTTTACCCGGGATACGAGCCATGAGTTGCGCACCGGGCTAACCATTCTGAAAAGCACACTGGCTCTCAGTCAAAATCGGGAAATGACTAAAGCTGAGAAAAATGAGCTATTAGAAACTGTTGCCGGTATGGAAAAAACTGTTAAGACACTATTGGCCCTCGCCCGCTCAGAATCTCTACAGTCGGAAGATATCCCATTGCGTGCTTTACTGGAGGAGCGTCTTTTAGTTCAACACCAGGTAATTGTACAAAAGCAGTTTCATGTTGATTTAAAGTTAGGGCACAAAGTCAGAGTCCTGGCCAATCGACACCTGGTAAGTCTGCTAGTCGATAACTTAATCAGCAATGCATTACAGCACGCCTCCAACCCTAAATTGGTTATTACCTATAAGGGGAACACACTCTTTTTTGAGAACGCCACAGACAACCAATTAGATTTAGAAACCTCCCTCTTGCCCGGCCAAAAGAGGGAGGGCAGTGACGGTATAGGTCAAGGCCTTTTCCTGGCCAAGAGAATCTGTGAAGCCTTAAATTGGACCATCGCCGTCAAATGTCGAAAAAATATTTATCAGTGTGCTCTGTCTTTTACACAGTAATTTTCTAAGGTCCAGATTTTTACCGCAAAAACATACTGCGCTCGAGACGCACAGTGAATTGGCACCCATGCCTTATACGATCCCGAGTGCAGTTTATTCTTTCTTCCTATTTAGCAACTACCATCTCACCTGAATTTCACCTTCCACCCCTTATTCTCCTACGAACTCACTAGAAGATTTTCCGTCTGCTACCGCAATTTTGGAGATTAATATGTTGAAGAAAATTGTTATTTCCCTGGCACTGACTTTGTCGGTATTTTTTGGTTTTATTATTTGGATTAAGGGCCTAATTCCACCCCAAGAGCAGGACTTTTCCACTATGACGGTCAGTGATCTACCGTATTTACAACAATTACCCAGGGAAAGCCGAGGAAAAATCTTAGCTGTTGTCACCAGTACTGAAACGATGGGAGATAGTGGCAAGGCTACTGGTTATGAGTTAACGGAACTGGCACGCCCCTATTACATCTTTTCGGCCAACGGATTTATTGTCGATATTGCCAGTCCCAGAGGCGGCAAACCGCCTGCGGTGATCGATAAAGATGACCTTGGGCCTTTCGACTATGCCTTTCTCAATGACCCGGAGGCACAACAAAAGGTCAATAACAGTATTCCTATCGATCAGGTATCGGCAGAGGATTATCGGGCAGTATTTTTTGTCGGCGGTAAAGGCACCATGTTCGATTTCCCCGACAATCCCCATATCCAGTCCCTGGTGCGGGAAATCTATAGCAGCGGCAAAATTATCGGAGCGGTTTGCCACGGGCCAGCAGCCCTTGCCAATGTCACCCTGGATAATGGCGAGCCCTTGATCGCCGATCGGCAGATTAGTGCTTTTACTAACGAAGAGGAGCTTTTTCTTATTCCCGACGCCAAGCAACGATTTCCATTCCTGCTGGAGGATCGCTTACGTAAGCAAGGCGCGGTGTTCCAGGCTGGGCCCACTTACCTGGAACAAGTCAGCGTGGATGGCCAGCTTATTACCGGACAAAACCCCTGGTCCACCTGGCTGGCGGCTGAGAGTATGGTAAGGGCGATGGGGTATACCCCAGTTCCACGTCAAGTCACCCCGGTGGAGCAGACCGTCAAATTACTACTCACTTATGAGAAGCACGGCTTTACCGAGGCCGCAGAGAAATTACAGAAACTTCAAGAGAAAGGGGAAATAGACCAGCGCCTACTGGCCATGCACGGCGTTGTCTCTGCTATGCGCTGGGAGCCGGGCAGGGCTCTGGACATAATCAGACTGCTGTCCAAGAGCCAGGATTGATAGAGCCCCTCAAAAAGCCAGCTAGCCAGCCTGCTCTAGCGGCTGGCCATTTTCATCCACAAATAATACATCGCGAATACTGAGTTTTTGCCCTTGGGCATTCTGCACAACCATTTCAGGGATAGGTTCGCCGCTGTTTTTATCGACCAGATGCACGCCGTCTTTATTGCCATTCCAGCGCAGATTCCACTGGCGCAGGGCGATTACCACCGTAAACAGGTCGCGACCTTTTTCCGTTAAGCGGTACTCGTAGCGTGTGCCGTGCTCACCCGCATCAAAGCGCACCAGCACCTCGTTATCCACCAGACGGGATAACCGATCCACAAGGATATTCTTGGCGATTCCCAGGTTTCTTTGGAAGTCCACAAAACGACGGGTACCCAGCATCGCCTGCTTAATTATCAGCAGGGACCACCAGTCCCCCACCTCATTCAGGGCGCAAGCCAGGGAGCAATCAAGATCATCAAAGCGTTTACGTGACATATAGGGAGCCTCTGAATAACTCCGTGATACCTCTGGCATGCAGAGCGGTTCACAATCAAGGCGCGGCTTCGCAGGAATATCTAGACCTTTCAAGAAGTCGCAACGCGGAGTGTGAATCGCTCTGCAAGCCCCGAAGGGCGGGCCTTGAAGGCCACAGCTGCTGCGTTGCCGCTCTTGCCAAGGGCTAGGGCCATTCGCGGCGAGCTGCGCCTAACACCTGCAGCCTTCAAGGCCCGCAGAGGCATTACGGAGTTATTCAGAGGCTCCCTAGCCAGTATACCGGCAAAAGAGTTGCAATACGAAACCAGATATTGAACTCAACCTTAAAATAAGGTCTTATAACGCAACCGTTTTAATTGTGACCTAGTGGGACCAGTGAGTCCCAGTGTTGAATCGAGACATTCAGGAGAGAAATATGAGTGGTTCCCTGGACAACCTACTGCGTCCTTTCGAGCATAAATCCCTAAAGCTGCGCAACCGGGTCGCAATGGCCCCCATGACCCGCACTATGTCACCGGGCTATTCAGCCAATGACCAGGTGGCCGGCTATTACCGCCGCCGAGCTGAAGGTGAAGTGGGACTAATTATTACCGAAGGCACCTTCGTTAATCATAAAGCCGCAAACGGCTACGAGAATGTACCGGCAATCTACGGTGAAGCCGCTCTCGCCGGCTGGAAAAAAGTGGTAGACGAAGTACACGCTGCCGGTGGCCAGATTATCCCACAGTTGTGGCACGTAGGTTCCGTGCGCAAAGAGGGCATAGGCCCGGATAAATCAGTACCCGGCTACTCCCCCTCAGGCCTATTCAAACCTGGCAAGCCCAATGGCCAGGCGATGAGCAAAGAGGACATCCAGGAAGTTGTACAAGCTTTTGCGGACGCGGCGAAAGCAGCCAAGGAAATTGGGTTTGACGGTGTAGAGATTCACGGCGCCCACGGCTACCTGATCGACCAGTTTTTCTGGGAAGGTACCAACCAACGCGATGACGAGTACGGTGGCTCCATCGAAAATCGCACCCGCTTTGCAGTGGAAATTATCAAAGCGGTACGTGAAGCCGTAGGCGAAGATTTCGCCATAGTGCTGCGCTACTCCCAATGGAAGCAGCAGGATTACGAAGCCAAGTTGGCGCAAAACCCGGAAGAACTGAAACGCTTCCTGACACCGCTGGTTGAAGCTGGCGTTGATATTTTCCACGCTTCTTCAAGACGCTTCTGGGTGCCGGAGTTCGAGGGCTCTGATCTCAACCTGGCAGGCTGGACCAAGGAGCTGACTGGAAAACCGGTAATTTCCGTCGGCAGTGTCGGCCTCGACGATGATTTTATCGGCGGCAACAACCAGGGCATGGGCGGTACTGCCAACCCTACCGATCTAGGCGAACTGACCCGCCGTATGGACAACCAGGAGTTCGATCTGATTGCCGTTGGCCGTGCACTACTACAGGACCCACACTGGTTCGCCAAGGTACGTGAAGATCGCGCGGAGGAAATCACTCCGTTTACCAAAGAGGCGCTAATGAGCCTGAGTTAATTTTTACTGACAAAAAAAGCAGCCTCTAAAGGCTGCTTTTTTATCTACATTTTTTAAAATTTTTTTGGAATCACGGCCAAATAAATTCTACCGGCCACAATTTCTGCGAAGCCTGATCGTACTCATCCCAAAGCTGCCGGTAAGTCTTTTGCTCAACAGGGTGCGGTACTTCCGGTGCTATCTCTGCCAGAGGCTGCAAAACAAAGGCGTTTTTTACAATCTCACCCCGTGGCAATTTTACCCCGTCGACAATCCCGGTCAGGTGATCATAGGTGAGAATATCAATATCCAGGGTACGCGCGCTGAACTTGGGTCCGGAGCGCAAGCGGCCATTGGCATCTTCGATACCGCGCAAACAAAGAGCCAGCTGCCCTACCGGCAGGTTAGTTTGCAGCCCCACTACCAAGTTGTAAAAATTATCGCCCAGGAAACCCACCGCCTCACTCTCGAAGACCCGGGACACCTGTAATTCGCCAAACTGCCCGGCCAGGGCATCCAGAGCCGCGCGAATATGTTGCGCGCGATTGATATTACTGCCGAGGCTGAGATACACCTGAGCCACGTTTACACTCCCGCAGACATCGCTGCTGCACCTTTTGCTGGCCTTTCGCCACGCTCAATAATGACACCCACATCCCTGGACCCCCTGACCGCACCCGGCTTGGACAAACGCAGTCGCAGCCAGCTTACTGAAAACTCTTCCCTGACAATTGCCGCAGCCTGCTCCGCCATGGTCTCCACCAACAGGAACTCACTGCTTTCAATAAAGGCAATCAAGCGCTTGGCTACCGCCTTATAGTTAAGTGTGTACTCGATATTATCTGTGCGTGCCGCCTCACTGATATCGAAAGCCATCTCCAGATCGAGGCTGACGGTCTGGCGCACTTCCCGCTCCCAATCGTAAATACCAATAATGGTATTCACTTTTAAATCCCGTATATAAACAATATCCATTTATTGGCTCTTTTCTTTTTAACTGCCAGGCTGCTCCTGGGATTTTTAAAGTTCGGTCTTGGGCAATTCTGTCATAGGCCAGCGCGGGCGCACATCCACGGCTAAATCAGTCTGCTCCCCGACTTTTAAACGCAAACTACCGGCATAGGCAATCATGGCGCCGTTATCGGTACAAAATTCATGGCGCGGATAATAGACACTGGCACCGTCCTTGCTCAGACTTGTTTCCAGGCGCTCGCGCAGCTGTTTATTTGCGGAAACCCCACCGGCAATCACCAGGGTTTTATAACCGGAGGCCTTAATGGCGCGCCGACACTTAATCACCAGGGTATCCACTACGGCCTCTTGAAAGGCCGCAGCGATATCCGCGCAGGTTTGCTCATCCGGCAAGCCATCTTCGAGGGCGTGCTGGCGCACGGTAGTCAGAGTGAAGGTTTTAAGACCTGAAAAACTGAAGTCCAGCCCTGGCCGATCAGTCATGGGGCGCGGGAAGGTAAAGCGTTTGGAGTCACCTTTCTCCGCCAGGGCAGCCAAACGCGGGCCGCCGGGGTAATCCAGGTCGAGCATTTTAGCGGCCTTATCGAAGGCTTCACCGGCGGCATCATCCAGGGACTCCCCCATCAGTTCGTAGTCACCAAGACCACGCACTTCCACCAGCTGGGTGTGTCCGCCGGAAACCAGCAAGGCGACAAAAGGAAAGGCCGGAGGGTTTTCCTCCAACATGGGTGCTAATAGATGCCCTTCCATATGATGCACCGCCACCGCTGGAACATCCCAACCATATGCTAAGGAGCGGCCAGCACAGGCACCTACCATTAGGGCACCAACCAAACCAGGACCCGCGGTATAAGCTACGCCATCCAGGTCAGAGGGCTTGGTATTGGTCTTGGCCATTACCTGGCGCACCAGGGGTAGCAGCTTGCGCACATGATCGCGACTCGCCAGCTCCGGTACCACACCACCATAATCTGCATGCAGATCCACTTGGCTGAACAGGGCATGGCCTAGCAGGCCGGATTCTGAATCGTAGATAGCTACGCCAGTTTCATCGCAGGAAGTTTCTATACCGAGGACGCGCACTTGATCTCACACTCGTGACTGCTTCGAGGGGCCGTTATCATACTTGAAAATGGGGTTGCGATCCCGTAGGGGAGTGTTTAGAATTTGCGCCCTCGCTGTGAACCGGCCACCGGATGCAACTGCGAGAGCATTGCCGGAATGGCCGAGAGAAACGAATTTTAACAGGTATCCTAATGCCCTCTGTACGAATTAAAGACAACGAACCTTTCGATATCGCCCTGCGCCGCTTCAAGCGCTCCTGTGAAAAAGCAGGCGTACTGTCTGAAGTACGTCGTCGCGAGTTCTACGAGAAGCCCACCGCTGTTCGTAAGCGCAAAGCTGCTGCCGCTGTTAAGCGTCACGCTAAAAAGCTTCAGCGCGAAAATCGCAAGTTCCAGCGTCTCTACTAAGAGCCGCAGGCTGCATAAGCCTGTCGCAGCGAGACGGCCGGACGGGCTCAGCTCGTAGCGGAGCTATAAAGAACGGCGTGCGAGCCATACTCGCGCGCCGTTTTGCGTTTGGGCTAACGCATTTTCCCCCGCCTAGCAGACAAGCTATTCTAAGCACCCGAAACCAAAATTCATTGCCAACAATCCCGGAACACTCGTTATGAGCACTCTCAAGGAAACCCTGACCCAGGCCACCAAAGACGCAATGAAAGCGCGAGACAAAGAGCGCCTGGCTACCCTGCGCCTGATCAATGCCGAAGTTAAACGCGTTGAAGTCGACGAGCGCATCGACCTTGATGACGCCCGCATCCTCGCCCTGCTGGACAAGATGACCAAACAGCGTCGCGATTCCATCGCCCAGTACGAAAAGGCAGGCCGCGCCGAGTTGGCGGCAGTGGAGCAGGCTGAGATCGAGGTAATCCAGGAGTTCCTGCCCAAGCAGCTGACCGAGGCTGAAATCAACGAAATCGTCTCTTCCGCTGTGCAAGACACAGGCGCCAGCAGCATGGCTGATATGGGCAAGGTTATTGCCCAGGTTAAACCCCAGGTACAGGGCCGTGCAGATATGGGCGCAGTAAGTAAGCTGGTAAAAGCCCAACTGGGCTAATCCTCACACGGGAAGCACTATGCCCAGCAAGATCCCCCAGCATTTTATCGACGACCTGCTCGCCAGAGCAGATATTGTCGAGTTGGTGGACAGCCGGGTTAAATTGCGCAAAACCGGCAAAAACTACTCCGCCTGCTGCCCCTTTCACGATGAGAAAACTCCATCTTTTACCGTAAGTCCAGACAAGCAGTTCTATTACTGCTTTGGTTGCGGCGCCAACGGCAACGCCATTGGCTTTCTCATGGAGTACGACCGCCTCCCCTTCCCTGAGGCGGTAGAAAAACTCGCTGCAACCCGCGGCCTTGAGGTACCCCGGGAGCAACTCGCACCAGGGCAAGAGAAACGCCAAAAAGAGAGCCAGTCCCTCTACCAACTCACAGAGAAAGTCGCAGATTACTACCGCGAGCAACTTCGCAGCCACCCTACCGCCGGCAATGCCGTGGCTTATCTACGCAACCGCGGCCTTTCAGGGGAGATTGCCCGCGACTTCGGTATAGGCCTGGCGCCCCCGGGCTGGGATAACCTGCTCAACGCACTGGCCGATACTCCAGAAAAAGCGGACCAGCTGGAACTGGCGGGCCTGGCCATTCGCCGCCAGGATAGCGATGGCAATACTAAGCCCAACTCGCGCCACCATTATGATCGTTTCCGCAATCGTATTATTTTCCCAATCCGCGACCAGCGCGGACGCGCTATCGCCTTCGGTGGACGAGTACTGGGAGATGAGAAACCCAAGTACCTGAACTCCCCTGAAACCCCTATTTTCCACAAGAGCCGTGAGCTCTACGGCCTGTGGGAAGCACGTCAGGCCAATCGCAACCTTGAACGCCTGATTGTGGTAGAGGGCTATATGGATGTGGTGGCCCTGGCCCAGTTCGATATCCGTTGCGCCGTCGCCACCCTGGGGACCGCTTGTGGCGAAGACCATATCCAACTCGCCTTCCGCCACACCACAGAGCTGCTGTTCTGCTTTGACGGCGACCGCGCCGGCCGCACTGCCGCGCGACGTGCCCTTGAGTCTGCTCTGCCACAAATGCAGGATGGCCGCAGCCTTCGCTTCCTGTTGCTGCCGGAAGGTGAGGACCCAGACACCCTGGTGCGCCAGCTGGGCGGAGAGCGCTTTCAGCAGCTAATGGAGGAACAGGCCCTGCCACTGGAAGATTTTCTCTTTGACTTGCTCAGCGAGGATCTCAACCTACAAACCATGGACGGCCGCGCGCGCCTGTCCAAACTCGCCGCTCCTCTACTGGATTTGCTACCAGAAGGTGTTTACCGCCAACTGATGTTCCAACAACTCGCCTCACGCACAGGTCTCGACAAAGAGACTTTGCAGGAGGTTATCCAAGCGGAGAAAGCCCGCAACACCCAGGTACAGCACAGCCAACCTCAACAAACAACAGCCGAACAAGAACATAGGGCGCCGCTAGAGCCCAATCAGGACTCCCAGCATCGCACTCCGCCAGAGCCCTGGCCACGAGATCGCGCCCCCTATCTGGCGGAAGCCTCCCCACAGGAACCTGGTAACCTGCGACGCAGCGGGCAATACCGCCTGCCACCGGAACGTATGCTTATTGCCCTTCTGCTGCACCATCCACAACTTTCTGCACAAATAAAGGACCTGGAGCACTTCCGGACAAGTAGTGATCCCGATCTGGCACTCTTTGCACAGCTGGTAGAACTACTCAGGAACCGCCCCGAATATAACCTCAATCAGCTACTTGGCTATTGGCGCGCCCATCATGGTGCCGAATCCTGCGATACCCTGGCCCAGCTCGCCGCATCCCAGCTGGTCTCCAGTATTCGCCAGTTAGCACAAGGCAATAGCAACCTGGAATACGATCCACAAACTGAATTCAGCGACTGCCTGCAGCGCCTGAAACAAACCGCTGACAAGCAGCGTAAGCGTGATTTACTCGCCCAACTGAAAAGTGGCACCCAGCTCAGCCAGGAAGATCAGCTGGCGCTTTTGGCCAACTGGCGCAGAAAAGACAATTAATCTGCATTAACCCCTTGAAAACTGTGGGCTCAACACTATATTCACACACCCCGCCGGGCGGGAACGGGAACCCCAGCACCCTAAACTACGCACTAACGCCGTTACTTGACAGCTAGAGTGGTTATTGCTATTGCAAATACGCTATAATCCCGCGTCTTTGTCCCGTATTTTCATCCCCAGAATTCAGGGTTGTGCATGACCGACAAAACCCAGCAACAGACCTCCCGCATTAAGGAACTGATCGCCCGCGGTAAAGAGCAGGGCTATCTCACTTACGCGGAGGTAAACGACCACCTTCCGGAAGATATTTCCGACCCCGATCAGGTGGAAGACATTATTGGCATGATCAACGACATGGGTATCAAGGTGTTCGAAAGCGCACCAGATGCCGAAGAGTTGTTGATGGCTGAAGGCGACAGCTCCGCTGACGAGATCGCCGCAGCCGAAGCAGCAGCCGCACTGGCCGCCGTAGAATCCGATGTAGGCCGCACCACCGATCCGGTACGCATGTATATGCGCGAAATGGGCACCGTTGAGCTGCTCACGCGCGAGGGCGAAATCGCCATTGCCAAGCGCATCGAAGAGGGCCTGCGTGAGCTGATGGCCGCTCTCGCCTATTGGCCAGGTGCAGTACAACAGATCATTGATGAGTACGCGCTAATCGAAAAAGAAGAGCGCCGTGTTCCTGATGTCATTTCCGGCTGGCTCGACCCCGCCGAAGATGTACCACCTGGTGCTCAAGCTGGCCAAGCCGCGGAATCCCGTGAGACCAGCGATAGCGATGACGAATCTGCCGACGACGAGGATGACGACAGTACCTCAGAGGAAGAAGAGGAAAACGCCGGTGGCCTCGACCCAGAGGAACTGGCAGAGCGCATGAATGCGCTAATCACTGCTCAGAAAGTTGCAGACGAAGCCATTACCGCCCACGGACGCGACTCCAAGGAAGCAGGCGAAGCCCTCGAAGCCGTGGCTGAAGTCTTCCGCTACTTCAAACTGGCACCGCGCCAGTTCGATCCGCTCTACGGCGAAGTGCGCGATATTCTCGACAGTGTGCGCAGACAAGAGCGCATCACTATGAACCTGTGCATCAAGCGTGCACGCATGCCGCGTAAGACCTTTATCAAAGAGTTCCCCGGTAACGAAACCAATGAGGATTGGATCCCGGCGATCATCAAAAAGAAGCGCGACTACTCCGACGCCCTGCGCCATGTAGTGGACGATATAGTACGCGCCCAGCGTAAACTGGCCCAGTGCCAGGAACGCTCCGGACTGGACGTAGGCCAGATCAAAGAGATCAACCGCCGTATGTCCATTGGTGAGGCCCGCTCTCGCCGCGCCAAGAAGGAAATGGTGGAAGCCAACCTTCGCCTGGTGATTTCTATCGCCAAAAAGTACACCAACCGCGGCCTTCAGTTCTTGGATCTGATTCAGGAGGGCAACATCGGCCTGATGAAGGCTGTGGATAAGTTCGAATACCGTCGCGGTTATAAGTTCTCCACCTACGCCACCTGGTGGATTCGTCAGGCGATCACCCGCTCCATTGCTGACCAGGCACGTACCATCCGTATTCCAGTGCATATGATTGAGACTATTAATAAGCTCAACCGTATCAGCCGCCAGATGCTGCAGGAAATGGGGCGTGAACCCACTCCTGAAGAATTGGGCGAGCGTATGGAAATGCCGGAAGACAAGGTACGCAAAGTCCTCAAGATCGCTAAAGAGCCCATCTCCATGGAGACTCCCATCGGCGATGACGAAGACTCACACCTGGGTGACTTTATCGAAGACCAGAACCAGTCCTCCCCGGTGGACACCGCCACCCAGACCGGCCTGCACGATGCCACCCGCTCCGTGCTCTCCGGCCTGACCGCGCGTGAAGCCAAGGTACTGCGTATGCGCTTTGGTATTGACATGAACACTGACCACACTCTGGAAGAGGTGGGTAAGCAGTTCGATGTAACCCGTGAGCGTATCCGACAGATTGAGGCCAAGGCCCTGCGTAAGCTGCGACACCCGTCCCGATCGGAGCACCTGCGGAGCTTCCTCGACGAGTAAGCGCCAACTAAAAAGCCCGGTTTCGACCGGGCTTTTTTATGTGACACAATAAAGACCACCCTCAAGGGTCTACGGGTGGCAGGAGAGTAATATGCAAAAAGAAGTCGCCAGCAAACCGGAAAAGTCTGAAGGAGTCGCCAATAAGCCGGGCAAAAAAGGCCTTGCTCGACTGATCGCCGCCGCCAGATATTCGAGCGAAGGCCTCGCCGCCGCCTGGCGTAATGAGGAAGCCTTCCGTATGGAAATCATCCTCGTAATCTTCATTATCCCTCTCGCCATCTGGGTCGGAGATACACCGGCAGAGCGCGCCATACTAATCGCCGTAAGCTTGGTGGTACTGCCCCTTGAGCTAATCAACAGCGCCATTGAGGCTACCGTGGACCGCATAGGCCCAGAAAAACACCCTTTGGCCAAGATTGCCAAGGACACAGGCTCCGCCGCCGTAGCCGTGGCTCTTATTTCATGGCTGATTGTCTGGGGCTGCATAGTAATTCCCAAGCTGCCAATCTAACCGCGATCTGTGTAAAAGCTCGAAGAGAAAAGCGGGAAGCTTAACTTCCCGCCCCATCTAAACGGCAGTACCAGTTAAAACCCTAAAATCATACGGTCGTACTAATATAGAAAGCTGTAAATTCCAACTGCCTTACCATTGACACTAAAATACACCGCCAAGTATTTCGTATAAAAAATAAACGATAAAGTTTACGTTGGCAGGCAAAGGCTGCCGAGAGGAAATCTCTGCCACAAAGGCATTGATTTGAAAGGAAAAATCTTGTACTTTCCCCAACCGCTTGCAACGATCCCCGCAAGCAAAGTGTGGGCCCTTAGCTCAGTTGGTTAGAGCATCCGACTCATAATCGGCAGGTCCTGGGTTCGAGTCCCGGAGGGCCCACCACCTTTAAATCCCCCAGTGAACCCCATGTTGTTTCGATCAAAGCTTGTCCGCTTTGGCCAACTTTTGGTCCCATAGGATAGCTAAATTATCCACCGCATCTTGAGGCCCTGCCCTATTGAAACCATACAGTGTCCCTTGTGGCCAGGTTATATTCCATAGATAAGCAAAACTGACCGCAGACAAAACAGCAAAGCCCTCTCAAAAATCTCCACTCGCCTTCTCTTCCCAACATCTTCAGTCAGCCCACTACAATCCATACTTACGCTCGTTAGCTTTACATCCTCGGCCCACTTTTCTGGTGACCAATTAAAAACTACGCATAATTTAAAAAAAACCTAAGCTATTTTTAAATATCAGCCCTACAGAATTCAATTTTTATGGGCTAATAAATAGCGCATACTAGTAATTGAATAGACCCTCAATATCATCGCAAGTATTTGGAGGCACATTGCATATGGAATGAACACAAACTCATATATCAGTGAGTTAGAAAGTCAATTCGGCTGACGGAGGGACCATATTCCCCCAAAACTTAAAAGCTAATTTCTTAGCTCTTCCTCGCTTTGCCGCTTGGAAATACACTTTTTCAGAACAGTCGGATCACAATAATTTCCAGTATCTACAAAACGACTTCGAATAATTTGTGCCGTAACATCTCCCTTATTCCCTTCATCAAGCTCAATACCGTCAGCACCAACACGCGAAAAAAGTGAGTCAATAACAGTTGTATAGATACTGCCTTCGCCACATTCATCAATCCAAATACCATCACCATCAAAGGCTCCATACCCGACAGATTCTATCTTTACATTCGCCAAATGTGCAGATATAGACGCTGGTGAACCATCACCACCGCCACCCATGCCACCTCCACATTTATCGCGAAGAACACAGTCGGATATGTGAATACCATGATAAGCCGATCCGCTAACATGAACTTTTTCAAGAATAATATTTACAGTGCCCTTCTGACTCTCGCCTACCTTGAGATAAATACCTTTCCCACCAGGTTCAGCAAGATCCACTCTGTTCTCAATATGAAAACAACCAGGGCCTTCAAAATTCAGATTTGAGAGTGATAAATCAGCTTCCTCACTGATTCGTAAAAGGTCAACATTATTTTGAGTTATAATAATTTGTCCACATCATGGATAACCAAAGGCAATTTACCTGAGTACTCCAAAGGCTCCGCAATTCAAATATCACCGCCTGTTACAATGCTAATTATAGGAGGAGTCGAAAGTTTAGAGGCTATGGAAAGTACAGCGCGAAGAGAACCGGAACCAGAATCCCCTTAGATGTCACAACCAGAGGCTCGGCATAGGAGTTAAGTGATAGCAAACAACTAATTAAAAAATTCAAAAAACTATGCTGAAAGATTTTTAGAGCCACTCAATAGAAGAATTTTCTAAAATTCCTGTTAGATTATTACCCTGCCAAAAAACAATCTTAACATCATAAAAATGTACAGTCCGGCCAAACCATAATTCGAAAAGATAAATATAGGCTGTCATAAAATGACACTTATTTGCCTATCAAAGATATTTTAAGAAGTAAAATCTTAACGATCTAAAAAGCTTATATACCATGGCATTTTAAATGCTCAATACCGAATATCATATAAAAGAAAACCTGTACTACAGTGGAGCTACAGTAGTGCGAAATAACGGTTGATTATTCATCCATGGAATTTTTTCAGCAGCATGGCATTTCATACAGGCTGAACGACCATTAGAAAATCCCTGCCATGCCTTTTTGATATCTCTACTCTCAAATGAACCAAGCACATTACCGTATACCAAGTCCAAGAAAATAGCATCGGCATTGGCTTTGCGTGCGGGGCGCTTGAGATAGCCATTTTTAATAGCAGTTTTTATTTTTTCCCAGTGGTATATGGCAAGATCAAAATTCTCATCCTGTAAAGCCAAGAAAATGCTTTTGTATCGATATCCCACTTCCCACATTGAAGCAGAAAAACCACCAAGATAGTTTTGCAGCAAAATCAAGCGATCTTTCTCACTTTCTGCGTTTAACAACCAGTCTCGCTCATTACCAGTGTCGTAACTCTCAGAATATGCAAAATTTGTTACTGATAAACAAACTATCAGAGTCATCAGCAATTTATTCCCATTCAATATCTTCGTCATGAGCGATAACCAGTTAACCAGCGGTGTATGTCTGCTAAATACTTATAGCAGCTTGAAGCAGACAAGAACGCCAAATACTCTTTAATTAGTTAAACAATTGTTGGTTTTTGTAATTTTAACCCTCTGATCAAATTTATTGGGGGAACTCAAAACATCAATCAGATATAAGATTTGGCTATATAAGAAATTATAAATTAAATTTATATTTATCCGCCATTATAATTTTATGAACTCCCTAAAGTAGACCTGCAAGATTGAACGAGATGCCGGTAAACCCGCAGGGAATAAGTGAATGGCCGGTGTCAAAATCGAGAAAATCATAATGAGTGAAATTATTTGGCCCCAGGGCTTTGTTCCAGGATTTACCGATAATTATTGCTCTAATGAGCTAATTGTCGCCGGATTATCTACTGCGGATATATGGCCATTACTCAACACCCCATCGCTATGGCCCCGCTACTATGCGAACTCTGCCAATATCCAATTCCAGGATGGGCTGGGGCCTGAATTGAGAGAGGGTACGCGGTTTTCATTTGAAACTTTCGGCTTTCCGGTTGAAGCGCGCTGTGTAGAGTACCTTGCCCCGGTCAAAGGGCAGTCCGCGCGAGTAGCTTGGCATGGATGGGCTGGTGAAGGAGATGCTCGTCTAGATGTTCACCACACCTGGTTAATAGAAGATCTATCCGGCGACCGAGTACGTATCCTCACCCAGGAAACACAGAATGGTTTACCAGCCATTGAATTAGCGAAAACACGACCTAACCCTATGATTAACGGCCACCAAGATTGGCTAGAGGGCCTGAGAACAGAGGCACTTAAGATTAAAGGAAGAAAATAATGAAAGCACTGACACTAAAAGCACCTGGTGGACTGGATCACATATCTGTAAGCGATATGCAAGACCCAGGGGAGCCAGGCCCAAATCAAATTCGAGTTGCTATTGGCGCATCTTCACTTAACTACCATGACTTGCTTGTCGCCAACGGCAGTATACCCACGGAAGACGGCCGCATCCTGATGTCAGATGGCGCCGGCACAGTGGAAGCTGTTGGAGAAGGTGTGAGTGAATTTAAAGTTGGCGATTCTGTAGTTTCCTGTTTCTTTCCCCAGTGGCAAGCAGGGCCTGCATGCCACAACGTCTGGGGCTTCGGCAATACGCCGGGCGATGGTATTGATGGAATGGCTGCTCAGTATGTTGTTCGTAGCGCCAACGCATTTACCCTCGCACCTACAGGCTGGAGCCATGCAGAGTCCGCCACGATCACTACAGCCGGCCTCACTGCCTGGCGAGCCCTGGTGAGTGACGGCAAAGTGAAGCCAGGTGACACCCTATTAACCCTCGGCACCGGTGGCGTATCAATAGCAGTGATTCAAATTGCCAACATGCTAGGGGCTAAAGTGATCGTGACTTCGTCATCTGATGAGAAGCTGAAGCGGGCAAAAGCCTTGGGGGCGACTGAGGGTATCAACTATAGAACCCATGCCCAGTGGTCAGAAAAGGTATTGGAGTTAACCCATGGAAAAGGTGTCGACCATATTATTGAATTAGGCGGCCCTGCCACCTTGGAACAATCGATTCAATCAGTCAGGGTCGGTGGGCATATTTCACTGATTGGTGTTTTGACTGGGAGGCAGGGTGAAATTCCAACCGCCCTGCTGATGGGTAAACAAGCCCGTTTACAAGGGCTTGTTGTGGGAAATCGCTGTGAGCAACAAGACTATGTGGCCGCATTGGAAGCCAATAATATCCATCCGGTAATTGATAAAACCCTCCCCTTTACTGATCTGGCAAAGGCCTTCGAGCACCAGGCCAAAGGGTCACACTTTGGAAAAATCTGTGTAGAGTGGTAATTACTTTTAAAAAAAATTTTTACCTCCCGCAACAGGATTTTAAAACCCTGATGCGGGGATAAGCTAAAAACTCTCCACTAAATTTAAATAGAGAATTACTGACTTCACTTAACAAGGGGATAGATAACTATCCGAGTATCTATTAATTATGAGAATAAGCCAGGAAATGATTACGTCAGCTTCTCGGAAGATATTGTGTAGCTAAGACCCAGTAGAAATAAAAAGTTTCCTTTCGCTACGTTTTAAGCTGCTCTTACACATAACGGCGGAAACAGGAAATCCAGTGATCGCAGATCTAGTGGGTTATTTATTTTCCCAAATGCACAAAGAAATTTCTGTTTAACCATGATTTCTGCTGAAGTAGGAGGGAGATACGCCAAATTGGGCATAAAACGCACGACGAAAGCTATCATAACTAGCGAATCCGACGCGCAAAGCAACCTGTTCCAGGTTGAGACTTTCACAAGTAATAAGGTCCCTCGCGCGATTTAGACGTATCTGATTTAGATATTGGCTTGGTGTGCTCTGCAAATGGCGTTTAAATAAGCGAGTAAGCTGGCGCTCACTGATTGATATTCTCTCCGCCATGTCCGGAACACTGATAGATTTCTGGTAGTTCTCAGCCAACCACTCCAATAATGGGTTGAGACGCATACTATCGCCAGACTGTACCTGAAGCAGGTCTGAGTACTGGGCTTGACCTCCTCGACGCTGCAGGTATATGACAAGCTCCTTCGCCACACTCGCTGCAATCGTATTACCATGATCCCGACGAATAATCTCCAAGGCCAAATCGACACCGGACAAAACACCAGCGGAGGACCAAATCGCCCCACTTTCAATAAACAATGGATCTTGTTCTACCTGGTAATTAATGGCCTGCCGAGCCAGTTGCTGGCAATGACGCCAGTGTGTAGTAACTCTGTGGCTCTGCTCGGGGAAGATCTTAGCCAAAACAAAGGCACCGGTGCAAATACTCACAACCCTACTGGCACTATTTGCAATTAACCTTAGCGCATTGAGCTGCTTGGAGCTCAGCTCTAGTTGCCGCATGCCAATTCCACCACAGATAACGAAGTAGTCCAACTGAGGTAACTGATAAATATCGCCGTCTACAGTTAGAGACTGACCATAAGCGGTTTTGACATGGCCGGCCTCAAGGCCAATCAGGCTACAAATATAAGCCTCACTTACAAAGCTATTTACCTCCATAAATGCATCCAGGGGACCAAAAAGGTCTAAAGCTTGGAACCCATTAGCAATAAAAAAACCTATTCTCTTAGCCATAATGCCTCCTCCGTGACTGCATTTTAAACCTTCATCCAAGTCGGAAAAGACACAAATACGGCCTAAACAGACATTTAATACTCCTAACTCATAAAGATCGTAAAACCTTAATATCAAATACTTCACTGGCTTTGATGGTGGCTTTCATGACGATGTGGTCTTAAGGAGAGATGGAAGTCTACTGCTTTTAGGCAGTTCGATTATTTACTGCCGTTAATGAAATAGATTATTTCACCTAAGAATTTTAAAGTTGAATGTAAAAGCCTTACGAGAAAGTAAATAATCTGAATCTCAACCTGAGAGCGATACTTGTTTTATTGGCTTCACTTGGATTATGCCAAAGATGATACATCAACAAATAAGCCCTATTAAATTCCAACTTGAAACGCACCTGAAATTTCCTCTAGCCACATAAATAGATTAAGTTTCACCTGAGTCATGCTTCAATCACTTCGTCGTCTAAATAGATAGGCATCTAGAGCCATGTACTATAGATATTTCCTACCTTACGCTATACTCGGGCTTATTCGTCGAGATGTACCATTTTTTCTCAAACTGTAGCCAAACGAGTATGAGCCTTTCTTCTATTGCTATAGCCCTGCTTGCAACCAGTGCAACGCCAGATACCTGCACCGATGGTATAGCGCTCGCTAGAGGCGTAGCTGCTATTACTTATGAATACCCTTGGCAAAGCGCCAATAAGAAAGACTATCTGGTGCGTAACTATCCACGTATGTATTTGATAGTCCCAAAAAAGCTCGACAAGAAATTGAAAGAAGGGGGTTCCCCCACTGCTACAGTCAATAAGCAAAATTGCCAAGTAATTAACGTTTACCTCGCCCGCTAACTCATTAATCTGATCCCAGCCTCCCCAATCACTGTTCTGGGGAGGCTTATTTAAATATTCTTATCCTTGCTTACTGTACACCAAGGTATTATTGGTCTCATCACACTCTTCGACCATTTCCTTATAGTCGGCTGTGACTTCTAGATGCGCATCTGGATCAAACACCCAATAGCCCAAAGTAAAAACCAGTGTCACAGTTGCTCCCGGAGCAATAACCGGCGTAGCCTGAACATCATTTGCCAGAGTATCTGGGTCTATCAATCGGGCAAAACTGGCTATAGAAGCCGATGCGCCGACATTGGTGATATCCACGGTTATCACCGACTGGCCCGATCCGCCATCCCAAACTGGATCATATATTTTACTCACCACTAAGTCCGGCTTGTCGCAAACACACAAGCACATATAATGATCATCCTCTTTCACTCCAAAAGGCGTACCGACATAACAGTTGGTTTTATCATCAAATTGATTTCCATAGAGCCAATGGGAAAGCGGATCATTAATCGGCTTTTCAATAATTTCCGGATCTCGCGTAATTTTACAAACGTTAGTGCGCTCAAATTCCTCAGTCATATCCTTAGTCATTTCTGATTCTGGCACACCTCCCACCCAGATCGAACAGGTTCTACGACAGGTCAAAGGACCTTGACCCTGCCAAAAGTTGGGATACCAACCCGCCTCGTAGTTCTGCATACTCAGATCCTGGATTGGATCTGCATAACTAACAGTTGCCAAGGACCAAGTTAATCCTAAAGCCAAAAGAGCTAATAAATGCCTCAACATATCATCCTCCCTAAGAAATATTAATATCAAAAAATATGCTCAATCAATAACTGGTAAGAGTTTCAGGATTACTTGATGAGCAAACCGATTTTAAGAAGGCATTTATAAAATTCTATGTACTATCGAAAAATAATGGCGTAGTTTCAATTCATGTATAAGCACTGTAAGGATATATTTCTAGTGGAATAGCTCCTGATAGCCTGCTTATAATTCAAAAACAAATAATTTAAAGATATTTACTTCGATCGAAATAAGCGGTACAACTCTTTAAACGAGCCAAAAACAGTTACTGGCGCTAAACTACTCACATACAGACTCACTTCAACTAACCCTACCCACCCAACAAAAATACTTAGGGGAAAAGAATAGAAAACAACGTATTATAGAAATACAAGCTAAATTAATCTTATTTGTTGATTTTTTTATATACTAATTTCAAAAGCATCAAATTTTAGAGCAAAATATAACCCCAAACTCAGGCGAATTGATGATTCCCTTAGCAACAGTCATTCCAAAGCAATCACAGAAAGTACTGCAATAGATTTTCCCAGGATTACTATTTTCTTATAAGTGTATTCTGTTTTTTATATCATCGTTCTATGATAAAGGAGCGTTAACGTTGAAAGCCAATTCGTTATTTTCAATATTTAAAGTTCAGCAAGAGTATATAGGGCTGTCAGGGTTGCACCAAATATCAACAATACAGGATACAAAATACCTAATGCCCAATATTTCATCAGAGTTATAATCCAACCCTGCTGGTAAATCCGTTTTTGCATAAGCAGAAGGTAAATAGGTATCCATAAGATAAGTGCTACCAGGGTCCAATTACATAAAGTATCAATCAAACTGTTGTTAGTTAGCCAATCTTGAAGATCTCCCAGTAAAGTCACCAGCAACAATACAAAACAAATAAAGGCATGACTATGAAGAGCGACTATCAGATGCTCCATATAGAGGCGGCGCTTAAAGAGATAAATTACCCAAAGCATTAGTGCAAAGAGTGGCACCAAAATAAGTAACGTAGAGGGAAGAGAACCCAGAAACGCCTTTTTAAAGCGGTTTGGGTCATCGGAGACTCGTGCAATATTGTCTTGTGCCCTGGCAACCTCTTTATCAAGCCAATTCGTGAACCCCTCCGGTAAACCATCAATTTCTAAAAAATCCCGATCTACTTCGGTAATTGCGTGTTTTAACCCCGAGGTAACCTCAGCTTTCGTTAATTTCTCCGGCTCACTTGTTCCACTTTCAATAGTGGCTGCCTCATCCTGCAACGCCTCAGTATCATCCGTCAAATTTAGTTGAACTTTATTCAGCTCAGCTAAAAGTTCTGGATTATTAGCATTAGCTAACTTTGCCTGCTCCACTGTATCCAGGGCGTCATTTACTTTTTTTTCAGCAATATTAACTGCCTCTTTCGAGCTACTACTATCAGCACCGAAGTTGATACTCCAGTCGCTACTCATACGCACTACAAAGAATGTAGTTACGCACAAAAAAATAAACAGACGTACAGGACTGACATAACGTACCCTGCGACCTGCAAAGTATTCAGCGGTTAGAAAGCCAGGCTTAAAAAGAAGGGGTGGCAGGGTTTTCCAGATACGGGAGTCTAATGCTAGCAGGGTGTCAAAAAGGTCTCCTATTATAGAGGAAAAGTGCCGAACCATCCCCTTAATAGGTTGGCCACAGGAGTAGCAGTGTGGCCCCAGTAATTCAGTCTGGCAGTTGGCGCAACGGATCTGCTTCACCGAGTTCGTTTCTGTTACCCCAGAGGTACTCATTTACATCTCCCCTTTTATTTTCTTACCAGAGCGCGGATAGTATTACAAAATTCTTTGTTGCTGGTTAACTAGCCACTGGATATTAATCACACTGGATTCAACAAAACACTGGACCACCAGCTGTGCCAATTTCATCAGTCCCAAATAGAAAAACGCGCCTTATAATAGACGCGTTTTTCTACTGTCTCTGTAATCGTTTTGTGCGGTAATAAGAGTCAATTTTCCTGTAAAAAGCGCGCGATAGTGCGTAAGCCGTGGCCCTTGGCACCAGTGGCCCAAAGATCATTAGCTGCTGGCTGGTAGGAACCGGATAAATCCATATGAACCCAGTTGCGGCCTTCATTGGGCACAAAGCGAGCCAGGAAAGCCGCTGCGGTGGAGGCGCCTGGACTGCCATCAATACCGATATTGGATATATCCGCAAAGCTGGAGGGAGTCTGCTCCAGATGGAAATTTTCTAAAGGTAACCGCCAGGCTTTTTCGTTTTCCTGAGCTGCAGCATCCAGGACTTTTCGGGCCATTTCATCCTCAAAACTGAATACGGAATTAAAATCACGTCCCACAGCCATTTTCGCAGCACCCGTCAGGGTAGCAGCATCTAGCAGCCAGCGCGGTTGCTCCTCAGAGGCCGCGATTAGTCCATCGGCGAGTACCAGACGCCCTTCGGCATCGGTATTCAGTACTTCCACAGTGACATCATTTTTGTATTTAATGATATCGCCCAGCTTGAAAGCATGACCGGATACCAGATTTTCAGCACAGCATAAGTACATCTTCACCCGCTTGTTCAAACCGCGAGCAATAGCCAGAGCGAGGCCACCAGTGACCATGGCGGCACCACCCATATCAGACTTCATGGTGGCCATGTTACTTGACGGTTTAATACTGTAGCCACCGGAGTCGAAAGTAATGCCTTTGCCCACCAAACAGGTATCTACCGGCGCAGTATCCTCTCCGGTTGGGTTGTAGTCCACCTGAAGCATCACCGGTTCACGCACACTACCACGGCCCACGTTATGGATACCCACAAAGCCCTCGCGCAGCAGATCATCTCCCGCAACAATCCGGTAGCTTAAGGCCTGAGGGGCGAGTTTTTGCAACATTTCAGCAGCACTTTCTGCCAGTACACGGGGAGAGACATCATCCGGTGTGCCGTTTGTAATCTCGCGTACCCAACGTGCGGCACTCTCGCGGGCAGCCAGTTCTTTTATCTCTTCGTCATCCTCTGAGCCCCAATGGATAGTCTTGGTTACCTTGGGATTGAAATAACCAGCCCAAAAGGCCCAGCGGCTTTCGATATCCCAGCCGTCGCCACTCAGGGCAACTTCGGTTACTCCCATGCCATCCAGCCGGCGAGCTGCACGTTGTGCAGCTACCAAAGAGGCACCATTGCTTGCGCCAATATGGATAAAAGCATCGCCACCAGTAAAACTCAAAAGCGCAGAATCGCTCCACGGATCACCTGCCTTACCTTCAACCAACTGAACGCGCATAGCTTTTGTCATACAACACCTTTCTTGAAACCTTTATGCCAATTTTTTTGCAGTTCTTTTTACATTCTAACAGTACGTCAAAAATACTCGACGACTACGCCACTATCCCAACGATAAATTTCTCAAAGAGTATTACTACCGTCTTCTTCTCTCCACACAATATTAAATAGGCCTAATAAAGCAACCGAGCTTTATCTCGCCATGGAATCCACTCTAGTGTAAAAAGCTGGGAATTTGTCACGCCCTGCTCCAATTGCTCTATCAACAACACAGTTACCAACTGGTGGCACAAATGCTAAATAGCCTTCACAAGGAAAATATCCACAACTGGATGCTGTTTATTTGCTACTCACCAAGCACACAGCCAGTGGAAAGTTTTGAGTAACGCAGAAACCACAAACTGATCGATCTGACAGAAGAGATCACCAGTGCTTTAAAGCCTTATTCCACAGATATAGGCAGCGGGCAAATCCATTGTAAGCTTTGTTGAGTCCCCAACGCACTCCTGGAACCTTGGACACTTTTGCTTTCCAATGCTCGCCAGGGGAGTTCTCCCAAATTGTAATAAACGCCTCGAAACCAACCTGTAGCCTCCCTTGTGTATCAATCACGTGCAAACGCTCACGCACAGACTCTAGGTCCACATTGAGCTCTTCTACCTTGGCATTATCCAGATGTACATCTTCCCAGGCTACTTCACAGGTAGTCAGCTTTTTCTTTTGAGCACTAATACCCGCATTGCACACTGGGCAGGCGGAATTATAGAAAACACGAATCTTGGCGGTCATGAGGAAAGAAATCGGTCAATTTACCTGGGTTTCTCGATATCATCGTGACTTACCAGCTCCCAGGGCAGCCCTTTATTGCGGTAAATCCTCTTACTTTTATTGGGGTAGTCGGCCACATCATGATCCAGGCGCTGGCCCACTACAATACAGCGCAAGGTCTCAGTGCCGGTATTTTTCATTGCATGTGGCAGTCCACCAGCCGGATAACCAATAAAATCCCCTTCCGATACCCCGTATACCTTCTCACCAATTTGAACTTGCGCCTGACCTTGCAGGATATAAACACACTCATCCTCGAATTGATGGCAGTGAAATTCCGTAGACTCATAACCCGGTTCTATTTCAATAACATGAAATCCAAAACCGGTAATTCCGGTCATATCTCCGAGAGATTTATTGCGGCGCACGGCATTTGGATTGAGGAAGTGCACCTTCTTTTCGCCTTCCATTTCCAGAATTTCTTCATTCTTAAGAATATTTTTACTCATGCTTTTCCTTAACCTATCCAATCTTTTACTGGTGACCTAAAAATTGTGCTCTCCCTACCAAATTTAAAAGGTCGCTACTAGGACTGCCCCTGTATCTCCACTGCCTGGGTTAATTCTTTCATTTTCCGCGCACTGCCTTCCTCTCCCATACGCCGGTAATAATTTACCAGGGCCAAACCGAGCTTGGGTATTAATGGGTGCTGTACCCCCTGTGAAATTAGTCTCTGAAGCAGCTCCTCCAACCACGGCCAGTTTTTAGCTTCCGCAGCGCGGCGTGCCATTAACAGGCACGCTTTAGAGCTCAATGCGTGAGGTTGTTGAGTAGCCTGCAAATAGCTGCGATATCCATCTGCCAGGACATAAGTATCAATCCGCGAATTGGCCGCCTGGGAAAATAGTGCCAGGTTGGCGCGGTGGTAGGCCTCACTATCCGGGGAAACAGCGGTCAGTTCTATATAGCGCAGGAGGAGCGGCAAAAAATCCGGGTACTGCCGCACCGCAGCGGCCGCAGCGTCGGCGGCCTCCAACAATTTGCCCTCCTCCTGAAAGCGATCGATACGAGTGAGAGCACTTTTTTGTGGCGACGGCAGTTCTTCCTCTTCTTCTGGCATAACCCGAACTGGCGGACGCCAGTAAATCAACATTAGCGCCAAGGCAAAACCAGCCAAAAGGCCACCGGTATGAGCCCAGTAAGCAATACCGGCATCTCCGTAGAGATAGCCGAAAATTTCCTTGCCGAGCCACAAGGGCAATACCATTAGTGCCGGGGCACTGAATTCGCCAAACATAAAGCCAACAGTGTAGAAAAAACGCAGGCGCCGCACTCCGTAGATAGCGACAAACATTCCCATAATCGCCGACACGGCTCCAGAAGCACCGACCATTGGCACATAGCTACCAGCCTCCACCAGCATATGTAAGCCAGCAGCGGCCAGGCCCCCAAGCAAATAGAGTGTGATAAACCAGAGCCCGCCAAGCGCCAGCTCTACCGACAAACCAAATAGCAGCAGGAAAATCATATTGCCGATAAGATGATCCCAACTTCCGTGCAGGAACATATGCCCAAACATGCCTCCAATACTCGGCTCCGCCGGTGTTAGGCCCAAGGCCATACTGCTGATACGATCACGTAACCCGGCAAAGTGCTCGCGCTGCTGCAGCCACAGGGTTTGCCCTTCCAGCTCTAATTTAGGTAACAGCCAGTGGTGAAACTCCGGATTCCACAGCAGCTCCCGGTAGACAAACTCCTCGCCTTCCGCATCCATCTGTAGGCGCCATTCGGGATGCATTTCATCGACATACATCAGAAAACGCTGCTCCTCCAGATCCGGAAGATCACTGGCAAAATAGTAATCTTCAGCCTCCAGCCAACGAGCTTCATCACCGCCTTGGTAAAACATAAATACCAGTAAATTTGCGAGTATCAACGCAAAGCACATCAACGGCGGGCGACGCCAGTCCGGCTTATTCTCGATAGGGATGATCAGCACGGGCGTTTCCTTGTTACTATTGCTCGAGCGCCCGGTAGCAAAACGCAGCAATACAAAGTGAATTGGACGGGGCCGATTGTCACATCGGCCGCAGGGAAAATACTACGCATATTCGCCGAGGCTGAATACCCGCCGCGGTGCTATTGGGCTATTTCCGAGCCGCTCGGCCAATAATGGCCGGTACATCCCAGCTGCGCAGGTGTAGGTCCCGCTGTGGAAAAGGCACCTCGATCCCCTTCTCGCGAAACTCTCTCAACAACTCCAGGTTATAAAGCGCGTATGAGTCCCCCAAAGAAGTGACCATATTGCTGTTTACCCACACGACCAGCTTGAAGTTCAGCGAGTTATCACCGAACTCCATCAACCAAACCTCGGTTTTGCGTTTCCAGTCGGTGTGGGTGATATTGACCCGGTCAGCGGCCTCCAGCGCTGCTTCACGTACCAGGTCTGGATCTGAGGAATAAGAAACACCAAAAGGCACATGGATACGCCGCACCGGATCATCCAGGGTATGGTTGATTACACGACCGGCAACAAATTCGGTGTTAGGCACCAGGATATCCACATTGTCCCGAGTGGTAATACGGGTAGAACGCACGTTGATGTCGCGAATCCGACCAAAGACACCAGACTCCAGCTCCACCAAATCCCCCACCTTCAAGGGCCGTTCGAACAACAAAATAAGCCCGGAAATAAAATTGGAGAAAATGGCTTGCAAACCAAAACCAATACCTACGGAGAGCGCACCAGCCACCAGCGCTAGCTTGGATGTATCCAGCCCAAGCATACTCAATACAATAACAAGGGCGACTGCAACAAAGGTGTAGTGCAACACCCTGCTCAGGTTATACATGGAGGATTCGCTGGCATGCTCCCTGCGCACCAGGCGGCGCAGGAAAGCCCTGGTCAGCACCGACAGGAGCCAGGCACACACCAAGACAAATATCATCTTGGCAATCAGGCGCAGGGTAATCGGGTTTTGTGCGATGGTAAATAACTGGTAATCAGCCAACGTGCGCCAGCGCTTGTATACCTGGCGGGCAGCCAGAGAGACACGCTCACGCACTGTGGCCCACCAACCCTGGCGCTCGCGGTAAACTTCCAGCTGTGCTTTTTCATAGCGCTGGATATCCTGTTCCAGGTCGTTGGCCCGAGCCAAACCACTGCCGATCCGTTCAAAATAATTCCACCAGCGACTGAGGTCCTCGCTCTCATCTTCGCCCCGCCAGGCCACCACTTGGCGTTGACGGATAGCGAGTTCCCGCGACGTAGCATCAATCACTGTATTTGCATTCTCCAAGAGTTCCCTGCTGACAATTAACGGGCGCTCCTCTGCCGCCGGGTCCAGTACGGTGTTAATAGACTGCAGCAATTCGCTCTTGCGCTTGCCGAGGTGCTCCTCCAGCAGATCCACCTCAAGTTGCATCAGGGTGAGATCTTTTTTCATATTGGTATCGGGGTCGGTGGAGGGCTCGGTGGTACTCTGTATACTGGTACGGGTTGCGGCTATACGCTCAATTTTCTTATCTGTATCAGCAATAGCTTTTTCGAGTTCCTTGGCATCTTTTTCGCTGAATTGCAGATCGTCGAGCATGCGTCGCAGCTTGCTTTCAGCCAGTTCAATTTTCTCCTGCCAAGTACCGAGGAAATCATTCACTGTCGCCAGCTGCTCAATAATATTGAGGTGATTAATCTGGGCCAGCAGCAGTGCTTGCGCCGCTTCATCTTCCTCCTTGCCTTTGGCATCGCGCAGTACAATCACCTGCCTGCGCAACTGCGACAGGGACTGGGAGCGGGTATCCCGCAGCTGCCGCGCCTCCAGCTGTACCCCACTCAAACGTCGCCGCCCACGACTGATTGCCGAGTCCGCTCTGGCCCAGTCGAGTACTGTCGGATTTTCCGGGAATTTCACCTCCGGCATCAGTTCTACTTTTAAATATTCCTGACGCTTCTTCCAGGTTATCTCTATCCCATCCAGGCTTTGGGAAATTTTCTTCGCGCCTTTTTGTAGTGCTTCGTCGTCTTCCGGTAACTCTCCTTCCCACTCAGACCAAGCAGTTTGCAATGCGTCCAACCACTCGCGTCGCTGCTCCGGTGAGGCATTGCTCCATCCCGTCCACCAATCCGCGGAAGGTTCAGCAAAGTCGGGAATTTCCGGTTTAAATTCCTTCGGCTTCGATCCAGGCAGTTGTGCACTTGCGGGCAGAGAGAATAGCGCGACAACAATGAGGAGAGTAAAGAGAGAAAGCAGGCGAAGCTGCGGGCATTCAGTGAAATTCTTTCGAAGGAGGGAGAAACCGCCAGCGCCCGCCATAGATTACATCTGTCCGTGGAGAAACAATCGCGAGGAAGAAAATATGCCCCCTCGAGGGCATATATTTCAGTGTAGTCGAGAGCGACCAGGCTCCCGGGACAGACGGCTCAAAGCGGTATCAATAACGTCTACGACCATACTTACGCATACAATTGAGGTACTGCCTGCGATAGGCGCGCGAGCTGATCACTGACACCCTGCCGGGCTGGTGCATACTTCTCACAAGATTGGCGGCCCTGGCCTTACAAAACAGTTCCCTGCGGCCGATGTTACGATCCGAACTGCGCAAACTGCGCAGCTGACTAACACGCCGGGGAGATTCATACTTGGGTGGGTAGGCTCGCTGATAGATTTCCACCTGGCGTGCGAGGGGATTGCGATTGTAATTGCGCCAGTTAGCTGGCGGTGTGACTACGACAAATTGGTTGTCCTGCGGGTCAAACTCAAAAAAGGTGCCATTGCCCGCCCGCCGGTAGTCCTTTCCATTTAGGAAAAATGAAGTACCCGTAGGTACTTCCGGCACCCTAGCTCCCAGAGGCGGTTCCACTCGGGTATACCCATCCGGCCCCTGGCGATAGAAGTATCCACCCACGTAGAAATAAATCTCATCATTGGCTTCAACAAGGCGCGCCCCATCCGGCAGGCGCTCCACCTGCGTTTCCGCTAGGGGTGCTGAGGTAATAGTCATTAACAGCAGCGCAAACAGGAAACGCATGAGACACCTCGACGAGCAATTAAGTGTCGCAGAAGTGTATTGTCAGAGAACACTGTTCCCCAATTTATTTAAATAAAACTATGACCGTAAAACTGGTCAGCTATCCCCCTCAATACTGGTACCATCCTCATCACGTACCACCTCTGAGAGTATCTTCACTTCCTGCCCCGGCTGCAGGCGCTCAGCACCGCGAACAATCACCCGGTCACCACTATCGAGGTCACCATAAACGGCTATCCACTCTCCATCACCGCTACCAATACGGACCGACAAGCGCTCCGCTTTATCCTCATCGCCCACGCGGAATACAAAGGTGTCACCATTACGCAGAACCAGAGCGTCCCGCGGCACCACCATAGTCGCGCGGGCTTCGGCCAGGGGCACAGCGACCTGGACCGGCATTCCTACAATCCAGTCCCACTGTTGTGGTGCGCTCTGCGGTAACTTCACCAGCAGCTTCACCCGCCGCGAATTATCACTGGCCACGGGTACAAACTGGCGCACCTGGCCAGTGAAAACCTGGTCGCTGGTGCGCTCTCCTTCAGAGCGAGATACCGCATCACTGCGCACGGCTATGGTATCGCCAGCAGCGATCAACGGCAGAGCGGCTAGCGGGATATCCGCTTCCACTTCGAGTTGCGACATATCCAGGGCGCGCAATAACTCGGAACCAGTGCGCACATACTCCCCTGCCTGTAATTCACGGCTCGCCACCAAAGTATCAAAAGGCGCATCAATTTTGGTTTTGGAGAGTTCGTAAGCTCGCCTGTCTCTTTCAATTTGCGCAGCCAGCAGATCCTGGGCCATTGCCTCGCGCTCGGCGTGCTGTTCCTCCAGCGCCGAGCGCGAAGTACTATTGGTTTCCGCCAGCTTGCTCAACCGCTGCAGCTGGGCATCCATATAAGTGAGGCGTGCCTGCAATTGCGCTATCCGGCTCTCGCTGTTACGTAATTGAAGGCGCCAGTGCGTAGCATCCAGCTGTGCCAGGCGCTGGCCTTTTTTCACCAGGCTGCCCGGCTCGGCGACAAATTCCAGCACGCCATCCAATTCAGAGGAAATCAGGATATCGCGACGACTCACCACCTCCCCGGCAGACCATTGGCTCGGCACCACTTCACGGGTTTGCGCCCTATCGACAGTGACTGCCACTGCCCCGCCCTGAGCCAAAACCGGCTCGGCGATGAGCAGGGACAAGGCGGCCCCGGCTAAAAACTTTCTCATTGGGAACTCCTCACAGCCAATCTTTGGCGCAGGCGGGTAAATTGCGGTAGTGGCACACGCCCGGTCTGCAGCAGCGCCGGCAACAATATCAAGGTAAATAGGGTACTGACTGCCATGCCGCCGACGATCACCGCAGCCAGCCCGCGATAGATCACACTGCCCTCACCCGGCGCGACCAGCAGGGGTAACATACCGAACACACTGGTCAGGGTACTCATAAAGATCGGGCGCAGACGCAGGCGCAATGCCTGCTCTACTGCCTCTACCCGGCTAGCGCCGGCATCTTCCGCAGCACGGGTCTGGTGCACCAGCAGAATGGCATTGTTCACTACCAGGCCCAGCAAAATAACGAAGCCAATCATGGTGAGAAGATCGAGAGGCTGGAAGCCAATTAAATTCAGGAATTGTAGAGCCAACACTCCACCCACCGTGGCAAGTGGCACGGTGAGCAAAACCAGCCCAGCATCACGCAAAGAGCGGAATAAGGCACTCATCAACAGGAATAGAATCAACAACGCCAAAACAAAATTCTGTGACAGGGATACCAGGGCCTTATCCAGATCACTGGCATTACCACCCACCAGAATACTGCCATCATCCGGCAGAGCCTCGCGGATTTGTGGCAGCACTTCCGCCTCCAGCTGCGCGCGAACTTCCTCCAGGGACACATCATCGGGCGGCACAATATTCAATGTAATAGTGCGGCGACCATCCACCCTGCGCAGGTTGCCCGGACCCACAGTGCGCTCAACATTGGCAAGCTGGTTGAGCGGCACTACCTCACCGCGGGGCGTGACCAGCGGGGTATTCTGCAACTGCTCCGGGGTGCTCCAGGGCTGTGCCTTGAAAATCACATCCAGACGTTTTTCCCCGTCAAAATATTCGCCCACGTAGAGACCATTACCCAGGGTGCGAATCAAGCTGCCCATATCCTGACGGTTCCAGCCCTGCTCCAGCATTGCACGGTCGTTCGGGCGCACAGTTAGCTCAGGTTCCGATAAAGAAAGCCCCGGATTGGTCTGCACCGGTGTGCCCGGCATCACCTCTTCCATGACTTCCACACCACGGGCGGCGGCACGCATCAGGCCATCGGCATCGCGCGACTGTAAGTGCAAAGCTATCCGGCGATCTCCACCGAATTGGCCAAACAGATTGCCGCGGGCAGCAAATCCCTGAAAATCGGGAATATCCACCAGGATTTCCTCACGCAGCAGCCGCTCCATCTCCTTGGCCTGGTCCATATCCTTAACGCGCACACCCATGGTGCCGCCATTGGGCCAGGAAATAATGTAATAGTTCTTCAGGGCCGGCTCCCGCTCACCACTCATATAAGGTGCCATGCGCCGGTCCAGCTCATTGACGATTTCCTTTTCGATTGTTTTGGTGTTGGTGGACGAAGGGAAATTCATCCACACATCCACCGCATCCCTTTTTACCGGGGGTAAATAATCGAGGTTTGGTAAAAGAAAATATGTCGCGGCAACAGGTACCAACAGGAAGCCACCTATGACCTGCCAGCGACGAGCGCGAGTGCTGGTTAGTGCCATTACCTGGGAAGTGATTTTTCCCCAAACGCGCGCCAGGCGATCCTCGCTGGAAATAGGGGGCAGCCAAAGCTTCGCCGCCAATGGCACTATTGCCACAGCGGCCAGTAGGGAAAACACCACTGCCACGGCAATAGTCAGAGCCAGGTCCCCAAATACCTGCCCTTCGACACTATTGAGGAAAAATACCGGCAGGAAGATCGCCACAGTTGTTGCTGTGCTCGCCAACAGTGCTCCCCAAACCTGCCCGGCTCCCTGCTCTGATGACTCCTCGGGGCCGAGGCCTTTTTCCCGTAGACGCACAATATTTTCCAGCACCACAATCGCGGCATCGAGCACCATACCTGTGGCAAAGGCGAGGCCGGCGAGGGAGATGACATTCACACTGCGTCCGGCAGCGGACAGCACTACAAAGGTCGAGAGCAGGGAAATAGGGATCGCCGCCGCAACAATCAGGGTGGCACGCATACGCCGCAAAAACCACCAAAGCACCCCTACCGCCAGCAGTATACCCAGTATCAGATTGCCGCCGAGCAAATTCAGGGCGCGGTAAACAAACACCGAGGCATCGAAGGACTGCACCAGCACCAGCTGTTCGTTTTTCAGTTTGGTTTCGTTCAGCTCCGCAACTTTCCGCTTTACCAGCTCCAGTGTGGCAAGCATATTTGCGTCGTTGGTGCGGTTAATGCGCATAGATACCGCAGGATTGCCGTTCTGCGTTGTAACCCCACGGGACTCAGACGGTCCAACCCGCACCTCGGCAATATCGCCGAGTCGCACCGGTTGGCCATCGCGCCACTCCAGCACCAGCTCAGATAAATCGGCCGGCTCATATTCACCGACAAAACGCAATGTGTAGCGGCGACGCCCCACATCGGTAAATCCACCAGAGACGTCCCGCGCCGAGGCCAGCTGACGGCTGATCGCCGGCAACTGAATGCCCAGCTCAGCCGCTTTCCAGGGGTCAAAAATGACTTGCAGCTCCTCCTGTGCGGCGCGACCGGACTGAGCTTCCACACTGGAAACACCCGGTACAGACTCCAGCTCCGGCCGCAGTACATCCTCAATCAGACCTGCATAGTCATCGAGGTGATTGGCGTTACCAGGCAGTTTTTGCAAAAAGAAATAGGTGAGAGCGGTGGCATCGCCGCCCCATCCTCCAAGCATAACCCTCGGCGGCTCCGCATCCCGCGGCAGTGGCGGCAGGCTGCTCATACGACTGATCACATCGATCAGCACCTTATCCATATCGGTGCCCATGGTGAATTCCAGGTTCACCCAGGCGCCGCCTCGACCTGCATTCACCTCCATGGTTTCCAGGCCAGTGAGGCCCTGCAGTACCGATTCGATAGGCTCGACTATTTCCGCCTCTACCTCTTTCGGCGCGGCGGCACGCCAGCCAGCTTGGATGGCAATACGGGGGTTTTCTATATCGGGGAAAAGCTGTACCGGCAGGCGACTGGCAAGAAAAGCTCCCAGTAATACAGCCAATACCACAGCCACGCCGGCTGCGGCGGGGTTTTTCAAAGCGACTCTCGTCAGCGCCATTCCATAGGCCCTTGTTTTTTAGTTATAAATACAGAATAAGACGGAGCTTCCCGCCCCTGTTTACTGATTTCCGAAAAAACCATGCAGCTTTTTACACAGACTTCATGCTTTTGGGCTCACACTATTGCTGCACTGTCCTATACCGCGTAATTCATCCGGAAAGAGCTTGCCGGACCAACCAGTGTGAAGGCTAATGCAATAAAAACGGCAAACAAGAGACTTGCGATCAAGTGCCGGGAATTATCGATCAGGCCACATCCGATATTTTCCAATGATGTGGCCCACAGGAAAGTTAAAGGAAGTGCTGCACTTTGCTCTTGTAGCTGCGGCTCATTTTCAGGCACTCACCATTATCCAAAACCAAATGGTATTCCCCATTTATATGCGCTCTAATTTCGCGCACGCGGCTCAAATTCACAATTGTGGAGCGGTGGATACGCTGAAATAGTTTAGGGTCCAGTTGTTGCTCCAATTCTTTCATAGTGATACGCATGACATGGGTTTCACCCTGAGCGTGTACACACATGTAATCCCCGGCAGCATCAATCCAGTCAATCTCACGCGCTGGGACCAGGGTGATTTTCCCCGAATCCTTAACTGCAATTTTGTCTGGATAGGCACTACCGGCAAACTGGCCACTCACCAGCTTTTGCTCTAAGGCCTCCGGAGACTCCTTGGTTAAATCCGCCACAGCCTCCAGCAATTGCTCACGCTGGATGGCAATATCTGCAGTGGACATTTTCTCGCGAGCGCGCGCCAGCGCCAACGCTAAACGCTCCTCTTCAATGGGCTTTAACACATAGTCCACTGCATTAACTTCAAACGCCTCTACAGCGTACTGATCGTAAGCAGTGACAAACACCACTTGCGGCAACTTCTCTAAAGGAATCTGTTGCACAAGCTGCAGGCCATTGATACCCGGCATCTGGATATCCACAAAAGCCACATCGGGCCCGAATTCGAGAATTTTTTCCAGGGCATCTCGGCCATTACCACTCTCTGCGACCACTTTTACACCAGGCATCTGCTCCAAGCGCAGCCGCAGGCCACGGCGGGCCAGGGGTTCGTCATCGACAATAATTGCGGTCAGGTTTTCAACTGCACTCATCTCGTTATTCCTGTTCATAGGGAATGCGAATGTTTACCGACAGGCCGCCCTCCGGGCGATTGCGGAAACGCACTCTCTGATCCTCGCCATACAATGCGCGCAGGCGCTCGCAGGTATTGCGAATGCCAACACCATAGCCCTTGCCAATCAGGCGCAACTCCTTTTCCGACATGCCTGGACCATTGTCTGTGACTTCCAACAGAAGCTCTCCAGCAAAGACCCGCGCTTTGATACCGATTTCCCCGCCCCACTCCAACTGGGAAATGCCGTATTTAATCGCATTTTCCACCAGAGGCTGCAGCAACAGGCTGGGCACCAGCGCCTGAGGCGACTCTCCCTGTAAATCCAGGCGCACACCGAGACGATCGGCAAAGCGCACTTTCTCAATATCCAGGTAGAGCATCAGTGCCTCCACCTCCTTGGCCAAGGTGACCTTTTGCATGGGGTCGTTGTCCAGGGAGTGGCGCAGGAACTGTGACAAACGCATTACCATATTGTTGGCGGTGCGCCCATCGTTATCCAGGATCAGTGTGGAAATGGCATTGAGAGTGTTAAACAGGAAGTGGGGATTTAACTGGTAGCGCAACATTTTCAGCTGGGCTTGGTGCGCCATAGATTCAGCACGCAGGGCCTTCGCCTGCTGGGTCTGCGAGGTTTGATAATACTTAATGCCGTAATACAGTGCCGCCCAGGTGGTGAGAATCATAAATGAATAGGAAAACCAGTAGGTGGCTTGCCAAACCGGGTTTTCATCGCTCACTTTACCGTACAACCACAGAAAACCTCCGAACTTGATGGCTGCCCAGAGCGCGGCTACCAGCACTACCAAGAGCAGTGACCCCAGGAAACGGGTTGCCGGGGGCTTGTTCCACAGGCGCTGGAAGCCATAGCGCATGGAACCGCTGAGCAAAATCCCGGCAGTGGTGGCCATGGCGATATAGCCCGAATGGACCCAGTGGTCTTTCACCCAGAAAAAACTACTGATAAAAGTCATTAGGGTGTAGCCGGCCCAACCGCTGAGCTGCAGGGCCCAGTATTGGGACTTATGGCTCGAAAGGCGCTGTGAAAGCCACTGAAATGCTTTATTTCCCATAATCTCCCGCTGAAGACATCAAAATATGGCGTCGATTTGACACTTTTGTATGGCTTCATACTAAATGGGGTCGATCGCCGGCGAAACACCAACCGGCGCAGCACAGGGACAAACTGCCGCATGACATACTGGTTATTCAAATCCGAACCGGACAAATACAGCCTGCAGGACCTCGCCGCCGAAAACACTGGCAGCGGACGCTGGGATGGAATCCGCAACTTTCAGGCGCGCAACTTCCTGCGCGATCAGGTCTCAGTGGGCGATGGAGTATTGTTCTATCACAGTGCCTGCAAGGTGCCAGCGGTGGTGGGTACCGCCGAAGTGGTCAGGGCCGCCTATCCAGACCCGGCCCAATTCGACCCTGAGAGCAAATACTTCGATCCCAAGGCCAGCCCCAGCAAGCCTCGCTGGTACTGTGTCGATGTAACCTGGCGCAGTGAGTTTGCACGACCTGTTCCACTGGCCGAAATCAAGAAGACCCCTGAACTTGAGGAGATGGTACTGGTTAAGCAGGGGCGGTTGTCGATACAGCCTGTAAAAGCAAGTGAGTGGGACACTATTCTCGAACTCGGACTAAGCTGACGGCATAGCGACGCCTTTGGCGCCGCTGCGGGTAATTTAGTTATCTTCGTGAGGGGAACGTCCCACGCTGTACCAGTCAAGTTTTCTGGTCAACACCATAGTGCAGCTAAGTACCGCGAATACCAGCAGTGACCCCATCAGCAGGGCATAATCCTCAGCACTGAGCAATCCATACAGGAGTCCGTAAAGCGCTGCCAGCAGAGCGGCAAAACCCAAACCCCGACGCCAGCTTCGCAACACAGAACTGGTATAGAAACCAATCAGGCCGACACAGGCTGCTGCAGAAACTACATAGGCCTTGGCAAAAGCAATATGCTCCGACAACGATAACAACAATAGGTAAAACAACGCCAGCGCCAAACCCACCAGTGCGTATTGCACCGGATGCACGGACAGTCGCTTGAGTACTTCAAACAGGAAGAAAGTGGCAAAGGTCAAAGTGAGGAATAGCAGTGCATATTTAATCGCCCGATCAGTCTTCAGGTACTGATCCACAGGGTCAAGAAAGCTGACGCCAAAGCTGCGCCCGAGTAAATTTGCACACTCGCTATCTTTCCCACACTGCTGCAACACCTCTTCCAGGTTGGTCGCAAAGAAACTGGTCTGCCACTCGGCAGTGAAACCGCGATCGGTGATCTCTCGGCGACTCGGTAGGTACTCGCCGATAAAGCTGGGGTGGGGCCAGTCAGCAGCCAGCATCACCCGGCTATCGCGACCTACCGGCACCAACTGCAAATGCTCGGTACCCTGCAAGTTCAGATCAAAGGCAAATTCCAGGTCCTGACCACCCTCTGGATTTATCATGGGCAGTTGCGCATGAACACCCGCGCCAAGCATAGAGGTACCACTGCCGGGCGCGAACTCCAGACTTTCGTTATTCAAACGCAATTTCAGGTCTTTACGAATACCTCGAATATCACTGATACCAACGGAGAGGAAGGGTGCATCAAAGCGATATTGATCCAGTTTTTCACCCAAACCCAACTTCTGTGGCAACCGAAACACCCCACTCACCTTGCTATCACTATGGTAAAGAAGCGCCTCATAAATACCCCGGGCGCGGCGCTCGGTGCCCAGTTCGGCATCAAAAATAAATCGCTCCGGCAGAAAATACAGCCGCCCACTGGTTTCACGCTGTTCCTGATAACGTTCGCCAGTTTGGTCGTTTATCTTCAGGTGCTGCACTGTTCTGGTATAGGGCATTATCAGAATAGGCCCAACGATTTTCTGGCTGTAACTGGAACTTCGGGCAATATCCCGAAGTACTTCTCCCTGGTATCGCTGCCGCTCATCGATCAAACCGCCAATCATAGTCAGCGGTATCAACAGCAATAACACCAAAAAGGCGATCGCGCCCAATTTAAATGCCAGGGTTCGGTTCATGGTTCAGACCTCAGTGTCGAATTTCGATCTGCTGAGTCTGAGCGGCCCGGGTGGGATGCCGATGGGGTCTAAAAGGAGATTTTGTGGAGATTATGTGAACTTTGGCCTTCAACTTAATCAGCTGGCAAAGTCAGGCGCACCTCAACACCTCTCTCCACATTGGCGATAGTCAATTCACCACCGTGCAGTTCGGCCACTTCCTTTACAAAGTTGAGTCCCAGACCAGTACTTTTACGTCCACCACTGGGACGAGGCAGTGAGTAGAAACGCTCCGTCAGGCGCGCCAGGGCATACTCGGGAATAGCTTCAGCCTGGTTGTATAGGCAGATTTCTATCCATCCCTCACACCGCCCGGCGCCAATGCGAAGCAGGCCACCTTGTGGAGTGAAATCCAATGCGTTGTCGAGCAAATTGGCCAGGGCCTGGTTCAATAAGAAACGCTCGCCATACAATCTCAGAGTATCTTCCACTGCCCACTCCACACTAAAACCGCCAGCGGTAATACGCGCCTGTCGGGCCTGCAACAGCTCTTCCACCAAGTGTGCCAGTGGAATGGCCTCCCTCTCCTCCAGCCCCTGACGCTGCTCTACCTGGACCAAGTGCAACAATCGTTCGCTCAACTGCTGTAAACGAGAGGTCTCCTGTTGAATATTGCTTATGAAACGCCGGCGCTGATCCGCGGGCATCTCACTATCGAGCAGTTCAGCAGCACCGCGAATGGCCGCCAGCGGACTTTTCAATTCGTGGGTCAGAGTATGCACATAGCGCTCAACATAATTCTTGCCTTCCAACTCAGAGCGCATCTGTTCCAGGGCCAGTGCCAGCTGCCCCAGCTCACCATCAGACATTTTCGGTGGCTCGACTCGTTGCCCCGCACTCACAGCCTGGGCATACTGGGTCAGTTTTCCCAGTGAGCGGCCCAGCCACCAGGACAACAGGGCGCCGACCAATAATCCCAGTACGACCAATCCCACCCCCAGCCACATCAAACGCCGTTGCGACCGATCAATATAAGGCTGTAGGGTTTGATTGGGCTTGGCCACGGAGACCACACCGATAATTTCTTCCCGGTCGAGTATGGGCGCCGCCACATACATCACCGAGGAATCCGGGTTGTCAGGATCTTCGCGCGTAGAGCGCGCACCGTAATCGCCACGCAGGGTTAGGTAGACATCATTCCAACGAGAATAGTCCTGGCCGACCGCCCGACCGCTGGAATCCAATAAAACTCGGCCGAAAGCATCGGTGACATAAATTCGGTGATTCACCTGGCTCTTGGTCAGTCCCCAGATATTTGCCTGTGGCTGACGCCGACCATAAGCTTCCAGCAACTCAGGTAGTTGGCTCTGAGCCAGATTACCGCTCCTGACATCATCACGCAGGATTTCCGCCAGCAAGTTGGCAGTATCTACCAGGGTTTCCTCGGTGGATTGGCGTACCCCGGGACGGATCTCCTCCATCACCGTATTCAATACAAACCAGCTGGCCAAGCCAACAAACAGGAAATAGACAGCGAAAATACGAATGCCCAATGACATTTTAGGATTCCAGGCAGCAGCTATACCCCAAGCCCCGGTGGGTCTGTATTGGCTTGGCATCAGGTGCAATCATTCGCAATTTGGCTCTCAGCCCTTTGATGTGACTATCGATATTACGCTCATAACCCGCCTCCAGTGCCACCCCCAGTGCATCGAGTAATTGTGCACGGGAAAACACTCGTCCCGGCTGGGTTAACAGGGTTTCCAGCAGGCGATATTCATTGAGCGTCAGAGGTAATAACTGCTCGCGGAAATGAATCTGGTAACTCCCCTGCTCTATGCGGAAAGGCCCTTTCAGCTCTATTTTTTGTGACTTATCAGGGCCCGATGTCATGCGTTTAAGGATGGCCTTTACCCGCGCCACCACTTCGCGCGGACTGAAAGGTTTCACCACATAGTCATCAGCACCGATCTCGAGCCCCACTACCCGGTCTATTTCTGCATTGCGGGCAGTGAGGAATATCACCGGCACTTCGGAGAAACGACGCAACTGCTTACAGGCTTCGAAGCCACTGATATCCGGCAGTCCCACATCCAGGATCACCAGGTCGAAAGGCTCATTCACAAGCAGTACCAGCGCCTCGCCGGCCACCCCCACCCAGCGAGTGGTAAACCCCTCGGTCTGCAGGGCATAGACCAGGGTATCGGCAATAGCGCCTTCATCTTCAACGATCAGTATTTTTGGCATAGGACCCCAAGCTCAAATTCTGCCAGTGTACCTATTTTTTACTGAGCCCTACGCTTGCTTTAGCCATAACTCAAATAAAATCAGAGATTTCATCCAGGGATTTTCTGGCAATCGCCGGCACCTGGGCGCCCTCCGCCGGCAGCCCGGCCACCAAAATCATATAGGGCTTTTCCTCAACCGGGCGACCGAGAATTTCATTGAGAAATTTCATCGGGCTGGGGGTGTGGGTAAGAGTCGCCACACCGGCATTATGCAAAGCAGCAATCAACATGCCAGTAGCAATACCCACTGATTCTGCAGTGTAATAATTTTTTAATCGCTCACCATTTTCCGCACTGGAAAATTTCTTCAGGAAAATTGCGATCAGGTAAGGGGCGGTTTCCAGGAAAGGTTTGTGCGCATCCGTACCCAGTGGTTCCAAGGCATTGAGCCACTCTTCAGAGGCACGCCGCTGGTAAAACTCACGCTCTTCCTCCTCTGCTGCCTGGCGAATGCGGCGTTTGACCTCCGCACTTTCAACTACGACAAAATGCCAAGGCTGCATATTAGCCCCGCTGGGAGCACTGCCCGCAGCGCGCACGGCATCCTCGATAACTTCACGAGGTACGGGCCTTGCAGAGAAGTCCCGCACCGAGCGGCGTCGGCGCATCAGTCGGAAGAACTCACCGGCACGACGGCACATCTCATCATCGTCAAGGTGGGTAAAATTCAAGGGCTGGAATATTTTTTCAGTCGTCATATCCAGCCCCTCAAACCACACCTTTGGTCTGTGCGATAAATACACTGAGCAGTGACAAGAGAGTTAGTACAACCACAACCACCAGCAGCAATAACCAGGGCCTGAAGGGCTTTCGCTCCACCTGATTCACACCACTTTGCAGGTATTGATCGACCCGGGCCTGGTCTTCTGCGGACAGTTTCTTTTGGGGGGTATCGGACATTGGCTCTTTCGCTCGTTATTGTTTTGTCCCGAGTGTAGGAGAAAGCGAAAAGTGACTCCACAAAAAACGCCATCTCCTATTGCTTAATATTATGAAACAGCGAAATTCCCGGGAGACTGATATTAGGGCCACTCCCTATACCCAGGTTTCCCAAGCGAAGGGAAGTGGGCCCAAGTTACCCTCAACCGGCAAACAAGTAATAACTTTATTAGATAATTTTATAAGAAAAATTCAACTAAAGCCTGAAGGCTAACGTTACGAATTCGTTACAAAATATGCCCAGGTGAGTATTTATTGAAGAATGAAATTCCTGGACTCTGTGTCTTACATGCACAGAGCCTTGAGGCTAAGGCCGCCCGCTCAGGGATCAGTCAAACTTATTAGGCTAGCGAGCGCACTTGGAGCCAACAATGAAAAACGTACTGACAAAGTAGCCAGTGCGGATAATTCCAAAAGTTGTGGAGAAAACAATAATAATGCGCTCATCAATAAAAGCCCTGATGCAAAAAACAGCAATCGCAACGGCAGTTTCGCTTGCGTGTGCTACCCCTTTCGCGGCTCATGCGAATGAGACCGGCCTGACTGACGGCATCATCATCAAGTACAAGAAAAGCTCAAAAATTGGTCATGGTGCCAAGCTTGCACAAGACACTATTGATAAGGCCTCTCAGCGAGCCGGCCACAAGTTACGCCACAAGCGCCGTATGGCTTCAGGAGCCCAGGTCATGCGCCTAGAGGGCCGCAAAAGCAAGGCGGAACTGAAAAAAATAGTTGAGCGGCTAAAGCAGGACCCCAATGTCGAGTACGCAGAACCAGATTTATTGATGCGTCCAATGGCAACTCCGAATGATCCCAGTTATTGGAATCAATGGCACTACCGGGAATCCACAGGTGGCCTCAATCTGCCCTCAGCCTGGGATGTCACACAGGGTGAGGGCGCTGTAGTAGCCGTCCTTGATACCGGCTATCGCCCCCATCACGACCTGGTCGACAACCTGCTACCTGGCTACGATATGATTTCCAATACTTTTGTCTCAGTCGATGGCGATGGACGTGATGGCGATGCCACTGACCCAGGTGACTGGCACACAGACAATGCCTGCCAGAGTGATGACCCCAGAAATTACGAAAGCGACAGCAGCTGGCACGGTACCCACGTTGCCGGCACTATCGCAGCCACTACTAACAATAATATGGGAGTGGCCGGCGTCGCTTACAAAGCCAAGGTGGTCCCAGTTCGAGTACTCGGCCGCTGTGGCGGTCTGACTTCAGATATCGCAGATGCCATCGTTTGGGCTGCAGGGGGCAGTGTTTCCGGTGTACCGACTAATGCCAACCCGGCACAGGTTCTCAATCTGAGCCTCGGTGGTGAGGGTACCTGTGGCTCGGCCTACCAAACGGCTATTAATACCGCACGCAGTCTCGGCGCAACCATTGTCGTGGCCGCCGGTAATGACGATGATTACGCAAGTAGATACACCCCGGCGAGCTGTGATGGCGTTATCACCGTTGCCGCAACAGATCGCGATGGCGGCCGCGCTTACTATTCCAATTACGGCAATGCAGTCGATATGGCCGCTCCTGGAGGCGCACAGAGCTTCGCCAATGATTCCAATGGCATCCTCTCGACAGACAATAGCGGTACCAGAAGCCCCGGAAGTGATGCCTACTACTACAGCCAAGGCACCAGCATGGCCGCGCCACATGTTGCCGGCGTTGCCGCTTTGCTTTACTCGGTAGACCCGAACCTGACCCCAGATGAAGTTGAATCCGTACTCAGTAACACTACTCGTAGCTTCCCATCTTCATGTACTGGCTGCGGGGCAGGCATCGTCGATGCTGCGGCTGCGGTAGCGTCTATTACCGGAAATGGCAATACCGGCAACGGCACCAGTCTTGTGGAAACTAATGTTGCAGGTGCGTCTGGCAGTTGGCTGACATACCAGATTGAGGTAGAGCCAGGCATGTCCTCCCTGGATATTGAGATATTCAACGATAACGGTGAAGTCGACCTCTATGTTAGTTACGGAAGCAGCCCGACCAGGGGGAGCGTAGTGAATGATACTGAGAATTGCGTACCTTACGAGTGGGTAGGAAACACCAACGGATATAACACTGAGAGCTGCTCTTTCAATAACCCCTCTGCCGGTACATGGTATATCGCCCTGCATGGCTACGAAGCATTTAACGGACTGACTTTGACTGCTGAAGCCAAGCCGTGACAAGCTTTGAAACCTAAACAACCAAAATAAAAAAGCCCCGCGATGCGGGGCTTTTTGGGACTCTCTCCAGCCCCCTTAGAACAGCTCGTCCTCCAGATCCATAAGGGTCGCGCTGCCGGCATTTACACTTGCAGCCAGTGCTTGGGTGCGCGGCAGCAAACGCGCAAAATAGAATCGCGCAGTTTTCACCTGACCTTTGTAGAAGCTATCTGCCTCCTGCTGATCCAGTGCTACTGCAACCACCTTGGCCCACATAAAGGCGTAGGCCACATAGCCGAATAGATGCAGGTATTCTACAGATGCCGCACCAGGCGCGTGGGGATCTTCTTGGGTAGCCGCAATCATCTTCTCGGTGGCCTCGCGCAGGCGCTGCAGCTCGATTGCCAACGGCTGCACGAACTCCGCCATCGCCTCTCGATCCACCTGGCTGTCGATAAATTTCTGTACATCCGCGGCAAACAGCTCAAACAGGGCACCACCGCTGGCGACAGTTTTACGGCCCACCAGATCCAGGGCCTGGATACCGTTGGTACCTTCGTAAATCTGGGTGATGCGCACATCGCGCACCAGCTGCTCCTGACCCCACTCACGAATATATCCGTGGCCGCCGAATACCTGCTGACCGATTACGGTGCAGTCCAGGCCCATATCGGTGGTAAAGGCCTTGGCCACCGGGGTCAGTAATGCCACCATGGATTCGGCATTCTTCTTCTCTTCACCCTCACCAAACTTGGAAATATCCAACCACTGGGCCACATAAGTGGACAGGGCGCGGCCACCACCAACCAGAGCTTTCTGGGTGAGCAGCATCCGGCGCACGTCAGGGTGTACGATAATCGGATCGGCTGCTTTCTCTGGCTGCTGGGCACCGGCCGGAGAGCGGCTCTGAATACGGTCGCGAGCGTATTCCCGGGCATTCTGGTAGGAGCGATCGGAAGCGCCGAGGCCCTGGATACCTACACCCAGGCGCTCGTAATTCATCATGGTAAACATGGCGGCGAGACCCTTGTTCTCTTCGCCCACCAGCCAGCCCTGGGCTCCATCGAAATTCATCGCACAGGTGGCGGAGGCTTTGATGCCCATCTTGTGCTCAATAGAGCCGCAATTCACGTTATTGCTCTCGCCAACACTGCCGTCTTCGTTCACTTTGTATTTCGGCACCAGGAAAAGGGAGATGCCTTTGGGGCCCTGGGGTGCGTCCGGCAGCTTGGCCAGTACCAGGTGAATAATGTTATCGGACAGGTCCTGGTCGCCGCCGGTAATAAAAATCTTGCTGCCGTTTATGCTGTAGCTGCCATCCTCGCGGGGCTCTGCCTTGGTGCGGATAATCCCAAGGTCGGTGCCCGCATGGGGCTCGGTCAGGTCCATGGCGCCAGCCCAGGTGCCCTCATACATCTTGGGCAAATATTTCTGTTTCAGCTCTTCGCTGGCATGGGCATCAATCGCCAGGCAGGCGCCGTTGGTCAATACCGGGTAGAGAGCAAAGGAAATATTGGAGGCATTGATCATTTCCTCGACCTGAGCACCCAACATTTTCGGCATACCCATACCGCCATACTCCGGGTTACCCAGCAGTGCGCCCCAGCCGCCCTCACAGAAAGTCGCATAGGCTTCCTTGAAGCCCTCCGGGGTGGTTACAACCCCCTCATTCCAGTGACAACCCTCTTCATCGCCGCTGCGATTGATAGGGTCCAGGGTATTGGAAGCCAGCTTGGCCATTTCTTCGAGAATCGCATCTGCGGTCTCGCGATCTACCACCCCAGCAAGTCCGGGCAGTTCCGTCCAGAGTTTTTCTGCAGCAAAGACTTCGTGCAGCAGGAAGTTCATCTCCCGCAGGGGCGCCTTGTAGTCGGCCATGCTCCCAATCCTCATTCAAGTGTTTCAAACGCTTGTTTGAATCTAGGGCCGAAGGCGGGCAAAGTCAACTGGTTTGGGCCCTCTCGGGTCCCGGATGGAACGGCCTTTACGGTGGGTTCTTCAGGCGGGTAGCAACGGGCGGATATCCAGGTTTTCGGCTGCCTCACGATAATCCCGCCCCTCGCTATGGGGCAGTACACCGAGTAATGATGCAGGTATCAGGGCTTCAAGGGTGGCCAGATTCTCCTCGGCTCGCTCCATGCCCGGACGAACAAAGTTAGCCACCCAGCCAGCCAACGGCAGACCATCACGACGGATAGCCTCGGCAGTAAGTAGAGCGTGGTTGATACAACCCAGCTGCATACCCACCACCAGTACCACAGGGATATTCAGTTCCCTCGGCAACTGGGACAGGAAGCTCCTTGGTCCCAGGGGTACGCCAGCCTCCAGCGCCCTCAATCAGCACCAGGTCGGCGCCGGCAGACATCACACCACGGCAAACGCCCGCCATACGTGACACACTCAACTGCTTTCCCGCCTCAATAGCGGCAATATGAGGTGCGATTGCAGGCTCTAGCGCAAAAGGGTTCACCTGCTGGTAAGGCAGCTGCAGGGTCATCGCCTCCCGCAATAGCAGGGCATCTTCATTACGCAATCCATCTTCAGTCCGCTCACAGCCAGACGCTACCGGCTTCACCGCAGCGGTTTGTAATCCCGCGGTTGCGCCTGCTGTAAGCAGGGCTGTACTGACAAAGGTCTTGCCCACTTCGGTATCGGTACCGGCCACAAAATAGGTTCTGCCCAAGGCCATCGCCTCCGCTAATCAAAAAAGTTCAATTTTTTTCTTGTGGTGACTTTTCACGCCATCAACTTGATGATAATTTAGCCATGTAGCGCAGATTTTGAACAAATCAAGCCGAGCACTGATAACAAAGGCACGGGGTAGCGCTAACAAAATAACTCCCCCAAAAGGGGAAAATGCTCTGCAGGGACGCGGAAAATCTCGAAATAACTGAAAACATTCAAGCAGCTTAGAGACCATGCGATACCTGACTCTTGCCCTATTGCTGGCGATGCCACTGCTCGCCTCAGCAAAAGTAACCCCTGTCGATCATGTTGTTGTGTACAAGTCGAAGAAGCTGATGCAGCTTATTCGCGACGGCCGGGTAGTGAAAAGCTACACAGTCTCCTTCGGCGATAACCCCAGGGGACACAAAGTCCGCCAAGGGGACGAGCGAACCCCAGAAGGACGCTACACCCTGGACTGGAAAAACCCCAATAGCCGCTTCTACCGCTCCATCCACGTGTCCTACCCGAATAAACAGGACCGAGCGCGGGCGGCCAGGATGGGGGTCAGCCCCGGTGGCGATATCATGATCCACGGCATCAAACCCGAATGGGCCTATATGGAAAACCACCTGCGCCGTAACAACTGGACCGATGGCTGTATCGCCGTCGCTTCCAACCGGGAGATGGATGAAATTTGGGCTCTGGTGAAAACCCCCATCCCCATCGATATCTACCCTTGATTACCTCCCAGGGCCAGCTTCATATAAATCACCTCGTAACTCACCGGCAGCCCCTTTGGCTGCCGGAGACCTTCATAGGCTTCGGCCAACCGCTGTAACCGGGCTCGCCCAGTCATGCCTCGCTTGGCCGCGCGGTTGATATTATGTGCTCCCACACCTTTCAATTCCTTCATCAGCTGGCGCAGACTGTCGAAATGCAACAGGCGTTGCTCGTCGAGTACTTCACCACAAAGCTGCGATTGCGCCGCTGCCTCACGCCAGTTGGCCAGTGGCAGGAAGCGATTAACGTGAACACCGCTGTCTACCAGAGCCCAGCTATCGCGCAATTCTGCCAGGGTACCCGGCCCCAATGTCGCCACCAGACATTGTCCAGCGGGAGAAAGTACCCGACGCAACTCGGCGAATAACTGCGGCAATCGGTAGCACCATTGCAGTGCCATACTGGAGAACACCAGATCTACAGTACCTTCCGCCAGGGGCAGTTGCTCCGCATCCGCAGTGATATAGCCATCTGCCAGCGGCCTCTCTGTGCGGGCAAAGCGCAACATGTCCTCTGCCAGGTCCAGGGCGATAATTTTTGCCTTGGGAAAATGCTGGCGCAGCAACTCACTGCCAAAACCGGTGCCACTGCCCAAATCAACAATGGTACGAGGTTCCCAGTGGCGCTCCGCCATTTTTATCAGTTGACGGCACACCGCTCTCTGTATATGTGCGCAATCGTCATAGCTGGCGGCGGCACGGCCGAAGGAGCGCGCCACCGCAGATTTATCAAAGGGCTCTGCCGCTAGGGCACTAGAGGGGGACAAACTCTCGACAAAGTGTCGTAATCGCTCTGCCACTTGGCGAGGTTGTGACAACTGTGGTTTGTGGCCGCAGCCCTCCATCACCTCTACCGCCGCACCATAGGCCTGGATTTCCTCTATGGCCGCCAGCGGCACCAGGGCATCCCGCTTGCCAAACAGGTGGAGTGCGGGGATTTCCAGCGACTGCAGAAGATCCCGATTATCCAGCTCTGCCAGGCAGTCCAGGGCCTTAACCCAGGCTCCGGGGTTAATGTTGGGTTTGCGCGCTTTCAGTTGCTTGACCAGGGCACGCATGGCGTTATCACCATGGGACTGCAGGGCGCAAAAGCGCTCCCAGGTAGCATAGGGATCCTGCACGAAAGCGCTACGGAACCTATCAAAAGTGCGACGGGGCATGCCGGGCCAATTGTCCCTCTCTACAAAGCAAGCATTGGCGGAGATGGTGACAACTCCATGGATTTTCTCTTGTCCTGGCCTGGCGGCAATCTGCAGAGCCAACATGCCGCCAAGGGAGTGCCCTACCAAAACACAATTTTGCGGTAGCGCTTGGTAAAGCTGTTGTAGAAGCACCTCTAGCCTTGGCCATGCCTGCTCCCTGCGTTCACCAAACCCCGGTAACTCGATACAAATCAGCGGTAGCCCCAGTTGTTCATGCACAGCCTCCAATAGTGGCTGCCAGGGCCCCTTGTCTCCGCCCCAACCATGCAAGAACACCAGGTTCTCTATCTGGCTCACAAGTGCACCGCCTTGTTTTCCCGGAGGACCTCCGCCAAGGCATTGAGAAGCACATCGATTTGGTGATGGTTATGTGAAGCACTCAAGGTAATTCTCAGGCGGGCAGTACCCGCGGGCACTGTCGGAGGGCGAATAGCGCTCACCAAAAAACCGCGTTTTTCCAACTGTTCAGAAATAGAAATAGCGGTTTCTTCACAGCCGAGCAGGAGCGGCTGAATTGCGCTGGGGGAGTCAGCCAGAGGTAAATTCAATTGCCTGGCGCAGTGGCGAAAGTGGGCAATGTTAGACTCCAGGCGCCTGGTCAACTCAGGCTGTCTACGCATCAAATCAACAGCGGCAACACAGCCCGCGGCCACCGCCGGAGGCATTCCAGTGGTGTAGATGTACGTACGGGCAAATTGCACCAGATAATCAATCAGCTCGCGAGAACCAGCCACAAAGGCTCCGGCATTACCAGCGGCCTTGCCCAGGGTGCCCATGATCACTGGTGCCTGGGACTGGTCAAGACCCGCCGCAGTACAACTGCCAGCGAAAGGAAATTTTTCGCTGCCCATTACCCCAAATCCGTGAGCCTCATCCACCATCAACCAGGCACCATACTCACGACACAGATCAGCAATCTCTGCCAGCGGCGCCAGGTCACCATCCATACTGTAAACACCGTCGACCGCCACCAGGATATTGCCACCTCGACTGGCAGCACGCCGTAATTGGCGATCCAGACCAATAAGATCGTTGTGGGGAAAGCGCAAGCTGTTAGCGCCAGACAAGCGTGCTCCATCGATCAGTGAAGCGTGGTTGAGCTTGTCGGAAATAATATTGTCGGCACGGCCCAGTAACGCACAAAGCGTGCCCACATTAGCCATATAGCCACTGGAGAATACCAATGCAGCCTCGCGCCCGGTGACTTCAGCAAGACTGTATTGCAGCTGTTGATGGACTTGCAAGTGCCCATTGACCAGGTGAGAGGCAGTGGCACCAGCGCCCAGCTCAGCTCCGGCCTGCTGGGCGCGGATGACCTCAGGATGGGTTGCCAGCCCCAAGTAGTCGTTGCTACTGAAAGTAAGCAGTTCTCGGCCATTAACCCTGGCCTCAGGCCCCGGCACCGAATCCAGAGTCTTGACTTCCCGGTAGAGGTTACGCCTGCGCCGCTCATCTAGGCGCTGGCGCAGGGTTTGATCCAGGGTCATTTGGCCGCGTCGTAGAAAAAGGCATCGTTTTGTCGCTCGCTGATCTGGGCGGACAGCTCAGCTTCCACTTCTGATTCGTCAGCGTATTGCTGGTATTCCTCCGGCAGGATTCCCAAGCGGTTGAACAACTGCATATCTTTGTTGGCCTCAGGGTTAGCGGTGGTCAGCAGCTTCTCCCCATAGAAGATGGAGTTGGCACCGGCGAGGAAAGCCATTGCCTGCATTTCATCGCTCATTTGCTCACGTCCTGCAGACAGGCGCACATGGGACTTAGGCATCATAATTCGGGCCACGGCAATACAGCGGATAAACTCGAAGGGGTCCAGATCCTTTTCCTGCTCTAACGGCGTACCCGCTACTTTTACCAACATATTGATCGGCACCGACTCCGGGTGTTCAGGCAGGTTGGCCAGCTGCATCAGTAGCCCTGCGCGATCTTTGTCCCCCTCACCCATACCGACAATGCCACCAGCGCAGACCTTCATACCGGCCTCGCGCACCCTACCCAGAGTCTCAAGACGATCCTGGTAGGTGCGGGTGGTGATAATCTCACCATAATACTCCGGAGAGGTGTCCAGATTGTGGTTGTAATAGTCAAGCCCGGCATCCGCTAATTCCTGCGCCTGGTCATCATTCAGCATACCCAGGGTCATACAGGTTTCCATACCCAGCGCTTTAACTTCACGCACCATCTGGGTGACGTAGGGCATGTCCTTTTTCTTGGGCGAGCGCCATGCGGCACCCATGCAGAAACGGGTAGCGCCGCCGGCTTTGGCCGCCCTGGCCTCCTCCAAAACCTTTTCCACCTTCATCAGTTTTTCCCGCTCCAGCCCGGTATCGTAGCGAGCACTCTGGGGGCAGTAGGCGCAGTCTTCCGGACAGGCGCCAGTCTTAATCGAGCAGAGCGTGCTCACCTGCACCCGGTTAGCATCAAAATGCACCCTATGCACCTGCTGGGCGGTAAATATCAGGTCGCTAAATGGCAGGGCAAAGAGGTCCAGAATCTGCTGGCGGGTCCAATCGTGGCGGATCTCAGCGGCGGGTAATTGCTGGGCGGCAGTCACAAGGCTTACTCTCTCTAGTTGCTGGAGTTATTCGTACTGTTTTTTTATTCGCAGGGCCGTGGTGACTATCACTAATTGCAGTGGCAGACTCGACCAAACAGACTGGCCAGTTTAGCCAGGCCCGTATCGCTGTCAACTCAATCACCCGATTATGGTTTACAGGATAATCTCCCCACTGTTTATTACCCGAAACCTGGCCCAATGCCTTTTATGTGGTGACCGGGCCGGCGATTATGGGATCTGCCCCGCTTGCATAGAGGATCTGCCCTTTCTGGAAAACGCTTGCGAGACTTGTGCTTTGCCGCTGCTGCCGCCCTCCCAGCTTTGCCCCGCCTGCCTGAGGCAGCCACCACACTACAGCCGAGTCCGCGCCGCCTGGCATTATGCTTACCCGATAAACCAACTGATACAACGCTTCAAATACCATGGCGACCTGGCTGCGGGTCACAGCCTTGCCCAGTTGGCCGCCCAAGCGTTAAAACCAGCCAACCAAGGGCCAGACCTGCTTGTCCCCATCCCTCTTCACTGGCGTCGTTATTGGCAGCGCGGCTATAACCAGGCCCAGTTGGTAGCAGCTGAGTTGGGAAAGCAGTGGCAACTACCGGTACGCCCTCGATTACTGCGAAAATTCGGTGCCACCCAGACACAATCTCAATTGCGCCGTAACCAGCGCCTGCGCAATTTACTCCATAGCTTCTCTGTCGATGAGAATGTTGAGAGGCTACACATCGGCCTGGTAGATGATGTGTTGACCACCGGCGCCACTTTGGAAGCAGCAGCGCTGAAACTGCTTGAAGCAGGCGCAACCAAGGTAAGTGCCTTTATTTTGGCCAGAACGCCATGACTCATCGGCGCGACCGCAGATAGACCAGTAGTCACAATAGCGTCACAATATTATGCCTTGCCGTTCTGGCACGAAAGTCCCACATCAGCCAGCGCTGCTAAGGTTCTATTCAGTGACTAATTGCTCGCACGATTTTTGGTGCGGGCCAGGAATTCAGCGATGAGTGAGTACAAATTGCCACGGGGCATTGTCATCAGCGGGACAGGCCTATGGACCCCACCAGAATCTATCAGCAATGAAGAGTTGGTAGATGCTTACAATACCTACGCTACACAGTATAACCTGAAGCACGCGCAGCAAATTGAAGATGGGGAACTGCAAGCCAAACCCCAATCCTCTGCAGAATTTATCGAGAAAGCCTCAGGGATTAAAAGCCGTTATGTAGTTACCCGCGAGGGGATTCTCGACCCAGAGCGCATGCGCCCATTTATCCCCGAGCGCAATGACGACGATCTCTGTGTACAGGCCGAGATGGGCGTGAATGCTGCCAAATTGGCGCTGGAAAAAGCCGGTAAGAAAGCCTCCGATGTGGATATGGTAATCGTCGGCGCCTCTTATATGCAGCGTGCCTACCCTGCTATTGCTATCGAAATCCAGGGTGCTCTCGGTATCGACGGCTTTGCCTTTGATATGGAAGTCGCCTGCTCCTCAGCAACCTTCTCCTTACAACGAGCGGTAGATGCGATCAGCTCCGGCGCCGCGCGCACTGTGCTGGTGATTAACGCGGAGCTGGCCTCCCCTCAAGTGGACTTCACAGACCGCGATAGTCATTTTATCTTCGGGGACGTGGCTGTAGCCAGCGTAATCGAGCGCCGTGAGACATGCTCTGTAGATAGTGCCTGGGAAATACTCGGCACCAAAGCCAAGACCGTCTACTCCAACAATATCCGCTCAAACTTCGGATATGCAGCGCGCGCCGCGGATGTTGATCCCTTCGGCCCTGGCAAACTGTTCCGCCAGAACGGTCGCAAGGTTTTTAAGGAGGTTTGCCCCATGGCTGCAGCCCATATTGAGGCGCACCTGCAGGAAACCGATACCAATCCGCAAAGCGTGAGCCGCTACTGGCTACATCAGGCCAATATCAATATGAACAACCTGATCGCCAAGAAACTGATGGGAGACGAAGCCAGCATCGAGCGCGCCCCAGTAGTACTCGACCGCTATGCCAATACCGCAAGCGCCGGTTCGGTAATCGCCTTCAACCTGCACAGTGACGACTTGCAGGTTGGAGATCGCGGCATTATCTGTTCCTTCGGCGCCGGCTATTCCATCGGCAGTCTGGTGGTAGAAAAGATCGCGATCTGATTAGACTTACTTCAGACTTGAAAAAACCGGGCCGGGCCCGGTTTTTTTATTTCACTGCCTGGCCATCCTCTTCGCACTTCTCATCCAGCTCTTCGAGCAACTTTTCCGCCCAGGTGATCCAGGTCTTCTCCGCCTCAATACCCAACAACAGGGTCTGGTGCGCGAGCCAGTAGCGCTCTTGCAGGGCAATATCACTATTTAGTACTCGCTCGTTTTGTTCACTGTAGTTATCCAGAAGTCCCCGGTGAAGCCTTAGTTGCGTATTCAGTGCCGAGCGTAGCTCTTCCTGGCTCAGGTGGTGGCCGGCAAACATACGCACCAAGAAGGGCTCGCGGATCTTTTGCGGCGCCGCTGGCTGGGTCACCCAGTCGCGCAGTTCCATTCGGCCTTTATCAGTGAGGCTGTAGACTTTCTTATCCGGCTTTCCCTCCTGGGGCTGTTCCACGCAATTCAACAGACCTTCAGCGTGTAACTTGTGTAGTTCCCGATACATCTGCTGGTGGCTGGCGCTCCAGAAGTGCGAAACGCTGCGCTCGAAACGGCGCTTTAGGTCATAACCGCTGCCGGGCTCGATATCCAGCAAGGTGAGGACAGCATAGCGCAAGGACATAGGAACTCCGATTAAGCTTATGCAAAGAGTTGCATATTAACTGCTGAATAGCCCTTATAGCCAGGAGGCACCAGGAGCCAATAAGATAATTAGATTAATTTTCTAAAAAAATTTAGGATGTTTATCTCGACAAGTCTTACCAGTCGAGATGTAGGGGCTAGCATTTATGCCAATTGTAGATATAATCGCCGGCTTGCCGCCACCCTGTATCAGGCGGCCAGAAGTCTACGAGGTTTCCAGCTCCATGTCCGCGCCCGCAATCACTCCATCCAGCCCAGACGCCGACACAGAAACGCCCAATGCTCGCCGCTGGGACTTTCTGCTGGATATCTTCGCAATGAACAGCTTCTCCTGGGCTGTGGCAATTCCCATTGAGCTGGTCCTGGCCGGTATGAGCTGGAATGAACACCTGAAAGTGCGACTGATGGCGCTGGTATTCAACACTCTGATAGCACGTCCTTTCAGTGTTTATCGCAGCTGGATTGTGAACAGATTTGGCGGAGGCGGTGTGGTCAATGCCTACCTCGTGGACACCTTCGTATTTCTGAGCTTTCAGTTTCCTCTGTATCTGTGCAATATGCGCCTCGGCGGCGCCAGCTGGGATGAAATCGCCACTGCCAGTATCACGTTTATGCTAATCGCCGGCGCTCTCGGGCGCCCTTATGGGATTTATCTCGACTGGGTGCGCCGAGTATGGATTAATAATGTCAGTTCCCTGTGGAGCAGAAGGGTCTCCTAGGCGAACAATAACACTCGACTGAGCATTACGAGAGAGAGGAAATTCGCTGTGTTGACCTATAACGCCATTGAGAAGAGTTCCATGACCATTGGCATAGTCGCCGGCACCCCCACAGATACCCGCTTTGGTCTCGATTTCCTTGCTGCACGACACTTTCGCGGGCTGGGCCTTTCACTTTCAGCATCGCCACAAGCCCAGACCCAACTGCAAGCCCTGGAGCGCGGTGCCCTCACTCAGCAACTGATCCAAGCCATCAAGCAATTGCACGAAGCAGGTGCTGATGCTGCCATGATCTACTGCAACTCCCTTTCCGGTGCGGTAGATATGCCGGCAGTCAAAGCCGCCTCCCCCATTGAGGTTGTCTCGCCCCTGGAAGTCTACGCCGAACTGACACAGCGCTATCGCAACTTTGGCCTGCTCGCAGCTAACTGCCAGAGTTGCGCCAATATCGAGCGTGAAATCCTCGAGCGCAATAAAACTGCAAAAGTAATTGGCATCGGCAACTTGCAGATTGTCGAGGATATTGAGGACGGTCTCGCCGCGGAAATGATCGTGCAGCAGCATGCCCTCGATGACCTCGTTGCCGCACTGGTAAAAAGCGGCGTGCAAATCCTGATCCTGGGCTGCACCCACTTTGATTATTTCTATCAGGAGCTACTCGCCCACTGCGATGGCATCCGTCTCTTCCTCCCTTCAGAGCGTATGTTACAGCTACTGCAGGAGCGTTTACCCCAGGCCGCCTAATTGCCTCAGGGTGTTATTCACAGGGAATCGCGCCGTTTAGCCTGAGTTGTGAACTCGCCAAACCTCGTACGCGCCCTGTAAAAAAGTCTGTCCTCCCAGCCTTTGTAATAGGCTGCAATTCCTACCTATTAACCCCTACAAAAAAACCGCCAATGCCTGATTGGCGCGATATTACTTGGATAGTAGAGAAAGCAATCATACATGTGACTGTTTTCTCCTCCTGCATAGGGCCTTCATCCAAAAAATATCTCTTGTACCCTGTGCAATATTGCAGTATCAAACGGTCTGAAGTATTCGGGAGTATCTATAGAAACCCACCGTAAAAAACAGAATGCGGACTGCAGGATTTAGTCCGCCCCAACAAAAAATGGTTACAAGGATGATAAAGACCATATCTTCTGGGAGGGTACCCTCTCGTCGTGTTTCTTTACACGCCCTGCTGATCGGCTCAATAGTATGTGGCTCTGTGTTTATCTCCAGTATCGCACAGGCTTACGAGCTGCCCACTCTCGATCAACAGCTGCCAATTATCTGGCTCGTCTTAACGGTCATTGCGTTTTTGATAGTTTGTGCTTTTGCATTGAATAGACAGTTGAGTCTAAGCAAATTAAAACGGGAAACTGACCGACGCATTGATAGTCTGGGCGCGGAAAATACCAGTCTGTTTCAGCAAGTGCACAGCCGCAATAGCGAATTTAATGCTATGGGAAAGCAACTGGAAGAAACTCGCGAAAGCCTGGAACTTTTACGACAAGAAAAATCTGATCTACTCACTATCGCCCGTCACCAGTTACACCATCCACTAGATACTTTACTCGGCACCCTTAATTTACTGGCACGTAGTGAAGACAATAACATCAAGGCCCTGGTGGAAATCGGCAAGCGCCAACTTAATGCGGTACTTAAATCCCTGGATGACCTTCGCCAGGTTGGAAAAGTGGAAATGGTGGAACTGAAGTTGCCAAAGGAAGTTATTGGAAATAACGGTACTCGCCTTTCAGTGTTATTAGTAGAAAATAATAAACACGAATCCCTCCAGTCAGTCCTGGAATCCATGGGACACCATGTGCAACGGGAATGTAATGGTATTGACGGCAGTAGTGCCGCGCTGCAAAAAACATTTGATTTGATTCTCACGGACACTCATCTACCACTAATGGATGGTGTTGAAGCAGTACGTGAAATTCGCCGTGAACGCGGCGCTGAACTCCCAATTTTTGCCCTGCTGCAAAATACTAATACTGGAGACAAAGAGCGCTACCAGGCCCGCGGTTTTACCGGGGTGCTTACTCACCCTGTCGCCGACCGCCAAATAATGCAATTAATGAGCTGGGCCGGGCGACGCAGCCAGGACGCCAATATTCAACAAAAACCGCGGCCAGCAAAACTTCTCAATACCAACACTTTGTTTCGCCAACGGGACACTCTCGATCACCTGACTTTCGCCGAACTCCTAAGTGATCGCAGTGCCACCTTGCCCAAACGGATAACCACCCTGACCAGTGCCCTGACTGGACGCCACTGGCGGGATGCGGAAAAACAGGCACAAAATATATCCAGAGCAGCATCAGAGGTTGGGCTCGACAGTGTCGCCGCACGCCTGCGCAGCCTCGCAGCCAATCTATCGATCGACAGCGAGCGGGAGCACTGCAGGCAACAGCGCACGGAGCTGCTGCAACTTATGCGTGAATCCGTTCGCCAACTAAAAGCCTGGCGTGAACGCAATGTACACACAGAGTGGGCCTTGAAATAAAAGGGGTAGCTCCATATCGTCAAAGGCGGCAACCACATCCGATTGTCGCAAATAACTGCCATTCCAACTCACCTAAGTTGAATTGAATCGCTCAGGCCACACTATATTTTACTGAACCCTTAAGAGAATAAAGTTATGTCTGAGCAGTACCCCGTGCGGTCCCAGGAAGCCCGAGAGCAAAGCGGACGCGACCTGGCCATCATGGTTTATTTAATCCAGGCCATCAGCCTGTTTACTGCTGTTCCAATGTTTATTGGTGTGCTGATCAACTACTTTAAACGCAGCGATGTGCGCGGCACCCTGGCAGAATCCCATTTTCGCTGGCAGATTCGTACCTTCTGGTTCTGGCTGCTGTGGACCATCGTAGGCATCTGCACCGTATGGATTTTTGGCCTTGGCTATATCGTTCTCGCCATTAACTGGATCTGGGTTTTCTACCGTGTCATCCGCGGCTGGCTGGTACTCGTAGATCGTCGCCCAGCCTACTGACTTTGCAAAAGTTAATAAATTCAAAATATGCGTTTTACCTGCGCAACATATTGCGCAGGTTTTACATTCTCTTTAATTTTTGTAAGCCTTCCTAAAGCCAATATTTTCCTTTTAATCACTACTGCTAAGAACACACACCCAGTGACAAAAGAAACAAAGATTCTGCTCGATTATTCGAAGTAAAATGTTTTTGCCTCTCTAAATTCACTAATTCCACTAGAAAAAGCCTCCTCCCCCAATTTGTGTAAATTTATGACAAATAACTACCAACCAGCTATTAATTAGTTGAATACTTACTAATTTAAATTTCTTATTGTTCGGATTATTCGCCCTGATTTTCAATATGGCTAGAAGTCCAATCCCCCAGCAGGTGAAATTATGCGAAGATAATCGCCTCGTTGCCTTTGCTAGGGAGAATAGGATTCGTGAGTCAGGATCAAAATACCCCACTGAGGGAAGATGTGCGTCTGCTTGGCGAGGAGCTGGGTTCGGTATTGCTTGAGCAGGCTGGCGAGCAGCTATTCGATACCGTCGAAACGATACGCCAGGCCGCTGTAGAGAGCCGCAGCACTGGAGAGATGCAGGTAGATCGCCTGCGTCATCTACTTGACCCCCTCGATGATGAGACCCTGCTCGAGGTAGCGCGCGCCTTTAGCCAATTCCTGAACTTGGCGAATATTGCTGAGCAACGCCATCGCGAACGCCTGCACCGGCAGCACCAGCGCTTCTCCGGCGACCCAGACACCGATCGCGGCCTACGCCAGGTGCTGGAGGAGCTGAAACGGGCCAAGATACCCTCGGATGAAATTCACAAGGTTTTGCAGAACCTGTCAGTAGAGCTGGTCCTTACCGCCCACCCTACAGAGGTTACCCGCCGCACCTTGATCCGCAAGTACGACCGAGTTGCTGACCTGCTCGCTAAGCTGGACCGGCCAGACCTCACTGTAGAGGAAAGCCAGGAGCTACGGCGACATTTACATGAACAGATTCTCTCTGCCTGGAACACCGATGAAATTCGGCGCGAAAGACCGACACCGGTCGACGAGGCCAGGTGGGGCTTCGCCACTATCGAACAATCCCTGTGGCAGGCAGTTCCCCAAAGCATGCGCGCCATTGAGAAAGAGCTTGATCTGGCGGAGTTACCGCCTCTGCCGGAAGACTGGGTGCCTATCCGCTTTGCCTCCTGGATGGGGGGCGATCGCGATGGCAACCCCAATGTCACTGCCTCGGTAACCCGTAGGGTGTTGCTACTTGCGCGCTGGATGGCTGCCGATCTCTACTTGCGGGATGTGGAAAATCTGCTTGCAGACTTATCGATGCACAAAGCCAGCGAAGAGTTATTAGCGCATACCGGACCCAGCCACGAGCCTTATCGCCTGGTGCTGCGCCAGATCCGCAACCGTTTGCGCAACACTCGCGCGCAGATAGAAGCGTGCATCAATAACCAACCGAAGCCCAAGGGCGAAACCTTCACCAGCGGACAACTGTCCGAACAACTGCGCCTAATCGACCGCTCCCTCCGCTCGATGGGCCTCTCCGCAATTGCCGATGCCCAGCTTAAAGATACCCTGCGCCGTCTCAATTGTTTCGGCATTACCTTGCTACGTCTCGACATTCGCCAGGAATCCACTCGCCATGCAGATGCTCTCGATGCCATCACTCGCTATCTCGGTATTGGCAACTACGCCACCTGGGATGAGAAGCGCAAACTGGAGTTCCTACTGGCAGAGCTGGACAACCGCCGGCCATTGATCAACGCAGATTTTTACCAAACAGATTTCTGCGATGAAGATGTGCGCGAAGTGCTGGAAACTTGCAAGGTAGTCGCTGAGCAGGGCACCGAAGGTCTCGGTGCCTATGTGATTTCCATGGCGAAAAAATCCTCCGATGTCCTGGCGGTAATGCTGCTGCAAAAAATTGCCGGCGTTCAACAACCAATGCGCGTAGTACCACTGTTTGAAACCCTCGACGATCTGAACAATGCTGCTACCACCATGAGCACCTTGCTCAATATTTCCCAATACAAGCAACGTGTGCTGGATGGCCAGGAGGTAATGATTGGTTATTCAGATTCCGCCAAGGATGCCGGCTTCCTCGGTGCCGCCTGGGCGCAATTTCGCACCCAGGAAGCACTCACCGATATCTTTCGCAACCACGGTATTCCACTGACTTTATTCCATGGTCGCGGAGGCTCCATTTCCCGTGGCGGTTCCCCCACGCGGATGGCTCTGCTCTCTCAGCCGCCAGGTTCTGTTGCCGGCCGCATCCGGGTTACCGAGCAGGGAGAAATGATCCGCTTTAAATACGGCCGTCCGGCAGTTGCTGCCTATAACCTGGAGCAGTACGTGGCTGCAACACTTGAGGCCACCCTAATGCCACCCGCGCAACCACGACCTGAGTGGCGCAACCAAATGGAGCGCCTTACGGATATCTCTGTCGATAGCTACCGGGAGGTTGTTCGCGACGACCCCGCGCTGGTCGCTTACTTACGCACCGTCACTCCCGAAACGGAGTTGAGCCGGCTCGCTCTGGGAAGCCGCCCTGCAAGACGAAAGCCCGGTGGCGGCGTGGAAACATTGCGTGCCATTCCCTGGGTATTCGCATGGACCCAGATTCGCTTAATGTTACCCGCTTGGCTGGGTACCGGTACCGCCTTGGAGCAGGCCTTAAAGCACGCTGACGAGGCCGATACTCTGCGCGAAATGAACCACCAGTGGCCCTTTTTCCAAGGCGTGGTGGATATGCTGGAAATGGTATTGGCCAAGTCCGATACACGGGTCGCCTCCTGGTATGAGGAGCGACTGACCGACGATCAGGAATTGATTGCCCTTGGTGAGAACCTCCGAGAGCGCCTCAGCCACACAGTGAGTGCACTGCAGCGGCTCACCGGGCGGGAAAGTCTGTTGGATAATAATCCGGTAATGCGTTGGTCGATACGCGTACGTGACCCCTATACAGATCCACTTCACTTGCTCCAGGCAGAGCTGATGGCGCGTTTGCGGGAGAGGGAGGCCGACACGGTATTGGAAAGTGCCTTAATGGTTACCATCGCCGGAATTGCAGCCGGTATGCGCAATACTGGTTGAGGGTAGTGGGAAACCTGTTCCAAGATAAGTGCAGCACAGCTGTGTGATCAAATCGAGGCCACTCGATAGTATGCGGGGAGCGGACGGGCCGCTCCCCTATTTAGTTCCGATCAAAACCGCCCGGTAAGCGCCATGATAAATAGGTCCGGTGGCAAATCCTGGCCATTCACTTCCAACCGTCCCCGTTTTACTTCAAGGTGCATTTGCAGCTCACCATCTTTTTCCAGTAGCAGCCCATATTCTCGTAACATCATTGCTTGAGCTACTAATGGTGACTGCAATAGGGCTGACTCCGCCGCGCTCAATGTCATGGTGCCCACCAGTGGTTTCAACCATTGATTCAGTGGGCTGCCCCCACGGTGACGAGGTGGACGTTGTAACCCTTTCCAGTCAATATCCGCATCCACTAACACCGGACCATTATGTGACTCCACTACCAGTTGCTGTTGAAGACGCAAAGGTGGGCGCATCTCACGGGCCCAGTTGCGCTCAGGATTGGGCAACAACACACGCAGGTAGTGGCCCAAGTCTGCAGCGGTGATTTCGGGCAAGGTCATCTGTTGACGAGCGGAGATGATCGGAGTTGCAGACTCTACACTGGGCAACTGCAAATCACTTACAATTTTTAAAGTCTGTGCAGCAAGCATTTCCAAATCCAGGTCGAGAGTAATATTTCGCAGTTGTACAGGTCCCGAATCAGACTCAGCACGTAACAACGATAATTGCAGCTGCGCCTTACCACCGCGCCCGGGCTCTACTTGAAACTCACCCTTGAGGGGCTCAGTAAATAATACCTCCACCCCGTCCCGTATCTGTCGCAGGCTACCCAAATCAATAACGCCATCTAACATGGCTCCGCTATAATCCGTTTTTACTGTGATTTCACCGCCATCAAATTCCAGCTGGCCATAGGTACCGGTATTTTTGAAGGGCTCAAAACGCAGTGTGTTCAGTACGCGGTTATCAGCTGTTACAAGAGTTTCCAGCACCAATGGGCTATCCTGTAAACGGCCATATATGCCCTCAAGCCGTGCGCGCAATTCAGGGGTTAACTGCTCCAATTCCAAGCGTGTTTCACTATAGATAACCCCTAATCTCGGCCCTTGGGAAGTAAACAGTACAGGGCCATGGTGAATTTCAGTATGCAGCTCGGTAGTACCATTTTGCAGTCCAACCTCAGTATTAGTCTCAGCACCAAACCAGCCACGCTGGTAACTCGTGGAATTACCCCCTTGTAACCTACCGACCTGCTGTTTCCAGACCTCCTCCACCTTGGGGCCAATGAAACCCGGCGCCGCAAGGGCGGAAATCACCAATAAGACAAGCACAATAAGCAGGAGCCAACGTAATAGTTTCATAGGGATTGATCTAACAACAGGATTTACGCCGATGTTAGCAGATTATGCAGAAACTAGTACGATCGAAATACCAAGATAGAAACCAGCGAGGTTTATAGTTGCTACTCTTTAGAACCACTCTAAAAATAAACCACTGGGCATAGCGCCTTATCCACTTTGGCAACCATTATCTAGAGAAGCCAAGAAAACCAAGATATAGAGTAAGGGAGTTCTGCTTAAGAAATTAAAAATTATTCTTCTTTTTGAAGGGCAGAACAATTCTCACAATTTAAAGTAAAAGAGGCCATTCTCCTATAGCACCATAGTGATCGGCTTTGCCGTTTCCCATGTACGACTCGATGAAACGTTTTCCTTTATTGGCAATTTATCAATCAAAAAATCCGAAAAAAGAAAGATAGCCATTGACTCAGTTGAGGAGCGTGGCTATTTTTTTCCCTATCCTACAACCAGATTTCACCAGGAAAAATTCCAGAATTTATCTTTCCACCCAATAAGCCTGCCTTCTTTCGCGAACACCTGCAGGGAGTACTTCCCTCCAATATAGAATTTATTACATAAAAATTTCGATCGAAGAAGCAATCTGCAAAATCGGTATGGCACAGATCAAGTAGCCAAAAATGTTGAATAGTGATAAATCTGCGTTATTGTTAAACGATCATTGTCTCTCTTTAACGGGGATATGGAGGTACATTTCGGCTGTCGGGCTGGCAACCTGATACCTGGGCGGATAGAGCTCAAAGTCTGGTTTCTCGATATAGTCATAATTAGACTTTGGCAGCCAGCTCCCCCAGATATACTTCAATGTCTGCTCCAGGGTGGTAATAGATCCGCGGTGAACAAATTTTGCATATAGCTGCTCCGGTAGTTCCCGCGCCACCATTCCCTCGGGTACCTGAGTCAGGTCGGCAACCGGCGCACAGCAGACATACTTAAACTGAATTTCATCACCCGCTTCCTCATAACACTCATAGATGCCAAACGATTCATCGTTGATACGATTGGGGATTTTATCCCTGTAAGGTCGAAATGCAGACCAGAGCTTTGGCAAGCTGAGATTTTCATGATCGTATTCCTGCGCTATCCCCACCAATTGCATCGCTGGGCGCGAAATAATTTGTGGCTCCATGGACAGCTCATTTTTCAAGAAGTGCAGCATATGGGGGCTAAATTGATCTTTATATAGCAACCGGAAAGGGTCCTGCTGCTTTCGATACTGCGCCGGGGTTACATTAAATAAAGCTTTAAACGCGCGAGTAAACGCTTCTTGGGAATCAAATTGGCACTCCATGGCAAGCTCAAGAATACCAATATCTTCACTCAACAACCTCTTTGCAGCGACGGTCAATCGGCGCTTACGCAAATACTCTTTCGGTGAGTCCCCCACTAATGCCTTAAAAATACGGCTGAAGTGGTAGGTGGAGTAATGAGAGGCAGCGGCAATTTCGTGAACAGAAATTTTGTCGTATAGATGCTGCTCTACGAAGTTGATACTTTTAAAAAATCGCTGCATGAGAGGCTCCTTTACTGCCTATTTACGTTGGGACGGTGAGATTTTTGAGGAATACCTTCCCGGTTTAGCATGCCTTTAAATCAAATTCGTTCACTAGTGATAAAAAAGCGTAAATGGGCAAATGCCTTGTCCCTCAAAGGAATAATCGCCTGGTAGGCTGGATCATTGAAGAATGCATAGATCGCCTCCCGATCCGGAAAAGATACCACAACAAATGCCTTTGGTGACCGACCTCCGTCCAGGGCTTCTTCCACATCATAAGAGGCGATAGGCACCCCCCCATACTGTTGCATTAATTGCGGAGCCAAACCTATATACTGCTGAAGAGCCTGCGATTCCTGTAGGTTTGGTGAAGACTCTATATGTAAAAATACTGGTAACAAAGCAATAACCTCTTAAGCATAAAAAATTTTAAGTTGCTTGACTAAGAGCTTCTAATGACTAACTTTGAGAGGCCACTCGCCTATGCCAAAAAACCAGAAGTGGAACTATCGCAAGCTCAATAATCGTAGGCGGTAAGACCTGGTCATCCACCAATCCAAATTCCAGAATATTGCTTAAGCGACCCAGACCGCCAATGAAGAGGGATAAAGCCACGAAGTAAAACAATGCTTTATGTTTTTCGATATTGCTCAGGAAATACAGTAGAACCAACCCCTGGGCAAAGAAAACACCAAAGGCAAATCGATATTGATTATCCCCAAATCCTCTCAAGGGGCTATCCGGGCCGAAAAGCATAGCACCACCACTCAGGGCAGCACTGCCATTCAGCCCCCCAAATGCACTGATCCCGCCAGGAACAAAACAGATCACTGCCAGTGCTACCACTAACAATTGGAAAATTTTTCTTTCTATAGAACTCGCCTGATTCACAGTGTCACCTTAGTTTGCCGTATTTGAAGAGATGACCTAATCATATTGGTCGGTAAGGCCCAATTTTTGATATTTCTTGCGGTCTTGGTATCCCATGAGGACAGCAAGAAATATCAAAACCCGAGGCGCTTAACCGCTTATCTTTCCCTCCAACAGCCGGGTATATCCATATCCGGGTACCAGTTCCCAATATCCACAGAGACAGAAAGATGATTAAGAGTGTTTTGATTACCGGAGCGAATGCAGGCTTAGGCAGGGAGTGCGCCAAGCAACTGGCGGAGTACCAGCAGATTAACAAGATCTATCTCGGGTGCCGCAATCTGCAGAGAGTCAAAGAAGCCCAGGCCGAGCTGATGTCGGAAACAGGCAGGAATATCTTCGAAGTATTGCTGATCGATGTCGCAGATCAACAATCCGTGAAAGAGGCGGTTCAAACCTTAGACTCCCCAATTGATGCACTGGTTATGAATGCTGGCGGCACTGGAGGTAAAGAGTTTTATAAGAAAACCCCTGAGGGAGTCACACAAATTTTCGCCGTCAACCTGCTCGGGCATGCACTACTGACTAACGAGTTGCTGAAAGCCAATAAATTAACCCAGACTGCTATCTACGCCGGCTCCGAGGCCGCTCGCGGTGTAAAAGAGATGGGTATGAAGCGACCAGAGCTGAAAAGCGCCTCTGTGGAGGAATTTATGCAGATCTGTGAAGGAGAGCTCTATGCCAGCACCAAAGACGCTACGGTACCCTATGGTCCGATAAAGTATATGGGCGCCCTATGGATGTCTTCCATGGCACGGGAATTCCCCCATATCCGCTTCGTAACCATGAGTCCGGGGGCTACTGTAGGCACAGAGGGCTTCAATACACTGTCGTTATTCAAGCAATATATGATGAAGGGCATGATGCGGATTATGCTGCTATTGGGCAAAGCCCACAAAGTCGAAATAGGCGCCAAGCGCTATATCGATGCCCTGCTGGATACAGCATCCTTCCGCACAGGTATTTTTTACGGCAGTGAACGCGGATTGACAGGACCTCTAGGTGAACAGCGGAAGCTTTTCCCGGACCTGGACAACCCTACCTATCAGGACAATGCCAAAACGGCGATCAATCGCTTTATCTAGTGAAGGGTCGCATCAGGTAAGGGCCCTGTGCGCCTTTGTCTGCACTTAAGGTCTCTCCGATCTGACAGTACTCCCTTACCTATACTTGGCTGTTAAATACGAACCACCATGAGCAGCCAATGCTTCGGATATTCTTCTGCCTATTGTTATCACTTCCTATTTCCCTAATTGCTAGCGAGGAAAAAATTTCCGTCGTCAAGGCACCTCCCCTGACCCTCCTGGATCCAACAACTGTGGATAAATTCGTTAACGAGCTGCCAATACCTGTAGAGATCCGACCCAAGAGCTCAGCTCCACTCAAACTGCCAGCAAGGCCCACCCAGGTTTGGATGGGGCTACGGGATAAGGAAGGCAAACGTTTAATGACAAAGGCCTGGGGTTTTGAGTATGCAGGTCGCATCCACTCTCCCGGCCCTACTATTCGCGCCCGGGAAGGCCAACCGGTATTTGTACACTGGGCCAATGAGCTACGGGGGCCGCATCTATTTCCGGTGGATCGATCCATTCACCTCGCCGATGTAAAAGATCCCAAAGCTGTACCCATGGTTATTCATCTTCACGGCGGGCATACAGAATGGAAAAGTGACGGCAATCCCCTCGCTTGGTACACACGAAATTATCACGAGACGGGCCCGTTATTTGAAAAAAAGATTTACGAATACGACAACTCCCAGGATGCCACCACTATCTGGTATCACGATCACACCCTGGGAATGACCCGACTTAATGTTTATGCAGGATTATTCGGTTTTTACTTGGTCGGCGACGACAATGAAGATCGCCTGATACAGGAAAAACTACTTCCCACAGAAGAGCGTACCTTGGTTGCCGCTATTACAGACAGCCTGTTTAGCTCAGATGGGCAGCTCTATTTTCCTGGTTGGAGGGACCAGCCTCCATCACCGGTTTCCCACAAGGCAGTGAAGGCCAATTGGCCCAACCCTTCTCACCTGGACGAATTTTTTGGCAATTTTATGTTGGTAAACGGCATGGCTTGGCCCAAAGTCAACGTCACACCACACGTTTATCGACTGCGATTTCTCAATGCGTCCGATACACGCACACTGATACTCAGGATCGACGAAGGTACCCCCTTTGTGCAGGTCGGCAGCGACGGTGGCTTTCTCGATCTCCCTGTGCAACTTAACGAGCTGGTATTGGCGCCCGCAGAGCGAGCAGATGTTTTAGTGGATTTCAGTGGTTATGAAGGACACAAACTGACACTGCGAAATTTTGGACCGGATATCCCTTTTAAGGGATTTGTAGAGGCCAATGATCCAAAGAGTTCAATTCCACTGGTATACAACCCTGATGGTAAACGTGTATTAAGTGATGGGCGCGGTGGCACCACACCAGCTACCGACCCCGATACCACTGGCCAAGTTTTGCAATTCCATATTGCTTCGGCACCTGCAAAAGCCTCTCCCGATAAACAGAAAGCAGCGGTCAAAGATATGATTGGAGGTTTAAAGCTAACCTTGAATACTCCCCTGCGCCCTCCACTTAATAGGCTTAGTCAAGCGAACTATACACGACAGCTTGCCACCTACCGCCTGGACGACCCCTATGGCCGTAATCTGCTGATGTTAGGTCCAGTAAAAGAAGGCTCCCTATTTTTCGAGGACCCTACCACGGAAATTATCCAGCACAACGCCGTAGAGATCTGGGAGATATACAACCCTACAGTATCGGCTCATCCAATCCATATTCATCTGGTGGAATTCCAAGTGCTGGATCGTCAGCCTTTTAAAGGCAAACTTATCCCCAAGCCGCAGAAATTTATGCATACCGATAAGGTATTTCAGGGGGCACGACTGGAAGTAACATCTCTACAGGGGAAACCCCTTCCACCACAACCAGAAGAAAGCGGCCCTAAAGATACGGTCATTGCCCTTCCCGGCCAAGTAACACGGGTAATAGCTCGCTTTGACCGTGAGGGCCTCTATGTATGGCACTGTCATCTACTCTCTCATGAAGATTACGATATGATGCGACCGTTTAAGGTATTGGCGCCTAAACCGGAAAATAATCACTAAACAGATAACCTTTAATCTCAACTCAAGACCGGAGTATTGATTGGCTATCATTATTCAACAACTCAAATTTAATAAGACAATAAGAAAACAAGAAGCAAATACAGCAATTTCTAGCTATAAGCTTAAAACAACCAACCAACAAAAACTTACTGAAATAGAAACAAAAAAGCTTACCACCTGCGACAATTAACCCTATATAGAAAACCAAAAAACCCAGGTTAAAAATTATTATCCACACCTACTCTTTCCTTTTTTAGGCGCAGCACGGGAGCTTCTAGTAATAACTATCACTTGCAAATATGGCGGTTAATTCCAATTAAACGAGGGGTACAAAATAATAATAAATCGATTTCAATCTTTCTTAATTAACCATAAAATGGCCGGGCTAAAAATTGACAGATGATTTTCATTACACTTTAAGTGAGTTAAGAGTTTTTAATTATATTATGAAAATGAAAAATTTATTCTCCGGACTACTTCTAGCGCTACTAGCCAGCACCAGTTTTGCATCAAGTACAATTGAGCCTAATAAAACTATCGAAGGCATTACTACCTATAAATACTATGCAGTTATTAAATTCTCACCAAATGCTAGCGGCAACGAATTAGGGGAAGGCTGCCCATCAGCTTCCAGCAACCATGTAGTCATAGAATTCGACCGCAATGATGGAACAAATAATAATGACACGAAAGAGCAATTCTCATCACTTTTGTCTGCATATTTTGCAAAATCTAATACTGTAGGTTTTGGAGTAGAGGATTGCAGGGAAGGTAACGGAAATAATTACCCACTAATTTATCGGGTAAATATCTGATCTTCGCTAATAAGTGAATCCATAGTATCTGGGCGGTGTTCCAACCGCCCTAGAAATTTCTCAGCAAGGCACCAAAGCCTTAGCCACACGGGAGTTAGTCTCCCGCCCCAGCTGTTCAGAAATAAAGTTCCCAGCCTCTGCCAGCAACTGTAAATCCACGCCGGTTTCAATACCCATGCCATTGAGCATATAGAGTACATCCTCACTGGCAACATTACCGGAAGCGCCACGGGCATAGGGGCAGCCGCCCAGGCCGGCTACGGCGGAATCTACTACTGCGACACCCATTTGTAAGGCCGCGTAGATATTGGCCAAGGCCTGGCCGTAGGTATCGTGGAAATGCACCGCAAGTTTTTCCACAGGCACGCGGGTCATTACCTGCTCCAGCATACGCTTGGCGGATTCCGGGGTGCCGACACCGATGGTGTCGCCGAGGGAAATTTCGTAGCAACCCATTTCCAATAGAGCGGCACTAACTTCTGCCACTTTGGCCGGATCAATATCGCCTTCATAGGGGCAACCAAGTACGCAGGATACGTATCCGCGCACGGGTATACCGTCTTGCTTCGCTTTTTCCACCAGTGGACGGAAGCGCTCAAGACTCTCAGCAATACTGCAATTAATATTTTTCTGGGTGAAGGCTTCTGAGGCCGCGCCGAATACGGCGACCTCATCCGCTTTGGCTTCCACTGCACGCTCATAGCCTTTTAAGTTTGGCGTGAGCGCGCTGTAGATAACTCCGTCTTTGCGCTGGATACCCGCCAGCACTTCCTCGCTGGCGGCCATTTGCGGTACCCACTTGGGGCTGACAAAACTGCCGGCTTCAATAACCGACAGCCCACTGGCACTGAGCTTGTCCACCAGAGCGATACGGGTCTCCACAGAGATAGGCTGCTTTTCATTTTGCAGCCCATCGCGGGGGCCCACTTCGACGATTTTGACCTGTTTGGGCAAAGTCATTATTGCTCCTCCCCGGCAAAATCCACCAGCAGACTACCGCCATCCACTAATTCACCTTCGGCACAGAAGAACTGCTGCACGGTGCCGGCGGCTGGAGCCCGCAGGGTGTGTTCCATTTTCATGGCTTCCATTACCAGTAGCGGCTGGTCTTTTTCCACCGTAGAGCCGGGCTCAACCAGCAGCGAAATTATGGTGCCGTTCATGGGGGCATCGAGGCCGTGGGCCTGGTCATTGCTCTCACCGATATCCGGTGGCAACAGCTTGAATTCCACCTGGGTGCCATCGATAAATACAGCACCGCCATCGCGGGTATCCACGGCGGAGAAACTCATGCGGCGGCCATCCACCAACATCAAGTCACGTCCCGGGAGCAGGCGAATCTCACCGCTGTTTTGTTCCTCAGGCAAGGCATCGCAAGTCCAGCGCAGGCTATCGCCCTCCGCAACAAAGCGAATTTGAGCGTGCTGGCCACGGTAGTCCACCGTCTGGGTGCGACTGCCAGCCAGAGCATTGCGCCAGTTATCGCCATTGTGCCAAGGAGAGAAAGGATCCCGCTGGGGTGCGCTATTGCGCAGATCGCGCTCTTCACGCTGCTGCAAATAGCCGGCAATAGCAGCACATTTCAGCCGCGTCAGTGTCTGCTCCTGGTGCAGTACTTCCGCCTCGTAGTCCTCGATAAAGTGCGTCGAAATACAACCGCTGGCAAATGCCTGGTGATTGATCACTCGGCGCAGGAATTCGATATTGTGGCGCACACCGGCAATCTGATAATCACGCAGTGCGCGATCCAATTTGGCCAGGGCTTCTTTGCGGGTGCGGCCGTGGCAGATCAATTTGGCGATCATCGGGTCGTAATGCACGCTGATTTCATCGCCAGTCTGCACACCGGTATCCACCCGCACACCCTCGCCTTCCGCCGGGGGCTGGTGGCGCACCAACACGCCCGTTGCCGGCAGGAAATCATTGTCCGGGTCTTCGGCATAGATGCGCACTTCCATGGCGTGGCCGTTGATCTGCAGCTCATCCTGGCCCATGGGCAGGGTATCGCCAGCGGCAACTGACAGCTGCCAGGCCACCAGATCCTGGCCGGTGATCATTTCTGTCACCGGGTGCTCCACCTGCAGGCGGGTATTCATTTCCATAAAGTAGAAGGCACCGCTGGCATCCAGCAGGAATTCCACCGTGCCGGCACCCACGTAACCAATCGCGTGGGCCGCGCGCAGGGCCGCTTCACCCATGCGGGCGCGCAGCTCCGGAGTCATGCCCGGTGCGGGAGCTTCTTCCACTACTTTTTGGTGGCGGCGCTGCACCGAGCAATCCCGTTCAAACAGGTAGACGCCATTGCCCTGCTGATCACAGAACACCTGGATTTCCACATGGCGGGGACTCACCACATAGCGCTCCAGCAGCATGATGTCGTCGCCAAAGGCATTCATGGCCTCACGCTTGGCAGCGGCCAGAGCTTCGTGGAATTCATCGGCACTGTCGACACGGCGCATGCCCTTACCACCGCCGCCGGCAGCAGCTTTCAGCAATACCGGGTAACCGATGCGATTGGCATGGCCTTCCAACAGCTCTTCATTTTGATTGGTGCCATGGTAACCGGGCACCAGGGGCACATTGGCCTCTTCCATAATACGCTTGGCTGCGGACTTGGAGCCCATCGCCTCAATCGCGCCGGTGGGCGGGCCGACAAAAATAATGCCGGCGCTATCGCAGGCGCGGCAAAACTCGGCGTTTTCCGACAGGAAGCCATAACCCGGATGGATGGCATCGGCACCAGTCTGCTTGGCAGCACCTAATACTTTGTCGATATCCAGATACGAATCCCTGGCCGGGGCCGGACCCAGGTGCACCGCTTCGTCCGCCATCTGCACATGCAGAGCGTCGGCATCCGCATCGGAATAAACGGCGACAGTGGCCACCCCCAGGCGGCGGGCGGTCTTGATAATGCGACAGGCAATTTCGCCGCGATTAGCTATTAACAGTTTGCGAATCATAAAATTACCCTTCGCTACCATTCATCCAACTGGGCGCGCGCTTTTCCAAAAACGCACTCAACCCTTCCTGCCCTTCCGGCGATACACGCACGGCAGCAATCAGTGCGCTGGTCTGCCCTTGCAACTCATTATTAATAACCCGGTTGGACATGGACATGGCCAGCTGTTTGGCCATTGCAACTGCCTTGGGGCCATTGTCGGCAATGGCATTCACTAATTTCTGCACATGCAGGTCCAGGTCGCCCTCGGCGCAGACTTCAGATACCAAACCGATCTGTTCCGCGCGCTCGGCGGAGAAACGCTCCGCTGTGACAAAATAACGGCGAGCGTGGCGGGTGCCGATCGCATTGATGACATAGGGACTGATGGTGGCGGGCAACAACCCGATTTTGACCTCGGACAAACAGAAGCTGGCGCGCTCAGAGGCCACGGCCATATCGCAGCAGCTCACCAGGCCCACGGCCCCGCCAAAAGCGGCGCCCTGTACTCGCGCAATGGTGGGAGCTGGGAAAGTGTCGAGCTTGTACAGCATGGCGGCGAGCGCAGCGGCGTCTCGGCGGTTTTCCTCTTCTGAGTAGGTCGCCATGCGCTTCATCCAGTTGAGGTCGGCTCCGGCAGAAAAGCTCTTGCCATTGGAAGCCAGTACCAACACACGTACAGCGGGTTTTTGCGCCAGGGTGTCAAAGGTGGTGGCCAGCTCGTGGATCAGTTCATCATCAAAAGCGTTGTGGATTTCCGGCCGGTTCAGGGTGACCGTGGCCACGCCCTCGCTATCCACTTCGCACAGCAATTTATCGCTCATTGTTATTCCTCGATTGGGGCGTCTCTCAAAAGCGGCACCGGAACATTTCATTGGCGCCGCAACCACGGTTCCTTACATGCGGAACACGCCGAACCTGGTCTCTTCCGGTTCCTTGTGGCTGGCCGCCGCCAGGCACAGACCGAGCACGCGGCGGGTATCCGCCGGATCGATAACGCCGTCATCCCACAAGCGCGCGGAGGCGTAGTAGGGGTGCCCCTGGTGTTCGTAGTTATCCACAATCGGCTGCTTAAACTGGCGCTCTTCCTCTTCGCTCCAGGATTCACCCCGGGCGGCCATCTGGTCGCGCTTCACCTGGGCCAATACGCCAGCAGCCTGTTCACCCCCCATAACCGAGATGCGCGCATTGGGCCACATAAACAGGAAGTTGGGATCGTAGGCGCGGCCACACATACCGTAGTTACCGGCGCCGAAAGAGCCGCCGATGAGGATGGTAATTTTGGGCACCTTGGCGGTAGCGACAGCGGTCACCATCTTGGCGCCGTGTTTGGCGATGCCGCCCGCCTCGTACTGTTTGCCCACCATGAAACCAGTGATATTTTGCAGGAAAACCAATGGAATCTTGCGCTGCGCACACAGCTCAATAAAGTGCGCGCCCTTCTGAGCACTCTCCGCAAACAGGATGCCGTTGTTGGCAACAATTCCCACCGGATAGCCCTGGATACGGGCAAAACCAGTTACCAGAGTGGTGCCGTACAACGCTTTAAATTCATCGAACTCCGATCCGTCCACAACCCGCGCGATAATCTCGCGCACGTCAAAAGGCTGACGCGATTCTTTGGGCACCACACCGTAAATATCTTCCGGTGGATAAATCGGCTCCACTGGCTTTTGGATATCCAGGCCGGGATTTTTGATGCGATTCAGGCGCGCTACAGAGCGCCGCGCCAACTGCAGCGCATGTACGTCGTTATTGGCGTAGTGATCAGAAACCCCGGAAGTGCGACAGTGCACCTCGGCACCGCCGAGTTCCTCGGCAGAAACTTCTTCTCCGGTGGCCGCTTTTACCAAAGGCGGGCCCGCCAGGAAGATAGTAGCCTGCTCTTTCACCATAATGGATTCGTCTGCCATGGCCGGCACATAGGCACCACCGGCGGTGCAGCTACCCATAACCACCGCAATCTGCGGAATATTCTGTGCAGAGAGATTGGCCTGGTTAAAGAAGATGCGACCGAAGTGCTCACGGTCTGGGAAAACGTCGTCCTGGCGCGGCAAATTGGCACCACCGGAATCCACCAGGTAAATACACGGCAGGTTGTTCTGTTCGGCGATGGTCTGCGCGCGCAGGTGTTTTTTTACTGTGAGGGGATAATAGGTTCCACCTTTTACAGTGGCATCGTTGGCCACTATCACACAGGGCTGACCGGAGACGGTGCCGATGCCGGTAATAATGCCCGCGGCCGGAACATCCTCACCGTAAACCTCGTGAGCGGCCAGCTGGGAAAATTCCATAAAAGGGCTCCCCGGATCGAGCAGTGCGTCGATACGGTCCCGTGGCAATAATTTTCCTCGCGCCAGGTGTTTTTCCCTTGCGCGCTCGCCGCCGCCCTGGGCGATGGCTTCCACTTTCTCGCGCAGGTCTGCCACCAGCGCCTGCATTTGCTCGCGGTTTTCGCCAAAGGCGGCATCGCGCGTGTTTATTTTGCTCTGCAACTGATTCATAAAGTCCGATTCACTTTCCCGGAGAAAAGACCTCCACAGGGCGCAGCTTATTGCCGCAGTGCCCGGCTGGAGACAGCTGCCGCCGACAGGCGCCGGCGGCGAGAAGAAATGCCCAGCCTTAGCGGGTCTCTTTAAACAGCTCGCGACCAATCAGCATACGGCGCACTTCAGAAGTGCCCGCGCCGATCTCGTAGAGCTTGGCATCGCGCAGCAGACGACCGGTAGCGTACTCGTTGATGTAGCCATTGCCGCCCAAAGTCTGGATAGCCTGCAGGGCCATCTGGGTTGCGCGCTCTGCAGTAAACAGGATTACAGCGGCGGCGTCCTTGCGCGAGTCCTCACCGCGATCACAAGCCCGGGCCACAGCGTACAGGTAAGAGCGGCTGGCATTCAGGTCAGCGTACATATCGGCGATCTTGCCCTGCATCAGCTGGAACTCACCGATGGCCTTGCCGAACTGCTTGCGCTCGTGAATATAGGGAACCACCACATCCAGGCAGGCCTGCATAATGCCGACAGGGCCTCCGGAGAGAATGGTGCGCTCATAGTCGAGACCGCTCATCAAAACACGCACACCGCCGTTCAGTTCACCGAGGATATTTTCTTCCGGCACTTCACAGTCTTCGAACACCAGCTCACAGGTGTTGGAACCGCGCATGCCCAGCTTGTCGAGCTTTTGCGCCTGGGAGAAGCCGGCGAAACCGCGCTCAACGATAAACGCAGTAATACCGCCGGAGCTGATACCCGGCTCAGTGCGCGCGTAGATCACATAGGTATCGGCATCGGGACCGTTGGTGATCCACATTTTATTGCCGTTCAAAATAAAGCGATCACCGCGCTTCTCAGCGCGCAGTTGCAGACTTACCACGTCGGAACCGGAGTTGGGTTCACTCATGGCCAAGGCGCCCACATGTTCACCGGAACACAGCTTGGGCAGGTACTTGAGCTTCTGCTCGCGGGTACCATTTTTACGAATCTGGTTTACACACAGGTTGGAGTGGGCACCGTAGGACAAGCCCACAGAAGCGGAGGCGCGGGAGATTTCTTCCATGGCCACGGCGTGTGCCAGGTAACCCATATTGGAACCGCCGAACTCCTCTTCCACGGTCATACCCAGAAGGCCCAACTCACCGAATTTTTTCCACATATCGGCGGGGAACAGGTTGTCTTCGTCGATCTGTGCCGCGCGCGGGGCCAGCTCCGCCTGGCAGAACTTGTAAACCATGTCACGGAGCATATCGATCTCTTCACCGAGACCGAAATTCAGAGTTGGGTAGGAGGTATTCATAATGACTCCACGTTAAATTTGCGAGTTTTAATTAAATTGGCCGCGCCTGCGACTGCCGTTACATCAGGCGCCCCCGTAAAACCTCTGGAGGTCACCGGCAATCGCACACTTGCCGAAATTTTCAGGATTTTGGTTTAGGGGTTGTCCTCTCTGCGGCTCTTCACCAGGGCCGCTTGTGCACGGACCTCGGCTTCGTCCAACTCCCCCATCAGGCTTTCTATATCTCTCAGCTGCTGCTGCAACAGTGCACGCTTCTGGGCAATGCGCTCCAGCAGGCGCTGCAACTGCTCCACATTGCCATGAGCGGGATCGTACATATCGATAATCTCGCGGCTCTCATCCAGGGAGAAACCCAAGCGCTTACCGCGCAAAATCAGCTTCAGCCGTACCCGCTCCTCAGGGCTATAAACACGGGTCTGGCCGCGCCGCTCAGGTTTGAGCAGTCCCTTGTCCTCATAGAAACGGATGGCGCGGGTAGTGATATCAAATTCACGGGCCAACTCCGAAATACTGTAACTATGGGGCTCTACGATACTGGCTTTGGCTTTCATAAGTACTTCCTCGAGACGCAACCAAGCCTAACAAGAGTTTACGTTAACGTAAACGTAAGGCAGGTGCCAAAAAATAACTACGGAGAGCAAACGGGTCATTTACTCGCCGCTGTGACCAGCGGTAGGTATTCAGGCGCCCAATAATTGTTGCAACTGGTTGTTAAGCAACTTTTGATACGATGGCGTCAGCCCCGTAACTTCCAGGTTCCAGCCAGCGCCATGGTGCTCGATGCGTCCAGCCAGGGAGGTTTCCTCCAGCAGCTCCGGATGCAGGAACAATCCACGAGATTGATTTAGCAGCTGCTCGGCGGAGAAGTCCGGTGAGCCAGGCTCGCAGGGCACCACAGCCAGGGCCAGCTTCAGACCAGTGGCTCGGCTGACACTCTGCATCTCCCGCAACAATAGACCACAGCAGACCGCGCGAAAGGCTGCATCAGTGCCGGAAAACCCCAGGCCAACCTGAGGCCCGGCGCTACTCAGAGGGTGGGCACCGTAAATTCGGCGCAGTAGCTGCATGCGCCCATCCAGTTCCCGCTGTATTCCCTCAAGCGCACTGCGGCTCAGTTGGTTGGTCAACTGAGCCCAATTCAGGGGGCGCAGGTAAAGGCCTATAGAGTCCCCTTTTTCTTCAGGAATATTCACCGATGCGTGAGACTCTTCAGAAGGCAGACTGCGCGGTGCGGAGAAGCCTCCTGCCATCAGTGCCGCCACTGCACTAAAAGGCAAAGCAAAGACCAGGGTCAGCAACAAACTGGCCCAAGGAAAAGTAACACCCGCACCGGGAGCCAGGGCCACGGTAACATTGCCAGCGATACTATCGTGTAACACAACTGGCACACTGATGGTCTCACCATTTTTTAAATCGCCCACTTCTGCCAGACTATTGGACTCCACATCTTCAATAGAGATACCAATGACGGCAGGCAACTCTAGTAATTGCCGGGCCAGTAGCTGCATGCTGATTCGATCATCAGCAACGATACGCTCCAGGCTCTGCCCTGCGAGAAAACTGGCGGCAGCCTGCGCCGAGGCCCGGTCTTTTTCCACAGCATCAGCATGTCGCTGCCCATAGTAATGGCCAAGAGCAGCGCTGCAGAATACGGCCAGAATCACCCAAATCGCTACGGCCAGCAGGCGCTGGCGAATACGTTTAGATAGGCGTGCAAATTGTTCGGGCAACTTGCGCAACAGAGAAATAATCGATACAGACATATTAAGCGGCTGAAATACCTTGCCTTGTTTTTTTATTACCTTGCGTTTCTTTTTCCTTTCGTCTTTATAAATCATCCTGACTGATAAAGACGTCGCCCAAAAAACACTGGCAAAGGTGCATGGACCCACTGGTGTTTTTAGGCTCACGACGGCCTGCGGCCGCGGCGTATTTTATCCTCACAAAAAGCCAATAAGGCCCAGTGTAATTTCCTGTGCCGTTGGTCGATCCGGCAACAAAATAGTTCCACGGGTTTTTTTATTTTGTAACAAATAAGCGGGCCCAGGCTGCGGCGCTGATTTTAACGAAGATTCCCGCTAGAGCTATAATGCGTCGCTTATTGATTAAATTGGGGAGCTGCGCCATGGGCGACGAGACAAAAGCACAAGAATTTCATCTGCCCCTGGCACAAGTTATCCAGTCGCCCCTGGACAGCCCTGTGCGCTACCTCACCTATAGCGGCAACTATGCGCGACTGGGGCTTGAATACAGAGGTGCAGACCCTTTTCCGGACGCCACCAGTTGTGAGCTGAGCTTGCCCAGTGCTAAGCCTTCAGTCGTACAGTCCCCTTGGTGTTTAACCCTTCTGAGCCCAGCCGCCACCCTGACACAGCTACAACGCGTACTAAAGCTTTGTACCGAACAACAATGGCAAATCAACACTATCGACACTCTCGCCCACCGGCATGAGTGCACGGTAATTCGCCTCCAGCTCAGTGCTGAGTTGGAATTTTCCCCTGCGCGTTTCGCTTGCCTGCAACTGGCCGAGGAAATCGGAGCCGACCTGGTTTTACAGGATGGGGCCAGCCAGAGAGTACCGACACTGGCAGGCTTCGACATGGATTCCACTCTAATTGATGCGGAGGTGATCGACGAGCTGGCCAAGGTTACCGGTATCGGCGATCAGGTAGCAGCCATCACCGCAGCCGCGATGCGTGGCGAGCTGGATTTCCGGGATAGTTTCAAAAAACGTATGGCGCTACTCAAGGGCTTCTCCGAACAGCGCCTGGCAGAAATTGCCCAACAATTGCCCCTAAAGAAAGGGGCACAGAAACTGTTGTACTGCCTGCGTGAGCTTGAGTGCAAAACCGTCATTCTGTCCGGGGGCTTTACTTACTTCGCCAACTTCCTGCAGAGGGAACGACTTGCCGTAGATTTGATATACGCCAATGATTTGGAATTTGCCGAGGGTGCACTCACCGGTGAAGTGATAGAACCTATCGTGGACGGAACGCGCAAGCGGTTGTTGCTGGAGGAAACAGCAAGGAATATGGGGCTGTCGCTGGAACAAGTGATTGCAGTCGGGGACGGGGCCAATGATATCCCCATGTTGAACCTGGGTGCCCTGGGTATCGCGATTCACCCAAAGCCTAAGGTACGCCTGGAGGCACCACAGGCGATCACCCTATTCGGTCTTGATGCGGCACTATACCTATTCGGCCTTAACGACCGCCAGATTGCCGAGTTGGGGCAACCCTGAAGCTGCCCCAGGAAAAGTCAGGTCATTGCATGTGGGAAGGGAAATGAATTCGGCCGGTTATCAGAACAGGCGCTCGGCTCATACTCACAGCCAACGGCCAAAAAACTGAGAAAAGCCAGCATTAAAATCCGTCTGTACATAGGTACCTCCCTTTGCCTTAATGGATTTTTATTCGAGCAGCAGGGTACGCAAAGGGTTCCACTTTGAACAGCAGTTTAATGATTTTTATGCCAGAAAATTGACGTGAAAATCTTCTTTTTGTACCAATTCGTTCAGCTTTGCTACACAAGAGATTACACAGGCATTTTTTAGTATTGCCCGCCGCTCAAACGGTACCCAAAAGCCTTTTTAGCGGATTTATTTGGTTAATCTTTGGGAAGAGTAAAAACGGGAAGATGCAGATAAAAAACCAGGGAAAACTTGGTGGTAGCCAGTGTTGCGCTGGCCCCAATCGGTATAAAGGGCGGCGATTTCGGTGCACAGCACCAAAATCGCACAAGCGACGAAGGTCGATCTAGCCCTCTTTCTTACCGTAAATTACCAGGCTGTTCACTTTCACCGTCAGCGGGTGATACCCCACCTTGGCGCGCTCGAAAATGCGTGCAGCCACATCCTGTTTACCAGACTCAACCATATTGCGATACAGCGGGCGCAGGAACTTGTTGCGGCCGATGCTGGTGAGGAAGCTCTCCAAACGATCGAAGGCCGGCTCATAGTCATTGCGCACAGCAATCATCAGCCAGCTGAAGGCCACTTCGTTATTGCGGGATTTGGTCAGGCCAAAGGCGCTGTCCAGTTCTTTCAACTGCGCTTCCGTCAGCTTCTCAGGCATACCGTCGAGGAAATACTTCCACTGATGGAAGGTCCAGCCTTTGGTATCGATATCCTTCGCCGCCAATTTACCGTCCAACCATTGCTGACGCACCGGGTCCAACTTGCTGAAGGCATCGGACTGCGGGTGCGGTGCACCTTCGGGAATACCCGGCTCGAAGATCCACTGGTGAATCCGCTCGCGATCCAGTTTATCGGCGTGCTCAACCAGCAGGGTCTTGTCGAGGTACTTAACGAAGTCCTCAGTGGTGATGCTCTGGAAGGAGAAGTGGTTGAAGTACTCCATCAGGAAGCGGTCAAACGCTTCGCGGCCTACTTTCTGCTCCAGCTCATACAGGAACAGTGAACCTTTCTCGTAGGGAATATTGGAGAACACTTCATCGGGATCACGGCCGCGCAGGTCGATCGCCATAATCTCATCGCGGGGCTCTTTGTCCGCGAGGTCCGCTTGCAGATCGTCATAACCCAGGGCCATTTCCATCTGGTAACGCTCGTCACCATAGACAAACTGCATGATGCGGTTGGTCAGGTAAGTAGTGAAGCCCTCGTTCAGCCATAAGTCGCGCCAGCTGGCATTGGTCACCAGATTGCCGGACCAGGAATGGGCCAATTCGTGGGCGATCAGGGCCACCAGGCTTTTGTCACCGGCGATTACGGTTGGAGTGATAAAGCTCAGACGCGGGTTTTCCATACCGCCAAAGGGGAAGCTGGGCGGCAGGATCAGCAGGTCATAGCGGTCCCAATGGTAGGGGCCGTAAACCTTCTCGGTCACCTCCAGCATGGATTCGGTATCGGCGAACTCCGCCGCTGCAGATTCCAACATGGAGGGTTCGGCGTAGACACCAGTGCGCTTGCCCATGGGTTTGAATTGCAGGTCGCCAACCGCCAGGGCGATCAGGTAGGAGGGAATGCGCTGGGGCATTTCGAACTCGTAAACGCCATCTTTGGTCGCCTGCGGGTCATTGTTCGCACTCATCACCGCGCGCAGTTCTTTCGGGGTACGAACGGTCGCCTTGTAAGTGATACGAACTTTCGGGGAGTCCTGCAGCGGAATAAAGCTACGCGCATGGATCGCCTGGGCCTGAGTGAACAAGAACGGGTGCTTCTTGCCCGCCGTCTGTTGAGGCTCAAGCCACTGTACGCCAGAGGCGCCCGGCACTGTGCGATAGCGGATGGTGATGCTGTTGGCATCTTCCGGCAACTCAATATTCAGCGGGGTGCCCAGGTGACCGTCTTTCTCGCCCATGGAGAATTTCACCGGCGCACCATTGGCTGCTACAGAAACCACTTCCAGCTCGCGGGTGTCGAGCACCATCGGCAGGTTCTTGTCGTTGAGGCGCTTGAAGTCCAGCTGGGCTTCGCCCTTGAGAACCTTGCGGGAGAAGTCTACAGTCAGGTCCAGATCCAGGTGCTGTACCTGGTAGTCATTACTGTTGGCAAAGGAGTGGTAATCCACACCGGATTCAGGCGCCTTCTCAGCGGCACTTTTCTTTTCAATCACGGCGGCTGCTTTTACCGACGCGCTTGCACTCTCAGCTTCGACTTTAGACGGCTCGGTCTTTGAGCACCCGCCGGCTACGGCGAGGCCGCCGACAATCAGGCTGGTGCAAAGTAAGCGGGGCAACATGGATCTACTCCCAGGGTGTTCTGTTTTTAATCGCGACACAGCATACCCGAGAGTGCACAGATGCGGAATGATAGGGAGTTAATCGACGGCGGTAACAGCCCTAAGATCATCCCCCAAAGCATCCTCAAGCCGACAGTCATACTTTTTAATGCCTTCAAAATAGACAAAAGTCTCACTTTAGCTCGCTGCGGACGAATTTACCGACTAATTGAGCTGCTTCAGAAAAAAACTGACTGGAAATTAACAAAGCGTTCACCTTTCGAAGACAGACTGCGTGTCCTTTATAACAAGCACATAAAAAGGAGAGCACTATGTCTTTGTCCCGGAGGCGATTTCTGCAATTTTCCAGCGCCGGCCTGGCATCCCTGCCACTTCTTAAGGCCTACGGCTCCGGCCAGCAGCCTTTCCAGCACGGCGTTGCCAGCGGTGATCCCCTGGCCGATCGCGTGATTCTCTGGACCAGGATTACCCCATCGGAAGACCCTTTATTCCAGTCCATGGTGCCCTATAGCTGGCAAATCGCCCTGGACCCGGAAATGGCGCTGGTAGTGAACAGCGGCAACGGCATGACCGGCCCCGAAGTGGACTACACCATCAAGGTGGATGCCAGTGGCCTGCAGCCTGGGACAACTTACTACTACCGTTTTTATTCCAACAGCATGGACTCTCCTGTAGGGCGAACCAGGACCCTGCCTGTAGGTCATGTGGACCGCCTGCGTTTTGCAGTAACCAGCTGCTCCAACTATCCAATGGGCTTTTTCAACGTCTACCGTGAAATCGCTCAACGTCCCGATTTGGATGTGGTGCTGCACCTGGGTGACTACATCTATGAATACGGCCCCGGCGGCTTTGGCACCGGCACCGGGCTTGGACGCGAACCTATCCCCGCAAAGGAAATGGTGGATATCCAGGATTATCGCCTGCGCTACGCCCAGTATCGTTCCGACCCCGACTTGCAGGAAGTCCATCGCCAACACCCGTTTATTTGTGTTTGGGACGATCACGAAACCACAAACAATGCCTGGGCCGGTGGGGCAGAAAACCACGATCCCCAAGATGGCGAAGGTGACTGGTATGTGCGTCGCTCAGTGGCAAATAAGGCCTACTTCGAGTGGATGCCCATCCGCGACAACGGCATTCTGGACCTGTTTGGGGATAGAGCCATTTATCGCAGTTTCCGTTACGGAAACCTGATGGACCTGATGATGCTGGATACCCGCATCGCCGCAAGGGATGAACAGGCCAACTGGTTTGACCAGAAAACAGCCGACAATCCAGAGCGCAGCTTACTCGGCCGACAGCAGGAAGAATGGTTGTACCGCGGCCTCACCCAATCTCAATCGGACGGCGTACGCTGGCGGGTACTCGGACAACAGGTGATGATGGCGCAGCTCACCCTGGCCAAGGATTTCTCCATTAACATGGATCAGTGGGATGGTTATACCGCCTCCCGTACTCGATTATTCGATCACATTGCCAACAACAACATCGAAAACTTCTTTGTGCTCACCGGAGATATTCACAGTTCCTGGGCCTGGGACTTGGCCAGCAACCCATTCAGCATTCTCGAATACGGACGCCTTACCGGTCGCGGTGCTCTCGGGGGAGAGTTTGTAACTCCCGGCGTAACCTCCAGCTTCCTCGATAAGTCACATCTAACTGACGTAGCCGCGATCGCCATGGACGGATTAATTCCGCACTTAAAGTGGGTCAATGTCACCCAGCGCGGCTATTTGCTGATGGATGTTTCCCACTCCCGTGCCAAGGCCCACTGGTACCATGTGGATACCGTCACCAGTAAGAGCTACAACGCTAGCCTGGCGAGGATGTACAAGCAGAAGGCCGGCCAAAACCACGTACAACGCGCTTGGAGCGAGAGCACAGCCCCGGAGAATGCACCGGCGCCTGCGCCTGAGTATGGCGCCCTGGCCCGCAATGCTATCGCTGCCCTGCGCAACCGCTACAACGTATGACCTCACAGAGCTAGGTCCTGTAAAAAAAAAGCGCGTAACCCGATGGGAAACGCGCTTTTCTTACAGATATAGGCTTGCGGAAATTAATCCAGACTAAAGTCGAAACTCATTTCCTCCGCCGGAGCCTGCACATAGTAGCCCTGAATATAATCGGTACCGGTTTGCCACAGGGTGGGTAACATGCTGGCCTGCTCGATATGAGGCACAATCACCTTGGTCTCTGCCTCACCCAAACGCTGTACCAGCCCGGCTAAAGATTCGCTGCTCTCTCCCTCGTCCTGAACTTCACGCACAAACGACGGATCTACCTTGGCCATATCCACCTTTACATGCTCCAGAGCTTTGAAGGGGTTCAAGCCGGTACCGAAGTGGCACACAGCCACGCGGCAACCGAGCTGCTGCACCTGGGTAGTGAAATCACGCGCTGCGTGCAGGTTGCTGGTGATGTCCTCCTGGCGCAACTGGAAAATCACCGTGCTTGGCGGAACTTTGGCAGCCTTGAAAGCCACCCCCAGCCAGGCAGGCAAACTCGTATCGAGCAGGGAGGCTGTGGTCATATGCAGCATCAGCGATACATCCTTACCCTTAGCGCGAGCCGCAGCGGCAGCCTTAATCGCGGTGAGAATCACCCAGCGGTCCATCTTGGCGGAAAGACCAGCGTCGCCCAATTCCTGCAGGAACGCCAGTGGTGCCAGTTCTTCCTTGTCATCGAGCATACGCACCAGCACTTCATACATTTGCTCCCCAGTGCCCTGCAGGCTCAGGATCGGCTGGAATAAAAGCTTTAGGTTACCCGCCTCCAGGGCCTGTACCACCCGAGCGCGGTGGTAAGTATCAGCATCAGCGCCACTTTCGGTATCCGGCTCATACAGGACAAAATTGCCACCCTGCCTCTCCTCTCCCAGAGCTTGCTTATGAGCCACCTGCGCCTGCTCGAGCACCTGCTGTGAACCACTGGAGGCCTCGCTTAGCAGGGAAATTCCAATAGAGGCAGTAACCTGCTGGGTTTTGCCTGCAGCGTCAAAAATGGTATCGGAAATTTTCTTCAGGATATCGCGCGCGCGCTGCTCAATACTGTCCGGCGTGGTATCCGGGCTCAACAGGCAGAAGCTGTCATCACTATAATGCGCCAGGGTATCACCGCTTCGCTGGCATCCCTGTAGCAGTTCAGCCATGGCTTTCTGCAGTGCGTCTGCACCTGCAACGCCTACGGTCTTTTGCACCTCCTCGGCAAAGCGATCCACCTGGATAAACATCAGGCCACCGGTGCGATGGGAGTCCGCTGCAGATTTAATCGTGGAGTCAAGTAACGATAAAAAGTGCTGTCGATTAAACAGGCCAGTTAGCGGGTCGCGGTTTTTAATATCACTGAGTTGGGCTTCCAATTGCTCAGTGTCGCCCTTGCGCATGGCGATGCGCACTTGCAGGCAGCGCTCCTCTTCGTAAGTAGTACTGAGTACCTCCGCGCGAGTGGGTAACGGATCACCTGCAACGGTTCGAGCAGTAAACTTCCACTCCTTAGCTTCCACTTCATTGTTATCGATCGCACAGCGCTTGAGAAAATCCCGTGCGCCTCCCTGCTCATTTTCAGCCAGCATGTCGATCAGTGGCTGGTACTCAACATCCTCACCACTTTCATAGCCAAAGCGCTCGGCGAAAGAATCATTGGCATAAACGATTAGCCCATCGGATACATAGGCTATTGCATCCTTGGAACTGTCCAGAAGCTCTTTGGCACGACCGAGAGTTGCGTGGTAACGACGATCATGCAGGCGTGCCTGGCGACGGTTATCCAAGGCGAGCATCTCTCGCTGAATCACCAGCAGAAGGTGCTGGTCCTCATCTACTGTCACCACATCCCGTGCACCCTGTTTTAACCCCTCCACAATTGGCTGGGAACCACTGCGTTCGGTCAACAGGATAACCGGTACATCTTTTTGCAGCTTACTGATGGTGCGTAGCGCCACTGCCGGCGGAATCTGGGTGCTACCCTCTGCGGCGATCACAAGGTCCCAGGTTTTATCCTGTACCAAGCGAGTAAAGACCGCTTCACTGGCAACATGCTGAGCCCGGTTGGGTCGACCCGCGTTGTGCAGCATGCTGACCAAGCGCTGCGCCTCGGAGGGCATATCGTGAATCAGGAGAAGTCGGATAGTGTCGTTGCTACTCATTTTTTGCTCTATTTATTCAGGGCAGCGTACCGCTACCGCATGCGGTAAGTTTAGGGGCCTCCTGTAGTGGCATACAAGGCCACATCGGGGTGGTACGCGTGACTCAAGTCACACAAATCTCCCTGTCGTAAATGCACGCCTTAGAATTATCATCTGCTAATTAGCAATCACTAATTGGCTCTGGAAACCTTATCTCTTTCAACCTACAGCCTAAGACGAGCCCAGAGCTCGGCGGCAACTATATAGATAGGCGAGTCGGTACATTTAGCCTAGATCAATTTAACGCTATTTTTACAGCACTTTAATCCTGGTACTTTATAGAGGAATAACCTTCTGTATTTTCTAGTTGCTTTCAGATAACTCTATGGGTGTTTTGGAGGGTACACCGGGGATTTCCCGCACCAATTTCGGTACCAAGTATCCAGGCAATCGATGACGTAGTTCTTCAATTATTTGCAACGCCCTGCTATCACTCACTTCAAAATGCGCCGCACCCTTGACCCTATCTAACTGGTGCAGGTAATAAGGCAACACGCCCGCGTCAAACAGTGTTTCGCTAAGGCCTTCCAGGGCTGCACAACTATCATTGATACCACGCAACAGTACCGCTTGATTCAGCAATGTGACTCCAGCAGCGCGAAGACAAGAAAGTGCGTTACGTACCTCATCATCAATTTCGTTGGCGTGATTACAGTGCAGAACCAATACCGGCTTCAGGCGTGAGCCAGTAAACCAGGACAGCATTTCGTCGGTGATACGGCTCGGCGCCACTATTGGTAAGCGGGTGTGAATGCGCAGTTTATCCAGATGTGCTATCTGCACCAGCTCATTACTTAGCCAAGAGAGCTGGCGATCATTGATCACCAAAGGATCACCACCGCTTAAAATCACTTCTCGCAACTCCGTATGTGCACGCACATAATCCAGAGCCGCCGACCACTGCTTTCGATTCAGGTGGTTCTCACTGTAGGGAAATTCGCGGCGAAAACAGTAACGACAATTCACCGCACATTGCCCTGCAGTAATTAGCAGCAGGCGACCGTGATACTTATGCACCACTCCGGGCAGAGGGTTTGCCTCAGCCTCCTGAAGAGGGTCTGCACTAAACCCCACCACTGTTTCCAACTCTGCAGCACCGGGTAAAACCTGCAGAAGTAATGGATCTTTCGGGTCAGCAGGTCGCATACGCTTGATAAATGGACGCGGCACGCGCAAGGAAAACTGGCTACTAGCATTCAGGGCTTCGGGTAATTGGGCTGGATCCAATTGCAACAACCGGATTAGCTCGGCAGGATCAGTGACCACATCAGATAAATCGTCCTGCCAGCGGCGGGACTCACGAGTGCCGATCAGTTTGCTGTCGATAGGTGATGGATTCGCCATAGGGTTACGCAGGCATTAGGGAAAACACTAGAGGTGAGGCAATTGTACCAGAAGCGGACTACAGCCCGGGCAACTCTGCGATGCATGCCTGAATAATCCTGGCTCGAAGCCAAATATCATCAAAGCAAGAGGATCAGAACCATATAGTCACGCGCACTGCAAACCAACAAATATCGATCCAGGCCGAAAAGCTCGACCTTAACCCTATGAAGCAAGCCCAACGCAAGAGTTTATCCGTATATTTTCCAACTATTCTCTATTCAACTTCATCACAAAAACAGTAAAAAAAAATTGAAGAATAAACTAGCGCCAAACGGCTTGAGAAAACAGTAGTAGCAATACGGTTCGCCCCAGCAGGTCCCTATGGGCTTGGCCTGGAAGCGAAGCGGCAACTTCATCGCCCGAGAGAACAAAGAATTATCCTTGAATAAAGAAACACGCTTAGTAAAAAAATAACTATCAAATTGAAAATATTACTTTTCGTACAAATTTCTTTAGGAAATTCTTCATAATTCCCCCATTCCCAACAGGGTTAATACGGTGTTAATTTAACCAAAGACAAAGCAATAATAACCTTGTCTTTCTTGAATTCAGTGCACTCGAATTTCAATAAAAATTAAATCGGGGTAATAACCTAGCCCTGCAGAAAAATGGAATTACAAAAAGGAAAAATTCGATGGAAATGCAGCTCGAATTACTTGAGGCAAATAAAGATTTACTGATTGAGCAGACCCGCGCTCATCCTTTCCTCAAGCGCTGCCGCGATGGCTCTGTAACCATAGAAGAGCTGAAAATTTTCCTGGTACAACAGGGAATTTACAGTAGTTACTTCGTGCGTTACCTGTGTGCGATGATGGCAAATCTCCCCAGTAATAAAGAAGTTCACGAACTGGCAGAAAACCTGATGGAGGAGCTTGGCCTGGAGCCGGACAGCCCCAAGCCACATGCAGAAATTTACCGTGAAACCCTCGAGCATTTTGGCTTGAGCCTGGAAAATGCGGAAATGCTGCCGGGCACTCAATATTTGATAGACACTATGTTCCAGCACTGTCGCGACCTGCGAGCAAGCTCCGGTCTGGGCGCACTGTGTCTGGGAGCCGAAGCCTTGGTACCGGATCTGTACAGCGATATTGTTGCCGGCTTCCGCTCCTGTGGTATCGCTGACAAACATCTCACCTTCTTCTTGCTGCACATTGAATGTGATGATGGTCATGCAGAAACCATTCGTGACATTATGATCGAGATCGGCAGTCAGGATGCCTCGCAACTCGACGTTATGCTGGATGCAGGCCGCCGCCTGGTACAAGCCCGCCAGCAGTTTTTTGACTCGATCGAAACTGCCTACCACGCCATGACCCCAGAGCAAGTCCAGGCAATCCCTGCCTAAGCCGTGTGTGCCCAGCAACTAAAAAGTAGCTGGGCACTGCACAAGGATGTGAAGGCAATAGCACTAACCCCACACCTGTTGCGATAAATTCAAAATGGGATTTTTCTAGAGGCATTCTGCAAGACAGTGCCCCTCGAAATCCTATGCTATCAGCATTGGAGTACAACATGGCTGAAACACTATCCATGCAAAAACGCGAGCTTATTGAGCGCGCCAGCAAATCCATGAAACTACACTTGGACATGCCCCAATGGTCCCTGCGGGAGAAGCTTGCACTTACCTGCCGCATTTTATTTACTCATGGGCACGATTCCGGTTTGGCAGGGCAAATTACAGCCCGCGCAGAAACCCCGGGCAATTACTATACCCAGCGCCTTGGCTTAGGCTTTGATGAAATTACCGCATCCAACCTGCTCGAAGTCAACGAAGACCTTGATGTCCTGTCCGGTGAAGGGATGGCTAACCCCGCTAACCGTTTTCATACTTGGATTTACCGAGCAAGGCCGGATGTAAAGTGTATTGTGCATTCCCACCCAATTCATATTTCCGCACTGTCCATGCTGGAGCGTCCACTGAAAATTTCCCATATGGACGCCTGCATGTTGTATGAGGATATCGCTTTCCTCAAAGAGTGGCCCGGCGTACCGGTAGGAAACAACGAAGGCGAAATTATTGCGGAGGCAATAGGGGACAAACGTGCCATTCTCCTTGCCCACCATGGTCTGATCATCGCATGTCGCTCGGTGGAGGAAGCCTGCTCCATGGCCCTGCAATGCGAGCGTGCCGCCCAGCTGCAGATGCTGGCGGAATCTGCAGGTACCATTCAGGACATAGCGCCGGAGTTGGGCCGCGAGGCTCACGATTGGATACTGCAGGAAAAGCGCAGCCAGGCAACCTTTGCCTATTACGCCAGGCGCCTGCTGCGGGACATTGATAACACCAGCGATAACCCCCTGAGCTGATACACACTCCTGTCACCCTCTTCAGTCCGCAAGCCTTGCGGTTCGCGGACTGCTTCAAATCTACCACTAGGCCCAGCCGTAGCGCTTCGTTCAAGGCGCCCCCCTCCTGTATAATCTCGCCCCATCTTTTCAGGGCTGCCGGTGAATTCTTTGCGCCGGAGCCGAACGAGTCGCTCGCAGCTATCAGATTTGGCGGCAGCCAACAGAGCTACCCGGCCTGAACGGGAAGAAAAACTCGTTAAAAATCATATAGATAAACGACTTATAAGGGCTCTATTTGCTATGGCTAGTTACTCCACCAACGAATTTAAGGGCGGCCTCAAGGTAATGCTGGACGGCGACCCCTGCTCTATCGTGGAAAACGAGTTCGTAAAACCTGGCAAGGGCCAGGCATTTAACCGCGTAAAACTGCGCAACCTGAAGACCGGACGAGTTTGGGAACGTACCTTCCGCTCCGGCGAGAGCCTGGAAAGCGCGGATGTAATGGATCGCGAAATGGAATACCTCTACAACGATGGAGAGTTCTACCATTTCATGGAGCCAGAAACTTTCGAACAGCACCAGGCCAGTACAGATGCCGTGGGGGATGCAGCTAAGTGGCTCAAGGAACAGGATATTTGCACTGTGACCCTTTACAACGGTGTACCGCTGGCAGTAACCCCCCCCAATCATGTGATCCTTGAAATCACTGACACCGACCCTGGCCTGCGCGGTGATACCGCCCAGGGTGGCACCAAGCCCGCTACCCTGGCTACCGGCGCCGTAGTTAAGGTGCCCCTGTTCCTGGAGATTGGCGAAACCATCAAAGTGGACACGCGCACCGGCGAATATCTGGGCCGCGCCAAAGAAGACTGATTTTTCCTTCCCTGCGGGCGGCCACCCGGCCGCCCGCTGCCTGAGCCACTTCAATGACTACTGACCTATGGCGCCCCAGCGCCACCATTAAAGCCCTGCGCCAACGCGCCTCGCTGCTAGCAAAGATCCGCCACTTTTTTACCCAACGCCAGATTTTGGAGGCGGACGTACCGGTGCTATCACGCCGCGCTACCAGCGATCCACACATCGAATCTATCAGTGCCCTGTGTATTGGCTCTCCCGCCTACCTCGCCACCAGCCCGGAGTTCGGCTTAAAACGGCTGCTGGCCGCAGGCATTGGCGACTGCTACTACTTGGGCAAAGCCTTTCGTCAGGGCGAGGCAGGTAGCCGCCACAATCCGGAATTTACCATGCTGGAGTGGTACCGCTGCGGTTGGGATGACCACCGCCTGATGGATGAGGTAGCAGACTTACTCCGCAAGGTACTGGGTATTTCCCAGGTGCAATCCCTCAGTTATCGCGCGCTTTTTCAGCGTGAACTACAACTGGACCCCCACAGCGCCAGCGACAGAGAGTTGATCGCCTGTGTCGAACGGGAAGTGGAGTTGTCCTTTACCCCTGTCGAGCGTGCCGAATGCCTCGATCTACTGATGAGTCATCGCCTGGAGCCCGCCATGGGCGAGGGTATTACCCTGCTCTTCGACTTCCCCGCTGACCAGGCCGCACTCGCCAAAGTGATTCCAGACGAACAGGGCATTCCGGTCGCGCGTCGCTTTGAGGCCTATGTCGGAGGGCTGGAATTGGCAAACGGCTACTGGGAGTTGACCGACAGCACCGAACAGCTACGTCGTTTCGAGGCAGACTTGGCCTACCGAAGGGCCCATAACCGCATTGCAAACCCCTTTGAAGAACGCCTGGTTTCTGCCATGCAAGAGGGCATGCCCGAATGTGCAGGTGTGGCTTTAGGGGTGGACCGCCTGTTGATGCTGGCAGGAGGCTATGACTCTATCGAGGATGTCATCGCCTTCCCCATAGAGCGCGCCTAAATTCTACTGATACCTATTCACTAACGTGTACAGTAAGTTAGGGAGAGTAAACATAGCGGGCTACTTCGCCCACAGCAAAAAAACCACAATCCAGAGGCAGTTGCTGTTTATTCGCCGGCGCAAGTGCCACCAGGCTGCGATGGTGGCTGGCCTGGGCCTGCTGAAGCAAGTGACGAAAGAGTGCACGGCCGATTCCACGGCTCCGGTATGCCTCTAACGTAACGAGGTCATAAAGACCCAATGCATCGGCGGAGGCAAACAGGCAACCCGCCGCCACTGGGGTACCCTCCAAGCGCGCGAGAACAAACTTGAGCCGCGCACGTTTCTGTTCAGGTATATCTACCAACGCCCGATAAAACTTTTTCAGCTGCGCCCCTTCCTGGACGCTGCCACACCCAGCCGCCTGTACTTCTGCATAGCTGGCGAGATCCTCTTTTTTTACGGGGGATATCACCAATTTTTCATTTTCATCTGCCCCTGCCGCAGCATCCGGGCTGAGGCGCTGGATCTCTGCCGCCATAGCCACTTGCGACTGCCTGCGCTGCAAACCCATTTCTGCCAAGGCGCTGTCATCCTGAGGCTTGGAGGCACTGTGCCAAAGGGTAAAAGGACTGTGGCGCTCAGCAAAATAATCCAGCGCAAACCGTTGCAGTATACGCGGTGGCATTACCGAATTTGAGACCACCTGGTTGAGACGACCCGACAGTAGACCACTATCGCTACGCACTATTCCGGTGATTTCCTTGGTGTGATTTGGATTGAGTAAGCCCGCACAATAGCTGGCGTGGTTCTCGAGGTTTCGACAGACGAGGTTTTTGGCGCTGAGACTGTATTTCATGGGTACAAGGATAGTTCCATTTATCCGTTTCCCTTGGGAAGAAGTTACCCCGTTGTTTCAATACAAACGGAGTAACAATCGCTACTTTTCCACTTGTGAAAGGGCGCATTGATCCATGGACATAGCCGGCTGGGCACAAGTTGCCGGCCCCTGAACCTTGGCAGGTACCCCAGCCACCAGTGTCTTTTCCGGGACCGGTTTTAGTACCACACTGCCGGAGGCCACCTGGGCACATTCACCCACTTCAATATTGCCAAGTACTTTGCTACCAGCGCCAATCAGGACGCCACAGCGGATTTTCGGATGGCGATCGCCACTCTCTTTACCAGTGCCACCCAGGGTCACCGACTGCATAATGGAGACATTATTCTCCACCACTGCGGTTTCACCGATAACAATACCGGTCGCGTGATCCAATAATATCCCCTCTCCCACCTTAGCTGCGGGGTGAATATCCACACTGAACACTACAGATACCCGATGTTGTAGAAATAATGCCAGTGAGCGGCGCTGCTGTTTCCACAACCAATGTGCCACCCGGTATACCTGCAGCGCGTGGAAGCCCTTGAAATATAAAAAGGGCTCAAAAAGGGAGTTACAGGCAGAGTCACGCAAGTAAATAGCATTCAGGTCTGCGCGGGCAGCGTGACCAATACTTGGGTCCGCCTCCAGGGCCTCATCGATCACTTCGCGGATCAACAATGCTGGTGCTACAGCGTTATCCAGTTTATTGGCCAGGTGAAAGCTAAGCGCCGCCTCCAGAGAGCTGTGATTGAGAATAGTGGCATGCAGAAAGCTGGCGAGAATGGGCTCCTGCTCTACTTGCTGCGCTACTTCAGTACGAATTCTTTCCCATAACAGGTCCGCCTTTGCCTCTGCGCAGGTGACATTCATTGCGGGTTTTTCCATGTTAGACCGCTCCCAGTGTCAGTGGAGGTTCCAGCAGCGCTGACTGCTGCTCGCGTAATGCCAGTATATGTTCAGCCCAATAGCGGGCCGTATTGAACCAGGGGAAAGCCTGGGGAAATGCCGGGTCCTGCCAGCGACGTGCCAGCCAGGCAGCGTGATGCATCTGGCGAAGGCAACGCAACGGTTCCACCAGCTGTAACTGCTGGGGATCAAAACGATAGAAGGTTTCATAACCTTCGAGAACCGTGTCCAGGTATGCAGTTTGCTCAGCGCGGTTGCCGGAGATCAACATCCAAATATCCTGGATAGCCGGCCCCATCAGGCAATCATCCAAGTCAACAAACCAGGGGGTGTCATCGCGCCACAGGAAGTTGCCGCTGTGGCAGTCACCGTGCAGGCGCAACAGATCCCAGTCACGCTCAAAAAGTGGGGCCACCTGCTCAATGATATGACCCGTAACGGAGGCATAGGCCTCCCGGTTCTCCAAGGGCAGGAAATCACCACCGAGAATAAATTCGCGGCTGTCGATGGCAAAGTGCTGCAGGGTCAGGGACGGGCGATGGCTAAACGGCTTAGCACTACCTACAGCATGGATGCGTCCAAGCATGGTCCCCACCTGCTCCAGGTGATCAAAATTATCCATTTCTAACTGGCGCCCACCGCGACGGGGAAACAACGCAAAGCGGAAACCTTGGGATTCCAGCAAGGTGCGTCCGTCAAATTGCAGGGGCGCCACTACGGGAATTTCCTCTTCTGCCAATTCCAGGGTGAACTGGTGCTCCTCCAATATCTGCTGATCGCTCCAGCGATCCGGGCGATAAAACTTGGCGATCAGTGGTTCCGTACCCTCAATACCCACCTGGTAAACGCGATTTTCATAGCTGTTTAAAGGGAAAATACGCGCATCAGAGACAAGCCCACTACTCTCAACGCAGTCAATCACCACGTCCGGCGTGAGGGCTTCGTAGGGATGGTGATTCTGGGCCATAGCGGGTACCAACTGGATTGCAGCTGGCTATGCTAACGCGGTGGCAGGGGCGGGGACAAACACTGAATTAGATTGTTATGCCTGGCTGTGGCCTCAGTAGAAAAATAAGTGCAGTGTTGCCGTTCGGCACTCTGACGTACCAGCCGTGCTCTATGCAATTTTAACCGCCATTTTCCCGCTGTTGCTGCAATAGCTGAACTACGCGGTCGCGGCCAAACACCTTGGCAAAATCCTCTGCAGAGTGCCCAGCTTTATTGGCTTGCTGTGGATCACAATCCTGCTTAAGTAAAGTGCGGGCAAGGGCAAATTCACCGCGGAAAACCGCCGCCATCAGAGCAGTATTCCCACGCCGATCCTGTACACAGGCGTCAGCGCCTTTTTGCAATAGGTAGTTCACCGCCTGCGCATTGCCGTTATAAGTAGCAATCATAAGGGCCGTATAGCCTTTGGAATTGCGAACGTCCAGAGGAAAACCCGCTTCAGAAAATTCACGCAATACTTCAGTATCACCGACCCTGGCCGCAGCAAAATAATACCGGGAGAGTTCGGCAAAACCAGAGCCGGCATTTCCTGGCTCTTCGGCCTGAACACCCAGGGCAAGTAAGAGCAGCGTGGATAATATTGATCTCATAGTTGCATCTCTCAAATATTGCGGGTGACAAAGCCACCCGCTCTCCAGCTAAATTTACTGAACCAGTTTCCTGACTCGAACCAAATCTCCACCAACAGCTTTGGTCAGGCGTTGTCCGTAATCATTGTCGGCTTGGTAGAAGTAGCTCAGCATAATGTGCTTGGTATTGTCATCGCGCACTTTACCCAGATCGCCAGCCAGGTTTTCGATCAGATTCTGGCGTTCTTCCGGGCTCAGACTGCGATAGAAGGCACCCGCCTGAGCAAAAGGCAGCTTCTTCTCAATCGCCTTTTGCTGGGTGCGACCACTTAGAGGTTTACTGCTGTAAAGGCCTTTCGGGTCCTCATTGCGCACATCGATGCGGCTCGGCTGGTAATTCACAGTAGAAGCCTGTTGACCGTAATTGCCTGCTCCATCCTGATTCCAGTTGGTTACCGCCACGCGGGGGCGGTTGATCGGCAACTGCTGGTGGTTGGCGCCCAGGCGATACATTTGAGTATCAGAGTAGGAAAACACACGCCCCTGTAACAAGCGGTCTTCAGATGGCTCAATACCGGGAACAATATTGGCTGGCGCAAACGCGGATTGTTCGGTTTCCTGGAAGAAATTAGTGGGCACACGGTTGAGCGTCATAGTGCCGACTTTGGTTTCTTTCACGTCCAACCACATTTTGGTGGCATCTAACGGATTGTAATTAAAGCTGTTCAGCTGCGAGGGCTTCAGCACTTTAATATACAAGTCCCACTGGGGATATTCGCCCTTTTCAATCGCCGCATACATATCGCGGGTAGCATGACTGAAGTCCTTGCTCTGAATTTCCGCTGCCTCTTCCGCATTCAGGTTTTTAATACCCTGACGGGTTTTCCAATGAAATTTCACATAATTCACATCACCCTTGTCATTAACAAGCTTATAGGCGTGAACGCCCCAGCCATCCATCTGACGCAAATTGGCTGGTGTACCGTAATCGGAATAGACCCAACTCAACATATGGGTGGATTCCGGCACGTGGCTGAAAAAATCAAAGAAGCGATTGGGGTCCTGCTGATTAGTCACCGGGGAGGGCTTCAGCGAATGAACCATATCCGGGAATTTAATCGCATCACGGATAAAAAATACCGGCAGGTTATTCCCTACCAAATCCCAGTTACCTTCTTCTGTATAAAATTTGGTGGCAAATCCACGCGGATCGCGCAGGGTTTCCGGTGAACCCTTAGAGTGAATTACAGTAGAAAAGCGCACAAACACGGGAGTTTTGCTACCGGGCTCAAAGACCGCAGCGCGCGTTAAGTGGCTGATATCCGCTATAGGCACAAATTCACCGTGAACTCCGGTTCCTCGCGCATGCACCACTCTCTCAGGGATACGTTCTCGCGCGAAGCGTTGCAATTTCTGAATTAAGTGCACATCCTGTAATAGGTTACCGCCATTCTCTCCTGCAGTCTGGGAGTTCTGGTTATCACCCACCGGCGCACCATTATCGCGGGTAAGTGTCTCAGCATTGGCGCCTCCTATGAGGCCAATAGTTAATGCAAATAAGGGAAGGTATTTCATCGCTGGGTTTGCCCCTGTAGTTGTTTCTATCACAGGGGAAAAGCTTATAGGGGCGAACAATAAGCTGGAAATTGGACCTTATTATCGTTCTTATAGCGGGGATTAATTGAGAGAGAAAGTTGAATTACCCCAGAGATAATGCCCTCAATTATCCTGTTATTTTTTCACATGCTTGGGCATCAGATACCAAAGGATTACAGCAACCAAATAAAGCGCAGGTATATCTCCCATCAGGTTTTCTCGCTCTGTAACATCAACAAGGGCCTGAATTAACATAATGGTTGCATGCACCAGACTCGACCAAATAGTAAACCAAATTAAGCTGGCATTAGCCGCCGGGTTTTTGGCCGCGCAAATTAGAAATACTCCCAGGGTGGCATATACACCCATTATCATCTGCTCATATTCCGGTTGTCGAGGAGTCCAGCCCCATCCCGCAGGCCATATCCACATCATCATTGGAAAAATAGCCAGAATAAAAATCAAGCCAACAACAACCAGCGCAATAGACAGATACTTGGCGCGAGCATTATCATCCATAAAGCTCTCCAGCAGTTATCAGTTAAGTTAAGCTCTTCAGCTAGCCCTGCAGGTCGCCTGGAAGATGGCAGACCACTTCCAGGTTATTGCCATCGGGATCTAAAACGTAGGCCGCATAGTAGTCTGGATGATACTGCTCATAGACGTCGGGCACACCATTATCGGTGCCTCCGGCCTGGAGCGCGGCCCGGTAGAAATCACGCACCACCTCGCGCTCTTCCGCGCGAAATGCGATATGTAATTGTCCGCTGGCAGGTCCGCTACTATAGATCCAGAACTCAGGTTTATCCGCCCAGCCAAAACCGGCAGAATTATCAAACTCCATCACCAGCTCATATCCCAGAGGAGTGAGGGACTGGCGGTAAAAGTCACTGCTACGCGCAAGGTCCTGAACTGGAATTTTGATATGGTCCAACATGCATAAGCTTCCAAAGTAAAGCAGCGGCAATATCGACAACCTGCAAGATAGTCCAGCGGATTGAAGTGTGCCCTTTTTGGGGAAAATCATGTCGGCTTTTACAGCCTATGAGACTGTCTTTAAGCGAACAAAAAACTCAGTAGAGAATGCCATTGCGTATACAAATCTCAAATAATATATCTAATTTGGCCAGGAAAACTGGCCAGAAAAATTTAGTATTCACGTCATCACCTAAGGGGTGACATACCAATGATGTAATCCATAGGCCGCCACCCCAAAACCAAAGATAAGCTGGCCGACTAGTAACACACGAAATGCAAACGTATATCGAGCGAGATCCCCCCTGCGTATTGCGTCATTGGAAAAGATCCTGGCTTCCTCTGGAAAATTCTGCTCCAACGTTTTAAGAGCCGGCACAGCAAGTTTAAGTAGTTGACGGCTTCGGATATCCATTAGCCAGAATACAGTTACCAGGATTACCACAAATCCGCCCAGCAGAGCCAGGATAAGGGGATGAAAGTTTTTCTCTACCGCGGTGAAGATGCCCCCCTCGACAAACATGGTTAATACCACAAAGAAATTAAATACCTTGAGTCGCTGATCTGCGGCAAAACGGTAGTGCTCGCAAAGATACTGTCCCTGCTCCAAACGGATTCTCCTTTACTGCATTGAGTAACTGGGCTTACCCCAATCTGCTAAAAGCTTGTCGTTATGTTCAAGCCTTGTCAGCTATAAAATGGCTGTTTTTACTGCCAGTAAAAAAGCCGGGCTAAACCCGGCTTTTGCATTATGTCTCAGCGCGCTATGGCGACTAATCAAAGCATTGATGTGGTAAGTCTCTATTAGCGATTTTCGCGATGCTCTACCAGCTCGTCAACTACTGAAGGGTCCGCGAGTGTGGAGGTATCTCCCAAGTTATCCAGCTCATTACAAGCAATCTTACGCAAAATACGACGCATAATTTTGCCCGAGCGGGTTTTTGGTAATCCAGGTGCCCACTGGATGAAATCGGGCTTGGCAATAGGACCTATTTCTTTGGAACAGAGATCTATAAGCTCCTGATGTAGCGCATCAGAGGGAAGGCACCCTGACTTCAAAGTAACAAAAGCATAAATGCCCTGCCCCTTAATATCGTGGGGATAGCCAACGACTGCCGCTTCCGCCGTATCATTGTGCAATACCAAGGCACTCTCAATTTCCGCAGTGCCCAGGCGGTGGCCGGACACATTCAATACATCATCTATGCGGCCTGTAATCCAGTAGTAGCCATCCTCATCCCTGCGCGCCCCATCGCCGGTGAAGTAATAACCGGGATACATGGAGAAATAGGTATCGATCATGCGCTGGCGATCTCCGTAAACTCCACGAATTATTGAGGGCCAGCTTCTCTTGATCACCAAAGAACCCTCACCTACACCATGAATTTCCCTGCCGTTCCCATCTAAAAGCGCCGGCTGGACACCAAAGAATGGCTTGCTAGCGGAGCCGGGTTTAAGTGCCAGAGCTCCAGGCAGAGGGGTGATCATATGGGCACCAGTTTCAGTCTGCCACCAGGTGTCCACAATTGGGCAGCGCTCATCGCCAACTACCTTGTAGTACCACTCCCAGGCCTCCGGATTAATCGGCTCACCAACGGTACCCAGCAGACGTAATGAGCTTCGATCCGTACCTGTTACAAATTTATCACCGGCTCCCATCAGCGCGCGAATTGCTGTCGGCGCCGTGTAAAAGCTATTTACTTTGTGTTTATCTACAACCTGCCAGAACCGGGATGCATCGGGGTAAGTGGGTACTCCCTCAAACATTAAACTCGTAGCGCCAGCGCACAGGGGTCCATAGACGATATAGCTGTGTCCTGTGATCCAACCAACATCAGCAGTACACCAAAAAACCTCGCCCTCTTTGTAATCGAATACATATTTGAAAGTCATAGTGGCCATCAATAGATAGCCAGCAGTGTTGTGTAAAACTCCCTTGGGCTTTCCAGTGGATCCGGAGGTATACAAAATAAAGAGAGGGTCCTCTGCGCCGATAATTTCTGGCGGACAGTCACTTTCCATTTCGACCACGGACTCGGCATACCAGATATCCCGCTTACTGTCCCAGTCCACCGCTGTGCCCGTATGTTTAACCACTATCGCCGTATGCACATTGGGGCAGTCTGCCAATGCTTTATCCACATTGGCTTTCAGGGGCACTCGCTTGCCGCCGCGGACCGCTTCATCAGCAGTAATCACCAGGCGACAATCGGAATCGAGGATGCGATCTTTCAGGGATACCGGGGAGAAGCCACCAAACACGACCGAGTGCACCGCACCGATACGGGCACAGGCGAGCATAGCGTAGGCTGCCTCGGGGATCATCGGCATATAGATACAAACCCGATCCCCTTTTTTAACCCCTCGGGACTTCAGTAGGTTGGCCAGCCGGCACACATTTTCGTATAGGCTTTGGTAGCTGATTGCCTTGCTGTCCGCGGGATCATCCCCTTCCCAAAGAATCGCTGTCTGCTCGCCACGGTTGGCCAGATGTCGGTCAATACAGTTCACGGTTACGTTTAACTGACCATCAGAGAACCAGGCGGCGTGGCCTTTGTGCAGATCCTCCTCAAGAACTTGCGTAAACGGCTTGTCCCACTGCAAAAAGTCCTTGGCCTGTTGCGCCCAAAATGCCTCTGGGCTCTCCACCGATTGGCGGTACATTCTTTCGTAGTCTTCAGCGCTAATAAGCGCGTTGGCAGCAAAACTGGGGGGAACCGGGCGGGTATGCACTTCAGACATCATCCTCTCCTTTATTATTAGCGCAGCAAGGCCAGCTTAGAGAAACCTGAAATTATTAGAGCTTTATTCTTGCCACTTTATAACATAGCCACTGCGAAATAATCTCCACATCTCACAGCCCAGTGTATTGGTAGGCGATAATTCTATGCAGGCCCTGTAAGATAAAGCCACAACAAAAAAGAGGGTAATGGAATAAAATCGGTTAATAAATCGCCTGTTTATTGCAGAAAATGCAGATACCGATTAAATCCAGATATCATTTTCAGCAGTTAACTCTCCACAGGCATCACCGGTATTAACAACCCCTTTGGGCTCAATCAGCAGGACTTCACATTCCTGTTCAGCCTTAGGTTTATGCTCCACACCTTTAGGCACTACTGTCACCTCACCGGGCCCCAGAGAAATGACACTATCACGAAATTCAATCTCCATATTGCCCGAAATTACAATAAATACTTCATCGGTATCGGGATGATCATGCCAGGTAAACTCCCCTTGGATTTTCACCAGTTTTAACTGGTAATCATTCATCTGGGCAATTACCTTAGGGGACCAGTGTTCCGAGAAAAGACTCAGCTTTTCTTTAAAATTGACAACTTCAGAACTCACTTTTTGATGCCTAGTTATCATTGGTCTAAATTTATTTATGCTCAAAACTCAATTTGGTCAAGAAGAACCGATAAGTTTTCTGAGAATACCCACAGTATGCTGGCTAAATACCTGTATTCCCGATTTTTCAAGAAGCGCAGATACGACACCAACACCGACTATTTTCTTTCCTGAAAAACTGCCATCGTAAATATAACCGCTGCCGCAAGACGGACTGTTTTCAGTAAGCACTGCATAACGAATATTATGTCGACGACATAGTTTGAGGGCCAGTTTAGCCCCCAACAAAAACTGGTCGGTTAAATCTTTTTTTTCGCTTCCTATAACTCTGGCTGCACCCGTTAAAATGTCTGCTCCATTACCACCGCTGATCTCCGCCGGCGCTCTCGGAATAGGCAGTCCGGCCGCAACTTCCGGACACAGAGGAACTATCTCCTGGGTTTCCACAAGCCAATCAAAATCACTGTTGTAGACCTCAACATCACTACCGTTGTAACGCACGGCACACCCCAGGAGGCAGGAACTAACTAGTATTTGGGTCATATACACCTGCGGCCAAAGTAGACACAATAGGGAATCCAGTTCAATGGTCAGTGTACTTTAGATTACACGGTGAGGATAAGTTGCCTGGCAAGCAGATTGAGACAGAAAGCCTGATTAGCAAGACAGGTTAAACCGGTCCTAGCGAACTGCCCATACATAAACTCATTAGAGACAGAAATCATGCAGCGTTCAATCTTATTGTTGATAATCTGCCTGTTAACAACCCCTGTGGCTAACGCCAAGCAACTGGCAATTACATTCGATGATGCCCCTCGTAAAGCCGATGGCTACTTTGATGGACCAACCCGAACCAAAACGTTAATTGATAGCCTGAAAGAGCATCAGATTGGCAAAGTGACCTTTTTTTCCAATACCCGGTTCCTGGACAAGGAAGGCTTGGAGCGAATGCGCCTATACGACAGAGCCGGACATATTATTGGCAATCACACTCACAGCCATCCAAACTTTCTAAATACAGAGCTACCCACCTACCAGAAGGAGTTTCTACAGGCACACCAGTTACTCCAGCAATTTGACAATTTTAAGCCTTATTTTCGCTTCCCCTACCTGCGCGAAGGGGAGACTGTCGAAAAACGGGATGGCATGCGAAACCTGTTGCAGGAACATAATTATCTCAATGCCTATATCACCTTAAATAATTACGACTGGTATATCGAAGAGCTTTTCCAAACGGCAGTGAAAGATGGGAATCCGGTTGATTTGGAGAGACTCTCCAACTTTTATGTCGACGTCCTTATGGCAAGTATTAATTACTACGATGATATGGCAATTAAATATCTCGGACGTTCACCCAAACACGTAATATTGCTGCATGAAATGGATATCACAGCACTGTTTATTGGCGATCTGGCTCAGCGACTAAGGCTGGAGGGGTGGGAAATAATTTCTTTGGAAGAGGCCTATCAGGACCCCATCGCTGATTACCAACTCGGTCAACCAATTAAATACAACCCCGGCAGAATTGGCGAAATCGCTCTAGCTAAAGGACAAAAGAAAAACCTCTGGCATTACACCCTGGATGAGTCCTACCTGGAAAAGAGGTTTAAACAGGAAGTGTTATTAATGTCTGGTCAATAAGCGGCAGAGATGCTACAGGGCACAACGCCCTGTAGCGAGAAGAATCAGGCTTCCGCTAACTGAACCGGAATAGTATTAGTGCTGCGCTCAACCTTGTTTTTCTCATCCAGGTAGACCAGCTTGGGCTTATGGCTATCAGCCTGTTCCTCGGTCATCTGCGCATAGGAAGCGATAATAATACGATCGCCCACCTGGACACGGCGAGCTGCAGCCCCATTCATAGAGATGATTCCTGAGCCGCGCTCGGCCAGGATTACATAGGTATGAAAACGCTCACCATTACTCACATTATAAATATCGATTTTCTCGAATTCGCGCAGACCGGCCAGCTCCACCAGCTCTCCATCAATTGCGCAGGAGCCGTCATACCAGAGTTCAGCCTGGGTCACCGCGGCCATATGCAGTTTGCACTTCAACATTTCGATTTGCATAGTTGGATGCCCCTTTAAAGTTCCAGGGAAACGTTGTCGATCAGGCGTGCAGCGCTGGTATACATCGCTCCCAGAATCGTAATTTGTTTGTCGTCATCTGCCGCCGGCTGTAAATCCTTGCTATAGCAGATGGAGAAATAATCTACGCGAAAACCGCTATCTTCTATACGCTTGCGCGCCTCTTCTTCAAGGGCGGCAAAGTCCCGACGCCCCGCAATGATCTCGTCTTTTGCCCAGTTCAGCGACTGGTTCAACACAGAAACCTTGGGCCTCTCATCCACCGTGATATAACCATTGCGGGAACTCATCGCCAGGCCATCCACCTCCCGGTGCACCGGGGCCGCAACAATTTCCACTGGCATGCACAGGTCTTCCACCATGCGGCGAATCACCGCCAATTGTTGGAAATCCTTGATGCCAAATACGGCCTTATCCGGCTGTACAATATTGAAAAGCTTGGCCACTACCGTCGTCACCCCTTCGAAGTGACCGGGACGGCTGGCACCACAAAGTACATCGGTCATAGCCGGGCAAACCACACGGGTCTGCTGATCCATGCCATTGGGGTAGATTTCGTTCTCATCAGGATGAAACAGGAAATCACACCCGGCTTCGCGCAACCTGGCCATATCCCGCTCCATGGTACGCGGATACTTGTCCCAATCCTCGTTCAGGCCAAATTGCAGGCGGTTAACGAAGATAGACACCACTACCAGATCGCAATGTTGCTGGGCAATCCTGACCAGTTCTATATGGGCATCGTGAAGGTTGCCCATCGTAGGCACGAACCCAACGGTCTTGCCGTCCCTGCGGGCTTTGGCCAGCGTCTCGCGCAGGCTCGCTACGTGGTGGAAGACTTGCATCTCTCTACCGCTCACTGTGAATCAGCGCGGCATAATACTCGCTGCGACCGGGTGTCTCAACAGAGCAAAAATCGCCGCTATCTATAGGTTTCCGACGAGTGTACCGCTCAACTCCCCAGATTGGAGAAAACATTGACAAATGGATTGTCAGTCACCCCCATCAGCTGCCTTTCTTTTGACTAGGTCTGCCTACAGTTCAGGAAGTGTTCAGACCCGCCAAGGCAAACTGCCCGCCAAGATACACAAAAGACCTCAAACGACATAACAGAGCCACTCGTGCTCGGGAGTGCTGCCATGAGACACCTTGCTACCGCCATCGCTACTGCGGGCTTGCTGCTGATAGCAACCCCAGCGCTGTCCGAAGTCAACCAGGGATACCAGCGTGCAATAGACCACGACCATCATGGGCAAGGGAGAGCTCAACGTGAGCAGCGTCATTTTGAGCGCAGTCATAAAAAGCATCACGATAAGCACTACGATCGCCAGCAGGAAAAAAAGCGTCGCAGGCAGGAGCGCAAGAAAGAGCAGCGCAGACAACAGCGCAGGGAAGAACGCAAACATCGCCGCGAAATTCGCCATGCTTACAATGATGGCTACAACAAAGGCTACAAGAAAGGCCACAGAAAAGGCCATCGGCATGGGCATCGCGCGGCTCATAGGCCCCTTTACCGCCACGGTTATCGCGGTCATCGCCCCCACCACCGTCCGACGCACTATGGTTATGGCTATCGCTGGCGCCACCTGCCTCGCAACTTCGTCAGTATTAGCATCGGTGCAGCCGGCTTCTATTACAGCGAGGGTATTTTTTACCGCCCGGCATCCCACGGCTATGTGGTAACCCATGCGCCCCATGGAGCCATAGTACACAGTTTGCCAGCCTCAGCACTCACCGTGATTGTCGGCGGCCACAACTACTACGTCGCTTACGATACCTACTATCTGTGGGACGATGTACGACGCGGTTACCGTGTAGTGCCACGACCCGGCCTGCTATAGCCCAATACCACCCCCCCCCCCCGCTCCTGCGGCCCTCGGGCCGCTTTTTTATTCCCCCTACTTCCATACCCCTCAAATCCGATCAAAAATTCAGCATTGTCACAGCACGCAAATACCTCTCAAATTGACTGAGCAATCATTTGGTTTTGCCGTATCAAAAATTAGCGTTTTTTTATCTATAGTTATTGCTTTCCAGCCCTGCTGGGCCCAAGATTCGCGCCCGCCAAAGGTCAACAGAAAGGCGCCATGAAACAGCAACAAGTAAAAGATTGGACTTGCGAAGATTCGGCCGAACTCTACGGCATCCGCAACTGGGGCGCCGGCTATTTCGATCTAAATGAAAACGGTGAAATTTCAGTTCAGGTAGAGGGCCAAAACGGAGAGTCCTACAGTGTTTCCCTGATGGAGATTGCCCGCGGCGCCACCGAACGCGGCCTGGGCATGCCGCTGTTATTGCGTATCGAAAACCTGCTCGATGCTCAGATCGCCCGCATCAACGAATCCTTTGCTCGCGCTATCGACAACTGTGGCTACAGCAACGTATTCCGTGGAGTCTTCCCCATCAAAGTGAACCAGCAATGTCAGGTGATCGAGGAGATCGCCACTGCTGGCAGTCACTTTAACCACGGTCTGGAGGCCGGCAGCAAGGCGGAGCTAATTGCGGCGCTATCTATTCTGGATAACACCGAATCCCTGATTGTCTGCAACGGCTACAAGGACGAGGAATTTATTAACCTCGGCCTGCAGGCACAGCGCCTGGGTATACAGGTTTTCTTTGTAGTGGAAACCCCCTCCGAAGTAGAGACCATTATTCGTTGTGCGGAACGCGAGCAGGTACGACCCAATATCGGCGCGCGGGTGAAACTCGCCTCCAAAGTGGGGGGCTATTGGAATGCCACCAGCGGCGACCGCAGTATCTTCGGGTTGGGCAGTAACGACCTGATTGCCATGGTCGACCAATTGCGCAATCACGATATGCTGGATTGTCTCAAGCTACTGCATTACCACCTGGGCTCACAGGTACCGAATATCCGAGATATTCGCACCGGTGTGCTGGAAGCCTGCCGCTACTATGCCGACCTTGTGGAGGAAGGAGCCCCCATGGGTTACCTGGACCTGGGCGGCGGCCTGGCAGTGGACTACGACGGCACGAAAACCAACTACACACACTCCAAGAACTATTCCCTGGATGAGTACTGTGTGGATGTTGTGGAAGCCATTATGGGCACCCTCGACAGTGAGGGCGTGGCACACCCGGTGATTATTACCGAGTCCGGTCGCGCCACTGTGGCATACTCCTCAGTGTTGCTGTTCGATATCCTCGATACCACCCGTTTTGAACCGGTGGAGCTCGAACATACCAAGATCAGTGACGGCGATCACCAGATGCTACTCAACCTGCAGGATGCGGTGCGCAATATCACTCCAAAAAACCTGCAGGAAAGCTACAACGATGCCCTCTATTACCGCGATGAATTGCGCTCCCTTTACCTGCATGGCCAGGTGAGCCTGCGCGAACGCGCCAATGCGGAAAACCTGTTCCTGCAGGGCGCCCAGGAAATTCGCAAACTGCTCGATGAGGCTGAGGAAATCCCAGCGGATCTACAGGCCCTACCAGAAGTTCTGTCGGATATTTACTACGCGAATATGAGCGTATTTCAATCGGTGCCGGATATCTGGGCCATCGACCAGGTGTTCCCTCTTCTGCCGGTCCACCGCTTGAACGAAGCACCGACACGTTCAGCCATCATTGCCGATATCACTTGTGACTGCGACGGCAAGATCGACCGTTTTATTGGCCGCGAAAAAGAACAGAAAACTCTGCCACTGCACGAGCTAAAAGAAGGTGAGGACTATATCCTCGGAACCTTCCTGATCGGCGCCTATCAGGAAACCCTTGGCGACCTGCACAACCTGTTTGGCGATACTAACGTAGTGAGCGTGCGAATCCAGAACGATGGCAGTATCGACTTCAGCCACGAGATTCACGGCGATAGTATTTCAGACGTACTGAGTTACGTAGAATACCAGCCCAAAGTGCTGTTCGAGCGCTTCCGTCGCCTGGCGGAGCGTGCGGTAAAACAGGGGTTGATTACCGCCGCGCAGCGCAAGCAGATCCTACAGACCTATACCGCTAGCATGAGCGGTTACACCTATTTTGAAAAATAAGGCCCTGCGCCTTTGAGAAGATAGCGGCAAGAAAAGCTGCAGATTGAGGAGACCTTTATGGCCAACGTACTGATCATCGGCGCCGGCGGCGTCGGCCAGGTTGTTGCGCACAAATGCGCCCAGGTTGCGGATGTATTTGAGAATATCACCCTGGCCAGTCGCACCAAGAGCAAGTGTGACAAGATTGCAGCCATGCTGCCGCGCAAAATCGATACTGCCGAAGTAGATGCAGACAACGTACCTGAGCTGGTCAAATTGATCGAGAAAGTGAAGCCGGACATGGTGATCAATGTGGCCCTGCCTTACCAGGATCTGCACATCATGGATGCCTGCCTGGAAACCGGCGTGCACTACCTGGACACCGCCAACTACGAGCCGCCGGAAGAGGCCAAGTTTGAATACAAATGGCAGTGGGCCTATCAGGAGAAGTTCGAGAAGGCCGGCCTGATGGCACTGCTGGGCAGCGGTTTCGATCCCGGTGTAACCAGTGTATTTACCGCCTACGCCAAGAAGCACCATTTCGATCGTATCCAAACCCTGGATATTCTCGACTGTAATGCCGGCGACCATGGCCTGCCGTTCGCTACTAATTTCAATCCGGAAATCAATATCCGCGAGATTACCGCCAACGGTCGCTACTGGGAGAACGGCCAGTGGGTTACCACCAAACCAATGGAAGAGAAACGTATCTTCAACTTCCCAGAAGGTATCGGTGACAAAGACATCTACCTGCTGTATCACGAAGAGCTTGAGTCCCTGTCCAAGCACTTCCCCGAAATCGAGCGCGCGCGCTTCTGGATGACCTTTGGGGAAAGCTACCTGAAGCACCTGGAAGTACTGCAAAACGTCGGCATGACCAGCATCGAGCCAGTGCAATTCCAGGGCCAGGAAATTGTGCCTATCCAGTTCCTCAAAGCCATGCTGCCTGATCCCGCCAGCCTGGGACCGCTGACCAAAGGCAAGACCTGCATCGGCAACATTATCCGGGGCACCAAAGACGGCAAAGAAAAGATCTACTACGTCTACAACACCTGCGACCATCAGGATTGCTACAAAGAAGTGCAGTCCCAGGCGATATCCTACACAACCGGCGTACCCGCTATGATCGGTGCCAAAATGATGATGGAGGGCAAGTGGATGAAGCCGGGTGTATGGAATATGGAGCAGTTGGACCCAGACCCCTTTATGGACGACTTGAATAAGTACGGCCTACCCTGGCAGGAAACCTGGTTGGATAAACCCTTCCAGTAATTGTGCACTTTTCCGCATACTCCTAGGGATGGGCGCCAGTGCCCATCCCGTCGCATCAGGATATAACGCCACTCATGGACCTCACTCCCCGCGTAGATTATTTCGGTCACTTTGATCCCCACCGCGTACCCTCCCCCTGTTTTGTCGTCGATGAAACTGCCTTGCGCGATAATCTGGCAGTACTCGCCGATGTACAGAAGCGCAGCGGAGCCAAGGTACTCGCCGCTCTCAAGGCCTTTTCCATGTTCAGCACAGGGCCGATCGTGGCTGAGTACCTATCTGGCACCTGCGCCAGTGGGTTGTATGAGGCCAGGCTCGGCTTTGAAGAATACGGTGGTCGTGACCAGGGCAAAGAAGTACATGTATTCAGTGCCGGCTACAAAGATGAAGAGCTGCATGAAATACTGCAGTTTGCCCACCATGTAATCTTCAATTCCTTCTCCCAGTGGAAGCGCTATCGGGAGCTGTGCCTGGAAATGCAAAAGCAGCGCCCGGAATTGCGCTTCGGTTTGCGTATCAACCCTGAGCACTCGGAGGGCCACACCGATCTCTACGACCCCTGTGCTCCCTGCTCACGCCTGGGCATAGTGCGCTCCCTGTTCGAAGACGAATCCCTGGAAGGTATCAGCGGTCTGCACTTCCACACCTTATGCGAGCAGGATTTCAAACCACTGGAGCGCACCATCGCCGCGGTGGAGGAAAAGTTTGGCGATCTGCTTCCACAGATGGAGTGGATTAATTTCGGCGGCGGCCACCATATCACCCGCCGCGATTATCAGGTGGATGAGTTGGTTGAAGCCGTGCGCAGCTTTTCCAACAAGTACGATGTGCAGGTTTACCTTGAGCCGGGTGAGGCCATCTCACTATTTGCCGGCATTCTGGTAGCAGAAGTGGTGGATACCGCCTGGAATGGCCAGAATCTGGCCATTCTTGATGCCTCCGCAACCTGCCATATGCCGGATGTCCTGGAAATGCCATACCGCCCTGAAATTACCGGTGCTGCACGCCCCGGTGAGCTGCCCCACACCTATCGCCTGGGTGGACAGAGCTGCCTGGCCGGAGACAGTATCGGTGAGTACAGTTTTCACGATCCACTCCGGGTCGGAGAGCGCCTAGTGTTCGAGGAAATGGCTTACTACACCATGGTGAAAACCAACACATTCAATGGTATTCCCCTACCTGCCATAGCCCTGTGGAACTCGGAAACCGACGAGCTGAAAATGATCAAAAGCTTTGACTACGACGATTTCAAGGGACGGCTCTCTTAAGCGTCTGCCGATCGAGATTAAGATGCGGTGGGTCTCACAGAGACCCGACCCAGCCGCCTGAGGAACGAAATTTAATGTCAGAAAAAAATTATCCCATTTTTCTCGGCTCCGAAATTGAGCAGCCGAAACCGGAAGATGCGCTCTTTCATATCATCCCTATACCCTATGAAGAAACCGTCTCTTACGGCGGTGGTACCGGGAAGGGCCCAGCCTCCATCCTCGAGGCCTCCTGGCAGCTGGAGACTTTCGATAACTTCTCCAATCCATGTGATCTGGGCATCTACACCCGCCCACCCGTATCGGTTTCCGGTCCTGCAGAGCAGGTGATGGATAATATCGCCACAGTCACCAAGGAGGTGCGGGCACTGGGAAAAATGCCGGTAGGCATCGGCGGTGAGCATTCAGTGACCTGGGGCATTATCAAAGGTCTGCTGGATGCCGGAGAAACTGACTTTGGCGTAGTGCAAATTGATGCCCACGCCGACTTGCGCGATCGCTATGAGGGCCATAAACATAGCCATGCCAGTGTTATGCGCCTGGTGGTAGAGGCCGGTGTGCCCCTGTTCCAGCTGGGAATTCGCGCCTATTGCGAAGAGGAGATGCAGGCGCGCAAGGACTACAACGTGGGGTACCTGGACGCTCACCAGCTGGTACCCAACAACATACAGGAATTCCAGTTACCGGACAATTTCCCCAAAAAAGTCTTCTTTACTCTGGATGTAGATGGTATGGATCCATCGGTCTTCCCATCCACCGGCACTCCGGTCCCCGGCGGCCTCGGCTGGTACCAAACCCTCAACTTGTTCGAGTCTGTGGCACAGCAAAGAGAGATAATTGGCTTCGATCTGCTTGAATTCGCGCCGATCGAGGGCTTTCATGCCTACGACTTCGCCGCTGCACAGCTAATGTACAAACTGATGGGTATCATCCAGCGCAACCGCTGACCAAGGCTCCACTCCGGCGCTTTGACAATTCTTAACCAATTATCCTGTCTTTGCTGTCAGAATAAGGGTTAGTATGTCGACGTGAGTAATCACTTCGCTGGAGAGACTGTGAACAAGTTGAATTTAGTTCTTGGCGCCAGTGCCTTCATTGCGCTGGCGGCTTTTGCATTTAGCCCCTCTGCAGATGCACGCGGCTATGAGCGCGGGGGCGATCACCACCATCACCGAGGTGGTGGCTACTATCGCGGCCCCCGTGTTTCCGTTGGGTTTATCGCTCCCATATTGCCCAGGGGCCATGTTCGCGTTGCCGTAGGCGGGCACCCTTATTACTACCACGGTGGACACTTCTATCGCCATGGCCCAAGGGGTTATGTCGTCGTTAATGCGCCTCTGGGTGCTTCAGTTGTAACACTGCCAAGTAGAGCCGTGCAGGTTCAAGTGGGGGGGGCGACCTACTACCGATATGCTGATGCCTATTACCAGTGGGTTCCTGCCAGCCGTACTTATGTGGTGGTAGCACCACCGGCTCCCGTCGCTGTAGTACCGGTTCCAGCGCCAGTAGTAGCCGTCCCAACAGTGGCTCCGGCTCCCGCTCCAGCCACAGTTCCCGCCACCCCAAATCCAGGCCCCGACGGTTTTCAGCCTGGCCAGGTAGTGGAAACTCTACCTACAGGTTATGCAGCTGAGATCATCAATGGCATTCAGTACTACCGCTATGGCGGTAACTATTTTATGCCTACCCAGCGCGATGGTCGCGAAGTCTACGTAGTCGTCAAGCTGTAAGCGCTGTTTCGCTTTCCAGCCCGTGAAAGCGGGCAAACTGCCCCAGAGCCCGGTGGTAACTCGCCTCGAGAGACCCGCCGGGCTTTTCTTTCCAGTGCTGACTCTCTACCCGCAACAACCCCGCGTCCCGGTCAGCCTTCAGATCAACGAGCCCCACAAATCTGTCTCCGTATAAAATCGGCAGGCAGAAATAGCCGTAACGGCGTTTAGCCGCCGGTACATAGCACTCCAGCTGGTATTCAAAACCAAACAGGCGGCGCAAGCGCTTGCGCTGCAATATCAAAGGGTCAAAAGGCGATAAAAGTCGCACCTTGCGCGATGGTCGCCCCAGGCTCTGCTCCAACTGTTCGGTCAGTACCAGCTCTTTACCATGGGGGGTCAGCTCTCCAGTTGCCAACATGCTATCTGCTGCCAGCTGAATAAGAGGTTTATCTTCCCGGCGCAGGTAGGCAATTTCCTCGATGCGGCCAATACCTTGGCAGCCAAGAAAAGTGCGCACCAGATGGCTGCCATATTCCAGCTTCGAAGCGGCTTGGGTCAGTGTATTTGCCGGCAGTATCCGCTCCGAAAGATCGAAGACTTTTTGAAAGCCCTCACGCTGGCTGACCATCAATTCACCTTCGTGAAACAGCTGCTCAAGGGCTTTCTTTTCATCGGACCACTCCCACCACCCGCTTTTGGTGCGCACAAAATCACTGGCCCGCAAAGCGCCTTCATCACGCACTCGATCCAGCACATAGCGACATAACTTGGCGTTTTTCTCAAACCAGTGGCGCTGGCCCGCGCGAATACGATCCATACGCACCCGCGCATAGGGGTAGTGGGCCATTGGCAGATAGGCGGCGGCGTGGGACCAGTATTCGAAAATTTCGCGACGCTGCTCCGCTTCAGCCAGGTGTGATTCGCGGTAACGGGGCAAGCGAATGTAAAGCTGGTGATGGTGGGCCCTGGTAATTCGCTGGATAGCATCAAGCTGTAAAGCGCCCAGGTGTTGCAATAGCCGTGAAAGTCCCTCATTCCAGGGGCTGTGGATAAACTGTTTCTGCAGCACCAAGGCGCGAATCTTTTGCTCGGATAACAATATATGACCCCCTTGGATCCCGATACTCGGCAGCCCCAAACTTAGCGGAAGGGATTACTCGCCCTGGTAGTATTCCGCCGCCAAGTTATCGAAGCGAGTATATTTACCGACAAAGGCCGCGCGGCAGGTACCAATCTCACCGTTACGCTGCTTGCCGATAATCAGCTCAGCCATGCCTTTGTCCGGGCTGTCCTCGTTGTAGTACTCGTCTCGGTAGATAAACAGGATTACGTCTGCGTCCTGCTCAATCGCCCCAGATTCCCGTAGGTCTGAGTTCATCGGTCGCTTGTTGGGGCGCTGTTCCACCCCCCGATTGAGCTGCGACAGAGCAATCACGGGGCATTCATATTCCTTTGCCAATGCCTTGAGAGAGCGGGAAATCTCAGAGATCTCCTGGGTACGCCCCTCGGTAGTGCCCTTCACCTGCATCAGCTGCAGGTAGTCCACCATAATCATGGCGGGCATACTCTTGGCCTCTGCATCCTCACGGCTCAGCTTGGGATTCTCACGCATTAATTTATTGATGTGATCGCGCACGGTGCGCTTGGTGCGCGCGCGTACCTCACTGGGACTGAGCGCCGGGGTATCGTCAATATACAGCGCCTTGCCCTTCATCTTCTGCACAGCGCTGGAGAGCTTGGGCCAATCCTCTTCCTGCAGCTTGCCGTTCCTGATTCTCCCTTGGTCGATACGGCCAATGGAGGACAACATCCGCATCACCAGGCTATCCGAGGGCATCTCCATACTGAAAATCAGCGTTGGGCGCTCCTGCAGCAACATGGCGCTCTCAATGAAATTCAACGCCAACGCGGTCTTGCCCATGGAAGGACGCGCCGCGAGAATAACCAGCTCTCCCGGTTGCCAGCCGGAGGTGCGCTGGTCCAGTTCGGTGAGACCGGTGCTGAGGCCGGTGATATCGCCCTCGGTCTTGAATAGCTCGTCGATACGCTCGACAGTCTTCTTCAGCAGGGTATCTACACCGACGAAGCCGCCCTCTTTGGCACGCCCCTCGGCAATTTCCGCTACCCGGCGCTCGGCCATCTGCAACAGATCGGCAGAGGCGAGGCCACCGGGGTTAAAACTGGTGCGGCTGATCTCACCGGCAGCGGCGATCAGCTGGCGCAGCATGGAGCGCTCTCGCACTATCTTGGCGTAGGCGACGATGTTTGCTGCGGAGGGAGTATTCTCGGCCAATTCCGCCAGGTAGACAGGGCCACCTACTTCACCGAGCAGATCGCGGCTGGTGAGGCCTTCAGCGAGAGTGACGATATCCAGGGGCTGCTCGCCATCACTCAGCTCGCGCATGACCGCAAAAATCTTGCGGTGGCTGGCACTGAAAAAGTCCTCTTCACTCAGCTGTTCGGCAACGGCATCGATACGGCCCGGGTCCAGCATCAGACCACCCAGCACTGACTGTTCCGCCTCTACCGAATGCGGTAGCGGTGAACTCTCCTCACTGTGGATCTCTTCTTCAGGATTGGCGTATTCGTCGATCATTGGACTTTACTGTATTCCAGAAACAAAACAGGCGCTGACCCGACAGGGAGCAGCGCCCGATTGTAGCGCGGCCGGCGCTCAAGGCACCAACCACTCGTCAGCAAAACCTTACTCGGCTTCGATAACGACTTTAACTGCAGCAATTACGTCAGAGTGCAGCTGTACGTCTACATCGTACTCACCCACTTCGCGCAGAGCGCCTTCCGGCAGCTTCACTTCAGCTTTAGCTACTTCAACGCCACCAGCGGTGATCGCTTCAGCGATATCGCGGGTGCCGATAGAACCGAACAGCTTACCTTCGTCGCCAGCGTTAGCTGCGATGGTAACAACCAGGTCGGCCAGTTTGGTAGCACGGCTCTCAGCTTCAGCCAGCTTAGCGGCAGCAGCGGCTTCCAGTTCAGCGCGCTTAGCTTCGAACTCAGCAACGTTAGCTGCAGTAGCCGGAATTGCTTTACCAGTCGGCAGCAGGAAATTGCGGCCAAAACCGGCTTTAACATCAACGCGGTCACCCACGTTGCCCAGTTTGCCTACTTTATCGAGCAGAATAACTTCCATCTCGGTTTCCTCAATTTCTGTATTGTGCGGTGCGCGCCTACTTTGAGGAGCGTCCGCGAATATCTATCCAGCTATCTACCAGGGCCAATCCACACAGGAATCCAGCCAGGGGCAGCCCACCAATCACCAGCATCACATACATCGCTACCAGGGGAGCTATCCCCCAATTGCGGCTAGCGACCAGCCAGTGAATCAGCGCGATGCCCGCCACCTCTAACGGGAAGGCAATAACTGCTCCCCAGAAGGCATAGCCCGGTGTTACCAGGCAGAGCACCCACAACAGCATACTTACTGCCGCCAACCATAGCGGCAAGCGCAGCTGGTGAAACTCCTGGCGGAAACCACCGGGGTTGTACAACAGCGCCTGCCAGTAGCGCCCCAGTACCAGGGCCAGCGTGGCACTAATTACCAGCACCCAGCTCCAGTAACCGGCGAATTGTAAATCGCCTGGAAATACCTTCTTCAGCTCATCGAGCGGAACAGTGTTTGGTTGTTCCGCAGCTGTCTCCAGTACCTGAAGGAATCCCTGCAGGAGACCACCGCTGAAGTAGGAGGTGAGCAATATGCCCACAGCCGAGATTGCCGTTAATGCGAGCAGTGCGGCAACCCAAGAGCGGCTGCTGCGCAGCACCGTAGCACCGCAAAATACTGCTGCAAAAGAGCTGGCGGAAACACCAGTCACCAGGGGAGGCACATGGCCACTCATACCTGCAACGACAACCGGTAACAGCGCCCAGGCCAAAACCATCAGGCCGTCACTGCCACCTCGACGTAAACTCACCAGAGCGAGGATCGCCGGGCTTATCACGGGAATCCCCACCATAGTGAGGATTACCGCCCTGACGCGTCCGCGCATAATAAATTCAGCTACGGCGCGCATAGTTAGATAGCTTCTCTATTAATGAGTCTAAGCAAACTGCGGCTTAGGCTTCGTGGCTGTCCGTGTACGGCAGCAGGGCCAGGTAGCGAGCGCGCTTGACCGCAGTGGCCAGCTGGCGCTGATACTTGGCTTTGGTACCGGTAATACGGCTAGGAACAATCTTGCCAGTCTCAGAGATGTAGGCTTTCAGGGTATCGAGATCTTTGTAGTCGATACGCTTAACACCTTCAGCAGTGAAACGGCAGAACTTGCGACGACGGAAAAAACGTGCCATCTGATAATCCCCTTACTCTTCGCTTTCAGCGTTATCGGAAGAAGCTTCTGCAGCGTCAGAAGAAGGCTTTTCTTCTTCAGCGCGCTCGCGACGCTCGGTGCGCTCTGCACGTGCAGCCTTGCGCTCACGGCTCTCTTTTTCCGCTTTCATGATCGGGCTCTCTTCAGTGATAGCCTCGTCTTCACGAATTACCAGATTACGGATAACCGCATCGTTGTAACGGAAGTTGGTGGTCAGTTCCTCCAGAGCCTCTTCGGTGCACTCAACATTCATCAGAATGTAGTGGGCTTTGTGGATCTTGTTGATCGGGTAAGCCAGACGGCGACGGCCCCAGTCTTCCATGCGGTGAACTTCACCACCAGTGTCCTTGATGGCAGCGGTATAGCGCTCCACCATGCCAGGTACCTGTTCGCTCTGGTCCGGGTGAACCAGGAATACAATTTCGTAATGACGCATTTTAGCTCCTTACGGGTTAATCAGCCTTCCGGACAGTCCGGTAAGGCAAGGAGTACAACAAGCACGGGAATACCGAGCCCATTGCGGGCGGCGTATTCTAGGCAGTTGCGGATTTGGTTGCAAGTTGATCAATTACTTTAGGGCAGTGCCTTCGCCAACCCGGTTGCAAGTTGATCAATTACTTTAGGGCAGTGCCTTCGCCAACCCGGTTGCAAGTTGATCAATTACTTTAGAGTGGTACTTTGGCCAGTCCGATAAGCGGTTGATCAACTCCCTGAGCCCACAGCCTTTTGTGGAACTTGCAACTGAAGCACCATTTGCATCGATTAAGCTACTGAAGTGCGCGGTCTGGTCATGGGTTTGCACTGATGAACTGGCATATAGTGCCTCCCATTGAAGGGAGAAGTACCATGCCCCAAGAAACCCATAACCTCACTTTTGGCGCCTTCCAGGTTCCAATCACCACTGCCCACAATGGCGAAGGCCCCCTCGCCCTAGTAATTCCCGCCATGGGCGTCCCGGCTGACCGCTACCGGCTATTGCTGGAGGAATTACAACGGCTCGGTTATAGCACCGCAATCACTGAGTTGCCGGGTACCGGTGAAAGCTTGCCACGTCCTAACCGACATGCAGACTATGGCTACAACGATCTGGTGTTTTCCTTTATCCCACAGTTGTTGGCATTGCTGGAGAAGTCATTCCCCGGTGGTCCCGCCCTGATCCTGGGCCACAGCATCGGCGGCCAGACCAGCACCTTAGCTGCACGAGCCGGCCTCACAGGTAATGCCAGGGTGGTAACCATCGCCTCAGGTCATGTCGACCATCGTAGTTGGCACGGGCTAAGACGCTACGCTTTATTAGCCTTTGCGGCGATTGCCAGCATCACCTCCAGTTTGCTTGGCTACTTCCCTGGCGCACGAATGGGGTTTGGCTGGCGCGAGGCCAGGAGGTTGATGAAAGACTGGGCAAGCTCCATATTCAGCGGCCGCTTCGCTCCAGAAAAGTCGTTTGGTGATCGCCAACAAGCCAAACATCCTACCTTGCATATCGCATTGGCTGGGGACCCCTTTGCCCCCATGCCGGCTGCACGCAAGCTAGCTGCGATTGTCGGTGGCGAAACCCAGGAAATGTCCGCAACCTACCCTAAGGGAAACCCACACCTCTCCTGGATCAAAAATCCACGCCCAATAATTGCAGTAGTGGATAGCTGGCTGGCTCGGCAACCCGCGACTTCCCCCTAATTAAAAGGCAACCCTGCCTGGAGCCATTCGATACTGATTCCAGGCAGGAACTGTTCAGACACTTTTCTAATTACCTGCCTTGAATCCTAAGCGACTCCCTTCCCTGCCAGTTTCTCCTGTCCATGTCCGTTTCTGGCCAGCACCCCTCAAGCTGCCAAGGTATTTTCCCCTCTACCGCCAAACAGGCAAAAAATGATTACCAGAGGATAAACAATGGAAACTACCGACTCAGAACAGTTCAATGCTTTGCACCAAAGCTGCAAGCCTCTCATTTTGCCCAATATTTGGGATGCTGCCAGTGCACAGCTTTGCCAGGCAGCAGGCGCCCGCGCAATTGCCACCAGCAGTGCCGCCCTCGCCTGGTCACTGGGGTACGCCGATGGCGGCAAACTGCCACTAGCGGAGCATCTGGGAGCCATCAAACGTATTCTGCGTGTTTCCCGTGTACCAGTATCCATAGATCTTGAGGACGGCTATAGCGACAACCCCACACAAGTTGCCGAGCTAGTCAGGACCTTAAGCAAACTCGGTGTAGCTGGAATCAATATTGAGGATGGCAACAAAAATCCGCAACTACTGTGTGAAAAAATTACAGCCATTAGATCTGTCCTGCAGAAACGACCATTTTTTATTAATGCGCGCACCGATATTTATCTGAATGAGGAAGATAACAACGAAGATTCACTCGTAGAAGTAACTCAAAGACTTACACGATATCAAACTGCAGGAGCCAACGGCGGATTTATTCCGGGCCTAACCTCTTTGGAGGATGCCCATTACCTCACAAAAAATATCTCTATGCCCCTTAATTTAATGTTGTTGCCGGGAATGGAAACACCCCTGCAATATTGGAAGGCTGGTATTCACAGACTCAGTAGTGGACCAGAACTATTCCTGTCTATTTATAACCTTTTTTATCAGCTCTCAGGCAATCTAGTAAAGAGTTACTCACCAATAGGAATGTTTGATCATCATCTGGACTATAACCATTTAAATGATGAGGCGATGAAATTATAAAGGCTATCAAATTCGTTCTGAGTACGGATAGCTCTTGAGAAAACCAGCTGCCGACCATTTAATCAACAAGAGTCGGTAGCTGGCGTATCCAATTAAAATATTAAAGAATTAGGCATTATTACTTTTACTCAGAAGGTATAACCAATCCCGAGACTGAATTCACTCTTATCATAGGTATATACGTCTCGATTTTCTTCATTATCGATATGTTGGTATTTCCCACTTACACTGAAATTGGGAGTAATCCTGTACTTTGCTCCCATCCAGGAGCGGACCCGGTCTGACTCGCGCTGGTAGGAGTCAACATTACCTTGACTATCCGTAATGCGGTTTTTCTCACCGTAGAGGCTGCGACGATATTCGATTCCGGTGGATAAATGCCATTTTGGAGAAATTTTCCAGTCTAGGCTTCCCCCCAGCGCATGACGTGCAGGGGAGTAACTATAATAATCGCCCCCGATTTTTTCCTGCCCTTCACGGTCATTATCATCGTAACGGTAGAACAATCTTGTCTCAGTAAAAAATACAGGCCGCTGCCAACTAAGTTCAGCGCGCTGGCGCCACCCATCCAGATAAGCATACTCCTCACCCCCTGAGTAATAGCCCGGACTAAATGTGAAACTTACAAGCGAGCGCCCCCAGGCTTTTGCCATCTTTGCCAGCAGTAATGCCTGCCGGCTGACTGGCTCTCCACCTAAGGTAACCATCTCAGCAGCCAGTCCCAGCTCAGTATTCCAACCCAACCATTGACGATCACGGGAAAGAGTCGTACGAACGCTGGCAAGGTCCAAGTTCTCATACTCCTCATATTTTCGTCCAAATCCGTATCCGTGCACCCGCCAGCCATTATTTTTAGTGCCGTTCAGTCGATATTGGCCCCAGGCAAAAAGCTCCGCAAAATTGTCTGCGCCTATCGTTGAATCCGACAAGATTTCATTGTGCAGCGCAAAGGCATTGTCATCGCGGCCAGCGCTTAGACTCATCGTTGCCAGCCAGGGCAACTCCTTTTCGCCACGATTATCTCCAGCTAAATAATTCAAGCGATGAGCAGCCATATTTCGTAATTTTTCCGTAGCAGCGCCCTCTCGTACAATGCGATAGTGCTTCGCCGCTATCAAGTTACGTTTATCACGCTCTGCAGCAAGCGCCAAATTGTAACGTGCCAAATCTCGCCACTTGGCATCATTCAACAAACCATGAAAATAAATTGTGGCCGCGGAATAGCGTTTGAGCTTCATCAGGGTAACACCGATGTTATACCTGAGCTTTGCGGAATTGTTACCAGACTCCACCTCAACTTCAAAGTATTTCAGTGCTTTTTTATATTTCCCCTGTTTGAATGCTTCAGTACCTGTATTGAAAGATTCTCCAGCCGTTACCGCCAATGGAGAAAGTATCAGCTGTGCCAAAAGCACAATTCCACCCAAAGTATTCCGCACCACCATTTACCTCTATAAGTCCTTTTATTGGCCATCCATGCATTCAATCAACTATGTATCGGAATCCTCTGGCAAGTTCTCTCGAGCCTGCTCAAAAAGAGCATTGAGATCCACTGTAATTTGCTCACGTATATCCGCAGGCAGGCTATCGAGAATGTCCTGCATCATTTGTTCAATGACTCCCTGTATCTCCGCACCAGAGAGTGCGCTTTTTACCGCCTCCTCAATACCCTCACGGGCTGTTTCAGCTGCGCGTAGGGCCTCCTCTCTTGCAGCCTCTGCCGAGAGGCGTGCATTGGCAATTAATTCCTGATGACGAGCCATAGCTTCATTAACTATTTCCTCAAGTTCTTCACTTTCCCGGCCGCCCTCTTCCCGCGCTGCTGCAACAGCGGCCATTACAGCAGCCATGGTTTCCTCGGCAATTTCCTGCAGATTTGGAGGCAATTCGATATTGTTCATCACATCGAGAGCATCCTCAGTTTCCTCGACTACTGTCAACGTGAGATCCAGATCTGATGGCATGTCCTGCCCCATTACCGACCCCGCATGTAGCACTGCTGCTGTGATACCTACCGCTAATAATCCCTTTTTCCACATTGCCCGTTACCTCCGGCTTTCAGATCAGATCCAATAAATTAGTCATCACACTTTCGAAACTTAAAGCTTGGTTAGGTTTTGACGCAGCAATTTGCTGGACCCGCGATATTTAACCTCAACCAAAATTTCTCCCGCCGCTTTTTCATTCGATATTTTCACTGGTAGTGAAAGACGATTCCTGCCGGCAAAAATATCGGTTTCCCACTGCAAGACTCTTCTGTGCTCATAGCCATCGAATGAAACATTATCTGGTAGCACGATACGGATTATTGCTCCAAGCATTTGCTGTTTACTGTGCAGAACAAAATGCACGGAACGAACTTCCGACAACCTGCTTGGCACTGGCTCCTGGGCTGTGTAATTGGCGACAGGAGACTTGATGCCTGGCAGAAGTACAAACACTGTACTCATGGTGAGAAAAATCAGTGCCACTAATCCAAGGCGCACCAGAGAATCACCAACAATTTTCAGCCCAGATATCTCCGCGCGAAATTCAGGACTTCGTTGCTGTAACGCTCTGCGCAATAACCGCATTTCAAAGCCATTATCTGGCTCATCAAGTGGCAATGCACGTAACTGTCGCCGCAATTCATCATCACTTAACAGATTTACAAATTCTCTTTCCGGCATTGGCTTGTCCTCTACCTGTTAACACGGATGAACCTCACCAATGGTTCCCTCAGTAATAATTTTTTTTAATTTTTTATGGGCGCGATGCAAACGCGATTTTACGGTACCAACATTTATTTCGAGGATTTCTGCCACCTCACTGGCGGTGTACCCTTCCACATCGTGTAAAAGCACAACATCACGCCAACCCGGCTCCAACATTAGCAATGCTCGATTCAAAAGGCGCTCAAGATCCAGGTTGCTACAATGCTCAGATCTTCCATCGCTGCAGCTTTCTACATCCTGCAAGTCGAAACTTTCATCAATTGGCGATGCGCACTGTCTGCGATAAAGATCCACATAGCGGTGATAAAGCACCTTGACTAACCAAGGCCCCAGGCGTTCGGTTTTCTCTAGGATCGAAACTTTATTTAACAAGCCAGACAATACATCCTGTACCAAGTCTTCCGCGTCTACACGACTCCCCGTCCAGCGATAAGCCATGCGATACATGGTGCGAATATATGGGTAAACCAGGCCAGAGAAATGCTCCTGGCTGGAACGTTTGTGAAACAATGCTTTTGGCCAGGTGTACAAACCACTACCCCCGGATTTCTTGGATAATAAAATCGCACCCAAGTGCCTACAAAAAGAGTGACACTGCGCAAGTAGACGAAAAAATCGAAAAGCGTTCGTTGTGCGAGCTGTGCAAGAAATCTAGCAGCGTAGAAATAAGAAGTAGGGAAAAGGTATATTTACGCGTGAACTTGGGTGACGAAGGAGGGCCCCGGTAGCCTTAGCCGCCGGGGGTAAGTGTGATAAAGGGGCAAAGAGCAGTGCCTAGCTACTGCGTTGACGCACCGCTTCAAACAGGCAGACACCCGTGGCAACTGAAACATTTAAACTGCTAACCTCACCTGCCATAGGAATTTTAATCAGGTGATCACAGTGTTCACGTGTCAATCTGCGTAAGCCGCTACCTTCAGCCCCCATCACCAATGCCAGCGGGCCTGTCAGTTGGCTCTGGTAAACATCCTGCGTAGCCTCCCCCGCCGCACCAAAAATCCACACGCCTGCCTGTTGCAATTGCTGCAAAGTGCGTGCGAGATTAGTCACTGTGACAAAGGGCAGCACTTCAGCAGCTCCACAAGCAACTTTTCGGGCAGTTGGCGTTAGCCCGGCGGACTTATCCTTAGGAGCAATTACCGCATGAACACCAGCTGCCTCAGCGGAGCGCAGACAAGCTCCCAAGTTATGGGGATCTGTTACGCCATCCAGGACCAGCAGGAAAGGTGCCTCACTTTCCTTTTCAAGCTGTTCCAACATCCCCATCAGGAATTTTTCATCGTGGACTTTTGTTTTACCAGCACAAATGGCAATAACGCCCTGATGATTCGCACTCTCATCAACTTTTTCATCCAGGGCACGGCGGTCAACAAAGCGCATGGCAATGTCATTTTTATCCGCCTGTTGAATAATTTTTTGTAAGCGTTGGTCTTTACGGCCACGCAATAACATCAGCTCCCGCACATGCTGTGGGGACCCTTTTAACAACGCCTGCACCGCGTGCAGGCCATACACCAGTTCTTGGCTCAATTTAATCCTCGATCACTATTTCTTTTTGCTTTTAGAAGAAGTTCTCTTCTTCTTTTTTACTTTGCCTGCGCGGGTCTTGGCCTTTTCTGCTTTCTGCGCCGCTTTGCGCGCAGCTACCGCAGGGCGCTTCCCACCTTTACGCGTAGGTGTACGCTTGCTGCCGCGACGCTTGACTGGAATATCTGTTTTTTGTTGATCCCCAGCCTCATCATCTGTCTTTTTCCTCGCAGAAGAAGATTTGCACTGCGCAGACTCCTCAACCAAAACGGTTTCTTTAGAGCCAACTTTACGTTTGCGGAAAGGGGCTACCTCCGTAGAGGTTTCCGCATGCTTAGCCCAGGGGTTAGATACTGCTTTACTTCCCATTTTCTTCTTCTGTTTGCTCCGACGTTCTCGCTCCTGCTGGTGCTCTACCGCCATTTCCATCGCTCGAGCACTAACCCTGGTAGCCTCTTCCTTTTTACTCGCCGCTCTATTTTGTTTACTGCGCGGTATCAACCCCTCAAGGATAAAATCGACCTTACGTTCCTCCAGGTCGACTCTTGCTACCTGTACAGTAACCGAATCGCCAAGGTGATATCGCTTGCCACTGCGCTCACCAATCAGCCGCTGATGAGCCTGCTCAAAGCGATAATAATCCTTCGGTAACGCAGTCACATGAATCAACCCCTCCACATAGAGGTTATCCAATTCAACAAACAAACCGAAACCGGTCACTGCACTGATCACCCCCGGGTAGACTTCGCCTACATGATCCTGCAAATATTCACACTTAAGCCAACTAACCACATCCCGTGTGGCGTCATCAGCGCGTCGCTCAGTCATGGAGCATTGCTCACCAAGCTGTAACATCGCTGGCATATCGTAAGGCAGTATCTGCTCCCGGCCGATAGGCTTGGCACCCGGCACTGCATGAACCTTTTTGGCTACAGCTTGCTCATTGGCGCTTCCATTACGAACCAACCAGCGCAGGGCTCTATGCAACAAGAGGTCGGGATAACGACGGATAGGTGATGTAAAGTGAGCGTAAGCTCGATAATCCAAACCAAAGTGGCCGCGATTTTCCGGCTGGTATACCGCCTGGTTCATGGAGCGCAGCAGCATCACTTGGATAATATGAGCATCTGCACGGCCCTCAATCTGCTCTAGCAACTCCTGGAAATCTCTGGGCTGAGGTTCGGCTCCACCTGGCAGACGCAGCCCCAGCTCCCCCAAGTATTCGCGCAGGTTACTGAGTTTTTCTTCCTTGGGAGCATCGTGCACACGGTAAAGTGAAGGCAGCCCTGATAGTTCCATCAGGTTCGCCGCACAGACATTAGCCGCCAACATGCACTCTTCAATTAGCTTGTGGGCATCATTTCGCTCAACAGGAATAATGCGCTCAATTTTGCGATTACTGTCGAAGAGAATACGGGTTTCGGTTGTCTCAAAATCGATAGCCCCACGACGGTCACGAGCTCCACGTAATGCCAGATACAAGTCATGCAGGTTATCTAGATGCGGAGTAAGAGTCGCAAACTGCTTCCGCGTACCGCTAGCCCGGTTATTGCGTTCTGCGAGTATTTGGCCAACCTGGGTATAGGTAAGGCGGGCATGACTGCGCATCACACCCTCAAAGAAACGGTAATTAAGAATTTCACCGGTTCGATCAATATGCATCTCACACACCATGCACAACCGATCTACCATTGGATTGAGAGAGCAGAGTCCATTGGATAATTTTTCCGGCAACATGGGCACCACAAAATCGGGGAAATACACTGAATTTCCACGACTGTGCGCCTCCTCATCCAAGGCGGAACCAGGGCGCACATAATGAGACACGTCGGCAATTGCCACCAGGAGCTTCCAGCTGTCATCTGCTTGCAACTCGCAGAAGACGGCATCGTCAAAATCTCGTGCGTCTTCACCATCAATAGTTACCAGAGGCAACTGGCGCAGATCTACTCGCGCCCTCTTGTCCTCCTCCAGCACCTCATCAGCAATTGCATCCACCTCTGCCTGAAGAGCGCCGGGCCACGTATGCGGAATTCCGTAGTTGCGAATTGCGACATCAATCTCCATACCCGGCGCCAAGTGATCACCGAGCACCTCAATGACTTCTCCCTGGGGCACACGGTCACGCCCCGGTTGAGTCACGATTTTCACTACCACATACTGGCCGTGTTCCGTCCCCTCGGCATCCTCCGCCGCCACCATAATATCGAGATTAATACGGGGATTGTCAGGCCGCACAAAGCAGATGCCATTTTCCCGATAAAAGCGTCCAGCCAATTGCTCGGTGTTATGTTTAATAACCCGAACCACCGCACCTTCTCGCTTACCACGAAAACCGCCCGGGGTTTCTCGTACCAGGACTTCATCGCCATCAAATACTTTTCGCATCTGCCGGTGAGATAGAAACAAGTCTGTACCGCCATCACCGGGGATAACGAACCCGAAACCATCGCGGTGGCCAATAACACGACCGCGAACCAAGCTCATTTTATCCAGCACACCAAAATCGCCAGCGCGATTACTGGCAATCTGTCCATCACGAGACATAGCAATCAGGCGACGGCGTACCCCTTCCCGACGATCTTCGTCCTGAAGCTCCAAAAGCTCCGCTACTGTCTCCCAAGGCACAGGTCCAGCCTGTTGCTCTAAAAGCTGCAGTAGAAATTCACGACTAGGAACAGGTTTTTCATATTTCTCCGCCTCGCGCTGAGCATGCGGATCAGAAGCAAGGGGCTCTGAGGTATTCTTTTGTGTCAAAACAGCATCCGTTGTTGAGGTAGCCACCAACTATATGGTGACATCCGGAGGTTATCCGGTTAAAGGCAGGCGGCAGAGATAGAGAGTAATTGATCAAGATTTCGCCGCTATTGCACGCATTATAAGCGATTTCGCCAAATTTCCCCTAGCATCAGATGATATGTTGAAATAGGCGCAACAAAACCGTTGACACCCCCCTTCCGGATCCTTATAGTTCGCGTCCTCAACGAAACACACGTTGATTTGCCCAGGTGGCGGAATTGGTAGACGCGCTAGCTTCAGGTGCTAGTGACCTTACGGTCGTGGAGGTTCAAGTCCTCTCCTGGGCACCAATTCCTAAAAGGCTGACTCGAAAGAGTCGGCCTTTTTTTGTTGTGAAATACTTAAACTCTTAGCAAGTCTTCCTCCTTGATCCCTACCTTCTTCTGTTAAACATCTTCCCCAAATTGCTGTAGTTAAGAGAAATAAAAAAGCCGGTCCTCAAGGGCCGGCTTTTCACTCAGAGAATAACTTTAATTACCGAGATAAATCAGCCCCCTGCACTGCCAGCCAAAGGTACTATCTCACCGACAACGTCAGCAGGTGCCTCGCTGACCCCCTCATCCAGCACTGCATCAAATTCCGAGCCTGGAACAGGTTCACCACCAGCAGAAACTGTAGAGGGCAATAGCTCCCCAGACTTAAGTCGCATCTCAGGAGAGTTCACTGCATCCACACCGCTACTATACGGTTTAACAGCGCTGAAAATTGCCGGGTCAACTTGGGTAAAATCCTCTACCGCATTTTGTACCGCAGATTTCAGCCCTTGAGAGGCCTGAGACCCTGCTATCGATTGAAGCTCATCACCAGTACTGGTAACGGTAGGGACTTGGCCAATAAAGTCCGGCTCATAGTAACTTACTGAATAAATATCCAGAGTGTCAGATACATCCAATCGTAAAGGATTAACTGACTCACCGATAATCGTCCACAGCTTCGTATCTGTGCCTAACTTCACAGTAGAGGCCGTAATATGGGTATCACCATATGTCTCGGCGGTTAGTGCTCCAAAGTTTGAGCTGGCCAATTCCACATTACCCCGGCCTGCATTTATCTCATCAATAACCAGGTCTCCCTGGGATAAAACACTGATATTAATATCTGCACCAGATGTCGCTATAGCAAGGGTATTCACTTCAACTTCAATATTTACATCACCAGCAACAGTCAACTCAGCTCTGCTAGCCTTAAGGCTGCCACCAATAGTATCCGATGAGCTGCTAGTAATATTAATATCGCCTTCACCATCATATCCAAGGCGCATACCACTGGCAGCGAATATGAGTCCAGCCCCATCCAAATTAAAGTTACTGGAATTATCTCCTCCATTTACGAAATCAAAACCTAAATCTGTCTCCAGTGTGAGCGAACCATCGGTATTATCCAGATATTCAAAACCGTCAAATATAAAATTACCAACAAGGTTACCGTTTGAATTTATCTGCCAAGTGGCCCCAGAGAGATTGTATTGGAAGGAGTCATTCCCACTTCCACCGGATAACTGTGTATTTTGAGCACTGTCCGCATCTACTTGCACATAGTCATCACCAGCACCCAACGACACAGTACTGATAGTGGTTCCAGCCAATAGCACTGAATCATTGCCTGCCCCTGTATCAATTTCGGTGAGCGTTCCGCCTGACAGTTTGAACTGGTCACCCCCTCCACCAGCAAAAATAGATTCTACACCGCTGAAGATCAGGGTTTCGCCCGCGCTACTGACACTCTGTTGAGAGTCGCTAATATTCCATTCAGCATCTATATCTGCACCATAGATGACATCACTTCCGCTACCGGCAGTTAGACTTTCCAAGCCCTCAAAAGTCACTCCTCCAATGGTCATCGTATCCAGAGCACTGAACAGGTATTCACCGCTTACATCTTGTCCTACATATGTTCCCGCATCTTGAACTAGTTCGAGATTCTCAAAAACTACAGTTAAACTATTTACCAGAGCTTCAGCCCCACCATTTACCAGTGAGTTATTTGAACTTGTTGATGTCCAAACTGCCCCATCTGAGCTAACGGAATCGTTCCCGCCAGCACCATCTATTGTTTCGAGCCCGGTAAAATCAATTCCGGCCACACTGATATCGCCAGTAGAGCCCAACACGAAATCATCATTATCCTCGGTACCTAGCAATAAACTACCCGCACCGGTGGTGTTTACCGTCTCCAAGCCACTGAAGTTAATCCCCGCAGTTTTAAGAGCCTGGGCTCCTTGCAATTCAAAAAGCGCTGAGTCGTTAGTATTTGTCAGGACAGGAGTATTAGCGCTGAAGATGCCGCTAAATATAAGCGAGCCTGCAACAAGCTGATTTTCAGTCTCGGTTAGTGCTAATCCATCACTATAGGTACTGGCATCCAAGCTGTCCTCACCGCCATTGCCATCCACCGCTGACATACCAGTGATGGTCATACCATACACTTCAACATCTCCATCAGACACTAAAGTAAATGCATCTGCATTACCTGTGCCCAACAAATCTGCATTATTTACAGTAAGGGTTTCTACACCAGAAAAACTTATGCTGCTATTAGTGGCCTCGAAATTACTCCCCGCAAGAACCCAGTCTGCACCACTAGCCCCAACAACATTATCACTGCCTCCCTGCGCATCTACACTACCAACGCCGCTAAAGGCAATACCGTAACTTGTAACTGCATTGCTACCATCAACCACAAAATTGTCAGCATTACTGGTGCCGAACAATGTTCCTGTGAGAGCGGTAAAAATGCCATCAAAAATCAAACTCCCGGCCGATACTTGGTTATCAGCTCCAGTAAGAGCAAGACCATCAGCAAAAGAAACTGCATCCAGGCTGTTATTTCCTCCCTGGCCATCCACTGCAGACATTCCAGAGACAACCATTGAATAGGCTTCAACATCGCCATCAGACTGAAGAATAAATGCATCTGCACCGCTACTACCCAACAAGCTGGCATTGACCGCGGTGAGGGACTCTACATTGGAGAAGGTAATACTGCTGTTGCTGGCTTGTTTGCTGGTGCCGGTTAAGATCCAGTTGGCACCATCGGCACCGATCACACTGTCACTGCCATCCAGGGCATTGATCGTGCTCAAGCCGCTGAAGGCAATACCGTAGCTGCTGGCGGCATTGCTGCCATCAACCACAAAGCTATCGGCATTATCGGTACCGGTCAGTGCTGCAGTCACCGCACTGACAATGCCGTCGAAGGTCAGGGAGCCCGCGGCCACCTGATTGTTGGTGCCGGTCAGGGTCAGGCCATCGCTATAGGCGCTGGCATTCAGGCTGTCATCGCCGCCATTGCCGTCCACTGCAGACATACCACTCACGGTCAGGTCGTAAACCGCAACATCCCCACCGGATTGCAGCACAAATGCATCTGTGCCACTGGTGCCCAGCAGATTGGCATTGACCGCGGTGAGGGACTCTACATTGGAGAAGGTAATACTGCTGTTGCTGGCTTGTTTGCTGGTGCCGGTTAAGATCCAGTTGGCACCATCGGCACCGGTCACACTGTCACTGCCATCCAGGGCATTGATCGTGCTCAAGCCGCTGAAGGCGATACCGTAGCTGCTGGCGGCATTGCTGCCATCCACCACAAAGCTATCGGCATTATCGGTACCGGTCAGTGCTGCAGTCACCGCACTGACAATGCCGTCGAAGGTCAGGGAGCCCGCGGCCACCTGATTGTTGGTGCCGGTCAGGGTCAGGCCATCGCTATAGGCGCTGGCATTCAGGCTGTCATCGCCACCCTGGCCATCAACAGCGGACATACCACTCACGGTCAGGTCGTAAACCGCAACATCCCCACCGGATTGCAGCACAAATGCATCTGTGCCACTGGTACCCAGCAGATTGGCATTGACTGCAGTGAGGGACTCTACATTGGAGAAGGTAATACTGCTGTTGCTGGCTTGTTTGCTGGTGCCGGTTAAGATCCAGTTGGCACCATCGGCACCGATCACACTGTCACTGCCATCCAGGGCATTGATCGTGCTCAAGCCGCTGAAGGCGATACCGTAGCTGCTGGCGGCATTGCTGCCATCCACCACAAAGCTATCGGCATTATCGGTACCGGTCAGTGCTGCAGTCACCGCACTGACAATGCCGTCGAAGGTCAAGGAGCCCGCGGCCACCTGATTGTTGGTGCCGGTCAGGGTCAGGCCATCGCTATAGGCGCTGGCATTCAGGCTGTCATCGCCGCCATTGCCGTCCACTGCAGACATACCACTCACGGTCAGGTCGTAAACCGCAACATCCCCATTCGATTGCAGGGTGAAGGCATCTACACTCGCTGTGCCCAGCAGGTTGGCATTGACCGCGGTGAGGGACTCTACATTGGAGAAGGTAATACTGCTGTTGCTGGCTTGTTTGCTGGTGCCAGTTAAGGTCCAGTTGGCACCATCGGCACCGATCACACTGTCACTGCCATCCAGGGCATTGATCGTGCTCAAGCCGCTGAAGGCGATACCGTAGCTGCTGGCGGCATTGCTGCCATCAACCACAAAGCTATCGGCATTATCGGTACCGGTCAGTGCTGCAGTCACCGCACTGACAATGCCGTCGAAGGTCAGGGAGCCCGCGGCCACCTGATTGTTGGTGCCGGTCAGGGTCAGGCCATCGCTATAGGCGCTGGCATTCAGGCTGTCATCGCCGCCATTGCCGTCCACTGCAGACATACCACTCACGGTCAGGTCGTAAACCGCAACATCCCCATTCGATTGCAGGGTGAAGGCATCTACACTCGCTGTGCCCAGCAGGTTGGCATTGACCGCGGTGAGGGACTCTACATTGGAGAAGGTAATACTGCTGTTGCTGGCTTGTTTGCTGGTGCCGGTTAAGATCCAGTTGGCACCATCGGCACCGATCACACTGTCACTGCCATCCAGGGCATTGATCGTGCTCAAGCCGCTGAAGGCGATACCGTAGCTGCTGGCGGCATTGCTGCCATCCACCACAAAGCTATCGGCATTATCGGTACCGGTCAGTGCTGCAGTCACCGCACTGACAATGCCGTCGAAGGTCAAGGAGCCCGCGGCCACCTGATTGTTGGTGCCGGTCAGGGTCAGGCCATCGCTATAGGCGCTGGCATTCAGGCTGTCATCGCCGCCATTGCCGTCCACTGCAGACATACCACTCACGGTCAGGTCGTAAACCGCAACATCCCCACCGGATTGCAGCACAAATGCATCTGTGCCACTGGTACCCAGCAGATTGGCATTGACCGCGGTGAGGGACTCTACATTGGAGAAGGTAATACTGCTGTTGCTGGCTTGTTTGCTGGTGCCGGTTAAGATCCAGTTGGCACCATCGGCACCGATCACACTGTCACTGCCATCCAGGGCATTGATCGTGCTCAAGCCGCTGAAGGCGATACCGTAGCTGCTGGCGGCATTGCTGCCATCAACCACAAAGCTATCGGCATTGTCGGTACCGGTCAGTGCTGCAGTCACCGCACTGACAATGCCGTCGAAGGTCAGGGAGCCCGCGGCCACCTGATTGTTGGTGCCGGTCAGGGTCAGGCCATCGCTATAGGCGCTGGCATTCAGGCTGTCATCGCCGCCATTGCCGTCCACTGCAGACATACCACTCACGGTCAGGTCGTAAACCGCAACATCCCCACCGGATTGCAGCACAAATGCATCTGTGCCACTGGTACCCAGCAGATTGGCATTGACTGCAGTGAGGGACTCTACATTGGAGAAGGTAATACTGCTGTTACTGGCTTGTTTGCTGGTGCCGGTTAAGATCCAGTTGGCACCATCGGCACCGATCACACTGTCACTGCCATCCAGGGCATTGATCGTGCTCAAGCCGCTGAAGGCAATACCGTAGCTGCTGGCGGCATTGCTGCCATCAACCACAAAGCTATCGGCATTGTCGGTACCGGTCAGTGCTGCAGTCACCGCACTGACAATGCCGTCGAAGGTCAGGGAGCCCGCGGCCACCTGATTGTTGGTGCCGGTCAGGGTCAGGCCATCGCTATAGGCGCTGGCATTCAGGCTGTCATCGCCGCCATTGCCGTCCACTGCAGACATACCACTCACGGTCAGGTCGTAAACCGCAACATCCCCATTCGATTGCAGGGTGAAGGCATCTACACTCGCTGTGCCCAGCAGGTTGGCATTGACCGCGATGAGGGACTCTACATTGGAGAAGGTAATACTGCTGTTGCTGGCTTGTTTGCTGGTGCCGGTTAAGGTCCAGTTGGCACCATCGGCACCGATCACACTGTCACTGCCATCCAGGGCATTGATCGTGCTCAAGCCGCTGAAGGCAATACCGTAGCTGCTGGCGGCATTGCTGCCATCAACCACAAAGCTATCGGCATTGTCGGTACCGGTCAGTGCTGCAGTCACCGCACTGACAATGCCGTCGAAGGTCAGGGAGCCCGCGGCCACCTGATTGTTGGTGCCGGTCAGGGTCAGGCCATCGCTATAGGCGCTGGCATTCAGGCTGTCATCGCCACCCTGGCCATCAACAGCGGACATACCACTCACGGTCAGGTCGTAAACCGCAACATCCCCATTCGATTGCAGGGTGAAGGCATCTACACTCGTTGTGCCCAGCAGGTTGGCATTGACCGCGGTGAGGGACTCTACATTGGAGAAGATAATACTGCTGTTGCTGGCTTGTTTGCTGGTGCCGGTTAAGGTCCAGTTGGCACCATCGGCGCCGATCACACTGTCACTGCCATCCAGGGCATTGATCGTGCTCAAGCCGCTGAAGGCGATACCGTAGCTGCTGGCGGCATTGCTGCCATCAACCACAAAGCTATCGGCATTGTCGGTACCGGTCAGTGCTGCAGTCACCGCACTGACAATGCCGTCGAAGGTCAGGGAGCCCGCGGCCACCTGATTGTTGGTGCCGGTCAGGGTCAGGCCATCGCTATAGGCGCTGGCATTCAGGCTGTCATCGCCACCCTGGCCATCAACAACGGACATACCACTCACGGTCAGGTCGTAAACCGCAACATCCCCACCGGATTGCAGCACAAATGCATCTGTGCCACTGGTGCCCAGCAGGTTGGCATTGACTGCAGTGAGGGACTCTACATTGGAGAAGGTAATACTGCTGTTGCTGGCTTGTTTACTGGTGCCGGTTAAGATCCAGTTGGCACCATCGGCGCCGGTTACGCTGTCACTACCACCCTTTGCATCCACACTACTGATACTGCTGAAAGCAATTTTATTAGCCGTCAGCGCATTCAGGCCTGTGACTACAAAAGTGTCACTATTACCTGAGCCTTCCAGGCTACCCCCGCTGATACTGTCGATACCGCTAAAGTCGATCAAACTTGTGAGGGCTTCATTATCGACTCCGGTCAGAGTCACAACTCCCAATACCACAACACTATCGGTACCTGAACCTGCATTGACAGTGCTCAGCCCACTAAAGCTGATGTCCGCAACATCCAGGGCATTGTTGCCGGTAATCTCAAAGGCATCGACACCACTGCTGCCGGTCAACGTCGCGGTCACCGCACTGACGATACCGTCAAAGGTCAGGGTGCCTGATTCAGCAGTGACTTGATTCACTGCGCCTGTCAACGCCAGGCCATCGCTATAGGCGCTGGCATTCAGGCTGTCATCGCCACCCTGGCCATCAACAACGGACATACCACTCACGGTCAGGTCGTAAACCGCAACATCCCCACCGGATTGCAGCACAAATGCATCTGTGCCATTGGTGCCCAGCAGATTGGCATTGACTGCAGTGAGGGACTCTACATTGGAGAAGGTAATACTGCTGTTGCTGGCTTGTTTGCTGGTGCCGGTTAAGATCCAGTTGGCACCATCGGCACCGATCACACTGTCACTGCCATCCAGGGCATTGATCGTACTCAAGCCGCTGAAGGCGATACCGTAGCTGCTGGCGGCATTGCTGCCATCAACCACAAAGCTATCGGCATTGTCGGTACCGGTCAGCGCTGCAGTCACCGCACTGACAATGCCGTCGAAGGTCAGGGAGCCCGCGGCCACCTGATTGTTGGTGCCGGTCAGGGTCAGGCCATCGCTATAGGCGCTGGCATTCAGGCTGTCATCGCCACCCTGGCCATCAACAGCGGACATACCACTCACGATCAGGTCGTAAACCGCAACATCCCCATTCGATTGCAGGGTGAAGGCATCTACACTCGCTGTGCCCAGCAGGTTGGCATTGACCGCGGTGAGGGACTCTACATTGGAGAAGGTAATACTGCTGTTGCTGGCTTGTTTGCTGGTGCCGGTTAAGGTCCAGTTGGCACCATCGGCACCGATCACACTGTCACTGCCATCCAGGGCATTGATCGTGCTCAAGCCGCTGAAGGCAATACCGTAGCTGCTGGCGGCATTGCTGCCATCCACCACAAAGCTATCGGCATTGTCGGTACCGGTCAGTGCTGCAGTCACCGCACTGACAATGCCGTCGAAGGTCAGGGAGCCCGCGGCCACCTGATTGTTGGTGCCGGTCAGGGTCAGGCCATCGCTATAGGCACTGGCATTCAGGCTGTCATCGCCACCCTGGCCATCAACAGCGGACATACCACTCACGGTCAGGTCGTAAACCGCAACATCCCCATTCGATTGCAGGGTGAAGGCATCTACACTCGCTGTGCCCAGCAGGTTGGCATTGACCGCGGTGAGGGACTCTACATTGGAGAAGGTAATACTGCTGTTGCTGGCTTGTTTGCTGGTGCCGGTTAAGATCCAGTTGGCACCATCGGCACCGATCACACTGTCACTGCCATCCAGGGCATTGATCGTGCTCAAGCCGCTGAAGGCGATACCGTAGCTGCTGGCGGCATTGCTGCCATCAACCACAAAGCTATCGGCATTGTCGGTACCGGTCAGTGCTGCAGTCACCGCACTGACAATGCCGTCGAAGGTCAGGGAGCCCGCGGCCACCTGATTGTTGGTGCCGGTCAGGGTCAGGCCATCGCTATAGGCGCTGGCATTCAGGCTGTCATCGCCACCCTGGCCATCAACAACGGACATACCACTCACGGTCAGGTCGTAAACCGCAACATCCCCACCGGATTGCAGCACAAATGCATCTGTGCCATTGGTGCCCAGCAGATTGGCATTGACTGCAGTGAGGGACTCTACATTGGAGAAGGTAATACTGCTGTTGCTGGCTTGTTTGCTGGTGCCGGTTAAGGTCCAGTTGGCACCATCGGCACCGATCACACTGTCACTGCCATCCAGGGCATTGATCGTGCTCAAGCCGCTGAAGGCGATACCGTAGCTGCTGGCGGCATTGCTGCCATCAACCACAAAGCTATCGGCATTATCGGTACCGGTCAGTGCTGCAGTCACCGCACTGACAATGCCGTCGAAGGTCAGGGAGCCCGCGGCCACCTGATTGTTGGTGCCGGTCAGGGTCAGGCCATCGCTATAGGCGCTGGCATTCAGGCTGTCATCGCCACCCTGGCCATCAACAGCGGACATACCACTCACGGTCAGGTCGTAAACCGCAACATCCCCACCGGATTGCAGCACAAATGCATCTGTGCCATTGGTGCCCAGCAGATTGGCATTGACTGCAGTGAGGGACTCTACATTGGAGAAGGTAATACTGCTGTTGCTGGCTTGTTTGCTGGTGCCGGTTAAGGTCCAGTTGGCACCATCAGCACCGATCACACTGTCACTGCCATCCAGGGCATTGATCGTGCTCAAGCCGCTGAAGGCGATACCGTAGCTGCTGGCGGCATTGCTGCCATCAACCACAAAGCTATCGGCATTGTCGGTACCGGTCAGTGCTGCAGTCACCGCACTGACAATGCCGTCGAAGGTCAGGGAGCCCGCGGCCACCTGATTGTTGGTGCCGGTCAGGGTCAGGCCATCGCTATAGGCGCTGGCATTCAGGCTGTCATCGCCACCCTGGCCATCAACAACGGACATACCACTCACGGTCAGGTCGTAAACCGCAACATCCCCATTCGATTGCAGGGTGAAGGCATCTACACTCGCTGTGCCCAGCAGGTTGGCATTGACCGCGGTGAGGGACTCTACATTGGAGAAGGTAATACTGCTGTTGCTGGCTTGTTTGCTGGTGCCGGTTAAGATCCAGTTGGCACCATCGGCGCCAGTTACGCTGTCGGCACCATCCTTCGCATCAATATCCCCACTAAAGCCAGTGAAGCTGATGCTGTTCGCGGTGACATTGGTATTGCTAACCACGACGAAGGTATCTGCATTCGCAGAACCCTCCAGGCTACCGCCAGTAACACTGTCGATACCGCTAAAATCAATCAAACTTGTGGAGGCTTCGTTATCGACTCCGGTCAGAGTCACAACTCCCAATGCCGCAACACTATCGGTACCTGAACCTGCATTGACAGTGCTCAGCCCACTAAAGCTGATGTCCGCAACATCCAGGGCATTGTTGCCGGTAATCTCAAAGGCATCGACACCACTGCTGCCGGTCAACGTCGCGGTCACCGCGCTGGCGATACCGTCAAAAGTCAGGGTGCCTGATTCAGCAGTGACTTGATTCACTGCGCCTGTCAACGCCAGGCCATCGCTGTAAGCACTGGCATTCAGGCTGTCATCGCCGCCATTGCCGTCCACAGCAGACATACCACTCACGGTCAGGTCGTAAACCGCAACATCCCCATTCGATTGCAGGGTGAAGGCATCTACACTCGCTGTGCCCAGCAGATTGGCATTGACTGCAGTGAGGGACTCTACATTGGAGAAGGTAATACTGCTGTTGCTGGCTTGTTTACTGGTGCCGGTTAAGATCCAGTTGGCACCATCGGCGCCGGTTACGCTGTCACTACCACCCTTTGCATCCACACTACTGATACTGCTGAAAGCAATTTTATTAGCCGTCAGCGCATTCAGGCCTGTGACTACAAAAGTGTCACTATTACCTGAGCCTTCCAGGCTACCCCCGCTGATACTGTCGATACCGCTAAAGTCGATCAAACTTGTGGAGGCTTCGTTATCGACTCCGGTCAGAGTCACAACTCCCAATGCCACAACACTATCGGTACCTGAACCTGCATTGACAGTGCTCAGCCCACTAAAGCTGATGTCCGCAACATCCAGGGCATTGTTGCCGGTAATCTCAAAGGCATCGACACCACTGCTGCCGGTCAACGTCGCGGTCACCGCACTGACGATACCGTCAAAGGTCAGAGTGCCTGATTCAGCAGTGACTTGGTTCACTGCGCCTGTCAACGCCAGGCCATCGCTATAGGCGCTGGCATTCAGGCTGTCATCGCCACCCTGGCCATCAACAACGGACATACCACTCACGGTCAGGTCGTAAACCGCAACATCCCCACCGGATTGCAGCACAAATGCATCTGTGCCACTGGTGCCCAGCAGATTGGCATTGACTGCAGTGAGGGACTCTACATTGGAGAAGGTAATACTGCTGTTACTGGCTTGTTTGCTGGTGCCGGTTAAGATCCAGTTGGCACCATCGGCACCGATCACACTGTCACTGCCATCCAGGGCATTGATCGTGCTCAAGCCGCTGAAGGCAATACCGTAGCTGCTGGCGGCATTGCTGCCATCAACCACAAAGCTATCGGCATTGTCGGTACCGGTCAGTGCTGCAGTCACCGCACTGACAATGCCGTCGAAGGTCAGGGAGCCCGCGGCCACCTGATTGTTGGTGCCGGTCAGGGTCAGGCCATCGCTATAGGCGCTGGCATTCAGGCTGTCATCGCCGCCATTGCCGTCCACTGCAGACATACCACTCACGGTCAGGTCGTAAACCGCAACATCCCCATTCGATTGCAGGGTGAAGGCATCTACACTCGCTGTGCCCAGCAGGTTGGCATTGACCGCGGTGAGGGACTCTACATTGGAGAAGGTAATACTGCTGTTGCTGGCTTGTTTGCTGGTGCCGGTTAAGATCCAGTTGGCACCATCGGCACCGATCACACTGTCACTGCCATCCAGGGCATTGATCGTGCTCAAGCCGCTGAAGGCGATACCGTAGCTGCTGGCGGCATTGCTGCCATCAACCACAAAGCTATCGGCATTATCGGTACCGGTCAGTGCTGCAGTCACCGCACTGACAATGCCGTCGAAGGTCAGGGAGCCCGCGGCCACCTGATTGTTGGTGCCGGTCAGGGTCAGGCCATCGCTATAGGCGCTGGCATTCAGGCTGTCATCGCCGCCATTGCCGTCCACTGCAGACATACCACTCACGGTCAGGTCGTAAACCGCAACATCCCCATTCGATTGCAGGGTGAAGGCATCTACACTCGCTGTGCCCAGCAGGTTGGCATTGACCGCGGTGAGGGACTCTACATTGGAGAAGGTAATACTGCTGTTGCTGGCTTGTTTGCTACTGCCGGTTAAGATCCAGTTGGCACCATCGGCGCCAGTTACGCTGTCGGCACCATCCTTCGCATCAATATCCCCACTAAAACCAGTGAAGCTGATGCTGTTCGCGGTGACATTGGTATTGCTAACCACGACGAAGGTATCTGTATTCGCAGAACCCTCCAGGCTACCGCCAGTAACACTGTCGATACCGCTAAAATCGATCAAACTTGTGGAGGCTTCGTTATCGACTCCGGTCAGAGTCACAACTCCCAATGCCGCAACACTATCGGTACCTGAACCTGCATTGACAGTGCTCAGCCCACTAAAGCTGATGTCCGCAACATCCAGGGCATTGTTGCCGGTAATCTCAAAGGCATCGACACCATTGCTGCCGGTCAACGTCGCGGTCACCGCACTGGCGATACCGTCAAAAGTCAGGGTGCCTGATTCAGCAGTGACTTGATTCACTGCGCCTGTCAACGCCAGGCCATCGCTGTAAGCACTGGCATTCAGGCTGTCATCGCCACCCTGGCCATCAACAGCGGACATACCACTCACGGTCAGGTCGTAAACCGCAACATCCCCATTCGATTGCAGGGTGAAGGCATCTACACTCGCTGTGCCCAGCAGATTGGCATTGACTGCAGTGAGGGACTCTACATTGGAGAAGGTAATACTGCTGTTGCTGGCTTGTTTACTGGTGCCGGTTAAGATCCAGTTGGCACCATCGGCGCCGGTTACGCTGTCACTACCACCCTTTGCATCCACACTACTGATACTGCTGAAAGCAATTTTATTAGCCGTCAGCGCATTCAGGCCTGTGACTACAAAAGTGTCACTATTACCTGAGCCTTCCAGGCTACCCCCGCTGATACTGTCGATACCGCTAAAGTCGATCAAACTTGTGGAGGCTTCGTTATCGACTCCGGTCAGAGTCACAACTCCCAATGCCACAACACTATCGGTACCTGAACCTGCATTGACAGTGCTCAGCCCACTAAAGCTGATGTCCGCAACATCCAGGGCATTGTTGCCGGTAATCTCAAAGGCATCGACACCACTGCTGCCGGTCAACGTCGCGGTCACCGCACTGACGATACCGTCAAAGGTCAGAGTGCCTGATTCAGCAGTGACTTGGTTCACTGCGCCTGTCAACGCCAGGCCATCGCTATAGGCGCTGGCATTCAGGCTATCATCGCCACCCTGGCCACCAACAACGGACATACCACTCACGGTCAGGTCGTAAACCGCAACATCCCCACCGGATTGCAGCACAAATGCATCTGTGCCACTGGTGCCCAGCAGATTGGCATTGACTGCAGTGAGGGACTCTACATTGGAGAAGGTAATACTGCTGTTACTGGCTTGTTTGCTGGTGCCGGTTAAGATCCAGTTGGCACCATCGGCACCGATCACACTGTCACTGCCATCCAGGGCATTGATCGTGCTCAAGCCGCTGAAGGCAATACCGTAGCTGCTGGCGGCATTGCTGCCATCAACCACAAAGCTATCGGCATTGTCGGTACCGGTCAGTGCTGCAGTCACCGCACTGACAATGCCGTCGAAGGTCAGGGAGCCCGCGGCCACCTGATTGTTGGTGCCGGTCAGGGTCAGGCCATCGCTATAGGCGCTGGCATTCAGGCTGTCATCGCCGCCATTGCCGTCCACTGCAGACATACCACTCACGGTCAGGTCGTAAACCGCAACATCCCCATTCGATTGCAGGGTGAAGGCATCTACACTCGCTGTGCCCAGCAGGTTGGCATTGACCGCGGTGAGGGACTCTACATTGGAGAAGGTAATACTGCTGTTGCTGGCTTGTTTGCTGGTGCCGGTTAAGATCCAGTTGGCACCATCGGCACCGATCACACTGTCACTGCCATCCAGGGCATTGATCGTGCTCAAGCCGCTGAAGGCGATACCGTAGCTGCTGGCGGCATTGCTGCCATCAACCACAAAGCTATCGGCATTATCGGTACCGGTCAGTGCTGCAGTCACCGCACTGACAATGCCGTCGAAGGTCAGGGAGCCCGCGGCCACCTGATTGTTGGTGCCGGTCAGGGTCAGGCCATCGCTATAGGCGCTGGCATTCAGGCTGTCATCGCCGCCATTGCCGTCCACTGCAGACATACCACTCACGGTCAGGTCGTAAACCGCAACATCCCCATTCGATTGCAGGGTGAAGGCATCTACACTCGCTGTGCCCAGCAGGTTGGCATTGACCGCGGTGAGGGACTCTACATTGGAGAAGGTAATACTGCTGTTGCTGGCTTGTTTGCTACTGCCGGTTAAGATCCAGTTGGCACCATCGGCGCCAGTTACGCTGTCGGCACCATCCTTCGCATCAATATCCCCACTAAAACCAGTGAAGCTGATGCTGTTCGCGGTGACATTGGTATTGCTAACCACGACGAAGGTATCTGTATTCGCAGAACCCTCCAGGCTACCGCCAGTAACACTGTCGATACCGCTAAAATCGATCAAACTTGTGGAGGCTTCGTTATCGACTCCGGTCAGAGTCACAACTCCCAATGCCGCAACACTATCGGTACCTGAACCTGCATTGACAGTGCTCAGCCCACTAAAGCTGATGTCCGCAACATCCAGGGCATTGTTGCCGGTAATCTCAAAGGCATCGACACCATTGCTGCCGGTCAACGTCGCGGTCACCGCACTGGCGATACCGTCAAAAGTCAGGGTGCCTGATTCAGCAGTGACTTGATTCACTGCGCCTGTCAACGCCAGGCCATCGCTGTAAGCACTGGCATCCAGGCTATCGCTATCGCCATTGCCGTTCACGGAGGACATGCCGGAAACCGTCAGCTCATAAGCTTTTACATTCCCATCGGCCTGTAAAATAAATGCATCTGCATTCGTTGTACCCACAAGACCTGCATTCGTCGCTGTGAGATTCTCGACATTGCTAAAGGTGATCCCGCTATTTTTTGCTTGATAGTCGGTACCAGTGAGTTCCCAGTTAACACCGTCTGCGCCAGTTACACTGTCGGCACCATCCTTCGCATCAATATCACCACTAAAACCAGTGAAGCTGATGCTGTTCGCGGTGACATTGGTATTGCTAACCACGACGAAGGTATCTGTATTCGCAGAACCCTCCAGGCTACCGCCACTAACACTGTCGATACCGCTAAAATCGATCAAACTTGTGGAGGCTTCGCTATCGACTCCGGTCAGAGTCACAACTCCCAATGCCGCAACACTATCGGTACCTGAACCTGCATTGACAGTGCTCAGCCCACTAAAGCTGATGTCCGCAACATCCAGGGCATTGTTGCCGGTAATCTCAAAGGCATCGACACCACTGCTGCCGGTCAACGTCGCGGTCACCGCGCTGGCGATACCATCAAAAGTCAGGGTGCCTGATTCAGCAGTGACTTGGTTCACAGCGCCTGTCAACGCCAGGCCATCGCTGTAAGCACTGGCATCCAGGCTATCGCTATCGCCATTGCCGTTCACGGAGGACATGCCGGAAACCGTCAGCTCATAAGCTTTTACATTCCCATCGGCCTGTAAAATAAATGCATCTGCATTCGTTGTACCCACAAGACCTGCATTCGTCGCTGTGAGATTCTCGACATTGCTAAAGGTGATCCCGCTATTTTTTGCTTGATAGTCGGTACCAGTGAGTTCCCAGTTAACACCGTCTGCGCCAGTTACGCTGTCGGTGCCATCCTTCGCATCAATATCACCACTAAAACCAGTGAAGCTGATGCTGTTCGCGGTGACATTGGTATTGCTAACCACGACGAAGGTATCTGTATTCGCAGAACCCTCCAGGCTACCGCCAGTAACACTGTCGATACCGCTAAAATCGATCAAACTTGTGGAGGCTTCGTTATCGACTCCGGTCAGAGTCACAACTCCCAATGCCGCAACACTATCGGTACCTGAACCTGCATTGACAGTGCTCAGCCCACTAAAGCTGATGTCCGCAACATCCAGGGCATTGTTGCCGGTAATCTCAAAGGCATCGACACCACTGCTGCCGGTCAACGTCGCGGTCACCGCGCTGGCGATACCATCAAAAGTCAGGGTGCCTGATTCAGCAGTGACTTGGTTCACAGCGCCTGTCAACGCCAGGCCATCGCTGTAAGCACTGGCATCCAGGCTATCGCTATCGCCATTGCCGTTCACGGAGGACATGCCGGAAACCGTCAGCTCATAAGCTTTTACATTCCCATCGGCCTGTAAAATAAATGCATCTGCATTCGTTGTACCCACAAGAGCTGCATTCGTCGCTGTGAGATTCTCGACATTACTAAAGGTGATCCCGCTATTTTTTGCTTGATAGTTGGTACCAGTGAGTTCCCAGTTAACACCGTCTGCGCCAGTTACGCTGTCGGTGCCATCCTTCGCATCAATATCACCACTAAAACCAGTGAAGCTGATGCTGTTCGCGGTGACATTGGTATTGCTAACCACGACGAAGGTATCTGTATTCGCAGAACCCTCCAGGCTACCGCCAGTAACACTGTCGATACCGCTAAAATCGATCAAACTTGTGGAGGCTTCGTTATCGACTCCGGTCAGAGTCACAACTCCCAATACCACAACACTATCGGTACCTGAACCTGCATTGACAGTGCTCAGCCCACTAAAGCTGATGTCCGCAACATCCAGGGCATTGTTGCCGGTAATCTCAAAGGCATCGACACCACTGCTGCCGGTCAACGTCGCGGTCACCGCGCTGGCGATACCATCAAAAGTCAGGGTGCCTGATTCAGCAGTGACTTGGCTCACAGCGCCTGTCAACGCCAGGCCATCGCTGTAAGCACTGGCATCCAGGCTATCGCTATCGCCATTGCCGTTCACGGAGGACATGCCGGAAACCGTCAGCTCATAAGCTTTTACATTCCCATCGGCCTGTAAAATAAATGCATCTGCATTCGTTGTACCCACAAGAGCTGCATTCGTCGCTGTGAGATTCTCGACATTACTAAAGGTGATCCCGCTATTTTTTGCTTGATAGTTGGTACCAGTGAGTTCCCAGTTAACACCGTCTGCGCCAGTTACGCTGTCGGTGCCATCCCCCAAATCAACCTTCTCCACCCCAGAAAAAGAGATAGCATCGATAGAAAAAGATTTAGTCCCATTGACTATTAAGGAATCGGCGCTATCTGATAGCGTAAACAAGTCGTCACCACTGTTAGCTACAACGGTCCCGGAGTTTGTGACTGTGATATCACCAAGTTCATTAATCGTATTGTCATCTGTACCACCAACCGAGAGAGAGAAGTCGGAAACAATAATTGAACCTTCATTGGTAAACGACCCTCCAGCATTAACTGTCAAGCCACCATTTACTGCTGAAACTGTAACTCCATTATCAATTTTTACACCGCTATACGAGGTCAGCGTCAAAGTATGAGCCGTAGTCCATGCAATGGAGTCAGCAACAAGAATTCCATCTGAAAAATCACCGCCAGATGGGGTTACAGGTCCACCGGGACCTGAACCATTATTAGCATCAGTAACACTGATCTCTATATTATTATTCGCCAGTGCACTTACTACAGCTGAAACCGAAACACAATTGTTTGTGACACAAGGATCGTCAGCAATTTCCATCCAGCCTGGATCCAGTAGCCAGTTACCCGTTTCTCCATCACCATGGCTCAATGTGGATACAAACATATCCTCTTCATCAAGATGAAGGTATTGCTTACCAGAAGTTTCTACTAAACCACCATCACCGCCAGCAGCCCCTGACTCCGCCAGGATAGTCCCGCCAAACTCCGTAGTAATATCGGACCATACGATGACCTTGCCACCCTTAGCATTTCCAATACCACTCGCATTAATATTTGCCTCACTTGTGACCGTCGTAAATTCGGCATTGCGAATTTCGGGATTTACTCCTTGATAATCTCCCCCTATAAGTACCTCACCGCCGGAATCTGTACCACGAGCATCAATATCGCCTGCAAGGAAAACCTCGTCACCTAACACCGCAACATAACCACCATTTCCGGAATTACCCGTAACACTTATTTGTCCGGTGTGCTCAGCAGTATCACCCTCTAATACAATTTCACCACCAGCTATGCCTGAGGCATCTAAAGTTCCACTGTTGGCAACACCACTACCAGAACCAAATAAGCGAATTTTTCCCCCGCTGGTATCAATGCCTTTTGCCTTTATCGTACCTTCATTATTTACTGCAGCTGTAAATAGATCACCAGAGACGCTAGCCTCCATTAATACTTGCGCGCCCTCAATAGCTCCTTCATTTAGTACGGCACTATCTACACCCAGATCATTCTCCATGACCTCTTTAGTAATTTTGAGACCAATAAGCCCATCCGCATCGAATGTGAGTAATGCTTCATCAGCCGCAGCCAAACTAACCAGCTCTGCACTAATCAACCCTGAAGATGCATTGGTAACCTGTTTTCCTACCAATAGCGCACTGGATGCATTAATTACCCCACGGTTTACGACAATGCCCGATGAACCATCTTCACCCTGGAAAATAAAATCCCCATTCATGAAGTCTTCTGGATTCATATCAAGCCCAGAAGCGGTGATGGCACCTACATTCACTGTTGCAGTTTCAGTAAAAAGCACTCCTCGCGGATTAACAAGAATTACATGTCCATTCGCCTCAATTGATCCGTGAATCGTAGTTGGATCCTGCCCTAAAATACGGTTAAGTACGATGGATGAGGAATCAGGTTGTAAAAACTTGACCAGTTCTTCCGGGCTTAGGTTAAATGATTCCCAATCTATCGATAGCAAATCAGTGACCTGATCGATTGTTGTGGTTGAACCATCCACATCAATCGTACCTTCACCTCCGGTCACTACACCGCCCTCAGGACCCGCATAAGCCATGGGGCTCAAAATCCCCGCAAGCACACCAGCATAAGCAAGGCTTGATAATTTTATTGCAGTTACTAATCTTCTTACTTCAAGCGTTTTCTTTTTAGCTTTCATACCAGAACCCTGCGAAGAGGAACTTTGTTTTCGTTAGTAATTCAGAAATTTAATAATTAGTTATAAAAAATTGAAAAATCAGCATAAACCGTTGGCTCATCTTCACCAACAGCAATATTTGTTATCGAGGTACTCGACATAATTGGCCAAGCCATAGAAACTTTGCTTGAGAACCGATCATCCCAACTGAACTTGAAGAGTACACCCGCCCCAGAGAACCTGGCCCAATCATCATCAAGTGTTTCTTCGTAGTTATTAACAAAGCCATAACCAACATCTGCTATAAGGGCAACCTGTACAATGTCGTTTAAGCGCTGTCCGAAAAGAACCGGATTGATCGCTTCAGGAAAATTCACGTACCACTCTGCAGATAAGACCGCTCCTTTATCAGCGGAAAAATCCCTCACTGCAAATGCTCGTACACCATTAGCCCCACCCAATGACATCTGTTCAAACCCGGGTAAGTTGCTTTCGCTATATTGTGCTCGTCCTTTCAGGATAAGTCTTGATTGCTCATCTATAAAAGGCATAGGAAGAAAAAGCAAAGAGCTGGTATTGATCGCCACTTTATTAAAATCATCCCCTCTGCCAGCTTCAACATCATTCTGATGCTCACCATATTGAAGATTCACATTCATTATATTCAACATGGAAAAAAGGCCATTAGAGAGACTATCCAAATAAACACCAACCTCACCGCCATAAACATGATCGTTTGTAAAAGCAATCGCCCCCTCAAGCTCAGATTCCTTCTCTGTTATTCCGAAAGAGCCTGTCAAATTGAAATCCCGAGAGCGACGGAATTTATGATCTAGAGAAACGGCATAACTTTTATTGACACCGGATATATTGAGTGCATTGATAACATTTTCCTTATTTTCTTCATCGTAGAGATTAAACTCATTATGATCTGCCGAAATCTCTAGTCTGGTACGAGGAGAAAATACAGGGAAACTATATCTAATTTGACCCAAATCAGAACCAAGCTTTTCATCCGTTTCAAGAGCAGATTTTAAATAGCTTACCGTTAACGCATCTCCTATACCCAGTGGATTCAGCCAATCAACCGTGGCATAGGCTCTTTCATTACCTGTATAAAGAGAACCATGATTATCCAACCTTAAAGAAGCCTTATAAGAGCTTGTTTCACGCGCTTTCAAATTAAGTTTGGTTTCTCCAGGATTATCACCAGCGCTAAAATACCCAGTAACATTTAGGCCCGGTAGATCATTGAGAAGGTATAACCCCTCCTCAATACTTTCATGGTTCACCAATTCCCCTCTTTGGCCTTCGAAAGGCTCTGCAAGTTGATCCAGGGCGTAACGCTCATTATCTTCAGCAACAACCTGTCCCAGCAGCCCCTCCTGAACAGTGAGAGTAACTACACCATTTTCAACGTCTTGCGCAGGTATTTGTACTTGAGCAAGGAACAAGCCTTGACGGCGATAAAAGTTAGTAAGTTCTGCAGCTATATCTTCCAGGTCCCCATAACTTAGTCCACGTTCCTTATTTTGCTTCTCTATAACACTGACCAGCTTTTTTAATTCTGCAGGGCCAAGGCCTCCCGGATTAAATTGGGCATTCATGTTTCCCAGTAAGATAGCCAGCTCTTCCAAATTTTCTACGGTATATCCACTGGCAAGAATCTTATCTTCCTTCATATATTTAATGCGCAAATCCTCAGCCATCTTCTCGATGGTGGTGCGCTCAATACCAAATTCTGGATACTCTTCTAACCTGTGAAACCGAAACTCTTTGACAGTAATACGTGGCCCTTGATTACGCTGGGAAATTTCGGGGATTTCAGTATTAAGGTTTGGGTCCTCCGCCTCAAAAGTCCGCTGGAGATAGTCTTTTGTTACATCTACTTCGCTAACAGTTGGTGTATTTTGATCGAATGCCTGCCTTACACGACTTCGAAAGCTGGAGTCCTCCTCCTGAGCTTTAGCAGGCATTTGCAGTAGCATAAAACTGGCACTAATAAAGAGTGCCAGTTTGCTTTGTTTGAGCCAGAACATAACTCCCCCAAATAAAATTCTTATTTATTTGCCCCCCTGAACTTCTAATTGGGAAAGGCCGAATTACAATTATTTAGTTAACATCCCTAACGATGCGAAACCCTGTAAATTCATCTGCCTGACCATTATGGAGCCGCTTTGTTGTAGCCAGGCAGCGACTCATGGGGTCCAAGCGATTACCCCCTAAGGCCAGCAACTCACCATCGGTGCCACGTGCCCACTCCTGCACATTGCCGACTGAATTCACCAAGCCAAACCTATTAGAAGAGCCGGATTGCGCTGGGACAAATTCAGCTCCCTTCTCGATACCACCATATTTAAGGTGGCAATTTCGATCAGCCAGCTCTTCCTGACCATTCGCACTGGCTGCGGCAAACCATTCCTGCTCGGTGGGTAGACGGTAACTATAACCAGTTTCGTCGCTTAACCAACTTAGGTATGCCTCTGCACCAGTTAATAACACGTTATTAGCTGGCATATTGTCGGCACCGAATTCCAGCGAATTACACTGCTTAGTGATACTGCAGAATTGCTTCAAATCAAGATTACTTATTTCATATTTACCAACAGCAAGAGGCCTGCCACTTACACCTTTGATAACGACCATCGCCGGGCCTTTGCTACCATCTGCAAGACGATCACGACAACTGTAGCGATCTCCTCTACCGCCACTTCCTGGTACCAGGTGCCCACAGAAGTCCAGCTTGAGCTCTTTCAGAGGCTGATAGCTGGGGAGAAGCGCCCTAAACTCATCCACCAGAGCCTCTGTTTGGGTCGGGTCTTTTGCACCCAGATTGGAAGCACAGGTACTGAGTTCTTCACCGATAACCGGACGAATCTGCTGGGCCTTGATATTGTCCACTTTCGCGAGCTGGGAAAGTTGCGCCCCAATAGCCCCCACATTCATATCAAAGCTGCAAGTCAGAACCGCTTCCATCTCATTGAGAATCGCATCTACCTGTTTCTGCTTGATTGTAGCCAGACGACGACGCTCGGCCCGCTCTTCTTGTAAGCGCAGGCGCTCCGCTTCTCGCTCAGCCTCCAAACGCTCAGCTTCAAGACGTGCCTGTAAATTCTCCCTATCAGTCGCCAACTGGGATTTAATCGCCACTGCCCGGCTGGATACCCCATACCAGTTAGCAGCACTTCGAAGCATTAGGTCGGCTTGGTCCAGGTTACCCAAGTTAAGCTGACCAGTTGCGGCAGCTAAGAACAGCTCAGATATCTCACGCCGTGAGGCATCCAGAAAGTCATCATCACCAGGGTTCAGCTCTGAGTATTCCTTCAGCTCCAGACGGAGGTCGTTCTCCCAGGCGGGAGTTAAGATACTCAAGTTAATCAGCCGGCTAATCGCTTCTTTCTTATCACTGATTCGGCGCTCTAACAGCTCCTGCTGCAATTTTCGTTCAAGCTCTATTTTTACCCTCTCTTGTTCGGCGGTATTCTGCTGCTCCAAGTGGTTATAACCAAATCCAGCGCCAATAAGCATCATGGCAAAGGCACTACCCAGAACCCATTTCCAGGTATTACTAATAAAGAATGCCTGCACAAACTTTTCGACGGTATCGGTACGATTTTCCCGCTTCAGCTCCAAGGCAGACTCAAGGGCACGCCATTCTCTGCGGTTCAGCCCCTTGATGCGCTTTGGACGTAACTTCTGCTCAAAAGCCTTATCCGCAGGAGTTTTGTCATAGGGATGGCGACCACAAAACAATTCATAGGCCACACAGCCCAGTGCATAAACATCATCAGAGGGGGCTGGCTCTCCCCCTTTCAACATCTCATAGCTCGCATAAGCGGGCGTCAGTGCCCCAAGACTGCCAGCATCAAATACAGTGGTCTCACCAGTTTTATTCGCAATTCCTCCTTCCGATACTGCTCGCGCAATACCAAAGTCAAAAACCTTTGCGCCTTTCTTACTGGTGACGAAAATATTGCCCGGTTTAAAGTCGGAGTGGACGATTTTATGTGAATGCGCATAGATCAGTGCCTGACAAATATCCGTAAATACGGATCGCGCTTTTTCTGGTTCAAGCCCCACATCTGCATGATCTCGCAGAAGCTTATCTAAGGGTGCCCCTTCCAGGAATTCCATCGTCATAAAGACGCGGTCACCATCACGGTCAAAATCATAAACCGTTACGATGTTAGGATGGGCTAGAGTTTGAGACTTACGCGCCTCACGTTGCAGGGAAATAAAGGCATCAGGGTGCTTCTGAAAATCATCGTTTAACAGCTTAATAGCGACATAGGGTTCGCTGTCGTTAGCTTCTAATTTTCGGCGGTCGAGAGCTTTATAAACTGCCCCCATACCGCCAACACCCAAGAGTTTGTCAAGCTCAAAACGCCCTTTAATCACGGTCTTTGTAACAGCACCTGAGGGTAAGGGTTCGAAAGAGTCAGGAGTATCGATGGGATTAGCCGGTATTCCACCTTCTAACTTAGTGCCGACTTCTTGCTGAACAGAAGCTTTGTGCGGGGCCGGACTGAAGACGGTAGCATCAGTCCCAAAATCTGCAGCAGCATTGGGAATTATCGCTTGGGCTCCACGAACTGGCGGATGGTCATTTGAACCGGTAGCATCCTGGCGCACAACGACAGTGACATCACCATCTTCCGTTAACCCACCTGCAGCTTGCTCCGGGCCGGGCGGAGAGCCACTCGGCCGAACAATACGTGTCTTATCGTTCAATTCCGCCTCCTTGGGAAAGTATTACCAAATATCCAAATGCATAACAAAAATGTTACGGGCTTATCAATTAAGGTAATTTAAAGTGGCAAAGTATATCGAACAGGTTAAGGAGCAACAATCAAGGTATATTCAAAATAATTTGCCTACAGGCGTCATAAGTACACTATCCCAGTAGTGGTGCAGCTAACCGGAATGCTTGCCAATGAATACAACCAATTACATAGGCTTACATGCATGTTTTTTAAACAACCCCGATAATTGAAATAATTTTAATTGGTGCAAGGAAGCTAACAATTCTTAATATTTTCATATTTCTTCCAAATTTTGGCGGGACGGAAAATTAAACCGTAATTCTCTGTATATTTAATTGGTGTCAGAGTCGAATACGCTCAGCGGGCATATACCCAACAACAGTAAAAGGGCTTCGGATAATTGGTGCCAGAGTCGATTAAATAACGAAAAATTATGGTTTTTTTTTGCTTTTCTCTCTGTTTAAATCACCCCAGTTGCCACTGCGACGTTACCTGAGCTACTGACTCATCGCCGTGGTAAAGGATTAACCACCAACATCAAAAGCCAACCAAGAGGGAATCCCCATGGCTATCTACATGAACTTCAATAACAAAGCCACCAAAGGCAACGTCACCGCCAAAGGTTACGAAGACTGGATCGAAGTTGACAGCTTCAACTTTGGTGTTGGCCGCGGTATCACCATGGAAGCCGGTGCTACCTCCAACCGTGAAGCCTCTCGCCCCAGCCTGAGCGAAGTCACTTTCACCAAGCGTATTGACGCTTCTTCCGGTGGTTTGTTCAAGTCTTCTGTCACTGGCGACGAAGGTGTGCCCGTAGAGATTCATGTTGTACAGACCGGCGCCAACTCTGTAGAAAAGTACGCGGTTTACAAGCTGACTGACGTAATCATCTCCTCTTACAGCATTGGTGCTTCTGCCGGCGGTGCTCCTCAGGAGTCCGTATCTCTGAGCTTTGCCAAAATCGAAGCCGAACTCGACCACGCTGATAAGACTAACAAGAACCCGAAGAACATGAAGGTTGGATACGACCTCACCACAGCGACTCCGCTGTAATTGGTTCGACTCTTTTCGGGTTGAACGGTGGCCTGCAGAGTACCTGCGGGCTACCGCCCTCCAGTTCTTTAGCTGAGTGCTTATACGAGCACTGACCTAAAGAACTGCAGATTTCTAAAGTCTCATTTCTTATTTGGCACCGTAGGGATAGTTGGGGCTGCCCATGGCTACACTCAATCAAGATAAAAGAATGATTACGGTCGACAGCCCAGTCGGCTCGGATGCTTTGATCGCAACGACCTTACAAGGCGAGGAGCATGTCTCCAAGCTATTCCGCTATGAAGTACAACTTCTTTCTGATGATCACGCTATTGAGCAAAAAGATCTTGTCGGCAAACCAGTAACTGTTTCGATTCACCACTCTGAGACACCACGCCATATTAACGGCTATGTTACCCAGTTCTCCCTTCACGATGTAAACGCCGAAGGCGTGCGTAGTTATAGCGCAATTCTTCAACCTGGCCTGTGGTTCACGAGCCTAGGAGGCTCCAACAGAGTTTTCGAAAAGAAGTCCGCCAAGCAAATTCTTGAAGAAGTGCTCGGTGAATACAGCAAGGTTATCAAACTGACCTTAAAGCTAAATGCCGAATACATCACCCGTGAATACTGTGTACAGTTTGATGAAAGCGACTTTGAATTTATCAATCGCTTAATGGCTGAAGAGGGGATTTCCTACTACTTCAAGCACTCTGAAGGGCAGCATGAGCTTGTACTCTGCGATGATCCTCAAGATTTTTACGACTGTGAAAGTGAAAAAATTGAGTATGACGGAGGCGGTAGCCATCCCACAAAAAACACAGTGAGTAGCTGGAGAAGAAACTTCAACTACCATGGCGGCGGTTTTGAGCTCAAAGATTACAGTGAATTTACTGCTACCAAAGACAATAAGCAGCAAGTTAAAACCACCAGTAAGCTGAATGATGTTTCTAACTACATGCGCGGCTTATATGGCCTGAACCACTTCCAGGCTGATGGTGAACACAAACACAAATTTACTGATAGCTACCATAAAGCACTGGCAGAACGTGCTATGGAAGCACAGGAAGCGCTATTTGATGTCAGCCATGGACGTAGTGACTGCCCCTCCTTTACTGCCGGCGGACGTTTTAATTTTGACCACAGCCTGTCGTCAGAAAAGGGGAAGTATCTTATTACGTCTGTGCATGTTTCAGCTGCAGACGGTAACAGTAACGAAACCCACTTCCACAATACCTTCAGCTGTATTCCATCTGCGGTAATGCCACGCCCACAGCCGAATGTTTCTGCAAAGAAAATACACTCACCACAAGTGGCACGTGTATTGGAAGTAAAAGCAACCGCATCCGACAGCTCTCAGGACCCCTACACCCAACTGAAAGTGAAGTTCCCCTGGAACTCACAACAAAATAGTTGCTGGGTCAGAGTGATGCAGTCTTTTGCCGGAAAAAACTGGGGGGCAAACTTTGTACCCAGGGTAAACCAGGAAGTGGTTGTTACCTACATTAATGGCGACCCGGATAGACCATTGATTACCGGTGCAGTATATAACGGCGATAATCCAGGCCCCAATTATACCGCCACCCAAAGTGGCTGGAAAACCGAGTATGAGGGCAGCACCTTTAACGAGTTGCGCTTTGATGACAAAGGTGGCAACGAAGAAATCTATATGGAAGCCGGTAAGGATCACAACTTTGTTATCCATAATGACCAAACTGGCAAAATAGAAAACAAGCAAACTCTGGAAGTTAAACAGGATCGTAGCATCACCGTAACTGATGGTAGCGAAGTAGTCACCATTGCCAAAGGTGACCAAAAATTGAATGTGGATAAAGGAAACCAGACTGTCACGATTGGTTCAGGCAATCACACACTCAAGATTAGCAAAGGCTCGCAAACCACAGATGCTATGGGGGCTATCAAAATATCCTCAAAAGCTTCAATTGAATTAAAGGTTGGGGGCAGTAGTATTAAGCTAACCCCAGCGGGAATCACCATCAAAGGTACAATGCTTTCCTGCAAGGGAGATGCTACAGCTGAAGTTAAAGGCGGCGGCATGCTTACCCTGAAAGGCGGCGTGACTATGATCAACTGATGGGGATTAACTAAGAATGACTGACCTGATCAAAGTACAAGCACTTACCGCGGCGGAGCTGCTAAAAAATTTTGAGGTGAGTGAAGAAGCGGAAGAGCACCTGGTGCCCGATACTGCACCCGAGGTCAGCATTAACCAACTGGTTGACGCGGGTCTTTATCCCGATGCGATCAAACTATTGGCACATGGGCTCCCCAAACGGGAAGCTGTTTGGTGGGCCTGTCTCGCAGCTCGGGATATTCAAAGCCCAGAAACTGATGAAGACAATGTAAATGCATTAGTTGCTGCGGAAAGCTGGGCCAAAAAACCCAGCGAAGAGACTCGGTTAAAGTGCAAAACCCTGGGCGATAAAACCAAGCACAAAACCCCAGCGAGCTGGGCTGCTACAGCAGCGAGTTGGTGCCATGGAAGTCTGGCGGCGGAAGGTGAGCCTGTGGTTGAGCCGCCAGAACATCTTTATGCACACGCCGTCGCTGGTAGTGTCACTCTCGCTGCAGTTTTATCTGATCCAGTGGATCCCGGCAAAAGATTCGCAAGATACATGAATCAAGGGTTGGATCTGGCACGTGGCGGTAATGGCAGGATAGAGGACTAAATATGGGCAAGCCTGCTTCACGGATTACGGATATGCATGTCTGTCCGATGGTGACAGGTACTGTACCTCACGTCGGCGGGCCGATCCTCAGCCCAGGTGCTCCAACGGTCATTATCGGCGGAATGCCCTCAGCTACGGTTGGCAGTGCCTGTACCTGTGTAGGACCACCAGATACTGTGGCTATGGGCAGCACTACCGTACTGCTGCAAAAGAAGCCTGCTGCCCGCATGGGAGATACAACTGGCCATGGCGGCAAGATTGTAATCGGATGCCCCACAGTACTGATCGGTGGCTAAATAATATTCCACCTATGGCGCCTTGTATATAAACAATAGATTGTCTGAGCAAATAATAAAGAACCTACCGTTGTTTAGACAAACAAGCGATTATTTATCTTAAAATAATCTGGTGACAGTAACGAAAAATTGGGCTACGTACAAAAACAAGTAGCCTCTTTATTTTTTTAGCCTGATATCCATTAGCTTCAAAGCTAATTAGCTGCACATAAATTTATATATTCTTATCCACTCAGGATGAAGTGCAAATATTAACTTCAGGTCTTTTCTTGCACTTCATAGAATACAGCCCTGCAGCTACAACTGGATAAATAGTTCTTAGGAAACAAAGGCTAACTTGTCATAGATAATATTAAAAATTACTCTTTAGTTAGCGCATACACCCATGGCATTCATCCAAAGGTAGCGTCAAATAGAATCAGGCAAGATGAAAAAACCTTGTCAGCTTTAAAATTATAAATCTAAAAATTCAGCCCATAAATCTTAACATGAAAAACTTACTCTTATGCACAATAAAATATTGCCCCTCAAAATCACATTAATAATTTTACTTCTTCTATCTATTTCAGGAGGAACTTACGGAATGGCATTTTTAAACCCGCTAAAAGCATGCACATTTTCAGAAATGAAAATCCGACTCACCTTAAATGGTGAACCTGCCGTAGGCGCAAAAATTATTCGCACGATTGACTGGAAAGATGAGCAAATTGACTTCTTTACTTCAGATGAAGACGGAAATGTTGATCTTCCTGCAAAATTTGAAAATTCATTTACTCAGGTGCTGCCTGTAGAGTTTATTTCCTCACAAAGCATAAACGTAGAATATGAAAATAATAACTATTTAATTTGGATTTATGCAAAAAGAAATCCTGGTGAAAACTCAGAAATGAACGGTGACCCAATTAATCTATCGTGTGAACTCTCTGACGAGCCAAAAACAGAAAGAAAGTTCAAGTCAGCGGTAAAGACTTCTTGCAAATTTATTTAACCATAAAAAGGATTCAAAATAATGCTCACACCACAATATAGTGCTCAGCTTGCTGCAGATATTTACTTAATCAAGAAACCTAATGACCAAGAGATTTTCTTTGATCTATACAAGGATGACTTTGACATAAAAGAAAACCTCCCCAATAAAATACAAGGGAAAACAGGTGCTTTTACTCTAATAAAAAGTACTCACGCAATGGGCATCGCGACATGTGGTAAAGATAACTTTAAAGGGCAGGCTTTTGTAGCTCTGAAAGGAACTGCCAGCGGTTACGACCTATTAACAGATCTAAATGCAGGTATTAAACGATTCCATACTGGCGGGTCAGTACATCAGGGCTTCTACTATACTTTTGAAAGTTTCTTTCCTCAGCTAGAAAATTTTTCTCAAAATCTTCCATCTAACATACATACAATACACTGCGTTGGACATAGCCTGGGTGGGGCTCTAGCGACTCTAGCTGCAGATTGGCTCTCCTCTAACACAGGAAAAACTGTAAAACTCTACACCTATGGGAGCCCCAGGGTTGGACTTGATCAATTCTCCAATAATTGTAAACGCCGATTAACTCCTCACAATATCTACCGAGTTTATCATCGAGCCGATGCTGTTCCTATGGTGCCTACTTGGCCATTTGTTCATGTACCGAGCGGTGGAATAGGAGATTTTGAACTACCAAGCCCAAGCTATAGTCCTCTTACTAATCATAGCAGCGAAACCTATATTGACTCTGTCGCACCGAATGAAACAAGTCTAGATTGGGATACTGTTAGACAAAGAAAGCCTAAAGGTAATTTGGATAAAAGTATCGAAGCCTGGCTTAAATCAGATGGTATTCTCTCATTATCCATGAATACCGCTTGGATTGCAGGAGAGGCGTTACTCTGGGTCTTAAAGAAGATCGGTCATTTGGCTGGAATCTCTTTGGTTGTCGCAGGAAGTACAACATTTACCATCTTAGACAGGTTGGCAATATTCCTACATAACGCCTACCAAGTAAGTAAAGATATTTCCTTCTGGGTAATGCGGCTAATACGTAGATTTGCTCAGTTAATAGGTATGACTATTGTGGAAGGAGTTGACATCACGGTCTCATTTATGCGCATGGTGTTCTTACGTATGCATCGGGCTATCTCTGACTTAGTAATGAGAGCAGGAAGAATGATTCATTAATCTGACTTAGCAGAAGTAACTATAGTAATATGGCATTAAGTGGTACCCAGCCCAGTAGTGCAATCCAGTTGACTCCACTACTGGGCTAGTTTTCTGATTATTCTACGTTATAGGCAAAGTCACCTTCTTCAGTCGCGGAAACTTTAATTACCTTAACTTCTTCACCTTTCGCCATCTTATCCAGGCACTCACTAGCCAATTCAGGTAACAGAGTTTTATTTAAGATCACCTCAATATTACGGGCGCCAGTATCAGCTTCATGACATCGCGCTACGATATTGATAAGTACATCCTCATCATATGAGAAAGATGCTCCGTAGTGCTCACGCACTCGTTTCTCAATCTTGCGCATATTGATTTTACAAATCTCAACCAGATCCTCGTCATCCAGCGGGTAGTAGGCAACTACATTAGCCCGGCCGAGGAAAGCCGGCTTGAATTTCTGTAACAGATGAGGACGGATATTATCCAACAATACATCCGGTTCAGGCTTTTCCTCAACTTGGTTAAAGATAGCTCTGATAGCGTCTTCACCAGCGTTTGAAGTCATGATAATAACTGTGTTCTTAAAGTCGATATCACGACCTTCACCATCCTTAATTGTGCCTTTATCAAACAAATTGTAGAAAATATCCTGCACACCCGGATGGGCTTTTTCCATTTCATCTAGCAGGATTACTGAATAAGGCTTACGTCGTGCAGCTTCAGTGAGCACACCACCTTCTCCGTAACCAACATACCCTGGTGGAGAGCCCAGAAGCATGGAAACTTTATGCTCTTCCTTGAACTCAGCCATATTAATTGTGGTAATACTTTGCTCACCGCCAAATAGCTCATCCGCTAAAGCCAACGCAGTTTCGGTTTTACCCACACCACTGGTACCGCAGAACATAAATACCCCGACAGGCTTACGGGGATCAGTCAACCCAGCACGGGAGGTACGGATTGCCTGGGCAACGGCTTCAATTGCGTGTGGCTGTCCTATGACACGCTTATTCAGCCGGTCGGCCAGTGTCTTCACTGCAACAATTTCATCGCTCACCATTTTGCCTACCGGGATTCCAGTCCAGTTGGCAACTACCGCAGCTATTGCCTGCTCGTCCACCGCAGGCTGCATGAGTGGTGTATCTCCCTGGATCGCCTCCAGATCAGAGATAAGAACTTTAAGTTGTTCTTGGTAGTCTGCCAACAAGGCAGCATCGGGAGTCTCTTCAATATTACCACCCTGAGTTTTTACAAACTCAGCGTCAATCAGATCACGCAGTTTCTGAATCTGCTCAATCAGCTCATTTTCCTGAGTAAGTTGCTGCTCCAGAGAGGCCTGGCGCTGCTCTTCAGCTTGCTTAAACTCTCTCAATTCAGCCAATTGCTCTTCGTGCTCACCCATTGCCGCATTTTCACGTTCCAACTTGGCCAGAGTGGTAGTAGTGCGATTAATATTAATCCGAGCATCTTCAATTGCCCCCGGCGTAGCCGACTGACTCAAAGCCACCCGAGCACAGGCGGTGTCTAATAGACTTACCGACTTGTCGGGAAGCTGGCGGCCGGGAATGTAGCGATGGGACAATTTCACTGATGCGATAACTGCTTCATCCAGAATACGCACCTTGTGATGCTGTTCCAGGGAAGTAGCAATACCACGCATCATATCAATAGCATTGTTTTCATCTGGCTCTTCCACTTTTACCACTTGGAAGCGTCTGGTGAGGGCTGGGTCGCGCTCGAAGTATTTTTTGTATTCCGCCCATGTCGTTGCGGCGAGAGTACGCAATTCCCCCCTGGCCAACGCGGGCTTCAGCAAGTTAGCCGCATCACCCTGTCCTTCCTTACCACCAGCACCAATCATGGTGTGGGCTTCATCAATAAATAAAATTATTGGCGTAGCTGAAGCGCGTACTTCTTCGATAACCGATTTCAAGCGATTCTCGAACTCGCCCTTTACGCTGGCGCCCGCCTGTAACAGGCCGAGGTCGAGTGTACGTACAGCGACACCACGCAATGGCTCTGGTACATCACCACTGGCAATGCGCAATGCAAACCCTTCCACGACGGCGGTTTTGCCAACACCGGCTTCGCCGGTAAGAATTGGGTTATTTTGTCGGCGACGGGTTAGGATATCGATACACTGGCGAATTTCTTCATCTCGGCCGAGTACAGGATCGATCTCACCCTTTTTGGCTCTTTCGGTGAGGTTAATAGTGTACTTGTCCAACGCCGGCGCCTTGCTGGCCGCTGCGGCCACCGCAGCAGCTCCATCACTACTGGCTGCCGCAGCTCCTACATGGCTGGATTCTCCGCTCTGACCAAACATCGCTCTAGCTGTTTCACGGACAGATTCCGGGGCTATATTCTTGAGTTCGGGACAAGACTCTAGGATTTGTCGGCGGGAAGTTTCTTCCAATAATAGCGCCGCCAGGAAATGCCCGGAACTGATAGCACGATGGCCATAGTCAATTGAAGCAAGCATCCAGGCATTTTTACCTGCCTCTACAATAGTCGGAGACAGCGCCGGTGGGCGGCTGCTTCCGGAACGGAACCCAGCAATTGCCGTTGCCAACTGTTTGGCGAAATTGGCTGGGTTACAATCATGTTTTTCCAGCAGGTGATACAGGTCTGTATCAGACTGGTCCAACAATTTGAGTAGCCAGTGCTCTAACTCTACATTGTACTGGTTCTGTGCCAAACACAAGCCGGCAGCCCCCTCAAGAGAGTCACGCATGTGCGGTGTCATGGTATCCACTAACCGCTTCAGATCAATATTAATCACGGCGTAAAGGTCCTTTTAAAAATTATTGTTAAATATTACTTATGCTGCTGGTAAAGCTTCATCGGGTGATAAATTTTCAGCACTTAGCGTAATCTGCACTGGATCTACAGCTTCCTGCTCACTGGCCATATGAGTATTCCATCCCAGCAGGGGCTCATGTTCAGATTTCCGATTTAACTGTACCGGTGACACTTGCTTGGAAGGCAGTGATACGGAAAGTTCAAAATCCATTTCAATACCTGCGCTAAACTTAATAAACGCTTTTAATGCTTCCAATTTCTGGGTTCCAGGAGCAATTGTCATAAATTGCTCATAGGCCATTGGTTCTATAATCACCCGGAATTTATTCTGTGCCTGGAAGCAATGAGTCCCCAGGATCGTGTTGGTACCAAGGCAATTATTCACCCCATCAGGAGCCTCATCACACGGGAGTCTACAGAGAATATCTTTGGGTAGCGCATCCCATTGCCCCTGGAACTGCTCAATACTCACGATAAGATTAAAGTAGTGCTTGATCATACTGGTCAGAGCTGCCGCAGAGCATCGCTCCTGACCAAGGTGGCCGGCCATTCCCAACATTGCCTCATCAGGTATAGGCATCCGGTAACGCATTTCACTCGTGCCGAGTCCAGCCAGGGAAGCAATAGCTTGGGTGAAAAGATCAGGTTCACGCTCAGTGCGCAGGCGCTGCCGTTCATAATTCACTGGAAGTTGATATTTGTACCAAGCTTGGTAGAGCAGTGACACATGACGATGATTGAACATATCGAGAAAATCACGCAGAGCCGTGTTATTTTCCCTCAGCTCTTTTTGCACAAGCTCAGTCAGGTAGTAAGGCATAACCCCCTGACTACCGATCAAACCGGTAAACCCAACCTCCATATGCCATTGGCTGACATCGGCGTCCTGCCCTTGTGCCCCAACGGATTGTTTTTTCTCAAGGCGTAGAACGTCTGACCCAACAAATGAAAGCCCCGATTGAGCGCTAAAACGAACCAATTCTTTGGATGGTGGTGCGGCTCCGGCAATAGGCTCTTTACAGAACCCGCCATCCGACATTGACACTGCCCGCTCTACCAGACGTACAGCCTGAAAAAAGTCGAAATTGTAGGGTTCTCGGCGCAGCCGCTCTATTACAGTAAAGCTTTTTCGCCGGCGCGAGGTGGCCATCTCTTCAAGTCTCCATCTCTGCCACTCATAGTGGCAATCAATTTGGTAAATGAATTAATAGAGCAATAGAGTCCTAAAAAGCGCTCAATAATACTGGCAAATAAGAGTGGGCTAGTACCAGTAAGCATCATAGAATCGAGTTCTATTTCCACTTCAGTACCCCGGCACAAAACTACACTCTGATCGATCTGTATCGGTGCGGTAACAGGCTTGGTTTGCAACTTAAGCAACGACTCAATTAAGTTGCGCGTGCTGGCAGAATCGCGAAAATCATATAGCCTGAATATCTCCTTGAGCGCGTCACAACCCTGATCACCTGATAGTGAAAGATGATTCAAATTCAGGTGTGAAATTAATCGCCAGAAACCACGCTCTCTTCTCGGAGGTCTCAATGTCGCTGTTGGCGCAACCACACTGGAAATACGACTGGCTGGAACATCTCCATCCACCACCTCTAGATAAGGTTGCGAATTTCCACTGGGTAGTTTTTTTGGCAAATTGCGATTACAGCAAGTTAGCTTGATATCCAGCGTCTGGTCACTGATTCTGTGTGGATTAAAATCGAGATCTACCAGGCTGATATCAACCTCTGAAGCCTGTTCATTGCGATGCTCACCTTCAATAACATCTCTGCGCTGGCTGTACCAGAATGCCGATTGCTCCGCATGATGCTGACTATGCTTAATGCCATAAAATGGTCGGTAATTGGTCGTTTCTCCATCACCATCTGTCGCAGCGACCTCGTCAATGGAATAAATCTCCAAGCCATCACTGCGGCGAGCATCGGGCACAATATGATAATTATATTGAGTGTGACTCAAGGGGATTGGATCAGCACTCTGACTAAATAAGTTGATTACCGGAGTGCAGCCAAGGGCAAACATACTGGGAACCAGTTGTTTTTCCAATTCTTCATGGGTTTCAGAAAGATAGAAATAGAGATTTAGTGTATCACCATAGCTCTCATTCAGAGCATTCTGCAAATTGGCAATATCCAGAAATAGGAATTTTTCTGGAAAAGCAAAATATTCTGTCAGTAGCCGATAGCCAATAAATGCTGTATCGGGGTAAGGCAACAATCCCTGATCTTCGTCCAGCCCTACCTGTTTGATATCATCAGGAGATAGAAATGTTGGTTTAGGGTCACTCTCACCATTGGCTACTACCAACTTTACACACTTTGTCAGCAACAAATCGTAAAGAGCATATACGTGCGTAGCTTGACCGCGCAGGAAAAAACGCAAATTTTCCGGTGTCATTTCCGCAAAACTTAAATCCGGGCTCAAAGCTTTTAAGGACAATTTAAGAACCGCATTTGCCCCCTGGATATCATTACAACCAGGTGCAATAAAGGGCCTGGGCATCAGACTAGCGCTCACGGGCTGAAATGGACTGATATCTACCGGATAATTAGTAGTAAAGCGGCAGGTCTGTCCTTGAAAGCTTTCACTTTCCAATAAAGTACCAGCTGCCACCGGAGTGATAGCATCGAGATCTGCATCCGGCTCAAACTGTACAATAGCGCAGGAGGGAATTGGCCTTAGATAATGCGGATAAAGGGTTTCCAGCATAGCATCTGTCAGCTCGGGAAAATCATCGCTGAGTTTCTGCTGTACCCTCGCATTCATATAAGCGAAACCCGATAACAAGCGTCCCACGAGAGGATCGTCAACTGTTTCCGCATCCAATTGTAATCGCGAGGCCGCTGCGGGATGCATCCGAGCAAATTCAGCAGAAGTTTGCTGAATAAAGGCTAATTCGCGCTCATAGAGATCGATTAATTTTTCACTCATTACATAATCTCAGACACGTCTACCAGTTGGGTCACAGGGTTCAGGGCCGAATCAAACACAATCACTTCTGCCGCCGGGTTCACATGCAATACAGCTTCGACTCGAAAACGAATACTCGGATCCTCTACATCAACCTTTTCCTGGGTTGTGACTTTTACCGAGCGAATTCTTGGCTCAAAATTTAGGATTGTTTTTTCTATATCCCGGCAAAACTGTTTCCTGCTGCCCAATGAAGATAAATTTACTGTGGATAAATCCGGGAGACCATAATTAATATTAGAGTGCTCAAGATTATCCAGTCCATCAGGAGCAGAAATACAGCGATAGCGCGTATTAAATAGGTACTCGAGATCGCGTCGCACTCCCTCACGTAATTGCCTCAGAACCTGATGGGATTGATGTATATCCATTCTGCTAGAAGAATCCAGCAGTCTGTCCAGAACCGGTGCCAGCAGGCGCTTTTCCTTTGCCATAAACCTAAGTGCCTCCTACACCTATGGTCGCCAAGGCCGTAGTCAGCTTCAGTTCAGAAACCAAATGATCAACGGTATAATGACTTTTCAAGTGGATAACACTTTGATAGCTACCTGCCTTGCCAGGCTCATCAACCACCCTGACTCGTGCCTCGCGCAATGGATAGCGCGCAAGCATCTCCCACGAAAGATCGTCACGGCCAGTGGTATAACGATCGAGCCACTGTTGTAACTGGCGTTCACAGTCAGCGGCATTCATATAGGCACCAACCTTATCCCTGATCATTACCTTGATATAATGTGCAAAGCGGGACGCACAAAGAATCTGCTGTAACATGGAACTGATACGCGCATTCGCTGTGGCGGCTTTCGAGGTGTATTGCTTAGCCTTTTGTAGAGACGGCACACTATTAAATGCGCTGTAAGGGGTATCATAACAGTGGCTCAAGCAGGCAAATCCCAGCTCAGACAAATCCCTTTCCGCAAAATCTGTAACCAGAATCGAGGTGGACATACGCACCATCGAAGGATTGCTATCCGGTCTATAGGGTATTTTCGGCAACTGGGTTACCAGACCGCCACCCAGGTGATCGCGGGCTACGCCACGAATATGGGAAAACCATCCCACCTCACTAAATTCACGCAGCAGCACGGCGCCTAAGGCAAAACAGGCATTACCCCATAAATAGTGTCGGTTGTGAGAGGCATTAACCTGCTCCTGAAATCGCAATCCACGATAGCGGGAAAATTCAACACTGTAAGGCTCGCGCATTAGTACATGCGGCAGGGTAACCGCAACAAAGCGGCTATCTTCCAGGTCGCGCAAACTATTCCAGCGAATATACTCTTTCTGGCGAAAAACTTCGGAAAACTGGATTGGTTTTGCAAGGTCATCGAAATGATCAATACCAAAGAGATACGGAGTGGCGGCACAAATGAAAGGAGCAAAAGCAGCTGCTGCCGTATGCGCTATCCCCTGCAGTGTAAATACGTCATCGTAGGGGTGATCCGGCATTGGTCGATGGCAGATATAGTAATCGCCCAGTAGTAGGCCAAATGGCTCACCACCCGGAGTGCCGAACTCCTCGTTATAGATTAGGTGGAAAAGACCGGACTGATCAAAATCCGGAGCTCTTTCCATATCTTTGCTCAAATCCCGCCAGTTGGCATCCAGTAATTTGATCTTAATATTGTCCGAGTGCGGCGTATTAAAAACCAGCATGGACAAACCACGCCAACTTGCTTCGAGTTGTTGGAAGCGAGGGTGATGAATGATCCGATTTACCTGATCACAAATAAGCTCATCCAGCTCCATAATCACGCGGCTGAGATACTGGCGAACAGAAAAATTATCCTTCTTTGAGCAGGGACAAATTTCAGTTAGCCAATATTCAAAGGCAAACAGATCATCCGGCTCACTTAAAAAGCGCCGAAGTTCGCTCTGCTCTCCCTTGGCCAACTTTTCCGGTAGTACGTCTACGTGATCTTCCATTATCTGGTCATGTGTTGCGCAAGGCACCGGAAAACTCCCACAAGCATTGTTCCTGAGAGACTCGACAGAATCCTGGCCTTGAGCAAGGCCCTTTGAAGAGGTGGCCCGCCTCAAACAGGCGGGCCTGTGGCATTATCCAGCGGACGGGATATTCGCCACCATACGCATGGATGTAGTCAGCTCTTCCATCTGCAGCCAAGGCTTCAAATAAGCAACCGCACTGTAACAGCCAGGCTGTCCTGGAATTTCCTTCACTTCCACACGGGCCTCAGAGAGCGGGTACTTCGCTTTCATTTCCGGGCTCGCATCCGGATTTGAGTTGGTGTATTGGGAAATCCACTTGTTCAACCAGCGCTCACAGTCACTGGCTTCCATGAAAGAACCCACCTTGTCCCGAGCCATTACTTTCAGGTAATGGGCGATACGAGAAGTGGCCATCAGATAAGGTAAACGCGCGGAAATAGCTGCGTTTGCAGTTGCATCCGGGTCATCATAAGTCTTGGCTTTCTGTGCGCTCTGGGAACCGAAAAATACGGAATAGTCAGTATTTTTATAATGGCACAGCGGCAGGAAGCCCTGAGCACTGAGTTCCGCTTCACGGCGGTCGGTAATACCGATTTCAGTAGGGCATTTCTGGTCAAGATCGCCGTCATCACTTTTAAACACGTGTGAGGGCAGACCTTCCACCTTACCACCACCCTCTGCACCGCGAATTGCAGTACACCAGGAGTTTTCAGCGAAAGCTTTGGTCATGGTGGTACCCATAACATAAGAAGCATTCATCCAGCAGTACTGGTCGTGCTCAGCCGGACGGGAAACACCGGACTCATCAACTTCAAACTCCTCAAAATCAAAAGCTTCGATGGGCTTGGTATTGGCGCCATAAGGGGTACGAGCCAGGGTGCGCGGCATCACCAAAGTCACGAAACGGGAATCATCACTGTCGCGGAAGCTACGCCACTTAATGTATTCAGCTGACTCAAAAATACCGCCGAGATCGCGGGGCTTGGACAGCTCAGTGTAATCATCAAAACCAAACATACCGGCGCCGGCAGCGGAAATAAACGGACAGAAGCCCGCTGCAGCAACATTCGACATCTTGCTCAGCAGCTCGATATCTTCTGGGTGGCTGGTAAATTCGAAATCACCAATCATGCAGCCATAAGGCTCACCACCAGCGGTGCCAAACTCTTCTTCATAGATTTTCTTAAAGGTCTGGCTCTGGTCAAACTCAACAGCTTTGTCCAGGTCACGGAACAGTTCACGCTTGCTCAGATTGAGCATGCGGATCTTCATTGTCGCCCCGGTTTCAGAGTTCATCACCAAGTGGTTGAGCCCACGCCAGGAGCCTTCCAGCTTTTGGAATTTTTCATCGTGCAGGATTGCGGACAGCTGCTTGGACATAGCCTGGTCAATCGCGCTAACCGCAGTTTTAATGGTCTGAGTCAGGTTGCGATCCCAGGTAACGGTACCTTTTAGGACCTGTTCAGTGAGGTTTGCAATCAGGTCTTGCGCTTCTTGAGGCTCAGTTTGCTTAGTTGCGGCAATCGCCTGGTCCAACAGGCTGGAAGATTGTTCCTCAGCTTCGCTTTCCGCTACATTTTCTACTTCTGTGCTCATTCTGAGTCCTCTCCTTTATCCTTGTTCAGGCCCAGCTGCTCGGAAATAGCGCCTACGTTTTCCGTGCTCTTCAGAATATCTTCCAGAACTTTCTCCAGCTCTTCTGAACGGTCAGCCTTGCTCAAAAGGTCACGCAATTTACTGCGCGCCTCCAAAAGCTGCTTGAGCGGCTCAACCTGATCCACAATCTGCTCTGGGGAGAAGTCGTCCATTTGTCTGAAATCGAGATCCACGGCCATTTTACTGCCGTCACCTGACAGGGTGTTCTCCACCTGTAGGTTCAACTTCGGGTTTACCTTGGTCATTACATCGTTGAAATTGTCACGATCGATTTGAACGAATTTACGATCTTTCAACGCCTTGCGATTTTCAGTGTTATCACCTGAATAATCGCCCATAACGCCCGCCACGAAAGGAAGCTCCTTTTTGACTTCTGCGCCATTAGTTTCAACATCATAAGTAATATGTACACGCGGCTTGCGCACACGCTTTAGTTTATTGTGGATGCTTTCAGACATCTCAGGTCTCCTTTCCTAGATTTAGGGACTGCTGTTCTCAATTAACTACCAACCTGTGCTGGCTTCTTCTTGTGGTTGACTGCCCCAAGCATCATCGGAAGCAGGCGCTGGCTCAGAAGTGGCAGGCGCAGGCTCAGATGCAGCCGGTGCAGACGAAGGGGTGCTGCTCGATACTGGTGGCGCGACGTAGCGCTGAGTATCGGTGCCATCCAGGCGCACTCCTGTGAGCTGGGAATAGAGTGCTCGGGACTGCTCATCCGGCAGCAACTCTGTCATCAATTCTGAAACCGTCATACGCCCCCAGCCAATCAGTCGTTCCAGACCTGGTGCCAGCGGAGTATGGGGCTCGTAAGTCCTGAAATACTTGGCGGCCTGCTCTAACAGGCGAAGTGCATCCTCACGCGAGGACACAGGCCCTGTAGGTACCGCGATAGCATTGGCCACCAATGTGGCCGCAACATTTGGGACAGCATCATCTGAGACAGCCTCAGCTGATGCTGACTCATCACCTTGGGTCGTTGTTGCTTCAGCCTGAGCCGCTATCGATTCCAACTGGGTTTTATAAATAAATCTGGCTGTGCGCAGCACTTCATCCAAAAGAGAGGAAATATTGGTCGAGGGAGGGGCATCATGGCCGCAACTCTTACGCAGCACATCATTAATATTTTTGTAGTGAGCAATGCTGGACTCTATTGTCTCAATCAGGTTCTGAGCCCACTCATTACTCGCACTGTTCACACACTGATTGACGTCCTCAAAACTATAACCCAAAGTTTCAATTCGTGCGGCTTTAGCATCGTCATCAGCAATGCGATCAGCATCTCGCGCCTGCTGGTGCTGGAAGAAGGAGAAATCTCCGTAGTCTCCTTCGGGAGTGACCGGCGCACTGCGGATCGGCATCATTAGAGTACCATCGCCACCATCACCGTTGAGGCCTGTCAGGGGGGCAACTTTTGTCTCAATGCCATCCTCATCCGGCAACGGGAATAAGCCATCCCAAAATTCTTCTATAAGCTGGTCTATCAATTGGAAACCGTCGCGCAGCCCAGTAAAGCCATGCAGCCGGATAAGTGCCTCGGTATACCAACTGGCCACCTCCAGATCCTTACCTTTCTTGGTAAGAATCTTTTCGGCAGATTTAGCTACATCACGCCAGGGCGCCAGAAGATCAGCATCTGTTTCATCGAACATAGCCGAGCGCTCAGCAGCCCGGGCGCTATTGCGCGCATCCTTGATGGAGTAGTAATCCGAGGTTGGAGAGCGATCCTCTCGGATATCCTCTCCGACGGGGCTGTCCGAGGTGATTGGAGCAATGAGTTCTTCGATATTTATTGTATTTGGGAATGCCATGAAAATAAGTCCCTTCTACCGAAACAATTCCTTCAATAAGAATCTCGAGAAGAGTACACGTTGTAAAGATCTAATCAAGGCAAATGACACGATGAGCCAACATTACCCTAAAAAAAGTGCATGAAGCACAAAGCTGTGCAAATTATTTTTGTTAAATTTTTAGTATTTAGGATTTTTTCAGGGGTCATTACACGGTGATTACAGCTGAGCCCTTATTTTCTGCGGTACCTGAATCAGGATGTAATGACTGGAAAGTAGCCACTACCTGAATAAATTCTACTTTGCTCTGTGTAAAGCTCTGCAAATCGGTCCACAAAAACAAGGTATAAAAACTCTGCGAATTCTGAAAAAAAGCGACCAGATACTGCACGGAATCCTGGCCAATATTCGCACTCATCTCGTACAAAAGTCCTGTTTGCCATGAGTGTTCCACCGGATCGGGGCCACTCAACCGCTCTCCGCCAGCAACCTTCTCCAGGCACTGCTTCATCTGCGCTTCACCGTAATCGGCAAGCGTGAGTTCAGTAGGAAGCTCTGAACGGTTCTGCGCCAAAACAATCAGATAGCGATTGGCCTCTACATTTCCAGCCTGAATCACCGCACCAGGATTCAGGTTATCGCATGAACTCCAGCTGCGCGGCGCACTCACAGAAATTCCGGGATCTGTACTGTGCAGTTTACCCAGTACTACTGGCAACTCCGATCCACCACTTTCACTGGATGCTTTAGTGCAGTGCAAAAGCTCAACGTCCAAGTACAATTGAGAGTGCCAACCGGAGTTCCACAATTTGTGCATAAATCGACAGGCTTCCGCCCTATCATCAGTTTTCTTTAATCGTGACCTGGAGCTGGCCATCAGGGCTTTTATTTGACTGAAACTAAATCCAAAATCACTATCCAGTGCCGCAATTGCCCGGCGCCTTTCATAAAGCTTCCTTATTTCCCCTGTAAATACCACCACGTAAGACATACCCTAACCCTAGCTTCCTGCAGCGATTGATAGGTAGGCAACCTCTGGACACACTCCGCATGTCCTGCCAACAAGCGATACCCCCCATAGGGGAGACCATCGATCAATTATTTTCTCAACTCAATCACTCTATTATTAATTGAGTTCCATACTTATGACCCGATAAATCAATGTAGTGAACGAGCGTGATATTTTTTAAACAAGCCACTCAAATTCACTGATTGCTTCAAACTGAAAATATGAGCATAGATATATGCTAAATAACCACGCTTTCGCAAAGTTAAAAAATCCCGCTCATCCAGCTCATTCAGGCGCTTCTCTGATACACAAAACACCCCGGTGAGGTGGTGTTTTGTATTACCCGGCAGGTCGACTAATACAACCTGCTCCTGCAACAGATCCAACTCAGTGAGACAGCGGATAAACTCTTTACCCTGCAACTTCTGCTGATGAATTTTGTACAACAGATTCCTGGCCCCAGCTAAATGCTGAGTTGGCTCGCCGTTTTCCTCAAAAAGTTTGTGGGCTGTCTCACCAGCTTCCGCCGACAATGCCGATGAATCAATACAAATCACCGCACTTTTGGAGTCCACATCCTGATAATGTAAGTAGAAGGGATGGGCTCTCAATACTGCCGGTATATAAGTGCCCTGCCACTTCCCCTCCTGCCAAAACAGATTCTTGCCAGGCTTGATTCCCAACATGGCACAGCTTTCCAGCGCCTGGCCGTCATCGGACTTGGCAAACACAACTGGACAGTCCTGCGCTACCGTATGGAATTCACCAGGGTAAACCGGACAGACATGTCGCTTATCACTATGAGAAATATCCCCCACCAGAACGCTGTGCCTGTGGTGTTTGTTCTTGTCCAATATAATCATTTGTGCCACGCGATATTTCCCTCCACTTCTTACATCGCCACTTGCGGCTGCCTTGCACCCAGCATGGAACAGTAGAACTCAGGACTCGGCAGTGACGGACATAACAGACTGGTCGGAGCCAGATGTTGTGACCCTTCACACCACCACAAGCTGTAGCTGGCAAAGCTCTTTTTACACAACTGTCCTAGCAGCCCCGCATAACTGCTCTCAATACCCGATGCATCACCACTGGATACATAAAAGTCTGATTGAGGTCCGGGCAAAATCGTCGTATATAACCCCGTAGGAACTGGTGCAAAAGCCACAGATAGCTGATCGACATGCAGCATATTTTGCAGAGCGCCGATCGCCAGTTCAGAGAGTCCCTGAAACCAGTCTTTTTCATGCGCCATGAAGGTAAATGCATCGGTAGCTGCGGGCAACGGTGCCGTGATCGTTAGCGGAAAATAACGGCCAACGCTATCCACACTGGGAACCAGGATCCCCGCCCAGGCGCTTTCATCAATCACTCCCTTAGCATGCACAAAGCGCCAGACCGGGCTGGTTAAATAATAATCCAGCCACTCATTGCCCATAATCTCTCGGGAGCCATGTACAACGCGCTGTAGCCATTCATCCCACACACTGACAAAGCTGGCGGGTAACTGGCGTTGGATAAAATCCCCATGTCCCGGCAGCTTGCCAAAAATACCTATAGAGTTTTGCAAATTACTCTCTCTCTGCTCACAGGGTCTCTGGACACCTGTACCCACGCAGCAGGCTGCGATCAAACGGATTGTTTACATTGGAGGCGATCAGCCTGAACTGTGCCTTACGCCCTTCTTCTGAGAAGGTCACTAATCGCTCAGCATTACTGCGGCCAGATTCCACATCAGAACTGGCGAGAAGACGGTACCATGCCCAGTCCCCTTCAAAATGTTTGCGGTGCACAGTTTCATTCAGGTCTTCAAAAATAATCCGCGCCCTGTTGCTCTCACCACCGCGCCAAGTGAGTTTCTTACTGGTCTTGGGCCCATGGGAATAAGGAACCCGTTGGTCTCCCAGCTCCAGCTCAAACAGTCTCACACTGGAATCCAACTTGGTCGGCTCAATGCGAAACGAATAGGATGCGTTTGCTCCTGCAGCGAAGAAGGTCTTGCGGATTTTTTCCGCACGTCGCAACTGTGACAGAGTCTCCTGGGAAAGACTCATGCCTTGTCCCTCCACATATTTCACTTTCCAGTTTCTAGTATCGACAAATGGCTTCAGGTATTCGTCGACAAACTTCTGCTGAATGCCACCCGGTTTGAAGTATTGATTAAATTCCATCACCGGTACTTCCTGGTCGCGGTCACTGCGCAGTGGGTAGCGGTTGGCCAGGGTATTGGCATAACTGAAATAGACCTGCTCCCGCCACACCCGGTTGAGATGGCCTTTTGCCTTGCTCATCACCAGTGCCCAGGTGCCGTCAGCAATATCTGTTAGCCACCTATCAAAGGGAGCTGGCGCATTGGCCGCTTTAACCCTCAGCTGCTTGATAGCGTCACCGCCCCCTGCAAAACGACTCTTGGCGCTAGCAAAAGCGGCCTCATTGGAATCGGGTGCACTATCAATCTCAGTCAGGTACTCCTGAATCTTGTTGATGGTGACAAGGTACTCCTGAATCCTCGCCGGCCTGCCCTTTTCACTTTGGGTAATGCGCTGCACCTCTTCAAAACGCACATCGACAATATTGGGCTTGTAGTGATCCTTAAGGGCACCTGCAGCACTATCCAGCGCAGCGCCCCCGAGCCTGCGAGTAGTGCTGGATACCGGCAGCGGCACGCCTTTAGCATCTACGGGCAGTTCAGGGCGAGGGGTCAGACGAGTGTTATCCGCGGTGATTTCTGTCACGGCCAGTAGTGGTGAATAGATGGGATCAGATAATGTCGAGAGAACCTCCAGAGCCTGGGAGGTACTGTTAAATCTCCGGATACTGAAACCGCCGAGGAAAGACTGCCACTGTTGCAGATATTCACTCAAATAAATACGCTTCACATCCTCGCCAAGTTTCGCGCGATCTGCCTCGGTAAAGTCCTCACCAGTGAGATCGCCACCATAAATCCAGCGCTCCTCGGCCATGTTTGTCATCAGCTGGGAATCGGCCCCGAAGTCCATTTCCTTGTATCCGGCTTTGGTATACAAGAAGGGGATACTGAATCGTGGATCATTAGCTGCTACACCAAAAACCTGCTGGGTATCACCTCCAATCTCCTGATAAAGATCTACCGAGGTCTGACCCAGATCGCTATTTTGTAGCTGGGCGAAAAGACGCTGCGGTACCGGGATACGTCGCAGCTGCTGGCGCGCACGCGCCACTACGCGATCATTCTGCTGGACACTTGCGGGGATCGCTTGGGCTAACAACTGGTCGAGGTGATAGCGCAAATTCTCCTGCTCACCGGCCTCCCCCGGCAACTGTCGCTCCCAGCGTGAATTGTAGTAACCCTCAACACTGGCAATATCGAGCTTGTCCGGGTTAAAGAACATCAAGTAAGTTTTCAGCGTACTGACCAGAGCCGGGTCATCACTGCCCAAGCGGCTGAGGTTACTCTCAATATCGCGCAACAATGCCGGCAGGAAAACAGTTTCCAATTTATGACGGTAGAGCTGGTCTACCGCCTGGTCGATGCGTTTGTCATACAAACCCAGGTTAGATATCCAGGGGTGCTCCTCGCGATCGTACACTGAGGTTGCCCGGCGCAGGGGTTCAAGCATTTTCAAGGTATTTGCTGGCGTGGGCCGTTTACCCTTGAGCTCATCCTCAGCCTGTTGATAGGCAGCCAGGCTGTCATTAACCTCCCCCATAGACAGCTTATTTGACGCAAGACTGCCACTCCAAAGGAAAATCGAGCCCACGAATACCGCCGCCAGCGTGGCATACACCCCTCTGCGCAGCCACTGATTGGCTGTTTCTACCCTGCGGTTAACGCCAACCAGCTCCGCCTCTGGAAAAATAACATCCTTGAGTAAGCGGTGTAGGAAAAAGCTCTTCCCCGCCCCTTGGAATTTGTGCGCAACACTGCGCTCAAGACCAAAGTCTGCGGTGACCGAAGCCATCATTCTGTCTACCGGGCTACCCTCTTGGGTACCACTGGTAAAGTAAATGCCCCTTACCATTGGCACAGTTTCGTAGCGGTTTGGCTCGAAGGATTGCTTGATAAAGTCGGCCAGAATATCTGCGAGATTTTCCATTCGAGCAGGGAAACCCTGCAATAAAGCGCGCTTCTCTACATTGCGCTCCTGGTGCACTCGCCACAAAACGCGCTGATTCAGGCGCTCTATCAATTGGTTGAATTCCGCCTTGAAGTTATCCAAAGGCGCACCGATCGTAGCATTGGTTTCGCGTGGGAAACTCACGCCCCAAACCTGCTCACGCTCAGCTTGGGACAGGTTATCAAAGAACTCACTAAAGCCCGCCACCAGGTCACACTTGGTGAAGGTGAGATAGATAGGAAAGCGAATGCCCAATTCCTGCTGCAGTTCATTTACGCGTTGGCGAATTGTTTTTGCCTGATGCTGGCGCTGCTCCTCAGTTTGCACCATCAAATCCTGCAAACTGATAGCAACCATGGCGCCGTTGATCGGGCGGCGGCGACGATAGCGCTTCAATAACCCCAGGAAAGCCTTCCAAGCACTGTTGTCATATACCCTATGACTATCTTGAGTGGTATAGCGGCCTGCGGTATCTATCAGCACCGCATCATTGGTAAACCACCAATCGCAGTTGCGCGTACCGCCAACCCCACCCAAAGCCTCTTTCCCGTGACTTTGCGCAAGGGGGAACTCCAAGCCGGAATTCACCAGAGCCGTGGTTTTACCACATCCAGGCGGACCAATAATGATGTACCAGGGCAACTGATATAGAGATATCTTACCTTTGTCTGACTTGAAGCGGGCGTTGCGCAACACTTCCATAGCTTCACGGAAACGCCCCGACAGTGCATCCAGTTCCTCGCGGGAGTGCTCCTCATCCGGATCCTGTGCTGCCTCCTGAGACTCTTCAATGCCCTTAATTAATGCCTGATTCTGGCGGCGCTCCACCAACCACTGGCTCAAGTTCCACACCAGCCAGAGGGCGAAAATAAATACGATTATTGTGATACGAATAGTTGGCGAAAGAGTGGCGTTTTCACTGCCAAATTTGATGTAATCCGCCCCAAACCAAATGAGCACAGAGAGTGCTGACAGTCCGATCAGTCCTAGCACCCATTTATTGGTAAAAAAGTCGCGCAAGCGTTTCATGAATAGCTCCATCTCCCCGGGGCTTTGCCGCGCCGGATCGGTTCAGTCCGAGTGTTACCCTTCTTCCCCTTGCGGGGCTTCGCTGTCACTGCCTGTGAGATCTACAACGCGATCAGCCACTGGCGTCGTCGTTTCGTATAGCCACCAGCGATAGCCGCTATAAGTGGCGACCAACAGGCCCAAGGCAACACTCATAACGACCCATAAGGGCACGTAGTGAATCAGGCCTGATTTGCGCTCGACACAGCCCTGCCAGCGGGGGGACAGGTCCCGGTCCATAGCCGGCTTGTGTTGCTCAATCGTTCGGTACAGTTCATCGCGTATCTGTTCGATCTGTTCGTGGCCGCGCTGCACCAATCGGTACTTGCCCTGGAAGCCGAGGCTTAGGCACAAGTAGAAAAGCTCCAGCAGTTCCAGATGGGAGGCCGGCGTTTCGAGCATGCGCTGCAAAATAGCAAAGCATTTTTCTCCACCAAAAGTCTCTTTATGGAACAGACTTAATAACGAGTGCTGGCTCCAGCCACTGGCGGTTCCCCAGGGAGTAGTAAGCACCACTTCATCTACTACAGTACACAGCAGGTAGCGCGCAGTGAGAACCGACTCCGGAGCCAGAGCCAACTGTTTGGCCTCTCGTTCAAACGCCTGGATTTCCTTGGTCAAGCGCTTGTGTAAATCCGGCACATTGGAATGATTCATGGTTGTGCGCAGCTTGATGATCACACCGAGCAATTTGGAGGCGGCAGAAACCAGCGGGTTTAAGCTGTTGCGGATCTGCATATCCACACTGCCACCAGGGCTGGCAAAAAATGGCTGCTGGGACGGCGCTGCCGGCTGCGCCGGGGCTGCCGCACCCGGAGTTGGAATCATTACGGTTCTGTCACCCGCATTGGGTGTCGGCGGTGGAGTAAAGCTTTCATTGCTCATATCAGTTATTCCTTATCGCCCAGAGCTCCATGGTCAGCCCGGGGAACTCCGCTCCGAGATGCACGGCAAAACCGCCAGACCGTAACATCGCCTGCCACAGCTCACCGCTGCGCTCCAACTCAAAATAAGTAAACCCGGCATGATAGGGAATTTGCCGTGGCGCCACAGGCAGTGGGCGCAATTTCAAGCCGGGTAACTGCGCAGAAATCAATTCGCGAATAGCTTCTACCGGTGCCACTTTGGACTGGGTGGGGAAACGGCTGCGCAGCAGGTCACCAGGCATATCCGCTTTCGCGGCCATCACAAAGCTGGCGCCCTTTAGTAGTGAGGGATCGGTAACTGGCGCGACATAAATACCAAATTTTCTCTGCACCAGCTCCATGGGAATGGCTGTCTGCTCCAGCACGGTAGAGAGCGACTGGCGAAGAGCCGAAAACAGCCCGGCAAAGCTAAGTTGCAGGTTTTCATGCGCATAACTGGGAATATCCGGCGGGCGTTTGGTCGATGAAGTGAAAGTCGATAGCTCACCAGCCAGCTGGAGAAGTTCCACAAACAGACAGTGCGGATGCAAGCGCGGCTGGGCAGTAATCTGTTTCAGTAGTGGCTCGAAACGGTTAATCACTTGCAGTAAAAGGTAATCGGCGATCTCCGCAGAGCCGCTTCTGCCACTATCACTGAGGCGGTGCCCGAGAGCCGAACCACGATGATCGAGTAGCCCCTTAACCTCCTCGATATAGGCTTTAATTACCGCCGAGGTTTCTGTATTTAAAAGCGGTGGAATATAGTCCGCATCCAATTCCACCGGCTTCTCTGGCTGGCGCTCACGTATACGCGCAATACCGATCGCGGCATAGCCGCTCAGGTCATCACTTTCCAGCTTGAGACACACACGCAACTTACCCACCTGGATGCGGGCAGACTCACCAGAAGCAGCGGCGCTGTTACGCGCGTCGAAATTGGCCGTTTGATAGCGCGCCTGGGGAAAATCTTCCTGATCCCGTATGGATTCCTGGCTACCCGGCCGTTTCATCGGCACACAGAGGTAAACCACTTCATCGCGCGTATTGATCGGTACATCCAAAACGTCAGGCAGGTGCTCGTTTTCCGGTGCCAATATCGGGGTACCATCAGGAAAGATAGCGCGTACGCGGGACACGGAAATTTTACCCATAGACAGCGGCTCACTGTCGATGCCCAGCTCAATCACACCCCAGGTATAGGGCCCCAGCGAGGCCGTGCGCGCCTCAACCAACTGTTCAAGATAGCGATCCTGCTGTTGAAAATGCTGAGGGCGTAAAAACATACCCTCGCTCCAGATCACCTTGTTGTTTGCCGACATAAGTCTTCCTTGCAGGGCCCATCTCGCTTCAGGAGGGGCTCAATAAAAGGGGCTGATCAGAAAGGTTTACCGATCTATTTAGATTTTTCCATTTCCTGCAGGCGTTTTTGCATCGCCTCATAATCTTCGCTGGAAATAGTCACAGTATCGCTCTGGCGCTTTCCGGAATCCTGACGAGACAAAGGAGAAACAATTCCGCGACGGCGCTTATTAATATCATCTGGCGTACCGATACGGGTATCGGCCAGGGCTACGCGGTACTCATTTTTCTTGTGATCCGTAATAGGCAAGACCAGCAGAGCGTCGGCCTTTTGATACTGCACAAATTCAGCCAGAAGGCCGATATATTTTACATCTGGAGTCAGCTGCAATTCTTCTATACGCTGCTCTCCGGGTGCAAACTCTTTCAGGATTACGGTATCCAACAAATCCTTGCCCAGCCGCGACTGTGCATTTTCATATAGGTTCAGAAAATCCTCGCGGGCAAACTGACGGTCATCCGCCAGCATAAATACCCGCACCACAACTGGCGAAGCCCGCCCATCATCATCGGGATTGACGTCCTCGCGGATATTTACCGACAACTCCACACTGGTCTCCAGATTCAGGGTACGCCTGGTGGTCTGGCAAGCCGTCAGGGTAATCACTAATATTCCCAGCAAAGTAAAATGCAATAATTTTCTTATCGACACGACCAACTCCCTCTTTTCGATCAATTAATTAATTTTTCAATTGTCTGGCATTTTTCAGCTCAGACAGTTGATTTTCATAAGTCACTGCAAATTCATCGCCAAATAACTTGCGATAACAGGCATCGGGATCGCCAACCAGGTCGCGATACATCGCACTGAAACCTTCCCACTTTTTTGCATTTTTATTGCCAAACATCCCCGAGGTGTTTCCCAGGCGACGCTCGATATTGTCAGGGCTGAAATATTTCAGCATCGCACTGTAACCTGCACGCATTCCGGCGAGCACTGCCACCTGATGATCCGACAAATCATCGAAGCTATCGCGCACAGCCTCTTTAGGTTGCATAAAGGCCCCATTGCCGGCAAACATCGCTTCGAGGGCATCGCGCTCTGTAGCACTGAATTTAAGCGGGTTATTGGCCTCGGTCTGTATCATGGTGCGCTGTACACGCAACTCATTTTTAATGCTGGTACGCGCACGCAGCAGGTCAATCAGGCGCGCAACGGTCTCGCGTACAATCTCCGCCGCCTGCTGATCAGCCAACTGATGTTGGGCTGGGTTTATATTCAGGCCCAGGGTCGAGGCCAACACACCAGCACTAGGGACGGATGGTGGTGCCACCGCTTGTGGTTGTGGTTCGGGCTGCGGTTCGGGCTGCGGTTCGGGCACCTGTGGTTGAGCTTGCGGCTGCTGTAGCTGGGAAAAACTCTGCCCCTGCGCGGCAAAATTGGCCGGGCCGCTCGCCAGCCCCTGAGACGTATCAAAACCTGGAGCACCTTCAACCTGCTGCCCCTGTATCGCCGCAAAGGAATCGGCGAACGGGTTATCTTGTGGAGTTTGCGGAGCTACCTGCGGTTGGACCTGGGCCGGAGGCACCTGGGGTTGAGGAGGCGTGACAGGTGTCTGCGGTTGAGCCATTGGCGCTTGCGGTTGCGCCAACTGAGGCTGCACAGGGGGAGCCTGGAACTGTTGTGGTGGTGTTACCTGCGGCTGTACGGGAGGCATTGGCTCCACAGGCTGTGGCTCTGGAGCGATATGTACTGCATGACGATCCGCTGGTACATGGTCCTGATCACTACCATCTTTCCACCATTCATCGTCCGACCACTGGCTCGAATCATTCTGGCCGGTGGATCCGGGCAGTGATCCCAGGCCGGGAGCCTCTGTGCCAGCAAAAGCCTGTGGCTTGTCAAAAGCAGAAAGTGGATCCAGGGGCCCAGAATCCGCACCGAGAAGGCTATCTCCTGAAGGCGCACTCTGGCTGCCTGAAGTAACATAACCCCACTCACCGGTCTGAGAGATATCACTATTGCTGCCAGCGCCAGGTTCCAGCCAGTTATCTAACTGCTTAGCCTCTGCCTGGCTCTGCATCTTTGCCATGGCACTGGCATTAAAAGTTGTGCGATCCGAAGTATCGAGAAAATCTGCGCTGTCCAGCCCCTTGGGCAAGTCACTTTGCGCCTGCGGTTTTCGCAGCGTCACTTTGAGTCGATACTCTCCCACATTAACAATATCCCCCTCTTTAAGCGCTATTTTATTGCCCTTGCCTAAGGGGCTGTCACCATCATTGTGATAGGTGCCATTAGTACTGGTATCTATCAGGAAAAACTGATTCTCACTGAAAGAGATCTGTGCGTGCTTGGAAGAGACGACGCGATCGGGATCAGGTAACACCCAGTAGTTATCTGCAGAGCGACCTAAACTGCCCCCCTCTTTCGTGAACAGTTTTGTATGCTTGAGCATATTGGCCCCTGCGGGATCCGCCAATACCGAGAGAATTAGATCCATGTCTTCCTGACTCACGCTGTTAATAGACTTTGCAATAACACAAGCGGCTTCCGGAAGCCGCCAAGTCACGCAAAATGATCGGGAAAAATCTGCCAGTCATGTCAATTAATCCGGGCTGCCAAAGACAATCCAGTTCATTTCTTTTAGTCCCAGGGGCCTTTCAGGGCCCCACCGGCAAGGGAACTTAATCGGGGCAGAATAATCTGGTCCCGTCCCTGTACAGAGCGCATGGTACTGAGCCCCGCTTGCATAAATCTTGTCGCTCCGCGATCGGTAAGCAAAGCCTCGGCACAGGGCGTAATCCACTGTCCCTGGGGTAGTTTGCGCAAATGCAACGGCAGGCTTTCATAAGTGGCCGATGACGGCGCACGAAGTCTGCCACTTGCGGAGAACCCTTGGCATATAGCCAAAGCCAGCAGATAAACGCTGTTACCCCACAGGTAATACTGGTGCCCTTGCTCGGGAGTCAACTCCTCGAAATCAAAGTGCTCAGTAGTAGATGTTTCGCTGCCAAAAGGCAGACGCAACATAAACCGGGGGGCCGCCAACGCCACATACTCACTCCCGGAGTACTCCCGCACGGCTTGCCAGCTCTCTGCAAAACGTTCACTCAAGGGGTAATACCAATCATCGGGGTCAACGGACCCTGCCAGATTGGGACAGCCCGCCAATTTGGTATCACCACCTAACAACAAAGCACTGCCAGCCGCTTCAGCGATCGTTGAAAGGTCGATCAGCAGATGCAGGTCCCGCTCCTCATCAGTGATATAAAAATCACCTAGAACCAAATTGTATGGGCGACTACCTGATACGGTCTCCCTTTCGACCAGCAATTTGAAGACCTGTGAATTTTCCAGGTCACTCTCCGCACTGGCAAAGTCGGCAAGCAACTCCTCTTTACTAATGTCGATAAGGTACAGCTGTAAATTGGGATGTTCTTCTAAACGCCTGAGTAAAAACTGCAGGCTGAGCCAGCTTGCCTCCAGCTGGCGAAAATCACTGTGATGCATCAACTTGCGCATCACATCCGAAGTAGCTTCAGTAAGTGCATCAAGGTATTCACCCTGGCGAGGGTCGGCACTCTTCTGCACATAGGGCGCAACGATATCCTTAATCAACTGGTCCACTTCGAGGCTATTGCCATTCTCTCTGGCATGGCGCTCGCGACCCGCTGCAAGAATTTCATCAAGAAAGGATTGATCAGCAGAATAGGAGGTAGCCTCAGTAGAAGGCTCACGTAATTCGGGCTTCCACTGCTGAATTTCCTCTGCGGCCTGCTGGAATTGCACTGGGTCGCGCAGGCGCTGCTCCAGCTCAATAAATTTTTTGAATAGCGGCAGGCGGCTGTACAGGTAGTCCGGGTGCAAGTCATCAAAACAGGGAAGAAACAGTGGTTTCTCCATAACCGGCAGCTGTAGGCTCACCCCCAGGTCGGCGAATACGCCTTCAAAAGTGTCACGGTTTAACAAGTAAACACGGCGCTCGGCAATAGTATCCGGCTCACACTGGCGACGGCTGGCTCGCCCACTAAAATCGCCGATAATTGCGACCTTCAGATTATCAGTGCCCAAATCCATATTTCTTCCTTTTTTATTGTCGCCGGGAATTTCAAATCCCGTCGCTATGGTGGCTCTACTCACTTTTTAAGATTCCAATGGCGGCAAAAACTACGCAGCGATTAGCGCTACTTCCCTGTACCCATCATGCGTTTTTATTTATTCGGTTTCTATAGCTTCTTTTTCGATTTTTTTTGTCTTTCTGGGACGGCCTCGCTTTAATGGCCGTACTCGCTGATTCGCAATTTGTTCAATTTTCTCTTTAAACGCATCGCCACCCAATACATGCCCTAATTTAATGGTTTCTGCAATGTAATCGAGCAGACGTCTATCAAAGCTGTAACGGAAAAGTTTTCTGTATGCCTGAGCACGCTCCTGAGCACTTTCTCCCAGGGCGGTGTATAAATGGTGATCCTTAATCAAATGGTCATGTTTATCGTTCACATGATGATTAAAACTCGACCATTGGTAGTTCCCAAGGGAGTCCGCCAATCCCAGATAGAGAGGGCGCAACTCGACATACCTGTAACAGGTCAGCAGGTAGGCATCGGAGTCAATCAGGCTTGATTTATAGCGCCCTCTCCAGAGGGTACCGGAGCGCTTGTAACGGTGATTTACAAACTGGACATAGCGACGCCCCAGGGACTGCATCATTGAGGATATTCCATCGGGAATCCGTGGCGACGCAATAATCTGGATCATATTGGGTAACAAAACGTATGCGTGAACATCTACGCTGTACTGGTCAGCGGCATTACGCAAACTAATCAAATAATATTGATAATCTTCCTCATCAAAGAAACAAGGCAGGTTATTGTGACCAACCTGCACTATGTGCTGGGGAATATTTATCAGATTGAGCCTAGGCAAACGGGGCATTTTGCCAGCGAATCCTTATTAAACAGGCGCAGTGCCTTTTCTAGTGATGATTAAAGGTTTTATTATCGCAAACCAAGGAAAAAAATTTCAAACTTAGTCTGCGGCCAAGTTAACATAAGAACTGGTTATTCGGTTGTAATAATGTTACGCCGCATTTTATTGCTATTTAATAAAGGGGAGTTGCACCAGACATGGATCAGATAAGTCTGGCGGTCAACGGGCGCACTGACATCGGTCAAGTTCGCGAGGAAAATGAAGATAGCATCCGCTGGCATGCTAGCGCGGATAAACCCTTCGCCTACATGGTCGTAGCCGACGGTATGGGAGGCTATACGGGCGGTGCCACAGCAAGCAAAATCGCGGCTGAGACCATTCAATCCCACCTGGACAATCTGCTTGAACACACCTTTATTTCCTGCACACCTGAACAGCAACAACTGATTTTACGCGCGACCCTGATTGATGCCATCAACAATGCCAATAGTGCGCTTCTGAATACCAAAAATATGAACCCCCAATTTTCCAAAATGGGAACAACTATTGTTGTTGCAGTTATGTGGCGCGACTTCCTGATCGTTGCCCATATAGGGGATTCAAGGGCGTATTTATGGAACAACTACGGGTTACAGCGCCTTACACGAGATCACAGCGTGGTACAGGAAATGATCGATAGTGGTCAAATGACCCCGGAACAGGCCAAGCAGTCCAATGTGCGCAATCATATTACCCGCGCCCTGGGTATCTCCAGCAGTGTGGAAGCAGAAATTAACAGTTGGAAACTGACTGAAAACGCGCTGCTGCTTGTATGTAGTGATGGCCTAACTGAATATCTGGACGACTATGCAATCGAGCGGGTCCTTGCCACTCATCGCCCCGCACTGGAATGCGTATACCGCTTTATCGACGATGCCAACAGACTGGGGGGACGAGACAATATCAGTGCAGGCATCCTCGAATACTCCTCCCAATCTATGCCACAGATGCTCGCACAAGAGCAGAGTGTGACTCAAAGACCGCAGTCACCTGATGTGACTATCCGTAAATCACAACGCTAAACCTGTTTGCCGGAAGCTGAAGCATGACACCGGAACGTCTCACCCAGCTAGTACCCAACCTGTTCAAAACCCTTAGCCCTCCCCCTGTTACTTTCTCACAGGGGGACCCGGCCGCGGCTTGCCTTTGGCTGGCTGAAATTCAGAACTTACTTTCACCAACCGATACTACCGATCATATCCACCCGTTGTGGCCACAGGTTCCTGACGTATCAGTTAATACCTACACCCTCGCCTCAGCACCTGCGGGGCAATTACTTCCCGGTATCGGCGATGGCCCGACAAGCCTGATCAATATTCCCGGAGTCAATCCCCTCGACACCTGTGTCCCGCCAATGCAGCGCAGCCTGCGCATTGAGGGCTGGGTTAACGGGGCAAGTGGCGAGCTGGCTTTCGAAAGCATTGACTTAGCACTACCGGGCCCACTGCCCTTCCAATGGAAACGCTACTATCGCTCCTCAATTAGCGACGACTGTGGCATCGGCGCCGGCTGGCGCCACTCCCTTAGCGAAAAACTGTCAGTACAGGGCAATACCGTCGAATTACACACTGCGGAGGGGCGTAGGGTCCACTTTCAACTGCCCGCGATTGGCCACGGTTGTTACAACCGTTTTGAGCGCCTGCTGCTGTTTCGCCAGAGCCTGCATAGCTATCGCCTCACGGCATTTAGCGAGCCTCACAAAATTTTTCGAGCCGACGGGGTCAACAGCGCCCTGCCTCTTACCGAAATCCGGGATCAGTTTGGCAATGCCCTGACCATCGACTACAGCGAGGGACTGCCCAGGAAAATTGTAAGCTCCTGGGGGCGGGTACTGGAATTCCACAGCCACGGTGGTCGCATTAGCAGGCTGCTCAACAGCCACGCCCCTGAAGAGCAACAAACTTTGTGTGCTTACGATTTTCACGGTGGGCTGCTCACTGGTGTTTCCCGAGGTCGCGAGAGGGAACACTACAGTTACCATGATCTCTCTCTGGTTGAGGCGCACAGCAGCCGAAATGGCAGTACCCAGTTTGAGTACGACCACCAGGGCCGCTGCCATAAGTTGAGAAGAGAGGAGACAGAGACCCTCCTCAGCTGGCAGCACACGCACAATACCTGCCTTGTAGAAACCATCGACAGGGAATCACAGCAGCTTCGCTTTGATCGCTTCGGCCAACTGATTCATGAAGTCCAGGGCCAGCGCCAGTGCAGTTGGCTCTATGACACCTACGGCAATCTCTGCCAACATATCGGAGCAGATGGGCTGAACACCTTCCTCCGCTACGATGAATTGGGACGAATCCGACGCAGCACTTGCGCAGGCACCAGCAATCGTTATCAATACGATGAGAACGGCTTCCCCGAAGGCATACTACTCAATGGGGACCAGCCATGGCTGTATCGCTTTAGTGATAAAGGCCGGCCGCTGACAATCGTCGACCCAGGAAAACAGGAGTGGAAATTCCTCTACAGCGATCGAGGGCAGTTGACGCAGATCGTCGACCCTGAGGGCGGCCGGGTGGACTTCACCTGGGATGGGCAGGGTCAGCTGCAAACCGTACGCTACGGGGATAAAGTTTGGGGGTTTGAGTACGATCACTGGCAGCGAATGAGTGCACTGGTTGTCAATGAGGACACTTGGTGCGAATGGCGCTATGGTCCGGAAGGTGAATTGCGTGAGTCCCGAATTGGCATGCACCAATATGGCCTGGATTACTCAGAGCGGGGACTACCCTACGCAATTCACGCCGGCAACAGCCAGAGCCTGCACTGCGAATACGATAGTGCCGGCAATATATGCCAGATCCAATTTGCCGATGGCAACAGCTGGGAACTGCACTGCAATGCCCACGGCCAGTTAACCCAGTTGGATACTGCTAAAGGGAGCTACCGCTGGCACTACGACCCCGTCGGCCAGTTAGTCTCATTTCACACACCGGATAAACGCCAATTGCGCTGGCACTACAATACTGATGGCAGCATCAGCGAATACTGCGACAACGACTGCCGCTGGTATTTTAATTACAATGAAAATGGCTCCATTGCCGGAATCCGAAACAACAACGGCCAGAGCAGTGAATTTCATTACGATGCGTACCAGCGCCTGATCCAGGCCAACAATTTACACTCTTCCGTGCGTTTTAAATACGACCAGCGCAACCGGGTGATCGCCGAGAACCACGACAGCAGCGACGTTCGCGATTTCAGCCTGAGATATCAGTACGACTCACGCGGATGGCTGAAAAGTGCCAGCTCCGATAATCTCGATCTAGCCTATACCCTGACACCTTGCGGTTCCCTGTACGGTATTGACGCCAATGGTGAGCCAATCCTCCGCACTGAAATAGACGGACAAAACCATATACATGTCCAGGGGGATATTCGCAGCACCTATAAATTTGACGCAGGCCGGCTAGCAGCCCTGGACAGTGGCCTCGCCTTAACCTGGCAATTTGATCGACAAGCGCCGCTGCAACTCACGACGCCTATTCGCCAGGCTGGATTCGCCCAGGCACATATCGAGCGAGATAAACGCGGCAATATCACCATTGAGCGGGAGATTCCCGGGCGCAAGGACTACCAATACCAGTACGATGGCTGGGGGCTGATGAGTACCGCAGAGTGTGGTGAGTTCAAAACCTATTTCCGCTACGACCCGTTTGGGCGCCGTCTGAGTAAAACCTGTACCCATCGCAAGTCGACACGCCAACGCCGTGTGACTACCAGCTGGAGCGGTCTTGGCATCTGGGCGGAAGCACACCAGATTGATGGAAAATCACGCGGTATCGGACACTGGATACAACACCCCTTGAGCGGCTCACTTCTCTGCCACTGGAGTTCAGGTGCCAGCGAGCACTATTTGACCGATCCGGAGGGCAAGCCCCTGGCCATCTTTGAGTCGCAGGGCTCGATACAATGGTCCCGCGGCAGCGAGGCCGGAGTTACTGCCAACCGCGGCTTTGGCCAGGAACCCAGCCCCTGGCGTGGTGCCAACCTCATTGCCGATATCGAAACCGGCCTCTGGTACCATACCTCAGGATATTGGAACCCGGCGCTGAATATTTGGTTGAATGGCACCCAGGTTTTTGCCCGCTCGACACCCGACTCTTCTCTGGCCAAACTTTAAGGTCAGTGGCCTGATACAACCTATCGGGAAGACTCCACAGGGCTTCCCCTTCTGCCCTCTACAATCAATTAAGTCCAATAGAGTGGCTGAGATATGCGAGATTCCCCGGACTTTGAAATCGGCGGTATTGAAGTGGCCAGGGGGGAGTCCCGTCGTATTAACCTGCCAGTGGTTAGCCTGTATACCAATACGGATATGGCAATCCCTGTCTATGTACGGCGCGGCAAGCGGACCGGCCCTACAATTTTTGTCTGTGCGGCGGTACACGGAGATGAACTTAATGGCATCGAGATAATCAGCCGCCTGATTCAGAGCCGCGGCCTCAAGTCCCTCCGTGGCACTCTGATTGCTGTTCCCATGGTCAATGTCTACGGCGTGCTTCAACACACTCGCTACTTACCCGATCGGCGCGACCTGAATCGATCTTTCCCCGGCTCAGCCAAGGGCTCCCTGGCCGCTCGTATGGCCTATGTATTCCTGCGGGAGATAGTGGCCAAATGTGATTACGGCATCGACCTTCACACCGGCGCTGCGCACCGCAGCAACTTACCTCAGGTCCGCGCCAACCTGGACGATACCGACACTCGTGCCATGGCCAGAGCTTTTGGTGTACCGGTACTGCTCAACGCCTCCATCCGCGATGGTTCCCTGCGCCAGGCCGCCGCCGATCTTGGAGTAAGAATCCTGCTTTATGAAGCGGGCGAAGCGCTGCGTTTTGATGAATTGTGTATTCGCGCAGGGGTCAAGGGCGTAATCAACGTAATGCGGCACCTGGAAATGCTGCCAAAAGGCCGCAGTGGCAATTCGATAGAGCCGTTTATTGCCCGTAGCAGCGGTTGGCTGCGTGCTGGAGATAGTGGTATCGCAAAACATATCAAGGCTCTGGGGGATCACATATACGAGGGCGAATTACTAGCCACTATTACCGACCCTTACGGCAAGGAACTCGACCAGGTGCGATCTAACGGGGAGGGGATCATTATTGGCAAGCAGAACATTCCCCTGGTGCTCGAGGGCGAGGCGATGTATCACATCGCCTATTTCCGCAAGCCACAGGAAGTAGTTGAAAACCTCGAATTGCTTCAGGACAGCCTGCTGCCAGACGAAAATTTCTAGGGCGCTATTGCTGCTGTAATAACTCCAGTACTTCCTTACTGGGAAACCCTTTCACTTCGACACCAGCACGTTTTTCAAACTCCCGAATAGCCTTGCGCGTGCCAGGGCCGGCCTTACCATCGACTTCACCTGTATAAAACCCCTTCTGTTTCAGCAACTTCTGTAACTCTTCCACCTGGCTGCCATCGAGTGGGGTAAAGGGTCGATTCCAGTCCTTTACCAGAGGTGGTGCGCCACCGATGCGATCCGCCAAAAGGCCAATAGCGGTCGCATAACGATCGGAGTTGTTGTAGCGCTTCAGTACAAAGAAGTTTTTGAAAACCAGAAAGGCGGGACCGTTACGTCCATCCGGCAGCTTCAGCTCTGCCACAGCTTTCTTATTTGGGAATGATTCACCATTGGCGCGTTTGACCCCGAGCTTTTCCCACTCTGCTACAGTCAACTTACCTCCCGGCATCTTGCGCGAAGGTATAGTGACCTCATAGCCCCAGGGCTTGTCCTTTTGCCACCCATTGCTCGACAGCAGGTTGGCCGCTGTAGCCAGTGCATCTGGCACCGAATTCCAGATATCACGTTTGCCATCGCCATCGATATCTACCGCATAGGCTTGATAACTGGTGGGGATAAACTGGGTGTGCCCCATGGCCCCGGCCCAGGACCCCAACAGGTGCTGCCCCTCGACATCCCCGGCCTGTAATATCTTCAAAGCCGCGAGTAACTGCTGGCGACCAAACTTCTTGCGCTGAGGGTCTGCGTAGGCAAGGGTAGCCAGGGACCGGACCACACTACGCATGACTTTGTCATTACCGAGGATGCCACCAAAACTCGACTCCACCGACCAGATCGCCAAAAGGATATCTGGGTCAACTCCAAAGCGCTTTTGGATCTTGTCGAGCCAGGGCTTCATCTTCTCTTTTTCCTGCTTACCCCGCTCTATAGCTCGTTTCTGTACCCTGTTGTCGAAATACTGCCATACCGGTGCCTTGAATTCGGGCTGGTAGCTGGCACGATCCAATACCCACTGGTCAGGAGAGGTTATGCCCTTAAATGCCTGATCATAAACCTGGGGGGAAATACCATTCTTTATCGCCGTCTGGCGAAAGTCCCGAACCCATTTCTCAAAGGCCGGGTCCGGCTTATCTGCTGACTGAACACCTAGCGATATCAGCGCCAGGTATAGGGCGAGAAAATAGGAAAGCGTGGGGAACCTGGACAATCTGGGCATGAGAGTACCTTTGACACAACTTTTTGCTCGCTCAAGGTTAGGACGAGCCTCTCTTTTCCGAAAGGCGGATTTATCAAATGGTGTCATCCGCCCGACCAGTCATCAATGTTGACAGATAAACCTGCGGGAAAGTTCTGCTTGTGTCACAGCCCTGTTGTCAGGGCCACAAAACTATGGGATTACATAGAAAAGAACAGCAAAGAAGTGCAAGATCCCTCCTGCCAGTACAAACAAGTGCCAGATCGCATGATGGAAACGCAGACTGCGCCACAGGTAGAAAGCGATACCACCTGTATAACAGAGCCCGCCCAAAACCAGCAGCCACAAACCACCAGTCTCAAGACTATTCGCCAGTGGCTTGATTGCAGCGATAACTACCCAGCCCATTAAGGCGCTTAAAGTGATAGACAGGGCGCGAATTTTTTTCAGCGGGGTGAACTGAATTATCAACCCGAGCAGTGCCAGTCCCCAGATAATCCCAAATAACCACCAACCCCATGGACCGCGGAGAGTCACCAGGGTGAACGGCGTATAAGTCCCCGCTATTAAAAGGAAAATTGAGGAGTGATCCAGGGTACGCAAGATCGCCTTGGCACCGATATGACTGACAGCATGGTACAGAGTCGAGGCAAGGAAGCAGAGAATCAGTGTAGAGGCGTAAACGCTGGAGCTGACGATATGCCAAGCATCACCGCGCAATGCGGCGAAACCTGTGAGAACACCCAGGCCGGCGATAGCCAGTAGGGCCCCGACACCGTGAGTAACGCTATTGGCAATCTCTTCTGCGAAGCTATAGCGGCTGGCAACGGAAACGGTCGAAGTCATAAATTGGCCCGGCTGAATTCTGGTCATAAGCACATCAACGGCACTCGACCAATAACTTGAATCAGGTCTAATGATCAGAGGCCTCACCTAAAATAGCAAGGCCAGGATCAGACCAGGGGTTCACAACCGGACCATAACCACTTATTCGCTGGCGTTATGGATTCCCATTTCACACAGAGCGGAAGAAGCGCGAACAATGGTCTCATTTCTGTCAGGTCCGGTAGAAACAATATCTACAGGCGCACCAACCAGCTCTTCAATGCGGGCTATATAGGCCTTGGCATTGGCCGGCAGATCTGACTCACGGCGTGCACCTTCTGTGGTCTCTTCCCAGCCGGGCATGCTTTCATAAACTGGCTCAACTCCCTCCCAGCCGGCGGCATCGAAGGGCACCGGAACTTCTTCACCGGCACTATTGCGGTAACCAATGCAGATTTTCACTTCCTCAAGACCATCGAGCACATCCAACTTGGTCAAACACAGGCCCGAGATACTGTTGATACGAATTGCATGGCGTACCGCCACCGCATCAAACCAACCTGTGCGGCGCTGGCGGCCGGTAGTGGCACCAAACTCGTGGCCTTTCTCGCCCAGATGACGGCCCACTTCGCAGGCCAGTTCAGTTGGGAACGGGCCGCTACCAACACGGGTGGTGTAAGCCTTGGTAATACCCAGAACGTAATCGAGATAAAGTGGACCAAAGCCAGAACCTGTAGCGGTTCCACCTGCAGTGGTATTGGAGGAGGTTACATAGGGGTAAGTGCCGTGATCGATATCCAACAGCGAACCCTGAGCGCCTTCAAACAGAATATGTTCACCTTGTTCACGGGTCTTATGCAGGTGATCCGCAACGTCGGTAATCATCGGCATCAGCTGTTCACGCCAGATCTTCGCCTCCTCCAAAGTCTCTTCGTAACTCACCGGCGCCACTTGGTAATACTGGGTCAAAGCAAAGTTGTGGTAATCGATCAGCTCTTTGAGCTGGCTGCAGAAACTTTCCCAGTTACACAGGTCGCCGAGTCGCAAGCCACGGCGAGCCACCTTGTCCTCATAGGCAGGACCAATACCCCGGCCGGTGGTGCCAATCGCCTTGTCACCGCGGGCTTTTTCACGAGCCTGGTCCAGTGCCACATGCACTGGGAGGATCAGTGGACAAGCCGGCGACAGACGCAGGCGTTCACGCACAGGTACACCGCGCTCTTCCAGCGCCTTCATTTCCTTGAGCAACGCTTCAGGGGAAAGTACCACGCCGTTGCCAATGAGGCAGGTTACGCTGGGGCGCAGGATACCGGAGGGAATCAGGTGCAGTACGGTTTTTTCACCATCGATCACTAGCGTGTGGCCGGCGTTGTGTCCGCCCTGAAAGCGCACTACCAGGGAGACCTGCTCTGTCAGCAAATCGACAATTTTGCCCTTGCCTTCATCACCCCACTGGGTTCCCAGCACTACTACGTTCTTGCCCATCTGTATAAATCTCTAACTCAGGTTTCTCTCGGCGGGTGCTTGGAGCCCCCGACATCAATGGATCTTGCGGTGAACACCGCACCTATACTGGCACTTCCACTGCGCCCGCCCTCAATCAGTCCCGCGGCTTTTTACTATCCAGGAACCACTTTCGAGCACCAGCTCGCGGTCGCAACGCGAGTGGAGATCACTGTCCGCGCCGTCGGACAAGGTAGCGATTACTACCTCTCCCTGCCTGCGCAACTCATCAACTGCATGCCAAAGTCCAACACCGTCCGGGCCACTGACTTCCGGCGCGAGAATGGCGCCACCCTTGGGCTCAGCTCTATTACCCAAGGTATTCAGGGCCACTAGATCACTACTAAAGCCAGTAGCCGGACGATCCCGTCCGAACACAGCACCTATACCGTTGTAACGCCCACCATTAGCAAGGGCTTGGCCATGGCCCGGACTATAGGCAGCAAAAACCAATCCGGTTTCATAGTCGTAACCACGCACTTCGCTCAAATCAAAAAACAGCTCTACCATCGGGTAGCGCTCTCCCAGCGCCTCGGCGACTTGGTACAAGTCGGATAGCGCTGCCAGGAGCGGCTCTGGAGCGCCGCTAAGCAACTCGCGGGCTCTCTCCAAGCAGTCCGAACCCCCGGCAAGGCCAGGTAGCGCTTGCAACCAGTTCGCTACCTGCGCATCTGCAACGTTTGCAGCGACCCAACTATGCACATCGGCACTCGCCTTGTTCTGTAGCAGCGCCGACAACTCATCCTGCTGAACCTCACCCAATCCTGCCGCCTCGGCAAGACTGCGGTAAATGGCAACATGGCCCAGGTCCAGGTAAATCTGTTCAATCCCAGCGACCTGCAGGCTCTCCAGCATCAGGGAGATCACCTCTATATCACCACTGAGGCTATCCACACCAAACAGCTCCGCACCAACCTGAATTGGAGCCCTCGAGCCCATAGCAGTACGCGGTCGGGTATAGAGAACATGACCCGCATAGCACAGGCGGTTAGCGCCTACGCGGGGAAAACTGTGCGCATCAATACGCGCGGTTTGCGGAGTGATATCAGCGCGAATACCGAGAGTGCGGCCGGAGATCTGATCAGTAACCTTGAAGGTACTCAGATCCACATCACGTCCCATCCCGATCAACAGGGATTCGGTGAATTCCAGCATTGGCGGTATTACCAACTCGTACCCCCAGCAGGAGTAGAGGTCCAGCAGTTGGCGGCGCAGGGTCTCAACCTGAATGGCATCCGCAGGCAAAATTTCCGCGATGCCATCCGGCAACATCCAGCGATCAGCTTGAGTCATGGTGAAACGGGTTTATCAGGGTTAATAAGGCGAGCCAGCAGCTTCCACAAAAAAACCGGGCTAGGCCCGGTTTGCGTGATTTTAGCATCAAGTGCTGCTGGGAAGGTAGGGCTATTGGGGGTATTGATGACGACAGATTGGATTCGCCGAAAACGGCGAGCTGAAATGAGTAATCAGCTGCCGTTTAACCCCTAATAAGGTTTATTGCCCTTTAGGGTCCTTCAGATAGCGGAAAAATTCACTGTCCGGGTCCACCAATAGCATGTCCGATTTACTCTGGAAAGACTCTTTGTACGCCTGCAAGCTGCGGGTAAAGCGATAGAACTCGGGGTTCTTGTTGTAAGCCGAGGCATAAATAGCCGCAGCTTCTGCATCGCCGGCACCACGCAACTCCTCAGACTGGCGATAGGCCTCAGACTCAATAACCACTTTTTGGCGGTCGGCATTAGCGCGGATGCGCTCACTGGCTTCCTGACCTTTAGCGCGGTGATCCCGTGCTTCCAGCTCACGTCCGGCGCGCATACGCTGGAACACTGATTCGGACACTTCCGGTGGCAGGTCAATACGCTTAACACGCACATCAATCACTTCCACACCGAGGTTTTTCTGCGCTACCTGATTCAGGTTTTTTGTGATCTCTGCCATCAGCTCATCGCGCTCACCACTGACCACTTCGTGCAGGTCTCGCACACCAAACTGGTTACGTAATCGGTCATTGATCTGCTCGGACAGCAGGCGAACAGCGTTGCGCTCATCACCACGGGTTGCGATGTAAAACTTGCTCACATCGGAGATACGGTACTTAGCATACGAGTCCACCATCATGAACTTGTTTTCGCTATTAAGCATACGCACCGGGCTGGAGTCCACAGTCTGGATACGCGCATCAAATTTGCGCAGTTTCTCTGCAAACGGGATTTTGAAATAAAGTCCCGGTTCGTTATAGGTGCGTATCAGTTCACCAAATCGCAGCAGTACGCCCTTTTCAGTTTCCTTCACCACAAAAGCGCTGGAAGATACCACCAGTATGCCAACCAGCAGTATGGCAATGATTCCCAAAGTCTTGTTGTTCATTCCATCACCTCCTAGCGGACAGACTGGCTGCGACGGCCATTGGCAGCATCCTGGCGCAAACGCTCGACAATGCGCTGGTAGACTTCCTCAATCACGATCGGTGAAGTGTCTTTGCGCTGTACCGCCTTGCTGGTGCTTTCCTGGGCCAACTTGTCCAATGGCAAATACATCATGTTATTGCCACCTTCGACATCCACCATCACTTTCGAGGTGCTGGACATCACCTCCTGGACCGCATCCAGGTAGAGACGCTCGCGGGTCACTTCCGGGGCACGCTCATATTCAGCCAGCAATTTCTCGAAGCGAACCGCCTCACCGCGGGCACTCTCCACTACGCGGGCCTTATAGCCTTCTGCCTCTTCAATAATCCGCTGGGCCTGACCACGGGCCACCGGAATCACCTGGTTTGCATAGGCCTGGGCTTCATTCTGCAAACGTACCTCGTCTTCACGAGCCTTGGTAACATCGTCAAACGCATCCTGAACTTCGCGCGGCGCCTTGGCATCAGTCAGGTTAACCACATCGACACGAATCCCCGTCTGGTAAAGATCGAGGTACTCCTGAAGACGCTGTTGGGTATCTGTGGATACCTGGGTACGGTTTTGAGAGATAACGCCGTTTAAGGTCAAGGAGCCGACCACATGGCGCAGGGCACTGTCCGTGGCCTCTTGCAGGCTCTTCACAGGATCGCGCACACGCAGAACAAAGGATTCCGCATCACCAACCTGCCATTGCACGGTCAATACGACTTCAACGATATTGGCGTCTTCCGTCAGCATCTGCCCTGTCGTACGCTCAGTACGCACCTCGGTCATATTGACCTTAGTGACACTATCAATCAGGGGCGGATTCCAGTGCAATCCCGCAGATTCTGTAGAGTGGTACTTACCCAGGCGTAGTACTACTGCCTGTTCATTGGCGTTCACCTGATAGATTCCCAGGCCCGCATAGATTAATACGGCGACACCAATCACCAGCATCCAAGGAAAGTTGCCTGTACCAGTACTGGGGCTACCGCCTCCAAACAGACCACCTAACTTTTGCTGGACTTTACGAAATAGTTCATCAAGGTCCGGCGGTCCATCATTATTGCGATTGCCACCGCCACCACCCCACGGGTCTTTATCTTTACCACCCGGCTCATTCCAGGCCATCTAACTTACTCCAACTCTGATCATTTAAGCTTTGTCTCCGGCGGATTCTAGCATCCCCCGCCGGCAAAATATTGCCGCCAGGACTCAACTGGTGGCAAGTTTGTCGCAACCGTAGTTGCGCAGAAACCTTTCTCTATAGCACCAACACTATGACACCAGGAGCGCTAATATTCTGCCTCTCCATTGTCCTCCCCCTCACATTCTTGTGGTAACCACTCGGGGCCCTCACCATCGACGGTAAACTGGGCCAGCAGGCGCTGGAAGTCGCTACGCGGCAACAGCAGCTCTAATTCACAGTCGCCATTATCGCGATACACCTCACTTTGGATTGCGTTAACCTGGTAAAGCTGCGCTCGCAGTCGGGACTGTTGAGGTTTTACCACCAACAGACCACGCACCATCTGTTCTCCCAAGCGTTCAGCAATAGCCTCTATCAGAAGCTCACATCCTGCTCCAGTAGCTGCGGATAGCCATACCGCGCGCGGTATACCATCCTCATCACGATCGATACGGGGCTCACAATCGGCCAGGAGGTCAATTTTGTTATACACCAACAGCTGTGGCAGGTCCGCTGCGCCAATTTCTTCGAGAACATTCTGCACCTCCTCTATCAGATGCAGACGGTCTTCTGCCGAGGCATCTACCACATGCAGTAACAGGGTTGCCTGAGCAGCCTCCTCTAGCGTGGCACGAAATGCCTCGACCAGTTTATGAGGCAAATGGGAGACAAAACCAACCGTGTCAGCCAATACCATGGCGCCAACATTGGGTAATTCAACCCGGCGCATGGTCGGGTCCAGCGTAGCGAACAGCTGGTCACGCACATAAACTTCTGCATCGGTGAGGCGATTAAACAGAGTGGACTTGCCGGCATTGGTATAACCCACCAAGGATACCGTGGCCACATCCGCACGGGAGCGCGCGCGCCGGCCCTGCTCCCGCTGTCGCCTGACTTTCTCCAGGCGCTTTTCGATAGAATCAATCCTCGCACGCAACAAGCGGCGGTCAGTTTCCAGCTGCGTTTCACCTGGTCCACGCAGGCCAATACCACCCTTCTGGCGCTCCAAGTGAGTCCAACCGCGCACAAGCCGGGTAGCCATATGGCGTAGCTGTGCCAACTCTACCTGTAACTTACCCTCATGAGTACGTGCGCGCTGGGCAAAAATGTCCAGGATCAGTCCTGTACGGTCTAGCACCCGACATTTCAACTCACGCTCAATATTGCGCTCCTGACTAGGAGAAAGAATGTGATCAAAGATCACAAGCTCCGCGCCCTGCTCTTTTACCACCTGGCGAATTTCTTCCAGCTTACCGCGCCCGACAAAAGTTTTCGGGTCCGGCGTTGCGCGCTGGCCAAAAATAAAACTGACCGGATCTGCTCCGGCAGAGAGGGCCAACTCCTCAAATTCACGAGGGTCTTCGGGACTGTCGATTGCGGAGAGTTCTAGGTGAACCAGCACCGCCAGCTCACCGGATTCCGGTCGATCGAAAAACAATGGGAAATCTCTATATGCGGAAGTGGACAGCAACCCACCTTCCAGACTGAAGTGGCAGTGGGCAAGTCATTCAGGGCTCACCCGCTGCAGGCACCCCTCGTAAAGAGGCGCTGGTCAAAATAGGTGGCTTATCAGCTAAAGGATTCGCGCTCTCCGCCCTCACCGTTACCTTCACCACCGTGTTGTGCCGCCGGATTCAGCAAGGGCACACGCACAGCTCGGGACGGAACAACAGTGGAAATAGCGTGCTTATAGACCATTTGGCTAACGGTGTTTTTTAGTAACACCACAAACTGGTCGAAAGATTCAATTTGCCCTTGGAGCTTGATGCCGTTTACCAGATAGATAGAAACCGGGATACGCTCTTTGCGCAGTACGTTGAGGTAAGGGTCTTGTAAGCTATGCCCTTTTGACATCTTTTTTCTCCTTGTCAAAAAGCTGAATGCGGTATGCAGGCCGCAATCGCATCCGCGAAGAGCGCGGATCAAAGAACGACTGAGGTTGAATACGCGTGTAAGTAGTGTAGTAGTAAGCCGGAAAAGGCCGGCCCTTTGAAAACTGACTGAATGAGCTTGTCGTTTATTAGCCCAACCACGTTATGGATGCTCAGGCGAGAAATTTCAAGGCTTCCGCCAATATTTCGTCATTCTCACGCACCCTGCCATCGGCATCCTGAGTATACAAAGTTTGCAGGTCTGGCCAGCGTCGCAACCAAGTCAGCTGTCGCTTGGCCAGCTGACGTGTAGCCGCAACACCCGCCGCAACCATTTCATCATAATCACAGCGGCCATCCAGGTAATGCCAAACTTGACGATAACCCACAGCGCGAATCGCCGGGAGGTCCTCGTGCAAATCATCCCGAGCACGTAGCCCACGCACCTCATCGACAAACCCGGCTTCAAGCATCCTCTTAAAGCGCAATTCAATACGCTGGTGCAGCAGCAACCTATCCCTCGGCATAATCGCCAACTGGCTCAGCTGGTAGCGTTTCTGTACCCCACTACCGGCCTGCTCGCGACGCAACTGGGACATGGGCACTCCGGTGAGACGGTAAACCTCCAGCCCTCTCTCGATTCGTACCGAGTGATTCGGATGTAACTCCGCCGCCAAATCCGGATCCACTTCAGCCAACTCTGCGTGCAGGGCTGGCCAACCTTCTTGTTCAGCACGAGCCTCAATTTCTGCACGCAATTGTGCATCGGCTTCAGGTAGTTTTGCCATACCTTCCAGGAGAGCACGGAAATACAACATAGTTCCGCCTACCAGAAGAGGGATCTTACCTGCTGCACTGATTTCGTCCATAGCTTCCAGGGCATCTTTTCGAAATCGACCTGCGGAATAGGATTCACTGGTATCACAAATATCGATTAGGCGATGAGGATAGCGCACTAACTCTTCCTGGGATGGTTTTGCGGAACCCAGATCCAGACCTCGATACACCAAAGCAGAATCCACACTGATCAACTCCACCGGCAGATTGTCCGCCAGCGCCATTGCCAGATCCGTCTTGCCCGATGCCGTGGGGCCCATCAGGAAAATTGCGCGGGGTTTGTCACCCCAAATGCGCTTGTTCAAATCACCACCTACTTCCAGTTCACGGCTACTGACCGCGCATAAACCACTTATCCATATCTGCCAGTTTAACCTGGGTCCAAGTGGGGCGGCCGTGATTGCACTGGCCGCTACGCTCGGTGCGCTCCATATCCCGTAACAGGGCATTCATTTCAGGCACCGTCAGACGGCGATTGGCACGCACTGAACCGTGGCAGGCCATGGTGCCAAGCACTTCGTTAATGCGCTCACCGATACGTTCACTATCACCCTGCCCCAATAAATCGGAAAGGACATCACGCACCAACTGCTCCACCTCCGCGCCATGCAACATGGTAGGCACTTGGCGCACCAGCAGGGTCTCAGGACCGGCGCGCTGCAATACAAAGCCAAGAGACGTAAAGACTTCACTGCGCTCCTCGAAGCAATCCGCTTCGCGCTGGCTTACTGCAAGACTCACCGGCACCAGTAACGGCTGGGCCTGGATACCCCCGGCAGCGTGAGCGACCTTCATCTGCTCGTAAACAATACGCTCATGGGCGGCATGCATATCCACCACAACCATGCCCTGCTCGTTCTGCGCGAGAATGTAAATCCCGTGCAACTGGGCAATAGCAAAACCCAGAGGTGGCGCCTCTTCTCCAGAACTTACTTCCCCCCCCAGAGGTGCCGGTGCCACCGCTGCCATACTGCCAGATTCAGCCCCCCTAGTTACAAGCTCAGCCACCGCTCCACTCCCTTGATAGGGTTGGTGCAAAGTACCGTAGGCCTTCATCTGCTGCTGCAGGTTTCCAGGAGAAGGTTTATTGCTCAGCGGCATCTTCTGCTGTCCGGCAAACTCCCCGGCCTGGATACCAGTAACTCTGTCTGCACTCGCAACTTCTGTATCCTCAGCCGCCTCCTCTACGGCCTCTTCACGCTGTCCTGGTCGCACATCAGCCAGGGCCCGGTGCAAACTGCCAAACAGGAAATCATGCACCAAACGGCCATCGCGAAAGCGCACCTCGTGCTTGGTTGGGTGCACGTTAACATCCACTGATGCGGGGTCCAGTTCCAAGTAGAGTACAAATGCAGGATGGCGACCGTGATAGAGCACATCGGCAAAAGCACGGCGCACCGCATGGCTCACTACCTTGTCGCGAATTGCACGGCCATTGACATAGAAAAACTGCAAGTCGGCCTGGGAGCGTGAGAATGCAGGCTCAGCCACCCAACCCCAGAGACGCAGACCATTTCGTTCCACATCAATATGCAGGGCATTTTGCATAAAAGCCGGGCCGCAAACCTGGGCAACACGGCGTTCCATTTCAACACGGCCACTGCCTGCTCGCAGGTTATGCACTCCTTTGCCGTTATGGCGCAAACTGATGGAGACATCAAAACGGGACAGGGCCAAGCGCTTAATGGTGTCATCAATGCGGTTAAATTCAGTCTTCTCGGTACGCAGGAATTTGCGTCTCGCAGGGGTATTAAAAAATAGATCACGCACATCCACGGTGGTACCGCGAGGGTGGGCAGCCGGGGATAGCTGCGCCTGCATATCACGCCCTTCTGCACTCACCTGCCAACCCTTGCCACTCTCATCACGGCTGCTGGTCAGCGCCAAGCGCGCTACTGAGGAAATACTGGCGAGAGCCTCACCGCGAAAACCAAGGGTCGCTACAGCCTCGAGGTCTTCCAACACATGAATCTTTGAAGTAGCGTGGCGGGCCAGAGCCATAGGCAGGTCTTCGCGTTCGATACCTTTACCGTTATCGCGCACTTTCATACGTTTGATACCGCCGCTATCGACATCCACCTCCAAACGCGTGGCACCTGCATCGAGACTGTTTTCCAGCAGCTCCTTGATAACTGAAGCCGGGCGCTCTACCACCTCGCCAGCGGCGATTTGGTTGGCAAGGCGGGGCGATAATTGCTGGATACGTTCGTGCATGACACTGGCCTGTTAACGCTTATTTGACCGGCCTGAAAGGCTATGGAATTCGATCTTACCCCGAGGGAATACTCAGGGTTTGACCCACGCGAATCACTGAGTTTTTAATGCCGTTAGCCCTCATTAGGGCTGTAACAGAGACATTATACCGCGCAGCTATCCCGGATAGTGTCTCACCTCGGGCAATTATATGACGCCGCGACTTGGTGCCCTGGTTAGCTGCTAGCCAAGTGCCTGCCGGTGGACGACGGCTGAAGTAGCCCACTATACCTTCGCTGAGTTTTTCTGCCATGCGCTGCTGGAATTTAGGGTCACTCAAGCGTCGAGACTCATAGGGATTAGTGATAAAACCTGTTTCTACGAGGATTGAAGGTACATCGGGATTACGTAGCTCTGAGAAATTTGCCTGCTCCACTTTCTTTTTGTGCAAATGGGTAAAACTCCCGAGGGAGCTCAGTACGCTGGCACCAACGTCAAGACTCGCATTCATAGTCGCAGTCATCGACAGGTCCAATAACACCCCGGCAAGAGTATCATCCTTGTCATCCAGACTCAGGTCTCCCGCTCCCCCAATTAAATCAGACTCATTTTCTCGCTGGGCCAAGAAGCGAGCCGTCTCACTGGTCGCTCCTCGAGAGGAAACTGCGTAGACACCAGCACCACGAGCCTCTTTACGGGTAAAGGCATCGGCGTGAATCGAGACATATAAATCAGCGCGCATTTTGCGCCCTTTTTTCACTCGCTGTCTCAGGGGGATAAAATAATCACCTGTTCTTACCAATTTCGCGCTAAACCCCCGCTCTCGATCGAGTTCCCGCTGAAGTTTGCGCGCGATCGCCAGCACTACATCCTTCTCCCGCAGACCTCCAGGACCTAGAGCCCCCGGATCCTCGCCCCCGTGACCAGCATTTACAGCAATAACGATATCTCGTTCACTACTTACTTGTAGTAGAGTTTTTTCTTGGTTTTCAACTTTGTCGTAAAGATCGATTACCAGTCGATCTGGTAATTTCTCGTGGCGACGCAGGGCAAAACTACGTGGATTGATCTGCTGTTTGAGATCGAGCACCACACGCAGATCTTTCTTGTTGTGGCGCGCGTGACGTACCTGAGCAATAGGGGTGTCTTTTAAATCCAGTGCATCCAACTGAGCTTTCAATTTGGTATCAGTAATATCCACCACTACCCGGTGTGGTCCACTCAGGGTAAAGAGCTTGTGCTCCGCCGGCCCACTCAAATCAAAAACCAGGCGTGTGTGATCCGGCGCACGCCACAGGCGTACACCTTCCACTTCTGCCGCCTTTAACGGCACTACTATCACCAGCCCAAAAATCAGGGCCAAAAGTGACCGCCACATCAAACTCATTACATCTCAGTCCTTTCGCTTATTGTTATTCACACACCCTCGAATTAAGGTCTGCCGATACTATTGCAGCAATTTTTCCAGCGTATCGAGCACTGCTGTGCCCTGTTTGGAGTGAGCAATCAGCAATAACTGTCTTCCGCTATCTGGCACCTCCAGGTCCAATTGCAAATCCGGCTCCGGTAAAACACCAGCACCGCGCTCCGGCCACTCCACCAGACTCAGACTGTGGGCAGCGAAATAATCCCGCACCCCCATAAACTCCAGCTCCTCGGCGTCACCCAGCCGGTATAGATCAAAGTGATAAACCCGTTGCGTACCCAGCTCATAGGGCTCCACCAACGTATAGGTGGGACTCTTTACTGCGCCGTCATGACCAAAAGCCCTTAACACGCCACGGCAAAAAGTGGTTTTCCCAGCACCCAACTGGCCATTCAGATACAAGGTCAGTCCATGCTGCAGGCCACTGGCCAGGCATGCGCGCCCCAGCGCCTCTCCACTGGCGACTGTTGCTTCTTCGTCCGCCAAATGTATTTTGAGTTCACTCACTATCAATCTACCAACCGTCGAATCCAAGGCAATAAATCGGTGGCCAACAAACCTCGCTGGCCATCCTCAGCAGCGCGATTACCGGCTTCTCCATGCAGCCAAACTGCCAGACGGGCCGCTTCAACCAGGGGCAGGTGCTGCCCGATCAGTGCAGCGACGATACCGGTAAGCAGATCGCCCATACCACCAGAGGCCATACCCGGATTACCGCTATTTATCAGATCTACACCACCATCGTGGGCAATCAGGGTACCTGCGCCCTTAAGTATCACCACACCACTGAACTTCTCCTGAACTGCGGCAGCTGCTTCACGGGGATCGACCAGTACATCGGCAGTGTCACAACCGAGCAGGCGTGCCGCCTCTCCCACATGGGGCGTCAGTACCCAATCATTCCGTTTCACGCCGGCCAATACCCGCCCTTCGGACAGGATATTTAACCCATCCGCATCCACCACTAATGGCACCTCTGCTCGCCCCGCGCGGGCTAACAGCTGTTCGCTCCAGGGCGAGCGCCCGAGGCCGGGACCAACAGCTATAACACTGGGGCCGTCCAGCAGTGGCTCCAGCTCCTGGCCGGAAATTACCGGATAAGCCATAACTTCAGGGCAACGAGTCAAAGCTGCAGAGAGGTGCTCAGGGCGAGTCGCCAGAGAAATCAGACCGGCTCCAGCCCGCGCGCTGGACTGAGCAGCCATAAGTGCAGCACCGCCAAAGCCGCTATCGCCTCCAACGATCAGAATATGGCCAAACTGGTTTTTAAAGCTGTCCGCAGCACGCACTGGCAAGCGTTTAATACCCTCCGCCGTGTAGCGGTGCACTGAGACATCAACATCACAGTAGGCCTGCGCTGGCGCGCCCAGATCCTCGAACTGGACCTCACCGCATAGCGCCGGGCCTCGACCACAATAGAGGCCGAGTTTGCGCCCGATAAAAGTCACCGTCATATCCGCATGTACAGCGAGGTCAGCGGTTCCCGTATCGGCGCTTAGACCGGACGGGATATCCACAGCCAATATCGGCCCAGGACTCTTCTTAATTCTCTCCACCGCATGGGCGACATCCTCGCGCAAAGCCCCACTAAACCCAGTACCAAGCAGGGCATCCACGATCAGGGTATTGCCATCGGCATTGTCCAACTCTGCTAAGGAAGTCAACACCTGTACGCCTTCTCGAAGGGCATATTCACAGGCTTCTCGCGCATCACCTTTCAGCTTGCCCGGCTCAGTACAGGCATAAACCGTAACCGGGATCTTTTTCTGCGCAGCCAGGGCCGCAATCACATAGCCATCCCCACCGTTATTACCACCGCCACAAAAGACCTGTATTCGGCCAATATCGGGCCACTGTGCCTGCAAATGCTTGAAGGCCGCGCGGCCGGCGCGTTTCATTAATTGAATAGAGGGAATTTCCAGCGCAGCTATGGTTTGTCGGTCGAGTTCCCGTACCGATTCGGCACTGTACAGAGATTGAGGCGTATCCATGCGGCTCCCGCAATGTGGTCAAGAATTCATCTGTGGCAAAATAGGCGATTGCATCGCTGTCAGTTGCTCTGTCAGCAGAGTATACCGCCCCGGCCAGTCAATGTGCTTGCCTGGGATATCGAGCCGCTTTTACCTATGACCGATTCACTGCTCGCAGAATTAGCCAACCTGATTAAAACCTGGGGGCGGAAGCTGGGCTTCCAGCAAGTTGGCATTACTGATTGCCAGCTGGAGGAGGATGGCGAGCGCCTACGCGCATGGATTGATGCCGGTTACAGCGCAGATATGGAATGGATGGGTGCTCATGGGGAAAAGCGCTGGCGCCCAGCACTCCTGGAGGAAGGTACTATCCGCGCCATCAGTGTGCGTCTCGACTACCTTCCACCGGATACCCAACCCATCAAAATACTGAAAGACTCCAGTAAAGCCTATGTCTCACGTTATGCCAATGGGCGCGATTACCACAAGCTGATTCGCAAACGCCTGGCTAACCTGGCCAAGAAAATTGATGCTTTTTGTGCCGAGCACGGGATCGAATCCAAAGGGCGTGCATTTACCGATAGCGCCCCGGTATTGGAAAGGGCATTAGCTCGCAAAGCCGGACTCGGCTGGGTGGGCAAGAACTGCCTACTGATTAACTCTAAAGCCGGCTCGTTCTTTTTCCTCGGAGAAATCTATACCAACCTACCGCTACCTATCGACGAAGGTGACTTCGTCGATGAGTGCGGCGACTGCGTGGCCTGTCTCCGGGTATGCCCAACCGATGCCTTTATCGGTCCTCGAACCCTGGATGCGGGCCGCTGTATCTCCTACCTGACCATCGAAAATAAAGGGCCGATACCCGAAGAATTTCGCGAGCCCATCGGAAACCGTGTATTTGGCTGCGATGACTGCCAGACGATCTGCCCCTGGAACAAATTCGCCAAACCCACCGCCGAACAGGATTTCCACCCACGCCACGGACTGGATAACGGCGAGCTGTTGGCACTATTCAACTGGAGCGAAGAGGAGTTTCTGCGCAAAACTGAAGGCTCCCCCATTCGCCGTATTGGTTACGAACGCTGGCAACGCAATCTGGCGGTTGCCCTCGGCAATGGCGAACCCGTCGATAGAGTCCTGGACACCCTGGAACAAGCGCGGCAAACCGCCACGCCATTAGTGCTTGAACATATTGACTGGGCCCTGGCACGCCTGCGTGGTGGCCGAAAGCGCAAGCGCAAGATCAAGCGCGCTCCCACCTAGACCGCGCAGCGACACGCAAAGCTAAGGGGCAAGAGTTAGAGACGAAAAAAAGTCTCGCGGTAATGGCGCAGCTCTCCGATCGAATCGCGGATATCATCAAGAGCCAGGTGGTTACTGTGCTTCTTTACCCCTTCCAGCACTTCCGGGCGCCAGCGCCTGGCCAGCTCCTTCACCGAACTCACATCCAGGTTGCGATAGTGGAAGTAGGATTCCAACTGCGGCATATATTTGACTAAAAAGCGGCGGTCTTGGCCAATAGAGTTACCACACATAGGGGACGCACCCTCCGGTACCCAGTGGCGCAAGAATTCAATAGTTTCACGCTCCGCTTCTCGCTCGGATATGGTCGACTCCTTCACCCGTGCTACCAGACCAGAACCACCGTGTTGTTCAGTGTTCCAATCATCCATTGCATTCAACAGAGCATCACTCTGATGAATTACCATTGCAGGGCCTTCAGCGAGAACATTTAGGCGCGAATCGGTCACAATGGTAGCAATCTCGATAATGCGCTCTTTCTCTGGATCGAGGCCGGTCATCTCCAGATCGATCCAGATCAGGTTGTTCTGATCCACAGGGGGTCTCCTCAAACTTTCCGCGCAAGTTACCGTAACTACCCGGCAATAGCTATAATCCGCCGCTGATCCCCAGGTACCAATGCATGAGTAAACGCAAATTGAACCGGCGCCAGCAATGGCGTATCGCCAAAATCCAGCAGGAACGCGAGGCCCGCGCGCGCAAGCGCGAGCAGTCGGCGGAACAAGCGATGGATGAAGGTCAGCTGGCCCAGGAACAGACCGGCCTGGTGATCGCCAATTATGGCACCCAGATATTGGTAGAGAGTGAAAGTGATTCCTCCCTGCGCCAGCGCTGCCACCTGCGCGCCAATATTGAGACATTGGTTACCGGCGATCATGTTGCCTGGCGCCCGGCCACGAGTGACAGCGATGGTGGGTATGGTGTGGTCGGTGCACGCCTACCCCGTACATCGGAATTACAGCGACCAGATCGCTACGGCGATTTAAAAACCGTCGCCGCCAATATCGATCGTATTGTCATCGTTATAGCACCCTATCCCGAGCCCTTCGCCAATGCTATCGATCGCTACCTGGTAGCGGCAGAAACCACCGGCATTCCACCTATTTTATTGCTCAACAAAATCGACCTGATCAACGACAGTAACCGCGAAGCACTGGATGAGTTGCTGGCCCCTTACCCAGACCTGGGTTATCCGGTACTAAAACTCTCCACGAAAACCGGTGAGGGCTTACCCCAATTACTGGAAACCCTGGCCCTGGGCAGCAGTGTTTTTGTAGGACAATCCGGCGTGGGAAAATCATCATTGGTGAACGCACTGCTCCCAAGTGCCGGCGCACGTACTGGTGCGCTTTCACAAGCCACCTTGAAAGGCACCCACACCACTACTGCGGCGGAACTGTTTCACCTGCCAAGTGGCGGCGATTTGATAGACTCCCCTGGCATCCGTGAATTTGGCCTCTGGCATATGGAGGAAACTGCGCTGCTGGAAGGTTTTGTAGAGTTCCGCCCCTTTATCGGCCACTGTCGCTTTAGGGACTGCCGTCACCAGGGTGAACCCGGTTGCGCCATCCACAAAGCACTGTCCAGTGGCGACATCACCGAACGCCGCATGAACAGTTTCTTACACCTGCGCAACAGCCTGGAATCGGAGAATAAATTTTGAACCTGATTATCGAAGCGGAAGATCTCGCTGCCGAACTAGAGCGTGAGGAGCTGCTAATTGTCGATCTCAGCTCCAACCAAAACTATTTGAGCGGCCATATTCCCGGCGCCTTGCACCTGCCTTTCCAGGCTTTGATGGCCGGTACCCCTCCAGCGCCCGGTAAATTGCCAGACCTGGAACAATTGACCCGAATATTCCGCGCAATTGGCTTGCGCCCAGAAACCCATGTCGTCGCCTGCGACGATGAAGGAGGCGGCTGGGCTGGACGCTTTCTGTGGACCTTGGAGATGATAGGCCACCATAACTACAGCTATCTGAATGGTGGTATGCACGCCTGGCGCAGTGCTGGCCTGCCTCTCTCCACTGACGAATCACAAGCCAACCCCAGCGATATCGAAATATCCATCGATTCAACCCCGTCCATTGACGCCGAACAAATCCAGGCACAACTAGGCAACCCGGATTTCATTATTTGGGATGCGCGCTCACCGCAGGAATATTCTGGTGAACGGGTATTAGCCATGAAAGGTGGCCATATTCCCGGAGCTATCAACTGCGAGTGGACCCAGCTAATGGATCCTCAGCGCGACTTGCGTATCCGCACCGATGCACGGGAATTTCTTGCCAAGCTGGGAATTGACGACAAGCACAAAATCGTTACCCATTGCCAAAGCCATCACCGCTCTGGCTTCACCTGGCTGGTGGGTAAATCCCTGGGCTTTGATATACACGCCTATCCCGGTTCCTGGAGCGAGTGGGGTAACCTGCCCGATACACCGGTAGAACAGTAAGAATCATCAAGAAACGTTGTAATTCTATGAATCCAAAACTCTTTGCCACACTGCAGTACCTGACCCCACAGCATGCCTTTTCACGCGCTGCCGGCTGGCTGGCGAACACACAAATCAAATCGATCAAAGATCCCTTCACCCGCTGGTTTGTGGATAAGTACGGTGTCAATATGCAGGAGGCAAAGGAGACCGACTGTACCGCCTATCGCACCTTTAACGATTTTTTCACCCGCGAACTAAAAGAAGGCGTACGCCCAATCGTCAGCGGTGAGCACAGCCTTGCTTGCCCGGCGGATGGTGCCATCAGTCAGCTGGGAGGCATTCACAACGGCCGCATATTCCAGGCCAAGGGACACGATTACAGCCTGCTCGAACTTGTGGGCGGTGATCCGGAGCTGGCAGCACAGTTTAACGACGGCCATTTCGCCACAGTTTATCTGTCGCCCAAGGATTACCACCGTGTGCATATGCCTATGGCCGGCACCTTGCGCAGCATGATCTATGTGCCGGGCCAACTCTTTTCAGTCAACACAGTCACAGCGGAAAATGTTCCTCGCCTGTTCGCCCGCAATGAGCGGCTGGTGTGTGTATTCGATACTGCGGCAGGCCCCATGGCTATGATTCTTGTCGGCGCTATGATCGTTGCCGGTATCGAAACCGTATGGGCAGGCCAGGTAACCCCACACAAGCGCGATGTGCGTAGCACCAATTATCTAGACACCGCACCAATCCACCTGAAAAAGGGCGAGGAGATGGGCCGCTTTAAACTGGGATCCACCGTTATTATGTTGTTCGGCAAGGAGCAAGTGCGCTGGCTGGACTCATTGGATGCGGAAACCACCGTACGAATGGGTGAGCACTTCGGAAACCTTATCGCTGAGAATGACTGAACTTGAGAGGGGCGGCATAAACCGCCCATCGTGGATAGTCTGGGTAGTGAGTAGCAGCAGTTATTTCGCCAGGCGGGAAATCAAACGGGATAGCTGCCCATTACCTTTAAATAAATAAGTATCCCGCACCGCAGCAGTATCCACCTGGGGGTAAGCGCCGGGCTCGATATCACGCAAAATACTCACTTGCACCTGAGCACTCATCTTTCCTCGCTCAATCAGCTTCTTCGCACGATCCTCAGTCTCAGCCAGGTCGAGAAGGCGAGGTTTATTCAATTGGCGCTTGTTCTCATCCAGTACAATCATCACCTTCGGCCTAAGGCGACGATCGTAAGTTTGCTCCACTACCACGCCCACTTCACCATTGGAAAGCTCCACCTGGGTACCCGTTGGGTAAAGGCCTATCGCCTGAATAAACTCCACTACCAGCTGCTCCTGGTAGGCGATACCTCGCAAGTCATACAGGCCCGCCACGGCACGAGATGGAGCTATAGGTTCGCTAACACCACGGGGGTTAGTTGCTTCATCGTAAAAGGTCACAATCCCGCACATACGCGCTAACACGGGAATCTTGTCACCCCGCAGGCCTTCCGGATAACCACTTCCATCGTGACGTTCGCGGTGGCAGCGGACAATATTAATTACTTGTGGATCCATCTGTACATCGGCAGCAAGCATATTCGCACTGTGCAGTACAAACTTTCGATACTCCAGCTCACTGCGCGGATCTCGTTGCTTCATCTGCAACACTTCCGCAGGGATAGCCAATTTACCGACATCCTTTAGAAGAGTCGCCACCCCCAGCTGTAATAGTTCACGTCGCCCTAAACCGATATGGCGGCCAAACAGTACTGCCCAGATACTCGCCCTCACCGAGTGGCTATAGGTATGCTCATCTTTATCCCGCACCCGAGCCAGCCAGGCGAAAGCATCGGGGCTGCGCAACACACTATCCACAAGGTCTTCCACCACCCGGTTGACCTGTTGTACTGGTAGCGGCCGGTTGCTCGCCACTAACCCCATCACCTGCCCCATGCCCTGCAATATCTGCCCATGCAGTTTGCGTGCATTACTGGCTTCGCGCCGGGCAGGCTGTGGCGGAGGGTATGCTCTGTGAGAAATTGCCACTGGACGACAGGGGATAGTAACGCGGGGGGTGCGACCTTCACCAACTATACCAGCACCGCTGCCACCGACCAGGCGGCGTAGGGTCGCACCAGCACTACCAACGGTCTTGTGAACATCTACATAGACAAAGCGGCAGCATTTTTGCAGCTGCCGTATTTCCTCCAGGTCGCGGATATAAAAGCCCTGCAGCGCAAAAGGTGTTCGTGTCCAGGGCCTGTCCAGCCTGGAAACAAACATGCCGCGCTGTAGGTCACCGACGGAGATTTTTGCCTGTTCGATTGCCACTTGGAGAGGTGCCGACCACTGAGATAATTTTCTGAAAGCCGCCCAATGCCAAGGAGCAGGGTGCCTAACTCGGAACCCTCTGGGCAGGCGCACATTTATATCACGGAGAGATATTGGCGAGCACCCGCCCAAAGTGAGACTGCATTCACAGACTCAGACACTAGTTACCACCATTAAGCGTGATACTTCGCAGAAAGCTCTACTACCGCCTCAATCATGGCACCGGCATGGGCGGGATCGACCTTTGGAGTAATTCCGTGACCGAGGTTAAATACATGGCCACTACCATGACCGAATGCCTGCAGGATAGTTTCCACTTCCTGGCGGATACGCTCGGGGCTGGCATAGAGGACTGAGGGATCAAGGTTACCCTGTAGGGCAACTCGTTCACCGACACGGGCACGGGCACTGCCAATATCTGTAGTCCAATCCAGGCCCAATGCATCGGCACCAGTTTCCGCCATCGCCTCCAACCACTGCCCACCGCCTTTGGTGAACAGGATGGCGGGCACACGACGGCCATCGACCTCCTTAATCAAGCCGCCCAGGATACGCGCCATATACTGCAGGGAGAACTCGCGGTAGGCACTGTGGCTCAGCGCTCCACCCCAGGTATCAAAGATCTGCACAGCTTGGGCACCGGCACGTATCTGCGCATTCAGGTAGTCGGTTACGGAATCGGCCAATACTGATAGCAGCTGGTGCATCAACTCAGGACGGTTATAGAGCATTTCTTTGCAGCGAGCGAAATCTTTGCTGGAGCCACCCTCAATCATATAGGTGGCCAGAGTCCAAGGACTACCGGAAAAACCGATCAGTGGTACACGCCCATTCAGCTCTCGGCGAATGGTGGACACGGCATTCATCACATAATCCAGGTCCCGCTCGCTGTTAACCACTTCCAGTGACTCAATATCTGCCGCAGTGCGCAGAGGCTTGTGGAATTTCGGGCCTTCGCCCTCAGAAAAATAGAGGCCTAGCCCCATGGCATCGGGGATAGTAAGGATATCGGAAAATAGGATTGCCGCATCCAGAGGGTAGCGCTCCAAAGGTTGCAGTGTCACCTCGCAAGCCAGCTCGGTGTTGCGGCACAGGTCCATAAAACTACCAGCTTCGGCACGGCTGGCACGATACTCTGGCAGATAGCGACCCGCCTGGCGCATCATCCACACTGGTGTTCGATCCACAGGCTGGCGTAGCAGGGCGCGAAGGAAACGATCGTTTTTCAATTCGGGCGATTTAATATCAGACATAAGCACACCGAGCGGGCTAAAAAAGCGGCCATTGTACAGGGGGCGGGGCCACTATAAATAGAGTGGCAAAAATATAGCGGTGCGCAGCCTTGAGCTGATAGGGAAGATCAACAAAGAAAAGTATGGAGAGAGGTGTCACCCTCTCCTATCCTGCGAGGTCCATCAGATATCCAGGTAGTCGAGGATACCCTCACCGGCCTGACGCCCCTCCCAAATAGCGGTAACCACCAAATCGGAGCCGCGCACCATATCACCGCCGGCGAAGACCTTCTCATTTGAAGTCTGAAACTTGTACTTCTGCTTTTCCGGAGCGACAACGCCACCCCAATCGGCGACTGCAATATTGTGTTCAGTAAACCACTCCGCGGGGCTCGGGCGGAAGCCGAAGGCAACCAATACAATATCGGCGGGGATCACTTCCTCCGATTCAGGCACAACTTGTGGGCGACGGCGGCCATTCTCATCTGGCTCACCCAATTTCGTTGTCACCACCTTAACTCCAGAGACCTTGCCGTCACCGACAATTTCCACCGGCTGGCGGTTAAATAGGAATTGCACCCCCTCCTCTTTGGCATTGGCCACTTCTCTGCGGGAGCCGGGCATATTTTGTTCGTCGCGGCGGTAGGCGCAGGTGACGCTCTTGGCACCTAGGCGAATGGAGCTGCGATTACAGTCCATAGCGGTATCACCACCACCGAGTACCACCACACGCTTACCCTCCACAGGAACAAATTCCGAGGGGTCTTTCTCCCACCCCATATTGCGGTTCACATTGGCCACCAGAAATGGCAGGGCATCGTGAACCCCAGGGAGGTCTTCACCAGGGAAGCCGCCCTTCATATAGTTGTAGGTACCCATTCCAAGGAATACCGCATCGTAATCGCTGAGCAGTTGCTCGAAGGTGATGTCCTTGCCCACTTCGGTATTGAGGCAAAACTCCACCCCCATCTCCACAAAAACCTCGCGACGCTTCTGCATCACTGACTTTTCCAGCTTGAACTCTGGGATACCGAAAGTAATTAAGCCGCCGATCTCCGGGTGCTTGTCGAATACTACCGGCTGCACACCATTGCGCACGAGAATATCGGCGCAGCCCAGGCCCGCGGGGCCGGCACCAACAATCGCAACCTTCTTGCCCGTTTTTTCCACATGACTCAGATCCGGCCGCCAGCCCAGCGCAAAAGCTGTATCGGTAATATACTTTTCCGCATTCCCGATAGTTACGGCACCAAAACCATCATTAAGGGTGCAGGCACCTTCACACAGGCGATCTTGTGGGCAAACGCGGCCACAGACTTCTGGCAACGTATTAGTTTCATGGCAAAGCTCTGCCGCCTCAATCACATTCCCCTCGCTGATTAGCTTCAGCCAGTTGGGAATATAGTTGTGCACCGGACACTTCCATTCACAGTAGGGATTGCCACAGTCCAGGCAACGGTGCGCTTGGCTAGCTACCTGATTCTCACTGAAGGGCTGGTAGATTTCTACAAACTCATTAGTGCGAGTAATGACGTCCTTCTTTGGCGGATCGATGCGGGATACGTCGATAAACTGGAAATCGTTATTCAGTCTGTCTTTCATATTGTTTCTCCACCCCAGCCTTATTCGCCGCGCTTGCGCACGTCAGAAAGAAGATCCGCAAGGCTCGCCGCCTTGGGTTTTACCAGCCAGAAACGACTCAGGTAGTCATCAAAGTTATCCAGTAGCTCCGCGCCCCAGGCACTACCGGTTTCGGCGGCATATTCTTCTATCACCTCGCGCAGGTGGCTCTGATGCGGCTCAAGAATTTCACTGCTAATACGACGTAACTCAATCAACTCATGGTTGCAACGGTCGAAGAAATCCCGTTCCAGGTCGAGCACATAGGCAAAGCCACCGGTCATACCGGCACCAAAGTTAAAGCCGGTGCGACCCAGTACGGCAACCATGCCACCGGTCATATATTCACAGCAATGATCGCCAGCTCCCTCTACCACGGCAAAAGCACCAGAGTTACGCACGGCAAAACGCTCCCCAGCGCGGCCTGCAGCAAATAGCTTGCCCCCGGTAGCGCCATACAGACAGGTATTGCCGACGATACTGGTCTCCTCGGAGGCGAAGGTACTGTTTTCAGGTGGTCGTATCACCAGCTTGCCACCGGCCATACCTTTGCCGACGTAATCATTAGCATCCCCTTCCAGATACATCTCCAAGCCACCTGCATTCCAAACACCGAACGACTGCCCTGCCACCCCGTTAAGCTGTAGCTTGATCGGTGCTTCTACCATGCCCTGATTACCATGACGCTTGGCGATCTCACCGGACAGCCTTGCCCCCAGGGAGCGGTCGCAGTTGGTTATGTCATAGCTGAACTCGCCACCAGCAAGTTTCTCAATGGAAGGCAAAATCTCTTCCACCATTCGCTCGGCCAGTTCGCCCTTGTCCCAGGGCTCATTCCTGGCAGACTGGCAGGTTTGCGGTTTGCTATCGAGCAGTTCATCGGTATGTAACAGTGGAGAAAGATCGAGCTTCTTCTGTTTGTCGGTCTCTCCTTCCAACACACGCAACAGATCCACGCGGCCAACCAGTTCTTCCAGGCTGCGCACTCCCAACCGCGCCATCCATTCCCGGGTCTCTTCGGCAACGAAGCGGAAGAAGTTCATCGCCATCTCAGCAGTGCCGATATAGTGCTCATCACGCAGATTCTTACGCTGGGTAGCAATGCCGGTAGCACAGTTATTCAGGTGACAAATACGCAGGTACTTACAGCCAATGGCCACCATAGGTGCGGTACCAAAGCCAAAGCTCTCGGCTCCCAGGATGGCTGCTTTGATCACATCGAGACCGCTCTTTAAACCACCGTCAGTTTGCACCCGCACTTTGTCGCGCAAATCATTCGCGCGAAGGGTCTGATGGGTTTCAGCTAAGCCCAGCTCCCATGGAGATCCCGCGTAACGGATAGAAGTTATAGGGCTAGCCGCAGTGCCGCCGTCGTAGCCAGAGATGGTAATCAGATCCGCATAAGCCTTGGCCACACCTGCAGCGATGGTGCCAACGCCCGGGCGCGAAACCAGTTTCACCGACACTAACGCGTCCGGATTGACCTGCTTTAGATCGAAAATCAGCTGGGCAAGATCCTCGATGGAATAGATATCGTGGTGAGGTGGCGGAGAAATTAGCGTCACACCGGGCACAGAATAACGCAGGCGTGCGATCAGGCCATTCACCTTACCGCCGGGCAACTGACCTCCTTCACCGGGCTTGGCACCCTGGGCCACCTTGATCTGCAATACTTCGGCATTCACCAGATAGTGCGGTGTCACCCCGAAGCGACCGGAGGCGATCTGTTTGATCTTGGAGACTTTATCAGTGCCAAAGCGTGCCGGGTCTTCACCACCCTCACCACTATTGGAACGCCCGCCCAGCCGGTTCATTGCCTGGGCCAGTGATTCATGAGCCTCGGGCGACAGGGCCCCCAGAGACATAGCGGCAGAATCAAAGCGGCGCACAATTGCCGCAACTGGCTCCACCTCTTCCAGAGGTACTGACTCAATATTTTCTTTGAATCCGAGCATATCCCGCAGGGTTGCTACCGGACGCTGATTTACCAATTCCGCATAATCACGCCAAGCGGAATAGTCCCCAGTACTGGCAGCGCGGCGCAGCGCGGTCACAACATCCGGATTAAAAGTGTGGTACTCCTGACCGTGCACGTATTTGTGCAGCCCTCCGGGAGAGACCGGCTTGCGCGCCTTCCAGGCAATACTGGCACGCGATGCCATATCCGACTCCAGTTCAGCAAAACCGGCACCTTCGATACGGGTTGGCGCACCGGGGAAACACAGATCCACGACTTCTCTGGAGAGCCCCACCAGTTCGAACAGAAGGGCGCCGCGATACGAGGCCACCGTGGAAATTCCCATTTTCGATAGGATTTTCAGCAAACCCTTGATAATGCCATTGCGATAATTCTTCTGCGCTTCTGCGGCATCCAGCAGCAATTCACCGGTATCGATCAGATGATTGATAATGCTGTAAGAGAAATAGGGGTGCACAGCTGTGGCGCCAACACCTACCAGACAAGCCAGCTGGTGTGGATCTCTAGCACTGGCAGTGTCCACCACCACATTGGAATCACAACGTAGGCCCGCATGCACCAAGTGGTGGTGTACTGCACCGGTGGCGAGCAACGCATCAATAGGCAGCTGACCTTCGCGAATATCGCGGTCAGAGAGCACAACAATAACTGTACCGGCTCGGACAGAGGCCTCAACCCGTGCGCACAGTCTCTCAATTGCAACCTTCAGGCCCAGCTCCGCCGGGTCGTAATTCAGGTCGAATATTTCCGCATCAAAGCCAGGGCGATCCAGGGATAGCAATGCGGTGTATTTCATGTGGGACAGAACCGGGGAAGACAGTATCACCCGGTCTGCATGTGCTGGTGTCTCTTCAAATACAGATTTCTCACGCCCCAGGCAGGTCTCCAGGGACATCACCACAGTTTCGCGCAACGGATCTATCGGCGGATTTGTAACCTGGGCAAACTGCTGGCGAAAGTAATCGTAAAGGGAGCGGTTGTAGCGGGATAAAACCGCCATCGGCGTATCGTCCCCCATGGAACCAACCGCTTCCTGGCCGGCTTCCGCCATCGGGCGCACTACCTTATCGCGCTCCTCCAGAGAAGAGCTGAACAGTTTTTGGTAAACCTTGAACTGCTGATGGGAGAAATTGTTGTCTACAGGGGCGGTAACCAGTTTTGAGCGAATGCGTCGCGCCTTCTCTTTCAACCAGCGCTTATAGGGCTGGGCGCGCTTGAGCATATTGTCGATATCAGCAGTGTGGAGCAGCTTGCCCTCCAGAGTATCCACAGAAAGCATCTGACCTGGCCCCAGGCGCCCCTTGGCCACCACATCTTCAGGCGCGTAATCGTAAACCCCAATCTCTGAGGCCACGGTAATAATATCGTCTTTGGTAATCACCCACCTGGATGGGCGCAGACCATTGCGGTCGAGTGTACATACGGCATAGCGGCCATCCGTCATTACCAGGCCGGCAGGTCCATCCCAGGGCTCCATATGCATGGAAATATATTCGTAGAAGGCGCGCAGATCTGCGTCCATGCCCTCAACATTTTGCCACGCAGGGGGTACCAGCATGCGCAGTGCACGGTGTAACTCCATCCCGCCAGCAAGCAGCATTTCCAGCATGTTATCCAGACTGGAAGAGTCGGAGCCCTCACGGTTTACCAGAGGGGTCAGCTCATTCAGCTCCGGGATCAACTCAGTAACAAACTTGTTGGTACGCGCTACCGACCAGTTGCGGTTGCCGGTAATGGTATTGATCTCGCCATTGTGCGCCAACATCCTAAAAGGCTGCGCCAATGGCCAGCGCGGCATGGTATTAGTAGAAAAGCGCTGGTGAAACACACAAATTGCAGTTTCCAGGCGCGGATCGGCTAACTCTGGAAAAAACTTTGGCAGGTCTGCCGGGATCATCAAGCCCTTGTAGGAGAGGACACTGGTTGAGAGGCTGGCAATATATACATCACTACTCAGCTGCTGCTCGGCCTTGCGCCGTGCAACATATAAACGCGCATTGAAACGGGCCTCTCCCAGAGGCGCCTCGGCATCATTGATCAGCAGTTGCTCGAAGCGAGGCTGGCAGTCATGGGCAATAGGCCCTAGACACTCTGGGTTGGTTGGCACGGTGCGCCAGCCGACGACTTGCAAGGTCTGGGCTTCCAGCTCTTTCTCTATTGTTCGGCGGGCGTTTTGGGCTTCGCCTTCATCGAGGGGCAACATTACCGAACCTACCGCATAGACGTCCGTCAGTTCAGCATTAAGTAGGTCGCGGGCTTCGCCGCGCAGAAATGCATCAGGCTTCTGTAACAGGAGGCCACAGCCATCGCCGGTTTTTCCATCGGCAGCGATACCACCGCGGTGGGTCATGCAGGTAAGGGACTCTATGGCTGTCTGCACTAATTTGTGGCTCGCCACACCATGCAAATGAGCGATCAGACCAAAACCACAGTTGTCTTTGAACTCATCCAACTGATACAGACTGCTACCCATAGAATTCCTCGTCACTATCGATTGGGGGACCACAGGTAGTTCCAAAGCTCTACCTGTTATGGGCAAAAAATGCTCAAAGCTTTGCGCTACGCTCTCCTGCGGTCCCTGGCTAAAAGATCCCGAGATAAAAAAAGCCCTCTGGTGGGGCTTTCTTTATTGTTCTTGTTGGCGGTCGTCACGCCCCGCCATTATTTTCGGGGGGCGCGCAATATTACTTGCCTAACACTAGCTTTTCAATATTTTGTAGTTTTTTTATCTGCCAAACATCAATTAAGCAGATATATTTCCTGTATTGGCGAATTCTAGTTATCCAGTACTCCGATTTTAGGTCTTTCGAGGCGGTCATCACTTAGCACCACAGTTCTTTAGCGCTTCTATAACCTTTTCCCTCGGTGTGTCATCGACGACTTTTGCATTGCCCAACGCCCTTAAGAGCACCAATCGCAGTTTTCCATCCACCACCTTTTTGTCCACCTGCATAGCTTGCAGGAAATGATCAACGGTCATATCCGCAGGGGATTGCTGCGGTAGTTGGGCTTTAGCTAGTAGGCTTCGAACCCGCTTTAATAAATCATCATCTACATCGCCTTGCAATCGTGATAACTCCAGTGCCATCACCATCCCTGCGGCAACCGCCTCTCCGTGTAACCAACGTCCATAGCCTTGGACGGCTTCAATGGCATGACCAAATGTGTGGCCAAAATTCAATATGGCACGACGTCCAGCCTCACGCTCGTCACTGGCCACAACTTCAGCCTTATCCCGGCAACAGCGGTCAACGGCGTAAGCCAGCGCCTGCGGATCACGGCTCAACAGGGCGTCAATATTTTGCTCGATCCAAGAGAAAAATGGTTCATCACAAATCAGGCCATACTTAATGACCTCGGCTATGCCAGCAGAGAACTCCCGATCAGGTAAGGTCACTAAAGTATCCATATCCGCCAAGACCAGGCGCGGCTGGTAAAAAGCCCCGATCATATTTTTACCAAGTGGGTGATTTACACCTGTTTTACCGCCGACAGAAGAGTCGACCTGAGCGAGGAGTGTCGTAGGTACTTGAATGAAATCAACGCCGCGCTGGTAGCAAGCTGCAGCAAAACCACACATATCTCCAACAACACCACCACCCAATGCAATCAGGGTTGTTGTGCGGTTATGACGCTGCTCCAGTAAAGTATCGAAAATGCGATTTAGTGTATCGAGGGTCTTAAAGGACTCGCCATCAGGTAACTCGACAACATCGACCTTGTCGAAGCTGGACAAGCCCTTGAGTAATTGCTCTAGATATAAGGGGGCAACAGTTTCATTGGTAACAATACAAATCTGCTGTCCACGTATATAGGGCAGCAGATACTGTGAATCACCCAGGAGTTGTGAACCAATAATAATTGGGTAGCTACGCTCCCCCAACTCTACATTCAGGCAATGCATTGTGCTCTCCTTCCCGCCACCGCTGAGATTCAGCGAACTGAGTAAATGAGAGGCACTTTAGCACAGAGTCCAGGGAGGTTATTGGGAGAGGGTGTTCTGCAATCGTTCAACCACCAGCGCTACAGCCTGCTTGGGTGTCAGGTTATCAGTATCGCAAATAACATCTGCCACTTCACGATAGAGAGGTTCGCGCTCGTGCAATATTTCCTCAATACGCGCACGTGGGTCCGGAACCCGTAGAAGCGGTCGGTTGCTGTTTTTTGAGGTACGTTCGAATAACTGATCCACACTGGCCTGCAGATAGACAACAAGGCCGTACTTTTGCAACTGCCGGCGGTTCTCTTCCAACAGCACTATTCCGCCACCAGTACCGATAATCTGACACTCTCCATGGCATAGTTCTTCGAGTACTTCACTTTCACGGCGTCGAAAACCCGCCTCCCCTTCTACATCAAAAATCCAGGGAATGTCGGCACCGGTACGCTCTTCCAGCACCTTATCGGTATCGGCAAACGGCAGCTGTAATTGTGCAGCAAGCAATTTGCCGATGGTAGATTTGCCGGCCCCCATGGGGCCGACCAAAAATATGGAACGGTTAATCACTTAGAGTAAAAATTCTCATCTTCCATAATTCGAGGAGTGATAAACATGAGAAGCTCTCTCTTATCATCAGTTCGAACGCTTCTCTTGAATAGGTTACCTAAATAAGGAATATCCCCCAATAAAGGCACTTTAGTTTCACTTTCAAGGATATTACTTTCGAATATCCCACCTAAGACAATAGTCTCACCATTTCGCACTAATACTTTAGTTGACAGGTTATTAACATTAATTGAGGGTATTGATGCAAAATCAGTTACTTCAATCAATTCACCAACACTATTCTGTTTGATATTTAGTGCCATAATAATGTTGTTATCTGGGGTAATTTGCGGAAGTACCGTAAGCTCCAATACGGCTTCTCTAAAAGTTATAGATGCGGCACCTGAAGAGGTTCTTTCCTGGTAAGGGATTTCCACACCAGATTGAATCGTTGCTTCCTGCTTATCCCCTGTAACAACTTTAGGCTGGGAAACTATTTCAGCCTTACCCACATCTTCCATAGCTGACAGCTCGAGCCCCAGGTAAAAATTGTCCTTCAAGATAGCATAGGCCAAACTTCCCACCGCATTTGGCGCACCAAGGTCCACCATTAAGGGGTCCAATACATTTGGTGAGCCAGTCAAAACTCCATTGACAATTCCTACGTCATCATCCTCATCAAGAGGCAAATGCCCCCCAGCGCCAACTCCCGAAGTACTATCATTAATTTCATCAGCGCCAACATAATTCCATTGAACGCCCAATTCACTGGCAAAGTCACTATTAGCTGTAACAAGGCGCGCTTCAATCATCACCTGGCGGATTGGGATATCAATAACCTCTATCAACTCCCGAAACTGAGCAATTTTATCTTCCGTATCCGTCAGAATAATTGTGTTTGTTCTCTCGTCTACAATTGCGCTACCGCGAGGTGACAAAATACTCGCTTTATTGACATCCCGGCTATTTCCACCAGCAAATCCACCTTGCCCGGAGCTATCGCTATCTTTCCCTGAAAATAAAGTGAATATTTCTCCAGCATCAGCATAGCGGACACGGATATATTCAGTTAATAATGGAGCCAGTTCTTGAAGCTGTTTGCGGGTTTCAAGCTCTTGGCGCTCCCGCTCAGCAATCTCAGCGGCAGGCGCAACCATGATCACGCTGCCCTCCTGACGCTTATCCAGACCTTTTGCTTTCAAAATCAAAGCCAATGCTTGGTCCCAAGGTACTCCATCAAGTCGCAGGGTAATTCTTCCCTCAACTGTATCGCTTGCTACAAGATTCAGTCCCGTGAAATCGGCAATTATCTGAAGGACAGATCGCACTTCAATATCCTGGAAGTTCAGCGATAACTTTTTACCACTAAACTGAAACTCTTTTTCCTTCTCCTTTATCTCCTCAGCAGTGAGAGGCTTAACACTGAGCACATATTCCGTATCTGCCTGGTAGGCGAGATAATCATAATCAACGTCGGTAGGGTCAACAGCTATAACTGTATTTTGTCCATCGTAGTCAACAACGATTGAATTTACCACTGTAGCAAAATCAGTGACGTCAAGGCGTTGACGCAATGACTCAGGTAATTTCGCCCCCAGAAAAGTTAGATAAATCTTTCCTTTGGTACGCTCTACATCAATATTTACTGCTGGGTCAGAAAGGCTGACTATTACTTTGCCCTCCCCTTCTTCTCCGCGGCGAAAATCAACATTGTTAATCGCTATAGAGCCTGAAGTGCGAAACTGCTTTTCACCTCCAATACTAAGGCCACTATCATGAGTCATTGTGTCAGAGGGAGCGACTACCGTTGCCTGCTCAACCGAACCGGCACCAATCTCCAAGACTAGCTGATTACCTTTAACCTCACTGGTATAAGCCGGAAGCTGGTCCAGGTTAACTATCAAGCGGGTTCGATCTTCACTCGAGACAATTACTGCGCTTCGAGCCCCGCCTATTCCGAGAGAATACTTCTTTTGTGGCAGAGAACTCTCTACACCAGCAAGATCCATCACAATTCGTGCTGGCTGCTCAATCGTATATCCAGTTGGCTCAGGGGGTACATCGGTAAACGTTAAACGTAATTGCACCCTGCTACCAGGCAGCTCAGAAAACTGGATATCACTAAGCTGATTTATTTGAGCCTGTAAGGCAGCTGGAAGTACCGATAAAGCGAGCAATAATAGTTGAAACGGAGCTAAAAACTTGGCAAGTTGCTTTTTAATCATTATCCGTTGTCCTTTTCTTCCAACGTCAGTGCCCGCGGCCTCTCAATCCAGCCACCAGTGCCATCAGGTACAATTTCCAATACATCGAGCTGATCGGCATTAGCATTGACCACTCGGCCGTGATTTTTCCCAAGATAGTTTCCTATCGTCACTCGATGAATACCTCCGGCACCATCATCTATCAGCCCCCATAGTTGGCCATCCCGTGACAAAGTACCCACCATAGAAAGAGCGTCAAAGTTGAAACCTTCAAGCAACTCGCGACGACGGCTCATATCGGGGGCAATATCCAGTTTTCGTCCCACTAAGCGTTGCTCTGACTCCAATATGGGTCTTGTAAACGGGCTTCTCAGTGCCGCAGCGCTGTATACATATGGGCTGTAAGGAGTAAACGTCGGAATTGGCTCTATCTGCCCCTGGGGTCTTCTTTCAACCTCAGCCATTCTTTCTGTTAAATCTGAATGGTCTGCATTCAAACTACAGCCTGACACTGTAAAGAACGCGATAACAAGGATGGAAAGTCTTATCATTCCTCATCCCCTTGATCTTTATAACGATATGTTTTGGCATTAATCACCATATTGAGCAAACCACCACTGTCACGGCTCGCTGAAATATTAAAGTCATGTAGAGTCACGATTCGCGGCATGCCCGCAATACCACTAATAAAAGAGCCAAATTCATGATAGCCACCATGAACCTGGATTCTAATTGGCAGCTCCACATAAAATTCGCCTACCAATTCGTCTTGCAGAGCAACTTTTTCAATAGTTAAACCACTGCCACGACCATACTCATCTATATCCTCTAACAGACCTGGGACCTCAGTATCTTTCGGTAGCTGCTTAAGAAGAGCACCGAAAGTCTCCTCCATTTCTACCAGCTGTTCCCTATAAGCATCCAAGTTCGCAGCTTCAAATTGTTTCTTTTCAAACTGAGTAAAAAGGTCCTGCTCTTTTTTAGCGGCAATATCCAGCCTGCTATATAAATCACCAACCCAAAAATAATAACCGAGACCAATTATAATTGCCGTAATGATCACTAGTAGAGCAACACGCCCAGGTAAGGGCCAAACTCCAACACGGCTAAAATCGATATCATTGATATCCAGATTTTCAAGCTGTTTTAACGTATCCCCCAATGCCATGATCAGGATCCTTTAATTTGCTTCATCGACGTGTTCATTCTCTTTTTTTCGTCCACTGAGATTTACCGCCAATTGAAAAGCGCTGGCTTGCTCGCCAAAAGCTGGGCTCGCAGTGACGCCAGTAAGATTTGGGGAGTCATACCAATCAGACTGATCCAGGTTTCGCATAAAAGAAGAAACCCGGTTATTGGATTCAGCGATTCCAGATATTTCCAGGCTATTTCCCTTCCGCTGGAGAGAATTTAACCAGAGCCCCTCTGGGGTCGCTTGGACCAATTCATCAAAATAGCGCACAGCTAGAGGTCTATTCCCCTGCAGCTCCTGGATCACCCGCATGCGGTCAATGAGCTCCTGGCGCCGTTTCTTCAAATCTTTAATTTCACGCACCTGTTTATTTAGCGCACTGATTTTCTCCTGAAGAAGCTGGTTACGCGCGTTTTGGTTTGAAACTTGCTCGTCCACAGTCTCTATCCATGCAAACACTAATAGCGCTGCAGCAATTACCACTAGCAAAGCTACTTGTTGAAAGTCCTTTTGCTTCTTAGCTCGATACTCCTGGCGCCAGGGTAGCAGGTTTATTTTGGCCATATCAGTACTCCTTCTCCCGCATCGCTAACCCTGCGGCAATCATCAACGCAGGTGCCTCATTGGCCAGAGACTGGCGATTTATTCGCGAGGAGAGGCTCATCCCATGGAAAGGATCAGCGACTAGTGTGGGTTTACCCAATTTCTCACCAACTAACTCGGATAACCCCTCCATTGCTGCGACGCCACCGCTGAGCAGAATGTAATCCACATCACTATATGAGGTGGAGGAGTAAAAGAATTGCAGTGAGCGAGTAACCTGCTGAATGACAGCATCGCGGAAAGGTTCCAGTACCTCAGCGTAATAATCATCCGGCAATCCGCTGCCTCCCTGGTGCTTGGCCAATGAGGCTTCCTCGGCAGACAGACCATAACGGCGCTGGATTTCATCAGTAAGCTGGCGGCCACCGAAAAGCTGTTCACGTGTGTAAACAGTCTTGCCGTCAACAAGAACTGACAAAGCACTCATGGTGGCACCAATATCCACTACAGCGACAACCATTTGCTCCTGAGGCGGAAATTGATCTTCCAACAGGGTATAAGTTCGCTCGATGGCATAAGCCTCCACATCGACAACACCCGCTTCCAACTCCGCTTCGCTGAGAGCAGAAATTCGCTGCTCAATATTTTCACTGCGACAAGCCGCGAGCAGAACTTCCACCTGATCCTCACCCTTTTCAGATGGCCCCTGCACCTCAAAATCCAAACTCACCTCTTCAAGTGGGTAGGGGATGTACTGATCAGCTTCGAGAGCTATACGCGCCTCCAGATCTTCATCGGAGAGATCTGCGGGCATTTCGAGAGTCTTTGTGATTACTGCCGAGCCGGAAACGGCTACTGCGGCACGACGCAGACGAGTCTTGGACCGGCGCACCACCTTGCGAATAGCTTCGGCTGTGGCTCCAACATCATTGATGTTCTTATCTACCACCGCATTGGGTGGAAGAGGTTCCACGGCGTAACTTTCGACACGATATTTATCACCATTGCGACTTAGCTCCAGCAACTTCACTGCAGTCGAGCTAATATCGAGTCCCAGCATGGCCTTCGGGCCTTTATCCAGAAAAGGGAAAATCCCCATTTTTCTTATCTTTTCCGTGGGTTATGAAAGTTTGATGTTATAGCACTTTAAATTACCGCTTCAACCAGCATTTGCATAGGTAATAGCGCACAATATTCGTATAATTATTCACCGAATCTTACAAATGAAGTACACAGAAGCAGTTTCATGACCGTAAAAGCCCGAAATCGTCTACTAGCACTGCTCTGGCTCTGTCTCGCCGGGACGGCCGGCGCAGCCATGACTCTCGCCAGCATTTATCTTTACTTAAAGCCCGGGCTGCCCTCCGTTGAGAGTCTGCGCGACATTCGCCTGCAGACTCCCCTGCGAGTCTATTCACAGGATATGAAGCTTATTGGGGAGTTCGGGGAGAAACGACGTAACCCGATTACCATTGAGCAGACGCCAGAGCCTTTTATCAAAGCGGTTTTAGCTGCCGAGGATGCGAGTTTTTACTCTCACAATGGTGTTTCAATCAAAGGCTTGATCCGCGCGGCTTCACAACTAATTCGAACCGGTTCAATTCAATCGGGCGGTAGTACCCTGACCATGCAGGTGGCGCGCAACTTCTTCCTGAGCCGGGAACAGCGCTTCGTACGTAAGTTTAATGAGATTCTGCTATCTTTACAGATTGAGCGCGAACTCAGCAAAGATGAAATTCTCGCCTTATATATCAACAAAATTTTCCTGGGTAACCGCGCCTACGGCTTCCAGGCCGCCGCTCATGTGTACTACGGCCGCGATATCAAAGACCTGAACCTGGCCCAGTGGGCCATGATGGCGGGCCTTCCCAAGGCGCCCTCCACATTCAATCCAATTGCCAATCCGACCCGTGCCCTGGTGCGGCGTAATTGGATTTTGAAACGCATGCTCGATCTCGACTATATCGACCAGGATGAATACAAACACTCCATTACCGCTCCTGTGACCGCCAGCTACCATAGCCGCGACCTGGACCTGGATGCCCCCTATATTGCCGAGATGGCACGCAAGGAAGCGGTGGAGCTATTTGGTGACAGCGCATATACAGATGGCTACCAAGTCATCACTACTGTCGATAGCCGCCTTCAGGACGAAGCGCGCAAAGCCCTTCAGCATGGCCTGGAAACCTATGATTCACGCCATGGCTATCGTGGTCCCGAGCAACGCCTACCACCTGAGCTGTTGCACGATAGCGACCAGTTGATCGATCTTCTCAATGAAATACCAGTCCTGGGAGGGCTTGAGCCAGGGGTAGTAACGGCAGTAAAGCCCAAGCTCCTACAGGTTCAGTTACGGGATCGCCGGGTTGTAGAGGTTCCCTGGGAGAATGGACTTAAATCCATTCGCCCCTATATCTCCGAAAGTGCTCGCGGACCACTTTTGCAGTCCGCAGACAAAATGTTTGCCCCCGGTGACGTCGTTCGGTTACGCCGCATTGAAATTGATAAAACTGATGAGGACCAAGCTGCAGTTCAAACTGTGAGCGTGGCGGAAGAAGTGCCTCAACCCGATCCTTTCGCCAGTCCTGAAGAAGAGGGTCCCGATCCCCAGGAGCCCCAGGTCACCGAAGAGTGGGAGCTGACCCAGGTACCCGCCGCCCAGGGAGCCTTGGTTTCCATCGCCCCTGAGGATGGCGCAATACGCGCATTGGTGGGCGGTTATGACTTCCGCCAAAGTCACTTCAACCGGGTAACCCAGGCGGCACGTCAGCCGGGTTCGAGCTTTAAACCCTTTATCTACGCATCGGCTATCGAGCGGGGCTACACTGCCGCCAGCATGATCAATGATGCCCCAATTATTTTTGAGGAAACCAACCTTCAAGATGTATGGCGCCCCGAAAATGATGGCGGCACATTCTTAGGCCCAACCAGATTGCGTATGGCACTCTACAAGTCACGCAATATGGTCTCCATTCGCCTGCTGCAGGCTCTGGGACTGGACTATGCCTTGGGCTTTGTGGAGGGCTTCGGCTTTGAGCGCAGCAAGCTGGCACGCAACCTGACTATCGCGCTCGGCAGCTCGGCTCTGACTCCATTAGAAATGGTTCGTGGCTATGCCGCCTTCGCCAACGGCGGTTATCGGGTGGAACCCTACCTGGTGGACCGAGTGCTGGATGTTAATGGCAAAATGCTCTACCAAGCTTTACCGCTCACCGTTTGTAACGACTGTCCAGAGCCCGGCAACGAACCCCAGGGTTTTAATCGGGAACCCGTGGATCTGGCAGTGTTGCAACAGGAAGGGGAAGGGCCAGATCAAGGCGAGACGCCCCCAGAACTAGAGGTTCTACCTGTCGGCCCTATGGACCCGACAAAATCCCAGGCAAGGCCACTGGCGCCGCGTGCCATGTCACCAGAGACAGCGTACATCATGGATTCCATCCTCAAGGATGTGATCAAGAAAGGCACCGGCCGCCGTGCACTCGCCATGAAACGCGGGGATATCGCTGGTAAAACCGGAACTACCAACGGACCCCGCGATGCCTGGTTCTCGGGCTACAGCCCCTACCTGGCCACCAGCGCTTGGGTCGGCTTCGACTCCTATGGCGAACTGGGCAAAAATGAATACGGTGGCTCTGCAGCCCTACCTATCTGGATAGACTTTATGACGGCCGCGCTGGAGGGATTGCCGGAACGTCATTTGGCCCAGCCCGACGACATTGAGACCGTACGCATCAACCCGGAGAACGGCCTGCGTACTTCCTATGGCGGCATGTTCGAAATTTTCCGCACCAATCGGGTGCCCAGCCGCGAGGTCTACAACCCCTATCGCAACCGCTATACGGATGAAGATCGGGATATGCCCGGACGGGAACAACCGAGAGAATCCCTGCCGGAGGAACTATTCTAGTAGATTTGCTTCGGCAAATATGAAGGGGCATTTGCCAATTACAAAAATAAAAAGGGGCCTAATGGCCCCTTTTTTAACACTCTATCCAAAAAGATATCGCACTATTTGGGAGTAGCCTCAGTCCATCTCACGGTACTTAAGACAGGCCCGCTCCAGTCCCTGTAGATCGGGGATCACAGCTTCTTCACCGGAAAGTGCCACGTGCATCAACTCACCAGGATTCAATGTATGCTCACGCAGAGCCAGCTCTTCTGGAGTCACCCGTACCAGTCGAGGAGTCCCCTGCAGAATGAGCGCAAAATACGGCAGGTCACCATCAGGGTTACCACTGCTTAGCACCGCAATACGTCCATTTTCAGAAGTGCTACTGAGAGATTCACCGCGCATCACATCAAAAGACAGCAGTGGCAACCTCTGCTCACGCCAGATTAAGTCTCCGAGATACCACTCGGGGGCGTCGTACACAGCCACAGGGGTCTGTATCGCAATGACCTCAGAGAGGCTTTCTACGGGCACCAGCATCTGTCCCTGTTGCAGGGGCAACAACAAACTGCTCACTTCCTGCGGAACATCTACTGACAGTGCTTCAACTTCACTCATTGCCTATCTCTTATCTATAGTCTTCGAGGCCGCTTCAGCTGCCAACAGCTGAAGCACCTGCGTATTCACGGATTGCCTCAAGTAAAACATCTTCCTGGTATGGTTTGCCCAGGTAATGGTTTACCCCTAGCGACATGGCATGATCCCGGTGCTTGCTACCGGTACGCGAGGTAATCATCACGATAGGGATATCCCTTAAGCGACTGCTGGAGCGGATATGGCGCGCAACCTCAAAACCATCCATACGTGGCATTTCTATATCCAGCAGAATCAAATCGGGAATCTTGTCTTGAAGCTGGATCACCGCATCCTGGCCATCTTTGGCGGTACTTACCAAATAACCCTCGCGCTCAAGGAAACGCGAGGTTACCTTACGTACCGTCACGGAGTCGTCCACCACCATCACTGTTTGCTGGCGATCTTCCGGTTCGGGCTTAGGCTCAGCCTGCAGCTGCAACTGTGGCATTTCCGGGCGAGCGAGCTGAGTTGCCTGGCGGCGCAGCAGGGCATGTGCATCGAGAATCACAACCACGGTGCCATCACCGGTTACTGTAGCTCCAGAAACTCCCTGAACCCCCGCAAATTGTGGCCCCAGGCTCTTCACCACAATCTCCCGGCTGCCGCGGATAGCGTCAACCTGCAAAGCCATGGCGTGCCCTTCTGAACGCACCAGCAAAACTGGCAGCTGCATATCGTCAACACTGAGTTTGGGCTGGGCACCGGACTTCAGTAGGGTACCGAAGTAGTTCACTTCATAAAGTTCACCGGCGTACTCAAAGCGCGCATCCTCGGAACGGTAGTAATGCTCCAGCTCAAAAGGACTGAGACGCACAATACCCTCGATAGTATTCAGCGGTAGAGCGAATAAGTCCTCACCGATTTTTACCATCAAGGCGCGGTTAACAGATACCGTAAACGGCAACCGCACGACAAACTCAGTTCCGGCACCTGCTTCGGAGTTGATATGTACACTGCCACCGATCTGCTTGAGTTCAGCGGAAACTACGTCCATCCCCACACCTCGACCGGAAATCTGGGTTACCTTTTCTGCAGTAGTAAACCCCGCCTGCAAGATAAACTGCAGTATCTCGTTATTGGACAGCTCAGCATCCGGGCGCATCAAGCCATTCTCGACGGCCTTCTCCCGCACCCTGATTAAGTTAACTCCGGCGCCATCATCGCGAATGGTCAAAACCACTTCGCTACCTTCTCGCGCCAGGGCTACATCGATACGACCGCGCTCTGCTTTACCAGCTGCAAGACGTTCTCCCGGCATCTCGATACCGTGGTCCACGGCGTTGCGTAACATATGTTCAAGTGGCGCAACCATACGCTCGAGCATGGATCTATCCAGCTCACCCTCCACGTTGGAGAAAACGAGCTCAACCTGCTTGCCAAGCTCGGCACTCACCTGACGCACAATACGACGCAAACGCGGTACCAGACGGGAGAAAGGCACCATGCGGCTGCGCATCAGGCCTTCCTGCAGCTCGGTATTCACCCGTGACTGTTGCAACAACAAAGTCTCTGTATCACGCGCTTTGTTATCAAGCGTTGAGCGCAGTTCCATCAAGTCAGAGGTAGACTCCAATAGAGAGCGGGACAGCTGTTGAATAGATGAGTAGCGGTCCATTTCCAGTGGGTCAAAGTCACCATCTTGTTCCGCCAACTGCTCCTGGCGGAAGAGAATTTGTGCTTCGGTTTCCCGGTCCAGACGGCGCAGCTGTTCATTGAGGCGCAACAGAGTTGCATCCATCTCGTCCAGGGCCAGGCCGAACTCACTCATCTGCTCTTCGAGGCGACCACGTGAAATAGCAGTCTCACCGGCAAGGTTAACCAGCTCTTCCAGAAGCTCAGCGGCAACACGTACCATTTCCTGGGGTTGGTTACGAGTAGGAGTCGCAACCTCTGTATTGGTAGTGCTGGACTTGCGAATAAACGGCAATACGTTCCCGCCTTCCGGGTTTTCCACTGGCTCCGGCAGCAGGGAAGGTATGTCAGATGAGTCGACCGGGGTCTGACCCGGCAACTCTACTGTCGGCATAGGCTCTTCGGCAGCGTTGTTTACCTCTCCCTCGATTGGAGGTGCTTCAACGGGCATTTCCTGCAGAGGCGCTTCGCTGCCAGAAACCTGCACTGCAGCTGCTGACGCAACATGTCGATCTGCCCAATCGGTACTGAGCAATTGAACGAAAGCTTCCAGCTGCTCACCCGCCATCCAGGCGCGTATGGTTTCAACCCCGTCAGCTATTCGATCGTGGATACGGTGAGCATCGGCAAAAAATTCTGGCGTGGGGCGCGTATTATCACGCATACCCTCAATGACAGTTTCAAAACGGTGGGCAACTTCACCAAGCCCCATCAAGCCAGCCATACGCGCACCACCTTTAAAGGTATGCAACACCCGCTTCAAGGCTTCCGCTTGTTCGTGACTTTCTGGCATGTCCTCCCAGCTCTGGATCAACTCTTCCAGCTCGTCGGTAAGATCACCGGCCTCCTCCATAAAGACATCAACCACATCGGGATCAATGTCAGCCAGCAGACGCTGTTGTTCCGCAACCCGGTCTTCGCTGTGGATAGCAGCTGGCTCAGCAACCAAAGAGGTCGCCGTTACAGGTTCCTCCGCGATTGTAAGTTCCAGAGGGATATCGATAAGCTCCGGATCAGGGTGCTCAGTGATAGCTCTATCGGCACGACTATCAGCTGGAGTCTCGGAGAGTGCCTGATACAGGTCATCCAGTGTGGGTTCCTGGGCCTCTTCTGCTTGGGGCTCAGCCACTTCAATATTACTGTCCGGCTCAATGACTTCAGCTCTTGGCCGCGACACATAATCATCCGGCTCGAGTACTGGTTGCTCCGCTTCAATCTCTACAGCGATAGCTACCTGCTCTGACTCCTCTTCTGCGGATGCGACAGAGTCCAGCTCTTGGGGCTCTATCCCCAATTCACTCAGATCGTAGTCTTCCTCCGCAGCCTCGACAGTTGCCTCGTCCTCCGCCAGATAGCGCAGCGCCTCTTCAACGGCTTCACTCACTTCTGGCAGATCCTGGGCTGCAGCCACGGCATCAACAAGGTCGAGCAGCTCATTGTGTCCTTGTTCCAGAGAAGCCCAAAGTGCAGGCTCCTCCTCAAGCTTGCCGGCCAGCACCTTGCGATAAACAGCTAATAGCAATTGTGCTAGTTCGGCCAGAATGGGCAACTGCGCACGACTGGCAGCCTCTTGCAGGACGTCCAGCTCTTCAGCAACTTCGTTGACTTGAGTTTTATCCGTGGGATTCGCTCGCCATTGGTTGAGCATCTGGTCGGCATCCAACAGGACCCGCATGCCATCGGCCATCAGCACCGCAAGCAACTGTGGGTCTACCGCTTTCGGTTCGTTGGCCTCGCGCTCACGTATCAGATGGCCTACAGAGCGCTCCTGCAATTCCGCTACGCGAGCAACAAACTGCTCAGACTTTTCTACCTGAAGGAGCTCGGCCGCGCGAATCTGCCCCAATACCTGACGAACATAGCTGGCACCATCACCGATCAGCTCGAAGATATCCGCATCAATGGGCACCTGATAAATGCGCAGTTCTTTCGCAAAGCGCTCCAGCGGCGCCATCATCTCGGCAACCACCTTAACTTCCGCCATGTGGGCAGAGCCTTTGAGGGTGTGCAACGCGCGATGGAGCGGATCGCTTGGTACTCCATATACCGGGGCAACTGCGCGCATTTCCATGAGGAAATCATCAACAACAGCGAGGTGTGTCTCAGCTTCCTGGGCGAAAATCTCCCAAAGCTGCGCGCGATCGTCGCTGTTGTCATCTTCAACAGTATCGCTCGTTGAGGCTTCACCAACATCCAACGCCAACAGCTCCTCAGGGATCTGCCCCTGACTAAGCTGCTCAGCCCAAGCCTGCAATTGCAGGGTAAGAGGCTGATCTGGGTCCCCTTTGCCAAGGCGGAAAGCCTCAACCATTGAGGGCAGTTTTTGGAAGACCTGCTCAATCAGGAGTACATGGGCCCGCTGAGGCGTGACGCTGTCATCAATCACCCGATTCAGCATATTCTCCACTGACCAGGCGAGCTCACCGATGTCCAGCGCCTCAACCATACGGCCGGACCCTTTGAGGGTGTGGAAACCACGTCGGAATTCCACCAGAGCATCAGTATTGGCAAAATTTGCCGCCCACTCAGGGAAGTAGTTGCCTATATGGGTAAGGACTTCACTGGCCTCTTCGAGGAAGATTTCAATGATCTCATCGTCGATCAAGCTTTCGCTGTCGTCCACAAATACCTGGGGTTCTGCAGACTCTTGGGCCGGCCCCTCAACGGGTTGAACATTAGATTGCTCCCCTGCCGGTACGGGCACCTCAACTTCCGAAGTCTCAACAGCGGAATTCTCTACCGCTTGTGTAGCTACTTCAGCCTGTGCATTTACCCCATTATTTGAGAGCCTGTCATCGTCCTGATCAGCCGTAGTGGAAAGCTCTTCTTTGGCAACGCGTGGAGCAGAAACGGAAATGGATTCCGCTTTGGTAACATCGTCTCCACCGGCAACACTCTCAAATGGTAATGTTGCTTCTTCATCAGTGTCGCTGCCACCCGGCAACTCATTAACTGCTTCCGATTCTACCGATTCAGGTACAAAGGTATGGTGATCGGTTAACTCACTTCCAGTTTCCCCGGATATGGCAAATTCGGGGTCAAGCAGATTAAAGCCATCATCCCCCTCCTGACTCTCCACAGTGGCCTGCGGTGCTTCGTCCTGGGGAGCAATTACTTCCGAAGCCTCAATCTGAGGACTTTCGAGGGCAAAGCCCAAGTTGGCCACGCTATCCTCAGCCAGCGCCAACAGCATTTCAGTATCTTCCAGCCCCTCTGAGCGGCGCTCCAGATAGTACTCGACACTGGTTATCGCATCAGCCAGGGTATCGAGCATGCGCCATTCAGGCTGTTCAGCTTGCTCGATTAGGGATTTATTAATGTAATGGTTACAACAGGCAATAATTTCACCAGCACGCTGGTAGCCTACCATTTCCAGACCACCACAAACTTCCTGCAGACGTTGCGGTACCCGGCTTAAATAGCTGATATCCCAATGGCTGGCGACATACTCCATTACCGCCTCTTTCACGGCCTCAAGGCCCAGGCGCGCCTCGCGCAAAACTGAGTCGGTGGCATCTCCCATTATCGGCTGTTCATCATCGACCTGCTTATTGCGGTCAACAGTGGCAGCAAGGGCCGAATCAAGCTGTACCAGCTCACCGGCAGCACGCAGTAGGTATTCCTCGACATCGGTGCCGCGGGAGGCATCACGCAGATATTCATAGATGCCGCGGGCGCGGCCGCGCTGCGCCTCCAAGCCAAGTACGCCAAGGGTATCTGCGATCCGCTTGGCAACTGCAGCGGTATCACTTAACGGTGGTTGCTCACTGGCGCCACTCGGTTCCAGCGCCTCGCGAACCAATTGCAACTCTTCCCGCAGTGCGGCGATCGCAGTACCCAGAGCCTCAGGGCCCATGGCCAGCACGTCCTCTGTATCCGGTCGTGGTGTCCCCGGAACCGCTTTATCCAAGGCAAAACGCTGGTATAAATCCTGACAGCGCGGGCCATTTGGGCCCGCCAGGTATACATAAAAAAGAAGGTTTCGCAGGAAATCCGCATCAAGGCGGGCATCCAACACCTTGGCACCGCGCCCCTGCAATAAACGGAATTCCACATCTACACGACGCAACAGATGACGAAGGGCCGGCTGGACATTGATGCGGTGCTCGCCGAGCGCCTCCAGGAGCCCCAGTAAAATCTCCCACTGAGTTTGGCGCCGACTGCCGCTATAAAGCAGCTGCATTTTCTCAATGATTTTATTCAGGTACGCCAGACTCTCACCACTGTTCACATCCCGAATCAGGCCGGCAGCTGCTACGTGATACATTTTGCGCAGCTTTGTTACAAGCTCCTGCAAACGTGCACTATCAGCAGTCAGTGGTTGGCGCTTGCCACTTATACGATCCAGGGAGGATAGGTCTGGAGAGAAGAGCGCACCCTCGGTGATCAGGCGCTCACGGCGGACCGCACGCAGGTCATTGAGTAAGGGTAACAGCAGGACTGCGTTATCACGACGCTGAAAAGAGACCTTCTCAAGGTAGAGCGGCAGCTCCAACAAAGCGCGCATAAGGAATTCACGCGTTTCGTCGGTGTTTTCAACACTGCCACTGGCAAGGGCCTGTACCAGTTGTTCCATCTCTTCGGCGAGCATCGCTGCGCCACTGAGTTGAGCCATATGCAGGCTGCCGTGTACCTGGTGAACCAGGGACAAACTATTCTGCAGCAGTGTTGCACCCGCTTCTGGATCCGAGGCAAATGTCTCGAGGAACTGGCGCGCCTGCGCCAGGGTCTCGTTGATTTCACCAATCAGCCAATCCAGGGCCATGAAGTTCGGATTGTCGTGACTCACGCCGAGCCCCCAATAATTCATTCTCTACACAGGCGCTATACCCCGATGCGAACCTGAATCCGCGATTATCTGGAGGGTACTCCGTGCGCCCCTATGTGCCCGGTCACCAATTGGTTACCGGGTTTTATAAGTGGGTTAGGCCAGAGCCCGATCTTCACGGGACAAGGAATCGGATTCCTCGCTATCGATAGTGAAAGTCTCCGCGTCCATCTCCGGCAGTTCCACATCGTACAGTTCACTGTTCGTCTCAATGCTCTCGTCTTGTGGCAGCTTGAAGCCGGCAACAGATTCACGCAAGGCACTGGCGGTTTGTGCCAGGTTACCAATGGACTGGGCAGTAGCCTGGGTACCAGCAGAAGTCTGCGAAGTAATTTCCTGAATCACGTTCATCGTGTTGGAAATATGACCTGCAGAAGAGGCCTGCTGGCGGGCAGCGTTGGAGATGTTCTGGATCAAGGATGCCAAGTTACTGGATACGCTTTCGATCTCTTCCAGGGCAACACCGGCATCCTGAGCCAAGCGGGCTCCACGTACCACCTCAGTGGTGGTCTGTTCCATGGAAATTACCGCTTCGTTGGTATCAGACTGAATGGCTTTAACCAGGCCTTCAATCTGCTTGGTAGCGGCGGCGGAACGTTCCGCGAGTCGCTGAACCTCGTCCGCAACCACCGCGAAGCCCCGACCAGCATCACCAGCCATACTCGCCTGGATGGCTGCATTCAAGGCCAGGATGTTAGTCTGGTCAGCAATGTCGTTAATCAGGCTTACGATATCGCCAATCTCCTGGGATGATTCACCCAGACGCTTGATTCGCTTGGAGGTGTCCTGAATCTGCTCGCGGATGTTATCCATGCCTTTAATGGTGTTCTGTACCACCTTGGCACCGTTACTCGCGATATGTACCGAGCGCTCGGCTACCTGGGCAGATTCAGAGGCGTTTGCAGATACCTGGTCAATGGTCACCGCCATTTCATTCACCGCCGCAGAGGCTCCGGCAATTTCCTGTGCCTGGTGTTCAGAGGCTTCGGCTAGATGCAGCGCGGTCTGCTGGGTTTCCTGGGACAGACCGGATACTTCCTGTGCAGCTCCGTTGATTCGGGATACCAGAACGCGCAGCTGGTCGATTGTAAAGTTGATGGAGTCGGCAATCGCACCGGTGAAAGCTTCTGTTACTGTCGCGGAGGTAGTCAGGTCACCATCGGCGAGGTCTGCCAGCTCATCCAGCAGCTGCATAATGGCCTGCTGGTTACGTTCGTTGGTATCGGATTCCTGTATCAGGCTGCGGCGGGTACCGGAGAACGCCATTCCCATCATCGCAAAGATCAGAAGCACGAATGCCGCTGCCAGAATGGTGATGGTCATATTGTTTGGCTGGCGTTCGTCCGCCAGGTTTACGATGCGGTCATTCAGGGTACTCAGGGCTTCGAGCAGCTGCGGCGAAGAAGCGATAATGCCGTCAGAGGCCTGGCGTGTTGCAAACAGGGCTGGAGTCGCCTCAAATATCTCGCGTACAGAGGAACTTACGAATTCAAACAGCTCAGTAATTTCATCCAGAGAGCGGCGCGCTTCTTCATCGGTAACGCGGGAGATGCCCATCACCACATCACCGCTCTTCATGCCATCCACCACTTTACCGAACAGGCTGGCATCAGTATTGAACTGATCAGCGGCCGACTCCGCATCGTCACCGCCCTGCAGCATTTTGTCGATATTCCGACCGATACGCTCCGCACGCCATACCTGCAACTGTGCCTGTTCCACCTGATTCGCCGGGGCATTGTTGGCGAGCAGTATCTCCACAATATTGTTGTGCTCTGCCTGCAGTTCAGGCAGCGAGGCACTAAGCGTGGTAGCCACATCGTTTAGGAAGATAATGGTTTCCTTGTTACCGATAATGGTATCTACCTGCTCGCGCAGTTTGCGCCAAACGGTACCATAGGTAGCCAGTTCAGCATCGAGAGCTTTTCGGCTCCCTTTATCCATACCCTGTAACTGGTTCCAGGCACTGGCCATCTGTCCAGAGACCTTTTCCAGTTCCGCAAATGCAGCATCATCACCGGAAGTAGCCGCAGGTGCGTAGGAAACTACCTGATAGGAAAGTGCACGCAGTTCCGCGACTTGTTGCAGGTATTCTTTATCGCGATCACTGCGGGTCTGCACCAAATAGATACTGACAATCAGTCCCGCCAGTACGGCGAGTACCAGCAGACCCAAACCCAGCGCGGCAGGGTTACTGCGCAACGCGGAAAAGGAACTCTGGGAGCCTGTTTTCATAGTTTACTCCTAGCGGGCCCTAGCATGAGGCCGGTTAAATACCACTTTTTACTTTTAACGCTTTAACGACAATGGCCCTCAGCCAGTGCGGACATCCCTGCACCGCTTGCGGGTCATCCCCAGCATCTCGATACGAAATGCTGGAAATAATCAGATTGGATTTTTAATGGACAGCGGCATCCATAAAGCGGGAATCACTAATCAAAGCCCGCATGTCGAACACCAGCCATCGGTCCTTCTGCAAAATAAACTGGCCATGCACCATCGGCGCAAATGGCTCAATCAAATCTGTTGGAGCTTCCCGGGCATATTCAAATGCCAGGTGCTGCATTCCGTGCAACCTGTCGACAATCAGTCCCACATAGGTTTTATCTCGCTCCAACACCAAAACACGACGCTGCTGACGTGGCCCGGTGAGGTTGCCACCATAAAAGGCAGCGAGATCAATCAGGGGTAACAGGCGGCCACGTACATTGGAAACACCTTTTACCCAGGGTTCCACTCCAGGAATAAAGGTATACGGTGGCACTTCGAGCAATTCCACAACGTCATCCATAGAGGCGACAAAGTTATGGTCTAGAAGAGAAAAACCGATTCCGGTCCAATAGGGTTTGATTTCCCGGCGCCCAGGCAGGCCTGTGGCCTGCGCCTTTGCGCGCCGTGCGATATCAACAAGAGCTAAATAAGGTGTTTGTGACTGCACTTTGAGCAGCTGACCGTCAGGCCAACACCTCCTCAATGGCACTCAACAATTTGCCTTCATCCACAGGCTTGGTCAGGTAGGCCTTCGCACCCTGACGCATCCCCCAGACACGATCCGTGTCCTGATCCTTGGTGGTAACGATAATGATTGGAATTCCAGCTGTGCTACCGTCCTTGCTCAACTGGCGAGTGGCTTGGAAGCCGTTTAGACCCGGCATCACAATATCCATCAGAATTAAATCCGGGCGCTGCGTACGCGCCACATCCACACCATTTTCACCATTAGGTGCAGTAATTACTGCGTGGCCGTTCTTTTCCAGAATCGTGGTGAGTTTGTGTGTTTCGGTAGGAGAGTCATCAACTATTAATACTCTTGCCATCATTTCCCCCATGACATCTTCTAATCGGCAACTGTGCAACAACGACAGCGCTTGGCGGTATTATTGTCATTATCTTTGTTAGCGTGTGCCAAGTCTGCACTTACTACCAATTTACTGCCTGACTACAGGATTTTTTCATCCTGATAGATGAAAAAATCGCGCTTCCCTCAATATAAATCCTGCCCTGCGGCAGGCTTGTGGCCTCCACAGGGCCTTATTTTTTTATGTGCGCTGTCAAGCCGCGTGGTGCGGCTTAGCATGGGCGGAAATAGCGCCCAAAAGTTCACTCTTGCTAAACGGCTTGGTTAGATATTGATCGCAACCAACTACGCGCCCTTTTGCCTTATCGAACAAACCATCCTTACTCGACAGCATTACAACAGGGGTAGAGCGGAACTCACTGTTATTTTTGATCAGTGCGCAGGTTTGATAGCCATCAAGGCGCGGCATCATAATATCGACAAAAATAACATCCGGACGGGAGTCCGCGATTTTTGCCAGCGCATCAAAACCGTCGGTTGCTGTGACTACAGTACAACCCGCCTTTTGCAACAACGTCTCAGCAGTGCGGCGAATTGTCTTACTGTCGTCAATCACCATTACAGTCAGACTTTCCCAGTTAAGCTCCATAGTCTTTTTTGAATCCCCTGTTTACTTATTTTCGGGCACGCGAAAATTTTTTACCTGCACCCTTATTTGGACCGCCTATGGGGCCTGGGTGTCTCGCTTAGCCAAGATCGCACACTGGATGGAACTTTTATCACAGAACCCCAGGTGAATCTAGCAGAGTCGACATACCCCTAGCGATGCAGCTCAAATTATCACCACTTTGCACGCCCTCCCGGTCGGAGGTGTTAAAAAGTTGCACCTTGACGAAGCTGCTCTTACCTTATCCATCTTAAAAATCGGGAGTGGCCATACTACTAAAGCCACAACCACCGCGGCGCGGGATGAAATATCCCATCAAATATGGAAGCCCATATGAATTACTCCCTCGGTGTGGTGATGGACCCCATCGCCCAAATCAATTTTAAAAAAGATACGACACTCGCACTGTTACAGGCCGCACAAGACAGCGGTTTTCAGTTATTTTATTTCGAGCAAACAGACTTGTATCTGGACAACGGCCGGGCAATTGGCAGGGCACGGGCCCTCAAAGTATTTGACGATTCCAAGTGCTGGTTTTCCCTGCAGGAGCCCCAGGAAATGCCGCTGGGCGAACTAGATACTATTTTGATGCGTGTCGATCCCCCTTTTGACAATGAGTACATTTATTCCACTTATATTCTCGAGGCCGCACAACGCGAAGGTGCGCTGGTAGTAAACAACCCCCAGTCCTTGCGCGACTGTAACGAGAAAATTTTCGCTACCACTTTCCCGCAGTGCTGCCCACCTGTTCTGGTAAGTAGGGATATGCGTAGGCTGCGTGAATTCCACAAGGCCCACCAAGATGTAATCTTCAAACCACTGGATGGCATGGGTGGCGCCGGTATTTTTCACTGTAAGCCTGACGGTGCCAACCTTGGTGCAATATTGGAAATGCTCACCAAACATGGGCGCCAGCAGATCATGGCGCAACGCTATATTCCCGAAATCAAGGATGGTGATAAACGGATTCTTGTTGTCGATGGTGAAGCGATTCCCTTCTGCCTTGCGCGAATTCCCGAGGCGGGTGAAACACGCGGCAATCTGGCCGCTGGTGGGCGTGGTGAAGCGCGCCCACTTACTGATCGTGACCATTGGATTGTGGAGCAGGTTGCCCCCACTCTGAAAAAGAAAGGGCTGCTTTTTGTCGGCCTGGATGTGATCGGCAATTACCTCACCGAGATCAATGTCACCAGTCCAACATGCGTGCGTGAGATTGATGCGGCTTACAATACCGATATCGGTGCACGACTAATGAGCGCCATCACACACCGATTGGCACAAAAAGGGTAAACTGGGCACTTAATTTTAAATTAACCCAGGCTGTTTGCCAGTGAACGGACCGGGCGGAAAGCCGAGCAAAAGCTCGGCAACAAAAGCAGTAATCGATAACAAACAATGAATTCCACCGCCAACACGACGCCACTTAACGCAGCCCAACGCGAGCGTTTTGTGTTCTCGCTATTTCTCGCCGGCGCCATTCATGCGCTTTTGATTTTTGGCGTGGCCTTTACCGATCCTGAAGGGCGCCGAGCGGCGCCTACTCTGGAAGTCACACTGGCCCAACATAATTCTGCACAAGCACCAGAAGACGCTGACTATCTGGCACAATATAACCAACTAGCCAGTGGCACTGCTGACACCCCCAAGGAGTTATCGAGCAATCGCCGCGCGGAGTTTGACGACACACAAATTCACGATGTAAACCCTTTGCCGCAGCAACAGGCCGCTCGCCCAGCTGATCAGCGCCGACAACTGATCACCACTATTGGCAATAGCCCGCAGCAGGCTCCGGAACTCCCTGCCGAAGACAAATTTTCTGAAGAAAAGCGTGGCGATGCTCCTAGTGATTTGACCCGCACCAATCCCGAGATCGCCAGCCTGCAAGCCCGCCTGGATAAAATCCGCCAGACAATCGCCCAGCGCCCACGGGTGCGCCGCCTAACTTCAGTCGCAACCAAAGCATCTGCAGACGCCACATATCTACACGACTGGCGCCAGAAAGTAGAGGCCATCGGCAGTGACAACTTCCCCGAAGAGGCCCTGCAGCAACAAATTACTGGCAGCCTGCGTATGATGGTACGCCTACTGCCCACGGGCGCGGTAGAGGAGGTAGTCATCCTTGAATCCTCCGGGGAGCGAATTCTCGATGATGCCGCCCAGCAAATTGTTCGCCTGGCGGCGCCCTTTGCACCTTTTCCTGCTGAAATTCGCAAGGACGCCGATCGCCTGGAAATCATCCGCACTTGGCGCTTTGAGATGACCGGCTTCTCCACCAGTGCAGGTGAGCTGCCCGAGCGCGGCTAAACTTGCGTTTCACTCAGGCAACCTAGAATCAAGCTATGCCCAACTCCAATATCGACAGTGACCTAACCCACGGCAGCTTGCGCGGCCAGTTCCTGCTGGCCATGCCCGGCATGGAGGATCCGCGCTTCAAGCAAACTGTGGCGCTTATTGTCGAGCACAATGAAGAGGGCGCCATGGGTATAGTGATCAATGCCCCCAGCAAGGTTCACTGGAGAGAGGTGTTTGAACAGTTGTCCCTAGACGACACCAGCCTGCGGGGCGAAGAAGCCGTACTCCTGGGGGGGCCAATGTCACCGGAGCAGGGCTTTGTACTGCACGGCGCCGGGATCAAATTTGACTCGACCACCGAAATCAATATGGATATCAGTCTCACCGCCTCCAAGGACATTCTTGAATCTCTCGCTGCCGGACGCGGCCCGGACGATGTGCTACTGGCCCTCGGCTACGCCGGCTGGGGCCCGGGACAGTTGGAACAGGAGTTGGTAGAGAACGCTTGGCTGACCCTGCCAGCGGAACCCGAAATCCTATTTGCCACCCCCGTGGAAAAACGCTGGCAGAGCGCTGCGGCGCGTCACGGTATTGACCTCTCCGGCCTCGGATCACAGGCTGGACACGCCTGATCACTCCTCTTGCAGTAAACTGCCCGCCCACATGTTTTACAATGAAAACTGCCCGGCATATGAATAAACCAGTTACCGCCCTCGCCTTCGATTTTGGCACCCGCTCTATTGGCCTCGCTTTTGGCCAGAGTCTGACTGCCAGCGCCAAGGAGCTGCCCCCACTGCCAGCGAAGGACGGCAAGCCGGACTGGGAAAAAGTTCAGCGTTTAATTGACGAGTGGCAACCGCACTACCTATTGGTCGGCCTTCCTCTGAATATGGACGGCACTGAGAGTGAATTCGGCGCGCGCGCGCGCAAGTTTGGCCAGCGCCTGCACGGGCGCACCGGGTTACCAGTGGAAATGATTGACGAACGTCTCAGTACCCGTGCCGCCAAGGAAGAGGCCGCTGAGCGAGGTCACCGCGGCAGTTACGCCGACAACCCGGTGGACTCCATTGCCGCACGCATTATTCTTGAAGATTGGCTACGAGCCCGTGACCGATAATTACCCGCTCCGAATCCCGCCATTGGAAACATGGTAGGCACCTGTCTGATAGAATTGCCCTCCCACTCAACCAATTGATCGAGCAGTATGTCCATTTCCCGCATCCGTATCGCCACTCGCGAGAGCGCCCTGGCCCTTTGGCAAGCCAATTACGTGAAGGGCCGTCTGCAGCAGGCATATCCCGAGCTTCTGATTGAATTATTGCCTATGACCAGTCGTGGCGACCAGGTTTTGGATATCCCCCTCACCAAAGTTGGTGGTAAGGGGCTCTTCGTGAAAGAGCTGGAGGTGGCAATGCTGGAGGGGCGCGCAGATATCGCCGTACACTCCATGAAAGATGTACCTATGGAGTTTCCACAAGGCTTACACCTGCCTATCATTTGTGAACGCGAAGATCCCCGCGATGCATTTGTCAGCAATCTCTACGGCAGTTTTGAAGAGTTGCCCCAGGGCGCAGTGGTCGGCACTTCAAGCTTGCGTCGCCAGTGCCAACTTCTAGCACAACGCCCTGATTTACAGGTCAAGTTTCTGCGCGGCAACGTAAATACTCGTTTAGCCAAGCTCGATGCCGGGGAATACGACGCGATTATCCTGGCTGCTGCCGGCCTGCTACGCCTGGAAATGCCAGAGCGCATCCGCAGCTTCCTCCCAACGGATCTACTGCTGCCCGCCGGTGGCCAGGGCGCCGTAGGCATCGAAGCCCGCTGCGATGCTGAGCTGGAAGCACTTCTACAACCCCTGCATTGTGTAGAAACTGCCTCTCGCCTCCGCGCCGAACGCGCCCTGGTCAAGCGTTTGAACGGCGGCTGCCAGGTACCTATTGGCTGCTACGCCGAATTGAATGAAGACAGCCTGTGGCTGCGAGGCTTGGTAGGGAGCCCCGACGGTACAACCATGATTCGCGCCGAGTGCCGCGGTGCTGCCTCCGACGGAGAGACCCTTGGCACTCAGCTGGCGGAGCAACTACTGGCCGGTGGCGCCGACAAAATTCTCGACGCTCTCTGAGCACTCTTAAAATGCCCAATCACCTGCGTGGCAAGCGTATATTAACCACCCGACCAGCTCACCAGTCGGGGAGCTGGTGCGCTCTGCTACAGGCAGAGGGCGCTCAGGTGGAAAACATTCCCATGCTGGGTATTGAGCCCCTCGAGAGCGACGATGCCCGACAGGCAATCAAAAAACCTATCCTCGATTTTGATCAAGTGGAAGTGGCAATTTTTGTCTCACAGAACGCCGTGCACTATGGAGTGAATTGGCTGGAAGACTACTGGCCACAATTACCACAGGGACCGCGCTACTATGCAATCGGCGCCGCCACAGCAAAAGCCTTGGATGCTCGGGGCATTCCCTGTGAGCAAAGCGGCGCTCATATGAATTCTGAGGATTTGCTTGGCCTGCCATCGCTGCAGGAGATTAGTGGGCAGCGTATTCTTATTTTCCGTGGCAGTGGCGGGCGCACTTTGATTGGTGACACCTTGGGCGCTCGTGGTGCTCGGGTGGATTATTGCGAGCTATACAATCGCACCCTACCCAGTAACTCTCAGGAGCAACTGAGAAAGTATGGCGTTGATGCAGACGCCATTACTGTGCATAGTGGTGAAACACTCACAAATCTATCCTTTTGCATCGAACAAACTTCAATGGAGCAATTGCGCCAAGTAGCGCTTATCTGCCCAAGCGCCCGGGTTGCCGGGCAGGCAAAGGGGATCGGCTTTTCCGTGGTCCACACTGCTATCAATGCCAGCGACAAAGCTATGCTGGAAGCTCTGCACCGTGCACTGAACTGAGTTTCCATCGGATTCTCCGCCCTATTTGGTAAAAGTTCCCAAAACAGCGCCACCCCGACTATAAAGGCCGGTGCCACTCGCTATAATTCGACGACAATTTTCAGCTTCGCTCCATGCCCATGACCAACGAAAAACCCCAGGACAACAACTCCGCAAAAAAAGTAGCGCCCACTTCCGCGGATAAGGGCAAGGCGGAAAGCACAAGTAACTTCGCCAAAGCGACACAAGGGAGGCCCGCTGGAAGTACTGCCAAAGACAGTGGTGGTAACTGGTGGTGGTTAGTATTTTTCCTGCTGGTAGTAGCTCTCATCGCTTTCGTCTGGTTCAGCTGGCCTCAACTAGGCAGTCGTATTAGTGCTTACCTGGGTTTCTCACCATCAACTGGTAATGAGTCACGCCAGGTTACAGATACATCCCAAACGCGGCAGGCTAATACAGAACAACGGGCAGAAGAGCCTACTGAGAAAGCACCAACCACTGATGGGCTGTCGAACCAGGCAAATTCTGAATCAGGCTTTTCACAGCCCGCTCAAACACCCGGCCAACCGACCACTCCATATCCTAATCAGCAGCTCATCCAGCTGCAGCAGACCGATGCCAGCCTACGCAATCAGATTCAAGCACAAGCAAATACTATCTCGGAACTGAAACAGCAACTGGCCAGCATGCAGCGCAGTATCACTGCGCAGGGCAATCGCTTGAGTGAGCTGGGTAATGTGAGCCGCCAGGACTGGCAGCTTGCTGAGGCCGATTACTTACTGCGCATGGCCAATCAGCGCCTTATGCTGGAAGATAACAGCCGCGCTGCCCTGGGCCTGGTGGAGAAAGTCGACAAAATACTCCGCCAAGTTAACCTGCCTGATTTATATGGCGTACGCCAACAATTGGCGAAAGATATCACCGCACTGAGACTGGTCGAGAATGTAGACCGGGAGGGGATTTACGTGCGCCTACGTGCCCTGGAGGAGCAGTTGATCCGCGCCAATATTCAACCGGAATTCACCATGACCCAGACCCAGGAAGAAGAGCCTAAGGCGGAGCCTGCACAAGTCGATCAGGCTCCCTGGGAGCGCAGTTGGCAGCGATTTACCTCCTTCCTCCGTGATTCAGTTCGCCCCATTGATGGTGATATCAACCCTGTCATGCTCTCTCCGCAGAGTGAAACACGCTTTCGCCAGACCCTGCGTTTAAATATGGAGCAGGCGCAGCTCGCTCTGCTGCGCGGCGACTCTAGGGTATACAAGGATGCCCTGGACAGTGCCCGCGAGCTGCTATTGACTTATGGCACTGCCAACGCTCAGCGCAATGCGCTGGCCGAACAGCTGGCTGAGCTAAGCAGACAACCCATCCTGGCGCAAATGCCTGATCTAAACGCCTCACAGTTAGCCCTGTACAACTATATCGAGCGCCTGCATAAAACCTCCGGCCAAGGTGGTCCCGCACTGGAGGAGACAGCTCAGTGAGAAAGGTCCTTTTTATCGCTATAGCGCTGCTACTACTCGGCGCCCTGCTGCCACAAATCAATCAAAACTATCCGGGATATCTGATCATCGGTTTTGGTGGCGCATTGAACAAAGGTTATGAGATGAATCTCTGGTTCGCCATAGTCGCATTGGTGTCCCTGTTATTCGCTTTCTTTATACTGGTCTGGCTCGCGCGTAGTCTGTTTCGGGCGATTAGAGGAAGTGTCGACCGTCTTCGTTTTGGCCGCCAACGTATCGCCCGTCGGAGGCTCACCAGCGGTTTGGTGGAATTTATGGAGGGCAACTGGTCCCGCGCACGGCGGCAGCTTTTGAAAAGTGCGCCACGCTCTGAAGCACCATTGATCAATTATCTGGCAGCGGCGCGTAGCGCCTTTGAACTGGGCTTTCGCGAGGAGGCCAATGAGCTTCTGGCAAAAGCAGAAGCTTGCGGAGAGGATACCCGCCTTGCCGTGGCTCTCAGTCAGGCACGTATGCAGCTCCAGGACAAACATTATGAGCAGTGTATCGCCAGCCTGAAAAGGGCCAAACAACTAGAGCCCAAACATCCCGCCTTACTGCAACTGCTAAAACAGGCTTATTACTCTCTGGGCGACTGGAGCAGCCTGCGTGAGCTTCTGCCAGAGTTGGAAAAACACGCCAACATGCATGATGAAGAATTGCAGAAGCTAGAATTGGAAGTTTACCAGCACCAGTTGAATGAGGCTGCAAACCGCAATGACAGTGAAACATTGCAGGGTGTCTGGCACAGTCTGAACGGGCGCTGGCAGCGTAATATGGAGTTGCGCAATCTATATACACGGCTACTGCACCAGATCGGTGACGATATCGAAGCAGAGAAACATCTGCGCTGGCTACTAAACAGAGAGTGGAACCCCAAACTGGCTGATTTATATGGCTGCCTTACTGGAGCTGATTCTTCTGCACAGCTTTCTGCCGCCGAGGGCTGGCTTAAGGAATACGGAGAAAGTGCCGACCTCCTCACTTGCCTCGGCCGCCTGTGTATGCGTAATGAGTTGTGGGGGAAAGCCCAACAGTATTTAGAAAAGAGCCTGTTGTTACGTCAAGACCCAGTAACTTCCGCTGAACTTGCCCGCCTGTTCGAAGCGCTGGGAGAAAAAGACAAAGCCGCACGGCTTTTCCAGGAAGGGCTAATGCAAGCGGTTAAAGACTTACCACAACTGCCTATGCCCAGCCAGGACAAACCCCTACTCGGCGTGCATGCCTGACGCTTTTCCCCGCGGGCCCACAATTCCTCGGGCCCTTTTTCTAGCGCAGCCGAATCTCTCTATAGTGTGCATTCTCTGTCACTATTCAGGCAAATAGGATAGGAAGGCCAATGAAACCCCCCAGTTTTTACATTTTTATCAGCATTTTGATATTTAACACTCTAGTGCATGCCTATGCTCAGGCACCGGTAAATAATCAGATCAAACCACAGGATGCACTCCTGAGCGATTACAAATACCCCTATCCGGTAAAGGTATTCCAGCAAACGTGGCAAAATCAGCCTGTATCCCTCGCCTACATGGATGTACCAGCCTTCGGAAAAAGAGCCCAGCGAGGTACTGTCCTACTTTTACATGGCAAAAATTTTTCTGGTGCTTACTGGGAAGACACCATTGATGCGCTTAGCCAGCTGGGTTACCGAGTAGTTGCACCAGACCAGATTGGCTTTGGGAAATCCAGTAAACCCCTACGCCAGTACACCTTGCACAGTATGTCCGCTGATACCAAAGCACTGCTGGATCACCTCCGGATAACCGAGGTTGCGCTGGTTGGCCACTCTATGGGGGGCATGTTAGCAGTGCGCTTTGCACTGATGTATCCACAGGTAGCCCAGAAGCTCGCTCTGATAAACCCTATCGGCCTTGAGGACTGGAAGCGCGTTGTACCCTATGAACCATTGCAAAAAGCTATCGCCAGGGAACAAGCACAAACACCGGAAAGTATCCAACGCTATATGTCCAACGCCTACTTTGCAGGGGAGTGGCAAGCCCGGTATACACCCCTTCTCGGTATCCAGGCCGGTTGGACCCTAGGACCCGATGCCGCACATATGGGCATGATAGACGCACTTACTTCCGAAATGGTTTTTACCCAGCCTGTACTTTATGAATTTTCCGATCTGAAAGTGCCAACCTTACTCATTATCGGTACCCGAGATCGCACTGCCATCGGCCGCAATCGCGCACCTGCGGCACTTCAGAGTTCCCTTGGACGTTATGATCAGCTGGGCCGGCAAGCCGCCGAAGCAATCCCTAATGCGAAACTAGTGGAACTTACCAACGTCGGACATATCCCCCAATATGAAGCTTTTCCCGCATACTTCGATGCACTGAGCCACTTTTTACAAAAAGAAAACCTTCACTCAGCAAGAGGGAAACCAAATAAGCACACTGGAAAATAAACAGTGATTCTCTATATATAAAATTGCAGATTAAGGGTAAGAAGAATTGTTATCTCCCCTCAGGCTCGGAGAAGAAGAAAATAAACCTTGGGATGAGATTTGTTTGTATTGAATTTTGACTGGATAATAACTTAAGCAGGGTCCTTAGGGTAGGCTCCCTGCTTGCAGAAAACAGACTTGTTAAAGTACAACTGAAATCCAAATAAAGTAACTAGATATTTGCAAACATTCCCGCAAATAGCAACATGGCAAAGAAAGTGATTACCCCCTGCAGTAAAGCAATAAGAATTGCTTTTAAGAAACCAGTGCCTAAAACCAGCATATAGGCAATTGCCGCTAATGGAATCGTTAGTAGGACACCTGCACTGTCACTAACTCCAGGCAACATCCCACCAACAATCCTCTGAATAATTAATGCTAATAACAGAGCAAAAAGACAATAAAAAACCCCTGTATTTCTTGCACCTAACATAGCAGCGGCCAACTTTAATGGCAAAACAAGAACTGCCACCATTATGATTACAAAAATAATCAATTCCATTTTTTACCACTCCTTCATTTTGTATTTATTTAAAAAATCCCCACAATCGATATTTCTCACCAAGTGATGCTTAACTTATCAGGCCGTCGCCAATGGATAAAATATAGCCTTGCAACCAAGGCAGGCTACATCGACGGCACTTTTTTGAACTTATGGCACTAAAGTTCTATATCTCGAGTATCATACTACTTTATTGGAATTTCGTTTAAGCAAACGCATAAAAAAAGATGGCAGTAAAAATCACAGCCCCTCTTTATTCAATGAAATAAGTGTCAGTAATTTTGCTTAGGGAGCAATGACAGCTTATCTACGAACTAACATCATCTCAGGCGGAACAAGACTGCCTGCCTCAATATAGCTTTCTCTGCGTAGCAGTTTGTCGTTTTCCAGTCATTTAAAAGCCAAATCGTGCTGATGATTTACTAAAGAATTTTTTAAGCTTGTAACATCCATAAATGTGAAAGCTAACTGCTCATCACTTACATGGCCTTCTAGCCGTAAATGTGGTTGATTCCCCTGGGGACAGTAATATGCAGCAAGAAGAGTTCCATTATTCATATGGTAAGTGAGCGGGATTGTCCATCATAGATCCAATTCTCAATTAGTACAGCACCACCAGCCATTTGAGAAAAATTAATATAGAACTTCTCCCGATCAGACCCTTCTTTTTTCCAATCCCCCTCAAGAGATTTTATACGACAAAATGCCCATTTTACGTTAGAATCAGATTCGGCTGCATTTACAGCTACAACTGTTAAAGACAAGGCTAATAAGCATGCTTTTAAAAAAACGTAATTTTTTTCTCAACATATTCGATATACCTAATCATTGATCTAAAAACCAGAAAATAAATTTCCACCACTTGCTTTTAAAATATGATCTTTATATTTATTTGCACTTTACTAATCACCTCTGCCAGCTTACAGTTTAAATCCGCTCTATTTTAGTAAATTATTTGACCTATCAATCATAGTCCCGCCTCAAAATATTCAAACGACAAATATATTACTAAGCTTCTTAACCGGCCAGTAGTCTTTTTCATCGCATAAGCTGATTTAGTATCAACGCCCCGATTCACAACCAAGATAAATCCATCTTTACGTTCAATATCAAAATACATTGACGCAAACAAGTTCAGGGCTGGCCTCATTTATCCTGTGAAACCATTGCGATCCTGCCAAAAGAAACGCTCTGAGTCAGAAATAACTTCTGACAATCGGAAGCGAAACATTCCGTTACACATGGATTCAGAAAAAACTTTTCTGTCTTATCTCGGGTATAAATTTCCTAATATTATTAACACCTATGCCTTTTTCTTATTCACCTGGTAATGCCATCACAAATATTAAAATAAAAAAATGACAGTACTAATTGAGTAAATTATTTTCTTAAAAATTTCTCATCCACACTTTTAAGAATTTGCAAAGACTCCACCATAAGAGGTCACACGCACTACTTATAGATGTAAACAAATTGATATAAATAAATCAGAGATACAACAAACTACAGCTGCTAGGCAAGCGAACCAGTAAGCAGCCGTAGGCAGAACACCCCAGTGTTGCTCCAGCACGAAGGGGATAGAAAATTAAAATTATCGCTAACGAAATTATCCAAGACCCAACTTGGACCAAATCTCGTCGACTTTTTTAACTACCATCGGGTCTCTTTCAATAGGATTACCCCATTCTCTATCAGTTTCACCCTGCCACTTATTAGTGGCATCAAAACCAACTTTGGAGCCCAAACCCGATACTGGAGAAGCAAAATCCAGATAATCAATCGGAGTATTTTCTACCATTACGGTATCCCGAGCTGGATCCATGCGGGTTGTCATAGCCCAAATAACATCATTCCAATCTCGCGCATTTACATCATCATCTGTGACGATAACAAACTTGGTGTACATAAATTGGCGCAGGAAAGACCAGACCCCCATCATCACCCTTTTTGCATGGCCGGGGTACTGTTTCTTCATGGTCACCACGGCGAGCCGATAAGAACAACCTTCAGGAGGTAGATAGAAATCGACAATTTCCGGGAACTGCTTCTGTAAAATCGGCACGAACACTTCATTGAGAGCCTCACCCAAGATCGCGGGCTCATCCGGTGGCCGTCCGGTATAAGTGCTGTGATAGATTGGGTCCTTGCGATGAGTAATTTTCTCAACAGTGAAGACAGGAAAGCTATCTATCTCATTGTAATAGCCGGTATGGTCTCCATATGGCCCTTCATCGGCCATATCATCGGGATAAATGAATCCCTCCAACACATACTCTGCACTGGCAGGAACTTGTAAATCACTGAGCAGTGCATTGGTTACTTCAGTTTTATCACCACGCAACAGGCCGGCAAATGCATATTCAGACAGTGTATCCGGTACTGGAGTAACAGCCCCCAGAATGGTGGCGGGATCTGCGCCCAGTGCTACAGCAACGGGATACGGTTGGCCGGGATGTTTTTTACACCAGTCGCGAAAATCAAGTGCACCGCCACGATGACTGAGCCAGCGCATAATCAAGCGGTTTTTACCAATCAGCTGCATTCGGTAAATACCTAAATTTTGGCGCTTCTTCTCTGGTCCACGAGTTATCACCAAGGGCCAGGTCACCAGGGGCGCTGCATCTCCTGGCCAGCAAGTTTGAACAGGCAGCTTGTTGAGGTCCACCTGCTCTTTATCCAGCACAACCTGCTGGCAGACTGCTCCCTTGACCACTTTTGGCCCCATATTCAGAACCTGCTTGAAAACTGGCAGTTTTTCCCAGGCATCCCGCAAATTTTCCGGAGGCTGTGGCTCTTTAAGAAAGGCCAGCAGTTCACCGACCTCACGCAATTCACCGATATTCTCACGCCCCATTCCCAGAGCTACCCGCTCGGTAGTACCAAACAAGTTTGCAAGTACAGGGGTTTCAAAGCCTACTGGATTTTCAAAAAGTAGGGCCGGACCGCCACTGCGCAACACGCGGTCTGCAATTTCCGTCATCTCGAGAATCGGATCTACAGGGTGCTGAATCCGCCTCAATAGGCCCCGCTTTTCCAACAGCTTGATAAAGTCGCGCAGGTCTTTGTATTTCATGGATTACCGGACGATGAAAATAAACTAACGCGCAGTGTAAAACAGAAAAGACAAAATGGGGAATGGCGCCCTGGTCAGGGTGCTTAAAATAAGGGGGGAGAGTCGACCCGCAAGCGCTAAGCTGCGGGCCGAAAAAATCTTAAGCTTGTCGCAAGCTTAGAAGCGGGGGCGGCGCGGACGATCTTCGCGGGGCTTAGCTTCGTTAACACGGATGTTACGGCCGGACAGTGGCTGGTCGTTCATCTCTTCGATTGCTTTACGCGCTTCATCGTCGTTAGGCATTTCTACGAAACCGAAGCCTTTAGAGCGGCCAGTCTCACGGTCGGTGATTACAGTAGCCCGAGAGATCTCTCCGAATGCGCCGAAAGCTTCGTGCAGGTCGTCAGAGGTTACCGCGTAGGCCAGATTTCCAATATAGATATTCACAAAAGGTTCTCACTAGATGTGTGGGCTGTCGTGCAGTCACAAATGAATAACCAGCTCCACCAGATTATTCATTTGAGATTGGCCCTTTGACGGAGTATCTCCTGAGCCAATTCGGTCGGGCGCCGCTTAATAAAATTCATACCCAGCGCCACGATGTGGAACTTTATATGCCTAATAGCTCGCCTTTTCAACATTAATCAGCGCAAATAATCGCCTTATTCAATCCAGAATATAAAAGGCGCCTGAATCGGCGCCTTTTATATACAAAAATTATTTCCGTTTCATGGACAGGAAGAATTCGTCATTTGTCTTGAAATCTTTCAACTTATCCACTAGGAATTCCGTTGCTGCTACATCTTCCATATCGTGTAACAGTTTACGCAAAATCCATACCCGCTGTAATTCGCCCTCTGGCATTAGCAACTCTTCGCGGCGGGTACCGGAACGCCGTACATTAATGGCCGGGTATACACGCTTTTCAGCGATCTTACGATCAAGCTGCAATTCCATGTTACCAGTACCTTTAAACTCCTCGAAAATCACTTCGTCCATCTTCGAGCCAGTATCAATTAGTGCAGTAGCAATAATAGACAGACTTCCGCCTTCTTCAATATTCCGTGCAGCACCAAAGAAACGCTTGGGCCTCTCCAGGGCATGGGCATCCACACCACCGGTCAGTACCTTGCCAGAACTGGGTACGGTGGTGTTATACGCACGTGCCAGACGAGTAATAGAATCCAGCAAAATAACCACATCTTTCTTGTGCTCCACCAGGCGCTTGGCTTTTTCAATCACCATTTCAGCAACCTGGACGTGACGAGCAGGCGGCTCATCAAAAGTAGATGCAACCACTTCGCCGCGAACAGAACGCTGCATCTCAGTCACCTCTTCCGGGCGCTCATCAATCAACAGCACGATCAGGTGACATTCGGGGTTATTGCGAGTTATGGCTTGCGCCATATTTTGCAGCATGATGGTTTTACCGGCTTTTGGGGGAGCCACGATCAACCCACGCTGCCCTTTACCAATTGGGGCCACTAAATCAATAATTCGGCCAATAAGGTCTTCGGAAGAGCCATTACCGCATTCCAGACCGAGACGTTCGTTAGGGAAAAGGGGAGTAAGGTTTTCGAAAAGAATTTTATTACGGGCGTTTTCGGGTTTGTCGAAATTAATTTCGTTAACCTTTAAAAGAGCGAAATATCTCTCACCCTCTTTTGGTGGGCGAATCTTTCCGGAAATTGAGTCACCCGTACGCAAATTAAAACGGCGAATCTGGCTAGGGGAAACGTATATATCATCCGGTCCCGCAAGATAAGAGGAATCAGCAGAACGCAAAAATCCAAAACCGTCCTGAAGGATTTCCAATACGCCATCGCCGTAAATATCTTCACCGCTTTTGGCGTGGCGCTTAAGAATATTGAAAATAATATCTTGTTTGCGCGACCGAGCCAGGTTTTCCAGGCCCATACCTTTGGCTATTTCAATCAACTCTTCAATGGGTTTGGTTTTTAATTCGGAGAGATTCATACCAATTGCTTATTAAGGTTTCTGTTGTCATTTGGCGCGGACACGCCGGAAATTATTTTGGGGAGGGGTTTGAAAATCAGAGATTTGCTCGTTTATTTGCCCAGTACACTTAGGCACCCGTACCTATCAAAAGCGTAATACCTATCAAGCTTTGGCTCTACATAATCAAAAGGCAGAGCACTACCAATTAAGCTCAATTCGAGGAATATACACGCCGGGAATGGTCAGGGACCCTGTGGAGGGGCGTTATCTTCAGCTGGTCGTCACTGGATTCACAGCTGACTGAACTATTACAGAATTACAGCCAGTATAACGGGTGTTTCCCATCCTGCAAAGAAATTTACCCTCTTCACAGGATGGAGCGGCAGGATTACAGCTGGCTATCGATAAACTCAGTCAGCTGGGCGCGAGACAGAGCACCAACCTTGGTACCTTCCACGTTACCACCTTTGAACAACAGCAGGGTAGGAATACCGCGCACATTGTATTTAGCCGGGGTTTCTTTGTTTGCATCCACATCGACTTTGACAATCTTCAGCTTTTCGCCGTAGTGACCCGCCAGATCATCCAGAACCGGAGCGATCATTTTGCACGGACCGCACCATTGAGCCCAAAAGTCCACCAGCACCGGACCTTCGGCTTTGAGAACCTCAGCTTCGAACTCGGCGTCAGTTACATTGATGATTGCGTGCTCGCTCATATTGCTTTCCTGTTCTTTAGTTACACAATGCGGTGCCACCGCGGACGCATCATCTCACGATGGGGGCTATGAGAGTACAGCCAAAATGCGCCATTGAACGCGTAGATTGGGGCGCAGTTGCACTTTTCAAGTCCCCTGGGCTCACGGCTGTTCCAGAAAGCGCTGCAGAATCTCATCAAGATAGTCGAAGCCAAAAGCACTGGCAGCAATACGTTGCTCCAGCGGCTGAACCAGATCCATCGCCAGCAAGGTCGGCCATTGTCGCTGTAAAGTCTCCAGGGCCAGGCCGGTATAGTACGCAAAAGTGCCTTTCGGCACCCCGCCGGCTAGGCGCAGGGTGTTCATCAGGAACTCCAGAGGCAAATCGGCCTTTTCTATTGCATCGGCATGGGGCGCTGCCAGCTCCCTGTGCAACAACTCGCTCCCCGAAGCTGCAAAATTCATGTAATCCCGCGGCGTACGTGTGCGCCGACTGCGCAGGATTCGACCTTCATGAGGCAGGGTGACCTTGCCGTGAGCACCTGCACCTATACCTAGATAATCCCCAAACGACCAGTAATTGATGTTGTGGCGAGATTCCAAACCGCGCCCACTATAAGCAGATATCTCATAGCGAAGGTAACCTTCTGCAGCGAGAAACTCGCGCCCGCTACTCTGTATGCTGGCAATCAGCTGTGAACCAGGTGTGGACGGTGGAGCACTGTAGAAGGCGGTGTTCGGCTCAATCGTAAGCTGGTACCAGGAAATATGTTCCGGTCCCAGGGACACAGCACGGCGCAGATCCTCCAGTGCCTCATCTTCCGTCTGCCCTGGCAGGCCGTGCATCAGGTCCAGGTTGATATTGTCAAAACCGGCCCTGCGCGCCATAGACAGGGCGCCGGCAGCCTCATCACCACTGTGGATGCGGCCCAGGTTATGCAACTGTGTGCTATTGAAGCTCTGCACCCCGATCGACAAGCGATTGATACCTGCCCTACGGTAGCCGTTGAATTTTGCCTGCTCAAAAGTACCGGGATTGGCTTCCAGGGTAATCTCTATGCCTTCGGCAAAGCCCACCAGCTCTGCAGCCATAGCCACAATTTCCCCGATAGCATTTGCGGAAAATAAGCTTGGCGTGCCGCCGCCAAAAAAAATCGATTGCAGCTTACGCCCCTGAACCCAAGGCAGTTGACTTAACAAATCTCGCCGCAGCTGAGCCACATACTCCTCTTGCGGAAGGGCATAGGCAGTATCTGTGTGATCCCTCGCAGCCTGGTGGGAATTGAAGTCACAATAGGGGCATTTGCGTATACACCAGGGAATATGCACATACAGGCTGAGAGGCGGCAGCTGCAATAACCCACTGTTATCATTCAAGATCGGCACCCGTCATCTGCTCGCGCCACATAGCCTCAAACAGCCCTACAGCCCGAGCGCGATGGCTCAATCGGTTTTTTACCTCTCGCGGTAACTGAGCGGAAGTCATGCCCTCTGAAGCTACATAGAAAAGCGGATCGTAACCAAAGCCCTGATCTCCCATGGGCGTCTCCAGTATGCGCCCACGCCACTGGGCGCTACACACTAGTGGCACCGGATCGTCATAGCTACGTACGAAAGCCAGGGCACAATGAAAACTCGCACTGCGAGCCGATGCTTCAATCCCCCGCAAAGCATCAAGCAACTTACCGTTATTGCGCTCATCATTCGCCCCTTCACCGGAATAGCGCGCAGAGTAAATCCCAGGAGCGCCGCCCAAGGCATCTACCGCTAAGCCGGAATCGTCAGCCAGCGCGGGCAAACCGCTGATGCGGCTAGCATGACGGGCCTTGATCAAAGCATTTTCGATAAAGCTCAGCCCAGTCTCCTCGGCGTCTTCCACACCAAACTCCGATTGGGGCAGAACCTGAATATCCCAAGTACTGAAAAGCTGCGAGAACTCTCGTAGTTTGCCGGCGTTGCCGCTGGCTAAGACAATTTTTTTTAGCATGTTGCATCAACTAAAAAGCGGGCCGAGGCCCGCATCGATTCTCAATCAAATGAAAGGTGCGCCACCGCGTCTAGATACAAACAAAACGCTGAAGCGGTTAAGGCCTTTCCAGTTTGCGGCGGAAAGTAATCCTCTCCTTTTTACCATTGGGTAAGGTGACATCCACATTGAAGGTAAGGGTCTCTTCATTCTCAAAGCGCAACGGCGCCAAGTAGTAAACCGCATTGCCGTCGCGGATCTCTTTAAACTTCAATGGGCGCGATTGCTGGATCAGATTGGTTGCATTGCCGGTCAGCTCTGCACCAAGGCCCCGGGTACCACCATCTTTCTTTACCACCGAGACATTGACATAAGCGCGGTCCCTGGCTCGCGCCAGCTGATACTTCTGGGCGATATCAGGCTGGATAAAGTCGCTGTTGAACACAGAATAAACTACCCGGTAGTCACCAAAATCCTCATAGTTCTTTATGATACGGGCCTCTTGCGCAACGGCACCGGCGGTCATAAAAAGCAGGGCCAGAGTGGCGGCTGCGGCAAGGATGCGTTTCACGCTTCACCTCCAATTGTTATGAGCACCACCTATTGAGTTGGCGGGCGCTGGACTGCGACGGCGGGCCACTATCTGTGCGCCACCCACCAAAAGCTGCGATCTGCCCCGAACCAAGGACAAAAACTTGGCGCAAATATTAGTTTAGCGAGTTAGGTGATATATCGCTGTCTCACCAAATAAATTTGGTAAAAAGTCTTTGAAAGTCACACCAATTTTCGACTCGGATACTACCTGGCGGTGTAAAATAGTCCAGTCGTTCTGTTTGCACAGCACTTCAAAGTCACGGAAAGTACAAAAGTGAATATTGGGCGTGTCGTACCACTCAAAAGGTAATAGATCCGAAACTGGCATTCGTCCGGAAAACGCCAGGTGCCAGCGTGCCCTCCACTGCCCGAAATTGGGGAAAGTGATAATACAGTCGCGCCCCACCCGTAACATCTCCCGTACAACCTCGTGCGGATGCCTCAGGGTCTGCAGAGCCTGTGTCATGACCACTGCGTCGAAACTACCGTCAGCAAAGTTACCGAGCCCCGTATCCAGGTTCTGCTCAACTACATTAACGCCACGCTCCACACACAATTCTATTTGTTCCGGGTCAATCTCCAAGCCATAGCCAATAACATTCTTATTTTTTCCCAGCTGCTCCAGCAGTGCACCGTCACCGCAGCCCAGGTCCAGAACACGACTATTGGGCGCTATCCAGTCCTGGATAACATCGAGATCAATGCGCATAGCGCCCCTCCTCTATTATCTCAGCGGCCACTCGTTGCATATATGCGCGGAAGATCCCCTCATAGCGTTCGTTTGGCAGCAGGAATGCATCATGCCCCATAGCGGACTCAATTTCGGCATAGCTTACCGAAACGTTAGCGTGCATCAGAGCATTGACGATCTCCCGAGAGCGATCGGGGGCAAAACGCCAATCGGAGGTGAAGGCAACCAACAGGAAGCGACAACTGGCATTGGCAAATGCCGCCACCGGATCATCTTTGTACTCCCGCGCAAGATCAAAATAATCCAGCGCACGGGTCATCAGGATGTAGGTATTGGGGTCAAAGCTGCTGGAGAAGCTATCGCCCTGATAGCGCAGGTAACTCTGGATTTGGAATTCCACCTCCTCATCAGAACCCGGCTGAAAACTGCCAGTGCGCAATTCGCGCCCAAATTTATTGGCCAATCCATCATCGGAAAGATAAGTAATGTGACCGATCATACGCGCCACAGCCAGACCACGCCGCGGTAATTTCTCCCTCTCAAGGTAACGCCCACCACAGAAGTCCGGGTCAGAGGTAATAGCCTGACGTGCAGTTTCATTAAAAGCGATGTTCTGGGCTGAGAGTTTCATAGCTGAAGCAATCACCACACAATGGCGCAGTCGCTCTGGGTACTCCAATGCCCAGCGCATAGCCTGCATTCCACCCAGGCTGCCACCGATGACCGCTGCCCACTGCTCAATACCCAATAGATCCGCCAAACGCGCTTGGCTGTGAACCCAATCACGTACTCTCATTGGGGGAAAATCCGGTCCCCAGGGCTTGCCTGTGGTCGGGTTGATAGAAACCGGGCCGGTAGAGCCGTGGCAACCACCCAGGTTATTCAGGGAGACCACAAAGAATTTGCTGGTATCAATAGGCTTACCAGGGCCAATGTAGTGGTCCCACCAGCCCGCCCGCTTGTCATCAGGGCTGTGCCTACCAGCAGCGTGGTGATGGCCTGATAGGGCATGGCAAATCAAAATCGCATTGCTTCTATCAGTGTTTAGTGTTCCGTAAGTCTCGTAGACCAGGGTGTAGCCTTGTAATACACGCCCACAGGCAAGCTGTAATGGCTCAGTAAATTCTTGTTTCTTGGGCGTAACAAGGCCTACTGAGTCCGCATCAGCGGTATTCTGGCACTCTCTGGAAGCGGTGGGGTTTTCCGTAGACAAAGTGTTTATATCTGTCGGGTTATTTGGCGGTTGGCAAATGCTGATGCCTCAAGTGTACGGGAGCGCCGCGACTTATGACAATCACTGTAACCGCCAATTAAGCCTCCACTCCAACTCAACTCGAGAGGGAGGCCTTCAGTGGTGTGACATTATGAGCCCGAGGTGCAGGAGCCAACGGCTGCGGTGCAGAGCTGCTATGGCGCAGCAATTCTTCAAGTGCCGTCAACGCACGATCGTTGCGCAGTACTTCATCTTCAAGCGTGCGCAGATCGGTGCGCCTACTGCGGGTCTTCTGCTTCAACTCGGTAAGCTTAATCAGGTGGCGATTGAGCAGGTGTTTCTGGTACTGAACATGTTGTTTCAACGGCTCAAGGGCCTGCTCCAGCCAGCTTTCCGCAGCAACTCCCATTTGGTTGTAGAGGCGCCCCACCTCACTGGCAAGGGTGGTTATAAATCGCTCACTAAGGCGATTGCGTCGAGCAAGCAATAACTGTGGAGAGCGGCGCAGCTGGGCCGCCTGACGATGTAAACCACGCAGGGTGGCACGGAATTTCCGGACGGTGAAATACTGCTCGACGCTGTCGACCTTCTTCAGGCTGGAACGCTCAAAAACCGCATCGAGTAACCGATTTGCCTGGTCTACCTCCCGCTCCAGGTTGGCGAGTTGGTGATCGACACCTTCCATGAAAGTGTCGATAGCCTTGGCCAGCCCCATGGGTGTCCAACTTTTGTGCAGCGCTTTGCTGGTGTCATCAATCAGTTGCTGCAGCTGCTGAGTGGAAATTGGCGCCAAAAGGGACGTACTCTGCCGCATCAACATGCGCTGGCTGGACTTTAGAGTAAGCAGTTCGTGGTGGCAGAGCTTGTGCTGCTCCTTCACGGTCTGCTGCAGCTGGCCCAGTTCTGCCAACTGCTCCTCGGTGCTGGCACTATTGCGCTGTAAGTGTACCAATGCGGCACGGCCGCTATTAAGGCGGCGCTTGAGGAGATCGCGGGTGTCCGCCATCAGCGTAAGGGCCTGGTGCAATGAGCGATGCTCTGCCACTTTTTGGCGGTGCTCCAACAGGCGCTGCACCAGCAGCTTTTCGAAATCGCCAAACCGGCTGTTACGCAATAAGTTCAGATCCTGCTGCTGGCGCGCAAGTAATGCCATTTTCGCCGAGACACCAGCAACGCTTTCCTGTGGTACAGACAACAGTTTTGCCACCTGGGCACTCATACGCCGAAGTAGCAATTCCGCGTCCTCATCGGGATCATCCCAAAGTACATCGACCTTATTCAACAGCGCCATCACTGCAGTGCCGCGGTGATCGCGCAGCGGAGCCAGGTGGGTCTCCCACATATTCATATCGGTGCCACTGACGCCGGCATCCGCGGCCAATAGAAAGGCCACAGCCTGGGCGCTGGGCAGTGTACTCAATGTCAGTTCCGGCTCGTTGCCGAGAGCGTTGAGCCCCGGCGTATCGATAATACGCAACCCCTGGTCAAGCAGAGGATGTGGCAGACAGATCAATGCATAACGCCAGGCGGGGATCTCTACCAAGTTGCCCTTATCATCCAAGTGGCGACGATCAAAGCCGTAACGCGCAGCTTCTTCAGGCAACACTGATTTGGTCGCAGCCACCTTCAATAACGCCGTGCGAGTAGCCTCGGGATCATTGGCATCGAACTCGTGGGTAATCCACTTCTGCGGAATCCGGCGAAAACTCTCCAGGCTGGTATTGGTAGCGAGGGTCTCTATAGGCAACAGTCGCAGACTGGCACGCTCGCTGCCATCACTGAAAATTTCCGTAGGGCACATTGTGGTGCGGCCAGGTTTAGATGGCAGCAGCCTCTGGCTGTAGGTCTGTGATAGCAGAGCATTAATCAGCTCGGTCTTGCCACGGGAAAACTCACCGACCAATACAAGGGTAAATTGATCATCGGTGAGTAAAGCACGTGCCTGCTGGACAACCTGGCAAGCACCGGCTGAGTTTGGGAAATGTTGCTGTAACCACTGGTTGAACTGGGCAAACTGGCGGTCCAGGTTTTTCTTCCAACGGTCGTAATCGGAGATGTGCTGGCGAAGGAGTGCGTCTTCCATTTCACGGTGTTCTTGTTATCTATACCCTGCAGACAAGACCCCAACACTCCGAATGCGAGTATTGGGATGGTCAACCTTAAGTATAAGAGTCTAACACCGCGCCAAATGCGATCCAGTGCGCGCGCCGCAAGAAAACTTGCGACATCACCACTTAAAATCCGGGGATATGCCAGAAAAGGCTGTAGACGAAAGCTGGCATATTTGCCATTTGTGCAAAACCAAACAGCAATTTATCTGCCACTGTCAGCAGGATAAACACGAAGATCGGGCTGATATCAATCACCCCCAAAGGCGGTATCAGGCGGCGTATCGGCGCACAAAATGGTTCGAGCAACTGACGTAACAACATCAAAGCAGGGTGGCCACTATGGGGCGCGATCCAACTGAACACGATCGAAATCAACATTCCTACAAAAACAACCGCAATCACCGTCGCTACACAGCCGATCAGAGACCAAAGCAGTGCACTCAAAGGATTAAATAGGCCATAGCCGGCGAACAGGCCACAAACCAAAATCATCACCAACCCCACCAGAAGTGCCAAAACCAGCGAGGCCATGTCCACACCGAGAAACCCCGGCACCACTTTGCGCAGTGGTAATAACAGCGGATTGGTAATTTTCACGATGCCCTGGGAAATTGGATTGTAAAAATCTGCGCGGGCCAACTGAAGCAAAAAGCGCATCAAAACCACAAACAGGAACAGGATACCGAGGGTTGCCACCAGGAAGACCCCGATATTGCTGAAGGTATTTGCCATCGAAAAGTTCCAAAAATTTGAGTGAATTACAGCGCTCAATACGCCGCTTTTAATTTGTTTTTACCTAGCGGTCCAGCTCCCTGGCCATTTCTGCAGCGCGCTCGGCACAATCACGCATTGCATCCGCTACCAGCTGGGGAAGGCCGCCCTGCTCAAAGCGCTGTACCGCACGCTCTGTGGTACCGCCCGGCGACATTACGTTACGCTTCAATTGGGCTACATCCACATCGCTGACCATGGCCAGTTTGGCGGCGCCCAGGGCAGTTTGCAACACGAGGCGCTCCGCATCAGCACGGGCAAAGCCACTGGCAGATGATGCATCAATCATGGCTTCCATAAATTGAAAAAAGTATGCTGGGGCAGATCCTGCAACGGCGATAATCTGATCAATTCCCTCCTCTTGCTCCACCCACAGGGAAATACCCACTGCATTGACGATACGCTCGGTAATAGCGCGGTGTTCTGCGGTCACCGCCGCATCGGCGTAAAGACCAGTGACCCCTGCCTGAACCAACGCTGGAGTATTTGGCATAGCACGCACAATTGGCAGGTGCTCACCTAGCCAGCGTTGATAGGCAGCCAGGGGTATACCGGCAGCCAGAGTAATCACCAGGGGGTTGCGTCTAGTCAGATGCGGACGCAGATCCATGCACAAATCGCGCATGACCTGGGGTTTAACTGACAGCACGATAACATCGGCTTCATCAATTGCAGCGATGTTATCATCGTGCGCGACAACGCCATGGCGCTTGGCAAACGACTCCAATTTGAGAGGATCGCGCCCAGTAGCAACAACCTTTTCCGTTGGATAGCCAGCCGCGAGCAGGCCGCCGATCACCGCTCCAGCCATATTGCCGGCGCCGCCGATAAAAACGATTTTGGGATTTTTTACAGTCACTCGGATTACCTCGGCGAGCACTCGGCTCAGCTGCTGTGAATTTCAGTCGCTATTCTCCCCAGCGGGGATTTCGTTAATATGTGGTCACTCAATTCCAATAACAAGAGAAACGCGCCTCACGCGTTGCCAAGGAGAATGATATGCATAAATGGCGCTCTTTAGTGATCGCCGCACTGCTTTGCGCGACGGGCGCTGCCGGTGCGGTAGAAACTCGTACCGAAAACAACGGCCAACTGATATTGCAGGACATTCCACAGATACCCCAGAGCATCATTGATGAACTGAACCGCTATCAAAATGTACGATCAGCCAGCTTCCGCGGCTGGGATATAGATGGCAACGGAATGTATGTCAGCACCCGCTTTGGCGAGGTGAATCAATTACACAAAGTAGATCGCGCCGGTGGCGCCCGCCGCCAGTTGACCTTCTTCGAAGAGCCTATCGGCAGTGTCGCCACACGTCCGGATCACGAGCAACTGGCATTCACTATGGATGCTGGCGGGAATGAATATACACAAATATTTCTATTTGATACGCACAATGGCCAGAGTGAGATGATCACTGATGGCGAATCCCGAAACGGCGCTATCCTCTGGAATAAGCAAGGCTCCGCCATGGCCTATCAGAGTACTCGCCGCGACGGTAAAGCCAATGATATCTGGCTCACCACTTTTGACGGAGCTAAGAAAGAAGACCGCCTGATTCTGAAATCGACAGATGGCAGTTGGTGGGGGCCTGGCGGCTTCTCACAATCCGGTAGCCAACTGCTCGTGTTGCAGTATGTTTCCTCCACTCGATCCAAAGTCCACCTGCTGGACCTAGATAGCGGGGAACTGAAACTGCTCGCCGGGGATGACGATGTAGACTCCCGCAATTTTCCCGTTGGCTTTAGCCACGACGACCGCTCTGCATTCCTGATGAGTGATAAAGGGGGAGAATTCACCCAGCTGATTCGCAAAGACTTAGCCAGTGGTGATGAAAAAGTCATTACCGCTGATATCCCCTGGGACATCAACGATTTTGTTCTCAGTGAAGACGGTCGTCGCGGTGCCTTCGTGGCTAACGAGGGGGGTATGTCCTCACTCTATCTCTATAACCCGCGCAATGACCGCTATCGCAAGATCAATTCCCTCCCCATTGGCGTTATCGGCGGCATCGAGTTCAATCCTCGAGGCGATAGACTGGCGATGTCCCTGAATACCCCAAAAACCCCTACAGATACTTTCGTTTTAGAGCTGGGCCGTCGTCCACTCTCCAGTGGTGACCTCAACCGCTGGACATTCAGCGAAGTCGGCGGCCTCGACACCGAGCAATTTGTCGAACCCCAGCTGGTGCACTATCCAACTTTCGACAAGGTAGATGGCAAGCATCGGGAAATTCCAGCTTTCATGTACAAACCACGCAACACTAAAGGCCCGGTGCCAGTCATTATTTCCATTCATGGCGGACCCGAGGGACAGTATCGCCCGCTGTTCTCCAGCACCTATCAAATGTGGTTGGAGGAGCTTGGGGCCGCAGTAATTGCTCCCAACGTACGCGGTTCTGCCGGCTACGGTAAAAGCTACCTGGCCATGGACAACGGGTATAAGCGCGAGGATTCGGTGAAAGACATCGGTGCCCTACTGGACTGGATCGCCACCCAACCAGACTTGGATGCCGAGCGGGTTGCTGTCTTCGGCGGTAGCTATGGCGGCTATATGGTGCTGGCCAGTAGTGTCTACTACTCAAACCGCCTGAAAGCTGCTGTAGATATTGTCGGCATCTCTAATTTTGTCACTTTCCTCACCAACACCAAGAGCTACCGTCGAGACTTGCGCCGGGTAGAGTATGGTGACGAACGCGATCCGAAGATGCGGGCCTTCCTGGAAAAAATCAGCCCCAACAATAATGTGGAGAAAATCCAGGTGCCGATGTTTGTGGTACAGGGACAAAATGATCCTCGAGTACCTGTTACAGAAGCCGAGCAGATCGTGGACGCCCTGCGTGAAAACGGCAACCGGGTTTGGTATATGAACGCATTAAACGAAGGACACGGTTATCGCAAAAAGGAGAATAGCGATGCCTTTACTCAAGCTACGGCATTGTTCTTTGCAGAACATTTGCTCGGCGAAGAGCGGAAAAAGAAACTGGCGCTGAAAAATTAATACGAACCCTCTAATGAAAACGGCCCTTTGGGCCGTTTTCATATCAATTCTACTAGCACCTTTTTAATCACTGCCAAATAGGGACGCCTCTATTATCGCAAGGAGATTTAAGGCAATTGTCACCAGCTACAACCATTGTCGGCTCTCCGGCCACAGCGATCGGGTTACCGTATTACTAAGGAAGTCGGTAATCATTGACATCTTCGGGAAGTAAAATGAGAGAAGGCAAATAAATGCTAGCCACTCAAGTGCCAACCAAGTGGTCCACAAGTTCTGCGCCATTGATAAAGCCATTACAGCACACAGGGTTAATCCCAGTAATACCACCTCGAGATTCCCTGATTTCGTCATTCCATTTCCCTAACAGTTTTGGGTAAAACACAGCCCCATTTACGCAGAATAATTACGAGCGCCAAAAATATCTGTGCCGATGCGCACAATGGTGGCGCCACAGGAAATCGCTGCCTCCATATCCCCGGACATTCCCATCGACAGGGTATCCATGGTTTCGTTAGGAAATTCTTCACGTAAGTGCTGCAACAAGCTGGCTAGCCTGGCAAAGGGCTCTTGTTGAGCGGTAATACCCTGTCGCTCAGCGGGAATCGTCATCAACCCGCGTAAACGAAGCCCAGGTAGTTTCACCACTTCACGCGCCAGAGCCACCAAATCCTGTGGAGCTATGCCAGACTTGCTCTGCTCGCCATCGATATTCACTTGCAGGCAGATATTGAGAGGGCCCATGTTTTTGGGGCGCTGCGATGAAAGACGCTGGGCAATTTTCAGCCGGTCGACTGTATGCATCCATTGGAACCTCTCGGCAACCGCACGGCTTTTGTTCGACTGCAACGGCCCAATGAAATGCCAGTGAATATCGAGATCAGAAAGGGCATCCTGTTTTTCCAGGGCTTCCTGCAAATAGTTTTCGCCAAAGTGGCGCTGGCCAGCCGCGTAGGCGACTCGCAAATCTTGTGGGGGTCGCGTTTTGGAAACCGCCAGCAGAGTGATTTCTGCCGGGTTGCGATCGCAGTTGTTGCAGCATGTCACAATCCGCTCACCTACTGCATTCAGGTTTTCGACGATTGTCTCTTTGCGCATATACTGGGGCCCTTACCGAAATAAGTGGCGATTTTACCTGAGCCCAAACAAGAACCATAAGGTAGCAGTATGGATATCACTGAACTCCTCGCCTTCAGCGCCAAGCAAAACGCCTCGGATTTGCACCTCTCCGCCGGTCTGCCACCGATGATTCGTGTGGACGGCGACGTGCGCCGCATCAACCTGCCAGCCATGGAGCACAAGCAGGTGCACGGCCTGATCTACGAGATCATGAATGATAAGCAGCGCAAGGATTATGAAGAGCTGCTGGAAACCGACTTCTCCTTTGAAGTACCTGGCGTGGCCCGTTTCCGTGTGAATGCCTTTAATCACAACCGTGGGGCCGGCGCTGTATTCCGGACTATTCCCTCCAAGGTACTGACCATGGAGGACCTGGGGATGGGCCAGGTCTTTAAACAGATCTCCGATACCCCGCGTGGCCTGGTGTTGGTGACTGGGCCTACCGGTTCCGGTAAGTCCACCACGCTGGCCGCGATGATGGATTACATCAACGACAACAAGTACGAACATATCCTCACCATCGAAGACCCAATTGAATTCGTACACGAGTCAAAAAAGTGTCTGGTAAACCAGCGCGAGGTACATAGGGATACACACGGCTTCGCCGAAGCTCTGCGCTCTGCATTACGTGAAGACCCGGACATTATTCTCGTGGGTGAGATGCGGGACCTGGAAACCATCCGACTGGCACTAACCGCCGCAGAAACCGGTCACCTGGTGTTCGGTACCCTGCACACCACCTCTGCAGCAAAAACCATTGACCGGGTTGTAGACGTCTTTCCTGCGCAGGAGAAAGCGATGGTTCGCTCAATGCTGTCGGAGTCACTACAGGCGGTAATCTCTCAAACCCTCCTGAAGAAAAATGGCGGAGGCCGTGTCGCCGCTCACGAGATTATGCGCGGCACCCCGGCAATCCGTAATTTGATCCGCGAGGACAAAATCGCGCAGATGTACTCGGCTATCCAGACTGGCGCCAGTGTCGGTATGCAGACCATGGACCAGTGCCTTGAGGATCTGGTGGCACGCCGTATCGTCAGCCGCGAAGTCGCGCGAGAAAAAGCCAAAATGCCGGAAAACTTCTAAGCGTTACAGCGCACCGGGGGCTCGCTGCAGGGCCCCTCAAAGTCAAAAATAAACGCGGTAAACACCCATGGAAATTGAAAGACTCCTACAACTGGTTGTAGAGAAAGGTGCATCGGACCTGTTTATCACCGCAGGCATACCACCCTCGATCAAACTGCACGGACGTGTTGTACCCTGCAGCAGTACCTCGCTCACACCAGAGAAAGCACGCGAACTGGTGGTGGGCACCATGAATGAGAAGCAGCGACGCGAATTCGCTGAACAAAAGGAACTGAACTACGCCATTGCCGTACGCAACGTAGGTCGCTTCCGGGTCTCGGCATTTTTCCAGCGCAACCTGGTGGGCATGGTGCTGCGTCGTATCGAAACGAAGATTCCCACGATTGACGGGCTTGGCCTGCCGGATGTACTCAAAGAGCTGGCGATGACCAAGCGTGGCCTGATTATTTTTGTAGGTGCAACCGGCACTGGTAAGTCTACCTCCCTTGCCTCGATGATTGGCCACCGCAATGAGAACTCCAAAGGCCATATCATCACTATTGAGGACCCGATTGAATTTATTCACCAGCATCGCGGCTGTATCGTAACCCAGCGTGAAGTTGGCCTGGATACAGAGTCCTTCGAAGTGGCCCTGAAAAATACCCTGCGTCAGGCACCAGACGTCATTCTGATTGGTGAGGTACGCTCCCGCGAGACAATGGACCACGCCATTGCCTTTGCCGAAACCGGCCATCTGTGTCTCTGTACCCTGCATGCCAACAACGCCAACCAAGCCCTGGACCGTATCATTCACTTCTTCCCGGCAGACCGCCACCAACAGTTGTTTATGGACCTGTCGCTGAACCTGAAAGCGATGGTGGCACAGCAACTGGTGCCAACACCTGACGGCGATGGCCGCCGGGCCTGCCTGGAGGTTATGATCAATACCCCGCTGATGTCGGACCTGATCCGCAAGGGCGAGGTACACAAAATGAAAGAGTTGATGAAGCGTTCCGGCGAACAGGGTATGCAGACCTTCGACCAGGCCCTGTATGAACTCTACGACCGCGGCGAGATTACCTACGAGGATGCCCTCGCCCACGCTGACTCCTCCAACGACTTGCGCTTGATGATCAAACTCAAGTCCGAGTCCGATGCGGAATATTTGAATAGTGCCGCTGGCGAATTAAGCCTGCAAAATGATTCGGAATACGGCGATGGTGGCCCGCAACTGTATTAAAATTAAAGCCCATTAAGACCGATCTCATCCAGGGGCACTGACAGCGCTGCCGTCAGTGCCTCCTCCGTATTTTTCAGATACCCTCCCTCATTCTTTAACAACAAAAAAAATCAAAGGTACCCCTATTTATTCCCAATAGTTCCCCCTTTTCAGGAGTTGCAAAGTGCCCCTTAAAAATAATATTGCCTTAGTCACCGGCGGAAGCCGAGGGATCGGTGCCGCAACGGCACGATTACTTGCCCAGCATGGATACCATATCGCCATCAGTTATCGGGAGAGAAAAGACTCGGCCGAAAGCCTGCTGAATGAACTCAAGGCCTTAGGTACTAAAGCAATCGCCGTACGCGCTGATATTTCATCAGAAGCCGATATCACCCACTTATTTAATGAAGTAGACCGGCAACTCGGCCCCCTTCAATACCTGGTGAACAATGCCGCGACACTCAAACCCCAAATGCGCGTTGAAAAAATGGAAGCGGAGCGAATTAACCAGGTATTTCGAACGAATGTTACTGGCACCCTACTTTGCTGCCGCGAAGCCATAAGAAGAATGTCGACCAAACAGGGGGGCAGCGGTGGTGCCATCGTCAATGTTTCTTCTGCTGCCAGCCGCTGGGGCTCACCCAACGAATATATTGACTATGCAGCGAGTAAAGGGGCAGTAGACACCTTGACCATCGGGCTAAGCCAGGAACTTGCCAGCGAGGGAATCAGGGTAAATGGAGTACGGCCAGGTTTGATCTATACAGAGATGCATGCTGCTGGCGGAGAACCAGATCGGGTGGAGCGGCTAAAATCTACGACCCCTCTAAAACGAGGGGGACTGCCAGAGGAAGTGGCCTCTGCGATAGCTTGGCTTTTAAGCAATGAATCGTCGTTTACCACTGGCTCATTTATTGATGTCGCAGGTGGGAAATAGGGCAAGAGTTTATGTTAGAAGCATTATCTTCACTGATTGCAGCCACAGGCCTGTTACTCGGCTCTCCCGGCCCCGCACCACTCGCTCTGGCAGCTTCAGGAGCAACCTTTGGAGTGAGGCAAAGTACCGGTTTCCTTATCGGTATCCTGCTTGGGTTATGCGTAGCCATTGTCGGTGCCACTGCCGGTGTAGCCGCCCTGCTTTCTGCCTGGCCCGAGGCTCGTTTGACAATGCAGATATGTGGGGCACTTTACATTGGCTACATCGCATTCAAAATTGCCACGGCACCGGTACTGGTTCAGGAACAGTCGGCAGCAGCCCAACCGCCATCCCTTTTGGATGGGTTTATTTTTAATCTGCTCAATCCAAAAGCCTACGCCGCTTTTTTTGCGATCTTTTCCCAGTTTCTACTGCCTATCGAAGAGAGCGGTTTCAGCTATCTTGCCACAGGATTGGTCTGCTTGATTGTCGCTGCTGTAGTGGATTTTATCTGGCTATACCTTGGGGGCAGCCTGCGGCCAGTTTTCCACAAACCAAAACAAGCGAGAGTAATCAGAGTGAGCTTTGCTCTATTGATGGTAGCTGCAGTATTGTTTGTTTTTCTGCGTTAAAAACTGAATACTCAGCATATCTCCGTAATTAGTGCTTTTACAGAAGGCAGCATGCGTCGGCTTACCAGCGGCGCCTCTGCTACACCATCCAACTCCACCCGATAATTTCCACCCTCCCTGCGCAAACCGGCGATATATTCCACAGCGACCAGGGCGCTGCGGTGTACGCGCACAAAGCGATCGCCGAACTCACTCTCCAACTCCTTAAGGGACTCATCCAAAATTGTTTCGCCGGCAAGATGGTGAGCTACCACATATTTACTATCGGCAACCAGGCAACGGATCGTATCCACTTCCAGTAATTCCACTCCCCGGCGGCTGACAGCTTTGATGCGGCTTCGATGATCGGGTGCTTCTGATTCCTGCTCTTCCAGCAATTTTTGTTGCGGTTTACTGAGGCGCTGTACCTTTGTAATAGCCTGGCGCAACTGCTCTAAACTGACCGGTTTTAACAAGTAGCCCACTGCTGAAGTTGCGAATGCCGGCAAGGCAAATTCATCGTGGGCAGTGCAAAAAATAACTGCCGGTGGGCATTCGCGAACAGATAACTGTTGTGCCAATTCCAAACCACTGCCACCGGGCATTTCGATATCTAGCAATACAAGGTCCGGATCAAGTATCTGCACCTGCACTAGTGCGGTTTCAATATCGGCTGCCTCACCGATCACTGTGCAGTTATCGATCGCGGCCAATTGCCGCTGTAGGCGCACACGGGCCAGGGGTTCATCGTCGACAATCAGGACTCGCAGCTGGGTCACTCCATCACCTCGGCTTTTCTAGTGGTAGATACAGCGGCCTTTGTCTCCCGCAGAGCCGCCTCCCGGGGAAACAAGGGTAGCTGCAGGGCCACTCTGTAGTGTCCATCCTCCCGACAGGCGGTAAACATAAAGCGATTGCCGTAATAAGCGGACAGGCGTTGGCGGATATTTTCCATCGCCATGCCATTATTTTCCCGGGAGGTGTGCACAGTTTCCTGGGGCAAGGGGTTTTCGATAGCAATCCTGAGAACACCACTTTCAACTTCAACTCGTACGTTGATTTCCCCACCTTCACGCAATTTAGCCACGCCGTGTAACACCGCATTTTCAAGCAGGGGCTGTAGCAACATACTGGGTAACTGGATGTCATTCAGTCCTTCACCCAATTGCCATTCTTGTCTCAGGCGATCCCCCAGACGCAATGCCTCGATCTCCAGGTAGCGCTGCGCCAGCAAAATCTCCTGCCGTAAAGACACCAGTTTTGGATCGGCTAGGCTGGCCCTGAACAGAGCACACAAATCCTCTACCAGTCGTTCGGCACGATCTGGGTCCACAGCGATCAGGCTGGCCAAGCTATTCATACTATTAAACAGAAAGTGGGGACGGATACGGGATTGCAACGCCTCAATACGTGCGCCGAGCTCCGCTTGTTGCTGGTTATATAACTGCTGCTGCAAATAGGCGTAGCGCAAAACCACCCCAGAGCAAATGGCCCCCAGCAAGCAATCACTGGCCAGGCCCCACCAATCGAAATCAGCCTGTAACAGCAGTACGCGCAGATAGCGCTGTATTCCCATCACGCTTATCAATACCGCCAGCACCGCTATAAAGCTGATAGCACCGGCGCGCTTGTGCGAGAGCTTGGCCAAAAGGGGGCGCAGGCGGCAGAGTACAGCTGCAGAGGGCAATATCACCCACTGGATAACCAGGGAGATCAACCCCAGGCGCTGCCAGCTGAATTCTCGCAACCCATCCAGCGCCAATACCAGCACCAGGGCCAACAGTTCTCCCATCAGCACCAGTGCTGCCAGGGAAGTGACGCTGCACAAATCCGGCAGGAAAGGCAAAATACCAGGAAGCGCAGAATCCTTGTTATCAGTATCAGTTTTTCGAATTTTCTGCGATATAATGCCTGCCGGCCTGGAGTTTGACATGCAATTGTTATTCTTGACTGTCCCTAACGTTTAAAGCGCAAGATACCACCAAGCTCCCCGGCCTTTCACCTCACTGTAGCCAGGAAAACCATGAGCAACGAAAAAGCCCCCACCGATTCCGCCAATAACCCGGCCGCCAAACTCTGGGGAGGCCGCTTCAGTGAAGCCACTGATGCCTTCGTAGAGAGGTTCACCGCCTCAGTCACCTTTGACCAACGCATGGCATTGGAGGATATCCAAGGCTCTCTCGCCCATGCCCAGATGCTCTCTGAGGTAGGGGTATTGAGTGCAGATGAATATCAAAAGATCGCCCATGGCCTGAAGGAAATAGCAGAGGAAATTAAGGCAGGGGAGTTCCCGTGGTCAGTGCAGCTGGAAGATGTGCACATGAATATCGAGGCGCGCCTGACTGAGCGCATCGGTGCCACCGGTAAAAAACTGCACACTGGCCGCTCCCGCAACGATCAGGTAGCAACGGATATTCGCCTATGGCTGCGGGGGCGCATCGATAGGATTGCAGGCGAGCTAACCCGCTTGCAAACCGGCCTTGTAGCGCTGGCGGAACGCGAAGCGGGCACTATTATGCCGGGCTTTACTCACCTGCAGAGCGCTCAACCGGTGACTTTTGGCCACCACCTACTGGCCTGGAACGCCATGCTTACCCGGGACTATGAGCGCTTGATGGACTGCCGCAAGCGAGTCAACCGCTCTCCCCTGGGCGCAGCCGCACTGGCCGGCACCAGTTACCCTATTGATCGCGCACGCACTGCTGAATTACTCGGTTTTGATGCCCCGACCGAAAACTCTCTGGATTCCGTCAGCGACCGGGATTTCGCCATTGAATTCTGCGCTTTCGCCGCGCTGCTGCTCACTCACCTTTCCCGAGCGAGCGAGGAGCTGGTCATTTGGACTTCGAGCCAGTTCGATTTTATTGATCTACCGGATCGCTTTTGCACCGGCTCCTCCATCATGCCACAGAAGAAAAATCCGGATGTGCCTGAGCTGGTACGCGGTAAAACCGGCCGTGTAAACGGGCACCTAATCGCCTTACTGACTCTGATGAAAAGTCAACCGCTGGCATATAACAAGGACAACCAGGAGGATAAAGAACCGCTGTTTGACGCCGCCGACACCGCTCTGGATTGCCTGCGCGCGTTTGCAGATATGGTACCGGCTCTCAAGGCGAAAAAAGACAATATGCTGGAGGCGGCCGCCAAGGGCTTTTCCACCGCGACGGACTTGGCGGATTACCTTGTACGCAAAGGTGTTGCCTTCCGTGATGCCCATGAGATCGTCGGTCAATCAGTATCCTTTGCCATTGAACAGAACAAGGACCTGGCTGAACTAAGCCTGGAGCAACTACAACAATTTTCTGCTGAAATCAGCGAGGATGTATTTGAAGTGCTCACCCTTGAGGGCTCGGTGGCCGCCCGTGACCATATCGGTGGTACCGCACCCAATCAGGTACGTGCGGCCTGTGTGCGCGCACGTGAAGCAATCAAACAGCGCTGTTAGTGGATTTGAAGTTAAAGCCCGGCTTTCCGGGCTTTCTAAAAAGCCAAATTACTGCGGTTAGGGCCCCAGCCCCAAGCTGACCTCTTCGCCCTGCTGCTCACTCAGCACACGATCAAGCAGAGTGGTCAGATCCTCCCCGGTAGTGCCGCATTTCCAGCCGGGGTTTTCAAAGGCCAGGTGATAACCGCCGGATTTAGCTGCCACCCACAATTCGCGACTGGCCGACTGGCGAGAGAGAATCACCTGGCTTCCATTATCCTCCAGCGTAAGAGTTAAAACCGACCCACTACGCTCGTAATCGATGTCCCAATCACACTCATCCAGGGCATCCTCTATCGCCATCAGGCTTCGCTCAATGGCCGCTTCGTATTCCGCTTGGCTCATCTTTTGTTACTTCTGTTACCGTCTACTGTGATGAATTTATTCGGCCGCTATACTATCAGGCTTTTGCCGAACACCGCTTCGAAAGCCCGAGCGCAGGATGTCACCCATGCCGAAAAAAATACTTCTCCCACTCCTCACGCTGCTAGGTGCCGCCGCACTGATAGCAGGCTGTGGCCAGAAGGGCCCGCTGTACTTACCTCAGGCACCGGCACAGCCCGCGCCGAGTATTACTACTGGTCCGCCCAATACGGCGCCTACCAGCAGCACTGCAGTGGAGCCCAGTGGACCAGCCATTGAACCGGCCGGTGAGGCTGTGCCTGAACCATTAGGAGAAGAGCCGCTGTATGAAGAATACCCAGAGGAGCAAGAAACTGAGAAATGAGTGAATTCAGTTATCGCAACGGCAGCCTTTGGGCTGAAGACGTCTCCCTCGAGCAGGTTGCCGAGCAATTCGGCACTCCCACCTATGTATACAGCCGCGCTCATTTTGAGCGGCAATACCGGGCCTATGCCGATGCCCTGGGCAACCATCCCGGCCTGATCTGCTACGCGGTCAAGGCTAACAGCAATCTTGGCATACTCTCATTACTGGCTCAGCTGGGGTCAGGCTTCGATATCGTCTCTGGCGGTGAGCTGGAGCGTGTATTACTGGCAGGCGGAGATCCCTCACAGATAGTCTTTTCCGGTGTGGGCAAAACTGCCAATGAGATGCGCCGCGCGCTGGAAGTGGGTGTGCACTGCTTCAATATCGAATCTGAAGCTGAATTGCTGCGCCTGGAGCAGGTAGCTGCCGAATGCGAAACCGTCGCCCCAATTTCCCTGCGCGTAAATCCGGATGTCGACGCGCAAACTCACCCCTATATCTCCACCGGTCTCAAGGAAAACAAATTCGGCATCGCTATTGATTGTGCCCTGAAAGTCTATCTAGGTGCAGCCAAGTCCCCCCACTTGAAAATAATTGGTGTGGACTGCCATATCGGCTCTCAGCTCACTGAAGTCGCACCTTTCCTCGATGCCCTGGATCGACTCCTGGTTTTGGTAGATGACCTCGCCGATAAAGGCATCCAATTAGAGCATTTGGACCTGGGCGGCGGCCTGGGCGTGCGCTATCGAGGTGAAGAGCCCCCACCGGTGGCGGATTACCTCGAGGCAGTACTTAAGCGCATTGGCGATCGCAATCTCGGCTTGGTCCTTGAACCAGGGCGTTCAATCGCCGCCAATGGCGGTGTGCTTCTGACCCGCATTGACTATCTAAAGCGCACGCAGGAGCACAATTTCGCCATCGTTGACGCGGCAATGAACGATAATCTGCGTCCGGCCCTGTACCAGGCCTGGCAGGATATAGTGCCGGTGACCCCCGATCACGGGGAAAACGCCATGTGGGATATCGTCGGGCCAGTATGCGAAACCGGTGATTTCCTCGGCAAAAACCGGGCCCTGACTCTACGACAGGGTCAGCTGCTAGCCATGCTCTCTACCGGTGCCTACGGATTTACCATGAGTTCCAACTACAATAGCCGGCCACGGGCAGCGGAAGTGCTGGTCGACGGTAGCAACACCTACCAGGTAAGGGCGCGGGAAAGCTTTAGCGACCTGGTGCGGGGAGAAACCCCGGTACCGGAGAAAGCCTGATTCTTTGTGGCGAAATAGATGTCAAAATAAAGATTTTAGTGCCACCATCTCTGGGGGCTACGCGAACACCCCACAGACAGGCTGTTCGATACTTATAAAATCTCGACATATTGGTAATGCCAATCGATGGTGACCAGGTGGACCAGGAAACACCTGTGTCGCCACGGCATATTCGAGCCTGAGAGGCATCCATATCCGTCAGGTAGACAAAATCATTAGAGAAATGGAATGCGCGTTAAATTCAGCAAGATGCATGGGCTTGGCAACGATTTTGTGATGCTCGACGGCATCAGTCAAAGAATCAAACTATCCCCCGACAAAATTCGCCGAATTGCCGACCGCTGCCTGGGCATTGGTTGCGATCAGGTTTTACTGGTGGAATCTCCCCGCGACCCCGATGCAGACTTCCGCTACCGAATATTCAACGCCGATGGCAGTGAAGTGGAAAATTGCGGAAATGGCGCGCGTTGCTTCGCCCGATTTGTGCGCGACCGCCGCCTCACCGGCAAGAAGCGTTTAAAAGTCGAAACGGCCGGTGGCATCCTGCAACTTAAAGTCATGGATGGCGACCAAGTAAGCGTCAATATGGGCGCACCAGTGCTGGAGCCGGAACAAATCCCCTTCAGTGCCGATCGCTACGCTGACAGTTACCCCATTGATGTCCTTGACGAGACATATACCATCGGTGCCGTATCTATGGGCAATCCCCACGCGGTACTGCTGGTTGAGGATGTACAGCAAGCCCCAGTTGACCAGTTGGGACCGCTAATTGAAGCTCACCCGCGCTTCCCACAAAAGGTCAACGTGGGCTTTCTACAAATCGACTCCCGTGACGAAGCGCAACTGCGTGTGTTTGAACGAGGGGTGGGAGAAACTCGTGCCTGCGGCACCGGTGCTTGCGCGGCAATGGTTTATGCCCACCAGCGCGGGCTTGTGGATGAAAAGGTTGAAATTCACCTTCCCGGTGGCAAGCTGACAATTCACTGGAGTGGGCCAGGCCAGCCGGTTACTATGACCGGGCCCGCAACAACAGTTTTCCACGGGCAAATCATTATTTGAATAATTTTGCGGGCAAGATGGCGGCTATCCGACCTCCCGGGGAACTCTGTAGTACCTTTCGATAGTGGGTCCTTACCCACTGGGACTGTCATTTCACCCAAAACCCGCGCCAATAATGTAAATGGACCATGATGGAACAGACAGACGCCAATCAGAGCTCTGAAGAGATTGTCGCCGGCAGTCACAAGGAAACACAGCGGGATGACAAGCTTCTAGCTCGGCAGGTGGCTCGCTACCTGATGCAAAACCCCGAATTCTTTGTCGACCGGATGGACCTACTCGAAACCATCAAGCTACCGCGGGAAAATGGGAAGACCGTGTCTCTGATGACACATCAAACCAACCTCTTGCGAGAGCGCAATATTGAAATGCGCCAGCGCTTGGACCAACTACTGCACAATGCCCGTGACAACGACCAACTCTTCTTTAACAGCCGCCGCCTGATCCTAGCCCTTCTTGAAGCTCAGGACATCGGCGAAGCAACAGACGCTCTCTATTCCAGCTTTGCTAATGATTTCAATGTGGAATTCACCAACCTGAACCTATTTGGGCCACTACCCAGTGCCCGCAGCCTGGGACAGGTACAAACCAGCTCACACGCAGGTGCAGAAACGGCAATTGGAGGAATTTTGCGTAATGGTCGCCCAGTATGTGGTGCCTTACGCCCCGGCGAGAAAGAATTCCTTTTTGGTGAAAGCTGGCAGGATGTCGCTTCCGCGGCGGTGGTTCCCTTAGGTAACCAGTTGGGCGTGCTCGCCGTTGGCTCTTCTGACCCTCAGTACTATCGATCAAGCCTCGGCACCCTGTTTCTTTCCTACATTGGCGAAGTATTAGAGCGCCTGCTGCCCAGTCTGATGGGGCGCTGAAACGGCACCTTCCAAAGCCCGGGAGGATCTTTAAAAAGGAATTGCCGCCATCCTCACTGCAGGGGCGGCAATCCCTCAGGCGCTAAATAGGGCGACTGCCGTATTTAGGCTGCGGTTTACGCGGGGGATCGGCAGTAACTTCCGGGTCAATTTCACTAATTGCCCCGCCGCTGGCGAGAAATTCCTCCACATCCGTGCTCAACTGGCTTCTGGCACGTTCACGGGAGGTAATAGAGCGTTCTTCGGCAAATTCCTCAGACTCTTTGCTGCGGGAGCTCTTGCCTTGATCTTCATAACCATCTTTCATAGCAAAACCCTGTAACCCTTACTCCTGTTACAGAGGGAGTACCTCTGTGCCGCCCCTTCCCGCGGCGAGAATGAAACCGAAAGCCACAATCTGTGGCGATCCCCTACCGCATCAAAGCGGCGATTAATATATAGGCACTCTCGATCTGAGCCGCCAGCCACAAGCAGCCGGTACAGTAGAGTTTTTTGTTGGGACAAAAACCGGGGAATATTACGGTTTGCTATGGGGAATTTAGCGACAATACGGCAGCCCACCATTGCAAATAACCTAAAGGCATCTAGGAGGACTAAGGTTTTGAAACAACAAAGCCCCGGAAGGGGCTTGTATAGGCACCAGACACAGATGGCCTGAGAGAAGAGAATAACTAAGTTTGCTGCCGATTAAACAGCCTCAGATCCGGTTTCGCCGGTCCGAATACGGATCACTTCTTCCAGTGCTGTAATAAAGATTTTTCCATCACCAATCTTCCCGGTCTGTGCAGCTTTGGTAATCGCTTCAACAGCAGAGTCCACCATATCGTCGTCGACCGCTAACTCCAGCTTAACCTTGGGTAGAAAATCCACCACATACTCAGCGCCACGGTAGAGCTCCGTATGCCCTTTCTGGCGACCAAAGCCCTTTACTTCAGTTACTGTCATCCCCTGAACCCCAACCTCAGACAATGCGGTACGCACGTCATCCAATTTGAAGGGCTTTACAACGGCCGTAATCAATTTCATTTCTTGTATTTCCCCTGATTTGTCTTCTTTGCGGGAACCTCAGTCAGATAGCGCCCCTACATGGGGCAGTATCGTCGCAGGACAACTATTTGCTCATAAATTCCGGGTAAGCTTCCATACCACATTCAGCCAAGTCAACACCCTCTTGTTCTTCATCTTCGCTGACACGAATACCGGTCACCAACTTAAGCAGATACCACACGGCAAAGGAAGTGACAAAAACCCAGAAGAAAATAGTCAATGCACCAACGAACTGGCCAATAAAAGAGGCACCTTCATTAGTCACTGGAACCAATAACAGACCAAGCAAGCCGACAACACCGTGCACAGAAATAGCACCAACCGGATCATCAATTTTCAACTTGTCCAAAGTGATAATAGAGAAAACTACCAGGACTCCAGCAACCATACCGAACAGGGTCGCCTGTAACGCAGTCGGCGTAGATGGTTCTGCAGTAATAGCCACCAAGCCGGCCAAGGCTCCATTCAACAACATAGTGAGATCAGCCTTCCCAAATAGCAGGCGGGCAGTAATTAGTGCGGCTATAGCCCCACCTGCTGCAGCGGCATTGGTGTTGAGAAATACCATAGCCACAGAATGCGCGCTGGCTGCATCTCCCAGCTTCAACACGGAACCGCCATTAAAACCAAACCAGCCCATCCACAAAATAAATGTACCAAGGGTTGCCAGCGGCAAGTTTGCACCGGGAATGGCATAGACCTGCCCATTGGGACCGTACTTACCTTTTCGGGCACCCAACAGTAGAACACCTGCCAGCGCGGCAGCAGCACCAGCCATATGAACAATGCCGGAACCGGCAAAGTCAGAGAAGCCAAGATCACTCAAACTGTACAGTCCAAATACATCTTTGCCGCCCCAGGTCCAGGAACCCTCAAGCGGGTAAATAAACCCTGTGAGCACTACAGCAAATGCGAGGAAGCTCCACAGCTTCATGCGCTCTGCAACGGCACCAGATACAATGGACATTGCGGTAGCAACAAATACTACCTGGAAGAAAAAGTCGGAAGCACCGGAATATACCGAGTCCCCTTCAAAGCCATTCTTGGCAGAGTCGGCCAATACACCTTCAAGACTAAAGGCCTCTATGCCTGCAAGCATCCAGCTGCCATCATACATAATGGCGTAACCGGTCATCAGATACATAATGCATGCAATTGCAAATAGCGCGACATTTTTAGTCAGAATTTCAGTGGTGTTTTTTGAGCGCACCAGGCCTGCTTCTAACATGGCGAAGCCTGCAGCCATCCACATCACTAGTGCACCACACATTAGAAAATAAAACGTATCAATTGCATATTGCAATTGAAATACTTGATTCTCCATTTCTCTCTCCGTTTAATTCTTAGAATTTTAAAATTATTTATTGATTATTACTGACTCAAATAGCTTCACTACCGGTCTCTCCAGTACGTATGCGAACCACCTGTTCAAGATTAGCCACAAAAATTTTGCCGTCGCCGATTTTTCCGCTTTGTGCACTGGAGCCAATTACTTCCAATGCTTCATCCAGTTGCTCCTCAGTTACAGCAATTTGCAACATGGTTTTAGGCAAAAAATCCACTACATACTCTGCGCCCCGATATAATTCTGTATGGCCTTTTTGCCGGCCAAATCCTTTCACTTCACTGACTGTAACGCCTTTAACACCGGCCTCTCGCAGAGCATCCCGCACTGAATCCAATTTGAAGGGCTTGATAATTGCAGTAATCAGTTTCATGGATCTCCCCCACAAAAAAATAATGCCCACTAACAATTGCGGGCGTTTTTATTACCAGGCGTAGGTTGCTCCAGCGAGCAAGGTGGGTTCACACCAGTCGGTATCGAAACACTCTCTGTCGCTCACATCAGTGCCAACAAAAGCAGCGCTCAGAGTAAGGCCGCCAAAATTTTTACTGAGAGTTGCGGAGTAATCGATATAAGAGTCGGATTCGTACAGAAATATTTCTTCATCAAATAGGTTTAAACCAACATGAAGGTCTAAACTAAAATCAGAAGGCAAAGAAAAGCTGTAACCTGCATATGGATAATAAAAATTGCCTGAATCGGCCCAATAATCATCTGAATATGCAAAACCTAATGTTAGATCGGAGAAGGTTAGGCTTCCATAGATCTCTTGATAATCTTCATCGCGACCACTTCCATGATAGGCGTAATAAATATATCCAATATCATAGCTTATAGATTCATTAATTTCTGTGGAGTAACCACCGTAGAAATCTTGCTCATAATCAGTTTCATCACTGCCATAATCAAAATCCACTTGGGAAGCCCAGGTACCCAAATAAAAGCCATTGCCAACATCCAGATCCATTCCAGCCTGAATTACTGGCCTTCCATCACTTTGACTAATACCTCGAAACTTGTAATCTGAAACCAATCCAGCATTAACACTGAAACTTGGATCACTTTGCTCGGCAAAAGATATATTGCTAATAGCTAGTGCTAGGGCAGCGCCAGAGAAGACAGTGGCGATTTTGTTCATTTTAGTTTTCACCTTTAATCCTCCAAGATTTATTAAGTCTGAAATTTTTTGATTCTTGAAATGGCGCCGCCTGCAACCGGTCCTTTACTGTCGGGTATGACAGAGGGTCTCTTGCGTCTTGTGAACCGCTACTTTCCCGGACTCCCAGTGATCGTAAATGGCACACCTGCCCTGACTGTTTGCAGAGTTGATGCCAAAGCCGCAGCACTCAATAAAATCAATGAGTTAGATAAGAAAATGAGAAATTGAAATAAATACGAACAGAGCGCCCGCAAACCAGTGCGCACCAAGATGGCTCCAATTGTCGGTATATGCACAGAAGTGGGGAGTTCCTGCAGGAGCAAAGTTCAGAATAGTGCACCTTTAGGCAACTGTTGCGGCAAAACTCTGTGGGTTACAATCCAGTGCCAAAAGATATGAATTACTCAGTAAGGAGTTGCCTGTGGCTGCGGATAAACTGCAACAGCTACTGAAAGAACTGCAACAACAGGGCGCAGTGGTCAGCAATGACCTACGCAACGCTTTGGAAGTGTCTCTGGATAAGCTACCGCTGGTATCCCAGCGCGAATTCGATACCCAGGTGGAAATATTGAGGCGCACCCGTGAAAAACTGGCGCGCCTGGAAGATAAAGTGGAAATGCTGGAGCAAGCTCTGGCACAAAGGGATAACCAAGCCGAAGACTGAACTCTCCGGCAACCATTTCAGGAATGAAATTGTGAGCCTCTCAGTAACCCATGCCCGAGCCCAGTTAGGGGTATCTGCCCCACTAGTTACCGTAGAGACTCACTTGGCCAATGGCCTCCCCGCATTTCATATAGTGGGCCTTCCTGAAGCGGCAGTGCGAGAGAGTCGCGATCGGGTGCGCAGCGCCCTGATCAACAGCCATTTTGAGTTCCCCCAGCGTCGTATCACAGTCAATCTCGCCCCCGCCGACCTTCCCAAGGAAGGTGGTCGCTACGATCTCGCCATTGCCATAGGCATACTCGCTGCTTCGGGGCAGGTTCCCGCTGAAGCCTTGGAAAACTACGAGTTTATCGGGGAATTAGCCCTTACCGGCGCTCTACGTGAAGTGAGCGGTAGCTTACCCGCTGCCATTGCCTGCTCGGCCGCCGGACGCAAACTGGTAGCTCCCCGGGAGTGCGGAGCTGAAGCAGCACTGGCTGAGGGTGAAACTCTAATCGCCAGCTCCCTGCTGCAGATCTGCGCGGAGTTGCATGGACGTGAAAGCCTGTCCCAAGCCGTAAAATCTCAGGAGGAGCCCACCATCCAGTGCGCAGACCTCGCAGATATTCGCGGTCAGCTTAAAGCCAGACGCGCCCTGGAAGTAGCCGCAGCCGGGGGGCACAACCTGTTGTTCTATGGCCCTCCGGGAACAGGCAAAACCATGTTAGCCAGTCGTCTGCCCGGTATATTGCCACCACTCACAACTGCCGAGTCGATTGAGGTCGCCGCTGTCTACTCCAGTGCCGGTATGCCTCACCAAAGCCAGAGACCTTTTCGGGCTCCACATCACAGCGCTTCACCAACCGCTTTGGTCGGTGGCGGCAGTACTCCAAAGCCAGGTGAAATCTCACTCGCCCATTGCGGAGTATTGTTTCTCGACGAGATGCCAGAGTTTCCCCGCCATGCCCTGGAAATCCTGCGGGAACCCCTGGAGAACGGTGAAGTGCGCATCTCCCGGGCACGCGCCCAGGTTACTTATCCCGCGAATTTTCAACTGGTAGGCGCAATGAATCCCTGCCCATGCGGCTACTTGGGTGAGCCCCGCTGTCGCTGTACTCCGGACCAGATAGACCGATATCGCAATAAACTGTCAGGCCCCTTGCTGGATCGTATCGATATGCAGATAGAGGTTGGTGCTATGAATGCTGTGCAACTGCAGGATGCAGCTCCGGGGGAAGCATCCGAAAGTGTGCGGGTAAGGGTTTGCGCTGCACGGCAACTACAGGTTCAAAGGCAAGGAAGTACCAACAACCTTTTAAAAGGGGCAGAGCTGGAAAAACACTGTACCCTGGGGGATAAAGAGAAACATCTTCTGCGCCAATCAGTGGAAAAACTGGGCCTTTCCGCACGCAGTTACCACCGAGTGCTCAAAGTGGCTCGCACCCTGGCGGATCTCGCCAAGCAAGAAACGATAAGCTCCACGCAGATTGCCGAGGCTCTGGCTTACCGAAACCTTGATAGACGCCAGGTGGCCAGCTCTTTCAATTAGTTAATTCCTATAGACCAGAATCCTGTCATTTAATGCTGATAGGTGGCATTTCCCTAGATTGCTACATCAGCCACTAACGGTTGACGTCTTTTGGGATATAGTTATCATGATAACTATATTGATACTTTGGAAAAGCGACTGTGAAAAGCCATCTATTTATCATTGCCAAAATCTCACCAAAGGCGGAGTTCTTCGAACAAGCCAGACGGGCAATCCTATCCATAGTTCCAAATACCTTGGAAGAGGAGGGCTGCCTGCAGTTTGCTGTACACCAGGATAAGAAAAGCTTGTTTTTATACGAAGAGTGGTGCAGCCAGGAAGACCTCGATAGGCATTACGCCATGCCCTACATCGTACCGATTTTTGAAGCTTATAAAGACTGGCTAAAAGAACCTGTAGAAATCAATAAGCTGGAAAGATTGGTGTAGCTCCCTATGTTTTTTCTTAAAGAACTACCTTCACAACAAATGGTGGAAGGCTATGCAAAGCAGTTTTCTGTAAATAACCCCAAAGCGATTCAGGATGCTCTCACCATAATGCGGGATGCGAGCCTGCTTTTGCGGGAGCTGGAAAGTTATTTTTCCGACCATGGGACATCCCAACTACGGTTTTTGATAATGATCGTTATCGACCGGGAACCGGAAAGAAATAGCTTACTGGTTTCGGAGATTGCAGAGCGTATCGATATTTCCCGGCCAGTAATGACGCGCACACTTAAAAGTATGGTGGAGGATAGACTCATCGCCATAAAAGCAGATTCCAGTGACGGCCGGGCTAAATGTGTAGCACTCACTACAGACGGAAAGTACTTTTTACAAAAAATATTGCCCGGATACTTCCGGATGATATCCAATTTTATGGAAGGCTTAAAATAATGAATAAATCTATACTACATGCCCTGTGTATATGGGCATTGGTTTATCCGATTGTCACTCTTTTACTATTGGCAATAAAAGCACTGGATCTACAAATTGCGATAGGACTGAAATCTTTGATCATGACAGGAATTCTCGTCCCCCTAATGTATTTCTATCTTGTGCCAAAAGTACATCGCTTGTTGGAAAAGTAAATATAAAAGTAGAAGACGGATGGCAAATATAAGGGCTAAATCCCAGCTTGGTCATCAAGCTGGGGATATTCAACCAAGCTTACATTGGCCAAAGAAAAAATTCTGAGTATATTTATCGCTAATTACTACTGGGGGAACTGACTAATATATGCCCCTGCTTAACACCAATATAAATCTTATCGAGAAACCCAAGATCCTCCAGAGGGTTACCCTCTAATATTAAGAAGCTGCCCTCCGCACCTTCAGAAAACGAGCCCAAGTGGCGCTCTGGGAACATCCACTTTGGAGTATCCATAGTTAGGGACTTCAGCAATACTTCTCTCGGTGCAATATCCAGAGTATCCAGGTAACGAATTTCACGAAGCACCGTACCGGAGAAGTTGTCACTCCCCATTAATAAGGGTACGCCCGCATTGCGTAAACGAGAAAGATTATCTTTTTGAACCGTCTGGATTTCCTTCAATTCATCTTCAGGATAGCTATGCTCAGAAGGCACACTGGCAGTAGCAATCAGCTTGGTACCTTGCTTAGCAGCCGCAGCAATAACAGCATCGCTTAACACATAATCCTGTCTATCAAACCCTTCATTTCTTGCGATTCGATACCCGGGCAAATGACCCAAGATATCTACACCCGCTTTTATAGCTACCATAGCATCATGAGCGGTATCCACATGAGCCACCACCGGAATCCCCAATTTATGCGCACGCTCGACAATAACCGGCACCAGCTTAGGATTGAGGCCATTAACTCCAAGGTATTTCTTATCACCATGGCGCTCCTCAAATTTTTCACTGCCAACAAGTATAATTTTAATAAAAGAGGGATGGTTAGCTTTAACTTTCTCCCATATTTGATCTAGATCCCCTTTATCCTCTGCCACCATGACCATTTCCTGGGCGCTTTTTAATTCATCATTGGTGACATTTTTTTTACCATTTAAAATCATCCTTAGGGGATGGCCATCAGAAGCCGTTATGCAGTCTGAGGCAAATAAAACATCCATGGTATCTTCACCGCTAAACTGCGTTTCCAACCCCTTACCAAAGCTGCACATCTGCGCACTGTAAAAAACTCCGGACTTCACTTGCAAGGCCCCAAAATTCTTAATACCCCAAGGGTTTTGCAGATTGTGATTATGCCCCTCGGCATACGGTGGTACTACAAATTTTCCTCTGGCATCAATGATGTAATCAACTTCTTGTGGCCGAGTCTTGGTCAAGAGGCCATTCTCATCAACAAACCAGATCGCTGGCTTAAAACCCATTCCATCAAACCACTTCCCCCCTTCAATGGCAAAGGTATCAGCGTTGGCAACCTGCTGATATAGAAGCAAAGAAAAAATATAAGCCAATTTCAAAAAATAAAATTGAGATCCAGCATTCTGCTTGGGATACTTTTTGAATAATTTTGTAAACATCACATATTACCCTGCAATAACTATTACAATCTAAATCCAGTAAGGGACGTTAAAAATTTAACCATGTAATTTCATATGCCCAGAGAGATTTTATTGTGAATTACTTGCAAGTTTTTTCTCCAGATTTTTGCCAGCTTTAGCTGCATATTTCTCGCAGCTAACCGCTTTCTTCTGCTTAGCTGTATCACGAAACACCCATCCACTTGCGCCCGCATGAGGTGTGATAAGTAGGTCACAGGGTAATTTACGCACCCGTTCAAAGCTCATTCGGTAATCTTGAACAATATCGGGATAACGGAGATTATTGACCAACTGATAACCCGGAGCCGTAAGGCTATCTACATAAGCGATATCGATAACCTTACTATCAACAGTATCCTGCCAAGTCCAAGCCATACTGCCAGGAGTGTGCCCCGGAATAAAATGTACACGAAGTCGTAAGTCCCCAAGGACAACTTGCTCTCCATGATGCAGGATACGGTCCGCGTTTACTGATGGGTATAAAATTTTATCTGCAAAATGAATATCATTAGCGCCACCACGAGCCATCAATACTGCCGACTCAGCATTTGTCACTACCTGGGCGCCGGTAATACGTTTTAGCTCGGCCAGGGGACCGATATGATCTGCATGAGCATGACTGTGCAAAATTAATTTCAGGTCGGTGGGTGCAATTCCCAATCTGCGCATATTTCCCAATAAGTGCTCGGCCGTCTGCTCCATTCCTCCATCAATTAGAATCGCACCTTCTTTACCCTTTAGCAGTAAAGAAGTAATTCCCTGGGTACCTATCTGCCATGTATTATCCGCTATCTTTAGCGGCGCTACCGGCTGACGCCAGGATTCCGGCACTTTATAGGTATCCAGTTGCGGCAATACAGGGAAATTTTCTGCCATCGCAATACTGGAATAAGTTGCCATTACTATTACGGCTAATTTGATTCTTATATTCATCTATAGGTCTCTATTTCTTTTTTCTTGTATCGGAGATACATCCAGGAGCTCCATTCAGTACAGCGTCTTCAATCCAGCCAGTAATCCGCTCAAATACCTCACCTCGGTGATTGATCCCATCAGTATCTGTCATAAAGTGATCGTAACCAGAATACTCCCAATAAGTCAGCTCACAGCGCCCGGCGGAAACATAAGCATCTCTCGCTGCACGGCCGGAACTGACCGGAGCAGATTTATCCTCTGCGCCCTGAATCAACAAGACAGGGGCACGACTATCCAGTAAGTCATTGACCGGTACCCGATCAGCGACATCGGCCCACCAACGCATAGAGTTTCCACCCCAGATTTCCGCGCTTTTGGGGTTGGCTCGGGCATAGGCAAGTTTGACATCCACCTCTCTAGCGACATGGGGTGGAACCAAACCCTTTAACGCCTGGGCAAACGACTCCCCCAACCCACTTGAAAAGACCACTGCAGCATCTGGATTCAACCTGGGGGCCAATCGGGCAACAAGGTCACCGCCCTCGGAACCACCAAACAGGACCAGCTTGCCATTCCACCAATCGGCCCCGCGTAGTTCGTCAACAATTTGCTCAACATCTAGCGTACGCTGCTCAACAGTATGATTGGCTATGTATTCCTGAGAACAATCTTTAAATTGTTCTTCGGGGCTGTCGGTATGGGTTACTCCATATTTCTCTACCATTAACACGGCATAATCCACAGCCATCTCTTTGGCCTGCTGAAGAGTGGTGTTTTTAATTGCCGGTAAACAGCCAGAGCCCTGGGCCATCAGGAACAAACCAATTTTTCCTTTATTCGCTGGTTTTTCCAGAGACCAATAAAGTAATGAACCATCCGGGCGCTGACTGATTTTGAGAAAAGGTTCAGCAGATGCACTGAGATGAACAACCATTAGCAAAAGGCCAATAGCCGTTATAAAGATCGACTTAAAAGAAAACCACCATCCCATAGCGAGAACTCCCTATCCTCACCTGACATCGGAAGTGAGGAAATATCTGACTGGTTATTATTAAAAAGAGAGCGAACCTTTTTCGCCTTCCTATCCGAACCCAGCCAAGAGCATTTGTTCCCGGGTTAGTCGAAGCCAATTACATTAAATTTTTTCCAGTCACTGGCGCTTAGACGATATAGGCAGTGACGCAGTAAAGGACTTTCGCGGGGAACCTGCGGGTGCTCAAAAACGAGAAAATCCCTCTGCATACCCAAGCGTTCCATTACTTTTTGAGAACGAATATTTTGTAACGGCGTAAAAGATACCACCTCATTAAGACACAGAGAGTTAAAGGCTACATGAAGAGATGCCCGTGCCGCTTCACTGGCATAACCCTTACCCCAAAAGGGGCGAGCCAGTCGCCAGCCAATCTCTACCGCCGGGGCAAAGGGCAGGTTGTCGGTCACATTTTTTATACCGACAAAGCCAAGAAACTCTCCGCTCTCCCTGAGCTCCAGAGCCCAGAAGCCCCATCCATACTTTTCTATATGTGCGCTACTACGATCGACACCCGCATCACTTTCTTCCCGTGTCAGTAGCGAAGGGAAAAACTCCATCACACTGGGATCAGCGTTCATTTCGGCAAACACGGGCTTATCTTCTTCCCGCCATTGACGTAGCTGCAGACGCTCGGTAGCTGGTTGTATTAATTCAGACATCGGATAATCACTATTCTATTATCTGTTCTTACTGAAAGCCTTCAGCCGGTGCGACCATAAAATCACACAGATCAAGCCATTCGCGTTGTTCAGGGTAGGCAACTTGTATAAAACCCAACTTATCGTAGAGTCTGCGCGCCGCCAAATTAGTACGCAATACAAACAAAGAGCACTCTGCTACACCCAGGGCTTTGATACCGGTTTGTGCAATAAGTGTTACCAGTTCTTCCCCAAGGCCGGCCCCACGGTGATTTGGGGAGACAATCAGACGGCCCAAATGGCACCGGTCCAGGTGTTGGTAATATTGACCGAAGGCGAGCATTTCTCCTTCTCGATCCAGAAGAACATAGCTTGGCAACTCCGGCCACCGGCAGTCCTCTAGAAAAGATCCTTGATCGAACGGAAATCGGAAATTGGGGCCACCCCACTGTTGGCACTGCTGTTTATCCGGCAACCAGGACATCAACGTTGGCAGTTGCCATTCCTGTAATGGCTCCAGCCTTAAACCTTCCATGGCCATCCCTCCAGCCTATTTGCGACTTTTTGCCAACCACCGATCTAACTGATCGGCAAAGGCTTTGCGGTCCGCCTGGCTAAGCGCTGGCGGTCCGCCAGTATGAACGCCGCTGGAGCGCAGGGTATCCATAAAGTCCCGCATATTGAGTCGCGCGCGGATATTGGCTTTGGTGTAACGCTCTCCACGGGGATTTAGGGCTTCAGCACCCTTATCGATCACTTCTGCCGCCAAGGGGATATCGCTGGTAATGACCAGATCCCCAGCCTCGCAGCGCTGTACTATCTCGTTATCCGCCACATCAAAGCCGGCAGTTACCTGCACAGAGCGGATATAGCGCGACGGCGGTACCCGCACCGCCTGGTTAGCTACCAGTGTCAATTCAGTGGCAGTGCGCTCGGCGGCGCGAAACAGAATTTCCTTAATAGCTACCGGGCAGGCGTCGGCATCAACCCAGAGTTTTGTCATGGTTGTACAACCTTTTCGAGCGTATCGGGCGGTGCGCCCTCATCGCATTTCTTGCAATTGAGCTGGAAACCCAGCATGGACTCGCGCCCCTCTTCAGTGATCACCCAGGGCCGATTGGTCCAGGGGGGATTGTGGCGTACATGTTGAAAATGGCCACAGGCGAGCTCCGCCACCCAGTGATCCTCTTCATCCAGGTGGTAGCCGGCGATGGGTTGTTGCATGGGGTTACACAAGCAGGGAATAAGGCGCAGTTATAGCCAATCCCAAGTGCAAAGTACACATACGGTCGATCGTTCTCAATGGTGCTGGGAGGATTCGAACCAAGGCTGCTAGAATCCCCCGCTTTCTCGCCACGCGAAGATGCAACCCCATCTATGACTCAGCTCAATCCCCGCCAATCTGAAGCCGTGAAGTATGTCGATGGCCCCTGCCTGGTTCTGGCCGGCGCCGGCTCTGGCAAGACCAGCGTAATCACTCGCAAGATCGCCTACCTGATCGAGCAGTGTGGCTATGCCGCGCGCAATATCGCCGCCCTCACCTTTACCAATAAGGCGGCGCGGGAGATGAAAGAGCGGGTGAGCAAGCTACTGGCGGGCCCGGATGGCAAGCGCTCCAAGGCGAGTCACGGCCTCACCGTGTCCACCTTCCACAACCTGGGGCTGAATATCCTGCGCAAAGAGTACCGCGCCGCCGGCTTTAAGCCCGGCTTCTCCATCTTTGATGCCGAGGATGCCCGCGCCCTCATCAAGGAGCTGATGCTGAGAGATGGCGACCTGGATACGGATCTGCTGGATCGGGTACAAAACCAGATCTCGAACTGGAAGAACGATATGCTCACCCCGCGCCGCGCCCTGGAGCAGGCACAGAGTCCTGGTGAGCAGGCTATCGCTATTGCCTATGACCGATACTGCGAAGCCCTGAAGGCCTACAACGCAGTAGACTTCGACGACCTGATCCTGCTGCCGGTGCAGCTATTCGACAAAGACCCGGAGCTGCTGCAACGCTGGCGCAAGAAAATTCGCTATCTGCTGGTGGACGAATACCAGGACACCAACAACTCCCAGTATCTGCTGGTAAAACTGCTAGTCGGCGGACGTGGCGGCCTCACTGTAGTGGGGGATGATGACCAGTCTATCTACGCATGGCGCGGCGCACGCCCGGAAAATATGAGCGCGCTCAAGACCGACTTTCCCAACCTGCGCCTGATCAAACTGGAGCAGAACTACCGCTCCACCAGCCGCATCCTTAAAGTGGCCAACCATCTGATCGCCCACAACCCCCACGAGTTCGATAAAGCACTGTGGTCCGATCGCGGCCTGGGTGAAGAGATCCGCATACTCAAGGTGGCCAATGAAAATGAGGAGGCCGAGCGGGTTGCCAACGAGATCTTCCTGCAAAAGAGCCGCCGCGGCTGCAAGTTTATGGATTTCGCCGTGCTCTATCGCGGCAACCACCAGGCGCGCCTGATCGAAATGAAATTGCAGGAACACCAGGTCCCCTACCAGATGTCCGGCGGTACTTCCTTCTTCGCCCGCGCTGAAATCAAGGATGTGATGGCCTACCTGCGCCTGTTGGTAAATCCGGACGATGACAATGCGTTCCTGCGCATTATCAACACCCCACGCCGCCAGATAGGCACCAGCAGCCTGGAAGCCCTGGGCAACTATGCCAAGGGTCGCGAAATCTCCATGTTTAAGGCCTGCTCGGAACTGGGCTTTAAGGAGCATATCAACGAACAGGGCTACGAGCGCCTGAACCGCTTCGCCCTTTGGCTCGAAGGGGTGCAACGCAACTGTCGCGATACCTCTGCCAATGGCGCCCTGCGTGAAATGTTAGAGGATATTGACTACGCCGGCTGGCTCTCGCAAAACGCCAGCAGCGAGAAGGTGGCCGAGAAGCGCATGGAGAATGTGTACTGGCTGCTGGAAAGCCTTAACAAGATTATGGAGGGCACCGACGATGAGCTGGAGCAGGATATCCGCTTGGAACAGGCTATCTCCAAACTGATCTTGCGGGATATGCTGGAACGCCAGGAAGAAGAGGAAGCCACCGATAAGGTCAGCCTGATGACCCTGCATGCCGCCAAGGGCCTGGAATTCCCCCACGTGTTTATGATCGGTATGGAAGAGAACTTACTTCCCCACCGCAACAGTATTGAGGATGACAATATCGAAGAAGAGCGCCGCCTCACCTACGTGGGTATCACTCGCGCCCAACGTACCCTCACCATGACCCTGGCGGGCAAGCGCAAACAGTTTGGCGAAACCCAGGACACCACACCCAGCCGCTTTATCGACGAATTGCCGGAAGAAGATGTGCTGCTTGAAGGGTTTGGTAAGGCGACGCCGGAGCAGAATCAGGCAAAGGGGGAGGAAACTCTGGGGTCTTTGTTGAGTATGTTTGATTGAGGCCGCAAATGCGGCCTCACTTAGCAGCAAGGAATCTCTATTCTGAGATGATAACTACTGATCTGGTTTGTGGATCAATCTCAGCCACACTGTTAGGATTGCTTAATTTAGCAAAAAGGCGATTACCTGCTTTTGTGAAAGCTGTAATTCTATACTTAGTATCATTCCCAAAATACTGCTTTTCCTTCATTTGCTTTTCCTCTAGATCAAATTCGAAATAGCTTGCAGACTCATCCCATGTTGGAAACAGTAGGCTGCCCTGTTGAGAATCAAAAAACATGCTAGTTGAGTTGGGGAAATTCAGAGAGGACTCACTGCTAAGTAATAGCTCTCTATCCCCTGTTTCTAAGCTAACTTCATATATAGCTCTAACGCCACTACGTGGAAAGCCAAGGGCATATACAATAGCCTTATCAAAATCTACTTCTATACCTGATAAGCCATCCCATGTCGGGCCGGTACCATGCTGTTCAGTTCCATCGGTCAAAATGGTTCTATTTCCTGTAGATAGGTCAACTTTCAATAGTTGCTTCCAAGGGTTAATGATTACGGCTGTTGTTCCTTGAGCATCAACTTCCACGTCCGAAGGATATTCAAGTGAAGTACAGCATCCAATATCATTTCCCGCTGATATTGCCCTATCTCCCGTTTGAGTGTTTACAATCTTGATATCATTACTACCAGAGTCTGCAACAAAAATGTTTCCCTGTTGGGAAATAGACAAATCATTCGCATGAGAAAATTTAACACCAAGACCATGATCTGGGCCAGAAATCACCTTACGATCTCCGCTATCGACATCAATTGACATTATTTTCCCTCCTGCATCTGACCACACCGAGGAAGTTAATGTAACTAAGTAATTATTAATAACATCGTACTCAAAGCCAGGAATAGAAATCCCTGCTATTGATGGACCTTTGCCGCGAAAATTTCTTGAAACCTGAGTGATACTTCCATTGCCCAATATCACTTTATAAAGCTGTCCAGAAGACTGTGATAGTATATAAGCAGCATCATTTACGCGATCAATTTGCAAAGAGGCCAATTCAAAATCGGCGGAAATAAAGTCCACACTCTCCATATCAATGATTTTGAATATATTATTATTATTTAAATTAAAACCATATAAATTTTCAACTCCATCTCCAGAAAGTTCTGAGCTAGCCAAAAAGTATAAAATAGGTTTATCTGGATGTGATGCCGCAGCTGTTACTCGAGTAATCTTTTCAGGAGTGTCGTATAGATTCTTATATAGATTTCTATCTCCTGTCTCCAGGTCGATCATATACAAAAAAGATTGGATCTGCCCCCAAACAGCAGTATCGGAAAATGCATAAACAATCTGACTATTGATCGCTACTTTAGTGTCAGACTCCAATTCTGGGCCTTTCCCTTTATTCACCCCAGAAACTGAACTAAAAATACCTGTTGTAGGATCAAGTACGTCTATTTTTCCCGAATTATTCCAATAAACTTTTCCTGAAACTTCATCAACATCAATACTGGCATATTCCGTTTCAACTTCATATTTTTCTAGAACCTCTCCTGTATCCAAAGACAATTCTGCAAGATACTCCAAAGTCGTCACATACCATTTATTGCGAATTTCATCTATTGCCATTGCAGTTACTGATGGCAAATCACCTTCAAAGCGATTAAAAGCAAATTTAGATAGTTGTATCCTTGTTGGATGTGGCCCTGCATATAACTGACTATTTTTTGAATCTATTGCCAGAGCTCCATAAGCCCTACGTGCGAAGCCATCATGAGCATTTATTCTCAATGGCTGTAAAATCGTCTCATTCCCTCCAGTATCAACTACTTTAATCACAAACTCCATAGTAGGTTTATCCACATTTACTTCCAACTTCCAGTTAGAAAAATTATCTGTGGTTTCAGTTAATACGTCATTGACATACACGCCTTTAATTTGCATATCATCGCTAGCAGTACCACGAAGAATAACTTCACGCTGATAAGTCCAGGTATCCTGAAGAGATGGGAATGTAATTGATACTTCAGGAGGTACCTCATCTGTGTTTGCTGAATCAACTACACCACCTGATCCTGCAGCAGGAGAATCATCAGGGGCTTCCAAATTTCTACCTCCACCACTACCTCCACCACCACAGGCAGCCAATACAAACGATAGAGCAGCGAAATAGAAGAGTGTCCCCAGCTTCATACGTAAAATCCTTGTGTTTTTATATACATATTTTTACAAGCAGGCGCGGATAATACAGATTCTATAGGGCTGGAGGGAAACAACGCCTAATTACGGTTTATTACATTTATCGCTTCGAGATATTTAATAACAAATACTCATATAGTTATTAAGAACAACTAAAAGTACTTCTCTTTATACGACATCTAATAAGGAGATTAGAAAGTCAAAGATCTAACTTAAAATCGCTGTTTAAGAAAAGCCAATAAGTTGAATATTTTGATTTAAATTTAGAAATAAAAAAGGCCGCTAAATAAGCGGCCTTTTCGATAGTAAGTAGAAGCTTACTTACTGTTATCCACCATGTAGTCCACAGCGGCTTTAATCTCACCATCGCTACAATCCATACACAAGCCCTTAGGCGGCATGGCATTGATACCCTTAATAGCATTGGTATAAAGAGTGTCCATTCCCTTGGCAATACGCGGTGCCCAGGCTGCAGCATCACCAAACTTTGGTGCACCTGCAATACCCATGGCATGACAAGTTGTACAGCTGGCATTGTAAACAGCCTCGCCGCTACGTTCGCCACCACTTGCGCCCTCAGGAGCTGCCGCTACTGCTGCCGCGCACTCCTCGCCTTTCATACAGGTCTCACCTGCCGGAGCAATGCGCTCTGCAATTTCTTCGTTAACAGACTGCTGGGCCACTGCCGCAGCTGCACTGACGGCCAGTACCGCCACAATACCCAAAATACTCTTCATACTATTCCCCCAAAGGACCGAAGTGAGATGGCCCGTAGACTATCGAATTACTGCCGCAAACTTCTACGCCGCGCATTATAAGCACTGCACCGCCACCTGCCAAAGCTTACGTAACCTTGCCGCAAGTCCTTTCGCACACCCCTACCCTTCTGTATAATCCGCCTCCCACTGGCACAGATAGCCAATTAACCGCCCGTAGCTCAGCTGGATAGAGCGTCGCCCTCCGGAGGCGAAGGTCAGAGGTTCGAATCCTCTCGGGCGGGCCATATACAAAGAAGCCCGCTTATGCGGGCTTCTTTGTATATGGCTAACTCCCAGGTTTTGTTCAAACTCAGGTTCGACTCGGAGGCAGCAAAGCTGCCGGAGAGCAGCGAGCCCAAAGGGCGAAGCTAATCCTCTCGCACACTCCCCGCTTATGCGGGCTTCTTTGTATATGGCTAACTCCCAGGTTTTGTTCAAACTCAGGTTCGACTCGGAGGCAGCAAAGCTGCCGGAGAGCAGCGAGCCCAAAGGGCGAAGCTAATCCTCTCGCACACTCCCCGCTTATGCGGGCTTCTTTGTATATGGCTAACTCCCAGGTTTTGTTCGAACTCAGGTTCGACTCGGAGGCAGCAAAGCTGCCGGAGAGCAGCGAGCCCAAAGGGCGAAGCTAATCCTCTCGCACACTCCCCGCTTATGCGGGCTTCTTTGTATATGGCTAACTCCCAGGTTTTGTTCAAACTCAGGTTCGACTCGGAGGCAGCAAAGCTGCCGGAGAGCAGCGAGCCCAAAGGGCGAAGCTCATCCTCACGCGCACCACCCTCTTATGCGAGCTTCTTTATATATGGCTAACTCCCAGGTTTTGTTCGAACTCAGGTTCGACTCGGAGGCAGCAAAGCTGCCGGAGAGCAGCGAGCCCAAAGGGCGAAGCTCATCCTCTCTCTCACAGGCTACCCGCTTAAGCAGCCTTACCCCAACGGCACCCCCAAAGGCTCAATCACCACCTGCTCCCCCGCTTCCACGCTGCCACTCTCTCGCGCCAAAACAATAAAGCAGTTTGCAGCAGCTAGCCCTGTGAGAATATGGCTTCCCTGGGTGCCAACCGGTTCCACCACCAAAGCTCCACTATCATCGGTGCAATAGACTCCCCGCTGGAAATCGGTGCGGCCGGGCTTTTTCTTTAGGGGTTTTAGAAGCTTGGCCTGCAAGGTCTGCGGGCCAGTCCAGTGATCGCCTTTCATTACACTCAGGGCGGGCACGGCCAGCTGGTAGAAAGTAACCAGAGCGGAAACCGGGTTGCCGGGTAGGCCGAAGAAGGGCGTTCCCTGTAGGAAACCAAAGGCAAAAGGTTTGCCGGGTTTCATCGCCACTTTCCAGAAACCGATCTCTCCCAGTTCTTCCAACACTTCGCGGGTGTAATCTGCCTCACCGACAGAGACACCGCCGGAGGTGATAATGGCATCGGCCTCTTGGGCTGCACGCTGCAACGCATCGGTAATAGCCTGTTTGTTATCGGGCAATATGCCCAAATCCAAAACCTCCAGATCCATCTGGGCCAAGGCTGCCAATAGAGCAATACGGTTACTATCGTAGATATCGCCCTTGCCCAGGGCTTCACCGGGCTGACGCAGTTCATCACCAGTTGAAAAAAGAGCGATTACCGGTTTGCGCACTACTGTCACTGTGCCAACACCGGCAGCGGCAAGCAGGGCGATATGGGGAACGCTGATACGCTCTCCAGCTTTAAGCAAAATGGAGCCTTCAGCTACATCCTCACCGCAGCGACGGATATGATCGCCGGAGCGAACCTCGCAATTTATACGTATCGATTCACCCTGGGCATCAACATTTTCCTGCATCACCACCGTATCCGCACCGGCAGGTACTGCCGCTCCTGTCATAATGCGCACACAGGTACCCGGGTTCACCACACCATCGAAGGGCGCACCGGCAAAGGATTTACCGATCAGCTCCAGCGGTAAACCACTGGCAAGGTCTTCATATCGCAGGGCGTAACCATCCATCGCGGAATTATCGCAGGGCGGTAGGTTTACTGTGGAGATAACATCTTCAGCCAATACCCGACCATTCGCTTGGGCCAGCGGTAATATCTCAGTACCCTCAATAGGGTTCAGTGCCTGTAGGAGTTTCTCGCGAGCACTCTCTATGGGCATCAGGCCCGGCTGGCTACAACAATCAATGGTGGGCATGGAAAAATTTCTCTTACTTCAATCCTTTGCAGTTGGGGCAGTGCCGGTCAGTGCGCCCGGTCCTGGGACTCTGAACGCTTTTGATTGACCATCCACACGGCAGCTTCCACGCGGGAGCGCATCCCCAGTTTCTTCAACAGATGTTTGACGTGTACCTTCACGGTTGCATCACTAATATCTAACTCGCGGGCAATCAATTTGTTGCTGAGGCCATCAGCGATCAACTGCAATATCTGGTATTCGCGGCTGGTAAGGGTAGAGAGAGTATCTGCACCGGAGTTATCTGGCTTGCGTAGGGCCGAAGCAAGGATCTCCGTAAGGCGCTGGCTGATAGCGAGCTTGCCGTGGGTGGCCTGGATCACCTGGTCGAGAATATCTTCCGGTTCCATATCCTTGAGAAGATAACCATCGGCACCAGCGCGGATACAGGACACCACGTCGGCATTGTTATCGGAAACCGTCAGTATCACGATACGCGAGGAGACATCGGCAGCCCGCATCGCCCGCAAGGTATCCAGCCCATCCATACCGCGCATATTCAGGTCCAGCAAAATAAGGTCCGGCTCATACTGCTTGGCCAACTCCAGCGCTTCCTCTCCGCTACTGGCTTCAGCCACCAACTCCAAACTGGGCTCCATGGCAAACAGCTGCTTGAGACCTTTGCGGAACAGGGGGTGGTCATCGACCATCATTACCGTGGCAGAAGAAGTCATGGGAGATCCTACTTCATTGGTGAGAATTGGTTTAAATCTGAACAGTGACTTTACCATAGCGTCCATTGGCTGCGCTTACCCCTAAAGAGGTAGCTGTTACGCGCGGGAGCAAAAGGGTTACTTACTGTTGGTAATTGAGCGGGCTAAATCCCCGGCCCATAGTGGCAGCACGAATCATTTCGAGGAGGAGTGGCCGCCGTGTCTGACATCTACGAGTGGGCCCCGGAGGACAGCAAATTCTGGCAGTCCAAGGGCAAGAAAATCGCAAACCGGAATTTGTGGATATCCATTCCCAGTTTGCTGTGCGGCTTCGCCGTGTGGCTCTACTGGGGCATTATTACCGTTCAAATGCTCAACCTCGGCTTTCCCTTCGCCAAAGCCGATCTGTTCACCCTGATGGCTATCGCCGGTCTTACCGGTGCCACCCTGCGAATACCCAGTAGTTTCTTTATTCGACTGTTCGGTGGACGCAACACCATCGTATTCACCACCGCCCTGTTGATGATCCCCGCCCTCGGCACCGGTATCGCGCTGCAGAGCAAGGAGACCCCACTGTGGGTATTCCAATTGCTGGCGCTGCTGTCTGGTATCGGTGGTGGTAACTTCGCCTCTTCCATGTCCAACATCAGCTTCTTTTTCCCCAAGGAAAAGCAGGGGCTGGCGCTTGGCTTGAATGCAGGACTGGGTAACTTCGGTGTTACCACCATGCAGATCCTGGTACCGCTATTTATGACCTTCGGTGCCTTTGGCGCGGCCGGCGGCGACCCCATGACCCTGGTGAGCAGCTCTGGCTCCCTGATTGGCAAGGTACCCGCCGGTTCTGAAGCGTGGATTCAAAATGCCGGTTTTGTATGGCTGCTGTTCCTGGTACCGCTAGCCTTTATTGGCTGGTTCGGTATGAACAACCTGCGCACCGAGGAAGTTACCCCGGATGTAGGCAGTTCTCTCGGCGCCATGGTGAAGATGACCATGATGCTGGGAATCGGCCTGTTCACCGCCATCGTGGGGCTATGGTTGCTCTTACCTGAAGCGGCAAACGGTTCTGGTTGGGGCGTGCCCAAGGAAATCGTGCTGGTGCTGGTAATCACTGCCACAGTATTCGGCTTGAAACTGTTGCCCGGTGAGATCAAAACCAGCCTGCAGCGTCAGTACCGTATCTTCAACAACAAGCACACCTGGGTGATGAGTGTGATTTACACCATGACCTTCGGCAGCTTTATCGGCTTCGCTGCGGCTTTCCCGCTGGCTATCAAGGTGATCTTTGGTTACAGCCATGTAATGGTGGACGGGGTTATGACCCACGATACCATCAACAACAATGGCCCCAGCGCCCTGATGTACGCCTGGATGGGCCCCTTTATCGGCGCCCTGATTCGCCCAGTAGGTGGTTGGATCTCCGATCGCATCGGCGGTGCCCTGGTCACCCAGATCTGTGCAGCGGTAATGGTGGGTAGCGCCCTGGGGGTGGCCTACTACATGAAGGCTGCCTACGGCTCAGCCACTCCGGAAGAGTTCTTCCTGCCCTTCTTCCTGCTGTTCCTGCTGTTGTTCGCCGCTACCGGTATCGGCAATGGTTCTACCTTCCGCACCATCGCCATGGTGTTCCCGAAAGAGCAGGCAGGTCCGGTATTGGGATGGACCTCAGCCGTTGCCGCCTACGGTGCCTTCTACATTCCCAAGGTTTTCGGCGAGCAAATCAAAGCCACTACCCCGGAATATGCACTGGCAGGTTTCGCCATCTTCTACGCGGTATGCCTGGTGATTAACTACTGGTTCTACCTGCGCAAGAACGGCGAATTCTACAATCCTTAATTCGGTTTCACTCACGGGATACCGTTGATTCGGGGAGGTTTTACCTCCCCTTTTTTATTTCACCTGAATCAATATCGGCGTTATATCCGAGCCTTCAAGTAAGCTGGCAATCAGCTTTTTATCTGAATCCCGATGATAATAAATTGTCACTTCATCCAAATCTTCAACGGTCGGCATCGTCGGGCATAGATGCCTGGCAATAGCTCTGCACATCTGCTCATAAAAATCTAAATCGTGCAGCTTATCCAGATAAATATGGCCCCCGGCGATATCCTCAGCACTGACCGTATAGTTGTAACCTACGGGCGGCTGAAAATAGTAGGCCTGCACAGTAATAGATCCATCTGCATTTTCAGTGACTTCGTATTGGACAGGTCTGCCACGGATATTCTGCTGGTACCCAATAAGATCCTCCGCAACTGAGGCAAGACTTTCATCCGTCTCAATGGTGCTCTCTATTTCACTGTAAGCCTGGTGGATAGCCTCAAAGCAGCTCAAGCAAGACGTAACATCGGCTTTTTGCAGCTCTGGCAGCAGTTCAGTCGCCATGGCTTCAAGCAATTGCACCAGCTTTTCTGCCGAGATGGCGTCGCGAAAATAGTAAGAACCCTCTCTCTCCGTTGCCGACTGGAAGATTTTTAGCTTGCGCTCCGGGCAATGGAAATCGAGGTGGTAGAGAGGCTGTTCTGGATCGGAAGTGTGGTTATTCAGCTCTACCTTGCCCAAATACGGGATAAAGAAGGTAAAGGACCAGTACTCCAGGCAGCGAATAAATCGCCGGCAGTGCTCTTCGATATAACCGGGCAAATATTGAAGGTCAAAGAAATTGGCCAGATGATAGTTACCACCACCCTGGTATTCCGCTATGGAGTCATAGTTATAAAACGGGTGCTCGCCGTGGAAATCTATCTTAACTCTCTGCCCACTAGCTGCGCGGCAAGCCAGATGAAAGTACAGGGCATCATCTTTGTAAGTAGAGTGGATAACGATAGCGTCGCCCTTTCGGCGAAGCTCGTAGCGGAAAGCATCGACCCGGTAGGGCTCACAATCCTCAAGTAGCTCGGCAATTTCCAGCTCACCCGATTCCAGGCGTCTTACTCGATAGTTGTGCCCACCTTCTTCTATGCAGCGAATAAGTACCAGGTGTAGATCCTCAATGGTCACAGCTTTCGCTACAGGTAAGCCCTCGACCTGTGCTTGTTCCCGGTAAAATTTATCGCCCTCGTTAAAGAGGGAAATTCCCAACACAACGCCCATAGGAGCACCAATTATTAGCTAGCGTTCAAACTTAGCAAACAAATTGCTGGGGTTTTAGGGATCGAAGAGATGCGCTTTCAGAAATTGCGCTGGAACTACTTACAAACCGGCAAGACTACCGGCCTTAAACTGGGCAAAGTAGGTAGTACCTTCACGCAGTTCTAGGCGCTCGCAGGAGAGGCGGGAAATATCTGCGTAGAAAACCTGATCAGCAGCGGCTAACTGTAAGCGTATGCGGCCATCGGTAAGGTTCTGCTTGGCAACTAAAGTTACCGGCAGGCAATTGAGGATACTGGACAGGCCCGGCTTCTCTACACTGAGGCTGATATCTCCAGCTTCCAACAGAAAAGCTGCAGTGTCGCCTTTTCGATAATGGCCCGCCACCCTATCTGCAAAGATAGAAATCCCCCCTAAATCCAAAGTCAGCAGACCATCGCTTAGGGATTCCACTCGCGCTTCAATCCGGCTCCGACAACTATCCCCTACGCCGTGGCTATCCAGGCGCTGGGCAACTTCAGGTAAAGAAAGTGGTGCGGACAAATTGGCAGAATCCATCCACAAACAGCGCTGGGCCAGCAGCTGGATTTCATCAAAGTCGTGACTGGTCCAGATCACCAGCGCCGGATATCGGGCCCAGAAATCCCGCAGGGTCGGCAATAGGCGCCGCAGTACCCGGGCGCGGTCAACCGCTGAAAGCGGCTCATCAAATAATTGCAGCAGCGCGTTGTTAAAAAGCTGGCGTAATACAGCCACTCGCTGGGCTTCTCCACCAGACAATAGCTCCACCGGCTGATGGAGTAGCGGTTCAATACCAAAAGCCTTTAACAGCCGATCACACTCCTCCATAGGCAGTGGCCTGCGGCTGTAACGGCGGGCCAGTGCCAGGTTATCTGCCACTGACTGGCCGGCAAACAAGCGGCTATCCTGAAAGCCCAAAGAAAGCGTTCTTTTGTGGGTAGCCAGGGCGCGGCGTCCGCGCTGCCAGACTGTATTGGCAAAAGTGATATTGCCACGGCAATGGCGCTGGCCAGCCAGGGCAGCCAACAATGTACTCTTGCCGCTGCCGGAGGGGCCGGTAAGACCAAAAATCCCAGAGGCAGGCAGCTCTAATTGCCAGGGAGCCGCAGCATTAAGCGGAGTCATCAGCCCTGTAACACTCAATCCGGTGGAATCAGAAATGGTAGACGCAGTACCGAATAGGGGTAAGGTAATTTCCATTAACCCAGCACCCCCATTACCGGTTTAGCGCGCTCGCTACTTGATCCGCGCGGGGCCAGACTATGTCCCAGCCAACGGGCAGCGAGTAGCAGTACGGTAGTAATCCCCATCAACATCAAAGCCAGACGATGCGCCGCACCGTATTCCATCGCCTCCACATGTTGATAAAGAGCGATAGAAACCACCTGGGTCTCACCGGGAATAGCGCCACCAATCATCAGCACTACCCCGAACTCACCCAGGGTATGGGCAAACGTTAAAGCACAGGCACTCACAATAGCGGCACGACTCGCCGGTAAAAGAACTTTTAATAATGCCGCCCAGGGCGGAATACCCAGTGCTGCGGCAGCCTGGGTCAATCGCTGGCCATTGGCATTAAACGCGGCTAGCAACGGCTGCACCATAAACGGCAGGGAATAAATCACTGACGCAAACACCAGGCCAGTGAAGGAAAACACCAGCGGGCCATCAAAAAGTTGTGACAGCCACTGCCCGGGGGCATAGTTGGGGGAAAATAAAAGCAGTAAATAAAAGCCCAAAACCGTGGGTGGCAGTACCAGCGGCAGGGTAATTAATACCTCGATACCGTGGCGCCAGCGGCTCTGCCATTGGCTCAATTTCCAGGCCAAGGGCACGCCGATAATAAACAGGAGTAAGGTGGTTAAGCCGGCCAATTTTAAAGTTAGCCACAGTGCCTGCCAGTCGGCAGCGGCGATATTCATAAGCCACTCCCTCCATCTCTACTTCGATCTTGAGTTGGCAAAACACCGTAACCCAAGTGGTATAACTGCGCCTGCACTTCCCCTGAACGCAAATAGTTAGCGAGGGATTGTGCCTCTTTAGGTCGGCGACTCTGGGTGGGAATCAGCAGCTGCTGTTCAATGGGTTTGTACAAATGCTGCGGCAGCAACCAGTAATTATTGCGGCCGGCCGCTTGCATCTGGCTAGCGGCGACAAAGCCCAGCTGCGCATTGCCAGAATCCAGCATTAAATAGGCTTGGCCTGCATTGTGGGCCCGGGCTAATTGAGTTTGTTTTTTCTTCCACAAATTCAGGCTTTGCAGCGCTTGCCGTGCGGCACTGCCGAAGGGCGCTACTTTCGGATCGGCTAATACAATTTTATCGGGCCAAGTTTGCAGTAGCTGCTTGATATTGGATTCCGATTTTGGGTGCCAGAGAGCCAGTAAACCCAGGGCGTAAGTCTGGCGACTGCTACCCAGTGCCCCACCCTGCTTTTCCAACAGTTCGGGGCGCTCGCGATCGGCGGACAGGAATAAATCGAAGGGCGCGCGGTGCGCTATTTGTTGGTAGAGCACCCCGGAGCTGCCACTGCTGATTTGCACCACACAGGCATGGCGACGCTCAAATTCCGGCAGTACCTCTTCCAGTGCCGGGCGAAAGCTGGCCGCTACCGCCACCCGCAAGGTGCAGTTATCCGCATTAACCGGTAGCGCGATGGCCACCAGTAAAGCGGATAGCAGCGGGCTCAGCCGACGGACCACTTTTCCATCTCCGCAGCATCGCTGGCCCGGGCTTCAACCCAGCGCTCTGAAGGCTTACCGGACTCATCCGCAACCGCTTCGCGCTTCCAGAAAGGCGCCTCCGTTTTGAGGCGATCCATGATGTATTGGCAGGCGGCAAAGGCAGCCTGGCGGTGGGGGCTGGTAACGCCGACAAAAACAATCTCGTCGTTGATCTGCATGGGGCCAACCCGGTGGACGATAGTCACACGACCCAAAGACCAGCGATCGCGGGCATCATTGATAATCTGTTGCAGGCATTTTTCAGTCATGCCCGGATAGTGTTCCAGGGCCAGGCCGCAGACATCACTGCCCGCATTGAAGTCCCGCACCGAACCCACAAACAGGGCGCAGGCACCATCACCACTGTTCCCTTGCAGCGCGGTATATTCAGCCGCTACGTCGAGGGGCGTTTCACAGACTTCAATACGATCAACGGCTTTCATATTGGCACCACTAGCCGCCGGTAACCGGCGGGAAAAATGCAACTTCATCCCCAGCCTTCACCTGGGCTCCAGTTTCTGCCAGCTCCTGGTTCAAGGCCATACGGATATCGTCTCTTTGCAGGTGCGGGCTCCAATCCGGGTGCTGTTCACATAGGGTTTTGCGCAACTCGCTGAGACTGCCGGAAAAGTCCTCCAGGGTAGTCTCGCCCATGCCCAATTGCTGGCGCAAACGCGCGAAAAACAGAACCTTTACCATCGCTTTACACCTCTGAAATTGTTACGCCTTGTCCGCAGCATCGCCGCGCCAGTGGCCGCGCTTACCGCCGGTTTTTTGTAGCAGGCGGGTCGGGCCGATTTCCATCGCCGGGTCCACGGCTTTGCACATATCGTAAATGGTCAGCGCCGCTACCGAAGCCGCCGTTAACGCTTCCATTTCCACCCCGGTGCGCCCGGCCAGGCGGCAGAAAGCAGTGATATGCACACTGTGTTTTTCCGGCTGTAATTCGAAATCCACCGCTACCTTGGTCAGCGCCAGTGGATGGCACAGGGGAATTAAATCCGAGGTTTTCTTTGCAGCCTGGATGCCGGCGATGCGAGCTACAGAAAGCACGTCGCCTTTCTTGTGCGCCCCTTGGCTCAGCAGTGCAAAAGCCTCTGCACTCATACTGATACTGCTCTCGGCCAGGGCGCTGCGGTCAGTGATGTCCTTCTCGGTAACATCCACCATGCTGGCTTCGCCGCGCTGGTTTAAGTGGGTTAACTGGCTCATGAATTACCCCCGGCTCTCGCAGGGCGCGCTGGCAAAGCGCACATGGGGGATAAAGTTACAGGGCTTGTGGCGGGCATCCAGCTGCTCCAGCAATATGCCTTCCCAAGCCGTTCGGCAGGCTCCGGTGGAACCGGGCATACAACATATCAGCGTGCGATTCGCGAGGCCGGCAAGCGCGCGGGATTGCACGGTAGAGCTGCCGATATCCCCCAGGGAAATATGGCGGAACAGCTCGCCAAAGCCGTCGACGGTTTTGTCGAACAGCGGGCTCAGGGCCTCCGGCGTGGAGTCGCGATCGGTAAAACCGGTACCGCCGGTCACCAATACCACCTGCACTTTGGGATCGGCAATCCAGGCGGAGACCAGCGCGCGCATCTGATAAACATCGTCCGGGGTAATGCGCTTATCCGCGAGCTGATGGCCGGCAGTTTTAAGGGCTTCCACCAGGTACTGGCCAGAGGTATCAGTCTGCTCGTTGCGGGTATCGGATACGGTAAGTACCGCGATATTGAGCGGTACAAATTCTTTGCTAGCGTGTGCGGACATAATCAGTGGTCTCTCAAAAAACCGTTTTCTGGAGTTTTATCCGGCGTACTCAAGCCGAGATAATCTGCCGGCGTATTGATATTGCGATGCCAATCGCCGGCACTTTTTATGGGTATGGATTTGGCCCCCAGGTGACGCAACAGTGCGCCGACAGAATTGCGCGCACTGCCCTCACCGGCGCGGCGCAAATAATCCAGGCAATCGCCATTTAAAGGCAGCCACAGGGGGAAAAAGAATTTTTCAAAATAACAGGGCCGGCCACTTGTCTGCCCTTCAGCCAATAACTCTGCGAGGTGCTCCCGCCCGAGCAGGGGCATATCTACCGGAATCACCAGGGCCGCATCGGCACCGGTTGTCAGGGCCACCGAATAAAGGCCGCCCAGTGGACCCCGCTCTGGCACCAGGTCTTCAATCGCTCCGGGGCGGGCGCCGCTGGTGACGACTTTTGCCAGCGGAAGCTCACTCAGCAATGCCTCAGCATGCTGCAAGAAATTGCCCCGTTGGGGGTGGGCCAGCAATGCCTTATCACGGCCCATCCGGCTGGAGCGGCCGCCGGCCAGCACCACACCGATTGTTGATTTACTAACAAGAGCTATGGCCATAACCCTAGCCCCCCAGCATCGCCAGGTTTCGGGTAGCGCCGGTAAAACCTTCGTGCAGCTGGTGGCCTGCGGTCTTATCCACAATCAACTCACGGATATGAGCTGCCAGCGCCTCGCTATCGCCATCGGCTATGATTTCGCGCATATCAAAGCCCTGGTCGGCGAACAGGCACAAGTGCAGCTTGCCCTGGGCCGATACCCGCAGGCGGTTGCAGCTTGCACAGAAGTCTTTGCCGTAAGGGGTAATCAGGCCGATACGGCCGGCGTAATCCGGGTGGAAATACTCCCGCGCCGGGCCGGCATCGCGGGTGCGGATCACCTGCTCCCAGCCTTCCCGCAGCAGCAGGGTTTCTATATCGCCACCGGAGACATGGTTGCTGGCGAAGAACTCGCGGTTATCGCCGGTGCGCATCAATTCAATAAAGCGCAGGGTCACCGGAGTCTCGCGAACCCAGGCGAGGAAATTATCCAGCTCAGCCAGGTTGTACTGGCGCATCAGTACTGCGTTGACCTTGGTATCGATACCCAGGGCCAGGGCGCGATCCAGGCCGGCTAAGGCTTTATCCAGGCGATTGTGCCCGGTGATATGGTGGAATTGAGCCGGGTCGAGGCTGTCGATACTGACATTCACCTGATCCAGGCCGGCGCGGTGCCAGTCGTCAATCTGACTGGGCAGGCGGTAACCGTTGGTGGTGATGGCCAAGCGGCGAATCTTATCGCTAGCGCGCACGGCTTCGAGTAGTGGCACCAGGTCTTTGCGCAGGGAGGGCTCCCCGCCGGTAAGGCGTACCTTTTCCGTACCCAGGGAAGCGAAAGCGCGCACCAATGTGCCCACCTCAGCCACTGAGAGAGGATTTTCCCCTTCCAGGGAACGTCCGCAACCGATGCCCTCGGGCAGGCAATAGTTGCAGCGGTAGTTGCAGATGTCCGTCACGGACAGGCGCAGGTAATAAAACCTACGGCCAAAATTGTCTTGTAACATTAAACGCCTTTCCAATGTCGGGAGGCCGCGCAGTTTCCCGCTAGACCCTGGTGGCCGGTACGGCCACGGTCCCGGCACCTTGCAGCGACAATAAAAATCAGCGCTGTTTAGGTAGCGGGACTCGGTGTTTAAACTGATGTCAGTGTATCAAGCTGGTTAATTTATGCTTGGGGCAAAGGTGGTACTCCTTAGGTACTCATAGTGATGCCAACCGTTAAGGGAAATAACATCACAAAATGGAAATTCAGTGGGCAGAATTACTAAAAACCGAAAAATTCCTCTACAGAAATTGATCGGTTTTTACAGGGAAAACCCCGGCCGGAGCCGGGGGCCTCGCTATGGAGCTGCTTTATTTAATTAGAAATTGGCGGTCACCATTAACCAGAACTTGTCGGTATCCACCTTGTGGTCGTCAGCCTGATAAGAGGCGTATTTCACCAGTGCAGAAATTTCCTCTGTCAGCTTGCGCCCGTAGCTGATATTCCACTCATGGCCATAATTTGCGGAACCTTCATTCGCATCAAAATTGTGATAGGCCATATTCAAGTTACCGCCGGCTATTTTCATAGCGCCGCTGATGTACATATCCTCTATGCCATCACCGGGGGTTGTCAGGAACTGGTCGGTGTAGCCCTGGAATTTATGCAGGGTAGCCAGAGGCGTTCTGAAACCGACACCATTATCGGAACCCAATACTTCATAACCGAGTTTCGCAGTGACCGGGCCCAGGTCGGTACCCACTTCTGCCAGGTAGTAGTCCGCACTGTAATCGAAGGTGTTATCTCCAATATCGTTCTGGCGTGCGTAACTCAGATTGGCTTTTACAGGGCCGAAATTCCCTTTGTAGTCCACCCCATAAGTGCGGCTGGCATTTTCAACGAAATTCTCTAAATCCAGGTTGTAAACGAAACCGCTGACTTTGTGGTTTTCAGCCACCGGGTAGCTGGCATGGAATAGCTGGATATTGCCTTCAAATTCAGCACCGGCGCTATCTTCACCAAAAATCCGGTTTACGTTGTACACATAGCTGTAGTCCAACTGCAGACTGTCAGCGCTACCATACTGATAACGTACGCCGTCGTAAGTCTGCTCGTTCTGCCTCCAGCCAACACCACCGACAAAGCGCTGGCCATCCAGGTTAATACGCTGACGACCGGCAGTGACTACGGAATTTTCACCGTTATAGCGGATATAGGCCTGGTTAACCTCGGTACCATCTGGATCAGCCACAACCGGGTAATTGGTTTTACCATTGACGGTAGAGTTGTAATTATCGTTGCCGACTGAAGTAACATCGTCCATCTCTAGGAAACCGCTGAAGCCGCGGTAGCTGCCGCTGCGCCAGTTGAGGCGGGTTCTCAGAGTGGACGCGGTTGCGTCTCCATTAATACCATCCTGGTCATAATCTTCCTGGTCGACGATCTCCACGCGATAGCGCAGATTCAACCCGACCTCACCGGATTTTAGCGCGTCGACAAGAGTGGCATTTTCACCATCCTGCGCAGCGGCCTGCAATGCGACAGTGCTGCAGGCACCCAACAGTAAAGCACCGAATATTTTGGGGAATCTGGAAATGGTCATTACGCTTTTCCTTTGCAACAACGGAGTGAACAGTGACAAATTACAATTTTTCAGACGTGGTTGAAACCACAGTTTTTTCAACAGAAAAAATCATTACCCCCTACCTTCTACGCACACATAATTCCATTTTGGTAGTGGGTACTACCTATCTGGCAAAGCCGCAGAGTTACTCGCATCCTCATGCAAAAAATTATTTTGCTGAGCGAAAGCCAAACGCTGTTGATGATGCTCTCTCTGAATTGCCAGGTACATTACCAACATACAAACTGCCAGCACACCATAGAGCAACATAAACGCAGCACTGTGAATACCCACTAAATCCTGTGCGATACCAAACAGCACTGGCAGGGTAAAACCACCCAGCGCACCGATTGTGGCTACAGTGCCACCGACACTGCCCATATGTGCCGGAAAATTATCGTGTAGCGCCTTGTATACCGAGGCGCGACCAAACCCCTGGGCAATGCCAATCACCAGTAACAACAAGGTAAACAACTCAATGCCCACCTCGATATTTAGATGCACATCCCGTTCCACCCCATGAATCGTCATACTGGTTGGGGGGTAACTGAGGAAAAAAAGGCATACCAGACAAGTCCAGAAAACACTCCAATTCACCGTGCGCGCACCATAGCGATCTGCAAACCAGCCACCCAGGGCACGCAGTGAACTGGACAGGGCCACAAACAGCAGTGTCAGAGCCATCGCCACCTGTGTACTCACTTCGTACACCGCCAAGTAGTAATTCGGCAGCCACAGTAAAAGTGCGAGAAAGCTGCCGAAGACAAAATAGTAATAGAGCCCATAGCGCCACACCTTGATCTGCATCAGTGGTCTTAGGTGATTGTGAATATCCACCTTGCTGCGGCTGCGCATATAACGGGTTTCTTCAGGTGCACAAAATTCGAATAGCACCATCATGATCACTATACCAATACCGTAAATCGGCCCGATCCATTCGCGCCCCATCCAATTTTGGATCGCTGGCGCCAGGGCCAGGGTAATCGCTGCCCCGGCGTTGCCTGCACCAAAAATGCCCATTGCCGTGCCCTGCTGCCTCCTTTCGAACCACGGGTTGATATAGCGAATACCCAACACGAAGGAGACTCCCGAAATCCCCAACCACAAGCCGGCCAGGAGATGCGCACCGTAACTCTCGATATAGGGCAAGAGTAAAAGTACCGGCAGCAGTAATAGCATTTGCAAGAGGATGAGTTTTTTTGCAGAGAAATATTCCACCAACAACCCGGCGGGAAAACGCAGTAGCGCACCGCTTAAGATCGGCGCGGCCAGCAAGATGCCGTATTCTGTAGCTGAGAGATCCAGCTGCTCGCCGATTTCCACTCCGAGCACTGCATAGAGTGTCCAAACAGAAAAGTTTGCGGCAAACATGGCCGAGGCAAATATCAGCGCACGTCCGGCGAGTTGCTGTGTATATTGCACGGCAGTTTTCTCCCAATTTTTTCAATTTTTCGGAAAATATATTTGGCCATCACGCCGATACCCCGAACGGTAGTTACTCCCTTCACAGACAGAAGCAGTAAAAATACAGTAACGTTTGCATGATTGTTCGAAGACACCTGCTTGCAAGATGCACAAAAACCCTAAGGCCGACAATTACTCCCAAAAACCTTTCGGTGATAAGACAATTTTTCGCTACTACTCACCATGGGGTAGTTAGCAAGATATTCACGATGCTCGCCACTCCACAGGACTAATCCAAAGGGGTTACTCCATACTATTCGGATATCAGCCCCTATCCCGACTACCCCTTTTGCGCGCTTTTCCTATAGCGCTGCTCAAATACTATCGGCCATGACCCTATCCACCTCTAAATTTCTGAGAAGCCGGAGAAAATAGTCATGAGTCAATCCAGCGGCCTCAATTTATTTAATTGGGGCGATCCCAAAATAAAGACGCTGCACGTTACCTGGTTTGCGTTTTTCCTGACTTTCGTGGTGTGGTTCTCCCACGCTCCGCTGATGGTCTTTATCAAGGAAGCGTTCGACCTCACCAGCCAGCAAGTAAAAGCCCTGTTAATCCTCAACGTGGCACTCACCATCCCCGCCCGTATCATTATCGGTATGCTGGTGGATAAATTGGGGCCGCGCCTGGTGTACAGCGGGCTGCTGATGACCTCATCTTTAATCTGTTTGGGCTTCGCCACCGCAGACAGTTATGAATCCCTAGCCCTGTTCCGCTTCCTGCTGGGATTTGTGGGTGCCGGCTTTGTAATTGGTATCCGCATGGTGGGTGAATGGTTCCCAGCCAAACAAGTGGGACTGGCAGAAGGTGTTTACGGCGGCTGGGGGAATTTCGGTTCTGCTGCCGGTGCCATGACCCTGCCCACCATCGCCCTGCTGTTCGGCGGTGAAGACGGCTGGCGCTATGCCCTGGGCCTCACCGGCATCATCGCCGGCCTGTACGGCATCATCTACTACCGCGTTGCCCGTAACACTCCTAAAGGTTCCACTTACTTCAAACCGAAAAAGAGCGGCGGCTTGGAAGTGACCAGCAAGCGGGATTTCTACTTCTACCTGCTGATGAATGTGCCCATGTACCTGGCACTGGCAGCGCTGGCTTACAAACTGTCTCCCAACGGCGTAGCCCTGCTGAGCCAGAATGCCACCTACGTGATGTGGGGACTGCTGGTAGTACTGTTCGCCTTCCAGACCCGTATGATCTGGAATGTAAACAAAGACCACCTGCGCGAAGGCGTGCCCGAGCTGGAGAAATACAACTTCAAGCAGGTAGCCATCCTCGACCTGGCCTACTTCGTCACCTTCGGCTCAGAGCTGGCCGTGGTTTCTATGCTGCCCCTGTTCTTCCTGGAAACCTTTGAAGGATTGAGCCCGGTGAAGGCCGGCCTGCTCGCCTCTGGCTTCGCCTTTATGAACCTGGTGGCTCGCCCAACCGGTGGATACTTCTCTGACAAACTGGGACGCCGCCGCAGCCTGATGTTCCTGATCGGCGGCCTGGCAGTGGGTTACTTTGTACTGAGCCAGATCAACGGCGGCTGGTGGATTCCCGCTGCGGTAGTGGCCACCATGTGCTGTTCTTTCTTCGTGCAGGCCGGTGAGGGTGCCGTATTCGCCGTCGTACCCCTGGTGAAGCGTCGCATGACCGGGCAGATCGCCGGTATGGCCGGAGCCTACGGCAACGTGGGTGCGGTTACTTTCCTTACCGCCCTGTCTTATGTCAGCTACAGCCAGTTCTTCCTGATTATCTGCGGCGCAGCAGCGGTGATCTTCTTCGCCTGCCTGTTCCTGGAAGAGCCCAAAGGCAATATCGCCGAAGTGCTACCGGATGGCACAGTACAGCTGATCAGCGTGGAGTGATCGGAAAGCTGTTATCAAGCAACAAACGCAAAGGAGGGCCAATGGCCCTTCTTTGTTTTTCGCCGTTGGTCTGAGGGGACGAAAAGAGAGTGGAGAAAGCTGTGAGCGAAACCAATTCCGGGGTGCAAACAGAAACCGAGGCAAACCCCGAAGCCCAGACACCGCGATTGAGCCACGGCCTCTGCACCAGTGCCGGCATCAAACCGCAGAACGAAGATGCCGCAATCTACCACTGGCCAGACAACCCGCACTTGCAGGAATACCTGGGCGCGGTAGCCGCACTGGCGGACGGAGTCAGCTCCGCCGAAGCCGGCGCACTCGCCAGCCACACCGCCACCGAGCAGTTTGTGCGGGACTATTACAAGGTGCCGGATACCTGGTCTGTCGCCCACGCCGGACAGAAAATTCTCGCCTCCATTAACAGCAAGTTATACCGCAAGAGCCACGACTTTCCCCAACAGGAAAAGGGCTTCCTCTGCACCTTCTCTGCCCTGGTTTTTAAATCCCGCACCGCCCACTACTTTCATATCGGTGACAGCCGCATCTATCACCTGCGAGGCGACAACCTTAAATGCCTCACCCGAGACCACAACATCACCCTGGCCCACCGCCAGCAGATGCTATCCCGCGCGCTGGGAATGGATACCGGCCTGCAAGTGGATTACGGCCAGCTCAGCCTGGCTAAAGACGATGTGCTGCTGATTACCAGTGACGGCGTGCACGACTTTATCAAACAGGATTTGCTGCGGGAGCTGTTGGCAGATACCCAGTTAAGCGAACAGGAAACAGCAGAAACCCTGGTGCGTCTCGCCGAGGAAAACGGCAGTGACGATAACCTCTCCGCATTAGTGGTGAAGGTAAAAGCATTGCCACAAACCACCCTGGACGATTACAGCCGCCAGCTTACTCGTCTACCCTTCCCGCCGGAATTGGAACCGGGCATGGTACTAGACGGTTACCAGGTAGAACGGGAGCTATTCTCCTCCCAGCGCAGCCAGCTGTACCTGGTGCGCGACAGTGCCACCGGGGAAATCCTGGTAATGAAAACCCCCTCGGTAAATTACGAGGACGATATCCACTATATCGACCGCTTTATTCAGGAGGAGTGGATAGGCCTACGTATTCGCAGCCCCCAAGTAGTGCGCCTGCACCGGCAGACCCGCCCACGCACCGCGCTCTATTACCTGATGGAGTATGTGCAGGGCAGCACCCTGGAGCAGTGGATCACCAATAACCGCTTTCCCAAACCGGCGGAAGCGTTTCGTATTCTTAAGGAAATTGCCACCGGACTACAGGCCTTCCACGATCAGGAAACCATTCACCAGGATTTGCGCCCGGCCAATATCATGATCGACGGCGACGGGCAGGTAAAAATTATCGACTTCGGCTCAGTCTATGTAGCCGGCAGTGCCGAGATTTTCCGCCCCCTGGAGCACCCGGAAGCGCTGGGCACCGCCAGCTACTCCGACCCCCACTATATCCTCGGGCATAACAGCGGTATTCGCGGCGATATCTACGCCCTCGCCACCATTGCCTACGAAATGTTTACCGGAGAACTGCCCTACGGCGAGGAAATAGAAAACTGCCGCTCCCACGCCGACTTCGAACGCCTGCGCTACCGCACCGCCAGTCAGTTTAATCCGGTAGTCCCCATCTGGTTCGACCGCGCCCTGGAGCGCGGATGCAGTATCGACCTGGAACAGCGCTACTCCACCCTAACGGAATTTATGCGCGACCTCGCTAATCCCAACCCGGATTACCTAAGGGAAGATCCTACTGAGAAGGGAGATGCTTCCCTTTTCTGGAAAATTCTTTGTGGGATTTGGGTGGCTACTTTGTTGGCGGTGGCGGCGTTGTTTTCGTCTAGTGCTTGAGGCTAGGCACGGCCAATACAATAATGTCCATTTGGAAACTTGCTAGCCCAAAATATATAAAGCTCTCCAACCGAACAAATTATTTTAGTAAACACCCACTACATGTTTTTCCTTTATAGCTTAGAGATTTAGAGCAAAACTTGATTTTCCTGTATTTCTAAATCCAAATATCAAGAATAGCTTTATACACTTACGGCAGTACATACGATAAGTTACTAAATTTTATTGGCCAATAACCTTAATCAAAATAAATAAGTTAGCTACATTTAAAGTAGATACTTATATCATCTGAAAATTTGCTACGACAATGTTTATGACTCGATTTAATAATTTACTTTCGCTGCGGTGATTTCTTACTCTTAATGATATGATACAAGCATATTTCTACATATGCGATCAAGCACCTCATAAAACAGGGAAAGTTCAATGAAATTAGCTGCGTTACTTGTTTCAAATTTCAAAGGAATAAATGAAGAAATCAAAATACTAATTGATAACATAGTTGTTTTGATTGGACCTAATAATAGCTGCAAGTCAACAATCCTAGATGCCTATGAAGCCTATGTATCTATGGGATCTTCTTTAACACTTGATTATTTTCATAATAGAAATCCAAACAATATTATTAAGATCACAGGTATTTTTACAGATATAACCGATGCTGACATTGATTCAATTGGTCAAGAGTGGATTTTAGAAAACGATCCTGGTTTTGGTCGTTGTGCAAAATTCCAGATTAGGTGGTCAACTCCTGATGAAAAAGGAGTTAAGCATAGCTTTAGTAATCAAACTAACGACTGGAAAGAAGGCGGTGCAGGGGGATGGAATACTATTCTCCAAAGTAGATTGCCAACGCCAATAAGAGTCAATCCAAATGATGGATATGAGGCTTTAGAGAAAGTCGTGAAAGACCTAGCTTCCAAAAATGCTGCAAGGAAGTTGAAAGACGATAAAAGTAAGCTTACTGGAATTATCACGGAAATTAATAAACTGGCAAAAGAAGTAGAGGCTGAGATTTCTTCTGAAATCAACCCGATCAACAGCAAAATCGAAGAGGAACTGAGAAAGCTATTTGCAGATGTAAATGTTGACTTTGAGACCGGCGTCGGAAAATTTAAAGCCGAAGATGCAATAAAAGATGGAAGTAAATTCTACATAAAAGCAAATGGAAGATCTTCTTCTCTGGAACACCAGGGAACAGGTATCCAAAGAGCATTTTTATGGTCTGCGATAAGTGCACTATGTAGCGAAGGTAAGTTTAAAAAAGGAAGCAAAGTTGTAGATGATCAAGCTCCAAAAGTGTTGCTTCTTGATGAACCTGAAATCAATATGCACCCATCAATTATCCGAGCTGCTAGAAAAGCAATTTGTGCACTTGCTGAGGTTGATGGATGGCAAATAATATGTACTACACACTCACCTATATTTATTGACTTGACTCAAGATCATACCACTCTCATAAGAGTATCAGACACCGCCACTGGAATTTATTATTTTCAAACTGACAAAGCAAACTTCACCGATGAGGAAAAAGACAATCTAAAAATGCTTAATAAGTGCTGCCCAACTGTAAATGAGTTTTTCTTTTATGAAAATTCAATATTGGTTGAGGGAGATACCGAATACTTAGCATATCAATATCTCATAGAAAGTGAATCACTGGAGAATTCTTATTGCGTAATAAATTGCAGAGGAAAAGCAAATATACCTACATTCATAAAAATATTTGACCAGTTTGCCGCTTCTGCAATCGCCATTCATGACTTAGATGCCAAGTATAAAGCTGATGGTTCAAATAATGGAATGTGGACAATTAATCACAATATAAGAAAAGCAGCCAATTTGGCTTCTGGCAGAGTAAAGACGGTCATGCACAAACCAGATTTTGAAGGGTTTTACCTAGATGAGAACCCATCAAAAGATAAGCCTTACAATTTATTTAGCCATCTAAGAAGTGATGATTTCCACACAAATCCAAAATATGACTCACTACGCAGCTCATTAAGTTCAATTATTGATGGAACTCACCCTGGCTTGTATGAAACAACAGATGATATTGAAGAACAGGCTTAACAAATAAACCAGGTGCGCCTACGGCACTTCTGATCTAGGCTAGATGAGACATGAGTATACAACAGATTATTAAAACGCCCGAAGATTGCAGTGAATCTGAGCTAGAGATATTTGAAAAATTAATTTTCGAAGGTGGTGAAGTTTCGACTGAAGGACTAAAACAGCGAATTTATAAAGCTGAGAAGCTTATCTTTATCAAAGATAATAACTGTGTCGCTGTTGGAGCTCTTAAAAATCCAAATAGCAGCTATAAAGCTAGTGTTTTTGGAAAATCAAATGCTCTGGGGCAGAGTCTTTACAAATATGAGCTTAGTTGGTTATATGTGACGGAATCTGCCCGAGGTAAAGGCTACAGTAACTTATTAATGAAAGCTATTCTAGAGAGCCTCTCTGAAAGCACCTGTTTCGCTACTACTCGTGAAAATAATACTCCTATGCATCACCTGTTTAGAAAATTTGGCTTTTCCAGGCTGGGAAAAGCATATAAAAGCACAAATGGTGATTACTCTCTTATCCTATATGGCAAGTCATAATAAACATAGCGGAGTTTTCCTCTTCTACGGATATCCGACGGGTAGGCATCGTACTGTTTCGTTGATCGATTATGTTAACGTTAGGACTTTCATAAGCTAGGAGATCAGAATGAAAAAAATAAATTTCTCAGTAGATGATTTCCTATCTTTTGCAACCTCAATGCAAGAAGAAGGCTGGGTTACAATGACTCAAAAGAAAAAATTTTCTTACAAGGTAACCCAAGAAGGAATAAAGCTAACACCATCTACAGGTGAAGTACGTAATATATCACATCAAGAAATCAACAAATTTATAAGAGACTTCAATATTAAGCAGTCTTTCAAAACAAGTGATTATACCAAATCATTCAACAAATCATATTTGCTCGCAATAACAAAAGCATATAACAAAAACAACGATAGTTTTAAGCTTCCTGAAGAAATACTACACCCTCAGAGTTTTGAAGAAGGAGAAACTAAGAAAATATACGTAAACTCCCATGAAAGAAATTCAAAAGCACGAAAAGAGTGTATAAACCACCATGGATCGAGATGCTTTGCTTGTAAAGTTAGTTTTAAAGAAATATATGGAAATTATGCTGAAGGGTTTATTCATGTTCATCACATTAAACCTTTGTCAGAAGTAAAAAAAAGAAAAATTATTAACCCTAAAACTGACTTGATTCCAATATGTCCAAACTGCCATGCAGTGATACATTTGAGGGGAAGATGTCTATCAATAGAGAAACTCGTTGAACTAATAGAAAGCGCAAGATCAAGTAGATATAGATGACACTCTTAAAATATTTACCTTAGGAATTGGCAAGGAACATGATACATGCAGAAAATCTATTTTTAAATTATTTACATAAACTGAAACTATATTTCGAAGTAATCTATTATTTACCTATATATAAGGTGATTTAAATTCTTTAAAGTGCTAGCCTCTGCTTAGAAGTAAATGAATATATGAGCATCTTGGTTTATTATACTTATCAAAATTTATTAGAAATACAAAAAAAATTGTAAGAGCTTATGGGGATTCACTCATAAAAAAAGGATACATACCGATACTTTAGATTCTATTGCATTACTAGACGAGCTGTTCCACACAATTTCTTACCCCCCCAAAAAAACCAATGAATCTACACATGAGTATTGTACCCGCTGTCAAATATACGACTAGGGGGGCTTAAGCTATGGTATAGCCACCCCTAAAACATGCCTTCCATGTTTATAACTAGGTTTTCATCAATTTCCATTCCTTAGAGCATATTCCTTTTGTAGACGTATAAATATTTCTTCACGGTGAACGGGTAAAGATTTAGGAGCACGTATTCCTATCTTCACCTGATTACCCTTAACTTCCAATACCGTGATGGAGACATTGGCTCCAATCCTTAAGTTTTCACCAGTCCGGCGCTTTAAGATCAACATAGTTAGTTCCTACTGATACTCAAACCATGGATAGACCTTCTCTGATGGAAGGCTGAGAAAGTAACGTTGTGAGGAAATACGGGGTGGTGCGCGAGAACGGTAGGCATAGAAGAAGAAAAGGCAGGCAATACGCTCCCAGAGCTTGGGGAATCGCACCAAGCCGCTGAATGTTCTCCACTTTATTGAAGACGAGCGGGTTTCTAGCGTATGATCCATATAGCCATTTTGATAGGTGGTTTATCAATTTGGTCAGCTGGCCCCTGGTGTTGCTGCACCTTGGGTCAGCGCCTTTTACTGTCTCTTACGTCACGCTACCGTTCTCCTGTGAGAAGATGGTTCTTTAGAAAAATCTTAGATGTCTTGATTCTCTCGAATCCCTTTGGTCTTTGGTCATCGGCCTTCAAAAGGCCACCCAATTCCGGCCAATATCAACAAATATCAATCGATTTTACGCAGCTTTGACACTAAAACAAACTGAATAAAATCCAATAAGATCATTTTTGTGCCTATATTTTTATGCTCCTCAGCTTATATAATTTGCGTTATCCATAAGAGTGATGGTTTAGGTGGTTACTCTTTACTCGCTTTCACATGAGAAATAAAAGCAATTAATCATAAAACCACCACTCCGTGTGTCATTCTTGTGTCGATAGAAAAGATCCAAATAGCCTAAGGCTTGAAAGTATTGCAGTGAGACATGGAGAGTTGTTCACTTTTAGTCGCCATGCCATTTTTATAAAGTACTTAAAATCCTGGTTAATCGGTACGCATGTTCCTATCTATGCATTGGTGATTTTTCACCTGTACTGGCTAACTTACCGATTGATATATCCGCTCTGAGTATAGTTGTTTGCCATTTTGGCATTGATCGACAAGTGATATGATGCAGCTTCAGTTGAGCACACTATTTAAGCTCTTTGGCAGGAAAGCATGAACTATAGAAATCTATTATTAAAAAGAGGGTTTGGTTTCCATTAGCAATTCATAGCTAATGGAGATCCATATGGGGTATTTTCGACACCCTAAAACCAAGAACGAGATGAAGCAATACTATGCTTCGTTGGAAAATTAACTAGAGATTCCGATAAAGATTAGAAACCGTCGTCAACCAAAATGTTTACCAACCGCTTGGGACGACTATTTTCCAAGTAATATCTCTAATCGTAATTGGAAGCTGTTTCGAAGGGACCAGTGGAAAGGGTAGTTATCCACTTTAACAGGACGCTCCTGCTGAAAATCATAAGCTCCAGCTTTGACTCTACTTATGTTTTCAGCAGAGCTTGGTGTTGTATACAACCATGGTTCAAATTACGACGACAGCCACCTTGGGCACCATGAACTGTCCGAGTAAATCTAGAAACTGGATCAAACTTTGCGGCATCTTACCAACTAAGAGAAAATAGCTCTTCGAATATAGTGGAAATATTTTGATTTAAGTATAGGAAATACTATGGAAGATTTAACTTTTCACAATTACCCTTCTGTTATTGGATACTACCAAGCGCTCAGAGAAGAGGTTTGGTCTATTACACAGGAATCATGGCCTCAGTCATCAATAAAGGGCATTAGTTTGAAGACAGCAAGACTGGCTGACTCTTGGAAAGAGATGAGAGGAGCAAATCTAAGATCTTCGAGAGCCAGTTGGGACTGGGAGCCAGAATTTAATGCATATCAAAAGAAGCCAAAAAGATATGAAATGTCAGTTTGGTATGAGAATCAACTTTGTGGGCTTTGTTATGGCTTTGCATCCAAGCATGGCACAAAGGTAAGAATGAATCTTATAGAATCCACACCGGTAAGACCAAATCCTTTGGGCGAAGGTGTCTTTCCAATATTATCTTTTGGAGCTACTGTTTATGCCAACTTGATTAGTGCTGATGAGGTTTGGGTTTTAGACCCTGTAAAAGGTGCAATAGATTATTACGAAAGCCAAGGATTCTCAGCGCCTGAAATCTATCACGGAAAAAGAGTCGGAATGAAAAAATTATGAGTGACTATAAATTCTCACAAGAAGAGAAGGATCGAATTAATAAAATCCGCTCAAAGATGAAGAAACATGCTGAAGAAATGAAAAAGAAATCAAAAGATACAACAATAGAAGAACCATCGGGAAAACAAACGAATCCAACAGAAGTTGACCGTATGAGAGATCGAAAAAATGACGATTAAAGACAAACAGATTAGTAAGGAAGATATTAGAAAGTTTGTTGAGAAAAACAAATCTAAAATATTGAAAGAAGCTAAAGAGGTTGAAACGGCCATAAAGTCAAATAGATTAAAGAACCAGCAGAAACTATGAATCTTATATATAGTAGCTATGTATGACACAAGGTAATAAGCTTGGACATGCATAGATTTGTACATCAACACCTTGTAAGTACATGAAACAAAAGGTGTAAAATGCCATTTAATTATAAAGGTCTTACCTATATTAGAGCTTCCATTCAGGCATATGAAGGCATTCTAAACCAAACAACTGAAGAAGAATGTGAAGAAGAAGAATTCTCAGAAATTCAAGATGATATTATGTATTTAGGACGCTTGTTAGCTCTAGTTAATCGAGAAATAGAAGAGGCTGAATCTTCGGGACCATCTTTAAATCCGGTAAGGTCTAATGATTGATTTATAGCTATCTATCGCAAAGGTTAGAATCTGTTTCTTTCCCATGATTACTTATAAGTTTCCTGAAGAAAAAGAATACGCGGAGTTCTACGCAAAGAAGTTAGATGACGAACTTAGCCTACAATTCCTTCAAAATGGCATTATTTTAGATAAATCTCAAGCCGAGCATATCTGTCGTTTCTTTTGGGCTATGGTAGATGCATCAATTGAGGACGAAAATAACGGAGTAAAGCTTCAATGGAATGAAGGAGCTGAATTTTGGAACGAAAAATTAATGAACTCCATTTCGGCACACCTTGAAGCCTTAGGCTATGAAGAAGAGTGGGAAAACGAAGTCGATAAGCAATAGACATAGCTAGGAAGGAAGGATAGAGCGCGCATAGCCGCGATCTATCCAGATGTTGACGTCCTTAGCTCCCCGAGTAGATAGCATCTATGAGTGTTAATGATTTTCAATCCTGCTGATATATATCATAACCAAATGAAGAAGATTATGATCTTATTTTTAATGATTTTAAGTTTGTATACGTTAGGCTTCTTTACTCAAGCCTTAGCTTATTCTCAACTGGGTATTAATCTTAATAAGTATCTATATGCTCCATGGATCAAACATTTAGAAATGGACAACCCTATAAAAGTAATTTATAACAAAAGCGTAGAGTTCTGGTGTTCTCGTTTAGAAGGATGTAGTTATCCGGACCCTAATTTTTGATTGGCCACAGCATTCGAATCCATTTGTCCGTGAGATGTTATTGGCAATTAGGAGTATCATCCAATGAAATGGAGCAAGCTCAAATCTCTAGTTGAAGAAAAATTTTCTCCATCCCTGGATAGCCGTATCTCTATCAACAGTACCAGTTATGGAAACTGTTCATGTGGACATGCCTGGTTGACTCTTGATAAAGAGGTCATAGCAAACTTCTGTACAAGGGCCTTTTGGAATAGAGCGAGTGGTAATTTCTATAGAAAAGATAATCGCTGGGTTACTGATTCCGATGTGCCTGAGCATGTAAGTGAAAAGCAGAAACTATCCTATGGTGAGGTGGAGTATGGAGAGTTATCTCGACAAGATGCCTATGAAGCCTGCTGGGAATTCGTTCATGATCTTAAAGTGGACGAAGCTCTAGATTCTAAAGATCCATTGATTCAATCCCTAGCAACACTGGATAAGCGTTTAGGCAGACGTAGACTTAAAGAAATTAATACTTCGAATTTACACCCACTAGCAAAGAAATTGTTAAGCGTTAGATTAGAATCTGAAGGTATTAGAGCCCCCACCAACACATAACAAACATCCTCAATGCAACGCCCAGCAATCCCATTGTCTTATGTTTTGCCAGACAGATTTTAGTATTTTATATCTATTATGAGAAATCTATTAATACTTACAGTTCTATTTTGCAGCTATGATGCCCATACAGAATCTTCAATAAATTATTCTATTGGAGTATCTATTGAACATATAATCGAAGGTGGGGCAAAAGTAAAAATAAAGTCAGAAAAGCAATTAACGTATAATATTAATCTGTCTGAATTTAGGGATTGCATATTCGAAAAGGCTATCCTGGAAACAAAAAGTGATAAATTTCCGGATAAGATACTGGTGCCAGTTGAAGGCTGGCTTTCATTTTCTATTGAACCAGAAACTAAAGAAAGCACTTTCATAACATTATACTGCGAATCAGGTAAGTATGTCGTTTATACGATTTGGTTGTAATCCTAAGTATGACAAGTGATATGATTCAGCTTATTTAAAATTCCTTGTCAAGGGACACTATGGATGACCGCGCATTTACAAAGCTGATCGATTTCCTGGAAAAAGTTCCTGCGATTCATGGTACTGTTGTAAAAGGATCAGATGAAATAGGTCGCTGGTGGGTAAAGTTTGAGATCGATATAACTCACCAGTTCGCATGGCATACTGTTCAAGAATTTGGCTATGTTCTAAATTACCTTTCTGTGGATGAAAGGTTGCCGACTTCGTTTCATCCAGTATCTCCACCTCCTTACATAAATGGCGGACCGGAAGAGTTATTATCATGGGTCATTGAGTGCCATGATTCTGAATTCAGACCCGGAACTTGCGCGGAGTGGCTTTTGGGGCGCTTACCAAGGCCCGTAGAGGACTTGGAACAGTGGATCGCGGAGTAACATGATATTAGATCCATATTCGATAACCTACATTCCGTGCTTACGCCACGCTAGCACAAGACGATTTCATCGCAGTAAGGATCGGGGAAAACTAATATAGCCACTAAAATAGCTTTGTCACCATTAGCCAACACACTGATTGGTATGTTTTTTAGTTAGAGTGATCCTTTATTTTTGGGATATATTTAAAGGTGATATAATACAGTATTATTTTTAAAATACTGGTGGCTTCACAAGAGGTATCAAATATATGAATAAAATATTTACAATACTGGCATCCATAGCTATTACGTCATGCGCAAACAACACTAATGTTACAAACTTTCAAAGTAATGGAAACCTAGAAGCATCCAAGCCAGCATCGTGTGTGGATATTAATGAGCTCCAGGCCAATCAAAATCCTGCTGATATATTTGCAGGCATGAAGACATGCCTAAACTCTGAAAATTATTCAGATGCAGCAAAAATGTATTACGCTGCTATGACTTATGGAATTTATGACACCAAAAGGGTTAGCGATAAAACATCACATCAAGGCGTCATAGTTCTTCGCATGAATACATTAAGCGGCCTTTCAGAGCAACAGTTTTCTCTTCTACAATCAGAGATCAATGCGATCTTGGAAAGTAATGAGCAGGTATGCAAGGCTTTAAGTGAACGAGGGCTACCGACCTATCATCCAAAATACATGATTCAGCATGGTATAGGTGCTTTCACCGACAACCAAGCTAACAATGGTCTAGTTGAGAACTTTGATAGTCAATCAGCCTGGTCTGAAGCTATTGATAAAACAGTTAAGTGCAAACAAAGCTAACATGCACTTGATGTCGATCTAATTTTCCGCTTTGCTCCAAATCTGCTAAAAGTACGAAGGTTAATAGTCTATGAACCAAGAATATGGTTTGATATTTTCTTTATTTTTGCTAGCAGCTTTTAATCTTTACGCTTCATACAGATGTATACGTTCTGATTACTCCCATAGGGCTCAAAAGATCATCCAATGCATCCTGGTTTGGCTATTTCCATTGGTTGGCGGTTTGGTGATTATTCATTTTTCGGAACCAATGGATACAAGTCCAAATTATAAATCGCCTGACGTGGCGCCAAGCCAAGATGCCTACCCTACCTCCAATGGAGGTATAGGAGGGGATTAAGTTCATACATCAATACTTAGCATGCGCCGGCGCGAAGACAAAACGTCACATAAATGAAATCGCTCTAAGCAGGTCGTTCAATGTGCGACAGCTATAACCAGGCCAGGTAAGATCGCCCAGCCGGTGGCTGGGCTGTACAGCCTACGCTCCACCTTGAGACATGTGACGCATGGGGAGCTTTCTGAATTGATAGAAACAGAGTTGTACACGCATTCCATGGAAATTCTGACCCGAGTATCATGAACCGGTGCAATACTCGTGCATTACTCACTTTCGACTTTCAGGGCAGCGGTTGTCTTTACTGCCAACCGGCTACCGAAGGTTTGGGCGGACCAACTTGCGCATAACTGAGCACTGGCCCGAAGCCGCTATAATCAAATTCGCGGGATAGGCTTCGCCTAGTTTGTTAAATTCTTGCGAGCTGCATGACGGCTCGGTCAACCTTAACGTTAGACAGTGGTAGATGTCTGTCCATGCGTTCGACCACAATCGGACGCGAACGGAGAAGAATCGAAAAATGAATAGTGAACAGGCCGAAGCGTTCCTGGATGAGATGGCCAAAGCGGTATGTGATCCGAACGCTGATTCTAAGGTCACCGACCGCTACTTTACCGAAGACTTCGTGCAGGAGATCGATGACACGACGATTGGGCGATCGCAACTCGATTCGCGTATCAATTTGTTCCGTATGGAGTACTCGGCCGTCAGGTTCGACTACCTTTCCGTAATTGGCGAGGGCGATCGGATAGCTGATGTGCATCTGGTGCGCGCGAAGGCGAAAGATGGCCAACAGCTCACAATCAAGGTAATCAGCCTGTACACGCTAAGAGACGGTCGGATCTCGCGCGCCGAATCCCTTAGCCGCCTTATCGAAGGGAATCCGGAGGACCTGCAATTACTCGTGCGTGGTGAATGAGGCGATAGGCCGGCGTGGACCTCGGTTTCACTGGAGATGATAACGCGAACTGCCTCCAGGCATCGGTTTTCGCGAAGTCCTCCAACTTCCTTTCGAATTGCTTAATCAGCTTACGAGTCGCCCAGAGCTTTATGATCATCTAAGGCAACACCCAAGTGCAGACCGAAACAAATCCTAGCCCGGTACTCGCGTGCCGACTGGTACGAGAACATATCACACAATAAGTTAATCCAGCCGAACGCTTCGCGACCGGCTGGTTGAGGCGTTATGCATCAAAAGAGATTATGGAGTAAATGCAAATGAAAGGGTATTTGGTTTTAGATTTCTCAATTAAAGTATTAGAGAGCTTCTTAGAATACGCTGAAAAAATACCGGTATTTATTGAAAAGCATGGCGGCAGATACATTGTAAAAGGAGTAGTTCCAGAAAAAATGGAAGGTAATTGGATTCCGGAGAGGTTGGTGATATTGGAGTTTCCATCAACTGAAAAAGCAAAAGAGTTTTTAGCTGATCCAGAAGCACAGGATCTATTTGAGATACGCCACAACACAACAAATAGTCAATTAATATTGGCGGAAGGTTGTGTTTAATCAATCATAACAAAGCTAGGCATAATCGCTCACTTTTTGGGGTGAACCTCCGCACTACGCGCTCCGGCCTGTGCTGGCGGCGTTAAGAATCATGGAAGAATTTATGCCTATAACGGGAGAATATTTCTGCGGAGACATTCAATATAGAGTAAATGGAAAACTTCGAGATTCAAAATCTTGCCATTGCTCTCGATGTCGCAAGGCATTTAGTTCATCTGCATCAGCCCTTGTAGATCCAGATGAATTTGAGTGGCTTTCTGGCGAGTCTCTCTTAACCTCGTTTGTCGGCAAACATGGATATGGCTTTCACTACAGAACTGCATCATTTACTCTACCCATTAAATCGCACGGTTTCGGCGTCCTTGGCCACCTCCCCTGTGGGCCAAGCATTAAATGATATTGCTGTTTGTCAATTCGTAGTTTTGCCAGCGGCCCCCTCCCCCTAAGATCTCACCGTGTTGCAGTTGCCATTCGCTGGTAGTTAGCATTTAATGGAATGCCATTAAATGGTGATCTTCCTACAGGGAAGTTTCACCCTATTAGTTCACGCCTATGCTGGGCGTACCAAATACCTGCAATCTGATCCCCGGTTGCTGTCACGTTTTTTTGCCACAATACCGGCAAGAAATGCGCCAGTAGCCTCCGGCAATTGAGGCAAGCGTATCTTTCATCGTAATTGGCACTAATTATTATGCTCTTTAAGGGATCGTGTAAATGTAACCGTTGGCGGGTTGAAGTTCAGTTAGCTGGACCGCTCGAAGGTTTGAATCCGCGCGTTTGCGATTGTAATTATTGCCAAGCCAACCCGTCACTTATTATAAGTGATCCGAATATGTCAGTGGCTTTCATTGGTGATGGGATTTCAACCAAACAAAATGGTGATCAGCTTGCTAATTTCTACCATTGCAAAGCTTGTAATGAACTACTAGCCGTAGGCTGCAATATACATGGTCAGCTTCGCGGGGCAGTAAATTCCAATTTATTGGAAGGCGTGAATCAACTTGGCAATCCTATTCAAATTCAGCCAAGACTCTTGAGTGCCGATGAAAAGCTTGAACGCTGGGATAAGTTGTGGGGTGTCCTTAATGGGTTTTAGAAATATAAAATATTAAGGCTTTCGGACGCTTCGGTCCGCAGCTTGAGGCTTTATGAATCAGGGAGTAAATAAACAGCGTCGATAACGCCTTGGCGTTTATATAGGAACTGATATGACTAGGTCTGATAAGTTCTGGGATAGAAAAGCAGAGGAGTATGCTAGGAGCCCTATTTCTGACGAGGCAAGTTATCAGAAGAAGCTCTCAGATACCCAAAAATTCTTTACGCCCGATATGAATATTTTGGAGTTTGGCTGCGGAACAGGGACTACGGCGATTTACCACGCTCCGTATGTGCAACATATTGAAGCGGTAGATATATCTGAAAACATGCTTGAGATTGGTCGAACTAAGGCCAGGGAAGCCTGCATCGATAATATTAGATTTACCAGAGGTACGTTAACCGAATTCAATGCTGAGTCTGAGAGTTTTGATGCAGTATTGGGTTTAAATGTTATTCACTTACTACCAGATAGAAAAGATGTTTTGGCAGAAGCTGCTAGAATCCTCAAGCCTGGTGGTGTTTTCGTGAGTAGTACCGTTTGTATGGGCAATTCCTATATACGGTTTATTAAGCTCTTAGCACCTCTGGGAAAATTCATGGGCATAATGCCCGATGTCTTCATCCTAACAAAAGTAAAATTAGCGAAAGAAATTCAAGACGCTGGTTTTACCATTGAAGTTCAATGGCAACATGGAATGCATAATATGGTAGTTTTCATTATTGCGCGTAAAATTGACTCATAATAGGGTGAGCTGAAGGCGGCGGGTATATTGGCCTTACTAGCCAAATAGAGACTAGCTCCGCGCCAACGTAAAATATGGATGATTTTTCTAAAACTTCGTTATGTCTCCAGAAATACAAACCATACTTAGATACTTAACAGTGAGGATACTCAAATGAATACAAATGCAGTTTGTTGGTTTGAAATTTATGTAAATGATATGGTACGCGCAAAGTCCTTTTATGAAGCTGTGCTCAAGCAGGAGTTAACTCGACTAGACAATCCCGACGAAGTAAAAGATTTTCCTCAGCCCGAGATGTGGGCATTTCCAATGAAACAAGAACCGGGTGCAAGCGGGGCAATTTGTAAAATGGATGGTGTTGAAGCTGGAGGTAATAGCACCCTAGTGTATTTTGATTGCGAAGATTGTTCTGTTGAACTGGCCAGAGTCGAGCCAGCAGGTGGGAAGCTAGTAGTGCCTAAAATGTCTATTGGGGAGCATGGTTTTATCGCAATAGCGCAAGATACCGAAGGAAATAATATCGGTTTTCATTCAATGAAATAGCTAGTTCTCACCAGCAAACATTAATTCACAACAAGCCAATCTCTTTCATTTTAAACACACATGCACATTCTGACCACACCGGTGGAAACGAGTACTTTGAAAAGCGAGGAGGAAAACTTAAAGAGAATACCTTTAACTTGGATAGCTTTACCCACATTAAAGTCAAGTCTCATTCAGCAATCGACAATATCTATTACCTTAAGGAAAGTAATTCAATATTTGTCGGTGATGTATTCGATACCAGCTGGCACCCAGTATTTTATTCTGGCGGAATTAAAGGCTTTAATGAAGCGATTGATGCTATTTTAAATCTAGGTGATGAACAAAGCTTGATAATACCGGGGCATGGTGTTCCATCAAGTAAACTCTCATTATTTGAATTTAGGAAAAATACTTTCGAATGAGTAAACAAAATTCGAGAGCTTCATCAAAAAGGGGGGAGTGTGGGAGGAATAATGATAGATACACAAGTTAAGGATATTTTGGAAAAATTCAATGTAAAGAACAAATCCCCATTCCTCCCCCAAAAAGCTTATAGAAGCCTTATAGAAAGAAATATTTCAGTGATTAATGATGAGAAAAGCCTATAAATAGGTATTAAGCCCATATAGGAGCCTAAAAATGAGGCTATATATTAATGTATTTCATGCGTTATTCTTTTCTTTAGTCTCTTTGGGAGCCCAGGCTGTGCAGAGTTGGACGGTCGAAAAAACCAGGGTAAATGCTCACCTTTATCCAGGTGAGGAGATGCTACTAACCAACGGCATAGAAACACTGAATTATTTCAAAGCCGGCGATACTCAAAAACCTCTGGTGATCTTCGTTCCGGGTGGGTTTCATCTAGCTCGTGTCGCCTATGGCTACCCTGGTGGCGACGAGAAGGATTTTCTCGCCTATTGGTTTGGGCAGAAAGGGTTTTCTTTTCTTGGCGCATCTTATCCGACTGGAAACAAGGTCTATTCCAAGGTCTACCCTGCATTCTCGATCCGTGATTGGGGCAACCAAGTAGCTGCGGTCGCCAAACACTACGTGGACAAGCATGGGCTTTCGGGTGAGATCATTGTTCTTGGTTGGAGCGCAGGCGGGCAGATTACTCAATCAGTTTACGAGGCTTCACAGGCGGCCGGGCTGGATATGAGCCTTTACGTTTCAATTGCATCAACCCCACCTATCCCGTTGCTACTGGCTGCACCAGGTGCAATCTCAAAGTCAAAGAATGGGCTTTCGAAAGCGCCGCAATTCTACGAGTTGTTTAAGAGGTACGTGACTGCTCAGAACAAGATGAACGGGCACGTTATTATTCCTTGGGAGACGTTCGAAAGTGATGTACTCGGAGAAATTCCGGTAGCCCTAAATGCGATTATGATTGCATCTCGCTATGATAACGGCAACTTTGTACAGGATCTGGATTGGGCAATTGCCGATACAGGAGCCCTTAAATTTACCGACTTTCCCATGGTCGTCACAATCTCTGGTAATAAAGTGCTAGACAATGACCACGCGCTAACTGATCGAGGCAATTGGGGGCTTTATCAGGTTCAGCATTTATATCGAAATATCGCGCTTCCTGCTTTGTCAAAATCTGAAGAGATTGACCCGGAGAATTGGCAGAATTTAATGGATCAGTTTAGTTATGCAACCTCTGGTGCACTAAACGCCCGTGTCCCTGGCAATCACTTTTTTTGGTACGGTGAAGTCGGAGCACGTGAAACAGTTACACAGGTCGAGATGTTGCGCTTACGTGTGAGAAATGTCCTCTCTTCTATTGAGGCGTCTGTGGCTAAACTCAATGCACCGTAGTATTGCTTGTTCTACCTGGCGATCTTGCCCACCCATAGATTGCTCGCTGTTATTGTCGCCGTATTGCGACTGAGACCTCCGTTCCATCACTCCGCTTCTAGACTCCGGCCCCAAAAATTCGGCATTAAAAGCCTATGAAAATAGGACCCGCCCAAGCTACAAGGGTATTGCTGTAACAAAAGCTGAGAAGTTGACAGTCACTTTTTTAGTCGAGCTGCAAGATATAAGTTGTGCAGGAAATAAATAGAGCCTGGTTGAAGCTTTCTTGCAACTTTTGTCGGTGCTAGTGCCATGGTAATTCAAACTTATTGAGTTTTAACGATTTGACCCTGTGATCTAAAGGAATAGAATAACAAGATATAATATAATTTATTTTTAATACGCTATTAAATGGTACCAGAGTAATACATGGAAAAAGTGTCACTAAGAATTTGGGGGCTTCTAGGGGTGCTTTTATTTGTTCCTCTATTTCTATTTACATTCGCCGCTCCTCATATCATAGAAAAATCAGGCAGTTCCTTTATCGAATGGAAGCTTAAATCTGAAGCCGATAAAAGGATTGATGCCTTACGACTTCCTGCGCCAACGAAGCTAGAAGGTCTGCTAGGTGCCAAAGCGCGAGAGTTTCGAGCTAAAACTGAGCGGGATCTTGAAAAGGTAAAGCAACAGCTCAAAGAAGATGCACCAGCCATTCTTGCAAATCAAATTGCAAAACTTCGAAATCTGGATTGCGAATGTCGAAGAAAATGGGAACGATCAATCAGGGTATCTATGCAGTCAAAGCTTGCCTCGCTTGAGACTGCCAAGACCAAACTAATTGATCTCAGCCATATCAAGTACATGGAAATTGTCCATAAATTAACTTTGGACGTACGTATTTTTTTGGCCACTAATTCAATTGTTTTTATCCTCTTATTAATTGCTTCATTTATGCAGCCTAGGGCTATCAAACAATTATTCTTGCCTGCTGGGTTAATGCTGGCATCAACAGGTATATGCTCATATTTTTATCTCTTTGAGCAGAATTGGTTCTACACCATAATTTACAATGACTATACCGGTTTCGCATATGTTAGTTACTTGAGCTTTGTCTTTGCTATCTTATGTGACATCGTTTTTAATGGAGCCAGGATAACAACAGAAGCACTCAATGCCTGCCTTAAAGCTATTGGCCAGGCGGGGAGTCTAGTTCCGTGCTAAGGAATTGGATAATATTTATCATACAAGCCAACCAATTTCATGCACGGAAAACGTGCATCCGGCAACCCTAGCTTCTACGGCTACCCGCTTTTAGAGCATTAGCTTTTTATGATTGAGCGTTTCATACATTGGACTGAGTTCACTGTGGTGGTACTACCATCTACAGCCATTATTTTGTTTGCCACTTTACTTTTTCCATTTGGAATATTACTCCGTCCTGAATTCATTATTCCAGCTTACATTGGTGGTATTCTTGGAGTATATTCATTATGGAGAATGTTTCTGTTTCTTGAGTTTAGGGTGAGCTTAATATTAACAAAATGTACTTATTATTATTTGTCTGGAGTACTAAGTATCGCTTGCTTATTTTTAGTTGGTGAAGTTAGTGTCAGTCAATTGTTTAAGCCGGTAACCACGCCATGGATTTTACCAATTTTAGTTGGTGCTCATTGGATTTTTAAAATTTCCAAGGGTACTCTTGAAGATAAACAATTAGCATCAGCTGAATAGTTTTCCTTCAGCTCATTTATGTTTGCTATGACATTAGCATGCAAACCATTTTGCTACAAAACTTCCGCTATGCCGGGCATTATGCAAATCAATCAACTATGTCATCAATACCCAATAATAAAGAAGAGTTGCATCAAGCCATTCGAACCACTTTTGATAAACTTCTTGCGGATTATTCAGAAATCCCGGAAGAATACTCACGACAAATTGGTGTTGAAGGTAATATAAAGAATACTGAGATAAGTGTTTGCGATACACTGTCATATTTGATTGGATGGGGAAAACTGGTCCTGAAATGGTATGACCTCACATCAAGAGGACTTAAGGTAGACTTTCCTGAAACAGGTTATCAATGGAATGAACTTGGTCGGTTAGCTCATCATTTTCACAGGCAATATCGAGATTGGTCTTATAAAAATCTGCTATCAGAGTTTCAATTAACTACCGAGCAAATATTGCAGCTAATCGAGTCACTGAGCAACGATGAACTCTATGCTAGAAGTTGGTATAAAAATTACACACTGGGACGAATGATTCAATTTAACACTTCATCCCCAATGAAAAATATTCGTACAAAAGTGCGAAAGTTCAAGAAATTAAAATGTAAGGAGTGAAGCTCATATACTAAGGTATATGCTTTTTATTTCGGCCTTACAGGCCCTACTGGAAATGCTACGCTTCACACGGCATGCCGATTCTCACGGTATTACATATCTATCAGAATAATATATGAAAGTAGAGACAACAGGTAAAAGCGATTATTCAACGCTGATCGAAATATGGGAGGATTCTGTTCGAGCTACTCACGATTTTTTGCAAGAAGAGGATATTGTCATTCTTAAACCGCTCATATTAGAACAATACTTCGACTCAGTAGACCTGATGTGTGCAAAAAATGAGGATGGAAAGATTCTTGGATTCTGTGGAGTTCTTAACGGGAATATTGAAATGCTGTTCATTGCGCCTGAATCAAGAGGCTCAGGCGTTGGAACTTTTTTAACTAAGTATGCCATTGAAAATCTAGGTGTGACAAAAGTTGACGTCAACGAACAGAATCTTCAAGCCCTAGGGTTCTATAAGCATTTAGGTTTTGCTGTAGTAGGTAGATCTCCGCTAGATGGTCAAGGAAAACCGTATCCTCTGCTACATATGGAGCTGGACAAAATTAATAAACTTAGGTGAGCGGAAAAATCACTTCGGCCCCTTAATTCACAATTGCTAATGATGTTTTGTTTTATGAAATTTCTTATAGCTCTTTTTTTTATACTGATTAGCCTGAATACATCAGCCTGTATAATTACCCCTGGAACGATTGCTCTTCAAAACCCTCAGAAAGTTATTAAACGTTCAAAATCTGTATTTAAAGGCAAACTTTTATCTTTAATGTATGTCCCAGCATATCTGCAGGTCGCTAAGTTTGAAGTGATAAAAATATATAAAGGGGAAAAGAAGAATTTTATTTCAGCAGTACATGATTATAATACCAGTTGTACCTTAAGAATACCGGATGACCAAGTTGGGAAAAATTATTTTGTCTTTGTTACAGAGGGTTCTGGTGAAAAAGACGATTTATATACGCTTATTTCTACAAAAAACTTTGACTTTATTGATGGTAAGTTCATTGTAAAGTCTAACAGGCTGCGCGAAGAGCATGCCAAACAGAAGCAGCAAGAAATTCTGGCCGAGAAACAAATACAAGCTGATGAGCAGTAGTTAATTTCTGTAAATTGTAACTGAGATGATTATGGCTGAAGACCAATGCTTGAGCTTTATATTGATTTGCATCATATTGCACCTGAGGTGCAGATCAGAAGCGAGCTAGCCACATAACACTCACAGGCTCGGTATCGGCTTTTCCATTTCGACTTTACCTTCATTTCAAAGCCGTGTATACAACGGGTGTTATACTGCGCCCAATTATTAGAAGCTTGAGCAGAAAATAACTTAGGGACTTTCTGATTAAGATACGCAGTAAAGCCTCACCCCTCCTCCGACACCCCACCATAAACATGATAAATCTCCGGCACCTGGCCGCGATCGTCCATCCGCATACCCAGGTCTCGAATCAGGCCATCGCGAATATCGTAGATCCAGCCGTGCAGGCTGAGGCGTTGGCCTCGGTCCCAGGCGTGCTGCACTATCTTGGTCATGGCCAGGTTTTGTACCTGTGCCATCACATTTAATTCGCACAATCGTGCCGAACGCGATTCTTTATCGAGGGATTCCAGTTCCTGCTGGTGGCGGGCGTAGACATCTTTGATATGGCGCAGCCAGTTATCCACCAGGCCACATTCGCTGTGGCCCATGGCGGCCTGTACGCCGCCACAACCGTAATGGCCACACACCACCACGTGTTCCACCTTGAGTACTTCCACGGCGTATTGCAGCACCGAGAGGCAATTAAAGTCTGTGTGTACCACCACGTTGGCGATATTGCGGTGTACGAACAGCTCTCCCGGTGCCATGCCCACAATCTCGTTGGCGGGCACACGGGAGTCGGAGCAGCCGATCCATAAATACTTGGGAACCTGCAGACGGCTCAGACGTTGGAAAAATTCCGGGTCCTTTGCCGTCCTCTCCTCTGCCCAGGCGCGATTGCGCGCGAACAGTTGGCGAATCTCTGCCACCTCAGTGGGCCTCCCCCGATAAGTCCAGGCCGGATATTTGCGCGGCCTGCACCATTTTTTGCAGGTAGTCGCTGGTCATTTGGCGGCGGCGTTTTTCGGTCAGGTATTCCTCGATTCGCTCCGCAACATATTCATATTCCAGCGGGCGGCCCGGCTCACATTGCTCTACATAAATCAGGTGTACACCGTAAGGTGTTTCCACGGGTTCCGCTACCAAACCGGTGCCCTGCTCGAACACTGCGCGCTCGAAGGAGGCGACGGTATCACCGCGCCCCACTTGGCCGAGGCTGCCGCCGGCTTCCGAAGAGGAACAGGCGGAGTGGGATTGGGCCAACTGGGCGAAGGCCTGTAGCGGATTGGCATCGGCACGGATCTGCTTGAGCATATCCTCGGCGGCGGCGCGCGCTTTGGCGCAAGCTTCGGAGTCATCCGGTGCAGCCGGAATCAGGATATGGCGCACTTCGGCGAGGGGATCGGAGCGGAATTTATGTGGATGGGCTGCGAAATAGGCGCGGCACTCGGCTTCACTGGCCGGGCTCACTTGTAGCTCGCCTTTTAAAAGGTCTGAAACTGCGTGATCGAAAGCTTCGCTATGCAGGTCTTCATCGGCGGCGCAAAGCCCCTGCCCCGCAGCCTTTTCCCGTAAAAGCCAACCGATAACCAGGGCCCGCGCTGCGCGGTAAATCGCTTGGCGCGGGGAGTTGGCGGTCTGGTATTGCATCTCCTGGTAAATCAGGTCTGCGGGGATTTCATTGCCGTTAACGGCCACGGCTTCAGCCAGTTCGAATTCGCGCCCGGCGGCGTCGGAGGCCAGTAATGCACTCATGACTCTACTCCACACAAGGCCCGCTCATAGCGGGCCGGGTTAACAATTGCTGGGATTAGCGCGCGGCTTTGGCGCGGACTATTTGGTAATTGCGGCGGAAGTACTGCACCGGAACACTCCATACGTGTACCAGGCGGCTGAAGGGGAACAGCAGGAACAGGGTCATGCCGAGGAAAATATGCAGCTTGTAGATGATATTCACGTCGGCGATAGCCGCTGCGGCTGCGGAGCCATCGAGGGTGACAATGGACTGGGCCCAGGCCATCAGTTTGAGCATCTCGGCACCGTCCATATGGCCGGCGGAAACCAGGATGCTGATCAGGCCGAGGATTAACTGGGCGTAGAGCATCAACAGTATGGTCAGGTCCATTTTGGAAGTGGTGGCGCGCACACGCGGATTGGTGAGGCGGCGCTTGATCAAAATGGTAAGGCCAATAAAGCAGATCACCCCGAAGAAACCACCGATCCCCATTGCCATCATCTGCTTGGTGGAGGCTTCAATGCCGAGGAAGTGCCACACCGCTTTGGGCGTGAGCAGGCCGACAAAATGGCCCGCGAGAATGGCGATCACCCCGATATGGAACAGGTAACTGCCGATGCGCAATTGTTTGCGCTCCAATAACTGACTGGAGCCGGTGCGCCAGGTGTATTGGTCGCGGTCGTAGCGGATCAGGCTCCCCACCAGGAAGACCGTGAGGGCGACGAAAGGGTAAATGGCGAAGAGCAGCGTATTCAGATAGTTCATCTTGTTACTCCTGTGGTGCGGGCTGGGCAGAATTCTGCGCTGCATCTTTGGCACTGGGGGCCCAGGTTAGGGGCTGGCCGTCGCGCAGCTGCGCTGCGCTGGGCCGCGTTATGGACTGGTCGCAATTGTTGGCACCGGTAAAACTGACCACCTCTTCCTCCCAGATTTTGTCCAGGGCTTCCGGGGTGTCGTCGCGTTCCTCGTTGGCCACCTCTTCCTTAAGTGCAGTCAGATCGACAAAAACGCCTGCCATCAGCAGCAGTGAGTCCATCAACAAGTGATAGGGGCTTTCGCGCTTGGACAGGCGCGCGCTCAACAAGGCGATGACATGAGTGATGTCATACACCCAGCCGTAGGCCTCTTCACCCTGGGTTGCGCAGAACTCCAGATAGGTGGGCAGATAGTCCGGTAACTCGCGTTCATTCAGTTCAAGACCGGCACTGCGATAGCGCGCGGTCAGGTCCACCATGGCCTGGCCGCGATCGCGGGATTCGCCGTGAATATGCTCGAACAGGTGCAGGGACACGGCGCGGCCGCGCTCAAACAGGCCGTCGTATTCACTCTGCCAGTCGAGCGCATCCATACACTCGTAGTGGGAAATAAATGCCAGCAACATATCCCTCAGGGGTGCATCCAGCTCATCGGACTCCGCCACCCAGTTGGTCAGCTCATCCAGGTGTGCCACCAGCTCTTCGGATGGATAATCCAGTAGGCGGGCAATCAGGTTTAACACTTTCATCGGTATTCTCCCCTCGGCCTCAGTCGACCACTTTGGCTGGTATTACTTCGCGCACTGCGTGCTGCTTGCCGCCGAAGATATTGGTGCTGTCGTTGCCGGTGCTACAGCCGTTGCCGAAGCTGAAACCACAGGAGGACTTCATGTCGTAGGCGTTTTCCGCGTAGGCCTTATGGCTTGAGGGCACTACGAAGCGGTCTTCGTAGTTGGCCAGGGCCATATAGCGATACATTTCTTCTACCTGCTGTACGGTCAAGCCCGCCTCTTCCAGTAGTTCGCGTTCCTGCACGCCGTCCACATGGATGCCGCGCATATAGGCGCGCATCACAATCATGCGCTCCAGGGCGCGGGCCACTGGCTTCTCGTCGCCGGCGGTGAGCAGGTTGGCGAGGTATTGCAGCGGGATGCGCAGGGTGGAGAGATCCGGGATCTCGGCGCTGCGGCCCACGGTGACGGTTTCCACTTGGCCGGTCTGCACTGCGTTCTGGATCGGAGACAGCGGCGGCACGTACCAAACCATGGGCAGGGTGCGGTACTCCGGGTGCAGCGGCAGGGCGATCTGCCAGTCGATGGCCATCTTGTACACCGGGGATTGTTGCGCAGCTTCGAGCCAGGCTTCGGGGATACCCTCGGCGCGGGCAGCTTCCTGGACCTTGGGATCGCTGGGGTCGAGGAAGATATCGCACTGGGCCTGGTAGAGGGCTTTTTCGTCTTCTACCGCAGCAGCTTCCTCGATGCGGTCGGCGTCATAGAGCAGCACCCCCAGGTAACGGATACGGCCCACGCAGGTCTCGGAACAGATAGTTGGCTGGCCCGCCTCAATACGCGGGTAGCAGAAGATACACTTCTCGGATTTACCGGTTTTCCAGTTGTAATAGATCTTCTTGTAGGGGCAGGCGGATACGCACATGCGCCAGCCGCGACATTTGTCCTGATCGATCAGGACGATGCCGTCCTCTTCGCGCTTGTAGATGGCACCACTTGGGCAGGAGGCCACACAGGCGGGATTGAGGCAGTGCTCACACAGGCGCGGCAGGTACATCATAAAGGTGTTTTCGAACTCACCGTAGATATCTGCCTGGACCTGCTCGAAGTTCTTGTCCTTCTTGCGCTTGTCGAATTCGGTACCGAGAATTTCTTCCCAGTTGGGACCCCACTCGATCTTCTCCATACGCTCGCCACTGATCAGCGAGCGCGGGCGGGCCACCGGCTGGTGCTTCTGCTCCGGCGCCTTGTGCAGGGTCTGGTAGTCGAAGTCGAACGGCTCGTAGTAGTCGTCGATTTCCGGCATATCCGGGTTGCCGAAAATATTCGCCAGCACCCGGTGCTTGCTGCCGATCTTCGGCTGCAACTTGCCGTTTTTCTTGCGGGTCCAGCCGCCATTCCACTTGTCCTGGTTCTCCCACTCTTTGGGGTAGCCGACGCCGGGTTTGGTCTCGACGTTGTTGAACCAGGCGTACTCGACCCCCTCGCGGGAGGTCCAGACATTTTTACAGGTCACCGAGCAGGTGTGGCAGCCGATACACTTATCGAGGTTCAGCACCATGCCGATCTGGGCTCTAACTTTCATTGCTACACCTCCTCTCGCGCCGGCTCTTTGACGTCTTCGCCATCCAGCCAGTCGACCTTGTTCATTTTTCTCACCACCACAAACTCATCCCGGTTACAGCCCACAGTGCCGTAGTAGTTGAAGCCGTAGGACTGCTGGGCGTAGCCACCGATCATATGGGTGGGTTTCATTACCGCGCGGGTTACGGAGTTGTGGATACCGCCCCGGGTGCCGGTGGTTTCCGCTCCCGGTGTATTCACGATGCGCTCCTGGGCGTGGTACATCATGGCCATGCCGTCGGGCACCCGCTGGGACACCACCGCGCGGGCGGCAATGGCGCCGTTGACGTTGAAGATTTCGATCCAGTCGTTGTCTTCAATACCCGCCAGCTTGGCATCGTTCTCACTCATCCACACGATGGGTCCACCGCGAGACAGGGTGAGCATCAGCAGGTTGTCGGAGTAGGTACTGTGGATGCCCCACTTCTGGTGCGGGGTGATCCAGTTCAGCAGAATCTCCTTGTTGCCGTTGGGCTTCTGGTTCAGCACCGGCTGTACGGTTTTCAGGTTGATGGGCGGCTTGTACACACACATGGTCTCACCGAAGTCGCGCATCCACTCGTGATCCTGGTAGAACTGCTGGCGGCCGGTGATGGTGCGCCAGGGAATCAGCTCGTGCACGTTGGTGTAGCCGGCGTTGTAGCTCACATGCTCATCTTCCAGGCCGGACCAGGTGGGCGAGGAGATGATCTTGCGGGGCTGCGCCACGATATCGGAGAAGCGGATCTTCTCGTCTTCCTTGGGTTTGGCCAGATGGGTGTGATCGCGACCGGTAATCTTGCCCAGGGCTTCCCAGGCCTTCACCGCTACCTGTCCATTGGTTTCAGGAGCCAGAGACAGGATCATCTCGGCGGCATCCACGGCGCTGTCGATACGCGCGCGGCCATCGCGGGCAGTCTCATCCTTCCAGGTGCGGTTGAGCTTCTTGAGGAAGTCCACCTCATCATCGGTATTCCAGCTGATGCCCTTACCGCCGTTGCCAAGTTTTTCCAGCAATGGGCCGATAGAGGTAAAGCGGTTGTAGGTATTGGGGTAGTCGCGCTCTACCTCGATCATGCTCGGCGCGGTAACACCGGGGATCAGGTCACACTCGCCTTTCCACCAGGCCTTCACCCCAAAGGGCTGGGCGATTTCGGTGGGGGTATCGTGGTGGATTGGCAGGGTTACCAGATCCTTCTCCACCCCCAGGTGGCCGTCGGTGAGTTCGGAGAATTTCTTCGCCACACCTTTGAAGATGTCCCAGTCGCTGCGCGCTTCCCAGGCCGGGTCCACCGCTTTGGTGAGCGGGTGGATAAAGGGGTGCATGTCGGAGGTATTGAGATCGTCCTTCTCATACCAGGTGGCCGTCGGCAGCACGATGTCTGAGTAGAGACAGGTGGTGGACATACGGAAGTCCAGTGTCACCAGCAGATCGACCTTGCCCTCACTGGGGGTATCGTGCCAGGCCACATCTTCCGGCTTCTTGCCGCCGGCTTCGCCCAGGTCCTTACCCATCAGACCGTGCTTGGTGCCGAGCAAGTGGCGCAGCATGTACTCGTGGCCTTTACCGGAGGAACCCAGCAGGTTGGAGCGCCAGATAAATAGATTGCGCGGGTGGTTCTGCGGATTATCCGGGTCCTGGTTGGCGAACTTGAGCGCGCCACGCTTGAGCTGCTGCACGGTGTAATCCTTGGCGGACATACCCGCAGCGGCGGCGTCTTTGGTCAGTTGCAGCGGGTTCATACCCAGCTGCGGTGCGGAGGGCAGCCAGCCCATACGCTCGGCGCGGCTGTTGTAATCGATAATGGAAGCCTGCCACTTGCTCTTGTCGGCCAACGGCGAAACCACTTCGTCCATCTCCAACTTCTCGTAGCGCCATTGGCTGGCGTGGTTGTAGAAGAAGGAGGTGCCGTTCATATGGCGCGGCGGACGCTGCCAGTCGAGGCCGAAAGCGAGGGGGGTCCAGCCGGTTTGCGGGCGCAGTTTTTCCTGCCCCACATAGTGGGCCCAGCCACCGCCGCTCTGGCCGATACAACCGCACATCATCAACATATTGATGAGGCCACGGTAGTTCATATCCATGTGGTACCAGTGGTTGAGGGCGGCACCCACAATCACCATGGAGCGTCCACGGGTCTTGTCGGCGGTATTGGCGAATTCGCGCGCTACCTGGATAACGTTCTCACGGCGACAGCCAGTGATCTTCTCCTGCCAGGCGGGAGTGTAGGGCTTGTCTTCGTCGTAACTGTGGGCACAGTTGGGGTCATCGAGGCCGTGCTCCACGCCGTAGTTGGCCAGGGTCAGGTCGTAAACGCTGGCAACTTTGAGCACCTCGCCGTCTTTGTTCCGCACGTACTTCACCGGCACCTTGTAATCGATCACATCGCTGTGGTCGGTGTGCTGGAAGTAGTCGTGCTCGTGGGTCTGGCCACCGAAGTAAGGGAAGGCCACCTGGGCAATTTCATCGGCGCAGTCTTTCAGGCTGAGTTTCAACTCTACCTCTTCGCCACTAAGGCCGTCGCGCTGTTCGATATTCCATTTTCCCTGCTCGCCCCAGCGGTAACCTACAGAACCCTGGGGGGACACCAGCTGGCCATCATGGTTGACGGCGATGGTCTTCCACTCGGGGTTGTTGTCCTGGCCGAGGTCATCCGCCAGGTCGGAGGCGCGCAGGAAGCGGCCCTGTACCAGCTTGCCGTCGCGCTCTTCCAGGGTCACCAGCATCGGCATATCGGTGGTGGTGCGCACATATTCGGTGAAGTAGGCGCTGGGCTTGTCGACGTGGAATTCTTTCAAAATCACGTGGCCGAAGGCCATCGCCAGGGCCGCATCGGTACCCTGGCGCGGTGCCAGCCAGGTATCGCCAAACTTGGAGCACTCGGAGTAGTCGGAAGTGATTACGCAGGTCTTGGCACCCTTGTAACGCACCTCGCTGAGGAAGTGCGCATCCGGGGTACGGGTCTGCGGCACATTGGAACCCCATACGATTAGGTAGTTGGAGTTGTACCAGTCGGCGGACTCGGGCACGTCGGTCTGCTCACCCCAAATCTGCGGAGAGGCGGGCGGCAGGTCGCAGTACCAGTCGTAGAAACTCAGGCAGTTGCCGCCGATCAATGACAAATAGCGGGCACCGGCAGCGTAGGAGACCATGGACATGGCGGGAATCGGCGAGAAGCCGGTTACCCGGTCGGGTCCGTATTTCTTGGTGGTGTATACATTGGCAGCGGCGATCAGCTCATTGGCTTCATCCCATTTGATCCGCACAAATCCGCCCATACCGCGGCGCTCTTTGTAGGACCTGGCCTTGGCCGGGTCCTCAACAATGCTGGCCCAGGCCTCTACCGGATCGCTGTGTCTCAACTTGGCTTCGCGCCAGAGTTTTACCAGGCGCTTGCGGATCTTCGGGTACTTGAGGCGGTTGGCCGAGTACATATACCAGGAGTAGCTGGCACCACGGGGGCAGCCTCGGGGCTCGTGGTTGGGCAGGTCCGGGCGGGTGCGCGGGTAGTCGGTCTGCTGGGTCTCCCAGGTGACCAGGCCGTCTTTGACGTAGATCTTCCAGCTGCAGGAGCCGGTGCAGTTCACCCCGTGGGTGGAGCGCACAATCTTGTCGAACTGCCAGCGACGACGATAGCCATCTTCCCAGCTGCGGTCGTCATCGGTCTTTTCCCCGTGTCCTCCGGAAAAAGGCTCTTTTTGTTTCTTCAGGTATTTCAGTCGGTCCAGGAAATGGCTCATGCGGTACTCCCAGGGCATCGAAATGCGGTTAAAGCATCGGTTTAGCGGGGAATATAAAAGCGCTGTGCGGAAGGATCACCTGACCAAAAAGGGGTAGAAAAGCGACGAACTACCCCAGAGTGGGTAGGGAAATGGCGCCAACTCATGGCTAAGGTATTGCGCGAACCGCAGAGTGGCTGGGCCTCCGCTTAAAAAGCAGGCATCAGGTTAAATTTTGTGCAAAACTGGCGTTCTTTGGTGGTACTCACAAATTTGAGCACCCGTGGGCGGCACAATAGGGAGGAGTTCCCACAACCGCCCAGGGGCGAAGTGAATCAGATATGCTGAACCGAATCCGACAATCCATCGTCTACCGCATCGGTACCCTGATGCTGCTCACCGTGCTGGTGGCCCTGAGCTCCATGGTGGCGTCCTATATCATCTCCGATGCCGCCGAAAACGATGCCGCCGCGGTAAACCTGGCTGGCTCCCTGCGCGCCATGAGCTACCGGCTGGCCGCTACCGCCCCCTCCGGCGATATTGATGCCACTACCGAACTCGCCGATGAGGTTGCATCGCGCCTGGCTCGGGTACTGAGCATCTCCGACTTCAACGCCAGCGACAACCTGCGCGCAGCACACAACTACCGCAAGGTGATCGATAGTTGGGAAGGGGAGATACGCCCCCTGTTGGAATCCATTGCCGCCGGCCGCTTGCCCATGGACTCTCTGCAGCTGGCTAACCGCCTGGAACCGTTTATTGGCGATGTAGATACCCTGGTATCCGACTACCAAACTATCGCTGAAGAGAAGATCAGCTTGCTGCGCTTAGTACAGGTGGGCTCCCTGTTCGCCATAGTGGCGCTAGTGTACCTGTCTCTTTACATACTCCACCGCTCCGTGGAACAACCACTCAAGCAACTCACCAACCGCTCCCTGAGCATTGCACAGGGAGACTTCAACGGGCACCGCCTGGAAATCGACAGTGAGGATGAGCTGGGGGTGTTGGCGCGCACCATCAATTACATGAGCGATGAGATCCACGCAACCCACCGTGACCTTGCCCATCGTGTAGAACTCAAAACAGCACAATTACAAAAGAGTCACGAGGCACTGGACTTCCAATACCGCCTGGCGCGACGTATCAGCGAGGGCCCCCTGGCAAGTGCTGAGCTGGGACAATGGCTGGGAGAGTTCGCTAATGTGGCCGATCTGAGCAACCTGGACCTTTGCCTGATGACTCCCGAGGGCGAAGCTCCTTACGAGCACCTGGTGCAGGGCCTCGGCAACAGCCAGTGTGACGGTAATGAGTGCCGCATGTGCGTAAGCACCTGTGGTCCCTCCGACGAGGGCGACTACCGCGTGTACCGCTTCCCGCTGGAAGTGGACAAGCGCAATTACGGCGTACTGATGTGCACCCTACCCCGCGGTGAAAGCCTCGATGAGGAGCAGCAACAACGCTTGGCTACCTTTGCCGACAGCGTTACCGCTGCCATCGCCATCAACGAGCGTGAAGCCCAGGAACGCCGCGTCGCCCTGCTGGATGAACGCGCAATAATCGCGCGGGAACTGCACGACTCATTGGCACAATCCCTCTCCTACCTGAAAATCCAGGTTACCCGGCTCAATCGCGCCAACCGCAATGAGCAGATGGACAAAGCCAAGGTGGAGGAAATTATTACCGAATTGAAGGAGGGGCTGGACTCCTCCTATCGCCAGTTGCGCGAACTGCTCACCACCTTCCGCCTGCAAATAGGCCCCGGTGGCCTGCGTAATATCCTCGAGCAATCCATCCTCGCTTACCGTGAGCAACACCCGCAAATCACCATCCTGCTCGACTATCACCTCAACGAGGTGCCTCTCACTCCCCATGAGGAAATTCACCTTTTGCAGTTGGTGCGCGAGGCCTCGCAAAATGCCGTCTACCACTCCCAAGGGGATATGGTACAGATCAGCCTTACCCAGGCCGAGAATCACTCTCTCAACGTGCGTATCCGTGACAATGGCGTCGGTATCAGCAATTCTCCGGAAAAGCGCAATCACTTTGGCATGTCGATTATGCAAGAGCGCGCCAGCAACCTGAACGGCAAATTAAATATTCGCCGGCGCGATGAGGGGGGCACAGAAGTGCGGTTTAACTTTATTCCCCTGTATGCCCGGGAGCGGGAATTAGTTTGGAAGGATGTGGGGTGATAGCACCCCACTCTAGATAGAAGAATCATTGGGCACGGATAAATAAGCTCCGTAACCAGTTTTTTAAATTCGGCAAATACTTCTGTTAATAAAATTCAGCGAAATATCCCAATATTTTCCGATTGATTCCCCACTCCGTGAGCCAGTAAGTCGCTGTGAGCCAGGCTCTCACCGCGGGGTTCGCCCAACCCTAAACATGTCCAGGATAAAAAATAGGGTAAAAAATACTGTCTTTTAAATTGGCCCCGTAAGGCCAATACCTACCACATATGCTACAAGTACTTATCGCCAATACACCCCATGATTTGTCCCCATTCATCATGGTGAATAAGTCTTGTTTAGGGGCTGGCATCCCATTTTCCACCGTGCAATGACAATATTGATTTAATAAAGAGGAGAGGTTAATGAAACTGAATTCATTGCCCATCGCCGTTTTTTCAATAATGGCGATGCTTGTACTGGCCTATTCCACTTTCACAACTGCCGATAGCCACAATAAAAAAGAAAAAGATACACCAACCGCTAAACATGGTGCTGGCGAGAAAGCCTGGTCTGATGCGGGAGATGACAAGCGGTTTACCATCTTTAAAGCTGACCTAACCACTGCTAATGAAAATATGCTCGGTAAAAAAGTCAATCCGCAAACCCCCAAAGATGCTAATGGTTTCTTAATCGGCGCCTATAACAACCAGACGCATATGCTGAGCTTTATGGTTGGGTACAGTGGTCTATCACAGGGTGGGGTCGCCATGTCGCATTTCCACCTCCAGTGTTCGGGCGACGGCAAGGAACCACCTATTTGCAAGCCTGGCAAGGCGAGCGGCCCGATTATTCAAACTATCTGTGGTATGCCAACCCAACCGGGGATGGTCCCAGACTGGCCCGCTACCAAAACAGACAAGGATAAACACGGACTTAAAAAGAAATGCTCTGAGGGCAACAGCGGTTTTATTATGGGGAAATGGCTTGTCGAGGAACCTTATCGGAAAGGATTAATGGATAATAAAGTGTTCATTAACTTGCATACAAAACTGGACCCCAAAGGCGAAGTCTCTGGATTATTGGTAAAAGATAAATAGTATTTAATGAATGCCCTGCTGGGCCAATTATAACAACCTTATGGAGAGCGGTAATGTCCAACTACACCACCTCATTTTTTAGCCCAAGCTCCCAGGGAGATGCTTATAAAGCGGTAGCCGAAAAAATGTCCCAGTGGTGGACACCGGTAAGCGCACCCTTTCTACAGGTGGGCGACACTGCCAAAACCGGGTTTAAGGGAGAGTCTTACTGGGTTTTCCGCGCCAAAACATTGAAGCCAGAAAAACTGATTGAGCTCGAATGCATCGAGTCGAATATGGTGTCCGATAACGTGGATGACCCCGAGGAGTGGAAGGGCAGTACCCTGCGCTTCGAGTTTTCTGAGGAGAATAAGGGAACTCTGGTTACTTTTACCCACATTGGCCTTTCCCCTGAGATGAAATGTTGGGATATGTGCAAAAGTGGCTGGGACCATTATCTACCTGGTAGCCTCAAGGATTTCTTGAGCGGCACTGGAGGCCGCCCAAATACTTACTAACAATAGACAACTAGCAAACGATGATACTTTGAGCTAATCGCAGCAGCCACAACACTTTCTATCACTGGCACTGCTCCCAGAACTTGTATTGGGCTTTGCAAAAACCTCTTTTAAACGCAGGAAGGCCTTTTTTATATCGGCCCTGGGTACAGCAAAGTTCATCCGTGCAAACTGTGTTGCTTTGTCGTGGAACCAGGTTCCTGGCGATGCGCCAAAGCCGGCTTCAGCCAATTTTGTAGTAAGCTCGCTACCCGCAAAGCCAGTTTCTGAAAAGTCCAGCCAGACCTGATAGGTACCTTCTACGGACGTCATTTTTACAACCGATAATTCCTCCAGCAAAAACTCCTTTATCCAACCCAAGTTATCCTGAAGATAAGCCAATAACTGATCCAGCCAGGCATCCCCCTTTTCAAAAGCAGCAATAGTTGCAAAAGTGGTGAAGGCATTGCCATGATTCAGATACATGGATTCACTTACATCACCAACTGCCTTTAGCAACCTGCTGTTTTGGGTATAGATGTATCCATTGGAAATACTCTGCATACCAAAAGTCTTGGCTGGCGAGCCAATCAAGGCTACATGTTTCTCTGAATCCAGAGCCATCAAGCTGGTAAATTGATGACCCGAATAAATAATATCACCATGGATTTCATCGCTGATAATGGTCACATTATATTTATTGGCTAATTGCAGGAGCTTTTCCAGCTCTTCCTTTTGCCAGACCCTCCCAACCGGGTTGTGCGGATTGCAAAGGATCATTGCTTTTACTTCCGGATCTGCGAACTGCTTATCCAGTCCCGTAAAGTTCATCCGGTACCTTCCATCACTCACTCGCAACGGACTTTTAACAATTTTACGGCCTGCACTTTGGATCACTTTACTAAATTGGTGATAGACCGGGGGCTGAACCAGAACGGAATTACCCTTTTCAGTAAGCTCACGGATCAATAGCGCAATACCAGTCAAAACGCCTGTAACCTGAACAAATTTATCCGTTTCTAACCGCAAATTGTGACGCCGCTGATACCAACTACTAATTGCACTAAAGATCCCCTCGGGGTAGAACTCGTAGGCGAACTGCCCTCTATCCACCAACCTTTGCAATTCTGCTCTAATAGGGTCGGCTACATTGAAATCCATATCCGCTACCCAAAAGGGAATTACTTTCTCTGTGCCAAAAATATTTTTAAGTGCCGATGGGCTGTTACGCACAAAGTGATTTTCAGCACCGGAATTATTTTTATCAAAGTCCATCATTGCTCCTACATATGGTTCAGGGGTTTATGAGAAAAACAGGTGGAACAGCAGACCTGCAAAAATTGCCATACCGAAGATCACTAGCAGGAAAGCCGCTACCATTGGTTTGCGGAACATCGACTTCAGTAGGATCACCTCAGTTAGGCTGGCACCGGCACTGCCAATAATCAATGCCATTACTGCCCCCATACTCATGCCTTTTGCGAGCAGCGCCGCAGATAAGGGGATTACGGCCTCAGCACGGATATATAGCGGGACCCCAATTACTGCCGCGAAAGGGATGGCGAGAGGGTTACCGGCTCCAGCATACTTTGCAATGAAATCTGCAGGTATAAAGCCGTAGGTGAAAGCACCGATTGCGATCCCAATCAACAGGTAGGGCAGTACTTTCTTAAACTGGCTCCAGGTTTCCCGCCAGATCCGCACCCAGCGATTGTCCTGCACGGCACTCAATGCAACGGTACCATCGCAAGCGGCGACTTGGGGAAGCGGTCCATTGCAAGCTTTCTCTTCTGTACAAGTAGTTGCAGATGCACTGGCACCACAGCCGCCAGCCTCTGGTTTCCTGGGTTTACTCGCACCAGAGCAGCCGCTTCCAGTATTCCCCTTCAATACTTCCGGGCGAATGAAGCGAGCAAAGTTGAGCCGCTCCAATACATACCCAGCAGTCACTGAAACTGCCAGTGCCGTTGCGGCATAAACCAAAGTGATATTAAGGCCGAAGGTCACAAGGAATAGACCAATAATGATGGGATTCAAAAGTGGCGAAGTGAATAAGAAGGTGACTGTTGGTCCAAAACCGGCTCGGGCTTTCAACAGGCCGCTCAGCATAGGGATGGTTGAGCAACTACAGAATGGTGTCAGACCACCGAGTATCGCTGCAGAAAAGTAGCCACGGCCATTCTTTGAGCTGAGAATAACCTGGATTTTTCCTGACGGCAGGTATTCCTGAATTACGCCAATAATAAAACTGATTACCAAAAATAACGCTGTCAGCTCGATACCGAGCCATACAAACATGCCCAGCGCCTCTTCAAGCATTACAAGAACTTCTGGAGACATTGCATTCATTCCGTATTTCTAGATTCATGGAAATATATTAGTGCAGCTTTTTTGTGACTACAAGTTATTTCTAGTAATATAGAAATATTGGAGCCCCAGGAACACAACAATGCAGACAGACATAGCCGCCAAGTGCTTCGCTGAATTAGGCCATTTAACCCGCCTGGAAATATTCCGCCTATTGGTCAGAGGTGGCCCAGAGGGCATGCCTGTTGGAGAAATACAGGAAGCGCTGGATGTTCCTGGCTCCACTCTCTCCCACCACATTAACCGTTTGGTATCTGTGGGGTTGGTCATTCAACGACGAGAGGGCCGCACCCTCTATTGTGTGCCTCAGTATGAAGAACTATTCAGGCTGGTGGAATTCCTGCAGGAGGAGTGCTGTATTGACGGTAATCCTCACTGCGACGATTAATCACTAGATGATCTAAATAAGATTGAATGATTATCCCCACCCAAAAGGATGGGGATGGCTATCGGCTAGCACAGCGCCTTAGGTTATAGATCTTTCAAGGGGAACCATAACGCCCTTAACTCTAAATCCGTAACTTCTACATCTTCGTGAAAATACCCACTAACTATTGGTAACCAATCATCATTAGTCACCAAGCGGTGGCACAGTTCATCCACTTCACAGATAACCCCATCATTATCGATATCGGTTCCTGCCATCACACCATACCCTAACTCAGAAGTGGCATCTAATTCTGGGGACTTATAATGGTAGACGCCCTGCTCTGGATCGAAAGTTGCCATTACCCGGCCTGCAGCCTCACCAGTTTTGATATCAACAAAATCGACATAAACGGCACCGGCATCACCACCAGATTCCACATCTTCACCGATAACCTGGACTGATACCCATAAATCAAAACGGGTTTCGGTAGAAGCAACAAAGCTCAAAATACCAGAATAACGACCTGCCTCCAGGTTGGAGGTATCTACAGTAATTTGATAATTACCAAGACCACTTGAATCCTCATCTAGATAGCTGGCGTTCAACCAAGACTCAGATGCATTAATCTCAGCAACCGAAACTCCAGGCATATTTGCCAACAGTTCTACCTTCGTTTCTTTTTGGGCCCACAGTTCATGCTGATGGCCACTTTTAATATACAGACGCCCAAGCTGCGGCGTGACGAACGCACGAGATTTTGCAGAAGCAACTGCAAGCTCAGCATTAATTTCACCATAACCAAACCGAGGACTTGGCGTATTACCGTAGGAGACCTTAAAGTCTGTTATCAAGCTGTCAAAATCGTCGGGAGTCATCGACTCCCACTCCTCCTTCATCAAGGCAATAACACCGGACACATGAGGTGCAGCCATAGAAGTACCTTGCATACCCCCATAGATAAACTCGATTTCACCGCTCTCAGTCTCTTTCCCGAGAGTACTTATCACACCGCCATCAGATTTCGCTATTACCTTAGGGTCAAAGGGATCAAAAGGGTCACGCCGATCAATTGGCATTAAACCGCCAGGAGCTGTTAAATCAACATTCCCCCCAAAATTGGAGTACCAAACAGGCTCACCACCTTGTTGGGTGGCAGCCACGGTAACAACACCGTCGAGGTTAGCTGGCGAATAGTTACTAACATCATCACTATTATTACCTGCTGCAGCGACAATTATCACGCCCGCTTCACGGGCTGCGCTTATGGCATCCTGCATCGTTTGAGAGTAACCCGCCCCCCCGAGGCTCATATTGATTACATCAGCTTTTTGATCTGGAACTTTACCAGAGTCATTTGTAAGACCTGCAGCAAAATAAATCCCTTGAGCAATGTCATAATCGCTAGCTCCTTCAGCGCCCAGCACCCGTACAGGCATTATTTTGGCTTCATGGGCAACGCCTGCAATACCAATACCGTTGTTAGTAGCTGCAGCGATTGTGCCCGCCACATGAGTACCGTGCCAGGAATCATTATCACTGTCTGGAGCATCACCTGGGTCTTCAGGGTTTGGATCAATACCATCTCCATCCACGGAATTATCAATATCACTGATCATATCGAAGCCAGCTACCAACTGACCCTGGAGGTCTGGATGACCTGATAAGATACCCGTGTCTAATACCGCAACGATTGCACCTCTTCCGGTTGACGTACTCCACGCGTCCTGTACAGCAATTTGTGAGTAATGCCACATCTTTGGATACAAGGGATCGCTGACTGATTGACGCTGACGAATCCGGTTCAGTTCAACATATTCAAATTGGCCACTAGCATTAAGACGCTTGAGATTATAAATGGTCTCCAATTTACGCTGTATTTCAGCTGAAACCTTTACGCCAGCAGTATTCGATAGCGAGGATACTCCCGCTGACTTAAATAAGCCAAACCCCTTCGCCGCCTGATTTGAATCCAGTAGCATTGGGCCATTATCCCTGGTAGTGTGCTTGACCGCGCCTGCCGCAGTAAGCTTCCCAATACCTGCTAATTTAGCCCTGGGCTTTAGACGAGCTATAAGTTCACCAGCGACAAAATTTTCATTGGTACGGATTGAATTACCAACGCTATCAACTGTCGGAGCAGAGGATATTTGCATACGGTAAGCAGAAGCCCCACCAAATGCCAATGCTGCCAAATAATAACTTCCATCTTCTGGGATTTTTAGGGATTCCGTTTCTTCAACACCATTTGAACCTATGAGTAAATTACCAGACTCATCTATCAACCAAAGATCGATATCTGCATCACCATTTTGCCAGTCCTGAATATGTAGAGAAACATTCTGATCCTTTTTTAACGAGGCAACATAGAAATCAAACTCATCCCGGTAGGCACTTGAACTCTTATCTTGAGAAGCAAATTGAGCAACAACAAAACCAACAACTTCACTAACCCCGGAAATTGTCTGTGCTTCTTTCATTGAATTATTGGGTACAAGCTCGCTGTTGGGATCATTGGTATCGCTATCAGCATATTCTCCTTTTGCGAGAGATATCTTTCCAAACGCAACGAACTGACCATCACTGACTAACAAGTTAGTCACATAATTATTGGTGTTACCCGTCTGATCATCCACAATTAGGGTGACGGTATAAGCTCCATACTCCTGGTATTCATGCTCCGGTTGAATACCCTCACCTGTCGTACCATCACCAAAATCCCACTTGTACAATAAGTCAGTACTTTCTGCATCATTACTTTCCGATGCATCGAATAAAACCAATCGTGATTCAAGATTTGGCTGGTTATATGAAAATTTTGCAACGGGCGGTGAATTTTTAAGGGCTGTAAACGTCAATTCGGAAGTGGCAGTCGCACCGTCATTATCCGTAACCGTCAGCTGAATCGTATACTCCTTGTCAACCCCGTCGTATGCATAAAAGGTATACTCAACTTCCTTCCCAGTAGCATCACTGCCATCACCAAAATTCCATTCGTAACTAGTGATACTGCCGTCCGTATCGCTTGAAGCAGATGCATCAAACTTAACCAGCGCAGGTGAAAGCCCAGACTGCGAAGACAAAGTAAAGCTTGCTACCGGGGCTTGGTTGGCGACAGGAACAGTCGTCCCACCATTTCCATTTTCAGCATTTCCATCACTGCCGCCACTGCCACCACCGCCACATGCGGCTGTTACAAGGGCAATTAAGGGTACGGCTAATCTTAACAACTTAGACATATTCCTAATAAATTCCTTTTATATTGACATTTTACATTCGAAATAAAATAAGCTCTCATGCTTGAATACACTCAAGAGCTAAGACGAGTGATTACAAGGGACTCCATGAGGTGTGCCACATTATAAATGTGATATCTTGTTTCTAGATAATATACAAATAGACGATTCTAAACGAGCAGAATATCAATGGCCTGAATACTTTTTAAAGGTACACTTTTGTAATTTCTAAGTATCAAGCTTCTTTACTTCTAAACAACAAGTACTTCCCATTTATCTGCACCAAATTTTTCCAGCCGAACGTCCGTACCTATAATTTCTCGGATCACCTGAATATTGGTCAATAAATGCTGGCTGGGCTTCAATGTACAAAAGCGACCACCATTGCCCAAAGCCATAGGCAATAACAGTTGATCGGCCAGATATTCACCTACCGGCGCACCAGAATTCAGATAACGCTGCATCTGCCGAATCGCACGCTGGGCAACCCGCTCTGAACTTACGCCCTGCTCGCCCATGGAATCGAAGATTTCAGTTACCTGTTCAGATTGCAACCGCAGCGACAGCAAATTACCGGGCCCTTGGGAACGCACCTGTTTTCGCTGCAAATACTCAGCCGGCCACTCACATTGCTTACTCACCTGCGCCAGTTCACGCAAGCCAATATGAGCCGGTATATTCGCGGATATGGCTACAGCTTTGCGCTCCAGCAGCTCTCCTCTTTCAGTCAGTTCCAGTTTTGATAAATTGGAGAGGGGGTGGATACGCGCACGCCAGGCACCGCCACCAGCTGGATAAAAACCATAATCCGTTAGCTCCACCTCCACTCCCGCGCCCATACGCGCTAATAGAGGCAAATAAACCTGAGCTATAAAATCAAAGCTTGGGGCCTTTTTATTGTGGGTACCCCCTTCCAAGTGCAGCTCACTAATACCATCAGCAAATAAAAGAGGCAGCAACACCGTTTGCAATACCAAGCTGGTACTACCGGCCGAGCCGATGGAAAAATGATACTCGCCAGATCGTACTTTTCCCGGAATAAAAGTAACTTCCGTAGCCCCCAGCTGCTCACCGCTAACATCAGCATCACTAATAGCTTTGGCAGCGCGTAAGCAAGTGAGATGTTGGCGTAATAGTCCAGGCTTATTGCGGCCTGCTCGAATATTTTTAATACGAATCGGTATTCCCTGGCACATGGACAAAGTGAGGGAAGTCCGTAAAATCTGGCCGCCACCCTCCCCCTGGGCGCCATCAATCTCAATCACTAATAATTCCCTTAAATACAACTAAACGGTTTCGATGTCTTTATTTTATTCAAGCAGTTGGGCGCAGCTTCACTAAATCATTAAGCACACCCTCAAGACCGCCGTATACTGAAATTTTATCGATACGATTACTGACCTTTTCCAGCGACTCTAATTCTTTTAACCGCAGTAACACAGGATTGTTATCCATCATCTTGGCGGTGTTATGCATGGAACGCATGGCCTGGGTCTCTTCCCGGCGTTTTATTAAATTCGCTTCAGATTCTTTTTGTGCTTCCACTACCTGATTTAGAATCATTTTCATATCGCCTGGTAAAATAATGTCTTTCACACCGACACTGACGATCTCGATACCGTACTCCGCTATTTTTTTACGAATGCCCGTAGCAATAACAATATTCAGCCGATCCTTATCCGCCAACAAGCTATCCAGAGTCTGGGTACCCACTGCTTCACGCAGATATAGTTGCAATTCACGATAAATATAGCTTTTGTAGTCACTGAGTTTTAATGCTACCCGCTTTGGATCAGTAATCTTGAAACTACCGCTCAGGTTTATACGCAAACTTACCCGGTCCTTGGTAAGAATTTCCTGGCCACTCACTTCAATAGTTTGCAAGCGCATGTCCATCAATTTCACCACGATGGAGCGATTGTACTTCCAGAATCCATAACGACCGGGCTGCAGGGTTTTTTCCAGTTTGCCATTAACAACCAGAAGGCCTACGTGCTCATCGGGAATTTCGTTGTAGCTAACCGCCTGAGCGGCAATACGCATTTGTCCGACCTTCACCCCACGACCAAGCAATCCCAATATATTGTCATCAATGGAATACTCCTTTGAAATATCTACAATACCTACACGCACGGTTTCACTACCCTTCCACACAGCGCGATAAGTACCAGGAGGAAGGATATCCACCAGGTGACCATCCTGGTAAAAAAGGCCTACCTGATGATCAGATAACTCATAGGACTGCAAATATTCACCCAATATTTGTCCATAAGTATTCAGAAGGAATTTTGCTTTAATCGCATCAAAAACCACTTCGGTAATATCATAGGTCTCCACCCGCACATCACCGGAAAGCAGCCAGATACGGTGACGTCCAGGAGGCAATACCCTTTCAAATCGACTGCGGCGAAACAGCAATGCACGCTCGTTATCAGCCACATCCACAATCTTCCATATTTTAAAGAGAGACTTCATTTCTCCGATCTCTTATCTTTTATTCCTTTTGGGTGGGGCCCACCCGATCCCAGGGTGGCCCAGCGCTTGTACAAAGTAGGAGCAAAATACAGCGGTTTTGCAGACTTTTTCTTTCTCCTCTCCTGGGAAATACAGCCAACATCCCTGGTCAAAATAGAGTCAATGCATAACCTGTAATCCGCTCGCACAGTGCAAACCCACGAAAGGCGACACTGTCACCGAAGTACCTTTTTGTTTGGCAATTGGTATAATACCGAATTGCCGAAACCATAAGGCACAATGGGCCCCGGATAGATTTCAACAAAGAGGGCTTCTTTGCGGGGATTCGAACCCCAGGCTCTCGCCTTCCCTTAAGATCGCTTTCCAGGCGACGTGACTTTGACGGGAATTGAACCCGTAACCAACCGACAAAACGGTTGCTCTACCAATTGAGCTACAAAGTTAGCGTTTGAGGATTGGCCCAGAGGGTACACCTGCCGCCAGCGGCGGTGGTGCCAGGCCGGCATACAGAACCGGCTCCGCTGACTGGAACAAAAACACTCAAACTTGTTTGCGGAGAACCGGCCCGTTGGGCACTATCTCCGGCATTCTTTACATACTGAAGGCCTTATCCCTGACCGACACCGATTATCCTTTGACGCAGACTACCTGCTTGAGGGTGTAAACGATTTCCACCAGGTCTTTTTGTGCTGCCATAACCTTCTCAATAGGTTTGTAGGCCGATGGGGTTTCGTCGATCACACCTTCGTCTTTACGGCACTCTACGTCGATGGTAGCCGCGCGGTGCTCCTCCAGGGACACCAGTTTTTTTGCCTTGGTACGCGACATCACTCGCCCAGCACCATGGCTACAACTGCAGAAGCTTTCCTCATTACCCAGCCCCCGCACAATAAAAGATTTGGCCCCCATACTCCCGGGAATAATGCCCATTTCATCAACACGAGCTCTTACAGCCCCCTTGCGCGTCACCAGCACATCCTTGCCGTAGTGGTGCTCTCGGGAAACATAATTGTGATGGCAATTCACTGCCTCCATGCGCGCTTCGAAATCCATGCCCAGAGCCTGCTTCACCGCACCGATAGTACGCGTCATCATTACTTCACGATTGATACGAGCAAACTCCTGTGCCCATTCCACCGCTAGTACATAGTCATCGAAATGCTCTGTGCCTTCTGGGAAATATGCTAAGTCACTATCCGGCAGATGGATATGCCAACGCTCCATGTCCCGCTTGGCTTTCTCGATAAAGTAGGTACCAATACGGTTACCCACACCACGGGAACCGCTATGCAGCATCAGCCATACGCTACCGTGCTCATCCAGGCACATCTCAATAAAGTGGTTGCCGGTGCCCAATGTTCCCAAGTGGTTGATGTTATTAGTATTTTTTAATACAGGGTGCTTTTCTTTAAGCAACTCAAACTGCGCTGCCAATGGCGCCCAACCGGCAAGTGCATCATCCGGCGGATTCTCCCAGGCACCTTTATCCCTCCCCCTGCCCCGGTGCCGGCCCGTACGGCCATGGGGCACTGCGCGTTCAATAGCGCTGCGCACCCCTGCCAGGTTATCCGGAAGTTGCGCCGCTGTAAGGCTGGTTCGCACCGCCATCATGCCGCAGCCGATATCCACACCCACAGCTGCGGGAATTACCGCCCCCAGGGTAGGTACCACACTGCCAATCGTGGCGCCTTTGCCCAGGTGTACATCGGGCATCGCTGCCACCCATTTGTGGATAAAGGGCATCTGAGAAATATTTTTGAGCTGCGCCTTGGCTTCATCCTCAAAGGGCACTCCCAGGGTCCAAGACTTAATCGGCACCCCACCTGCCTGCATCACTTCATATGGCATTGGTTTCATCTTTAACTCCTTTTGAAACCGCGCTCGATGTTCTTACGCTTCATTTTTCTATTGATATAGCGAATTGAGTGCCAACTTTTTATCAAAGTTGGAAATTTTTTATAACTTGTTGTTTTTTATGGAATTTATTTTTAATACCAAAACTCTTGAGAGTTTTTTTGAAATAAGAAAGCCATAAATTTCTATCTTTTTTGATATTAAAATAATATTTTAGATAGCATGAAGACAATTGCTATCAGTATTCTCGGTACCAGCAAAGATCGGCGCGGCAAAGGTGACAAGCGCTGGGACAAATGGCGCCCAAACATATCCATGTGCCAGCACGAAGACCTGCTTATCGACCGTCTGGAACTTCTGTTCGACAATCACTCAAAGAACCTGGCAGACCAGGTAACCGAAGATATTGCACGGGTCTCTCCAGAGACTGAAGTGGTCCACCACCGGGTGAACTTTAACGACCCTTGGGATTTCGAGAGCGTATACAGCAACCTGCTGGATTTCGCCCGCGCCTATAGCTTCAAGCCGGATGATGAGCAGTACCTGGTACATATCACCACGGGCACCCATGTGGCCCAGATCTGCCTATATCTATTAACAGAAGCGGGGTATTTCCCCGGGCGCCTGCTACAAACATCCCCGGCACGCAAGCACAGTGGTTTGCCGGGCGAGTACCAAATTATCGATTTGGATCTTTCCAAATACGATCAGATTGCCTCGCGATTCCAGAGGGAACACCAAGAGGGCACCACCTACCTGAAAGGTGGCATTGAAACTAATAATCTCGCTTTTAACCAGATGATCGAGCAGCTGGAGCAGGTCTCTATCCGCTCTGACGCCCCAATATTAATAACCGGCCCTACGGGGGCGGGTAAATCACAACTGGCCCAGCGTGTTTATGAGCTGCGCAAACAGCGCGGTAAGCTGGAAGGCGGGTTGGTAGCAGTAAACTGCGCCACTCTGCGCGGCGAAAATGCCATGTCCGCTCTGTTCGGCCACCGCAAAGGCGCCTTTACCGGTGCCACCGCACATCGTCCCGGGCTGTTGATGGAAGCTGATAAGGGCCTACTTTTTCTGGACGAGATCGGCGAGCTGGGACTGGACGAGCAAGCCATGCTGTTACGCGCTATAGAACACAAACGTTTTATGCCCTTTGGCTCAGACAAAGAGGTGAGCAGTCACTTCCAGCTGATCGCCGGTACTAACCGGGATCTTGTCCAGCACAGCCGCGAAGGTAAGTTTCGTGCGGACCTGCTTGCCCGAATTGACCTGTGGACTTACCGCCTGCCCTCCCTGCGTGAACGTATTGAAGACCTGGAACCCAATATCGACTTTGAGCTGGAGGCTTTTTCCAGAAAGTCTGGCCATTTGGTGAGCTTCAATAAAGCGGCACGGGAGAGGTATCTCAACTTTGGCCATTCAGGAGAGGCCAGCTGGTCCGCTAACTTTCGCGACCTTAACGCCAGTATCCTGCGCATGGGCACTCTCGCCGATGGTGGGCGTATTACCACTGAAGTGGTGGAAGAGGAAATCCAGCGACTGTGCTTAAAGTGGCAAGCCTCTACCAATGAGTCATCGCTACCCATTGCACGTATTGAAGCGCTACTGGGCCCCGGCAATATTGAACAGATGGATTACTACGAGCAGATCAAACTGGCAGGACTGATCCAAGTCTGTGAGGAATCCAGCTCCATGGCGGAAGCCGGGCGCCGGCTTTTTCAGATAAGCCGCACAGCTAAAAAATCCAACAACGATTCCCACCGGGTACGCCAGCTGCTGGAAAAATACGGGCTTAAGTTCGAGCAGCTGAATAAAGCCTAGAGCCCTGTTGGCACCATTTTGTTAATCTCACTCCAGAGCATCAATGATGGACCATGGAATGAGATACGCCTACTTAACCCCTCTTTTTCTTCTTCTCAGTGCCTGCGAGCCAACACAGTTTGCAGGCGGCACCGCGCTGCCAGATGGTTCTGTATACAAAGGTGACTTACAAGATGGCCTTTTCCATGGTCAGGGCCAGTTGCAATGGCCCGATGGTAATCACTATCGCGGGGAATTTCACAATGGTCGCATTAGCGGCCAGGGATTACTTACCAAAACAGATGGCTGTACTTATGAGGGTGAATTCCTCAATGGAGAACCACATGGCAAAGGCCGCTATACCTGTGGTGAAAATGAATGGTCGGGTCATTTCAATGATGGGGAGTTGCAAAGAGGCACAGCAAAATGGGATGGCAGAGAAACTTATAGTGGTGAGTTTCTGGATTACGGTCCACACGGTGAAGGTGAGCTGACCACTGAAGATGGCAGTCAATATAAAGGCACTTTCGAGCAGGGAATGTTTCTACGCGGAGATTACTCAGATAACGAAGGCTACAGATACAAAGGCGACTTCGAATACGGCTTTTACTCTGGCGCTGGTGAATTGACCCAACCTGATGGGACCACTATTCGCGCCAACTTTCGCTACGGAGAGGCGGATGGAGAAGGCCTGCGTGTGAGCATTGATGGCGAGGGAAATATTATTGAAGAGTCCGGCTATTTTGCTAAGGGCACCTATTTTCCCAGTGAGGCGGCCTGGCGTACACAACAAGAAATTCCTGCAGCCGAGGCGGAAACACGCCTTTACAGCGAGAGTGATCGCTTACAAAGCGCTATTGATGCACTGGCACCGCAGAGGCCTGGTGTACGCGATGTGTACACGCTGTTAGTAGGCGGAGATGGCACCTCTCCGGTATTTGCCAGAGAATTGGATTGGGTGTCAGAACGCCTTGATAAGGCCTTTGGTATTGATGAGCGTGTACTACGCCTCAGTAACGGTGGCGGCTACAGTTTTCCTCTCGCCACCCGCACCAGTATCCAAGAAAGTCTCAATGCCCTGGATCAGTTACTGGACCCACAGGAAGACCTACTGCTAGTGCACCTTGTCAGCCACGGTGCACGCAATGGCGACTTAACAATTGCTGAGGGTAAAATGCCACTAAAGGATCTCTCTGTGGCAGACGGAAAAAAATGGCTGGATAACCTTAATGCAAGATACCAGTGGATAGTAATTTCAGCCTGCTATTCCGGCCAGTGGATTGAGCCTTTGAGCACCCCAAATCGTATCGTATTTACCTCCGCTGCCGATAACAGAACCTCTTTTGGTTGCAGCGACGACTCCCAGCGCACCTGGTTCAGTTCTGCACTCTATGGCGATGCTCTACAGCAGGGAATAAAAGACCCCAAGGTTTGGTTTAGCACGGCGAATAAAAAGGTCACTGAAATGGAAAAGGAACAGGGGATAGAAAAAGATTCCCATTCCCTACCACAGCATTCCATTGGGGAAAATTTCCTAACATGGTGGAAGAAAAATAAAGAAGGTTATTGAAAGTTAAGCCTTAGCAACATGCGATAGGAGGTATTCTCTTGGAGTTCGCAAGCTTCTCTATTGAATTATTGTCTATTTTGTTTTTTATTGCCGTAATAGCCGGCCTACTCGATACATTGGCAGGTGGTGGCGGCCTGATAACAGTACCGGCCTTAATTCTGAGTGGTGTACCGCCCTTAACCGCCCTAGGCACCAATAAATTGCAAGGCAGTATCGGTACAGCAACTGCAACTTATATGATGATTAAGAGCAGTAAAATAAGCTGGAGTGGGATTAAGAGCTTAATGCTACCGGCTTTTATTGGTGCGGCTATTGGAACAATAGCAGTACAATTTATTAACACTGACATCTTGTCATATATAATTCCTGTAGTGCTTTTATTTATTGCCGTTTATTTCCTAATTTCCCCGTCATTGACTCAGAATAATGAGGAGCCAAAATTATCCAGCAGAAAATATAAATATGGGGTAATTCCATTGATTGGGTACTACGATGGCATGTTCGGACCTGGAACAGGGTCATTTTTCACCCTGTCAGGTATAGCTTGCCGGGGACAAGATATATTGACATCTACTGCGATGGCAAAACCTCTAAACTTCTCCACCAATTTAGCCTCTTTAATTATATTTTTACTTGCCGGACATATTGCGTGGATAGTAGGCATCCTAATGATGATTGGACAAATCATAGGTGCGTGGATAGGGTCACACTGCCTATTTAAAATTAATCCTACCTACCTGAGAGGAGTAGTCGTTCTTATGTGTAGCGGGATGCTAATAAAGTACGCCCACTCCATGGGGTGGATAGACTTTATGTGAACTATTAGCGTGAATAGGAAATTAGCCAGAAGCGCATCTGTTTTCTCATTTGCAATCCCGCTTTAGCAATTGAGAGCGGGATTGCAAAACGATATTTTAAGAAGATTTCTGCTCCTCTATAAAACCTTGCATCTGCTCTTCCAACATGGAGAGAGGTAAGGCTCCATTTTTTAACAGCGCATCGTGGAAGACACGTAAGTCAAACCGATCACCAAGCTCTTTTTCCGCCTGCGCACGCAGCTGGCGGATCTTAATTTCTCCCATTTTGTAAGAGAGGGCTTGGCCCGGCCAGGAAATATAACGATCCACTTCTGCACGCACATTCGCGGGAGAAAGTGAAGTATTGCTGGATAGAAAATCGAGCGCTTGCTGACGGGTCCAGCCCTGGGAGTGGATGCCGGTATCAATTACCAGGCGTGCCGCACGCCACATTTCATAGCTGAGACGCCCAAAATGCTCATAAGGCGTAGTGTACAGGCCCATTTCTTTGCCGAGACGCTCGGAGTAAAGTGCCCAACCCTCCCCAAAAGCACTCAAATAAAGATTCCGTCGAAAGTCCGGCACATTTTCAAGCTCCTGGGACAGGGCATTCTGCAGATGGTGGCCAGGCACCGCCTCATGCAGGGTCAAAGCGGGTAACTCGTACAGAGGGCGCTGATCCAAGCCGTAAGTATTCAACCAGTAAGCTCCACCGCGGGTACCACCAATAGCGGCAGGATTATAGGAAGCCGTGGTGTAGTTGGGCGCGATCTCGCTAGGTACCGGAACCACTCCGTAAGGAGTGCGTGGCAGCAGGTTAAAGAACTCTGGCAGCAGGTAATCGATGCGCTTGGAGATATAGGCAGTCTCTTTAAGTAACTCTTCCGGAGTCTGAGCATAGAATTGCGGATCGGTGCGCAGGAAATGGGTAAACTCTTCAAAAGTCCCTTTAAAGCCGGACTCCTTAATCAGCTCCTCCATCTCTGCACGGATACGCTTGACTTCAGCAAGGCCGGTTCGATGGATCTCTGACGGGTCCATATCCAGAGTCACATAGTTACGGATATTGTGGCGATAATAGTCACTACCTCCGCGCATTTTCTCGGCACCGATAGTTTCGCTGGCAGCTTTGAGATAATCTCCCTCAAGGAAGTTTGCCACCCGAGCAAAGGCTGGAATAGCTACCTGTTCAATTGCCGCTTTTCCAGTTTCACGCAGACGTTGCTGCTCTGCAGGGGGAATTGATATAGGCATCTCAACAAAAGGTTTGTACAAGCTGCTCTTAGTGGGATCCTTATAAACTTGAGCTCGCACGGTGGGGGCTATGCCCTGCACCACTATTTTGGGCAAGACAAAACCTGTGCGAACTCCTTCACGCATATTGGCAATATTCTCATCGAAATACCGGCCAAAGTCCCGGATGCGGGCGATATAGTCCTCATAATCGCCAACACGGGTCATCGCCAAACCACTATTGGCATCCAGGGCAGCGCTATAAAAACTGTAAAAAGTATTGAGGGGCACCCGCTCCAGGAACAATTCATTGGCTTCAATAGAGTTTTCCAAAACCCAGGCGAGTAACTCGCGATTAACCCTATCCGAATCGTTCAATTCATTGGTGTCCACCGCTTGCAGACGCCGGAGCAATTCCTCTTCGGCTTTGAGTCGACGCGCCCTGTCCTCGGCAGCCACCCCCGGCAATTGGCGATTATAGTCCGACACACCCATACGACCCGCAGTAATCGGGTCCTCACGCAGACTGTATTGCCAGTGGTCTTCAATCACACCCTGGAGCTGTTCTGTTGCTGTTAGGGACCAAGATACGGGGGTTAGTACACAAGTAGCCAAGATAACACCAGATACCCGCTTAATGTGTTTTGCCAGGGCCTTGCCGGATTTCACGCTGCTCTCCATTAAATCGCTCGGTTTTTAGTTATCAGAATTAGATCGACCAACCTTAACATGGGTTGCCCTCTGCGAGATTGCTTTCTATGCCCCATGAACCAAGAAAGGTTGTGATTTATGGAAAGTTGATTACATGAAAAGGTGCAAAGTGAAATCATTGTGGGAACCGTTATGCCTACGGCCCCACAATATACGCAGCTAGTCCCTCGCTCTTGTAAGATCTAATAGCAGAGCTACCCTTCAGGAACATGAAGTACATGAGCTGATACCAGAAGACTGAGTAAACCCTGCATTTCCACAATAACCAACGCACTTAGTGATAGTTGCGGAAGTCTCCTACCTGAACACAACATTCAAATTGACATGGGCTTAGTTGCATATTTGAATTATTACAATCCTATTTTTTCCTTTCTCCCCACACCAAGGCCACTATATGGCTGAGGAAGCCTAAAATTAACTGGGTACCATTTTAAATTGACTGGTTGTGCTTTTGTCACAATGTCTAAAAATGGCTTAGATTCAATCGCTTTGTCCCGCTCAATTTTCCTAAGAGCTTCTTGATATTGAGACGAATCTTTCGGTATTCTTCTAATTCTCAGTATTTTAAGTATCGGATCTTCTTTTGGCTGAAGGCCACCATCATATATGCCACCAAATTCAATGTCTTTTGTTTTGATTGGTGTAAAATAGCTATATTCGACTCCATTCTTCACGATCATTGCTAAAACTTTCATGTCAGGGCTCATGGCAAACTTTACTTGATGTTGCCTAAAAAGATCGAAAGCAGTCTTAGTTGGTGCACTGGGTATCTCGAGCCTTCTATAAACCTCTTTCAACGCTTCTTTGCCATCTTCCCAGCCAAATACAGCCATGTCAGGTGAGGTATATCGAGTTTGCTGACCGGCATAGCACTCATTACCAGGTCCAGCCCACGAAAGAAGACCAGCAGTATTAGCTTTTACATGAACGGTAAGTAACCCCGGATCTAAGGCAAAGCCACGCATCATAGCCACGCCCCTGTAATAAAGCCATTTTTCATCCATATTTGGACATTGGCAGCCCATTACGCCATTGACCTTTTTTTTACAATCGAGAAATCCTTTGAAGCCGCCCTTATGGGCATTTAAACCTAATTTAGGAACCAACCCTCCAGCATTAATAACATCTTGTTTTGAACGAGTCAGCTCGCCTCGTCTACCTGTTAACATTGGCATGTTTTCTCTCCATAACTTATGGTCAATTTTATAGTGAAAATTATCAATATTTAGCTGATTAAATTCGACTAATCTATTGGGCATTCAGAGCCATCCGCTTTGACAACTCCACAAAAAATCAACCAATTCAACAAGTTAAATCATATTGAAGCAGAAATTTTTCAACTTCAACAGGGAATAAAAAAGCTTTTTAAATCGACTCTGGCACTATTTTTTCACGCCGCATAAACAGTTATTTGAAGGGGATTATTGAGAGACACTGACCAAATTTCGTTGATTAAAGATGAGTTTTTCTATTACCCAATATAAAAAGGTAGCTAACCTCTAAAGCCACTCAATAAAGAAATTTAACTGATCAGATATTCCTTCGGAATTACCATGCCCTCTAAGAATCTATAGTTCTTTTATTTGATATAAAACTATGAATAACATGTAACACAAATCTCTATAGAATTTTTTTTGTAAATCTACAGAAAATTATTTTTATGAAAATTTGGGTCTACGCTAATAAGAGATTGCTAAACCAATAAGGAATCATCAACAAACACATTTAGACAAGCGGGGCTAACAATGAGAAAAATATCACTATCAAGTATTGAATACTCAACCTGCCCACAGTTGGCACACTTAAGCGTACTTGAGATTTATCCCGTAAGGTTCCAGCTTTATCATACTCCGTAAAACTATTGGAGAAAAAGGAGATCCCCAGTGAAAAATCTTTGTGTCGCAGCGGTGCAAATGGTAAGCGGCGAAAGCGTTACAGAGAATCTTTCACAGGCCTACAAGCTGCTTAAGGAAGCCGCCGAACGAGGCGCGAAACTAATACTGCTACCGGAAAACTTTGCACATTTTTCGGATAAAGGTAGTTTTTCCGTGGCCGAACCATTTTGCATTTCTGGTAAAACCAATACAGATAGACAACCCATTCAACACGCGCTTGCGAGTTGGGCAGAGGAGCTGGGTATCTGGCTGGTCGCAGGCTCGATACCCTTACTGGAGCGAGCCGACGGTAGCCCTACCGAGGGAAAGCGCAGCCGCTCAGCGTGCCTGCTATTCGGCGATCAAGGCACTTTAATGGCTCGCTATGACAAAATACATTTATTTGATGTGGAAGTTGAGGACGCTACCGGCAGCTATCGTGAATCCGCCAGTATTGAACCCGGCAACGAGCCCTGTGTGACGACATCGCCCTGGGGTGCCCTGGGGCTCAGTATCTGTTTTGATTTGCGCTTTCCCGAACTCTACCGCCAGCTGGCCATAGCCGGTGCTGAGATTTTTTTGGTGCCAGCAGCATTTACCCACACCACAGGGCGGGCACACTGGATGACCCTGCTGCAAGCCCGTGCGATTGAGAACGGCTGCTTTGTAATTGCAGCCAATCAGGGGGGGATCCACTCGGAGAAAAGACGTACCTGGGGACATTCAGCGATTATCGATCCCTGGGGTGAAATCCTGGCCGGAGCCGGCGAGGGTGAAGCAGTCATCACTGCCACGTTGGAAGCTGAAAAGCTGACCAATATACGGCGGCAAATGCCATTACTTTCCATGCGCCAACTTGGAATATAAATAATAAAAAAGGGGCCCCATCGGGTACCCCTTTCTATGGTATAAGCCGTCGCAAAAAAATGGTATTAAACCTTCTCCACTGTCTGCTCAATACGACCAAAAATTGACTGGCCTTTATCATCGAGCATTTCGATAGCAATGCTATTGCCAAAGTCCATAAACGGCGTGCTCGCTGAGCCATTCTGGATGGTCTCAATCATACGGATCTCTGCAATGCAGCTGTAGCCGACTCCACCCTCTGCGACAGGCTTACCAGGGCCACCATCCAACTTATTGGATACAGTACCGGAACCAATAATGGTGCCCGCACAAAGTGGGCGGGTTCTGGCTGCATGGGCAACCAGCTGGCCAAAGTGGAACGTCATATCCACTCCGGCATTGGGCTCACCAAACTTCTCGCCATTCAGGTGGGAAACCAGTGGCAAGTGCAGTTTGCCTTCACGCCAGTTTTCACCCAGCTGCTCTGGAGTCACGCATACCGGTGAGAAAGCACTGGAGGGTTTGGATTGGTAGAAGCCAAACCCCTTAGCCAATTCCGCAGGAATCAAACCACGCAGGGAAACATCGTTCACTAGCATTATCAGTTTGATGTGGGACAGCGCATCCTCGGCGGACACCCCCATAGGCACATCGTCGGTAATCACGGCTATTTCTGCTTCGAAGTCGATGCCAAAGCCATTGCTTTGCGGCATCTTCACCGGCTCGCGCGGAGCCAGGAAGGTATCGGAACCGCCCTGATACATGAGCGGATCACTGTAAAAGCTCTCCGGTACCTCTGCACCGCGGGCTTTACGCACCAGCTCAACATGATTCACGTAAGCGCTGCCATCGGCCCAATGATAAGCGCGTGGTAGAGGTGAAGCGCACAGGGCTTGATCAAAAGTCTCCCCCTGGATCTCACCGTTTTGCAGGCGCTCGTGCAGTTTCTCCAGCTCACCACTGACTGATGCCCAGTTGTCCAACGCACTCTGCATGGTTGGGGCAATATCGCCGGCCGGCACCATGCGGGTAAGATCGTCGCTGACAACAACCAGTTGACCATCGCGGCCGGATTTAAGGCTGGCTAACTTCACTGTGCCTCCCCTTCAGTTTTTTCCACAAATTCTTCTTCCCCATGCATCCAGGCGGCATGCCTTGGGGCTTTTTTCGTACGAGACCACTCTTCCAACATATCCTCAGCAACCCGCTTCAGTTCCTTGTGCATACCAGGCTTGGCGGTATTGGCGGCCAGCTCGATACGGTGGCCGTTGGGATCAAAGAAATAGATCGACTGGAAAATAGTGTGATCGGTAGGGCCGAGCACGTCGACCCCGGCCGCTTCCAGCTTTTCTTTGGTCGCTAGCATCTCTTCCATGGATTCCACTTCGAAAGCGATATGCTGCACCCACTTGGGGGTATTTTCATCGCGCCCCATCTCTGGAGAGTTGGGGATTTCGAAGAAGGCAAGCACATTCCCCATACCCGCATCCATAAAGACATGCATGTAAGGGTCCGGCTCACCGGTTGAGGGTACCTCGTTTTCGGCAATGGCCAGCTGGAAGTCCATACCGAGAAGGTCGCGGTAGAATTCCACGGTCTCCTTGGCGTCCCTGCAGCGATACGCCACGTGGTGAATGCGCTTAATACCCATTGAAGCCTCCGTTTTTTATTCCTTTTCTTTAATGACGCCGCGCTTGAGCTGGTCGCGCTCAATAGATTCGAACAGGGCCTTAAAGTTACCCTCTCCAAATCCTTCGTCTTCCTTGCGCTGGATAAACTCGAAAAATACCGGGCCTAGCATATTGGCGGAGAAGATCTGCAGCAGCAGGCGCGGCTGTCCGCCTTCGGTAGTGCCATCGAGCAGGATGCCGCGGCTTTGGAATTCTTCGGTGGGCTCACCGTGGCCGGGCAGGCGCTCTTCCAGCATTTCATAGTAAGTGTCCGGCGGCGGAGTCATAAACTCCATACCGCGCTCTTTCAGGCGATCCCAACAGGCAATCAAGTCGTCACAGGCGAAGGCGATATGCTGGATACCCTCACCGTTGTACTTCATCAGGAATTCTTCGATCTGGCCACCGCCACCGGCCGCTTCTTCGTTCAGCGGGATACGGATCTTGCCATCGGGCGCGGTCATAGCCTTGGACAGCAGGCCGGTGTACTCGCCTTTGATATCGAAGTAGCGGATCTCGCGGAAATTAAACAGGTCTTCGTAGTACTTGGCCCAATAGTCCATACGACCGCGATATACGTTGTGGGTCAGGTGGTCCAGGGTATGGAAACCACAGCCTTCAGGGCGGCGATCGACGCCCTCTTCCCAATTAAAGTCGATATCGTAAATGGATTCGCCATCTTCGTAGCGGTCGATCAAATACAGGGTAGCGCCGCCAATTCCCTTAATCGCGGGTAAGTGCAACTCCATCGGGCCGGTATTCACCTGTACAGGTTGTGCGCCTTTACGCAGGGCCTCTTCATAGGCGAACTTTGCGTCTTTCACACGGAAAGCCAGGCCACAAGCGGAGGGGCCGTGCTCCTGGGCATAGTAATAGGCGTGGCTGTTGGGCTCGTAGTTAGTGATAAAGTTAATATCACCCTGGCGCCATAGCTCAACATCCTTGGAGCGGTGGCGGGCGACTTTCTCAAAGCCCATGGCAGTAAATACGGTTTCAAGGATACCTTTTTCTGGCGCAGTAAACTCTACGAATTCGAAGCCGTTAAGACCCATCGGGTTTTCAAATAAGTCCGCCATGCGGTCCTCCATTTCTTATCATCGCAGCGCCTTTGATGGGGGCTGCGGATTGTGGATTTAAAGCGCAAACGAAGTTAGTTGCAGATGTAACTAATGTCAAGGGCCCCTGTTATTGGACCCTACAGCGGTTACCAAGAGGTTAATTTCAGTCACAGAGATTTGTTCAGATGGAGAGTTAAATAAAAGACAGGAAATGACCCATCAGGGAAAGATAATGGGGAAATGTATTGAGCGGATGGAATTCGGGTGTGGCCTTAGCCTATGAGCCTCTAACCACACCCGATATCACTAGCGCTCCTTACGGGCACACTTACCATTATCAGTGCGGCACATATGGTCTTTGTGAAACTTGCCGCTCATCTGGTCACATTGAGACTTGGTGACATCACCCGCGCAGGCGCTCTCTGCGTGCTGGCAACATCCAGTCTCCATGGTCGCCATCCCTTTCTTGTCCATCTCCTCTTCCTTTTTGCGATGTTCGCAAGCGGACAGGGTCAGCACCAGCGCCGCGGCCAGTATTCCAATTGAAGCTTTGAGTTGCATATAGGCCTCCTAGATACCCGGCGAGTGGCCGGTGACATGGATATCGCGGAATCTGCCGCGCATTGCTTTGTGCGACCCGCGTAGATTTACCCGACATCTCCACCAGCTGAACGAGGCGCCGCGCCAAAGTGCGCTGCCCATAGGTCACCCCGCAGATTTACCGGGCCATGCATTGACTGTAGTTCACACTGGCAGCAGAACCGTCTGACTGGCGGGACATTTACGTTTATTTTCACTTATCGCGCCGTTGATCGGGGTAACACCCTGTTTGTAGCGCAGAGAGCCGGTACAATCGCCACCCGTTTGTCGGGCAATGCCCCAATCTGAATGCCCACTATTGAGGATCGCCTATGCTTCTTGCCGCTCTCGCCATTATCGCCGGTTTTGTTGTGCTGGTTTGGAGTGCTGACCGCTTTGTAGAAGGCGCTGCAGCCACTGCCAAACATGCCGGAATGCCCACACTATTGATCGGCATGGTGATCGTTGGCTTCGGTACCTCCGCACCAGAGATGGTGGTTTCCGCTATTGCCGCCTTGGACGGCAGCCCCGGTCTCGCCTTGGGTAATGCCTACGGTTCCAATATTGCCAATACCGGCCTGATCCTCGGCCTGAGTGCACTCATTATTCCCCTTACGGTGCACTCAAAAATCGTACGCAAGGAACTGCCGCTATTGCTGGCAATTACCTTATTAGGTGGCGCATTCCTGTGGAATGGCAAACTGGAGCGCTGGGAAGCCGTTATTCTGCTTATGGGCTTCTTCGCACTCATCGGCTGGAGTGTTTTCTCGGCCTTGCGTAACAAGGGCGATCAATTAGAAGGCGAAGTAGCTGGCGAACTGGAGGAGCACTCCATGCCCCTCGGCCGGGCTATTTTCTGGGTGGTGGCCGGCCTAGCCTTATTGATTATCAGTTCCCGCATGCTGGTATGGGGCGCGGTTACGATTGCTGAATCCCTCGGAGTCAGCGACCTGGTTATCGGTCTTACTATCGTTGCTCTCGGCACTTCCCTGCCAGAGCTGGCCGCTACTATAGTTGCGGCACGCAAAGGCGAGCACGATATCGCTATCGGCAATGTGGTCGGCTCCAATATGTTTAACCTGCTCGCAGTCGTGGGTATCGCCGGAACCATTGCACCTATGTCGAGCGTACCCCCTGAAGTCTTGTCCAGGGACTGGCCCATGGTGATTGGCCTCACCATTGCTTTATTTATATTCGCCTACGGCTTCCGCGGCCAGGGACGTATCAATCGGTGGGAAGGCGCCGCACTATTGACGGCCTACCTTGTCTACACTGGTTACCTGACTGTTACTATCACGAAGGCCGCACTCTAGTCAGATCCGGGGCGGTTCCAGCCGCCCTGTTCCCCGCCTCAATTCGCCATAATTTGCCCTCCCAGCGCCCATTTTTTTGAGCCAAAGCCAGCTAGTATTGGCGCACCTTCAACAGGAAATACGGAGACAATTTTATGGGGCGGGGTCCTATCATCAAAATTGGAGTACTGACTTCTCTTCTCGGATTTGGGGTGATTTATCTACTCAATGCTTCCTGGCTGGCACCGGCTCCCCAGGGGGACCCCATCCTGATTTCCCATCGTGGAGTCTACCAAACCTACAATCGCGATAACCTGGGACGTGACGATTGCACAGCTATTCGTATATTCCGACCTGAACACAGCTACCTGGAAAACACTATACCCTCCATGGAGGCTGCCTTTGCTCACGGTGCAAATATTGTTGAACTAGACATTCACCCCACCACTGATGGTGAGTTTGCCGTTTTTCATGACTGGACCCTGGATTGCCGTACAGATGGAAAAGGCGTTACTCGGGAACATTCCCTCGCAGACTTAAAGAAGCTCGATATTGGCTACGGCTATACCTTCGATGGTGGTGAAACTTTTCCCTTTCGCGGCCAAGGTATTGGACAGCTACCTACTTTAAAGGAGGTTCTGCAACACTTCCCGAATCGACAATTTCTTATCAATATAAAAAGCAATGACCCAACGGAAGCAGACCGACTGGATGCCTATCTACGCCAGCACCAATTACTCACTGACTCCCGCCTGATGGTTTATGGGGGTACCCGCCCAATAGAAAGGATCCGGGAATTACGACCAAACGCACTAGCCTTCAGCAAGACCAGTGCAAAGAAATGTGCACTGCAATATGTGCTTATTGGTTGGAGTGGCTACATGCCTGATGCCTGCCGCAACAGCATAGTGGTTGCCCCCAACACTTGGAAATGGGCCCTTTGGGGCTGGCCCAATCGCTATTCTGCGCGGGTAGCTCAGGTGGGAAGCTTGGTTATGGCGGTAAATCACCAAGGTGGCAAGCGGGGCCTTGCCGGTATCTATGAACCGGAGGAGTTAGACTACTTGCCACAAGATTACAGTGGGGCCATTTGGATTGAAAAAATTGAGGTTATAGGTCCACACATGCGATCAGTGCGCTAGATATTATTTACGCCTGTGGCGCGCCTCTAGCCGCGCCAAGTGTGCCTGTAACCTCTCAATTTCCTCTAGTAATTCGATAGCCAGAGCCGCACCGGCCAAATTGACACCTAAATCACGCTCCAGGGTATATGCCCGCCGAACTCGGCGCACGCAGATACCACTGAAGCGCCACTGTGGTTCCCGGTGGCGGGGTTCGATTACACCCTCCTCCACCAGGGCAATTATTCGCTCTGCAGGAACTCCACAAGCCCGGCACAATTCGCTCAGGCTTAGCTCACTATCTTCATCCAAGAGGATGCCGGTCACCCGCTCAAGTTTTTTGATCCTCACTCCCAACCCCCCATAGACTTACGCGGGTTATATTCAAACGCTTCGCTGAATTTATGGTAAGCATCGCGCTGTGCATCTGTAGACGCCGACGGTGTTACCGTCTGCAACACAACATACATGTCCCCCGGCTGTTTGGCGGGAATGCCGCGGCCTTTAAGGCGAAGCTTTTTGCCATTTTCACTGTTAGCTGGAATTGTCAGCTTGATCGCCCCCTCTGGTGTTGGCACCTGTACCTTAGCGCCCAATGCGATTTCCCAAGGTGCAAGAGGCAGTTCCAAGTAGACGGTCTTAGCCTCAATACGATAAAGAGGGTGGGGATTAAAGTTGATCTCCAGATACAGATCGCCCGGCTTCCCCTCACCAATACCCGGTTCACCTTGTCCTGCCAGTCTTATTTGCTGCCCCTCAGTAATACCCTTAGGAATTTTTACGTTGAGGGTACGCTCCTGCATATGCGGGCGCCCATCCGCACCCAATACCGAGTGCTTCAGAGTGATCTGGCGGGTGGCACCGCGGTAGCTATCCTCCAGGTCTATGGCAATTCGCGCATAGGTATTTTCTCCCTGGGCACTAAATTGGCGCCTCTGCCTGCCACCGTAACCCTGGCTGAATCCACCCCGGCCAAAAAGACTTTCGAAGAAGTCACTAAAAGCCTCTGGGTCAGCATTGGTATAACCACCACCATGAAACTCAAATCCCTGATCCCAATTTGGAGGCGGCCGAAAGTCCTGTCCAGACTGATAACCGGCGCCTAGCTGATCATAGGCTGCACGCTTTTCGGGGTCTTTAAGCACCTCATAGGCCTCATTTACCTCCTTGAAATGCTCTTCTGCACCCTCCTCGTTACTGACATCCGGGTGATATTTACGTGCCAGCTTTCGATAGGCACGTTTAATCTCCGCCTGATCAGCGTTTCGCTCCAGACCGAGAATCTTGTAATAGTCCTTGTATTCCATGGCTTTAATAAAAGCCGATGATGAGAGGGTTCGCCATGTAATTGAAGCGAGAAAATTGGCGTGAGTATTATCTGATTAAGCAGATGTCCACTGATAGATAGAAGCGCCGATAGAACAATCGGCGCCAAATTACTAACTTAAATTACTAACTTAATGTCCAGTTTCGTAAAACATTGAGCCTTCCAAGTATTCAATACTTCCATCAACATAATGTATATAGACTTCAGCTTGGTTAGGCGAATAAGCCCTTACTGTCACGGAACAGTATAAGCCCGAGCTGCAACCTTTCACCCAATTAATACGATCGATAGACTTGGTGATATTAGTAATTTCCCAGCTTCCCGAAGTTGAATTCCCAAAACTGAAATCGAGACCACCACAGCGGTTCGTGCCATTACCAAATACACTTCCTCCAGCTTTCACATTAAGGTTGCACACCAGATCTGCAGAAAATGCAGGGAATGCAGTAAAAGAACAAACAATTAAAGAAACCGCTAAGAATAATTTTTTAATAGTCATCTTCCTAACTCAATTATTTTTTTATATGTTAATTGTCACAGTTAAACAAATTAGCGACCTAAATTAGATTAACATCAAGATTTTAATTTTCAAAGACGCCTACAAAATCCTCTCGAAAAAAAATGAGAACAAATTATCAATTTCATACAAATATTTTTTACTATTAAAACATTGATTTAGAAAATCCAGAGACGGATGATTTAGGTGACAATGATGTTTTCCTCGATTAAATAAGGAAAACAATTCCCATTCTTAGATAGCCTATCGTCTCGTTTAGAAACGAAGAAATTCAATCACAAAAATGTAGGCAGCTTCTATATCATAATTAAAGCGATCTTATAATCGATTTTAGTGATTCTTAATGCCATCAAGAAGCGAGCCAACAACAGTCAACTTGAATAACAATTGGGTAGCAATTATTTAGCTAAAGGGGACAGGAGTGAATCTTGCCCCCAGATCAATAACACTATAAAAACTAGCAACTAGCGCTCGGCAGAATAAGGGTCTTCCGCTATCAAATAGGCAAGCATATCCGCTTTCTGTTCTTGGGAGTGCAACCACTCACGGACCTCTTTTACTTTCTCATATAGCTCTTCGCCAAATCTGCTCCGATAAACTTCAGAAAAAGTCTCTTGTGCTTTAGTATCCCTAACCTTTTTCTGCCACTCATGAGTGACTAGAGAGTTCAGAGAAGCAGCAAGCCCCTCAGCCTTCAGAAGCTCCCACTCTCCCTTATCCAGCCAAATACCACCAATTGCCGGGCTATAATCTAAACGGTGTTCACTGCCTGCAGTAATTTTTAACTTCTGCATGATCATGCCTGTTACCGGACATAAAATAGCTTTCTTGGTATCTTCTGCCACCACTTCATTCAGCACATCTAAGTTATCTGAAAAATGATTTTCGGGGGTTTTTCTTTTCCAAGTCAGATAGTCTTCAACCAGAATCCAGTTTCCCCCGCAGCTAGAGCAGGTATGTGCACGAAACAACTCCTCAATAACAACTGGTTTGAGCACACCTTTTTTACAACTGGTACAGCGTTTCATAATTTCCTTTCCCTAAGAAAATAACCCAGGTTTTTTTTTAAAGACCTGGGTTGATAAATTAGAGTTTTTATCAGTTGAATAACTTGTAAATAAAGCCTGAATAACATTTATCTACAAAATCTGAAAAATATTAAACCTCAGTCTCAACGGGGTTGCTTAAGTTACCTACACCCGCTTCTTTCAAGAGAGAATCCACTAAAGGGGCCATCGCTCGGTGCTTCAGAGCGCTACCGACTAAAGCTTCCGGCAGGCTTTGGCCTTTAGCTTCCGATTCTCCATCCAGAATTCCACTGGACGCACGACCTTCCACACCATTTAAACCTTCAACAGAAATAATTTTCATTCCCTCAATACTTTCCATCGGTTTAACACTCTCACGGATAATATTGGGCAGATTCTCATGCAGGCTCAGCACCTTCTTGAGTGCAATCTGAGCTTCATTGAGACTGTTGTATGCCTCGTTCATCAGACGCTGACCTTCAGCATCCACCGCATATTTCTCACGATCTGCTTCAACCTTAATACGAATTGCCTCTGCCTCTGCAGAAGCCTGCAGGCGAAGTGCTTCGGCTTTATCTTCTGCAGCTGACTTCTCCGCTTCGGCCATTACTTTAATACCGGTAGCCTGACGCTCAGCCACTTTCTGGGCTTCGATAATCTCGATACGTTTATCACGCTCTGCCACTTCCACGTCCTTGGCGGTGCGCACCTGCTCTTCTGCTTTTACCGCTTCAGCCAGTGCAACGTTGGCCTGCTGGTCTGCCTGGGACTGCTCTTTGGATTTTTCCGCAACAGCAATTGCCCGCTCTTGCTCCGCAATTTCTACAGATTTCTCTTTGGAGATACGCTGCTCATCAAGGATACGTTCACGTTCAATTTCCTGTTCCTTTAGGCGACGTTCCTTTTCAATCTCCAACAATTTTGTAGCCTGCTCTGCAGCAATCTGGGACTGGCTAACCTCACGCTGAGCTTCGATCTCCGCCTGACGTGCGCCTCTCTCTTGTGCAGCCAATTCACGGGCGATATCTGCTTTTTGTGCTGCTTCACGATTTTCCAACTCGCGCTGCTGCTCCAAGTGTGCGTAGCGTTTTTCTTTATCGATCTCCAGTTTCTGACGCTCTGCCTCGAGATTTTTCTTCTCGATCTGTACCATAGTCTCTTGCTCAACGTCGTTAACTTCTTTACGACGCGCTTCAATAGAACGGGTCATGCTGGCAAGGCCTTCAGCATCGAAGACATTATCCTGGTTAAAAAACTCTTTGTGAGTCTGGTCCAGGCCGGTCAAAGAAACAGACTCCAGTTCCAGTCCGTTTTTCAACAGATCCTCAGAAACCACCTGTTGTACTTTTTGTACAAACTGGCTGCGTTGTTCATGCAACTCCGCCATTTCCATTTCAGCGGCCACAGAGCGCAACGCATCGACAAACTTGCCCTCAATCATTTCCTTCAAGGCTTCGGGGTCCAAAGTACGCAGGCCTAAAGTTTGTGCCGCGTTGGCTATCGCCTCGACATCGGGCTTTACACGCAAATAGAACTCAGCGAGCACATCGACGCGCATACGGTCCTTGGTAATTAGCGCCTGATGCTCTTTGCGGGATACCGCAAGACGTAAGGTATTCATATTTACCGGAATAATTTCATGTAAAACCGGTAATACCAATGCACCGCCATTCATGATGACTTTTTGCCCGCCCATGCCGGTACGTACAAACGAACGTTCTTTAGAGGCACGGGTATAAAGCCGCGCGAAAATGGTACCGATTACAATCAGGCCAACCAGTATTGCACCGGCAATAAATACTACAATGGGTAGGTTTCCTATCACTTCTAGATTCTCCAGTTAATTACTTTCCATCAGGTGCTCGCTGGTTGGACGAGTCACACGGAAATGCACACCTAACTCCTCTACCAGTAACACCTTTTCCCCCTGGTTAAAAGTTTCACTCTCATCAGGCTCCACCATCACATAGTGCGTGGTGCCATATTCATCGTTAAAGCGTGCTTCTGCGGGTGATCCTGCCTCGGCTTTACCGACAGTAATTACCGCGACTCTGCCAATAAAGGAGTTTCTTCTCACCGCTTCAGACTCATCACCGACAGCGAAACGCCGCAGTAAATTACCAACAAAGCGCACCTGTGGCAGCGCCAGGAAAAAAACTACCAGGGCCAACAGGCCGCCCGGTAATAACAGACCCAAAGTAGACTCAACAAACACCTGGATCAGTAAACCGGTAACACCAAAGCCAACCAAGAATGCCACTAAAAGAATCAGTGCTGGTACTTCGCCAAAGCGCAACCAGCCCAAAACTTTAGTCAATCCACCTGTTGCACCACCATCCGGCCCATCGATATCAATATCCGGCAGCATGTTATCGAGTAGATCTGAAATACCAACACCAATCAATGTCATCACACCTTCAAGAAGCGCTATCATAAACATTAAAATTAGCGCACCAGTGAAGATCAGGTTTTGATCTTGCAACAAGAATATCATCAGCCCCCCGACTTAATTTTGGCTAAACGTTCTTTCACACGATTCTTTCGTGCAAACTCCTCAAGCTCTGCTAACTTGCTGGCATCTATTTCGGAATCAAATGTCGATATAGCTGTACTATCTATTGCTCGATTAAATGCATCTGTAGCTTGTTCTACCTGGGCTTTCGAATTTCTATCCCTACCATATTCATCAGCAACAACGCTACCTCTTACATTTTTATTGACCGCGATAAATTCTTGCAATTTCTCACGCATTTCCCGCTTCTTACCTTGCAGAGCAAGAATATAGGAGCCTAGCTCCTTTATTTCTATCTCATTTTCACTGATCGCTTTCTCTAAAATTGGAAGCTGCACCTCAATATCCATTTGCTTGGCAATGGCGGCTTCAGCCAAATCATCACGACCTTCATTTATAGCGATGGTAATTTGTTCAGCTAAATTTTTATGACGTGTATTTTCGTCGTTTAACGTTCTACTATTTAGATACTTAGATGCCTCTGCTTTCCCTAGCTGGCCTCGCACATCCTTAATCGCATCATCCACTTCCCGAATTGCCTGTTCCATTACTGACTCTGGCGCAGCGGCTTCAACTGAGCCCACGACTGAATTCGCAGACACAGAGATTAAGCGTGAAATGCGCTTAATTAATCCTTCTCTCAAGATCATCTTTCCTTTTACTATTTCAATTTCCAATAAAGCCAGACCAAGTCCCTCAAATTCTGACAAACTTTATTAATTACTTCCCAAAACGGGCTGCTGAATTACCGCTTTTATTTCAAGATGAATACTGCTGCTTGTTTAAGCATAAAACTCATTTGTGCGGATACTTATTCCGCAGTTTCACCTTCTAGGCATTCACGAATTCTCACGGCGGAATCACGGTGAATGCTCCGTGGATTACTCTGTTGTGACATCAGCAACATTTTTTCCAGGAAAGCCTCGACACTCGGCAACAAGTCTTTCTCCAATTCCGGTGCCATTGGCTCTATACCCGCACAAACTTTGATAATGGCGGCACCTTCTGTGAGCAACTCCATTACCGCCTCAATCAACAGACTCCGCTGGTTTTCCTCCAGATAACGAGCCTTTAATGGCAGCATGGCCTCTGCAGAGGAGAGATAGCTGCGGGAAAGACAATCCCCGCCAATAGACTCCCTCGCCATTGCAATAATTTCGCGTACTTTTTCACTTTGGGTGACCGCCCCATTGCGATCAATCGACATCAAATATGCATAATCTTCCGCCGATAGGCGTGCCGATATAGATTGTGTTTTATTGAGCATAATGATCCCTTACCTGCCATGTATACAAAAGTACACACCACTATGCACAGGGTCAATTAAAACTCATATGGCTTATTAGTACGGCAGAACCAACCGACGCAGGAAAATATTATGCTAGTAACTGTGCTATCTATAATTCAGGAGACTTTTGTAAGGAATTGTTCTTATTACCGCCAGTTGTTTTAATTTACACATCCTAACAGAGATGAATTTCCGCAAAAATATTTTTGTTTCCCACACCCAGAAACGGGCTTTTGGCGACACACCCAGTAGTTCCATCGCCAACTGACGGATGTAATGTCGATAGAAAACCTGATTCTCAATGTCGATAGCTATAAAGCCAGCCACTACCTGCAATATCCACCAGGTACGGAATTTATTAGCAGCTATATCGAGTGCCGCGGCGGGGAATTTTCTGAAACGGTATTTTTTGGTTTACAAGCTTTTATCAAGCAGTACCTACAAAGACCTATCACAATTGCCAATATCGAAGAGGCAAAAAAGCTACTAGAAACCCACGGTTTGCCCTTTAATCGCGCAGGCTGGGAACATATCGTCAGTAAACATCGAGGACTGCTGCCTTTAGAGATTTGTGCTGTAGAGGAGGGAGGCATCATTCCTTTACACAATGTCATGGCACAAATTGTTAATACCTGCCCATCCTGTTTCTGGTTGACCAGTTATCTTGAGACCGCACTAGTGCGTGCTCTCTGGTATCCCTGTACTGTCGCCACACAGAGCCGGGAAATTAAAAAACTCATTGCGCATTATTTACAGCAAACGGCCGACAGCCAAAAGAGCCTCCCCTTCCAATTACACGATTTCGGTGCGCGTGGGGCCAGTAGCTTGGAAAGTGCCATGTTGGGCGGTATGGCTCATCTGGTGAATTTTCACGGAACAGATACTCTCTCGGGAATAATAGGTGCGAGAAATTTTTACCATGCCGATATGCCCGGATTTTCTATTCCGGCGGCAGAGCATAGCACCATCACCGCGTGGGGCCGAGATGGGGAAGCATTGGCCTATCAAAACATTCTGCAGCATTTTTCCGGTAAAAATAAAACCGTTGCTGTGGTCAGTGATAGCTATGATTTATGGCACGCAGTGGAAAATATCTGGGGTGGCCAATTAAAAAACACGATTCAAAACAGTGGTGGGACCTTGGTTATCCGCCCAGACTCCGGCAACCCTGTGCAGATCGTTGTCGATTGTATAGAGCGATTGATGCATATATTTGGAGCTCACATCAACAGCAAAGGTTACCGTGTTTTGCCTGAGTATATTCGTGTTATCCAGGGAGATAGCATCTCTCGCTTCACTATTCCCAAAATACTGCAGGCAATGCAGAAGCATAAGCAAAGTGCTGAGAATGTAGCTTTCGGTATGGGAGGCGGGCTGCTGCAAAAAGTCGATAGGGATTTAATGAGCTTTGCCATGAAAGCCAGTGCTATTCGCATCAATGGTATCTGGCGGGACATCTACAAGGACCCGCGCACAGGGCCAGAGAAAAAATCCAAGCGCGGACGCCTGGCCCTGATTCAATGCGAAAATGGCGACTTCAGAACCATTCGTCTGGAGGATGTAAATCATTACAAGAATTTACTGAGACCAGTGTTTCGTAATGGTAAACTGCTTACAGAAACGACTTTTTCTGAGGTACGCCAACGCGCAGCCATCTAGCAACTTGATTCATCCGCCTCCTCTTTCCGTAACCATTTGCCCCTAGCAAACCTCATTTCACCGAACCAACACTTTACAAAAGCAATCATGGCCTGTTACCTGTATAGGTTTGTTGTCTGGACAAGGCGCCCGGCCGGGCCTCTTGTATGTATCGGGCACAATAACAATAAGCACACCCCCAAACCCTATTGGGGGGATAAAGGTAGCCAATGGAAAGAAGAAAATTCCTCAAGATCGCCGGCGTCGGCTCCAGTGGTATTTTATTACCACTACAGGGCATTCAGGTCAGCGCCGAGCAACTGCTCAATGAGGGCATGCACAGCTCGCACAAACGACACTTGGCAGATGTCGCGCTGAATACGGCGCGCAAAGCCGGAGCCAGTTATACCGATGTGCGCATCGGTCGCTATCTCAATCAGTACGTTATGACCCGCGAAACCAACGTGGAGAATATCGTCAATACGGAATCCCTCGGCGCCGGTATCCGCGTAATCGCCAATGGCACCTGGGGTTTCGCCGCCACCAACGATCTGACTGCCGATGGCGTTGCCCGCGCCGCACGCCAGGCGGTTGCGGTTGCCAAGGCCAACGCGAAATACCAGACCGAGCCAGTGCGCTTGGCACCGGTTAAAGGCGCAGGCGCGGTTTCCTGGCAGACACCGATCAAACAGAATGCCCTGCAGGTGCCCATCAGTGAGAAAGTCGATTTCCTGATGGATGTTAATAACGGTGCACTCAAAGCCGGAGCCAGCTATATCCGCTCTTCCTTGTATTTAGTCAATGAGCAGAAATACTTTGCTTCCAGCGACGGCTCCTACATCGACCAGGATATCCACCGCCTGTGGGCGCCCATGCAGGTGACCGCTGTAGATAAAAAGAGTGGTGCTTTCAAAACGCGCAATGGCCTCAGCGATCCAGTGGGAAGAGGTTATGAATACCTGGCTGGCCACGATAAAGACAAGATTCGCGGACAGACCACGCTCTACAAAGCCTCCTACGATATGGCCGAGGATGCGGTGCTCGCGGCAGAGCAGGCCAAGGCCAAGCTTTCGGCTAAATCCATCGATCCGGGCAAGTACGACTTGGTACTGGAACCCTCGCACCTATGCCTGACCATCCACGAATCTGTAGGCCACCCATTAGAGCTGGACCGCGTGCTGGGTTACGAGGCCAACTATGCGGGAACCTCCTTCGCCACCCTGGATAAGTGGCGCAGCGGCAAGTTCCAGTACGGCAGCGACAAAGTCACCCTGTTTGCCGACAAGGTACAACCGGGCTCCCTCGGTGCCGTCGCTTATGACGACGAAGGGGTTAAAACCAAGCGTTGGGACCTGGTAAAAGACGGCATCCTGGTGAACTACCAGGCTACCCGCGATCAGGTACATATGATCGACCAAAAGGAATCCCACGGCTGCAGCTATGGCGATAGCTGGTCCAGCGTGCAATTCCAGCGCATGCCCAATGTCTCTCTGGCTCCGAGCGAGAAGAAGTACTCAGCCAAAGACATGATCCGCGATGTGGAAAAAGGCATTTACATCGTCGGGCGCGGCTCCTACTCCATTGATCAGCAGCGCTACAACTTCCAGTTCGGCGGACAGCTGTTCTACGAGATCAAAAACGGGGAGATCGTCGGCCAGGTTGAGGACGTCGCCTACCAGTCCAACACCCAGGAATTTTGGAATTCCTGCTCGGCGATATGCGACAGCAGTGATTACCGCCTGGGCGGAACCTTCTTCGATGGCAAAGGCCAGCCCAGCCAGGTGAGCGCCGTATCCCACGGCTGCTCCACCACCCGTTTTGACAAAATTAATGTAATCAATACCAAGCGCAAGATTTCCTGAAGGGCGCACAAGAATAAGTAATTGGAGAAAAGGCAATGGCAATTCTGAGTAGAAGTGAAGCGAAGCGTATTCTCGACAAGGTTTTAAAATACAGCCGCGCCGATGAAGCCAGCGCGCAACTGGCCGGCAGCGAGACCGGCAATATTCGCTACGCGCGCAACAGTGTTTCCACCAGTGGCATCGTCAACGATATCGAGCTGGCTGTAGAGGCCCGTTTCGGCAAGAAATCCGGTGTGGCCACCATCAATGAATTCAGCGATGCCTCCCTGGAAAAAGTGATGCGTCGCGCCGAAGAGCTGGCCAAGCTGTCTCCGGAAAACCCGGAAGCCATGCCGATGCTGGGACCGCAGAAATATGTCAGCGTAGACGGCTTCGCCAAGTCCACCGCAGATATCACTCCAGACCAGCGCGCCAAGGCTGCGGCAGATTCCATTATTGCAGCCAAGGAAAAGAAAGTGGTTGCCGCAGGTTACCTGGAAGACCAGCGCTCTTTTGCGGCAGTCGCCACCAGCAAAGGCCTGTTCGGTTACCACGCTTCTACCTCTGCCAACTTCACCGTAACCATGCGCACCGAGAATGGCCTGGGTTCCGGTTGGGCTGAAAGTGACGTTACCGATTTCGGCGCGATGAATACTGGCAGCACTTCCTCTGTGGCCATCGACAAGGCGGTCCTGTCCCAGGAAGCCCGCGCCCTGGAACCGGGCAAGTACACCGTGATCCTGGAGCCCAATGCGGTGTCCGGCCTGGTGGGTTACATGATGAGCGGCTTCGATGCGCGCAGTGCCGACGAAGGCCGCAGCTTTATGAGCAAGAAGGGCGGCGGCAACCGTACCGGCGAGAAGATGTTCGACAAGCGCGTAAATTTCTACTCCGACCCCACCAGTCTCGATGTGCCAGCTCAACCCTGGACCGACGATGACTTTATGCAGCTTGGACGCATCGAGTGGGTGAAAAATGGCGTGGTAAAAAACCTGGCGCGCAGTCGCTACTGGGCCGAGCAAAGCAAAGGCGAAGTGGTCCCCGAGCCCAACAACCTGATTATGGTGGGCGGCGATAAATCCACCGAAGAACTGATCAAAAATACCCGCCGCGGCATTTTGGTATCCCGCACCTGGTATATCCGTATGGTCGATCCGCAGTCCATGTTGCTCACCGGCCTCACTCGTGACGGCACCTTCTATATCGAAAACGGCAAGATCAAATACCCGGTGAAGAACTTCCGCTTCAACGAGAGCCCGGTAATCATGCTCAACAATATCGAGGATATGGGCGTACCCCAGCGAGTGGGGATGTGGGGCATATCAGCCATGATTCCCGCACTGAAAGTACGCGATTTTACTTTCAGCAGCCTTTCCGACGCCGTTTAACCGCCAGCACCCATCGAGGATAACGAAATGGATAGAAGAAAATTTCTCCAGCTCAGCGGTGCCGGCCTGGGTGTTTCCATGTTGCCGCTGTCCGGCAATCTGGTGGCCGAGAGCAAACTGACCCAAAGCGGTATTGATCTCTCGGTAAAAAAAGAATTTGCCGATGTAGCTCTGAATACCGCCACTAAACTCGGCGCCACTTATGCCGATGTGCGTATTGGTCGCTACCTGAATCAATACGTGATCACCCGCGAGATGAAAGTGCAGGACGTGGTGAACACCGAATCTATCGGCATGGGGATTCGGGTTATTGCCAACGGCACCTGGGGCTTTGCTGCCACCAATGACCTGACAGCCGATGGCGTCGCTCGCGCCACCCGCCAGGCAGTAGCCACGGCCAAGGCCAACTCCAAATACCAGCAGGAGCCAGTACAGCTGGCTCCGGTAAAAGGCCACGGCGAGGTGAGCTGGCAGACACCCATCCAGAAAAACGCTATGCAGATCCCCCTGGCCGACAAGGTGGATCTGTTGATGGACGTGAACAAGTCCGCTATGGATGCCGGCGCCAGCTATATCAACTCCATGCTGTACCTGGTAAACGAGCAAAAGTATTTTGCCTCTACCGACGGCTCCTATATCGACCAGGATGTTCACCGTTTGTGGGCACCCTTCTCGGTCACCGCAGTGGATAAGAAAACCGGCGGCTTCCGTACCCGCCAGGGCCTTAGCCAGCCGGTAGGACGCGGTTTTGAATATCTGGATGGCCGCGCCGAAGACAAGATCCAAGCGCAGACAGTGCTCTACCGCGATTCCTACGATATGGCCGAAGACGCACGCCTGGCGGCGCAACAAGCCAAGGAAAAGCTCACGGCTAAATCGGTCAAACCGGGCAAGTACGACCTGGTGTTGGACCCAAGCCACCTGTGGCTCACCATCCATGAATCTGTCGGCCATCCATTGGAGCTGGACCGCGTACTCGGCTACGAGGCCAATTTTGCCGGTACCTCTTTCGCCACTATCGATAAATGGCGCAGCGGCAAATTCCAATACGGCAGTGACAAGGTCAATCTGTTTGCCGATAAGGTACAGCCCGGCTCTCTCGGTGCCGTCGGCTACGATGATGAAGGCGTGAAGACCCGCAACTGGGATCTGGTAAAAGACGGTGTGCTGGTGAACTACCAGGCCACCCGCGATCAGGTACATATGCTGGGGCAAAAGAAATCCCACGGCTGCTGCTACGCAGATAGTTGGTCCAGCGTGCAATTCCAGCGCATGTCCAATGTTTCGCTGTTGCCTGGCAAGGAGGAGCTGAGCGTCGACGATATGATCAAGGATGTGGAGAAAGGCATTTATATTGTGGGTGCCGGTTCCTTCTCCATCGATCAGCAGCGCTACAACTTCCAGTTTGGTGGACAGCTGTTCTACGAGATTGAAGACGGCAAGATTACCGGCATGGTGGAGGACGTCGCTTACCAGTCCAACACCCAGGAATTCTGGAATGCCTGTTCGCAGGTCTGCGACAAAGATGATTACCGCCTGGGTGGTTCCTTCTTTGACGGTAAGGGACAGCCGATGCAAACCAGTGCGGTATCCCACGGTAGTTCCACTGCACGCTTCGACGGTATCAATGTGATTAACACCAAGCGCAAGCTGGGCTAGCCATTGAGCCAGGCGGGAGCTGGCCAGCAAACCAGTCAGCTCCCAGCATTGAAAATAAATGGGTAGAAGGAAAGAAAGTGCTCCGTTTGAGGCCGTATGAGGCATGGATGCCGATTACGAGCGTACAGGGATGTATTTACAGCGTGTCTCGAATGGAGCACCTTTTTTCCTTTGCTCTCAACAATAAAAACCAACGCAGTAACAGAGTTATCCCGTGTCCCTCACCCGCAAGGCTTTTCTCCAGCGCCTGATCCTGGGTAGCTGCGCCGCAGCGCTGCCGCTGGGCACACGCGCACAAAATACAGCACCGGGTAGTGCGCAGGAGCACTACGATTTCTATTTCACCCGCTTGATGTACGAGTCCGGTGACTGGGATGTGGACCAGCGCATGCCTTCCAACCTGCTCAATTCACTGATGGAATACACCAATCTCAGGGTTGATCCCAAAGAGCACATAGTGCCGCTGGCCGATAAGAAAATGCTGCTGGCGCCTTTCTGCTACCTGGCCGGACACAAGCTGGTGCAGTTCACCACGGAAGAGGCAAAGAATTTTCGCGATTACGTCAATCGCGGTGGCTTTGTATTTGTCGACGACTGCAACCACGATATCGACGGTCTCTTTGCCAAATCTTTCGAAGCGCAAATGGCCGAGCTGTTTGGCGAAGACTGCCTGCAAAAGCTCCCGGACGATCACGACCTCTACCGCTGTTTCTTTCAATTCGATGAATTGCCGGTAACCAGCTTTGAATTAAATGGCTGGGGTGATGATCTGGTACACGACTACCTGAAAGCCATTGTTGTAAACGGCCGTATCGCCGTGCTCTACAGCAACAAAGATTTCGGCTGCGAATGGGACTACGACTACCGCAACAAACGCTGGCTCGCCATCGATAACACAAAATTTGCGGTGAACATTGTTATTTACGCACTGACGAGCTGATTATGCTAACCACCCTGGAAAATAGTATCGAACAACAACTGCACAGCCTCGACAATCTGCAACAGGAGATTGCGCGGGTGATTGTCGGCCAGAAACCCGTAGTGGAGCAGATGTTGATCTGCCTATTGGCCGGGGGCCACGCCCTACTCGAAGGGGTGCCGGGGCTGGGTAAGACCCTGCTGGTAAAAACCCTCGCCGATGCCAGTGCGCTGGATTTTAAGCGGGTACAGTTCACCCCGGATTTAATGCCCGGAGATATTCTCGGCAGTGAGATCCTCGAAGAGGATCACAGCACCGGCAAGCGCTTTTTTAAATTCCAGCAGGGCCCGGTTTTCACCAATATCCTGCTCGCCGATGAAATTAACCGCACGCCGCCGAAAACCCAGGCAGCCCTATTGGAGTCCATGCAGGAAGGCTCGGTAACGGTGGGCGGTAAAACACTCAAATTGCCCGATCCCTATTTCGTACTGGCCACACAAAATCCCATCGAGCAGGCTGGTACCTATCCACTGCCGGAAGCTCAGCTGGACCGCTTTCTGTTAAATATTCATATCGACTATCCCGATGAGCGGGATGAAGTTGAAATCCTGCGCTCCACCACTGGTGCCAGCAGGGTCAAACCCAGCCCCAGCCTGGATGCGGAGCAACTGAGGGAAATGCAGAAACTGGTGCGGGAAATTCATGTAAGCGACGACCTGTACCGCTACGTGGCGGCACTAGTGCGCGCTACCCGTATGGAAACCAGCGGCAGCGATACCCTGCAACAGTGGATCAAGTGGGGCGCCGGCCCCCGCGCGGGGCAGGCTCTGATTCTCGCCGCCAAGGCGCGGGCCCTTTTGCAACGACGGCTCGCCGTCACCCGCGAGGATATCCGCAGCCTGTTACTGCCGGTACTGCGCCACCGGGTGCTGCTCAGCTTCCAGGCCCAGGCCGATGGCGTGCAGATGCCACAGCTGATTGAAGAACTACTGGCAGCGGTGCCGGAACCGGGCCGGGACTGATCAGCGTGGAATACCTGTCCCCCAAAACCCTGGCCAGTTGTCGCGACCTGGTGTGGCTGTCGCGACATATTGCCGAGGGCGTGATGCTCGGTGTGCAACACAGCCAGCGCCGTGGCACCGGCCTGGAATTTCACCAATATCGAGGCTATCAAGCGGGCGATTCCATCCGCCATATCGACTGGAAACTGTTCGCCCGCAGCGATCGCTACTATGTGCGCGAGACCGAGCAGGAGAGCCGCATGCACGTGTGCTTTGTGCTCGATACCAGCGCCTCCCTGGGCCAGGCAAGCTTTGTCGAGCCCAGCCTGAATAAACTGCATTACGCCAAGTACTGGATTGCCAGCCTGTGCTGGCTGCTCAACGCCCAAGGAGACAGCTTTTCCCTACTGGCGTTTAACAACCGACAGACCGTTTATGTGCCCGAAGGTCAGGGCGAAAGCCACCAGCGCCAAATCGCTCTTCAGCTGCAACAACTCGACGCCAGCGACCACTGGCCAAATCACGCTCAATTGGCGCCGCTTTGGCAATACTTTGAACGCCCTTGTCAGGTGGTGTTGCTGAGTGATTTTTTTGAACAGGGTAATGAGATCGGCGATTTTGCCGCACGCCTGCATGCCGCCGGCCGCCCCTGCCTGCCACTGCAGTTGTTAGTTGAAGCCGAGCAGACTTTTCCTTTTTTCGGAGAGCTAAAGCTGCTCAATCCAGAAGTAAGCGCCAGCACTCCCGCAACTTTAGAAGTGGATGCCGAGCGGCAACGCCAGTCTTACCTGGATGCTTTTGCTCATGCACAGCGCGAGTTAAAAGCACGCTTTGCCGCACAGGAGTGTTCACTACAGACCGACCTTATCGAGCAGCCTGTGGAAAAGTCACTGCGGCAATTTATTCAGCTGCACGGCAGGTTGTGCTGAGATGTTGTGGATAAATCACTTATTTCAATCCCCACAGTGGCTATGGCTATTCACAGCCCTAATTATCCCTATCGCCATTCATTTGCTGCGCCGAAGTAATCCACAACAGGTCTCCTTTGCTGCGCTGCAATGGGTACAAAGATATTCACAGAGTCGCGCGCGCCGCCCTATTGTGGATAACAAGTGGTTGCTGCTATTGCGCCTGCTAATCGTCGCCCTGCTGGCAAGTTTATTGGCACAGCCGCTGATTAAACGGGAAATTTATCCCCAAGAGGGCGTGATACTGGTAGACCCCAGAATTGGGGCGGGCGAAGCGAATACATTTATCCACAATTCACTGCCGCAGCTTATGGGGGAAGGTAATAAAGTACTGTGGTTATCCCCAGAAACGCCTTCCGTAACCTCACCCCCACCACAAAATGTGGACCTGTGGAAAACTCTATCAGCACTATCACGCCGGGCTGATTTGCGCAGGGCTCATATCCTGTTGATAAACAATGGGGTTCCAGCATCCCACCAGGCACTAAGAGTCAGTCCCCATTGGCAGTGGCACGGCCTCTACAAAGCATCCACAGCTCCGAGCCAGGCATTACCGAGTATCGCTTTAATGGGCAATGCGCTCAGCTGGTGGGCGCCAGTGCTGGAAGACTGGCACAACAATATGCCAGGACTATCGGTGCAAACTCTGGAACGAGAAGATACGCCCAGCGTGGAGCAGACAGATTGGCTGATCTACACAGGCCTCGCTCCCCTGCCACAAGCCGTGCTGGAATTTGTTACAGATGGGGGCCTGTTAATCACCGACAACAGTATCCCCCCTGCCGATAATCTCAACTTCGTTGCTGTGGATAACAGCCAGTCAGCTCAGGCGGCCTCAGTGGGACGGGGAAGTTGGCTGCGCTACGAAAGTGACTGGTATAGCGAGGCCTTTTATCGCCGCGCGGATTTACCTGAACGCTTATGGCAGCAGTGGTCTGGGCAAGACTGGGCTCTGCAACACCAAAATCGTGGCCACTGGTCTGCCAATAAAGTAGTGGCAGGCCTTCCTGTAGAAGACAGCGAGGTGGAAAACCGTCGTATTGAACAACTGCAACCCTGGTTAATTATCGCCCTACTGTTACTTCTGGCCTTTGAACGCCTAATTGCCCTATCGCGACCTGCAGCCATTATGGCAACTGTTAGTAATGGGGAGGCTGACCATGGATAAGCGTCAGTTAACCCTTAACGCTGTGCGCAGGCGCTGGCAACTGACAGCCCTGCGGCCCTATCTCTGGCTTGCCACTGGCCTCAGCCTTCTGGCTAGCTTGGGCATTTTTGTATTCGGCTGGCCACAGTGGCTATTGCTCGCCTGGCTCGGAATTATTGTTGTAGCCATTCTATTGGATCGCAGCTGGCGCCCAAGCCCTGAAAACCTATGTCGACAGTTGGATGGACAATATCCACAGCTGCAAGACAGCAGCCAGTTGCTTAGCCAACAGAAAACCAACCTAAGTCCATTGCAGCAATTACAGCGCGCGCGTATCGAAACAGCGCTGCAACAACTGCTGGAAAGTGGCGACCGGTCGCCTTTCGGTCCAAAAAAACTCCGCAGTGCCCTGACAAATGCTTTTGGTGCCTGCCTGGGACTATTGTTATTTGTACTGAGCGATTCTCACTTCACCGGGGATAAAACTGAGACCACGCAACAAAATACAGTTATTCCCGTTGCCGAAAAGCTTGCCATAATGCGCGCGGCAACCCATATCCAGCCGCCCGCCTACACTGGGCTCACAGCCGAAAGCCAATCCCTACAAATCGATGTGCCGGAGCAGTCCAAGGTCGAGTGGCAACTCGAATTGAATCAGCCGGTGCAAGGGCTGGAAATGTTGGCCGAAACTGAGCGCTTCGCCTTTTCTCCGCTAGGTAATCTACCCAGTAAAAAATGGCAATTACAACGCACTATCGCTAAGGCAGACTTTTACCAGCTTTCAGTGCAATTCGCGGAGAGCCAAATACTTTTGCCGGAAATCCATAATATTCGGGTGCATAAAGACAGTGCCCCGGAGTTTACCTTTGAGGCACCCAGCCTGCGCGTCGATACCATTCAAGGGAGCACCCAAGGTATTCCCGTGAAAGTAATAATTAGTGATGATTACCAGGTGAGTTCTGCAGATTTATTGGTCACCCTCGCCAGCGGCACCGGGGAAAATTTACGCTTTCGCGAAGAGCGTATTCCACTCACCAGTTTGCAATCCACTGCTTTATCAACAAGCCCCTCGGAAGATAAGAAAGCAGCTCGCTACGATTTCACCCTGCCCATCCACCAGTTTTCCATGGAAGCGGGAGATGAACTCTACTGGTATCTGGAAGCCAGGGATAACCGCGAGCCCAGCGCCAACGTTGCCAAGAGCCAACACTTTATCTTGCGTTGGCCGCAAGAAGAGATTTTCGGGCTGAGCGACAGCGAGGGTATGGCGATTAAAATATTGCCGGAGTACTTCCGCAGCCAACGCCAGCTGATTATTGATACCGAGGCCCTGCTATCCGAGCGAGAACAGCTGCATCCGGAGGCATTTCGCAAACGCTCCGAGGGTTTAGCCTATGAACAGAATTTGCTGCGCATGCGCTACGGCCGCTTTCTCGGCGAAGAGGATTCGGAAGCGGAGCATTCTGGCGCAGAGACCGAGGAGCACGATGATGAAGAGGAGTCCGAACACGGCCATAGCCACGATCATACAGAACAAGGTGAGCACCAGGCACATGGCGAAGAAAATGCGACTCCCTTCGTACAGCGGGATTCCCACTTCCAACAGGCAGCACGCATAGTCGCTTCCGCCGGGCATCAGCATGACAGCTCTGAACATGCCACCCTGTTCGACCCCCAGACCAAGGAGCTACTGCGCAACGCGCTAAATGCCATGTGGAGTTCCTGGCGCGACCTGTCGGTTATAGAGCCCCAGGCCTCCCTGCCCCATCAGCACCGAGCTCTGCGCTTTATCAAGGAAGTACAGCAGGCTTCGCGTATTTACTTACAGAGAGTCGGGTTCGAGGCGCCCCCCATAGACGAAAGCCGCCGGCTTAGCGGTGAACGGGAAGACGTAGCGCCAGAAACTGTCGACAGTGCATTTGAACAAAAACAAAGAGCACAGGTGCTCGCCCTAATGGCCCAGGTAGATGCTGGCGCCGAACTCGATACCGATCTGCTGGTGCAGATAAATGAGCTAGCCACAGAGCAATCACTGGATCTCGGCCTGGAGCTATCCAAACAGCTGCGTTTATACCAGCAGCGCCACCAGCAACCGAATTGCATTGATTGCACAAACTCCCTGAATCAGCTGCTCTATCAGCTACTGCCAGCACCGGAATCTGCGCCTTCACTGCCTTTGCAAACAGAGGCCGACGGCCATTTCAGCCGTTGGCTACACCAGCAAGGGGGGAAATCATTGTGATTGATTTCTTGATACCCGGCCTGTGCCTGTTGGCCTGTTTAGCATCACTCGTACTGTTGCGCCGAGGCGCCAAACCGTTCGACTATGGCCTGCAACTGGCGATTTGGTTAAGTGCCTGGATGCTCTGGCAGCCACCGGCAATCATTCCCGCCGAGCGCAATATCTCTATCGACAGCAAAGCGCTGGCGAGTTCACATCCAATAAATCTCAATGGTGTGGAAAATATCTCCCTCAATGGGGAGCCACTCGGCCGCGACAAACTGCGGGACCTGGCACCAGTGCGCCTGGAGCTATCGAATATCCAGGAATCTGATAGCAGCTGGGAATTCGACTGGCAGCGGCGAATTACCCTGGGTGATTCTTTAAAGTTAAAGGTTCACAACAACCAGCCACTGACTGAAAACCGACAAATTAGTCTGCTCAATCCCTACGGCCATATTGAAGACAGTCTTGAGCTGAAAGTGGGAGAAGCAATTCAGGCACAACTCACTGCCACTCCAAAACTCGCGGGCCCCCAGCTATACCGAGTACGGACGGAAAGCGAAACCGGCGAAATCCATACAGATCCTTTACCCATCCTGGTGCGAGAACCGCTCCAGCCCAAATTGTTACTGTGGCTGGCACGCCCCTCTTTTGAGACAGCCGCCCTCTCCCGCTGGCTGCGTCAATCCGGTGTAGCAGCACAAGTGATGACCCAGTTGGCACCTGAAATTAGTAGAAAAGAGACTCTCAATGGGCTTCCACTTACCGAGTCTGCGGATCTACTCACAAAGGAAAGTCCCTTCGATTTAGTCATTCTCGATAGCAGTTTGTGGCCGCAACTCTCCTCTCAACAAAAACATCAGCTCAGCGAGCTGGCCACCACAAAGTCACTGTTATGGTTAGTCAGTGGCGATAGCTCTGAAGAGTTTCTCCAATACGCTGCAGCCCAATCCATGCCTCTGCAAAAGGGAGAAGATACCCGTTTACACTCCGGCTTTGGCTACCAAAAAGCGGCCAATGCGGAGATTCCCCCACTGCGCAATTCTGGCTTTATAGCCGTGCAGCCCAGCTCCAGTGACTTCTTACTGGATAATGAAGAAACTCCCCTTTTCTGGGGACGTTCAACCCAGACGCAGCACTTGGGTTTTATTCTATTTAGCGACAGCCACCGCTGGCTAACCAGTGGGTTTGCTACTGAATTCGCCAGCCTGTGGAAGTCCATTATTGATTACCAACTCAAGCATTTGGGTAGTCAGCCGCCAGTAACCCTCTCCAATAAGTTACCGCGGACTCAGGAACGCACCACCCTATGCAGCCCACTTTTTTCTAATCAGAGACCAATATTATTAAGCTCCCAAGAAAACTCCCTACCCATCAGTGGTGTCGCCGTAAGTAGTAATTCCCAGGGCCAGTGCTACAGCTTCTGGCCACAGGGTTCTGGCTGGCATCAGCTTAAGACTGATATGGATGGGGAGCCGGTATTAAACTTCTATATCTTTGCCAAACAGGACTGGCCCAAGTGGCAACGGTCCCTAAATGCCAGGGAGGCCCGACAAATGGCCGCCGCACGCTTGGGGCCAGTTGATAATCGTCACTCAGGCAAAATGCCTATTGAGCGCCAATGGCCGGCTTTGATTTTGCTGTTATTGGTCTGCACAAGCTGGTGGAGGGAGCGCAGAATCTTAAACAGGCCCTTATCTTGAAGACTGCGCGGAGGGTTTATTACCCGGCTGCGCCTCCTGCTTGGGGAATATCAGCTGATCGACGGGATAACCCATCGCCTTGGCTTTCTGTATAAATTGCTCCAGTACATCCTTTGGCATAGTTGGGGTGCGGGACAATATCCACAAATAGGATTTGTCATATCCGGACACCATCGCATATTTATAATCATCTGCCAGGGCAATTACGATATAGGAAGAGTAAAAGGGACCAAGGAAAGATACTTTCAAGTGGCCTACATCCTTGGAACCGACAAACTCAGCCCGCCCCTCCGCTAATTGCCAGGCATCACGTGCTTTTGAGTAACCCGTATTGATGACCGCGACGGAACCATCAGGATTGAGGCTGTAGTCCGCAGTTACCAGGGTCAACCCGCGCTCGAAAGAGTGATCCAAACGGGCTATTTCATACCAGTGGCCTAAATAGCGCTGCAGCTGGAAATTCTGTACTGGCTCAACCCCCTCCGGTACCCGCGTGCAGGCACCTAACCACAGGAAGGAAAACAGTAGTACTCCCAGGGAAAACTGCTTCATCTAGCCACTCCCAGCAAATTCACCCTCAAATCAAAATAGAAGACAAGGGTTTCACAAGGTCAGGATAGTTTCGAGAGTTTGTATTTCACCCATAAAAAAACCACCGCAAGGGTGGTTTTTTATCGCTGGACTGGCCAACTTATTTTTCGACGAAAGCGCGCTCAATCACATACTCGTGCGGTACCCCTGCGCGTGTCTCCTTGAATCCCCAGTCATCTAGGATATTGGTGAGATCCTTCAGCATTGCCGGGCTACCGCACAGCATAAAGCGATCCTCTTCAACATTCGGCTTGGGCACATCCAGATCTGTAAAAAGTTTTCCGGACAACATTAAGTCGGTCAGGCGACCGGTATTGCGGTAGGGCTCACGGGTCACAGTCGGGTAGTAGAGCAGTTGCTCGCGTACCATCTCACCAAAATACTCATGCTCAGGTAGCTCATTCTCGATCTGCTCCTGATAGGCCAGCTCAGAGACATAGCGCACCCCGTGGGTAAGGATTACCTGGTCAAAACGCTCATAGACAGTGGGGTCTTTGATAATGCTCATGAAAGGTGCCAAGCCGGTGCCCGTAGACAGCAACCACAGGCGCTTGCCCGGCAGCAGGTGATCGGCCACCAGGGTACCGGTGGGTTTTTGGCTCACGTAGATCTCGTCGCCCGGCACAATCTTCTGCAAGCGGGAAGTCAGGGGGCCATCGGGAACCTTGATACTGAAGAATTCCAACTCATCTTCGTAGTTGGCACTGGCAATGGAATAGGCGCGCAGTAGTGGACGACCATTGTCCTGCTGTAAGCCGATCATCGTGAAATGTCCGTTCTCAAAGCGAAAACCCGAATCCCGGGTGGTCTTGAAGCTAAACAGCGTGTCGTTCCAATGACGGACTTCCAACACCTTCTCTATATTCAATTTGGACATAAACTTAAAACCGGTTATTCCACGAGTCTCTTGATAGTTGAATTTTAGCCCTGGAAGATCTATTGGCAAAGTGGGATATTTCGATATTCCTTATCTATTTTAACGATCAAGTGGAGATTTCCCTTTGCGCTATACCTTGCGCCAACTGGAGGTGTTCCTTGCCTGTGCTCATCACGAGAATGTGAGCCGCGCAGCAGAGAGCCTGAGCATGTCCCAGTCCGCCGCCTCCACCGCCCTTAAGGAGTTCGAACAGCAGTTTGAGCTGCGCCTGTTTGAGCGCACCGGCAAGCGCCTGCGCTTGAATGAGCTGGGCAGGCAACTATGGCCCAAGGCGGAGGAGCTGCTGGAAAGGGCACAGGAACTGGAACAGAGCCTGGCCAGTCATCGTGATCTCGGGCGCCTAAAAATAGGAGCAACACTAACCATCGGCAATTACCTGGCAGCAAACGTAATGGCGCGATACATGGAAGAGCAGCCCGGCACACGAGTGGAGCTGGAGGTCGCTAATACATCAGTAATCACAGAGCGGGTGCTTAACTTTGAGCTGGACCTTGGGCTTATCGAGGGTGAATTTAATCACCCGGATCTGGAAATGATTCCCTGGCGCAGTGATGAATTGGTCGTCTTTTGCGCCCCCTCTCATCCCCTGGCCAAACGCAAGCGCCTAACAGACAGAGATCTGCTCAAAGCCATCTGGATTACCCGGGAACCCGGTTCCGGTACACGCCAGACTTTTGACCGGGCTATGGCTGGCTTACTTCCCAGTCTGCACATTCTTTTAGAGCTACAGCACACAGAGGCTATCAAACGGGCCGTGGAAGCCGGTCTTGGAATTAGCTGTCTATCTAAAGTTTCACTGGCTGACGCATTAAAACGAGGCTCTTTAATTGCGCTGCCTGTACCACAACGGGATTTTCACAGAGAGTTTTATTTCGCTTTGCACACACAAAAATATAGAAGTGCGGGAATTGAACGATGGCTGGAGTTATGTAAACAGGAATCATCAGAATAAAAAACCACCCTTTGGGTGGTTTTTCCAGCAAAACTACCTAAGTTACTTCACTTGTACCAACTGTGATTTTGCTTCATCTGGAACTTCATCAATAGAAGCTATTGTCAGTCCGCCCTTAGGAATAGATGCAGTATTTGACTGTAAAGTTATATTTGCCGATTCAGGTAATTTTCACATTGCACCAGTAGCAGGATCCACTATCAGCATACCAATAAGGCCGCCAATTAGAATATTACCTATGTTCCAACCATTCAGACCAGGTTGAATTTGAAAGCTCTGCTCTTTGTAACCAGCCATATGGCATTCAATCGTATAGCTTGCAGAAGAAAAGAATCCATTCACAAATTTTTTATAGATTTAATAAGAAGTTTTTACGGGCTACCTTCCAAACAACTCCCCAAAGAAATCCCCCTCATACCAGAATGGCTTGCCCTCAGCATCTGCCACTTCCCTGGCAATTAGGTAATTTACCTCGGTAAACTGCTTGGCAGCTATATAATTCACCCCTGCATCGGGAGCATCCCCGGGCTTGTGATAGCTCTCTTTCAGGAAGGCCACTTGCATAGCGGTACCATCAATATTTGGATCCTGAGCCTCTCGTCCAGTAATCAGGTAAATTGAGGGAATACCTCGGCGCACAAAATTGTAGTGATCACTGCGAACAAAGATCACTTCTTCCGGCATGGGATCTGGGCTCAGTTTTAAGCCACTGCGCACTGCGGCACGCTCGGCAATCTGCCCCAAGGACGAGTGCTCGGCACCGAAGGCGATAATGTCGCGAAACGGGTACAGCAGCATAGGCATATCAAGATTGATATTGGCTACTATAGACTGCAAAGGAACGGTAGGATATTCAGCAAAGTAATCTGATCCTAACAGCCCTTTCTCTTCTCCGGTCACAGCCACAAATAATAGTGAGCGCCGTGGTGCATGACCGGATTCCACGAACAGACGCGCAGTTTCCAGCATTACTGCTATGCCTGCTGCATTGTCCTGGGCACCATAGTAAATTTGGCCATCCTCTTTTTTACCAATATGATCAAGGTGGGCCGAGAAGACTACATATTCATTTTTTAAAAGGGGATCACTGCCAGGTAATACTGCCACCACATTGGGACTGGTAATTTCCTTATGTTTGGAACTAGTACCTAGTGCTGCACTGTAAGGCAGTGGAAATCCCTTCGGATTCTGACCTTTTTCAATATCGCTGAAGATGCTTTCCAGGCTGCTTTGCGCACCGACAAATAGCTTGGCCGCTGCTTCGCTGCTGAGCATAACGCCTGGGTGCAACCCGGGAGTTGCACTGCCCGGGTTGCCTTCCCTATTAACCCAATCAAAGGTGTCATCGTGACGATGCTCGGCATAGCGGGCAAAGGGGCGACGCTTTTCCCTTTCCGGGGTATATACGGTGATGTAGCCGACGGCCCCGTGGCGGGCGGCAGTTTCACGCTTATTACGGCTTGAAGCGTAGTGGGCTCCAACTTCACTGGGTAGGCTCTCGGGACGTCCACTCAGGATCACCGCCACCTTGCCCTGAACATTTAAGCCAGCATAATCATTCAGGTTGTACTCAGGGGCCTCGATTCCGTAACCAACAAACACCAAATCTGCTTCCAGGCTACTGCGCTCACTGACCGCCGATGGACCTGCGATAAAGTCCTCGCCAAAACAGAAAGTAACATGCCCACTCTTCCCTTTCAGGACAAAGCTAGGCTCTGCACCATTCCAGCTTGCACTGCGGAAAGGCACGTCCTGGAAGTAACCCTCATCACCGGCGGGGACCAGCCCCATACGTTCGAACTGTTCCGCAACATACTGTGCAGCCTTGCGATAACCCTCACTGCCGGTATCGCGACCTTCCAGTTCAGCCGATGCCAAGTAATCCACATCCCGGCGGATATGGTCGGTATTGGCACTGGGAGCGGAAGTCGTGGGGACAGTGGTGCAGGCCACCAACAGGGCCACCAAAAGGGCACTGAACAGGATCTTGCTTCTCATGGGAGCTCTACTTCTCAATAAGCCATCGCGACGGGTTGATGCCGCCAGTAAAAGGGGCGCAAGCTTATCACGATAGACAGTAACTGCGTGCAGAATACCGTTAGCGATTATTTACCCAAAATTGGTATCGGAATAACTTTCAGGCTGCCTTATCAATCCCCGGGAAAGCCCGCTCCACGGCGGTAACTACCTTTTCATAGGCGCAATCAGGACAAAATTCACCGTGGGCAGCCAATAGATGTAGGAAACTTAGGCCTAGCAAACGCCGAAAGTCGACCTGTAAATGATAACTGGGGTCACCTCCATCCGGGGTCATACGCGTGCGCCATGCAGGTGGAATCTGCATTCCACAACGCAAACCGGACAAGCGCAAGAGATTGCGGCCAAACCAGTTACAACCACCCCAACTACCCCAATACTGCAAGGCATCACAGCTCAGCAGCAAACCACCATTAAACGGCAACCAAAGCACTGCCTCTGGAAAACGGCTGTGGCAAAATTCCAGGAAACGTCCATCAGGTATAGGGCACTCTCCATTCTCCCTGATCACCCGGTCAGCACCAGGGGGATAAAAATCAGAGCCAACCTGCCGCCAAAAGGTAAGGTCGAAATGATCTCGGTAATAGAGGTCATCTTGGCCATGATGGTAACCGAGACGGACTGCATGGCGGACGCTACCGAGATCGCGCAACTTTTCCTCCTGTTGAGGACGCAGACGTACGGGGTTTATCAAAGTTAGATCTTCTCTCCAACGCACTATGGCCATATTACGATTAATAGTCACACCGGGAGCCAGTTTTACGGTGCCCGGAACGCAGAACAGATCTGGCAAGAGCTGGCGAATCTCTCCGTGGGGTTGGGCCTGTGGATAGTTGATTCGCACTGGCTTTCGCTCAGGTGTACTGCACCCGATTGCTTATACCCCGCAATAGCTGCAGGGCGCGTTCGGCGCTGTCTTCCGGAACAAAGATATGGTCGTGACGCAAAGCAGTCACCACATTGGCAACGATACCGGCTTCTGCCAACTCCCCAGCGATAGTTGCAGTCAACCCCACCGCACTGAGTCCAGAAAATACCTGTAAAGTAATCTGTCGAAATGGTGCGCTAGAGGCGATGCCATATTGTTGGGCCAGGTGTAACGGCATTATTGCACTCATGCCCTCCCCTTCGCGGAAGATACACAGGCTTTCCGCCAGTATTTCCTCGAGACGAGTATCAGACACCTGACAAAAAACGAAAGTTTCTTCCTGCAGTTTTGGATACATATTTCGCAAGATCTTGGCGAGGGAGACTTCAGCACTCATATCCTAATGCCATTTTTTTGAAGACCTTCAGCGATTGATAACCAATAGCTACCTTGTATCCACAAGCCACCAGCTATGAATTCTTGGAAAAATGACCAGATGCTCTGAACATGTTCTGTTTAGGAGCACCCCTTAGGCTTGGAGATTTTTATTCTAATTTCGCTTGCGCTTCTTCACGCCTTTTTTTGCAGTTTCTTTTAATTCCTCCCCCTAAAATTCCGGTTCACCTTGAGCCGGAGTAGTATCCACTTCTAAATCCGGGGACTCCTCTCTCTCCCAGCTTTTCAAGGCTGAATCGATATCTTTCTCAAGATCCAGGCTAGGAAATTCCGGGCAAGGCGCATCCCGTTCCGGGTCGTGCCAAGCAGAGAGGGGGGCAACAAAAACCACCAGAGATTTATGCAGCCTATTGCGGCCGATACTCACTTCCGTCCAGGTAGTCTGCCAAGCAAACTTTCCCCGCACTGCATAGTCACTTTCATAAGATTTCAGTGTCAGGAAATACGGATATATTTTTCCACGACGACAAATAATCCTGCGGCCGGTTTTGATATTTGCCATCTGTGTGAATGGGTCAAAGTACCAATGTATATCGTACCCAAAAGCAAACTTCATTTTCCCTTTCTTATTCGGTAGAAATGCGTAAGAGCGACCAGTACCATCTGGTTTTAAACTCCAGACATGGCGGGCTTCACCATCTCTGGAGATTAACCAGGCGCCAACCCACTGACTGGCATTAAGGCGAGACTGTGCATGCCAACCATCGACTCGCGTTTTCTCTTTTTCTTTCTTATTAATTTCCTCTTTCGCAAATACCGAGGTACAGGTGAGCATAAATATCAGAGCGACAGTCAGGCACCTCTGAATCACGAAGCTTCTCCGGAGGTTGGCAAATTCTTCCCTGAGTGGATTACTCCTGGCTTTGACATTTCGAGCCTGAAATGACATTGAAAAGCGCTCAGCTGGCAATATCCGGACAATTGCTACCCGCTTTCGGTGTACGCCAGCTGCTGAGTCGACGCTGGAAGCTCAGTAAGCCACCTCCCGCCTGCAGCCAGTGTCGACCATCAATCACTGCGAATAGCAGCGTGGATTTACTCCAACCCCGAAATGCCACTGACACCACACCGCCCTTACAGTGAACCGAAGCGCCGGTGCGAACCCGCACTCGATCACCATCGAGCTGCCAGTTGATTGCGAATCCATGGGTCAGGCGTCCGCCAGAGTTAAAGCCATAGGCATAGCCAGAACCATCGGCGTTCAGCTGCCAAACCAATTGGTCATCACCCTCGCTAACCACCAGCCAGTTGCCAGCCCATTTCTGTTGCGCTGACTCCGCTGCAGCTGCTAGTGGCAACAGCAGAAAAAGCACCAAGACGACGGCATAAGTCTGAAAGAGGGAAACTAGGACACGATTCGATAGGGAAAGACGCAAATACTTCATGCGCTACTCTACTGTGTCAGCCCGCGGAAGCTACCGCGAGGTGGAGTTTCTGCGAACGGCGGCCAGGTTGCCACCAATTTTCCTGTCCGGTTACAGCCTTGGCGACCGGCGTGAAAAGTTGCTTAGGCGCTCCTTTTCACATCCTTTGCTTAGTAAGGCTAGACGCAAAATCCCACAGTGGCATTAGAAGCATTAAAAATATTAAATGAGACGCCAGAAAGGCGTATGGAATAAATAGGTTTGATCAAGAGAAGGAGAGCGGTCTTTACCGGGTGCGCGCATCAGACATATTTTTATCCGCCCGCCACACGCGATACTTGAGCTGTACACCTTGTGGCATGTACACCACCAGCGGCAGGTTACTTCTGTAAGGCAGTATAAGGCCTTCAGCCCGCACGCGAATAAAGCGCCTCGACTCAGACCCCGGCGCACATACCTTTTGTGTATCAGGTGTTGCCTTCAGTTCAGACAAAACATAGTAGGGATAGCCCCAGCCCGGTAATAACTGGCGCTCCAGCGGTGCCGAGAAGCTTTGCAGGTTACAATCTGCGACTTCACTCTTTCCTGGCACCAGTTCCACCATAAAACGGCTTTCATCCACTACTTTTGGCAGCTGAATAACATGGCGCTGCTTTCCCTCCACTTCCACCGGGAAGGCGTCCAGTGGCTCCGCGGCCTGGGCCGTTAGACTACTAAAAAGAACCAGTGATGCAACGAAGGATCTTGCCATTGGGACTTCCTCAGCTAACGACCTCTGTTCTGGCGCACAAACCTCCTTAAAGTTTAGACAGCTTTTTCCGCCGCAGCCCCCACCACAGAGTTAATCCCAACACCAGGGCCACGATAAAGAGCAGCAAAGCTCCAAAGAATTTATAGCCTCTGTCCACTGCTGGTTCGATTCGGGTCTGTGCCGAAGCCAGCATGGCTCGCAGGTCTTGGAAGGAGGCAATTACCTTAGTATTCGGCGCACCTGTTAATACTTGACTGCGAAGCAGCTGCCATCGCGACTGTAGTTGGCTCATTAGTACTTGGTCCCGAACTTCAATTTGTGACCGCAATGGGAGATAACCTTCGCGATAGGCGAGCATCAGCTTGTGGTAGGCACCGGCTTTATCTCCACTGCGATAATCCGTGAGCGCCAGTTGCAGCAGGCCATCAGCCCTGGCCAATGGGGGCTCCAGCGCGCGCACTAAGTGAGGGTGGGCACGCCACCACATCAAAGCCTTCTGTGCATCAGCTGGCAATTCTACCGGACGTGTGACCGCCAGACCGGGCAAGCCCACCAGGGCTGGGTAACGCTCAGCGATATCTGCAGCCGGAGGCAACTGACCTTGAACTGAAAAAGCAGCCACGGTCACTGCCAGTGCCCAACGCTGCCAGACAGTCAGACTGCCATCAATATCAAGTCCATGAATCTCATCAACCGTGGGGTCCAAAGTGTTATAGAGGTCATAGAGACTGAAATTGCCTATTCGGGATGCTTCGAGAAAACCCGGCCCGCTCACTCCACCCTCACCCTGGCCACCGTGACAGCTGGCACAACGCTCTTGATAGAGAGGCATAGCAAGGCTCGCTGCCGGCAGTGTGTGGGCCGGTGACCTTTGCATTTGGTAAAGAGCCGCCAATCGGTCGGCCAGTTCATTGGCGCGCCGCCTCACCGTTTTCCCACTCTCCCTGCGCTCTATAGCCTTACCTAATTCGGTGATTCCCTTTTCTAGAGAGTTACGGCCAGGCCGATCTGGTAGCTGCAGCACCAACTGCAGAGCCTGAATGGCATGTTGTTGCTGCAATTGGTAGAGCCCGGAGTCGAGCAACTTGCCACCATCCACAGCGTCGCCGTAGTCCACTGCGATATAGGAGAGGAGGTTGCTGGCTCGCGCAGCCAGCCTGTCGTTCTCTGGGGCAAGCTGTGCCAACAGAATTTCAGGGGACAGGGCCAGGAAGCAAAGGCAGAGCCAGATCCATTTGTATCTCATGGGTACTTCCCGGTGGGCATTGCAGCCAAAGGGCGCCGCATAGGCACAAGTTTGGTCTAAAGATTGGTCCTACAGGAACGCCGGATATAAAAAACCCCGCTCAAGGCGGGGTTTGTCTCAACAGGAATGTCAACCGCGATCTGCGCGTTCCTTAGCGATTAGGTAATCCGCCACCTGCAGCATCACTTCCTGGGAGTTGCTCTTGCCCTTATAGCCTGGCAATGAGGAACTGATACGATACTTTCCGGCTACAACCACTTCTGGAGTACCTGTCATTTTGTAGGCACGCTGATTGGCCATACCTTGCTTAACCTTGCTGTTGATGGCGAAGGAGTTCATCAGCTTGGCAGCCTTGGCACCGTCAGCACCGTGCTTGTTAAACAAGGCTTCAATTGCCTGCAGGTCCGGCTTCCAATTACGTCCCTCGCGGGTAGCCAGCATCTGGCGCTGGTTGTAGATAGTATTGAACAGCGGAGTATGCATTTTCTCCAGAACACCCATAGCATCAGCCACGTAGAACAGGCGCGCGTGCACATCCATCACAGGCTGCCAAATGGCGGGCAACTTAAGCAGAGCAACATCACTGGGCATATTCTTTTTCCAGCGATCCAGAGTAGGTTCGAAATGGTAGCAGTGAGCACAGCCGTACCAGAACATTTCAGTAACTTCGATTTTGTTATTGCTCTTTTGCGCAACCGCCTGTGGTAGTACCTGATAGTGCTGGCCAGCCTTAAACTCGCCGCTTTCCTGGGCGCAGGCCACCAGACTGAACAATACAGCCACTACCATCGTTATTGGGGCGAGAACTGCTCTCATAATAAGTCTTCTCCAACTTGTACATTCGTGATTCGAATACCGGCTTGCGACTGGCTGGCGGACCACTGAGGACACAATAGACAACGCAGATTATTTAAGTTCCCGTTGCCACTCGCAAGGAAACGCCGTAAAAGCTGCAATACTTTACCCAATTCCCCGGCCTTTAAGCGAGCTTCGGGTACAAAAAAGGCCGGTGTGTGACCGGCCTCTCGTTACTGTGACTGGGTGATTTACTCTGTCAGACCAGCAATGTAGTTGGCCACAGCCTTAATCTCTGCATCAGAGAGCTGCTTGGCTACGGTACGCATGGTGCGGGTATCGCCATCATTATCGCGGGTACCAGCGCGGAAAGCTTTAAGTTGAGCCTCAATGTACTCGGGATACTGACCGGACAGACGCGGATAACCAGCGGGCGCATTGCCCAATCCAGTGGGAGAGTGACACCCCATACATGCGGGCACCCCGGTCTCCATATTGCCGGCTCGGTACAGCTTGCGCCCGAACGCCAGGCCGTCAACACTGTCTCCACTGTTTAATTTAATGGCGATCGCCTCGGAACCGGAGAGTTGCATGGGCTGGGAAGCGAAGTAAGCGGCAATATCCTGCAGATCCTGGTCATTGAAGTTATCCAGCTGGCCAATCATCTGCGGCACATCGCGGGTTTTGTCCTGGATGTCCTTGAGCTGCTTATAGAGATATTTTTCGCCGAGGCCGGCAATTTTTGGGAAGGCCGGGGCCAGGCTGTTGCCATCAGTACCGTGACAAGCGGCGCACTGGGCGGCTTTCGCCTTGCCCGCAGCAGCATCGCCCGAGGCCATTGCAAAGGGTACGGCCCCCAGGCCGATAACCAAACCGAGTGCCAGAGCAGTGTTCTTGATAATGCTGTTCATACGTCGTCCCGTTGCGCGCTGAGATATGGCGTTTCGTGTCGCCCCCAATAGTCCTGCGACGCGAAAACCGCGGCATTATATACTTGCGCGCCAAGCGAGTGTACCGAATCAGCAGACTTAAACGATGTCAATTACCGAATTTGAAGCCCAACCGCAAAAACTGAACTATCGTACTATACGATTTCTTACCAGTGCCCCCACCCTGACTGAGTGTCCAGAGGACTCAGGTGCGGAGGTAGCGTTCGCCGGCCGCTCCAATGCGGGCAAATCCAGCGCCATAAACGCCCTTACCGGCAATAACAAATTAGCACGCACCTCTAAAACCCCTGGTCGCACCCAGCTGATCAACTTCTTCAGCCTTTCTGAGCAACAGCGCCTGGTGGACCTGCCGGGATACGGCTACGCCAAAGTAGCCCGCGCCATGAAGGACGAATGGCAACGCCATCTGGCCGAATACCTGGAGCAGCGCACCTGCCTGAAAGGCCTGGTGCTATTGATGGATATTCGCCAACCTCTCAAAGAGTTCGATATACATATGCTCACATGGGCCGTTGAAGCCGGTCTGCCTGTGCATATCCTACTCACCAAGGCAGACAAACTAAAAAATGGCCCCGCTAACAATGCCCGCTTTGCTGTAGAAAAGGCCATCAAACAGCAGGGCCTCGACCGTGGTGTAACGGTGCAGACTTTTTCCTCCACCAAGAAAGCTGGATTGGACAAACTGGAGCGTAAATTAAACGCATGGCTTGCCCCACCAGTAGAGGGAAATACAGCAGGGGGCTAATGTATCACTTGCCGAAGGAGCCTCAACCGGGGGGACGAATCCCAGATCAGGCTCCAAACTGCCACCAATACCTTTCCCACCGCTCAAGACCTGTACAGTAGATATCAATAAGGTGGCGACCAGAGAGGTCGGGGACTCAAAGGCCGCCAGATCTATTTAACCCCACTGGGCCTAACCGCGCTTCGCAACTGGCATCAGGGCACGTAATAAGACCTTGCGCAACCGTTGATGCGCCCTGGGCGTTGGACAGAATAGCTCTTCAGCAGAGAGGTATCGCTGTGCCAATAACTCAACAAGAGTCTCCTCGCGAATAGCAACTGTGAGCAAATCCGAAGGCTCCCCAGCGGGAGACTGTTCCTCAGTGCAGGCGCCAACTCGTTTCGGCTCCAGTTGCGGCTTTGCCTCTGGGGACTGCTGACATGAATTCTCCTGAGCCATCTGGGTAGAGGGCACTAATGCATTCAGCGGCAACCTTATTTTTATCGCGCTCTCCCAGCTGGCGGGCGAGTACTGAACTGGCTCCCGCGAGGATGTAGTGGTGTAATTTTTCATCGCCCTGCTCCCGGTAAGCTTCCATCAGGCTGGCCGCGCTCTCGCTAAAGCGCTGCGCAGAAACGGCATAGCTGGGCCACTGGCGTGCCAGCAACATACCGGCAACATCAAAAGCACACCCCAGATAAGGAATAGCCTCCGAGTGATGTCCATCTTCTATAAGGAGCCTGCCGCGCTCCATCCAGTCTAACCACGCCTTTTCTGCACGATCCCTGTTATCGAACAACCATTGACGGTGATTTGCACATAGGTAACGTAAATTCACGGTAACCCCCCTGTTAGAACTCAATTAACATTAATGCGAACCATTATCATTTGCAAGTAAGTCAGGAAGGTTTTTCTGCAAATCTGCGAGGGGGCTACACCGAATAAAAAAAGCCGGCAGATGGGGGCTGCCGGCTAGGGGTCAGTGCCCTTGGGGTGGGGCACTTCCAGACGTATCCAGGGGGACGGATACGCCTGAGGGTTCCTTGATAACACATCCTTAACCTACTTGAAGGCTAGGCTGGTGCCAGAAACATTCCCAGCCACCAACCGGTATCATCGAAGAACTGTAAATACTATGCTCACAGAGAAATAAATTCAGGAAATAGATTCCATTCACGCAATGAAAAGGAGACTTACGGAGGGTAACTCTCGTAAGAAAAAATCTTCTGGGACAAAAAAAAACCCCGGAGTTGGGGAAGTCCGGGGTTAAAAAGCTGAACGCTTTGGGGTTAGGGAGCAACAATGATCTGTACTTTCTGATACATCACCACCCCCATTTGTTCCCAGGGCTTGCGTAAATAAATGTAAACTGCCAGCTATCCGTTGAAACCAACGCAACCAGATCAACGAAGCAGGCGCCAGTAACAATTGTGGCGTTATTCTCAACTCCCACGCGCCCTCAAATAGTTAGCTCACTCACCGGGCCGGCGGTATGCAGGCGGCGGATTGCTTCGGCCACCAGGGGGGCACAATCCACCAATTCACAATTCTTGGGCAAGTTCACCTGAGGCAAAGAATTAGTGACAGCCAGACACTCCAAGGGGAGGCGCGCCAATTCATTTCGAGCATCACCACTAAATTGGCCGTGACTGGCCAGCGCCAATAACCGTTCCGCTCCTGCTCTCTGCGCAGCACCTGCGGCACAGCAGAGCGTAGCGCCACTGGCAATCAAGTCATCTACGATAACGACCGCAGCCCCGGCAACTTTACCGACCAATGTGCCACCAGTCAGCTGCTCTCCACGCCGGTACTTCTCGACAAACACCCTACCAATCGGACGCTGTAATCGCTCACCCAGTGCCTTGCGCAATTTTTCCGCCCGCTTTATGCCACCCTCATCCGGAGACAGCACAACCAATGGCCGCGTTTCATTCGCCAGGCGCGGTACGACGAAATCCAACAGTGGAGATTCGGCCAATAAATGTACTGTGCGACAGCGGAAAGCATTTTCAAAGGAGGAAAGATTATGGGCATCCAATGTCACTACTGTGTGCGCACCCACCGCCTCCAATAAGCTGGCGAGATAGCGGGTAGGCAGTGGGTCGCGCAGGTTGGTGCGCCGATCTTTGCGTCCATAACACAGGTAAGGCATCACCGCGGTTATCCGCATTGCACCGGCATCCCGCAAAGCTCCAATGAAAAACAAGCTGCGCAACAATTTTTCATCCACACTGCTATGAGGGTCGACATATAAGGATTGCACCAGGAATACGTCTGCCCCCTCCACATCATCAAGGGGGCGCACTTTGTGCTCTCCATCAGCAAAATAGCGCTCTTCATGTCGAGCCAGTGGCTCTCCAAGGGCTGCCGCCACTCGCCCGCCAAAATCGGCACCGGCATCCAGACTGAAAAGTTTCAAACGGCTCATAACAGGTTCGTGCGAAACCAGCGGCTAGTAAGATGCACTACCTCATCCATGGCGCCGGGCTCCTCAAACAGGTGACCCGCATGGGGAATAATCTGTAACCGAGGACCATTTACCATATGCGTCAGGGCCTCTTTGTTCACCTCCAATACCTGCTTGTCATCCCCTCCGACCAGCAACAGCGTCGGCGCTTTCACCAGCGGCAGATCAGAGCCAGCAAGATCCGGCCGACCACCGCGCGAGACCACTGCGCCTACCAGGGACGGCCGCTCAGCGGCAGCCACCAGGGCTACGGCGGCACCTGTACTGGCACCGAACAAACCAACTCTCAGGTGCTCAGTGCTCTCCTCATGGGCCGACCAGTCCAGAACTTCCACAAGGCGCCTTGCGCTCAGGTCGATATCAAAGCGGTACTCGCAAGTAGAAGCATCGGCGCGACTCTCTTCGACACTCAATAAGTCAAACAACAATGTGGCAAAACCAGCATCATTCAGTCTACTGGCAACAGTCAGATTGCGCGGACTGGCCCTGTTGCTGCCGCTGCCGTGAGCAAACACTATCAGTGCCCGCGCCCCCTGTGGCAGCGTGAGCGAGGCGTTCAAAGTTATGTCTTCTGTCGCCAGCGCTATGGCTTGGCTCTGCATCCACTGCCTCCAACAGACAATTGGCCAGGCACGATAGTGTCCCTGGGATAAAGAAGCCTGAAGAAAAACCAGAATGAATAAATTCTCTGTTGTGCTCAGACTAGACCAGCAGAACGCCAGAAGCTCTGCCAATTGGAGCCAAATGGCTTAAACCATTAACAGTTTAGGTTGTGGGAGTTAGAAGTCTTAGGGCAAAAAAAATGCCCCGGACTTGGGGGAGTTCCGGGGCAAACATCTGACTTCCTTGGGGGATGATGACGCATTCCAACAATCTTGCCTTTTTAGAAAGTCTGTCGCCGGAACAGTTCCACGAATTTATGCAAAGAAAGTAAAAACGCCGATCAAAACACGAAGATTGGCGCTATTTTCTTCAAACAAGCACCTGTGTAACCGCCAAGGTGACAAAAGTCACGATGGTATATCCATCTTGTGGCGCCAAAGTGCTTTTAAGGCAAAATCAGTGGGCCTCATCCCAGCTTTTGCCACGGCCGACATCGACAATTAACGGCACATGCAATTGGGCGGCACCCTGCATCAGTTCCACTAAACCATTGGCCACTGTCTCTATCTCCCCTTTGGGTACCTCAAGCACTAGTTCATCGTGCACCTGCATAATCAGCTTACTAGACAGCTTTTCTTCAGTGAGCCAGGCATCAACGGCGATCATAGCGCGCTTGATAATGTCAGCGGCGGTGCCCTGCATGGGCGCATTGATCGCTGTACGCTCAGCGGCTTGGCGCTGCATACCATTGCGCGAATTAATTTCCGGAAGATACAGCCGGCGACCAAACAGCGTCTCGACATAGCCTTTTTCTGCAGCCTGGGCACGTGTTTCCTCCATATAGCGCAACACACCCGGGTAGCGTTCGAAATAACGATCGATATAAGTCTGTGCATCGCCGCGCGGAATATCCAATTGCTTTGCCAGGCCAAAAGCGGACATGCCATAGATCAAACCAAAGTTGATCGCTTTGGCGCGGCGGCGCTGTTCGTCGCTCACCTCGCCCAAAGCCACTTCAAAGACCTCGGCTGCGGTGGCGCGGTGGATATCCGCTCCCTGGGCAAAGGCATCCAGAAGCCCCCTGTCGCCAGACAAATGCGCCATGATACGAAGCTCAATCTGTGAATAATCCGCCGCGATAATTTCGCTGCCACCATTAATTCGGGGGTCGGCAGTAAAAGCTCGACGAATTCGACGTCCTTCCTCAGTGCGAATAGGAATATTCTGCAAATTGGGATCACTGGAAGACAGGCGACCTGTGGCCGCCACCGCCTGGTGATAAGAGGTATGCACGCGCCCGCTGCTGGGGTCGATCATTTTTGGCAGTTTATCGGTATAGGTATTTTTCAACTTTGCCAAACCTCGGTACTGCATGATCAGGGCCGGCAGCTCATGGTTATGAGCCAGCTCCTGCAGCACCGCCTCTGCCGTGGAAGGTGCTCCTTTAGGGGTCTTTTTAATTACCGGAATCTGAAGTTTCTCAAATAAGATGGCGCCAAGCTGCTTGGTGGAGCCCAGGTTAAATTCCTCACCTGCTACATCGTAGGCCTGTTGCTCCAGCTCTCGCATTTTCTGCTCAAGCTCCGCGCTCTGCTCCGCGAGCATCTTCGCATCAATATAGGCACCACTACGTTCCATACGCGCGAGTACCGGCAACAGTGGCATCTCGATCTCATCGAGCACCTTTATTAGAGTTGGCTCCCGCCTCAACCGTGAATCCAACTCATTGTGTAACCGTAGGGTGATATCCGCGTCTTCAGCCGCATAGGGGCCAGCCTTATCCAGCTCAATCTGGTTGAAAGTGAGCTGCTTTACACCTTTTCCTGCAATATCCTCAAAGTGCACCGTATGCTCACCAAGGTACTTGAGCGCCAAGCTGTCCATATCATGGCGACTGCCGGTACTATCAAGCACATAGGATTCCAACATGGTATCCCGTGTGATGCCGCTGAGCTCTATGCCGTAATTGGCCAGAATATGACTATCGTACTTGAGATTCTGACCCACTTTTTTCTGCCTGGCATCCTCCAGCAGGGGCTTTAGTTTTTGCAAAACCTCTTCAAAGGGTAACTGCTCAGGTGCCCCCATATAGTCATGGGCCAGGGGAACGTACGCGGCGCGGTGTGGTTGAACGGCAAAAGACACCCCCACCAATTTTGCCTGCATATAGTTAAGGCTCGTGGTTTCGGTATCAAAGGCGAACATATCTGAGTCTTTTAGCTGCTGCAGCCAAGCATCAAATTCCGCCATATCCGTCACTGTAACGTAATCCCGCTCAACAGCCTCAGCCATAGCTTCATCGGCTTCCTCACTGGTCAGCTCCTCCAACCAGCCGCGAAATTCATTTTGTGTAAACAGTTCTATCAATGCCTCTGTATTAGGCTCAGCATTGTGCAGGTCCTGTGGATGGTAAGGCATTTCTACATCGGTTTTGATGGTCGCAAGCTTGTAGGAAAGCTCTGCCGCCTCGCGATGCTCGGCCATTTTCCTGCCGAGGGTCTTGGCACCGCGAAAACCTAGAGGCGCAATAGCATCCAGATTGGCGTAAATATCCTTGATTCCGCCTAGATTCTGTAACAATGCCAGTGCAGTTTTCTCACCTACTCCGGGAACACCGGGTATGTTGTCGGACTTATCTCCCATCAGGGCGAGGAAGTCGATAATCAGCTCAGGCCCAACCCCAAATTTTTTTACAACACCATCACTATCCATTTCAGTGTTGGACATGGTATTGACCAGGGTGACGCCGGGGCGCACGAGTTGCGCCATATCTTTATCACCGGTGGAGATAATGACTTCCTGACCTTTGCGCTGGGCTTCCAAAGCCAGGGTACCGATTACGTCATCCGCCTCAACACCATCAACTACCAGGCGCGGCAGTCCCATGGCGTCGATGATGTCGTGGATCGGCTGAATCTGCTCACGCAGATCGTCGGGCATAGGCGGGCGATGGGACTTGTACTCAGCAAACATCTCATCGCGAAAAGTCTTGCCCTTGGCATCAAATACCACCACTACAGGGCTATCCGGATGCTCCTTCAAATGGCGGCGCAGCATGCTGATCACACCACGCACTGCCCCGGTGGGTTTACCCTGGGTGGTAGCCAGTGGCGGCAGGGCATGAAAAGCGCGGTAAAGGTAGGACGAGCCATCCACCAGGATCAGAGGGGCGGCGTGGGTATCTTGTTTACTCATAAATTATGGGAATCTTGCTTGCTTATTAGGGCGCTTGGCGCGAATGGCAGGCTGATAGGATAACGCCCTTCACATAGTTTTTCCGCCTATCGAGATCCTTCACAGGCAATTGCCGCCTCTGTACCCCACATTGCATCAAAGCCAACTCGCCTCGACGTAAGGTCGATAACTATCGGCGCAGCAACCTCACCATATTTCCAGTCTCTACTAGTCTTGCGGGTAGCGACTTAACCATTCGCTATCTCCCCGGGAACTTCTGGCAACTGGCTGCCTGCAGGCGGCGCGGGACCTTTTGTTTTCCGGAAAACGATACCCATCAGATGTTTAAAGGAAGGATTCTAACTATGAGAGGAGTGATGTACGCCGCTCTTATACTTGCCGCCCACTCTCTGGCCACACCGGCTGGTGCGGTTTCAGCCTGTGAAACGGAGAAGACCCAAAAGGCAAATTCTGCCACAGCGGCATTTCCACACACGCAGGGGCACGAGTTGATGCTGGAGCAGGCTACAAGGGAACAAGAAAAAGCCTTACTAAAACGCCAGATGCGCCAACTGGAAAAACTGCGCGAGCAAGCTGAACGCGAAGCGGTGCGCGCCGAGAAATTACAGCAATTGAAAAGTGATACCACCAATGCTGGTTAACCACCACCGACCTCTTTCATGCCCGGCAAGATTATTGCCGGGCACCTTCTCCAAACTCCACAAGCCTCCTGAACATCAACCCGGTACTTCGCCCAGCTTGGTTGTATTATCAGGAATCTGGCTTAGACAAGCACGAGCCTGAATTAACAGGGACTCGATCAGGTCTTGATAGCTGGCGCCGGCGGCTAATTTCTCCCCTAGAGGATCCAGAGCCGCATACTCCAGCCCCAAATGCAGGGCCAACTGTCTGTCGCGATCATTCTCCGGTATCCCGCCAAATAGGCAGCCCTTCTCTACCGCGGATAGATCAAGCATTGCCCGAACACCGTGACTGACGCCACTGCTATCACTGAGGGCATGGGTTTGTACCCCGGCAGAGCCGAAGAAATGCCCATAGGCATCGTGGGTCACCACTACCGGCACATCGCGGTAACCCCACAGTGCCCGATCTAACACCTTTTGCAGGCTGGCCATAGACTTGGAAAAATCCCGCGCCCGCGCCCGGTAGATCTCGGCCCGCTGAGGCTGCAGCTCGGCCAGGCGCTCTGCTATCTGGGCCGCAGCAATCGCCGCATTACGTGGGCGCAGCCAGACATGTGGGTCAGTGGCACTCGCACCCTGGAACTCATAGTCGGCCGCGCCAAGCAGTTGCAACTGCCTTTGTTCAGGCAAGAAGGTCGCCTGCTTCGCGAGAACAGCTTCCATCTGCGGCCCCAACCATACCAGGAGTAGCGAGCGCTCCAGAAGGGCGCGCTCAGACACACTAGGGGCGTAATGATGTGGATCACTCCCCTGAATCAGTATCCGCACCGGTGTCTCCTCACCAGCGATTTCGCGAGCAATCAATGCCAAAGGACGCACACTCACAACCAGCTCCGTCCTATCGACAGGTTGAGGTTTACCACAAGCGAATAGGCATAAAATCAGCACAATCAGCGCAGAAGAAAACAAAGTACGTACAGAGAGAGACATGGGAGACATTTAACGACACAAAACTGCGATATAATCACAAGCGGCCTTAAGCCGCCAGCCCGATTACCCTTCGGTGCATCTGGCAACCAAGCATCCAAGGGCCTACAAACATAATATGGTTTTCCCCGCCAACTCCGGAGATAACAACCTGAGCTCTTCAGCGCCACTAATTACCGCCGACAGCATAGCTTTACAACTTGCCGGCCGGCAGTTGCTTAGGGGCGTTTCCCTGGAGCTAGATCAGGGGGAAATTGTCACCCTGATCGGCCCGAACGGTGCCGGCAAGACCACATTATTGCGGTTACTACTTGGCCTTACTAAGCCAACCAGTGGCAACATCTGGCGCAAAAAGGGGCTGCGCATTGGCTATATGCCCCAGCGGTTGCATATCGACAGCTCCATGCCAATGTCCGTCGAGCGCTTTTTGCTGCTGGGCCAAGCCAGTATGACCCCTCTTCAGGCGCAAGAGGCACTGGATAGAGTGGGAGCGGGGCTATTACTCAAAGCCAACCTGGCCAACCTTTCCGGCGGCGAGATGCAGAGAGTCCTCCTCGCCCGCGCCGCATCCCGCAAACCGCAATTACTGGTGTTGGATGAGCCCACTCAGGGAGTAGACGTGAGTGGACAGAGCGAGCTGTATCAGCTGATCGCCACTCTCCGCGACGAGCTCGGTTGCGGGGTACTACTGGTTTCACATGACCTGCATCTGGTAATGGCCGCTACAGACAGAGTGCTCTGCCTAAACCAGCATATCTGCTGCCATGGTCATCCGGAGCAGGTGAGCCGGGATCCCGCATACCTGGAACTCTTTGGTGACAAGGTGGCTCCCTACACCCATCAACATAACCACCAGCACAAATTAGGCGGTGATATAGCGATTGTAGGGGACTGCACCCACGACCACTCCGATACAGCCTCCAGCGGCAAAAAAAGAGAGCAAAAATAAGTGGTGGAATTCGGCGAATTACTGCACAGTCAATTTCTTTGGTTCGCCCTCGGTGCCGGCCTGCTAGTCGCTGTAGTAAGTGGCCCCCTGGGGTGCTTCGCCGTATGGCGACGCATGGCCTACTTTGGTGACACTCTGGCTCACTCCGCTCTACTCGGCGTCACTCTAGGCTTTATCCTGCATATCATGCCGACGCTGGCTGTAGGCGCCACTTGCTGTCTATTGGCAATATTGTTGATGTATCTACAGCGCAGACAGAAATTGGCAGTGGATACCCTGCTCGGCATTCTATCCCATTCGATGCTGGCCCTTGGCATAGTGACAGTAAGCCTGTTCAAAATAAAAGTGGACTTACTCTCCCTTTTACTTGGCGACCTTCTCGCTGTCGGCGGTCAGGACCTGCTACTTATGTGCATCACGGTGGTGGGAATTCTGACTCTGCTCTACTTCCTGTGGGAAAAACTTCTGGCTTTTACCCTGCACGAAGAGCTGGCTTCCGTCGAAGGCGTACCGGTGGAAAGGGTACGCATGACTCTGATGCTGATGCTGGCACTACTGATCGCTATTGCCATGAAAGTAGTCGGTGTTTTGCTAATCACTGCATTACTGATTATTCCCGCAGCAGCCGCCAGAAAACTTTCCCATACACCGGAACAGATGGCACTGCTAGCCTCTCTGATCGGCTGCCTTGCCGTCATACTTGGCCTGATGGCTTCAATTTTGTGGAATACGCCCGCCGGCCCCTCTATCGTCCTGGCTGCTGCAATATTTTTTCTCGTCTGCCAGATACGCCTATCCAGAAGCAAGTAACGCCAAAATAATATTCACTGTATAAATCAATCGATAAGTGCCACTTGTCGTATTTTGGCGCACATATGATCTATTTAAGGTGACTCATATCACCTATTTCCCCAATAAGCCTGAGCCCCGCCTCCAGCCAATTGTTTCAATTTATCGCCATTGCTAGTGTTGCCCGACGACCAGCCACTTTGGGCCAGTCACGGACTATGACAATAAAAAGGTTGAGCAAAAACATGGAAAAATTCACTCTCCGTCGCAACGTATTGGCCAGCGCCATCTTGGCTGCGGCCGCAACAACAACCCCGCAAACCCTCCTTGCTGCAGAGGAAGGTGCTATAGAGGAAGTCACTGTTGTTGGCTCCCGTATCAGTCGCAATTCAGAATTTGAAAATGCCACTCCGGTCCAGGTAATGGATCGCGAAAGCATCGAGAGGTCTGGTTACACCAACCTGCAGCAGCTGTTTGAGAAAAACCCCGCAGCTGGTAACGGCACCTTTTCCACCCGCGGCAACAACCAGGACTCTACCGCCAATGGCGCAGCGGCAGTTAGTTTGCGCGGTATGGGCGCCGACGCCACCCTGGTACTGGTCAACGGCAGGCGAGTCGCTATCAGCGCTTTCGCCGAAAGCATTACCACTAACTTCGTGGATATCAACAGTATTCCCCTGGCTGCGGTTGAGCGTGTGGAAGTCTTGAAGGATGGCGCCTCGGCTATTTACGGCTCTGATGCGGTAGCCGGTGTGGTCAACCTGGTACTGCGCAAGGACTTTGAAGGCACTGAAGTATCCATGGATTATGGCAGTGCAGATGGATATGACGAGCAGTCTTTCTCCGCGGTTTGGGGCATCAATGGGGAAAACTCCAATTTCACCGTTATATTGGATCACCACAAAAACAGCCGCCTGGCGAGTACAGAGCGCAGCGGCCTGGATACAGCGAATCAGTCTGGACGTGGCGGTATGGATTTTCGCTCTTCCCGCGGTTACCCAGGCAGCTTTACCCTGGGCAATGGGACCATTCTGCCTGATCCCAATTGCCCGGAGGATCGTGATACCGGCGAGGTTTGTGTATATGACTACGGCCCCTGGACCTTAATTACCCCGGAGGCCGAGCGAACAGGCCTGTTAATGCTGGGCCATACAGACCTCAATGAGAATATCGAATTCTTCAGCGAAATCGCTGTTCAGCACAATACTTCTGTAGCCCAAGGAGCCCCAACGCCCTTGGATGGTGATGCAGGCCTCTATGTACCTGCCGATCACCCCAACAATCCTTTCGGTGAGGATGTGGACATCTTCCGCTATCGCACCGTGGATGCCGGTGCGCGCCAATGGGATATCGAGACAGACAACTTGCGCGGTGTTTTCGGCCTGCGCGGTAGTATTGCTGAATGGGACTGGGAAGCCTCTGTACAGCGTTCACGCAGCGAATCGACCCAAACCGGGGACCGTTCCCAGGGCTGGGTGCGCACCGACCTGCTCCAGCAGGAAATCAATGCCGGGCGTTACAACCCCTTTGGTGGGGTCCAAAACCCCGATTCAGTGATTGATGCGATTACCACCAGTTTGGTTCGCCAGGGCAAGTCTGATCTTACCGCTTACGACCTCTCCATTAATGGCGACTTGTTTGATACCAGTAACGGGACTATCGCCATGGCAGCAGGCCTTGAGTACCGTGAGGAAAAAGCCTCAGATATCCCCGACGACCAGTTCCAGCGTGGCCTGATCTTTGGTACAGAATCAGTTTCCGCCAAAGCCAGCCGGGATATCACCTCGGCCTATGTTGAGTTTGCCATTCCACTGCCAGCCAATTTTGAGTTGAGCCTGGCTGGCCGCTACGACGACTATAGCGATTTCGGCAGCACCACCAATCCCATGGCCAACCTCCTGTGGACAGCCAACGATATGCTATCCCTTCGCGCGTCCTGGGGTACCGGGTTCCGTGCTCCATCACTGGCACAGGTTGGTCTTGGAGATTCACAAGAGTCTCTATTCTTCATCGACACTTATGGATGTGAGGTTAACGATACATATTGCAATCAGACCGACTACACCATTATTTACTCCGGAAATCCTGACTTGGATGCTGAGGAATCAGAATCCTTCAATATCGGTGGTGTTTTCCAGCCCCTCGAAGGCCTACAGCTATCGCTGGATTACTGGAATATCACCCAAGAAGGAAAGATTGATGAAGTACCTTTTGGCTACCTTTACAACAAGTACTGTAATGACCAAAGCAGCACTATCTGCCGTCGGGATACACCGGTAGCCGGTCAGTCTTTGGGAGCTCTACAATCTATTCGCAGCGGCTTCACTAATATCGGCGAACAAGAGGTATCGGGCGTAGATCTAAGCGTAGTTTATAGTGGGCTCGAATTGGCAGGCGGTGATTTAGGACTTCGCCTGGACTATTCCTACTTGGCAGAGTTTGAAAGAGTAGAACTGAACTCTGAGGGCAGCGCCTTCCTCACCAGGGATTTAGCTGGAGAATACGAGTATCCACAGCATCGATGGAATGCTACTGCTGACTGGACCTTTGATACTTTCGGCCTCAGTGCTGGTCTGAGTTACATTGGTGAGTTTGAGGATACGCCAGATATTGATTTCGATGGCACCCTTGACTATGACACCAACAGCTCACGCACCGTAGATTCATTTATGACCATGAATCTACAGGCACGCTTTACCGGTTTTGAAAATATGATTCTGAGCTTGGGTGCCGACAATGTATTCGATGAAGAACCACCATTTGCGATTGGCGACGGAAACACTGACCTGTATGGTTATGTTGAATCTCAACACGATCCTCGTGGTCGCTTTATCTACGGCAAGATGACTTACACCTTTTAAATAAAAAGTAACCACTGATCCAATAAAAAAGGGGAAGCTTGAAGCTTTCCCTTTTTTATTTTCAACAATCAACTAGCGCAACAATACTCAGTTCTTACAATTCTATAGCTTAATTCTCGTTAGACTTTTTTTTCACCAACTCTGAGCCCGCTTTATGAAACTCATATACAGTTAAAGTAACACCAATCAACAGGCAAATAAAAACGCCAATTCCAATTATTAAAATAAATGAATCAGACACATTTAGCCTCGGCGCGCTAGTAGTGCAGACACTTTAAAGTAGATACCAAACCCTAAAATACTCGGCACCCACAAGGCAGTAAAAATTCCTTGTTCTTTATATCCATTGAACCATAAGAACCCCGACAGGAAAAAAGATATGAAAACTGCCAACATGATAAAAAGATCAGACATTTTTAGCACTTTATTTCCCCTTTACGCTAGTCATAATCCCAAAATCCAACAGCCGCCATTAACAAACCGATTATTGTAATGCTTGCAGGTATTCGCATCCCTGTTATTCCAAAAACTTGAAGTATTGAAGGAACCATTCCCAAAAGGCCAAACAAAGCCCAGAAGAAAAATGGCATAGCTACCAACAATCCGATCCAACCAATTACCAATCGGAATTTCTTAGAACGACTAACGGTGTCGGCCTTTTTCTTCAACAGATTTACTATCCGCTATGACATCTGAGAGAATAAACTAGTGACAGCATAGTTTAATAATGAGGCTTCAACAGGCACTCAAATCTTCTGCATGGCAGAAAAATCTTCATTCCTCTGCCAAACACGTAATAAATTACCCCCAAGAATCTTTCTAATATCGTCATTGCTATAACCACGTTTCAACAGACCAAGAACCAAATTAGGATATTCAGATACGTCTTTCAAGCCGACGGGTAAACTATCACCAACGCCGTCAAAATCAGAACCGATTCCTATGTGATCAACACCTACTAAATCTCGAATATGATCAAAGTGATCAAGGACATCATTTAGATCTGCGTAAATGAATTTATCTTTTTGTAATTTTTCTGTATATTTTTTCACCTCAGTATTTTCTTTTACTAAGTTTCTCTCCTTTATAAAATTATCGACCGCCGAATTAATTTCAGCATAAGATGTTCTGGACTTGGCGCTGATAAACGTTGAACCAAAATTAATCATTATTACGCCATCCTTTTTGGCGAGGGCCTTGATCATTTCATCACTCATATTGCGCTCAAAATCAGGCGTAAAGTGCCTCGCTGATGAATGAGAAGCTATTACAGGAACTTGGGAAATCTCCAGTACCTGCCAGAAAGCTTGATCAGAAATATGAGATACATCAACCATGACACCCAGTACATTCATTTCCTGAACTAATTGCTTACCAAAATCACTTAGCCCCTGCCAAGGGCGCTCTTTATCGTAGGAAGAATCAGAGATATGATTACTCTTTGAGTGAGTCAGAGTGATATATCTCACCCCTCGATTATAGAAATGCCGGAGGTTTTCGATACTACCATCAATAGCAGCACCATTTTCCATTCCTAGAGGGAAGGAGAGCTTGCCCTGTGCTACCTGTCTATTCAATTGATTCAAGGACATAGGAATAGCAAATTTATCAGAGTGTTTGCCCACCAGTTCTTCAACATTATCTATTAACTGATCCGCATACGCTCTAGCGCTACCATCTTTCTCTTTTTCTGCCGGGATATAAATCGACATAAAGGGCGCATTTAAACCTCCACTTTTCGCTCTTGGAAAGTCAAAATCGCCTCCTGTAGTCGATAACCCAACATCCACATTTTCCTTAGATAAACGATAAGGAACATCAATGTGACCATCAATCAAAATATTTTCTTGAACCAGTTTTCGTGCCCGAGTCTGCAAGTCAACATTTGTTTCGTTACTACAAGCAGTCAACAGTATTATCAGAAGAAGAGAACACTTTTTCATAAAATAAATTCCAGAATTCAATTATCACCCAGACTAATCAATTTTTTACAGGATAATTTATCAGTTTTAAAAGGCTTGTTATTCATCAATTAGCCAGGCAACGGATAAGGAAGAGTTAGCATATGGAGGAAATTAACCCCCCAATGTGCCAACACACAGATCCAAAAGTTTCTAAACATATACCACAGTATGGCATAGCATAATGAGGCGATCCCCAATAACAAAACAGCAGCAGAATTGGCCGACCAGCCAGTGTGTAGTAGAACAAACAGAGTTGCAATAATAGGAACGGAAATCCATCGTAAGCGGCCCAGCCCCTCCTCCAGACCTCTCTGTAATATCCAACGGAAAAAACCTTCCTCACTAACACAAATAATAATTAAGTTAATAAGCGCGGCAAAAAAAATCACCCAAGATAATTTTATCGATGGACCATAAAGGAACATACCTGTAATTACAGGAATAATAATAGCCAAGAGTAGATAGCGGAGATCAGAAATTCTTATCGTCTGACGTAATCGTAACATAAAAGCGAGTATTGCAATTGAAACAATTGCTTTACCGACATTAAAACCAGCATATATGAGATTTCCACTACTATCTGAATAAGGTGGCAAGACGTGTAAGCGATTACTGCCAGGGATGATATTAGAAGCAGCCACTAGCATAGAAATAACCGCAATAAAATATAGGGTAAAGCGCCGCCAACCTTTACTTACTTCCAACCCTACCAATACAAACCAGATAACTGGTGCTAGCAGACCCGCCCAACCAAAAGGAATTACACACAGAGATAAAAGAGCTGGTGCTCCCCAGGGAATACCTTCTCTATCTAATAAATTTCTAGTCTCAGAAATACTATTTCGCATCTTCAGATCACCGTTTGGAAAGCGATCCTCCCCCTCTTTAAATATAATGAATATAACTGAAAATCAACCATTAAATGTCGCCCGAATTGAGCGATAAGTTAATTTTAACTTAGCAGGATCCAAAGGTGCCTTAAAAAAAGCATGATAATGGCCAAAGGGGTTTATTAACACCACCTGAGAACCATGATCAACCGTATAACCGCCCTCATCCAGCATTACTTTGTTGAAAGGAACATTGAGTTGGCTAGCAAAACGCTTTATTTCAAAAAAATCCCCAGTAATTCCATGGAACTCTTTGTTAAAGTAACGTACATAATCATGTAAAATTTTTGGATTATCCCTGGCCGGATCAACAGTGACCAGAATTATTTCGGTATTACTCCGGGTATTACCGTCAAGGAGCTGATAAAAACTATTTAAAGTGGATAATGTGGTAGGACAAATATCTGGGCAGTGTGTGAAACCAAAAAAAACTAAAGTCCATTGGCCTTTTAGGCTATCGGTATGAAATACTTCTCCAGTATCTGAAACCAACTGAAAATTATCTAATATCCTTGCCTTCTGAAGTTTTACCGCACCATTTAATCGCAATTCGGAATCTGTTATTACTCGTGGCTGGCTCAACTTATGAACAAAGCCGACTAATACTGCTACTATGAATAACAGTAAAATAGCAATTGTAACACGAATACCACGTTTCTGACGTTGCTCAGTTAGCATATCATTATTATTTAATCCACTATGATTCATATTCTTACACCGCTATTAAGTAGTGATCTAGCAACATAATGCCAAAAAGTGCCATCAAATAAATAATGGAATACCTAAATGTCTCTATGCCTGCATTGGGATCTCTGCCACGCAACATTACCAGGCTCCAATAAATAAATCCCAAGCCAAGTACAATCGCACCCAAGAGATAAAGCCAACCCAGCATAGCAGTGGCAAAGGGTAAAAGACTTACTGCGAATAAGATGAATGTATACAGCAAAATATGCAAATTGGTATATGGCACGCCATGGGTAACAGGAAGCATAGGAACATTAGCTCTGGCATAATCATCCTTCCTATGTACTGCCAACGCCCAGAAATGTGGTGGGGTCCAGGCAAAAATTATCAGCACAAGCAACAAGGCATGGCCATGGATTTCACCAGTAACCGCCGTCCAACCAAGTAAAGGCGGCGCAGCCCCGGCAAGGCCGCCAATTACAATATTTTGTGGAGTGGCATGCTTAAGGAACATAGTATAAATAACTGCATAACCCAATAGCGATATGAGTGTGAGCCAGGCAGTTAAAGCGTTTATAAAAACCAAAAGCACAACCATACCAAGCAGTCCAAGTGCCAGGGAGAAAACCAGTGCCTTACGTGGCTCAACCCTCCCCTTCGCTACTGGTCTGTTACTGGTGCGCGCCATTTTAGTATCGATATACCGATCAACTAAATGATTAATTGTTGCAGCACTCCCAGCACATAGTGCAATCCCAATATTCCCCAATATCAAAGTATGCAATGGCACCATACCCGGCACCGCAAGTAACATACCAATTACTGAAGTTAGTATCATCAGCATAACTACTCGAGGTTTAGTCAGCTCGTAGTAGTCACGCCAGTTTGTTGAATTTAATTTAGCAGTTTGTATGGTCATAATATTATTGATCTCCTAACTTCCCTGATATGAACCTATTCTTGTTAAAGTTCGCCAGTCAGAGCAGACCTTGGTAATACTAAATTAGTTTGAGCTTCACTATCTTCTATACCCGATGGTTGAACAATCTGAATACGATAATAAAAAGTCAAAGTGACTAACAGTAGTAAGGCCGCACCCGCGTTATGTGCAACTGCAATAGGTAAAGGTAAAAACATAATGACATTTGCTATACCCAGACCTAACTGAAATAAAAGAAGTCCACTTAGAATCAGTGCCCAACGATGTAGACCTACTCTCCAATTCAGTATCGCCAACGTGAACACTACCAAGGTCACCAGTAGAGCGCCGATCCGATGACTAAGATGGATAGCCGTACGTGCATCACTCTCCAAAGCCCCCCCCAAATAGTTCGGCCCTATTTGTTGAGTAATATTAAATCCCTCTTGGAAGTCAGCCTGTGGCCACCACTCTCCATGGCAGGTAGGAAAGTCCGGACATGCGAGTGCTGCGTAATTGGAGCTTGTCCATCCACCCAAAGCGATCTGCAATACGATAACTAAAACGGCCAAAAACGCTAGCGGACGTAACCTCTGTAGAGCACGGTATTTATCCACCGGAATATAAATGGGGGTTTTTCTCATACGTTCTATCAAAAGCCATAACATAGACAATGTGGCCATGCCTCCCAGTAGGTGAGCGGTAACCACTTGCGGCCAGAGTTTTAACGTTACAGTCCACATCCCAAATATTGCTTGCAAAACAATAAGAGCCATCAACAAATTAGTTTGCTTAAGCGTGCGTTTATTTGGGCTACGCCAACTCAAGTAAGTCAAAGTAGCAACCACCAATAAAAGTATGCCTGCAAAGTAGCGGTGAACCATCTCTGGCCAGGTTTTGCTGCCATCCACAGGAGCATCTGGAAAGGCTTTATTGGCAGACTGAATTTCATGAGCCTCATCTGGCCAAGTGAGGTGTCCATAACAACCAGGCCAATCGGGGCAACCTAAGCCAGCATCAACCAATCTAGTAAATGCACCTAAAACGACCACTACTACTGCCAAAATACAGCCCGCTAACGCCACTTTTGAACGTAACCCAAAATTCGGACGTGCATTACTATTCCTATTAGTTGTCGACTCCATCCCCTGATCCTTTTTATTTCTCATAGGAGTACTTCAATAATCGTTTAATATCTTTCAACAACTGATTGCCGTTATGATGGTTGTCATAAGCCATCATAGCGAAGCCTTCCTGGTCAATGAGAAGCGCTTTGACTTCATCTACATTCTGAAGGGCTGCCAATTCCTGTAATGTTCGGATACTATTCTCGTTCAATTGCAGAATTTTCAGACGTGGATGTTCAACCCTAAAATATTCTTGTTTTTCAAGAGACATTGGTGCACCAGTTACTAGAAGCCGCTCCACTCGGTGTGCTTTTTCACCAAGGCGTATATGCACCTGACGACTGGTATACAGAAGTTGTTCACACTCATTGCTACACTTTGAGCCTCCAATAATCAGGTACCGCCATTTTGGAGACGCATCTAATGGAAATATCTCTTCTTCACCTTGATAAGACACTTTGAGATTATTAATTTTTATTGGAGGTTGAATTAATTCTCCCTGATTAGTAGTTTTGTTGGGTATACCAAGTCCGGTATAGAAAACAATATATGCTGCAATCATGGGCAACAGGACAGATGCAACAATTGATATCCCTTGCAACTTTCTGGAAGAAAAATAGCTGGTAGTTTTACTAGCATATTCAGAGGTAGAGACTTGTTCTTTATTTTCCACTCCAGCAACCCTTCATTTATTTCTATTTATATCCAAAGAGCCTACCAAAATTGGTAGCCGCGAACACCCATAAAATTACCAAAGCTATTGCCATACAGAACCATTGTACGGAGTATGCTCTATGACGCTCTGCACTATTTTTAATGAAATTCCAGTCAGTTACTAATGCAGAATTTGAATCGGCACTAAGTCTGATCACCCAAGATGCATCATATAGATCTAGTTTTTTCATCAGATTTTTATCGAGTAACTGTATTCGCCGATTTTTTTCTTGAGCAGACAGATTATTTAAAGTTTTTTTTGCAACAGGATAGAGAAAACCTATAATTTTTATAGGGTTCTTTGGATAAAAAACTTTTGGAAGTACATCTCGGTTCATTGATAAGGGTATCCATCCACGGTTTATCAACCACCTTTGGTCGGCGGATATAAAAACCTGTAAGACTTCATAACCTGCCCGTCCACTTCGAGTCCGGTTATCCAATAAGAAGTATTCTCCGGTGTACTGCCCCGACAAACTTACTGGAGTAAATCTTCTTAAATCTAAATTTGCATCAGGTCTTGCCGGTTGTAAGGACAACCTCGCATCAATCTCTTCGCGAATGGTTTCTTTATATTCTGCTCGCTCCAATTGCCAAAATCCCAATGAGACTAAAATTGGAAACAAGCCTATTGAGAAGAGGGTTATAGGCCAGTTACGAATCAGTGTTACACTGGTATTTTTCGTAGGAACTGATGGTATCTCTACTCTCATACGTTACTACATCACTGATGGAAAATAATAATATGTGGCTGAAGATAGTTATTGTGGTTCTATTTCTTGCGATACTGGTCAGCCTTTCCAGTGCTTTGTTTTTTCTACTACGGGATATGGGAGCCCCCCAATCAAAGCGTACGCTGTATGCATTGGGAATCAGAATTTCCCTTGCCGCTTTACTCTTATTAGCTATTTGGTACGGTTTCGAGAGTGGAATTCTCGCTAAGAGCGCACCTTGGGCAGACAAATATTAATTCTTTGATTCCCCTTCTACTTCTGTAAAGGGGGAATCAAAGATACAACGATTCTAAGCTCCAAGAACATAGACAAAGATAAAGAGGCCAACCCAAACAACATCTACAAAATGCCAGTACCAGCTCGCAGCTTCAAAACCAAAGTGATCATTAGGTTTAAAGTGCTGAGCAATTACAGATCGCAACAACATAATTAATAACATGATGGTCCCCAGGGTCACATGGGCACCATGAAATCCGGTCAACATAAAAAATGTAGTGCCATAAATTCCGGATTCTAACGTAAGCCCTAAGTGCTGATATGCTTCATAGTATTCTTTCGCCTGTAGGTACAAAAATACGGCTCCAAGAATTACTGTAATTCCCAACCATGCATTGAACTTTCCACGCTCACCTTTTTTAAGAAAAACATGAGCGAAGTGAACTGTGACACTGGAAGTCAGCAAAATGAGTGTATTCCACAATGGAAGGTGCCAAGGATCAATAACATCTTTTGGCCCTATAAATTTTGCAGTATCACCATGGGCTGCTGCATCTGGAGTCACATAGAGTGGCCAGGCATTTTCAAAACCTTCCCACAACATATTGGAAATACCATTTTCTCCCTCTCCTGCGAGCCAGGGGACAGAAAAATTTCTTATGTAATACAATGCTCCAAAAAATGCCGCAAAGAACATAACTTCAGAGAAAATAAACCAACCCATCCCCCATACATAAGATCGCTTCAATTGTTCACTATTCAAACCTGCCATATTTTCCTTAATGACAGCAGCAAACCAGAACCACAGCACAGTCGCCAGGGTTAGCGCACCAGTAAAGAAAACATAAGAACTGCCACCATTGATCCAATTTGCAGCACCAAAAGCAATCAAAAACAAACCAATGGTGGCAAATATTGGCAGCCTAGACTGTTCGGGTACATAGTAACTGCTTTCAGTAGCCATATTTTTATCCCTCTCGCGCGGACTTGGTATTATTTTTATCGACATTTTTAGAAATTCTTTCCGTAACATCGAACAGCGTGTAGGAAAGGGTTATGGTTTTCACATTTTTAGGTATATCTGGATCGACAATAAATCTAAGAGGTAGCTCCGCTTTCTCCCCTGCTTTTAGCTTTTGCTGATTAAAACAGAAGCACTCGGTTTTATGGAAATATTGCGCTGCCTTAAACGGTACCAAGCTTGGAATAGCCTGGCCGATCATATCCACTTTGGTAGGGTTAAATGCGAGAAACACAGTATCCATGATCTCACCCGGGTGTACTTCTATCGACATAACACTGGGAGAGAATTTCCATGGCATATTGTCATTATTACTCGCTACAAACTGGACTGTGATTGACCTGCTGGTATCTATGGCTGCAGGCACGGCCTCGTAACGCCCTCCTGTTTTACCGTTTAAACCAGTAATTTCACAAAAAGCGTCGTAGAGAGGCGGCATAACAAATATAGCGAATACCAGCATGCTGGCGGCTAGCGCCAGCAATTTCGCAGTAACTTTGCTATTTTTGCTGATTCTCATTAGCTATCCAAAGATTAACGAACAACCGGCGGCGTACTGAAAGTATGGTATGGAGCCGGTGAAGGTACAGTCCACTCCAACCCCTGTGGGTTATCCCAAACCTGCTCGGTAGCCTTTTTACCCCCCATTACAGTGCGTACCACATTAAACAGAAATACCACCTGTGCCGCACCAAAGAGGAAGGCTCCTATACTGGCCATCTGGTTAAAGTCGGCAAATTGCAATGCGTAATCCGGGATTCGTCTTGGCATACCGGCGAGACCAACAAAGTGCATAGGGAAAAACGTGAGATTCAAACCGATAAAAGCCAGCCAGAAGTGCACTTTACCCATGGTCTCGTTGTACATATTGCCCGTCCACTTAGGCAGCCAATAATAAACAGCCGCGGTAATGGAGAATATAGCTCCTGGGACAAGAACATAGTGGAAGTGAGCTACTACAAAGTAGGTGTCGTGATACTGAAAATCTGCTGGAGCGATCGCCAACATCAATCCTGAAAATCCACCAATCGCAAACAGGATAATAAATGCGATTGCAAACAGCATCGGGGTCTCAAAAGTCATTGATCCACGGAACATAGTGGATACCCAGTTAAATATCTTTACACCAGTAGGTACTGAGATCAGCATCGTTGCGTACATAAAGAAAAGTTCACCGGCGATTGGCATACCCACAGTGAACATATGATGCGCCCATACAATCAGGCTCAAAAAAGCGATCGCCGCAGTGGCGTATACCATGGAGCTATAGCCAAATAGCGGCTTGCGGGCAAAAGTAGGGATAATTGCCGAGATAATGCCGAATGCCGGCAAAATCATAATGTAAACCTCAGGATGCCCAAAGAACCAGAATACATGCTGGAATAACACAGGATCTCCACCGCCAGCAGCACTAAAAAAGCTGGTTCCAAAGTGAATATCCATCAACATCATAGTTACCACACCTGCGAGAACAGGCATCACGGCAATTAAAAGGTATGCAGTGATCAGCCAAGTCCAAACAAATAGCGGCATTTTCATCAATGTCATGCCAGGTGCGCGCATATTCAAGATGGTGGCAATAATATTAATAGCTCCCATGATCGAGGAGGCACCAAGGATATGCACAGAAAAAATAAAGAAGGTTACGCTGGGTGGTGCGTACTCAGTGGAGAGAGGCGCATAAAAAGTCCAGCCAAAATTAGGGGCACCGCCCTCCATAAAGAGTGTGGATGCGAGCATCGCGAACCCAAAAGGTAATATCCAGAAGCTCCAGTTATTCATACGTGGCAAAGCCATATCCGGAGCGCCGATCATCATCGGGATCATCCAGTTGGCAAGGCCTACAAAAGCCGGCATAACTGCACCGAATACCATGATAAGCCCATGCATCGTGGTCATTTGGTTAAAAAACTCGGGTTGCACAATCTGCAGGCCCGGTTCAAACAGCTCGGCGCGAATCACCAGCGCCATACACCCGCCCAAGAAAAACATTGCAAAACTAAACCATAGGTAAAGGGTACCTATGTCTTTATGATTTGTGGTGTAAAGCCACCGCTTTAATCCAGCTTGAGGACCATGTGCCATGCTAAATTTCCTCCGGGCATTTACTGCTTATTCTTGAAATTGAGGATATCAATAGGCTGAACTGTGTCGCCCATTTCGTTGCCGAAGGCATTGCGTTGGTAGGTAATTACCGCAGCGAGATCTACTTCAGACAATTGCTCTCCAAATGCCTGCATGGCAGGATTTACCTGGGAGCCATCAATGACGATATCCAGGTGAGTATCCAGTGGCCCGGTGGCTATTTTCGATCCAGCTATAGCCGGGAAAACCCCGGGTACACCTTTGCCATTTGCTTGATGGCAGGCAGCACAAGCACGGTTGTAAACTTTTTCCCCCTGGGCGAAAAGCTCATCAAAGGTAAAATTTTTCTCAGTCAATTTGCGTATCTTCGCAGCGGATTCAGCCCGGCCACCCAACCAGGCAGTATATTCTTCTTCTGGGACCGCCTTGATAACAATTGGCATGAATCCGTGGTCTTTGCCACAAAGTTCTGCGCACTGACCGCGGTAAATTCCAGGCTCCTCAATGCGTGTCCAGGATTCGTTTATAAAACCCGGTATTGCATCTTTTTTAACAGCGAGATCCGGTACCCACCAGGCATGGATTACATCATTGGCTGTAATCAGGAAGCGAATTTTTTTCTTAATAGGAACAACTAAGGGTTCATCCACTTCCAGCAAGTAGTTGGGCCCTTTGGGCTGTTGATTATTAATCTGTGCCCGGGGCGTGGAGAGGTTAGAGAAGAAGGAAACATCAGAGCCCAGGTATTCGTACTTCCACTTCCACTGATACCCGGTAATCATGATATCCAGATCAGCCTTATCTGTGTCGTAGATATCGTACAGCGTTTTTGTGGCAGGGATTGCCATCAGGATCAGGATAACGGTGGGAATAATTGTCCACACCAACTCGACTGCGGTGCTCTCATGGAATTGTGCAGCCTGGTGCCCTTTACTCTTTCTATGCCGCCACATGCTATAGAACATGACGCCAAAAACCAGGACACCTATGGCCACACAAATCCAAAAAATGAGCATGTGCAGTTCATAGGTGGTTTGGGCAACTTCCGTTACCCCTTTGGGCATATTGACCCCCCAGCGCTCAACAGCTTGCTCTTCCGCCACTGTAGAGTGGGCGGTCAGCGAAGCAGCCAGCAAGGCGAACAGCCGATCGAAGCCTCTCAACATCGCCTACAGATCTCCGTGGTTGCGGGCTTCACAGGGAAACCCGAAATTTTATTTTGGCCGCTGGCCTTCACGGATAACTGAAATCACCCAGTACCATATGGCGATACAGGGTTAATTCCACACAAAAATTGTGGACATACTGTAGTAACACAAGACTACATACACTGGGCGGAGAGATAACTCCGCATTACTGCCGTCAGTGCAACTTGTTATTCTTAGTAAAAGATTTTTTTACTTCAGATGTCGTCGTCCGGAAGGTACAACCAACAACCTGTGTTTCTTATTTGTCGCAACTACTGCAGGTACAACGGGAACATATTGCTACCGAAAAGTCAATCGACGCTTATAGCGAAAAATTATGCTCGTGTGCTCCAACTTGTTAGGGAATTACAAATAAATTTCATCACTATTTTGAGATGCTCTTACTAAGTATGAGCTTATTTACAGATACTTTGTAACAAGACGATTTTTTTGGATAAATATGACTACTATTTTAAAGTCCCATAAACCGAGGTTCATTAAGCAAAATCCAATCAACCTCTGTTTAAATCAAAGATAAATATTTCAATATTTTTTCGGCCAAGATTTACCATGCAGATATGGCATAATCGACAGCTTAGCAACAAAAGATTTTTACGCCAGGATAATCTGCGATATCATCAATCCGCCATCTAGCCGACGGGTTGGCATTGGCACCACAGGTAAAACTGGTACCAATCTCTTCATTTATGCCGTGTGATTATTTCAAGCTCTAACAGATCATGCCGAAAGCCCGTTAACTGCACTATGCAATCGACTTACTTCAACTGAGTTAGTACACCTCAGTCCGATACTTATGCCTAGCCGGCAAAAATATATTTTCCGTGGCTTTTCCTATGCAGCATTCACAACTCGACAAACAGCCACTGCGAAGGGTATGGAACCTTGCTTGGCCCATGATTCTGAGCAATATCTCTGTCCCTTTATTGGGGGCTGTGGATACCGCAATTCTGGGACACCTACCCTCGCCAGAGTATCTATCTGGAGTGGCTGTAGGTGCGAGCGTCATGTCCATGCTACTTTGGGCCTTCGGTTTTCTTCGCATGGGCACTACCGGCCTAGTAGCCCGAAGTGATAAGGGAGGAGTTGATTGGCTATTACGCGCACTGCTACTGGCTCTCAGCCTCGGGGTTTTACTCCAAATAATTGCCTTTCCCTTACTAAGCCACATAGTCGGTTGGATGAATGCCAGTGTTGAAGCTGGCCCTCATGCATTATCTTACTTACAAATACGCCTGATAAGCGCCCCTATCGCGCTAGCCAACTTTGCCATACTCGGATTTTTTATTGGCAGGCAGGATAGCCGCGCTCCTTTATATATATTACTCGCCGCCAATATTCTTAATATTGGCCTGGATTTTCTGCTGATACTCGGCCTTGGCCTTGGCGCAAAGGGTGCCGCAGCTGCTACCGTAAGCGCTGATCTATTTGCCTTTGTACTCGGTTTTTATTTACTTCGCCGGATAGATGGCGATATCTGGTCTGACATCGTTAACCAGTTATGTAAGCGTCAGCTTCTTCCCTGGGCTGATCCAAAGCCCTGGATCGAATTACTCCACATTAATACAGACCTATTTATTAGAACATGTCTTTTGCTTTTGACACTGACTTTTTTCACGGCCCAGGGGGCGTCTCAAGGCGACTCTGTTTTGGCTGCCAACGCAATTCTGCTCCAGCTTTTGATGATTACTTCTTATGCCCTTGATGGCTTTGCACATGCCACTGAGGCGCTGGTAGGAGAGTCCATTGCTAAAAAATCAAGCAAGCTCTTCCAGGCAACCGTTCACAGTGCTGGAATCTGGGCTCTCGGCAGCGCTATAGGCCTTACCATACTTCTGGTTGTGGCACAGCCAGTTATTCTCTCTCTGTTTACTGATATCGGTACTGTTATAGAACAGGCCAATCACGTGTACTGGTGGCTTTGTGCCTTACCGCTAATAGCGGTATGGAGCTATCAACTCGATGGAGTTTTTATTGGTGCCGGTAGAAGTCGAAAAATGCGCGATACAATGTTTATTGCCACTATTGTAGTTTTCTTCCCTAGTTGGTGGTTAACCCAGAGTTGGGGCAACCATGGCATATGGTTCAGCTTATTTTTGTGGATTAGTGCACGTTCTGTGGGGCTCATAGTTTATTATCGATACTACACTGTAACCGACTCCTGGATACAAAAAGGAGCATGCCAACAAAATAAATACACCGATACAACAAACTATTCAGAATAAGCGGAATATTCATTCCGGTTATTCTCAAAAAGAAATTAGTACAGACAGAGTGAACGAATCAATGCAGAGAAATGAAAACTATAAAAACTATAATTTCAGGATGGTAAATACTGAGCGGGCATAATAATGCATTAAAACCCGCTCACCATTTTTTTAGTGGACAGATACCGGTATCTGCTTCCGGGCAACTATCTGGGTATAGTTGGCAAAAAACTCACCCTCCCCCTGTAGCATCGCACGATTCAGTCCTTCTACCTCTGACCGGAGTTTGGAGTTGTAAAAATACAGGCTACCATTTCGCACAGTATACCCTCTGGTATTTTCAGCCATCAGCCGATAGAAACTAGAAACCCGCTCAAGATAGATCTCTGCTCTTTTAAGGGAGAAACTACCCTTCTGATAATAATCGAGCACTTCAGAATTAATTCGGTTCCAGATGTTCTCCTTCTCTTGATCTGAGAACCGGTAGGCCTGCAGCTTAATATTAATATCACTCTGCAGATCTCTCAGATATCTGTCTGCAGCACGGGCGGATTCCTTAAGCCCTCCGATGATTTTTTTACGCTTACGCAGCGATTCCTTTCTCTTGAAAGTTCTGGCATCTGACATTTCTGCGGAAGCCAGTTCGCCGAGAGGCCGAAAAATAGTGATATGTTGCAGATTGGTATTCCTGGTCAATTTCTCACAGATCTCCACAGCATACCGCCAGGATTCAAACGGTTTTCCGTCCAAAATTTTTTTTGGCAATGCTTCAATATCTGCATTCAGTACTTGCTGCTGCTCACGATAGAAATTCGGGTGTTTTTTCCAGTCATTTGCCTGCAAGCGAAATAAGCTCAGAATTCCCTGGTTAACACAGCTGGCCAGCAAGTGAGCTGTCTGCTCTTGCTGATGCCTCTTGATCTCACGGTAACGATCAAGGCCGTACAAACCTACTACAAAAACGACTACCAACAGGGTCAATAACAAATATATCTTTTTCACTTTTTATTTTTTTGGGGCGGCTGAATAAGTTTGACAGGTTCCTCACGTACTTCTTTCCTTTGTGTGGAACTGACTCTTGTTAGCAATTCCGTTGGCGCAGATTGCAAGCGGATTTCATCCTTAAACCCACAGGAAACACATTCCCGATAATTTTTACCCTCCTCCTGGTAATTTACAATCCGATCCATTTCACTGCAGCGCGGACAGACTGCACCTGCAATGAAACGTTTTTTCTGCGATTTCTTTTTCCCATCAGGCTTTTCTGTACTGATCATGACTACTGCTCAATCTTTCATGATATGGAGGCTTCTCAAGCCGGGCTGATGTTCAGTTCTTGCTGCTCGATACCAGAGTGGCGCAACAGTGCATCAATCTGGGGTTCTCGACCACGGAACTCAGTAAACAGTTCAAGTGCATCACGACTACCTCCCTGCTCTAGAATGCTATGCAAGAATCGCTTGCCAGTGGTTTCATCAAAAATGCCTTTCTCCTCAAACAGGGAAAAAGCATCAGCAGACAGCACCTCCGCCCACTTATAACTGTAATACCCTGCCGCATAGCCGCCGGCAAAAATATGGCTAAATGCATGCTGGAAACGATTTTGTGCCGATACAGGCACCACGGCAACTTCAGAGCGTACCTCAGTAAGCAGATGCTGGATCTTCTCGGCGGACAATTCCTCTTCACAGCAATGCAAGCGGAAGTCAAATAATGCAAATTCCAGCTGACGCACAGTAAACATGGCGGACTGGAAGTTCTTTGCCGCAAGCATCTTATCCAGCAGTTCCTTCGGCAGAGGATCACTGGTTTCAAAATGTGCAGAGAGCATGGTTATCGCCTGTGGTTGCCAACACCAGTTCTCCAGGAATTGGCTGGGCATCTCAACAGCATCCCAGGCAACACCATTAATCCCGGAAACAGCTGCCACATCAATTTTCGTGAGCATGTGGTGCAAACCATGACCAAACTCATGGAACAGCGTGGTCACCTCGTAATGTGTTAATAGAGAAGGCATATCACCAGCAGCTGGACTGAAATTACAAACGAGATATGCAATGGGCAACTGTATTCCTTGCTCAGTCTGGCGACGGGTTGCCACGGTATCCATCCAGGCGCCGCCACGCTTTTTCTCCCTGGCGAACGCGTCCAGGTAGAAGCCGGCAATACGTTCACCGCCCCTCAGTAGCCAGAAAAATTGCACATCGTCATGCCAGGTAGCAACTGAGGTATCCTCCTCGACAGTAATTCCAAAAAGCTTCTCAACGACCGCAAACAATCCATCGACGACTTTTGCGTAGGGGAAATAGGGGCGTAGTTCTTCCTGGCTGATGGCATAGCGTTTTTGCTTAAGCTTCTCCGCTACCCAGGCAATATCCCAGGGTTGTAATTCATCCAATTCGAATTCTATTTTGGCGAATTCACTGAGTTCCTTCATCTCCTGCTCAGCAGCCGGCCTTGCCCGCTTTGCCAAGTCGTTAAGAAATTCCAGTACACGCTCAGTATTTGGCGCCATTTTGCTGGCCAGGGATAGCTGGGAATAATTGTCCAAACCCAATAGTCGAGCCTGGTCCGCACGCAGAGCCAAAATGGATTCCATCACCTCGGAATTATCAAATTCACCAGCATTCGGACCAACTTCAGAAGCCCTACTGACAAAAGCCAAGTGCACCTGACGACGTAATTCGCGATTATCCGCATGGGTCATTACTGCCAGATAGCAGGGGCCCTCCAGTGTGACCAACCAACCGTTTTTACCTTTGCCCTGCGCGGCGCTGCTTGCAGCCGCTAACGCAGTCTGCGGCAAGCCCGCTAACTCTGCTTCATCTTCAGTGTGCCAGGTCCAGGCATTTGTGGCATCCAGCACGTTATTGGCAAACTGGCTGGAAAGCTCTGCCAAACGGCGACTGTTGGCTGCGAATTGTTCACGGGCACCCCCCTGTAACCCAACACCACTGAGCTCGAAATCCCGCAGGCCCAATTCCACCGACTTTTTACGAGCTTGTTGCCAACTATCGAATCCCTGAGCGGCAGCCAGCTCTTGGTAAACCTCATACAGCTCACGATTTTGACCCAGTTCGGTCCAATAAGCAGTCACTTGCGCTAGTGCAGCTTCATAGGGCGAGCGCCACTCACCACTCAATACACTGTTTAGGTGGCTCACCGGAGAGAAGGCGCGGTTCAGTTCGTCCTGGGCCTGCTCTAGGGGTACCAGCGTATTTTCCCAGCCCGGATTATCCAAGCCCTGCTGTAACTGTTGCTGACAATGGGCGATCAGCTCGGAGATTGCCGGCTCGACCTGTGTCGGCTGCAATTGGTCAAATGCCGGAAGTAGCGGGATATTCAGTAATGGATTGGACATATAGGACCCTGTGCTCGAAATAGGATACAGCTATGATAGAGGATTCATTGTACAGGAGCTTCTTTATGTCCCCACTGCGCAGCCACAACGACTCTGCCGGCGAGAAAGTCCCGCAAATCGGTAATGGTGTTTATATCGATCCACAGTCGGCTGTGATCGGCGATGTCACTCTCGGGGATGATTGCTCCGTATGGCCAATGGCCGTGGTACGCGGCGATATGCACCGTATTCAAATAGGTGCGCGGACCAGTGTACAGGATGGGGCTGTATTACATATCACTCATGCCGGCCCTTTCAATACTGACGGCTGGCCCCTGACGATTGGCGAAGATGTCACTATCGGACATAAGGCCTGCCTGCACGGCTGCACCATTGGCAATCGAGTGCTCATCGGTATCGGTGCCATTGTGTTGGATGGTGCAACGATTGAGGATGAAGTGGTGCTAGCTGCAGGAGCCTTGGTGCCACCGGGCAAAACCCTGGAAAGTGGCTACCTCTATGTAGGTGCCCCTTGCAAGAAAGCTCGCCCTCTATCCGAAAAAGAAAGGGCTTTCTTCCGTTATTCTGCTGAGAACTATGTGAAGCTCAAAGAACAGTACCTGTTGCAGGAACAGTACTAAACACTCACTGATTTAAAGAGTGCCCATGCTCAACCTCAATACCGATCAACTGCACACTTTCGTGCGCGCGTGCGAAGAGAAATCCTTTTCTGCTGTCGCCAGGGGAATGGGCCGCGCACAGTCTTCAGTGAGTAGCTCCATTCAAAACCTGGAACTCGACCTGGGGCTAGTTCTGTTCGATCGCAGTGGAAAGTATCCCCAGCCCACTGCAGCAGCCCAGGCCCTGCTGCCTCTGGCCCGTCAGGCCCTGGGACAGCTGCATCGTTTCCAGCAGGCTGCGGACTCCTACCAATGCGGAGAGGAGCCACTGTTGCGAGTCCAGTTTGAAGAGCTGGTTATGCCTGACCGCCTCAACGACATGCTGGCGACATTCAGTAAGCATTTTCCCCACACTACATTGCAGTTGAGCAGCGCCGACGGCGAGCATGCTGTAGGCAGTGTGGCCCAAGGTACCGTAGACTTCGCCTTTGTAAATGCTCGGGAAAATTACCCTGATGCATTGGATTTCAGTACCCTCGGTCGACAGCCTGTGCTCTGTCTCGCCAGCCCTGATCACGCCCTGGCGCAAGAGAGTAGTGCCAGCCTCAGTGAGGCTGCCCAGTACCGGCAGATTATCACCGCATCAGTGACCAGCCAGCACCGCTGGCAACTCTCAGCTCAAATCTGGATCTGTGACTCCCTACTGCAAGCTCTGGATCTAGCTTGTAAAGGCGTCGGCTGGGTAAACGCTCCATATGAGCTGGCACGCCCCTTCCTAAAGAGCGGAAAATTAGTAGAGCTAAACTTAACCAGCGCGCTCAGTGCCTGGAGCCTGGATGTCGACCTGCTCTGGTCGGCCAGAACAGCCCAGGGCCAGGCTGGACTTTGGTTCGCACGCGAGGCTAGGCGCCTATACGGCAACTACTACAGCCCACCTATCGAAATTACCGATAGAAGCTAATTTCTTCCTAACGGAAATAACAATAAAACTTAGCTGCAGGGCCTATTGAGCCCAACTTTCTAGTATCGGCAACCAGGAGCCTACGATATGAATGAACAGCAGCGTCTAGAGGAAATGGACACTTTCTCCCGTAGATACCGCTACGACATGGACTACCTCAGGGAGTTTTTGCGAAGCTCTCCGCAGGGTTATGAAAAGTTCGCCAATTTCCAACCGCTATCCATGCATAGGGAATTCCTGCCACTGGATATATTCTGGGTCAGTAAGCTGGCAGCCATGCAGGTGGCCGACTGCGGTGCCTGCCTGCAGCTCAATGTGCGTATGGCGCTGGAAGCGGAAATAGATCCGGCAGTGGTCAAAGCCTGTATCCAGGGCGGCAGCAACCTGCCTGAAGCGCTAAAAGATATTTATGACTTCTCCACCGCACTGGCGAGTTACAAGAATATCGATCCGGTGCTGGATGAGCGCATCGGTGTCCAGCTCGATAAGAAACAGCGGATTGAGCTGGGCGTGAGCGTGGCAACTGCTTCAGTCTATCCAACCATCAAACGCGCCATGGGCCACACCCAAAGTTGCAGTCTTATCGAGATCGAATTCGAAGCCTGAATACATTGCCGGCCATGTCTGCCGGCAATTTTTTTACTTGCCCTGGAGTCGCAGTAAGCCGGAAGCAGCTATACCGCCTATGGCACAAGCCAGGATTATAACTAACGGAGTCAGTTGCCCCAGCATAAAGGCGCCGTAGTCGTAACCGCGCTGGGGCAGCAGGTAGAGCAACATTAAGCCAGCTGGCACCAATGAGAGCAGTGCGCCACGCAAAAGCCAGGTATTTCGCCAGGGTAACAGGAACAACAGCCCACAAAGGCCACCCCAAACAATACGCTGGTATAAATAGGCGTTGCTTAGCCGAGGAGCCAGATCCACTCCCAGCCACTGAGTAAAACCGTATTGCCCCATAGCCCAAAGGCCAAGCGCATAACAAAGCCCGCCAAAACAACCAACAGCAAAACACACGGATAATTTGCGTACCAACTCACGCACAGCCAGTTCCTCTAATTATTGTTGTTATTCAATTCCCGGCGCAGCCTGGCCATCACGGGGGTCACCAGTGGGCGTACACCACGCCATAAGAAAAATGATTCCGCTGCCTGCCCCACCAACATACCTAACCCATCTGCAGCCTCGATACCCAAACCATGAGCCCAATGCACAAAAGGAGTGGCTCCGGTGGCATACACCATGTCGTAGGCTTTGCCCCCCTGAGCGAACAGGTGATCCGGCAATGGCGGCAGCTCATTGTCCAGGCTGGCGGAGCTGGCATTGATCACCAGGTCAAAACTACCACACAACCCCTGCAAACCACCTCCGCTGAGGGCGCCATAATGGGAGAATTCATCTGCCAATTGTTCAGCCCGGTCTGCGGTGCGATTAGCCACATGCAAATGAGCCGGCTGCTCTGCCAGAAGTGGTAAAAGGGCTCCGCGCGCAGCACCGCCAGCGCCCAGCAGCAGAACTCGCTTGTCACGAATTGGCCATCCCAGGTTGTCACGGATATCGGCCACCAAGCCGGCACCGTCGGTATTGTCACCCAGTAGCCGCCCATCTCGTCGAAGTATCAGAGTATTCACTGCTCCGGCAGCGGCAGCGCGCTCGGTGAGTTCATCCGCTAACTCGCATGCCTTCAGTTTAAATGGCACCGTAACATTCAAACCACGGCCACCCTCCGCAAAGAAAGTACGCACGCTATGGGCGAATCCATCCAGAGGTGCAAGCAATTTGCTATAGGTAAGATCCTGGCCGGTTTGCTCGGCAAAAGCGATGTGAATTTCTGGGGAGAGGGAATGGGCAATAGGATTGCCCACAACTCCATAGCGATCACTCATGAAAGTGACCTCTTGCGCGCCCTTGCCGCTTCCCGAATTTTGGCGCTTTCATCGACAATAATCAGACCGTCTATCTTAAGCCCCGATTCTGTCTCGGTGAGCAAATAGCGGGTTTGGGAGCTGTAAAGCTCAACTGCTTTTTCTTCTCCCTTGGGGTGTAGCAATGTCCAGCGCACACTGGCCAGGCTACTGAATTCATTCAACTCGATAACCTCTGTTACTGTGCCAAGGATCTGACAAACCTCTAAACGACGATAGGCGTTTAGTAGCTTGCTTACTTGCTTTACAAAAGCCTCGCGATCAATTGCCGATTTACTGCCGTCCTCATGGTAGTAATGTAGGGGAAAACGGTAAAAGTCGGCAATCTGCTCAGCATCCCCTGTTTCAAAGTGGCGTCGGTAGTCAAGAAACAGTGAATTGATGCCTTCCAGTCGCGATTGATGCACGGCATACCTCCGTTGTGACAAATTCCCTGGCTATAGCCAGTCCCGATGTGGCAGAAAATCTGTATAGAGTTTTTCCTCTGCTGAGCCCGGCTCGGGGTGCCAGTCGTACTTCCAACTGACCAATGATGGCAGGGACATCAGGATCGACTCGGTACGCCCACCGCTTTGTAAACCAAACAAAGTGCCGCGATCGAACACCAGATTGAACTCCACATAACGGCCACGACGGTACAGTTGAAATTCACGTTCGCGCTCGCCAAAATCAGTGTCTTTTCGCTTTTGTACTATGGGCAGATAAGCATCCAAGTAGCTGTCGCCCACGGCACGGGTAAAGGCAAAAGCATTGTCGAATCCCCCCTCGTTAAAATCGTCAAAAAACAGGCCACCCACTCCGCGAGCCTCATCGCGATGCTTCAGGTAAAAATACTTGTCACACCATTGCTTGAAGCGTGGGTAGGTATCCTCGCCAAACGGGGCACATGCCTGCTTGGCTGTGCTGTGCCAGTGCACAACATCCTCTTCAAAACCGTAGTAAGGGGTAAGGTCATATCCCCCTCCGAACCACCATATTGGTTCGGCACCGGGCTTTTTAGCGACAAATAGACGTACATTGGCATGGCTGGTGGGCACATACGGGTTACGAGGGTGAATTACTAGGGAGACACCCATGGCCTCAAATGAACAACCGGCCAGTTCAGGACGGCTCGCTGTAGCAGAGGGCGGCAGGCCATCGCCGTAGACGTGGGAAAAATTCACACCGCCCTTCTCTATCAGGTTGCCCTCTTCCAGCACTCGGGTTCTCCCGCCGCCACCGCCAGGTCTCTCCCAGGCATCCTCATGAAATTTCCGCCCATCCTCGGCGCCCAGGGCATCGCAGATGCGATCCTGCAGATTCAGCAGGTAGGCTTTTACTTCCTTGGTATCTATATCATTCATGGGGAACACTGCTTTTGCTTATCAGAAATCAACCACCCGCGCGCATCAATTTTCCGCTGAGCAGATCGCGGATTTCACTTGGTGAATTGCGGCCGCCGGTGGAGCCTCCACCGACAAAGTCGAGCGCATCGCCGAAATATCGCAACACCTGGTACTTATAGCGAGCGGGCTGACATCCCGCCGGGTTGGCAGAAGTGGATACAATAGCACCGCCAAAAGCGCGTGTTAACGCTGCGGTGAATGAGTGGTCAGTGCAACGCAAGGCCACTGACGGATGGGCGCCACAGACCCAGTAGGGGATGCGGCCCAAATGGGGAACCAACCAGGTAACCGGACCAGGCCAGGTTGCATGCAATTGCTGGCGCTGCTCATCACTGAGGGGGTCGAGTAATTCGCTAAAACTCGCCTCCTCTCCGGAAACCAGGATCAGGCCCTTCTCCAGTGGACGGTTCTTCAATTGCAACAAACGCCGAACCGCCTGTAAATTATTTGGGTCACAGGCGAGCCCCCACACAGATTCGGTAGGGTGGGCAATAACACCGCCCGCCGCCAGGGCTCGGGCGGCCTGCTTTACAGCGAGCGGTGAATACAACATAGCGACGAATTACTTGGTTTTGCGCTGCTGCAGGTCTTTTTGCAGCTGCTCATCCTTGGCAATAATCGCTTCGGCATTGGCACGACGTTCATCTACCAGCTTCTGGTGCATTTCAGCATCAGAAGAACCGATAATCTGTGCAGCCAGATAGGCTGCGTTCTTGGCACCAGCCTTGCCAATCGCCACCGTTGCCACCGGGATGCCACCAGGCATCTGTACGGTGGATAACAGGGCATCCAGGCCATCCAGGGAAGCGTTAATCGGCACACCTATCACCGGCTTCAGGGTGGTGGCAGACACTGCACCAGCCAAGTGCGCAGCCATACCCGCGGCACAGATAAAGGCTGCACAGCCGCGCTTGTCGGCATCGGTAACGTAATTATGTGTGGCTTCCGGGGTGCGGTGGGCGGAAGTGACTTTTACCTCAAAAGGAATATCGAACTTTTCCAACACACCAAAGGCGGCTTCCATGACTGGCAGATCGGAGTCGGAACCCATCAGGATTGCTACAAAAGGCTTGCTCATTTCAACTCTCTTTACTGTCGAAGCGGGGGAAGCGCGGCAATCTAGCCGATTGTGCAGTTGGGCACAAGGTGTTGCCGCTACCAACAACTCCTTCTGGTTAATATTTGAACATCCTTGTTTTGCCGAGATGAGCCTCTTCCAGTTTTACCTGGTTAGAGCCACGCCTGACTTACGGGTTCCACCACCATGGGCGTGTGGTTTCTGGATGTCTGACTCTTCCAATCGAAGATACTGGCTTTATATCTCTTATTCCGAGAGTATCCAGTTTTTTCCTGTAACGTGCTTGATCCCCATCAGTTACCGAAAGGGTCAACGCTTGCCTGAAACTCTTCCGGTAGCCACCATCACCAACCTTGAAGCGGGCCATCCCCAGGAGAAAATGAAAACGGTGGTCAGCTCTTTCCAGAGAGATCGCGTCCTTGGCCCGCTTGAGTGCCAATTCAAAGTGCTCTTGTTTATAGGCAGCCAAGGCCATGCCATACCAGTAGTAGGGATTTTGTTCTCGATACCCCTGTAGCCGCTCAGAGAGAATATTCGCCAAATCAAAATCACTGCGGTTTCTGAGTGCTCTCTCCAAATTACTCAGGGCAATCAAATTAGTATTATCCAGTCCAAGAGATACCCCGTAGGCATCGACAGCTTGGTCTGAATACCCCGCAGAGCGATAGATTGCACCCAAATTATTCCAAAGGTCTGACGCATCGGGAGACAAGGATAAGGCTTTCCGTAAGTAAAGAAATGCCCGATTTATATCTCGCTTAGAAAGAAAGTCCATCGCCAGATTACTATAAAATCTGGCAAATGCTTCATCATCTCCAAGTGTTTTTTGGCGATAGGCTGGAGTGTAATCAACAAAGTTGAAATCCAAGACACGGTGCTCATTTCCAACATCGGCAATGACATTGATGTGTTGGTAAACAAAAGTATGCTGACCTTCAAAATACCGAGTTTCTGGTATAAACACCTCATTAAATTTTATGTCTATATCCAGTTCTCGAGCCATAGCAACCATAAAGGCACTAAACGCCATACAGTTACCCCGCTGCTCTTCAAATACTTTAGAAGCTTCTAGGGTGGCATCAGCATCATAATAAATTGAGAAATTGTTACCTTGTAAACTTCCAACCAGGGTATTAAGGCGATCACTATCGGTTACACCATCGACCGACCCCAAAAGCAACCGCATCTCATCATTCACTGCCAAAATATCTATATCGGGAAGATCGGTATCTGATACCGGGTGCCCCAAAAGAACAGCACCTGAGAGTAAATTTTCTTTTGTGAAGTTTTGTGGTGGCAAAGAATCGGTGATCAAGGGCTGCACTGCACATGCAGCCAAGCCCAGCATCATTATTAGAAGGATAATTATTCTTATAAATTGTATTTTCATAGTTTTGTCCTTCTACGTATTTTCAAAATACATAAAACATGAAATACATTTTTATCATAAAAGTCAGGATAATTTATTGTTAATATCAGATTAATTACATTTACTCACCACGGCTGGACCAACCTGCGGCAGAAAAAAACCATGACTATTTGTACAGTCCAGCACCCACCCAACGTATTCATTGCAAGTGTTCAATTTCGCACTTTACCTGTTGAATAAATGGCTACACTGCATCGGCAAGCAACTTCATTTTAAGTTAGATCTTTCTCAGCCAACCTACAGCAAGCAGAACCGCGGGCAGTTAGCTGATAACCACTGGGTAATTCTTCTAAAAGCCCCTCCAGTTCCAACTGTAACAACAACCCCATCAACTCCCCCGAACCTTCCCCACTATCCATAGCCAGTTGCTCAATACTGCGGGGGCCGCCAGCGAGGGCATCCACAATAACCTGTTGGCGCCCCTCTAATACTTCACGGTTTTTTTCCGCTGAAACAGGCTCTGACAGTAGCCCCCCCAACTGGGAGGCGATGTCGCCACTGGTCTCAACCAAAGTCGCGCCCTGCCTGATCAGGTGGTGGCAGCCTTGAGCCATCGGATTGTGAATCGAGCCAGGAATGGCAAACACTTCTCGGTTTTGCTCCAGTGCCAAGCGCGCCGTAATTAGGGAGCCGGAACGCAACGCAGCTTCAACTAATAACACCCCCATAGAAAGCCCACTAATAATACGGTTGCGGCGAGGGAAGTTTTTGGCCTCGGCACTACTACCCAAAGGCAGCTCACTGAGAATCGTTCCGCCCCTTTCGAGAATATCCCCTGCCAGCCTCTGGTTATGACGAGGGTAGATTCGGTCCACACCGCTTCCCAACACTGCAATAGTTGCCCCCCCTCCATACAGGGCTCCGAGATGCGCCGCCGCATCTACCCCCAGGGCAAGTCCAGAGGTGATTGCGAAACCGGCAGTGGCGAGCTCTGCGGCAAACGCGCGAGCATTATCCAAGCCGGCGCTGGTAGCGCGGCGGGCACCCACAATAGCAATCTGTGGCAAGCAAAGGTTTTCTGTCCTGCCGCGAAGATAAAGTACCGGAGGTGGTCGGGAAGTTTCACTTAATAGAACTGGATAATCAGTATCCCCATAACACATTAAATGAATCCCATTCTCTACGCAGCGAGCACGCTCTTCTTCAACCCAACTGATTAGGGCACTCTGGGCCTGCAATCGGGTGAACTCATACCACTGGGATCGGGCTCGTGCTGGGAGTTTAGATAACAGGGTATTGGGGAGTTGCTGCAAGGCTTGAAGCGGGCAACCGAAGTGCTCGAGCAATTGCCAATATCGGGCGGGGCCTATGCCCTCTAGGCGTAGTAGGGCCATGCTTGCGGTTAACGCATCCATGCCGTTTACTCTGTTTTTTGGTTGAGCGGCGGTCCAAACAGCAAGATCCGCCGCAGAGAATAGGGCTACGTTAAGGGTTGCGCACCAGATCCATCACAGCCAGGGGGCGCTCTGCCTCAAGCACCAGGGCGAGACTCATCTTTTCAAAGGTGCGAAATACCATCATCTCACCAGCGCGTTCATCAGGCAATTTCACACTGTCACCGACAATACGATCGCGAACAACGGAGCCGCGCTTGTAAACAGCCATAACATTACCCGGCTCTATGCCATCGCGGTCTCCCAGATTGAGGATAACCACATCGAACTTACCGATCTGGGTAACTCCTTCATCCACTCCGACAATCAATCCATCTATGGGAAGAGCTGGAGCACTGGGATGAAATAATGCTTCGATTGAGCGTTCCTCTACCGGCATCAAGCGATCTTCCAGGCGAATCTCGCGAGCCGTATTGGCCACTCCCAAAGTGGCTACTGAGAATCCAGGCAGGCTATCCGGGTCCAACTGCAGCAGGTCAACTTCCCCGATACCCAACGCTTGGCGACCAAGGGTTTCATTACTGACAGGATCGGCATAAACCGGTCCGGGACGGTATAGACCATAAGAGGCCAAGGGGGCCTCGAAGTCACCGCGTGCATAAATGGTATCTCCAGCGCCCATCAGGATATGGTTATCGGAACCGGACACCACATAGGGCGTACCTTCAAAAGCGTTGGGCTCAACGATACGGGTACGCGAGAGAAAAGCATTTATTGCATCAAGAGGAATCGCAGGGATAGCATTTTCTACCGCTTCACGGCGGATCTGGGGCGTCAGGCGACTGCCATCCACTCCTGGTGACAGCTGGTAAGCCCGTGGACCGCGCTGGAGCTGTAACTGAGGCTGTCCATCCACATAGACCAGGCGCAAGCTGTCGCCGGGGTAGATTAAGTGCGGGTTTTCCACTTGAGGATTCACCTGCCAGATCTCGGGCCAATACCATGGCTGTACCAGAAACTCACTGGAGATATCCCACAGGGTATCGCCCTTCTGCACTACATAAGCATCGGGATGACTGGGGTTCAGGCGTACCTGATCCTGGGCTTCAGTGCCCAGGGCAACCGCCAGCATCGAAACAGCGGCCAGGATTATTTTTTTCATGGAAGCATTCCTATGCTCTTTATCGCTATAATTCTCAGCGCCGGGCTACTCTCTGGTGGAAAGTAGCCGGACCCGGGCGCAAAGCGCCAGCGGAAATCAGGGGTCCACTCGGTAAATATTGAGCGCGATCATAATGTTATCAGCGCACGTTCAACGAATACTAGAAGTTTGTCACAGGTGTTATGGCTAAACTCGAGATACTGGAATTTCCCGATCCTCGTCTACGCGAGGTCGCAAAACCGATCGCTGAAGTGACCGATGCACATCGCCAGTTGCTGGACGACATGTTTGAAACCATGTATGCCGCACCCGGCATCGGCCTCGCCGCTATCCAGGTCAATGTGCAGGAGCGCATTGTGGTGGTGGATATATCCGAGGATGGAAGCGAGCCACTCGGCTTTATCAACCCGGAAATCGAAGTACTGGAAGAGGAAATCCACCAGTACGATGAGGGTTGTCTATCCGTGCCAGGCTTCTACGAGACCGTGGAGCGCCCGCGTAAAGTGCGGATCAAGGCCCTGGATCGCAATGGTGAGCCCTTTGCCATTGAAGCAGAGGGACTATTGGCAGTATGTATCCAGCATGAAGTCGACCATCTGGATGGCAAACTGTTCGTGGATTACATCTCCCCACTCAAGCGCAACCGCATTCGCTCCAAGCTGGAAAAATCCCAGCGCCGACGCGCCTGATAAAGAAGGCTGGCCGCCGGCATATCCGGCGCCAGCTATTTCCTCCGATTTGAGAATCAGCCAGTGAATATCATTTTTGCCGGCACGCCGGACTTTGCCGCCGTGCATCTGCAAGCGCTACTAGATAGTGAGCACAATGTCATTGCCGTATACACCCAACCGGACAGGCCGGCGGGTCGGGGCAAGAAGCTGCTGTCCAGCCCGGTCAAGCAATTAGCCCTTTCCTACGATATTCCGGTGTACCAACCACCGAACCTGCGCGACAAAGATGCCCAGGCCGAACTTGCATCTTTACGCGCAGATATAATGGTGGTGGTGGCCTATGGCCTGATTCTTCCCCAGGCGGTTCTGGATACCCCCCGTTTGGGCTGTGTCAATGTACACGCTTCTTTATTGCCACGTTGGCGCGGTGCCGCGCCCATACAGCGCGCGGTAGAAGCTGGGGACCTCAAGAGTGGCGTGGCCATTATGCAAATGGAGGCTGGCCTTGATACAGGGCCGGTTATAGTGGAACGCCGTTGTGCCATTGAACAGGATGAGACTGGCGGAAGTCTGCACGACAAGTTGGCAGAGCTCGGCGGTCCTGCCCTGATTGAAGCCCTGACAAAAATGGCTTCCGGCACAGCCAAGCCAGAAATCCAGGATGAAAACCAGGCCAACTACGCTAATAAAATTTCCAAGGAAGAGGCACGTCTAGATTGGCGGCGATCCGCAGAGGAGCTGCAACGACAGATCCGCGCCTTTAACCCCTTCCCGGTTTCCTGGACTACCTACCTCGATAAAAAAGGCGAGCAGCGGTTACGTATTTACAGTGCCGCACTAGAGCGCGGCTGTCACGATCAGGTACCCGGCACTGTCCTCGCCAGCGATGATGAAGGTATCCTGGTTGCCTGTGGCCGCGAGGCCCTGCGCCTACAACTCCTGCAACTGCCTGGCAAAAAGGCCCTACCGGCAGCAGAAATCCTGAAAGGCTATCGAGAGCAGTTCGCCCCAGGCACGCTGCTGGGTGAAACAATACGATGAGTAGAGATGTACGCGCCGAAGCCGCTCGAATTATCGCCGCCCTACTGGAAGAGCAGGGTTCGCTGGCACGCCTGTTACCAAAGGCCGAAGACAAGGTAGAGGAGCGCGACCGCGCACTCCTACGCGAACTCTGTTACGGCAGCGCCCGCTACGCACCGCGACTGCAATTAATCGCGGCCAAGCTGCTGCGCAGGAAGCCCGGAGACACCCTGGTCAGCGCTTTGATTCTGTTGGGCCTATATCAACTCGAATACACTCGTATTCCCGATCATGCGGCTATTTCAGCTACGGTAAACGCCGCGCGCAGTCTGGGCTTGGATCGAGCTACCGGGGTGATTAACGGCGTATTGCGCAATGCACTACGCAACAGCGAACAACTACAGCGCAAACTATCCGGCAACCCCCAATTCAGCTCCATACACCCTGCATGGCTACAACAACGTATCAAAGCCGCTTGGCCAGATCGGGCATCAGGAATTTTCCGTGCCAACAACGCCAACCCTCCTATGACCCTGAGGGTAAATACGTGCAAAATTTCCCGTGCGGATTATTTGCAGCAGCTTGCTGAAACCGGCCTATCCGCAGAACCCTGCCCGGTATCACCAGTTGGTATCACCCTGGTTGAGCCGGTATCGGTGGGCGCTTTGCCGGGCTTCACAGAAGGGCTGGTTAGCGTGCAGGATGAATCTGCTCAATTGGCGGCGCTACTGCTCAATCCTCTACCTGGCGAGAAGGTGCTTGACGCCTGTGCGGCACCGGGCGGCAAAAGTTGCCACCTGCTGGAACAACAGCCCACTATTGAGCTAAGCGCACTGGATATCGAGGAAAATCGCCTTGATCGTGTGCGGGAGAACCTCGACCGCTGTGGACTGAGTGCGCAGTTAATCTGTGCTGATGCGAGCGCACCAGAGGCCTGGTGGGATGGGCAGCAATTTGATCGTATCCTGCTCGACGCCCCCTGCTCCGCCACTGGTGTGATCCGCCGCAACCCAGATATCAAATTATTACGACGCGATGAGGATATTGCCGAACTGGCTCGGCTGCAGGGTGAGATATTACGCTCCAGCTGGGGTCTGCTGAAACCCGGTGGCAGCCTGGTTTATGCTACCTGCTCAGTACTACCAACGGAAAATAGTGAAGTTGTCGCGGCTTTCATTGCGGAGACTGTAGATGCGAGCGACAATACTCCTGAACTGCTAAACGGCAAGTCCTGGGGAGAAAAGCAGCCTGTGGGGATACAGCTTCTGCCCCAGAACAGTGGCGGCGACGGTTTCTACTACGCTCTGCTGAGCAAAGCCGAATAACAGCGGCGCGGGCCGCGAGTCTCATCCGATATGAAAATTGTCATTCTCGGCGCCGGCCAGGTGGGCGGCTCACTGGCGGAGGCCCTGGCCTCAGAACGCAACGATATTGTCCTGGTGGACAGCGACGAGAAAACCTTGCGCGAGCTTCGTGATCGTATCGATATCGGCGTGGTTATCGGCCACGCCTCTCATCCTGACGTACTGATGGATGCAGGTATTGAAGATGCCGATATCCTGGTGGCAGTGACCAACAACGATGAAACCAATATGGCGGCCTGCCAGATTGCACACTCACTGTTTCGCGTACCCACTAAAATTGCACGGGTTCGCGCCTCTTCCTACCTGCGTCACCCAGAGCTGTTCGATAACCAGGCCATTCCTATTGATGTCCTGATTAGTCCGGAGCAACTGGTATCAGAATATATTGCACGCTTGATGGAACACCCCGGCGCACTGCAGGTACTGGACTTCGCCGATGGCCGAGTACAGCTTGTTACGGTATTAGCGGTACAGGGCGGCCCTCTGGTGGGGCACCAATTGCGCTACCTGCGCGAACATATGCCGAAGGTGGATACCCGGGTGGCGGCCATCTACCGCCGCAACCGTCCCATAATTCCTCAGGGTGACACAGTTATCGAAGCCGGTGACGAAGTATTCTTTATCGCTGCGCGCGCTGATATTCGTGCAGTAATGAGCGAATTGCGCCGTCTGGAGCACGGCTACAAACGCGTAGTCATTGCCGGTGGCGGCAATATCGGCCTGCGTCTCGCCACCAAGCTGGAAAACCGCTATTCAGTCAAGATTATTGAGCAGAGCCACGAGCGCTGTATCTTTCTGTCCGAAGAGCTTTCCCACACCATTATTTTGCACGGTAGTGCCTCTGACCAGGAACTGTTGCTGGAGGAAAATATCGAGGATACGGATGTGTTCCTCGCCCTCACCAATGATGACGAAGCTAACATCATGTCATCACTACTGGCTAAACGGCTCGGCGCGCGCAAGGTAATGACCCTCATCAATAACCGTGCTTATGTTGACCTGGTACAAGGTGGTGAGATCGATATTGCTATTTCACCACAGCAAAATACGATCGGTAGCCTGCTTACCCATGTGCGTCGTGGTGACATGGTTAATGTCCACTCCCTGCGCCGCGGTGCAGCTGAAGCCATTGAGGTTGTCGCCCATGGTGATGAACGCACCTCTAAGGTGGTTGGTAAAAAAATCGAGGACATCGACCTTCCCGATGGCGCTTCTATCGGAGCCATTGTGCGTGAGACAGAAAATGGCAGTGAAGTTTTGATGGCCCATGATGATGTGATTGTGCAAAGTGACGATCATGTAATTGTGTTTCTGGTAGATCGCCGCCAGACACGCCATGTGGAACAACTGTTCCAGGTGGGTTTCGGCTTTTTCTAAAGCCAGAATTCGATTTATAACTCCGGCGATCACTACTCCTTTCGTCCACATAAAGAAACTACAGATAACAGGCTAATAGGCGCCAATGCGAATAGCGGTAATTGCGCGAGTTTTTGGAATTCTACTGACGGTGTTCAGCCTGACACTGCTGCCGCCTATCGTGGTGTCCCTATGGTATAGCGACGACACCCACAGTGCCTTTATTGCCGCTTTTGCTATTACCCTGATTACCGGTCTGTTTATGTGGCTACCTGTGCATGACCTGCGCCAGGATCTACGTACACGGGATGGCTTTGTGGTGACTTCGCTATTTTGGCTGATCCTTGGTAGTTTTGGTTCCCTGCCCTTCATTATCAGCCCACAGCCAGACCTGAGTATTACCGATTCGATTTTCGAATCGATTTCCGGACTGACAACCACTGGTGCCACGGTAATTACCGGCCTGGACACTCTGCCTCCAGCAATCCTTTACTACCGCCAGCAATTGCAGTGGTTTGGTGGCATCGGCGTAATTGTTATTGCGCTGGCTATCCTGCCCATGCTCGGTATTGGTGGCATGCAGTTATACAAAGCGGAAATTCCCGGACCGGTGAAAGACACCAAATTAACACCGCGTATCGCCGAAACGGCGCGAGCGTTGATCGTGATTTATGTAATCCTCACTATCCTGTGTGGTATCGGTTACTGGTGGGCCGGCATGACCGTTTTCGACGCCGTTGGCCATGCCTTTTCAACCGTAGCCAACGGCGGCTTTTCCACCCATGATGCCAGTATGGGCTTTTACGCCCACAACCGCGCGATCATGGTGATCTGTATCATTTTCATGTTTACCGCAGCGATCAACTTCGGCTTGCACTTTTACGCCTTTCGTAACAAAACCATTAAGCACTACTGGCGCGACTCCGAATTTCGCTTTTACGTGATGCTTATTTTGGGCGCCGGCTTGCTGATCAGTTGCTACCTGTGGATATTGAATATTTTCTCGCCCGGAAACAGCCTGCTACACGGCTTTTTCCAGGTGGTCTCAATCAGTACTACTGCGGGTTTTGCCTCTGAAAACTTCTCAGCCTGGCCGGTATTTCTTCCCTATGCGTTGCTACTCCTAGGGATTCTCGGCGCCTGTGCCGGCTCCACCTCTGGTGGTATCAAGGCCGTGCGCGGCATGTTGATCATGAAATCCGGCATGCGCGAGCTAAACCGCCTGGTACATGCCAATGCGGTGATCCCCATTAAGATCAACCGCAAAATCGTACCCGACCGCGTAACCGATGCCGTGTGGGGTTTCTTTGCCGTCTATGTGCTGTCGTTTTTTATTCTCTCAATTATTGTGATCGCCACCGGCGAGGATTTTGTTACCTCAGTGACCACCGTAGCCTCCTGCCTCAGTAATATCGGACCCGCGCTCGGGGATGCGGCCTCCCATTATGGCTCCGTCAATGAGGTGGCGAAGTGGTTCCTGATCCTCGCCATGTTGATGGGCCGCCTGGAAATTTTCACCTTGCTGGTACTACTGACTCCGGCTTTCTGGCGCCATTAAAACTGCCCCGTCTCCTTGGACGCTTGACGCATAGCAATATTTTTTAGTTTCTGCCAAAGTTATCTTCTACAGGAAGTAACGAATAAGAACATGGCTGTATGAGCAGAAACACCAGTGAGTTGCTCGGTCAGTTAAAAATTGACCGGGATGCGGCTCAAGAAATACCTTCATCACCGCGGAAAACCCTTTTGGCGGCCTCTATTGGCACCATTGCCGGCCTGGTAATAGGATTTGCCGCTGGTAACTTACTGACGGAAGAGCAGCCCCCTGAGTCACCAGTGCAAGCTCGACCAGAAAACTCCACTGCATCAGCACCTACACACAATTCCTCCGCAAGGATGGAAACCGTCCTCAATGCGTCCGGCTACATTACAGCACGGCGCATGGCCACAGTATCTGCAGAAGTGATGGGCCTGATCAGCAGTGTGGATGTCGAGGAGGGAATGCAAGTCAGTGAGGGCCAGGTGCTGGCACGTCTCGATGATGTAAAAGCACGGGTCAGCTTGGATTTTGCCTTAGCCCAGATAGAGGTGCTGCAAGCCCAGGAAGCCAGTATCAGCGCCAAACTAAAAGAAGCCGAACGACAGTATCAGCGCTTTGCGGGACTGCGCGATAAGAACTATTCGAGCAAAGCGCAGCTTACCCAGAGCCAGGCAAGTGCGGAGGGCCTCAGGGCCGACTTAAGAAGTGCCCGAGCCAACATTGAGGTCGCTAAACTCGAAGCCGAACGTCAGCGCGAACGGCTGGAAGATCACACTATTCGCGCCCCCTTCACCGGGATCGTCACACAAAAAAATGCGCAGCCTGGTGAAATTGTCGCCCCCAGCTCTGCTGGCGGTGGCTTCACCCGCACAGGCATCTGTACCATCGTGGACATGAACTCACTGGAGATCGAAGTAGACGTTAATGAAGCATTTATCGGCCGCGTATCTACTGGACAGCGGGTAAATGCCAATCTGGACGCCTACCCGGAATGGAATATTCCAGCAACAGTAATTGCCATTATTCCAACCGCCGATCGCGCCAAGGCCACTGTGCGGGTACGTATTGGTATTGATGACAAAGACCCTCGTATCCTGCCGGATATGGGTGTCAAAGTTGGGTTCCTGGCCGGGGAGGAATTGGCTATCTAGCGGCACAGGCGACATCACCATTCATTTTATATTAAGAGGGATTTTTAGATGTCAGAAGATGTGTTGTTTCAATTAAAGAACGTCAGTAAAAATTTTGTCAAAGGCAAAGAGAAAATTTCTATCTTTGACGACCTCAACATGACCATAGATCGGGGGGATTTTGTCGCTATCATGGGGCCATCCGGCTCAGGTAAAACCACTCTGCTAAACATGTTAGGCGGTGTTGATCAACCCAGTGGTGGCGAGGTCTGGTTTGACGGTACACGTATTGATTCTCTTAGCGAAGGTGCCCTGACTCGCTGGAGAGCGGAAAATATTGGTTTTATTTTCCAGTTCTACAATTTAATGCCAATGCTGAATGCGCAGCGCAATGTGGAGCTGCCACTAATGCTGACCAAGCTATCTAAAGCGCAACGACGTAAAAATGTGGAAACAGCACTCGCTCTTGTGGGGTTGAGCGATCGCGCCAAACACATGTCTAGCGAGATGTCCGGTGGTCAACAGCAACGAGTGGCCATCGCCCGCGCAATTGTCTCCGATCCCAAACTGATATTGTGTGACGAACCCACAGGAGATCTGGACCGTGCTACTGCCGATGAAATCCTGGAAATGTTGCAGTTGCTAAATCGCGACCATGGAAAAACTATCGTCATGGTCACCCACGACCCCGCTGCAGCCAAATACGCCAAACGCACCCTGCATCTCGATAAAGGGCAATTTGTGCAGAGGGAAATAGTGGCATGAACGAATTTTATTTAATTTATAAAAACATGACGAGAAAGCCTCTACGGCTTTTCCTCACATGTTTTGCCATATTTATTGCCTTTCTGATTTTTGGCGCGGTTACCAGTTTAAAAACCGCACTAAATTCCAGTGTGGAACTTTCTGCAGACAATCGTTTAGTGGTTTTTAATCGTATAAATTTTACCAAGTCACTACCCATTGCGTACTACCAAAAAGTTGCCGCAGTAGAGGGGGTAAAGGACGTTACCCATCTTAATTGGTTTGGCGGCTATTACCAGGAACCGGCAAGACAAGTAGTCTCTATGGCAGTGGAACCAGAATCTTACCTAAGGGTTTACAAGGAAGTTGTTGTTCCCGAAGACCAAAAGAGGGCCTGGTTCAACAATCGTCAGGGCGTTTTAGTCGGTGAAAAACTCGCGCAAATTTATGGTTGGAAAATTGGTGATCAGATTCCAATTTCCTCCAATATTTTCACCCATAAAGACGGTGGCTACACCTGGGAGTTTGTAGTATCCGGAATTTTTAAAGGGGATACTGAACAATACGATACACGTCAGATGCTTTTCCACTATAAGTATTTTATGGAAACCCAAACATTTGGTGGTGACTGGATCGGCTGGATGGCCCTTACCACTGAAGATTCTTCCCTCAATGAAAAAGTGGCGAAAACTATTGATGATACTTTTGCCAACTCTCAAAATGAAACGGATACCAGCACTGAAAAGGCCTTTAATAAGGCTTTTATTGAACAAATCGGAAATATTGGACTGATCATTTTCTCAGTTGTATTTACCGCTTTCTTCACCATTCTGGTTGTGGTCGGCAACACCATGGCACTGGCTATTCGCGAACGCACCGGGGAGATTGCTGTGTTGAAAACTTTAGGTTTTTCCAGTAGCAGAATTTTCCGTATGGTGCTTTCGGAATCCATGCTGGTCGCGCTGGTCGGTGGACTCTCGGGTCTTGCCGCAGCCTGGTTGCTGGTCGAGGGTGTTAAAACTTTCCTTGCCAGGTTTCTACCCAACCTGATTCTGGACGGAAATATCGCCCTGCAAGCGCTGGTATTTATGCTTTTACTAGGGTTAATTACCGGGTTACTGCCAGCATTTAATGCTCTGCGCCTAAACATCGTCACGGCATTTAACCGTCAACAATAAATCAGCTGATACTCGGCTTCGCTGTCTTTTCTTTTTTACGAATCGCAGCAAAACTCCTATATGGAGGGAAAATAATGGGTTCTCTTATTGCACAAATAGTCTCAGTGACCCTCATGAATCTTGGCAGCCTGCGCCGGCGCCTGTGGATGTCTTTAGCCATGGTACTGGCCTCGGCAGTTGTAGTAGCCATATTGCTGGCATTTCTCGCCATGGCCAAAGGCTTTGAGGAGACCATGCGCGGAGCTGGCTCAAGCCAGATCGCTATCCTTATGCGGGAGGGCTCATCAACCGAGCTCAATTCAGTAATCTTGCAGGATCAGGTCAATCTTATCGGGGAATCAGCTGGAGTAGCCCGCGATGCCAATGGTCCACTGGTTTCACCAGAGCTCTATGTGATTGTCGATGGTATTAAGAAATCCAGTGGTACCGAGGCGAATATTCCTTTGCGCGGACTCAACAAGACCGGCATGGATATGCGCACGAATATGCAATTGGTAGAGGGACGCATGTTTACTCCTGGAACCAACGAGATGGTTGTGGGAGCAGGCGTGCTGCGGGAGTTCAATGGCTTCGAAATAGGAAAGGAAGTACGTTTTGGCAAGAACCTGTGGAAAGTCGTTGGTGTTTTTTCCACAGGAGGTAATATTTTTGAGAGCGAACTCTGGGCGGACATAAAAACTATTCAGAGCCACTACAATCGCGGAAATAGCTACCAGTCAATCCGAACAAAGCTGCAAAATGACAGCGACATAAAGCCATTGCAGGATAGTATTGAGCGAGAGCCTCGCTTAAATCTGGAAGTGCAGACAGAGCAGGAGTACTTTGCCAGCCAGGGCAAACAACTGCAGTACATAGCCACTTTCGGTTGGATTATCAGCGCGGTAATGGCTCTCGGTGCCCTCGCCGGGGCCCTTAATACCATGTATACATCTGTTGCAGATCGCGCAAAGGAAATTGCCACACTACGCGCTTTGGGTTTTAGCAACTTTTCAGCTTTTTGCGGCACCATCGCCGAGGCCATGGTACTGGCAGTAACGGGTGGACTTCTGGGCTCACTAGCTGCATTTGTCTTCTTCGATGGGCTGAATACCTCAACCTTGGGTGGTAGCTTCACTCAAGTGGTATTCAGCTTTGAGATGTCGCCGGACCTGTTCCTGCAGGGCGCTATACTGGCTCTGGCGATCGGCTTTGTCAGCGGCTTTTTCCCTGCTTGGCGCGCAGCGCGTATGCCAGTGATAGTGGCATTTCGTCACGCTGCCTGAAACCAGTCCGACAATCACTTAGATAGGGCTGCCACACGGCAGCGCTATCTATTCTTGCGATAAATTTTGCTTTTGCCTTCCGGTTGCTTGCGGAAGCGCTTGTACTCCCACTGGTACTGTTCCGGTGCCTGGGCGATACAAGCCTCAACACCACGGTTCATCGCCGCCAGGGAGACCTTCTGCTCTTCACTGTAAATTGCGTTCTCGGCGGGCAAAAACACCAATTCAAAACCCCCTTCCACACGCTTGCCAAAACCGAATACCACGTGGCATTTAGTGCGTTGCAGTAGATTGTGAGCCAGTGTCATGGTCAATGCCGGCCGCCCAAAGAAAGGGGCAAAATCCCCACCCATATCGGGCTCCTGGTCCGGCAATACCATCGCGACATGACCGGCTTTCAAGCATTTGAGCAGGGAGCGCACACCATGGATATTGGTGGGTACCATTTGTGCGCCGGTCTTCTCGCGGCCACCGCGAATCACCGGGTCCAATTCAGCAATTTTGGGCGGTTGGTACAATGCCATAGACGGCCCCATAGCCGCCAGGTACATACCAAAAATTTCCCAGTTGCCTGTGTGCGGCATTAATACCAGGGTGCCGCGACCACCCTCTTCTCCTAAAGACAACAAGTGTTGATTGCGTACCGACACTATGGTCTTTTCATTGACCGCCCAGGGATGGTGCCAAATACTCGCCATCTCGAATCCAGTGACAGCGGTATTAACCACACTTTCCCGGGCCAGCTTCTCCCGCTGCTTAGGGTTCATCGCCGGGTAACACTGCGCCAGATTAATTCTACTCAGGCGCAGACCTTCGGTACGCAACAACACCGCCGTCTTACCAGCCAAGCGCCCTAGGCACCTCGACCAGGACAGCGGTAATCTGCCAATCAGTTTCAGTGCACCTGCAGCCAGGTGCCCCTTAATATCCAATGCAACAACTTCCTATACAAAAATACCGCCGTTTGGCGGCCCTAAAGCCAAGTATGGCGGTTCAAACCATCAGCGTGGTCACAACGCTTTAAGCGCAGCAGCCGCTACCGCTATAATTGCGTCCCTTTGCCCACAGCAGATACTGATCCGGAGATAGCGGTGTCCAAGCAATACGATCTCAGTACCTTTCAGGGACTCATTTTTGCCCTGCAGGATTATTGGGCGCGCCAAGGGTGCGTCATTCTACAGCCTCTGGATATGGAAGTGGGCGCCGGCACCTTTCATCCGGCGACCTTCCTGCGCGCCATAGGTCCGGAAAACTGGAATGCGGCTTATGTACAGCCCTGCCGCCGCCCCACCGATGGCCGCTATGGAGAGAACCCCAACCGCCTTCAGCACTATTACCAATACCAGGTAGTAATGAAGCCGTCCCCGGACAATATTCAGGAATTGTACCTCGACAGCCTGCGCGCCATGGGCGTGGACCCGGCTATTCACGATATTCGCTTCGTAGAAGACAACTGGGAATCCCCAACCCTGGGTGCCTGGGGCCTCGGCTGGGAAGTCTGGCTGAACGGTATGGAAGTCACCCAGTTTACCTACTTTCAGCAGGTCGGTGGCCTCGAGTGCTACCCGGTTACCGGCGAGATCACCTATGGTCTGGAGCGTATCGCCATGTACCTGCAGGGTGTCGAGTCCATCTACGATCTGGTCTGGACCCGCAACCCGGATGGCAGCCCCGTCACCTATGGCGACGTTTTCCACCAGAATGAAGTGGAGATGTCCCACTACAACTTTGAACACGCCGATGTGGAATTCCTGTTCGCTACCTTCGATCATTGCGAACGCGAGAGCACGCGCCTGATCGAGCTGGGCCTGCCACTACCCGCTTACGAGCAAGTCATGAAGGCCTCCCACGCCTTCAACCTGCTGGATGCGCGCCACGCCATCTCAGTGACCGAGCGCCAGCGCTATATCCTGCGTGTACGCACCCTGGCCCGCGCCGTGGCACAGGCTTACTACGATGCGCGCCGCGCCTTAGGCTTCCCCCTGGCAGATGAAGCACTGCGGGCAGATATTTTGGTGGAAGACATCGAGCAAGAGGAGAAGCAGTAATGGCTCAGGATTTTCTGGTAGAGCTGGGCACTGAAGAGCTGCCACCAAAAGCGTTACACAAATTAATGAGCGCTTTCGCCGATGGTATTACCCAGGGCCTCAAAGGCGCCGAGTTGTCTTTTGGTGAAGTTAAAGCCTACGCAGCCCCCCGCCGCCTGGCAGTAGCGGTGTTTGGCTTGGCAGACAAACAGCAGGACAAGCAAATTGAAAAGCTGGGCCCGGCCGTCAAAGCCGCCTTCGATAAAGAGGGTAAGCCCAGTAAAGCCGCTGAGGGTTTCGCCCGCAGCAATGGCGTAACCATTGAAGAACTCGGGCGCAAAGAGACCGACAAAGGCGAGCGCCTGGCCTTTATCAGCGAGCAAAAAGGCGCTGAAACCGAATCCCTGTTAGCGGGCATTGTCGAGAAGGCATTGGCTCAACTGCCAATTCCCAAGCGTATGCGCTGGGGTGCGCGCCGCGAGGAGTTCGTGCGCCCGGTACACTGGCTCGTTATGCTGTTTGGCAACAAGGTAGTAAACGGTGAAGTACTCGGCTTAAAAGCCGGTAACATCAGCCGTGGTCATCGCTTCCACTGCAATCGGGAGCTGGAGATCCACTCCGCCCACGACTATGGACAGGTTCTGCGCGAACCCGGCTACGTCATGGCGGACTTCGCCGAACGCCGCGAAGCCATTCGTGCCCAGGTGATTGCCGAAGCCAACAACGTCAATGGTGAAGCGGTCATCGACGACGATCTGCTCGACGAAGTGACTGCACTGGTGGAATGGCCTGTCGCCCTTACTGGCCGCTTCGAAGAGCGCTTCCTGGAAGTGCCCGCCGAGGCCCTGATCTCCTCCATGAAGGAGCACCAGAAGTATTTCCACGTGGTGGATGAAGACGGCCAATTGCTGCCTTTCTTTATCACCGTGTCCAATATCGAGAGTCAGGATGCCGCCCAGGTTATCCACGGCAACGAGCGGGTAATCCGCCCACGCCTGGCAGATGCCGCCTTCTTCTTCGAAACTGACAAGAAAACCAGCCTGGAATCACGCCGCGAAAAACTGCGCCAGATCGTTTTCCAGCAGCATTTGGGTAGCGTCTACGACAAAACCGAGCGGGTCTCCGCTTTGGCCCGCACTATCGCCGAGAAAACCGGTAGTAACGGCGACTGGGCCGAGCGCGCCGGCCGCCTGTGTAAGTCAGACCTGGTTACCGAGATGGTGTTCGAGTTTGCCGATATGCAGGGCATCGCCGGTTACTACTACGCCGAAAATGATGGCGAGCCGTTGGATGTAGCCAAGGCCATGTACGAGCAGTACATGCCCAAGTTTGCCGGTGACGAGCTGCCCGTCAGCGACACCGGTACTGTAATCGCCCTGGCAGACCGACTCGATACCTTGGTGGGTATCTTTGGCATTGGCCAGCCTCCCAGCGGCTCCCGCGACCCCTTCGCCCTGCGCCGCGCCAGCCTGGGCATTATCCGCATTCTCGTAGAGAAGCGCCTCGATCTGGACCTGCGCGAGTTACTGGAACTAGCCCGTGACAACTATCCGCGCACCGCCCTGGGTGAATACGACAAGGTGGTAGAGCAGACTCTGCAATATGTACTTGAGCGCTTCCGCGCCCGCTACGAGGATCAGGGCATTGCCGCCGAGGTCTTTATGTCGGTTGCCGCGCGAAAATTGTCACGACCGCTGGATATCGACAATCGTGTGCATGCGGTCAACGCCTTCAGCCAGCTGCCGGAGTCCGGTGCCCTCGCAGCAGCGAACAAGCGCGTCTCCAATATTCTCGCAAAACTGGATGGCGCCGTGCCCAGCAATGTCGATGAAGCCCTACTGCAGGAGGAAGCGGAGAGGGCCCTATTCGCCGCCGTACAGGTTGCCCGCACAGAAGTTGAACCGCTGTATAGCGATGCACTCTTCGCCGAAGGCCTCGCCGGTCTGGCCGGGCTGCGTGAAACCGTGGACAACTTCTTCGACCATGTGATGGTGATGAGCGACGACGAGCAACTGCGCAACAACCGCTTGGCGCTGCTGGCCCAGCTGCGTGCACTGTTCCTCGAAGTTGCCGATATTTCCCTGCTGGTTCCTGCCAAGTAATGACTTGCTGAGGCGGGGCATTAAGCCCCGCCTCGCAGATTAGGGAGATACGAATATGGCAATTATCATTCTCGGCCGCGACGGGGTGATCAACGAAAATCCAGATAAATTCGTCAAATCCGCCGACGAATGGCAACCCTTGCCCGGCAGTATTGAGGCGCTGGCAGCGCTCAGTCAGGCCGGCCATCAACTGGTAGTTGCCACTAATCAAAGCGGCTTGGCACTGGGCCAATTTGATCTGGATGATCTAGAGGCGATGCATTCCAAAATGCGTACTCTGGTAGAGGATGCCAGCGGTGAGATCGCCGCGATTTTCTACTGTCCCCACAGCCCTGAAGATAACTGTCGTTGCCGCAAACCCCTGACGGGCCTGCTTGATGCAATCGAAGCGGAATTCGATACCAGCCTGCACGGTTGCTATCTGATTGGCGACAAGCTGGCGGATTTACAGTTGGCGCTGGAAAAAGGCTGCCAACCAGTACTGGTACAATCCGGCGAAGGTATACTCACTCTTCAACAGTTGGTGGAAAAGCCGGACCCTAGACTGGCTGATACTAAAGTTTTCAGGGACCTAAAACAGTTCAGTCAATTTGTGCTGGTTTAAATGTGTCGCTATCTATGAGCTTTGCCTAACTATAAGCTTTCCCCAGCCGCTTTTGTAAACACTAGTTTTTCGTAAGCTGGGTGCTAACCACATCACAGTCCTACAACGAGCCAATATACCGTATTTGTCGAAGATTTCGCTTAGTATAAGGCTCCAAACTATTTACTTTGGACCTCACCGGTAAAGAGGGTAATACCCAACCTACCGCCCCTCTATCTCGGGCTCAAATTAACAATCTGGGCACAGTAACCTTGACTGCAAGGACCCCGCCCCCTACACCCGTACTCTGAGCATCTTGGCGACAGCGAACAGGTTTTTTTAGGCCGAGGTTATGGCAGATACACAAAAGAAAATAATTCTCTTCGCTGAGAAGGGATCAGAATTATACTTTTAGCAACCAGTTCACATGGCATGCAAAGCGTGTAGCAATTTCCTGTGAGATAACAGCTGCCGTGTTAGTAAATTTAATGTTGCTTCCTATTTTTAGGAGTGAATTTTAAATACAACATTGTTGCTAATTATTTATTATAAAAATTAGAGTTATTTACTGGACCTTAATACCTTTACTGTCTTTCTATCACACCACTTCGCATTTAAATATAGTTGGAGTACTAAATTCAGAACCTCCGCATTGAATTACACGCCATTTTCCTTTAAAAGCTGATAGCAGGACGGGTATTTCTCTTCTGGTTTTTTAAATATTCAGCAGATCAGAAATGGACGTAGTTTGAAAGAGCAACTTCCACCACCTCAATTTAAAAAAATATTTTTTAAATTAAGCAGCTGAAGAAAATTTTTTATTCAAAAAAAGATCCTTCCTGATAGAAAAATAAAACGGTAATTACAATGAAAAGAAAAATTATTTCTTCGCTTCTTGCGGGAATGTTGGCCTCAGCTGGCAGCTTCGCTGATGCCCCTAGCGATACACCCTCTCCCAATCTGGAAAAACGAAAAAAAGTTTTTATTGTTCAGCTGGATGGAGAGCCTCTATCTGCATACCGTGGCACTATTCCAGGCCTCTCTGCTACTAAGCCGGCCCTAAAGCGCAAACTGGATCCGCGTAGTAGCAGTTACCGCCACTACGCCAATTTCTTGAAAACACGTCGCCAACGGGTACTCTCCGCAGTTCCCAGGGCCCGCAAAGTACATGAGTATGAAGCAGCCTTTAATGGATTTGCCGCAGTAATGAGTGAGAGAGAAGCTGAGGCTCTGCGCGCTCATAAAGATGTAAAGGGTGTTTGGGAAGATGAGTTGCTCAAGATGCACACAGATTCCACTGCGGACTTTCTCGGATTGACCCAAATACCCAGTCCCTGGCTCTGGGGCATCACCGGTGAAGATATTGTTATTGGTGTAATTGACTCAGGGATTCACCCCGAGCATCCAAGTCTTGCCGATACACCAACGCCACGTCGGGGCAATCGAGGAGTTGATATTCCCTACGGGCCAATTCCAGAATCCTTCACCGGCGAAGGCTGTGACTTTGGTAATACCGAATTCAACCCGGGCGATGCTGCCTTTACCTGTAATAATAAATTGATCAAGGCCAAAGCCTTCAACACCTCCTTCCTTACCAACAACACTCTGGCAGACTATGAGTTTATGTCCGCCCGAGATGCTGATGGGCACGGCACTCATACTGCCACCACCGCCGGCGGTAACTATGGGGTAGCAACTCCAGATGGCCAAACCCTCACCGGTATGGCTCCCAGAGCACGAATTGCTGCATATAAAGTTTGCTGGGACGCATCAGATCCAGACAGAAGCGGCTGTTACTCATCTGATTCTATGGCGGCCATTGACGAGGCTGTCGCTGATGGAGTCGACGTAATCAATTTCTCTGTGGGTGGAGAAAGCACGGTATTTACTCGTGGTCGTGATATGTCCTTCCTGTTTGCCGCCGATGCAGGCGTCTTTGTTGCAACCTCCGCAGGCAATGACGGCCCCGGCCCGCGTACCATGGGTACGCCCTCCGGCGTTCCCTGGATCACTGCAGTAGCAGCATCTGAGGACGACCAAAGCTTCGCAACTGTACTCCAAGTCGATGCACCCAAGGCTATTGCTGGTACCTATGAACTGATGGAAGGTGGAGGACCTGTCTCCCTCGAGGATAGCGGCCTTTTGTCAGGACCTATCGTTGTAAGCGAGCCCCTGGAAGCCTGTTCCGCGCTGGACAACCCCGAAGCAATGGAAGGCAAAATTGCTCTGGTAAAACGCGGCAGCTGCTCCTTCACAAGTAAATACAACAATGTCGCTGATGCGGGTGCCGTGGCTATCGTAGTGTACAACGATGGGGCTGACGATGGCCGTATGGATCCACTCTCGATGTCTGCTCCGGATACCACTATTCCAGGTGTCATGATCCGCTACAAAGACGGCGAGCTTATTGCCGCTACCTCTGGCGTTAGCGGAATTCTTGATCCAGAACAACAGGTATCCCGTGAGGATCGAATTGCTGAATTCTCCTCCCGCGGCCATAACGTTGGTGCACCGGATATTATTAAACCGGATATCGCAGCACCGGGGGTCGGTATCCTCGCAGGTACCTCACCAGTATTGAGCGGTGGTAGCCTATTTGAATCATTAAACGGTACCTCCATGGCCAGCCCTCATGTAGCCGGTATTATGGCTCTCCTTAAGCAAGCCCGGCCTGAATGGTCCCCAGCAATGGCCAAGTCCGCACTGATGACCACTGCACGCACCGATCTGCTGAAGTCCTTCGGTCCTGAAGCCGCAGACCCGTTTGATTTTGGTGCTGGCGCAATCGTACCTTCCGCAGCTTTCCGCCCCGGTCTAGTCTACGATGCAGGGCTTAATGATTATTTGGCATTTCTATGTGGTGCCGAGTTCCAGGAGCAGATTCTCGAGCCTGCAACCTGTGAGGAATTGGTATCCATGGACTACTCCCTGGACTCCAGCGACCTCAATCTGCCGTCAATCGGCATAGGTGAATTAGTCGGGACCCAGACAGTGAAACGCCGAGTGACCAGCGTGGCCCCAGGAAAGAGATGGTACTGGGCATCGGTAAATGCACCAGAAGGTATTGAAGTGGATGTCCACCCAAAAATCCTACGCCTCAGGGAAGGAGAGAGCGCAGAATTCAAGGTTACTTTTAGTGCCACTGACACTGCCTCTATAAACAAGTGGGTCTTCGGCGATTTAACTTGGAAATCCGTAGGTGCCCGCCAGGAAGTACGCAGCCCAATCGCTGTGCGACCTGTCCCCCTATCTACTTCCGAACTAGTGAATGTACAGGGTACTGATGGTGCCCATGACTTGGGAATGGTGTTTGGCTATAGCGGCAACTTCCAAGTCAGCATAAGCGGCTTGGCTGAGGCTGAGACAGTAGCCAGCAGTATTGAAGACCAAGCTAGTCAAGTGATTTATTTCGATATCCCAGAGGGTACCAAGATGGCACGTATAGCCCTCTTTGATACGGATGTTGGTGACGGTAGCGGCAGCGACGATCTTGATATAACAGTTTACGGTCCCGGCCCTAATGGTCCAGAAGTAGGCGACAGCACATCTTCGACTTCTAACGAGTCTGTCAATATGCTGAATCCTACCCCAGGTCAATATGAAGTGCATGTGGTGGACTATTCCTCCGCCGCGGGCCCCACGCCATTTACCCTGTTCAACTTCAATCTAAGCGGCGACAACGGCAATACTCAGTTGACAGCTCCCTCCCAGGCACAAGTGGGCAGCAATGATAACGTCAAACTAGAGTGGATGGGTCTTGCATCTGGTACCCGCGCTCTGGGAATCCTTAGCTACGGCAACGGAGAACAGGTTTTTGCTGAGACCGAGGTTATGGTTAACACTCAATAATTCTCTTCGCTGAGAAGCGGTAAGAATTATGCTTTTAGGAGCCGGTCAAAGCCTTGTGCTTTGGTCGGTTTTTTATTGACACGAAAGCTATCCACCCCACCTGGTCAATAAAAACACCGGTGATATTCATAATACAAAGAGATCAACCATTCCCCCGTGCCAGATGAATACAGCAGCATTCTATAATTTATCTGAGTTCTCTAAACTTCTTTTAAAAACTGAATTTAAAAAGAACCGGTACCATAGACAGGTTTAGCTCGCTCAAATATTAAAGAGTCCAACAGGCATAAATGACTTAACTGTATTTATTTCTCATCCTTTTGTGTTCAAATTTGAGTGAAGTATTAAATTCAGTGTTCACTCATTGAGTTACGCGACATATTCCTTTAAAAGCATATAGCTGGGCGGTTCTGTCCATCTTGGCTTGGGGGAATACCATCAAACCAAAAGTGCACACTGCTTGGAGGCAATACTTTGCAGTACCGCATATAACAAAATATATTTTGTTTATACCTGCGGATAGTCCCTACTTCATGCTAAATCCCGCCTGCCACTAAAAATAAAAACGGGACACATCGATGAAAAGAAAAATAATTTTCACGCTTCTGGCAGGGATACTGGCCTCGGCCAGTAGCTTTGCAGAAACACCCAAACACACACTCGTACCCAGCCTGGAAAAACAAAGGAAAGTGTTTATCGTCCAGTTGGACGGCGAGCCACTTTCTTCCTATAGCGGAACCATTCCAGGACTATCTGCCACCAAATCGGAGGTGCGTCACAAGCTGGACCCTCGCAGCAGCAGTTATCGTCATTACGCCAACTTCCTTAAAAACCGCCGCGAGCGAGTGCTCTCATCTATTCCAGACGCGCGTAGGGTGCATGAGTACGAAGCCGCCTTTAACGGCTTCGCAGCAGTGATGAGCGAGAAGGAAGCTGAAGCGCTTCGTAGCCACAAAGATGTGAAGGGTGTTTGGGAGGACCGCCTGCTTAAGATGCACACGGATTCCACCGCGGACTTTCTCGGCCTGACCCGTTTCCCCAGCCCCTGGCTGTGGGGTATCACTGGTGAGGATGTGATAGTAGGTGTCATTGATTCTGGTATCCACCCTGAGCACCCAAGTCTCGCCGATATCCCGACCCCGCGTCAGGGGAATCGTGGCAGAAATATTGCCTATGGACCCGTACCTGCATCCTTTATCGGCGAGGGTTGTGAATTTGGCAATACCGAATTCAATCCGGAAGACGTCGCCTTTACCTGTAACAACAAGCTGATTAAGGCCAAATCGTTCTCCGATGCCTTCCTCACAAATAATACCCTAGCCGATTATGAGTTCCTGTCTGCGCGCGATGCAGACGGACACGGTACTCACACTGCTACCACTGCCGCCGGTAACTACGGCGTAGTGACACCGGAAGGTGAGACCCTTACCGGCATGGCACCGCGTGCCCGGGTTGCGGCGTACAAAGTCTGCTGGGATGCGCCAGACCCCGATGACAGTGGCTGCTCATCAGCAGACTCCATGGCGGCCATTGACGAGGCCGTAGCCGATGGCGTCGACGTGATCAATTACTCGGTGGGCGGCTCCAGTACCGTTTTCACTGGCGCGGACGATATCGCTTTCCTGTTCGCTGCTGACGCCGGCGTATTTGTCGCCACTTCTGCTGGCAACAGCGGACCTGCTCCGGAGACCATGGGAACTCCCTCCGGCGTACCCTGGATCACCGCGGTAGCAGCCGCAGAAGATGACCAGAGTTTTGGCACAGCCCTGCAAGTAAACGCACCAGAAGCTGTCTCCGGCACTTACGATGCCCGTGAAGGGGGTGGCCCGGTAACTATGGAGGACACCGGTCTGCTGTCTGCTGCCCTGGTTGCCGGTGCTCCACTGGAAGCGTGTTCCCAACTCACTAACCCCGAGGAGATGGCAGGGAAAATTGCCCTGGTAAAACGTGGCGGCTGCTCCTTCACAGAGAAGTACAATAATGCGGCCGATGCCGGCGCTGTAGCAATTGTCGTATACAACGACGGCACCGCCGTGGATCGTATGGATCCAATCGTAATGTCAGCCCCCGATACCACAATTCCCGGAGTGATGATTCGCTATGCCGACGGCGCCATGCTGGTCGAAAATACCGGGGCCGCTGGCATTCTGGATCCAGAGTTGAAAATATCTCGCGAAGACCGCATCGCCAGTTTCTCCTCTCGGGGCCACAACGTCGGCGCGCCGGATATTATCAAGCCGGATGTGGCCGCGCCGGGCGTTGGCATCCTCGCAGGTACCTCTCCAGTATTGAGCGGTGGCAGCCTGTTTGGTACCAAGAGTGGCACCTCCATGGCCAGCCCCCATGTTGCCGGTATTATGGCTCTACTGAAGCAGGCTCACCCTGACTGGAGCCCGGCAATGGCCAAGTCTGCCCTGATGAGCACAGCGCGAACTGACCTGCTGAAGTCCTTCGGACCCGAAGCTGCAGATCCATTTGATATTGGGGCCGGTGCAATTGTACCTGCCGCCGCCTTCCGCCCTGGGTTAGTCTACGATGCCGGTTTCAACGACTACCTGGCATTTCTATGTGGTGCGGAAAACCAACCGGAGGTTATCGAAGAAACTACCTGTACTGAGCTTGTCTCTCAGGGCTACTCACTGGATTCCAGTGACCTGAACCTGCCATCTATCGGCATCGGTGATCTGGTCGGTACCCAGACCATCAAGCGACGTGTTACCAGTGTTGGTCGCGGCCAGAAGTGGTATTGGGCCTCAGTAAACACTCCTGAGGGTGTAGAGGTTAGCGTTAATCCAAAAGTCCTGCGCCTGGGCGAAGGAGAAAGTGCCGAATTCCAGGTTACTTTCACGGTTACCGAAGAAGCGGCTATGAACGAGTGGGCGTTTGGTGATCTTACCTGGAAATCTGTTGGTATACGCCAGGACGTACGCAGCCCCATTGCCGTACGCCCGGTGCCGTTATCCACATCCCAGCTGGTCACAGCTGAAGGTACTGATGGTGCCTTAGACCTGGGCGTGGCATTCGGTTACAGCGGTGACTATCAAGTCGGTATTCAAGGCCTGGCTGAAGGTGTAGCTTTCCCCGGCAGCGTTGAAGATGGAGATAACCAGCTGATTTTCTTCGATATTCCTGAAGGCACCGAGCTTGCCCGCGTAGCTCTGTTTGATGCTGACGTAGGTGATGGGAGTGGCAGCGATGATCTGGACCTGCAAGTCTATGGCCCCGGCCCCGACTTCCCAGAAGTGGGCACCAGCGGCTCACCGACTTCCGCTGAATCTGTCGATTTGGTCAATCCCGCCGCAGGTCAGTATGCGGTATTCGTAGTGGACTACGCCTCTGCAGAGGGCCCCACGCCATTTACCCTGTTTAACTTCAACCTGAGTGGTGACAGTGGCAACACCCAGCTCACAGCTCCGTCTCAGGCACAAATGAACAGCAATGGCGATATCAAGCTAGAGTGGATAGGTCTCGCCCCCGGTACCCGAGCCCTGGGTATCCTCAGCCACGGTAACGGTGAACAGGTATTTGCCGAAACCGAGATCATGGTGAACACCCAGTAAAAATGAATTCTCATTAATAATGGGCATTCATTTTTTAGAAACTGGCCGAAGCATAAAACCTCGGCCAGTTTTTTTATTTACAAACCAGTTTTTCTTGTTGTCGAATAAATGCCGCAGCGATATCCATAGAAACATTACCGAAATCCCAGAAAACTTTTGTTTTGCGATTAATATTCACCGCGATCGATAGTTTGTATTCCGGTATTATCATTAACCAACTCTGGCTGCCTCGACTGACGCCGCCATGATTGACAACACGCAAAAAACCCACCTCAGAAATTTCCATTTCTCGAACACGCCAACCCAAAGCGTAGTTTTGCTCATTCACATCTCCATTCGCAAGCTTTTGTGGCGTCCAAAATATTTCCCTGGTTTCAGGGCTTAAGTAGCGATCGTCGAGATAGAGGGCGCCGAGTTTAACCAAATCACTTGGCGTAGAAATAAAACCACCTCCTGGCAATCGATGGCTTAAATCCACCGGACGCTACTCGCGTAGACGAAGCTCCTCTCCACTTAAACCATTACTTTTATAAAAGCGAGCAATATTACGAGTCGGATCTCCATTTACCGGTGATGCCTCTGTATTTTTCATTGAGGCGGGTCTAAAAACCTCCCTACTCATCACTTCCAGATAATTTTGCCCCTCGGCTTCAGCCAAGACTGCACCCAAAAGAACGGTACCGAAACTACTGTAGTAGAACTCTGTCCCTGGCTTGTAAAGCAATTCACTATCATCAAAAACCCCCAAGGCTTGGTACATACTTTCGTAATGACTACGCAGTGCTAGAGTTTTATATAAACCGAGCCAGTCAGAATTATTCTTATATTGTGGCAAACCTGACATATGTGCGGCCAACTGACGCGGCGTTATATCCGCCCATCCCGAGTTCGGCATCACTTCAAAATAATTTGCGATTGATTTATCAAGATCAACTCTCCCATTCTGTACCAACCTTGCGAGAGCCGTTCCAGTCAAAGCCTTGGAGGTGCTGCCGATACGAAAACGAGTCTCAGTGGAGACTGGTATTTGCCTTGCTAAATCCACCCATCCGGATGCACCAGCCCAGACCACCTCGCCGCAGGCTGAAACTGCCGCAGAAATAGCCGGAGCACCAATTTTCTCGCGGTGTTTTTCGATTACGGTTAGGGAATATTCTGCGGCGGATTTATATTCATCGTTATAAAGTACCTGTGTCGACGGTGCCTTATCAGGTAAGGCTCGCCAGCCAAAAGGGCTTAGTGGCAGGGAGTCAAGTGACCATGCATAAAATTGATAAACAGGCCATAGTAGGTAACCAACGCATAACAGAATAGCGAGACTGCCCAGCAGGAATTTTTTATGACTCATCAGCTTATTCCAAAATTCACAAGGATGGGCTGTAACAGTTGTAGTAAAACTCTCCAAGCCCGGTTCTCTCAATGTTATATTGCCACCCGTATATCAAGAGACTCAGTTACGACCAATTCTGACATTGCAAAGACCACATACCTTGGGACAGGGGGCTGGTACTATTTAGTAAACTTTCACTCTTTTTAACTGACACTAGCCGCTTTTTACCTTTGCTATCTTTTATCTGAAAATCACATACATACTCTATCCTAAGTACTATTCATCAATAGTTCCAAAATGAGTAGATTAAGTAGCATCTTGATAAAGTAAAAACAGTATGATTTACAAAAATATCTTTTTTATTAGGTTAGGATATATCTATTTTTACTTTCTATATTTTTTAAATTTTTTATGTTTATCCAGGATAAGTTAATCATTGCGCATTAAAGTACAGGTATTTTTAATTATTATAAAAAAATTATATGGTTCATAATAAAAATTTACTTTGTCACAACCGCTAAAATATTTAATCCGTAAAATTTGGCTCTTAATGAAAGCGGCGGCGGAATTCACTTGGAAGAATTCCCTTGTGCCTGCGGAATGTTCGTCTCAACTGCTCTTGGGATTGGAAGCCACACAGACAAGCCACCCTTTCCTGAGACAAGTTTTGCTCTGAGAGCAACTGACAGGCCTTCTCCACCCGGATACTCTCAATAAAGCGTGCCGGAGTTACGCCCAATTCTCGAGAAAAACATCGAGCAAAATTACGTGGACTCATGGCGGACTCCTGTGCAAGCCTCTCTACGGTAAGTGGCTCCTTTAAATTCTGGTAAATCCATTCCACCAACCCGGCAAATCGATCACTTTGCAGCTGATTCATCAGGTGGGTGCTGTACTGCTGTTGCCCGCCATCGCGTTTCAAGTAGAGCACCATCATTCTCGCAATCGACAATGCCAGGCTACGGCCGTGGTCCTCCTCGACCAGTGCCAACGCAAGATCGATACCTGCTGTAACCCCCGCAGAGGTGTAGAGATTACCATCTCGTATATAAATGGCATCGGGGTCCACTTCTATGTCGGCATACTCTTGTAGTGCTGCCACATTTGCCCAGTGGGTAGTAGCTCGATGACCATTCAACAAGCCTGCTTTGGCCAGTATCAAGGCTCCGGTACAAATGGAGCCGAGTCGTTCCACCTGTGTCTCCTGATCGATCAGCCACTGAATAAACTCGACATTGCTGCCCAAAATATCATAACTTTTCGGTGGCCCACCGCTGAGCAACAGGGTGTGGATATCCTCGACTTCCCTGAAGCCATAATCTGCATAGAGCTTTACTCCAGAAGCCGTGACTATAGGCCCAGCACTGTCAGCCAAAATTTGGGTATCGTAGAAGTCAGAGGTATAGCGCCCCTCTGCACGGAGTTGATGATTGGCCAGAGAGAAGACTTCCAGGGGGCCGGTAACATCGAGACTCGAAGCTCCGGGATAGATAACCATGGAGACTTTTAGAGAATGGTCCTTTGGGAATTTCATTGCAGGAGTGTTCCACAATACCAATTAGGCAAAAATGACATATTGGTGGGGAATTCTGCCGTCTAATTGATAATTTACCAATCATTTATCTGCATTAGATATCCAAACGGCTCTTAGCCTGCCTGGCGCCCGTATTACCATACGCCAGGGGAGCGTCCAATGTAAGTGGTCACAGACTCATTTTTTAAGCTCTTTTAGCTCCCCCTGTTTCTTCTTGCCATGTTCCCGAAAATTATCCACATCACCATGATTTCTTGAGTCCTCGCGTAGCGTTTGTGGATAATTTTTCCTTACTAACAATTAGCAGGGTACTTCTCCATACGGACTATCACTTGACCTAAAGGGCTAGCCAAGCAAAATTGCCACCAATTTTGTTCAACCCCAGGGAGATTCTCTTTGCTGGAATTAATATTGAATCGCGGTGCTGAGCGCCGCTTGAAACGTGGCCACCTGTGGATCTACAGCAATGAAGTGGACACCAAGCGATCTCCACTTAAGGGAATCGAACCCGGCAGTCTGTGCCAGGTTCTCGACAGTCAAGGGAAGCTTCTCGGCACGGCTTTTATAAACCCAAGTCAGCTCATTTGTGGACGTCTCGTTACTAAAAAATCCAGTTTCGATGATTCCGATATTAGTGAGCGCCTACTATCTTCTTTGAGCCTACGCCAACGCTACTTTGAGCATCCGAGTTACCGGTTGGTGTATGGGGATTCAGATGGTCTGCCAGGTCTGGTTGTGGATAGGTTTGGTGATTACTTGGCTGTTCAGGTGAGCAACTGGGGAATGGAACACTTCCAGCAGCAGATTGTGGATAAGTTAATTGAGTTAGTCCAACCAAGAGGCATATTGCTACGCAACGATCACCAGGGGCGCGCCGTAGAAGGAATGCCACCGGTCAAAGAAGTTGTTTTCGGAGAGGTTCCCGAGATGGTTCCTTTTGAGGAGAATGGCGTCCCCTTACTTGCACCGATACATGCGGGACAGAAAACGGGTTGGTTCTACGATCACCGCGAGAATCGCAGGTTGCTCAACCGCTGGGTTAAGGGAAAGCGGGTATTGGATCTCTTTTCCTACGCCGGCGGTTGGGGAATTCAGGCCCTGGCCAGCGGTGCTGCCAGCACAACTTGTGTGGATGCCTCACAACAGGCCCTGGACTGGTGTCAGGTCAACGCAGATCACAATGGACTTGTGGATAAGCTCAACACTGTCCATGGCAAAGCCTTGGACGTGCTCAAAGCTATGGTTGCTGCTGGGGAAAAATTCGATGTCATCGTGCTGGACCCTCCAGCCTTCATAAAGAGACGCAAGGATCACAAGGCCGGGCTGTCAGCCTATCGCCATATCAACGAGTTGGCCATGCGGCTACTTGGCGAAGATGGACTGTTAGTAAGTGCTTCCTGTTCCATGCACCTGCAATCAGACGAGTTACTGGACTGTGTCCGTGGCGCCGCACATCGGCTGGGGAGACGTGCACGCATCCTCGCCAGTGGTGGCCAAGGCGCAGACCATCCGGTACACCCGGCAATCCCCGAAACGAGCTATCTCAAAGCCCATTTTGCGCACTTGGGTGGGGACCGCTAGTAGGCTATTACTCACACCTCCCAATAAAAAACCCCGGTTCTAGCCGGGGTTTCCCTTATCCAGTGATTTTGCCGAAGCTCGGATCAGAAGGTGTACTTCATACCCAAAGCGGCAGTACGCGGCCGGTTAGCACGAGCACCATCGGGGCTGCGACTGATAATCACCTGCTCATCAAACAGGTTATCCACTTTCAGGTAACCGGTCAGGTCGGCGCTAAAGTCGTAGTGCGCAGCCGCATCCACAACCCACAGAGACTCTGTGTAATCGAAGCGGTCAGTATTCCCCTGATTACAGCTAGTATTAACACACATCTCGTCCTGATAGGCTGCGGTTAGGTTTAGACGCCAGGCAGCGCCACTATCCAGGCCAGCAGATACAGCAAATACATTTTCCGGCAGGTATTCAAGATTATCCCCGGCAACTAGACCTCCATCGTCACTGTCTTCAGTAATTTCAGCATCGGTGAAGGTATAGGTAGCTCTTACTGGCAGCGTCCAACCGTTTGCAAGTACCCACTCACTGCCGAAGGTAGCTTCCAACCCTTTGATCTCTGCCTCACCCAGCTGGTAGGTACCACTGTCGGCACCATTGGGGCATTCCACAGCTACCGAACAGTTCTGCACAGCATTTTCATAATCGCTGTAGAAGGCAATTAACTCGGCACTTACGCTACCGTTATCAAAGCGCGCACCCCATTCATAGTTTGTGGATAACTCCGGGCCCTGGCCATCGGCTGCGCCTGCACCGGGAGGAGCAAAGCCACGGTGCACTCCTGCCAGCAGGCTCCACTGCTCATTGGCCTGGTAAACAACCCCCAGACCGGGCAGCCACTCATCCACCTGATTGGAACGGTAGCTGCCCTTCTCAGTACGATCGGCGTCGTTATAACGCTGCTGCTCGGTCTCTATATCCTCGTAGCGAAGAACAGCAGTGAGAGTCAGCTTTTCGTTCAGCTTGATATCGTCGTAGATAAAGAACGAGGTAGCCTCAGCTTCTTCGACACGGTTATTGCTGGCGCTAGGCAGCTCAACACTATCAAATACCAGTTGGCCATCAATTTGGTTGTAAATTTCTACAGGTTGATATCTGTCGACTTCATCCTGATGTTGACGCAGGCCGAATGTCAGCTCATGGGCAATAGCACCAGTGTTAAAGCGCCAATCGGCACTGATTTGCAGACCCTTGGCCTCGTACTCGCGGTTGTTATGCTTGATACCAAAGGTGTAATCCTCAGTGCCATCCAACACCGCTTGGGGATCTATAACTCCGTCAACAGCGCCGCCGGTATTAACAGCATCTATCAATTCACCCTCGCTGACCTTAAACCAGTCGCGCTTAAACTTGTTGTAATAAGCCTGGGTATGCAGGGTAAAGCTGTCACTCAACTCGATGCTGTGGTTCAGCTGAACGGTGCTGTGGCGATTCTGCATTTCATCCAGGGCACTGATACCATAGCGACGATTAGGATCATCGTTAAAGTCGGCATCCGTCAGTCCTAGATAACTCATGCCTGACTCCTCTTCGGAGTACTGCAGCTTGATATCCAACTGCTGGCGAAAGGTCGCATCCGCATCGGACTGCAGGCGGCCTTTCAGCAGGTAATCTTCTTTAGCAATATCCGCGCTGTCCGCGTGATCGATTTCGCGGAAGCCGTCCGCATACTGTTGCTGGGTCTCCAGCAGCCAGCCAGTATTTTCAGTGCTGGTACCATAGTGTGCGTGCAGACGGGTCTCACCGTATTCACCGGCTTCTAGCTGCACCATGCCCTGGCTGGAAGTTGGGATTGGTGTGCTCAACATATTTACCGCACCACCAACAGTAAATGGACCGTATTGCAATGCGGCGGGGCCTTTGAGCACTTCAATGGCATCCATACGGCCTGCACTCGGGAAATAGTAAGCCTCCGGTGCCGAGTAAGGTGCCGGAGCTACCAATACGCCATCTTCCATCAGTGAGATCTTGGCAGAGCGGCCACCCTGTGCGCCACGAATACCAATATTAGGACGCAGACCATAGCCATCCTCTTCGAGGATGTAGACACCCGGTACAGAGCGCATCATGCGGTTGATATCTACATACTCGAATTCGGCCAGCTCATCAGCATCAACCAGGTGCGCGGAACCCGCTAGCGTCGAAATGGACTCGGAATCGCCAATAACGGTAACCGTCTCCAGGCGCTGTTCAGCCAAGGTTGGTGCAGCTGTAACAGCCGCCAGGGCGATAGCCAATGGCGACAGGAAAAATTTCTTCATGAACCCTCCATTGAGTCGTTATAGCTTTGTAATTATTGTTATTAATAAGAATGATTGTATTTTACCATTATAAACCCAATGGCATAACAGAACTATTTCTTGCCTTTTGATGCCTTCATGAGGAAAAAATGGCTGTCTTTATAGTTTCTATCCTAATAAGGGGATGTTTTCTAGGATCTAACCTTTGACCCGACTAGCATTGGGCCCATGTATCCGCCTCGGGGGTGCCCATGATTCGAAAGGCAGAACTCAAAGAACTGGACAGGCTGGAGCAACTCTGGCTCCATGCGACAGCCAACTCTCACCCCTCTTTGTCCCGCCAATTCTGGCTCGATCACGTCGCGCAGTTTCGTCGTGACTGCCGCCAGGCCAGTCTCTGCCTCGTATTTACAGGACGCCACAATGCCGTAGCCGAAGCATTCATTACTCTTCTTGACCGGGACCGCATAGCCTATCTCTGTGTCAGTCCAATATTTTCGGGCTGCGGCATTGGCGCCAGCCTGCTCTCCGCAGCGGGTAAAGGTAGGCTCCAACTGCAAACTGGGGTATTGAGGGAAAACCTCCGCACACGTTATTTCCTACAAAAACAAGGGTTTGTGGAAACCGAGCGGCGTTATATTGCTGAATACGGCCAGCACCTGATCCAGATGCGCTTCGATCGCCCCCTGGATTAGCTCTTTATAGCCATGAGCCCAAGTCAAAAGCTTTTACTTATAACTGAAGCTTATTGATTCACTTCTTTTTATTGTTTCTACGCGACAAATTAAGCGGGTAGCATGCGTTCTACCCTAACTATCCTATGCGCTGATTTCTTATGGGACACCACGCTTCCACCAACACCGTGCAGTCTTTTTCCGACCGCTTCTTTCACCACGGTGCCGATTTGGCATCGCTGAACAAGTCTTTTGTTGGGGCCAAGCCCAGCGAGATCATGCGGTTCACCATGGAAAAGGCACAAAACCCGGTAGTTTTTACAAACTTCCGCCCACTTGCGGTCGCTTTTCTGCACCTGGTCACCAAAGCCAAGCCAGATATCCCAGTTATTTGGGTGGATCACGGATACAACACACCAGAAACCTACCGGCATATCGAAAATGTCGTGAGGACGCTGAACCTGAATCTGCGTACCTATTCACCCAAGATATCGGCAGCTCACTACAATGCGGTCTATGGTGGTATCCCGCAGTTGGATACCCCCGAGCATGACTTCTTCTCACGCACGGTAAAGCTTGAACCCTTTAACCGCGCAATGCAGGAGTTACAACCCGATGTCTGGTTGAATGGTATCCGCCACGATCAAAATGCCCATCGCAAAAATCTGGATGTGTTTACTCAAGGCAATCACGGCACCATTCGTGTAGCGCCGATGTTCCACCTAAAAGAAATTGATGTTGAAGAGTACGTTTACGAGAATGACCTTCCCGATAACGATATTTACTTTGATCCAACTAAAGGTGAGGAGCACCGGGAGTGCGGGTTGTTACTGGAAAAGTAGTTCTACTACTTTTCCAGTAACTATCAATGGTGGTTGAGTTGAAAAGCATCAATAAATGATTATTTACTGCTAAAAAAGACTTACCTTATCAGTGGAGTCTACAAGCTGCTCTCCCTCGGCATAAATCGCACATCTATCTCTTACCTGATAACGCTCTTTCTGTTTCTCACATGCTTGTAGGGCAAGTTGGTTTGCTTCGAATTGATTAGCGCTCTCTTCCATATAGCCAGCTACAAAAGTCCCCCGGTAGTCCATTGCCATAGCTAAAGCTTTATTTCCTGAAAGTTTACGATAACCGTTCAATAATCTTCCTAAGCCATTAGAAGTTGATGCCAGCTCTGCAGGCAATTCTTTCTCTTGCCCAATTTCTATAACCATCATTTTCAGATTGGCCCGCAGTTGTTGATCAGCGGTCTGCATTAACAGGGGTTGAACAACGAGAGGAAATTCCTCCCGATTGCGATTTAGATAGAGTTCATTAGCATACCACCACGAAATTTGTGGATTCCTTGGAGCTCGCAAATATGCCTGCTGAAGTATCTTCACATATTCTGATCGTGAGTATCCTAAAACTTGCATCGTTATGGCCAAGCCATGCCAATAGGCGGGCACATTCCCATTCGCATTGACTAGCTCAATATATTGGTCACGAATATATTTAAGTTCTTTAACATTGATCTCTGCTGATTGATCAAGCATCTCTGTGAGTGCAGTTTTTGCAGAAGCTTCCAAGTACCAGGTTTCACGCTGATAGACATCTGGCGTCGCCTCTAATATTTCCCGGGCAAGGATGAAGTTTTTTTCGTTGGCAGCGGCAATTGCTAAAGCGGAATTGAGCGCCGGACTGGTAATCTGTTTTTTCTCAGCATAAGCCACGAACTCCCTAAGCTCACTCAAGCTACGACCTGTAACTGCCATAAAATTGGCAATTTCAACAACCGCATCATTATTATTCATCAGCTTCGTTGACGGTAAAATATTTATACTGTCATTATCTAAGCTTCCTTTAACTCCGCCGAAGTCGCTTTTAGGAAGTTTTTTATAGTAATTATTAAGTTGCTCAAATGTCATACCCAGAGCTTTAGGAAGTGCTGAAGCAGAGTCTGCACCAGAATGATATGCATCCAAATATAACTCTAGTCCTTTAGCTCTAATACGTTCAGGATCAAAATACAGCCAGTGAGCTAACATCCAACCACTGGCATAAAGGGCACTAGTCTCTCTATCATTAAGTGAGCCAGGAGTGGCTGTAAGCAGTTTCTCCAATGGCAACTCTGACGATCTGGAAAGGCTAATTGCTCGGCTTACCGGTATATGTCCAATACTAAACTCATTATTTTTTCCAAATTCTGCTGTGGAAAATACTTCCGCAATACCTTCGCTGAACCAATAAGGATAGTTACGACGACTGCCACTGTATGTTAGAAAATGGGTATATTCATGAAATAGGGTTTGGCGTGCTGGATTACCAGGAAGGTACTGATTTCCCTTGAGATTTAACAACGCAAAACTGCCATAAGGAGTATTTTGAAATTGCCCTATCGATCTTTGGCTAGAGTTGACACTACTCATTCCTGAAAAACTGAGCTCATCAGCTAATGCATAAATCGTTAATTTTTGCTGGTCCGAGGTCTGATAAAAATATTTTTGTGTAAGAATTCGAAATCGCTCCAAATCTACAGCCAGTTTGGTGACTCGTCTGGGGCTTCCATTAGTAACGATTCGGAAGTGCTCTGTTTCAATTTCATGCCAATTAGAATTAATTAATTTTTTGCTACTGGTGCAGCTAACTGTAAGGACTAAAAAAATAAGGGTTAAAACAGAGAGGTGAAAATTCCCAAAATAGTGTTTTTTGACGCGTCCCATAGATCTTTTTGCCAAGTATTTTTTTGCTTTAATTGGGGAATAAATTAATGAAGGAGATACAGCTACTATCTATTTTTTATTGTATTTTTCTTTAGGGGTTAATTCTAAATACTGCGTTATGAAGTGAGGCAATTCCACTTAGTATAGTTTTGCACTCAGTTTTTAATTAATAAAAAATTTGGATTTTGTACAGTAGAGATCTAAGAGTGAGAGAATCCCTTTAGAACTACCGTAACAAAATCCACTTACCCATTTTGACTGAATGCTAAAATACAGCACAGGTTTTTCTGTAGGGCTACTTTTATGCGAAAAACCTGTACATTAAATGGGCATTTATCTTAATTCAGTTAAATATCTAAATTTTCTACCGCCAAGGCGTTGGTCTCGATAAAGTCACGGCGTGGCTCTACCTGATCGCCCATCAGGGTGGTAAAGATCTGGTCTGCTGCGATAGCATCTTCAACGGTTACCTGCAGCATACGGCGGCTCTCTGGGTCCATGGTGGTTTCCCAAAGCTGCTCAGGGTTCATTTCTCCCAGTCCTTTATAGCGCTGGATACCGTAGCCTCTGCGGCTTTCGCCCATCAGCCAGTCCATCACTTCAGGGAAGCTACTGACAGGGTGCTGCTTCTCACCGCGCTGAATAAAAGCCCCCTCTTCCAGCAGGCCCACCATCTTCTCACCCAGAGCGCAAATAGACGCGTACTCAGCGGAATCGAAGAACTCGTGGTTAATCAGGTAGTCACTGCCAACACCGTGGGCCACGATATGGATATGGGGCAGGAACAGGCCGCGCTCGGTGTTCTCCTGAACCGTCACTTCATGGCGACGGGTTCCGCCACTCTCCTCTTCACCCAGCTTCTCTTGTAGTTTCTCACTCCAAGCCGTAACTTTTTCCTGGGACTGCAGGTCTTCCTGGGTGAGGCAAGGCAGGTAGATCATGCTGCGCAGCACTTCCTCAGGGTACAGACGCGACAGACGGTCGATTGTCGCCAGTACACTGCGGTACTCGCCTACCAGGCTCTCCAGGGAGGCGCCAGAAAGCCCAGGGGCGTCCGGGTTCACAAACAGCGTGGCGCCTTCCAGGGCGGCGTTGGTGAGGAACTGGGTTAGAGCGCCCTCATCCTTCAGGTACTGTTCCTGTTTGCCCTTGGAGATCTTATACAGCGGCGGCTGGGCGATGTAGATGTGGCCCCGCTCGATCAACTCCGGCATCTGACGGAAGAAAAAGGTGAGCAGCAGGGTGCGGATATGGGCTCCATCCACGTCAGCATCGGTCATGATGATGATGCTGTGGTAACGCAGCTTGTCCGGGTTGAATTCGCTCTTGCCGATGCCACAGCCCAGTGCGGTAATCAGGGTACCCACTTCGGCGCTGGAAAGCATCTTGTCGAAGCGCGCTTTTTCCACATTGAGGATCTTACCCTTCAGCGGCAGGATCGCCTGGGTACGGCGATCGCGGCCCTGCTTGGCAGAACCACCAGCGGAGTCACCCTCCACCAGGTAAATTTCAGATAGTGCCGGGTCTTTTTGCTGGCAGTCCGCCAGTTTCCCGGGCAGGCCGGCAATATCCAACGCGCCCTTGCGGCGAGTCATTTCGCGGGCCTTGCGGGCCGCCTCACGGGCTTTGGCCGCGTCGATCATCTTGGTGACGACAGATTTGGCTTCCTGTGGGTTCTCCATCAGGTAATCTGTAAAGTGGTGGCCCATCTCCTGCTCTACAGCGGGTTTCACTTCGGATGAAACCAGCTTGTCCTTGGTCTGGGAGGAGAATTTCGGGTCCGGAACCTTCACAGAGATAATCGCGGTGAGACCTTCCCTGGCGTCATCGCCAGTGGTGTTCACTTTGTCTTTCTTGCCCAGGCCTTCCCGCTCGATATAGCTGTTCAGGCCACGGGTCAGGGCTGCACGGAAGCCCGCCAGGTGGGTACCGCCGTCGCGCTGGGGAATATTGTTGGTGTAGCAGAAGATGCTTTCCTGGAAGCTATCGTTCCACTGTAATGCCACCTCTACTGCAATGCCGTCTTCACGCTGGCTCTGGAAGTGCAGAACCTTGTTAATCGGGGTTTTGTTCTGATTGAGGAACTCCACAAAGGCACTCAAACCCCCTTCGTATTCATAGACCTCTTCCTTACCACTGCGCTCGTCCTTCAGGACAATACGCACACCGGAGTTCAGGAAGGACAGCTCGCGCAAGCGCTTGGCCAGCACGTCGAAATGGAATTCGATATTGCTGAAGGTATCCTCTGAGGGTTTGAAATGCACTGTGGTGCCGGTGGTATCGCTGTCACCCACAACTTCCAGAGGTGCCTGGGGCACACCGTGGTGGTAGGTCTGCTCGTGGATCTTGCCACCGCGACGGATAATCAGCTTCAGCTCCTTGGACAGAGCGTTTACTACCGATACCCCTACCCCGTGCAGACCGCCGGAGACCTTGTAGGTGTTGTCATCAAATTTACCACCCGCATGAAGGACGGTCATAATCACTTCTGCTGCAGAGACCCCCTCTTCCGGGTGAATCTCTGTTGGGATACCACGGCCATTGTCCGATACAGAAATGGACTCATCCGGGTGGATGGTTACACGGATCTCATCACAGTGGCCGGCCAGCGCTTCATCGATGGAGTTGTCAACCACCTCGAATACCATGTGGTGCAGACCGGTGCCATCGTCGGTATCACCAATATACATTCCGGGGCGCTTGCGCACCGCATCCAGGCCTTTTAATACCTTGATACTGCTTGAGTCATAGCTTTGCTGCTCTGACATTTATTCGCTCCATTCAACTTATTGTGCGGCCGAAGCTTCGGCACTGATCTTCCCATGTTCCACGTGGAACACTTTTGGGCAATTCCAAGGGGCATCTAGCTGCCGCCAGGGGCGGCTTGTAGTGCCCTCCTCAATTCCGGTTACAAGCACCTGGCTGGCACAACGCCCTACCCAGTGCGCAAAAATCTGTTGATTGTATTCATCCAGCTCCGCTGGCAGATCGTCAACCAGGAATACCGGTTTCTCCCGGTGACGACACACCAATTGCGCCATAGCCGTTCGGACAGCACATACCAGCATCTTCTGCTGGCCACGGGATAAAACATTGTGCGCTGGCTCTCCCGCAACGGTAAAACGGAGATCTGCCCTGTGAGGCCCAGTGCGGGTATGCCCTTGACTGAGATCACCCTCCCGAGACTCCCTAAGCGCCTCAGCCAGCTCGACCTCCTTTCGCCAACCACGCCGATAGCTTATATCCACTTTGTGTAACAGGCTAAGAGGCAACCCCACCAGAAGAGCGGCCACAGCCACTCGCAGCTCATGGAATTGGCCCTGACGTAGGCTGTCTACCCTCTCGCCACTCTGAGCCAACTGATGCTCCCAAATCCCAATCGCGTCAGCGTCGATTTTACCACGTCGCAACAAGGCATTTCGCTGCTTCAATGCGATTTGGTAGTTTTTCCATTCCTGCGCGAAAAGATGTTCCACGTGGAACACTGTCCAATCCAGAAGTCGCCTACGTACACCGGGCCCGCCATCCAGGGCGGAGAAGCTATCACTATTGATCAACTGCAAGGGCAGACAACTGGCGAGCTGTGAACTGGACTCAGCTGCCGTCTGGTTGATACGCACACGACCACTACCGTTGGCCAGACGTTCAACACCGAGGTTGAGCCCCGTATCCAGCTGGGTAAAAACCGTAAGTCCGGGCTGATCATGTTGAATAACAGATTTATGCTGACGAGATCTAAAGGAGCGACCTGTAGCCAACATATGTACAGCTTCAAGGACTGAAGTTTTGCCACTCCCATTTACACCACAGAACAGGTTTACTCCTGCGTCCAAAAACAGGTCAGCTTGAGAGATATTACGAAAATTGGAGATCAGAAGACGGGTCAGTGCCATAGACCCTTCTCCTCGCTAGCCGGGGGAATGCCGTCCGCAAGATACTGAAAAAACAAAGGGACCACCTGTCCATGATACAAAGCGGTCCCCTCTCGAAAGTGAGCCAAGCTTCTCAGCCTGAGTCTTATAGGCGCATCGGCATAATCACATAGAGGGCATCGCCCTCCTCAGGCTGCTGCAACAGCGCACTGCTGTTGGCATCCGCCAGACTGATGCGGATTTGGTCACTGTGGATTGCACCGGTAACATCCAGGAGATAAGAAACATTAAAGCCAATCTCCATAGGCTCTCCCACATAATCCACCAACATCTGCTCCTCAGCCTCCTCCTGTTCAGGGTTGTTGGCAATAATTTGCAGTAACCCCTCGGAAACCTGTAAGCGTACACCGCGATATTTCTCGTTAGAGAGAATGGCCGCACGGGAGAATGCCTGGCGCAGCCCCTGGCGATCGGCATAAACAACATTGCCTGCACCTCGTGGCAGAACGCGCTCGTAATCCGGAAACTTGCCATCCACCAATTTGGAGGTAAACGTAAACTGGCCACTAACAACACGGATATGGTTATTACCCAGTACCACCTGCGCCTGGTTATCAGTGTCCTCTAGCAGACGACCAAGTTCCAGTACACCCTTACGGGGAACAATAGCTTGTATCGGAGTTGAAACATTTAATCCCGGCGCATCCCGATCACAGAGGGCCAGCCGGTGACCGTCAGTGGCGACGGCACGAAGTTGCTGTGGGCGGCACTCGAGCAATAAGCCATTCAGGTAATAGCGGACATCTTGCTGAGCCATGGCAAAGCTAGTCGCTTCAATAAGGCGGCGGATCTCACGCTGGGAGATGTCGAAACGTGTTTGGGCGCTTGCTTCCTCCTGATTGGGGAAGTCGGCAGCAGGCAGGGTTGATAACTGGAAACGGCTGCGCCCACTGCGCAGCACCAGGCGCTCACCATCGCGCTCAAATTTTAATTCAGCACCATCGGGCAAAGATCGGCAGATATCCAACAATTTACGTGCTGGGACTGTCACCTCACCTTCCATCTCCACACCGTCCACCGGCAGGCGGCCAACAATCTCAACCTCGAGATCAGTCCCAGTCAGGGACAGCTCTTGCCCCTGTAATTGCATCAATACATTGGCCAGGACCGGCAAAGTCTGGCGCTTCTCGACAACGCCGGCTACCAGTTGTAGCGGTTTCAGCAGGGCGTCCCGGCTTACATTGAATTTCATCGGTAGTTTCGCCTTGTTTGTCAGTTATTCGATTAAGTGGTCAACGACCGTGTCAGTAACTTTACGTCCTCACGGATATCCGCGTCGGACTCCTGCAGTTCGCGGATTTTACGGCAAGCGTGCAGGACAGTTGTATGATCCCGCCCGCCGAAGGCATCGCCGATCTCCGGCAAACTATGATTGGTGAGCTCCTTGGCCAATGACATGGCAACCTGGCGCGGCCGCGCGACGGAACGACTGCGTCTTTTAGAGAGCAGGTCCGCTACCTTAATCTTGTAGTATTCGGCAACCACTCGCTGAATATTGTCCACGCTTACTAATCGGTCTTGCAGGGCCAATAAGTCCTTTAAAGCCTCACGCACCAGAACATCATCAATTGCGCGACCGGTAAACTGGGCATTTGCAATCACCCTGCGCAGAGCGCCTTCCAGTTCCCGGACGTTGGACCGGATACGCTGAGCAATAAAGAAAGCAGAATCGTGCGGCAATTCCACACCAAATTGCTCGGCTTTCTTCATTAATATTGCCACGCGAGTCTCCAGTTCCGGAGGCTCCACGGCTACAGTCAATCCCCAGCCAAAACGTGACTTAAGACGTTCTTCGAGGCCATCGATCTCTTTGGGGTAGCGGTCGCAAGTCAGAATAATTTGCTGCCCGCCCTCAAGAAGTGCATTGAAAGTGTGGAAAAACTCCTCCTGGGAGCGCTCCTTACCCGCAAAAAACTGAATATCGTCAATCAGCAGGGCATCAACAGAACGGTAATAGCGTTTGAAATCACTAATCGCATTAAGCTGCAGCGCCTTTACCATATCCGCTACAAAACGCTCGGAATGCAGGTAAACCACTTTGGCATTGGGATTACGCTCTAACAGGGCATTACCGACCGCATGCATCAAGTGTGTTTTACCAAGGCCGACGCCACCATATATAAAGAGTGGGTTATAAGCTCCACCGGGGTTATCGGAAATCTGCTGCGCAGCCGCAAGGCCAAGTTGATTAGATTTACCCTCAACAAAAGATTTAAAGGTGAAGTTACGGTTGAGCGAACTGCCATGTTTGATAGCCCCCTCTACCTCCACCTGGCGCGCCGGCGGTTCTGGAATTGAGCGTGCCATCTCACCCATAGCCGGAGGGCGCAGATCAGTGAGTGCCAGTTCCCCTGTCGTCATCTGCTCCGCAGTAGCCTCCTCTGCCACGGCCGGATGAGGGGTACCTCGCAAACCACTTCCAAAGGCTCCAACCGGCATGGGTTGCACGGGTAATGAAGAGGTCGCTGCAGATAGTGGGGAAGATGCTGTTGAAGACGGTGGTGGACTATGCCAATTGCCATTAGATGCCAAACCGCCGCGAGCCGCTGAAGTATCTGGTGATGCTGGTATAGCCGACGGTACCTTAGGAGGTATAGGTGTAGACGTCGGTACTGGTGACGGTGCGGGCTCGGCCATAGTTCGATTACGCTGAAAACGCGCAGGGCGGCGCGCAGTAATTTCCAGGGCCACCTGCAGTGGCTGACCGGGAGAAAACTGATGCACGAGTTCACGGATACGATTCAGGAATTTTCCGCCAACCCAGTCCAACACGAAGCGGTTCGGCGCGATCAGGCGCAACTCGCCCTCCGCACATGCGGGATTGACGCGTAACGGTCTGATCCAGGTATTGAACTGCTGCGACGGTAGCTCGTCCTGCAAACAACCAGCGCACTGCTTCCAAACGGATTCAGTCAAGAAACCCCCCAAAACCCCAATATGGTAAGACCACTGAGAAAACGGCAAGACCGGACAAAGAAACGTCCGAGGCCGTCAAAATAAGATCGGCGCAGTATACCTTTCTAGCAGTAGGTTATCCACAAGAAAGGATACCTCTGTTGAAAAATAAGCGTAAAAAAGTCCACACAATCAAGTAATTGAACAACAATTAATCAGCTGTTTGGCTAAGACATAAAAAATTATCCACAGATACCTGTGCATATCTTGGGATCAATCAGTGGGCATCGCGAGATACTTCAAGCGCCTCAAGGGCTTGATAAATTGACGGGAAATAGAACGCAAAATTTGTCAGCGAAGGAATCGAATTTCCCCTGCCAGTGCGTTGCTTTCACTGCTGCCTTTCTATACAATCCGCGGCCTTCGCAGCGCGTAGCTCCGTCTGCCCCGGCTTTGTGCCGGACCGGAGTCCAGGCCGCGGCCGGGGATGGTCCCGAGAAACTTCGAACACAAAGTCTCAGGTAGCAAGACTATGAAACGCACATTTCAACCCAGCAACTTGAAGCGCAAACGCACTCACGGTTTCCGCGCTCGTATGGCAACCAAAAACGGCCGTAAAATCCTGGCCCGCCGTCGCGCTAAAGGCCGCAAAGTACTGTCTGCATAATATCTCTTCTTTTTAGAGATTCTCCCTATGCAGCAGGTGCGCAGCAGCTTTGGATTTGCCAAGACTCTGCGCCTGCTTAATGCGGCGCAGTATCGCAAGGTTTTCAATGAAAACGTTGTGCGCGCCGCGCATCCCCACCTCCTGATCCTCGCATGCCCCAGTGATTCTGAGCATCCGCGCCTCGGCTTGGTAATTGCCAAGAAGCATGTGCGCAACGCCTCCGACCGCAATCGAATCAAGCGAATTACCCGAGAAACCTTCCGCTTGCAGCAACACCAGTTGCCGCCGCTGGATGCTGTAGTATTGGCTCGCCCGGGGGTTGCAGATCTGGATAAGGCCGCACTGGCGAAGACACTAAACAAGCTCTGGCGCAAGCTGGCCAAGCGCGCGCAACAGCCACAATCGAAGTCATGAAGTGGCTACTGATCAAGCTGATACACGTCTACCGCTATCTGGCCAGCCCATGGGTAGGTAACCAGTGCCGCTTTTACCCAACCTGCTCGCGATACTCCGAAGAGGCGATTGAAACTCACGGAGCCTTAAAGGGGGGTTATTTAACTGCGCGCCGCCTTATAAAATGCCACCCCTGGCACCCTGGTGGACTGGACCCGGTTCCCCCCACCAAACACAAGAACACGCTCTAGGTATTAAGATGGATTGGCAACGCTATACGCTGCTCGGTGGAATTCTCGCGGTTCTCCTCGCACTTATCTTCCAGTGGAATGCATTTCAAGAGCAGCACACTCCTGAACTCGACCGCGAAACCATAGTTCACAACGATATACAGAGCGGCAACCAAATCCCGGCGCAGACCAGCGAAAACGGCAATGGCGATGTACCCCAACTGGAGTCTCAAGCGCCAGCAGAGACAGGCACCGAGGGCGGCCAACGCACGCTCATCAATGTCACCACCGACGTCTTTGATCTGCTCATTGATCCTCGTGGCGGTGATATCGTAAAAGTGGCCCTGCGACAGTTCCAGGAAAAACTGGATACGCCTGACCAGCCCTTAATCCTGTTAAACCAGACCCGCTATCACACCTATATCGCCCAGAGTGGTCTGATCGGTAACAACGGCACCGATAGCGCCGCTGGCCGCCCCCTATTTAAGGTTGAAAAGACCAACTACGCCATGGTCGAAGGGCAGGATCAGCTGATTGTGGACCTGACCCTGCAGCAAGAAGGTGCAAATATCACCAAACGCTACACCTTCAAACGTGGTGACTACCTCGTTCAGGTGGCCTACCTGGTAGATAACACCAGCGCCAAACCTTGGTCTGCCGCCATGTTTGGCCAGATCAAGCGCGATGCCAGTGAGCCGGTGACCGATACCGGTTTTGGTATGTCACCCTTCCTCGGTGCCGCTCTTCACACCAACGAAGAAAATTACTTCAAGCAGGATTTTGAAGAAATCGCCGAGAAACCCACCCGCACCACAGTGGAAGGCGGTTGGGTAGCCATGGTGCAGCACTATTTCCTTAGCGCCTGGATTCCCCCACAGGATGAACGCAACACTTTTGAGCTGCGCGAATTGTCCAACGGACTCTTCCGTATGGGCTTCACCGCCCAGCCGGTACAAATCCCCGCCGCGACTCAGGGCGAGCTGAGCGCTTCCTTCTATGCCGGCCCCAAGGATGTCTACCGCCTGGAGGAGATCTCACCCTATCTGGACCTGACCGTGGATTACGGCTGGCTGTGGTGGATTGCCAAACCGCTGTTCCGCGTACTGCACTTTATCCAGGAGCATATTGTCAGCAACTGGGGCTGGGCGATTATCCTGCTCACCGTATTTATCAAGACTCTGCTGCTGCCTTTATCCGCCGCAGGCACCAAGTCCATGGCTCGTATGCGCAAGTTTGCGCCGCAGATGAAAAAACTGCAGGAGCAATACAAGGACAACCGGCAGAAACTCGCGGAAGAGACCATGAAGCTCTACCGCCGGGAGAAGATCAATCCAATGGGCGGCTGTTTGCCAATCCTGTTACAGATGCCGGTATTTATCGCGCTCTACTGGATGCTCACTGAAACTGTGGAGCTGCGCCATGCACCCTGGATTTTCTGGATTCACGATCTATCGGCAAAGGATCCTTACTTTATTCTGCCGGTTCTGATGGGTGCCTCCATGTGGTTTATGCAGAAGCTAAACCCAGCCCCTACTGACCCCACCCAGGCACGTATCATGCAGCTGATGCCAGTAATGATGACCGTGTTTTTCCTGTGGTTCCCGGCCGGCCTGGTACTCTACTGGATTGCCAACAACCTGATCACTATCGGCCAGACCTGGTATATCAACAAGCAGGTAGATGCCGGAAAGTACTGATCTACCCACAGCAAGCACTATTAACAAGGGCCGCAAAAGCGGCCCTTTTCCGTTCTGTCGAGTAAACTCTGCCGATGACACAACAAAGCCTCAATCGCGAAACTATCGCCGCCGTCGCCACCGCCCCTGGGCGCGGTGGCATTGGTATTATCCGTCTCTCCGGCGCCAATGCCCTGCAAGTTGCCCAAAAAATCTGCGGCGCAAAGCCCCTGGAGCCCCGCTATGTCCACTACCGGAATTTTTATCATGGCGAACAACTGATTGATCAGGGCCTGGCTCTGTTCTTTCCCGGCCCCAACTCTTTCACTGGAGAAGATGTGGTCGAACTCCAGGGGCATGGAGGCCCGGTTATTCTCGACCAATTGCTACAGGCAGCCATTGAACAGGGGGCACGCCAGGCACGCCCTGGCGAATTCTCTGAACGGGCTTTTCTCAACGACAAAATAGACCTTACCCAAGCCGAGGCCATCGCCGATCTAATCGATGCAGGCAGCTCCCAGGCAGCGCGCAACGCCATGCGCTCACTACAGGGGGCTTTTTCCGAGAAGATTGAGGACCTGGTAGAGAGCCTCACCCACCTTCGTATCTATGTTGAAGCGGCCATCGACTTTCCGGAAGAGGAAATCGACTTCCTCGCCGATGGCAAGGTCGCCGCAGATATTGAAGCTCTACTAGCCCAGGTCACATCGGTAGAAGTTCAGGCCCGTCAGGGCGCAATCATGCGAGAGGGTATGCGGGTGGCCATCGCTGGTCGCCCAAATGCGGGAAAATCCAGCCTGTTAAACATCCTCGCAGGGCACGATGCAGCTATCGTTACGGATATTGCCGGTACCACCAGGGATATCTTGCGCGAACATATCCACATTGATGGAATGCCCCTGCAATTTGCCGATACCGCTGGCCTGCGCGATGCACCAGATAAAGTCGAACAGATCGGAATTGAGCGTGCCTGGGTGGAAATACACCAGGCCGACCGAGTCCTATTGGTAATGGATGCAGAACAGCTGCACTCCCTGAATCCTACTGAGGCCTGGCCCGAATTCACCAATCAGCTAAACGACCTTAGCAAGCTGACATTGATTTTAAATAAGATTGACCTCACCGAATACAGTGCTGGCCTGCAAGCACATACCGAAGGCGTACCTGTCATCGCTATCAGCGCTAAGACAGGCGCGGGCCTCGATAGCCTAAGGGAGCACCTAAAGCAGAGCATCGGATTTAGCGGTGCAGCAGAAGGTAATTTCAGTGCCAGGCGCCGGCACCTGGACGCCCTGGATCGCGCTAAGGCCTTTATTGAGCAGGGACAGCAACAATTGCACTCTAGTGGGGCTGGAGAACTGCTAGCAGAGGACCTACGCCAAGCCCAACAGGCATTGGGTGAAATCACAGGGACAGTCAGCGCTGACGAACTTCTGGGCAAGATATTTGGCAGCTTCTGTATCGGCAAATAGTAAGCTGCCTGCTTCTCGCCGGTTTTCTCTACACGGGGAGTGACCAAGAACTCCCCTTTATCCCCCGTATTTCCCCAGCTTATCTTCCCTGGCACAACATCCACACCCCCTGTACACAGGAAAACCTCAGAATTATTGAGGTGAATTAATTCTATCCCCACTTTTCCCGGACTTTTCCCCTGAACTCATTACACAATCTGCTATGCAATGCCGCGAGGAAAGCAACCTTTGAGTATTCCATCAGCTTCCTCTCTCGGTAAGTTATACATGTCCACGGGGATTTCCCGTGGATAAAACTATTAATCCGCATCTCACGGTTAACTCACATCCTTGAGTCCTTATATTCACAGGTTTATACATTATTCAAGATTACACACAGGTATCCCTCGTAGAACCTTGGCAAAATCCCACTGACCCTAGTCGAAAAAATACTAGTGTGAGCAAAAAAGGGGATAAATACCCGTAAAGATGGCTAATCATATGATGATAACTTTGAGCCTAAGACTCGATACGCAAAGTTATCCCAAGTTTCCACAACGCCATACCCTACTTGCCCCCCCTACTACCAAGGGGTTTAAACTGTAGTTTTACTTGATTTAACCTATTGATTTTAATGGTTTTTTTTGTTTTATACCGCATTCCAAACGCGCTAATAAAAACAATAAAATCAAAACACTTCATATAAGAGATATATTCATTCTTTAATAAGAGCATCAAGAGATAAATAATCTTTCATTCAAAAGGGCCTAAGCAAGACTCAATTTCCGCCTTGCTGGATAGGGAGCTCATACAAAGTATCTGAGAGTGAGAAAGATAAAAGACCAGCTATGACAAACAGCTAATTGCTGAGGGGCGTACACTGACTATAAAATGTGCGCCCCCAGTTGTAACCAGTAGCAGCCACTATGGATTTCCCTAAGACCTATGATGTGATCGTGATCGGCGGAGGCCACGCAGGTACCGAAGCCTCCCTGGCAGCGGCACGTATGGGAGCTTCCACTCTGCTGCTGACCCACAATATCGAGACCCTTGGACAAATGTCCTGCAACCCGGCGATCGGCGGTATCGGTAAGAGTCATCTGGTGAAGGAAGTCGATGCCCTCGGTGGTGCTATGGCAGCGGCAACAGACCTGGGCGGAATCCAGTTCCGGGTCCTCAATGCCCGCAAAGGTCCTGCGGTAAGGGCAACTCGGGCCCAGGCCGATAGAGCCCTGTATCGCGCTGCTATCCGTTCGATCCTGGAGGCACAGGAAAACCTGGAGATCTTCCAGCAAGCGGCGGATGACCTGATTGTCGAAGGTGAACGCGTTGTGGGCGTTGTCACCAATGCAGGTGTGCGCTTTCGCGCCAAGACAGTGGTACTGACCGCCGGGACTTTCCTCGGTGGGCGTATACATATCGGCTTGGATAACCACGCCGGCGGCCGCGCTGGAGACCCGCCCTCGATTGCCCTTGCAGATCGTCTGCGGGAACTGCCTTTCCGCGTCGACCGCCTCAAAACCGGCACCCCTCCCCGTATTGATGCCCGCTCGGTAGATTTCAGCGAGCTGGAGGAACAGTGGGGAGATAGCCCCACACCGGTGATGTCTTATTTGGGCAGCCGCGATCAGCACCCGCGCCAGGTCTGCTGCTGGATTACCCACACCAATGCCCGCACCCATGAAATTATCCAGGGTGGGCTCGATCGCTCGCCCATGTATTCCGGCGTGATTGAAGGGATTGGCCCGCGCTACTGTCCCTCCATCGAAGACAAGGTGCACCGCTTTGCGGACAAAGATAGCCACCAGGTGTTTATCGAGCCGGAAGGGTTGACCACCAACGAGCTGTACCCCAATGGTATTTCCACCAGCCTGCCCTTCGACGTACAGATTGAGCTGGTGCACTCCATCAAAGGCTTTGAAAAGGCGCATATCACTCGCCCTGGCTATGCAATTGAGTACGATTTCTTCGACCCGCGCGACCTTTTGCCGTCCCTGCAAACCAAATTTATCCAGGGGCTCTACTTTGCCGGACAGATCAATGGCACCACCGGCTACGAGGAAGCGGCTGCCCAAGGACTTCTGGCTGGCGCCAACGCCGCCCTACAGGCCCAGGAGCGCGAAGCCTGGTCCCCGCGTCGGGATGAAGCCTACCTGGGCGTGCTTGTGGATGATTTGATCACCAGTGGTACCAAAGAGCCCTACCGCATGTTTACCAGCCGCGCGGAATATCGCTTGCTGCTCCGTGAGGACAATGCTGACCTGCGTCTGACTGAAAAAGGCCGCGAATTGGGCCTGGTCAACGATACCCGTTGGGCCGCGTTCAGTGAAAAGCGCGAGGCGATCGCCCGGGAAACCCAGCGACTGCAAGATACCTGGGTGCACCCAAAGACGCCCCAGGCCGCCTCCGTAGAAACCAAACTGCCACAGCCATTGGCGCGGGAGTACAGCCTGATGGACCTGCTGCGCCGTCCGGAACTGGGCTATCAGGATGTGGCGGGCCTCAAAGGGGAAGCGGTAACCGACGAGCAGGTTGCCGAACAGGTGGAAATTTCGGCCAAGTACGCCGGCTATATCGATCGCCAGCGCGAGGAAATTGAGCGCTTGCAGGCCTACGAAGATACCCCGATCCCGGCGGACTTCGACTACAGCGATATTTCCGGTCTGTCCAATGAGGTTAAGCAAAAGCTGGGAGAGACCCGCCCGGATACTCTGGCGCGGGCCTCGCGGATACCGGGCGTGACGCCCGCATCCATATCCCTGCTGCTGATCCAGTTGAAAAAGCGCGGGCTGCTCAAGCGCAAAAAAGCGGTGTAAATCGGTTGTCCACAGGGTATCCCGCGAGGCCCTGCGGGGTTTGAATTTCGCGGGACTACTGGGGGATAGACCCATTTCTCACTCAATGGAACAGTTTCGTCCGCGCCTGTTAGAGGCGGCGGCACAGATGTCGGTGACACTCAGTGACCGGCAGCAGGATCAGCTACTGGAATACCTGGCGCTTTTTGCCCGCTGGAACAGTGCCTACAACCTGTCCGCCATACGCGACCCGGAGCAGATGCTGGAGCGCCATATTATCGACAGCCTCAGTGTGGTAAATCTCTGTGGCGAAGGCTCTTTAATCGATGTGGGTAGCGGAGGCGGCCTGCCGGGAATTCCCCTGGCAATTGTGCATCCGGAGCGCGCCATCACCCTGCTCGACAGCAATGGCAAGAAGACCCGCTTCCTGTTCCAAGTGGCCAGCACCCTGCCCCTGCCCAATATCACGGTAGTCAATGAGCGGGTAGAAGCCTTTGTACCAGATCAGCCTTTTGCCGGTGTGGTTTCCCGCGCCTTTGCCTCCATCGAGGATATGGTCAATGGCAGTGAGCACATGTTGGCACCCAAGGGTCGTTTTTATGCCATGAAGGGCAAGCTACCTGAGGATGAGTTGAGCGCTCTGCCAAAAGGCATTAAGGTCGAGCAGGTGCACCGGTTGTCGGTGCCCGGCTGCGACGGTGAGCGACATATGATTCAGCTCTGTCGCACAGAATAAGATGATAGTTTGGCGGGTTTATCGCCCGCCCAATCCTGCTCCCCTATCGTGGGGCACAACAGCCGCCGCCCGAAGCCGAGCCGGCGTCGGGGCAAACGCACCCGGAAACAACAAAGGACAAGAATCTTGAGCAAGATATTTGCTGTGGCCAACCAGAAAGGCGGGGTTGGCAAGACCACTACCTGCGTCAACCTGGCCGCATCTTTGGTTGCCAACAAGCGGCGCGTATTGCTGATCGATCTGGACCCCCAGGGCAATGCCACCATGGGCAGTGGTGTGGATAAAAGTGACCTGGAGGTGTCCGGTTACGATGTGCTGGCCGCTGAATTACCCGTTGAGCAGGCCATTGTATCCACAGAGAGCGGTTTTGATTTGATCCCGGGCAACGGTGACCTGTCTGCGGCAGAGGTGGAGTTGCTGAATCTGGAGGGGCGCGAATCCCGCCTGCGCCGCGCCCTGGCTGCGGTGAGTAATCGTTATGACTACGTGATTATCGACTGTCCGCCATCGTTGAATATGCTGACGGTAAACGCCCTCTGTGCAGCTCACGGCGTATTGATTCCCATGCAGTGTGAATACTATGCCCTGGAGGGGTTATCAGCACTGGTGGATACCATCACCCAGATCCAGCAGGCCGCCAATCCGGACCTGAAAATCGAGGGCATCTTGCGCACCATGTACGATCCGCGCAACAGTCTCACCAGCGAAGTGTCGGCGCAGTTGCAGGAGTTTTTCGGCGATCGCCTGTATCGAACCTGTATCCCGCGCAATGTCCGTTTGGCAGAGGCTCCCAGCTTCGGCAAGCCGGCGCTGGATTACGACCGCCATTCGAAAGGGGCTATTGCCTACCTGGCACTGGCTTGCGAAATCAATCGCCGCCATCCCGCCAATCCATCTTCCAATAAGAAAAGCCGCCCTGTGGCGGAAGCCGTATAAGGGGTAATTACTATGGCCGCCAAACGCAAAGGACTGGGCCGGGGTTTATCCCACCTGATCAGCAATAAAAACAGCACCGCGATCGCCGAGGCTACCGGTGAAGCTGAAACCGAAACCGCCGTGGTCGACGGTGAGTTGAAGGAGTTGCCGATAGAGTTTTTGCAGCGCGGCCGCTACCAGCCACGCCGGGATTTTCCACAGGAATCCCTGCAAGAGCTGGCGGACTCGATACGCGCCCAGGGCATTATGCAGCCGATCGTCGTGCGCGGTATCGGTGAGCAGAGCTATGAAATCATCGCCGGTGAACGGCGCTGGCGCGCGGCCCAATTGGCGGGACTGGAGAAAGTGCCGGCACTGGTACGCAGCGTTTCCGATGAAGCTGCCATCGCTATGGCGCTGATTGAAAATATCCAGCGCGAAGACCTGAATCCGGTAGAGGAAGCTGTAGCCCTCAAGCGTTTACAGGATGAGTTCAAGCTGACCCAGCAGGAAGTGGCCGATGCGGTGGGCAAATCCCGAACTGCCGTGACCAACTTACTGCGCTTATTGAGCCTCAGCGAAGAGGTGCGCACTTTCCTGGAGCGTGGCGATTTGGAGTTAGGCCACGCCAAAGCATTGCTCGGTCTCTCCGGTGCCACCCAGCGTTCTGCCGCGCGCCAGGTAGTCGAGCGCAGCCTCACCGTGCGCCAGACAGAGGCGCTGGTGCGCCGCTTGCAGCAGCCAGCTGCCCCTGCGCCGGAAAAAGCTAAGCCCGATCCCAATATCCGCCGCCTTACCGAGCGCCTGGCAGAAAAAGTCGGTGTGCCCGTGTCTATCGATCATAACGATAAGGGCAATGGTCGCCTGGTGCTCAAATACACGACCTTGGAAGAGCTGGACGGAATCCTAGCCCATCTGGGTTACGCCGAAGATTGAGCCAACAAAGAAATGCGCGCCCTAGTGGCGCGCGCAATAACTGTTGGCAAATACTCACTGCGCTGGGCAATTCCGCCCAAAACCTCCCGAAAATCAAATAAGTTGGCGACATTTGCCGGTTGAATCGGCGATGCTGTTGCAGCATAATTCGCACGCCCAAATTTTGGGCGGACAGCGCAAAAAAGTCGGCTTATCCCGTCTATGACAAAACCCCCGGTATTACGAATAGCCGCGGTACAGCTTTTGCTGGTATCGGTGGCCAGTGCGGTACTGCACTTGAGTGGCAAACCGGTGACGGCGCTCTCCGTATTTATTGGTGGTGCATTGTGTGCACTGCCTGGCGCATATTTTGGCAGGCGCGCCTTTCGCGACAGCGGTGCGCGCGCGGCCCCTCGTGTGGTAGGTAATTTCTACCGCGCGGAAACCGGCAAATTTATATTGACCATGGCAGGTTTTGCAGCGGTGTTTGCCACCGTCAAGCCAATAAATGCTGCGGCGCTTTTTATTAGCTACGCCCTCTGTGTAATCGTGCAGTGGATTTTGGTAGCGCGCATGGTCCGCTAGCCGGTGGATAAGAAAAAAGAATTCTTACTTTTACGATTGTTGAGGAACTATGGCAGGCGAAGCTCAAACCGCGACGGCGTATATCCAACACCACCTGCAAAATATGACTTATGGCAAGCTGCCGGCCGGGTATACCCGTGCCGATGGCACTGTGCTCAATGAGTCTACATGGACTATGGCGCATTCCTCCCAGGAAGCTGCGGATATGGGCTTTTGGGCCCTGCACGTAGATACCTTGGGTTGGTCTATCGGCCTCGGTCTGATTTTCTGCTTCCTGTTTGCCCGCGCGGCTAGGAAGGCCAGTGTGGACAGACCCACCGGGTTCCAGAGCTTTGTGGAGCTGGTAACCGAGTTTATTGACAAGCTGGTTAGGGAAACCTTCCCCCACCGCAACACAATGGTAGCCCCTATGGCGCTGACCATCTTTGTGTGGGTGTTCCTGATGAACCTGATGGACCTGGTACCGGTTGACTGGCTGCCGATGGCTGCCGCCAAGATCTCCGGAAATGATCACCTTTTCTTTAAAGTGGTTCCAACCACTGACCCCAACGCCACCTTGGGTATGGCTCTGGCGGTATTTGCCCTGATGATTTTCTTCAGTATTCGCGAAAAAGGTGCACTCGGCTTCCTAAAAGAGCTGACTCTGCACCCTTTCCATACCGGCAAGTTGTTCTTTGACATTCTGCTGATCCCGGTGAACTTCCTGTTGGAAGCTGTTTCTCTCATTGCCAAGCCGATCTCCCTGGGCCTGCGACTGTTCGGAAACCTCTATGCCGGTGAGATGATCTTTATCCTGATCGCGATTGTCTTCGGTGTGGGTGTCCTCGGCTTTATCGGTGCGGGTCTCCTGCATATGGGCTGGGCGATCTTCCATGTGCTGGTGATCATCCTTCAGGCGTTCGTATTTATGGTATTGAGCACCGTGTACATGGCGATGGCGCACCATCGCGACGATGAACACGAGCACGATCAATAAGTTTTTAACCCTTTTTTCGACCTCTACAACAACTCTTTAACTTTGATTTGGAGAACACAATGGAAGCATTAGGTCTGGTTTACATCGCAAGTGCACTGCTGATCGGTCTGGGCGCCCTGGGCACCGCTATCGGTTTCGGTACTCTGGGTGGCAAACTGCTGGAAGGTTCCGCCCGTCAGCCTGAACAGGCCCCGGCTCTGCAGGGCAAAATGTTCCTGATGGCAGGTCTGCTTGACGCGGTTCCGATGATCGGTGTTGGTATCGCTATGTACCTGATCTTCGCCGTAGCTCCTGGTCTGGTTTAATTACGCCGTTCCAATTGCCCTTAACCCTATTTAAAGAGCAAGAGGTGTCGGTGTGAATATCAACCTGACTCTAATCGGCCAGTCGATTACTTTCCTGTTTTTCGTCTGGTTTTGCTGGAAGTTTGTTTGGCCGCCACTTTTGGGCGTGATGAAAGAGCGTGAGCAGAAGATCGCAGATGGTCTCGCTGACGCCGAACACGCGCAGAAGGATCTGGAACTGGCCAAGCGCAAAGCTGCCGAGCAGTTGAAGGAAGCCAAAGATCAGGCTAACGAGATTATCGATGGTGCCAACAAGCGCGCCAATCAGATTCTCGATGAAGCCAAGCAAGCGGCGCAGTCTGAAGGCGATCGCCTCAAGATTGCCGCTAAAGCTGAGATCGACCAGGAAGTGAATCGCGCGAAAGAGCAACTGCGCAGCCGTGTGGCAGATCTGTCTGTCCTTGGTGCGGAGAAGATTCTTGCGGTCAATATCGACGCTAAAGCGCACAACGACCTGATCGATAAACTGGCAGCCGAGCTGTAAGCGAGGAACCCCATGGCGGAACTCAGCACACTGGCCCGGCCCTACGCTAAAGCCGCATTTACCTATGCGCAGCAAGCCTCCGACCTCAGCGGTTGGAGCACTGCGCTGGAAACCGCGGCGGCGGTCAGCCAGAACAAAAAAGTGCGTGAGCTGCTGGATAACCCACAGCTCACCAGTGAAGAGCGCGCAGATAAATTCCTGTCGATCTGTTCAGACGAGCTCGGCGAGCACGGAAAGAACTTCATCCGGTTGCTGGCGGAAAACCACCGTCTGCAGCTGCTGCCGGAAATTTCCGAGTTGTTCGAAGAGCTGAAAGCGCGGGCAGAAGCCACCCTCGAGGTGGAAGTTGTTTCCGCACACGCCTTGAGCGACGCGCAGGCGCAAGAGCTGGGCCAGAAACTCAGCAAGAAGTTTGAACGCGAAATACATCTGCACAGCTCGGTGGACGAGAGCCTGCTGGGCGGCGCGATCATCCGCGCCGGTGATACAGTCATCGACGGTACCGTACGCGGCCGTCTGGCCAAGCTCGCCGAGGCGATGAACTCCTAAATTACTCTCCCCACCGGCACTAGCCGGCGGGGGACTTGAGGAACAGAGCATGCAGCAACTGAATCCCTCTGAGATCAGTGAAATCATCAAGAGCCGCATCGAAAATCTCGATGTGAGCACTGAAGCCCAAAATGAGGGCACTATTGTTTCCGTATCCGACGGCATCATCCGCATCCACGGCCTGGCCGATGTGATGTACGGTGAGATGATCGAGTTCGAAGGCGGCGTTTACGGTATGGCGCTGAACCTGGAGCGCGACTCCGTTGGTGCTGTAATCCTGGGCGACTACAAGGCGCTGGCTGAGGGCCAGAAATGTCGTTGTACCGGCCGTATCCTGGAAACCCCGGTTGGTCCGGAACTGCTCGGCCGCGTTGTAGACGCGCTGGGTAACCCGATCGACGGTAAGGGCCCGCTGAATAACAAGCTGACCGATGCGGTGGAAAAAGTAGCGCCTGGCGTTATCGCCCGTCAATCCGTTGACCAGCCTGTACAAACCGGTTTGAAAGCGGTTGATACGATGATCCCGATTGGCCGTGGTCAGCGTGAGCTGATCATCGGTGACCGTCAGATCGGTAAGACTGCTGTGGCGATCGACGCCATCATCAACCAGAAAGGCACTGGCGTTAAGTGTATCTACGTTGCCGTGGGCCAGAAGCAGTCCTCTATTGCCAACGTAGTGCGCAAGCTCGAAGAGCACGGCGCTATGGACCACACCATCGTAGTCGCCGCTGGCGCCGCCGATCCGGCTGCGATGCAGTTCCTGGCTCCCTACGTCGGCTGTACCATGGGTGAGTACTTCCGCGATCGCGGTGAAGACGCCCTGATTGTATACGATGACCTGACCAAGCAGGCTTGGGCCTACCGTCAGATCTCCCTGTTGCTGAAGCGTCCACCCGGACGTGAAGCCTACCCCGGTGATGTTTTCTACTTGCACTCCCGTCTGTTGGAGCGCGCTGCGCGTGTAAACGCTGAGTATGTAGAGAAGTTCACCAACGGTGAAGTGAAAGGCAAAACCGGTTCCCTAACCGCCCTGCCGATCATCGAAACCCAGGCTGGTGACGTATCCGCGTTCGTACCGACCAACGTGATTTCCATTACCGACGGTCAGATCTTCCTCGAGACCGATCTGTTCAACTCCGGTATCCGCCCTGCGATCAACCCGGGTATTTCCGTATCCCGTGTAGGTGGTGCAGCGCAGACCAAGGTAATCAAGAAGCTGTCCGGTGGTATCCGTACCGCTCTGGCCCAGTATCGCGAACTGGCTGCATTCTCTCAGTTTGCCTCTGACCTGGACGAAGCCACTAAGGCTCAGCTGGATCACGGTGAGCGTGTAACCGAGCTGATGAAGCAGAAGCAGTACTCTCCGCTGTCTATCGCGGACATGGCAGTTTCCGTTTACGCTGCCGACAAGGGTTACCTGAAAGAAGTAGAAGTTGCCAAGGTTCTCGATTTCGAAGCCGCCCTGCTCGCTTACATGAACAGCGAACACGCAGAGCTGATGGAGAAAGTGAACGCGACTGGTAACTACAACGACGAAATCGACGCAGCATTCAAAGCCGCTATCGAGAAATTCGTCGCTACTAGCAGCTGGTAAGAACTCCCTGGAGAGCGCGAAAGAGCGGCGTGTCCGCTCTTTCGGAATCTAACTTCCAGCGAACAAGGTAAATCACTATGGCAGGCGGAAAAGAAGTACGCACAAAAATTGCCAGCATCAAGAGCACGCAGAAAATTACTGCCGCAATGGAAATGGTTGCGGCCAGTAAAATGCGCAGGGCTCAGGATCGCATGGCACTGGGGCGTCCCTACGCCCAGCGCATACGCGCAGTGATCGGCCACGTCGCCAACGCTTCGGCCGAGTACCAGCATATTTACCTGCGGGAGCGCGAGGCCAAGCGGGTCGGTTTTATCCTGGTATCCACTGACCGCGGACTCTGTGGTGGCCTGAACATCAATATGTTCAAAGCCGCTATTCGCGAGATGCAGGCGTGGTCCGAAAAAGGTGTCGACGTCGAAGTCTGCGCGGTAGGTAACAAGGCGGCCAGTTTCTTTAATGCCATCGGCAGCAAGGTTGTCGCAGCGGTACGCGATCTGGGCGATGCGCCCCAGGCTAACCAGCTGATTGGCTCAGTAAAGGTAATGCTGGACCGTTACGCAGAAGGCGATATCGATCGTCTGTTCCTGGTATCCAATGAGTTTATCAACACTATGTCCCAGAAGCCGCAGGTTGAGCAATTGCTGCCGCTGCCGAAGGACGAAGATGAAAAGCTCATGCACGAGTGGGACTACCTCTACGAGCCGGATCCGGTTGAATTGCTGGATGGATTGCTGGCTCGCTATATCGAGTCCCAGGTATACCAGGCAGTAGTTGAAAACAAAGCCTGTGAACAGGCAGCGCGTATGATCGCGATGAAAAGCGCCACCGATAACGCCGGTGAGCTGATCGATCAGTTGCAGCTTGTCTACAACAAGGCGCGCCAGGCGGCCATTACCCAGGAACTGTCCGAAATTGTCGGCGGCGCGGCGGCGGTTTAAACCGCTGCCCTCACCTGAAATGGCCAGCCTAGAAAGAATTTAAAGCTGAGGATCCGGAAATGAGTAACGGGCAAATTGTGCAAGTGATCGGAGCGGTCATCGACGTGGAATTCCCACGCGATTCTGTTCCGAATGTATACGACGCACTGGTGGTTGAGGACAAGAACCTCACCATGGAAGTGCAGCAGCAGTTGGGTGACGGCGTGGTACGCGCTATTGCCATGGGTTCATCCGAAGGTATCAGCCGCGGTCTGCCCGTGCGCAATACCGGCGCTCCGGTTTCTGTACCGGTTGGCCTGGAAACCCTCGGTCGCATCATGGACGTGCTCGGCAACCCAATTGACGAGTGTGGCCCTATCGGTGAGAAAGAGCGCTCCTCTATCCACCGCGCTGCGCCGACCTACGAAGAGCAGTCCAGCTCCACCGAACTGCTGGAGACCGGCATTAAGGTAATCGATCTGGTTTGCCCGTTCGCCAAGGGTGGTAAGGTTGGTCTGTTTGGTGGTGCCGGTGTCGGTAAAACCGTAAACATGATGGAACTGATCAACAACATCGCTACCGAGCACTCCGGCCTGTCCGTGTTCGCCGGTGTTGGTGAGCGTACCCGTGAAGGTAACGACTTCTACTACGAGATGGCTGAATCCGGCGTTGTTGACCTGGAAAACAAAGCGAACTCCAAAGTGGCGATGGTTTACGGGCAAATGAATGAGCCGCCCGGCAACCGTCTGCGTGTAGCCCTGACCGGCCTGACCATGGCGGAAAAATTCCGTGATGAAGGCAAAGACGTACTGTTGTTCGTCGACAACATCTACCGTTACACCCTGGCCGGTACCGAAGTATCCGCACTGCTGGGCCGTATGCCTTCTGCGGTAGGTTACCAGCCGACCCTGGCCGAAGAGATGGGTGTTCTACAGGAGCGTATTACCTCCACTAAGACCGGCTCTATCACCTCTATCCAGGCGGTATACGTACCGGCGGATGACTTGACCGATCCGTCTCCGGCGACCACCTTCGCGCACTTGGACTCCACTGTAGTACTGAGCCGCGACATCGCCGCTAAAGGCATCTACCCGGCTGTTGACCCATTGGATTCCACTTCTCGTCAGCTGGACCCGCAGGTAATCGGTCAGGAACACTACGAAGTGGCCCGTGGCGTACAGTCCGTACTGCAGCGCTACAAAGAGCTGAAGGACATTATCGCGATCCTGGGTATGGACGAACTGTCTGAAGAGGACAAGCAGACCGTAGCCCGCGCCCGTAAGATCGAGCGTTTCCTGTCCCAGCCGTTCCACGTTGCGGAAATTTTCACCGGTGCACCAGGTAAATATGTTTCCCTGAAAGAAACCATCCGTGGCTTCCAGGGCATCCTGAACGGTGAATATGACCACATGCCTGAACAGGCCTTCTACATGGTGGGAACCATCGACGAAGCTGTGGAAAAAGCCAACAAGACCAAAGGCTAAGCCAGAGAGGCATATACTATGGCCATGACAGTACATTGTGACATTGTCAGCGCCGAGCAGTCTCTCTTCTCCGGACTGGTGCAGATGGTGATTGTGAGTGGTATTGAAGGTGAGCTGGGTCTCTCCTACGGCCACGCGCAGCTGCTTACCGCCCTGAAGCCCGGTCCGGTACGCATCATCAAGCCCGGTGGTGAAGAGGAAGTACTGTTCGTCAGCGGTGGCTACGCCGAAGTGCAGCCGAATATGGTTACCATCCTCGCGGATGTAGCCGAGCGTGAAATTGATGAGGAAGCCGCGCAGAAGGCCCGCGAAGAAGCGGAACACGCCCTGCACAAGGCACCATCTGAAGTCGATTATGCGCGTATCTCAGCCCAGCTGGCTGAAGCCGAGGCGCGTCTGCGTACTCTGCAGGCAATCCGCAAGGCGGCCGGTAAGTAAGTAGCTCTTATATTTGTGTAGGGCCGACTTCAAGGCAAAAAAAGCAGCTTCGGCTGCTTTTTCTATTCTTGTTGGCTTCTTTTTCTGGAAATCTACCTTCCTACACTTTTCACCTACAATCTTTACACTTAATTCATTATATGGGATTGGGTAAAGTTGGCTTTGGTGAACTCGTCCCCCTCCCTATTCAACTCATTGTTAATTACTGAATACTACCTAAAGTATAAATTTGCGTAGAAAAAGGTATAAGAGTATATCTATACATAAGTGCGATTTTTTATTCCTATACTATGTCCATGTGAAACACTTGTGAAATTACTCTGTTATTTTAAGACATGGATTCAATGGCCTATAAAAATTTAAATTTCTTGCTATGACCGTCAATTGATAGCTACCTCTTTGTAGAAAAAGTCAATTCCTTCAACGATTCCAAAAGTTGCTAAACATGGCCACCAACCATTTAGATTTATGATAGTCAGTATGAGAAATGATAAATTCCGGTATGATAAGTTTGCTCTGGTGGTCTAATGACCTAGCCCTTGATGGATACTGATCGATCTCACTCTCTTGAAAAAACCGAATATTTTCCCTTCTTAAATTGCCGGACCGCCGTCTGGAAGGTGTTGGTGGGCGTTAAATCGTCGTCTAGAGTGCGCTATAAATTGTGAAATATCCTTTTTATTTGCCTGAGCTTCATTGCATGATCTTGTAATAAATGTGATTAATGTAAAGACTAGACATTTTAGGAGTTTTGAACTCTTAATTACCAGATAATTAGATTTGCCTATTAATTTATATATTTAAAGGAAATATTTATAATTTTTTATAAACAAATATTTATAGAGGATGAAATTTATTAGGTTAAATGTAGCATCAATTTAGGAATATGAAATTCTATTTTTATAGACGAATTTTAGTGGCATTTATATCAAATTGGTACTGAAAGATTACTGACCTCTCTATCCAGAATAAATTAATAATTCGTAGTGCTAAAATTTCTAAATGGTATTATTGGAGTCCAGTTTGTAATGTTGAAGCATCCTGATCATGTCACAATTGTGGTGAATGAACTTCAATCGAGTGTGAAGTTCTTCCAGCTGCTGAACTTTGAACTAGAAGTTACAGATCTAATTTCAGGGGAAAAAGTATCCAAGTATTTACAGGTAGAGAATGTAGAAGCTGATCATTTAACCATGGTTCTGAAAAATTCTTCCCCTAGATTTGAAATACAACTTTTGCACTATAGAAATCCAAAGGTTAAGTCAGATCCGTCTATTTTTAGTCTGGCACGCCCCGGCTACAATCATTTATGCTTTGCAGTAGATGACATTGAGAAAACCCTTAAATTCTTGAATGAGAATGGTATCCGTACTCGAAGTGAAATACTCGAGTACCAAAAACGCAAGCTTGTATATATTGAGGGTCCGGAATTTATTACTATTGAGTTGGCTGAGTGGTTGTAGGGGAGTTTCATTATTAATTGAATGGCTAAAAGCCAGAAGTATATATTTTTTTATCGTGGTATCTTTATTCCTCGAATACTTAATTATTCTTCAACTGATAAACTGTGAATGGAATTCATAATCAAGGAGAGAACTATGACTAATGATATAACACTGTACACACACCCACAGTCTCGCGGTGGCATTATACGCTGGATGTTGGAAGAACTTGAGGTACCCTACCAGGTAATAGTACTTCAATATGGGGAAGCAATGAAAACCCCAGAGTACTTATCGTTAAATCCAATGGGTAAGGTACCTACACTAGTTCATAACAAGCGAGTAATAACCGAAGCAGCCGCAATCTGTATTTATCTTGCTGAAGTATTTTCTGACGCTGGTCTAGCCCCTCAAAATGATATTGAACGAGCAAAGTATTACCGTTGGATGTTCTTCTCTGCTGGGCCTGTAGAGTCTGCGGTTGTAAATAAGTATATCTTCGGGGAGCAGGCCGGAATTGATAAGCAGCAAATGTTAGGTTATGGTAATTATCAATTGGCATTAGATACTTTATCGGGGGCGGTTACTTCCAGTCCCTATATTACAGGGGAACGTTTTACTGCTGCAGATTTATATATAGGCTCGCAGCTTTGGTGGGGGTTAAAATTTGGTACCATAGAGAAGCGTGAAGAGTATCAGAAATATGTTGAACGCCTGTCGGAACGAAAGGCATTCAAAAAGGCTCAATTGCTGGATGATGCATTAAATATAGAAATGAGTGAAACCTAAAATTTTCATCTTAATATTAGTTATTAAGAGTAGCCAGCATGTGGTACCTGCTGGCTATGATATCTTTATAGAATTGAATAAATCTAAGTGAAATTTAAATGTTAGTTTTTTGCATTCATGATATGTTCATATTTTTCAAGTGAAAATGAAAGGTTTTCTACCGAAATATAAGTTAATAGGTAATCCCAGGCTGCTCTGTGTTTAGAACAACCTAAATACGAAAAAAACTGTATAAGTATTATTCTAGATAAATTAACTGTTTTTATAAAATTCCTGCCTTTATTTGCCGTGCTGTTCTGTTGAAGCGAAAACGATCATTCCTATCTACAGAAGTATTTTCATCCATTATGTGTTCGTACTCTTTCTCAACATCTTTCAAATAATCAAGAGCATCGTCCTTCCGTCCTTTCATTGCTATCAAATAAGAACGAGATAAACTCATGCGTAGTTTATATGAGTCAGATAGATGTTCATTGGGGTGCATATCGTGTAATTTCAGACACTCATCTAGTGTTGCCTCTATAAATGGATCATATTCCGCGACTTCCTTCGGAATAGACTTCTTACATTTGTATATAGAACTAGAAAATACTTGTCCATACCATTCGAAATATTTATCAAGATATCCCATGGTAACTTTAATCCAGGGAAGTCGATCAAAGAAAAAATCTTGATTAATAAAGAAAGATTTATTTTCAATTAGCTTTGGCATGAACTGCTTTGACACATGTTTGTTAAGCTCCTTTGTTTTACATACATCAATAAAACAAATCTCAATAGGATCTTCTGACCAACTAAACTCATTGAAATCACCTATATTAAGATCAACTAAGGAGCTATATGGGGAGACGCTTTCCTCCAATATGGGAACGAATGAATCACCAAACTGATAGGTAAGGGAACCACATTCCCACACCCGGTCTGTACCATTTGCAGGTTTAGGTAAAAAGCCAAGCTCATAACTGCTAATGGGCTTCCTATTTAAGATATTTGTATGCTTCTTAGAGTCAATCTCGGGATTATTGAGAAACCCTTGTGCTAATGAAACAACAGACGCTCCCATAAAGCTGCCAGCATCAATAATGAATCCATTTTTTTTATAATTTTTTGATGCTAAAGAATAGAGTAGTTTTCTTTCTGCTACAGAAACCATACCTGGTATGTCGAATACTGACTGCGGAACTTGTGCTTCGGAAAATGATATCTCAGGATGTACATAGCACCCTCTTGAAACTTCAGCATTTTCAATGGTGTACATTGTGTTACTCCAACAGATAAGTAGTAGTTGTCTATTTTGCGTAAGCTACACAGAAAACAACATTTGTTTTTAGCTCATCAAGTGTAATGTCAGGTATTGTTTCTCTAACCTTAGTTTCAATCTGTGGAGTTAACCGTTTTAGGACTGATTCTGGTGAGGGCTGTAGTTCCCAGGTTTCGATATTGAAATATTTACGTGTTAAAGCTCGTATTTCATCGATCCGAATTCGATTTAAGTGTGTATATAAGTAGTGATCGTGAGGCAGCTCCCGAACGATATTAATATGATTCCAATCGCAAAACTTGAGATGATCCGGATTGCTCTCATCAAGGAGTGATGGGTTGTGAGGTGGCATATGATGTCCACTCCAGCCATAAAAGTTATGGTGGAGAAAAACCACCTTACCGCCTTTGGCTAGTAAACTAGCAATATCCTCAAACACACCTTCAATTTCAAGAAGGTGCTCTGTTACATTGTGAAGGCATATCGTATCGAAAGTTTTGGAACCCACCAGATCGCGAGTAGAGCATTGACGTAAGTCGATGTCAGGAATTAAATCAATAATGTCCTGCCCAGACATTGGTGCATTTACCCACTTCCTAATGCGTTTATTTCTTACTCTCCTGGAGTCAAGAGACATAGCTGGGTCTACACCGGTGTAACTATTGGCACCGGCACAAAGGTACCCCATTGCATAACCACCAAAACCACAACCAACATCTAGTACATTGCACCCTCGTACATATTTGTGCAATTTCCTTGGCCAGGTGCAGTACCCAAGTTCAACGGCACTACTGATAAGATCTGAATCAAAATTTTTGAGGGCGTGGCGCACATTTGTACAGTTATGGAAAAAAGCAATCTTTGCTTGCAACTCGTGATTGTCCCAATCTTCCAGCGGTTCAATTTTTTTAAGCTGTTTTGCAGCTTTTGATCTGGAAAGTTTGGAGAAAGCAGGGTGAGATTTAGATGTATCAAGAGTTTCAATTGCTTCCCTAGCGCTGTTTTCAATACGAATAAGCTTTGTTTGTTCGAGTACCTTAAGGGCTCGCTTATGCTCGGGATTGCATTTTAGTGCAATCTTTATATCTTTTTCTGCCTGATCAATGTCACCCTTGGCAATATTTAGCATAGCGGATATTGTTCGCATACCGACATGGTGCGGATGTCTGGAAATAAATGTCAAAACATACTTATCACAATTTAAAATCGATCCTTTTTTCGATTCTGCATAGCATAAGAAATAGGTTGCCGGATGGAATGGATTCAGGTCGGCAATTGGTCGTAAAAGCTCTCTTGCCAAATCTATCTCACCAGACAAAGCTGCTTGCTTGCCTTGTTCGAAATTATCTAACTGATTGATTTCTAAAGTAGACATTTAATTTTCCAAGTAATAGTAACCAAGTAGTTTTGGCGTGGATATTAACTTGCATGCTGCAATTGGGTGCAGTTGCGCATGGTTTAAATCAAATATGGTGCAATTATATTTTATTAATAGAGAGCTATACCAAAATAATGCACTGAATATACTTATACTAATAAACATGAAATATTCATGTGTCAAAGAATAAATTTATTTTTTCTGGAAAAAGTAATCAAGCCTTGACCCAAAAAAGTTGGCGCGGATGCTAACTCGTATAACCGGTAATCCATAGTAGCGTGTGTTATAAATTGGATTTCGTAAGATGGCATGTTTCAAGTGTGCATCAGAAAATAATTATTTTTTCGCAATAAATGGATCGACTAGTAAATATAGCTAGTTACAATATCATGGAGGTGGGTCTTTGAAACTAATAATAGTTGGAGGCGATGGCTTTTGTGGGTGGCCAACCTCTTTACACCTTAGCAATCTTGGTCATGATGTTATTATTCTTGATAACTTTTCTAGAAGAAGAATTGATAAAGAGCTTAATGTTCAGTCTTTGACCCCTATATGTGAGCTGGAAGAGCGGACGGCTGCTTGGTTTGATTTGACCAGGAAAAATATTCGTTTTGTTGAAATGGATGTCTCGAAGGAATATCCAGAGCTTCTAAATTTCATAAAAGAGGAAAAACCGGACAGTATTATTCACTTTGGTGAGCAGCGTGCCGCACCCTATTCAATGAAAAGTAGTGAAACCAAGAACTATACGGTATCGAACAACATTTGTGGAACGCATAATATTCTAAATGCAATCGTAGAATCGCAACTTGATATTCACCTTATACATTTAGGTACAATGGGCGTTTATGGCTATGGTCATGAGGAGCCTATTCCTATACCTGAGGGCTATCTAGAAGTAAAAATTGATACGATGGATGGAAGAGAAATTTCTGATTCTATCGTATATCCGCCAAACCCGGGCTCCATCTATCATATGACCAAAACCATGGATGCCCAAATGTTCCAGTACTATGCGAAGAACGATAAGCTTCGAATTACTGACTTGCATCAGGGGATTGTATGGGGTACCCAAACCGAGCTATCGAGCCTGGATGAGAGACTTATAAATCGTTTCGATTACGATGGTGATTATGGCACTGTATTAAACAGATTCTTAATGCAAGCCACAGTAGGCTTTCCTCTCACTGTACATGGAACTGGAGGCCAGACACGGGCATTTATTCATATTTCTGATACCTGTAAGTGCGTGGAACAAGCGCTACTACACCCACCTTCCGAGGGGGATCGGCCAATGATATTGAATCAAATGGCAGAGACTCAGACGCTTTCTGATTTGGCAAAATTGGTTCAATCACTTACTAACTGTGAAATTAGTTATCTTCCAAATCCAAGACGAGAAGCGGAAAGAAATGATTTAAATGTACGCAATGACCTTTTACGTTCTTTCGGATGGAGGCCTGCGCTTATAAAGGATAGTCTTCTGAATGAAATTACAGAGATAACAGAGCGTTATCGAAATCGAGCAGACTACTCCAAAATTCCCTGTATATCCTATTGGACGCGAAGTAATGAGCTTGCAGATGTTTCCTATCAAGAAAAAATTGGTGAAGTAGCTGAACCCATTTCTTAGTCTTTCCAGGTGGCTAAAGTTATGCCTAAGCGCATCCTTATTACTGGTGGTTGCGGTTTCATTGGCTCGAATTTGATCAAAATCCTGAGTGAGATGGGTTTATATGATGAAATTCTGGTCTTGGATAATGAGGCTACCGGGAGTATTACTTCATTATCCCGGTATCCCCATCATTTTATTAGGGGAGATATAAGAGACCAAAAAACCGTAGACGAAGCAGTAGCAGGTGTTGATGCCATCGTCCATTTAGCAGCTGACACGGGAGTTATCGATTCAATAAAAAATCCTGCCCATAATTTTGAGGTAAATGTTCAAGGAACCGTAAATATTCTGGAAGCTATGCGCAGAAAGGGTGTTAAGTGTCTTGTTAATGCCTCAACCGGCGGTGCTATTATCGGAGACGTTGTACCACCAGTACATGAGTTAATGCCCATAAACCCGTCGTCAGCATATGGTGCATCTAAGGCCGCGGCGGAGGCCTACTGCTCCGCATATACTCAAAGTTATGGGCTTACTATTACGTCTCTAAGATTTTCGAATGTCTATGGCCCACTTTCTTTACATAAAGGTAGCGTTATAGCGGCTTTTATGAAAAGAATTTTAAAAAGAGAGCCTTGCGAAATTTATGGTGATGGTAGTCAAACACGAGATTTTATCTTTGTCGGTGATTTATGTCAGGGCATTATAAAGGCATTAGAAGCAAGGCAAAGTGGAGTTTTTCAGCTCGGTAGTGGAAGGCCAACTTCTGTGAACGAAATTATCTCTTTGCTAAAACAGATTACTGGTGAAAATGATAATTTAAAATTAGTTTACCATGGATTCAGAGTTGGAGAAGTTCGTCACAATTTTACTGATATTTCCAAAGCAAAGCAGCATCTAGGATTTTTACCAGGCACAGAACTTGTAAGTGGTATCAAAGAAACCTGGAACTATTTTATCGATAATGAAAATACGGTAGTAGGTAGACTTAATCAGAGGGTTCTAGAGAATGCAGATTGATAAATTTGCAGTCGAAGAATTTCCTGATCTCAACGCCTATGCCGGCATTGAATCGGATAATAAACTTCGTGTCTGTATTGCAACAGAAGAAATTTTAGGGCCAGTAAGGAATGGGGGTATCGCTTCAACTTATTACCATTTAGCAAAGGGCTTGGCCGCTCATGGCCATGAAGTACATGTGCTCTATTTAAAAGGGGAAAAAGTTGAAAACGAAACGCCTGAACATTGGATAGAGCATTTTTCCAGCTTTGGGGTATCCCTTCACTACTTGGCTCACGCAGAAGAGACGATCATAGGTCCCTCACAAAATTGGCAGAGACGATATAGTGCGGCTTACCGGTGGTTGGCAGAACAAGATCGGTTTCATGTTGTTCATACCTCAGAGTGGCGTGGAGGATTGATCTATGCACTTATGGCGAAGAAATTGAGGCTGGCGTTTCAGGAAACTTTATTTATTGTTAAAACCTCTTCCCCGCATCTTTGGAATCGCCACTATCAGATGCAGCCTATCTCAAAGAGGGAGCTTCTACCGGCAAGTTTTGCCGAACAGAAATGTGTTGAGTTCGCTGATATGGTCATTGGCGGTAGTGCTCACTTACTTTGTTTTATGCGTTATGTTGGTTATAAACTTCCATATGCTTCCTATGTACAACCAAATATCTTAGATTTTTCCGAAGTACATGTAGATGATCTACGCCCTGATAGAAAGCCTGGTGACCTTGTTAAAACCCAGGAACTAACTTTCTTTGGTCGGCTAGAGATGCGAAAAGGTATTGAACTTTTCTGCAATGCACTTGACCTTCTGGAACGTGCTGGGAATCCACCAGCCAAGGTGAATTTTCTTGGTAAGTATGGTGAGGCACTCCCCAATCAGAAAAATGAGAAGGTTTCAGATTATATCGAACGAAAAGCTTTGTCATGGAGCTTTGAAGTTAATTGCATAACGGATTGTAATCAACCGGAGGCTCTGTCTTTTTTATGTTCTAGAGATATGATAGCTATTATGCCTTCGCTAATTGAAAATTCCACCATGGCTGTATATGAGGCTTTAGAAAATAATATTCCCTTTATAGCCACTCGTGTTGGTGGCACACCTGAACTTATAAATGTAGAAGACCATGATACTTGTCTTATCGCTCCATACGCCCATGAGCTCGCTGAGAGATTAAGTAAAGTTCTTGAAAATGGACATAGAGTGGCTCATAGCAGCTTTGACAATAAAAAAAATCTAGATGTGTGGTATGGATTTCATGCTTATCTTGCTGATTTGTTTGCTGAGTATCAAGGTAGTGATGCCATTTACAAAGCTATAAATATTAAAGCCGAGGAACCAGAGATCATTAATGAGGCCGTAACACCACGTTTAGAAGTATTGGTCTTGTTGCGTGAAGCGAGTAATACGATAGAATTTGCGGAATCCTTGATAAGTGATAAACCTGACTCTGTCAAATTTATAATAATTGACCCGGCCTTGGAGGAAATTGCAATACAGGCCTGTGATTTACTCCAAGAATCGGGCATAGACTCAAAAGTTATTGATTTTATCGGCTTTCCTGCGGGCATTGCGTTTGATTGCAGCTTAAAGGAGAGCAACTCCGATGCTTGTATATTATGTGATGGTACAGCGTCAAGATTTGTTTTAGGATTTTGTACAGCATTACGCAAGACTCTCTTGCTAGGACAGAATTATCTTATTACAAGTTTCCTTTCTCTCCCTGACAACAAAATTGTAATGCCAATTGGAAGTGATATTGTTTCAGAAATATCATTTGGAAACTCTATCGGAACGAATGTTGTCTGCATTCCTAAAGCTGTATCTGTCAAGGTCGGAGATTTACTACCATATGATATTCGTTATGGTTTGTTGCAAGAGTATATTTTAAGGGCAAGTAAGGATTACGGACTGGAGTTAATGGTAATTCCTGAATGCTATTTAGAGAGTGAATGTTACTTAGAGGAGCTTGAAGATTCTCAGCATAATGCCAATTCAATATATCTTCGCTCAATGCCTTTGATAGAAAACGAAAACATAGCTTACCGGAAGCTTGCTCTTCTTCCTGGATCACAAGTAGTTGGATCGAGACTGAAACCAGCACTTTATCGAGATAAACAACGACATGAGGAAGAAGCTGTATGGCTTGTGCACGCCGATAGACCTAGAAAGATGAAAAATCGGAATCCAAGAGTTGTCGTTGGCTTAGATGAAAGAAATTCTCATCTGCTTTGTGTTGCAAATGGTATAGGAAAAAGACAGCTTATAGTAAATGGAGAGAGCCAGTCGATTTCTTTTGAAAAAAAAGAAGATGATCTGACTTTACATAGATTTCCTATACCTGATAGCTGGGAGGAAGGGGAACGTTTTAATATTAAATTCATTTTAGAAGAAAATGAAATGAGTTATACCCGATTTATTCGGGTTATTAAGTTATCAAAAAATGTTTTTGCAGCAATTTCTGGGAGCCCTATTTTAAATGAACTGGCCGTTGAAGAACTATTTAATCAAAAGTTAAGCTGGAGCCTTTTCTCTAAAAATGAACAATCTAATTTTGATGAGTTAAATTCTGGTGAAATGCACCAATATAGTTCAGAAAATGGTGAATTTAATCACTTGGAAGGAACTGAAGTCAGTGAAGTGAATAGTGATAAGCACTCTATAGAAGTATCTGATTCTGAACATGATTTTGCCAAAATTATTTATGATCAAAATAAAGCGGAAGAGCATGGGGTTAAATCAAGGTTCAGCTTCCAGATGTTAATGCAAAAGTCTGGTACAACTCTACAACGTTTAATGAAGGGGTATACAGGCTCTCCAATCAAGGGATCAATCCCACCCCGTGAACTTTTTGCAATTGATCCTCGTTCTATAGAGGGTTGGGCTTGGGACAGAAGCAACATAACACGTAATCTAGTTGTTGTTTTGGAACTTAATGGAACTGTGATCGCAGAGGCTACTGCTAACCGTTATATTGAGCGATTTGGTACGAGGAATCCAAAGCTGGCTTGGTATGGTTTTAGGTTTGCATTAACCCCTGATATTAAGCAAGAAAACTCTGAAATTACGATACGTGTAAAGGAAAATGGGTTAATTTTAAGAAATGGGCGTCTACGTTACCTCAAGCAAATGTTAGTAGCGATGTAAGGCCGCCATATAATGAAAGAACTTCATCAGGATATCAAATTTGAAGATACCCTGAGGTTAAGGCGTATCTGCATAATAACAGAAGATATTTTTGGCCCAATAAAAAATGGAGGCATAGGAACCGCTTATTATCATCTGGCCGTTTTTTTACAGCGTTCTGGGCATAAAGTTACTATTTGCTTTGTAAATGGCTTAGCAAAAAACCCTATAAAGATGCAAAGAACCAAGAGTTTTTTTGAAAAATATAATATTGATTTTTTTAGTATCGCCCCGCAAATTCTTGCAAAAACTGCAATGGCTCGAACTATGGCAATGCCATATGCAGCTTATGAATGGCTTAAGCAACACGAAAATTGTTTTGATGTTGTCCATGTTTCAGAGTGGCGAGGCATGGCATATATTGCTCTACTGGCTAAGAAACTTGGTATTGCATTTCAGAATATGCATTTTGCTGTAAAGGGATCCTCTCCCACGCTATGGTCTGCTGAGGGAAATCAACAGTTCCTTAAGGAGGAACGGCAGCTCGGTTGGGTTTTTATGGAGCGTAAAAGTGCTGAAATGGCGGATACGCTTATTTGTGGCAGCAACCACCTTTTTCAATGGATGGTAAGAAATAAATATAATCTTCCTGAGCGGAGCTTTTATTGGCCGAATGTCTTTATCGATGACCTGATGCCAGATAGAAAAAAAAATAACAGTAAAATTATATCGGTTACTCGAGAGTGGGTGTTCTTTGGGCGTTTAGAGCCTCGGAAGGGAATTATATTATTTGTAAATGCCCTTAATACTCTTTCTGTAAAGGGAATAAAGCTGCCAAAAATAACTTTTTTAGGTGGACTTTCTCATCGTTTTGATGCTCGTAAATTTATTGAGGAAAATCAAGGTAACTGGAAAACTAAAATTGAATATAAAAGTAATTTTAACTCGCTGGAAGCTGTAGAATACCTGAGTGGAGATGGACGCCTAGCTATTATCCCTGCTTTGTTGGAGAACTCGCCCATTGCAGTATACGAATGTCTTGCTGCTCGTATACCATTTATTGCGGCGGACACCGGTGGCACATCCGAGTTACTAGATAAAAAGAGTGTTGAAAAAATACTTTTTAAACCTAACCATATTTCCCTTGCAAATAAACTGGCAGTTCATATAAAGGAGCTTCCTTGTCCAGGTATAAAGCATGAACGGTTGAGTAAATCTATTAAAGTCTGGGAACAGTGGCATGGCCAAGAGCACCTAGTTTCAATTAAAAAGACTAAATCTACCGCTGTTTTACCTCTTATTTCAATATGCGTAACTCACTACGAGAGACCAGATCTTCTTGATCAGGCCTTAAATAGTATAGATAGACAAAGTTATAAAAATGTTGAAGTAATTATTGTCGATGACGGTAGTGTTTCTGATAATACATTGAAAGCTCTCAAGATTTTTGAAGACCGCTATAAAGATAGGGGTTGGCAATTTATTTATCAGGAAAACAGATATGTAGGTGCTGCGCGGAATACTGCAGCAAGGAATGCCAATGGTGACTATCTTCTGTTTTTTGATGATGATAATGTCATGATGCAAGATATGGTAGACAAGTTAGTCCGTGCGGCAATCTTTTCAGGTATTGATTGCTTAACTTGTAGTTCTATTAGATTTAGTGGTGCAGGAGAGCCAAATACAGCTGAGAGTAAACTCGGAACCCAGATTCGTTTTATGGGGCCAGCTAAAGCTTGGGCGACTAAGGTGAATATTGTTGGGGATGCAACTTGCTTAATAAAAACTTCCCTTTTCAAAAAATATGGAGGTTATACAGAGAGATATAGAACCGGGAAAGATGATATTGAGTTTTATAGCAAGCTAATTTTTGAAAAAGTAAAGATATCTTACTACCCAGACCCATTATATTACTATCGAACCAGTAAAAATTCTATGAAAGAGAGGAACCATTTCCAAGAGGAAGGGGAATTCCGTCAAATTAGCCCTTATTTAAAAGGATTGGATTCTGAGGACAAAAGTCTTCTATTGTTTAGAAAACAGCAGAAAGAAAACAATAAAGCTAAAGCTGCGAAGTATAAGCCGGGTATTATACAGAAAACGATGCGAAGATTGCGTAAATTCGTCAGGGTGAAAGTTTGAAGTCCATTAAGCTTATCGAAGCAGCAAAAGACACTACTTTCCCACTCATTTGTGTTTTCCGAGACGAGCTAGATATCTTACCTGTATTTCTTCATCATTATCGTTCTTTAGGCGTTACATGTTTTCACTTGGTAGATACTGGTAGCACTGATAATTCCATTGATTATTTATTGAAACAGAAAGATGTTCAACTTTATACGGTTGATGGAGGTTACCCTCAGGCTAATGCAGGGGTTGATTGGGTTAATAAAATCGCCAAGGAATATTGTTTGGGAAAGTGGACCCTTGTAGTTGATGCCGATGAGTTTCTTCAGTTACCTGCAAAAAGCAATCAAGTTTCATTGGATCAGACCACCCGCTGTATGCAAAAGGAGTTGGCTTTTGCCCTATATACACCACTGATCGATTTTTTTAGTGATAATTTACAGGGAGATCCTACTAATGCAGAAACTCTTGCTGAGTTGATGGCTATAGCTCCTAATTGTGTTCCATATAAAAGTTATATAAAGAAGCGTATACAGGCTTTCCCTTTCTTTGAGATTCGCTCTAGAGCCAGAGCACAGATATCAGGCATTTCCAACTATTTTGTAAAATCCTATAAAATACCCCTTGTGTATTGGCGACCAGATTTTCAATATATACGTTCAACACATGCGTGTACTCCGATACCCTTAAGTGATAACTGTGCATATCTTTTCCATTTTAAGTTTCGAGCTGGCTTCAAGAAAAGGCTGGAAAGAGAGTTGAAAAATCCGGATCGGATGAATGCAGATGTGTATTATATTTCAAAATCTATAATAAAAAATCAGGAATCTATTCCTAAGTACACATTGGATTTACGTACGATGAACGGGTTCCAGGGAAGTGACTGGCTGTCACCGCCGGATTTTAATAATGATTGGCAGATTGAGAATCAGTCCAAAGCTCATTACTTCGAATTAATGACAAACCAAAAGATTCCATCTGAAAGCTATCTCGCTGATAACCTGACCCGCTTGACAAAATCATTTAGTTGGCGAATTAGTAAACCTGTAAGAGGGTTTTTGTTTAATCGTGGGGTGTTACGACATGACCACTATCCCGAACGGCTTGAGCGGGATCACCCTTTGGCAGATCAGACCATTGCCATCTACGAGTCATTCTGGTGGTTAGTCACGGGAATCTTTCGGCTTCCTGTAGCAATGTACCGTGCCATTCTCTGGCACAAGTTGGGAGGGCGCAGGCGATCTAAATAATATAATTTCAAGCCAAATAAAAAGGCCGGGGATGTTTCCCGGCCTTTTGTTAACACCTCAGTATATGGTTGAGATCAGTGCACCCAGTGGTGGCGCTCCATTTTTTCTTCTACCGCTTTCGCAGTAGGAGCAGGCATCGCACTGATAGGCAGGCGTTCGTGGAAGAATGCCAAGCGTTCGCCAGCACCGACTTCGTTCATGGTTTCCGCTTCGAACACACGGCCATTAATTACCGTATAGGTAATGTTTTCGGACAGGCGTAGATTGTCCAATGGATTGCCATCAATCACGATCAGGTCAGCTAGCTTTCCTGCTTCGATACTACCGATATCGCTATCCATACCCAGGTAGCGAGCGCCGTCGATGGTACCGGCGCGGAAGGCTTCCCAGGGGGTAAAACCGCCCTGCTCCATCATCCACATCTCCCAGTGCGCCCCCAGTCCTTCGCGCTGGCCGTGGGCGCCGATATGTACGGTGACACCTTCATCGCGCAGCTGCTTGGCCTGGCGGGCCACATTAAAGTGGTTGTAGTGGGCATCTGGCGCAGTGGGGCGACGGATAGAACGAGGGTTAACGATAAAGTCGGGGGTAAAGCGGGTCAGGCGCTCGTTTTTCCATACTTCGGTACGGTCATACCAATACTCCTCACCCCAGAGACCGCCGTAGGCCACGACGAAAGTCGGCGTATAACCCACCTGGGTTTGGCTCCACAGTTGTTCCACATCGCCGTAAACATTGGCGATTGGCAGTGAGTGCTCGATACCGGTATGCCCATCCACAATCATATTCATATTGTGTTGGTACTTACCGCCGCCCTCGGGCACCACCATAATGCCGGCTTCGCGAGCTGCCTGCAGCACCTGCTGGCGCTGGTCGCGGCGGGGCTGATTGTAGCTCTTCACCGAGATGGCGCCCATTTCTTTTAGGCGGTTCACATGGAACTGGGCATCTTCCAGAGAGTTGATTTTGGCTTTGTAGCCCGGGCCTTTGGCGCCGTAGAGGATGGTGCCGGTAGAGAAAATACGCGGCCCGGTAATCAGGCCGGCCTTTTGCATTTCTGCGGCGGAGAAGATCTCGCTGCTGTCATTGGAGGGGTCGTGAATGGTGGTCACGCCAAATGCCAGGCTGGAGAACAGATTCCAGTTCTGCTGCGGGATAATTTCTTCGCGCCCTTGGGCACCGTGGGCATGGGCGTCAATCAGTCCAGGCAATACGGTTTTGCCGGTAATATCAATGCGCTTCGCTTCAGCGGGGATTTCCACTTCTGCTGCCGGACCCACCGCGACAATGCGGTTGCCCCGGAACAGAACCACGCCATCCTCGATAATTTCACGGGTGTTCTCCGCATCGCGCATAGTGACGACTTTGCCGCCGGTCAGGGCAACGAGACCTGCGCGATTGTCGAAGGGTTGCTCAAAGCTCAGGTCAATACCTTCGGAGACCGGTTCTGGCAGCGCCTCAGGGGCACCGGCGACAAACTCGAAGGCATCCTTAAGTTCGCGTTCGAACAACTTAGGTCCGTGAGCCCAGCCCAAGGTTTCGCTATCGGCGGACCAGTGCAGGTTTTCACCGGCGCGCTTGGATACCTGGGTGACTTTAACCGCTTTGCTGTCGGGGCCGATCACCTCGGACTTGCCGGTGTGCATAAAGGGAGCAACGAAGGCTCTGAAGTCCTGGGTGAAGGCGACCCACTTGCCGTCCGGGGACAGTCGGAAGGAGGTGATCTCCGCCCCGTGGAGGTGCTCGCGCTCATCTTTGCCTTCCAAGTTGGTGCTCTTCAACACACGCTTACCACCGTTGGCGCCAACGTATTCAGAGAAGTAAATACGGTCATCGGTGGCGCCGAAATGCGGCTCATAGCCAGACTTCACGACCCGTCGCTGCCAGTCACCATCGGCGTCTGCAAGATAGATACCCGGCTCTAATGAGTATTCGGGGCTCAGCAGGTAGCCGCCGGTAAAGCGACGGTAAGCCACCGTATCACCGCTGGGGGAGAAAGTTGGCTCTACGTATAGACCGCGTTGTTCGGTGATGTTTTTGCCGCGACCGTTACGAGCGGAAACCACGCGTACATGGCCAAGTTTTTGGTCATCCCAGGTGACATAGGTAATCTCGCGGCCGTTGCGGGACCAGCTGGGGTAGAACTCAAAGTGGTCATTTTGGCGAGTCAGGCGGCGGTGCTCACCGCTGTCGATATCCTGGATATAAATCTTGCCCAAGGCCTGGAAAGCGACCTGCTTGCCGTTGGGAGACTTTTGCGCCCAGCGAATCATCTTCACATCGAAGGTTTCAGGGGCCACTTCGACAGGGAAGCGTACCGCGTCGGCGACCTGCTTCTCTACCTTCACATGGGCTTCAATTGGCGCGACGCTGTCACCGTTTATTGAAATGCGCAGGAATTTACCGCCGGTCCATACGATCAGCGATTCGCCATCGGGCATCCAATCGTACTGCACATAGTTGCCGTGCGGGCCGAAGATTTCCTGCAGGTCGCGCTCAAGACCGGAATAAACCGGGGTTTCGAGGCCGGTGTTAAGGTCTTTCAGAAATAGGGAAGTCTGGTTGTCCTGGCGTCGGATAAAGGCCAGCTTGCTGCCGTCTGGAGAGGGTACAGGAGCTACTGCACCGCCGGGGCCGGAGATAAAGGTTTCCTCTTCACCGTCCTGCAGGTCGTAGCGCTTGATCGCAAAAATTTCCTTGGTGGAGTTCTTATTGTATTCCCATACGGTACCCGGTGTGGTGTCGATGGAGTAATAGACGTAGCGTCCATCTGGGGAGAAAGCCGGGTCGGCAATGTTTTTCTGGGCGATATCGCCACCAATGCGCTCTTTCAGTTGGCGGCCTTCACCTCCACCATAGTGGTACATCCAGATCTCACCGGCGGGGATACTGCGCCCGGACATAAATCCTTTGCGTGCCACCAGGTACTGGCCATCTGGACTCCAATTCGGCGAGTGCAGCAGGTTTTCCTTTTCAGTTGTGAGCTGACGTAGGTTTTCTCCATTGCGATCCATGAGCCAGATATTGTCGGCGCCGTCTCGGTCGCTGATAAACACAATAGTCTTGCCATCTGGGCTGAAGCGAGGCTGCATATTCCAGGCGATTTCATTGGTCAAGGCTACAGCTTCACCACCGGCGACGGGCACAGTGTAGATATCGCCGAGCATATCGAAGAGGATGGTTTTGCCATCCGGGCTGATATCCAGGTTGCTCCAGGTAGTCTCGCGGGTATCCAGCTGGATTGGCTTAAATTCATAAGCCGGCTTGTTGATATCCCAGGATTGCTCTTCCTTTGGGCTTTCTGCTGTCGCCGCTAGTGGCAAAGCCAGTGCCAAGGTCGTCAGTGCCAATAGATGGCGCTTCGGTTTTATCTGCTTGATTGTATTCATGGACAATTTCCCCCCACCGCTTTGCAAGGCGATGGCTTTAACTGTTCTGTTGTAGTGGGCAAGTTATTGATTTTGCGGTTGGTAAATTACCGGGATCACTGTCCGGCGGCAAACGCAATGCGCCGAGCGCCAGGCTGCCGGGTTGGGTTGAGTTAGCCTGGAGGACTGGAGACAATAGCCTCAATTTAGCGAAATTAGTGAGATTTCAAATCAAAATGACTATCGACGTTGTGATTTTGGCTGCGGGTAAAGGCTCCCGTATGCATTCAGATTTGCCCAAAGTGCTACATCCGATTGGCGGAATCCCCATGTTGGGACGTGTGATCGAGGCTGCCAGGCAGTTGGGAGAAGTGGAAATCACAGTGGTGATCGGACATGGTGCTGAGATGGTGCGGGAGCATTTCGCCGATAGTGGCGTTCATTTCGTGGAGCAGGCAGAGCAATTGGGTACTGGCCACGCCGTTGCCCAGGCAATCCCAAATTTTCGTGAGGGCGCCACAGTGTTAGTGCTATACGGCGATGTACCGCTGGTAAAATCAGGGACTCTGCAGTCGCTGTTATCGGCGGCGGACAAGGGCCCGGCATTACTTTCTGTGGAGATGGCCAATCCCGCCGGTTATGGGCGTATTGTGCGTGATGAGGCTGGCAGGGTACTCGCCATCGTGGAGGAGAAGGATGCCGATGCGGATACACTCGCTATCCGCGAGGTAAATACCGGTATTCTTGCTGCACCGGCAGAGTTGTTATCCCGTTGGCTTCCGGAGCTTTCCTGTGACAATGCGCAGGGTGAGTATTACCTGACTGATGTGATTGCTCGTTCAGTAAGTGAGGAGATGGCAGTAACCGGCGTGCGCGCCAGCGATGTCCTGGAAGTTTCCGGAGTGAACAGTCGCTCGCAACAGGCACAAATGGAGCGGGCTTTACAGCACAGTCGAGCTTTGGCCCTCATGAATGCTGGCACTACCCTGTTCGATCCAGCGCGTATTGATATCCGCGGTAGTCTCGAGTGCGATACCGATGTTTCTATCGATATTAACTGTATCTTTGAGGGGCGAGTCACTCTGGGGAAAGGCGTACAAATTGGTCCCAACTGCTTGCTGAAGAATTGTCATCTTGCAGATGGTACCCGGGTAGAGGCCAACTCCATTATTGAGGATGCCGAAGTGGGGGAAGCCTGTACCGTAGGCCCCTTTGCTCGTTTGCGTCCAGGCACAGAACTGGCAGCCGGTGCCAAAGTGGGCAACTTTGTTGAAACCAAAAAGGCGAAAGTTGGTGTTGGCAGTAAGATAAATCACCTTTCCTATGTCGGGGATGCAGTTATAGGTGAGGCTGTGAATATCGGTGCTGGCACCATCACATGTAATTACGATGGTGTGAACAAATCGCTGACAGAAATTGGTGATGGGGCATTTATTGGCTCCAATACTGCACTGGTAGCCCCAGTAAAAGTAGGCAGCGGCGCAACTGTGGGTGCCGGTTCAACGATTACCCGTGAGGTGGGCAGCGAAGAACTGGCGGTGGCTCGGGGCAAGCAGCGTAATATCAATGGTTGGCAGCGTCCGACCAAAAAGAGCTAGCCAACCCCCATCTTTCAGGAATTCTCCGGTGGGATATTGAATTCCGGCGGAGGATCCCTTCTCGCGCACTCTGTGCTGATACCCATCCATTAAACTTGCGCATCGGGAACACAAGGAATGGCCCGATGCACAAGCCAAGAATGCAACTGCTCGCCAGCTTTGATATTGCCTCGTTAGAGTATTTGGATGAACGTGGACATACGACCCAGGCGCTACCAGATTTTGCTACCCCCGATACCCTGGTAGCTTTTTATCGCCAGATGGCCCTTGCCCGATTAGTGGACGATCGCGCGGTAAAAATGCAGCGCACAGGCCAGCTCGGTACCTACCCGTCCAGTCTTGGGCAGGAAGCTATTGGCGTAGGTGTCGGTGCAGCCATGGCAAAAGAGGATGTCTACTGCCCAAATTACCGCGAAACCGGCGCCCTGCTGGAGCGGGGTGTCACTATTCAGGAAATCTACGCTATTTGGGGTGGGGATGAGCGCGGTCAAAACTTCCGCCACGCCCGCGAGGATCTGCCTCTAAGCGTTCCCATCGCCACACAAATGCTGCATGGGGCTGGGGTCGCTTTCGCCCTCAAATACAAACATGAACAGCTTGGTGAGCCTATGCGGGTTGCTGTTACTACTGGTGGGGACGGATCAACATCGCGTGGGGATTTCTACGAGGCTATCAATCTTGCGGGAGACTGGCAGCTGCCTCTGGTGGTGGTGATCAATAATAACCAGTGGGCTATCTCCCTACCCCGCTCCGAGCAGACTGCTTGTAAAACCCTTGCGCAAAAAGCGATCGCTGCAGGCATACCCAGTTTACAGGTCGATGGAAATGATGTGATTGCGGTGCGAGAGGCTGTCGGGGATGCCGTGGAACGAGCACGCAGGGGGGCGGGTCCGTCTATGGTTGAGGCGGTCAGCTATCGTTTATGCGATCACACCACCGCTGATGATGCCAGTCGTTACCAGCCAGAACAGGCTCTGAAGGAAGCCTGGTCGCGGGAGCCATTGCGTCGTTTACGCAGCTATATGCAGGCTCATGGGTTCTGGGGGGATTCCCAGGAAGAAGAAATGCAAAGGGAGCTGAACCAGGCGTTGGAAAAGGCGGTGCAGGAATACCGGGACACTCCCAGGGATGCAGCTACCGCGATCTTTGATCACCTCTATGAAACTCTGCCCGAGGCCTTTCTGGAGCAGTATCAACAACTGCGGGGAGAAAACTGATGGGCGAGATCACGCTTGTAGAAGCCATCACACAGGCTCTGGCCTTTGAATTGCAGGCGGATCAGAGGGTGGTGGTGTTCGGCGAGGATGTGGGGGTAAACGGAGGCGTGTTTCGAGCTACTGAAGGGCTGCAGGATAGGTTTGGAAGTGCCAGGGTTTTGGATACGCCTTTGGCTGAAACCATGATTGCAGGGATTGCCATTGGTATGGCTGCCCAAGGATTGCGCCCCGTGGCGGAGTTCCAATTCATGGGATTTATCTATCCCGCACTGGACCATATCCTCAGCCACGCTGGCCGCTACCGAAACCGCACTCGCGGACGCTTGTCTTGCCCCATTGTATATAGGGCGCCTTACGGTGGCGGTATCCATGCTCCAGAACATCACTCGGAAAGCACCGAGGCCCTTTTTGCCCATATTCCCGGATTGCGCTTAGTCGTGCCCTCCTCTCCGGCGCGGGCTTATGGGTTGTTACTGGCGGCCATTCGCAATCCAGACCCGGTTGTATTCCTTGAACCGAAGCGCATTTACCGTGCGGCGCGCCAGGAAGTACCGGATAGCGGTGATGCTCTGCCACTGGATCGAGCATTTGTTTTACGGGAGGGTACTGATGTCACTCTGATCTCATGGGGGGCCTCCCTCAAGGAAACTTTACAGGCTGCTGAGCAACTCGCTGAAGAAGGTATTGAAGCTGAGGTGATTGATCCCGCCACCTTAAAGCCACTGGATATCCACACCGTAATTGACTCCCTGGAGAAAACACACCGATGTGTGGTTATACATGAAGCTGCAAGATTTTGTGGCCTGGGGGCTGAAGTGGTGGCGCAGATTAACGAATATGCCTTCGACCTGCTACATGCTCCAGTTCAGCGTGTCACTGGTTACGATACCGTAATGCCGTACTTCCAACTGGAGGATGAATATCTGCCGGGAGCCCCGAGAATTTTGGCTGCGGTGCGCAAAGCACTCGATTATGCCAATGGAGGTGCAGTATGAAAGTTTTCACCCTGCCGGATCTTGGTGAAGGGTTGCCCGATGCGGTTGTGCGAGAGTGGCATGTTAGTGAAGGAGATACGATTGCCGCCCATGAAAGCCTGGTGACGGTTGAGACTGCCAAGGCACTCGTGGAGGTGCCAGCTCCCTGGGGCGGCAAAATTGAGAAGCTGTTTGCAGCTGAGGATGAAACCGTCAATGTAGGCGAACCCCTGGTTGGGTTTGTCACCGCTGGTGAGGATATCGGGGGTGAGGAGATATCGCCCGGGAGCTCCGAAGAAGCCCCTGGTGTGATTAAAGAGCCTGCTCAAGCTGCAGAAGAACCTAGCTCCCACCTTGATGGCGGCACAGTTGTCGGCAAGTTGGAGCAGGGGCGAGATGTCCTGAGCGCGGAACAGTGGTTTTCAGAGGGCCCCAGGCGGCTGGCTACACCCTCAGTGCGTGCCTTGGCTCGGCGTTTGGGGGTGGACTTGCAGCGACTCTCAGAAAACGGTGCCCTGGTGACTGAATCCCAGGTGCTTGCATCGGTAGGCTCCAGGGAGAAGATTGCCAGAAAAGTTAGCCCATCCTCGCCGCCTTCCTCTCCCAGCAAAAGTACTGCAACCGGGAGCCAGCCCGAGACGATTATGTCGCCGGCACGGCGGGCTATGGGGCTTTCCATGAGCCGGGCGCGAGACCAGGTAATGCAAATTACCCTGTGTGATGATGCAGATATCTCCAGCTGGTGGGGCAGCGCGCCGGCCCTGTTGCGATTGGTACGTGCTGTGCAAGCTGCTTGTACAGTTGAACCGACCCTCAATGCTCTCTACCAGGAAGGTCAGCTGGCTCTCCAGAAGGGTGTGAATATCGGATTGGCAGTGGATTCCCCGAGGGGCCTATTTGTTCCAGTACTTAGGGATGTGGGGGGGCGCTCGGATGAAGAGCTATTGCAGCAGGTTGCAGATTTTAAGCACCAAGCCAGGGAAACCGGTATTGCACAAAGCGATCTACAGGGAGCGACGATACTTTTATCCAATTTCGGCACTATTGCTGGCCGCTACGCCACTCCGGTTGTATTGCCCCCAACGGTAGCGATTGTCGGTGCTGGGCGGGTTTGCCAGGGAGTCGTCATTATTGATCGCTGGCCAGCTATGCGCCCTCTGCTGCCTCTCTCAATCAGCGCTGATCACAGAGCTGTAACAGGTGGAGAATTAGCGCGTTTTCTTCAGGCTATGTTACAGGCTCTTTCCCGCTAAATATTGATCACGCAATCATCCCCCAATAACTCTCCGGTAAATATCGCCAGAGAGGAAAATAATGTGGGAACTTATCTTTCGTTTTGCTATCTTTAAGTTTCGAAATGAAAGATAGCCATTTATGTCTAAACGCAATACACAGCAACGTCGACACGGCATCATGAGCCTTCTCAATGAGGCGGGAGAGGCTAGTGTCGAGCTGTTAGCACGACGCTTCGAAACTTCAGAGGTTACGATCCGAAAGGATCTTACCGCTATGGAAAATCATGGGCTGCTACTGCGTCGCCGCGGAGGCGCCATCCCGGTGCCACGGGAACTGGTAGTAGAGGAAGGGCCCTCAGAGGTTAAGCGTGTGATCGGCCGTGCAGCGGCGGCACTTATTCCCGATCACCACCGTATCGTGATCGATTATGGCCGCACCACCGCGGCAATGATTCCTGAACTGGAGCGTAAGCGCGGCCTGGTGGTGATGACCAACTCCCTGCATGTAGCTAATGCTTTGCGTGAACTGGAAAACGAACCGACGCTGCTTATGACTGGAGGCACCTGGGACCCCCATTTTGAGGCGTTTCAGGGCAAGGTGGCAGAGCAGGTGTTGCGAGATTACGACTTCGACCGCGCCTTTATTGGAGCCGATGGAATAGACCTGAAGCGCGGTACTTGCACATTTAACGAGCAGATTGGTTTATCGCGTGTGATGGCAGAAGTTGCTCGCGAAGTCGTGGTCTTGGCTGAATCCAGCAAAGTGGGCAGGCGTATTCCAAACCTGGAACTGCCATGGGAGCAAGTAGATACCCTGGTTACTGATACAGGCCTGAGTGACGATGCACAGCAACAGCTTGAGGGTCTGGGAGTGCAGGTAATCCGTGCTGCAGCCTCCAGTAGAGCTAAATGAGCAGCAGAATTAAATAAAAGAAATTGATTTATTAGGAGATAAACATGTGTGGAATTGTTGGCGCCCTCGCGCAGCGCAATGTAACTGAAATTCTACTAGAAGGATTGCGCCGCCTGGAATATCGCGGCTATGACTCTGCGGGAGTTTGCCTGCGCAGTGATGATGGCGAACTACAGTTGCGCAAGAGTCTGGGTAAGGTTGCTGACTTAGAAGCCAAGCTTCAAGCTGAGCCCGCTGAGGGCCATCAGGGGATTGCTCACACCCGCTGGGCCACCCACGGGGTTCCATCCAATGAAAACGCTCATCCACATATGTCTGGACATATTGCTCTGGTACATAACGGTATTATTGAAAATCACCAAGCATTGCGTTCAGACTTGCAGGATAAAGGTTATAAATTTGCCTCAGATACTGATACAGAGGTGGTCGTACATCTAATTCACTCTCTGAGTAAAGATGGTCATAGTCTGGTGGACGCCGTAGCTAAAGCAACACAGATGCTTGAGGGGGCCTACGCCCTCGCTGTTATCAGCAGTGAAGAGCCGGAAGTTATGGCTTGTGCGCGCTATGGCAGCCCTTTGGTTTTAGGTGTTGGTATTGAGGAAAATTTTATTGCCTCTGATCCTATGGCTTTACGCCAAGTTACCGATCGCTTTATCTTCCTTGAAGAGGGCGATGTTGCTGAGGTGCGTCGCAGCGGTATTTCTGTGCGGGACAGGCAGGGGGAAGAAGTTAGTCGTCCAGTGCACAAGCTCGATGGCGGTCATGACGTAACTGACAAGGGTCGCTATCGCCACTATATGCAGAAAGAGATTTTTGAGCAGCCGGAAGTTGTGGCGGCAACTCTGGCGGGACGTATTGGTGACCACTCGGTGTTATCCCAGGCGCTGGGTACTCGCGCTCAAGAGATCTTGCCACAGGTGCAGCAGGTGCAGATTGTCGCCTGTGGTACCAGCTACCATGCGGGTATGGTTGCGCGCTATTGGTTGGAGGATTGGGCCGGGGTGCCCTGTTCCGTAGAGGTGGCCAGTGAGTTGCGCTACCGTAAAACGGTAGTACGTCCAGGTACCCTGTTTGTAACCATTTCACAGTCTGGAGAAACTGCCGATACTCTGGCGGCTTTGCGTCAGGCTCGGGAACTCGGCTATCTGGCCTCCATGACCATTTGTAACGTACCCAACAGTTCCCTGGTGCGTGAATCTGAATTGTCCCTGATGACTGAAGCAGGCCCGGAAATTGGTGTAGCCTCTACAAAAGCCTTCACCACTCAGCTGGTAGCCCTGCAATTATTCTGTATTGCCTTGGCCAAGGCCAATGGCCTCTCATCTGAGCGAGAGGCGGAGTTAGTGGGAGCTCTGCATAAATTGCCGCAGCTGATGGAAGACTTTACCGATCTGGATAAGGTGGTTAAGCACAGCAGCGAGGCTTTTGCAGAGAAAAACCACGCACTGTTCCTTGGACGTGGTGTCGAGTTCCCAATTGCCCTGGAAGGGGCATTGAAGCTTAAGGAAATCTCCTATATTCACGCCGAAGCTTATCCGGCTGGGGAACTCAAGCACGGCCCCCTAGCACTGGTAGATGCGGATATGCCAGTAATTGTTGTGGCACCAAATAATGAATTACTGGAAAAGCTCAAATCTAATCTGCAGGAAGTGCGTGCACGTGGCGGCCAGTTATTTGTTTTTGCCAGCCCCAAAGCAGGCTTTGCTAGTGAGGAGGGGGTTACCGTGATTGAAGTACCGGATTCCCCAGAGAGCTTGGCGCCAATTCTCTACACAGTACCCTTGCAGTTGCTTAGCTATCATGTGGCGGTACTGAAGGGCACCGATGTAGATCAGCCGAGGAACTTGGCTAAGTCAGTTACCGTAGAGTAAATCCCACATGGCCACGGATGGCTTATGAATGAACCTGCTGAGCAGTTTGCATTTACTACTTCGGATGGTGTGACTCTCCGTTATCTGCAGGCAGGTTCCGGTCCCACTCTATTAATTCTGCATGGCTGGTCCCAAGGGGCTGCCCTGTTCAAGTATCAGCTCGCCGGATTGAGCGATCGTCTGAGGGTGATCGCACTGGATATGCGCGGCCATGGCCTCTCTGATAAACCCTCATATGGTTATCGAGTTGCGCGTTTGGCCAAGGATCTGCAGGAGCTGATTGAGGCTCTAAGGCCAAACCCACTCTACCTGCTCGGTCATTCGGCCGGGGCCTCAGTTATCTGGAATTACCTGGAGATGTTTGGTGATTCCTTGGTTTCAAAATTCATCTTTATCGACGAACCCGCTGCCCTTCTCGCCGATCCCGGCTGGTCGGAAAAGCAGTGTTTGGATGCCGGGGCAATTATCACACCCAACGGGCTCTACCAGTTTACCAACCGTTTGATTGGACCCGGTGGAGAGCTGGCCACCCGGGATATTTTGATGTCCATGGTGACCCCTGCAATGACTTCACAACAGAGGGAAGAGTTGGTTGCGGTCAATTTACAATTCCCCCGCGCACTGGCGGCACGCCTATTTGTTGACAATGTTACCCGCGATTGGCGGGATTTTATCCCCCGTATTGAAAAACCCACTTTGATTATTTTTGGGAGGGCAAGTCCCCATCCCGTGGAGTGTCAACAGTGGATTCATAAGCAGATAAGAGGCTCGCGACTGGAGATTATCGAAGCTTCCGAGGGGGGAAGTCACTTTGTGTTTCTGGAAGCGCCGGACAGATTTAATAGTCTGTTGCGCGATTTTCTGAGCTAGTTCCAAAAAATTTTCCCGGGCCGTTCTCGGTATGTCGCGCTGTGCTTTCGTGGGAAGGCATAACGCTTTGTTAGCCGCTTGAACTTTATAATATTTTTTGAAACTCCTTACACTTTTGGGCGGTTTTTCTATTGGGTAACGGTGCTTAAGATGGAGCCATCTCAACGAAGCTATATAAGTAGGAATTTGCACCATGATGAAGGCCGTAGGTTATCAACATTCCCTGCCCATTTCCGATGTTCAATCACTGCAGGATATTTCTCTGCCGGTTCCCAAAGTGTCTGGGAGAGATTTACTGGTTGAAGTTAGTGCGATATCGGTAAACCCTGTGGATACCAAGGTGCGCTCCAGGGCGACGCCAGCTGAGGGGCATTGGAAAGTTCTGGGGTGGGATGCGGTAGGAATTGTTAAAGAGATTGGCCATGAGGTTTCTGAGTTTACCGTTGGTGACCGTGTTTGGTATGCGGGTGATATTTCCCGCCCAGGTAGCAATGCCCAGTATCAGTTGGTAGATGAGCGTATCGCTGGCCGTGCGCCGTATAGCCTGGCTGATGCGGAAGCCGCTGCCCTGCCCCTGACTGCTATTACCGCCTGGGAAATGCTCTTTGATCGTTTACAGGTAGAGACGGGTAAAGGGGCCAATAGCAAGTCCATCCTGGTAATAGGTGCCGCTGGGGGCGTGGGCTCTATTTTGGTTCAGCTGGCGCGATGCCTGACCAACCTTACGGTAATTGGCACAGCTTCACGGCCGGAGACGAAAGCCTGGCTGGAAAGCCTGGGGGCGCATCAGGTTATTAATCACAATAATCCTTTGAGTGAAGAGTTGGCAGGTGCCGGGCTTGATGAGGTCGATTATGTCGTTAGTCTTAACAATACGGAAGATCACCAAGCTGAGATTGTAAAGTGCATAAAGCCCCAGGGTAAGTTTGCCTTAATTGATGACCCCAATTCGCTCGATGTGATAGCGTTCAAGCAAAAGAGCATCTCGTTACACTGGGAATTTATGTTTACCCGCTCACTATTTGAAACTGAAGATATGGGCGCGCAACACCAGTTACTCAGCGAACTGTCTGAATTGATTGATGGCCGGTTAATTAAAACTACTCTTGGCCAGCATTTTGGGAAAATAAACGCAGAAAACCTGCGCAAGGCTCATGCTTTTATCGAATCCCAGGCAGCCAAGGGAAAAGTTGTCCTGGAGGAATTCGATTGAATCATCGGAACAATAATTTTCGTTAAAGCGTTTTTCAGATAAAATTTTTCTTAAAAAATATGGGGCATAGTGATATGTCCCATACTTTTTAATCAGCAAAAAAGCTTGGTTGTTATGCAAAAAAATACACGACAGATAAATCTTAATTAAAGGCATAAAAGTCATTTGCTTAATTGGCTTTATTTTAAAAAAGTTATAACACTTCCTCTCGCTTAAAATAGATATTACGTGCTATAACCGGCTTTCGGAATTTTTCTATTAGAGAGATCCAGCAGATGAGTACTGTAGAAAAAATAAGAAAAAAAACAGGCATTGATGCTGCGGTTATGAATGGCGACATCAGTATGTTGCTGGGAGATCCATTATTACCACCGGCGCAGATACGCGAAGAGAGGAAAAGAAAACTGACAGCTGCTTTTCGATTATTTGGAAAGTTTGGCTACGATGAGGGAATAGCCGGCCACATTACCGTACGGGATCCAGAATTTGAGGATCATTTTTGGGTAAATCCCATGGGGGTGGCTTTCCAGAAAATACGTATGTCGCAATTATTGCTGGTCAATCACAAAGGTGAGGTGGTTGAAGGCAATGGTTATTTAAATGGGGCAGCTTTTACTATTCACTCTCATATTCACCGAACCCGTCCGGACATTGTCGCAGCGGCACACGCACACTCCCTATACGGTAAAAGCTGGTCTACCCTCGGACGTTTGTTGGACCCTATTACACAGGATGCCTGTGCTTTTTTTGCTGACCACGGGCTTTTGGATACTTTCTCCGGTGTTGTGCTGGAGATGGGAGAGGGAGTAGCCCTGGCAAAAGCGCTAAGCCATTACAAAGCACTGATATTGCAGAACCATGGCTTGCTTACTGTGGGGAAAACTGTGGATGAGGCGGCCTGGTGGTATATTACTATGGAGCGTAGTTGCCAGGCGCAATTAATGGCCGAAGCGGCTGGAAAACCAGTATTAATTGACCCGGAAGTGGCTATCCGGACTCGTGCAGTGGTGGGTACAGAACTGGCTGGACTATTCAGCTTCCAGCCTTTGTATAGTGTGATCTGTGAAGAGCAGCCGGATATGTTTGATTAAGTAGGCATGTATTGGGTATTCACAGTTTCCTATACTGGCTGAAATGATTAGCCCGTTGGATGTCGGGTTAAATGCCGCTATGCGGTGAGCCTTTCAAGGATCCTGAGTGGGCGATGCACTATCTCGTTCTTGCGCTGCTTTTACTATTGGTGGTGGCACTTAGCCTTATTGTCGCTCGTATCCTTCCGCTACCCATCCCCCTCCCATTAATACAAATTGTTGGCGGCGTTATCCTAGGTGGGGTTTTCGGTATCGAGATACCGCTCGACCCGGAAATTTTCTTTCTTCTTTTTATTCCTCCCCTGCTATTTCTTGCCGGTTGGCGTATTCCCAAGGGTGCTTTTTTCCGGGATTTGGGGTTGATTGTAACCCTGGCTGTTGGTCTGGTGGTTTTTACCGTAGTGGGCATGGGCTTTTTTATCTATTGGCTGGTGCCGGTCATCCCTGTTGCCGTAGCTTTTGCTGTAGCGGCGATACTCGCGCCCACAGACCCGGTTGCAGTTTCAGTTGTGCATGGTGGTAATGCCATGCCAGCGCGGCTGGAACATATTCTTGCTGGGGAGTCCTTGTTCAACGATGCGTCGGGACTGGATATTTTCCGGTTCGCAGTGGCAGCCGCGATGACCGGCAGCTTTTCCTTTTCGCAAGCGGTGGGTGGTTTTGTCTGGGTTGCAGTGGGCGGCATAGCAATTGGAGCCGGAGTTGCTTTTATTTGCGGATATTTGTTGCGCTGGCTGGTGCGAATAGGTGGTGAGGACTCTGCAATACAGATACTGGTGAGCTTATTAGTGCCATTTGCCGCTTATATGGCAGGTCAAAGCCTACAGGTATCCGGGATTCTGGCAGCGGCAACGGCAGGTATTGCTACTCATTACACTAATCTACACGGCTCGGAAATGTCCACGACACGTATGGATCGCCGCGCTGTGTGGAAGACTGTGCAAACGGTATTGGATGGGATTATTTTCGTTTTACTCGGTGAGCAATTGGTTCGACTGGCAGAGGCTGATCTCGCCGGTGCAAGGCATACCAGCCTCGGCATGGTGGCTCTATATATCCTGGCAATATCTTTGGTACTGCTTTTACTGCGTTTTATCTGGGTGTGGGTATCTCTCTATTTTTCCCGTTTTCGTCGGAGCATACGCTCACTTTCAGCACACTTGATATTGGTCAGTGTATTGACTGTGTCAGGGGTACGGGGAGCGATAACCCTTGCAGGAGCTTTTTCCCTTCCTCTTCTGTTACCTGACGGCTCACCCTTGCCGGGGCGGGAACTGGCGCTGGCTATTGCCATGGGGGTAATCCTTTTTTCACTGTTGTTGGCCAGTTTTGCACTTCCCTTGTTGCTGAAGCATTTGCCGGATACACCGCAACTGGCAGCGATTGGCGATGAGCGAGGTGCAAGGATGTCAGCGGCTAAGGCGGCAGAGGAACGCTTGATAATACTACGCAGTACTATCAATGCGCATTGGGAGCACAAAGATGTTGCCTATGAGGCGATTGATCACCTGTTGGAAGTCTATCGTCGCCGTATCAGTACTGGCGAGGATGAAAATGAGGAACAGGTATGGGTGCGCGCGCGAGTCGAGCGTAATTTCCGCCTGGCGGCTCTTGCCGCTGAGCGCAAGCAACTTTTTACCCTGAGAGTGCGCAGGGAAATCGATGATGAACTCCATCGCAAGTTGGTAATGGAAGTAGACTTGGTAGAGGCGAGCCTGATGTCAAAAGGCTAGAAAGTCTCCAGGTCCGTGCCATACCCGTTCAACTCCTCGGCAACCCTAAGGCTTCTCTGTCTCTGGTTGCGCTTCTTCCCAGTAGTGATCCAAGTGGAGGTCTTTGTCGCGTCTGTCCTGCTGTAGTGCCTGTAACAGCTGTTCTCGATAGATTCGGGCTTGGGCTATGTGCTGGGTTTCATCGCGCCAGTAGGGAAATAGAGCCTCCAGCATACGCTCGTCGTGTTGTTTGAACTTACGTGCTGCTCTACGCGCCTGCATCGGACTAAGGCCGAGTAATATTAAGGCCTTCTCACCAATTGCCAGTGCCGAATCCACGGTCTCACGAAAGATATATTTTACTCCGGCCTCCATCAGTGCATATTGGTGCATGCGGTTGCGCGCCCTTGCGAGAATAATCAAATGCGGGAAATGCTTTTGCAGCTGGGCGATAATTTCGAGAGATGCGGCCTGGTCGCTCAGTGTCAGGATAACAAGACGTGCATTTTTGGCACCGGCAGCACGTAGCAAGTCCTCTCGCGAAGCGTCCCCGTAGTAGGCTTCTATGCCATAGCGACGCACGAGATCCAATTGTTCTGCATTGCGCTCTAACAGAGTAGTGCCGAAGCCGCAGGCGTTGAGCAGGCGCCCAGTGATCTGCCCAAAGCGACCATAGCCGATAATAATTACCGGCGAGCCATGGTCTACTGGTGGGGGGGTATCTACCTCCACAGGGCTTTCAGGCCCAACCAGAAAGCGTGGCTGGATAAATTGTTCGAATATCAATAGCAATACCGGGGTGAGTGCCATAGTCAAGGCAATCAAAGCAACCAGCAGGCTGCTGGCACCGGCATCCAGGACCTGGATCTGGGTGGAGAAGGAGACGAGCACAAAGCCGAATTCCCCCGCCTGGGCGAGGGATAGGGCGAATAACCAGTCCTCCCCTTTCGAAAGGCGCATCATGCGTGCAAGGCCAAAAAGAACGGCAAACTTAACCAGGACCAGAGTGATGACAAGGCCGAACAACAGCAATGGGTTCTCGGCAATCTGGGCGAAGTTCAGACTCGCGCCAACGGCAATAAAGAACAGTCCTAGAAGTAGCCCTTTGAACGGCTGAATATCCGCTTCCAGTTCATGGCGGAATTCACTTTCCGCCAGCAGCACTCCGGCCAGGAAGGTACCCAGTGCCGGTGATAGATCCAGCCAGGTCATTACCGCTGCGGCGGCGAAGACTATTAACAGGGCGGTAACGGTAAACATCTCGCGCACCTGGCTGCCCGCGACCAGGCGCAGCAATGGGCCGAGTAGGTAGCGGCCGCTAATCGCAAAAGCGGCAATGGTGCCGATCACCGCAGCAGCATATTGCCAGCCACTCAGGCCACTGGCGTGGGCTTCGGCGGGAGTGCCGGCAAGTAGTGGTAAAAGTGCAAGGATGGGAATAACGGCAATATCCTGGAACAGCAATACTGCGAAGGCACTGCGCCCCCCCTGGGTTTTCAGCAGCCCTTTTTCGCTGAGGGATTGCAAAACAATAGCAGTTGAAGAAAGTGCCAATATCAGTCCGATAGCAACCGCTGAGCGCCAATCTAAGCCAAATAAAAGCAGGGCTACCCCGGCAACAGCGGCAGCGGTCAATAGGAGCTGGGCGCTGCCTGTACCGAGAATGGCTCCCCGCATTTGCCACAGCTTTTTTGGCTGTAACTCTAAACCGATCAGGAACAGCATCAGGGCCACCCCAAACTCGGCCACGTGCATCTCGTCGCTGGCATCGCCCACCAGGCCCAGGGCACTGGGCCCTATCGCGACTCCAGCGAGCAGATAACCGAGTACTGAGCCGAGGCCGAGACGGGTTGCGATGGGTACGGCGATCACCGCCGCAGCCATAAAAATGACGGCTTCTACGAGGAAGTTAGAGTGTTCCATTGATGAATTATCGCTATTTGGCGGTGTGTTGCTGGTTGGAGCCCACTGTACTTTCGGGCTCGGCAAACTCTCGGCTGCGGCGAATTAACGGGGCTATGGTAGAGCCCTGCACCACGATAGAAAAGAGCACCACGCCGTAGGTCATTACCACCCAAAGGTAACGCAGGTCCTGCCCTTGTACAAAAGCGCTGCCAGCTGGGATGGACATAGCCAACGCTAGAGCCAATCCCCCTTTGAGGCCACCCCAAATCAGTATCCGGTTGGTATAGGGGTGATAGCGACGGCGCCTCTTCAGGTACAGGAAGGGCACTCCCACCGCCATGACCCGGGCCAGCAGCACTATCACAATTGCCATTACCATTAGCAGGTAGTCTGCGGGTCGTAGGTCGATGGTGATCAGGAACAGGCCCACCAGCAGGAAGAGCAAGCCGTTGAGAAAATCTTCTGTAATATTCCAAAAATTATCCAGCTCATGCTGGCTCACACGGGAAAAGCCCCGTTCACGGGTGAAGTTACCGATAATAATGCCGCTTACTACCATCGCCAGGGCTCCGGAAACACCGAGGATATTCGCCAGCGAGAAGCCTGCAGTCGGGATCACCAGGGTTAGCAATAATTCCAGACTGTGGTCGTCGGTGCAGCAGATCAACCAGTGAAAAAGCCCGCCGATAATCAGGCCAAGCAAAATACCGCCGATCGCCTCCACGATGAATAGCTCGGCGACTGCGGGAACAGTCGGTTGGCCGCCCTCAAAGGCCAGGGCATAGATCACAGCGAAAATCACTATGCCAAAGCCATCATTAAACAGGGACTCCCCCTCTACCTGGATAGATACCTGCTCGGGTGCTTTCAGGTTTTTCATTATTGCCAGCACCGCGATGGGGTCTGTAGGAGATATTAGTGCGCCAAATAGCAGGCAGTAAACAAAGGCGACTGGCATATTAATCAACATAAGAAACCAGTACAGCAGTGCCCCTACCACAAATGTAGAAATCAGGGTGCCGACGATCGCCAGCAGGCCAATTTCGATTTTCTGGTTACGCAGTGCCAGCAGGTCGATATGTAAACTGCCGGCGAAAAGCAGGAATCCCAGCATGCCCTTCAGCAGAATATCTTCCAGGTTGAGCAACGGCAGTAGTTGATCTGCCCAGGTGCGCAGTTCGACCACACCCAATTTGCCCAGACCAGTCACTATAAGAGACAGTGCCAGCGCACCCGCGGTGATTGCGATAGTGGTTTGCGCGCGCAAAACGTACTGGTTGAGGAAGCCGAGAAAAACCGACACAGCGGCAAGAAAACAAAAGGTGTAATAGACTTCCATGCCGTGCGTGGACTCCAGGGGTGAAATTTCCGGGATTACTCCCAACCCTCAAAAAGGAGCAGTGGTACCTGCTCTCTCAGCGGGCAAATTTATCAATTGTGAGCGTGCCGTTATTGTAGCCGTGCGAGCGCCGCTCGATTTTCCCGTGAGGAGGGCTCCGGTTCCGGGGTTACGCAGGGGCGCGCCATGTGGATACTGCCGGCCAGCGCCTTCATTAGGGGCGCGCAATTGTAACGGCTCCCCAGTGAGGCACAACTGCATTTTTCAATTTTGCGCCCAGGTGAGGAGTAGAAGCTGTCCAGGCTGCCACTTATGGATTTTCGTCGATATTTTGGCGTCTATTTCCTTGTTAAGTCTGATTATTACTAATATTCGATGCGCGGCATCCGTCTCCCATAACAGTTCCCAACTACACTGGAGGCATTCCATTGTCTGTAATTCCCCTGTAACGAGAGAGGAAGTTATGGCGAACCATCCTGCGTTGTGCGACACCTCCAAATTGGTAGGACGAATATTGATGTCTCTGATATTCATTTTTGCCGGCTGGAACAAAATCGGCGGCTATAAAATGACAGAGGCATTTATGGTATCCATGGGACTCCCGGCCTTTTTACTGCCTCTGGTGATTGTGGTTGAGTTGCTCGGGGGGCTGGCAGTATTTTTTGGCCTCTTTACCCGCTTTGCGGCGATAATTCTGTTTCTTTTCTGCCTTGCCAGCGCCTGGATGGTGCACTTCTCTCCCGGAGATTCAGGTGAGATGACCAGCTTTATGAAAAACATCACCATTGCCGGCGGCTTTTTGATTCTTGCCTGCGCTGGTGCAGGGCGCTTCAGTCTGGACCACTGGTTCCGTAAAAAATAGTTACTGCGCTGATTTCAACAGGGACTAGGAGGTAACTCACGAGAGCGCCGGGAGGTAGTGATGGGCCTTTTGGTCGATGGACAGTGGCGCAACCACTGGTATGACACTGGTAAAAGCCAGGGTGAGTTTGTGCGTGAGGCAGCACAGCTCCGCAATTGGGTGACCAGTGATGGAGCCCCGGGGCCGAGTGGAGAGGGAGGCTTTATCGCTGAGGCGGGTCGCTATCACTTGTATGTTTCACTCGCCTGCCCCTGGGCCCACCGTACGCTCATTTTCCGCACATTAAAAAATCTGCGCGACTACATAGATATTTCTATTGTCAGCCCCTTTATGCGTGAGCATGGTTGGTCCTTCAACACCGAGGAAGGCAGCAGTGGTGATCACCTCTTTCAATATGATTACCTTTACCAGCTATATCAGCGCAATCGCAGTGATTACAGTGGACGTGTCACTGTACCAGTGCTGTGGGACAGACAGCGCCAGTGTATTGTTAGCAATGAATCATCTGAAATCATCCGAATGCTCAACAGTGCCTTTGATCGTCTCACCGGTAGCGAGGATGACTTTTACCCCGATGACCTGCAGGGCGATATAGATGCGACAAATGATGTGGTTTATGAAACCGTAAATAACGGGGTTTATCGTGCCGGCTTTGCCACTACCCAAGAGGCCTATGAGCGAGCTTATGAGTCGCTTTTCAGTACTCTCGAACAGCTGGAGCAGCGCCTGCAGAATAACCGCTATCTGACTGGAGATCAGGTAACAGAGGCCGACTGGCGACTGTTTACAACATTAATCAGATTTGATGCTGTTTATCATGGCCATTTTAAATGTAACAAGCAGCGCCTGGCTGACTTTAAGAATCTGTGGGGATTTACCCGGGAGCTGTTTCAATGGCCGGGAGTAGCGGAAACCGTGGATTTCTTCCATATCAAGCATCATTACTACGGTAGCCACCTGCATATCAACCCCACTGGAATTGTGCCAAAGGGACCACAGCTGGATTACGCTGCACCGCATAGGCGCGGCTAGGTAACGTTTTAAAAATGCACGCCTATACTGCTGGTTGCTGCGCAACTGTTACCTGAGGACCGCAATGAAACTCTTTTACACTCCCGGCGCCTGCTCGCTATCCCCACATATTGTCGCGCTTGAAGCGGGTATTGATCTGGACTTGTGCAAGGTTGATCTGAAGACACATACCATGGAAAACGGCGATGACTTCAGGAAGATAAATCCGAAGGGTTACATCCCTGCCCTGCAGTTGGAAGGTGGGGAAATACTGACAGAGGGGTCGACGATAGTACAGTTTCTCGCGGAACAAAAGCCAGATGCGCACCTGGCTCCGCCAGTTGGTAGCCTCGCCCATTACCGCTTGTTGGAGTGGCTTAATTTCCTCAGTGCAGAGGTACATAAATTATTTAAACCGCTGTTCTGGGATGGCGCCAAGGATGAGCAGGAGCAAGCGCGCGAAAGCTTGTTACGACGCTTCGACTATATAGAAAAGCGCCTGGACAAAGACTTCCTGATGGGCGATGAATTTTCTGTGGCGGATGCCTACTTATATGTGCTGTCCCGCTGGATGGAAGCCCAGCAGTTTGATATGGCGCGCTGGCCCAAGCTGCAGGCGTTCCAGAAGCGAATGTCGGAACGGCCATCGGTACAGCAGGCCCTACAAGAGGAAGAATTGTAGGACCAGTTGCCAGGGTATCCTCATGGATTAGCGTGGGGTGAATCGTTTGGTAGCCGGTATATCTGATTCGATGGGCTTGCGCGCCTGAGCGATTACCATGGCGGAAAAAAATGCTGCCACCGCACAGCCAAACATAGATGCGGCGATAGGCACCAGGGTGCCGGTGTGTATGCTGCTGACTAATCCGCCCAGGACCCCCCCGGTAATAAATATGGTGGCCCCATAGAGGGCATTGGCACTGCCACTGATTTTGGGGAAGAACTCTAGATAGCAGGCTGCAGCGTTGGGGCCTGTCATGCCGATACAGCTCATCACCAGTACCAGTGGCACCATCCACAAGGTAATTTCCCGAATTCCAGTCATAGTGCCCAGCAACAGCAGACCACAACCCAGTATCTGTAGAGAGATGCCTGCCAGCAATATATTGCGCGGCTGAAACAGATTTAACAGCCGTATATTGACCTGCACCATGCAGATCAGGCCCAGAATGCAGCTGCCAAAAAACAGGGGAAACTGGCTGGCACTGACCTCAAAATAATCCATAAATACGAAGGGCGCTGTGGTGATATAGATAAACATCGAGCCGCTCACACAGGCCTGGGCGCCCAGGAAACCGAGGGCCCGGCGATTGCGCAATACCTGCCCATAACTTGAGATCAAGGACCCCAGAGGCATTAGCTGGCGACGCGCGCGGGTAAAGCGCGGCACGGTCTCCGGCAATAACAGGCGCACCAGAACCAGCATTGCCAATGCGTACAAGAGTAAAAAAACAAAAATGCTTTGCCAGCCACCAATGGCCAGAAGGAGTGCCCCAATGACTGGTGCGATCAGTGGAGCGATCAACATTATGGTACTGATCATAGAGATAATCTTGGCTGCTTCGCGCCCACTGTGCAGGTCGCGCACAATTGCTGCGCAGATCACAGTAGCAAAACCGCCACCGATGGCCTGAAGGAAGCGCAGGATAATCAACTGGTCGACATGGTCTGTGAGCAGCACTAACAGAGAACTGACAATATAAATGCTTAGACCAATAGTCCCCACTAAGCGGCGTCCCCAGCGATCTGATAGTGGGCCACCGAACAATTGCCCCAGGGCGAAACCCAACAAAAAGCTGGAAACTGAATACTGTACTCGCTCCACCTCAGTATCCAGCGCTGCAGCCATGGCGGGAATAGCTGGCAGGTAGCTGTCAATCGAAAAGGGCGTCAAGGATACGAGAGCCGCCAGCCATACCACCAGCCAACGCGGTGTGGTTTTTTCATCAGGTTTTGGCTTCGAACTCATAGTTGACTCTGATACAGCTCAGTGGAAAACCGTAAAACGCATTGCTCGATCTGTTATGGCAGACCACAGTCGAGACTACAGCAAGCTCAATATCAAACCTGTGAGTTTAAGACGGTTCTTTCGGTAGAGAGCTTTTTCGTATCGCGAAAGGCGCTGAGAAGGCGGTCTATTCGGGTATGTCGGCTGGATTTCAAACATAAAATTGGTGTTTATCCAGCCGAGGGTACGTATTTGGTGGCCTTTGGCCAAGGCTCCAATGTGACCCAATGGTAACGGGACAGTGACCTTTTCACCAGCTTATCAATAACTCAGTATCTTTTAACTTAACAGTTTTCATTAGTAGGCAACTGAAAAACGCTGCTGGATATGTTGAGGCTGCTCCAGCTCATTGATCATTGCTATGGCGTAATCCTCTAGGGAGATGCGGCTACGGCCATCCCTATCCACCATCAGCTGGTCGCCTCCGAGACGAAAATGACCAGTGCGCTCGCCGGGCTCGATCAAGGCGGCGGGGCTCAGGAAAGTCCACTGTAGCGTATTTTCCTGCTTTAGTCGCTTGAGGGCATCAAGGGCACCGAGAGCTGAGGCTTTCCATTCCGGTGGAAATTGGGGAGTTTCCAATAAGTGCACTCCTGGAGCAACTTCAAGACTGCCGGCGCCACCAACAACTAGAAGGCGATCTATCCCCGCCTCTTTGCAGGCGTTGAGAATTGATTCGAAGCCTCGCAGGTAATAGCCGTGAATATCCTGTTGGGCGTGGCCGCTAAAAGCACTGATCACCGCATCGTGGCCTCTCAATAAGTCGGCAAGCTGCGTAGTGTTTAATACGTCGGTCTGGGTTGCGGTTAACCTCTCCTGGGTTTGTAGCTTCTCGGGGTGGGTAACCAGAGCTGTGACCCGGTGCCCTCTTGCCAAGGCCTCGACCAACAGTGCAGAACCGATAAAACCACTGGCACCGATCAATGCAATATTCATGCGTTCAATCTCGGGGTGTCTTTGTTGGGGATGCCAAGCAGTTTAGTTTTGTATTGCAGTATTTATGGGATAGTTAATAGTGCTGGAGCAATAAATTTCTGTTGGCCGATGGCAGTGCATTGGCTGCTATGGGAAGCCGTCAATGCGGTGCCTGCGGTTAATCTTTTCGTTATGCGGACGCTCATGCTCTCAGTGCTTGTCTTCACGAAGGGTGTAAAGGCCCTGTTTGAGCTTTAACAGGTGCTCTTGCAACTGTGGTCCTTTACGCTGGGCTACGCCAATTGCTAGCACATCAATTACCACCAGGTGGGCGATTCGAGAAGACAGTGGCGTGTAGATCTCGATATCCTCTTCTACATCCACCTCCAGTGGAATACTCGCCTGCTGGGCTACCGGGGAGCCACTTGGGGCCAGGCCCACGACCAGAGCGCCCTGCTCTTTTGCCATGCTCATGGAGCGTAACAGTGCTTTGGTCCGCCCACTCTGGGAAATAGCCACCACAACATCCCCTGGTTGCATCGACATAGCCGACATATTTTGGATGTGATGGTCGGAGTGTGCGGCAGTAGCCAGTTGCAGGCGAAAGAATTTGTGCTGAGCATCGGCAGCGACAGCACCGGAGGCACCAAAGCCGAAGAATTCTACCCGCTTGGAGGCGGCCATGGCGGTCACAGCGGCTTCCAGTGCGCGGTCGTCAATCCTGTCGCGTACCTTCAACAATGTATCCACAGTGGAATCGAATACTTTGCGCTTGTATTCAGCAATGGTGTCGGTCTCGGTTACTGCAATCTGGCCAAAACTGGGGCTGGAGGCCAGCTGCTGGGCCAGGTTCAGCTTGAACTCCTGGAACCCCGAGCAGCCTACTGCGCGACAGAAACGCACTACCGTGGGCTCACTTACCTGGGCCTCGGTGGCCAGGTCAACAATACGCATATGAATAATTTCATCCGGGTTGGCGAGGATATACTCCGCCACCTTGCGCTCAGATTTGCGCATGGATGACAGTTGTTCGCTGATTTTTTGCGTGACTTCCGCTGGTTTCACAAGACTACCTTCGCTATGCCAGATGGCGCAGTGTAGCGGCTGTGCCCCCCGCTGGCGAGCGGCTTTGCGTTGTCAGGATGGGTAAAATGCTGTTTATTTACACAGGTCTCGCACAGCAGCTCTGGTACAATCATCGCCCATGGACGTATCTCAGATTTTAGACCCCCTCAACGACGCCCAGCGCGAAGCAGTAGCAGCCGCGCCCGGCAATCAATTGGTTCTGGCCGGTGCCGGTTCGGGTAAGACCCGGGTGCTGGTGCACCGCATCGCCTGGCTGATGCAGGTGGAAGGTGCCTCGCCCTATTCCATTATGGCGGTGACCTTTACCAACAAGGCGGCCCGCGAGATGCGCGCTCGTATCGAAGAGCTGCTGGGGGTGAATACCTTCGGCATGTGGGTGGGCACCTTCCACGGCCTGGCCCATCGCCTGCTCAAAGCCCACTGGCAAGAGGCCAGGTTGCCGCAGAACTTCCAGATCCTGGATTCCGACGACCAGCTGCGCCTGATCAAGCGGGTACAGGCGGATCTGGGGCTGGACGATAAAAAGTGGCCGCCGCGGGAAACCCAGTGGTGGATCGGTGCGCAGAAAGATGAAGGCCTGCGCCCGCAATATATCAATGCTGGCGCCGACCCATGGTTGCAGACCATGGTGCGGATCTACTTTGCCTATGAAGAGGCCTGCCAGCGTGGTGGGCTGGTGGATTTCGGTGAGCTGTTACTTCGCGCCCATGAACTCTGGTTGAATAACGACGCTATTCTCGCCCATTACCGCCAGCGCTTTCCCTTTATCCTGGTGGATGAGTTCCAGGATACCAACACGATTCAATACGCCTGGTTGCGTCTGCTTGCTGGTGAGCAGTGCCATATCACAGCTGTGGGTGACGATGACCAGTCCATTTACGGCTGGCGCGGTGCCAAGATCGAGAATATTCAGCACTTTTCCACAGACCTGAAAGAAGTCCAGACGGTGCGCCTGGAGCAAAACTACCGCTCCACCTCCACCATTTTGAATGCGGCCAACGCGGTGATCGCCAATAACAGTGGCCGTCTGGGTAAGGAGTTGTGGACCAGGGGTGAAGAGGGTGAGCCCATCGCCGTCTACGCGGCCTACAACGAACAGGATGAGTCGCGCTTTATTGTCGAACGCATCAATGACTGGGTGCGCGATGGCAACCGCCGCGACAGCATTGCCATCCTCTACCGCTCCAATGCCCAATCCCGGGTACTTGAAGAAGGGCTTCTGCGCGAGCAGGTACCCTACCGCATCTATGGCGGCCAGCGCTTCTACGAGCGCCTGGAGATCAAGAATGCCCTGTCTTATCTGCGCCTGATTACCAACCGCGATGATGACACTGCGTTTGAGCGGGTGGTGAATACGCCGACCCGTGGCATCGGTGCGCGCACGGTGGAAATGGTGCGCTCCTATGCCCGCGAACAGGGCTGTTCCCTGTGGCAGGCGGCCAAGCTGATGTTGCAGCAGCGGGTATTGGCCGCTCGCGCCGGCAATGCCCTGCAGAGCTTTCTGGACCTGATTAACCAGCTGGCAGCGAATGCAGAAGATAAAGAGTTGGATGCTATTGCTGAGGGTGTGATCGAGACTAGCGGCTTGTTGGAATTCCACGGCAAGGAAAAAGGTGAGAAGGGCCAGACGCGGGTGGAGAACTTGCAGGAACTGGTGACTGCCTGTCGCGCTTTCTCTGGTGTGGACCTGCCCGAAGGGGAGGAAGATGAGGAGGAAATTCCTCTGCTCAACCAGTTCCTCGACAGCGCTGCCCTCGATGCCGGTGAGGGCCAGGCAGATGAGTTTGAGGAGGCGGTTCAGTTAATGACCCTGCACTCCGCCAAAGGCCTGGAGTTTCCCCTGGTATTTATGGCGGGTGTGGAGGAAAACCTGTTTCCCCACAAGATGTCCGCGCAGGAGCCGGGTCGTATGGAGGAGGAGCGCCGACTCTGCTACGTGGGAATTACCCGCGCTATGCGCAAACTGTATATCACCTACGCAGAAAACCGCCGCCTGTTTGGCAGTGAGACCTATAACAGCCCCTCACGGTTTATTGGTGAAATTCCAGCTAATTTGGTGCACGAGGTGCGCCTCAAGACTGAGATTTCCCGGCCACTATACCAGGCGGATTATGGCAAAGTGGGTCAGTTTTCCGACCCGGCCCCAGACTTTGATGATTTGCCACCGCTCGCCCTGGGAGGGCGAGTGGAGCATGCCAGATTTGGTGAGGGCACCGTAGTGCAGTTTGAGGGTAATGGCCCGCGCGCACGGGTACAGGTGAACTTCGATGATGCCGGCAGTAAATGGCTGGTGGTGGCTATGGCTAAATTGCAGCCGCTGTAGACCAAGGGTCTGGAAAACTGAATCTATTTTGAAGAAGCAAATCTCACGTGGCTCCAGTATCACTGGAGCCACGATAATTAAAGTTAGCTAGCTGACAGTCAGCGCCTTACAAGAAAAACGATAATTAGAAGCGATGAAAAAAATTAATTGGTACCCCGCCGTTATTTTGGGCCTTCTCGCCCTGCTGGTAATTACCTTTGCCGCGCTGGTAACTTCCCGTGCGGCTCAAGGGCCTCAACAACACTTTTCTGATACTGGTGATAAAGAATTGTTTGAGTGGAAGCTGGTTACTACCTGGCCAAAAAACTTCCCCGGCCTGGGCCAGGCACCGGAGCGCTTCGCCAAAGAGGTAGAGCAGATGTCTGCTGGCCGTCTCAAAATTAAGGTCTACGGTGCGGGTGAACTGGTGCCTGCATTGGGGGTTTTCGGTGCTGTTTCCGAGGGTGCGGCGCAGATGGGGCACGGTGCAGCCTATTACTGGAAAGGCAAGATTCCGGCGGCTCAGTTTTTCACTGCGGTACCTTTTGGTTTGAATGCCCAGGAAATGAATGGCTGGCTCCACCACGGCGGTGGTTTGGAACTCTGGGAGGAGATTTACGAGCCTTTTAATTTGATACCCCTGGCCGGTGGTTCCACAGGGGTGCAAATGGCGGGTTGGTTTAATAAGCCGATTAACTCTGTCGAGGATTTGCAGGGTTTAAAAATGCGAATTCCTGGACTGGGAGGAGAAGTATTAAACCGGGCCGGCGGCACGGCCGTCACGATTCCTGGTGGTGAGCTTTATACAGCGTTGCAGACTGGCGTCATTGATGCGACCGAATGGGTTGGCCCATACAATGATCTAGCCTTCGGCTTTCACCAGGTTGCCGAGTATTATTACTATCCTGGTTGGCATGAGCCTGGCTCGATGATGGAATTTATTGTCAATAAAAAAGCCTTCGATAAATTGCCTAAAGACCTGCAGGCAATTGTGCGCGTGGCAGCCCGGGAAGCAAACCAGGACATGCTGGATGAGTACACTGCGCGCAATAACCGAGCCCTGCGTGAATTAGTGGAAGAGCACGGTGTAAAGCTCAGGCGTCTACCGGATGAAGTACTTTCTCATTTAAAGCAAATCAACACGCAAATTATGCAGGAGACTGCAGACAAGGACCCTGAGTTTGCCCGTATCTATAAAGCCTTTAAGGATTTTGAGCGGGATGTACGGCCCTACCACCAGATTAGTGAAGAGGCCTATTACCAGGCGCGAGAGCTGGATAATGAGAACAGGAATGATTAAATGGGGATAATGAGGGGGAAGCTGTGTACCAGACTGTTCCCCGCAGCGATTCAGTGAGCGACTTCTTGTGAATAACTTAAGGCAGTGGCCTGGTATGCCCACTATCGTCAATAGCGACAAAAACAAACTCACCTTCAGTGACCTTCACCTGCTCACCGGAATCAACCCGTGTCAGCCACACCTCAACCATAGTCCTGATCGAAGAACGACCCACTTCGATAGCCTCTGCATAGCAGCTGACTGTGGAGCCAACAGGTACCGGGCGTAAAAACACCATACTGCCTACCGCAACGGTGGTTACCCTGCCCCGTGCGATACTTTGGGCGAGGATTGCGCCCGCCAGGTCCATTTGCGACATCAGCCAGCCAGCAAATACGTCCCCTTGGGGATTGGTATCACGGGGCATGGCCAGGGTTTGCAGGGTTAGCGTACCTGTGGGTTGCGGGTTTTCATCTAGGGCTGAAAGTGCGGACATCGACTGCTCACAGATTGTTAGAGTTATTGGGTACTACTTCTGGGAAGGTGGCGCATTCTAGCACAAATTGCGCAGTAATTGACCAGTGTTATCCCTAATTTGCTGGAGAAAACTGGCCATCCTGCTTCCCAGCCACCACCCCAGATGGCCGGGAGACTAGTGATCTGGGCCTTACAAAGCCTCTATTTCCAGCAGGTTGTCGTCTGGGTTTTTATCAATCATCTTGATGTAGGGGTCAATTCCAGCGATGCTCGGTTTGCCCTCCACTTCAAACTCCAGCACGGTGGTTTGCTCGCTGATCTCCTGTTTGGCGAAGTAGAGCACGTTTTCTGAATTAAAGTTCTTGTCGGGATCTTCCTTGAAAATGGCGATATCTATCCGATTATTCATTGGGATTTCTTGCTCCTGGCCCTCCCCATCGGCCTCGAACTTGTGAGCTTCCAACTCCAACAGAACGCGATAGTTACCATTATCCAATAGCTCAGAGGTGGCCTTTGCGATCTTCAGGTCAAAAAGAACTACCCTCTCCAGCATATCGGTGATCAGTTCCTGGTGAGATGATTCGGCGTGCGCTCTGAGCCTTGCCACCAAATCCATACTGGTGGGATAGGGGTCACTGGAGAACCCTTTATCTTTCAGCAACGATGCCAAGGCCGCATTTATGGCATCTTCACCCATGGCATCTTTGAGGGCGTACATGGCTACAGAGCCCTTTCGGTAGTGGATATAGGGTTGGTTTTCATTGTGAGTCAGGGGAAGTTCCTCAAGGAGTTCGCTACCCCGCGCGCTCAGGTAACGGTCAAGCTCATATTTGAGGAAGCGACGTATTTTTTCCGGACCGTATTCCTGCTCCATAACCATCAGTGCGGAATACTGGGCCAGGGTTTCGGAGAGCAAAGTGGCGCCTTGCACGTTGGCTCCGACCAACTGATGTGCCCACCACTGGTGTGCAACCTCATGGGCAGTTACATAGAAGACGTAATCAATTTCATTCGGGTCGCGGAGATCGGCGACAAAGCCGATGGATTCTGAAAAGGGCACGGTGTTGGGAAATGCCTGGGCAAAACTTTCATAACCCGGGAACTCAACGATACGCAACTGGCGATATTGATAGGGACTGAAAGCCTCACTGAAATACTCCAGGGATTTCTTCACACTTTCAATCATACGGTCCACGTTGTAGTCGTGAGGCTTGTGATGGTAGACCTCAATGGCTACATCCTTCCACTGGTCTTTAACTATGGTGTAGTCCGCAGAAAGGTAGGAGAAAAAATTGTGAATCGGGGCATCCATCTTGTAGTGGAAATAGTGGCGCTTTCCCTCCTGCCAGTCTTTTTGCAGATAGCCGGGAGCCAGTGCTACTTGTCCCACTGAGGTACTGACCGTGGTTTCAAAGTTAATCCAGTCGGAGTCGCTGCGCAGGTAGGACTCCCGGTAGTGATCTGTATCCTCCAGTTTGGGCATTCGCTGAGGCGGGGGTAGATCGTACTTCTTGCGCAGGTGACGGTCAGTTAATTCAATATTGCTGTTGTAACCGATAAAGGGCATCGCCTCAAAGTTATTAAAGAAAGTACCGTTTTGCACAATAGTGGTGGAGGAGCCGGAGTTCATAAAGCCACGGCTGATCCTGCTAAGATCAAACTCCAGTGTAAGTGACTCTCCGGGTTCCAGGGGTTGCTCCAGTTCGAAGAAATAATGGCCGAATTGCTCATCCTTTTCGCGCAGTTTGGCCTGACTCAGGGATAGTTGGTTGACCGTGAGACCGCGCTCCAGTCCGATGGCTACTTCATTGATAGATTTATCGCGCTTATTCATCAGGAAGTAACGCCCACGCACTTCATAGCGGCGTTCATCGGGGAAGATATCCACATCTACATTGACATCGATGATATGTGGCGCTGGCTTGTCTTCCAGGGATTTGTACTTTTTCTCGTAGTCTGCGGCTAGCTGCTCGCGATCCTTGCTGGTTTCATAGTCGTTGAGAATATTAGTGTTGTAGAAAATAAAGGTTCCACTGGCAACAAACAGCAGGAAGGCTGTAATACCAGCTAAACGGCTGGGCAATCCCAGCTGGAAGCGTAGGGCTTTGAGCCTGCTCGTTAGTGAGGCCAGGGTGCCCCGCTGCCAGAGCCCATAACTCAACATTGCTAATATCAGGCTGAAGCTTGTCCAGTAAAATGCAAACCAGGCGCGACCCTGTTCAAAGTGACCATAGCCATTCATATCCGAGTAGGGAGCAGCATTCCAACCGGCGAACTGATAGAGGTTGTGCTCAAAACCTAAGATGTCGAGCACTATAGAGCTGATCAGGTAGCCCACCATCAGCAACATGCCGAGGAATTTATTACGGGTAATTACCTGGACAAAGATAGAAAGAACAGCCATCAGGTAGAAGGGCATTGCGAATTGGTACCAGAGACCATAAAAATAAAGCCCTGGCTCGAGGGTAGCGTACCCCTTGCCCAGCTGTACAGCGACAGTGGTCAGCATACTGGCAATCAATATACCGGCTAGAACCACCAGCATTGCGATAAACTTGCTTGCCACAAAAACCCAGTTCGGTGTGGGCACTGCATCCATAATTTCATGGCAGCCGGTCTGGCGTTCGCGCCATACTAATTCAGCCCCATAGTAGATCAGAATAATCATCATGATCAGGCTGAAGGCGCCCTGTATCAGGCTTATCATTGAGCGGGTAACAGGGTAAACCGAGGTACCGAAAATTGCTTCCAGGTTAAGGGAAGCACCCAGTACGTTGAGAACACCAATTGCGAGAATTACCCAAAAAGCCAGGCTTTTTACCACGGCTTTGACTTCAAAACCGCTGCGTACCCGGAATTGTTGCCAAACAGCGGTTGCGCCAAAAGTAGGAGTGATTCGCGGTATTGGCTTATTGTAACGAAGCTGTTCCTCAGTTTGATTCTCTATTCTGTGACGACGTGACCAGAGTGGTTTGCGCTCGGCAAAAGAAAAGCGTCTATAGCCCAACCCAATAATAAGCAAACTGGCGATGAGCCATATTATGCGATTGGTTAGATACTCTCCTTCCAGGGCAATCATGGAAGTATTGCGGTCGAAGGCGGTCCAATAACGAGTGGCATTATCGAAGGCGCCGAGACCGAAGGGGTCGGCCAGTGCGGCGACACTGCGATAAGCGGGCTCGTCCATCATCCCCTGACTGGTAAAATAGAGAACCAGAAAAGCAATCAACCCCAAGTAAGTGGCCATCATGCTGCGAGTTACAGCTGCCAGGCTAAAAAACAGTGCGCTGCAAAACAGCATGGTGGGAAGAATGAGTGCGAATAGTGTTTGTAAGTAATGAGATATTTGTGTTGGACCTAACCGTTCCGGGTCCAGCCAGGGCATCCAGGAACCGAACAGCATACCTAGGGCAGAGGCTGAAAATGCCAGGAAAGAAACAGTAAATGACCCTGTGAAGCGCCCTAGTAAATAATCGCGCTTGCTGATAGGGGTACTGAAGACGATACCATCCATTTTCATATCACGATCACGCAGTACCGGGTTGGCTGCGAATGCGGCGGTAATAAAAATACTGAACAAGCTCATGATCAGTAGGGTTTGCATGATCGCAAAAGGGGAGTTGATTAGGGTGCTGCCGCCGGCACCGCCGATTTGTATACTGTTGGAGGCAGTGGCGCCAAATGTCAGAAGGAAAAAAACCAGGCTGGTGACATAAAACACCGGCTGGCGCAGTTGATAGTGAAATTCAAACTTAGCAATAGATAAAAACATGTCGATACCCTCCCCCGCCTCAGGCGGCGCTAGCCACTCGAGATTCTTCATCACTGAAGAGGGTGGAGAAGTAGACATCCTCCAGGTCGGGTTGCAGTTGTTCAAACCCTTCACCCGGTTGAGATTCCGCCAGTATATGTACAACATGACGGCCGGCTAATAGGCGAGTGGAAATCACATCGAATTTATTACGGCACTCTTCCAACTCTGATTTATTGACGATACGCCGCCATACGCGACCTTGCAGCTTGGAAGTCAGCTCTTCAGGTTTACCTTGTGCAACAATTTTTCCAGCTGCGAGAATGGCCATATTGGGGCACAGATCGGCAACATCTTCCACAATGTGGGTGGAGAGTATCACTACTACATTCTCGCCAATTTCGCTGAGCAGATTATGAAAGCGATTGCGCTCCTGTGGGTCGAGTCCAGCTGTGGGTTCGTCGACAATAATCAGGCGCGGGTCGCCGATAAGGGCTTGGGCAATGCCAAAGCGCTGGCGCATACCGCCGGAGTAACCGCTCAGATTTTTCTTGCGATCACGAAATAAATTGGTTTGGTGCAATAAGTCAGCCACCAGCTCGCGGCGTTCCTTTCGATTGCTGATACCCTTAAGTACCGCCATATGATCAAGCATATCTTCGGCACTGATTCTCGGATAAACACCAAAATCCTGTGGCAGATAACCTAAAGTACTACGGATTTTCTGCGGATTGGTGGCCACATTGATTCCATCAAAAGTGATGAATCCACTATCGGCGAATTGCAGAGTGGCGATGGTACGCATCAATGAGGACTTGCCGGCCCCATTGGGTCCGAGCAACCCGAACATTCCCTTTGGAATATCCAGATTGACGTTTTTAAGCGCGTGTACGCCATTGTCATAAGTCTTGGAAAGACTAGAGATCTTCAGCATTTTTAATTCCCTTTTAATATTTATTCATGTTCTTAATTCTTTTTAAGAATCGATAGACTGATTTCAGAGTTCTTGATTCCCTTTTAATATTTATTCATGTTCTTAATTCTTTTTAAGAATCGATAGACTGATTTCAGAGTTCTTGATTCCCTATTTGTTATCTTTATTTGTTTCGAGTGTCGATAGGTGCGTTTCACCGTCAATATATAGACAGTTACACCAGGTTTTAAATCGTTAATGTAACAGGAGTATTTTCTGAAAAGAGGGATGACAAGGTGTAGTGAAAGTTTTAAAAGACAAATAGTTTGATGTTTCTGTAGTTAAGTGCGGAGTGTGGAATTGACGATAGAGACTGAGAAGGGGCGGCGCAATTGAGCCGGCCCCTTTTATTTTTAACAGGTGTAAAAATAGGGTATGTACCTGTTATTTTTGAATAATCCCTGGCAGCCAGGTTGCCAGAGCTGGCCAGAGCGCCAATAGACAAAGTAAAAAAATCTGGATGCCAATAAAGGGCGCAACACCACGGTATATAGCGGAAGTAGCTATTGAGCTGGGTGCGACACCGCGTAGATAAAAGAGGGCAAAACCAAACGGTGGTGTCAGGAATGAAGTTTGCAGGTTAATGGCGATCATAATGCCGAGCCAAATCGGGTCGACTCCCATTGCTAATAAAACTGGCCCTACAATAGGTACCACTACAAAGGTGATCTCGATAAAGTCGAGAATAAACCCAAGTAAGAAAATCACCAGCATTACCAATAGTGTCGCCCCTACTACGCCACCGGGCAGGCTGTGAAAAATACTGGTTACCAATTCTTCGCCGCCATAACCGCGGAAGACCAGAGAAAACAGCGAGGCTCCGATTAGGATTGCGAAGACCATCGCTGTTACTTGTAGGGTGCTTCGCCCAACCTCCCCCGCTCGTGCCCAATTCAGGGCACCACGGCTATAAGCCAACAAACCTGCGCCCAGTGCACCTACTGCAGCGGCCTCTGTGGGAGTTGCTGCACCGGTAATAATGGAGCCCAAAACCACCAACATCAGGGCAATAGGAGGAAAAAGGCTGCTAATCAACGGCCAGACTTCCAGTGCCTCCTGTTCGGTGGAGGGAGCTTTCGCCGGTTCGCGGCGGGCCATGAATAACAGGTAAATAATGTAGGCGGCTACCAGCAGTAAGCCCGGGATAATTGCCCCGATAAACAGGTCACCGACGCTGACGGGCTTGGGGTTAAAGATTCCGGCAGACAGCTGTGCCTGTTGGTAGGCATTGGAGAGAGTATCTCCCAGTAATACCAGCGCAATAGATGGAGGGATAATTTGCCCGAGGGTACCGGTGGCACAGATGGTACCGGTGGCGAGCTTGGGAGAGTAGCCCTGTTTCAGCATGGTGGGCAGGGACATCAGACCCATAGTTACTACCGTGGCACCCACTATTCCGGTGCTGGCGGCGAGCAGTGCACCAACCACTACTACAGAAATGGCCATTCCTGCCCGCGCCCCCATAAATACCTTGGTTAGGTTGACCAGTAAATCCTCGGCGATTCGGGCGCGCTCCAGTATCACACCCATCAGCACAAATAATGGCACGGCCACCAGGGTGCCATTTTGCATAATGCCGTAGAGGCGATCGGGAAAGGCGCGCAGCAATTCTGCATCAAAGACGCCGTACACAATACCCAGGCCAGCGGTGATTAGCGCTGTTCCACCAAGAGTGAAGGCTACCGGATAGCCGAACATCAACATTGCACAGACAGCGGCGAACATCAGCAGGGGGATTAACTCCATCATGCCTCAGCCTCCTCTGCTTGCCTTAGTAACCGGGGCTTGGCCGAGGCCTTGGTTGTCGGGGCTGGCGTTTCCATCAGTTGCAGGAGGGCGCGCATAAACTGGGCTGCGCCGGCCAGGGCTAGGGTAATTGCCGCAAGAGGGATCAGGCTCTTCAATAGGAATACCCCTGGCAGGCCGCCGGCATTGGCGCTGTCTTCAAGCACTGACCAGCTGTTCAGTACAAACTGCCAACTGCTAATCAGCATAAAAGTACAAATTGGTAATAAAAAGATGAGATAACCTACGGCGTTAACCCAGGCCTTGCCCCTGGTCCCCATGCGCCTATAGAGGATGTCTACCCGCACATGGGCATCAGTTTGCAGGGCGTAGGCCAGGCCGAGCATAAAGGTAGCACCGTGCAGATAGACTACGGATTCCTGTAGGGTGATAGAGCCGCTATCGAAAAGATGGCGTAGTGCCACGACACAGCTTTGCAGTAAAACCATGGCCCAGGTAAACCAGGCCAGCAGGTGACCGGTGCGACTGGACAGACTCTCCAATGCACGGGCTCCACGCAACAGAAAAGGCATGGGGGCTTCTCTCTTTACATCTTATTGTTATCTTGGTTGCACGAAGGTTACCGTTTTGGCAGTCCATGCACCAGCGAGCCATATTTCAAGCTGTCATCTTTTTGTCATCTTTTGTTCATAGAATCGTCACCCGTTGTTCCTAGCATCGCCGCGTGAAATAAAAAACACTCATCGGAGTTCCACATGAACAAGCAAATTCTGGCCACTTCCCTGGCGGCATTGACCCTCGCCACCTCTCAGGTGGCTATGGCGGCTCGCGACTACATCAGTGTTGTCGGTTCCTCTACCGTTTATCCTTTTACTACTACTGTGGCAGAGCGCTTCAGCCGCGCTACACAGTTCAAAACCCCGGTAGTTGAATCCACGGGAACTGGCGGCGGTATGAAGTTATTCTGCCAGGGCGTTGGCGAGAGCACTGCAGATATCACCGGTGCATCCCGTCGTATCAAGCAGTCCGAGCTGGAAATGTGTAGCGGCAACGGCGTTGATGTTGTGGAAGTCCAGATCGGCTACGACGGCATCGTACTCGCCAACGCAAAGAAAGCAGCTCCGTTTGAGCTATCCCGCAAGGATATTTTCCTGGCTTTGGCTAAAGAAGTACCAAACCCTAACGGTTCCGAGACCCTGGTGGCCAACCCTTACAAGACCTGGAAAGACGTAAACCCGGCTTTGCCCAATACCAAAATTGAAGTTCTGGGCCCGCCCCCCACTTCCGGTACCCGCGATGCCTTTGCCGAGCTGGCGATGGAAGGTGGCTGTAAGAAGTTTGGCTGGATCAAGGCCATGAAGAAAAAAGACAAGAGCGCTTACAAGGCGATTTGTCACAACGTGCGCGAAGATGGCGCTTATGTAGAAGCTGGTGAGAACGACAATCTGATCGTGAACAAGCTGGTTGCCAACCCGAATGCCCTGGGCATTTTCGGCTTCAGCTTCCTCGATCAGAATGCCGACAAAGTACAGGGCTCACTGATTGAAGGTCAGGCCCCGACTTTCGATTCTATTGCTGATCAGAGCTACCCGGTATCCCGCCCGCTGTTTATCTACGTGAAGAAAGCGCATGCTGACGTAGTACCGGGCATCAAGCAATTCCTGGCCGAGTTCACCAATGAGCGCACCTGGGGTGATGAAGGTTACCTGACAGACAAAGGCATGATCCCGTTGCCTCAAGAGAAGCGTCAGCAAATTGCTACTGACGTTCGCAAGCTGAATGCACTGAGCAATCTCGCTGCAAAATAACTATATCCTGGAGTAGTACAGTCAAAGGGAATTGACGGCCAAGCCCGAGAGGGCTTGGCTTTTCTTTGTCCACAGCACTGTGGAATCTGAAGGAAATGTCGGGATAATGCCGACCACCATTTTTTAGCACGGTAAATCAATGCAAACCCCCACACTGTTCGCCCTTCTGCTGCTGTTGATACTGGTGGCCTACGGTACCGGCTTTAGCCGTGCACTGAGCGCTGCACGCAGCTTAGGTGGCTTACGAAATCTGGCTTCCCTGCCTAGTTATTACGGAATATTTGCCGCGCTTTGGTGTGGCTTGCCGGCTTTGATATTACTAGGAGCCTGGCTGATTTTTGACGATGCCATTATTCGGGCTATGGTGCTGAACAGTGTCGCCGACAAACCCGAGACAATTTCAGGACAGAATCTGCTCTACGCCCAAATTCAAAATCTGGCTGCGGGTCATATGTTGGGGGAAGCCACTCCACGTTTGCAAGAAGCGGCGGATCACCTCAGCCAATTGCGTAGCAGCTCCAATAATATGCAAGCCTTTATGAGCTTGATATTGGCCGTGGGTCTTGGGGCCTTTGCTCTTTTACGTTTCTCTCCACAATTACGCGCCAGAGAAAAAGTTGAGAAGGTCTTGCGGGCTATATTGATTGCCTGTGCCTGCGCGGCCATTTTTACCACCGTGGGTATTCTATTCTCGGTGCTATTTGAATCCCTGCGCTTCTTCCAGTCGGTTCCGGTCACCGAGTTTCTGTTCGGTTTGCACTGGAGCCCGCAGATGGCCCTGCGTGCCGACCAGGTTGGTTCCAGTGGTGCCTTCGGTGCTGTGCCCCTGTTTACCGGCACCTTAATGGTTTCTGCCATCGCCATGTTTGTCGCTGTACCGATTGGTTTGATGGCGGCAATTTACCTGGCGGAATATGCCAGTAAACGTGTCCGTGCAGTGGCCAAACCTATTTTGGAGATTCTCGCCGGTGTACCTACAGTGGTATACGGCTTCTTTGCCGCCCTGACTGTTGCGCCCTTTATTCGTGACCTGGCTACCTCGGTCGGCCTGGAGGCCTCCAGTGAAAGTGCCTTGGCTGCTGGTCTGGTGATGGGCATTATGATTATCCCGTTTGTCTCCTCACTGTCGGACGACGTGATCAATGCGGTGCCGCAATCATTGCGCGATGGTGCCCTGGGCTTGGGCTCCACCCACTCTGAAACCGTGCGCAAAGTGGTCATCCCGGCGGCTTTGCCGGGAATTGTCGGCGGTGTTCTGCTGGCGGTGTCACGGGCAATTGGTGAGACCATGATCGTGGTGATGGCGGCGGGACTCGCAGCTAACTTAACCGCCAACCCGCTGGAGTCTGTGACCACTGTTACCGTTCAGATTGTGACCCTGCTGGTTGGTGACCAGGAGTTTGACAGCCCCAAAACCCTGGCGGCCTTTGCCCTGGGCTTAATGCTGTTTGTTACCACATTGGTGCTGAACTTTATCGCCCTGCACGTAGTGAAAAAATATCGGGAGCAGTATGACTAATCTGACTCAGGCGCAGGTTCGCGAGCGTATTGAGAAGCGCCTCGCCAGCCGCCATCGCAAGGAAAAGCTCTTTCGCGGATTGGGCATTGCCAGTATCGCCTTCGGGGTACTCGCAGTTGTAATTCTGTTCAGCGATATTATCAGCAAGGGTAGCGGTGCTTTTATGCAGACCGCTATCCAGCTGGAAATACACTACGACGCACAGGTACTTGACATCGACAAAGTCGATGATGAGAGCCTGGCCTGGGCCAACTTCTCCGGTGTGATTCGCCAAGCATTGCGCGAGCGCTTTCCCTCGGTGACCAGCCGTGGCGAAAAGCGCGAGCTATATACCCTGGTTTCTTCTGGCGCGCCTTTCACTCTGCGTGACCGCCTGGCTGATGACCCTGAGCTGCTTGGCAAGAGCGAGAAGGTTTGGTTCGCCGCTGATGACGATGTGGACACCTTTGTTAAGAGCCTCAAGGATTCCAAGGAGGGTTTTCGTGGTCGCACCTCTGAGCAGAAAGCCGGCTGGATTGAGCAACTGTTGGATAGTGGTGAGCTGAAAAAACGTTTCAATACCACCTTCTTTACCAATGGGGATTCCCGTGAGCCAGAGCAGGCTGGTATTCGGGCAGCGCTGATGGGGTCGCTATTTACTCTGCTGGTGACACTGGCGTTGTCCTTCCCTATCGGCGTAGCCGCCGCCATTTACCTGGAAGAATATGCACCGAAGAACCGCTGGACCGACCTAATTGAAGTGAATATTAATAACCTTGCTGCGGTACCTTCTATCGTATTTGGTTTGTTGGGGCTGGCGATTTTTATCAATTTCTTCGAGCTGCCTCGCTCGGCGCCGTTAGTCGGCGGTTTGGTGCTGACCCTGATGACACTGCCGACGATTATTATTTCCAGCCGTGCGGCATTAAAAGCGGTACCGCCTTCTATTCGTGAAGCGGCTATGGGGATGGGTGCCTCGCGTATGCAGGTGGTTTTCCACCATGTGTTGCCACTGGCAATGCCGGGTATGCTTACCGGTGCGATTATCGGCATGGCCCAGGCTCTGGGTGAAACAGCACCTCTGTTGATGATTGGTATGGTCGCCTTTATTGTCGATGTGCCCGCCGGGGTGACGGATCCAGCCACTGTGCTACCGGTACAGATCTTCCTGTGGGCCGACAGCCCTGAGCGCGCTTTTGTCGAGCGCACTTCGGCAGCAATTATGGTGCTGCTGAGCGTATTGATTGTAATGAATGCCAGCGCGGTATTACTGCGCAAGAAACTTGAGCGCCGCTGGTAACACAGCGCGGATTAACAGAAAGCGGGATTATTTATGAGTACCATGACCCTGGATGCCGCGGGGCGCACAGAGGCGGCGCAATCCGAACTGACTGGCGGGCAAATTGCAGCGAGCGCCGAAGTCCGGAAAACCGTGGGCAAGCCGTTCTGTGATACCGCCAAGTTGCGCATGCGCAATGTGAATGTATTTTACGGCGAGGCCCAGGCTATCCACTCCGTCAGCCTGGATATAGGCCGCAATCAAGTGGTGGCCATGATCGGCCCCTCCGGTTGTGGTAAGTCCACTTTCCTGCGCTGCCTCAACCGTATGAACGACACTATTGAAGGTTGTCGTGTTGAGGGAGAGTTGAGTCTGGATGGCGATCCTATTTACGGTCCCAAGGTGGATGTTGTGCCCTTGCGTGCTCGGGTGGGCATGGTATTCCAGAAACCAAACCCTTTTCCAAAGTCCATCTATGAGAACGTGGCCTATGGTCCCAAGATCCATGGGATCGCCAGCCGCCGCGCCGATCTGGATGAAATTGTTGAGAGCAGCTTGCGCCGCGCCGGGCTATGGAATGAGGTAAAGGATCGCCTGGATAAGCCGGGTACCGGACTCTCCGGTGGCCAGCAGCAGCGCTTGTGTATTGCCCGGGCTATTGCGGTTAGCCCCGAAGTTATTCTGATGGATGAGCCCTGTTCGGCCCTGGACCCCATCGCCACCGCACGTATCGAAGAGCTGATTGATGAGCTGCGCGAGAACTACACTATCGCCATCGTTACACACTCAATGCAGCAGGCCGCTCGCGTCAGTCAGCGTACGGCCTACTTCCATCTGGGTCGACTTGTCGAAGTTAACGATACCGAAACCGTGTTCACCAACCCTGAGCACGAATTAACCGAAGCCTATATCACCGGCCGCTTCGGCTGAGTTGGCCACGCCCCGAGGGAACACTATGGAAATGCACTTCGATCAGCATATCTCCCGTCAGTTCAACGAGGACCTGGAAGGTATTAAGACCGAGATGTTGGAGATGGGCGGCATGGTTGCCCGTCAGGTCGCCGATGCTGTAGATGCCTTGTCCAATGCTGATAGTCAGCTGGCTGAGGAGGTTTTGCGTGTCGAAGAGGAGATCGACAAGAGCGAGATGGCACTCGACGAGCACGCGACTTTAATTATTGCTAAACGCCAGCCCGCCGCCTCGGATTTACGGATGGTGATGTCGGTAACTCGCATAGCTCGTGATCTGGAGCGCATCGGCGATGAGGCCTGCAAGGTTGCAAAAATGGCCATTGCCCTCACCGATGAAGGCACCTCGCCGCGCGGTTATACTGAAATACGCCATATCGCCAATGCCGTGCGCAAGATGCTCAACGATGCCCTGGATGCCTACACCCGTTTTGATGTTGAGTCAGCCCTGCGCACGCTGGCGGAAGATGAGCAGGTGGATATGGATTACCGCACCGCGGTTCGCGAGTTAGTCACTTATATGATGGAAGACCCGCGTAGTATTTCGCGAGTGATCAACGTGCTTTGGGCGCTGCGTTCACTGGAGCGTATTGGCGACCATGCGAAGAATATTTGTGAGCAGGTAGTTTATTTGGTGGAAGGTGCGGATATTCGCCACGGCCATGAAAAAAATTTGCGGAAGTCTTGAACTTCCAGTCCGCTATAAAGGTCGCATTAAGCGGCCTTTTTTTATTGCAGGTTTTTCCAGCCTGGGCGTCCTGAGAGGAAGCGATGAAATATATTTTCGAAGTTCATATCAAAGAGGGATTCAGTGCTGAGGAATATGCTGAAGCCTGGGTACGAGCGTCCAGGTTAATTCAGCAATATCCCGGCGCGATGGGGACGGAACTTCACCGGAAAATTGATGATCCAAGAAAATTGCTTGCTGTTGCCACTTGGCATTGTAAGGAAGATAGGGATGCAATGCAGACGCAGCATTCTGTGGAGATCGATAAAATCATTCGCAGTGTTGCTCCCTTCGTCGAAATTCGTTCACTGGGTGAATTTGAAGACCCTCAATGGGTTGTTAATTTTAGCTTGGATTAATATTAGTGACTCCAAACTGAATGCAAGCTGAATAAAGCCAGTGGATAAGATGAAAATTAAAAAATATAAAATTATATTATTTTTTGTGATTTGTTTTTCTAGTTAATTATTACGCTGTATTACAAGCATTTTTATCTTTTTGTTCCAGTCAATTCAACCATCTGTTTTGTTCAACTTGCCGCAAAAAAATAGTTAACTGACTTTTTGTAATTTACTGTTGTTGCGAACTAAAAAACTTTTGTTACAATCCGCTGCCCAATTTGGATCCCAACGTTAACGAAGGATTTTGATATGAGATTCAAGCTCGCTGCTCTTCCCCTGATGCTTCTCGCGGCTACTACAACTGCCGAGGAGTACAATTCATTTACCAAAGCTAGTTACTCTGATATAGAGTCCGGCTCCGTTGATGCAGACCGTTTTGATTTTGGAACAACTTATTATTTTAGTGGTAAAGAAACTCTCGGCCCACTGAAAGAATTTGAATACATCAATAAGGTTAGTAACGTTTCTGCAGGATTTTCTCATTACAATATCGGAAGCTTTGACTCCGATACTTTCTCTGCAGGTGGTGAGTACTTTACATCCAGTGGCTTTGTTATTGGTGCAGGAATTATTGACCTTTGGGAAAGTAATGTAGATTATCAGTCAATTGGATATCTGTTTTCTCCCGATTTTTTGGTAACCCTGAATCATGTTGATGATGATAGCGACAATGAATTTTCATTAAATGCTCGTTACAATCATCAATTAAACTCTACCGATTATATCGGTTTTAATTTATTCGTTGATGAAGAGTTTGATACTCGCTCACTGTCTTCCAAGTACTTCACTCACTTGGGTGGTGAGCAATACCTAACCGCAGAGTTGACTTATACGAACTATGATGAAGGTGACGATTATTGGTCTTTAGGTACAGAGTACTTCTTTACTCAGCGTACCTCCATCGGTTTCTCATTCGATGAAAACGATGAGTATAAGCTGGGCGTGAACCATTTCTTCAACCAGAATTTTGCTGTTGAAGCGGCTTATGTTTCCAATACTGATAGTGATTTTGACTACGATGTATACCAATTAGGGCTGACTGTGCAGCTATAATTTGGACTCATAAAAGGGCTATCTAAGATAGCCCTTTTATTTCTGGATTTATATTATTCTATCTATCCGCACTAACCCTTCTAGATTTTCGATCAACTGATAATATTTAAAATCCCTCTAAATGCTACCTTACTATCAACATGCATTATCCAGGTTAATATGAAAGTCTGCTACAAATTGCAATAAGAGTTTCGAGTAATTTATTAGTTGTATTAAGACTCCAAATCCATAGATTTTTTGTATTCGATATTAATTTGTTGATAACAGTCTTAAGTTTTAAGCTATTAAAATGAAGCTTGAATATTTCGTTATACTTGCTCAGTAATCTTATTGGTTTGCAGTATTTATCTATACCTTGAAAAGGTAATTGAATATTTTCCCAGCTAGGGTTGCTGCATAATATTTATTTGCTATCGATGGGAACTTATTTGAATTCTAAGTGTAATTCAGCTCTTTTTGGCACTCAAGAAAATTGATTTTATTTGATTATTGGATTTTTTACTTTAATTTGAATTTTTTCCTGGAGGAGGAGTCCTATTTGGCGCCATATATTTGAAAATAGCTAATAAGAAGGAGATTTAAATGAAACTTAGGGTTTCGGCTTTTTTACTGGTATTTTTCTCGGCTGTTGCTTCAGCTGAAGAGTACAAATCAATTACTACTGCAGGCTATTCTAATCTAGATTTTGACAGTGGAAGTGGCGATGATTTTTCTGTGGAAACAACCTATTATTTTTCTGGGAAGGATACTCTTGGCCCGCTAAAAGAATTTGAATTTATCAATAAATCTAGCAATATATCAGCGGCATATTACCATCGAAATATTGGAGATTGGAACAATGATAACTTTGCTTTCGCTGGTGAGTATTTTGCTGAAAATGGTTTTTTAGTTAGCGCTAACTTAACAGATTTTACAGAAAATAGTTTCAATACTATAGCTTTGGGATACTTGTTTACTCCAAATTTTCTGATGAAGTTATATAATACTGAAGGCGACACTTATGTTGAGGCGCGCTACAATTATCAGCTAAATAGTACTGATTATATTGGGTTTGGGTTCGTTGCTGATGAACTTTTTGATTGGCAGCTGTTTTCTTCTAAATATTTTGCAGGTTTAGGTGATAATAAATATTTAGCTGCAGATTTTAGCTACCTCAATATAGATGGTGGAGATAATTATTGGAAAGTGGGCACAGATTACTACTTTACACAGAATACTTCATTTGGAATTGATTACGATAGAAATAATGATTACAAGTTAGGGTTTTCTCACTTTTTTAATCGTAATATAGCTGTGGACGCTTCTTATAGCACTATTTTAGAGAATGTTTTCAAGCATTCCAGTTTTGGAAATGATATCTATGCAAAGGCCTTGAATCCAGATGTGGATGTAAAGAAATTTGAACTAGGTGTGACTGTACAATTCTGAGTGAAAGAAAGTAAAAAGGGCTATATGAGATAGCCCTTTTTATAGATTTTATAGTGCCGGATATTTTAAATTACAATTAAACTATCCTCTATTTGTCAGCCCCTGCATTCTTGCCTGAGCTTTCGATGCAATTTCTCCTCCTGCTTGAGACGCAGTCTGGTAATGCTGAAAAGCAGTTTGTACATTGCCTTGCTTCTCATAGACTTCACCCAGATAGTAATGTGCGTAAGCCGTATCCAGGTAGCGAAGAGAGCGGTTTAGGTCTCTTTCAGCCGATGTATAGTCCTTAAGTTGTGCACTGACCATTCCACGTTTCAGCCAATGGGAAAATAGGGCTGGGTTTTTTTGTACAGCACGATCATAAGCTTTGTGGGCGCTGGCGTACTGTTTTTTTTGCGCAAGCAGGTCACCTTCCAGTGCGAAGAAAGCTGCTTCCTTGGGCTGTTGTTTTTGCGCTTTACGCACGAGGTTTAGGGCATTGTCATATTGCTTGTTACCTGCTGCCTTCAATGCCTCATCATAATTTTTGTAGGCATCGGCATCGCGTTTAAGCTGGCTAATCGCTTTTTGGTAGGCACCACGGTTGCTAATGCCCCCTTTTGCCAGTGATTTACTGTGCTCAATATTTGCGTTAACACGGGATTGTGATGGGGGATGGCTGGCAAATAGTGCTTCCAGTCCGTTGGTCTGGCGCCCCTTGGAGAGCTCAACAAATTTACGCTGCAGGCGAACTGCTCCTTGGGGGTCATAGCCGGCAGCAGCCATATATTTCATGCCGTATTCATCAGACTCCAGCTCATTGCCGCGACCATAGCGTGCGATATAGGCTGAGCCACCAAGCTGGCTGCCGGTAGAGATGAGGTCTGCATAGGCGGTGTCTTTTGCCGCTGCGCCCAGGACAGCAAGCCCTGCGCCCAGCACCTGTTGCTGGGACATGGCTGTAGCTGAATGCCGCGCAGCGGCGTGAACAATTTCGTGCCCTAACACAGCGGCCAACTCAGCTTCATCGTCCAGCAGCACCAGCAAGCCACGGTTAACGGCGATTTTACCGCCGGGTAGGGCCCAGGCATTGGGCACGGAATTGTTGAGCACGACGAACTCATAGGGCAGTTGGGGCTGGTCCGAAACTCTAGCCAGTTTTTGTCCCACCCTGTTCACATAATCCTGCAAGCTGGGGTCTATGGTGTATTGCCCACCTTGTTGCTGCTGGTTTTTAGGGTACTGTTGCTGCCCCAGGCTCAGTTCCTGCTGGGTTGAGATCAGGGAGAATTGTTGTTCTCCGGTTACGGGGTTGACAACGCAACCACTGAGAATTGAGGTTGTTACAAATGCCGCAGTCGCGAAGAAAGTCTGGTTGCGCGAGATCATTGCCTGCCTCCCTGTATAATGCTGAGTATTTAGCGATCACCCATTGTACACAGTCCGGGAATAGAGGTTATGACAGCACTACAGGTAATCGAGTTGTTTGCGGGCACGAACCCTGATGGCGAGCCGGTGGTAGAACGCCTGCAGGTGCGTATTAATGAAGACAGTAGCTGTCAGCTGGTACGTTCCCCCGCTTTTATAAAGGGCATCGCCAGCGGCGATAGTATCAAGGTAGATAAAGATACCCAGCAGTTTGAGCTGGTAAAACGCTCTGGTAATTTGTCAATCCGAGTATTTTGTCGCGGTGATAGCGCAGAGCTTTCGGATAAATTAACCCCCCAATTGGAAAAACTTGGAGGCGAATTGGATCTGGAAGTTCCGCGTATGCTGGTATACAGCATTCATGTCAGCTGCGGGTTCGAAAAAATTGAAAAGATCCTGAATAGTGTCTGCGATGGGGCCAACAGTGTCTGGTATTACGGCAACGTGTATGATCCCAAGGATGGCCAGACCCCCTTGAATTGGTGGCAGGATATTCTAAAGCCAGAATAGTCACGGCCGGGGTAAATCAAGGGTAGTAGCAATATTTACTGCCGCATTATGCTAAGAGAGCCGGGCAAAATTTCAGGTATGCCCTAGATTCGCAATTGGTTTGGAACGTCGCTAACAGCGATGGTTAGGCAGAGGAAAGTAAGGTATCCGATGTTAATAGTGATTTCTCCCGCGAAAACGCTGGATTATGAGAGTGAAATTCCCGAATTGGAAACCACCCAGCCGGAGTTTCTCAAGGAGTCTGCAGCATTGATCAAAGAGCTGCGTAAACTCAGCCCGCAGCAGATTTCCAGCCTGATGAAAATTTCCGATAAGCTGGGCATCCTGAATTACGATCGGTTCCAATCCTGGAAGCGGCCTTTTACTGCTACGAATGCACGAGCGGCGCTGCTCGCTTTTAAAGGCGATGTTTATACCGGTCTTGATGCAGAGTCTATGGGCAAGCGCGATTTCAGCTATGCGCAAAAACATCTGCGTATGTTGTCGGGGCTCTACGGTATCCTGCGCCCACTGGACTTGATGCAGCCTTACCGTTTGGAGATGGGCACCAAGTTTGAGAATTCCCGTGGTAAGAACCTGTATGAATTTTGGGGAGAGAAAACCACCGGGGCTCTCAATGAGCAGTTGCATAGCCTCAAGAGCCGTGAGTTAGTTAACTTGGCCTCAAACGAGTACTTCAAGTCGATCAGACCCAGGGCGCTCGATGCCGAAGTGATTACCCCACACTTCAAGGACCTGAAAAATGGCCAGTACAAAATGATCAGTTTCTTCGCTAAGAAGGCGCGGGGCATGATGAGTCGTTGGGCTATCGACCAGCGGGTAAAAAAGGCAGAAGAGCTGAAGGGCTTTGATGTCGGGGGGTATGAATACAGCCCTGAAATGTCCAGTGAACACGATTGGGTATTTACCCGGGACGAAGCGCAATGAGCGAGCAGGCCCTACCGGATGCTCCCTCCTGCGCGCGTAACCGTGATCCCATCCTTGAACAATTACGACGCCTGCTGGCTGATAGCCGGCAAGTGCTGGAAGTTGGAAGTGGTACCGGGCAGCATGCGGTCTACTTTGCTCCTCAGTTGCCCCAATTAACCTGGCAGACTTCTGAACGTGCGGAGATGTTACCGGGAGTTTGCGCCTGGTTGGAGAAGCAGCCCGCGCAAAACCTGCTAAAGCCTCTTGCCTTGGATGTCGATAGCGACTGGCCAGAGCTCAGTGCAGACGTGGTCTTTACCGCCAATACCCTGCATATCATGTCGAGAGAATCGGTAGAGCGCTTTTTCCACAAGCTCCCCTCGGTCTTGGAGTCCGGTGGTCAGCTGGTTGTCTACGGTCCTGTGAAAATTGATGGGGCTTTTATCGGGCCAAGCAATGCCGATTTTGATCTCTGGCTCAAGGAGCGCAACCCAGCCAGTGGTATCCGTGACCTGGAATGGTTGGATCAGCTCGCTGCAGATGCGGATATGCGGCGCGAAGAGCTAAGTTTCCTGCCAGCCAATAATCAACTGGTTGTCTGGCGTAAAAACGATAATAAGGAGTAAGTATGCCTGCGTGGTTTGAAGTAACGGTAATTGTGGCCTTTGCAATTGGCGCTGTGTATTTTTTTGCCAAGTATCGTGAGACTGCTGCTGCCCTGCACGAAAGTGAGCGTATGAAGACGCGCCTTTCTAATGACCTGAACCGCTATAAGGATGTGCCTCGCCTGCGCGCCTTGCGCGATGCTTTACTGGGTTCCCGGCCCCTGCCTACGGACGATGAGGGCAATGAGCACCTGTTGCTGCGTGATGGGGATTTGCAATTGCACCACCTGATCCTGAGCAGGGAGAGTACACCGGTTAATGATGAGGACGAGAGCACCTATACAAAAAATGGTGAAAAGGTAAGGCTGGAGGAGTTTGATTAACCCCGGCTTTATCTGGGTAAGGAGTGGGGCGGTGTTTAAGCGCCCACTGTCACCTCAGGACCTTGCTCTACTTTGCTAACCACTTTTTTGACAGGGAAGTGCAAAGTGAAAGTGCTGCCTTGTGTGGGAGTACTTTCAACACTCATTTCACCGCCGTGGCGTATCAGAACGTGCTTCACGATAGCCAGTCCCAGGCCTGTGCCGCCGCTGTCTCGCGAGCGACCGGGGTCGACCCGATAAAAGCGTTCAGTAAGGCGCGGGATATGTAAAGGGTCAATACCTATGCCTCGGTCCTCCACACTGAAGTGACCGCCCCGGTTGTCCTGCCACCAGCGAAGCTTGATGGCCCCTTCATCAGGGCTGTACTTCACCGCATTCAGCACCAAGTTGGCAAAGGCGCTGTGTAGCTCGCTAGCATCACCGCGAATGCAGCTGGGGATTTCGTTTTCCACCTCTATCTGGTGGCGACCACCACTAAAGCTGCGTGCTTCCCGCGCTACTCGCTCCATCAGTTCCTGCACATCTATCAGCATGTCGCCGCCAGTGCGCTCAGAGGTCTCCAGGCGTGCCAGAAGCAACAGGTCGTTGACCAGTGTGGTCATGCGTGCGGCCTGCTCCTCCATCTGTGCCAGTGGACGCTGCCATGCGGGTGGTGCCATATCACTGCCTTGCAGGGTTTCCAGGTAGCCGGCAATGACTGTCAGTGGGGTGCGTAGTTCGTGGGAGACATTGGCAACAAAATCGCGGCGCATCTGCTCCAGGTTGTGCAAGCGGGTGATATCGCGAACGATAACCAGTGCCTCATCTTTTCCATAGCGGGTAACCTCCAGCTGCAGGTGCAGTGCTTCATTGCCTGGGGCGGGAAGGGTCAGAGGCTCGCGCGAGTCGGTATCCTCGCTGTGCATGTAGCTGACAAAGTTGGGGTCACGGACAAAATTGACCAGGGATTGTCCGCTGTCACTGGCCTGCAGGCCGAGTAGCTCACCGGCAGCGGGGTTCCACCAAGCCAAATGGTCGCCATTCTCGAGAGCAACTATGCCCTCACGCAGAGCGCTGGTACTGTCCTGTACCCGCCGCAACATAGCGTGCAGCTTTTGTTTCTCACGGCGATGACGGCGTTGCATACGATAGAAGTCATCGTAGATTTCGCCCCAGATACCGAAAGAGGTGGGAGCGGGTCCGCGCCGGCCATTGGCCAGCCAGCGGTTGAAGCGCTGTTGTTGCCACAATACAGATAGAAGGTAGGCGGCCAGGCCCGCAATTAGGGCGAGCGACCAGTTGCCTGAGGTGAAACCGAGAATGGTGCAGCCCAGAGCGATAATTACAAAACGCGAAAACTCGCCAATACTGCGATCCAACATAGCGTTGCCGTGTTACCTGACGGACGCGAAAGGGCTCTGCCTGGAAGCCCTTCACGGTCAATACATCTTGGAAACCCATAGTTCTGAAGTGTGACCATTGGTTCCCGTGGAAGTCAGTGCCGATCTGTGGGGATTGTCACACTTTTTCGACAGTTTGCACAGAAAATCGATAGCCTGTTCCGCGTACTGTCTGGATATATCGGTCATGACCATCCACTGTCAGGGCTTTGCGCAGGCGACGGATATGCACGTCCACAGTGCGCTCTTCCACATATACGTTGCCGCCCCAGACATGGTCCAGCAATTGGGTACGTGTGTAGGCTCGCTCTTGGTGCGATAGGAAAAAGGTCAGCAGGCGAAATTCGGTGGGGCCCATATCTACAGGTTGTCCCTTGATAGTCACCCTGTGACTGAGAGGGTCCAGCACCAGGTTGCCGGCACTCAATGGGTCTTCCGGTGTGGCCGGCCCTGCGCGCCGCAACACAGCCTTGAGGCGTGCAACCAGTTCGCGGGGGGAGAAGGGCTTAGTGATATAGTCGTCGGCGCCTGTCTCTAACCCCTTGATTTTATTATCTTCTTCGCCTTTTGCCGTGAGCATGATGATGGGCACTGAAGCGGTCAGTTCATCGCGCTTGAGGCGCCTGGCCAGCTCGACACCGGAGACATCCGGCAGCATCCAGTCGAGCAGGATCAGGTCCGGCTTTTCATCGATAATCAGGGCGTGGGCCTCCTGGGCGTTCTCGGCTTCGAGGCAGCGGTAATCTGCCATCTCCAGCGCTATCCGCAGCATGTCGCGTACTGCGGCCTCGTCATCGACAATCAGAATCGTTTTACTGTGCATTTGCCTGCCATTCCCGCTCAGCTTCCAGGTTTTCCCGGTTATGGCTGGGGATTAAACGAGATTAATATGACAAATATATGACGGCTGCTGTCCGGTTCCCAGTCAGCAGTTAATTAAACAGATAATGCAGAAAAATTCCGGTAAATAACGCCAACCCTACCCAATTGTTGTTGAGAAACGCACGAAAACAGGCTTCTCTCCCCCGTTCGCGAACCAGCCATTGCTGGTAGGCAAACAATGAGGCCACAACGATAAGGGAAACGTAGTAAATGCCCCCGAGGCTAAAGCGTTGGCCGATGAGCAGCAGTGCCATCAATACCAGTAGCTGCAGGGCGGCAGTCATGACTTTGTCCATCTCTCCAAAAAGGATTGCTGTGGATTTAACCCCAATCTTCAGATCGTCATCCCGGTCCACCATGGCGTAGAAAGTGTCGTAACACAGGGTCCACAGCAAGTTGGCAACATAGAGGAGCCAGACTTGTGGTGGGACTTTGCCAGTTACTGCGGCGAAGGCCATGGGAATGCCCATGCTGAAGGCAGCACCCAGTACCACTTGGGGCAGATGGGTGTGACGCTTGGCAAAGGGATAGCAGAAAGCTAGTGCCAGAGCGGGTAAGGAAAGAAGAATAGTCAGTTGGTTGGTTGTCAGTACCAGCGCGAAGGCCAACAGGCTGAGTCCGGCAAAAAGTCCAAGTGCTTCTTTTGGAGTGATACTGCCAGTAGCCAGGGGGCGTTCAGCAGTGCGTTTTACTTTGCCGTCGATCTCACGATCAGCAAAATCGTTTACTGCACAACCGGCTGCACGCATCAGGATCACTCCAAGTGTGAATACGGAGAACAGGTGCAGTCCCGGCCAGCCATCCGCAGCCAGCCATAGTGCTGCCCAAGTGGGCCATAACAGCAACAGAGAGCCGATGGGTTTATCCATGCGAGCCAGCTGCCAGTAGGGCATGATTGCGGGCCAGCGGGTGGCAATCTGTTGGCTGATCACGGTGGACTCTCCCAGTATCTAGTTAGTGACTGCGGCGGCTAAAGGTGAGGTCTCTGGCTGGAAACTTGAGAGAAATGTCTCTGCTACCAGCAGGGGCTTGTCCCGAAGCCAGAAAGTAGAGCGGCGACCCCAGGCGTTCTTATTCTCATTGCACAGGGTCTCCAGCTGGAAATTCGGATTTCGCTGCAGGCGATTAAATTGAATATCACCACGGCGAATACCTGGCTCGCTGAAAAGTAACTCCCCTAATGGGCGGTCGTCCAGGCTGCGCAAATTGCGGGACTTGCCTTGTAGGCTGCGCATCGGCAATACGCTGCGGGCGTATACCCAGGGCTGGCCGCAGCCATACAGTAAAACCTCCCGCACCAGGGCGCGACTGTGCGCACGCAGTTTTAGTGCGCGACACTCCTCAGCAAGGGGTGTTTGCCAGCCCTGGAAGAGGACCTGTACACGAAAATCCTCGCCGCTCTGCTGCTTCAAAGCCGCCGTCAGCGAGCCCGAATATTCCAGCCAGGGCAACAGTGACTCGGGAGGCTCTGGGAGTGTTGGCTCTAGGGGCTGCCCACGCCAATCGCCGGTGGGTACAAATGGGGATTGGTGCAACGATAACTCCGCAGTCTGGAAAAATGGCATTGTACCTCGGCTGTTGGCGGCTGGCCTCACCCTGTTGCATTTTTGCTCCCTGAGTCGCCAGTGGATATAGTGCCCTCTTTGACGAAAACAACGAATCTATAACGAATCCATAAAGAGAAGCTTGTTATGGGGCTTACGACCAAAATTCTTGTGGGGATGATTGCGGGCATTCTTTTGGGGTGCCTGTTCAATTTCCTGAATATGAGCCAGCTGCTCGGCGAGGGTGTTACCAGCGCCATTAACCTTTACCTGACCGAGGGTCTTTTTGACATCATCGGCCGTATATTTATTGCCTCACTGAAGCTGATGGTGGTGCCGCTGGTGCTGGTTTCCCTGATTAGTGGTGCCTGTGCTTTATCGGAAGGCAGCCGTATTGGCCCATTGGCGGGTAAAACTGTTCTGCTCTATATGCTGACCACAGCCATCGCTATTACTCTGGCCCTTTGTTTGGCACTGATATTCCAGCCTGGGGTCGGTGTGAGTGAAACCGCGGCAGAGGCCACCGCGGCTTATCAGCCAAAGGAATCCCCACCCCTTTCCGAAGTGCTGGTAAATATTTTCCCCACTAACCCAGTAGCCGCAATGGCTGAAGGTAATATGCTGCAGATTATCGTGTTCGCCCTGCTGATGGGCTATGCGATTTCCCGCTGTGGCGAGCCGGGCCAGCGCATCGCTGCTTTCTTTAATGATATGAATGCTGTCGTATTGCGCATGGTGGGTGTGCTGATGGTGTTTGCCCCCTATGGAGTTTTTGCCCTTTTGGCAAAAACTTTTGCTGACTTGGGGTTTGGAGGGCTCTTGCAGTTAGGCAAGTACTTCCTGGTTGTACTAGGTGCCCTGCTGCTACATGCCTTGGGGACTTACTCGCTGCTTTTGAAGATGTTGAGTGGCCTCAATCCGTTGGAGTTACTCAAGAAAATGTGGTCCACCATGGTCTTCGCTTTCAGTACTGCCTCCTCCGCAGCCACTATTCCTGTGACCCTATCTACAGTGGAGAAACGCCTGGGCGTAGATAACAAGGTTGCCGCTTTCACTATTCCCTTGGGTGCCACTATCAATATGGACGGCACTGCGATTATGCAGGGGGTGGCTACGGTCTTTATTGCCCAGTTCTTCGGTGTGGAGATTGGCCTGACCGGTTATCTTACAGTGATTCTTACTGCCACCCTGGCCTCTATTGGCACTGCCGGTGTACCCGGTGTGGGTCTGATTATGCTCGGTATGGTGCTGCAGCAGGTGGGTCTGCCGCTAGAAGGCATTGCTATTGTGATCGGTGTCGATCGTCTGCTGGATATGGTGCGTACTGCGGTGAATATTACCGGTGATGCGGTGGTAAGTAGTGTGGTGGCGAAGAGCGAAGGGGCTCTCGATGAAGAGACTTACTACGATGCCAACTACAAGAGTGTAAGCATCAACGATAATCAAAATACTGTTGGCGCCCACTGAGGCGCCTTTCATCAAGCCTCGGCAAAACGGGGCTTGTTTTGCAGCCAGCGTTTTATCAGCTGGCATCGCATTTCCTGATTTAGCGTTGGGGATGCAGCGATCCTCTGCACCTGGGGTAACAGTTCGGCATCTCTCTGCAAATCGGCGATGCGGTGCTGGATTTCACCGGTCTGGCGTGTGCCGAGAATCTCCCCGGGGCCACGCAGTCGCAGGTCTTCCTCCGCAATAGCAAAGCCATCGCTATGTTGACGCAGTGCCTGTAGGCGTGCACGCCCATTTTGCGATAAAGGAGTACCGTAGAGCAGCACACAATGACTGGCGATGGAGCCGCGTCCCACGCGACCGCGCAGCTGGTGCAGCTGGGCCAGACCGAGCCGCTCAGGGTTTTCGATAATCATAAGGCTGGCATTGGGCACATCCACCCCCACCTCAATCACAGTGGTCGCTACCAGCAGGTCCACTTCACCCGCCTTAAAAGCGCTCATCACCTGCTCTTTTTGCTCTGGCTTGAGACGACCGTGCACCAGGGCCACGCGTACTCCATCCAGCGTTTCCGCCAGCTCCTGTGCAGTGGACTCTGCTGCCTGAGCTTGCAGGCTCTCGGACTCTTCAATCAGGGTGCAGACCCAGTAGGCCTGACGGCCTTCGGCAATGGCGCTGTGCACGCGCTCCATTACCTGGTCTCGGCGATCATTGGAAATAGCTACCGTGTTTATGGGTTGCCGCCCCGGCGGCAATTCATCAATGACGGAACAATCCAAGTCGGCAAAGGCCGACATAGCCAAGGTGCGAGGAATTGGAGTCGCAGTCATGATCAATTGGTGCGGTTGCAGCCGGCCAGTGGCACCGCTGGCTGCGCCCTTTTCACGAAGCTCCAAGCGCTGGCGTACGCCGAAGCGGTGCTGCTCATCGATAATAACCAGAACCAGGTTGTGGAAAACCACTTCCGCTTGGAAAAGTGCATGAGTTCCCACCACCAGTTGGGCATCACCACTGGCTACTTTAGCCAGCTGCTCGCGTCGCTCAGCGGCTTTCAGGCTGCCGGTGAGCTGGGCAACTTGTACGCCGAGAGGGTCGAGCCAGTTGCAGAAGTTAATCCTGTGCTGTTCCGCGAGGATTTCAGTGGGTGCCATTACGGCCACCTGGGCGCCGACGCCTATGCCCTTTAGTGCTGCCATGGCCGCCACCAGAGTCTTGCCTGCACCGACATCCCCCTGCAGCAGGCGCATCATAGGGGCGTCCCGGGCGAGATCCTCGGCGATTTCCCCGCATACCCGCTGCTGTGCGCCGGTGAGTGAAAATGGTAAACGCGAGAGAAAATCCCTCTCCAGGGACTCATTTACAGATAGCGGCGGAGCTGCAACTCTGGTGCTATTACGCCGCAGCTCCAACAGGCTTAAGTGATGAGCGAGTAATTCCTCCAACGCCAAGCGTTGCTGTGCAGGGTGTATACCAGCGCCGAGCTGCTCCAGCTGGGTACCAGCAGGAGGTGAATGCAGGTAAATCAGGGCATCCCTCAAAGGGTAACGCAGTGCCTTGGGTAATAACTCTGTGGGGAGTAACTCGGTGACGGCCCCACTTCTCAAGAGCATCACGGCTTGCTGCATCAGCCCGCGCATGCGTCCCTGGCTAACACCCTCGGTCAATGGATAAACCGGGGTGAGGGTTTCTTCTGTGGCAGAATTCTCGCTGCCAACAACCTCGGTTTCCGGGTGGTAGAGTTCTAGCCCAGCAGCGCCGCGACGGGCCTCGCCGAAGCAGCGCAGGCGTACGCCGCGGGCAAAGCGGTTTTTCTGTGCTGCAGAAAAATGGAAAAAGCGCAGTGTGATACTGCCACTCATATCCTGCAATTTCACAACCAGGCTGCGCCGCCGGCCGAAGACGATATCAGCTGCTGTTACCTCACCTTCGATGACTGCATCCATACCAGCGGTGAGCCCCGCAACCGGCACTATGCGGGTGCGGTCCTGATAGCGCAGTGGCAGGTGGAACAGTAGGTCCTGCAAGGAGTAAATATGCAGTTTGGCCAGCACCTGGGCAAACTTATCCCCTACCCCCTTGAGAGCGGTAATAGGTTGTTCTGAGAGGCTGGTTAGGGCTCGATCAGGTGACACTGGCTGATAGCCTCTCGCAGGATATCAATGGCGCGGTGGCGTGGGAAGCTGGCGCGCCAGGCCAGGGCGACGGTGCGACGAGGCCCCGGTGCAACAAATGGGCGGGTCTCCAGCAGGCCGCTCGCATATTGTGAAGCTGTAGCTGCAGACAGGGGCAGTACCGTGATGCCCAGCCCCGAAGCCACCATATGGCGCAAGGTTTCCAATGAGCTTCCATCGGCGGCGGTGCGGATGCCGCCACCGTTATCTTTTTCCATGGTCAACTGGAGGTGTGGGCAGGCCTCTAGTACCTGATCGCGGAAACAGTGTCCCTCACCTAGTAAAAGTACATTGTCACCAGTCAATTGTTCCGGGTCGATAGTCTCAAACTGGGTGAGAGGGTGACCGGATGGCATCAGCACCACAAAAGGTTCATCGTAGAGGGGCTGTGTCACGACATCAGGCTCGGTAAACGGCAGCGCGATAATAATTGCGTCGAGTTCGCCTTTGCGTAAACGCTGGCGCAGAGTGGCAGTATACCCCTCCTCCACATACAGAGGCATATCTGGGGCCAGGTGTTGCAACTGGGGAATGAAGTGTGGGAACAAGTAGGGGCCAATGGTAAAGATTGCTCCGACAGAGAGAGGGCTGGAAAGCTGGTCCTTACCGGCGCTGGCGATATCTTTGATTGCCGCAGACTGTTCGAGCACAAGTTGGGCCTGGGCGACAATTCGCTCTCCTAGTGGTGTCGCCTGTACCCGGGTCTTGGAGCGCTCAAACAGCGCAACACCCAATTCCTTTTCCAGTTTTTTCACTGCAATGGACAGGGTCGGCTGGCTCACGAAACAGCGCTCGGCGGCACGGCCGAAATGCTGTTCCTGGGCGAGGGTGACTATATAACGCAATTCATTGAGGGTCATGGTAAAGACAATTAAATGGTCTCAGGTGATAGCTATTATTCATAAATAATAGCTGCTCGCCAATACTGTGTCTCACCCTGCCCCTAGCCTTCTGCCTGGAGACTGAAAGTTGGAAAAATTTACCAATTGTGGACGTCGATAGGGGATTGAGGCGCAAAATTTTGCTATATCTTATGGGGGCATACCGAACGGAGAAACGTCATGGGAGTTCTATCCTGGATCATTCTCGGACTTATTGCCGGCGCATTGGCCAAGTGGATCATGCCAGGCAAAGACCCTGGTGGCTGGATAGTGACTATGGTCATCGGCATTATCGGTGCGTTTATCGGAGGCTGGCTCGGTGCCTTAATTGGTTTCGGCGGACCCGTGACCGGTTTCGGATTTGGCGACATAATAACAGCGACCATTGGTGCGATAATCTTTCTCGCTGTATACCGTTTACTCAAGCGGCGCGGTAACTAGTTCAAAACCAGAGCGGCAGTTTGATTTGTGGGGCATAAGCTGCCCCGCTTCGGTATCCATGGATGGTGGTATCGCAATCGTTTGCGGGTTAATTTTGGAGGGCCCGGAGTGATCGGGTGAGAAGGATCTGTGTTGCAGAGGATCTTATGTTTCTCCAACAGGACTCAACAGCATAAAAATTAAGGGAATATGACGGTTGGTGCGGCACTTGGCACCCTCCGCCGAGAACTATATGACACAACAAGAAAAGCTTTGGATCCTTGGGTGTGGTGACCTTGGGGCGCGCCTCGCGCTGAATATCGACCGGAAGAAATACAGCGTTTTCGGAATGCGTCGTAACCCACTGGTGGCTTTGGCGAGTAAGCGCCGCGCCGATGTTGTTAACTGGCGCAGGGGAGATGCCACAAAGGCCGGTGACATTGAGCGCCTGCTGGCAGATGGTGCCGATATCATACTCGCCACATTTACCCCCGACGAACACACACCTAATGGATACCAGCGTGCTTATGTAGAGACTGCTCGGGCTCTCGCCGAGGCGATCCCGCACCTGCCTAAACCTCCGCGCCTGGTGCTTTGGGTATCTTCCACCCGGGTTTACGGTCAGAGCGGCGATGATTTTATCGATGAACAGACTCCCCCTGTCCCCAGTGGTTTTCAGGGAGAGGCTCTGCTGGCTGCGGAGGATATCATCCGCTCGGCGATGCCCGGCACTTGCATAGTGCGTTTTGCCGGTATTTATGGGCCGGGCCGTGACCGCCTGCTTTCCCAGGTACGTGCCGGACGCTGTGCCCCTCCGCAACCTCCACAGTACAGCAATCGCATTCATGTGGATGACTGCATTGGCTTTTTATTGCATCTAATTGAGAGACATAAACAGGGCTGGTCCCCAGAAAACTTATATATTGGTGCCGATAGCAAGCCGGTGCCCATGTATGAGTTGCAGCAGTGGCTGGTGAAGGCGATGGGCTATACCAGTGCCCATTTGCGCGAGATAGTGCAAACCAGTGAGCGTCGATCTAAGAAGCTCAGTAATCAGCGAATGCTGGCCAGCGGCTACGAGCTGAAGTATCCGGATTATAAAGTGGGCTATAGCGCCCTTCTTGAAGCGGAAGGGTAGAGATGAGCCGGGCGATTGGCCCGGCTTTATTTTGCATTGTAGAAAATCAGGGCACCATTACGCCTTCGGCTTCAAACTGGGCCCCCAGTGGGAGCTCTTTGACGACTACAGTGGCCCGTGCTGGATAAGGCTCCTGGAAAAATTCAGCCATGATTTCATTGACCGCAGCAAAATTACCGCTGTCGGTGATGAACAAGTTCAGCTTCACAATATGATTGAGTGAGCCATCTGCCGCTTCACACACGGCACTCAGGTTGCGAAATACCTGGCGTGCTTCATCGGCGAAGCTGCCTGAAACCATCTGCTGATTTTTTGGGTCCAGCCCTATCTGCCCGGATAGGTAAACCGTGTTGTTAACCTTCACCGCTTGTGAATAGGTACCAGCTGCAGCCGGAGCCTTGTCAGTTTTGATAATTGCGCGGTTGGGCATGCGGGGCACTCCATTACTTATTGGTATTTACGGAAAGCGGCTAAATATAACGTGCTTTGATGGCAAATGTCAGCGTTACTGACAGCCATAATTGCATTGCTAAGAGGCATAAATAATGAGCTGATAAGCGCCTTAGGGGCGGGAGATACGGATTACTGATGGCAGGTTGCGCAGTCGTTTCATCACCCTTGCCAGATGCACCCGCCCACTCACTTCCAGCGTCAGGGAGATCACGCTATTGTGCGCATCTTTTTCATCCACATTGATTTGTTCAATGCTGGCCCCCTCCTCGGTAATGCGGGTGGCTAGACGCGCAATAATGCCTCGCTCCGATTCAACCTCCACGCGAACATCACCGAGGAATTCTCCAGTTACGTCGGGAGACCAGTTCACCAGCATCAGGTTTTCTGGGTGTTCACGGAACTCACTGGTGTTGCGGCAGGTATCGCGGTGTACCACAACGCCTTTTCCGGAGCTGATATGACCCAGGATGGTATCCCCGGGAATCGGGCGACAGCAGCGTGCAAAACTGATCATCATGCCCTCCTGGGCATCGATCGTCAGTGGTGAAGAAATATTGCCGGTTTCCGCCTCTTCACTGTGGGCTGGTGCCAGTAGCTTTGCGGCGGAGAAGGCGACCTTATTGCCCAGGCCTATCTCTTCGAGCAACTTGTCCAGTGTCGCGCACTTGGCTTCCTGTAGGCCACGTTCCAATTGTTCCGGAGTGAGCTCCTCCAGGCGCGTGTCGAATTTTCCCAGAGCCTTTTCCAGCAGGCGTCGTCCCAGGGCAATAGAGTCGTGGTGACGCTGGTGCTTTAGGAAGTGCCGAATTGCACTGCGCGCCTTGGCAGTGACGACAAAATTGAGCCAGTTGGGATTCGGCTGGGCACTTTTACGGGTGAGGATTTCCACTCTCTGACCGCTTTCGAGGGGTTGCGATAGCGGCGCCAGGCGCTGATTAATACGCACCGCTACACAGGAGTTGCCGATATCCGTATGCACCGAGTAGGCGAAATCCACGGCAGTGGCACCGGCTGGCAGGTCGACAATCTGACCTTTGGGGGTGAATACGTACACCTCATCGGGGAACAGATCGATTTTAACGTTTTCAATAAACTCCAACGAGTCACCAGCGCGTTGCTGCATTTCCAGCAAGCCCTGCACCCAGCGGCGCGCGCGCACTTGGCTGGTGCCGCCGGTATTAATCACTTCATCGCCGGAAGCTTTGTACAACCAGTGGGCAGCAATGCCACTATTGGCCATCTCATCCATTTCCTTGGTACGAACCTGTACCTCGATTGGTACCCCATGCATGCCGAGCAAAACGGTGTGCAGTGATTGGTAGCCATTGGATTTGGGGATGGCGACGTAGTCTTTAAATTCGGAAATGACCGGCTTATACAGGCTGTGCATCACACCTAAAACCCGGTAACAGGTATCCACGCTGTCCACGATAATGCGGAAGGCGTAGACATCCATGATTTCCTTAAATGACTTCTTCTTGGCGCGCATCTTCTGATAGATGCTGTATAGATGTTTCTCGCGGCCAATGACCAGAGAGCTGATCCCCTCTCGCTGCAGGCGCAACTCGATAGCATTCTGGATTTGTTCTAACAGCTCCTTGCGATTGCCGCGCGCGGCTACAAGGGCGGCGCGTAACCGGCTGGCGCGCAGTGGATAGATTGCGAAGAAGGCGCGGTCCTCAAACTCGATACGCACATCATTCATGCCCAGGCGATGGGCGATAGGGGCGTAGATTTCGAGGGTCTCCCGGGCGATGCGTGCGCGTTTTTGCGGTTTTAGCGCGCCCAGCGTACGCATGTTATGCAGTCGGTCAGCGAGTTTGACCAGGATTACGCGGATATCACGCGCCATGGCCAGGGCCATCTTCTGGAAGTTCTCTGCCTGCTTTTCTGCCGCACTGTCAGTTTCAAACTGGGTCAGTTTGGAGACGCCGTCGACAATATCGGCCACCTCGCTGCCAAACTGCTCAGCCAGAGCTGCCTTTGGAATCCCGGTATCCTCAATCACGTCGTGCAGCATGGCCGCGGCCAGGCTCTCGTGATCCATATGCATGCCCGCAAGGATGGTAGCCACCGCCAGTGGGTGAGTTACATAGGGCTCGCCGGAGCGACGCTGCTGGCCGTCGTGGGCCTGCTCCGCATAGAAGTAGGCGCGACGGACTATCTGGATCTGATCGGGGGGCAGGTATGAAGAGAGGCGGTGGGCCAGACTATCGATGGTGTGCAATGCCGCGCGCGCCTCTCGTATAACTCATAGACTTCCAGTTCGAACAGGCCAGGATCAGATTTCCTGGTCTGATAGGTAGGCCGGGGCCACCATGGGGGCCGGGGCTTCTTCGCGATCCGGCTGGTCGAGGATGCTGGCATCTACCAGGCCTTCCTCGATCTCCCGCAGGGCGATTACTGTGGGTTTATCATTCTCTTCTGGAACCATGGGATCCTGGCCGCCAGTAGCAATCTGGCGGGCGCGCTTGCTGCCCACGATAACGAGTTCGAAGCGGTTGTCGACGTGCTCGAGGCAATCTTCAACTGTGATACGTGCCATAAACTTTCGGTTCCATTCACTGTGCCCATAAGGGCAAATTCTGTTCGGGAGGACCGGTTATTTTACCGGACCGCGGAGTGTACGCAATTCGATCAATCGGCTCAATGGCGCAGCAATGCCTTTAATAGCTCGCCATGGCGCAGCTGTTGTTGCCCGAGGCGCTGGCGCTGGGCTGTGATAATGCAACTTAGCTCCATCAGGGCCTGGTCGAAATTATCGTTAATCACCAGGTAATCTGCTTCGACATAATGTGTCATCTCATCGATGGCCTGGTCCATGCGCCGTTCTATAACAGCCTGGTCATCCTGGCCGCGCCCGGTGAGGCGCTGGCGCAATGCCTCCTGAGAGGGAGGCAGAATAAATATGCCCACCGTATCTGGAAGCAGACGCCGTACCTGGGCGGCCCCCTGCCAGTCGATCTCCAGGATCACATCGCGGCCACTGTTGAGAACTTCTTCAATACTGCCTTTGGCTGTGCCGTAGTAGTTGTCTCCATATACCTGGGCGTGCTCGAGGAAGGCATTTTCTTCGAGCATTGCCAGAAACTCTTTGCGCTCGATAAAGTGGTAGTCGACACCGTTGACCTCACCGGGGCGCATGGCACGGGTGGTATGGGAAATGGAGACGGTGACTTGGGTGTCGTTGTCCACCAGCGCCTTTACCAGACTGGTCTTCCCCGCACCCGAGGGTGCAGATACGGTATAGAGAGTTCCTGTAGGCACAACTGATCCTATTCGAAGGCAAAGCGTGCATTATAACCGAAGCGGTTAGATTCGCGCTGTCTCAAACGGCGGGGTATGCATGGGAGGCTAAACCCCGGCCGGAGTTGGGGGTATGTGTTGGGAGTTCCAGAAGTGCGCTACAGACTGCACCCCTGAGACCGGCCGGGATCGCCCAGCAGGAGTTTGCTCAATCACCACCAACATCATGCGACTGAGGTTGCCCCTTGTTGCTAATCGCTAACGACAGCGACTTTATCCTCTTTGTCAGTGATTGCCAACCACCACCACATCAGCGCGCTGACAGAAATATAGGCCATAAAAAGTGGGACAAATTGGGTATTTAGCAACGGTAATAGTGCAACCAGGAGCGCCAAGCGCAGGGGTTCCAGATATTTCACCCAGTGGTGGCCATCGAGAATGCGGCCGTTGATAACCAGGCTGAAAACCAGCAGGGCAACTACCGAGATTAGATAGGCAAAGTTCAGCGATTCGTAATACCAGAGTAAGGCCAGGGTTGCGGCGGAGTAACATAGGTGCTGGGCCAGTGCATACACACGGCGGGCATGGCGAATAGGTGGGTCGTAGCGCTGAAAATGTGCCAGGTTGGTAGAGGGTACAGGCATAGCCGCCTCGGCGTCGGCGGGCCTGTAACCGGTGCGGCGGAACCAGAGGGTGAGCTTGTCCCACCAGCTCTTTGTATACCAGGCGTCCTTAGCCATGCGTTTCAGGTGCTGAAGGTTGGCTGCAAGAGGGTCGAAGGTGTTAAGCGCTTTGCGCACACCGTAAATACAGGGCTCATGCTCAAGCTCCTCTTGATAAGTGCCAAACAGCCGGTCCCACAGAATCAGGATGCCGCCGTAGTTTTTATCCACATAGACCTTGTTTTGCGCATGGTGCACACGATGATTGGAGGGGGTTATAAACAGCCATTCCATCCAGCGGACTTTGGGAATCTTTTGCGTGTGTACCCAGAACTGATAAATCAGATCCAGTGCACCGGCAACGATCACCATTTCCGCCGGCAAGCCGATAAGCAATAGTGGTAGATAGAAAACCCAATCCAATTGCAGCCCGCCACTGGACTGGCGTAGGGCGGTACTCAGGTTGTAGTCCTCACTTTGATGATGCACCAGATGTTCGGCCCAAAACACATTGATTTCATGGCAGATGCGATGCTTCCAGTAATAACAGAAATCGTAGGCGATTACGGCGATCAGCAGGTGCCAGCCGTTACTGATGGACCAGTCGAAACCCATTGCTTGGTAGTAAGGTTGTAGTAGTTGGAACAGAGGGATATAGATAATCAGGAAAAGGCTTTTATAAGTCAGTCCCAGGATTCTGCTAAGGATGCCGGTGCTGAGATTGCCCAGGGTGTCGTTAAGGCGGTAGACCCCCCAACCTCTCCAGCGGTCCAGGGCAAGCTCTGCCAGAATGGCGAACAGGAAAAAGGGGATAGCGTAGGTAATCAGACTCACGGCGACCTCTTATAGTTATTGCTCGATACCGTCTTACCTGACTTTGCCATAGGGGCTGTGCAGGGCAAATGTCCGCAGGAGCTGGATTCCGAAATCCGTCAGCGTTAGTTTGAGAAGGTTAGCTTCTAAGCACAGAATCTCCCTAGTTGGACGTCTGCGCCGGGGCTGGGTCAAATAGCTTCCCTATCATCTGCTCTACTGCCGCGCGGTCCGAGGTGGCACGGAGGAAAGTGCGCAGCCCGATCATTTGAACCTGTAGCTGGCGGGCGAGTAGCTCTGAATTTGTATCCTGGGGCAGCTCTCCAGCGCTTACCGCCTCCTCCACATAGAGGCGAAACTTTTCACCATGTGCAGCCAGCAAGGAGCGGGCCTCGTCCAATAGCGTCTCCTCCCCTTCATCCAGCTCAGAGATGGCTTTGGCCAATAAGCAGAGCTCGTTTGGGGCATCAACGTCATCACCAAGCAGTATGTAGCGGAAATAGGCGCGCAAGCCGCCCAGAGTGCTTGTCTCTTCTGTCATACAGCGATGGAGTAATTCATCGCGGTTTTGCGCGTAATAGGCGAGAACTTCTTTGAAAAGACCAGATTTACTGCCAAAAGCTGCATAAATACTGCCAGGTCGAAGATTGGTGGCCTGCTGCAGGTCACGGGTCGATGTGGCGTGAAATCCATTTTGCCAGAAAAGCCTAGTCGCCTTCTGTAGTACTTCCCGACGATTGAATTTCGCGGTGTTCGCCATGCAGCCTCCAATTGAGCAATTGCTCAAATTTTACCCTTTCAAGGGGTGTACGCCAATTACCATTTAATATTGAACAGTCGCTCAATATTGGGTAGTCTGAGCCTCACTTGATCGATCGCTCAAGTATTTAACCCAAACAATGAAGGTAGGTTCAGCGATGAAAGAGTTTCAAATTTACGACCTTGAAAGCGCACCAGAAGACAGCAAACCCCTCCTACAGAAATCTCTCAAGGCATTTGGGTATATTCCTAACTTGCATGGGGTTATGGCGGAGTCTCCCCAGGCCCTTGCTGCTTACCAGGATTTACACCAGTATTTTCTGAATACTTCATTTACAGCTGAGGAAATGACAGTGGTGTGGCAAACCATCAATGTGGAGCACAACTGCCACTACTGTGTGCCGGCACACAGTGCCATTGCCAAGGCGATGAAGGTGGCAGACGAAGTAAATGAGGCTCTTAGAAATAAGACATCCCTGCCAACTGAAAAGCTAGAAGTACTCAGGGATACCACCCTGGCGATTGTCCGTGAGCGCGGTGTGATTTCAGATGAGGTATTGGAGCGCTTTTATGCGGCTGGTTACAATCGACAGAGCCTGCTCGAGATAATTGCCGGAGTTGCGCAGAAAGTGATGAGCAATTACATCAATCATTTTGCTGATACACCGGTGGATACTCAATTTGCTGCATTTGCTCGCTAGCTAAAACTGAATAGTTTGAGAGCAGAAAAGAAAAGGCCGGTAAATGCCGGCCTTTTCCAATAATGGTAAATTTAACTTGCCGCTTAGGGCACGGCTTCCGCCTCCAGGGTTGCACCAGTATAGGACCTGTAGCCGTATACGGTGATATCCCAGGTACCAGACTGCGGGTTATTGATGGTGCAGCTTTCGTTATTGCTCGACTCTCTAGAGGTGCATGCCCATTGTGAGGCATTGCTGTGTCCCACGTACAGGTCTGCATCACCCTCGCCACCGTACATTTGTACGTTCAGGGAAGAGGTACCAGCCGCCACTTCGATAGTGAAGTCCTGCCGACTGCGCCAGCCGCCGGAGAGGTTGGTCTCTGTCCAGCTCACCCCATCGCCATTTCCGTTGCCACCGCCATCATCGCCGCTGGCCATGGCTACAGCTGCCGCCGCATCGACAATACCGGTACCACAGCTGCTGCATGAGGACGGGAAGCTACGGGCAGTGCTGGTTAGGATTGATTCCACCTCGTCCGGGCTCAGGTTCGGGTTGACTGAGTAGAGCAGCGCGGCAGCACCGGCAACGTGAGGCGCGGCCATGCTGGTGCCTTGGCTGTAGAAATAGCTATCACTGCTTGGGTTTGTTGCACCGCTGTTGTGTGTGGACAGAATACCATTCGGGTCGTTGAGGAAGCTCTGTGCTCCACCCGGTGCGGCAACATCCACTACATTGCCGTAGTTGGAGTAGTAAGAGCGCCCGCCGTTACGGTTAGTTGCTGCAACCGTAATAACTCCATTACAGCTTGCCGGGCTGAACTGGCTGGCATTGGTATTGTCATTACCAGCGGCAACTACAACGGTGGCGCCCAGGCTGCGGGCGGTATTGATAGCATTTTGGGTTGTAGTATCACAACTACCGCCGCCACCAAGACTCAGGTTGAGTACTTGGGCTGGATTAGCATTAGTCGGCAGGCCACTGACGGAACCGCCTGCTCCCCAAATAATGCCGTCGGCAATATCAGAGGTATAACCACCACAGCGACCGAGTACACGAATCGGAACGACCTTGGCCTTATAGGCGACCCCGGCGATGCCCATATTGTTATTGGTGACCCCGGCAATAGTGCCGGCTACGTGAGTGCCGTGCCAGCTGCTGTCACTTTCTGAGGGGATACGTGGATCATCGCCACAGGCCTTATTGGTGTACCAGTCACCTGGATCAGTGGCATCGCTATCGCGGCCGTCTCCATCCACAGAGACAAAGGTATCAGAAATCATGTCATAGCCCGGCAGAATGTTGCCGACCAGATCGGGGTGTGGGCGATAACCGGTATCAAGTACGGCGACAACAGCTCCTTCACCCTGGGTTACATCCCAAGCTGAAGGCAGGTTCAGGCCGCCGGTGGTCTCAAAATAGTGCCATTGATTGAGATAGCTCGGGTCATTAGGTGTGGCCATAGCGCGCATAATACGGTCAGGCTCGGCATACTCCACATCCGGATCCTGCTTCAGGCGGCTGATAATGGCTTCCAGCTCAGCTTTATTTTTCCGCCCCTCCAGGCGCATTACTTGTGCACCGGTAGCCATACGGCGTAGGTGACGCATCTTGTGGCCGGCGCGACGAGAAGCCTTTTCCACAGTCTCTTGGGCCATAGTGGCAGCCCGACCGACCTTGGCGTTATTTTTATATTTTACGATGATGCGATCTGTCAGCAGAGTGTTGTCCGCCTCTTCTGCATGGGCAGCGAAGGGTGCCGCGCACAGTATTGAAAGTGAGCTCGCTAAAGCTGTCTTTTGAAAAAGAGTTTTCAATGATGATTTCATTATTGTTATTTCTCCGAGATTCTATTTGTCCGGATGCCAGTCAGTGTTCTGGCAGGCCGGCCACTCCTGTGTCACCTCGTATTGGCAAAAATAAATTTGCCAAACGGGTTAGCCAAAAAACTGCCAATCACGTGATCAATTAGTCAGTTTCACTAAAATTGGTACCAGAGTTTCAATCGGGCACAGATATATAACGATATCGAAATCATTATCCTCAGTGAAAACCCAACAAAACTTGTGGCTTTTGGCGACAAATTTATAAGTTTTGAAAAAAAAGTCAGGTATTGAGAATTTGTCCATTGAGGAGGTGTGCTGCAGTTCTCATTGAAAATGAGAGCGAAGAGAATATAAGAATTGTTATGAAAAAAATTAATACAATTTTCTGCTAGACAGGAAGTATCGTCATGTTTTCCGAAGTGGTTTTTTTCTTTAGTTAGTTTGAATTCCTAGACCTTTCATCAGAGGCTAATTAGCCCTGGGATTCCACTAAGATGGTGGCCCTATTTGATATCTTTAAGAATGAGACATTGCTCTCAGATTTTATTAATTCAGGGAAGGTTAAGTCTGTTTGGGCTCAGAAGGATGCTTTGAATGTTTGTGAAAGGTGCGCTTTAATTATTTATATTTTATTTTGAAAGGCTTTTATTTCTATCTCGGGTTTGATGTGTATAACCACTCTGAAGACTAACAGTCTCACGTAGTTGATGTCGCTTACCGGGCTATATTATAGCTGGGAGTGTGCGCCCAAAGCCTCGCCGCCAATATGCCAAAGATGAAGCCAAATAGGTGTGACTCCCAGGAAATATAATTTCCTTTAGGCAGCAGGCCAATAATCATTCCCCCATAAAAAATCCCTATAAAGATGGACACAATTAATCGACTAAACTGCCTGCTGATAAATCCAGCCATTAGCAAAAAACCGAAATAACCATAGATTATCGAACTTGCCCCCAGGTGGTTTCCGTCTCTTGCAAATAGCCAAACGGTAAGCCCGGTAGTAACTAAAATAGCGATTGTTATTTTCAGGTAGGTTTTAACTCCATATTGTAATACCAAAAAGCTAAATACGCACAGAGTTACTATGTTTGATAAAAAGTGCCACACACTTCCATGTAGCAGGGGAGCGGAAAAAATATGAGGTAGATGGCTGAGAGACCTTGGGACCAGGCCGAAATGATTTAGTGATCGCCCCGTAATTATATTGATAATTTCAATAGTAGCTAATACAAAAAAAATTGCTCCAGCCCATTTAAAACTTTTACGCATAAATTTTAATTTTTAACGTGGGGAAGACTAAAAAGAATAGTTCTGTCGAAGGTGGGAGAATATAGAGCCTTCACTTTAGTTGTAAAAGCCCTATGGTTTTCCTACTCAATATTCTGTACTTGCTCACGCATCTGCTCGATTAATACTTTCAGTTCTACAGCTGCTTGAGTGGTGTCAGTCACAATGGACTTTGATGAAAGAGTGTTGGCTTCCCGGTTAAACTCCTGCATCAGGAAATCAAGGCGTCGGCCAATTGCGCCACCGCCGGCGAGCACGCGGCGGGTTTCTGCAGTATGGGCACTCAGACGGTCCAGCTCTTCATCAACATCGGCTTTTTGAGCCAGTAGCACTATCTCTTGCTCAAGACGCTCCTTATCCAGGTCCACAGAGAGTTCTTCCAGGCGGCTGCGTAGCTTTTCCCGTTGGGCTTCCAGTATTTGTGGGAGCAGTTCGCGAACATTAGCCACCTGCTCTTCAATTCCTTTGAGACGGACTTCAATAAACTTTGCCAGCTCTGCGCCCTCGCGTTCGCGATTTGCGCGTAACTGCTGCAACGCCTCGTGAAATGCCTTCAGGATAGTTGCTGACTGCTGCTCGGTATCGGCTTCCGGCTCGCTGATCACTCCGGGCCACTGTAATAGCTGCAGAGGATTTAATGGCTGTATCTCTTCACCTGCAGCCACTTGTTTGGCGGCCTGAATTAATGCCTGTGCTAGGGGCTGGTTTATTTCGAGGCCGCTACTCTCCACACAGTTAGGTTTGATGGTCAGGGTGAGTTCAAGCTTTCCGCGGGACAGGGCTTTGCGTAGAGTGTCACGTAACTGGGCCTCTAAAGGACGTCCAACCTCTGGCAGACGAAAATGGGGCTCTAGGTAGCGATGATTAACCGAGCGCAGTTCCCAGATAGTGGTCCCTGTAGCGTAAGTGCCTTCGGCGCGGCCGAAAGCAGTCATGCTCCGCACTTTGTTTTGTTCCCGGTTATTGGCCATTGCTGATCCCCTGCAGGCGTATTTATCGGCTCGGCATCATAGCACAGCGTTCGGACAGGCATGCTGGGGTATATAATGCTGGGCTTTCATATAATTTTCTGAGGTGAGCTATGCAGCGTCCCAGCGGCCGCGCAGCGGCGCAATTGCGCCAGATTCAAATAACCCGTAACTACACCCGTCACGCTGAGGGCTCTGTTTTGGTAGAGTTCGGCGATACAAAAGTTTTGTGTAACGCATCGGTGTCGAGTGAAGTGCCGCGGTTTTTGCGTGGTCAAGGTAGTGGTTGGATTACCGCTGAGTATGGGATGCTGCCGCGTTCCACCGACTCGCGTATGCCGCGCGAAGCGGCCAAGGGCAAGCAGAGTGGCCGCACTGTTGAGATCCAGCGCTTGATAGGCCGCTCTTTACGCGCAGCGGTAGATTTGGAAAAGCTAGGTGAAAACCAGATCACCTTGGATTGCGATGTTATTCAGGCCGATGGCGGTACGCGAACGGCCGCTATTACTGGCGCCTGTGTGGCCTTGGTGGACGCCCTGCGCTATATGCAGCGAGAAAAAATCCTTACCGAGGATCCATTGCTCAACTTGGTCGCTGCGGTTTCTGTTGGTATCTATGATGGCGATGCAGTACTCGACCTGGATTACCCGGAGGATAGTGCGGCTGATACCGATATGAATCTGGTGATGGCAGCAGATGGTGGCATGATTGAAGTTCAGGGTACAGCAGAGGGCAAGCCTTTCACTGAGAAGCAGTTCGCACAGCTGCTGGGGCTTGGCAAGGCAGGTATTGATGAACTGATTGCACTCCAACAGGAGGCGCTAAATCAGTAGCAACCGGTAACTGATGGCGAGTCCTGTATGTCGCCAACAAGTAAGCTGATCTATGAAGCCTGGACGAATCCAGGCTTCATAGCATTCACACTTCAATGTCGTAATCCATCATCACTGGAAGGTGACTGGAAAATTTAACGTTCTTGTTGATAGCCCCATATTCGATACGGTTTTTCAAGCCATGCGACACGATTTGCATGTCGGTGCGCCAGCCATCGCCCTCGCCCACGGCGCCGCTCGGCCACCAGGAAAATTCATCGGTGTCTTTGACTACGCGGCGGAAGGCATCGACATAGCCAATCTCATTGAACAGTTGGTCCAGCCAGCGCTGCTCGTGGCGCATAAACCCGGGGCTATCCTGGTGATCTTGCCAGTTCTGCACATCGGCCCGGCGGTGGGCCATGCCCCAGTTGCCACAGAAAATAAAATCGCGGCGTTTGCGGCTGATCTTATGCAAATGCGCCTGCATATCGTCGAAGAACTGGACCTTTTTCTCCAGTGATGCTTCATCCGTTGCCACTGGAGCAAGCAGGGAGCCAACACTCAGGCGTTCGAAGTCTGCTTGCAAATAACGTCCGTACATATCTTCGCCATTGGCAAAGCCCATTCCAAAAATAATCGCCTTGGGCTGGTTGCGCGTATAGATCGCCACACCATTTTCATGGGGTGTGCCCGAGTCGAAAAAATAGCTGTAATAGCCGTCGGGGTGGAATATGGGGTGGTCAAGCTCTGGCTCCAGGGAGCGCAGGTCCTGAAGGCAGATAATGTCTGCGTCCTGCTCAGCCAACCAATCGTAGAGACCGCGTTGTGCGGCCTGATGAATGCCGTCTACAGACAAGCTCACTATTCGCATTATTAGCCCCTTACCAGCGGACTGTGTATCATTAGAAACATTATTTGCATGCCTATCCCCGGGATTGCTTCGGGGAGGTCTCCCTTCACCTTAGCCAATAGTTAACAATTTTCCATGCAGCAATATCAGCGCGATTTTATCCAATTGGCCCTGGATCATCAGGTGTTGTGTTTTGGCGACTTCACCTTGAAATCAGGCCGTCAGAGCCCCTACTTCTTCAATGCCGGCCGATTCCACACCGGTGCCGCACTGGCAGCACTCGGGCAGGCCTACGCCGAAGCGATTATCGCATCGGGAGTGGAGTTTGATGTCATTTTCGGACCGGCTTACAAGGGCATTCCGCTGGGTGCGGTGACTGCCGTGGCATTGGCCCAGAAAGGCATTGATAAACCTTTTTGCTACAACCGCAAAGAGGCCAAGGATCACGGCGAAGGCGGAACCTTAGTGGGTGCGCCGCTTAATGGCAAGGTTTTGATTATCGATGATGTGATTACTGCGGGCACCGCGGTGCGTGAAGTCATGCAGATTATCGAGTCTCATGGTGCTGAACCGGCGGGTGTAGTGATTGGTTTGAACCGTCAGGAAAAAGCCGGTGAGGATTGTGAATTCTCCGCTATTCAGAAAGTAGAGAGACAGTACAATATTCCAGTGATCAGCATTGTCCAGTTGGATAATGTGATCAGCTTTCTCGAGCAGGAATCGCAGGACGGCGAGACCCTGCAAAAAATTGTGGACTACCGGCAACGTTATGGGGTTTCAGGTCAATAAATAGGCCTTTTCCTGCAGCGGGCCGCACTGTTTAGTGAGAAGAGCGATGCCAATCGCCCCTATTGCACGTTTACTGGTTCCAGGCCTTTTACTGCTCTCCATCCTGGCAAATGCCGCAGGCGGAGCCAGGGGGCAGGTACTTTATCGCTACACTGATAATCAGGGCATTTTGGTGCTCAATGAGAGCGTGCCTCCTGAATATGTGGCTGGGGGCTATGAGATCCTCAGTCACTCCGGTCGAGTATTGGAGGTGGTGCCGCCGCAATTGAGCCCAGAGGAGTATGAGGTTCAACGTCAGCAGGAGGTTCAGAAAGAAGCTGATCGCAAACTGCTCAAGCGTTACAACAGTGTTGCCGATATTGAGAGTGCGCGTAAACGCAAGTTGGCAATTGTCGAGCAGGACATGGCGATTATGCGCTCGAATATCAATAGCCTCGGTCTACAGATAGCTCAGGAAGAAGCGAGCGCGGCACGTACCCAGCGCGGTGGTCGCGAGGTGGCCCCGGAACTGCTGCAGCGTATTGCCGACCTGCAAAAAGAGGTTTCAGTGTTGCGTGAGCGGCTCAGCCGGCGCGCTGATGAGGCCGTCTCTATCAATGATGAGTTTGATAAAGCTGCTGCGCGCTATGCTGAGCTTATGGCTAAACACTAAATGAAGCTGAATTCGCGAGGATAATTGCTCAGTGAGTTTTATCCTCAGGCTCCAACCGGCGTCATTTTTCTAAATTATTCCGTGGCTTGGCTGCAGCTATTTAGCGAGCTGCAGCCACTGTCTCACGGAAAAACCCCGAGGTTAAGACCGGCCATTGCTCAGCCCAGTATTCTGTAGGCTTGCGCTTGAAGCCGCTGCGTACGTATTGCACGATACGGCCTTCGGCACTGGCCAGTAACAGATTGGCGGCACCGCCCAGGGGCAGAGTTGGGCGGAGGTGTTCGCGAAGCTCTGCCTCGCGCAGAATTTGCCGGATCTGGGTCTCCAGGCGATCGAATAGCTGCAGGATACGCCCGTGTAATCGCTCAGTTTCGCCTGTCAGTGCATCGCCAGTGAGGAGGCGGGTTATACCCGGATTGCGCTCACAGAAAGCCAGAAGAAGGTGCAGAATTTTCTGGCAACGGTTCAGGGCTGAAGGCTCCTCCTGCAAAATCATTGCAATGCGTGTGAAAACTGTCTCCTCGATAAATTCGATAAGACCTTCAAACATTTTTGATTTACTTGGGAAATGGCGATAAAGCGCCGCTTCTGAGAAGCCGACTTCCTTGGCCAGGGCTGCAGTTGTAATACGTGCGCCGGGACTGGCTTCCAGCATATGTGCCAGAGCTTCCAGGATCTGTTGACGCCGATTGATTTTTTCGCTGCTCATTGACTGCCTTTAGTCCGCTTGGGGAGCGGACAGTGGTTTTTGCTCTTGTTGCCTTAATATTGCGGCGGCGGAATCCTACCGATTCGCTCGGCTGTCTTCAATTGCCAAGGACGATTGTGTGTCCGCTTTATGCGTCATTGTTGGTAATTAGGGTGCCAACGCCGGTATCTGTGAAGATTTCCAGCAATACCGCATGGGGTACCCTGCCATCGATAATATGTGCCGAGGTCACACCGGCTTTAACAGCATGCAATGCGCAGGCAATTTTGGGCAGCATGCCGCCGTGAATTGTACCGTCTGCAATTAAGCCTTCTACCTGCGGTGTACTCAAACCGGTCAGTACCTCTCCCTTTTTATCTTTAAGGCCCGATACGTTGGTGAGTAGCATCAGTTTTTCTGCTTTTAGACATTCGGCAATTTTACCGGCGACCAAGTCCGCATTGATATTGTATGAAATACCATCCTTGTCGACCCCAATTGGAGCGATTACCGGAATAAAATCGCTGTGAATCAACATATCAATAACATCGGTATTGACCTTTTCTACCTCGCCCACCTGGCCGATGTCGATAATCTCCGAGGCATGCAGGCCGGCGCTCTCATTTTTCCTGGTGAGTTTACGTGCCTTGATTAATAAGCCATCCTTACCGGTGACACCCACAGCACGGCCGCCGTTATGGTTGATCAAGTTGACAATTTGTTTATTGACGGTGCCGCCTAACACCATTTCCACCACATCCATGGTTTCGCTGTCAGTGATGCGCATACCATCGACAAAACGGGATTCGATACTCAGTTTGTTCAGGAGCTGACCAATTTGCGGACCGCCGCCGTGTACCACCACGGGGTTCATACCAACCAGCTTCATCAGGATAATATCCCGGGCAAAGCTGTTCTGAAGCTCCCTGTCCACCATGGCATTTCCGCCAAACTTCACTACAACGGTCTTGCTGGTAAATTGCTGGATATAAGGCAATGCCTCATTCAGGACCTGGGCAACACGCAGTGCGGACTTTTTATCGAGGGACATGGAAATTCCTTTGGAGTAAGGCACGTTTGAGCGGAATTCTCCTGCCGCCCAATCTATGCCGAGAGTGCCGCGCAGGTACGCGGATATGTTGTGGATATAAACATACCGACCGCCGGTCGGCAGCGGCACTTATCTGTGCCGCAGTATATTCAGGTCAATTTATACTCGTCAGTCGAGAAGCTGCCAGTTAGGCACGGTAATAGTGGGATCGATTTTTTTGAGCTGATCCATAACCTGTTTGCGAATACGTTCTAGAGCCTCTTCATTTTCAGCTTCAAAACGAAGGGTTAAAACGCTAGTAGTATTGGAGGCCCGCACCAGTCCCCAGCCATCGTTGAACTCTATTCGCAAGCCATCGATAGTATTGACGTCCGCACCGGTAAAGCTCCCTTGCTCGCGTAACTTTTCAATCAGGGCAAATTTTTCCTGCTCCGCCACAGGTAACAGGATTTCTGGGGTACTTTGCATTTTGGGTAGGGTGTCCAGCAATTCGTCGAGGCTCTGTTCACGTAGTGCCATAATTTCCAGGATGCGCGCAGCCGCGTAAATACCATCATCAAAGCCAAACCAACGATCCTTGATGAAAATATGCCCGGATAATTCGCCACCAAGAATGGCTTTGGTTTCCAGCATTTTGGTTTTCATCGGGGCATGGCCTGTTTTCCACATTACCGGTCGGCCTCCATATTGGCTGACCAATTGCGCCAGGCTGCGACTGCTTTTCACATCAAAGACAATGCTTTCACCGGGGTGCCTGCCGAGAATATCCCTGGCTAACAACATAACCAGTTGGTCGGCCCAGGCGATACATCCACTGCTGGATACCAGGGTAACCCGATCGCCGTCGCCATCGAGAGCCACGCCCAAGTCCGCTCCGGCCTCAGCGACTTTATCTATCAGAGCCTGGAGGTTTTCCGGGCGCGAAGGATCTGGCGGGTGGTTGGGGAAGTTCCCATCCACTTCGCAGAATATTGGTGTTACTGCACAGCCCAGTTGCTCGAACAGGCGCGGGGCCAGTAGGGAAGTAGCGCCGTTGCCCGCGTCCACTACTAGGTGAGGCTGCCCGGCGAGCGCTACATTGTTGAAGATCTCATCGATATACTTGTCTTTGATATCCTGCTCGCGGTTACTGCCTTCTCCATCCTTGAAAGGGCCCTTTTTCATTAGCTGGTAAAGCCCCTGGAGCTTCTCCTCGGCCAGAGGGCGGCCCTTGAGTATAATCTTGAATCCATTGTATTCGGCGGGGTTGTGGCTGGCGGTTACTATAACTCCACTGGTGGTGTTCTTGCCTTTTGCGCAAGCGTAATAGAGTAAAGGTGATGGGACCAAGCCCAGGTCAACACTGTTACAGCCGGTATCGAGAATACCTTCCATCAGACAATTACTGAGCAGTTCACTGCTATTTCGGCCATCGCGTCCCACAAGCAGAATATGCTCCCCTGCGTGTAGGGCTAGGGTACCGAGAGCGCGCCCAAGCTGGTATGCGAAAGGCTCGTTGATCTCATCGCCGGCAATACCGCGAATGTCGTATGCGCGAAATACGTGCGCGGGAAACTCGGTGCCCAGAGAGGAGTGCGGCTTGTTCACTTCTTTAGGGGTATTTTCTGCATGGCTTTGCTCGGTGGCCTGTGGAGCGATACTGGGGGCCGCGGCCAGGCTCTGGGGCAGGGAACCATCCTGCTGTGGGGCCTCACCCTCTATTTCTCCAAGTTTACTCGTCCTCTCGCTGTCTTTTGTGTTTCTTTGGCTGCGTTCCCAGGGAGCGCGAGTGTCTTGTGGAAGAAAGCGTATCAATAGCAGCAGTGTAACCAGCAGGCCGGCACCGGCACCGAGATAAATCCAAAGCGTCGACAGGCTGTATTGTTCGGTGAATGTAGTGGAAGGGCTAAATTTCACATGCAGATAACTTCCCTGAATATCCACAGTGGAGGTATAGCTCCCACCCTGCCCGCTGCTCCATAGAGTTTGTGCAGCCCCATCGGGAAATTTCTGGGTGAGCTGAATTTGTCCCTGACCCTTATCAAGGTCATCCAGAGTGCTTTCTATTACGGTAAAGGGTTGGCTTACCAGCAGTTGCTCGCTACTTAGGTTGATGACGTTGTGTAATTGCCAGCTATTATCGGAGCCTGTGCGCAGTATTTCCAGGGGTTGCTGTGCGTCCAATCGGGTTCGTTTGAGCAGATCTACCAGGGCGAAATTGAGACTCGGGTCTGAGCCGGCTCCGACCTGAATCTGCGCGCTGCTAAATACCTGCACCCTCGATTGCTCTGGCAGTTCGGCAGTATTGAGAAGAGTGGCAGCCGGCGTCTGTAACGCACTGATTTTTTGCAGGCGCCGAGAACGCTCGATCAGTTGCTGTTGAATTACCTGAGCTAATGTTTCTCCCTGTTTTTCAGCCGCCTTGGCCACCTGGGAACGGTTATGGGGTTTGACCAGATGTTCAATGATTAAATAGGCTCCACAGAGCCAGGCTACTGCGGCCAGTAGGGAAGGTAGTAGTAGTCCTTTGTGCAATGCTGAATTGCGTTGACTGTTGTTCTTGGAAACCACAGATATTCCTGTCCGAGATTTTTTACTGTTGTGCCTTGGTGGCAATTATTTCTATAAGCTGCCTGGCCAGATCGGTCTTCAAGGCTGGCGGTAGAGTATCGCTGCCATTTCGATCTATCACTGTGACCGCGTTGTGGTCGCTGTTAAAACCGCTATCTGCGCGGCTTACATCATTGGCAATTATCATATCTAGATTTTTTCGCTGCAGCTTACTCAGTGCATACTGCTCCACCTGTTGGGTCTCTGCGGCAAAGCCAACCGTAAATGGGCGTCGTTCCACGCGTGCAGCGATACCGGCAACGATATCGGGGTTTTTAATCAGGGCAATAGAGCTTTCATCATGGTCTTCCTGCTTCTTGATTTTTTGCTCGGCGGCGGCGGCTGGACGAAAATCTGCAACAGCGGCAGCGCTGATAAAGATGTCACAGAGGTCCGCTGCGCGCTCGGCAGCAGCGCGCATTTCTCGTGCGTCGACAACGTCGACGCGCTTAACATGGGCCGGAGTGGCCAAGTTTACCGGCCCGGCAATCAATGTTACCTGGGCGCCGGCCTGTTGAGCGGCCTTGGCTAGTGCGAACCCCATTTTGCCGGAACTGTGGTTGCTCAGATAGCGTACCGGGTCCAGTGCTTCGCGGGTTGGACCAGCGGTGATGACTACGTTTTTGCCTTGCAGGCAGTCGCTACTGCCGAACATAGTTTCCGCCTGTAGTACTAACTCTGCGGGCTCGAGCATGCGCCCCGGCCCTACATCTCCACAGGCTTGACTGCCGGCCGCTGGACCCCATAAGTGAACTCCGCGGTCGCGCAGAGTTTTTGCATTGGCTGTTGTAGCGGGGTGGCGCCACATGGCCTGATTCATTGCGGGTGCTAGCGCCAGGGGTGCCTCACTGGCCAGGCACAGGGTGTTGAGCAGATCATCGGCCATGCCGCAGGTGAGTTTCGCCATCACCTGGGCGCTTGCGGGTGCAATCAGGATTAGCTCGGCCCACTTGGCCAGCTCAATATGCCCCATGGCTGCTTCAGCGGCAGGGTCCAACAGGTCAGAGTGAACAGGGTTGCTAGACAGAGCCTGGAAAGTCAGGGGCTGCACAAATTTTTGGGCTCCGGCAGTCATAACCACCCTTACCTCGGCACCGCGATCTTTCAGACGGCGTACCAGGTCGGCGCTTTTGTATGCGGCGATACCGCCACTGATACCCAAAAGAATGCGTTTATTGGTAAGGGGGGACATAGATACAGTTTCCGAATATATGCGAGCGGGTTAGATTAGCATTTCTGCGTCCGTACTTATAAGGCGGAGAATAGACACGAAAATCGCGTTTGGGGTGAGTTGGTGAGAGGGTTCACAGAAAAAGGCTGCCAGGAAAGGCTGGGAAGTGGATATGAAAATCAAGGATTGGCCGGAGGCTGAAAGGCCTCGGGAGAAGTTGTTGGCGCGAGGTGCCGCAGCGTTGTCGGACGCGGAGTTGTTGGCCATATTCCTGCGTGTGGGTTTGCCAGGGGTTTCGGCGGTGGACTTGGCACGCAGTCTACTGACTGAGTTCGGCGGTCTACGAGCGCTGCTAGAAGTGGATAGGGACCAGTTTTGTCGCGCGCGCGGATTGGGGGATGCCAAGTTTGTCCAGCTGCAAGCGGCGCTGGAAATGGCAAGGCGCCATTTGGCGGAGACTGTGAGCCAAGGGAGCGCACTGTGCAGCCCGGCTACAGTGCGAGACTATTTAGCGATGCAGCTGCGCCACCGCCGACGGGAAGTATTCTGCTGCCTGTACCTGGATACCCAGCATCGTGTGATTGCTTTTGAGGAGCTGTTTGAGGGAACGCTCAATGCTGCCAGTGTCTATCCCCGTGAGGTGGTACAGACGGCTCTGCATCGCAATGCGGCAGCGCTAATCCTGGCGCACAATCACCCCTCTGGCATCTGTGAGCCCAGCCAAGCGGACATATGGATCACTGAGCGCTTGGTACAGGCCTTGGAGCTGGTCGATATTAAAGTTCTAGATCACTTAATCGTTGGTGAGGACAAGGCTTTATCCTTTGCCGAGCAGGGGCTTCTGTAAAGATGCCGTGATCGGCGCAGAACTGCTGTACAAAACTTGCTCCCTACGGGCTCTTTTGGTATAAAACGCCGCTCTTTGCGGCCGGGCCAGATTCTGCACAGGTTCCGCCGCCATCCAGGAACCGGATTAGAATCCCGATTTTTATGTTCCCGCACTACCTTTTCCTCTTCAGGATTGGCGCTATGCGGGCACAAGCGTTTTGAAGAGGCCAACAGATGTCCAAGGTATGTCAGGTAACCGGTAAGCGTCCGGTCACCGGAAACAATGTATCCCACGCTAAGAACCGCACCAAGCGTCGCTTCGTGCCAAATCTGCACAGTCACCGTTTCTGGGTTGAGTCCGAGAAGCGTTTCGTGAAACTGCGTGTTTCCGCAAAAGGCATGCGCGTTATCGATAAGAAAGGTATCGACGCTGTCCTGACTGAGCTGCGCGCCCGCGGCGAAAAAGTGTAACAGCTGTAACCCAGCTAATAGATTGGAGATAGAGCAATGCGTGAGAAGATTCGTCTGAATTCCAGCGCCGGTACTGGCCACTTCTACACCACTACCAAGAACAAGCGCAACATGCCCGAGAAGATGGAGATCAAAAAGTACGATCCCGTTGTACGTAAGCATGTGATGTACAAGGAAGGCAAAATTAAGTAATTGCCTACCGCTACTGTACAGAAAGCCCGGTTTTAACCGGGCTTTTTTGTGCGTTGTGGAAATTGAGCAGCCAGTTTAGACAGGGTATTCCAGACGATGCCAGAGCTCCCGGAAGTAGAAACCACCCTCAGAGGTCTGAAACCTCACTTGGAGGGGCACAAAATTCGCTCCGCAAAGGTGCGTCAGCACCAATTGCGCTGGACTGTGGACGCAGACTTTGAACGTCGTATCCGAAATGCCCGAATACTGAAGCTGGAGCGCCGGGCTAAGTACCTACTGGTGCATACTGACAAAGGCTGCGCTATCTGGCACCTAGGGATGTCTGGCAGTCTGCGTATGGTTGAGCCTGCACTGGCACCGGAAAAGCATGATCATATCGACTGGCGCCTGGATAGCGGTCTCACACTGCGTTACCGCGACCCTCGCCGTTTTGGTGCCCTATTGTGGACGGCGGCGGACCCACTGACTCATGATTTGCTCAGCCACCTGGGTCCCGAGCCTCTCTCAGAAGAATTTTGTGGTGACTATTTGTTTGAAGCTTCGCGAAAGCGTAAGCAGTCGGTTAAAACCTTCATTATGGATGGCCGTATCGTTGTGGGGGTGGGCAATATTTACGCTAGTGAATCCCTATACCTAGCGGGGGTTCGCCCCGACCGACAGGCCGGTTCCATCTCCAAAGCCCGATACCAGCGCATGGCCAAATCCATAAAGCAGGTTCTGAGTCAGGCAATCGCCCAGGGTGGAACGACCTTGCGGGATTTCATTGGAGGCGATGGAAAGCCGGGCTATTTCGCCCAGCAGCTCAATGTTTATGGCCGTGCAGGTGAGCCTTGTCCCTCGTGTGGACGAGCGGTGCGGGACATGGTTTTGGGCCAGAGAAACACTTTCTTCTGTTCCAGCTGCCAGCGTTAATTTGCAGTAAATCTGGGGAACTGTCTACGGCAATACTAATATCAAGCTATCGCCGTCTACGGAGATAGTCCGTGGTAATGTTATTGCCATTTATCACCACCTTACTGTCAGCATGGTACATCTGGAGTGGACACCCGCGGGCGGCAATTGGCTGGTGGCTCGTGACCTTGGCAATTTATCTTGCCTGGTTCGCATATCATTGGACTACTAAGCTACACCTTTCCTTCTAAGAATAGGCCTCAAAGGGGCTCGCCATGGTGTATACGGTGCGAAGGTTCGACGCCCTGCTTCTGTTACTGATTACAGTGGCATTGTGGTTTGCTTTCCTCGTGGAGCTGTTTTTCCATCAGCCACCCTGCCCTCTATGCTTACTGCAGAGGGTGGCTTTTACTATGGTGGGTATTGGACTGCTGATGAACCTGCGCTTTGGTGTGCGGCCTGTACATTATGGAATGGTCATACTATCAGGGCTTGCCGGTTTAGCTGTGGCTGGGCGACAAGTGCTACTGCATATCCTTCCTGGCAACCCGGGCTTTGGTGAAGCTTTCTTTGGCCTGCACCTTTATACCTGGTCAGCTGTTGCCTTTTTTGGGCTTCTAGCTTATTCAGGGGTTGCCATGATGCTAGGATTTTCCCAGCGCAATTTTGCGCCACGTCGTTTCAGTTTTGTGGAAAAATCTGTTGCCACTGCTTTTTTTACCATCGTCATGGTTAATCTGATAGGCGTTTTTCTTGAGTGCGGCCTGGGGCCCTGTACCAGTGGCTCTTTTGGCTATCACTGGTTGTGGACTTAAGCTTGCTCATAAAAGCTTCTCCTTTTCTACAATTACGACAGTGCCATGGGTTATATGTGCTGGACTGGCTGTTACATTTACCTATAAAAGACAGTTGCATATATTTCAAAAAAATATTTTCGAGCCGCTTATTTTTAAAGCCAATTACTTTCCGTGGATTGACTGGGGTGCCTCTGAAAAAGGAAGCTCGTATGAAGCGTTTGGTTTTGATTTTATATTGTTTTTCTTTGCTGTCCTGCGGTGAAGCTATTCCACAGAATAGTTCCAGCCTAGTTCCTGCTCAGCTGATTTTGGAAAATGCTTATATCTATACACTGGATAAATCCCGTTCCGTTGCCTCGGCCATGGTTATCAGGGATGGGTATATTGTTTACATTGGCGATGAACAGGGTGCAAAAAAATACATTGGGCCAGATACAAAGGTTGAGAACCTACAGGGAAAACTGATCTTACCAGGGTTTATTCAGGGAGCAAAAATTGCCGGATCGGCATTTGGCATTGATTTGCACGCGGGAAATACGGTTGATGATTACCGGCGGGCGGTAGAAGTTTATATCCAGGAAAACCCGGATCAACAGGTTGTGGTTGGTTCAGGATGGCGCCCACAAGCATTTTCAGACCATAAAATTCATAAAGAAATTCTCGATCAAATAAATGATTTAATTCCTATTATTCTGGTTTCTGCTGACGGAACGAGTATCTGGACAAATTCCGAAGGGCTCGCTGCCGCCGGTATTGATAACGATACGAAAAATCCACTAAATGGATTTATTGCTAAAAATGAGGATGGTATCGCAATAGGCTTATTGCGTGGCCGAGGTGCGACAGAACTATTGCAGAAATTGATCCCAGATAAGCGTTCGACAGATTACCATAAGGATATTTTACGTATAAATAGTCTGGCCCCCAGTTGGGGTGTGACAACACTTTATGAGACCAATACCCCTTTGGTTAGCGGTGGAAAATTAATGACGATTCTGGATAAATTTTCAGATCTAGAACCATTGGACTTGCGGGTAAGAAGCTCATTTACTGTTTTGCCTGATATGACAGCAGCACAGTTTAGGACGCTACAGGCTCTTACCAAACGGTATTCCGGTGAAGATTTTCGTATAGGTTCTGTCAGTATCAGTACCCCTGTCTCTCCGAATGCAGTTGGCCATAGTTCAGAAACTGGAAAATTACCGGCAATAATACAGCTAGTAGAGCGAGCAAATATTCATAATTTCCCTGTACAACTTTACGTGCATAATCGCGTTGGCACTGAGTTGGCTTTAGGAGTTCTCTTGCAGCTGGGAGATATGGCCAAAAAAAGAAACCCGCGTAACAGTATCTTCAATGCCACGATTGCCGATGCCGATGAATTACAGAAATTTGCAAAGGGTAAAATTGTAGCGGTAGTTCATCCGCGCAAAATTCCGCTACAGAAAAAAAATTTCAATGTAGAAAATAGTAAACATTTTTTTCCGGAAGGCGTTACTTTGGTTTCTGGGTATGTATTGTCTTCAGGTAGGGAGAGTAGTCCACTGTTTGGGATTCAATCCGGGGTAGAGCGCAATATCCCTCTGGAGGTGATGCTTGAGACTTTTACTATAAATGGAGCCTATGCCCATGGGCTGGAATCGGAAACAGGCAGTCTGGAAAAGGATAAGTGGGCGGATTTTATTGTGCTGGATCGTAATCTATTCCAGATTCCTGTAAGTGAAATCCACAAAGCCAATATCCTGCGGACTTATTACAAGGGGCGGCTGGTTTATGAATTTGGTAGCGATAAATTGCCCAATGAAAAAAGCCCCTGATGTGCAGAGGCTTTTAAGTATCCCACCTGAGATCAGTGCCCCAGGGCGCTCCCCTCACGACGGGGGTCAGCGCCGCCATGGAGTTTTTTATCCTTTAGGGCAATTGCATGAATGCCGCTATTGAGATTGCGCTCGACTACCTGATGTCCGCGTGCCTTCAGCTTTTCTACAGTTTCACTGCTGAAAAACCCCGGTTCCAGTTCCACGCGCCGGCCGATAGCGCCAATATTACCGGCGGCTATAGCGTCTGCGATCGGCATATCCAGACCCAAATGATAGAGAATGGTTCGAGCTGTATAGTCGATGATGCGGGATCCACCGGGGGAGCCAACCAGCAGGCGCATACTGCCGTCCTTGTTGAATACGATAGTGGGTGACATGGATGAACGGGGTCTTTTTTCGGCTTGGATACGGTTGGCTACCAGATTCCCATCGGCATCCCTTGGCGTGAAGGAAAAGTCGGTTAATTGGTTGTTCAGCAGAAATCCCTTCACCAGTAAACGTGATCCAAACCCCGTCTCGATGCTGGTCGTCATACTGACACCATTGCCGTAGCGGTCCACCACTACCAGATGACTGGTGTTGGGCATCTCCGGTGACTGGGCCATTGTGCGCTTGCTAGTACCGGCCGAGGGATTGCCTGGCTTGGCGGTGTTGGCGCTATCTGGGTCAATCAAGGCAGCGCGACTGCTTAGGTAGTCGGGAGAGACCAGGGGCTTGCTCGGCACACTGACAAAATCCGCATCGGCGGAGTAGGTATTGCGGTCGGCAAATGCCAGCTCGGAGGCTTCAATAAACAGGTGGGTGAGAAGGTCGTCGCCAGCCTCCATCTTGTCCAGCGGAAACTGCTGCAGCATGCCCAATATTCCACCCACAGTGGTACCCCCTGAGGAGGGAGCATCGGCACCACAGACGCGATATTCGAGGAATAGTGAGCATAAGGGCTCACGCTGCTTGGCTTTATAGGTAGCCATATCTTCCAGGCTGAGCAGACCGGGGTTTTCCGGGTCGTTATTTACTGCCTCTACAATAGCCTTGGCTATTTCGCCATGATAAAACGCATCTGAGCCACCTTTGGCAATCATTCGCAATGTCTGGGCGTAATCATGGTTCTTCAGCTTGTGCCCCACAGGCAGAGGCTTTCCATCATTGTCGAAGAAGTAGTTGGCGATAGCCGGCCTGGCGGCAACGCTCGGAAGCCTGAGCAGGAGCTGGTGCAGACGAGGGGAAATCTCAAATCCGTTTTCGGCTAAGTCGATAGCGGGCTGGAACAGGGATTCCCATGGGAGTTTGCCATCGCGCTTGTGTGCCATTTCCAGCATGCGGATAACGCCGGGTACACCTACTGAGTAGCCACCAATAACCGCTCGGATAAATGAGCGGGGCTTACCCTCGTGCATAAAGTAATGTTCATCGACTGCAGCGGGCGCTGTCTCGCGACCATCGTAGTATTGGAGTTCTTTGTCGTCGGCGTCATAACTGAGCATGAAGGCACCGCCACCAATACCTGATGACTGAGGCTCCACAAGCCCCAATACCATTTGTGCGGCTATAGCAGCATCCACAGCGGTACCTCCTTGGGCGAGAACCTGCTCAGCTGCGCGACTGGCATGTGGATTGGCGGTAACCGCCATATAGGTGTTGGCTGTGGCCGACTTGATCGCACTGCGACCGGTATCGATCTCCGGTTGCGGCTCGTCGGCTATTGCTGGGGTCATTAAGACGGCAAAGGCGAGGAGAAGGTAGCGCACAACACACTCCGCGGATTGTGGAAAAATCCGCTTGAGTGTACCAGAAATAACCAGGTCCGGGCTTAGCGGAATTTCTCCTGGAGTGCGCTCTGTACTGCCGGTGGAACAAACTTGGTGACATCACCGTTCAAAGAGGCAATTTCTCTCACCAGAGATGAGGAAATGTAGGAAAGATGTTCCGCCGGTGTCAGGAACAGGCTTTCCATATTCGGCGCCAGCTGCCGGTTCATATTTGCCAGCTGGAACTCGTATTCGAAGTCGGATACTGCACGCAGGCCACGTAGTACGCCGTAGGCATCTACTTGGCGAACTAGGTCGGCCAGTAGAATATCAAAGCCGATAACTTCCACATTGGGCAGGTGGCCGAGTACCTTCTGGGACAGCTCTACCCTCTCATCCAAAGTGAACAAGGGGTTTTTGCGACTGCTGGCGGCCACAGCAACGATAACGTGGTCAAACAGGCGGCAGGCCCGTTCCACCAGGTCCAGATGGCCATTGGTGATTGGATCAAACGTTCCGGGATAGACGACTTTTTTCATACGCCAAGGCTTTTAGTGCGGGCCGAAAGGGATGCGAATGGTAAACAATTTACGGCTAAGGCTCAAAACCGAATGCATTCATATAATTTCGCTGGCTCCTCGCTATTCAGTTGAGCGTTGTTTAGTGCTGCTATCGCTATATAGACGCATACAAACCTGCCCAGCACGTTTTTCTTTGATTAATTGCCAGTTTGGCAATACTGGGGGAGGCGTGTTGCGAGGGGTTTCAATATATATCAATGCCTCCGCAGATAGATGGCCCTCAAGGGCGCTCAAGCTCTCCTGCCACAGGTCTTTGGCAAACGGCGGGTCAATAAAGACAATATCGTATTGCTTATCACTACTCGCAAGGAAATCGGCTGCCTCGCAGTTATACACCTGGGCTCTCTGTGCGCCCAGCAACTGCAGTTGCTGCTTGAGGGTGCGTGCCGCATGGGGATTCAGCTCGACAAAATCCACTGAGGCAGCGCCGCGGGACAAGGCCTCCAGGCCAAGGGCTCCGGAACCGGCGAATAGATCCAGGCAGTGAGCGGTTGGCAGATAAAACTGCAGCCAGTTGAATAGGGTTTCACGCAGTCGATCGCCCGTGGGCCTCAGTCCCTCTACTGGTGCGAACTGCAGTTTGCGTCCGCGCCACAGCCCTCCGATGATGCGAAGTTGGGAAAGAGGTTGTGGGGTGGGCTTGCGTGATGAACTTCTGGCCAAGGGAACTCTCTACTGGGGGCTTAGCGATGCTAAGATTAGCGTCTTTCTGCAAGCGGTACACCCGGATACACGAATGATCTTTGATTTCCTGCGTAAAAAGAAAAAGCGCAAACCTGAACAAAGCGAGTCCCAGCAGGAGCATGCGGAAGTTGCTGCTGCTTCTGGGGAGCTTTCCAGTGAGCAAGAGTCCTCAGGCCATAAAGAGCCTTCGACTTCGGAAACCGGTGCTCAACTAGCGGGATATGTGTCTCCCCCAGTTGAAGAAAAGCCTACCGCTGTAGGGCGAGAGGAACCTGTCACAGCTCCCGAACAATCAACTGCGGAACAAAAGCCCGCAGAAGTCACGGAGAAAAAAGCTGAAGTTGAACCCAAGCTGCAGCAGGTTGTTGCGGAGCAAGTAGCCGCTGTCGAGCGGGTACCAGAACCGGTAGCGAAACCTGCACAGGTTCAGGAAAAACCTGTTGAGAAAAAGAAAGAGGGCTTTTTTGCTCGCATTCGCCGTGGACTCAGCCGTACCAGCAATCAGTTCGTTGAGGGAATGGGCAATCTGTTTCTTGGTGCCAAGGAAATCGATGAGGATTTACTTGAAGAGCTGGAAACCCAGTTGCTGATGGCAGATGTGGGTGTTGAGGCTACCAGTGAGATTGTTGAGCGCCTGACTGAGCGCGTGTCCCGTCGCGAGCTTGCCGATGGTGATGCCCTGTACCAAGCCCTGCAGCAGGAGCTGGCGGAACTGCTTGAGAGTGTCGATGCGCCGCTGATGATTGATACTGGCAAGAAGCCGTATGTGATTCTGGTGGTGGGAGTTAATGGTGTTGGCAAGACCACGACCATCGGTAAGTTGGCGCATCGCTTTCTCGGTGAGGGTAAGTCGGTCATGCTCGCCGCAGGCGATACCTTCCGCGCTGCTGCTGTGGAGCAGTTGCAGGTTTGGGGCCAGCGCCACGATGTCCCAGTTGTCGCTCAACATACCGGTGCAGACAGCGCATCAGTTATCTTTGATGCGGTCCAGTCAGCTCAGGCCCGCGGCATCGATGTAGTTATTGCAGACACTGCCGGCCGGTTGCATACCAAATCTAACTTGATGGATGAGCTGGCCAAGGTGCGCCGGGTGATGGGCAAACTGGACCCCAGTGCTCCCCATGAAGTGCTGTTGGTACTCGATGCCGGTACAGGCCAGAATGCAATCAATCAGGCCTCCCAATTCCGTGAGGCGGCTGGTGTTACCGGGTTGGTTCTCACCAAATTAGATGGCACGGCCAAAGGTGGGGTGATATTTGCCCTGGCACGCCGTTTCGGCATCCCGGTACGCTTTATCGGTGTGGGGGAACAGGCGGAAGATCTTCAGCCTTTCCGGGCACGTGAGTTCGTTTCGGCACTGTTCGGCCGCGATACCGCCTGACTTTCCTCACAGGGAATAACAAGAATTAGAAACCGTGATCACCTTTGACAATGTGAACAAGCGTTATGCATCGGGGCAAGATGCCCTGGTGCGTATCAGCCTGGAAATTCCCCGCGGGGATATGGTGTTCCTCACCGGTCACTCCGGTGCAGGCAAAAGTACCCTACTGAGATTGGTTACTGCTATAGAGCGCCCCACCAAGGGGACTATCCTAGTTGCCGGGCAAAACCTCAATCGACTGCGTAATAGTCAGGTTCCCTACTATCGCCGCAACCTGGGCATCGTATTCCAAAACCACCAACTTCTCTTTGATCGCAGTGTGTTTGACAACATTGCCCTGCCCCTATCAGTTGCCGGTTGTAATAGGCGCGAACTGGGCCGCCGGGTACGCGCTGCGCTGGACAAGGTGGGCCTCCTGCACAAGGAAAAGCAAAACCCCATTATGTTGTCTGGTGGTGAACAGCAGCGTGTTGGCATAGCCCGCGCTGTAGTGAACAAACCAGCCATCCTGGTAGCCGATGAGCCGACCGGTAACCTTGATCCGCAACTATCCCAGGAAATTATGCAGTTGTTCGCGGATTTTAATGCAGTGGGCGTTACTGTAATGGTGGCGAGTCACGACCTGGAATTGATCGCACGAATGCGTCGGCGAGTATTGACGCTGCAGGCTGGCCAGTTGATTTATGACGGAGTTCCGAGCCGTGAAGCAAACCCAGTCTAGGTCACAGCGCCAGGCCAATCCCAGTGCTGAAAAACGTACGCGCAGTACCGGGGCAGTAGCAGCCCGTACCGATTTTGGCGATTTGTGGCGCAGCTGGCTCGGCCATCATAGAGAGGTGGCGTTGGAATCCCTACGGCGTTTTTTTGCGACCCCCATGGCTAGTATCATGACTGCACTGGTGATAGCGATAGCTTTAGCCCTACCTGCTGCCCTGCAACTGGGGCTAGCGAATTTTCAGCGCGCCGTAGCTGGTTGGGATGGACAACCGCAAATTTCAGTTTTCCTGCATAAGGGTGCGCGGGACGCTGCTGTGGAATCTTTTGCTGCAAAACTACGCAGCGATCCGGCAGTAGCCGAAGTGACTTATATCTCCCCGGAAGAGGCCCTGGCTGAGTTTGAGCAGGCATCGGGGCTCGGTGATGTGCTGGCGGGACTCGATGCGAACCCTCTACCAGCGGTATTGCTATTGCGCCCACGGGATACCCAAGATAATGACAAGTTGCAGATATTGGTGGCGAACTTGCAGCAACAGGCCCTGACTGATTCCGTGGTGTTAGATTTAGCTTGGGTGCAGCGTCTTACCCAGCTTACTGAGCTGGGGCAGCGCCTCTCCGCTGGGCTTGCGGTCCTGTTGGCACTGGGGGTGATCCTGGTGGTAGTCAATACCATTCGTCTACATATCGAGAGCCGCCGCGAGGAGATTCTGGTGGTAAAGCTGGTGGGCGGTACCAATGCCTTTGTGCGCAGGCCCTTTCTCTACAGCGGGCTCTGCTATGGTTTTTGTGGCGGGTTGTTGGCCTGGTTGCTGTTACTGGGTGGCGTACTGCTGTTGTCGGGGCCAATTGCAGGCCTTTCTTCCAGTTATGGAAGTAACTACGCTCTGGCAGGCCCTGGATTCAGCTACTTTTTAGGGCTGACCGCTGGCGCAGCCCTCTTGGGATTGTTGGGTGCCTGGCTGGCGGCAACCCGGCATATTCGGGCTATCGAACCCACTTGACTGGTTAGTTCCATAAAGAATCGTAAAGCTGTTGCAGCAGTGGGAACCCCAGGGGTTGTCCGGCCCTCTAATTGCCCGAAATACAGCGGAATACGGCAATTGGCGGCGGACTTTCTTATCCGCCTGTGCAAGTGCTACACTGAGCCCAGCTTGTCGCCGGAAACAGTATTCGACGACAGCGGCCGGTGGAGCCGGTCGACTAATAAAGAGAGGAGAAACCTGAATGGGAACCAGCCTACAGCCAGTGCATACGCTGTCTCCGGGCGCCAACCTGGGAGCTTATATCCAGACGGTCAGTAGCTTTGATGTACTGACTGCCGAAGAGGAAAAGCGCCTGGCAGAAGACCTCTACTATCGTGAAGATATTAATGCCGCTCGCCAGCTGGTGATGTCCCACCTGCGCTTTGTAGTGCATATTGCCAAGTCCTACTCCGGTTATGGCCTTAATCAGGCCGATCTGGTTCAGGAAGGTAATGTTGGCCTGATGAAAGCCGTCAAGCGCTTTAACCCTGAAAAGGGTGTGCGCCTGGTTTCGTTCGCGGTTCACTGGATCAAAGCCGAGATCCACGAATTTATCCTGCGCAATTGGCGTATTGTGAAGATCGCCACCACCAAGGCGCAGCGCAAGCTCTTCTTTAACCTGCGTGGCCAAAAGAAGAAATTGGCTTGGCTCAGCAATGATGAAGCCAAGGCTGTGGCAAAAGACTTAAACGTGGATGTTGCCCAGGTCCATGAGATGGAAGGCCGTCTCGCTGCTTATGATGCCGCATTCGATGCAGGTGTAGATGACGATGACGATACTGCCTGGCAGGCACCGGCGCATTACCTGGAAGATCGCAGTTTCGACCCAGCCGCCCAGCTGGAGCGTGATAACTGGCAGGAAACCAACCTCAGTAGCCTCGCCCATGCTATGGAGCAACTGGATGAGCGCAGCCGCGATATTATCCAGGCACGCTGGTTGAGTGAGGAGAAGTCCACGCTGCATGAATTGGCTGACAAGTATGGTGTTTCCGCTGAGCGTATCCGCCAGCTGGAAAAGAATGCCATGAAGAAAGTGCGGGCGGCCATGGAGGCCTGAACCCGTATCTTTGTTATTCGGTAGAAAACCGCGCAGTTGCGCGGTTTTTTTATTTCCGTATTTATCGATTTCCTGAGTCTAACCAGGAAGGAAACTGTTGAGGGATAAATAATGGCAAAACTTTACCTGGTGCTCGCCGCACTGTTCGGCGCCAGCGGTGTTGCCCTGGGTGCCTTCGGCGCCCACGGCCTGCGCGATAAGGTGACAGAGAACCTATTGGAGGCCTACAAGACTGGAGTGCAGTACCAGATGCTCCATGCCTTGGCATTGCTTGGCGTGGCTCTGTTAATCCAGAACAGGGGTGTGCACTTGTCACTCACCCTGAGCGGAGCTTTCTTTGTATTTGGCGTAGTGTTTTTTTCCGGCAGTCTCTACGCCCTCGCCCTTGGAGGGCCGCGGTGGCTGGGGCCTGTCACACCAGTTGGTGGGACCCTGATGATTGCCGGTTGGGTTGCATTGTTAATTGCCGCTGCAAATTTCTCCAAATAATCGGGACCAGATTCATTTTTGAGTCGGCGCCCAATTTATCCCAATACCCGAATATAAGAAAACCGTTTCGCATAAGAGGTCGTGAAGAATGCAAGACGAATCCGCGGAAGAGTTCCCCTACCGCACCGAGTACAAGAAAAAGTCCATCCGTAGTTACGTGATCCGCGCAGGGCGAATGACTGAAGGGCAGCGCCGCGCTTTTGATACCTACTGGGGGCAGTTTGGCTTGTCCCTGTTTGATGGTCCTATCAATCCGAGTGAAGTTTTCGGGCGCGAGGCCCCACTGGTTCTGGAAATTGGTTTTGGTATGGGGGACTCCCTGTTCGCGATGGCACAGGCGGAGCCCGACAAGAATTTTATTGGTATCGAGGTGCACCCTCCCGGTGTCGGCAGGTTGATTAATAGTGCCGGTAAAGCTGGGCTGGAAAACCTGCGTGTTTATATGGCTGATGCAGTAGACGTTCTCAACGATTGCATCGGTGAGGGTATCGTGGACAGGTTCCAATTATATTTTCCCGACCCTTGGCACAAGAAAAAGCATCACAAGCGTCGCATTGTGCAGCCAGAATTTGTACGCTTGATTTGTGCCAAACTAAGAACCGCCGGGCTGATGCATATGGCGACAGACTGGCAGAACTATGCCGTGCATATGTTGGAAGTACTCCAGGCGGAGCAGTTGTTAGAAAATACATCTGCCAGCAATGACTATGTTGCGCGGCCCGAGTGGCGCCCGGAAACCAAATTCGAACGTCGAGGCCAGCGCCTGGGCCATGGTGTTTGGGATTTGGTGTATCGGCGTTTGTCCGGTGAAGCTCCCGCTCAGCGAGTGGCTAGCATAGAGAGTGAAGTCAGTTCCACTTATGATCCTGGTGGAGAATAGTCTCTAGTACTTAGAGCGAGAGTATGGTCACTGGTGATATTACCCGTTCCACCAGTGATCAGTTTTGAAATATCGCAGTCTCTACAAAATTATCTGCCAGTTTTTCCCGGTAGTTTCCGATCTTCGCTGACATCGGAGATTCTAAAAGGCAATCCTGCCAAAACTTATCCAGTTCACAGGCACAATACTGTTTTGTGTAGCGGCAAAATATTGCATTCAGGACCGCCGAAGGTACTGTTTGTTAATGGCCATGAATGCCACTACATTGTTGGCGTCGGCATCGGTTATCTCTCCTGTCCTTATCGCTATCTTTTCCTATTTCCAGTCTATGATGCTAATACTGGGCGAGGCATCAAATACGAATTCGTATTAAGAGTATTTAAAAAATATACCAATAAATTCGATTTCGTTGCTAAGTACCCATTCGAATAAAAGCCTTGGGGGGTTGGTTCGAAAAGGAATTTCGGTGTCTCTAATGAGAAAGCGTCTCTCGCTTCTTTCAATTTTGTATGGCGTTTTATTTTCTCTTCTTTTTACAAGTTCAGGGGCCTCTGCTGATTTTGTTGGCACACTGAATCTCTACGCCAATGGTGGTAAACATTGGTTTAACAGTGACCGACTAAATGGGACACCCTTTCATGGATTAAAACTGCGGGACACCACTGGTGGCGGTGGCGGCCTGGGATTCAATATGACCAACTACTGGGCCATGGAGGGAGTGGTTGATTACTTTGTAGTGAATGTAGATGAAATTCCTGAAAAGGTTGAAGTATACAATTACCATTTGGATCTGCTTTATCAATTTGGTGGCCAGTTCTGCGGCGACTTTTGCTGGCAACCCTACGTAGCTTTCGGGATTGGCGAAATTCGTATTAACTACGATGATGCACCAAAAAAACATTACAGGGATAAAGACGGCAAGTATCGGTATGACTGTGAGTACAAACGTAAATACCCTTATACGCACCTCTACCCAAAGTACGTTTGCAATTGGCATGATAGCCAGACTATGGTCAATCTGGGTATTGGAGTGAAGTACAGTCTGGGGCCTCGTTGGCAGGCACGTGCTGATATACGTCTTTTTCAAGGGGTGGAAGAAGGTGGCCTGGATGGTTTTGCTAGTGTCGCAGTAGGCTATCAGTGGCTTGAGTACCCGGATTTTTGGTATGACGAGGATGCCGATAGTGTGATTGATGCAACAGACCAATGTCCACAGACACCAGTTGGTGTGGATGTGGGGCCTGACGGTTGTCCTATCGACTCAGACTTTGATGGTGTACCTACCTATATAGACCAGTGTCCGAATACACCGATTGGTATTGCGGTGGATGAATACGGTTGTATCCGCAGCTAAAAACTGGCGGTTTCCACTTTTTTGGAAAACCGCCTTACGCGGTGCCATCCAGATAAGGGATGCCCGTGATGTAACATTGTGATGGCGGTTTCAGGTACATCATCCGGGCAAAGTGCCCTTCTAAGGCTGTAAGAATAGGTGGGTAGAGGTGTTACTCTCCACGCAACTCTTCCACCTGTTCAGAAATTTCAAGCCACTCCATTTCCAGGGTATCAAGAATTTCGCGCTGCTCTGACTGCACTTTATTGAGGCGGGAGATTTCCTCCTGCTGGCCGCCGCTATACAGATTTTCGTCTGCAAGCTTTTCCTGAGCCTGGTTCAGTTTCTTCTCTGCTGTAGAGATTTGCCGTTCAATCGTTTTCAGCTTATTGGTAAGAGGCTTTAGCTGTTCTCGTAGCGCGGCAGCGGCGCGGCGCTGTGTTCTTTTGTCTTCAGCAGACCTCTCGGGAATTTCGTTATTATCGGTGAATTTCTCGTCGCGCCGTTTATCCCGGTTAAAGCTCAGCAACCACTGTTTGTAGTCATCGAGATCACCGCTAAAGGGTTCAGCGCGGCCATTGGCAACCAGAATAAACTCATCGGTAGTATTGGCAAGCAGATGACGATCATGGGAAACCAGAACCATCGCACCGGGAAACTCCGCAAGTGCCATGGTTAAAGCGTGGCGCATCTCTAGATCGAGGTGGTTGGTGGGCTCGTCGAGCAATAGCAGATTGGGTTTCTGCCAAGCCAGGATAGCCAACGCCAGGCGCGCCTTCTCGCCGCCGGAAAAACCAGCGACGGTTTCAAAAACCCGATCTCCGACAAAGCCATAGCCACCTAGGAAATCCCGCAGTGATTGTTCACTGGCATTTGGGCTTAAGCGTTGCAGGTGTAGTAGTGGCGAGGCGGCTCCGTCGAGGGCTTCCAGCTGGTGCTGGGCAAAGTAGCCAATTGCCAGGTGTTCTCCACATTGGCGCTCGCCACTCAGTGGCAGCAGCTCCCCGGCGAGGGTTTTGATCAGTGAAGATTTACCTGCGCCGTTGGGACCAAGCAGGCCAATGCGGCGACCGGGCTGGATACCCAGTTGTACCTTGCTCACCACTACCTTGTCGGCATAGCCGATATCCGCTTCGCGCAGATCGATCAGCGGGTTGGAGGTTTTCTCTGCGGAAGGCAGGGTGAAGTGAAAGGGGGAGTCCACATGGGCTGGGGCAATCTGGGCCATGCGATCGAGTGCCTTAATGCGACTCTGTGCCTGTTTGGCCTTGCTCGCTTTGGCGCGGAAACGCCGCACAAAGTCTTCCATGTGCGCACGTTCGACCTGCTGCTTTTCGAACTGGATTTGTTGCTGTGCCAGGCGCTCTGCGCGTGTGCGCTCGAAGGCGCTGTAATTACCGCTATAGAGCACCAGTTTTTGTTGTTCAAAACTGACAATGCCATCGACGACCGCATCGAGAAAATCGCGGTCGTGGGAAATAATCAGCAGGGTACCGGGAAAGCGCTGTAACCACTGCTCCAGCCACAGGGTTGCATCTAGGTCCAGGTGGTTGGTGGGCTCGTCGAGCAACATCAGATCAGCGGGGCACATCAGCGCCCGCCCCAGGTTGAGGCGAATACGCCAGCCCCCGGAAAAGCTGCGTACTGGCTGCTGTTGATCTGCGTGGGAAAATCCCAGTCCATCGAGCAGCTGTGCGGCGCGCGCTGGCCCGCTGTAGCCATCGATACTGGCCATACGCTCGTGCAGCTCTCCCAGCTTATGGCCATCGGTATCATCACTATTTTCCGCCTGGGCCAATTGTCTTTGCAGTTGGCGAAGCTCTTGATCGCCATCGAGAACATAATCAAGGGCGGATTGTTCACTGGCTTCAACTTCCTGGGCCATATGCGAGATACGCCAGGTGCTCGGTAGGTCTACCTGACCTGCATCGCTTTCCAGCTGGCCGAGTAAAAGCTTAAATAAGGTTGACTTGCCGCAGCCATTCGCACCGATAATTCCCACTTTGTGGCCGGGAAATATACGGCAATCTGCGCTGTCCAACAGGTCACGTTCACCCCGATGCAGGGAGACACCTTGCAAATTGATCACTGGAAAAACCTCATATGAACAGGCCGATGGGTGCTAGGCTATTCGACGTATTTGAATTCAATCGCCGCCTCTACATAAGCGCCGATCAACAAAAGGTCGGGATTCTAACGTGACAAATAGTTCACCTCCATCTTCTGCTCAGGAAAACCCTCTGTGGCAGTTCAGCTTGGAATTTTACCGCCATGAAGAGGTGGAGGAATTCCTACTCAGTTGCCAGGATAAAAAAGGTGCGGATGTGTGCTTGATGCTGTGGGCGAGCTATGCCACTGCCTGTGGTCATCAGCTGAGTGAAGAGGGTTGGCGTGTTGCGGATCGTGGCCTGGCGCCGAGGCGTAGGATAATCACGAGTGTTCGTCACCTGCGACGCTTGCTGGGGCGCTTTCGCCCCCACAGCCTGCGGATTTATGATTTATTTAAACGCTATGAGCTGAATCTTGAGCGCTTGCAGTTAGCAGCTCTTTGGAAAATCTGCGTTGAGGAGTGGCCGGGGGATCGTCCTGCCCTGGAGCTGGCTGGGCAGCAGTATGGTCTGCTACAAAAAGAGCAGGCCTACTGGTCAGAGTTGATAGAGAGTTTTATGACACAATCGAGAAGTCTGGGTAAGACAAAAACCAACAGTCCATAAGCGCCGGGCTTAACAGGGACCTGTTTGTGGGATGAACTCACATGACCTGTCTGGAGAACGGAGTCGCATAAGGCAAAAATCTGCTAAGTTTGCGCCCTTGCCGCCAATCGAGAGCGTTGGTCGGCTGGGCGCAGTAAATCAATTGCCTGAAGCCCTCACTCGCTGCTACGGTTTTCCGAGGAGAACAGGCTGTTGGCGGGAGTGGTTGGTGTAATAGTTGGGTTAGGAGGTGTGGACTCCACCGGCTTCTTCTCTTCGGTAGCTACAAAGGCTTTTGCTTCCTTTGGAGCTTTTTCTACGGTAACGGAGTCACCGCCTTTTGCCTGCACAGGCTTTTCAGATCTAGGCTTAGCCGCAACAGAAGCTTTTGCTGTTGAAGCAGCTTTGGCTGAGGTTGCTTTTTTGCTGGCGGGCTTTGTCGCTTTGTGAGTAGTGCTGACTTTAGCGGGTTTGGCAGCGGCTTTCTTCGCAGTGGAATTTGTAGCTTTTGCAGTGCTTTTGCGTACGCTGGCCTTTTTAGTAGCAACTTTCTTTTCAGTAGCTTTTTTAGCTCCTGGTTTTTTGCTCGTTTTAGTACCAGCTGCTTTCACAGCTTTAGTGGCAGTTTTTGCTGTAGCCTTTTTAGCTCCAGCAGTTTTTTTAACTACTGGAGCCTTCTTAGCTTTGGGTTGCTTCTTAGCGAGCTCTTTTTCTGTTCTGGCTGCGATTTTGCGCACTGCTTCTGCAGCTTTAAGCTCGGCTTTAGCCAGGGATTGACTATCTTTGGCCTCCGCTGCCGAACTCTTAGCCAATTGGAATACTTCATTGAGTTTTTCCACATTGGCTTTGGCGGTATCGACTCGTTTTCGTGCAGCGGCGGTCTTGGCCGTTTTAGCCGCGGCGCGGGCTTCGCTAAGCTTGGTTTTGGCCTTGGCCAGTTTTTCCTTTGCCGAAGTCAGAGCTTTTCCGGCTTTTAATACCGCCTTGCCGGCATCGGTGACTTTTTTATTGCGGGCTTTATCCAGTTTTGCAGAGAGCTTGGAAATTTGTGCTTCCAGCTCTGCGACCGGATTGACAGCTTTTCGTTTGGCAGCCATGAGTAAATGTCCTGACGTTTATTATCGATTGGCACTTCCGGGTGGTGCACTAGCCTTGCCTTAAATACGATCGATACCGCTGAAGAAGAGACGCGCGCACTGCAATATTGCCCCAAAACTGAAAAGCACCTCAAACAGTCCAGAACAATAACCGGTGACTCGTCGATAATAGCGCTGTTTTTAATAAAAATGTATGCCGAGTGCGGTGAAAAAAGCGCGGGTTGCGTTTTTTTATGGAAGAGACCGGAACTGGCATAGGGAATGTGGTGTCCTGCACAGTGTGAAAGTCATCGGTATGCACTGGCTGTCGCCTTGGGTTAGACTTGAGCGCACTGGCGGATAGCGTGCGCCTAGCGGCTGGAGGCCGCAACAGCATTGCCCGAGAAACCGCTGATGGCGTTGGACCAAGGTCAAGCGCGAATCCATAAACGCAATACGGACAAAGAGACAACATCCATGAATAAATACCCTTTGGCTGCAGCAATTGCCCTTGGCCTGGCGCTGACCGGCTGTAACGAACAGGGATCCAAGCAGGAAAAAGAAGTTACCCTGGATACCCAGGAGAAGAAGGTCAGCTATATCATTGCTGAAGATATGGCCAAGCGTCTTCAAGCCCAGGACGTGAAGCTGGACCCTCAGGTGGTGTTGATGGCACTCAATGATGTTGCCAGTGACCATGAATCGCGTCTGACAGACGAAGATAAGCAACAGACCATTGCTGCTTTCCAGGAGCAGATGCAGAAGAAGCAGCAGGAAATGCTGGCCAAGCAGGAACAGGAGTTTAAGGAAACTGCTGATAAAAACCTGACTGAAGGAAAGGCGTTCCTCGAAGAGAATGCGAAAAAGGAAGGTGTGATTACCACTGATTCAGGCCTGCAGTACAAAGTGATTACTGAAGGTTCCGGCAGCAAGCCTTCCGCCAGCAGCACTGTTGAAGTCGACTACAAAGGTACCTTGATTAACGGTGAGGAGTTTGACAGCTCCTACGCCCGTGGTGAGCCGGTACAGTTTCCGGTAAACGGCGTTATCAAAGGTTGGACTGAAGCCCTGCAACTAATGAAGGAAGGTTCCAAGTGGGAACTTTATATTCCTTCTGAATTGGCATATGGCCCCGGTGGTGCCGGTGGCAAAATCGGCCCGAATGCGACCCTGATTTTTGAAGTGGAGTTGCACAAGGCCAATGTTGGCGGTGAAGAAGAGCCCAAGAAAAAAGAAGAAGAAAAGAAGGAAGAGCCAAAGTCTGAATAATCTGACTTTTTAGACTTTACTGAAAAAGGGTGCCTAAAGGGCGCCCTTTTTTATTTTTTGGTAGGAATCTTTTGAGCGCTAGTAAACCGCTTTCGAATAACCAATAGAAAATTGTAAATACATTTAGTTTCACAGTAACAGGAGTTAAATTGCGAACTATAAGAGCGGTTTTTTATTGCTGCTTTCAGACAATCTGGTTTTTATGTGCGGTATGCAGCAGGGCGATCATCTTGTCTTCGGAGCTAAATCGAGTTTCCAACGCCTCCCCGAGTTCGGATAGATCCGGGGCCAGGCTGGAGAGATCATCTGTCTCTAAGTACTTATCATTGAAATCGACGGCGATGTCTGTCGTTGTATCGATATCTTTGTACAGCTCACAGGCTTTTTTAAGTCCCGACTTGTCATCGAATGCCTGGCCCTCTCGCATTAATTGCTCATAGACTTCAAAGTGACCTGCCGAGACATAATCCACCAACAGCTGGCACAACTGGCGCACACGATCCTCAGTTTCAGGGTCGTCTTCACTGAACTCTTTTTTTTCAGAGAGATGATAGAAGCTCACCAGCAAATTTTGCCGCGACTGTAACCAGCGGTCGATTATTTCGCTTACACCACCCCAGCGCTCCCGCGCCGATTTGCAATTTTCCAGCATCTCCAATATGTCCCTTTGTTACTGTTGCCGCAGTGGCCAGCTTTATTGCCGATGTCGAAGACTTTATGGAAGATAGGAGATTCCCCCGCCGGCAGCAAGATAGAGGGGGTAAACTACGCCAAAATACTGTGACAGATGTGCGAATTCGATTATGGGGAATTGAAAGCTGTTCAGCTACTGATAATCAGCGGCAGGACCAGTGCAGTCAGCGCGCCGCAGAGTCCCATGGCAAGGGCAGAGCAGGCGCCACAAAGGGCACTGATTTCGAAAGCGCGAGCGGTGCCTACGGCATGTGCGTTTATACCTAGAACCACCCCGAGGATACGCTTATCGCGAATACCGAGCAGAGTTAGTAACGGTGGTCCGGCCAGGGCACCAACCACTCCAGTGAGGACTACGATGCCCGCGGTGAGGCTCAATGCTGCGTGGATTTTTTCGGCCAAAGCCAGGGCAATCGGGGTAGTGACAGATTTGCCGCTGAGAGCCAGTAATACGGATTCCCCGGCGCCAAATAAAAGGGCGATTATGATAGCGACAACCGGTGCCAGGACTGCCCCTACGGCAATCGTTACCAGCAGTGGCCAGCCGGCCCGGCGAATCACTGCCAGATTCTGTTTCAGTGGCACTGCCAGGGCCACTACTGCTGGACCGAGTAGTGCGTAGAGCAGTGTACTGGAGTGCTGATAATCGCTGTAGGGAATATTCAAGGTATGGAGCAGCGCCGCTACTATCAGGCTGGCGGTCACTATTGGGTGCAATAGTACTGTACCGCTGCGGCGGTAAAAGTACACGCCGATACAGAAAGCCACCAGACTCAGCGGTAAGGCAAACAGAGAGCTGTGCAGCCAGTTAGCCACTACCATTTACTACCGGCCTTGTTTAATAGCCTCTGCAGTAGCATGGCGCACAGGACTAGGCTGATTAGGGTGCCGATTACAACCGCAGCGATCAGCGCAAGCCAGTCTGCGGGGGCAAGGTCACGTAGAAAAAAGACGCCCACTGCAGCGGGCAGGAAAAGTAGTGGCAACAGGAAGAGCAGCTGGGCACTGATTTGGGCGAGGCCACGTGGTATGCCTCCATTCACCATCAACCCAAATAGTAGCAGTAGCATACCTACCACCGCGCCGGGAACAGGAAGTGCGAGCATTGTGCTGGCAAGGGTGCCGAGGCGTTCACAACCAAACAGAATGGCGGTGCCAATCAGCCAGTGAAATATGTTGCTCAGGGCGGGTGGAGTCATTTTGGAGTGCGGCCCGGTGGAGCCGCCATTTTTTATCAAGCTTTGCGGAATGCCTGCCAGGCACCGAATAGGACCAGGCCGCCAAAGCCGATCGCGGACCAGCCGGGGATACTCAGGCCCATCATTGTCCACTGGACTTCTGCACAGTTACCGTCACCACTCAAAAGTGCCTTGAGAACATCGGCCATGGGAAAAACTTCCAGCATGTAACTCACGCTGGGACCACAGGCGGGCACCTGGTCTTCGGGTAGGCTCTGCAACCATAACTGGCGGCCGGCAAAGTAAAGTCCGCCCAGGGCCCAGATGGATACCAGCAGACCGTAGACGCGCCTGCCTATGGTGGCCGGGTTGTGCAGGAAGGCAATCAGGGAAACCACTCCCACACCGAGCAGCATTACCCTTTGGGTGATACAGAGCTTGCAGGGCTCCAGGCCGCGAACGTATTCCAAGTAGAACGCAGAGCCCAGCAGGAAGGCAACCATTAGGAAAACAATCAGAAAAGTGATGCGTGGGTTGGGTAAGGTCATGATTTATCAGATCCTGAATAATGCTGCCGAAACCGGGAGGCTTCGAGATTCAAGTCGGTCAGTAGTTTATTGAAATTGTGTTCCAGCTTTTCGCGCCCGGCGATCAGCTCGGGCAGCATTTCCTGTAGGGCCACCGGGCGGCGCAAGCGCTGCCCAACCCGCTCCAAAGTGAGGGCTACCACTTGCTCTTCGCGGTAGCTCTGCAGCAGTTTAAACTGCTCAGCACGCGCCATAAACGCTTTGGCTTGCGGCGGAATATACGCGCTGTCGCTGCGAAAGTCTCTCCAGCATTCGGTACAGAACTCTTCCAGGTTCTGTGGGTGCCATGTGTGCCAATTTTGTGCCAGCAGGTGATCGAACCAAATATCCAGCGCAATACCGGCATAGCGGCGCCACCTGGGGTCCAGGCTTGCCAGGGCGTCGCGGTAGGCGGTATGTTCATCCGTACTCGCATCAATCCGCCGGTGCAACTTGATGCCGGCCTCAATGGCTGCGGGCCTTTCGCCAACCAGTGGTCCTTTGACAAAGTCACCCAGGAGTCCACCCAGGCGCCAGCGCGCTTCGGGGCCGGACAGCAACAGGTGTGCGAGGTAGTTCATACTATCGATCCGTTCGAGCCCGCACACCCGGTCAGACGCCGGTGGCCGACTAGTCCTGACAACAAATATATTGTGCGTAGTAGTGGCTGAGGAACTCCTCAAAAGAGCCTTTATCTTCCGCTTCCACCTGCTTTTGCCTGAGCAGCGATTCCTCAGCTTGACGGGAGAAGTCCCGGACTGAATCGCTGTCGAGAGGGCGCTCGAGAAAGTAGTGTCGATGCTGCTCGGCTTTTTCCATGGCCCATTGGTAGAAGCTCAGTTTCTGCGCATCCATCTCGGCTAAGATCTGCTGCGCAGGAGTGGGGATTTCCCCCTTCACTTTTGCACGCTGAACGCCAACGGCACAGCGGTACTGGTCGCCACCCCAAGCACTGTCGAGCAGCTCAGCAACGGAGTTCATCTCCCCCAAAAGCTGAGAAGCCCAGTCTTCGAGTTTGCGCTCGCCATTGCCGGAGCGCAGCAACAGGCCTGGCTCGTTGCCGCGATAGACAATGCGCTGCTGGTTTTCCTGGGTAGCGCGATAGTCGGTATCGTTGGTTTTGGGGCTTTCTGTGAGCAGGCAGTGAAGCAGGAAGCTGTCGAGGAAACGCATCTGCTGGGCATCAATACCCAGAGGCATAAACGGGTTTAGATCGAGGCAGCGGACCTCGACATACTCGACCCCGCGATTGTTCAGAGCAGCCAGGGCTGTCTCACCGCGCTTGGCCGGATTTTTGGGCCTAATGGGCGAATAGAATTCATTTTCGATCTGCAGTATGCCGGTAGACAGCTGTTGGTAATTTTCATCGCCATCTTTCACTCCCATCTCCTGATAGGGGCCGTAGGGACGACTGATGGCAGAACATAATGTTGAGAGGTAGCTGCGCAGGTTGTTGTAGCAAACGATCAGGGATTGCTGCACATCACTGTTGTAGCCCAGGTCGCCCATACGCAGTGAGGTGGCATGGGGGACGTGTAAAGTATGGCTATCGCCGTTAAACGCCTCAAGCTTGTGTTCACGCCCTTCCACAAAAGACGAGCACACAGCTGGCGCTGCGCCAAACAGATAAATCAACAGCCAGTAATTGCGGCGGAAATTACGGATCAAATCAAAGTAGCGACGGGTCTTGAATTCACTCAAGGACTCGCTGCTGCCCTCGAGCTCGTGCAACCACAGCCAGAAATCATCGGGCAGAGAAAAGTTGTAATGGATACCGGCGATCGTCTGCATGGCGCGGCCGTAGCGTAGGCCAAGACCGAGCCGATAAATAGTTTTCATGGCACCGCTATGGGAATTGCCGTAACGGGCTACCGGGATATCATTATCGGTACCGATTACACAGGGCATGCTGTTGACCCACAGGCGCTCATCGCCGATCTGGCTATAGGTGTAGCGGTGGATACGGTCGAGTATCCGCAACGCCTCCTCGGGGGTGGCTACCGGCGGTGTGATAAATTCCAGCAGCGCCTCGGAAAAATCGGTAGTGATACTCTCGTGGGTGAGGGCTGAGCCCAGTGTTTGCGCATGGGGGGTTGCCGCCAAGGTACCGTCACTGGCAACCCGCAAGCTCTCTTTCTCGAGTCCACGGCGTATGCCCTTGAGTAATTGCACAGGTTTGGCCTGAGACAGGGCGGCCAGATGGGGAATAGGCACTCGAATCTCCTTGGTACTACCGGAACTTTCTCTTGCATCGCTGGATAGAGCGACTGGTGCCGGTTCAGTGAGAGTTACCGCTCAAGCGGCTGACTCTGATTCCGATGTTTTCTCGCTGGGATGAGCGGGCGTTTCTTCTGGGGGTTGCTCAGGTACAACCTCGGGAGCCGGTTCCGGGGATACCTCCGGCTCTGCCTGGGGCTCCAGCTCAGGAGGTTCCTGCGCAGGCATTTCCTCTGGCGTGTTCGGCTCAATTTCCGGGTCACCCTGCAGAGTAGAAATGTCGGCAAGGGCCTCTTCTGGTACTAGCGGTTGTCCCTTGTTATTCAGCTCACATTGCAGCAATTCGATGCGCAGGCTGACATCACGTGTGTTGGCTTCGAACATCTGATTGATGGCGACGTCTTTGTGTTCGCTGCGAAACAGTTTATTGGGCTCACGGCCATCCAGCCATTCACCACTTTTGCTCAGGAACTGCTGGTGCTGATTGGCCAGCACATACACATGACTCATTATGTTGGGCAACTTTGATGCTGTGACAGAAAGGCAGTTTAGCGACGGGTGCTGTATGGCTCAAGGAGTCCGTGAGAGCGAACGCGGCAAACGCCCGCTCCCACGGGGTGAGGTGGGGATGGCTATACAGATTTCAGCGGGTAGTGCTCGGGGTAAGGCAGGCGAGCACAGCCACTATCCACTGCCGCGCGGGCTACTGCAGCAGCGACCTCGGGCAGCAGGCGCGGGTCTGTGGGCTTGGGCAAAATATAGTTGTAGCCAAAGCTTAGTTCTATACCACCGTAGCCTTCACGAACTGAGTCGGGAACGGGCAGGTGGGCAATTTTGCGGATGGCTTCGATTGCCGCGAGTTTCATCTCTTCATTGATCCGTGCCGCACGTACATCCAGAGCGCCGCGGAAAATAAAGGGGAAGCACAGCACATTATTGACCTGATTTGGATAGTCCGAACGCCCGGTAGCCATAATCAGGTCTTCGCGCACACTGTGGGCCAGCTCCGGCTTGATTTCCGGGTTGGGGTTGGAGCAGGCAAAGACTACCGGCCTGGGTGCCATTCGTTGCAGCTGCTCGGCAGATAGCAGGTCTGGTCCGGATACGCCGAGGAACACATCCGCGTCGGCTATGGCATCGTCGAGGGTGCGCATATCGGTATCCCGTGCCCACTCGCCTTTGTAGGCGTTGATATCGGTGCGCCCGGAGTGGATTACCCCACGGCTGTCGAGCATGGTGATTTGCTCTTTGCGCGCACCGGCAGCCAACATTAGCTTGCAGCAGGCGGTAGCAGCTGCGCCAGCGCCCAGGCATACCATGCGCACTTCGCTGATTTTTTTACCCTGGATTTCCAGTGCATTGAGCATTCCCGCTACGGTCACAATAGCTGTGCCGTGTTGGTCGTCGTGGAATACCGGTACCGGGCAGCGCTCTATCAGTGCCTCTTCAATATGGAAGCACTCCGGCGCCTTTATATCCTCAAGGTTGATGCCGCCAAAGGTATTGGCGATAGCGGCAACAGTCTGGATAAATTGCTCCGGGCTATTGACGTCCACCTCGATATCCACCGAATTGATATCGGCGAAGCGCTTGAACAGAAGTGATTTCCCCTCCATAACGGGCTTGGAAGCCAATGGCCCCAGATTGCCGAGGCCGAGAATGGCGCTGCCATTAGAAATAACAGCTACCAAGTTGCCCTTACCAGTGTATTGATAAGCGGCCTCTGGGTCTTTGGCTATCTCGCGTACCGGTTCGGCTACCCCTGGGCTATAGGCCAGGGACAGGTCCTCTTGGGTTTCGGCGGCAGTAGTCAGCTCAACTGAAAGTTTGCCGGGAGTGGGGAGCGCGTGGTAATCGAGCGCTGCCTGGCGCAATGAATCCGTCATTTGGGGGCTATTCTCTCGAAAACTTGGGATAACGCTGCGGTGCTATCCCGGTTACTGCGGGTGCCAGAGAATAACCGAGGGGCACTTGTAGCCACAAGCTTAATGGAAGGCTAAAACTAGTACTTCTTACTATTTTGCCCTTAGTAAGTGGCTAATTTCAGGATGATCAGTTGCAAATGTGTGATTTTGAAGGATAAATTTATCGTCAAAATCGACAACATTAAGCAATTCGAATCGATTTTGCCCGTGGGGCATACCTTTGAGCAGATATAGGTATTAAGGGTAAAAAAAAAGGCATTGGGGTGGCCCCAATGCCCTCTTCCGAGATGCCAGGCATCCCAATGTTCGGTTTACTTGCCGATGCGGCTGCCGAAACGCTTTTTGAAGCGGTCCACGCGTCCACCGGTAGTAGCCTGCTTTTGCTTGCCAGTGTAGAAGGGGTGGCACTGGGAGCACACATCGATCTGCAGGTCTTTGCCCAGGGTAGAACGGGTTTTGACTACGTTGCCGCAGGAGCAAGTGGCGGTGATGTCGGTGTAGTTAGGATGGATATCTGCTTTCATGATTGCCTCTTTTCGAAACCGCCACTCGATCTGTTGCCGGGCACGGTATCGTCGTTGGAGCAGGAACCGGACCGGTTCCAGGCTGATTAAAAAGTCGGCGCATACTATCAGATTAGCGTCGGGGTTCAAGTCCAAATACCGGGACCTAGCCAGTCACTAAATTGCTATTTATTCAGCCAATGGACTTATCTGGATATCTCGGTATTGCCTCTTTGGGGTGTTGGTAAGCATAGGGCCGGGCCTGGCTTAGGAAGGCTAACCGACCTGGTGGTTACACATTGCCATATAAAAAAGTAATCGGCCTCTGTATCTTGCCGGAGCAGTCAGTACACTAGCGCCTTTTACCGAGGTTCGTGGGGGTGAGGTGGAACAGGCAGTCCAACAGAATGTCATTTTACGCTTGGCGGTACCAGTACCGTTGCGGCGCCTGTTCGACTACCTGCCTCCAGAGGGCCTGGATCCGCAGACATTAATACCAGGGCAGCGGCTGTGGGTGCCCTTTGCCGGGCGCAAACTGGTTGCGGTATTGGTAGACGTTGTGCAGAAGTCATCGTTTGCACATTTAAAGCCCGCCCTGGAGCTGATTGACCAAACGGCGCTGTTTAGTAGAGTCAGTCTGGGATTCCTTTCCTGGATCGCCGATTATTACCAGGCCCCGATTGGTGAAGTGTATGCAGCCGCACTGCCCGCCGCTCTGCGTAAGGGCAAGCCCGCAGACCACTGGGCCGAGCAATGGTTGCAGCTCACTACCGAGGGCAAGGGTTTGCCCGAGTCAGCATTGGCGCGGGCACCAAAACAACAAGCCCTGTTGCAACTGTTGCTCAGTGAGGGAAAGCAAAGCCGTACTCACCTGAAAGCCCTGGGGCATACATCGACGATAGTGCGCGCCTTGCAGGAGCGCGGCCTTGTTAATTGGAGCTCTGGCCCTACCGTTCCACCACCGCTACCGGTAGCAGAACCGGTTCCGGCGCCGCAATTGAGTGAAGAACAGCAAAAGGTATTGGATTCGGTGGATTGCGGCCACTATTCCGCTTCCCTCCTTGAGGGCACTACCGGCAGTGGCAAGACCGAAGTTTACTTGCAATTGATGGAGCGGGTTTTGGCTGAGGGGCGCCAGGCGCTACTCCTGGTTCCAGAAATAGGACTTACCCCTCAGACCCTACGGCGTATAGCTTCGCGTTTCCCCAAGCGCAGCCTTGCGGCTCTGCATTCAGGCCTGGCTGAAGGCGAGCGGGCCCAGTCCTGGCTCGCTGCAGTGGCGGGGCAGGCCGATATTGTGATTGGCACCCGCTCGGTGATTATGACGCCAATGCCGAGACTTGGCATAGTGATAGTGGATGAGGAGCACGATGCTTCCTTTAAGCAACAGGATGGTGTGCGCTACTCAGCTCGGGATCTTGCAGTGGTGGTGGCGCGCAATGCCAATGTTCCGGTGCTATTGGGCTCCGCCACGCCCTCCCTGGAAACCCTGCATAACGCGTTGAATGGCCGTTACCAGCATTTGCGCATGCGCCAGCGCGCGGGGGATGCGCGCCCTCCGCAGATCCATGTGGTACCCACTCTGCGCGAGCCGCTGGAGGAGGGATTTTCCCCCCAGGTGCTTCGCCATATAGGGGAAACCCTGGCGCGTGGTGAACAGGTTTTGGTTTTTATTAACCGGCGCGGCTTCGCTCCCGCCCTCACCTGTGATGATTGTGGTTGGTTGGCCGATTGCCCCCACTGCTCCAGCAAGCTCACCATGCATCGGCGCTTGCGTCAGTTGCGTTGCCACCATTGCGATTACCGTTGTTCACTAGTTGATAGTTGCCCCCAGTGCCACAGCCGATCTATCTCCGCCCTGGGTGGGGGTACTGAACGCAGTGAGGAGTTGTTGGCGCGGCGCTTTGCCGAATATCCGGTAATCCGTGTGGATCGGGACACCACGACCAGTAAGCTGGCCTTGGACCGGTTGTTGGCTCCGGCGCGCGATGGAGAGCCCTGTTTGCTCCTGGGTACCCAGATGCTGGCTAAAGGTCACCATTTGCCGCGGGTGACCTTGGTAGTAGTTCAGGATGCGGATGGTGGCCTGTTTAGTGCAGATTTCCGCGCCCCGGAGCGTACTGGTCAGTTGCTGGAGCAGGTGGCTGGACGTGCAGGGCGCGGCAGTCTGAGCGGTCGGGTACTGGTGCAGAGTCGATTTCCTGAACACCCCCTGTTACAGATGTTATTGGAGAAAGGCTACGGTAGCTTTGCGCGCCAATTACTGCGCGATCGCGCGGTGGCGCAGCTGCCCCCTACCAATGCAATGGCTCTCGTGCGGGCGGAGTGCGAAGAGCCCTCCTGGGCTGAGGAGTTCCTGCACAATGCGAGAATGTTTATGCAGTCCCTGGCACCCCCTTCACCGCAGTTACAGTATCTGGGGCCTGTGCCCGCGTTGTTGGAGCGCAAATCCGGGCGTTTCCGTTTCTATATACAGGTTGCTGCGCAGAATCGCGCGCAACTGCAGCCTCTTTTGGCGCGCTTATGTATCTGGGCAGAGGGAAATAAAAACCGTCGTTTGCGCTGGGCGATAGATATGGATGCACAGGAATTGTCGTAAATTTTGCTAGAATTCAATGCCCCCAGCCTAATTGGCGGTACAATTCCCCTGCTGAGCAGATCACCCAGGGAAGAAATCCTCAATGAGCCGTCGCAAAACCAATCGCCGCAGTAAAAGTTCTGCGGGAAAACCCGCCTGGGGCTGGTTCTTCCTGGGAAATATTGTTGGCGGTTTCGCGGTATTTCTGCTTCTGCAATACGGTATTGCTGGGGAGGGTAAAGGCGCTAGCGGTGGCAAACCACAGGCGGCCAAACCGAGGGTTGAGGAGCGCACTCAGCCGCGCTTTGATTTCTACACAATGCTGAAGGAAAACGAGGTTTCCGTACCTCCCCCCAAGGTGGCCGAGCCCGCTCGTCGTCAGCAGGATTCCAATACCGGGCAGGGGGCAGTTAGTGAACCCCCACAACAGGTTTACATTCTGCAAGCAGCCTCCTTTCGTGAGGCGGCTGAAGCCGAGCGCCTGCGTGTGCAACTTACCCTGGCCAATCTGGATGTTAAAGTCGAGTCAGCTAGTGATAGTCGCGGAACCTGGCACAGAGTCTTGGTTGGGCCTTTCGACAACCGCTCGCGTATGGCAAAGGCCCGACAGGTACTGGCTGAACACAGACTGATGCCGCTGGTGCTGAAACGTCCAGCCAACTGATTAATGTGCAGGGCTTTCTGCCCAGCATGGTAGATAAAGCTATTTACTCTCTCACTTTTGGTCAAATTAACGTGGGCGGCTTTGGCTTTGAAGCAAAAAACCACAGTGGATACTGGGTTCCGGGTACAGCAATTGCCCCTTCCTTATTGAAATCGGCGCGTGCCGTCCTCACTTATCTAACCTGAATGAAATTCCCGGCGCGATTGGTAACCACCTTCTGCGCTGAAGCTCACGCGTAATCCGAGAGGTCTCCATTGGAACAGTATCGCGGAACCACCATTTTATCCTGTCGCCGCAACGGCAAAGTTGTGATTGGCGGCGACGGCCAGGTGTCCATGGGTAACACCATTATGAAGGGCAATGCGCGCAAGGTGCGTCGCCTGTATAAGGACAAGGTGATTGCCGGTTTTGCCGGCGGTACCGCCGATGCCTTTACCCTGTTTGAGCGCTTCGAGGCCAAGCTGGAAGCCCATGGTGGGCAATTGACCCGCGCCGCTGTGGAGCTGGCCAAAGACTGGCGTACCGATCGTGCCCTGCGCCGCCTCGAGGCCCTGTTAGCTGTAGCCGACGAGACTGCCAGCCTGATCGTGACCGGCAATGGTGATGTTATTCAGCCGGAAGATGACCTGATCGCCATCGGTTCTGGTGGGCCTTTTGCCCAGTCTGCGGCACGGGCTTTGCTCGACAACACCGATATGGATGCCCGTGCAATTGTTGAGCAGGGCCTGAAAATCGCCGGTGATATCTGTGTTTACACCAATCAGAACCACACCATCGAAGAATTGAATTTTTAAGTGCCTCGCGCTCTTTAGGCGCCATTGGCCGGGCGGTCCCTCAAAGGGAACCGCCGATATGTTTTGCAGGAATTGAATTGATATGTCCCAGATGACCCCCAGAGAAATCGTCCATGAGCTCGACCGCCATATAGTCGGCCAGCAGGACGCCAAACGCGCCGTAGCGATTGCACTGCGCAATCGCTGGCGCCGCATGCAGGTGAACGAGGATTTGCGCGCCGAGATCACCCCGAAAAATATCCTGATGATTGGCCCCACCGGTGTGGGCAAAACTGAAATTGCCCGCCGTCTGGCAAAGTTGGCCAATGCGCCCTTCATTAAGGTAGAAGCAACCAAGTTCACGGAGGTGGGCTATGTTGGCCGCGATGTGGAGTCGATCGTACGCGATCTTGTCGAGATGGCTGTGAAGCAGGAGCGTGAGCTGGCTATGTCCGGTGTGCAGCAGCGTGCTATGGATGCTGCGGAGGAGCGTATCTTAGATGCCTTATTGCCGCCAGCGCGCTCCACTGAGCCCAATGACAAGGATTCCAGTACCCGCCAGTTGTTTCGTAAGAAATTGCGGGAGGGAGAACTCGACGATAAGGAAGTGGAGTTAGATATGGCAGCTGCGCCAGTGGGCGTAGAGATTATGGCGCCTCCAGGTATGGAGGAAATGACTAATCAACTACAGGGCATGTTCTCGAATATGTCCCAGGGCAAGACCCGCAAGCGCAAATTACCGGTTAAGCAGGCCATAAAGCAGCTGACTGATGAAGAGGCGGCCAAGCTGGTTAATGATGAAGATATTAAAACCAGTGCGATTCGTGCCGCCGAACAGAACGGTATTGTCTTTATCGATGAAATCGACAAAGTGGCCAAGCGTCAGGAGAGTGGCGGTGCCGATGTGTCTCGTGAGGGTGTTCAGAGAGATCTACTGCCACTGATTGAGGGCAGTACTGTTAACACCAAGTACGGCATGATCAAGACAGACCATATTTTGTTTATCGCCTCAGGTGCCTTCCATCTGTCCAAGCCATCGGATCTGATCCCAGAGTTGCAGGGCCGACTGCCAATCCGTGTGGAGTTAAGCTCGCTCACTTCGGCAGACTTTGAGCGCATCCTCACTGAGCCATCCGCTTCCCTGACCGAGCAGCAGAGAGCTCTGCTTGCTACAGAGGGCCTGGAGCTGAAATTTACTGAAGACGGAATCCGCCGCATTGCAGAGGTGGCCTACGAGGTGAATGAGCGCACGGAGAATATTGGTGCGCGTCGATTGCACACCGTACTGGAGCGCCTGTTGGAGGAGATTTCCTTCGATGCTGGTGACGGAGACAAAACCCTGAATGTAGATGCTGCCTATGTGGATACCCACCTGGGCGAGCTCAGCCAAAATGAGGACCTTTCGCGTTTTATCCTGTAAATGAAACCGCAAAAAATCCGATTAAATCGCGCAGAGAAAAACTTGCAGCTGGTATTTGCTGATGGCGACTTTACCTTGCCGGCAGAGTATTTGCGCGTCTACTCCCCCAGTGCCGAGGTGCGTGGTCATGGCAACAGTGCCCCGGTTCTGGTGGATGGAAAAATGCACGTGGGTATCGATAAGATAGAGGCCGCTGGTCGCTATGCGCTGAAAATCGATTTTGATGATGGCCACGACACAGGTATTTATACCTGGGAATACCTGCGTGAACTCGCCGAGAAATATAATGCTAACTGGGAGAGCTACCTGCAGCGGTTGCGCGCTGAGGGTAAGGGACGCGATCCTGATGAAAGTGTGGTGAAGTTTATCGGCTAGTACGGGGTGCGCCGTATAGCGGTGCACTTGTCTATTTCCCCACCCATTGAAAATACTGAAAAAACAATAATCTCTCACTGTTTTTTCGCAATTCTGTAATATTGCTGTGGTTGTGTTTTTACAGTCTTAACGCCCGTACTAAGCTTTGTGGCGATGAAAGCCAGAAGTTAATCGGCGCGTAATTCTTTTGTCATATTTCCGGACTCTAATGCTCGCCAAATTTACGAGTTCCGGAGGCTCATCGTGGCAAACAAACTTGCCCGCGCGCTTAGCGCCTTTTGTTTAATTCCTCTCGCTTCAGCGGTTTCTGCCGCAAGCCTGCCTGACTACCAAACCAAAAGTGACTGGTATACCGACGCTGCCGATCGTCTGGAAGAGCGTACTGCCCTCTCCAGAGAAGCAAAGACTGCAAAGAACGTCATTCTTTTTGTCGGCGACGGTATGGGTATATCCACGTTGACTGCTGCACGTATTCTTGAGGGTCAACTGCGCGGTGAGAATGGTGAGGAAAATGCCCTTTCTTTTGAGGAGTTTCCCTATTCCGCTCTGATCAAAACATATAACACCAACCAGCAGACCCCGGACTCTGCCGGTACCATGACTGCGATGATGACCGGTGTAAAAACCCGCGCCGGAGTCATTAATATTGAGGAAGATGCATTGCGTGCTGATTGCGTCAGTGCTGAAGGCAAAGAGCTGAATACTTTCCTCGAGTTGATGGAAAATCGTGGCAGATCAACTGGCATCGTCTCAACCGCGCGACTGACTCATGCCACGCCCGCCGCCACTTATTCGCGTAGTCCAGAGCGTGGCTGGGAGTACGAAGCTGAAGGAAATTGTGTGGATATCGCCACGCAAATGATTGAACTGGAATATGGGGATGGCATCGACGTGATGCTCGGTGGCGGCCGTCGCAGTTTTACAACGACCGATACAGGTGGCAAGCGTGAAGACGGGCGCGATCTTACCAATGAGTGGCTACAGCGCTATGAAGGTGAACAGAATGCTGAATATGTGCAGACTGGAGCTGAACTGGCGAGCGTGGATCTCGCCTCTACAGACAAGCTGTTGGGGCTCTTCACAAGCAGCCATATGAGTTACGATGCGGACCGTATTGCTAAGGAGAGCGACGAGCCGAGTATCGCCGAGATGACCGGTACTGCTATTGAACTCCTGCAGAAAGATAGCGATGGCTATTTCCTGATGGTGGAGTCTGGTCGAATCGACCACGGCCATCACGCAGGTAATGCTTACAACGCATTGCACGATGCGATTGCCTTTGCGGATGCGGTACAAGCTGCACTGGATAAGGTGGATCTTGAGGACACCCTGATCCTGGTGACTGCGGACCACAGCCATGTGATGACCATTGCCGGTTATCCAACCCGTGGTAACCCCATTCTCGGCAAGGTGGTTGAGAATGACAGTAGCGGCGCAGCCAAGGCGGAACTGGAAACCGCATCGGACGACTTGCCTTTTACCACGCTGACCTATGCCAATGGTCTGGGCTTTGCCGACCTGGGTGAGAATACCGATGCGGATGAACGTTATGGCATAGCTGTTGATACCGGCCGTAAAGATCTCTCTGGCGTAGACACCGAGGCACCGGGTTTTCATCAGGAGGCTCTAGTTCACCTGGAATCAGAGAGTCACGCGGGTGAAGATATCAGCCTGCATGCCATTGGTGCTGGAGCCAAGTTGGTACAGGGTAGCCTGGAGCAAAGTGCGCTTTTCCATGTGATGACTGCTGCGACTGACCTGTCGTTGACAGAAGAATAATTGGGGTAATTCACCATGAGACATTTTAAAAAGACCCTGCTGGCTTTCTCCGTAGCCCTGCTGGCCGCTGGTTGCAGTGATGACAAGTCCAGCTCGAATCCGGTTGAACTGCCAGAGCCAGAAGATGTGTTGAACCTTCCCCAGGGGCAGCTCGATAGCGACTGGTTCAAAGAGGGCCAAGAGGCTGTAGAGGCTGCGCAGGCACAGGCAATTAATAATACTCCTGGCGCAGCAAAGAATATCATCCTGTTTGTCGGCGATGGCATGGGTATTTCTACAGTGACTGCAGCGCGTATCCTCGCCGGTCAACAGCAGGGCCTCGCCGGTGAGGAGCACCAGCTGAGCTTTGAAAAAATGCCTTTTGCTGGTTTGGTGAAAACTTACAATACCAACCAGCAAACTCCGGACTCCGCTGGCACTATGACGGCTCTAGTTACCGGGGTTAAAACCAAGGCCGGCGTATTAAGTGTTGCCGAAGATGTAGCGCGCGGCGATTGTGCCGCCAGTCTGGAGCGTCCTCTTACCACTGCCATTGAGCTGGCAGAGGATCTGGGCAAAAGCACCGGTATTATCAGTACCGCGAGAATTACCCACGCTACTCCGGCAGCCACCTATGCCAAGGTGCCTGAGCGTGGCTGGGAAGCGTCTGCTCCTGATGGTTGCACTGATATTGCCGCGCAGCTGGTTGAGCTGGAGGCTGGTGATGGTATCGACGTGGTAATGGGAGGGGGCCGCCGTAACTTCTTGCCCAGTGACGTCACAGATATCGAGGGGGAAGCCGGGCGTCGAGAAGACGGGCGCAACTTGGTGGATGAGTGGAAGACACGTTACAACGACGGTGTGAATAATATTGCTTACGTAGAAGACACCACAGGCTTTAATGCTGTAGACAGCGCTGCAACCGACAAGTTACTGGGTTTGTTCAACTCTTCCCACATGGAGTATGAAGCTGTTCGTGAGGAAGATACTGCGGGTGAGCCCTCCCTCACTGAGATGACATCTAAAGGTCTCGAACTCCTGCAGAAAAACGACAAGGGATATTTCCTTATGGTAGAGTCCGGTCGTATTGACCATGGCCATCATGCTGGCAACGCCCACCGCGCACTGACCGATGCTGTGGAATTTGCAGAGGCTATCCAGTATGCAATGGATAACACCAGTGCAGAAGATACTCTAATAGTCGTTACTGCGGACCACAGCCATGTGATGACGATTGCCGGTTATCCCACCCGCGGCAACCCGATTCTTGGCAAGGTGATTGGTAATGACAGCAGTGGTGAGGCTAAAACCTCTCCTTCATTAGCTGAAGATGGCCTGCCCTACACAACCTTGACCTATGCCAATGGCCCGGGTTACAGCTCCAATGATGACGGTAGCCGGCATGATCTCACAAGCACTGACACTGTCGCACTTGATTACCAGCAGGATGCACTGGTGCCCATGAGCAGCGAGTCTCACGCTGGAGAGGATGTAGGCGTATGGGCTCGCGGGCCGGGTGCACACTTGGTGAGTGGTACCAATGAGCAGAACTACCTATTCCACGTTATGGCACGCTCAGGTGGTTTATTGGAGCAGGACGCCGAATAAATTCGGAGGTTATTTGTTTCAATGCAATGGCGCAGGTATTTCCCTGCGCTGTTTTACTTTCTATCTGACTTTCAACTTTGCCTTAATGAAGAGCGCAGAGCAAAGAGTCTCTATTTCCCGACGAAGCCTCATTTTGCGCCAGTCACCCAGTTCCAAGATTGGTATCAGCTCTTTCCCGAGGCTCTCTCCCGTGGCAATTGCCAAGCGGCAAAGTAAATAGGCGTCGCGCCAATCGCCAAGAACTTGGGCCAATTGTTTTAGTGGCTCACAGCGTAATGCGGCTGGCTGTGGAAATTTTTCTTCAAGCAGTCGGCTGTGGTACCAGTGGTCTTTTACTCGTTTGCGCAATTGGTGCAGATTCTCCGCGCTATCCAATTTTTGCACCTGATACCAAGCTTTTCGCGCTCGCCGGTAACCTCGACAGTATCCGCGTTCTAAATGAGCCCAGCGAACATCCTCTAATGACCAGTTACCGATACGCCCCCGTCTTTGAATCAGAAACGGTTCGACCTGTGCCAGGGCCCTTTTATCTATTTTTAAATGCAGCATATGGCGCAGCAGTGTGTGCATTGTCGGAAAGTGGTGTGGCGGGGCTATCGCAAGTAGGGCTCCTCGAATAGAAACCGGATCGCGGCTCTGAGCGAGGCTGTGGGCCAGGTTGCGGTAGTGAATGTTTTCACTCTGGAATAAGAGTGGATAAACTGGTTGTACGAGGCGCAGTAGAGCGCGTAATTTCTTGCAGTGCTTACGCAATTCGTGCACTGCATGCTCACTGGGAAGCTGTTTTGTATGGCTGATTGCAGTATTGATTTCCGCCAGGGCAACTTGCCGAAGTCCATGCTCTGGAAGTACGTTGCAATCGAGCCGATAACTCATGAGCCCTGACCAGTATTTCGTTCCGGTTTCTATGGATCAATTTTAGCGAGTTTCCAAAGGGGGTGATGATGGGCTGTGTTCCGCCGGCTTCGTAGATGTACAATGGCTCCCCAGAATTTGGCTCAGTAGGCAGCACAGCATGAAGGATCGCAAGACCACCCACTTCGGCTACCAAGAGGTCCCGGTGGAGGAAAAGGCCGGTCGTGTGGCAGAAGTGTTCCACTCAGTGGCAGCGCGCTACGATGTAATGAACGATTTAATGTCTGGGGGGATTCACCGCCTCTGGAAGCGTTTTACCATCGAATTATCCGGCGCGCGGCCGGGACAGAAAATTTTGGATATTGCTGGGGGAACTGGCGACCTCACCGCCCGCTTTTCGCGTATTGTGGGTGACAGTGGTCAGGTGGTACTGGCGGATATCAATGAATCGATGTTGCGGGTTGGTCGCGATCGCCTGCTGGACCGCGGTATCGCCGGCAATGTGGTGCCAGTGCAGGCAGATGCCCAATACCTCCCTTTCCCGGATAATACCTTCGACTGCATAACTATCGCCTTTGGTCTGCGTAATGTCACTGACAAAGACCTAGCGCTTCGCTCCATGCTACGGGTGCTCAAACCCGGCGGGCGTTTGCTAGTGCTCGAGTTCTCCAAGCCAGAGTCGAAACTGCTTGAAAAAGTCTACGATCAATATTCTTTCCGCCTACTGCCATTTATGGGCAAATTGGTAGCCAATGATGCGGAAAGTTACCGTTACCTGGCGGAGAGCATTCGTATGCACCCAGACCAGGAAACCCTCAAGCAGATGATGGAGGATGCCGGTTTTGTCGATTGTGAATATCACAATATGACTGGCGGTATTGTTGCGTTGCACCGTGGCATCAAGCCCTAACTGGCGTTTGACGTGATTTACCTGCAAGTGATGGCACGAGGCCAATAACTGCCATGAGCGATCCCACTTATCGCGCGGGTTTTGATGCTGCGCTGGAAACCGCCATTAATACCGCCCTGCAATATGACCCGGCTACTCGCGCTCGTCTGCAGGAGCTGGATGGTAAAGTTATGGCGCTCGATCTAACCGCTCCAAAACTACAGTGTTGTTTGTGCATTGAGGGCGATCAAGTATTTGTCCGCCAGCATTGGGAGGGAGATGTCACCACTTCTATCAGTGGTTCGGCTATTTCTCTTGTGCGTCTTCTAAAAGACCCGGATGCCACGCCCGCGGCCCTGGGGGTCTCAATCAGTGGTTCTAGTGCTCTGCTGGCAGAATTGCAGTGGATGATGAGTGATCTGGATATCGACTGGGAGGCGCCGCTGGCGCAATTGATAGGCGATATTCCCGCTCACTCCATCGGCAATGTATTGCGCAATGCCGGCAGTTGGTTGAGCGCCAGTCTCAGTCGCGCACCTGTTGCGGCTGCGGAAACCATCAGCGAAGAGTGGCAGTTGACCCCACCACAGGCGCAATTTGAGGCCTTTGCCGATGATCTCGCTGAGCTGTCTCTGGCCACTGAGCGCCTGGAAGCACGGGTGCGTTTGCTGCAAGAGCAGTTCTCCCGCAGGGAGGCTGAGTAGTTTTGCCGCTCTTTCGCAGTTTTACTATCACGCGGGTTTTCCTGCGCTATCGTCTCGATCAGCTATTGCCCGCCGAGCGCCGCCCTTTGTGGCTGCGAGGGATACTGGCTCCCCTGAAGCTATTGCCACAGCCAAAGATGGAGCGCGGTGAGCGCCTGCGTCGAGCCCTGGAGGAACTGGGGCCAATTTTCGTCAAATTTGGTCAGTTGCTTTCTACCCGCCCTGACCTGTTACCGCCAGATATTGTCGAGCAGCTCGATTACCTGCAAGACAAGGTGCCTCCCTTCCCAAGCGACCAGTGTATCTCGTTGATTGAAGAGGCCTTGGAGGCCAGTGTCGACGAAGTTTTCGCGAGCTTTGAGCGCGAGCCCTTGGCTGCGGCTTCGGTGGCACAGGTACATGCTGCGGTGCTCACCACTGGTGAATCAGTGGTTGTAAAGGTGCTGCGCCCAGGTATTGGTGAAATAATCCAGGAAGATTTGCGTCTGTTGGGGGTATTAGCCCGCGGTATTGAGCGCTTTGTGCCCGATGGGCGACGCCTGCGCCCGGTGGAGGTAGTGGAGGACTATCGCCACACCATTGAGGGAGAGCTGGACTTGGTGCGTGAGGCGGCCAATGGCACCCAGTTGCGGCGTAATTTCAATAACTCTCCACTGCTGTATATCCCTGAAGTGTACTGGGAATACACACGTGAGAGCGTGTTAGTACTGGAGCGTATTGAGGGCATCCCGGTTACCGATTTGGCACAGTTGCGCGCTCAGGATACTAATATGCAACTGCTTGCTGAGCGCGGCGTGGAAATTTTTTTCAAACAGGTATTTGAATACAATTTCTTCCATGCCGATATGCACCCTGGCAATATTTTTGTCTCCCGCGAGCATCCACAACGTCCTCAGTATATTGCCATCGACACTGCAATTGTCGGTAGCCTTTCGCGTGAGGACCAGTACTATCTGGCACGCAACCTTTTAGCCATGTTCCGCCGCGACTACCGAATGGTGGCTGAGCTGCACGTACAGAGTGGTTGGGTGCGGGCCGATACGCCGGTGAATACTTTTGAAGCGGCGATCCGCGCCGTATGCGAACCCATTTTTGAGAAACCGCTGGGAGAGATCTCTTTCGCGCGGGTGCTGATCAGCCTGTTCCAGACCGCGCGACGTTTCGATATGGCAGTGCAGCCACAATTGGTATTGCTGCAAAAGACGCTGTTGAATATCGAGGGCCTGGGTCGGCAGCTTTATCCGCAGCTGGATCTGTGGAAGACTGCCCATCCATTTTTGGAACGCTGGATGCGTGACCGCATCCACCCGAAAACCATTGTGGGCGAAATTAAGCGTTACGGTCCCGAATGGTTGGAGAAATTCCCGCAGATGCCGCAACTGGTGTATTCCGCCTTGGAGCAGTCACGGGAACTGGCACCACAGTTGGAGAATATCGGCGAGAAACTGGCGAGTGGCCAGCGTCGTGGGCGTTGGCAGTACTTGCGCCGTGTAGGCGGCGTAATCCTTGCTGCAGGAGCTCTCGTCTTGAGCAAGCCCCAGTGGCTGGAGCAGTTACCGCCCTCGGGTTGGGCCCTGGGTATCGCTGCCCTGGTACTGTTGCTCTGGCCCTAGATATGTCTGGGCCGACCTACACTTGGAACTCTGAAGGAAGGGACATTGACTCAAGCAAAAGCGACAACCGATTTCCTTGACCAGGTCAGTTGGAATAGTGACGGCCTGGTACCAGCCATAGCCCAGGATTATAAAAGTGGCCGGGTATTGATGATGGCATGGATGAATCGCGAATCTCTGGCCCTTACCGCCAGCGAGGGTTACGCGGTTTATTGGTCGCGATCGCGCAAGAACCTATGGCGCAAGGGCGAAACCTCCGGTTTTCTACAGAAAGTGCGCGAGGTGCGCCTCGACTGTGATGGAGATACCGTTCTCCTGATGGTGGAACAGGAAGGTGGTATAGCCTGCCATACTGGGCGTAGCAGCTGCTTCTACAACCTACTACAGGATGGTGAGTGGCAGGTGAATCAACCTGTGATTCAAGACCCCAAAGCCATTTACAAGTGAGCCCCTGCATGAGTGACCTGTTACAGCAGCTCGACGCCGTCTTAGAAAGTCGCAAGCGTGAGGAAGACGCAGAGAAATCCTATGTGGCCAGTCTGCACAAAAAAGGCCTGAATAAAATCCTGGAAAAGGTCGGCGAAGAGGCCACGGAAACCATTCTCGCTGCGAAAGACGCACAGTCCAGCGGCGATAATCAGGATATGATCGCCGAGACGGCGGACTTATGGTTTCACTCAATGGTGATGCTCTCTCATCTGGGTGCAGATTCGCAGGATGTGCTGGAGGAATTGGGCCGGCGTTTTGGCCTTTCAGGTCTGGTGGAGAAAGCCGCGCGACCCAAAAAGGGCTAACAAGCGCTTATCGAAAGTATTCAGGAGTCTTTGCTGTAGTAGTTGAAGGCTTCCAAAATTGCAGTTTACCAATGATAGCCCGTGGCAGCTTAGCGTCTGGCTATCGCATTAAATGACATGGAGACAATTATGGGATTCGGTGGAATTAGCATTTGGCAGCTGTTGATTATTCTAGTCATTGTCCTACTGCTGTTCGGAACCAAGCGCCTGAAAAACCTTGGTGGCGATCTCGGTGGGGCTATTAAGGGCTTCCGCAAAGCGATCAAGGATGAAGACAAGAAAAAAGAAGCCGACGAGGAGAAAGATCCCGAGCGCCTGCAGCATGATGAAGAAGAAAAGCCAGACCAAGGCAGTACCGCCAAGGAAAAAGATAAGCAATCCCAGGATAAATAATTCGGCAACCGTTAACGCGAGTAATGCTCTGTGTTTGATATTGGCTTTTTTGAACTGCTGCTGGTCGCTGTAGTGGGCTTGCTCGTGGTTGGGCCTGAGCGCCTACCCGATGCCATCCGCACTACAGCCCGTTGGTGGTCCGGCTTAAAGCGCACTTTACATAGCGCCCGTGAAGAGTTGGAAAAAGAGGTGGGTGCGGATGATATTCGTCGGGAATTACACAATGAGCGCATCCTTCGCGAGATTGAGGAAAGTCGCCGGGAAATGGAGCGCACCTTTACTGAGACCAATCGTGAAGTGAGCGAATCATTGCAGAAGGTTACCGAGGATACGGAAGAAAAGCCTCCTGCAGAGCAGCATGCCAAACAGGGGGAGGTCAAGGAGCTTAAAGATAATGCCCTCCCGAAGCGCCCCGAAGAACCCCAGCCCCCCCGTGCGGAAAAAGAGGACTACCTGCCTGAACAGGATGAGACTGTGGAGGAGTTGCAGGACCCCGAATATCCGGAGCACTGGCATGATTTTGGCGACCCGGACATGAACCCCGATCACCCGGAAAATGTCGAATTGGATGAAGAAGAAAAAGAATCACAACAAGAAAAAGATAAGCAACCATGAGTGATAAAGCACAAGACAGTCATCAGCCGTTTATCGATCACCTGATCGAGTTGCGCGACCGCTTGTTACGTACTTTATTGGTCGTGGTCGTCTTGTTTGCCTGCCTCGTGCCTTTCGCTTCAGAGATTTATAATTTTATTGCCAACCCTCTGCAGGAGAGACTGGTTGGGGATGCTGGGATGATCGCCACCGAGGTGACTTCAACGTTCCTCACCCCATTTAAGACCACGTTTATAGTCTCTTTCTTTATTGCGATTCCTTTTGTGCTCTACCAAGCCTGGGCGTTTATTGCACCGGGCCTGTATAAAAATGAAAAGCGTATTGCGGTACCTATTCTGATCACCAGCGTTTTTCTTTTTTATGCGGGTGTTGCTTTTGCTTACTTTGTCGTATTTCCAATTCTCTTTGATTTCTTTGTCGGTTCCGCCCATGCAGATATCAAAGTGATGCCGGATATGCGTAGCTACTTGGATCTGGTGCTGAAATTATTCTTTGCATTTGGTTTTGCTTTCGAAATACCCATCGCCACTGTGCTGTTGATCTGGAGCGGAGCGGTAGATGCAAAAACCCTGGGTAGCAAGCGTCCCTATGTGATTGTGGGGTGTTTCCTGATTGGCATGTTACTCACGCCACCTGATGTGATTTCCCAGTCACTTCTGGCAGTGCCAATGTGGCTTTTATTTGAGGTGGGTATTTTATTTGGGCGCTGGATAAAAAGGGGTTCCAAGAAAGAGCAAACCGAATAAGCTGCCTGTTAGCCGGGAGCGTAATAAGCACCTCCCTGTGCTGTAAAGTGCCCCGGCAGCCGAAGCTGCCGGGGCAATAGCCCTGTTGTTTTGTCTACCCTATCCCTGATTGTAACCCTTTGCTCTCAAGACAAGAGTTACCCAGGTATATGGGCAGTCTGCGTTCCATGCAAAAAGAAGCTGATCGACTCCGGTTTTTGTGCCACTACTAGCAAGCCCCCATCGCGACAAAAACCAGACGGTCAGCCCGGGAAATGGACAATTGTGCCGGGCTCGCTTTGGAGTTAACCCTGCATAATTGCCTGCTGCCGCCTGTATTAACGGCAAAAATATTTACCCTAAGATCCTGGGCTTAAGCGGGATATTCCAGTTCAGGCCGGCTTATTCCTATGGGAAACTGCCGCTTGTTCTTTCCTTTCCTGCTCCGCCACTGCCTTTTCCACATTGTTTTGAACCAGGCGATAAAAATAGAATGCCATCAGGAATATAAACCCGATTACGGCCAGGCTGAGCAAGCCGGAAAAGCTGGTAAATAGATCAATTAAGGCATCCATCTTTCTCTCCAGTACGCCAATGCTTCACCTATATAGTCTATGGGCCTGGGAAGTAAGTCTCTTGACCTAAATCAACCGGAATTGAGTTAATTCAATAAGGGAATCTTAAAGTGCCAGGCCCAAGATCAGGCAGATTATGGCCGCTCCCAGCAACTGATAGAGCTCCTTTTCTTCACGCCAGTTGGGTAAGAGCAAAAACAACGCCACTGGTGGTAAAAACAGGGCAAGGAAGCCCGCTAGAGGCCCATCAGAAAAGCAGATATACAGGAGCCGCCCCCAGGCTATAGCGGCAAATGCCAAAGCAAAGACTATTAGGATTGCACTAACAGGCAGCATGCTATAACCCATTGAAGGTCTGTAGGAAGCTGGATAGATCCACAGGCACGATACTAAACAAAAAGGAAAATAGGACAAAAGTGTATATCAGCATTGGAGCCTTAAGGTCAGTATTAAGCGCTTATGGCAGGCATATTTGGCTGTTAGTCATCACATTGTTTCTTTGTGGTTGTGAGACGGTGGGGTATTACGCTCAAGCTGCTGCGGGCCAGTTGCGGATTCTGTCCGCGCGACAGCCAATTGAAAAAGTGGTACAGCAGCCCGGCACTAGTGAAAAGCTGAGGCGACAGTTAATGTTGGTGCAGGAGATACGGGCCTATGCTGCCCAGCAGTTGAATTTACCAGTTGGTCAAGCTTACAGCTCTTATGTACAGCTGGAAGATCAATATCCCATCTGGAATGTCTTGGCTGCTCCTGAATTTTCTTTAACCCCAAAACGCTGGTGCTACCCTGTTGCTGGTTGCGCCAGCTATCGAGGTTATTTTCGTAAGTCTGCTGCAATTGCAAAAGTTAATAGTCTAAGGGCGCAGGGTTACGATACTTATCTGGGGCCGGTACCTGCATATAGCACCCTTGGCTGGTTTGATGACCCAGTACTCTCTAGTTTTGTAAATTGGTCACCAGAGAGATTAGCCGAATTGCTATTCCATGAACTGGCACACAGGCGTGTATATATTTCTGGTGATACACAATTCAATGAAAGTTTCGCAACTGCCGTCTCGGAACTTGCTCTACCGGGTTGGCTTGCCAGCCAGGGCCTGACCGGTTCAGCTACCCAAGCCCGTGCCGAGACAATGGCCGTGCGTCAATTGATGAATATGGCGCGCAAGCAGCTCGAACCCATTTATAAATCCCCTGAACCGGATAGTTTTAAGCTCGGACAAAAAAATTTAGTGCTTTCACGTCTGCGCCAGTGCTATCGGAAAATATCCGTAAGTTGGCCCAATCCAGCGCGCTACCAAGCCTATGTAGAAAAGACTAATAATGCCACTCTTGCCTTAGCCGCTGAGTATGAATCTCAGGTGCCAGCTTTTAAGCAATTGTATGTTGAGAGCGGTAGTTGGGAAAATTTTTACAACGCGGCTCAATGGTTAGGAGAGTTGGATAAATATGATCGAGAAGAGAGGTTGTATCAGCTTGGAGAGGAGTACAGTAGACATTCTAAAGATGTTAACCTCCAGGCCTTAAATACCATTAAGGGTTGTATGAAAGTTAATTATGTAATTTAAGTGCTCACCATAAAATGTTTATTTATATAGATATCTAGAAAGTATTGTTTAATACTAGGAATAGAATTCTTAGTCGATTTTATCGGATCAGTTTTAATCTAGGAATATATGATATATTTTAGACTTTAGCTATGTTCCTATATTCTAATGTAGAGTATTAATAAAATTTTATTTTGCCATTACTCCTGTGACATCCAGCATGCGATTAGCAAACCCCCACTCATTATCAAACCAGATTAATATTTTTACTAATTTGTCACCGGCAACCCGTGTCTGGCTGGCATCAATAATTCCTGAGCGAGGGTCGTGGTTAAAGTCGCAAGAGGCAAGTGGTTCTTCGGTGAAGCCGAGGACGCCTTTGAATTCTGTTGCGGCTATGGACTTCAGCAAAGCATTCACTTCAATTTGACTTACATTCTTTTGTAATTGAACAGACAGATCAATGGCGGAGACATTGACTGTGGGTACGCGCATAGCCTGGGCTTCAAATTTTCCATATAAATGCGGCAATATGCGTTCGATACCTCGGGCAAGAGCCGTATCGACAGGAATTATTGAGGTAACGGCGGACCGTGTTTTTCTCAAATCGGTGTGATGGTAGGCATCGCTTACTGGCTGGTCGTTCATGGCGGAGTGGATTGTGGTTAAAACCCCAGCTTCAATACCAAATGCCCGGTCGAGTGCCGCGATCACTGGCACGCTGCAATTTGTAGTGCAGGAGGCTGCAGAAATAATAGTTTCGGAGCCGTTTAGAGTGTGGTCGTTGATGCCGTAGACAATAGTGGCATCTACATCGCGGCTGGCAGGTTGGGAAAATAAAACTTTTTTTGCCCCAGTGGCCAAGTGGGTTTCGGCGTGCTTACGCTCCTTATAACTGCCTGTACACTCGAGCACGATATCGACTCTTTCCTGCTTCCAATTTAGATCTTCAAGCTGTTCGTGGTGTGTCACCGCAATGCAATCACCATTGACCACCAAAATGTCATTTTCCACCGAGACTTCACCGGCAAAACGCCCATGTACGGAATCGTACTTTGTCAGGTGTCCAATAGTGGCGCAGTCAGCCAGCTCGTTAATAGCGACAATCTGTAGGTTATCTCGGGCACCGGATTCATAAAGAGCACGCAGAACAGAGCGGCCGATACGGCCATAACCATTGATAGCGAGTCGGGTTGTCATAGCAGTACTGCCAGATAGGAATTGTGGAAGGTACCGAGCGCTCCCTGCGGTAAACAATAGCAGGGAGCGACCAGCTAGCGCGCTGAGTTACTTCACCAGCTTCTCGACGGTTGCGGCTACGTTGTCTACGGTAAAGCCGAAGTGTTGCATCAGCTCGCCGCCCGGAGCGGATTCTCCGAAGGTGTTCATACCGATAATCTCGCCATCAAAGCCAATGAACTTGTACCAATAGTCTTTATGGCTGGCTTCAACCGCTACACGAGCACGCACAGCAGAGGGCAATACAGATTCGCGATAAGATTCATCCTGTTCCATAAAGGCTTCCGCGCAAGGCATGGAAACTACGCGAACATTCTTGCCGGCGAGCTTTTCCTGTGCGGCCATGGCCAACTCGACTTCAGAACCGGTAGCAATAATGATTGCTTCGGGAGTGCCTTCACAGTCGGAAAGTACGTAGCCACCTTTTTCAATCTGCGCCAGCTGTGCGGCATTGCGCGCTTGAGGAGCCAGCCCCTGACGGCTGAATACCAGGGTGCTGGGGCCTTCTTTGCGCGCGATAGCCATCTTCCAGCTCACGGCGGATTCAGTGGCATCGCAGGGGCGCCAAGTGTGTAGGTTCGGGGTGGAGCGCAAGGCGCTAAGCTGTTCTACAGGCTGGTGGGTAGGGCCGTCTTCGCCTAGGCCGATCGAGTCATGTGTGTAGACGAAGATAACACGCTGCTTCATCAGTGCGGCCATACGTACGGCATTGCGCGCATATTCCATGAACATTAGGAAGGTTGCGCCATAAGGTACGAAACCTCCGTGCAAGGCGATACCGTTCATCATGGCGCTCATGCCGAACTCACGCACACCGTAGTAGACATAGTTACCGGAGGCATCTTCAGCGCTCACACCCTTGGAGCCAGACCAAATAGTGAGGTTGGAGCCTGCCAGGTCGGCAGAGCCGCCGAGGATCTCGGGTAGCAACGGGCCATAGGCATTGAGTGCATTCTGGCTCGCCTTTCGTGAAGCAATTTTCTGCGCGTCTTCCTGGCACTGTTTAATGTAATCATCGGCTTTCACCAGAAAGTCTGCCGGCAGTTCGCCACTCATACGGCGCTCGAATTCGGCGGCCAGCTCAGGGAATTCTTCTCGGTAGTCAGTCAGGATGTCTTTCCACTCGTCTTCCTGAGCTTCACCTTTGGCTTTTCCATCCCAACCGGCATAGATACCTTCGGGGATTTCGAAAGGTGCGTGGGCCCAGCCAATGGTCTCGCGCACCAGTGCGATTTCGTCGTCACCTAGGGGGGCACCGTGGCATTCTTCGCGGCCCTGTTTATTTGGCGAACCGAAACCGATAACCGTTTTACAGCAAATGATGGTGGGCTTGTCGGTAACTGAGCGGGCCTCCTCAATTGCAGCTTTGATCGCGGCTGCATCATGGCCATCTACATTGGGGATTACGTGCCAGCCATAGGATTCGAAGCGTTTGGGTGTGTCGTCGGTAAACCAGCCTTCCACTTCGCCATCGATGGAGATGCCGTTATCGTCATAGAAGGCGATCAGTTTGCCCAGGCCCAGAGTGCCGGCTAAGGAGCACGCTTCATGGGAGACACCCTCCATCAGACAGCCGTCGCCCATAAACACATAGGTGTGATGGTCAACCAGTTCATAACCGAGGCGGTTAAATTGGGCTGCCAGTACTTTCTCTGCCAGAGCCATGCCCACCGCATTGGTTATACCCTGGCCGAGCGGGCCGGTAGTGGTCTCGACGCCAGGCGCATAACCGTATTCCGGGTGGCCCGGAGTCTTGGAATGCATTTGGCGGAAGTTTTTCAGCTCCTCAATCGGCAGGTCGTAGCCGGAAAGATGTAGCAATGAGTACAGCAGCATGGAGCCATGGCCATTGGAGAGCACGAAGCGGTCGCGGTCGGCCCACTCAGGGTTTGCCGGGTTGTGCTTCAGGTAGTCATTCCATAAGACTTCGGCGATATCTGCCATACCCATAGGCGCACCTGGGTGGCCGCTGTTGGCTTTCTGGACCGCATCCATGGACAGGGCGCGAATGGCGTTGGCCATGTCTGTGCGAGAGGGGGTAGAAGACATAGGAAGAGCTCTCTGATTTTCGGGTAGGCCGCGGTACCGCTCTCTTGGCAGCTTCCGCGAGGACAAAATGGGGGCGTATTTTCCCGTAAAGACCTGCCCCACGCAAAGGCTTGCCGGAAAAATTGCCACCAAGTACAGCAGCAATTTTCCTAATCTGGGTTCTGGAATTGCCTAAAAGTATCTACATCAAAATAATTTTATGGAGCTATATCAAAATCTTTTGATATAGCATCTTGTGCCTGCTAGACTCGTCCCCATGTCTGAATCCCAGCCCACCTTTGAATCCGGTCCCGGTGCGGAAATTTCGCAGCTGGCGATGACCTTAAAGGCTGCAGGAGATCCCCTGCGACTTGAGATATTGCGTCTACTCAGTCAAGACTCCTACAGTGTGCTGGAATTGTGTCGAATTTTTGATCTGCGCCAACCCGCCTTGAGCCACCACCTAAAAGTCCTTGCCCAAGCTGGGCTGGTGACTAAGCGCCGCGAAGGTAACAACATCTTTTACCGGCGCACGGGGGGCACCCCGCTACTCGAGCAGTTATTTGTGAATCTGGATCTTCTGTCATTGTCCGATGAACGGGCCCAGTCGGTAGCGCGAATTTCTGAGGAGCGGGCTGAGGCTTCACGCCGTTTCTTTGCCGATTACGGTAACCGGTTCCGCGAGCAACAGGAGCTGATCGCTAGCTACAGCGTTTATGGACCACAGGTGGCCCAACTGCTTATTTCTGGGCGCCACGCATTGGAAGTGGGCCCAGGTGAAGGCGAGTTTTTGCAGGAACTATCCCTGCGTTTTGGCACGGTAACGGCTCTGGACCTGTCATCAGCTATGTTGGAGCGTGCCCAGGCTTTTGCCGATGAGCAGGGGCTGGCCAATATTGAGTTTGTCTGCAGCGATACACGTGCCGCCGCGGCGCGCCCGGCAAGTGCGGATACCATCGTGGTAAATATGGTGCTGCATCACACCCCAGATCCCGCGCAGATCTTTCATGATTTGCAGAGCGCGTTAAAAACTGGCGGCCAGTTGTTGGTGGCTGAATTGCAAGAGCACGGTCAGGACTGGGCCAGGGAGGCCTGTGGTGATCTATGGCTGGGCTTTACCCCGGAGCAATTGAGTGACTGGGCACAGAGTGCCGGGCTGAGGGATGGGCGCAGTGTATACAGTGCACTGCGTAACGGTTTCCAGATCCAGATACGAGAATTTATAAAACCCTGACGGCGTCTGAACGTATTGTCAGAAGCAGAATTTTACTAACCGCCCGCGGCGGAATAAATGGAGACTCTCACATGAGTGAATATAGATTGTTTACATCAGAATCCGTGTCCGAAGGGCATCCGGATAAGATTGCCGATCAGATTTCCGACGCGGTACTGGATGCATTGCTGGCCCGCGACAAGCAGGCCCGTGTTGCCTGTGAAACCCTGGTAAAAACCGGGATTGCGGTGATCGCCGGCGAGATTTCCACTTCTGCCTGGGTGGACCTTGAGGATCTGGTGCGTAAAGTAATCACCGATATCGGCTACACCTCATCCGATGTGGGTTACGATGGCGAGACTTGTGGTGTGATCAATGTGATCGGCAAGCAGTCTGTAGATATCGCCCAGGGTGTTGACCGTGCCAAACCGGAAGACCAAGGTGCCGGTGATCAGGGCCTGATGTTTGGCTACGCCACCAATGAAACCCCGACCTTTATGCCGGCGCCTATCTACTACTCCCACCGCCTGGTGGAACGCCAGGCGGAAGCGCGCAAGTCCGGCCTGCTGCCATGGTTGCGCCCGGATGCCAAGAGTCAGTTGACCTTCCGCTATGACGAACAGGGCCGCCCCTGTGCGATTGATGCTGTTGTTCTTTCTACTCAGCACAATCCGGATGTCAGCCAGGCTGATTTGCGTGAAGCTGTGATGGAGCTGATCGTACATCACACCCTGCCGGTGGAGTGGCTGCACAAGGACACTAAGTTCCATATCAACCCAACCGGTAACTTTGTTATCGGCGGTCCTGTAGGCGACTGTGGCTTGACTGGCCGTAAAATTATTGTGGATACCTACGGCGGTTCTGCACGTCACGGTGGTGGAGCTTTCTCCGGTAAGGACCCTTCTAAAGTGGATCGCTCTGCGGCCTACGCCGGTCGATATGTGGCAAAAAATATTGTCGCTGCGGGCCTGGCCAAGCGCTGTGAAATCCAGGTTTCCTATGCCATCGGTGTAGCTGAGCCCACGTCTGTGGCTATCAATACATTTGGTACCGGCATTATTCCAGAAGAGAAACTGGCCGAACTGGTACGTGAGAATTTCGATCTGCGCCCATTTGCTATTTCCAGGTCCTTAGACCTATTGCATCCCATGTATCAGCTGACAGCGGCTTATGGCCACTTTGGGCGTGATCCTTTCACCCATACCTATAACTGGGTGGACAGTAATGGTCAGGAGCGCAGTGAGACCTTCACCGCTTTCCCATGGGAAAAAACTGACAAGGTGGATGCCCTGCGCGTCCAGGCCGGACTTTGATCTCACTTCTTAAGGCGGTGGCTCCTATTTCTGAATTGGGAGCTACTAAATTGGAGCGATAAAGCTCCAATGTAATAACAATTTTTATTGGACATTAAATAGCATGAACCAGATGAGTACTGAATTTAAAGACTTCAAGATCGCGGATATTTCCAAGGCTGAATGGGGCCGCCGTGAAATCGAAATCGCTGAAGGCGAAATGCCGGCACTGATGACTTTGCGGGAAAAATATCGTGCAGACCAACCCCTCGCAGGTGCGCGTATCATGGGTTGCATTCATATGACCATCCAGACCGCGGTTCTGATTGAGACTCTGGTTGCCCTGGGTGCAGAAGTGCGCTGGTCTTCTTGTAATATTTTCTCAACCCAGGATCACGCTGCTGCGGCCATTGCCGCAAGTGGCATTCCGGTATTTGCCTGGAAGGGCGAGACTGAGGAAGAGTATGAGTGGTGTCTGGAGCGCACTGTTGGTGCCGATGTCGCCGGCTGGCAGCCGAATATGATTCTCGATGATGGTGGAGATCTTACCGAACTGCTGCATCGTAAGTACCCTGATATTCTCGATAACTGTCACGGTATTAGTGAAGAGACTACCACTGGTGTACACCGCTTGCAGGACATGTTGCGTGAAGGCACCTTAAAGGTACCGGCAATCAACGTAAATGACTCTGTTACTAAGAGTAAAAACGACAATAAATATGGTTGTCGTCACAGTTTGAACGATGCGATCAAGCGTGCTACCGACCATCTGTTGGCTGGTAAAAAAGCATTGGTTATCGGTTACGGTGATGTGGGTAAAGGTTCAGCGGCCTCCCTGCGCCAGGAAGGCATGATTGTAAAAGTGTCTGAAGTAGATCCGATTTGCGCTATGCAGGCCTGCATGGATGGTTTTGAGCTGGTGTCCCCGTACATTGACGGTATCAACACCGGCACTGCGGAAGGTATTAATAAGGAGTTGCTGGCCAATACTGACTTGATCGTAACGACTACCGGTAATGCCAATGTATGCGATGCGCATATGCTTTCAGCTCTGAAGAGCGGCGCAGTTGTGTCGAATATCGGTCACTTTGATAACGAGATTGATACTGCCTTTATGCGTGAGAACTGGGAGTGGCAGGAAGTTAAGCCCCAGGTACATAAAGTGGTGCGCAACAGTGAGACCAATGATCACCTGCTGCTGCTATCCGAGGGCCGCCTGGTAAACCTTGGTAATGCTACTGGTCACCCCAGCCGTATTATGGACGGCTCTTTTGCTAACCAGGTTCTTGCGCAGATTCACTTGTTTGAAGAGAAGTTTGCTGACCTACCTGCAGACCAAAAAGTATCTGCACTGTATGTAAAAGTACTGCCCAAGCGCCTCGATGAAGAAGTAGCACGCTATATGGTTGAAGGTTTTGACGGCGTGATTACCCGTATGACAGAAGAGCAGGCTAAATATATCGGTGTTTCCGTGGACGGTCCGTTCAAACCAGAAAGTTACAAATACTAATATCCTCATCAAAGGCACCGGCTTAGCCGGTGCCTAAATTTCGGAGGGCCTGGAAAATAAAATGAAAAACTCCATTCGCATCAGTTTCGAATTTTTCCCACCCAAAACCCCCGAAGGTCGCGCAAAGCTGTATAAAACCCGCGAGGCTTTACAGGCGTTTAACCCTGAATTTTTCTCTGTCACTTATGGTGCTGGTGGCACTACGCGAGAGACCACCTCGAATATCGTCACTGATATGCGTCGCGATGGTATCTCAATTGCACCCCATTTATCTTTCGGTGGTGATAATGAAGAGACAATACTCGGTTTATTGAATACATACCAAGAGGCAGGTGTAAACCGTATTGTAGCACTTCGTGGTGATATGCCCTCTGGTATGGGAGCTGTGGCGCAACTGGTATATGCGAATGAGTTGGTGGCTTTTATTCGTCGCCATACAGGCGATCATTTCCACCTGGAAGTTGCCGCTTACCCGGAAATACATCCGGAGTCCAATAGCTATGACGATGATATACGTTATTTAAAGGGAAAATTTGAGGCAGGTGCCAACAGTGCCCTGACCCAATATTTTTACAACCCCGATTCTTATTTTTATTTTGTTGACCAGTGTGAAAAGGCTGGCATTGATGCACCGATTTATCCAGGAATTATGCCGATTATCAATTTTGATAATTTAGTACGCTTCTCACGCAATTGCGGTGCTGAAATTCCACGATGGCTGAAAAAGCGGATGGAGAGTTACCAAAGTCCAGAGGATGTTCGTAAATTAGGGCTGGAATTGGTTACTGATTTATGCGAAACCCTGTTGGAGGGTGGCGCACCCGGGTTGCATTTTTATACGATGAATCAGGTTGATACCTCTGCACATATTCTGAAATCTCTAGGCCTAGGGGCAAAATGACCTCTCGCTTTTGAAGGAATATTGGGTTCTCAAACCGCAGGAAGGGATTGGTATCAGATAGCATTTTTTAAGAGTTAGTGATGCGCAAGTACAACCCTCCCACAGAACCCTATCTCTCTGTGGTTTTTGAAGATAGTTCCTTGCTGATATTGGATAAGCCGAGCGGACTCCTTAGCGTGCCTGGTCGTGATCCTGCCAACAAAGATAGTTTGGCCAGCCGGGTTCAGCAGCGCTACCCGGAAGCCTTGACTGTCCATCGCCTGGACATGGATACATCGGGACTTGTGGTGATGGCACGTGGCCCTGAGATTCATAGGAAACTCAGTATTCTTTTTCAAACTCGTGAAGTTAATAAAACTTATCTAGCTCGAGTATGGGGGATTCCTGAAGAGGAATCTGGAGAAGTAAACTTGCCGCTTATTTGTGATTGGCCAAATAGGCCGAGGCAAAAAGTGGATTTCCAAGTAGGTAAACCTTCCCTCACTTATTGGGAAAGGGTATCCAGTTCGGATAGTAGTAGTTTAATACGCCTAAATCCAATAACTGGGCGGTCACACCAATTGAGAGTACATATGCAGGCGATGGGTTATCCGATCTTAGGTGATCCTTTCTATGCTCCTTCTGAAGTGTTAAGTGCAGCTCCAAGGCTATTGCTTCATGCCAATGAGCTTGATTTTGATCACCCCGATACAGGGGAAAAACTGCATTTTTCCATTCCTCTACCAGTATCTTTCAGTGCGGAGCAAGAAAGAGGCTACTGATGAATCTTATTAGAGATTTATATATTCAATATCTGGCTTGACGGGATACACCGACACAGAGCAATATTGCGCCGTCCGCACCATGCTGTTTAGTTTTGGTGGTTTGCGTTTTTTGTAATTCCAGGATTTAGTAGTGATTAAAAGAATATTTACAGTATGTACTATTGCAGGGACTTTTACTTTGGCGGGCTGTGCCACCATATTTGATGGAGCTAACCAGGATATCATTGTATCTACCTTAAACGATAACTCTCCAGAGCAAACACTCTGCAATATTAAAAATGAAGAGGGAGAGTGGCGTGTCATTGCCAATACAACTTCAGTTATCCATAAAGATGGCAACCAGTTACAAGTAGAGTGTGAGAATGAGAGTCAGAAGGGCACAGGTAGTGCAAGCCCTAGCTTTCAGGCGCAGTGGCTGCTTTTGGATCTCGTTTGGGACGGGTGCATCCTGACAGCTTCTTGTATTATTGATGGAGTAAATAATGCATTTTATAAATACCCATCCTCAGTAATAGTAAATATGGCTGAGAAGCAAGAAGTTGTGCCAGAGGTTAAACCACAAGGCGAATTAAAAGAAAAAACGGTCCTTTAAAGGACCGTTTTTTCTTTTAATGTTTGTAGTCGGTTAGTTATTTCTTTTTGTTCATGGCTGCAGCCAGAATATCCCCCATACTACCACGGCTGCTAGCTTGGGCCCCCTTCTGCTGTCGACTGCCTTGCTGTTTGTTGTAGCGCTGAGCCTGACGATTTTCCCGTTGATCACCTTTTTTAACACCTCCGCTTCCCTGTTCTCCTGGTTCGTCGGAGAGACGCATGGAAAGGCCAATACGCTTGCGGGCAACGTCCACTTCCATCACTTTTACTTTTACAATATCGCCGGCTTTAACCACCTCATGGGGATCTTTGACGAACTTTTCTGAGAGTGCGGAAATATGCACCAGGCCGTCCTGGTGCACACCGATATCCACAAAGGCACCGAAGTTGGTGACATTGGTTACGGTACCTTCAAGAATCATAGCCGGGCGCAGGTCCTTGATTTCCTCCACGCCCTCTTCAAAACGAGCGGTGCGGAATTCCGGACGCGGGTCGCGACCGGGCTTTTCCAGTTCGGCGATGATGTCGGTAACGGTGGGTACCCCGAACTTTTCGTCGGTGTAGTCCGCTGGATTCAGGCGACGCAGGAAGGCGGAGTCACCGATCAGGCTGTTGATCTCACGGCTGCTTTTCTCGGCGATGCGTTTTACCACAATGTAGGATTCCGGGTGTACGCCGGATTTATCCAAGGGGTTATCGCCATTGTTAATGCGCAGGAATCCGGCGGCTTGCTCAAAGGCCTTTGGGCCAAGGCGAGGGACTTTCATCAGTTGTTTACGATTTTTAAAGGCACCGTTTTGGTCGCGATAGCTGACGATGTTGCTGGCGATAGAGGCAGTCAGGCCAGAAACTTTGGCCAGCAGTGGTGCTGAGGCGGAGTTCAGCTCTGCACCGACACCGTTTACACAGTCTTCTACTACAGCGTCGAGGGAGCGCGCTAACTGTGTCTGTGACACATCGTGTTGATATTGGCCAACACCAATGGATTTGGGTTCGATCTTTACAAGTTCTGCCAGCGGGTCCTGCAGACGGCGGGCGATAGAGATAGCGCCGCGAATAGTCACGTCCAGGTCAGGGAATTCCCGAGCGGCAAATTCAGAGGCAGAGTACACAGATGCACCAGCCTCGTTCACCACTACTTTCTGCGCGCTGAGTTTGTATTGCTTGATAGTTTCGCCTACAAACTTATCGGTCTCACGGCTGGCGGTGCCGTTGCCGATAGCGATCAGGCCCACATTATATTTGTTGCATAGGGCTGCGATAACAGCAGCGGACTCCTGATGGCGGTTCTGTGGTGGGTTGGGGAAGATAGCGGTGTGGTCCAGTATTTTACCGGTGGCATCTACCACTGCTACTTTGACGCCGGTGCGCAGGCCTGGGTCCAGGCCGATAGTGGCTTTTTGTCCAGCAGGTGCCGCTAATAACAAGTCTTTAAGGTTGCGGGAGAATACCTTGATCGCTTCTTCCTCGGCTTTTTCTCGCAGTTCACCCAGCAGGTCGGTTTCCAGTGCGGTAAGCAGCTTGATACGCCAAGTCCAGCGCACTACTTCGCCGAGCCACTTATCTGCAGAGCGTCCTTCATCGCTAATATCGAAGTGTCTCGCAATCATGGTTTCACAAGGGTGGCCGGCGGTGGGGGGAGCTCCCTCCTCCTCTGGCAAACCTACGCTGATAGCGAGGATGCCCTCATTGCGGCCGCGAAAAATTGCCAGGGCGCGGTGAGAGGGAACCTTGGACCAGTCTTCGGCATACTCGAAGTAATCGCGGAACTTGGCTCCCTCTTCTTCTTTACCATCCAGCAGTTTGGATTTGACCTGCCCATCCCGTTTGAGGAATTCGCGCAGTTTGCCCAGAAGCTCGGCATCCTCGGCGAATCGTTCCATCAGGATGAATTTGGCCCCGTCCAGGGCAGCTTTGATGTCTTTTACTTGTAGGGAGGCGTCTTCGTGGTCGGTGTTGAGATATTGCTGAGCTTCTACAGCAGGGTCTAGGCTGGGATCGTTAATCAGCGCATTAGCCAGTGGCTCCAGTCCCGCCTCTATGGCAATTTGTCCTTTGGTGCGACGTTTGGGTTTGTAGGGAAGGTAGAGGTCTTCGAGGCGGTTTTTGGTGTCGGCACTGTTGATCTGTTGCGCCAGCTCCGGAGAGAGTTTGCCCTGTTCATCAATACTTTTCAGGATGGCTGCGCGGCGCTCTTCCAGTTCACGCAGGTAGCGTAGGCGATCTTCCAGATTGCGTAATTGGGTGTCATCCAGGGCCCCAGTCACCTCCTTCCGGTAGCGGGCGATAAATGGCACAGTGGCGCCTTCATCGAGCAGGGATACTGCGGCCGTGACTTGTTGTGGGCGTACATTGAGTTCTTCGGCGATGCGAACGTTGATATCCAGCATTTGATGTTTACATCCGTTTTCCGGGGGATTTCGTACCTCTAGGAGCGGGGTTTGACCGGGAACTAGCCCATCGGTTTCCTTGGCTTTGTGCGGCCCGCCTGTCTCTCCTACAACGGTAAATTGGGTCGGGCATTATGCGTTACCAGAGCGTTGCGAGAAAGGTTTGCGATAGGGCACAAACTCGTGCGGCAACCTGCATCCAAATACACGCTTATCTGCGTCGAACATCTGTAAAATGCGCGCTAATTAAAATTTGACCAGTTTCGGTCACAAAATGGGGTAGAGGGTGCCTGTGAAAGTGTCGAGCAAGAACAAGCTGTTACTTATCGTTGTGGCCATTGGGGCGGCTGCAATTTCCTTGGTGGTTGCACTGAAGCCCAAACCTGAGGAGAAACCACCGGAAGCGGTGGTGCCGCCAGTTGCGGATGTTCTCTATGTGGAGCCAGGCCGCCAGACACTGCTGGTGCCCAGCCAGGGTACAGTGCATGCCCGCCACGAAATTGAAGTGGTGGCTCGTGTTGGTGGTGTTATCGAAAGCGTTGCCGATGCCTTTGTACCCGGTGGATTTTTCTCAAAAGGGGAGCCCCTGCTGAAGTTTGAGCAAGCCGATTACATTTACAAAGTAACTCGCGCTGAGTCACAGTTAGCCGACGCTAAGTCAGCCCTGGCTCAGGAGCAAGGCCGTGCCAAGCAGGCCAAGCGTGAATGGCGCGATTTGGGTAGTGAAGAGGCAAATGCCCTGTTCTTGCGTAAGCCCCACCTGGCAGCAGCAGAGGCCGCCGTGGCAGCAGCGGGCGCGGATCGCGATCAAGCCAAACTGGACTTGAAGCGCACAACGATAACAGCGCCTTTTGCAGGCCGTGTGGTTGAAACCTATGTCGATCTGGGTCAGTACATCACCCCTGGAACCAGGTTGGCGAAAATCCACAGTACCGGTATTGCCGAAGTGCGTCTGCCCCTGACTGATCAGCAACTTGCCCTACTCGATCTCCCATTGGGTAAAACAATTGAAAATGGCCCTGAAGTGCGGCTCCAGGCAGTAGTGGCTGGGCGTGAACGGGAGTGGCGTGCGAAGCTCGTACGTACCGAGGCGAGCATCGATCCTAATAGTCGCTTTATTTTTGCTGTGGCCCAGGTACAGAACCCTTACAAAGGCGATGCACCGCTGATGAATGGTCTTTTTGTTGAGGCGGATATCGCCGGCAGGACCTTCGATGATGTGGTGGAATTGCCACGCCAGGCATTGCATGAAGGAGACCACCTTTTGGTTTTGAATGAAGAGAGCAAGCTCATATTCAAAGAAGTGGAGTTACTGCAGAGCATTGGTGACAAGGTTTGGTTACGTGGTGAAATCGCTACTGGTGATCGCGTGGTGGTTTCCAGCTTGGGTTATTCCCGCGAGGGCATGGCACTCACTGCCAATCCTCTTAATGAGAAGCCCGCAGGGTTAATTGACAGTGTCGAGGGCACCTCTGATGCGGCTGCTACAGCGGTCAGTGAGACTGCGGCGGCGAATAACGCCTCACAGGGAGGTCAGTGATGAACGGCATCATTCCCTGGTTCGTGCGCAACAGTAAGGCCGCGAACCTGCTGATGATTATGATCATCATCGGCGGTATTTTTGGTATTAGCGGTATCGATCGCGAAGTTTTCCCGGCTATTCAGCCGGGCATTGTAGAGGTGAATATTTCCTACCCTGGTGCTGGCCCTGCGGAAGTAGAGCAGCAGGTTACTGTGCGTGTTGAAGAGGCGATCGCTGAGGTCAAGGGAATTAAAGAGGTCAACTCTGCCTCGCGCCGTGGCCACTCTTCAGTTGAAGTTCAGGCCGTAGATGGTTATGACGAGCTGCGCCTGCTCAACGATATCAAGGTGCAGGTGGACAGCATCAATACTTTTCCTGAGGGGATTGAGCGCCCAATAATCCGACTGCAAGAGTGGGATACCCAGCTGATGATGATCGCCATCGGCGGCCCGGTTTCCGAGCGTCAGCTCAAGGAAACAGCCCTGGATTTGCGTGACAAACTGACGCTAATCCCCGGTGTGCGCAGTGTGGATATCTGGGGTGAACGCCCCGATGAGCTGTCGATTGAAGTTTCCGAATTGGATCTGCGCCGCTACAACCTGAGCTTTAACGATGTCGCTGATGCGGTGCGTCGCTCATCCCTGGATTTGCCGGCAGGTATGGTGCGTTCGGATCGCGGGGATATCCAGGTTCAGACGCGCGGTCAGGCATACAGTGCTGAGGACTTTGAGCGTATTCCCGTAGTCAGCCGCGCCGATGGCTCGGTATTACTTCTGCGTGATGTGGCTACGGTTCGAGACGGCTTTGAAGAGTACAACAACGTCATTCTCTTTAATGGCAACCCGGCCATGAACCTGCGAGTGGTCCAAGGTGAGCCGTTGGATGTTGTGGGTACCGCTGAGCGGATCAAGACCTTTATGGCAGAGGCTCGAACCCAGCTGCCCCCGGGGATGGAATTTGATATCTGGTTCGACTTCTCCAAGGCCTTTGAAGGTCGCATGAACCTGCTGACTACGAATGCCCTGAGTGGTTTTGTCCTGGTATTTGTAATGCTGATGCTGTTCCTGCGCCCGGCCCTGGCAATATGGGTGACGGTGGGCATTATGGTGGCATTTCTCGGTGCCCTCTGGCTGTTGCCGATCACGGGTGTCAGCCTGAATATGCTGTCACTTTTCGCCTTCCTGTTGATTCTTGGGATTGTGGTGGACGATGCAATTATCGTGGGAGAGGCAGTACACGCAGCTCACGATCGCGGTGTCACAGGCCTGGCAGCTGCGGAGGAAGGAGTAAAGCAGGTTTCTGCTCCGGTAATTTTTGCCGTGACCTCCACCATGGTGTTCTTTATTCCCATGCTGTTTCTGCCGGGTTATACAGCACAGATGATGCTCGCTCTGCCAGTGGTGGTGTTACTGTGTCTGGCATTTTCCCTGGTGGAATCTTTGCTGATTCTGCCGGCGCATTTGGTTGGTATGAAGCCAGAGCAGCCTGCTAAGACCCGCGTGGGTATCAAACTGCAGAAACTTCGTGGGCATTTTGCCGGAGCGATGAAGACTGCCGGTGATAAGTACTACCTGCCCTTGTTGAAGAAGTCGCTCGGTAACAGCCGCAGCACGGTAATGATCTTTATATCGGCTCTCGGGCTTTCCATTAGTGTTTTTATGAGCGGTTATGTGGGTTCCTCCTTCTCGCCGCAGGTACCTTCGGATCTGTTGGAATTACGGGCCAGCATGGCCTCTGGTGAGCCCTTCCATGAAGCAGAACGGGTGATGAACCAGGTGCTGGCTGCGGCAGATAAGCTCGCGGCTGATGAGGAAATGCTAAAGCAAAATAACGGCGAGCCCTTTGTTCAAAACTCTATGGTGTTCAACTGGCGAGGCAATATCTTTGTGATATTGCAGCTGACTGACGGCGAACTGCGCGATGTAACCTCCAAAACTCTGGCATTGCGCTGGCGTCAACTCATCGGCGAAATGCCGGCCAGTGTTGAAGACTTGAATATCGATGCCACCATCAACGATGGGGGCAACGGTATGAGCCTGAACTTGAGCACCGCTTCCGGAGATATGGATGAATTGCGTGCCGCTGCGGATGCGGTAAAGGAGAAGCTCAATACCTATGCCGGTGTATATGATGTTCGTGACAACCTCACCAGTGCCCGCCGCGATATTGAAATCCAGTTGAAGCCTTATGCCACCACCATGGGTATCAATTTGGCAGATGTGGCCCGGCAGGTGCGCCAGGGTTTCTATGGTGAAGAAGTGCAGCGTATTCCCCGCGGTCGTGAAGATGTACGGGTGATGGTGCGCTATCCCCAGGAAGAGCGCGCCAGTGAGGAACAGATGGATCGGGTCCGCATTCGTACGGCGGAAGGTGAGGTACCTTTCTCGGCCGTGGCAGATGCGGTTTATGTACCGGGTTACACCACTATTCGCCGCAATAACCGCGAGCGTACAGTGCGGGTTTTCGCCGAGATCACCCCTAATACTTCCTCTGCGCAGGAAATCCTTAAGGATATGCGCGAAACTCTGGTGCCTGAGCTGAAGCGCCAGTTCCCCGGTTTTTCTTTGAGAACTGCCGGTGAAATGCAGGAAGAAGAGGAGTTTAACGGCGCTATCCTGGCTTTCTTCGTTCTATCGTTGTTTGCGATTTATGCGTTGCTGGCTATTGCCTTCCGCTCCTACTCGCAGCCGCTGCTGATTCTTACTGCAGTACCGTTCGGATTCTTTGGGGCTGTGGTTGGACACCTGTTGATGGGACATAACATCAGCATTATGTCCATGCTCGGCTTCCTGGCTGCAGCGGGGGTAGTGGTGAACGATAACCTGGTACTGATGGATCGTATCAACCAGCTGCGTGCCCAGGGCTGGGCAGTGATGGATGCGGTGGTTCAGTCGGGACGTGACCGTTTCCGGCCGATTATCTTGACCTCCATTACCACCTTTATCGGTTTAGTGCCAATCATGTTCGAGCGCTCTATCCAGGCACAGTTCCTGATCCCGATGGTGATCAGTCTCGCTTTCGGCGTATTGTTTGCTACCGCAGTAACCCTGATCCTGGTGCCAAATCTGTACAAAGTGATAGAGGTGATTCGTCCAAAAAGTAAGCGCCTGGGAGAGGGAGAGGCCCCGGTCTCACTGGAGACAGTGTGACCTGCACCACACCCACAGCAATGGTGGAAATACTCCGCCATTGCTTCTCCAGAGCATAAATGCCTAAACTAACTGCCTGCAAAATGCCGACATTCCAGTCGGCTTTTTTATGGTGTTTTTATAGGATTTATCCCCATGCGCATCCCGCGTATTTTTTCCAGTCAGCCACTGACTACACAACAGGAGGTGGAACTGGATGAGTCCGCTTCACGCCACCTGGTCAAAGTCCTGCGGCTGGGTACTGGCCATCCGCTGACGCTCTTCGATGGTCATGGAGGCGAATACAGTGCAGAGTTGATTGAAACCGGTAAGCGAGCACGGGCACGTACCGGGGAGTTTCGTGGCAAAGACCGCCAGTCTCCACTTGCCTTGACTTTGGCTATCGGTATCTCCCGTGGAGAACGCTTTGATTGGGTGGTGCAGAAGGCTACAGAGCTGGGGGTAGCGACAATCCAGCCGCTGTTTAGTGAACGCTGTGAAGTAAAATTATCTGGCGAGCGATTGCAAAAAAAGCTCAAGCATTGGCGCCAGATTTCGATTAGTGCCTGTGAGCAGTGTGAGCGAAACCTGGTTCCGGAGATTGCCGAGCCGGTAAAACTGACACAATATTTACAAGTCTCTACTCAAGAGTCATCCTCTGTGGCCAGGTTGGTGCTGCATCACCGCACCGAGTTGGATTTACGTCAGTGGCAGGCCGAGCGTGGCAAACCAGATTCTGCGTTGCTACTGGTGGGTCCTGAGGGTGGATTGTCCCAGGCAGAAATCGATATGGCCTTGGCCCAGAACTTCATGCCGCTACGATTGGGGCCGCGGGTGATGCGTACAGAGACCGCGCCTATAGCCGCACTGTCAGTGTTGCAGTTCCAATGGGGGGATTTGTAAGCGGATACCTGACGGATAAAATGAATTTAAGTGTATTCAGGGAAGGGAAAGCATGATTAAAGTGATTATATGGCTGCTGGGAATCTCAATTATCGTATTGTCTGCTGCGATTATTGCCCGCCCTAATTTGGCACGGGATCTCAGTGAGCGCTTAAATGAAACTGGTTTTGCCTTTTCCGCCTGGGCAAGAATTATAATCGGTTTAATCCTGTTACTGATCGCAGATACCCGCCACTGGTATATCCTGTTTAATGCGCTGGGTGTGCTGGTTTTGCTCAGCGGCGCCTATATGCTGCAGATTGGTTTTGAGCGCAGCAAGGCGTTGGCGATCAAGATCTCCCATGGCAACGAAAACTTCCTGCGCATAGGTGGTATTGTCGGTGTGATACTCGGCCTGATGCTGCTCTCTGCGCGATGATTTGATGGGGTCCCATGTCTTCCACAGACTTAATTATTTTCGATTGTGACGGTGTGCTGGTAGATAGCGAGAGTATCGTCTGTCGCATACTGGCGGAGGAAATGAATAAGCTCGGAATATCCACTACCGCAGAGGAGTTGGATGAGCAGTTCAGTGGGCGGCCCGCCAAGGACTGCCTGCTGGAGATCGAGAAGCGTTACGGTGGCCCCCTGCCCGATCACTACTTTGGCAATACGGAACGCCTGATTCGTGAGGCCTTCCATGCAGAATTGCAGCCTGTAGCCGGTATTGAAGGCTTGCTCGATCAGTTGCAGAAGATAGGCTTGCGCAGCTGTGTCGCCTCCTCCGGTTCTCATAAGAAAATGCAGCTAACCCTGAATAAAACCGGGTTGTACGAGTATTTTGACGGCAGAATATTCAGCGCCGAAGATGTATCCCGTGGCAAACCATGGCCAGAACTTTTCCTTCATGCGGCTGATACCATGGGGGTTGTCCCCGGGCGCTGCCTGGTAGTGGAGGACTCCATTTCCGGTGTCCAGGCCGCAGTGGCGGCGGGTATGCGCGTAGTGGGCTTTAGTGGCCACCCTGTACGTGCGCCTCAGCTCGAGAAGCAGGGGGCGCGGGTGGTGAGCGATATGATGGCGGTTTTGAATTTTATATGAGGGAGCCGTGCGGCCTGTAACTGCCAGCGATTGTCCCGCCTCTGCTTTGAGGATTTCAGGGCGTCTACACTGAATCTGACGTCTAGAAACCGGAAGTCCTGTTTATGGCGGGCAAATACACTTTCGTCTGCTGTTTTTCCCTACTGGTGATACTTATCGCCGGTTGCCCCGATCCCAATAAGAAATATGCGCTGAAACCCCTAACCGAGGTTCAGTCGGGTGAGAGTGAAAAGGCTGCGCGCCAAGCAGCCCCTTTTGCAGATGAACTGGTGCGCTTTCTGCGTGGGAATCCTCGAAAGGGTGGCGATACTTTTATCTTGCGCCTGGAGTTTGATCCAGGCGGTTTCGCTCCACGCATGGATAGTATTGGCGACTTGGAAGCCCTGCTGGTTATCATGCGTGACTTCCCAGACCTGCGAATCACCATCGAAGGACATACCGACAATGATGGCGACCCCAAGAAGAATCTGCATCTGTCCCAGTGGCGAGCCGATTGGGTAAGGCACTTTCTGGTGGAAAGGGGGATATCGACTGAACGTATGGAAGCCCAGGGTTATGGCGATACTGACCCGATCGCCGATAACAGCAGTAAAGAGGGGCAGAGAGAGAATCGCCGCTTGGTAATCAGGGTTTTGAATTTTGATCGGGTGCCCAGCAAGTTGCCAAGGCGCCAATAGCTTCGGCTTAATTGTTCCCTTTAAAACTAAACCCAGCGTATCGCAGCCAGGTTTAGTAGTAAGGTTAGGTGTCTTGATTAACCGGTAGCTTTGCTAAGCCCCTCTGCCTCATTGTTTCCTTTCTGTTCTGGTTTACTTGTAAATACCTGGCGCATTAGTTTGGCTCCCTGACGCCAGCCGAGGATACTCTGTGCGGTTAGTACACCTGAAATCATAGCGCCGGCAACACCACAGCTCATTACATCCTGGCCGGTTAGATATAAGCCTTTGAGTCGGGTTTGGGGGCGCAGCCAGCTTTGCTCGAAGCGGTTTGGGTCGTGATCAAGTCCGTAAATCTCACCTTGGGGATAAAAGCAGAAATAGTCTGTAGAGAGTGGTGTGGATAGCTCGTAATAGTCAATTTGCCCGCGCAGATGTGGGAAGTGCTTGTAAAGATGCTCCAGCAGGCGCTGGCTAAATTCTTCTTTCAAGGCTTCGTAATCATCACCCCGTTTGCCCCAGGGCTTTTCATGCCACTGGGTAAACCAGTCATAGTTGGCTGGAGCCACAATTTCTATAGTGGCACGTCCCGGATAGCGTTGAGTAAAGGTAGGGTCCTTGGCCGAAGGAAAGGAGATGTAGGTTAAAGGAATATCCTTGCTGCTGTCCTGCAGGAATTCCTGCATGTCTTTCTCATAATTATCGCTGGTGTATAGCCAGTAATTGGTTTTGGGTAGCTGTAACTCTTCCGCAGTTTTTTCCAAGCCAATATAAAGGCAGAGGTGGGACATGGAGCGGTTAACAGTTTTGAGATCGCGCGTATACCCAAGGCGCTCGCTAGCACTTTGTGGCAACAGTTTTTCAAAAGTATTGAAAACTCCGGCCCCGGAAATTACCAGTGGAGCTTCTATTTCCGTGCCATCGGACATATGAACCCCGCGGACATGGTTACCATCCAGGAGAACGGTCTCCACAGTGGCATAAGTGAAGACTTCACCACCACTGGCTTGTATTTGAGGAATAATGGTTTCGGAAATTTTACTGGCACCACCAACTGGGTAATAGCCACCATATAAGTAATGCTTGGCAATTAATGCATGAATAATAAAACTACTCTCGGCAGGGGTCATACCGTTGTCACCCCATTGGCCTGTGAGCACTGAAATCAGTTTTTCATTTTGGGTAATCTCGGCCAGCACCTCACGGGTAGTTTTGTTCAGCCATGAGGGGTCGCGTAGCTTCCGCCACAGGCGCACTAAAGGGGTGCACCAGGAGGGAAGAAGTTTTTCCAGTGCTAGACGCTGCATTGATTTGGCTACTTCATTGAGGCGGCCAAGGTAACGTTCGATATTTTCCCGCTCATTGGGAAAATGCTTCGTCAACTCGTCAATAAAGTTCTGGCGTCCTGCACGTAAGTCGAATTGCTCCTCGCCTATACAAATTCGGTCGTAAATTTCATCCATTGGCGCCCAATGCAGCTGGTGGCCGGAGATAAAATCAAAGATTTTACGCGTCATGGTGGGATGTTGGCCTACATCGCCGATGTAGTGCACACCAACATCCCACTCATAGCCATTGCGGTCGTAGGCATGGGTATAACCGCCTGCGGTGTAGTGCTGCTCCAACACCAGCACTTTTTTACCGGTAGCGCTGAGCATTGCTGCAGTAGTGAGGCCACCTATCCCCGAGCCTATTACCAGGGCGTCATAGGGCCCTTCCAAACGGCTTGGGCGATAGCGCCGGCCAATACGAAGGCGGCTCGGCTTAGGTGCACTGCGCTTCTTTTCGATGGTATCGGTCATGGTGGCCTCATAGCTATTGTTGTTATTCGTTAACAATATCGCCCCCTTAACCTCTATGCAATAAGTTGCATAATGCAATTGCCTCAACTCCCTATACGAATTAGAAAAACAGCTATACACTATGTATATGAAACGAATATGGATTGTATAAATGGGTATTGTCAAAATTTCTGATGATTTACACAATGAGATTCGCAAAGCCAGTGCAACCCTGGCGCGTTCAATTAACGCTCAGGCTGAGTACTGGATAAAGATTGGCATGCTGGCTGAGCTGAATCCGGAGCTGACTTACAGCCAGTTATGTAAGAAGTTGTTGCGCACTGAGTCTTTCACTTTGGAAGAGTTGGTTCGTGAGTAATATTAAGATCAAGAGTGTAAGAGAGCAGCAGTTGATGCGTGTCTCCGGTGAATTACTCAGCCGTGTTTTTGGCATGCTTGATGATTTCGTGAAACCGGGCATTACCACCATGGAAATTAATAATCAGGTGGAGGCGTTTATTGTTCGGGAACTAAAAGCACGGCCAGCCAGTAAAGGTCAGTACGACTACCCTTACGCTCTCAATACTTCAGTTAATGAAGTGGTCTGTCATGGTATGCCGCGACAGGGGCAGGTGCTGCGCGATGGTGACATTTTGAATGTGGATATTACCCTGGAAAAATCGGGCTATATCGCAGACTCCAGCAAAATGTACATGATCGGCAGTGTCACTCCTATTGCGAAAAAGTTGGTACAGAGCTGCTACGAAGCTATGTGGGCAGGAATCCGTACAGTTAAGCCAGGGGCAACTCTGGGTGATATTGGGAATGCAATACAGCGCTATACGGAGCGACAGGGGTTTAGTGTGGTGCGTGAATATTGTGGGCATGGCATCGGACAGGAAATGCACGAGGAGCCGCAAGTGTTACATTATGGCCGTGCTGGCAGTGGGGTCATTCTGCAGGAAGGGATGACATTTACCATAGAGCCTATGATTAACCAGGCTAATCGAAAGACAAAGTTGAAAAAAGATGGCTGGACCGTTGTGACCAAAGACGGAAAATTATCGGCCCAGTGGGAGCATACAGTTTTGGTTACTGCGGATGGCTATGAAGTCTTGACCTTGAGAGAAGAAGAAAAAGGGCATTAGTCTACTAAATTACTATTCCCAGGTTACGCATCAGTCAGGTCTTTAGTATTTTGAAAATTCTTAATTTATGCCCCATCTTAATCTTCATAAAGTTAAAATAGGGGCTTAGATAAAATGCCCTTAGAGTATAGGGTTACGTCGATTTTTTTGCAGTTGGCTCGGTTTCGATGACAGACTCATTTTCAATCCGCTTGAGTAGTTTTTTTGTCCGTACGCGGACTTTTGCATCGTGGGACCAAGCCAGAGTCCTCTCAAGGAAAGGCTTGGCTAGCTTTGGTTTTTTGATTTCAGCCAGAAAAAAACCAATAGAGCCATTGATTTCAATGCTATTTGGATTTTGTTGGTAAGCGGCCATCATGGTCTTTAAGGCGTCGATAGTAGAGCCTTTTCTCTGCTGAGCCATCCATTTAAACTGATACGCCGAAAGTGAATTTGGATTTAGTTTTATAGCTATATCAGCATAATCCAAGATTTTGGAGTAGCTCTTATCGTCCCATTGATTGGATTCAAGATTACTTTCCAGTCGATTGAAGTAATATATGGCTAAATTCGTAGCTACCCGATAGTCTATCTCACCTATCGCTATTAGCTTCTCGATAAGTGTACTTGCCGATTCATAATTCTTTTTATAAAACAAAAGATTGGATTTAAGAGAATCAATTGCAGGATCTAAGGTTGACTGTCTTTCTGCTCTTTCCAAGTATCTAAGAGCGAGATCGTACTTTTCCAGATCGATGGCCCTTTCTGCTAAAAGTAGCAGTTTTTCATTTTTGCTGATTTTTCTTTTATTAACTTGAATATCATTTATTGTGAGTTTGACCTCATACCCAGATAGTTTACGCTCTCGTAGATAGTGGACTAATGCAACATCTAATTCTTTCAGTTCAATATTGTAATATATGGGGAATTGCTTTAAGGCATCGCCCCCTTCATTAATTTTTGTTAGGTATTCCTTTGTGGCTTGATTGTACGAACTTTTCCTGGAGTCTTCGCTAAAAAATAAGTAATGAAGTAGTAACCAGGCGCTGCCGTAATACCTGTTATTATATTCTCCGCCTTTTTTTGTTAGATCTGGCTTGATTATTTGTTTGGCTTTTAACGGGCCTTGCTCCAAGCCATAAAGCCTCCACTTGGGGAGATTTCCGATTACTATAGAGTCTTTTTTAATAATAGCGCTTGCTAATAGTTCTGCAAATCCTTCGGAGTACCATTTGGGATAGCGCATACCACCACGTTCTCGCATAAGATGGTGGATATATTCATGGAACATGATTTCTCCGCCATTCAGTATTCCCCGATTGTTTTCCTGGGAAAAAATCAAAGGGCCATTAATTGTATTTGTGTAAAATCCAACTGTACGTCTTGTTCCAGATAATTCATCGAAATCTCTGGACTTTTTGAAGTGATATACCTTGAGCCTTGAATTTTCTGGCCTGTTTTCCAATCCCGTGAGTAGGAGTGAGGCTCTGCGAAACTTTTCTAGATCAAGTAGTAGCTTTTTAGCTTTTTTGGCAGATACATCTGAGTAAACAGTAAAATTTTCGCTTTTATACTCATACCAGTCTCGGCTATGAGCTGAGCTGGATAAAATATATAAAAAAATAACTAACAAACTGGATATTCTAAATTTCATGAAATATTTAAAATTGAGTGTAAATCTTTTGAGGCGTTTGCCTGATGGGATAATCAAATTATACGGGATAAATATGCTCTCAAGATAGTAATCTGGTTATCGGTCTATTTTTGAGCACTCTTTGTGTATGTTTTTTCTCCTGCTTGCCATTAGATGACATCCTGGTCGGATTACGCACTTATCCAGTTGTTGATTCGTGTACAGACAACTATTTCGTAAGTAGATATTCGTAGATACCTTATTTTCTGGATATAAGTTATCTTGGCCGTTCCTTGTTAATATAAGCTGTCTATATACAATTTTATTTAAAGCTTTTAGGTGTATGTTCTAAGGCAATATTTTTGATGGTGAGTCCGTTAGCTCTGTTGTTACCGATCTACTAGTAACAATAAAACTATGTACGCGGTCATCATTATAATCTGTAAGAAATATGTTCGTTGTTTTCCGGTAGCCGTTGGTATTAATTTACGTCAAGAATATGTTTGATCTTACAATAAATGTGGGCTGTGGAAACTAGCCTTGAGTAGCTTGCGAGGTATTCTGGGAAAAGCTATCAATAGCTGAATAGGAAGCAGGGTATGTGCAGTATTTTTGATGTAGATAGACAGGCGGAAATGGAGCGCTTTCTCGATATCTACGGTGTAGAGCATCCCGAGCGTATGATATTTGGTCGTCGCCGCAGGCCCACTCAACAGGTATCGATTGTAACTAGCAGGCATGGTGAGCCCCAAGTGGGAAATGCGATCTGGCACTTGTATCTGGAAAAGGAAGGGGGTAGCTGGAAACCCCATAAAAAATACTGGTCGATCAATAGCAATTGGAAAAAACTGGACAGTCGCCCGGAGTATCGAAAATCCCGTTGCCTGATTCCTGCGACTGCCTGGGTGGAGAGTTTATGTGGTAAGCACCCGGTGGAATTCAGTTATGGCGAGCCCTATTTTTTCTGTGGCCTGTATAAAATCTGGGGTTCCACTTTAAGCTGCTCAATTATTACCCTGGATGCCCATTCGGCGACGAAAATCTATCATGAAAAATCTTTACCAATGATTGCTCCAAAAGATTCAGGTTTTGTGAGCAAATGGCTGAGCGGCAGTACGCATACCGATCAATTTACTGATTTTTTGCAGCCTAAGATAGAGTACGATCACTGTCAGCTGACAGTTAGGCCGGTAGCGCGGGCCACATCAACAGAATATAAAGGTGACCCTGTAATTGTAAGTAAATAGATTTGCTAAATTCGACGGCAGGCTTAGTTCACTGTTGTTTGGTAACACTAACCATCTTGGTGAAATAATATATCTGTACGGATTATATATTTAACCCCACGTTCTATAGGTGTTGAGCTATGTACCCTGTGCAGTGGGTGCATTCCATGGGGAAAACAGAGGACGGACCCTGCTGGAGTGCGTACATCCACGTCTTTCATGGAACTGCCTGTAGGCTGGTGGAGGGGATCATCCCCATTGACTCTAAAGCGAGTGGCTCCACCATCGAAATCCTCGCTGAGTAGCACCAGGAAAGTCATTTCGCTAAAGCAATCCGGGTAGCCATTGGCGACCAATTGTCCATCAATAATTCTGCTGCCCGGCCAGGCACCGTCGGTATGGAATTTAAAATAATCTCCAGTCCCATAGCGATAAAAGCGAAATCGCTGATTTAGTCCCACTGGTTTGCGCCCGCCAAAATAACTTTCCGGGTCTTGCATCAAATTTTGTACACGCTGCCATACAAGGCGCTCAGTGCTCTCGTCCACAACCCAGGTCAGGTTGTCATTGTGGCGAACGTCCCTGGGCAGAGATACCGCGGCATCTGGCAAGTAACCAACGGCTTCTGTAATTTCAATCAGGCGCTGGCACTCCTCAGCAGAGAATATATTCAGCAGTTGAAAAGCACCAGGTACTTCGGGGATATCGCGCCTTTCTATATTGGAAGGGATATGCTCTGACAGTGACGCCGGATTTTCCAGATGGGTAGCCCAGGTGGGCAGGGATGGATGCTCCGCTCCTGGTTCCCTGGCAATCACATAAAAATCTTTAATCGGTAGTTTGGATAAACCCTGCGGTGTCACTGCCGGTGTCTTTTTTAAAGTTACTGTGCTCATTACTTCAAATTCCGCTCAACATATTCTTACAGATTAATAACGGTTAATTGGGCAAATTGGCGGTGGCCGTCGATACCGCCGTGGTAACCGAAACCACTTTGCTTTGCTCCGACCCAGGGTGTGCCTCCAGCGCCTTGATTAATCCCGATCATGCCGGCTTGCAGTCGGTTACTTACTTGTACAGCATCTGCGCCGCCAAAAACCACAGCTCCGAGCCCATAGACTGAATCGTTTGCTCTTTGGATGGCGTCCTCCACATTGTTGAAGCGGTCGATTGCAACTACCGGACCGAAGGTTTCTTCATCCTCCAGCTGCATACCCGGTTGTATTCCGCTAATCACCGTGGGGGGAATAAAGGGTGGTTTTGGTGCTTTTTCTCCAAGCAGCAGCGTTGCGCCTTTTTTTAAAGCATCCTGAATATGATCAACCACTTTTTGGTGTTGGCGCTGGTTGACCAGAGGGCCAATATCGGCTTGTAGGTCCTGCCAGCCCCCTGTGTGATATTGCCGCGCGATGGAAGTCACTGCTTTTTCGAATTGATCGGCAATACTCGCATCCACATAAATACGCTCTGTGGAAGTGCACATCTGGCCTGCATTCTCGAAGCTGGAGGCCACCGCAAATTGGGCGGCTTTTTGAATATCGGCACTGGCCAATACGATCATGGGGTCGTTACCGCCGAGCTCCATCACCAGGCGTTTCAGCGCAGGAGCGGCATTAGTCATAATTTGCTGGCCGGTTGTCCGTGAGCCGGTGAAGGCGATCATATTAATATCCGACTGTACCAAGGCTTCACCGGTGTGCCTGTCTCCATGAGCAATTTGCAGGATGCCCTCGGGCAGAGTTTCATTCAGGGTTTTTACCAGGAGATCTGCTACCAGAGGAGACTCCTCTGACGGCTTGAGTATTACACTGTTTCCGGCCACCAAAGCGGGTACGAGCAGGTTATTGGCCATGGCCAGTGGGTAATTCCATGGGGAAATTACGGCCACGACACCCAGCGGACGGTATTGGATTTCACTGCCGCCGTTGCATTGTCCCCTTAAAGCTTTGCCGGCGTCCTCCGCCAACCAAATACCACCCTGAATAGCACCGCCGGCTTCGTAATTTGCACGTCGAGTATCCTTACCCATTTCACGGCTGATAAGTTGTGCCAGGTTACTTTGTAGTGGCTGCAATTTTTCATAGGCATGTTGCAGAGCCTGTACACGTTGCTGCAATGATTGACTGGCCCAATCAATCTGGGCTTCCCTGGCTTTGGCAACTTTCTTGGAAATGGAATCCCGGTTGCTCACTGCAACACTGCCAACCTGTTCACCGGTAAGGGGATCGATAGAAAATAGAGTTTGGGTCATACCTTGGTCTCAAATAAATGCTGCGGAGTTGTGTTTTATTCACCCCGTAACTCAGTGCTCAATCGTTAAATAAGGCGATGGTGCGCAATTCAATACTAGTGCGGCGCGGGGCACCGGAACTATCAGGAAGATCAAATGCAGTGTGGGGCACACCGGTGATGGGACCCTGGTGTTCGCTATCGAATACGCGCAGCAGCAGGCCCTCCCCCGGCTGCATATCACTGAACCAGATCCAGCGGTGCTTCGGATTGGCGCTGATCACCGAGATCTGCCCCTCCCGCTCAGGGTAAATCAGGCGCATCTTGTGGAAGTCTGCCTCGCCTACACTGCGTAAATCTGCCATTGCCAAAGGTGATTCCTTCACTGTGCGCAGTAATGGCAGCCATAAATTAATGAATTTATAGCGAGGGAAATCTGCCGTATTTAATCCGTGTTCAGGCAGGGTCTGCCGGAGCTGCCTGTCTGCGGACCAAGGCGTATAATCATTGTGCACGGTCTTCACCGGAGAGCGGCGGCTGCGACTCTGCTCGGTGGGTCCCTCTGCGGAGGGCTGTGCCCGCAGGGTGTGGTCGAAGGTGAGTACACGGGCTGCGCCCAGGCGTTTTGCGATCCAGGTTTCGATAGCCGGATACCATTCTCGGCGGATTAAATCATCGCGTTTAGTTGGAGCTGTTCTATCTGCAGCGTGGTCATCCAGAGCCAACAGGGCATCGTCAAACTGGTGCAGGTCGATAGTTAGTTGTGGCTTCACCAGCTCAAACCCCTGAATATCCAAGCTGAATTTTTCCCCCATAACTTGCAGGGTGCGGCCATCCTCAATCGACATAGACTGTGGGTTTACTTGATCGAGCAGGTGGGTGGGACCAGGCCCCGCCTGCCGCTGGTCGTATACCAATTCACTATCGGTATTTGCGTAATTGATTGTCGCCTTGAGCAGCCGGCTCGGCGATGAGTGCAGAGTCGCGGTCAGCATAGTGGCTTCCTCCCAAAGGGTTGATGGCAAATAAATCATGTCTTATGGGCAATGCTAGGTTCAGCTCGATACAATGAAAATCAAGTAACAGTTGTGAGTGATACAGGTTTGAGCAGAAATCATGGTATTGATCGCCTGGGCAGGCTGGAACTGAAACAGTTGCGCTTATTGCAGGCTATTTTGCGGGAGTTGAACCTGTCGCGGGTGGCAGATCAGCTAGGGGTTAGCCAGCAGACAGTTAGCGAACAGCTGAAGCGTCTGCGGGAGCTATTTGATGACCGGCTGTTCATTAGAACCAGCAATGGTGTTATTCCAACGCCCTTAGCCGAGCGCTTGGCGCCCAAGCTGGATAGTATCCTTAATGATATCGCGGCTCTATTGCGCGGCGATGAATTCGCCCCTGCGGAGCATCACGGGATCTTCACTATCAGCGCCACCGACTTTGAGCAGCGAGTGGTGTTGCCGGCCCTGCTTAAGCAGCTGCGTGAGCAGGCACCGGGCCTCAAAGTGGTGGTGCTAAAGCTTGAAATTGACCGTATGGCCCAGCAGTTGCAAACCGGTGAGGTGGATCTGGTGTTCAGCACACCGGGTTTTGTGCCGGATAGCTGCCCCAGTATGTTGTTGTATCGTGAACATTACGTATGCGTGTGTTGCCGGCATACAGGGGTGCAACTGGAAAGTCGAGAACCCTTGGGCTTGGACAAGCTGGCAGAGATTCCCCAACTGGTTGTGTCGCCTTCTCGTGGTGACTTGCGTGGCATGGTGGATAGCTGGTTTGAGCAGTTTGGTTTAAAGCGTAATGTTGTGTTGTCGGTTCCCTCCTTTGCCGCCGCAGCTGAATGTATCGCCTCCACAAATACAGTCGCTTTTCTGCCGTCTCGCCTGTTACCTGATCCGCGCCTGCATACCTTACCGATTAGTGAGCAGCCACCTGGCTTTGATGTGGTCGCCGCCTGGCACACTCGCAGTGGGCAGGACCCATTACACAAGTGGGTAAGGCAACTGTTAGCCGGGCAATTTACACCGTAAGCCGCCGTGAAATAGTGCCGCCCGAGGGTCTTAATACCGGCCCGGCCAATGTGAGATCACTTGCTACACTGGGGTTGGCAATTACCCGGGGGTGGGGATCATGAGAATTGGGATATTGTACTTGGCTTTCCATAGCGTCTTAGTCTCTGCCCATAGCGATGGAGCCCACACCGACTTCGCCGCAAATATAGACCTCCCCGCCCTCTTTAACCGGGAAGCACTGGTGGAAGATATCCGTGCAGTGGATTGTACTTTGTCGGAGGGTAGCAAATCTCGCTGCTGGCAGCTTAAGTTGAAAGCCGCACCTCGTCACCATATGGGTCCCTGGTGCCCCAGAACAATTCGAGATCCGATCACGGCAAGTGGCATGATGTTCATCAAGCAGCAGGTTGTCGCCACCGACGGCCCCTTCGTAAAAAATGCCGCTGAGTTTTTCTCCGATCCCAAATGGGTTTTGTATAACGAGAAGACCGGGCGGGTAAAGGTGACTGATACCAAGAGGGCCTGTGAGCTGGCAGCAAGGCCGGATGTAGCTCCGGAGTTTAATAATTATTGCGTGGAGTGTCTGGCCAGCTATTTGGGTGATAATTTCTATATGACCTACCTGATTCCCATAAAGCCACTTACAGCAAAATCCCCGCAAAGTTCGAATGACCACTCCGGTTACGGAGTGGCATTCAATGGGGTTAAATTTGATATCAGTGCCCCGGTAGGCGCGATTTTAGGAGCGCATACCTTGGCGCCTGTAGATGCCTGTGGTGGGCATGTTAATCCCCATGTGGGCTACCACTACCACGCAGCGCTCGGTTGTAGTCAGGCCGATCCGTCGGCAGCGAGCCATGCACCAATAATCGGCATCGCGATAGATGGCTACCTGATTTATGCAAGGGAAAATACCGATGGCAGGGAGCCAAAAGATCTGGATGAATGCCGTGGCCACGAGTTTGCCAATCTTGGATATCACTATCACGTCAATCTCGCAGCGGAAAACGATATCCTGCACTGCCTAAAGGGAGAGAGGGGCTGTGCGCTGGGCAAAAACCAGAGCCAGTGCAATTTTTCCGGCAGCAGGGCCTCAAAACTACAGAAACCTGAATAGAACTCAACATCAAAAATTACTATGAATGTTTGAAATGCTGCACCAAAATCGGGCAGCTTATAAACCTGAAACTTTTACTTCCTACCCTCCTTCAATGGAAATACCATCGCCCGTAAAGATACGCTACTTTCTCCTCAGGGCTTGATCTGACCCAAAGGTATCGAGCCAGGTCAGGGGCATAATCCTCCTTTTTCTTCCACTGATGATGAACCACTTGGAAACCGGTACTCAATTTATGCATCACAGCACCAATATTTACCTGATAAGAATGGTTGAATCCCTCGGCTTGCTGGTTCGAAAGCGCCTGTGGATGCAGATCTTGGTAGCTATGGTTCTGGGATTGGGGGTGGGCCTACTGCTTTCCCCGGAAGGTGCAGCCCTGGTGAATCAGGATCTCAGTGTAGTGTTGGCCAGCTGGTTCAAGCTGCCCGGCGCACTATTCCTGAATATGATTCAGATGGTGGTTATTCCCCTGATTGTTTCATCTATCATCCTCGGGCTTTGTGGTAGCGGCAATGTGAGCCAGCTAAAGCGGGTGGGTTTACGCATTGCGCCCTATTTTATTGCCACAACCACAGTTGCCGTTATTATCGGCATTCTATTGGTCCAGTTGATTCAACCTGGAAACTATATTGATGAATCGTTGCTCACTGCAGCAACCGAACTACCCGGAACTACTGCTCCTCAGTTACTGGAACCAAAACCCCTGCCCGAGCGCATTGCCGAGCTGATACCAGCCAACCTGAACCAAAGCATTGCCATGCGTAATATGTTGCAGCTGGTGGTCTACGCCATCTTTACTGGCGTGGCTGTGATGTTGCTGCCACAGAAGCAGCGTGAGACGGCAGTTTACGCCTTTGGTATCGTCCAGGAGATTGCCCTGAAGATAGTCGGCTGGGCCATGTTATTTGCGCCCCTTGCCGTATTTGGTTTATTGGCGGATATCGCCATTCGTGTTGGCTTGACCGCAATTCTTGGGATGTCGGTCTATGTTGGCACGGTAATTCTAGGGTTGCTGATCCTATTGATGTTTTACCTGGTAATTGTCTCTCTGGTTTCCCCGGCCGGACCGCTGAGATTCCTTCAGCGTATTAGCGGTGTACAACTTCTCGCATTTTCCACTTCCAGTTCTGCGGCAGTGATGCCGTTATCTATGCGAACTGCGGAGAGCTCCCTTGGAGTGAAACCCTCAATCGCTAAATTTATTGTGCCGCTGGGCGCTACAGTGAATATGGACGGTACCGCACTCTATCAGGTGATAGCGGCAGTATTCCTGACCCAGGTATACGGAATTGACCTCAGCACTGCCCAATTGGTGGGGCTGACTGTAACTACCGTAGGTGCCTCCATCGGCTCGCCCAGTACGCCGGGTGTGGGCATTGTTATTCTCGCGACTATCCTCGCTGGGATTGGCGTACCTCCAGAGGGGATTGCGTTGATTATTGGTGTGGATAGGATTCTGGATATGTGCCGGACTGCGGTGAATGTCACTGGTGACCTGACTGCCTGCCTGGTTATGGATAAGCTTTTGGGTAGCGATAACCTGGAGGAAGTGACTACTCAGGTGGCTTGAGATACCTCTTTAAATGGGGGGGATTTATTCAGGTGTGAAGGGATTGGAGATTACAAAGCAGCAGGCAAAAAATTTACCTGCTGCTTAGTATGAAAGGGGCTCTTATTTTAAACAGGTTGGTGATGCTTTACCGAAGAAATTCCCCTGCCAAACGTTTGATCCGGTGCAGTCCGGATCAAAGTCATCCCTTAAATCATCACCAAAATTATCAAATGCAAAATTCCCAATAATAAAGTTATTGATACTATCTACCCTGCTAACAACTATACCAGCTGGGTCAAGTGATCCTGCACCATTATTTGTTACAGTGTTTTGAATAACATAGTTGCCTGATCCACCCAGAAACTCAATACCATCATCTACATTGTCTGATACGTGATTTTGTGTAACCAAGGCAAACTGCTCCTCCAGCTCAATCCCATCACTGCCGTTATTAGTCAGGGTGTTTCCTATGATTGAGGCGTAATCCCCATCAACCTCAACACCATCCTGACCGCTTCCACTAATATGGTTGTAACTGACGTTTACATATTCACCGTCAATTTCGACACCCTCATCTCCAGCGCCTTCGATAGTATTGTGAACGATGTTGGTGTAATCACCATTTGCGTCTACTCCATCACCAATAATGGCCAACCCCTGACCGATAATCAGATTTTCATAGATGTTATTGAAATCGCTCTCGGCCAGTACGCCATCATCTTCGAAATCTGTAATCTCCATATCGAAAATACTGTGAGAGCCCGATCCTACTGCATGGATGCCATCGGGGCAGCTATTTATACTGCCACCGTGAATTGAGCCGGAAGTTCCCTCCATACGGACACCGGCCCATTCATCTTGATCGGCTGGGTTATAAGTACAATTCAGTTCAAAGCCATTCATAGAAAGGCTTCCGCCTGGGCCGATGATAGTGAGTGCGATAGGTTCGTCTTCGCTCAACTCACAATTCAAGTGCCCAGTGAGTGTCACTGTTGACGTGATTTCGTCATAACAATCAACAGCCAAACTGATGGATGGTATTGATATACCTATTCCAAAAATCAAAAAAATATAGGATTTTGCACGCCGCGTCGAAATACAGATTGCCATTAGTGATCCCACTTAGATTTATGTTCAGCTTAATTAAGCTGACTGGAAGTTGATAACCTGAGAATGAGTCTAGATTTAAATATGAAATATAAATCATTAATAAATATGTTTGGCACTTAAAGTGGGCTTCTGATCTTTTAATCTCTACGAATGGCAGCAAACTCCGCACTCTAACTTTTCTATTAAAAAGTGATTTTTACATAGTGTTTGCGTACTCGACATCTATTAGTTCAAACCGAGTAGCTCCAGGGTGTGAGCATCACTCTTGCCGTTATAGTACCTATCAAGTACGTCCTTAAATAGGCTTTCCTCCTTTTCAGCAAGCGAAAATAAGGTCATGGAGGATTTTAGTTTCATATCATCTGGAGATCCGAAAATGTCATGAGCGCTGCGATCATGGATGTCGAGTAGGGCGTGACAGCAGGATTTCAGCCTCTGCCCAAGCGTGGGTTGGGCTAAATAGGCCTTTGCTTCCTCCAGATTCTTGATTCCATATTTTTGAGCCATGGAGCTGTGCCCAAGGCCGACAACTTGTGGAAATATGTACCACATCCAATGAGATCGCTTTTTTCCATTCTTTAACTCTAAAAGTGCATCTTCATAAGAGTGTTCTTGCGCTTTAATAAAACGCTCTAAATCAAAATTTTCTTTCATTTAAGTCATCCGGCACTGGTAAAGTCATGGTTGAATTTCAGAATAGCAGGGGAGGGGAAAATGGATAATTCTGAAGGCCAGATGGTTATTTTAAGTCAGGATGAAAGAAATTTTTACAAAATATCTGAGAAGGCAATAAGAGCCCTCGCCGATGAGGGCTTTCTATCTTAATTATTTGGAAGCAGTGCTCGAATATCATCCGGCACGGGAATCGATTTTCCGGTTCTGTGGTCCACCCAGACGATTTTAGCTTCACCTGTGGTGTAAAGGTTGTCGGTATTATCTGCTTCTCTAATTTCGTAGTAGCTATTGAAGCTGCTGCGCCCGGGAGTGCCGCCATACATACTAACAGTAATGTTGGCTGGAAATACCAGCGGTAAATGGAAATTGGCCGAAGCATTGAGTAGTACCGGGCCATCCCCTTGGTTACTGCTTACCGCGCCGGAGCGTTTAATAGCCGCTAACCAGCTGCAGCGGCACTGCTCAAAGTAGGTGAAGTAGGTGGCGTTGTTGATATGTCCTAAGGCGTCCATATCACCCCAGCGTACAGCTAAGGTTTCCTGATATAGAAGGTTGCGGGGGGCTTCACTCATTGTTATTACACTTAAATCAAAACAGTAAAGCTGTGAATTGTAATGGGCTGTTGGGGCTGTGAGTAGGTTTATATTTTAAATTCTAAAGTGAGTGAATGGCTGCAAGAAAACGTCAATATTGCCTTTAGTTTTCTTATTTATTAACAGGAATTTAATTGGAGCTTATTTTGTGAGTTGCCAGGCAGCTCTGGATTTAATTTACCTAAAATAGGTTGCTAACTTGATATGAGTTAGGATTATCGTTACCCCTACGTTGTGGGGGTTGATTAGTAAAAGGAATCAGCAATAAATAGCTGGCATCAAATTGTTAATTAATATTTATCATAATTACGGCAAGGGCGAGCTCCTCGGCTCCCGTGAAGGAATTACTCAATAGGTTTTTCCTATCGGAATAGGACACTTGCACAGTCTTTCCCCGCTACCTGCCCAATTTCTCGCCCAGAGTTGCATAGCTTTCGGGGCATGTTCTGCTGAATGCAGGTAGCAAGGTAAGGTGGTGAACGAGCTTATTCCGTTCTGCCACCCTGCATTTCAACCGCGCCTTGGTTGTGACCGCTCTGTAAGCCAGAGGCTTCCTATAGCACCTAAGCACTCCAGCTATGACTCAATGTCTCCGCCTGCTGCAAGCACAGCTGCACTGCCTCATCCGCCCCATCCGGTGGGTATTTCCATTTGCGCAGTGCGCGGCGCACCAGGTTGCGCAGTTTGGCGCGCACGCTATCGCGCACCTGCCAGTCCACGGTGGTGGATTTGCGCAGCTGCTGGGTAACGTATTTGGCCAGTTCGCGCAGATTGTTATCCCCCAGCTCTTTTACCGCCGACTGGTTTTGGATCAAAGCGCGGTAGAAGGCGATTTCGTCGGTATTCAGGCCGGAGTCTTCCGCCATCTGCGCATCTTCCGCCATGTCCTTGGCCATCTGGATCAGCTCTTCGATAACCTGGGCGGTTTCGATGGCGCGATTGTGGTAGTTGCGCAGGGCTTCCATAATGCGGTCGGAGTATTTTTTCTCCGACACCACATCGGTTTTCATGCGCGCTTTTACTTCGTCGCGCAGTAGCCGTTCGAGCAGCTCAACCGCTAGGTTTTTTTCCTTAAGATTGGCGACGTCTTCCATAAACTCAGGGGACAGCAAGCCGATATTCGGCCGGTCCAGACCCACCATGCTGAAGATATCATCCACACCGTCGGCGACGATGGCATTGTCGATAATCTGCTTGAGCGCGGAGTTCTTTTCCTCATCGGTGCGGCGCTTGTCGATGGTGGTGAACTTGGTGATGGCGTTTTTCACCGCACCCCAGAAGGCGATCTCTTTCTTGTAGGGCGCGGCGTCCTCCAGGGTGCTGCACAGGGTGTAGGCCTTGCTGAGCGCGGCCATCACATCGAGAAAGCGCCGTTTGCCATCCAGTTCGCCGCTGCCGGGGTTTTTCAGGCTGAGAATATGGTTCATGGCGCCTGGCAACAGTTGCAGGGCCTGGGTCTCATACTGGCTGTAATCAAAGCCGTGCATCATATCGTGCAGTACGCCGAGCTTTTCCAGCAGAATGGCGTAGGCTTCATTGGCGTCGTGGGTGGGCTTGCCCTTACCGTTAGCGCCGGTATAGGTCTTGAGTGCCTGCTTCAGCTCGTTGGCAATGCCGATGTAGTCCACCACCAAGCCGCCGGGCTTGTCTTTAAACACCCGGTTAACCCGCGCAATGGCCTGCATCAGGTTGTGGCCCTTCATGGGTTTGTCGATATACATGGTGTGGCAAATGGGGGCATCGAAGCCGGTCAGCCACATATCCCGCACAATCACCAGCTGTAATGGATCGTTCACATCCTTAAAGCGCTTTTCAAATGCTTTCTTGGTTTCCTTGTTGTAGATATGCGGCTGCAACTTGGCTTTGTCCGACGCCGAACCGGTCATCACAATTTTGATCGCGCCTTTGTCGGTGTCTAGGTGGTGCCACTCCGGCTTGATAGCGACTATGGCATCGTAGAGGTCGACACAGATCTCGCGGCTCATCGCCACGATCATGGCCTTGCCGGGCATGGAGGCGCTGCGGCTGTCGAAATGCTGGATTAGGTCTTTGGCCACCTGCTCCACCCGGGGCTGGCTGCCGACGAGTTTTTCCAGCGTGGCCCAGTGGGATTTGGTTTTCTCCCGCTCGGCCACATCTTCTTCGTCCTCAATAACCTCCTCGACATTCTCATTCAGCGCCTCGATATCGGCCGCGTGGATATCCAGTTTGGCCAGGCGCGATTCATAATAGATGGGCACCGTGGCGCCATCGTCTACCGCATCCTGAATATCGTAGATGGAGACATACTCACCAAATACCGCGCGGGTATCTTTATCGGCCGAGTCGACCGGGGTACCGGTAAAGCCGATAAACGAGGCCGCCGGCAGGGCATCGCGCATATGCTTGGAATAGCCGAAGGTGTAAGTGCCCTTTTTGGCGTTGAACTTGGCCTTGTCGCCATACTGGCTGCGGTGGGCCTCGTCGCTGACCACGACGATATTGTGGCGGCGGCTCAATACCGGGTGGCTGGTTTCCTCGCCGAGTAGGGCAAATTTTTGCACCGTGGTAAACACGATACCGCCGGATTGGCGCGCGGCGAGTATCTGGCGCAGCTCGTCTCTGTCGCCGGCCTGTACCGGGGTCTGCTTGAGGGCATCGGCGGCCATACAGAAGGTGTTGTACAGCTGGCCATCCAGATCGTTGCGGTCGGTGACAACTACGATAGTGGGATTATTCATGGCGGGCTGTGCCAGCAACTTGCCGGCGTAACACACCATGGAGATGGACTTGCCGGAGCCCTGGGTGTGCCAAACCACCCCGGCCTTGCCGGAACCGGGTATTACTTTATTGGCATAGTTCGCTCGTGGCTCGGTCACCGCGCTGGAGCGCTCGGCGGCAATCACGGTCGCTTTCACCGCTTGGCGCACCGCGTGGAACTGGTGATAGCCGGCGATCTTTTTAACGATTTGATCGCCGTCTTGCTCAAACAGGACAAAGTGGCGGATATAGTCCAACAACAGTTCAGGCTTAAAGAAGCCTTTTACCAGGGTTTCTAAGAAATACTCAAAGTGCGGTTTGTCGTGCTCGTTATTGACCACCCGCCAGGGCAAAAACCGCTCTTTGCTGGCGGTGAGGGAGCCGACGCGGGCATTGAGGCCATCGCTGATGACCAGCGCCTGGTTAAAAATAAACAGGTCGGGGATTTCTTCTTTGTAAGTTTGCAGCTGCTGGTAGGCGGACCAGATATCGGCGCTGTTGTCGGCGGGATTTTTTAACTCAATCACTGCCAGCGGCAAGCCATTGATAAATACGATTAGGTCCGGGCGGCGACTTCCCTTGGTACCCATAATGGTGTACTGGTTCACCACCAGAAATTCGTTGCGCTCGGTGTTTGCGAAGTCCACCAGCTTTACATAGTCGGTTACTACTTCGCCGTTGTTATCCTTAAACTCGACCTTGACCCCTTCCTGCAACCACTGGTGAAACTGTTTGTTGTTTTTGATCAGGATGGGCGTTTCTGGTGTGACGATCTGCTGGGTGACTCGCTCAAGGGTGGATAGCGGTACCTGGGGATTGATAACTTCCAACTGGCTCAGCAGGCGTTCGTGCAGGATAATCTGACGGTAGTCGCTGCGCTCCGGTGTATCGCCGTCGGGGGCGATATCGTAGCCGCGGGTATAGTTGTAGCCTAGGGCGTTAAACCATTCTAAGCAGAGTTGTTCTAGTTGGTCTTCTGATATATTCATTCCGCTGCTTCCTTGCTAGCCTCCGCAATTTCAGTCTCAGCAATATTCTCTTCTGTCATTAAGCTCTCAATAAGCTCGTTAAGCGCCGAATCGCGACTATCTGCTGGATACCCATACTTCCTTAAATTAATTCGAATGGCAGACCGGATCTTGGCAATGGCCGGATCGCGTTGTTTCCAGTCGATAACCAGTAGTGGTTTCAATTCTTTAGATAGGTGCTCAGCAATGAACTGTATTCTTCCAGGCTCAACTTGTGTGTTTGCATACTTAGAGAGTGCGCGAGCAAATTTTAGGACTTCGCTATTATTAGTTTCATACTGAATGGGTGCTTGAGCGGGCTCACTTTCTACTTGGCTGGTTTTCTCTACAACTCTTTTCGCGGATAATTCAAATTCATATTCTCTGCGCTCTTCAGCAACTAATAAATTGCAATATTCTGACGCACCTATCAAATCAGGAAATAAACTCGCATGGTGTACGTTCATACGCCGGAGGTAGCGCATACATCCTTCACGATCTTCATTTTTTATATAGATTTTGCAGATATATTTCGCCAATATCCCGGCTTGTTGCTCTTCTTGTACTTCTCCGGCGGTGTCTACGCTCAAAGTTGCATTTCTTAACTCATCGTCAGGGAAGTTTTCGTCAGCTAGCGTGTCAATAAGCTTGTTTTCAATTGTCGAGTCGTACGGCGAAAAGGTGAACAAGCCTGCCTGGTTAACTAAGCGCCCATGATCATCTTTACGAGGTTCAAACATCCTTACATCAGGACAAAGATCATCATCAGCTACAAAAGTCTTATTTAATACATAAATCGCTCGATAGGGGTTTTCTTTCTCTTCCTCTGAGTCTTCTTTAGAGAAGGCGAAGAACAGTGCCACGTAGGGTGAATATGTCCAATCCAATAGTGGCGTCATTAGGCCATGGTGCTGCCCAACTGACCATAACTCATCTTCTTCACCCTCTGATACCAAGGCATTATCGGCAAGTCTTCCCCTAACTGCGCGTTTGAAGTAGTCCAGCTGGCTATCAGCTAGTTTTCGATCGATCACTCCTGATTCAGGAACTCTGGCCAGTGTTGGCATTAGCCCCCAATCGTAGCGGCGATGACCTCTAAAAATAAGTTGAGTCTTAGGGCGATTAAAGAAACTTGTTTCCAATAGCTCCGCAAAGTTTTTCCAGCTTTCAAGCCGAGTTACAGGAATGCGGCCATTAACTTCATCTGAAAGAATATCAAAATCGCTTTGCTCACCATTCCATAGGGGTATTCTTTCAAAATCGTAGTTATCCATATTTTACTTTACGCGATCTCGTCAATTTCAATCAGCCCTGAGAGCAACCTCGGCAATAGGGCATCACGAACCTGCTCCAGTTCTTTATTTTCTCTAACGGATTGTTCTTTTTTCTTATATAAGGTCGTAACAGTATCAGAAAATACTTTTGCCAGAGATTTTTCCGGGCAAACTACATTCTTGATAACGAATTCTGACCAATGCCTGCGATATTCTTGGAAATTTTGCTTTCCCTGAATGGCGTAGTAAACCCAAATGGTCGGATATTCGAAACCAGAAAGAGGTATTACGTTTTGAGATATATCAAAATTCTCACAAGATAAATGAATTACACATGTGTGGTCACCGAAAATAAACAAGGGTTCTTCTGTTGTTGCACGAAAGCCTGGTTCATCATTGTGATAGCCCAAGAGTATACTTGTGCCTTGCTCATAAACAGGTATCAAACCGAATGGTTTAACTTGCTTTTTTGTATAACGCTTAGAGGGTTTTAATCTTTCTACCACATCCCCTACTTGTTTAATTTGCCATCCGTTTGGAACTGCACCTAACTCAGAGTCCACCAGCGTATCCGCAAACAAAGCAGCGGTAGATTTAAGTTTGGCTTGTTGAGCTTCGCTTAGGGTATCGAAGGCTTGGCCTCCGTTAAGGGCGGCGATGGCGGCTTGCTCGGGGTTGCCTTGGGCGATGATGGCGACCTGGGCGCTGCTCCAGCGTGGGTCTTGCTGGATTTTGCTTAAAATTTCGCTGTCGCTTTGGCCTTGCTGGCGCAGCTGGGCGGCCTGGTTCGCGGCAATTTTGGCGCGGGTGGGTTCGAAGTTGACAAACCAGCTTTTAAAAAGGGCCTGGGCGATCTGTTCCAAAGTTTGGTTGGTTTGGCGGTTGAGGCTGATTTTTCTATCAAAAGAATTAAGTAGTGCTGAAATTTTTTTCTGTAATTCAACCGGAGGTAGCCTGACAATATGTGATTTCAGTTGCCCCAAGTTAAATCCAGGAACCGCAGCACCAATACCATTATTAAGTATTTCTGCCTGTTTTAATGGGCTCGAAAATAGATAGTAAAGATATAACGGATCAGCTTTTTTTGGATCTACAGTAAGCTTCATCTGTTTATTAGAGATAATATACTCAGGGTATTTCAGGTCTTCGGTAATAAGGCCAACCTGATTTATAGTTCCCCAGCAAGTAAAAATTAGATCGCCTTTTCTGACAAGTGAGCGCTTAAACTCACGAGCCTTTTCCCTACTTACAAAAACTAGACCTTCGTCTGACATCCGCTCTGTCACGTTGGTGCTCAAATTGCCTCCACGTATGACGGGAACCCCTTCATCCTGGAAGAATTTTGAACTGATCGCAGACCCAAAAGGGCCGGTTGCCATTGCATGAGGAGAATTAAAGGCTATATCTTCAATTCGATATTCTTTCCAATCAGACATCGAAACCTAACCCCGCCAAGTTCTTTTTAATCTCCGCTTCTAGACGATCCGATTCTGCAAACTGCGTTGTCAGCTGGCCAGTTAAACGCGCCATCTTCTCGGCAAAGGGCTCACCGTCATCTTCCTCCGCAGCGGCGCCCACATAGCGGCCTGGAGTCAGCACAAAATCGTGTTTTTGTAGTTCTTCCAACTTGGCAGCTTTAACAAAGCCCGGTACATCTTCGTAGTTTTCGCCGGTCTGCCAGTTGTGGTAGGTCTCGGTAACCTGGTTTAAATCTTCCTGGGCGAAATCCCGCAGTACCCGATCTTTCATATAACCCAGGTTGCGGGCGTCGATAAACAGTACTTCGCCTTGGCGATCGCGCAGCTTTCGGCCGGCAGCGGAGGCGCGCGCCCCTTTGTTTTTGCTCAGGAACCAGATACAGGCGGGGATCTGGGTATTGGTAAACAGCTGGCCGGGCAGGGCCACCATACACTCCACCAGGTCGGCCTCAATCAGGCGCTTGCGGATTTCCCCTTCGTTATTGGTGTTGGAACTCATGGAGCCGTTGGCCAACAGCAGGCCCATACTGCCGTTGGGGGCCAGGTGGAACAGCATATGTTGCAGCCAGGCGAAGTTGGCGTTGCCCGATGGCGGCCTGCCGTATTGCCAGCGTTTGTCATCCTCGGCGACGCCGGTATCCCACTCCTTCATATTGAACGGCGGGTTGGCCATAACGAAGTCGGCGCGCAGGTCCGGGTGCTGGTCGTTGGTGTAGGTGTTGGCCGGCTCTTTACCAAAGTTAAAGTCGATACCGCGAATGGCCATATTCATCGCGGCCAACTGCCAGGTGGTGTGGTTGTATTCCTGGCCGTAGATAGAGACTTCGCCAATCTTGCCCTGATGCTCGGTAATAAAGTGCTCGGACTGTACAAAGAAGCCGCCGGAACCCATGGCCGGGTCGTATACGCGGCCTTTGAAGGGTTCGAGCATTTGCACAATCAGGCTGACGATAGACTTGGGCGTATAAAACTGGCCACCCTTCTTGCCTTCGGCCAGGGCAAACTGGCCGAGCATATATTCGTATACATGGCCGAGAATATCTTTGCTGTTGAGGCTCGCGTGGTTGAACGGCACCGTGGCGATCAGGTCGATCAGCTCGCCCAGTTTGGACTGGTCGATTTGCAGCTGGGTGTAGCGTTTGTTGAGCACCCCTTTAAGCTTGGGGTTGTCGGCTTCGATGGCCTCCAGGGCGTTATCGATCAGGTGGCCGACGGAGCTGATTTTGAGGGTTTTGTCCTCGCCGCGCTCGTCCTGGAAGCTGAGTTCGGCACCGCCGATCACGGCCTTGTTGTTGTCTTGCAGAAACTGCCAGCGGGCCTGCTGCGGCACCCAGAAGGTATTGGTTTCCAGGTAGTAGTCGCGCACTTCCAGTTCGATATCGATTTCTGCTGCGTAGTCTTCACTGTCGGCACCGCCAAAGTCGTCTGGGTCGAGGAAGTAGTCATGGTCGGCGTCGGTGAGCTGCTGCTTGAGTTCATCGCGGCGGATATCGAAGGCATCGGAGACATATTTGAGGAAGATCAGGCCCAGTACGGTGTGTTTGTATTGGGCGGCATCCAGGGTGGAGCGCAGCTTGTCGGCGGCATTCCAGAGCTTTTTCTCGAGGTCGTTGAGAAACTGTTGTTCTTCGCTGTTGGTCATGGAGTTACGGCTATTGGTTAAATCTTGTGGTTGTTCGGTGTGTTCGCCAGTACTTGCATCGATTGTTGGGGCTTGCTTGAGCCCGTATTAATCGTCTTCACTAAAGTAATCGGAGTCTATGGCTTGTAGGGTCAGGGTTTCTTTGACGCTGGTGCCTAGTCCATAGGTGATCATTAGGTCGGCGAGTTTGTCACCGTCGATCAGGATAATTTTCTTTTCAATCATGCCCACAAAGGCTTGGGCTTCCTGGCTAAAGCGGCTGGTGGTTATAAATACCCCTTTCTTTGCGCGGCACATATCCAGGGCGCCGCAGAATTTTTGTATCTCTGGGCGGCCAATGGTGTTTTCGGTGTAGCGCTTGGCTTGCAGGTAGATACTGTCTAGCCCCAGCGGATCTTGCTTAATAATGCCATCAATACCGCCATCGGCGCTGTATTGGGTGGCAAGGCCCGCGTCTTCGGCGGTACCGCCGTAGCCCATAGCGAGCATCAGGTCGACGACTAAACGCTCAAAGAACTGCGGGCTGCACTGCTTGATATGGGTAAGCAACTGGTCTGCCAGGGTGTCTTTGAGCTCGGCGTGGGCGCTGCGTAGCCGTTCTTCTGGGGTTAGGTCGTTGTCGGTGGTGGTTGCCTGGGATCTATCAGCGGTTTCACGGGAGCCGCGGGTGAATTCTAGAAACTCCGGGTATTGGCGCAGGTAGGCATTGCTAATGGCATTGGGGCAGTCGAGCAATGCTTGCCGGCCACGGTCGGTAATTTTGTAGCTACCGCGTGCGGGGATTTCGATAAGTCCTGCTTTGCCCAGATAAGTGCGGGCCCAGCCGAGGCGGTTGCGGAAATAGGTTTGTCGGCCGCTGGGGACGCGTTGTTGGATTTCCTCTGCGGTTAACCCAATTGCGTTAGCTATCCGGTCGTGAAGGTCGGACACGCTGTGTACCTGGCCATCTTCGATTGCGGCTAACAAGGGGCGGAATATTTGCTGGTAGGTTGGGATTGGCATTTTGGTTTAGTGACGCCGTTTTTAGCAATAGAAAATACCATAAATTTTTGGGGAAGGCTGGGGTATTTGGAGATGTGGATTACTGCATGCTGCGGCAGTGGCTTGTTGCTCCTGAGCGACGGGTTAGGGTGGAGCCATTACAGCAAAGCCCACTTAGCTAGAGTGAGAGCCTGCGTAAGCTTTACGTTGCTGGTGGAGCCCGCTTGATGAATGAGAGTGCAAACGGCTTTCAAGTTACGGCGCCTACAGAGTAAGAAATAATGGTGCTTGCAGAATAAATTGCCAGGTCTAAATGGCAGTATTTTTCTCGTAGTCAAATATTTTGGATGTTTGAGTGGAGAAAATTGAGCGCTATTCAATATAGTGGGGTGGAGTATTGAAGGAACGGTATTGTCTCCTCATATTAGCAAAGACATCAGTTTATGCTGTTATTTTTGCACTGTGCTAAATAGCCCAAGATTTTCATTTTTCTTCATATTTTTAAATCTTCTTTAGATGGTGTGAGTGCTTCAGGGGCTGTTTTGGTGACCCTCCCTATCCATTTTCAATAATTTTTTCAGGCACTTATAATCAGTTAAGTCTTTAAATTTTTCTGGAATGTATTTTTAAATACCCATAAATAAACCTATTAACCACGTATTGAATTATAAATTGTACGTTTTTTTCCATTTGCCTTCCGTGTGGGGGTGAGTCCATAGCTTTCCCTGATTGCGGAGCATTGTATTCTTGTACTGAAAGTAAAAGTGATAAACACACTTAGGTGGTACGTACGTTGCGCATGAGTAATTAGCCTATTAATTATTGTATGTATACTTGGGTGAGACCTGGTTCTCAAGGTGGTCATAAAACTATTTTTTAAATTTCTTTATGGTTCTAGCTCCTCATACTCCTGGATAAACTTGTAAGTCTTATCCCTGCAAGAAGCACCATGGGTTAATTAGATAAAAGGAGAGTATGCGTGTATCCACGTCGCCATGATCACAATATAAAGGAGCAGAAATATAATGCTATCCGGGAAATTGTATTTGAAGAAATTCGAAATGATTTTGGTGTTAATGCTAAAGGAGTGACATTGCGAGATTGCCAGCTTGCAAATAACTGGGAGAACCTTCAAGGCAAAGGATATAGAAGAGATAGGGGTGGTTGGGATTGGGTTGAGCTATTTAAATCTTATCAGAATAAGCCAAATCGGTTCGAAATTGCTCTTACTTCAGCTGGGACATTGGGTGCGCTGGCATATGGCCAAACTTCTAGAGCCGGCTCAAAAGTACGCTTGGATTTTATTGAATCAACACCGGTAAGGCCTAGTCCTTTGGGGATGAGATCTCTTCCGGTAATCTCCGCTGCCGCGACCCTGTTCGCTGATATTGTCGGTGCAGATGAAATATGGGTAATTGAGCCTTTTGTCCATTTAGAAGAGACTTATAAGTCAGTAGGTTTTGGTCCTCGCACCTACTACCATCAAAAGGTGCCCGGACAGATGAAAAAGAGAAGGTTGTTATGAAGCATGATCCAACAACAAAAGAAGGGCGAGAAGAGATAAAAAGATCTCTTAAAAAACTACGTCCAGAGATAGAAGAGCTGAAAGAGCTTGCAAAAAAAGATGTCGATAATGAGCCGAGAGGCAAGCTTACAAACCCTAGTGAGATACATGTAAAAAGGATTTTAAAGCGAAATGAAGATAGATGAGATTAGAGATATTCAGTCACAGTTAAAAAGTAGAAAATCCGTGCTGAAGGATAAAGCTAAGAAGGTGGAGCTTGGATTGAAGTTGATGAAAGATCAAAATCGCTTTGCTAGTGACAGCCGAAAGAAAAAATAGGCAGTAGCTGCTATTTGATGCCTCTTTGACAAACCCTCTAGTTGATGGGGCGGGGGGCTTGGTGGAATTGAACCAGGCGCTGCCGGGAACTTTAGTGCTTTGATCAAGCATTAAAAAACCCGCGAAAGCGAGTGCTTGCGCGGGTTTGAATATGGTGCCCGGAGGCGGAATCGAACCACCGACACGGGGATTTTCAATCCCCTGCTCTACCGACTGAGCTATCCGGGCTTTGCGATCTTGCTGGGCTTCCCCGGCGTCGCGAGGCGCGTATTAAAGCCGTTCCTTATGCTGGAGTCAACCCCTTGATTGTAAAAAGTTTTTTTTGCTTTCGCGGGGGTTGAAAACAGGGCTCCGCTACTGCTGTTCCGGGGGAACGTAGCCTTCCGCTGCGTCGTATTCTTCACCGCTTAGGAACTTCATCATCTGCTCGCTCAGGTAGGCGCGGCTGGAGGGTTCCATCATGTTGAGGTGTTTTTCGTTGATCAGCATGGTCTGGTGAGACATCCACTCTTGCCAGGCCTTCTTGGAAACATGCTCAAAGATGTCCATGCCCTTAGGGCCGGGGAAGGGCGGTGCGTCCAGGCCTTCCAATTCCTCTTGGTACTTGCGGCAGAATACGGTTCTAGACATGGACTCCTCCTGGTTTTAGTCGGCCGTCGTTGGGGCGAGCAGGGGAGCCTGCAGCGCCAGTAATTGTTTTGCCAGCTTTACGATCGGGGCGGGTAGCCCCAGTTCCTGGGCCGCGCGGGCGCGGTTTAGACGCCGCAGTTTATACCAGCCAGCGCCGTTCTCCGCTACCTGTGTGGTGACTTTGTCGAGCTGTACCCATACAGGGGAAATATCCAGATGAAAGTGGGTAAAGGTATGGCGCAGTACCGGCAGCGCTTGTATTTCACTGGCGCGCCAGCGCTGTTGCCTGAGCCAGGCCTTGGCATCTTCCGCCTGGGGAGGGCACCATAGGCCGCCCCAGATTCCAGTAGCGGGGCGCTGCTCCAGATAAATCTCACCTTCGTACTCCAGCAGTAGCATTGTGGCGCTACGCACCGGTTTTTCTTTGCGCGGCTTTTTGCCGGGGTAATCTTGAGGATTGCCCTGGGCGTGGGCCACGCAGGATTTTTTTAGTGGGCAGTCGCTACAGCTGGGCTTGGAACGGGTGCACAGGGTAGCACCCAGGTCCATCATGACCTGGGTGTAGTCGTTGACGCGCTTGTCTGGGGTATAAATCTCGGCCAGTTCCCACAGCTTGTTGGCTACCGCAGTCTGTCCCGGCCAGCCTGCCACGGCGTGAAAGCGGGCCAGTACCCGTTTTACGTTGCCATCCAGGATCGGTGCCCTGAGCCCCATGCTGATACTGGCGATAGCGCCGGCAGTGGAGCGGCCGATACCGCTCAGCTCGATGAGTGCTTCTACATCCTGTGGAAATTCCCCGTCGTACTCTTGCAAAACTGTCTGCGCACATTTGTGCAAGTTGCGCGCGCGGGCGTAGTAACCGAGGCCGCTCCAGTGGGCCAGTACCTTATCCAGCGGCGCAACGGCGAGACTTTCCAGGGTGGGGAAGCTCCGCATAAAGCGCTCGAAATAGGGGACTACAGCGCTTACCTGGGTTTGTTGCAGCATGATCTCGGAAACCCATACGCGGTAGGGGTTGATATCCTGCTGCCAGGGCAGGTCCTTGCGTCCATGTTTATCGAACCACTTGAGAACGGCATTTTGGAACTGCTTTGGAGTCATGAAGGTACTGCGAGGTTGCTGGCGTGGGATATTGGGGCCGGAGTTGCGCACCGGGCGGGGCCCGGTGCGGCTATGATCAACGGCCGAAGAGATTTTTCAATTTTTCTTTCAGTTCGTCGACCTTTTCTTCCATCTTATTGCCATATTTTTTCCTGGCTCTGTATTTCAGCTCCTCGCGTATCAGGTTGTCCAGGTGGCGGATGTCGAGTATGCATGAGCCTGGGATCACACTATCGAAGTCGCCCTTGCAGCGGAGGGGCAGTGGGCGGTTGCCTCGGCACTAGTTCTTCACGATGCAGTCATCAGACCTGAATGCCCTCTTCCACCACATAGAAATAGGCCACAAAACGATAATTGGTGGCAGCCAGGCCGTAGTTATGGTTTGCCGTTTCCAGCTGCTCGGGCAGAACCACAAAATTGGGGCCGTAGTTTCTCACCCCATGAGGACCTGGTTTGTGAGTCCAGGTACCGGTTTTCGGGTCCCGCCGGTACCAGTGGTGATCGGTTGCGGACTTATACAGGGCAACGCAGTAGCAACCCTCTGAAAAAGGCGGTGGCTTGTTTGCTGGGGCATTGGCCACATAGGCCATACCATCGCGCTTGGCTCCCTCAATCAGGCTGGCATCTTCCAAAGTTGCGACATAGCCGGCGTTGGAGCCGGGATTGGGCTTGCCCGAGTTTGGGGTCTCGCAGTTCGCAGCCCAGGCGTAGCAGTTAACGCGGTCATTACCCCACTCTACCTCATCAGGCTTGTGGTGCTTGGTAGCAGTGGCCAGCCTCGCGATTACCTGCTTGGAGTTATTGTCTTTCTCTCGGACCATTATTGGCATTTTGTTATTCCCTTTATCTGACCAATTGATTTCGTTGAGATCGGGCTGATATTGGGAAAAGAATGTGTAAACAGTAGGGAAGTTGAGGTGTGGTAGGAAAAAAAATCTAAGCAGCCTGCAACAATGCTGCCCCCTGAGCGGAATCTTGAAACTAATTTGGAGTTGGAGGTAGTGAGAGCTTGAGTGGAGTGGGATAGTAGGACCGGAGTTGCGCACCGGGCGAGGCCCGGTGCGGCTCTGATCAACGACCGAAGAGATTTTTCAATTTTTCTTTCAGCTCATCGACTTTTTCTTCTACCTTATCGCCATATTTTTTCTTGGCTTTGTATTTCAGTTCCTCACGTACCAGGTCGTCGAGGCGGCGGCTGTCGGGTTTACAAGTGCCTGGGCCTACATCATCGAAGTCGCCCTTGCAGCGTAAAGGCAACGGGCGGTTCCGCCAGCGCTTGTTCCTCACTGTACAGCCGTCGGCGGAGGTGCTCTCGCCGACCAGGGCGAGGCCGAGAGCGAAGTCGAAGTCCTGTTTTTGTAAATCTATCTCGCCATCACCTGTCATGGCGATATTCTCGATTCCTGCAAGGATTTCGGTCACCTTCACTTCATCGCCTTTCACGGCAATAGTAGCGCGCACATCCTGCAGGCCAGTCTGTGCTGGCCAGTCTCTGTCTGGCAGAGGCGTGTTTTCCGCATAACTAAATAGCTGGCACATACTCTTTTCAAGGTTGAATGGGGCTATGGAGAGCTCCTTGCTGGAAATATTAACGGCTGCGACCAGGTTTTTTTGCAGATCTTCGGAGGTTTTTCCTTTAGTGCGACCATCCCAATTGACACTGGCTTCACCGGCTACCTGCACTTTCTCACTGGGGAACAGCGCTTTCTGTACCTTGCCGATATCCACATTGCTGAGGCCGCCACGTACCTGGCCTTCAGCCGTTTGGGCACGGGCGTTGAACTGCCCATTGCTATTGAGCTGTCCACCATAGATGTCTGCGCTGAGTTTTTGCAGTTGGTAGAGGCCGTTATCCACGGTGAGTTGTATTTCCGGACTGTCCAGTTGCAGGTCCGCTGCCAGTAGCTGGTCCAGGGTCACATTGATATTGGCATTAAAGCCGCGCAGTGCACTGAGAGGCAGAGGCTCTGCAGGTACCGGCTGGGCTGATAACTGTTGTTCATTAGTTGTGGGCTTCTCCGCCTGCAGCGGTTTTGCTGTTTCAGGTGCGGTTTGAGTGTGTGTAGTCTGTTCGTCTTGAGCCGTTACTTCGGAGGAGGGGGCGGTTTCCCCCTGCTTTTCTTCCTTTTCTTTGGAAGGAGGCAGGTAGCTATCCAAATTGAAAGCGCCGCCGCGCAGGCTCAGATCCAGCCCAGGCATCTCCGCGTTGCGCAGCTGGGCATTGCCGCTGAAGGTCGTGTTGTCGAGCTGCAGTTGCAGTGGGGTCAGATCGAGTTTCTGCTCAGTGCCTTCGAGGCTGGCTTCAATATTCAACTTCTGTAATACAGCGCTATCGCGAGTAATCACTTCGGTGCCGGTCAGCTCAAGCCAGGGGCGCAGGGGGTCGGCACTGGCATTTAGATTCATCTGTATGCGCCAGGGCTGGTTGTTGTTGTCACGACGTACGTAACCGCGCAAGTGAATCGTGGCTTTGGCACTGTTATCGGCAGTAAAGGTCAGCTGCAGGGGTTGTAGGCGCAGGCCGTTGAGGCCTTCATCCAGGGCCAGGGTGCTGTCTAATGTCAGATTGAGGGGGTGGCGCAGGTCACTGCCGCTTATGCTGGCATCGGCACGCAGTTGCCCAGGTTCGCCGCCTGGCACCAGGTTGTCGGCTATCACGCGCAGGTCTTCGACCTTGTAGGCTTTTCCGGTGCGGGCGTCACTGTAAGATACCAGGCCATTTTCAATACGCAGCTTGTCCAGGCTAAGCTGCACTTGTTGCTCGGCGGGCTCTTCTGTCTCCCTGGGGATTTCCAGTTTGGGAGGTTGCTTGCTCTGAGCCTCCAGGGCTTCACTGATCAGCTCCCAGTTACCGCGCCCTTCCTTGTCAACGCTGAGTTCAATCTGTGGCGCCAGCAGTACGATCTCCTGAGCCTGCACGCGGCGCTGTAGCAGTGGCCTGAGGGCGACACCTATGGCGATTTTATCGGCGCGCACCAGGGTTTCTTTGGGCAGCTGTAGCGGTGCCAGTGCTACATCGCGCAGCTGCAGGCCAACCTGTGGCCATAACTGCCAGCCGATATCACCTTCCAATTGCAGGGAGATCCCCTGCTTGGCGGCGAGCTTTTCCAGCTGTGGTTTGTACTGGTTTACGTCGAGGCCGGCCAGCAGCCAGGCGACAGCACCGGCGAGCAGCAGGAAAACGACCAATAGAGCGATAAAAGTGCGCTTGATCCAGGCCATGGAGTGGATTGTCCCTGTTTATTCCGTAGAAGATTTGTCGTGCAGATACACATCAGACGCCGCGGTGCGACTAGATGTTCCCGCACACTTCTATAAAGAGGTTATGCGGGAAGTGTAGGAGATGCAGCCCCGTGGAGCTGGGCGCGCCGCGGGGCTCATTGAAGCAGTTGTGCCTTAGAAAATAAACCGTACGCCCGCTTCGATGCTGCGGCCGGGTGCCGGGGCATAGTCGCGTAGCAGTGAGGTGGAGTTGCGGATTTCCTTGTCCAGCAGGTTGCGTGCACTGGCAAAGAGCACCGCATTGCTGCCGCCGATATTGAGGTTGTACTCGGCGCTCAGGTCCATGCGGGTATAGCCGTCGGTTTCCTCTTCGTAGGCGCCGGCGCGATCCTGGTCCGCAGCTTCGACTGTGCGCCACTCCCAACCCCACTGGTCGTAATCGGCACCCAGGGCCACGCCCATCCGAAGCGGTGGCATACGCGGTACATCGGAGCTTTCACCGATGATCGCATCATCGAAGCTAGCGCGCACCATGTCGCCAAACAGCGTTATATAGTGGCCGCCCTGCAAGGGAAAGGTCACTGAGGCCTCGGCTCCATAGAAAGTCGCATCACGGTTGGCATAGGCATAGACCGGCAACTCCTCTTCCTCGCCGCCGGTGTTCTGCGCGTAGATGTAGTCACTGATCTGGTTGTAGAAAACGCTGGCCTCAATGCGCGCAGCGTGCCAGCCGCTAGCCGCTTCGTTATGGTGGTGATAACCCAACTCCAAGTTGACGCCGCTCTCTTTGTCCAGCTCGCTGTTGCCTAATAGATAGCGGGATTCCGCCAGGTGCGCGCCATCGGCAAACAGTTCCTCGGCCACGGGTGCACGTTCGGAGTGGGTGGCGCCGAAGCTGAGATGCTGGTGCTCGGCGAGGAAATACTGCAGCGTGGCGCTGGCGCCGATCAGATTGTAATCGCGGTCGTTGCCAATTTCTGGGTCTATATCCACTCTCTCCAACCGGGCGCCCAGATCTAAGTGCCAGCTACTCCATTGGCGCTCCTTCATAGTAAAGAAGCCGGCACTGCGGGTATGTGAGGGCTGGATAAAGGAGTGACTGCCAATTGTGGAAAAGTCTTTTGCGGCAAAGTCTTTGTCGGTCAATTGCAGTCCGTAGGCACCGCGCCAGCCGTTGCCGGCATCGTGGGTTATTTCAACACGGCTCTCCCAGGCCTCGTTGGTGAAGCGGGTGCTCGGATTGCCGGCATCCAGCTCCACATGCTCGTAATCGTTGTAGCCGATACGCAGGCTCAGTTTGTCCCAGTAATCGCCGTCGAAGCGGTGCTCGCCTTTCAGGTCATAGCGGGTTTGTACCAGGTCGATACGTACCGCATCGACCTCACCGGCCTCGGCGTGCTCCTCGTGGTCGTCGTGGTCTTCACCCGCGTGGTCCTCATCTTCGTGGTGGTGCTCATGAGTGCCCAAGGGGATGCCGTAATTGTTTTCCAGCCGGTTTACGGAGAAGCCAATAAAGCCGCTGTCGGTGATCCAGGAAACCCCTCCGCTATAGCTGTGGGCGCGGGCATTGGTATTGCCCACGAAGCCATCGGTGTTGAACTCGTCCTCGTGCTCGCCTTCTTCGCCGGCGTGCTCTTCATGTTCGTCGTGTTCTTCATGCTCATCGTGCTCAACGATGGCCAGGCCCGGGATTTCGGTATTGTCGTTTTCCCGATAAACCCCGTCTACATACCACGCCAGCTGCCCAGCACCACCGGTGAAACGAAATACTGAGGCGTCCTGGCCGTCGGCGGTGTTGTGGCGCAGCTCAACTGCGCCCTCCACTTTCTCTGGCACGGCAGTGGGGATACGTCCGTCGATGATGTTCACCACCCCTCCCACGGCACCGCTGCCGTAGCGCAGGGCGGCGGGACCGCGCAGTATTTCGATGCGTTCCGCAAGCAGTGGCTCGATACTGGCGGCGTGATCGGCGCTGGTGTTGGAAGCGTCGGATACATCCAGGTTATCGCTCAAGATCTTTACACGGTTGGCACTCTGGCCGCGGATAACCGGCAGCCCCACGCCACTGCCGAAGGAGGCATTGGCTACACCGGGTTGGTCTTGCAAAGTTTGGCCCAGGGTTGCCGCGGCGGATTTGCGCAATGCGTCCCCGGAGAGAATAGAAACCGGAGCTGCCACTGCGTCGGCGGGCTTATCCAGCGGCGAGACAGTGACATTGACCTCTTCCAGGGTCGAGTTGTTTTCAGCGGCGTAAATAGCGGGCGCGGCCAGGCTGGCAATGGCCAGGGCCAGAGTATTGAACTTAATCATTGGTTTTTTTCCTGTCACAGGCGGACAATGCCATACGCGCTCCAGCGTGGGCATTCACTAAAAAATTATCGGTTCTTGGGTATTAACTGAGTGACAGGGGGAAGGGAGGGGCGCGCGCACTCTGGCGCTCTGGCTGGCAATTGTGGGCTGTTGGCGCAGAGGGCCGTTCGTAGTGACTTTGGGGCTCAGCCTGTACGAGCAATGGCTCGCTGCCGAGTGCTGCAGGTGAATGCATACAGCACAGGTCACACATCTCCACCTGGGTGTTGCCCAGGTGGAAGTGCTCCGCCCACAGCGGCTGAGCTGCTACTACGGCGAGTAACAGAAACAGGCTGGCCCAGTAATGGGATTTTCGGCGCTTTAGAGTAACCATACCGCGCATGATATGTAGTTGTGATTATGAATCAAGTTTCATCTGACACTAGCGGACCACAGGGGGTGTCATTCATCCTATAATTTGCGCCCTCTGTCTTATCGTGCAAATAAGGATCGCTTTCGATGCGTACAGCTAGCGTCACTCGTGACACCTTGGAAACCAAGATTCAAGTCAGCGTTAATCTGGATGGCCAGGGCCATGGCCAGTTCGCGACTGGGGTTCCCTTCCTTGAGCATATGCTTGATCAAATTGCCCGCCACGGCATGATCGACATGGACATTAGCTGCGACGGCGATATTCATATTGACGACCACCATACGGTGGAAGATATCGGCATTACCCTCGGCAAGGCCATTACCCAAGCATTGGGAGGCAAGAAGGGCATGACCCGGTATGGCCATAGCTATGTGCCTTTGGATGAGGCCCTCTCCAGGGTGGTGATTGATTTCTCAGGGCGCCCAGGCCTGGTGATGGAAGTGCCTTTTACTCAAAAGCGTATCGGCAATTTCGATACCGAACTGTTTTTTGAATTCTTCCAGGGCTTCGTCAATCATGCCCTGGTGACGGTGCATATCGATTGCCTGCGCGGCCATAACGCCCACCACCAGGTAGAGACGGTATTCAAAGCCTTCGGCCGCGCCCTGCGTATGGCACTAACCCCGGACCCGCGTATGGCCGGCACCATGCCCTCCACCAAAGGAGTCTTGTGATGGGTAAGGTCGCAGTACTCGATTACGGTATGGGCAACCTGCACTCGGTTGCCAGCGCTTTGAATAAAGTGGCTCCGGAGGTCGAGGTTGTGTTGGCGCAAACTCCTCAGCAGGCTGAGGGCGCAGAACGCATATTAGTCCCTGGAGTCGGCGCCATTCGCGATTGCATGGCAGGGTTTGTTGAAGCGGGCTTTGCTCCGCTACTCAAAGATGCTATCGCCGCCGATATCCCGATACTGGGAATCTGCGTGGGTATGCAAATTATGATGCGCTACAGCGAGGAGAATAACGGTGTCGACTGTCTGGGTATCTTCCCACAGCCAGTGAAATTTTTTGGCAGTGACCTGCCGGTGGTACAGGATGGCGAGCGACTGAAAGTGCCGCATATGGGCTGGAACACCGTGCAACAGACACGCAAACACCCCCTGTGGGCAGGCATAGCTGATGGCAGCCGCTTTTATTTCGTGCACAGCTACTATGTGCCGGCTGGGGATAATACTGTACTCGCCGGGCACACTGAGTATGGCGTACCTCTGGCGGCTGCAGTAGCACAAGAGAATATCTTTGCTACCCAGTTCCACCCGGAAAAGAGTGCCGATACTGGCCTGCAACTACTAAAGAATTTTGTCAGCTGGAATGGCCGGGCCTGAGGCTTGCCATATTTTCCTGACTCCAATAACTACTGCCGACGAAAGACAGAGCATGATTGTAATTCCCGCTATCGACCTCAAGGACGGCCAATGCGTGCGCCTGCGCCAGGGTGAAATGGACGACGCCACCGTATTTTCCGATGATCCCCTAGCCACTGCCCAGCATTGGGTAAACGAGGGAGCCAGGCGCCTGCACTTGGTGGACCTGAACGGAGCCTTTGCCGGCAACCCTGTAAATGGTGAGGCCGTTACTGCCATCGCCAGACAGTTTCCCGATCTGCCGGTACAGATCGGCGGTGGTATCCGGGATTTACATACTATCGAACGCTACCTGGATGCCGGTGTTACCTGGGCCATTATTGGCACTGCTGCGGTGAAAGATCCCAAGTTGGTAGAGGAAGCCTGTCGTGAGTTCGAAGGACATATTATTGTCGGGCTCGATGCCAAAGATGGGCTGGTAGCTACCGAGGGCTGGGCTGAGGTATCTGAGCTGAAAGCTACAGAACTGGCCAAGCGTTTCGCTGATTGTGGCGTCAGCTCGATCGTGTACACAGATATTGCCCGCGACGGCATGATGCAGGGCGTCAATATCGAGGCCACTCTGGAAATGGCGCGCGCGGTACAGGTGCCGATTATCGCTTCCGGTGGTGTCAGCAGTATTGAGGATATTGAACAATTGTTGGATACCGGCGAGATATATGGTGCGATTACCGGCCGGGCAATTTACGAAGACAAGTTGAATCTGCGCGCTGCGCAGCAGCTTTGCGATCAACGGAAGAAATAATGGCTCTGGCGAAACGTATTATCCCATGTCTAGATGTCGATGCCGGCCGCGTAGTGAAAGGCGTGAACTTCGTCGATATCCGCGATGCCGGTGATCCGGTGGAAATTGCCCGCCGCTATAACGAGGCGGGTGCCGATGAGGTGACTTTCCTAGATATCACGGCTACCCATGAGCAGCGAGATACCATCCTGCATATAGTGGAAAAAATGGCCCATGAGGTTTTTATTCCACTTACCGTCGGTGGTGGCGTTCGCACCTTGCAGGATATCCGCAATCTGCTCAACGCTGGTGCGGACAAGACGGCGATTAACTCTGCTGCGGTGAAGAACCCTGAGTTTGTGCGCGAGGCGGCAGAACGCTTTGGCAGTCAGTGCATCGTAGTGGCTATTGATGCCAAGCAGGTGGGGGAAAACCGCTGGGAAATCTTTACCCACGGTGGGCGTCAGCCGACCGGCATTGATGCAGTGGCCTGGGCGCGGCAGATGGCGGAGTATGGTGCTGGAGAAATACTGCTCACCAGTATGGATCGTGATGGAACCAAGAATGGCTTTGACCTGGCTCTGACTCGTGCCGTGACTGAGGCAGTGCCGGTTCCAGTGATTGCTTCGGGGGGGGTCGGCAACCTTCAGCATTTGGCGGAAGGCGTATTGCAGGGTGGTGCCGATGCGGTGTTGGCTGCCAGTATCTTCCATTTTGGTGAGTACAGCATCGCCGAGGCCAAGGCGTATATGCAGGAAGCTGGGATAGAGATGCGCCTGTAGCCAGGTATATCGCGGGAAAATTCAGAGTTTAAATCGGGGCTATGCGCTGGCGGCGGGCCGGGAGGCCCGCCGCGCGCCAGTTACAGCTTTTCGTCTGTGCGGGCGAAGCGTTCGCGCAGACCCCTGTCCCTGTGAGCGTAGAGATTCAGCCCTTTGAGCACATTGAGTGCTTCGAAGATCTGGTTGTCACGATCCAGCCAGTTATCCCGCTCTTCCTGCTCCCGCGCGCGATCCTCAGAGGTGCGATCGGCACCGCCGTTGCCGTTATTCAGGTGTCCGGCAAGGTCGGCTTCTGTGGGGCGCTTGGAATTTTCCAGGCGGGTGATCTTTACCCTTTCCACCACAATATCCGGAGTGATGCCCTGGGCCTGGATCGAACGTCCATTGGGGGTGTAATAAAGTGCAGTGGTGAGTTTGATTGCGCGCTCGTTAGTGATGGGAATCACTGTTTGCACTGAGCCTTTGCCAAAGCTATCAGTCCCCATTACTACGGCGCGGCGGTGGTCCTGCAGAGCTCCGGCGACAATTTCCGCTGCCGAGGCAGAGCCGGCATTGATCAGCACTACTAGTGGAGCACCTTCTGTCAGGTCTCCGGGTTCGGCAGAGTAGCTCAGATTGGAGGATTCATTACGGCCCTCGGTATAGACGACCAGCCCTTCTTCCAGGAAAGCATCCACTACTTCAACCGAAGATTGCAGGACACCACCTGGATTGTTGCGCAGATCGATAATCAGGCCTTTGAGAGGGCCCTTTTTCTGCAGCTTGATTAACTCTTTCGCCACATCGGTGCCGGTATCCAGCTGGAACTGACTGATACGTAAATAGCCGTAGCCTTCATCGAGTACTTTACTGCGCACACTGCGCACACGCACGGTGTCGCGTTTGAGGGTGACATCGAAAGGTTCTTTGTGGCCTTTGCGGGCGATAGTCAGGGTGACACTGCTGCCTTTGGGGCCACGCATCCATTCCACCGCCTCATCCAGGCTGACACCCTTCATGGATTTACCCGCAAGGCGCAATATGACATCCCCGGCCTTTAAGCCCGCGCGCGAGGCAGGAGTATCGTCCATCGGTGTCACCACGGTAATGTGGTCATCCGCAATACCAACCTCGATACCCAGGCCGGCAAATTCGCCGGTGGTATTGGCTTGCAGGTCATCGAAGGAGCGGCGGTCGAGGTAGGAAGAATGAGGGTCGAGGCCCTGCAGCATACCTTTGATGGCATATTCAAGCAGGGTACGATCGTCTACTTCCTCGACATATCCCTGGCGGATTTGCTCGAATACTTTGGCAAAGCTGCGTAAGTCTTCTAGAGGTAGGCGCCCGGCGGCCTCGGCGATGACATCGGGTTGCTTGCCTCCTTCGCTAAGACCCATCAAAGGCAGGGTTGCGAGGGTGGCCGCGCCGAGAAAGGTGGTCAGCGCCTTGGGTATGAACATGTTGTTGTGACCTCTGCCTTATTTCTTCGCTGCTTTGCGAAAGTGTAGACCGCAGAGATTGGCAGGGATTCTAAGATGACGCCAATTTCTACGATGTCATAGGCTTAGTCGCGATAAAACGAACTGTCTTACAGGTGGGCTGAGTAGCTGGTGGCGGGGTCTTTGGACTTCCTGGCCTAGCGGTTTGTTAGGCAAGGACACTCGATAGAAGAAAGTGCACTTGAAACCTTATTCATCACAGCAATTGTTGTGAAATGGCGACAAAAGATTGGGCCTCTGCCGCCGATAGTTTATCAGGATCGGCACCAAGCAGTTGGATCTTTCGCCTTACCGCGATGGCGGATCTCAAAATAGACACCGCTCTGAGTAAGCCCGCCTGTATTGCCCACGCGCGCGATTGTTTCACCGCTCTCCACCCACTCGCCAATATTGCGGGTAAGGGATTGGTTGTGTGCATAGAGGCTCATATAGCCGTCACCGTGATCGAGAATTACCAGCATGCCGTGGCCGCGCAGGTAGTCAGAAAATACCACTCGCCCGCGGTGTATAGCACGCACAGGCTCTCCTTCGGCTGCGCGGATAGTTACACCCTTCCAGGTGATGCCATTGGTGCGGCGCTGTCCATAGGCGTTGGCGCGGCGCCCCTTTACCGGCCACTGCATCTTGCCTCGCTGGCGAGCAAAGGGCTTTTGATCCCCAGGATTCACGAGAGAGGCGATGGCGCGGCCAACTTCATCAATCAATTTTTGCAAGCGTGAGCGATCGCCCTGCAATTGCTTAAGCTCGCCACTGCCATCAGCGAGTTTCGCAGCCAGCTTGTCCAGGGTGCGTTTGCGATTCTTCTGGGCACTGCGCAACTTACTCTGGCGCTCCTGCAGCTGTTCCCGTTCTCCCTGCAGAACTAGCTGCTCACGCTCAATAGAACTGCTGACGGTCTCTAGTGACGCGAGGGTTTCCAGGTAGCTGTCAATGGTGTGGCTGCGTTCTTGGAGGAAGTAATCGTGATAGCGGAGTTGGCGAGCGATGTTCTGGGGATCTTGTTGGTTGAGCAGGAGCTTGATCTGTTCTTGTCGGCCTAGTCGGTAAGCGGCGGCGATCTCCTGTTCGACCCGCCGCTGCATACTTCGTCGCGCCTCCTGCAGCTGCTTCTGTTCCCGCTGCAGTTCACGCAACTTGTCCGAGCGGCTGCGCATATCTTTTTTAATCTGGTTTATCCGCCGGTGAAGCCCTGAGATGTCCTTCTCGTTCTCTTCCAGATCCTTGAGCAGCTGGTCGCGCTGCCCGCGCACCTGGTTAAGTTCCAGTTGCAGGGATTCGATGCGCTGCTTGATTTCCGCGAGGCGTGCCTGCTGGTCCGCTTCTGCCTGGCTCCAGGCGGGCAGTGACAGCAGGGCAATCAGGAAGAGTACGAGAGTTTTCATCAGTCCATTTTTACCAAACTGTGGCCGGTCATCTCTGCCGGCTGTGGCAGATCCATCAACGCTAACATGGTTGGAGCCACGTCCGCCAGACTGCCTCCGTCACACATTTGTACATTGCGTTCACCGATGTAGACAAATGGTACCGGCAGGGTGGAGTGCTGGGTGCTGACCTGGCCGGAGTTGGCGTCGAACATTTCTTCTACATTGCCGTGGTCAGCAGTAATCAGTACTTCGCCGCCGGCGGCCAGGGCAGCATCTACGACACGTTCCACACATTGGTCCAGGGCTTCCACGGCTTTTACAGCGGCTTCGAATACCCCTGTGTGGCCGACCATGTCGCCATTGGCGTAGTTACAGATAATGGCGTCATATGCGCCGCTCTCAATCGCCGCCACCAGCTTGTCGGTGACTTTCGGCGCGTTCATTTCCGGTTGTAGGTCGTAAGTAGCTACGTCGGGGGACTTGATCAGTTCGCGGGTTTCACCGCTGTAGGGCTCTTCGCGACCGCCGCTGAAGAAGAAAGTAACGTGGGCGTATTTTTCAGTCTCGGCAATGCGCAGCTGGGTCTTGCCCTGGGTCGACAGATATTCACCGAGGGAATTCACCAGATTTTCCGGTGGGAAGGCACAGCTGGCGTGGATATCCGCAGCGTATTCGGTGGTCATCACAAAGTCCGCCAGTTCTGGTTTGGCTTTGCGCTTGAAGCCGCTAAAGTCCGTTTCGGTGAAGGCGCGAGTCAGCTGGCGCGCGCGATCTGGGCGGAAATTCATAAAGATAAGAGCGTCGCCATTCTGGATGGGAGCGGGCTCGCCGATAATTGTCGGGGCAACGAATTCATCACTTTCACCGCGCTCATAAGCGGCGGCCAATCCGGCCAGGGCGTCAGACGCTTTGTACTCTGAGGTACCGAGGGTGAGCATGTCGTAGACAGATTCGGTGCGCTCCCAGCGTTGATCGCGGTCCATGGCAAAGTAGCGGCCGGCAAGGGTAGCCATATGAGCATTGCCTATGGAATCACATACCTGCATCAGCCGTGCGATAGAGGGCTCGGCGCTGCGCGGCGGCGTGTCACGACCATCCAGGAAAGCGTGTACATAAATGGCGCGGGCACCGCGCTGCGCAGCCAGGGTCACCATAGCGACGATGTGGTCTTCATGGCTGTGCACACCGCCTTCAGACAGTAACCCCATAATGTGCACCGCACCGTTATTGGCGATGGCTTTGTCCACAGCCGCTGTATAGGCAGTGTTGCGGAAGAAGTCGCCATCCTGAATTGCTTTGTTGATCCGGGTGAAGTTCTGATACACCACTCGGCCGGCACCCAGGGTCATGTGTCCCACTTCAGAATTACCCATTTGTCCATCGGGTAGGCCCACTGCCATACCGGAGGTCTGGATCAGGGTTTTTGGGCGGCTGGCCCAGATGTTGTCCCAAACCGGGGAGTTTGCGGCGTGAACCGCATTGTGCTCGGGATTGTCGCTGTGGCCGAAGCCGTCCAGAATCAGCAGGACCAAGGGGCGTTTGTGCGGGGCTTGCGGAGCGGCCATAGCGACGGGATTCCTCTATTGGATGGTTTAAATTGCGGACGCGGATTTTAACCTGTTCGGCCATCATTTAACCATGTCGATTAGCCAGGGCGCAGCCTCGCAAAGGTGGTGTAAGCACGGCGGAGGTACCATTTTGCTGGTTAGAAATTCGCCACAATCGTGTATACTCCCGCCAGCTTTGGCGCAGCAGCGCCGTAACGATAACCACTAAGGATTTTGGGGGCGGAGTGGATTTTTTCGTCTTTTTGAGTGAGCAATGGCTGCTGGTTGGCCTGCTCGTGGCATTGCTCTATGCGCTGGTTCTGAGCGAGCGCTATAAGGCCGGTGTACCGGTATCCATGCATGAAGTTACCCGGCTGATTAACAGCGATGGGGCCAAGGTGCTGGATGTGCGCGATCGCAGTGAATTCACTGACGGGCATATCGTCGATGCCCTGCATATCCCCCACGGGGACGTGGCTGAGCGCATTGCTGAGCTGGAGCCTTTTAAAGATAAGGTCATTATTGTCGCGGACAAAATGGGTCAGCACGCAGGGCCTGTAGGGCGTATGTTGAAACAAAAAGGCTTCCAGGTGCGCCGCCTGCAGGGTGGCATGAGTGAGTGGAGCAACCAGAACCTGCCATTGGTCAAGGGAAAGAGTTAGATCGGTAGCTTGTTTTGATAGCATTTGGCGGAGTTTTGTTATGCAGGATGTAGTCATCTACACCACCCGTTTCTGTCCCTACTGTATTCGTGCCAAGCAACTACTCGACAGCAAGGGCGTGAGCTATCGCGAGATCGCGGTGGATAATAAACCGGAACTGCGTGCGCAGATGGCGGCTAAAGCGGGGCGCCGCTCAGTGCCGCAGATTTGGGTTGGCGATGTTCATGTGGGAGGTTGCGACGATTTGATGGCGCAGGAGCGCGCTGGCAAGTTGGATAAGTTACTGAAATCCACTGGTTGAAAAAGGTTGTCGCCGTGGGCCACATGCGGCGGCAGGTTTTTGCTATTTATCCGTACCGGGCCTTGAAACGGTATTTTCAGGCCCCAATCTGAAGACTCATACAGGGAGTCTTTCTCACGGAAGGCATCAATAAACTTTATAAAGAACAGGCTGTAACATGGCTGAAGAATTAAACGGCGCGGCAAACGCAGAGGCTCCACAAGTACAATTCGCGATGCAGCGTATCTACCTGAAGGACCTCTCCTTCGAGACTCCCATGGGTGTCGAGGTTTTCAAGAAACAGTGGAAGCCCCAGGTTAACCAGGAGCTGAACACCAAGACCGCCAAGGTTGATGAAGACCTGTATGAGGTTGCGCTCACTCTGACTATCACTGTGAAGCTGGAAGAAGACACCGCCTTCCTGGTGGAAGTAAAACAAGCCGGCCTGTTTGGCATTAAAGGCCTGGAAGGTCAGCAGCTGGCCCAGGCACTGAATACTGCCTGCCCGCAAATCCTGTTCCCCTACGCCCGCGAAGTGATCGACAACGCTGTAGTTAAAGGTTCTTTCCCGGCCCTGATGCTGCCGCCGGTTAACTTTGATGCGCTGTTCGCCCAGGCGCTGGATCAGGCCCAGAAGCAGGCCGAAGGTGCACAAGCTGACGCATAATTACACGTCACTTGTCAAAAAGGTCCCTGAGGGGGCCTTTTTTTATACCTGTAACTTGCCCTCTGGGCGAGTGATGGAATTTCTCTTCCCATAAGAACCTAAAGAATTGCTGGGAGTTGCTTATGCAGTGGGATTTACCGACACCCTTTACGCGCAGAGTGACCGTAGGTACACACCATGTAGATGGCCTGCGCCATGCCAACAATGCGGAATATGTGCACTGGTGTGAAGCTACAGCCTGGGCTCACAGTGCTGAATTGGGATTAGATGTCACGAATTACCAGGATCTCGACCGGGGAATGGCCATTCGCCACGGAGAGTATGACTATATACTGGCGGCGAGAGAGGGGGATGAACTGGTATTTGGCACCTGGCTGACAGAAGTGGATGGGCGCCTGAATATGACCCGCCGCTTTCAAGTCTTTCGCGCCGCCGATGGGGCACTGGTATTGCGGGCCCAGTGGCGGATGGTGTGCATCGAGCTGTCCAGTGGTAGGCCGAAACGTATGCCGGCGATCTTCAAGGAAATTTACAGTCCGGCAGTTATTGCCCCGGAGGCTGAGGAATATGAGTGAAGAGTTTGTAACCCTGACAGAGAATACAGGGGCACTTAAGGACAAGACCATTTTTATCACCGGCGCCAGCCGAGGTATTGGTCGTGCTATAGCGCTGAAGTGCGCAGCGGACGGCGCAAACATTGTGATTGCTGCCAAGTCGGCAGAACCACATCCAAAGCTGCCCGGCACCATCTTCTCGGTCGCCCAGGAGGTTGAGGGCTCTGGTGGCAAGGCCTTGGCCCTGCAGGTGGATGTGCGTGATGAGCAGCGGGTTCAGGACGCGATGGCTCAGGCTGCAGACAGGTTTGGGGGTATCGACGCGGTGATCAATAATGCCGGCGCGATCAACCTGACCAATGTAGAGTCCACCCCGCCCAAGCGCTACGACCTGATGCAGAACATCAACAGTCGCGCAGTGTATCTGACGGCTCACTTGGCAATCCCCTACCTTAAGAAGTCTGACAACGCCCATATTCTCAGCTTGTGCCCCCCGCTGAATTTACAGCCCAAGTGGTTGGGGCCCTTTGCCCCCTATGCCCTTTCCAAATTCGGTATGACCATCTTGAGTTTGGGGTTGGCTGAAGAGCTGCGTGAGGCGGGAGTTAGCGTGAATACTTTATGGCCGCGTACGTTGGTGGCTACTGCGGCAATCGAATTTGCGGTGGGCAACCGCGAGATGTTTGAACAGAGCCGCAAACCGGCGATCATGGCGGATGCTGCTTACGAAATACTGGCGACTGAGAAAGGTACTCTTACTGGACGCCAGTTAATCGATGAAGAGCTTCTGGTGGAGCGCGGTGTAAAGGACTTCACCGACTATGCTCACAACCCGTCCAATGCGGGGGAATTAACTAAGGATTTATTTCTAGACTGACGCTGGCAGGGGGTATTTCGTGAGCAGCGACAGCAAGTTATTTAAAGACGCCCTCGGTGAACTGGGGGGGGTTAAACCACTGGTGCAGGAGCGCCGGGTGACATTGCGCAAGGAAGGTGAAACACCTGAGCAAATCCTGCGTGAGCGCCGCGCTGCGGCCACTCGCAAGACTGAGCGCGAAATGAATCCCCTCTCCGGCGAGTATGTTGAGCTGGTGGCACCCTGGGACCCTATTGAGTTTAAGCGGGATGGGGTGCAAAACGGGGTATTCCGCAATTTGCGTCTGGGTAAGTACACAGTGGATGCTCGCCTGGATTTGCATCGCCACTCTGTGGAGATGGCGCGTAGTATCGTCGTGGAATTTGTGCGGGATTGCGTGGAGGCGGACGTACGCTGTGCCCTGATCACTCATGGAAAAGGGGAGGGACGTAAGCAGCCGGCGCTTTTGAAAAGCTGTATTAATCACTGGTTGCCGCAACTGGATGAGGTTCTAGCTTTCCACAGTGCGCAGAAGCAACATGGTGGTATGGGTGCGACCTATTTGTTACTACGCAAGAGTGAGCGCAAGCGGCAGGAAAACCTGGAGAGGCACCAGCGTCGCCGTTTGTAGGTGCGCCGTGGTCATGTTTTTGTCACTTTTTGAAAGTATGATGCGCGGCATAGAGGCTTTCTTAAGCGAATGCGCATCTGACTCATCTTTTTGATTCTTCTTGATTGTAATATTGGCGACTCTTTGGGTCGCCTTTTTTATGCTTGTAACCTTTGTGTAGAGTGATCTTAGCGCATGATTTCATCAACCCGATTAAATTCGAGCCGGGTATTGCTGTCGCGACTACTCATAATCAATTTGTCCCCAACGACTTCGAGGAGTCGGGCTTTGCGCAGTGCCTTCAGGTAGTCGGCCTCCAGCTCATCACTGGGATGGGCCCGGCCTTTACGTGAGATGGCCGGGACTGTTGACCAGGACAGAGCACCGTTGCTCTCCAGGGAAAAGCGTCCCAGGTAGGGGTTTACACCGCCGCTTCCGCGTACAAAACCAAAGCGGTCACAGGTGAAAAAAGGTCTTTCGCGCCAAAATTTCCGCCATATGAGTAGGTACTCATAGGTATGTTCGCCATCTTTCAGACTGGACAGAACCCACTCGTGATTACAGGCAGACCAGGCTGAATGTCGGAGAGGCTGGGGTTCACTGGGGGCGTCAAAGGACATACACCCGGAAAGAAGCAGGGCGAGCAGGCTTGGAATCATAAGCTGCAAGCGTAAGTGATCTCGCGGCATGATGTCGTTCTCGTAAGTATTGCGACATTTAATCGTAAAAACTACCAGCGGTCTGTGGTGGCGTTCAAGGTCCTGCACGGACATATTCAATATATATATCACCGGAAGCATCGCGCAGGATCAGGCGTTTTCCCCGGGATTTGGTAAAAGCTTGGCGGGTGCCGGAGAGCGCCCGCAGGTAAGTATGTTCCTGTTGCAGCAGCTGGGGTGGACCGCCCATTTTGGTAGATACAAAGCTGGAGGTGTCCCACAACATCTGGCCGTTGGCCGTAATTTGTAATTCCCCACGATAGGTATTGATGCCGCTGCGGCCCATTACATTGCCATCGGGGTTGCACAGGAATGTGAAGTTTTCCGGTTTTTGTACCGGGATAGCGGCCCCGTTAACTCGCAGGCGCACCAACTGCCACTTTTTACCGCATACACTCTGCGGGTTCCCCGCATTTTGTATGACTCTCGCTTCCTCCGAACCGGTTGCCAGGCATCCGCCAATTACCAGCAGGGCTCCCAGTAGCCAAATTTGCACCAACCTGCTCATTGGCGAATAACTCCCTTATTCCGATTTTCGTTTTCCCGCTTTGTCCAATATATCCAGCCGGAATCTGCCTCATATATAAGCCTAGTAATTGCCTGCGATAGGGAGTCGACAGGAGTGACAAGCTATGCTTCCACTGAGATGGGGGTAGGGATTTGCGGATAAATACAGACATGATCAGACGCACGAAAATTGTCGCCACACTCGGTCCCGCGAGTGACCAGAGCGATACCCTCTGCCAGTTGATTGAGGAGGGAGTCAATATGGTACGCCTCAATTTTTCCCATGGTGTTTCCGCAGATCACCGCCGCCGGGCCGAACAGGTTCGTGCTGAGGCGGCGCGGCAGGGGTGTCATGTTGCGATTCTCGGTGATTTGCAGGGACCTAAAATTCGGGTGGGCAAATTTGGCGATGGTCGAGTTTTACTGGAGAGCGGTTCGGAATTTGTCCTCGACCCCAACCGAGCGGATGCGGGTGGCGATGCCAATGGGGTATCGGTGGATTATCCCCAGTTAGCACAGGATTGTGTCCTCGGCGATTGTCTCTTATTGGACGATGGTCGCCTCAGTTTGCGAGTAAAAAAAATCGAAGGTACTGAAGTTATTACCGAAGTGGAGTCAGGGGGCTGGCTTTCGGATCGCAAAGGGATTAATAAACAAGGTGGAGGACTCACAGCCCCGGCCTTGACTGAAAAAGACCTGCGGGATATTCAGGTAGCCGCGGAGTTGCAACTGGATTACCTGGCTGTTTCCTTTCCCCGTGAGGCTCAGGATATTCACCGGGCGCGGGAACTCCTGCAACAGGCTGGCGGCACTTCCCAAATCATCGCCAAAATAGAGCGTGCTGAAGCGGTTTCCAGTGATGCGCATTTGGAAAAATTAATCCTGGCAAGCGACGCAATAATGGTGGCACGCGGTGACTTGGCGGTAGAGATTGGCGATGCGGAGTTAATGGGGGTACAAAAACACCTGATTAAATTTGCGCGCTACCTGAATCGCACAGTAATCACCGCTACTCAAATGATGGAGTCGATGATTTCCAGCCCAGTGCCGACAAGGGCCGAAGTGTGTGATGTTGCCAATGCTGTCCTGGATGGTACTGATGCGGTAATGCTCTCGGCGGAAACTGCCAGCGGTCGTTACCCGGTGGAGACTGTGCGGCATATGGCTGAGGTGATTATTGGGGCGGAAAAACACCGTGCTACCCAGAGGCCCTCAGATATTTTACGTGGTAATTATCCGGCTGGTGATGCTTGTATTGCTGTGGCTGCTATTACCATTGCGAATCATTGCAGGGATATCAAGGCGATTATCTGCCAGACCGAAACCGGAAATACTGCTCTACTGATGTCACGGGTCCGTTCGGTAATCCCCATTTATGCCTTTTGCCGACACCGCCGTATCTGTAACCGTGTGGCGCTTTACCGGGGCGTCGACCCGGTATTGATGGCAGTTGCGGGCATGGATGGACCCTCCAGGGACCAAAAGGCAATAGGCCACCTGAAGCAGAGGAAGCTGTTAATGCCAGGAGATTTTGTTTTGGTTTCGCGAGGCTATCAACAGGATATTGGTGGCCACACAGATACCCTGCGGGTTGTTCGCGTTGAGTAAAACTCATCTTACTCAACTGTTAATTTCAAATTTAAATAAAAATCGGAGTATTTAAATCTATTTTTAGCCGGAGCGGCTACAACGTACCAGGGTCTTAGTTTCCAACTCCTGCTCTACACAGTGAAATTTTTGCCCGTTCAAGGACAATGACTTGGGGCTTCCCTTGGGCGCGGTTGTCGAACAACCGGCAACTCCTGTTGCCAGGGCCACGGTAAGCAGAAGCAGTAGTAATTTCTGCACCGCAGTTACCTCTTGACTTGCAATGAGTTGCACAAGCTTGTGATGTGTCTTTTCTCAGATTAGAGGGAATAAATGTCAAAGTGAGGAAATAAGCGACATTTTGTAAATTGTGGCGACACTTATCGCAAGTGATGAGGTGAAGATATCTTATCGAAACTTTCAATTTCTAGAGCATTGGTTTTTTGAGGCCCAGATTTCAGGGTTGCGTTCACTTTAAAGACCAATGTCTGTCCCGCTTTTTTAGTGCCCCACCGGGACTTGGAAAAATCCCGGTGGGGTAAAAATTTTTATAACAGCGGATGATTAGCGTCTCCCGCGGCGATGCCCTCCACGAACGCGATGATACCCGCGATGCCCTCTGTAACCGCGATGTCCTCTATACCCGCGATGGCTGCGATACACTCGGTGGCCGCGATATCCGCCATGGTAGGCGCGAACACGCAGGTAGGATGGTCTGGGAGAGTAGAAGCGGTTGTAGTAAGGCAGCCCACGATAGTAGTACCTCGCACGATAGCGAGGATTTCCGCGGAGCGCGGGGGAGCGGTAATAGGAGTAGGCTCCGCCATAGTAGTAGCCGTAGCGCGGTGTTGCCCGGTAGTACTGGTAAACCGGCGTTCGGTAGGAGACATAAATATTACTTGAAGGGTAGTAGTTGGGGGTGGCGTAAGGGTATACGTAAGAGGAGGTATAGGCGATTCCCCCCCCACTGTAATAGCCACCATAACCTCCGGTTGTACAGGCCCCTAAGGTGAGACCCACACATACCGTGGCGGCGATAATCACCGACTTCACAGCTCTATTCATAGTGCTTTCTCCGGTAAGTGGAATTTCCCCCCGGAGAGGCCGTGCCCACAGGGGGCAAGCCCCTTGTGTGTGCCAATCTGGCGAACACTAAATTTCGGGATTAATAGGGCCTGGCGCGGAAGCGTGGGTCGGGAGGATCAAGCACCTGAAAGCCTCTGTTCACTACTGCCGGTGGTCTCAGGCGGTAGAAATTGCCGTCCCAGTAGAAATTACAATGCTGCACGTTGTGACAGGTGCCATCGGGGTGGCAGTGGGCATAGCGACCACGCAGGTTGTAATAGGTCTTACTGTAATAAGGGCTGTATCCGTAATAACTGGCTGAACAATCGTAACTCCCACATGGGTAGCCGGAACCACTGCAAGCAGAGAGGGAAGCGCCCGCTGCGATTGCCAGTGCAAAGCCAGAGCCACAGAGCAGCCTTCTGGACAGCGATTTCATCAAGACCTCCACGCCTTTTGGCGGGTAAAACGTCTAATAATCAGCCTAGCACTTTTGTCACAAAAATCATCATGAAGTAAAAAAAATGTTCTAGTAGGGGATTGGCGGGCAAATTGGTAATGAGATGAGACGAATGGAAAGTCCCACTTCTGAGAGGCGGTTGTCTGGAGCAAAAACGGTAAGGTGGGGAGGGGGGTAAAACCACTAAATATTCACAAAATACCGGGATGGAATATCGCCGATATTTTGTGAGAAAGGCTCCTGCCAGCCTTGCTGGTTGCGGGAGCTAAATCGAATTATTTGGCGCTCGGCAGTACTAACGGGCTTACAGCATCGAGGTAAGCGCCGCTGCTTAGTAGCTGTTTAGCATCTTCAATATCCGGAGCAAAGTAACGGTCTTTATCATAGAAAGGCACTCGCTCGCGCAGTTTTGTCTTCGCCGATTCCAGTTTTTCTGTGGACTTTAATGGAGCGCGAAAATCCAACCCCTGGCAAGCTGCGAGTAATTCCACAGCCAAAATACCACAGGTATTGTCGGCCATTTCCCGCAGGCGGCGGCCGGCAAAAGTCGCCATGGAAACGTGGTCTTCCTGGTTTGCGGAAGTGGGCAGGGAGTCCACGCTGGCAGGATGTGCCATGGATTTATTTTCACTGGCCAATGCGGCAGAAGTAACCTGGGCGATCATAAAGCCAGAGTTTACCCCGCCATTTTCCACCAGGAACGGGGGCAGGCCGGACAGGTTGCTGTCGATCAGCAGGGCCATACGGCGTTCGGATAGCGAGCCGATTTCTGCCAGTGCCAACGCTAGGTTATCGGCGACCATGGCCACTGGTTCCGCGTGAAAATTACCGCCGGAAATAATGTCAGAGTTATCCGGGTTTTTCTCGTCGGTAAATACCAGTGGGTTGTCGGAAACACCATTTGCTTCGGCCAGCAGTACTTCAGCGGCAAAGCGCATTTGTTGCAGACAGGCGCCCATTACCTGGGGCTGGCAGCGCAAGGAGTAGGGATCTTGCACTTTCTCGCAAAACTGATGTGAATCACCGATCTGGCTATTTTCACCGAGCAGGTCGCGGTAAACGGCGGCGACATCCCGCTGTGCCTGTTGGCCACGGGCGTTGTGGATACGGTCGTCGAAGGGACGGCGTGAGCCCTTGGCGGCTTCCAGTGTCATGGCACCGGTAACCAGTGCGCCGGCGAATAAATCCTCGCTGGCGAACAGGCCGAGCAGAGCAAAGGCGGTGGAAGCCTGGGTGCCGTTTAGCAGGGCGAGGCCCTCTTTGGGAGCCAGGGTGATAGGCTCCAGGCCTGCGGCTTTCAGGCCCTCATGGGCATGCTTGCGTACGCCTTTAATAAATACTTCACCTTCGCCCAGCAGTACCACACTCATATGGGCCAGCGGTGCCAAGTCACCTGAAGCACCTACAGAGCCCTTTTCGGGAATTGCAGGGTAAACGCCTGCATTAACCAGTTGTATCAGTGCTTCAATAACCTGAGGGCGCACGCCGGAAAAACCGCGGGCCAGGGAGTTGATTTTCAGTACCATCAGCAAGCGTACGGTAGCTTCGCTCATAAAGTTGCCGGTGCCGGCGGCATGGCTCAGTACAATAGCGCGTTGCAGGTTTTCCAGGTCGTGCTTTTCAATGCGAGTGTTGGCGAGTAGGCCAAAACCGGTATTGATACCGTATACCGTGCGGCCTTCGGTAATTACCTGGGCAACGGTGTGGGCAGAAGCTTCGATAGCGGGGTAGGCACTTTTTGCCAGGGACAGCTGCACCGACTCGCGAGCTACGCGGCGCAGTTGCGCAAGGCTTAACTGGCCGGGATCGATTTCCAATTGATACATAAATTAATTCACCAAAAAATATTTACTGCACTGGCGCCGGTAGTCCAGCCCGAAAAAATTATTCGGGCCGTAAGAGATTTCTACCGGCGGTATTTTTATTGCGGTAAAAAATCAGTCTTTCAGCATGGGCAGGTCGAGGCCCTGTTCTTTTGCACATTTTTTCGCGACTTCATAGCCGGCATCAGCGTGGCGCATTACGCCGGTGGCAGGGTCATTCCAGAGAACACGCTCGATACGCTTGCGCGCAGCTTCGGTGCCGTCACAGACAATCACCACACCTGAATGTTGGGAGAAGCCCATGCCGACACCACCACCGTGGTGCAGGGATACCCAGGTGGCACCGGAGGCGGTATTCAATAGGGCGTTTAGCAACGGCCAGTCGGAGACAGCATCGGAGCCATCCATCATGGCCTCTGTCTCGCGATTAGGGCTGGCCACTGAGCCGCTGTCTAGGTGATCGCGGCCGATAACCACTGGTGCTTCCAATTCGCCATTGGCGACCATTTCGTTAAATGCCAGAGCCAAGCGGGCACGATCTTTCAGACCAACCCAACAGATACGTGCGGGCAGTCCCTGGAAATGAATGCGCTCACGGGCCATATCAAGCCAGTTATGCAGCTGCGGATTGTCGGGGATCAACTCTTTAACTTTGGCATCGGTCTTGTAGATATCTTCCGGGTTGCCGGACAGGGCCGCCCAGCGGAAAGGGCCTACACCTTCACAGAACAGCGGGCGAATATAGGCGGGTACAAATCCGGGGAAGTCGAAGGCATTTTCCACACCCTCTTCGAGGGCCATCTGGCGAATATTGTTGCCGTAGTCGAGGGTGGCGGCGCCGCGCTTTTGCAGCTCCAGCATGGCTTCCACCTGGATTGCCATGGATTGCTTGGCCGCTTTTACCACCGCGGCCTCGTCTTTTTTCCGCATTTCTGCAGCGTATTCCATGGTCCAGCCTTTAGGCAGGTAACCATTTAAAGGGTCGTGTGCGGAAGTTTGGTCGGTAACTGAATCTGGCAGAATATTGCGCTGCACAATTTCCGGGAAAATATCGGCTGCGTTGCCCAGCAGGCCAACCGAAATGGCTTCGCCTCTTTCCATGGCCTCTTCAATCATTTGCAGCGCTTCGTCGAGACTGGTGGCTTTCCTGTCTACATAGCCAGTGCGCAAACGGAAATCGATACGGGTTTCATCGCACTCCACCGCGATCATGCAGAAGCCTGCCATAGTGGCTGCCAGGGGCTGGGCGCCACCCATGCCGCCGAGGCCGCCGGTGAGAATCCATTTGCCTTTTGCTTCTCCGTTAAAATGTTTGCGTGCCACTGCTGCAAAGGTTTCATAGGTTCCCTGTACGATGCCTTGGGAGCCGATATAGATCCAGGAGCCGGCGGTCATCTGGCCATACATGGCCAGGCCTTTTTTATCCAGCTCGTTGAAGTGTTCCCAGTTGGCCCAGTGGGGAACCAGGTTGGAGTTGGCAATTAATACTCGCGGCGCATCGGCATGGGTTTTAAATACACCTACTGGCTTGCCAGACTGTACCAGCAGGGTCTCATCACCTTCCAGGCGCGTTAGCACTTCGACAATCTTGTCGTAGCACTCCCAGTCGCGTGCTGCGCGGCCGATACCACCATAAACCACCAGATCTTCCGGGCGCTCTGCAACTTCTGCATCCAGATTGTTCATTAACATGCGCAGGGGAGCTTCGGTAAGCCAGCTTTTAGCATTGAGCTTGGTGCCGTGAGGAGCGCGGATTTTACGACTTGGGTCGTGACGTTTATCGGTGGACATGGATTCCTCGCAAAATGAATTAGTTAAATTTCATGCGCCCTTATTGCTGGCTATTTGGCCAGTCGGCGATTTTTTTGATAAAGCAGTGTCTAGAATCTCAGTTGTGCACCCAGACGGTAGCGATTGCCCGGGTGTACTAAGCGCGCAAAGCTCACGGTGCCGGCGCTGCTCTTGGTGCGTCTCCATACCTGCAGGCATGCATCGCCGGTAGCTATTTCCAATGCGTAGGCAATGGATGCTTCTGCGGCGATCGCTTCAACAGTGGTATCCGCCTCGGTTAAAGGTGCAACCCTGGAAAGATAGGCGTTGGGCGTAGTGTGGGCGAAATCCTGCTGCAGGTATTCCGGGGCTAATGCAGGATTGGTGAAGCGCTCCTCCCATTGAATGGGCAGGCCGTTATCACAGTGCACAATAATGGAGTGAAAAACTTTGGCCTGTTCGGGCACTTCCAGGGCGCGCGCCACTTCAGCGCTGGCCATACACTGCTGTGCCAGCAAAATGCGGTTGCTGTAGCTGTGTCCGCGTGCCGAAATCTCATCGGCAATATTGCGCACTTCTAATAGGGAACTGGCAGGCACCGGCTCAGCAACAAAAGTGCCAAGCCCTTGGGAGCGCATCAGTACCCTTTCGTCGGTCAGTTCGCTCAGGGCGCGCCTGGCTGTCATACGACTGACACCAAACTCTTGCGCCAGCTGGTTCTCCGAGGGCACCTGGAAGTGGACGGGCCAAGCGCCAATTTCAATTTGTTGGCGGATATGGCGCTTAATCATCGCGTAGCGTGGCTCGCTTGCAGTATTCATAGACTCAGGTACAGTGTAATGAATGCTTGTATATGGTTGTATATACAATAGGTGTTTCTGGCTACTATGGTGGCCAAAATGATGACTGTCAAGCCGGGGCTATGGTCTGTATCCTGAGTGCTTCGGTTTTGCCTGGCAGCTCAGCCGGGCATCTATGGTTTAAGAAGGAAAAGCGCGCCGCTAGAAGCTTATGACAGAACGCTGTGACCTACTGATTACGAATGTGAATGCCGCCACCATGGACCCCTCGATAGTGGGTGCATACGGTGCTGTGGAGGATGCTGCTGTAGCGGTAACCGGCGGCAAGATTGTCTGGTTGGGACCACGCCGGGAATTACCTGACTGCACCCCGGACGAGGTTATTGATGGTGAGGGCCAGTGGTTGACCCCAGGGCTAATCGACTGCCATACCCACCTTGTTTATGGCGGTCATCGGGCCGGGGAGTTTGCCCGCCGCCTGGGGGGAGAGAGCTATGAAGAAGTGGCCCGCTCCGGTGGTGGCATTATTTCTACAGTGCGCGCCACCCGTGCAGCCAGTGCCGAGCAGTTATATCGACTATCTGAACCGCGCCTTCATGCATTGATGTCCGAAGGGGTTACTACGGTAGAAATCAAATCCGGTTATGGCCTCGACCTGGATACCGAGCTAAAGCAACTGCGAACCGCCCGCCGCCTGGCCCAACATAATCCGGTAAATATAGTGACCAGCTGCCTGGCAGCTCATGCCCTGCCACCGGAATACGATGGTCGCCCTGATGAATATATTGACCTGATTTGTGAGCAGATACTACCAGCGGTGGCGCGAGAGCAGCTGGCAGATGCTGTAGATATGTTTTGCGAGACTATCGGTTTCTCCGTGGACCAATGCCAGCGGGTAATTGATGCTGCAAAGAAACTCGATTTACCTGTAAAGGTACATGCTGAACAGTTGGCTCGTACCGGCGCAACGGCTATGGCTGCCAAGGCTGGCGCATTATCCGTGGATCATATTGAATACATCAGCGATGCCGATGCACTGGCTATGGCTGAAAGCGGTACCGTGGCGGTATTGTTACCAGGTGCTTTTTATACCCTGCATGAGACCCAGGTCCCACCAGTTGAAAAGTTGCGTGGGGCGGGAGTGTGCATGGCTCTGTCCACTGACCTCAACCCCGGCAGCTGTCCGATCGCCTCTTTGCGTTTGATGATGAATATGGGTTGTAACTTATTTGGTCTAACTCCTGCCGAAGCACTTGCCGGTGTGACCCGATCAGCGGCGCGAGCGTTGGGACTTTGTTGCTCTCGCGGCGTGCTGCGTCCGGGGCTACGCGCTGATATGGTTTTGTGGCCGATGGATACCCCAGACCTGCTGGCTTATGAAGTGGGTGCGCTGAAGCCCGCGCAAATTTTTCTCGGAGGTAGAGATGTTACAGCTGGCTGATATGCACCTGTGGAGTGGTCGCACTGATAGCGAAGATGGTCGCGCCGGTGAGCGTTGGCATCAACGGGTTACACCATTACAGCTGGATAATCCTCCTGGGATCGCCATTCTCGGTTTTGCCTCCGATGAGGGTGTTCGCCGTAATAAAGGGCGTATCGGTGCCGCCAAAGGCCCACGTATCCTGCGCCTGGCAATGGCTAACCTGCCTGCCACTTTTGAATTGCCTCTCTATGATGCAGGCAATGTTCGTGTTGAGCGTGAGGACTTGGAGTCTGGTCAGGCACTACTGGGGGCGCGGATAAATGAGTTATTAGGTAATGGTCATTTCCCGTTAGTTTTGGGTGGTGGTCATGAGATTGCTTTTGGCAGCTATCAAGGTATCGCCCGCTGGATGCGTGAACAACAGCGGGACAAAACCCTGGGGGTTATTAATTTTGATGCGCATCTGGACCTGCGTATCCCCTCGCCAAAGGGGTCATCGGGTACGCCGTTTTACCAGATTGCTGAACAGTGCCAGATCAATGGTCGCCCTTTTAATTATCTGTGTGTCGGTGCGGCTGATAACGCCAATACACCAGCGCTGTATAACCGGGCAGGTGAGCTGGGTGCTGAGGTAATCCGCGATCGGGAAATCAGTAGCTGGAATCTGGATAAGGTAAAGGGGCAAATTCGCGCGTTTACCGATAGAGTAGATTTTGTCTATCTCACTGTGTGTCTGGATGTTCTGCCTGCTGCAGTGATGCCTGCTGTAAGTGCCCCCTCTGGCCGGGGGGTGTCACTTGATTTGTTGGAAGTGTTACTTGATACCGTGATCGATTCCAAGAAAGTTTGCCTTGCTGATATGGCTGAGTTTAATCCTTATTTCGATATTGAAGATCATGCTGCTCGCACTGCCGCCCGGCTAGGATTTCAAATTGTTAACCGCATGGCTGCTCTAAGGTGCTAGGGCCTGCCGTAATGAGAGAGCTCACTGGATAGTTACAATTTGCCTACAGGTGCTCTTAAAGTAGAAATTGAATTTATAAGACAGAGCTGGAATTTTTCATAAACTCCTAACAATTTATTCCAACTAGGATGTGCCTAGAACCGTTTATATGATTAAGAGTCTGGAAATCTCGCACCTCAAATTACTGGATACGTTGTTTAAGTATAGAAACTTATCCCTGGTTGCCGAAAATTTAGATATTTCACAGCAGGCTGTGAGCCTACAGTTAAAGAAAATTCGAACAATACTCGGCGATGCTCTGTTCGTGCGCTCGGGGCACGGCATGGTACCAACCAGCTATGCAAAGTTGATTGAACCAAAAATCTGTGAAATTCTAATATTGCTTAATGAGATGCCGGCGCCGGACTCAATCGACTTCACCAAATCAGAAAGAACGCTGGTTATATCTGCAACGGATTATGCACAAACTCTTGTCACTGGCGAGTTAGTTGCTGATCTCAGAGAGTATGCGCCTAAAATAAAAGTAATCATTAAAAATATTGAAAGTACGACACTTACTCAAAAAATGCATCAGGGGGAGATTGACCTTGCCTTCACCTCTGAAGGGTACGTTCCGAGTGGATTGATTGCCCGACCTCTGGCTACAGAAAGATACCTATGTATATCTTCAAATAGGGAAATTAGCTTTGAAAACTATCTACCTATAAGAAAACTAATGGACTACGACTTTGTCGTCACATCACCTGGAGTGGGCAGTTTTCTCGGTTCTGCTGATGGATGGCTTGAAAAGCAAGGTTTAAAAAGAAATGTTGCAATTTCTACACCTTCATTTTTTATAACAAAGGAATATCTGAAGAAGACCAATATGGTGGGTTTTATACCTTCACGCCTATTACCTTGTGAAGGACTATATGAAATACCCCTTGATAAATATCCTCCTGGTTATGAAATCGTCGCAGCGTTTCACCCCTCTGCTGAAAGTGACCCACTGATCAGTTGGGTTCTGGAAAAAGCCGTTAATTATTTGAGCTAACCAATAGTAGATTGCTTGTATCCGTAACAAGCCTGGCTCAATAGATTTGATAAGTCCATAGTCCTAGTATTGCTCTGTACTTTTTTCGGGTTACAGAGTTTTATTTATGAATATTTTAAATATCAATCCTGAATCACTATATGATGGTGCGCCCTTTGGCCTGTCTCAAGGTAAAGTGGACGTTATCAGTGGCCTTATATTTATCTCCGGTCAGGTGGATTGGAATACCGACTATGAAGTGGTTAATAAAGATATTGAAGCCCAAGCAGAAAGTGCATTTGAAAATCTATTAGCGGTGTTAACTGAGGGAGATTCGTCAGTGAATAATCTGCTGCAGCTGCGTGTTTATATCAGAGGGGAGCTCAGTGAGCATATGCCTAAGATTGTACCGATACTGACAAAATATTTGGGCACAGCCCGTCCGGCGATCACTGGGATCGGTGTTGCATCATTGGCGTCACCGGATACTTTGGTCGAAATAGAAGCTTTAGCGCGTATATCATCTTAAGATCATAAAAAGTAGCCTCTTTGGGAGGCTACTTTTATCTGTTCCGGCCTTATTTTAGATGGTCCCTTAATTGAGCACCGGCCTGATCCAAAGAATCCTGTACTGCAGGGATATCACTCAACACATTCAACAGACCGTAGTCGTGAATCATGCCATTGTAGCGGACAGCAGTGACAGTTACGCCTGCTTCATTCAGCTTTCGGGCATAGGCCTCTCCTTCATCCCGAAGTACATCCATTTCTGCAGTTTGAACCATTGCGGGTGGTAACCCGCGTAACTGCTGAATGCTGGCACGCAGGGGCGATGCATAAATTTCAGCGCGTTGCTTCGGGTCAGTCGTGTAGCTATCCCAGAACCACTCCATCATATTTTTAGTCAGGAAGTGATCTGTAGCGAACGCCTCGTAAGACTGATTATTAAAGTTCGCATCCGTAACTGGCCATAACAATAGCTGGAATCGGAGCTTCGGAGTTCCCTTGTTTTTAGCCATTAAGGAGACGACGGCTGCCATATTACCACCTACGCTATTGCCAGCTACCGCAAGACGTGATCCATCAACTCCGATTTCCTTGCCATGATCTGCTACCCACTGAGTCGCCGCATAAGCTTGATGAATAGCAGTTGGATATTTTGCTTCCGGGGAGGGCGAGTAATCAACATAAACTGCTGCAGCGCCTGATCGGTTTACCAGATCACGAATCAGGCGTTCATGCGTGGGGTAATCACCCAGAACCCATCCGCCACCATGGAAATACATAAACACAGGTAGCTCGCCCTTGATGTTTTTGGGTTTAACCACGGTTAAGCGAATTTTCTCACCATTCACATGAATAATTCTATGAGAGACATCTGCCGGTGGGAGTGTTGCGCCCTGCTGTGCACCTACAAGAACAGCGCGGGCATCTCTTGGAGACATTTGCTCAATGGGCTTGCCACCACCTTGGGCCAGTGCATTAAGGAATTTCTGCGTATTTTGCTCCACACCAGGAGAAATGGCGGCGAAAGCTGAGATACCACCAATAGTAAAGAGAAGAGGGACCGCAAGCTTTGCAATACTAAGCTTTGTCATTACTAACACCTTCTGAAGAGTTCGCTACTGCAACTTGTCAAACAGATATATGCAGGCGCACATCGACGTTGCCGCGGGTTGCATTGGAGTAAGGGCAAACTTCTTCGTGAGCTGTGTTTGCAATTTTTTCAGCTGTAGCCTGATCGAGCCCGGGAATATTGATATAGAGGTCAATATCCAGGCCAAATCCATTGCCTTGTGGGCCGATACCAACTTCCGCACGCACAGTAGTCTCATCGGATACGTTTACCTTTTGCTTGCCGGCAACGAATTTGATCGCACCAATAAAGCAGGCTGAGTAGCCGGCTGCAAACAGTTGCTCCGGGTTGGTCCCTTCGCCGCCAGAGCCGCCTAATTCCTTCGGCATGGACAGTTTTACGCTCAGGTGGCCATCGGAAGATTTGGCTTGGCCTTCACGGCCTCCGTTGGCAGTAGCTACGGCTTTATATAGGGTTTGCATAATCGTCTCCTCATGAATTTGTCATAAAAATCGGGGGTAGTGCCCTTGGGGCCGTGAGTGGCATACCTGAGGCACAAATAAATGTTATTGCGATAACTATTATTGCGATAATTACTTTTGCCTATCAGGGCAATAGGTACTGCTAAGGTAGACGAAGTAAGGGGCCCCTGACGGGCCGAAGGGGTTTATGGGTTTAGGCTTTGGCGCAATACTTCAATCTGCTCTCTAAGCACCTTGGCAGATTGGCGGGTAAGGCCGCAAGCCAGTAAGACCTTCTCTGGGATCGACTCGGCCTCTTTTTGCATAGACTTGCCGCTGGTTGTCAGCTCAATAAATACCCTGCGTTCATCCCCAGGGTCGCGGTGACGGCTGATAAGTTTGAGGTTCTCCAGGCGCTTGATTACTGGAGTTAGGGCACCCTTGTCCTGCCCAAGGCGCTGACTCAGTTCCGTAGCGGTGATTTGATCTCCTTCCCAGAGAACCAGCATCAATAAGTATTGCGGATAGGTAATCCCCAGTTTTTCAAGCAGGGGTTTATACATCTTGCCCATCGCAAGAGATGCTGAATAGAGGCTAAAGCAGAGCTGGTTATCGAGTTTCTGGTCTTTGTTAATAGATTTCGCCATAGGCGCACCCTAGTTGCTGGTGGCAATGTTGTGCCAGTGTAGCGCAATAGAGTAGCTAATAGCTCTATCCATTATTCCGGAAATAGTGATAGAGGTAAGCCCAAAAAATATTGAAAACATTTTGTAAGGTTTTTGATGCCGCCGGTACAGTATCTTACATAGATGATGGAGTAGCCGGTGGAATCGCGGGATCAATTATTTCAACAAGCAATAGAGGAATATGCTGAAGGTATTTCTCGGGTGGTACATAGTTATGTACATTCCAGGGCTGAGCATGATGATCTACTACAGGAGATCTGGCTGGGGTTATGGCGAGCTCTGCCCGCATTCCGGGGGGATGCCAGCCTTAAGACGTTTGTATATCGCATTGCGCAGAATCGCTGTGTAACAGAGATAGCCAGGCGAAAACCGCAGAATAGTTGTGGAGAGGAATTACTGGAGTTAGAGGATCATCAGCCTGGCCCCGCTGAGCGTTTGGCTGCTGAGCAAAAGTCGGATCGCTTGGTTCGTGCCGTGCAACGGTTACCCTTGGGACTACGACAAACATTGATTCTTCGTCTGGAGGGGTTGAGCTATGCAGAAATTTCTGAGGTGCTTGGTATCGGTGAATCCAATATTGCGGTACGGCTAAACAGAGCTAAAGAGCGCCTAAATATTTGTCTGTCAGGAGGTGAGAAGTGAGTGGGACAGATTCTGATAAGCAGTGGTTGGAGCTGGAAAAGATATGGAAGCAGCTGCCGGTAAATACAGAAGTTCCAGCTGCAATCCTTAAGTGGGTGCGTCGTCAGGAACGGCGTATGCGATTAGTGGTAGCCTTTGAGTGGCTTGTAGTGTTAGGAGTAGGTATCTATGTAGTAGTAGCGATACTCAATAAAGATCAATCCGATGTTATTTTACGGTTGGCTTTTGCGCTATCAATGCTTGCTTTGGCAGTTGGGTTCTCTATGACTAATCGTCGTGGCTTGTGGGCTCCATTAGAGGAATCGGCAAAAGCTTATGTAGATTTGGGTCTTCTCAGGTTAAAGCGCAAACGTAGAGAGGTTCATTTCAGCTGGTTCTTTTTATTTCTACAAATTTTTTTGATCGGTATATGGAGCTATGCAAGAGCTTATAGTGGTTCGACAGAACCCTTAATTCGCCATCCCCAGGAGGTCCTCATTGTTTTTTCGGGCTTTGTCGTTTTTCTGATTCTGTACAGTGTCTACATATATAGACGTACAGGAAGAGAAAAAATGGTGTTGAAGAGTTTTCAGAAAAAATATCTAAAATAACTGTAAAGAAATGGTTGCTGGCGGGACTGTAAAAAGAACAATCAATAATTAGGAATAAGGATATGTTTACAGATCTTGATCAGTTGGTAACTAGCTTCTTGGAAATACTCAGTGGTGTCAGTGCGCTTACAGGTTTTATTTTTGTTACATTCTTTTTGCTGGTTTGTTTCTTGCCATCAATAGTTGCATTTTTTTTTAACCGAAAGCATTTCCCAAAGATCTTTGCAGCAAATGTTCCCGCAATACTTTCATGGATTGCCTGGTTTGCACTACTCGCTTGGGCGGTTACAGGTAAGCGGAGAAGTAAGGATAAAGGCCAGCAGGTAAGTGCACATGATACAAGCACCATTGTAGAGGGAGATCGGACTATAAAAGCTTCTTCAGGGAAAAGCTTGTAGAGTTAATTTGTCAGCTACTTTTCAAGCAGGGAGGCCCTCATTTAGTAGGGCCTCGATACCAGGCATCGTCATCCCCCTTTCTTACAGTCTTTGCAGGCTAATTTTCAGGCAAAAATCTTTTTGAAATATTTTTCCAAAAAGTGCTTGCCGGCCCTCCCTGAAGTCCGTATAGTTCGCCTCCTCGCTGCTCAGGCAGCAGTGGGAAGG